>NZ_AP043888.1:0-3176664 GCF_055390775.1 Salinarchaeum chitinilyticum | reverse complement strand
GCAGCAGATCGCCAAGCGGACCGGCGCGACGGTCCGGTACATCCGGGTCGGCGACGACGGCAGACTTGACATGGACCACGCTCGGGACCTGATCGGGCCCGACACGAAGATGGTCTCCGTGCTCCACGTCTCGAACACGCTCGGCACCGTCAACCCCGTCTCGACGCTCGCGGACATGGCCCACGAACAGGACGCGCTGATCTTCGTCGACGGTGCACAGGCAGTTCCCACGCGCCCAGTAGACGTCGAGGCCATCGACGCGGACTTCTACGCCTTTTCCGGCCACAAGATGCTCGGACCGACCGGCATCGGCGTCCTCTACGGCAAGACGCACCTCCTCGAGGAGATGGAACCCTTCCTCTACGGCGGCGAGATGATCACCAAGGTCACCTACGAGGACGCCACCTGGAACGAGCTACCCTGGAAGTTCGAGGCCGGAACGCCCCGGATCGCCCAGGGCATCGGTCTCGACGCCGCGATCGACTACCTCGACGACCTCGGGATGGAGAACGTCCGCGAACACGAGGAGCTGATCGCCGAGTACGCCTACGACCGGCTCTCGGAGTTCGACGACATCGATATCTTCGGCCCCGAACCGGGCCCCGACCGCGCCGGGCTGGTCGCCTTCGAACTCGACGGCGTCCACGCACACGACGTCGCCTCGATCATGAACGACCACGCCGTCGCGATCCGCGCAGGCCACCACTGCACGCAGCCCCTCCACCAGAAGCTCGGCATCACCGCCTCCGCGCGAGCGTCCTTCTACGTCTACAACACCCGTGAGGAGGTCGATGCACTCGTCGAGGCGATCGACGACGCCCGACAGCTGTTCGCCTGATCGGGCCGAGGAGACCGACCTTTTTCGTCACCCGGCGTGAGAATCGAGGCATGACGAGTAGTCGCTCCTTCGGCACGATGACGGCCCTCCTGGGAGTCGCTGCTCTCGTCCACGCACTGCTGACGTGGCCACTCGACGCGACGGTTGCACTCTTCGCCGGTGGCGCCATCCTCGCCTTCGTCGGCGAACTGATCGTCGTCAAGCTCGGTTGGCTCGACCACCACGTGGGGCCGACGGTCGCCGGGGTGCCGTGCTACGTCCTCCCCGGATGGACGGCCGTGATCTACGCCACCGTCCGGATCGCACTCCTCGTCACCGAAGGCTGGGCAGTCGTCCCGATCGCCGCGATCTTCGCGACTGCGTACGACGTGCTCGCGGACAACCACGGTGTAGCGAAGGGGTACTGGACCTACACCGACGATTTACCAGGCCCTCGCCACGGGGAGGTCCCCTGGTGGAACTACGCGGGCTGGTTCGTCATCAGCGCCTGCACGGCGGCACTGACCGTCACGTTTCTCTGAAAGTATGGGTTCTCTGATTGGGCCTCTGTGCTACTCCGCGCGGTGGCGATCATCATCCTAGACAGAGTAGACCGAATAATTCGCTGGCTGGGTCCGGCTTCACCAGGTGATCAAACGTCCGCGAACGAGCGAAGTGAGTGAGCGGTTCACCGTCAGCGAGGGGCGTAGCCCCGAGCTGGCGGTCTTTTTTGGTCCAGATTTTTTGGAGGAGGGTTCCCGCAGGTCGCTCGGAGAGCGACCGAGGAAACCCGACGACAAAAAAGGTGGGCGTTAGAAGCCCTTCCCCAGCAGCTCCCGCGCGACGATGTTCTTCTGGATCTCGGTCGTGCCCTCGTAGATCTGCGTGATCTTCGCGTCGCGGTAGAGCCGCTCGACGTCGAAGTCGTTGACGAAGCCGGCGCCGCCGTGGATCTGAACGGCCTCGTTGGCGACCTCCACGGCGGTCGCGGAGGCGAACTCCTTGGCCATCGAGGCGAGCGCGGTGAGCTGCTCGCCCTCGTTCTCGACGCTCCAGGCGGACTTGTATGTGAGCTGCCGTGCTGCTTCGGTACGGGTGTGCATCTCGGCAAGCTTGTGCTGGATCGCCTGGAACTCGCTGATCGGACGGTCGAACTGCTCGCGCTCCTGGGCGTAGTCGAGCGCGCGCTCGCAGGCGCCCTTCGCGATACCGAGGCCCTGGGCCGCGACCATCGTCCGCGTCTCGTCGAAGAACTGCATGAGCTGGAGGAAGCCGGCACCCTCCGTGCCGATCAGGTTCTCCTCGGGCACGCGCACGTCGTCGAAGATGAGTTCGGCCGTGTCGGAGGCCCGGATCCCCATCTTCCCGGTGATCTTCTCGGCGGTGAAGCCGTCGCGGTCGGACTCGACGAGGATCTGGGAGAACCCGGAGTACCGGTCGTCGGTGTCGTCCGTCTTGCACATCACGACGAAGTAGTCGCCGACGCTGCCGTTGGTGATCCACATCTTGTTCCCGTTGATCACCCACTCGTCGCCGTCCTTCTCGGCCGCCGTCGAGACCGATGAGACGTCCGAGCCGACGTCGGGCTCGGAGATTGCGGCACCCATCACGGCCTCGCCGTTGGCGATCGGCTCGAGGTACTTCTCCTTCTGTTCTTCCGTGCCGTTGGCCATGATCGAGTCCGCGCCGAAGGCGGCGCTCGTGATACAGAGGCCGATGCCGGGGTCGACCGCGAACAGCTCCTCCGTGATGAGCGCCATTTCGAAGGGCGTGTAGCCCGCACCACCGTACTCGACGGGGATGTGCGCGCCGGTGAGTCCCATCTTCGCGGCCTCGTCCATCACGTCGTAGGGGTAGGATTCCTCCTCGTCGAGTTCGGTCGCGACTGGTGCAACCTCGTTCTCGGCGAACCGCCGTACTTCGTCACGAATCGCCTGTTGTTCTTCGGTCAGCTCGAAGTCCATGGGCGATCCAACGGGCTCCGTCCCCAAGACGTTTTTACTCAGATATAAACTCCTGAGTCGTTTGAAAACCGTCGAGAGGGCAACGTTGAAGCGACCGGGAGCAAAAAGAAGGGGTATGGAGATCGACGAAATCAACAGTATCACGGTTCTCGGTGCAGGGAACATGGGCCACGGCATCGCGGAAGTCGCCGCGATGGCCGGCTACGACGTGACGATGCGGGACATCGAGGAGGAGTTCGTCCAAGACGGCTACGACAACATCGAGTGGTCGCTGAACAAGCTCGCGGAGAAAGACCGGATGTCCCAGGAGGAGGCCGACGCCGCACTCGAACGCGTCACGCCGATCGTCGACCTCGAGGCGGCCGTCGAGGACGCCGACGTCGTGATCGAAGCGGTGCCGGAGGTCATGGACATCAAGCGAGAGACGTACGAGGAGATCGACGAGTACGCGCCCGAGGACGCGATCTTCGCGAGCAACACCTCCTCGCTGTCGATCACCGCGCTCTCGGAGACGACCGACCGCCCCGAGCAGTTCTGTGGGATGCACTTCTTCAATCCGCCCGTCCGGATGGATCTCGTCGAAGTCATCTCCGGCGCCCACTCCAGCGAGGAGACCCTCGAGACGATCGAGGCGCTCGCCGACGCGATGGACAAGTCCCCGGTCCGCGTGCACAAGGACTCGCCCGGCTTCGTCGTCAACCGCGTCCTCGTCCCGCTGATGAACGAGGCCGCGTGGCTGGTCTCCGACGACGAGGCGACGATCGCGGAGGTCGACTCCACGACGAAGTTCGGCATGGGGCTGCCGATGGGGAGCTTCGAGCTGGCCGACCTCACCGGCATCGACGTCTCCTACCACGTCCTGGAGTACATGGAGGAGGAGCTCGGCGATGCGTACGAGGTCGCGCCCCTGATCGCTGAGAAGGTCGAGGCCGAGGACCTCGGCCAGAAGTCCGGGAAGGGGTTCTACGACTACGAGAACGGCGGCGTCGACATCCCCACCGACGCCCAGAGCGACCTCGTGGAATCCCGGCTGCTGGCCTGCATGGCCAACCAGATCGCATTCCTGGTCGGCAACGACGTCGCCGGCCCGGACGCGATCGACCGCGCAGTCAAACTCGGTGCTGGCTTCCCCGACGGACCAGCGAAACTGGCAGACGAGCACGGCCTCGACGACCTTCTGGCGACGCTCGAATCGGCCCACGAGGAGACCGGCCACCCGCGCTACGAGCCCGCGCCGTATCTCGCTGAAGCGGCGGAGGCCGGTGGGTTCCACGCGGCCGAGGACGGCGGTGCCTCGGCGGGCGACGGCGACGATTCCGCCCCCGACTTCGAGACCATCAGCGTCGAGTACCCAGGCGACATGGTCGGCAAGATCGTGGTCGACCGGCCACACCGCATGAACACGATCAGTACCGAGGTGCTCGACGAACTCGACGTGGCGATCGACCTGCTCGAGGACGACGAGGAGGTTCGCGCGATCCTGCTCCGAGGCGCGGGCGACCGTGCGTTCTCCGCCGGCGCCGACGTCCAGAGTATGGCGGCGGGCGCGAACCCCCTTGACGCCGTCGAGCTCTCCCGGAAGGGTCAGGCGACGTTCGGCAAGCTCGCCGACTGCGACATGCCGGTCATCGCCGGGATCGACGGCTACTGTCTCGGCGGCGGGATGGAGCTCGCGACGTGTGCGGACATTCGCCTCGCGACGGAGCGCTCGACGCTGGGCCAGCCCGAGCTGGACCTCGGACTGCTGCCCGGCTGGGGCGGCACCCAGCGCCTCCAGCAGATCGTCGGAATGGGCCGGGCAAAGGAGATCATCCTCACCGCCGACCAGTACGATCCGGAGTCGATGGCCGACTTCGGCTTCGTCAACGAGGTCCACGAGGTCGACGGGTTCGACGAGGTCGCCCACGAGTACGCTGCCGACCTCGCCGCGGGGCCGCCGATCGCACAGCGGTACACCAAGCGCGCCATGAAGAAGGGTCGCGAGTCCACTGAGGCCGGCCTCGAGATCGAGTCCCAGGCCTTCGGCCAGCTGATGAACACCGACGACCTGATGGAAGGCGTCACGGCGTTCATGGGCGACGAAGACCCCGAGTTCGAGGGCAAGTAGCGAGCGCTCGATCAGTTCCTGCCTTTCGACACCCGTCGTGGCCGTCGTGAAACTGCCCTTTTGACGAGCCGGTACCTGAGCTGCCACGCACACTTTTTGGTCGCCGACGCCCAATACACGCCGAATGTCGCTCGCCGACGTCATCGAGTCGGTCAAGCGGACGGAGCGGACGCTAACCGTGTTCAATCCGGGCGACGACGAGGGAGGTGACGACGACGGTGCCGACGTTCCGGGGCAGACCGGCGTCGTCGATGCACTCAACGCGACGCTGGCCGATCGCAACGTCGAGGTTCGGGGCGAGACCACCGAATCCGGTCGGCCACGGAACGTCGCGGTGCTCGACATGGACGGCGTGGTGCTGGCGACGGTCGACGTCGAGTCGCTCGAATCGATGCTCGAGGCGAGCGGGACGAACGGGACGCTCGGCTTCGACACGAGAGAGTACGCCGACGTGCTCCGTCACCTCCAGGAGACGACGTTCACGTCCTACGACCGATCGCGAATGCTCCAGGCGACGCGGGAGATCGAAGACCGGGCGTTCCGGATCGGTCACGGCGAGCTCCACGCGGGATTCCAGACGCTCGATCGGCTTCGAGAAGAGGGGCAGCTGTACCGGGATCTCGCCGATCGGGGACTGCGCGTGACGGCCTACGCTGCGCCCGGCGGCGAATCGCCCGCACTCCCGGACGGCACCGTCGTGACCCCCGACGCGGACGAGATCGCGACGCACTGGTTCGTCGCCTACGACGGTGGCGGCGAGCCCAGCCAGGAGTGTGCACTGCTCGCCGAGGAGCGCCCCGACGGGTACTACGGCTGCTGGACGTACGATCCCGACGTCGTCGACTGGATACTGACGCACCTCCGGGAGCAATACGGGACGGCGTTCGACGGCGGCAAATGACTGGACGTCGACGATCGACGGTGCGGAGACAGACGGACGGACCTGGTCAGCGGCTCGGTCGCGAGGACAGTCGGCTGGACCAGAGGCCACCGGCTTTATGAGAGAGTGCGCCAAACCCCAGGTAGGGACTTCCCGGAATCACATGTCTGAAGACGCACCCGAGATTTTGGTCGTTGACGACGAATCGCGGCTCGCGGATCTCTTTGCCGCGTGGTTGCAGACGGACTGGAACGTCGAGACGGCCTACGACGGCGAAACGGCTCTCGAGAAGATGGCCGACTCCGTCGAGATCGTCCTTCTCGACCGGCGGATGCCCGGGCTCTCCGGCGACGAAGTGCTCGAACGGATTCGGGAGGAAGGCTACGACTGCCGCGTCGTGATGGTGACGGCCGTGGACCCCGATTTCGACATCATCGAGATGGGGTTCGACGACTATCTCGTCAAGCCCGTCTCGAAGGACGACCTGCTGGACATCATCGACCGCATCCAGACGCGTTCGTCCTACGAGGCCGACATCCAGGAGTTCTACTCGCTCGTCTCGAAGAAGTCACTGCTCGAATCCGAGAAGTCCGAGCGGGAACTCGAGGACAACGAGGAGTACCAAGAGCTCGTCCAGCGCGTCGACGAGCTCGAGCAACAGGTCGACCACTCCGTCGGCCAGCTGTCCAACCACGACGACTTCGTCGGCGCCTTCCAGGACCTCCCCGGAAGCGACGACTCCTGAGCGAGCGGCCCGCGCCCCGGTGCTCAGTCTTCCGCGAGCTGTAACCCCGTCCCCGCACCCCTGGGTATAGCAATCGTCCCGTCGAGCACCGGTGCCGGATCGGGGCCGAGATCCGTCGCGAACCGATCTCCAGTCGCGAGTCCACAGGGGCCGATCGGCGCCAGCGCACCGGCGACGTGGAGCGCGCCGAGTCGTCCGACGACCGCGTCGACGGTCGTCGAGACGACCGGCCGAACCCCCTGGCGCCTCGCACGTCGGGCGGTCGCGACGGCTCGATCCGGCCCGCCGAGGACCATCGGCTTGCAAACGAGAACGTCCGCCGCTTCCACGTCGAGGAGCCGATCGATGTCGGACACGGCGACCGATTCGTCGAGCGCGACGCCAACTGGACCGCCGCGGAGCTTCGCGTGCCCCACGAGGTCGCCTGCCGAGAGCGGCTGCTCGACGTATGACACGTCGTGGGCGGCGAGGCGATCCAGTGCTGTTTCCGCGGTCGGTCGATCCCACGCCTCGTTCGCGTCGGCGCGAAGTTCGGGGTCGGGACCGACGGCGTTCCGGACCGCTTCGATCCGCTCGACGTCGTCTTCCAGGTCTCGCGCGCCCACCTTGACCTTCAGACAGTCGAACCCGTCGACGATCGCAGCCTCGGCGGCCTCGACCGTGGCCTCGACCGATCCGTCCCCGATCGTGGCGTTGACGCGGAGCCGACGCGAACGGGCGCGTGAACCGCCGCCGAGGTGGCGGACGAGCGGAACGTCGAGACGCCTCGCTCGAACGTCCGCGAGCGCGAGCGAGAGACCGTGGCGTGCGGCTGGCACGTCGGCGATCTCCTCGAGCGTCGCTTCCGGGCCGCGGAGCGAGAGGAGATCTTGCGCCCGGTCGAGCGCTTGCTCACACTCCTCCAGGGACTCGGTCCAGCCCGGGAGCGGCGTCGCCTCCCCGAGTCCGCGACGGTTCTCGGTACGTACGCGGACCAGGAACCCCGACCGCGACTCGATGACGCGATCGGCCGTCCGGAGCGGTTCGACGAGATCGAGGTCGAAGCGCTGGAGGTCGAGATTCACTCAGCACACCCCTGGACCGTCCACGCGCCGACCCGAAACAGTGACCCGATTACCCGGGGCACTCACGCGACAGTACGGGAGAATCACGCGGCGACACTGGCGGAACACGCGGCCACTCGGGACGATCACAGCACCACCCCGAGACCGAACGCGACGGCGTAGAGGAAGAGGAGCTGGCCTGTGCGCTCCAGGGCGGGGTTCAGCGCCTCGCCGTCCGTCCGGGTGCAGACGATCCACGCGAGGAGGATCCCGAGTGGAAGCGTGACGAACGGGAGCAACACTCCGGACGGGTAGCCGAAGGCGAGCCAGAGCACCGGCGGAACGGCGTACGCGAGACAGAGCATACCCACGAACTCGACGCGACTCCACCGGTAGCCGATCATCACCGCGAGGGTCCGCTTGCCCGCAGCCCGGTCGGTCTCGAGATCGCGGACGTTGTTGATCACGAGAATCGTCGTCGAGAGTCCTGCCATCGCGAGGCTCGCGACGACGGCCGCCGGTACGATCGCGTCAGCTGGCGGCGCGAGGATCGGCGGATCGGCGAGCGTCGCTGCTGCCTGCACGTAGGTCGTTCCCGTGACGGCGACGACGCCGAAGAAGACGAACACGAAGAGATCGCCCAGTCCCTTCGAGCCGAGCGCTGGCCCGCCGGCGTACGCGTAGCCGCTCGCGACGCTCGCGAGCCCGATCACCAGGATCGGCAGCCCGCCGACGTAGACGAGATAGACGCCAAGCAAGATGGCGAGACCGAACGTCCCGAAGGCCGCGAATTTGACCTGCCTGGGCGGAATGAGGCCGGCGTTCGTCGCGCGAGTGAACCCCTCACGATCCTCCGTATCGACCCCCGAGACCGCGTCGTAGTAGTCGTTCGCGAAGTTCGTCCCGATCTGGATCAGGAGTGCGCCGACGAGCGCCGCGAGCGCCGGCACCAGTGCGAACAGCTCCGCCTGGATCGCGACCGCCGTGCCGACGATCACCGGTGCCGCCCCCGCGGGGAGCGTCTGGGGGCGCGTCGCCAGGAGCCAGGCCCGAGCACGTGAGGGCTCGCCGCTCATTGTCGGTTCTCGGGAGCGGATCGGCCTTAAGCTTGGCATCTCGGCGGTGGTTCTTTGGTGCCCGATCGAGAACCTTCAGGGATGCTCCGGTCCCTCCTCGGCAGGCTTCGTGGATCCGCCAGCGGCGAGAAATCGCGAATCGACGACGCCGAACCGACAGCGGAATCCGGAGCAGACGGCCCGGAAGCGGCGGACACCAACGACGTCTGGGATCTCATTCCCTCCCGGGAGTACGACGGGAAGTACGTCGAGTCGGGCGGCCAGGCTCGTGGCGAACAGGAACGAGCGCTCAGGGACATCCAACGACAGGCTGCCGAGATCGAGCGGTCCGAAGACGCCGACGAGGCATCCGGCGAACGCTGAGGAACCGATCGCCAGGACAGCGGTCGATCGCTCAGTACCGCCAGGGGTACTCGTCGAACTCCGGCTCTCGGCCCTCGACGAACGCGTCCCGGCCCTCCGCCGCTTCGTCGGTCATGTAGCCCAGTCGCGTCGCCTCGCCCGCGAAGACCTGCTGGCCGACGAGCCCGTCGGAGTCGAGATTGAACGCGTACTTGAGCATCCGCATCGCCGTCGGGCTCTTCGACGTCATCTCCTCGGCCCACTCGAGCGCGCGATCTTCGAGATCCTCGTGAGCCACGACCTCGTTCACCATTCCCATGTCGGCGGCTTCCTCGGCGTCGTAGGTCTTTCCGAGGAAGAACACCTCGCGGGCCTTCTTCTGGCCGACCTGGCGGGCGAGATACGCCGAGCCAAAGCCGCCGTCGAAGCTCGCCACGTCGGGGTCCGTCTGCTTGAACTTCGCGTGCTCCTCGCTGGCGATCGTGAGATCACAGACGACGTGCAGCGAGTGGCCGCCGCCGACTGCCCAGCCCGGGACGACGGCGACGACCGGCTTCGGGATATGTCGGATCTGGCGCTGGACCTCGAGGATGTGGAGTCGGCCGACGTCGGCGTTGCTGCCGTCTTCGGCCCCATCGGTGTCTCCGTTCTCGTCCGTTCCGCTGGTGGGCGAATCCTCGTGCTCGTCCTCGCGATACTCGTAGCCGTCTGCCCCTCGGATACGCTGGTCGCCACCGGAAGAGAACGCCCAGCCGCCGTCCTTCGAGGAGGGGCCGTTCCCGGTAAGCAGCACGCAGCCGACGTCCGTCTGGCGTTTCGCGTGATCGAGCGCGGCGGAAAGCTCGTCCACCGTCCGCGGGCGGAAGGCGTTGCGGACGTCGGGACGATCGAACGCGATACGGACCGCGCCGAGGTCGGTGGCGCGGTGGTAGGTGACGTCCTCGAACTCGAGCGCGTCGATGGACTCCCAGCGAGCCTCGTCCATGATCGCGGAGGTCATGTGCTCCGGTGGGTCCGGCCGCGTGAAAGCACTTTCCCGACGGAGAGCACTGCTGGCCGAGGGGCGGAGAAACGAGATCGACGCAGCCGCATCCACCGCACCGCCGGTTCGGCAGTGTCCTTTTTTGACGTCGGGGGCCGACTCACGGACGACGCGGTCCCTCCACATGCCAACCACGTACTACGACGTGCTCGGCGTCGACGCCGACGCCGATCAGGATGCGATACGGGACGCCTACCGCGAGAAGGTCAAGGAGAACCACCCGGACGTCTCCGACCACCCTGACGCGGAGGAGCGGTTCAAGCACGTCAAACGGGCCGAAATCGTGCTAACCGACCCCGAAGAACGCGAGACGTACGATCGACTCGGCCACGAGGCCTACGTGAACGGCGATGATCCCGAGCCCAACCGGCCCTCCGAGGACGAGGTCCGGTGGGCAGCCGCCCGGGCCGCGGAGGGGAACCACGACGCCGGCGGCGGACGGAGTGCTGGCTGGCGAGATCGCGAACGTCGAGCGCGCCGGGCGGAGCGCGTGGAGTGGTTCGGAGGAGCTGGCGATGACGCTTCCGAGGATCCCTTCGGCGACCCGTTCGATACCGGATCCGGAAATGGTGCCGGAGATCGGACGACCGCGTCGAGTGCTGGGCCGAGTGCGCAGCGAAGCGCAACCGACGGCTGGGGAACCGCCAACGGTGCGTCCCCCGGCCACTCCGTACACGAGTGGAGTCCAGCCCAACAGCGGGTCGGGATCCCCCGGCCCGACTGGACCCAGGACGACGTGGTCCTGCTGGCGTCCTCGATCCTGCTCTATCCGATCTTGCTCTTTCTCACTGCAATCCCCGCATTCCCGACGGTTGCGCGCGCGGCGATCGGTATCTGTGCGATCGCACTCGTCGCGTTCTTGCTCCCGAGACCGGCCTTCGGTATCCCCGTGTTCGGAACCTGGAGCATCGTGCTCCCCGCAGTGATCGTCGGGGTGGGCGTCGCTCCGCTCTCGGTGATGGGGATCGTGTTGCTCGGTGGCACCTGGCTTCCGCTCGGCTACTCGATTGCCGTCGCGATGGTGCTCGTCCGGTAACCGACAGTCAGTTTCTACGGATCGACGGCCCCACCGGACTCGGCCAGGATCTCCCCGAGGCGGTCGGCAAGCGACTCGCGAGACCGGTGGCTCGACTCTGCGTCGGTACGAATCTCCACGACGGTCAGACCGTCCGAGCCGATCGACTCCGAGCAGGCTGTCCGGAGCGCGTCCAGCGAGGAGACCCGTTCGAAGTCGAGGTCGTAGAGGTCGCCGGTCGGCTCGAAGTCGAGCCCGTGTGGTGTCTTGAACGCCTCGGTGAACGGCGGATCGAACGATTCGATCGGCAGCGCGTGGAAGATGCCGCCGCCGTCGTTGTTGACGACGACGATCGTCGCGTCGACGCCACAGCGGCCCGCTGCCAGGAGCCCGTTCATATCGTGATAGAAGGCGAGGTCGCCGAGAATGCCGACGACGGGCTCTTCGCCACCGCTCGCCGCACCGAGGGTCGAGGAAACGATGCCGTCGATGCCGCTGGCACCGCGGTTTGCGAGTGCCGAGAGCCGACGGTCGTCGGGCCGAACGAACCGGTCCAGATCCCGAACTGGCATGCTGTTCGACGCGAACACCGTCGCCCGGTCGGGCAGCGCGTCGAGGACCGCCGGAACTACGGCGCCCTCGAACGGATCCGCTTCCCCATCCTCGCGGGCCTCCGCCAGCGCGTCCTCTAGCAGCGACCAGTGCGCTGACTCGGCGGTCGCGAACCGCTCGCGATAGCGCGAACGGGCGGCTTCCTCGGGATCGACGTCGCGCTCCCCGAGTCCGCGCTCGAGCCCGTCGAGAGCGATCGACGGATCGGCACGGATCACCGTCGACGCCTGGAATTCGGCCTCGCGCCACTCCCCGGCCGGATCGATCAGCACCTGGTGGGCCTCAGTGCTCGCGAGATACTTCCGGAGCGACTTCGAGGTCGGCGAGGCACCGATACGAACGACCACCTCTGGGTCGGGCCAGGCCGCGACTGCGTCGGAGCCGACGTAGGCGTCGTAGCCGCCAGAGACGAGCGGCGCTCCGCTGGCACCGTCGGTCGTCGTGGAGGGGCCAAATCGCGCGCCAGAGAGTGGATCCGCGAGCAGCGGTGCGCCGGCCGTCGCGGCGGCCGACCGAACCGATTGGCCGCCTCCGAGAACGGCCTCGGGCTCGGCGCCTCGTCCGGTCGGTGGATCTTCCGGACCAGCCACGAACAGTACCCGATCCGACGCGGCGATCCGATCGGCGAGCGCGTCGATGCGATCCGGCGAAGGATGGTGGGCACCGTCGTCGGTCTCGACGAACGGGCCGTCCCGGCCCGTGACGCCGAGGCCATCTGGCGCCTCGGGGGCGTCTCCGTCGACCTCGACCGGTTCGAGTGGCTTCCGGAAGGGAACGTTCAGGTGAACCGGGCCGGCGGGCGTTCCGCTTGCTCTCGATGCCGCCCGCGCAGCGTCGACCCGTAGCCGGCGGAGCTTTCGGTCGGTCGGCTCCGGTTCGGGCAGCTCGCGGAACCAGCGGACGGCGTCACCGTAGAGCTTCGTTTGATCCACCGTCTGGTTCGCACCGCTATCGCGGAGCTCCGGCGGTCGATCCGCCGTCAGCAGGAGGAGTGGCACCCGTGCCTGGCTCGCCTCGATCACCGCGGGATGGAAGTTCGCAGCCGCCGTGCCGGAGGTACAGATGAGGCCGACAGGCGTGCCAGTTCGGCGGGCGCGCCCGAGCGCGAAATAGCTCGCCGAGCGTTCGTCGAGGTGAGAGAAGACGGTGAGCTCCTCGTGCTCGAACGCGGCGACCGTCAGCGGCGTCGATCGGCTGCCAGGGGCGACGCAGACCGCGTCGAGACCGCTCTCGACGAGTTCGTCGATCAGGATCCGGCCCCACAGCGCGTTGCGGTTCGGCGCGGTCATTCGGCGAGCGCCTCCAGCATCGGGCCATACTTGAGCTGTACCTCGTCCCACTCGCGGTCGGGCTCGCTGTCGGCGACGATGCCGGCGCCTGCGAACAGCGTCGCCGAGTCGTGGTTCGCGATGGCCGAGCGGATCGCCACCTCGAAGGTCCCGTCGCCAGCGGCGTCGAACCAGCCGACCGGCGCAGCGTACCAGCCCCGGTCGAACGTCTCCGTCGAGCGGATCGTCTCGAGGGCGGCCTCGGGCGGAAGGCCACCGACGGCGGGCGTCGGGTGTAGTGCTTCGACGAGCGAGAGGACGTGCTCGGCGTCGGACAGCTCCGCGGAAATCGGCGTCTCGAGGTGCTGGACCGTGGCGAGCGTGCGGATCTGTCGCTGGCCGGTCCGAACCGACGCCGCCAGGGGAGCGAGCTGCTCGCGGATCGCCTCGACGACCAGCTCGTGCTCGTGCTCGTCCTTCTGGCTGGCCTGGAGCTCCTGGGCGAGCCACTCGTCCTCGTCCTCGGTGTCGCCACGGCCCGTCGAACCGGCGAGCGCGCGCGTCTCGACTGATCGCCCGGACAACGAGACGAGCCGTTCCGGCGTTGCACCGAACAGCGTCGCCTCCGCCGTCGGGCTGAACGCGAAGCGCGTACAGTCGGGGTACGGCCCAGCGAGCCGTTCGAGCGCATCTGACGGCGAGAGCGAGCCGGTGAGTGCCAGCTCCGTCGACTGGGCGAGGACGACCTTGCGAAGCGAGCCGGCGTCGATCCGCTCGATCGCTGCCTGGACCTGCGTCCGCCACTCCTCGCGAGACGGATCCCGACTGCGTTGCTCGAATCCGGGCGGCGCTTCGGGGGATCCGGGATCGGAGAGCCCGGCGAGCGTCTCGGCCACGTCGTCGGCGCGTGCGCTGGCAGCGCCCTCCTCGGCGTCGGTGAGGGTGACGGTCAGGCGAGTCTCGTCGCCGTCGCGCACGACCTGAATCTCGGGAAGCACGAAGTACGCGCCCGGAAACCCGACCCAGGGATGGCCCGGTTCGTGGTCGCCGTGGAACGCGAATCCGCCGAACAGTCGTGGGCGCGCGGCACGCGGCGTGCTCTCTTCGAACGTTCCGAACAGCTCGTCGGCCTGTGACTGGATCGACTCGAAACGGTCCGGACCGCTCGCGGTGAGCGTCGCAGCTGCGCCACAGCCAACGAGCGACGGCTCGTCGGGGGCCCGCCAGCACGCCGTCGGTGGACCGAACGCCTCGAGCACCGCCCGGAGGGAAACGTCCGGAATCGTCCGCGTGTGCGAGACGAGAGCGCCATCCCCCGCGACGACCGACACGGCTCCGGTCCCGTCCATTGACGATCAGTCGGGGCCGCTGTCCCTTCAGGCTATCCCATTCGGCGAATCGGCGGAGACTGGACGATCCGAGCAGCGCCGAACTGGCAGTCGTTCGACGCCACGGGTCCACCGGGATCGGTGTCGCTTCCGTCGATCACCGACGCCCGTTGCCGTGGGGCTCCCCGTCAAGCTTAAATACCCCTCTGCCGAACCGCCGCACGTCCGATGCCAAAGGTCGAGATTACGGTCCCGGAGCACCTCGAGATGCAGATCGCCCAGCTCGTCGAGAAAGGGGAGTTCGTCAATCGAGAGGAGGCGATCGAAGAGCTGCTCTCGACGGGCCTCAAAGCCTACAAGACGAGCGGACCAATGGACGACGAGAACGAACCTGGTGGCCTCGAAGACGACGGGATGATGGGCCACGACGACGAGTACGTCTTCTAACGGCGCGCGTGGTACCCGTCCACCCGGTTCACCACGCACCAACGACTCCCCGCCGCCTCCGTTCGGTTTTTGACGAAAAACGATCGCTGCAGAGCGGCGCGTGAGACGATGGCCGGGACTCGCCGCGTCGCTCCGCCCGGTCTCCTCGTCGCGCTGGGTGGCTTTGCAGGGGCCGTGTCCCGGTACGGCGTCGACGTCGCCGTCGGCGGCTCGCTCCTGTCGACGCTCCTGGTGAACGTCCTCGGGAGTTTCACACTCGCGCTCGTACTGACGAGTCTGCTGGACGCGACCCGCACCGATTCCACGGGCCGACGGCAACGTTCCTCGGTTCGAGTCCAGCGCCTCAGGCGGTTCGGGGCGACCGGATTTCTCTCTTCCTTCACGACCTACAGCACCTTCGTCGTCGGTGCGATCCAGCAGTCGCCGGCGGTCGCCGTCGGCTACGTGACCGTCACGTACGCCGTCGGTTTCGCTGCCGCAGGGCTCGGGATCGCCGTCGTTCGGCGGTGGGGTGAGCCCCGATGATACCGATCGGCGTGGACGCAGTTTTCGCCCGGGCGACCGCCGGGGCCGTGAGCGTCGAGCCGATCGTCCTCGTCGGGCTCGGTGGCGCGGCCGGTGCACTCACGCGGTTCGCGGTCGGGGAGCTGGTCGCAGTCGATCGGTTCCCGGTCTCGGTGATCGTCGTCAACGTGCTCGGCACCTTCCTCGCGACCCTGCTGGCCGTGCGATCGCCAGGTGCAGAGCTGGCGTTGCTCGCAAGCGTCGGCTTCTGCGGGGCGCTCACGACGTTCTCGACGTTCTCCGTCCAGACCGTTCGCCTCTGGGAGGAGGATCGGCCCGCCGCGGCGACGTCGTTCGCGCTCGGAACGCTGCTCGCGTGTCTCCTCGGTGCCGGACTCGCGATCGGCGTCGACGCGCTGCTGTAGCGAGGCGCTACGAGCTGCAAATACGAGGTGCTGCGAGCTGGAACGAGACGAAACGAGACGAAGAGCGGTCTCAGGCGAGGAGCGCGGGGACGGCGTAGGCGACGACGAGGCCGATCGCCGTCACGATCCCACCGATCGCTGCCTGTCGGGCGGTGAAGTCGCTCTGCGGGGCGGTCGTGCGCCCAGCGGGCTCGCTGTCGTGTTGGTCGTCGTGCCCGTCGTCGTGGCCGTGACCGCCGTCATGGTGGTCGGCCGCGTCGGACGACTCGGCAGCCGCGGCGTCGTCGTCCGCGTCGCTCTCGTTGGCGATTTTCTCGAGGTCGATGTCCGGACCGACGGAGTCGGATTCCTTCTCGTCGTCGCTCATACGAGCACGTCGTCGCGCTCGGGCCTTAAACGCAGCCATCCAGGAGCACGCCCGGGCACTGGCAGCGCTCGGACCCCCGAAACGACCGACTGCCCCGTGGCGAATACTGCACGCGAACGCACAGTTTTTCCCGGCTGCACTGGTAGACGACAGTGAATGGGACTCACGAAGCGGATCATTCCCTGCATCGACGTCGACGTCGACGAGGACGGGAACGCCGCGGTCTACACCGGCGTCAACTTCGAGGACCTCGAGTACACCGGGGACCCCGTCGAGATGGCCAAGCGGTACAACGAGTCCGGCGCCGACGAGTTCGTCTTTCTCGACATCACCGCCTCCGCGGAGGGCCGCGAGACGATGCTCGAAACCGTCTCCGCCGTCGCGGACGAGGTGTTCATTCCCCTGACCGTCGGCGGCGGGATCCGCACGCGCGAGGACGTGAAGGAGACCCTGCGTGCCGGGGCCGACAAGTGCTCGATCAACACCGGCGCGCTCGAACGCCCCGAGCTCATCGAGGAGGGCGCCGCCGCCTTCGGCTCCCAATGCATCGTCATCTCCGTCGACGCCCGACGGCGGTTCGACGAGCAGGGCGAGTACTACGAGGAGGTCGACGGCGAGTCCTGCTGGTTCGAGTGCACCGTCAAGGGCGGGCGCGAGGGAACCGGCCGCGACGTCGTCGAGTGGTCGCGGGATGCCGAATCGCGCGGTGCGGGGGAGCTGTTCGTCAACTCCATCGACGCCGACGGCACCAAGGACGGCTACGACGTGCCGCTGATGAACGCAGTCTGCGACGCGGTCGATACGCCCGTCATCGCGTCGTCGGGCTGTGGTGGCCCCGAGGACGCCTACGAGGTGTTCACCGAGGCAGACGCCGACGCGGCGCTCGCGGCCTCGATATTCCACTTCGACGAGTACACGATCCGGGAAGTCAAGGAGTACCTCGACGAGCGCGGGGTTCCGGTTCGGCTGTAGCGATGCGAACCGCGATGGGTGAGCTGAAACTGTCGTGAGAACCGTCGAAAAACGGGACCGAGCTGCTCGACGCGAAACTCAGGCCGCCTTGACGGCCTCGGTCAGCGCGTCCGTCTTCGCCTTCACCTGCCCAGCCGCGTCCTCGAGCGTCTCCAGGGGATCCTGCCCGTCGGTCTTGACGGTGAGGATGGGATCGGTCTGCCCACCGGACTGCTCGGGGTTCATGTCGTAGGTCGCCGCCTCGACGCCCTCGGTCTCGAGCAGCGTCCCCTTGAGAACGTTCATGAACGTGTGATCCTCGCCGGCGATCTCGATGGAGAGTTCCTCGTCGGATAGGTCGATGACCCGCAGATCCATGCCTCATCGTACTGAGGCGGCGCGTTTGTAGCTTTCGAAGCGTGACCACGCAGGTGGCCGAGTCGAACACGTCGTTGGGATCCAGCGACCAACGATGATGCACTCGCGGCGAGCACCGACCGAATAGCTGACAAGGGACGTGTCCGTGATCCCGAACGATGGCTCCCTCCCCGATGCAATGGGTCGTCGCCGTCGTACTGGTGGCGACCGTCGCCTCGCTCTGGGCGTTCCCGGGTCGTGACCGCTGGCGGTCGAAGCTCGAAGAGCGGTTCGTCCTCGGCGTTCCGTGGGGCTCCTTGCTCGTCGTCGCGGTCAACGTAGCCTTCTACCTCTTCGCCCAGAGCGGCCTCCAGCAGTGGGGATCACCCGTGATCTACGCGTTCGTCTCGTGGTCGTACTTCTACCCGCTCGGCGTCGTGACCTCCGGGATCGCGCACGGGTCGCCGGCGCACCTGATCGGGAACATGGCCGGGACGCTCGTGCTCGCACCGATCGCGGAGTACGCGTGGGGGCACTACCCGCGATCGACCGACGAGTCGACGGCGGACGACGCGAACGCGGACGGATCGCCTGCCGAGGAATCGGACGGGGAGGTCGTGGGGAACGCCTGGAACGACGGCAGTGGGGGCCCCTGGGACGGGGACGAGGACGAGCCCTGGGACACCGACGACGAGTTCCTGCCCGACGCGCCGTCGGATCGAGAGGGCCCTTCGATCGTCGACCGACCACTCGTCCGCGCGCTCGTCTTCTTCCCCGGCGCGCTGTTCGCCGTATCCCTGATCACGTCGGTCTACTCGCTGGGGCCGAGTCTCGGCTTCTCCGGTGCCGTCTACGCGATCATCGGCTTCACGGTCGTCTACTACCCGCTAACGACCGTCGTCAGCGTCGTCGCGGCGAGCAGCCTGAGCGTGCTCTGGGAGGCGCTCACGAACCCGATCGTCAGGGGGAGCATCGAGGCGGGCGGTCCGACGCCGCCGAGCTGGGCGGGTATCGGATTCCAGGCGCACGCGCTGGGGTTCTTGCTCGGCGTGTTCGCGGCGCTCGCGCTCCTCTCGAAGCGGGATCGACTGCCGTCCCCGGGCCGAGTGTTCTTCGGAATTCTCGGCGTCGGACTCGTCCAGTCGCTCTGGCTCGTCGTGTGGCCAGCGGGCGACGACGTCTACGTGCTCTATCGAGGCGTCGGCGTCGTCGCGGTGTTCGTAGTCGCGGGGCTCGTCACGATCGCGGCGACGTCCGAGCGTGACGGGCCGCCGCTCACCAGGCGCACTGGTGCGATCGCCGTGCTGGCGATCGCGACCGGGCTGCTGGCGTTCCCGAGCATCTTCCTCGGGATCGTGGCCGTCGACGACGGCTCGGTCGCCGGCGCACAGGAGGTGGAGATACGCGACTACACGATCGCGTACGCGGACAACGCGACGAGCGGTCACGTTTCCGGGATCGACATGGGACTCGAGGAGGACGCACTCGCGAGCCAGATAACAGGGGTGGTCGTCACCAGCGAGGAACGCAATATGTGGACGATCGGGATACGCGAAGGGCAACTCGCCTACGCTGGCAACGACTCGGTGACGGTCGGTGGCCCCGGCTGGGCCGAGACCGTCGACGTCGAGCGGACCGGCTGGGAAGTCGCCGGCAACGACACGGCTTTCGCTGTCGATCTCCACCACGACGGCGAAACGACCCGGTCGTTCACGACCGATCCCGTGACGGCGGATGCCCGGATCGACGGCTACACCACGACGGTGGTCCCGACGGACGAAGCCTTCGAGCTCCGCGTGGCCGACGGGGCGGGCACCGTCGAGACGATCGCGATCCCCGAAACCAACAGTTCGACGGACGTCGGCGACCTCCAGATCGTCGTCGAATCCGACGGCGACGCGCGGCGAATCTACATGGAGAGCGAGGGCGGTCGAGCACTGGTCGCACAGGAGGAGACCTACTCGTAAGCTCGCTGCAGACGAGTCGCCCGACCCCTCCGTTCGGTAACGAGGTACTACGCGATCCACGCGGCTGGTAACGGTTGGCTACCCGATGCAGTCCGACGCTTCTCGGGACCACACGACATATAGCACGCCAGTTCTAGAGCCAGACCATGTTCGACTCCCCGTTTGCCGTTCTCGTGCTCCTCGCCTATCTCCTCGCTCTCGCGGTCGCGTTGCATCTCGGTGACAGCGAGCGCTGGCGCGACCTGCTCACCGAACGGTTCTGGTACGGCGTCCCGTGGGGCACCGTCGTCACGGTCGCCTTCGTCCTCTCGGTGTATCTCTTCGTACAGGGCGGCTACCGTCACTGGTACGATCCGACGGTACTGCCGTTCCGCGCGTGGTCCTATCTCTATCCGACCGGAATTCTGACCGCCGGATTCTCACACAGTTCCGCGAGCCACCTGATCGGCAATCTCGTCGGGACGGTGACGCTCGCACCGCTGGCCGAGTACGCCTGGGGCCACTATCCGGGAGGGGGGAAGCGTTCGGAGATCGATCACGACCCGTCCACCCGCACTGAGCAACTCGGTAACGCGACCGATCGCCTCGGCCGGATCCAGGCCGCGGCAGACGACGCGGTCCGGACGCCATGGGTTCGGGCGCTCGTCGTCTTTCCGGTGGCTGTGCTACTGCTCGGGCTCCTGACCGCCGTCTTCGCCGTCGGCCCAGTAATCGGGTTCTCCGGGGTCGTGTTCGCGTTCGGTGGGTTCGCGCTCGTTCGCTATCCGGTCGCCACCGTCGTCGCGCTGGCCGCGTCGGGCGTCGTCTCGACGACGTACTACGCACTCCAGTCGCCGATCGTCCGTGCAGGCATCTCGGGGAGCCCACCCCGCCCGCCAGGATGGGCGACGATCGCCGTGCAGGGGCACGCGCTGGGAATCGTCGTCGGGGTGCTCCTCGGCCTCGCACTGCTGTACCACCGCGGCGTCCGTCCGAACGTCGGTCGGGTGCTGCTGGCGACGGCCGTCTACGGCATGGGCCGGGGACTCTGGGCGATCTACTGGTTCGAGGGCAACGGCGTCTACGTCCTCTTCCAGGGGCTCGGTGTGAGTCTCGTCGTCCTGCTCGCCGTCGTCGTGGCGGTCGCGGCGACCGCCAGCGATCGGCCGATTCACGAGGCTGTCACCGACCTCCCGCGCTCGCCGACGATCCGGCAGGCCGCCGCAGTCTGGCTCGGCGCGCTCGCTGCCGTCGTCGCGCTCGTCGCTGTGCTCTCGGTGGTCCTGGCGTGGCGGCCCTGGACCGTCGCCGCCATCGCCGGGGTCGCAATCGTCCTCGCGCTGCCGGCGATCTGGACGCTCTCGCCGCTCGAACTCGACGAACTGCCCACCGGTCGCCAGACCGCGTTCGGGGCGTTGCTCGCCCTCGTGATCCTCATCTCGGTTCCGGCGGCGTTGCCGAATCTCGTCACCGTGGGCGACGACCCGGTCCCCAACGAGCAGTCGATCACCGTCGAGGGGTACAGCGTGACCTACGCGGAGGACGTCAGGAACCGGATGATCCCGGCGATCGATCTCCCGATGATCGCGAACCGAACGACGGTGCCGACGAGCGGGGTGATCGTCGTCAACGAAGAGCGGCACATCTGGACCACTGCCGTGTCGAAACAGTATCTCGCGAGCGAGGGGAACAGCTCGGTCACCGTCGGGGGCGTCGGCTGGCGCGAAGCGATCCACGTCGAGCGGACCGGGTGGACCGTCACCGGCAACGACACCGCCTACGCCGTCGATCTCAGCCACGACGGCGAGACCGTTCGAGCCTACGAGAGCAACCCCGGCTACGCGACGCCGATCGTCGAAGGTCACAGCGTCGCCGTCGTGCCTACAGCCGACGGATTCCGCCTCGAAGTTTACGACGACGCCGGGCTCGTCGGCGAGTCACCGGTTCCGGCGGTCGGTAACGGAACCACGATCGGTCCGCTCACCCTCCGGACCGAGCGCGTCGACGATCGCGTCACGATTTTCGCGACGACCGATACCACGCGGGTGCCGATCGCACAGCGGGAGACGTACCGGGACGACTGATCGCACCCCAGAAACGGAGCTCGGTCGGCGTCAGCGGTTAGCGGTCCACCCATCAACGCACGACTATCCTACATCACACATCGGCCTCGAGACCACAGGGTTCGTTCGCTACTCGCCCGTTTTCGCGCATACACACGCCATAGGGCTTCTCGACGCCGTCAGCTCCACTCGATCCGATAGACTTCGGCGTCGAGGCTGCGCTGCTCGTCCTCGTGGAACGCGAACTGGTTGTCGAGTTCGAACTCGGCGGCGAACGCGTGCGTGACCGTCCCCCCGACGTCGTCGGTGTACGCCTCCAGGAACTCCTGACTGCCCTCGTTGTGCACGGAGTAGGAGACGGAGGCGATCGACCGGGCCGTCTCGAGGAACTCCTTGTCGGCGCCACGATTCCCGTGCTGGGCACCGAACGGCGGGTTCATGACCACGGTCGTATCGGCCGGGGCGGGGGCCACTGGCGAGCGGGTCGCGTCGCCCTGGATCCACTCGATTTCGCTCGTCGTGCCGACCTTCTCCTCGTTGTCGGCCGCGGTCAGGATGGGATCGCTGTCGAGTTCGACGCCGACGACGCGGTCCGCACCACGGAGCGCCGCGGCGAGCGCGAGCATCCCGGTTCCAGTGCCCAGATCGACCACTGTCCGGCCCGCGAGGTCACCCTGCAGGTCGGCGACGTGAACGATGTGGGCTGCGAGCTCCGGCGGCGTCGGGTACTGCTCGAGTTCCGCTCGCGGATCGTCGAACCCGGCGACGACGCCCAGGCGCTTTGCGAGTGAGCTGCGCGTGCTCATCAGTGCTCGAGGATCTCCTCGACACCGGCCGGTCCGTCGATGGTCAGTGCCAGCCCCTCCCGTCGTGCGCGTTCGGCACACGCCGCGAGCGCCGTCTCGGCCGCGGCAGGTGGGTGCTGGTCGTCGAGACGCACCGTGAGCCGATTCGCGCCGAGGAAGACGGCCGCACGGACCAGGGCCCGGATTCGATCCGCTTCGGTCTCGGTCGCGAGCGAACAGTCCTCGTCGAAACAGGCGTCGACGGCGAGTTCGACGGGCGCCAGGCCGTCGTCCGCCAGCTCGGCCTGGAGATCGCGCAGATACTCTGGACCGGTCGATTCGAGGGACGTAGCGTCGATGCGGACAGGGGTGACCGAATCGACGCGCTCGTGCTCGACGAGCGCGGGAGACGTGGTGGTCATGGCTGTCTCCGAATACACTTGGCGAATACAAAAGCCTTGTTGAATGCACAATAGTAATATCTTCGTGATGATTCGGCGTATTTTCCAGTAGCGCCCGTCTGGCATTCTAGCCGGAGTGGGCGTCAGCGCCCCGTTCGCGGAGCGTCAGTGCGTGGGCAATCATTAAGGTCCGGCCGCGAAAACTGTGGGGTATGGACTGTCCACGGTGTGGTGGCGAAATCGAGACCTACTCGCTGTCGGGTCACGACGCCGAGATCTGCGAGAGCTGTGGGTACGTCGGCGTCGCAGTCGAACATCAGAGCGAACCGGTCGAGTTCGAATCCTGGAACGACGCGTTACAGCGGTTCTACGACGACCACTCCTCGTAGCGTCGGCCGGCACTCCCGAGCGGACGGCTTCGTCTGAACGCACGACTTGGAGTTGCCACGCCAGCAGCTACCCGTACCTGATCGGGAAACGCCGAAGAAAACGGTGAGAGTGCCGCGTTACTCGTCGGCTGCTGCGGCTTCGCCTTCGGCTTCCGCGTCTGCGGCCTCTGCTTCCTGCTCGTCGGAGCGAGCGGCGACCAGCCCACCGCGCGCGACGGAGTACAGCGGCTCGTCGGCGTGGGTGACGCCACTGATCGAGAACGGAATGTTGGCGTCCTCGAGGTGGTCACGGAACAGCGCCTCGAAGCCGTCGGGGCTCGAGGTGCCGCCGGTAACGACGACGGGGACGTCGAGTCCTTCCTCGACGTCCTCCTCGTCGACCTCCTCGACGATGAGGTCGATCACGTAGTCGAGCAGGTTCTCGTAGTAGATCGACAGTGCACCCTCGACGCCGCCGACGTCCGTCTCGAAGTCGAGCTCGAAGTCCTCCTCCTTGATCGAGGTAACCTTGTCGACGGGCGTGCCGGTCGCCTGCGCAGCCTGCTCGTCGATCCAGTCGCCACCGCGGGCGACGGAGAACTTCATGACCGGCACTGCGTAGTAGGACAGGCAGACGTTGGTCATGCCGGCCCCGAAGCTGATGCCGAGTCCCGTGAAGGAGTTGTCCGCGAGCTCGCTGTAGACGACGGACATCCCCTCGTTGATCGGCTCGGCGTCGTAGCCCATGTCGCCGAGGAAGGACTCGATCGTCTTCTGGTGATACAGCGTCGAGAGGTCCGTGTCGATCGGGTCGGCCGGTGTTGAGAAGTAGAGCTTCTCGCCCGGTCGGTCCGGCTCGCCGATGACCTGCTCGATGATGAGCTTCATCATCGGGATCGCGGACTTCTCGTCGGAGGAGAGGATGCCGTCCTGCATCGGGCGGCGGGTCTCCCGGTTGAAGATGTTCGCGAAGTTCAGGGCGTCGTCGCCGACGACGTACACCTTGTCGTCCTTTCGGATGTGGAGCACTTCGCTTCGCGAGAGCATCTGCTCGGCCATATCCGAGTAGTCGATCTCGACGAAGGAGTTGCGCTGCTGGACGAACACCGTGTCGTTACCATCCTGCTGTGCGGACAGGATGTTCATGGTACCGACGTCTAGGCCTTTCGCCATGTCAGGACACACCGTCCCGGGCGGTAATAAAACTATGTGAAATAATTTCGAGTGGTAGAAAATCCAATTAACTAGCAGGCGTCGGGGTAGTAGAAACCCTTTAACTGAGGCCCAAACGTTGCAATAGCCGGCTCAGGAACCCGTTACTGGCGGTCGGGGCGTTGGACGGAACCTGGTCGTCCTGCTTTTGCTTTTTCAGTTCGTTGAGCGCGGCAGTCTGGTCGTCGACCGTGGACTCGGAGGTCGCCGTTTTCGTGTCGCCGCCCTTGAGATTCTTGAGCCCCTGAACCTGTGCGTCGACGCCCCCGGACTCGACGCGCTTGTTCCCCTCGAGTCCGAGACCGCCGGCCTCCATTTCGGAGTCCGCGAAGTCCGTGTTGAGCTTGAGTTTCCGGTTCTCGGACTTCTCGACGCCGCCCCAGGTCATCTCGACGTCCTCCATCGCACTCTCGATGTCGCGCTCGATCTCCTCGGTCGTGTACGACTCCTCGTCCTCCTGCTCCTCGGGTGCCCTGATCTCGGATGGTGCAGGGGCCTGTGCCTCGTGGAGGTGGTGCCCGATCAGGGCCGCACCAGTCGAAGCCGTGACGATCGTCAGTCCGACTGCGTACGCGCCCACGACGTAGAGCGTGTCAGTCGGGTTGTGGTCGAACCAGTTGGGGTAGATGGCCGCGAAGCCGACGACTGCAGCGAGAATGATGGCGAGTCCGGCGCCCGCGGCGTACGTCGCTCGTTTCTCGACGGGAAGCAGTACCACGAAAGAGATCATCGCGAGCGGCACGGAGAGCATGCCGCTCGCGTAGGCGATGCGTGCGATCGCGAAGTAGCCGTCGTCGCGGATGCCGTAAATCGCAGTGCCGAGAACGAACAGCACGAGCGCCATGAACGCGAGGCCGATCGCCGTGAAGAAGAGACCGAAGCCGAGGTAGACGTCTGTCTCAGTCTCTGGTTCGCCGATGTACCGCTCGTACCACTCGAAGAGGACGTTGTTCGGGGAGTCGTCGCTCGTCATTGCGAAGCAGTTTCACCCCCATCCCCATCATTGTTCTGTTACGTTTCACCTTCCAGATAGTTGTCTTGCGCTACTCGCCACGCTGACATTCGCAGTCGGTTCGCGATCGGATACGTGTCGGTAGTTATCGGGACAGTTGGTTCGGTACAAACGGAACAGCTGGTCGCCGCCGTCCAGTCGGCTTTCCGATAGGTATGCCCCTCTTACCGCGGTTTGCTCCACTGCTCCCTCCATGGGCAGTCATCTCTAATCTGAGAGACCGTACGCAACGGCACGTCTCGTCGTAGCGGCCCGGTCGCTCCTTGTGGACTCTTCGTTCACAGTGCACTGTTCCTCTGGAAGACACTGTCCATCGATGAGCACTGTTCCACCGGAGGGCACCGATCGCTCGTGACCACAGAGCTCCACGCCGTGGCACGTCCAAAGCAGCGATGGGACCGATCAGCGCTACCAAGCCGTCAAGTGCCATGGGGCCGGAGGACTCGCTATGCGGATCGGCGTGCTCTCGGACGTCCACGCGAATCTCCCCGCGCTCGAAGCAGTACTCGACGATCTCCCGGACGTCGACGCGATCGTCAACGCCGGGGACGTCGTCGGCTACAATCCATGGCCCGGGGAGTGTCTCGCAGCGATTCGGGAGCGAGCGATCGCTTCCGTAGGGGGCAACCACGACCGTGCCGTCGCGAGCGAGTCGAACTTCCGGTTCAACAGTATGGCCGCGGCGGGCGTTCGCCACGCACGCGAGAAACTGAATGACGACCAGATCGACTGGCTCGCCGGCCTTCCCGACGAGCGAAGCTGCTTCGACGACCGCGTTCGGATCGTCCACGGCCACCCCGACGATCCCGATCGCTACACCTACCCCGAGGACTTCTCGCCGTCGCTCCTGGGGGATGCGGACGTGCTCGTACTCGGCCACACCCACGTCCAGCACGCGGAGCGCTACCCCGAGGGCATCGTGTTGAATCCGGGAAGCATCGGTCAGCCGCGCGATCGCGATCCGCGAGCTGCGTACGCGATCCTCGATCTCGAGGAGATGGACGTGGAGTGCCACCGCGTCGAGTACGACGTCGAGCGCGTGATCGAGGCGGTGGACGCAGCCGGATTACCGGAGAAGATCGGCGAACGACTTCGGACGGGTCGGTGAGGGTGAAGGTTCGGAGAGAGTGAAGGTTCGGTGACGATGGCACGACCGCCGGTGCGCCGGCAACCGAGTCCGTGGCGTGTACCCGCGCCCCTTTTGTCGTCCCGTCAGTTACTGAAGTGCAATGAGCGAGCCGAGCCCGGAGGTCTACGAGGAGGGCCGCGGCATGGACGCGCACAACCAGGTGATGCGCTCCATCCGTGCGGAGAAGGAAGCCGAGTACGACCCCCGGGAGCCCACGCGCGTCTGGATCGACGAGGACAACACGCCGGACGGCGTTCGCGAGTCCCTGACGATCGTCCTGAACACGGGTGGCTGTCGCTGGGCACGCGCGGGCGGCTGTACGATGTGTGGCTACGTCGCCGAGTCCGTCGACGGCGGCGAAGTCAGTCACGACGCGCTGATGGCCCAGATCGACTCCGTGCTCGAGCACGAGGCCCATCACGCCGACGGGCCCTGCGACCTCGTGAAGATCTACACCTCGGGCTCTTTCCTCGACGAGCGCGAGGTCTCCGCCGAGAGCCGGCGGGCCATCGCGGAGACCTTCGGCGATCGCGAGCGGATCGTCGTCGAATCGCTCCCGGACTTCGTCGATCGGGAGACGCTTTCGGACTTCACCGCGCAGGGGCTCCACACCGACGTCGCGATCGGCCTCGAGACCACGAGCGACCGGATTCGCCGCGACTGCGTGAACAAGTACTTCGCGTTCAGCGACTTCGAGGCCGCCTGCGCCGAGGCGAGGGCCGCCGACGAGGAAGCCAGCGAGCACGCACCCGACGCCGTCAGCGATGAATCCGGCGGGGACGCCACGACTGGGTCCGGAGATCCAGACGTCGGCGTCAAGGCGTACCTGCTGATGAAGCCGCCCTTCCTCAGTGAGCAGGAGGCCATCGACGACATGATTTCCTCGGTCTACGACTGCGCCGAGACCGACGGCTGTCACACCGTCTCGATGAACCCTTGCAACGTCCAGCGGTACACGATGGTCGACGAGCTGTACTTCCAGGGCGGCTACCGCCCGCCGTGGCTCTGGAGCGTCGCGGAAGTCCTCGAGTCGACCGCAGACGCCGATGCCATCGTCATCTCCGACCCCGTCGGCCACGGCTCCGACCGCGGCCCGCACAACTGCACGGAGTGTGACGACCGCGTCCAGCGCGCGATCAAGGACTTCGACCTGCGCCAGGACCCCTCCGTCTTCGACCAGGTAGACTGCGAGTGTGAGGCCACCTGGGAGGCCGTCCGCGAACGCGAGAGCGGGTTCAATCTACCGCTCGCACAGTAGCCAGTTTCGGCCACGGCCACCACCGAGCGCAGGCATTCTCGGTCCAGTGAAAGCGCTCGCGACCAGACCGATCCCCGGTGAGCCCGCGTCGTTTCCTGAAGGACAATCGTCGAAACCGATGTTCGACAACCCCGTACAATTAAGGACTCGTCAACCGACACGAGAAACGTGGTTTACAGCACCGGCAACACGACGGTCGACCGGGCCACCGAGCGCGTGCTCGCCGGGGAGTCACTCTCCCGGCGCGACGGCCTTGCGCTCATCGCCCAGCCGGTCGAGGACCTGGCGCCGGCGGCAGATTACGTCCGCGCCCAGCGCAACGACGACACCGTCGACGCCTGTTCGATCGTCAACGCGAAGGCGGGCAACTGCGCCGAAGACTGTGGGTTCTGTGCGCAGTCAGTCCACTTCGACACGGGCATCGACATGTACGGGTTCCTCGATCCGGAGGAGATCCTCGCGGCGGCCAAGCGGGCCGAGCGCGACGGCGCACAGCGCTTCGGCATCGTCGTCGCGGAGAAGGGCGTGAACAAGGAACAGCGACCCGAGGAGTGGGAGCGGGTCCTCGAGGCGATCCGGCTCGTCCGTGACGAGACCGACGTCGAAGTCGACGGCTCGCTGGGCATCCTGACCGAAGAGGAGGCGGCGATCCTCGTCGACGAGGGGCTCAACCACTACAACCACAACATCGAGACCTCGCCCCGCTTCTTCCCCGAGATCGTCGACACCCACGCGTTCGAAGACCGGGTCGAGACGCTCGAAATCGCCAAGGACGCGGGCATGGATCTCTGTGCCGGCGTCATCCTGGGCATGGGCGAGACCCCGACCGATCGCGTCGACGCGGCGATCGCGCTCCAGGAGATCGGCGTCTCTTCGGTCCCGGTGAACGTCCTCAATCCCGTGGCTGGGACCGCTCTCGGCGAGAAACTCGGTGACACCGCGGACATCTCGACCGAAGAGATCGTCAAGACGATCGCGGTCTATCGGTTCCTCCACCCCGACGCCCGCGTCCGGCTCACTGGTGGTCGCGAGGTGAACCTCGATCCCGACGAGCAGCATCTCCCCTTCGAGGCCGGCGCGGACGGCATCCTCACCGGCGACTACCTCACCACTCACGGCAACGACGCGGCGGACGACCTCGACGTGATCGAGCAGGCCGGAATGGAGCCCAACATGGACGCCAACGAGTTCGATCCCGACGAGGTTCGATCCCGCGCACGCGCCGACGGTAGCGGCTCAGAGCACGTCGATCCGGAGGACGAGCCAGAGACGGCGGCGGGGACAGCCACCAGCAAGGCCGGCGATCCCCGAAACGACCGGAGCGAGGCGACCAACGCGGGCGACTGAACGACGACAGAACGCACCCAACTACGACACATGGAATCCATCGACTTCGCGGTACTCGGTACGGGCGGCATCGGACGACGAACGCTCGAGGTCAGCCAGTCGAAAGACCACCTGAACGCGGTCGCAGCCTGTGACCGCCACGGCGTCGCGATCGACCACGACGGTCTCGACGTCGACGAACTGCTCGACGCGACGGAGGGGAACATCGCGGGCGACGGTCGCGGCGACACCTCTGGGGACGACGGTGTCCCCGACCGAGCAGCGGACGGCGGTGAGCGATCCGAACGATCGCGATCCTCGTCGGATCTCCGATCCGACGGCGGCGTCACTGCCGAGGACACCGACGCCGCGACGGGCGTCAAACAGCACGGCGAGGACGCGGGCGTCGTCGCCTCCGAACAGGCCGAACCCACCGACACACCGATCGACGACGTGATCGCCGAATCCGATCGCTTCGACGCGGTCCTGGTCGCGCTCCCGAACCTCGAGCACGACTTCATCCCGCGAATCGCGGAGCGATTCGCAGATGCAAAGTACTCCGGCGTGCTGATCGACGTGCTCAAACGCTCGCGCGTGATCGGCATGCTCGACGACCGCGCGGATCGCTTCGAGGAGACCGGCATCACGTTCGTCTGTGGCGCGGGCGCGACGCCGGGCTTTCTCACCGGCGCCGCCGCCCTCGCCGCCCAGTCCTTCGTCGAGGTCGAGTCCGTCGACATCTGGTGGGGCGTCGGACTCAAGTCCGGCTACGAGGACAACCGCGGAACCGTCCGGGAGGACATCGCACACCTCGACGGCTACGACGTCGAGACCGCGCGCGAGCTGACCGCCGAGGAGATCGAGGCGATCGTCGAGGACAACGACGGCGTGCTGGAGTTTCACGACATGGAGCACGCCGACGACGTGCTCCTCGAACGCGCGGGCATCTGCGACGCCGAGGACGTCTCCGTCGGCGGAATTCTCGATCTCCGGAGCGACGAGAAGCCGACGACCACGACGGTCGAAGTGACGGGGACGACGTTCGACGGCGAGACCGGGACCAACACCTTCGAACTCGACGACGACACCTCGATGGCGGCGAACGTCAACGGGCCGGCGCTGGGCTACCTCCAGCGCGCCGTCGAACGGAACCGTGCCGGCGACTTCGGCGTCTACGGTCCAGCGGAACTGATGCCTGGATTCTGAACGCTGGCGTTCCAGTTGTCGTGTGGTCCGCGAGTCGTGGATCGCCGACCGTGCTACCGTCCGCCAGTGCGAACCGCGACGCCTAAATCCCCCACCGACGAGGCTCAGGTCACATGCGAGAGCGAGGATTCGACCTCGACGCCCGCCTCCGACGGCGTCGGGGAGAGAACCTCTACCGCGAGCTCCGGCCCGCCGACCGCGTCGGGCCGCGGGCGCGGTTCGGCCCGGATCCTGGAGCAGGGCTCCCGGTCCTCGACGCCGACGCCGACCTCGTCTTCGCCGCGAACAACTATCTCGGACTCGCCAACGACGAGCGCGTGATCGACGCCGCCCAGCGCGCCGCCGACGTCGTCGGTACCGGAGCAGGAGCGAGCCGTCTCGTCACCGGCGACACGATGGTCCATCGCGATCTGGAAGCGCGGATCGCCGACGCCAAGCACGCCGAGCGTGCGCTCGCCTTCTCCTCTGGCTACGCCGCGAACGTCGGAACGATCGCCGCACTCGATCCGGACGTCGTCTTCTCCGACGCGCTCAACCACGCGAGCATCGTCGACGGCTGCCGACTCGCCGACGCGGAGGTCGTCGTCTACGACCACTGCGACCCGGAAGATCTCCGCGAGCGGATGCAGCGTCGCCGGTCCGACCCCGCCGCCGCTGGCGGAACCGCGATGGCCAACGGCGGTACCAGCGAGGACCACGAAGGGGCGCGCGCCGACGCCGAATCGTGGCTGGTCGTTACCGACTCCGTGTTCAGCATGGACGGGACGATCGCACCACTGGAGGCGCTCGCCGACGTCGCGGAGTCCGCCGGCGCGTGGCTGATGGTCGACGAAGCCCACGCAACCGGCTGTTTCGTCGACGGTGGCGGCATCGTCCAGCGCGAGGGCCTCGAGGACCGGGTCCAGATCCAGCTCGGAACGCTCTCGAAAGCGCTCGCGAGCCAGGGTGGGTACGTCGCCGGCTCGAACGAGCTCGTCGAGTATCTCGTCAACGAGGCCCGGTCCTTCGTCTTCTCGACGGGCCTCGCTCCGTCGGCCGCGGCAGCTGCGGGCGAAGCGCTCCACCTGGCACGGACGACCGATCGGCGAGCGCGACTCTGGCGCAACGTCGACAAGCTCCGAGAGGGCCTGGAGGACGTCGGGTTCGACGTCGGCGGCGAGTCCCAGATTCTCCCGGTGCACGTGGGAGACAGAGAAGACGCGATGGCGCTGTCCGACGCGCTCGGGGAACGGGGGATCGTGGCGCCAGCGATTCGCCCGCCTACGGTCCCGGAGGGAACGAGCCGCATCCGCGTCGCGCCGATGGCGACGCACTCCGCAGCACAGCTCGAGGACTGCGTGAACGCGTTCGCCGACGCCGCCACCGACGTCGGTGTGATCTGAGATGACCGACGCGAGTAGCGACGCTGTGGCCGACGCCGTGGCGTCGATCCGGGACGGTTCCGGCGCGTTCGTGGCCGGGACAGACACCGGCGTCGGGAAGACGATCTTCACCGCCGGACTCACTGGCTGGCTGCGCGAGGAGGGCGTCGACGCCAGAGCGATCAAGCCTGCCCAGACTGGGGCCCCGGCGGACGACGACGCGGCGGTCGTCGCCGCCGCAGCCGACGATGCCACCGAGGCGAGCACCTGCCTCCGACGGCTCGGTCCGGCACTCGCACCACGTGTCGCCGCCGAGCGGGAAGGCGTCGAGCTGGACTACGACGACCTCCTCGCGGACTGTCGGGGTGCAGTGGAGTCGACTGTGTTCCCGATCGTCGAGGGGATCGGAGGACTACGCGTTCCCCTCGCCGGCGATCGGGAGGTGCTCGATCTCGCGGCCGATCTCGGGCTGCCGGCGATCGTCGTCGCGCGCTCCGGGCTGGGGACACTCAACCACACCGCCCTGACCGTCGACGCGCTCCGATCCCGTGACATTGCCGTCCCGCTCGTGATTCTCAACGAGTACGAGCCCGACGGCGTCGCCGAGCGGACGAACCCCGCCGAACTCCGCCGGATGCTCGACGTGCCCGTCGCGACGCTCCCTCCCTTCGACGCGACGGATCCCGACGCGATCGTTCCCGCGCTGCGGACCGTACTCGAGCCGGACGCCGCTGCGAGCGGCACCTCGCGATAGACGGCGCCGGTGCGTGCCGTCGGCGAACTGCGTTCCGCCGCCCAGCAGTCTGCATCCGTAGCGAACTGGACCCGTTAGCAGCGAGCGACGGCTGCTGGGAGCCTCCGAGCACACGGGAAGCGAGCCGTTGGTCCTGTGCGCGAGCGTCGCGCTCTGGTAGCGTGGCAGGGAGCTTCTGCAGAAGACGATCGCACGCTGCAGCGGGACCGAAAGACGGGCCGTGGGGGTACTGGATCGACGCGCAGCAGGGTCCTCAGGCAGGAAGCCAGTCCTCCCGCGAGTCCCCTACGCCGTCGACGAGCAGATCCGCGAGGTCGCTCTTGCGATGCTCGACCATCAGGTGGACCCGGAGGGCGGCGTCGCTCGTCTCCTGTGCGTCGCAGACGGGGCAGGGGCGGTCCTCTGGCATTGCAAGCACTGGTAACGCAGGTAGCTATATTAAATTATTGTTCATTATAGATAGTGTCCGCGAACTCACCCGGTGCCGAGTAGTAGTAGTAGTAGTAGTAGTAGTAGTAGTAGTAGCAGGCTCCGACGAAAGCTACGGCTCCAGCAGCGCCTCGGAGGTCTCGCGGTCGGCGTCGACGTCGTGGAGGACGTAGGTCGCGAGGTCGCTCTTTCGATGCTGGACCATCAGGTGCGTTCGGAAGGCGTTCGCGTCGGCGGATTCGTGCTCACACCACGGGCACTGGAGGGAGGACTGGGGAACCATCGTGCGTACGTGTACCGTACTCCACGAGCGATATTGAAACGTTCGTCCCTCTCCCTGGTGATACGACGGCGATCAGAAGAACTCGTCCAGTCCGGACTGGTCCTCGCCGTCGTCGGGCGAGGGCTCGGCCGCGTCGCCGTCCGCGTCGGCCGGTGCAGCTCCGTCGGTTCCTGGATCTGCCTCCTCCGAAGCGTCGCTCGAGTCGGCATCGTTCGCGGCGTCCGCGAACGTCGATTGGGAGTCCTGTGACTCGCCGGACCCACCGGCGCCCTCGCCAGCGACGCCGTCGCGATCGGACGCATTGGCGGCTTCGTCCTCGCGCGTCGACCCCTCGAAGGCACCGCGCGACGCGTCGACTGCCGTGGTCTCACGGAGCTCGGCGGCGTCCTCGACGATCGACTGCACCTTGTTCGTGTCTTCGCCGCTGCCGGTCAGAAAGGCGAGTTCACCGGCGTCGAGCTCGTAGGCTGCGGCCACCCCGACCGTCACGTCGCGGGGTTTGCAGTGGTGGGTCATCGCGGCGAGGTAGGGCAGGATTCGACGCCGCGCAGTGCCGAGCGAACACCCCTCGCGTTCGGCGATCCGCTGGGCGATGCCGTCCCGCGTCGAGCGCGTTCCTTTCGACCGGCCGAGCTTCGTGCGGAAGCTCGGCGGGCCGTAGCGCGTCCAGCCACCCTTGGGTTCCTGGCGGGACGCCGCGACGCCGGCGACCATCGCGTCGCTCGCGTACCGCCAGTACGTGTAGTTCTGCGTCTCGCGCACCCGCCCGAGCCAGCGGTCGGCGTTCGAGAGGTGGTCGTAGGCGTCAGCGAGCTCCGTGCCCGCGTAATCTTTCGGCACGTTGTCCTCGATCCACTGGATCAGGTCGTCGGGGTTCTCCTCGACGTCGTAGGAGGTCTTCAGCGCCTCCTCCGCGCCCTGTTCCTTGATCACCAAATCGAGGAAATCGAAGATGTCGACGGTACCGTCGCGATCGCCAGTCGAGATGTCGGCCTCGGTGATCCGGTCCCGACCCTCTGCGACCGCCTGGAGGTCGTTGATCGCCGAGCGGAGATCGCCGCTCGTCCGCTGGGCGATCGCGTCGAGCGCGTCGTCCTCGAACTCGACGCCCTCCTTCCGGCAGATGTCTCGCAGCACGGGGACGATCGAGCGCGCCGAGACGTCGCGGAACTCGATCTCCTGGCAGGCGTTGCGAAGCCCGCGCGACATGTCGTAGAAGTCGTTGGCGACGAGCACGATCGGCTGGTCGGCGTCCTTGACGACGTCCGTGACGGCACGAGAGCCGCCGTAATCCGCATTGCCGTGGAAGTTGTCCGCCTCGTCGAGTATCACGAGCCGTCGCTTCCCGCCGGTGAGCGTCGCCGACTTCGACGCCTCGCCGGCGATGCGCTCGACGACGTCCCTGGTCCGGTCGTCGCTCGCGTTCAGCTCCATCACGTCCCAGCCGAGATCGTTCGCGAGCGCGTGCGCCGCGGAGGTCTTGCCGACCCCCGGCCGACCGTAGACGATGGCCGCCTCGCCGTGATCGTCCCAGGACTCCGCCCACTGCCGGAGGTCGTCGCGAGCGGCGTCGTTCCCCCTGACCTCGGCGAGCGTCGTCGGGCGGTACTTCTCCGTCCAGTCCATCGAAATTCAGTTGGATCGGTCCGGGGTTATGGCTTGCGGAGCGGCGGTGATCGATCGTGCGGAAACGTCGCTGGTCGTGGGGAGCGACGGAGCTGCACCATCGCACGCAGCGGAAACGCAGCCGTCGTCGAGCCGGGTCACTCCAGGGGCCCGCCGAGGTCGAGGCTGTACTCCAGTGCGCGATCGACGTCGAGGAGCACGTCCTCGGGGACCGATCCGAGGTTCTCGACGACGTCCCGCTCGATTTCGACCGTCGTCGGTTGGCTACAGAGCGCGACCGCCCCCTCATCGAGTCCGCTGTCCTGTGGTCGAAGCAGGACCTCGTGTGGGTAGCGCTCGGGACCGAAATCGGCCGTCAACGGTACGACGACCGTCGTCGAGGAGTGTTCGTTCCCCACGTCGTTCTGGACGACGAGACAGGGCCGGTGACGACCGGTTTCACCGCCCACGTCGCCGTCGGCACTGCCAACGCTGCGAGCGAACGATACGACGACGACATCGCCACGTGCAACTTCCATACCAGTTCACCACGTAGGGACGTCGTCTGGCTGCTCTGTGTCGTCGTCCGTGGTCTGGGTACCGGGGCCACCAGTCGAAATCGCGCGAGCGACGGCACGATCTCGATCGTTCCACTCGCGGTACCCCTCTTCGAGCCTATCGTCGACCGTCCGCTGGGCGATCACGATCTTCTCGTCCTCGGATCGGACGACGACCTCGTCGCCACCGCGGATACCGAACCGCTCCCGCAAGTCCTTCGGTATCGTGATCTGCCCGCGCTCCCCGACGATCCGCGTGTCCCGGGCCATTGTCGTCCCTGAATACACCGATAGCCTGCAAAAGGGTTGTGCGTGCATCTATAGCACAGTGGATCGCCAGCCGACTCGCCCCCGACGCTGATCGCGCGCATCGAATCTGCCGTAAGCGCTAACTGTTGGCCACGTAACCTGTGGCTATGGGAGAGGGGCCTCGTGGCGAGCTCGCCGAGAAGATCGCGGGGGAGGTCGCACTCAGCGACGATCCGGGGGCGACGCTACGCAAGTGGCGCACCGACTTCGACGTGACACAGACGGATCTCGCGGAGCAACTCGAGATCTCCTCGTCGGTCATCAGCGACTACGAGAGCGGGCGCCGTGACAGCCCGGGGATCGCGGTCGTCCGTCGGATCGTGACCGGACTGCTCGACATCGACGAACGTCGGGGCGGCGGGCGCATCCGGCAGTACGGCAGGGTGCTCTCCGCCGGGTTCGAGAGCGACGTCGTTCTGGACCTCCGGGAGTATCCCGCCGCGATGCCGGTCGACGACGTGTTCGACGAGATCGGCGCGGAAGGGCTGGTCGAGGGCGAGCGTGATCGGATTACCGGCCACACCGTCATCGACAGCGTCGAGGCGATCCAGCGGCTGTCCAGCGAGGAGATCTTCAACCTCTACGGCCAGTCGACGAGTCGCGTCCTCGTGTTCACGGAACTGACCCGCGGCGAATCACCGCTGGTCGCCCAGCGAGTCGTCTCGCCGACCCCGAATGCAGTCGTACTCCACGGGATCGACGAGGGGGAGCTCTGGGAGCACGCACCGGACCTCGCTCGCGTCGACGGGTTCGCACTCGCGACCTGCACCACGCCGCTGGACGACGTTCTCGAGACGCTCTCCTCGCTGCCCTGATAGCAGCGTTTTTGGACTCGACGCTCGCACAGCTGCATCCGTAGCGCGGCGGCCGATCCGATTCGGCTGGAAAAGGAAGTCCGAACGTTCTGACAGGGCTACTCGACGTAGCGGTACTGTCGCTCGCCCATCCGTCCCCAGCCGTCGAAGACGAACTCGCTGTCGGGCGTCGTCAGCGCCTCGATGTCGGTGTCGAGGTCGTGGTTGTGCGAGTCGTGGATCGTCTCGTACTCCTCGAAGGAGAGGTCGTATCGCGATTCGAGCTGCTCGTCAACGTTCATCGACTCGATCTCCTCGCGCCAGCCGTCGAGTACGGTCTCGTCGTGGATCTCCGCCTGCGCGCCGGAGCCGTACGACGCCACGAGGAGCTTCGATCCCTCGAGGTCGTGATCGGTCTCGTACGCGTCGAGGAGCGCGCTCGCTCGCGCGACGTGGACCGACCCCGTGTACCAGTTGCCGACCTGCCGGGAGACGTCGAGGGTCGGCTCGATCGTCGCGTCGTACCACGTCTTGTAGCGCTCCGTCTCCACGAGGTCGTCCGTGTAGTCGCTGAGCGCCTCGCGGTAGGACTCGGTGTCCTCGAACTCGTCCTCGTCGGGCTGGGGGCCGATCTCCGCGGCGAGTTCCTCCTCGATCTCCGTGCCGCGGACGAGGTTCCGGTAGCCCAGCACGGCGGCCTTGCGGACCATCCCCGGAAACGGCGTGTGGAAGGGAACGTAGGCGAAGTCGTCGGGGTGGATGTCGCCGCCCGAGGCTTCCTTGTAGTCCTCGAGCGCCTCGCGGGTTCGCGCGAGGTAGACCTGCATCGAGCGTTTGCCGTCGACGCTCGGGAACTGCTGGTTCGGCTTGAGGAAGTCGGTCTCGTCGGCGCTCCCGATCCCCTGGGCGTGGGAGAACTCGACGACGGAGGGGTCTTCCGTGATCCACAGTGCGACTGCACCGGCGCCCTGGGTCGCCTCGCCGGGATCGTCCCGGGCGTAGAGCGCGGTGTCCGTCGCGATTACGATCGCGCCGCGGCCACGATTTCGGCCCGACGCGATCCAGTTGAACGCGTCGTTGACGCTCTGGGTCCCAGCGATGCACGCGAACTTCCGCTCGCCCTTGTTCGCGTGGTGGAAGTCGTCGTCGTAGACCTGCTCGAGACAGCCCGCGACGTACGTCGAAACGGGCTTGGAGTTGTCGAAGGCGCTCTCCGTCGCGACGTCGATCCGGCCGACGTCGTCCGGCTCGAGTCCCTTGCGCTCCATCAGCCGATGGGCAGCGTTTGCGCCCATCGTGACGATGTCCTCGTAGCTGTCCGGGAACGAGCTGGCGTGGAGACCAAGCCCCTTCGTGTACTTCCCCGGATCCTCGTCCTGTGCGGGTGCGAACGTGCCCGGAAGGTCGAGTTTGAGGTTGCCGACCCAGAGCTCCATGGCGTCGATCCCGACGGCTGTCATGCTAGGTGGGTGGGCGTCGGCGTGGGATAAGGGCTTGTCGATCGGGGGTTCGACGGGTGTCGAATGGTCGGCCGACTGGAGAGGGAGCGAACGGATCGATTGAGCGACCAACGAGCGCTCTCGCCATCACTCGACGCCGAATCCGTCGTGTTCGGCGATGCCGTCGACGGGGTCCTCGCTCGCACCGGGTTCGAAGTCGGCGAACGCTTCGCCGCCGCGGTGTTGTACGTCGGCGACGAGCTCGTCCTCGACGACCTTCCATCGGATCACGTCACCGTCGTCGATATCGAACCGGCAGCGGATGTGTGCAGGAAGGTACACCTGATTGTCGGAGACAGTGCCCACTCCGACTTCGTTCGGTCCGCTCATGACGTCGTATTGACCGCCCTCGTACATAGAGACTGTTGTGGAATTACACACAATACCGAGACGCTCCGGCGCTTTTTCAGCTCGAGAGCCTGAACAGTGGTCAGCCGACGATGTCGATTCGCTCCACGGAGGGCGTCGTCGCTGTATCGGACGAAGCGAGCTCGATCGATAGCTCGAACTTCCGGCTCGCCGAGGACAGGCCGGTCACCGCGTAGGACGACGTACCGCTGGCGAGCTCGATCTCGTCGGAGCTCTCCTCCATCGTCCCGTCACCGTCGGGATCGGAGTGAACGGTAACGGTCGCGGTAGTGCCAGCTGGGAGCGAGGCACTGACGTTCGCAAGCGTGAGCGACGACGGGTCAATGGCGGTATCGAACGACCGCGCACTCGTCCGTAGGGAGCCCGACGAGGCGGCGTCGTAGAGGCTCGTGACTTCGTCGTCCGTCACCACGCGATCGTAGACGACGAGGTCCTCGAGGCGACCGTCGAAGGAGGTACCGGAGTTCTCGATACGGCCAATGCTCGCGAACGTCGTACCGATCTCCCCGGCGCGAGACGTGGCAGTGTCTTCGAGCACGCCGTCGACGTAGACCTGTACCTCGCCGCTGCTCTGCTCGCGGGTCAACACGACGTGGTGCCAGGTCCCGTCGTCGATCTGCGTCGAACTCTTGGCTGCCGGCTGGTCGCCCGCCTGGATGCCGATCTGGCCGTCGGCGTCGATCCAGCCCCAGAACACGTCGTCGCCGTTCCCAGCGCTCTCGACACCGGTGATGCCAGGCGCCTGGTACATCGTATCACTCCCGGCCTGCTCGGTGTTGACCCAGACCGAGAGCGTTGCCGTTCCGCGGAGTGCTGCGAGGTCCGTCGCACCGCCGACGTACTCGCCATTGTCGGCGTCGAACTCGTAGGCGGAGGTCCCGAGCGTCCCCGGCTGGCCGATAGCGGCCCCTTCGACCGTCCCGTCGTTTTCGCCGACAACGTCCGTGACGGTCGATCCCGAATCCTCGTCCAGCGGCCAGTACGCAATCGGCGATGGACCCCACTGCCCGGCCGTCGGGTAACCGAGCTGGACACTGCCTGCGTCTCGGTCGCCGAAGGACTCGTGGACGACCCCGCTCTCGGACACTGCACCATCCCAGTCGCTGGCAGCAGTCCAGACGACGCGTTGCTGTGACCGATAGAGTCGATTCGCAGGGAGCTGTTGCTTCGCGGTCGAATCGGACTCGTACGACGCCGAGAGTGTCTGCTGACCGGCCCGTTCGAAGTAGCGCACGGTCACGTTGTGGTAGCCGGCTTCGAGCGCGATCGTTCCGGATGCCTCCTGTGCGGGATGCTGGCCACGGTTGTCGACGACCTCGATGCCATCGACGGTGAGCACCGAGCCGTCGTCGGAGTTCGTGTAGAACGTGTAGGTATCGTTCTCGGGAACCTCGAGATATGTCTGGTAGCGGAACGCGAAGTCGTCCTCGCGGTTGTCCGGATCGAGGTCGATCCCGTCGGTGGTTCCCGTGCGCGTCGGCGACGACCAGTCTACGTCCGTCAGGGCTCCGTACTGATCGGCGGCCTCGTAGTACTGGTAGGAGACGCCCTGGACGACAGTGCCTGGGGAAACGGCCGGCTCGAAGGAACTGGCAGTGACCGTCTGCTCCGCGGTGTCCGTTCCACCGCCGTCGCCGGTCACAGTGAGCGTCGCGGTGTACTCCCCTGCACCGTCGTACGTGTGCTCGACGGACTGACCGGTCGCGGTGGTTCCGTCGCCGAATTCCCACTCGTAGCTCGCGATCGCGCCGCCGGGGTTGCTCGACCCGCTGGCGTCGAACGAGCAGATCGGCCCGCTACACGAGGTGGCGAACGTCGCGATCGGCGAGTCGGTGCGGTAGAGCGCACTTGCGGGGACGACGCCACTCGTGACGCCGGGGCCCTCCCATTCGACCTCGAGTCCCTGCTGGCCGCCGTGCTCGAACATCAGGACGGTGATCTCGTGCTTTCCGGCTTCCAGCCCGATCGTGCCCGATCGAGTCTGGTTCGCGTGCGTGCCACCGTTGTCGACGACGAGTTCGTCGCCGACGTACAGCTCGCTGCCGTCGTCGGAGGTCGTCGAAAGCGTATACTCACCGTTCTCGGGGACCTCGATGTACCCAGTAAAGCGGAAAGCGAACTCGTCTTCGCGATGGTCGGGATCGAGGTCGATACCGTCGGTCACGCCCGTACGGGCCGGCGTCTCAGCGCCGAATTCCGGCATAGTGGCGTACTCGGTGTCCGCCTCGTAGTACTGGTAGTTCACGCCACTGACGGGATTCTCGGGGTCGTCCGGCGCCCGGAGATTGTTCACCGTAATCGTTCTGTTCGTCGAGGCACTGTTGCCCTGGTCGTCGGTGACGGTCAGGGTGACATCGTAGCCCCCGGCGCTGTCGTAGGTGTGGCTGACCGTCTCGCCGGTCGCAGTGGTTCCGTCGCCGAACGACCACTGGTAGGACGCGATCGATCCGTCCGGGTCGCTGGAGCCGCTCGCGTCGAACGTGAGCGACTGGCCGGGTTCGGGATCCGCGGGCGAGACGGTGAACGAGGCCGTCGGCGCGCTTCCGGAGCCGTCGCCGCCATCGTCACCCCCATCCCCACCGTCGGACGGCACGTCCAGATACTGCCTGTGGACGATCGTGCCAGACCCCTCGTCGACGATGAGAATCTCGAAGGCGCCGGTGCCGAGGCCGTGGCGTCGCTCGAACGTCTCGGTGGGCTCGAAACGATCGTCGCCGTCGCCGGTGACGTTCGCTGCGTCGAACCCGTACCGTTCGGTCTGGGATCCCTTGCGGAGGATCAGCGTGAGATCGCCCAGCGAGATCGGTTCGCCCAGCGCGTGGGTCACCCGAACGTGGCTCCCATTGAGTTCGACCTCGGTTTCGGCCAGTGTGCCCGAGGAGTCGGCCTGTTCGGAGACAGACCCGAGGAAGAAGACGCCGATCGTCGTCACCGTGAGGATGATGAAGGCGGTGAGGATGACGACGCCGACGACGGAGGACTGGGCGCGATTCTGATTGGAATCTCGGTCGACTCTCCGATCCGATGTCACGGCCCTGAGTATACCCCCGATCCCTCCGCATTGTCAGTTTCAGTCACGATGTCAACGACGGCCCCATTAGCGCCACGAAGGACGTATCCGATTCGGTAGTCCTGATTTCCACCGTAGCCAAGCTGGATGTTCCGGTTATTTCTACTGCGTTGTGAGAAGCGACCGATGCCACTCTCCCCAGACCCGGGGACGTTCAGCGCATGAGCGATGACCTCGCTAAAGCTTCCACTCTGAGAAACATCGTATGTGTATCTGTAACGAGGGCTGCCATCTTGTGACCAGTCTGTGATAGTCCAGCTCTGGAACTGGGCAGTCTGTGAAGTAGCTAGATCGTCATTTTCCACCGGATTTTGTCCATTGGCTGTATCCTGGGCGGTCGTTGAGGAGGCAACATACTCGTCGCCGTTCGAATCGGTGTAAATAACCTCATACACGATTTCGAACGACGTGCCGCTACCATACGTGGGACCGAGGAGAACACCTCCCATGGTACTCGACCGCTCGAACGGTACTTCATTGCCATCGCTTCGGACGAAAGTGACGTCCACTCGTTCGAACGAATCATTCGCGCCTTGAACGTTGTACGAAGCGATTAACCGAACGTTCCCCTGGCTTTGGCCAGTCAGATCGTCGATTCTCGTCTGGATAGACGGTCCGCTATCGGCAGGGATATTGGTAATAGTAATCTCGAGCAAATCACCTCCACCGCCGCTAGTCGCCGACAATGTCACCGTACCCTCGGCGTTGGCTTGGAGGGTCGTCGAGACTCTTCCGTTCGAGTCGGTCTGATCAGACGTAGGGGTCAGGGTACCAACGCTGTCGTCGTTCGATCCGAACTGGATCTCGAATCCTTCCGGAAGACCGCTATCAGCAAACAGATCCAGTGTATCGTCCCCGCTCGCTCCAACGTCCCACGTACACGAATTTGACCCACAGTTCACGCCCTCTTGATCCGGATTCGCCCAGTCGACCGAGTAAGCGCCACCTCCACCACCGCTCCCGTTACCACTCTCATGTTGCACATTGTACCGACTCGACTCCGGAACGCCGTTCCCGATGCCGACCATCGCCATCTGGAGGTCGTATCTCGACTGGGCCAGCTCGACGCGGATCGTCTGTGCAGCAGCGTTCCAGCCGACGACCGACGCGTCATCGTTCTCCGCGAATGTTGCATTCCAGACGTCTGGATTGGCGGTCGGCAGCGTGATAGTGATCGGTTTATTGTTCTCTTGCTGTATCTCGATCGTATCCGTCGGGCCGCTCACGGTTCTGGGATCGAGCGTGAACGTGCCCGAGCCCTGTTGGCTGACGTTCCCGCGGAGAATCGTCAGCGTAAGCGAGCCGCCGTTGACGATGTTCTGGGGCGAGATCGCCCGGCTGGCGCCGTTTGAGAACGTGTCGTAGGCGAGGGAGTGCTCGACGAAGGTCGTCGGAGCGCCGTCGAACTCGGTGTAGTCCGGGTCGTAGAAGACGTGTGAGGTAGTGTGGTTCGAAGTGAGAAGATTCTCTACTTTGGAATCGTTTTCGAACTCGTCCAGATTTGTGACCGTAGCGTTCTGAATTGAGATTTCACCGATCGATTCCGTCCTGAGGGTTCCCTTCGGTGGCGGCGGATTCACGAAAATCGAGCGCGGGGGATACTGCGTCCCCATCTTCACGGACACCGACTGCGTGGAGTCCTGCTGCCCGACCTCCGTGATCGCGTTCCGGAGGTCGATCATGTCCTGGTGGACCTCCTGGTTGTGGTTGAACTCCACGTCAGCGTTCTGATCGGGCACCACCTGCACCTGGTACATGGTGATCGCGATGACGACGAATCCGAGAAGAATCGCAGCCCCCACCTGCACCGACTGGCCGCGCTCGTCGTGGAGGAGTCGGCCAGGGTGGAGTGGCCGCATTTCAACGTACGTAATCGTGAACGCGGTAAAACATTTGTTGCCCCGCGGGCGCGTACGGTAGGCGCTGAGTACCGTGCGCGGACCAGTGTGCTCAGTGTCGGTGACCGAGCATCGTGATCGGACAGTCAGGAATCCGGAACTGTAGCGAGTCAGTCCCAGACAGTTCAGCGACTCGCAAACGGACAACGGAGCGCAGCGTCTCGGTCGATGGAAACGTCACCCCCGCGGGACGTTCGCTCAGTTCTCGGCTTCTTCTTCCTCGACGACCTCGGGGTCGCTCATCGCGCTCTGGAGGCTGTCGAGCCCGTTGATCCACTCAGTGACGAGCCCGTACTCGAGCTCCTCGGCGACGGAAATGTCGAGCTCCTCGCCGTCGATGACAAGAGTTCCAGCCTGGGCAGCGAAGCCCAGCGCCGCGTCGAGGTCCTCCTCCGCTTCGGCGTCGGCAGCGGCGCGAAGGTATTCGCCGACTTCGGCGTCCTCGGCCGGGCCGCCGACGACGTACTCCTCGGCCGAGTAGAAGACGCACATGAGGCTCGTCTGGACGCCGTCGACGAGGATCGCGGTTTCCTCGTCGTCGAGACCGGGATCGTCGAGGACGACGTCGCGAATGTCCGCGATCTCGTTCATCGCCTCGTCCTCGTCGAGGTGGTCGTCCTCGTAGGCGGTGACGATCTTCGCGATCGCGAGCGCCGCGTCGTCCTGGAGGTTCAACAGGAGCCGCGCGGAGTCCTCGTCCTCGGGATCGATCTCTTCTTGGGATATGCGGTCGATCCAGTTCTGCCAGCGATCCTCGGAGTAGAACTCCTGTGGCGGCTCGCTCATACCCGAGCAAACGGGTGTGCAGTGAAATGCCTTTCTCTGCGGGACGGCGATGGATTTCGAATCGTAACTGCCGGACGGGATTCCGAGGCGCTGGTTACGCTCGTCTGTCGACGGATTCGGGCGCACTGTCCGCGATGGAGTTTCTGACCGACTGGACTACTGAGGAACTCAAATTGGAGCTGTGGAGTAGGCTGGTCCGCGACCGCCTTCGGAAGCCCCCTCCCGCTCAACGATTCTAACTCGCTGTCGTCCGAGAGAGCAAAGCTCTCTCGTGATCACGAAAGACGCTTTGCGTCTTTCGAACGACGCTCCTCGTTCGCTTCGCTCACTTCGGTGCTTACTTCGTTAGAATCGCCGAGCGGTCGGCCCCTTCCGGAGTCCCACCCGACTGGAATTTTCACCGATCGCGAACCCCCGGTGGACCACGTCGGCGCGCGCTGGCGCCGGCTGCGAGCCCCAAAGCGGGCGAGCGGCCGCGCCAGCCAGCGCGCGAGGGCCGAGCGATGCTGGATCGGAGATCCAGCAAGTCTGAGGCTTCGCCTCAGGCAGCGCAACGAAGTGAGCAGCGCAGAAGGCTGGGGAGGAATGAGGTCCGGTGGGTGGGGTGAGCGAAATCTTCGATTTCGCGATCTACGGAAGATCTCCGATCTTCCGGTACTGAGCGAGACCTTCGGTCTCGCGAGGTACGAAGGATCTGCGATCCTTCGATACATCGAAAGGGGCAGGGCGACTCGGCTGTCCCCGGGCGACGGTGAGCCGAGCAACGCGAGGCGAACGTCGAAAGGTGAGCGAAGCGAGCCTTTCGGAATAAGCACCGCAGAGAGCGAGCGCAAGCGACGCGACTGAGGAGCGCAGCGAGCGTCACGCGAACGAAGTGAGTGTGACCTCGAAAGACGAGCGAAGCGAAGTCTTTCGGTGCCCGGGATACCGAGCGCCCTGGGGCTTTCGGAGATCACTGCCATATTTAAAAAACCTCCTCGCGATTCTGATTTCCTCAGTAGTCGAATCTCGCAGATCGAACCGACAGCCGTTCCCTTCAATCTCCAGCCAGCAGGAACGGTAACCTTTACACCCACTCCGCGCCCGAAATCTGCCATGAGCGAGACCGTTCTCCTGGTGGGCGGCGGCGGGCGCGAGCACGCGATCGCCCGGGCAGTCGACGAGAGCGAGCAGGACGTCGAACTGTACGCTGCGGCGAGCAACAAGAACCCGGGCATCGCCGAGCTCGCGTCGGGATTCGTCACCGTCGACGAGACGGACGCCGACTCGATCGTCGACTTCGCCGAGTCCGTCGGCGCAACGCTCGCCGTCATCGGGCCGGAGAGCGCGCTCGCGGCGGGCGTCGTGGACGCACTCGACGACGCGGGGATCTACGCGTTCGGCCCGCGTGAGGCCGAGGCCCGCATCGAGACGGACAAGGCCTACCAGCGGGAGTTCATGCGCGAGAACGACATTCCGGGGACGCCGGACTTCCAGGTGTTCGAGGACCCGGAGGAGGCCGCCGAGACGCTTCGGCGCTACGACGGCGACATGGCGATCAAACCTCGCGGGCTGACCGGCGGGAAGGGCGTCCGGGTCACCGGCGACCAGCTCACCAAGGAGGAGGGCATTGAGTACATCCTCGAGAGCGAGTACGACGAGTTCGTGCTCGAAGAGCGCCTCGTCGGCGAGGAGCTCACCGTCCAGGCGTTCGTCGCCAACGGCTCGGTGCTCATCACGCCCGCCGTCCAGGACCACAAGCGCGCCTACGAGGGCGACGAGGGGCCGAACACTGGCGGTATGGGCTCCTACACGGATTCCACGTTCCAGCTACCCTTCATGACCGAACTCGACTCCGCGGAGGCCCTGACCATCCTCAAGGCCGTCGTCGACGAGCTCCCGGCCTACCGCGGGATCCTCTACGGCCAGTTCATGCTCACGGAGGACGGGCTGAAGGTCGTCGAATTCAACGCGCGCTTCGGCGATCCCGAGGCGATGAACACGCTCCCCGCGCTGGAGACCGACTTCGTCGAGATCATGCAGGCCGCCCGGGATCGCCAGCCGATGCCGGAGATCTCCTTCGCCGAGCAGGCGACGGTCGTCAAGTACGCCGTTCCCGAGGGCTACCCGACCGATCCCGAGGACGGCGCGACCGTCACGATCGACGACGAGGTCATCGCGGACGTAAACCGGGACCACGACGGCGAGGCGCTGCTCTACTACGCCAGCGTCGACGACCGCGAGGACGGCATCTACACGACGACGTCGCGATCCTACGCGGTCGTCGGGATCGCCGACGACATCGAGACTGCCGAGGAGATCGCCGAGGCTGCGCTCGAGGAAGCGGGCACCGAGGGGCTGCGCGTTCGACACGACATCGGAAAGGCAGACCTCGTGCAGTCCCGGATCGACCACGTCGAGGAGCTCCGCGGGGACTGAACGGACGGCTCCCGACTCCGATCGCCTCTTTCCCCCTTTCGGCTATCGAACGATCTGCTACCGACGAACCCGGACCGCTTTTCCCGCCACCCCACGGAGCAGCGACCATGCTCACCTTCGTCGGCCTCGGCCTCTACGACGAGGACTCGATCACGCGCGAGGGCGCGGCCGCGATCGCCGACGCCGACGCCGTCTTCGCGGAGCACTATACCAGCAAGCTGATCGGCGCAACGATCGAGGACCTCGAGGACGACCACGGTGTGACGATCGAGGTCCGGGATCGCGCCGGCGTCGAACAGGATCCCGAGCCGATCCTTACAGCAGCGGCGGAGGGCAACGCCGTCTTCTGCACCGCTGGCGACACGATGATCGCGACGACCCACGTCGACCTTCGGCTCCGCGCCGAGGAGCGAGGGATCGAGACTCGCGTCGTCCACGGCGTCACCGCCCAGGCCGCGGCGAGCTCGCTGACCGGCCTCCAGAACTACCGCTTTGGCCCGTCGACGACGCTACCGTTTCCGGACTCCCACGGCGCGGACGGGCTCCCGGCGAGCGTGACGGACACGATCGACGACAACCGGGAGCGCGGCCTCCATACGCTCGTCTTCCTCGACATCAAGGCCGCAGACGATCGCTACATGACGGCAGATCACGCGGCCTCTCTGCTCGCAGACCCGGACGGCCTGGAGGGCGACCACTCCTACGGGGATCTGCTCGGCGTCGTCGTCGCTCGCGCAGGCAGCCCGGACCCCCTCGTCGCCGCTGCCCCGATCGACGCACTCGCCGAGCGGACGTTCGGCGATCCGTTGCATCTCCTCGTCGTTCCAGGAGACCTCCACGCGCTGGAGGCCGACGCGCTCGAAACGTTCGGCGGTGCGCCGCCTGGGCTGCTCCCGGATCGATAACCTCGCCAGTGCGCACGGTCGGTCCACGGTGCACGACACTGTCGGGATAGCACTTTACCCCGAGCCACGCGTTGTTCCACCGATGACGAGCCACGGGGAGCCACTCGACTCCGTCCTCGAGACCGTCGGCGAGACGCCGCTCGTTTCGGTCCACGCCGCACCGGACGACGTTCCAATCTACGCGAAACTCGAGTCGTTCAACCCCGGCGCCAGCGTCAAGGATCGGATCGGCCAGTACATGCTCGAGGCGATGCTCGATCGCGGCGAGCTCGACCCCGGCGGAACGGTCGTCGAGCCCACCGCAGGCAACACCGGGATCGGCTTCGCGATCGCCGCAGGGCAGCTCGACGTCGAGGCGGTGTTCGTCGTCCCGGAACGCTTCAGCGTCGAGAAACAGCAGCTCATGGACGCGCTCGGCGCGACGGTGATCAACACGCCGACCGACGACGGGATGCAGGGTGCGATCGAGCGCGCTCACGAGCTCGCCGACGAGCTCGACGACGCCGTCGTTCCCCAGCAGTTCACTAACCCGCTCAACGTCGAAGCCCACCGGGAGACGACCGGCCCGGAGATCCTCGACGCCCTCGACGGCGACGTCGGCGCGATCGTCGCCGGCTGTGGCACTGCCGGAACGCTGATGGGCGTCACGAAGGCGGTGCGGGAACGGGTCCCCGACGTCCACGTCGTCGCCGTCGAGCCCGAAGGATCGACGTTCGGCGAGCGGTTCGGCGAGGATCCCGAAGAAGCCGAGTACAAGACCGAGGGGATCGGGACGCACGACGCATCGACGAACGAGCTGTTCGACCCCGACCTCGTCGACGATCTACTCTCGATCCCGGATCGCGACGTGCACGCCGAGATGCGACGGCTCGCTACCGAAGAAGGCCACCTCGTCGGATCGAGCGCAGCCGCGAACAGCCTCGCCGCCCAGCAGGTCGCTCGCGGGATCGATGGCGGAACGATCGACGCGCCACACGACGCCGTCGTCACCGTGTTCCCCGATTCCAGCGAGCGGTACCTCTCGAAGGGCGTCTATCGATCCTTCGAGGAGTGGGAAGGATAGGGGCGCGCTGGACCGTGCCGCCAGCGTCGCTACTCGGCGCGACCCAGCGCCTGGTGTTCGACCTTCATGCAGCGATCCTGGACGACGATCAGCCCGGCCTCGCGAGCACGCTGTGCTGCGTCGTCGTCGCGGATCCCCAGCTGCGTCCAGACGACGTCGACGTCGCCACGTTCGATCGCTGCGTCGACGATCCCGGCGACCTCCTCGCTCGGCCGGAACACGTCCACGATCTCGACGTCGCCGGGAACGTCGGCAAGCGAGTCGTACGCCTCCCGGCCGAAGATCTCGTCGGCGAAGGGATTGACCGGAACCACGTCGAAATCGTGGTCGATGAGGTACTTCGGAACGTCGTGGGCGGCTTTGCCCGGCGAGGTGGAACAGCCGACGACGGCGACGCGATCGAGCGAGAGCACTTCACGGAGCTGTGCGTCGGTCGGTGACGTCATGGCTGTACGGAGGCAGCGCAAGCGTATAAAACAGGGGCAGGAGCGCGCTCAGACGGACTGGATCCCGGCGGTCGTGATCGACTGCTCGCCGGCCTCGTCTTCGTCGACCTCGATCACGCCGTCGAAGAGCTGCTTCAGCGTGTTCATCGTCTGGTCGTCGTGCGCCGTCGAGTCGATGACGTAGAGCCCGAGTGCGTCGGCGCTCTGGACCCGCCCCGTGAACACGTGAAGGAACCGGAACACGGTCTGGAGGTTCGAGTACATCAACAGCGTCGAGATCGAGTGCAACAGGATGCGGTTTCGCTGAACGCCGCGGCCGTCGTAGAACTCCTCGAGGAACTCGGAGAGCTTGATTCCGATCCCGGTCATGTCGACGGGGGAGGAGGCGTACTTCACGCGTGCGGAGTCCTCGACGTCGCCAGCGCCCTGTTGTTTCGTGACGCAGTCGACGACGCCGACCGGGGCGTCCTCGAGGCCGGTGGCGAACCTGCCGTACTCGTCGAAGACTTTCTCGGCGCCGTCCTTGGTCGACACGACGATCACGCCCTCTCCCAGGTCAGTGCCGCGAGCAAGAATCTGGAAGGCGACGCGTCGCTTTCCAGTCATCGGGGGCCCGGAGATGAGGAGGTTCGTTCCGGGGCCGATCTCGGCGTCCGGCAAAACGTCGTCCAGATCGTACATACTGTGGTGGAGTCTCGCTGCTCCGCGGCGACGAGTGTTACTGGAAAATGAGTAGATACCCATATAGTCCTTGTGATCGATACAACCGCTTTCGGGCGTTCGTACACTACTCGAGGACCTGGACGGATCCACCGTGCCACAGACCGCACAATCGTTGCGCGCCGCCGCTGCCTACTGTTGGATTACTGTCCATTCAGGCAGCCGGGACGGCCCGGCCGATCACGAACGCAACTGTCGCGACGAACATGCCGTACTTCAGTATCGACTGCCCCGCAGTCGGGTCCGCGTAGCTTCGATAGCCGGCGTACAACAAGAGGCCGAGCGCAGGGAGCACCACGATCAGGTAGGCCACGCCGAGTGCGTCGAGGAGATAGGGCGCCGGGCTGAGGAGAAGCGCGACGAGCAACAGCCCGTTCGCGAGGTGGAGCGACCGACGCTCACCGACGGCGATCGGCAGCGTCCGGAGCCCCTCGGACCGATCGCCCTCGACGTCTTCGACGTCTTTGACGATCTCGCGGGAGAGCGTCGAGAGCGCGGCGAGCGCGAAGAGCACGAGAGCTGCGGACCCGGGCGTCGCGACCGCTGCCGCACCGAACAGGAACGTGCTGCCACCCAGATAGGCCACGACGGCGTTCCCAGCGCCGGGAAGTCCCTTGAACACCTTCGTGTAGGCGACCAGTGCGACGAGATTCACCACTGCGATCGCGATCGCGAGTGGCGGGAGCGTCAGCGCGAGTCCGACCGCACCCACGAAGAGAGCGGCGCTGAAGAGAAGTGCCCCGCGGGGCGAGACGGCACCGCGTGGGAGCGGTCGCTCCGGTGCGTTGATCTCGTCGATGTCCCGGTCGAAGTAGTCGTTGATGGCGTTACCGGCCGCGACGCCGAACACCGTCGCGACGACCGCCGCAGCGACCGCCGCTGGAGCGTCGAATGCCCCGCCTGTGACGTACGCGCCGACGAACGTTAGAACGCCCGAAGCGACGGCGTTCCCGGCCCTCGTCAGGTCGAAGTAGCCCCGGAGCGTCGCGGCGGCGTCCATGCTCGGTCACTGCGATGGGCAGGGGATAAATGACCCGATGCCCCGACGAACCGGGCGATCGCCGACCCACTCGCGTATCAACACGATTACTCGCTCGTTCGCCCTCTCACGTACCCGCTCACATTCACTCGATCAGATTCACTCACTCACTTGCGATCTCTCTCTCTCTCTCTCTCTCCTGCTCGATCTTTCGAACTTCCGTCACTCGATTTCGATCAGGAACTGGGCGCCGCCGTCGTGTTTGACCGCCCGGATCTCCCAGCCGTGTGCCTCGGCGATCTCGCGAACGATCGAGAGCCCGAACCCGGTGCCGTCGTCGTTCGTCGTGAACCCGTGTTCGAACACGTTTCCGCGGAGGTCGCCCGGAATGCCTGGACCGTCGTCGGTGACCGTGACTCCCTTCAGGTGGGGATCGATTCGCACCGACACGTCCGGACTGCCGTGCTCGACGGCGTTCCGAAAGAGGTTCTCGAAGAGCGCCCGGAGCCGTTCGTGGTCGCCGCGGACCGTCGGGAGGTCACCGAGTTCGAGTGCGGAGCCGCCTTCGACCGTGTCCCACGCGTCGCGAGCCGGATCGGCCAGATCGATGAGCTCGGGGTCGTCGACGACCGACCCCTGCCGAGCGAGTTCGAGGACGTCGTTGATCAGCTCCTCCATCCTGTCGAGCGCCCAGTGCACGTCGGCCTTGGCGTCGGCGTCGCCCTCGAGCTGTTCGACGCGACCCTTCGCGATGCCAAGAGGGTTCCGGAGGTCGTGACTGAGCACGCTCGCGAACCGTTCGAGCCGGTCGTTCTGGCGCTCCAACCCGCGGCGGTGTTGCTCCCGATCGGTGACGTCCACCGTCACGCCGACGATCCCGCGGAGGGTCCCCGCCGAGTCGTACCACGGCGCCTTCGAGGTCGAAACGAACGTTTCGGTGCCGTCGGCCTCCTGCGACCGCTCCAGTTCGTCCACCATCGGCTCGCCGGAGCGAAGAATCCGCGCCTCGTCTTCGACCGTCTTCTCGGCCAGAAAGGTGGGATACAGGTCGAAGTCGGTCTTCCCCAGCACGCTCTCTCCCCTGTGGATGATCTGCCCGTCGGGCGTCTCGGAGTACGGCGGCCCGATCAACCCCGGAAAGTCCTCCGTGACGGCGACGTGGCGCCCCGCAGTGTCCTTGAAGTAAATCGACAGCGATCGGGGCACCATCCCGAGGAGCGCGTCGAGCATCCCCTCAGCGTCGCGTCGGGGATCGCTAGCGGGCCGCACGTCCTCGAGCGCGCGCTCCAGCGCGTCGATGCCCTCGTGCTGTGGGACGTAATCGTCGACGCCGAAGGAGAAGCACCTGGCAGCGAGCCGCTCGCTTCCGGCGCTCGGAAACACGACCAGCGGGAGGAGCGTGTCGATCTCCTGTACAGCTTCGAGCACCGCGAGTGCGTCGAACGCCTCCCGATGATCGACGACGAGACAGTCGATCGACTGCTCGGTGGCGAACGCCACTGCGTCATCGGTCTCGTGGGCGACGTCGACCGGAAAATCCCGGGCCCGCAGTCCCTCGACCGCGTCGCTTGTCTGCGCGTCGTCGGGGCCCACGTATCCGACCGAGAGACGACGCGTTCGCATGGAATCCAGTTCGTGCTGATCCGGTTTAACATTGCTTGCCGACAGTTCATACGGCAAATGTCGTTACCGATCACCGCTGCGAAGGGCGACGGTACATTCGTAGCGAGACGTGCCCCCGCACTGGGCTGGAAAACGAACCGCGAACCGTCGCGCTTAAACGGGACCTGGATGTACGAAAGCGTAGGGCGCTTAGCTCAGTCTGGATAGAGTGCTTGGCTTCGGACCAAGCTGTCGCGGGTTCAAATCCTGCAGCGCCCATCCAGTTGCTCCACGAATCGACTCCAATTAGAATTATCGAGTAGAAGCGTCTCCTCGACCGGTTCCGGCAGAATTGCCGAACCGAATTCGCTGTCCGAAAAGCGAGTTCGTTCTGGTCCAGCCCGCGGACCGTCTCCGTCGTGCGATTCCGAGTTGCAAGGGCGGCGTTCTGGGGTGGAGCGTAATGGAGAACCGCCAGAACCCTGCAGCCAGAATTTCCGGGCGCCGAACGCCTTTCCCCCTCGACAGCCTACAAGACACAATGAGCGATCCAGCACAGACCACCCAACCAGGAATCCACACCTCCCCGCGCACCGACGTCTCGCAGAACCAGGGCAAGTTCAGGATTCACTTCAACTTCCCGGGCCGTGCGGTTCCCGACCACGACGACCACGGCTACGGTCCCCTCGCCACGGTCGTCGAGTCGTTCATGGATCCGGGGACGCTGATCCAGATGCACCAGCACCGCAACGAGGAGATCGTCTCGTGGGTGCCGGCGGGCGTGATGCGCCACGACGATCGTCAGGGGAACGAACTCGTCACCGATCCCGAGCATCTGCTGGTGATGAACGCCGGGAGTGGGTTCTGGCATGCCGAGGAAACGTTATCGGAGGACCCGCCGCTGCGAATGCTGCAGATCTTCGTCCGCCCGCACAGTCTGGATCTCGAACCCGGGATCCAGCACAAGCCGATTCCGGAGCCGACGCCGAACGAGTGGCGCCACCTCTTCGGGCCGACGGACGGCGACGCGCCGCTGTCGGTGCGGAACGAGGTACAGTGCTACGACTGTCGACTCGAGGCGGGTGCGACCACCGAGCTTCCGTCGCGAGGGGATCGAGACGTGTACTGCTACGTGTTCGACGGCGCTGTGACCGTCGGCGAGGACGAGGCACCCCTCGGATATACGGAGAGCGCTCTCATCACTGGTGCGGCGGAAGTCCCCGTGACGGCGACGGAAGATTCCACGCTCGTCGCCTTCGCGATCGATCCCGACGCGCCGATCACGCGGCGAGGCACGATCGGCCGCTGAGAGCGGCGATCGAGCGGCGACGGAGCGTACATCGCTCCGCTCCACCCACGAACAGACCGAGAGCGTCGCCACTCTCCATCGTAGAAACGAGCCGGAGACCGGCTCGTCGCTTCCTAAATGATCCTGAGGAAGCACTCGAATACGGTCGCCCGCGCTGTATAAGTCCGTGGATCGGGCAGTGGACCCGTGCAGTCAGGAAATCCCTTAGCGTGACGGCACCGTCGGTACGTCGGACCGGGTAATGCCAGCGTTACCAGCCAGCGGCGCTGGCCCGGGATCGCCCCCGACGCCGAACCGATCGCCGGAATAACCGCTCCATTACAATTTGGTAACCCGCCATACCGTCGAGCACGATGAAAATCGCGCTCATCGGATTCGGGAACGCAGGGGGAAAGATCGCCGATGAGCTGTTCGAGCACCAGCTCGATTCCGACCGCGACCTCTGTCGCGCCGTGCTCGCGGTGAACACCGCACAGACGGATCTCGCGAAACTGGACACGATCCCGGAGGCGGACAGGATCCTGATCGGCCAGACCGACGGGAGAGCGAAGGGCCACGGCGTCGGCGCGGATCCCGACCTCGGAGCGGACGTCACCGAGCGCGATCTCCACGAGATCGAGAGCGCGCTCGCGGAGGTTCCGATCTACGACGTCGACGCCTTCCTCGTGATCGCCGGGCTCGGCGGCGGAACGGGGAGCGGCGGTGCACCGGTCCTCTGTGAGAAGCTCGGCGACACCTACGAGGAACCGGTCTACGGACTCGGCGTCCTCCCCAGCAGCGACGAGGGTGGGCGTGCGACGTACAACGCCGCTCGCGCGTTCCCGTCGTTCGTTCAGGCGACGGACAATCTGATCGTCTTCGACAACGACGCCTGGCGAGGCCACGACGACTCCGTCGGTGGCGGCTACGATCGGACGAACCGCGAGATCGCCAAACGCATCGAAACGCTCCTCTCCGCCGGCAACGTCGGCGAGGAGATATCCGAGAACGCGATGGACGCCAGCGACGTGCGACGCACGCTCGGGACCGGCGGGATCAGCTCGATCGCGTACGCCGAGACGGGGATCGATCGCTCGACGTACGAGTCGAGGGGCCTGCTGAACCGCTTTCGATCCAACGGGACGCAGGAGGACACCGACTCGGCGAAGAAGATCAGCGGCCTCGTCCGACAGGCAGTGCAGTCCCGGCTCACCCTGCCGGCGACGATCGAGTCCGCCGAGCGGTCGCTGATCGTCGTCGCCGGCCCGCCACAGGAGTTCTCGCGAAAGGGACTCGAGAGCGCCCGCCGGTGGGTCGAGGATCGCACCGACAGCATCGAAGTCCTCGCGGGGGACAGCCCGACGCCGTCGGCGGACCAGCTCTCCGTGGCGGTGATCGTCTCGAACGTCACCGACGTCGAGCGAATCGATCGCCTCCAGTCGCAGGCACTCGACGCCCAGGAGAACGTCGAGGCACAACGCGAGTCGCGCGACCGGGAGATCGAGGAGCTGATCACCGACGACAACGACGAGATCAGCCCCGTCTGAGGCGTGCAGTCGCCGGTTCGTGCGAGACCGGAGTACCCGACGACAGAATCGCCAGAATCCGCTCACGTCGGCGCCACTCTTCGGTACGAGAACGACGGTAACACGACTCCCGATAGCGATCGACGAGCGCCGCATGGACGTCGCCGATCTGCTGGACGTAGACGGTCGTAGCCGGCGTCGATCGACTCCGTCGCGGCGGCGACGCCACCGAGCGTCGCCCACGCGAACGGCGAGTGGCCCTGTGCACTGACCCAGGGATGGTAGTGGTCCGATATCGAGCGGAAGTCGAACCCCGCCTGCTCGGCCCGGACGGCCTGTTCGACGAGATCGGTCGGACTGTGCTTCTCGCTCGACAGCGTGTAGCCGATGTCTGTCATGATGGGACTGTGTCGCAGTCCCCCGCTTCCCGACACCCTCCGGCCGTCGGACGCATAAGGTCAATCCCGGAGAACTCCCCGAACAGCACCGGTCTGGCGAGACCTCCAGAACGATTATTCCCACAGGTCGCGAACCGCAGACCGTGCCGATCGACCAGCCCGACGATCCCGCGGACGTCTACCTCACGGAGGCCGACGTGGCCATCCTGACGGGGATCGTCGGGCATCCCTACGAGATGCCGACGCTGCCGGAACTCTGCTGGGCGGCCGGCGGTCATGGCCGCGAACTGGTCAAGCGGCGGGTCCACCGGCTCACGGAGCAGGGGCTGCTGGAGGAGGTCCGCTTCGAGGACGGTGCGCCGTCGCCGAAGCTGCCCGATCGGTTCTTCGGAACGACGGCGTTCGGCGACGACGTGCTCGATCGTCGCCTCTCCGCGGAACGCCAGCGCGCGCTCCAGGAGACGTACGCGAGCCTCGACAAACCCGACAGGATCCTGCGGTACGAGCGGGCGCCCCGGCCGCCACGAACGCGGTGAGAATGCCAAAAACGAGGCGATCGGCGGGCGAGCCGATCCCGCTACACCTTACGCCAGCGCGCTGCCGGCTCGGACGATAGTCTCCTCGCCGAACGCGGGCCCAACGAGCTGCAGCCCGACCGGAAGGCCGTCGGTCTCGCCGGCGGGCACGGAGATCGCGGGGAGATCCGCGAGGTTGACCGGCGTCGTGTTCGCGTCCGCGAGATACATCGTGAGCGGGTCGTCGAGCGACTCGCCGAGCTCGAACGGCGGGACCGGCATCGTCGGCGAGGCGAGCACGTCGGCGTCGTCGAGCGCCGAATCGAAGTCCTGTTTGACCCACGCGCGGGCGGCCTGGGCCTGATCGTAGTACTTCTCGTGGTAGCCAGCAGAGAGCGCGTAGGTGCCCAGCAGGATCCGGCGGACGACCTCGTCGCCGAAGCCCTCGCGTCGGGCGTTCGCGAAGGTCTCGTTCCAGTTGCCGTCGAACCCGCCGCCGTGACCGTAGCGGACGCCGTCGAATCGTGCGAGGTTCGAGGACGCTTCGGACATCGCGATCACGTAGTAGGCCTCGACGGCGTGCTCGACCGATGGCAGTGAGACCTCGTGCGTGGAGGCGCCCTGAGCCTCCAGCTCGCCGATCGCGTCCCAGAAGGTCTCGACGACGCCCTCGTGAGCACCGTCGAGGAGTTCGGTCGGGATGCCGATCTCCAGCCCCTCGACGTCGCCGTCCGCAGCAGCGGCGTAGTCGCTGTCGGCGCCGTTCTCGCGGGTCGTCGCGTCGTTGGGGTCCGGGCCGGCGATCACGTCGAGCAGTTCGGCCGCCTCCTCGACGGTCGGCGCGATCGGCCCGATCTGTTCGAGGCTGTTCGCGTACGCGACGAGCCCGTAGCGTGAGACGAGGCCGTACGTCGGTTTGATGCCGACGACGCCACAGAAGGCAGCGGGGCAGCGCACCGAGCCGCCCGTGTCCGTGCCGAGCGCGAGGTCGGCTTCGCCGTCGGCGACGGCAGCAGCGGAGCCACCGGAGGAGCCCCCGGGGACGTGGCCCGGCGCCGCGGGGTTGTCCGTCGGGCCGAAGGCGGAGGTCTCCGTCGTCGTTCCCATCCCGAACTCGTCCATGTTCGTCTTGCCGACGATCGTCGCGCCGGCGTCGAGCAGCGACTCGACGACGGTGGCGTCGTAGGGGGGCACGTACTCCTCGAGCATGGCCGAGCCACAGGTCGTTGGCACGCCCTGCGTCGAGATGTTGTCCTTGACCGCGACGGATGCGTTCGCGAGCGGACCCTCCTCGGCGCCGGCGATCTCCGCCTCGGTGATGAATGCGTCCCGGGCCATCTCAGGAGACGTTGGGGCCCTTGAAGTAGCCGTCCTCGCTCTCGGGGGCGTTCGCGAGAGCGTCGTCCTGGGAGAGCGACGCGCGCTCCTCGTCGGGGCGCATGACGTTGGTCAACTCGGCGTCCCGATCCACGTCGGGCACCTCCTCGAGCGCGTCGAAGGCCTCGAGGATGTCCGCGAACTGCTCGACGAACCGCTCGGCGTCGCCGTCGTCGAGGTCCACCCGTGCGAGGCCAGCGACGTGCTCTACGTCTTCGGTCTCGACGCGTTGCTCGCTCATAACGAGGACCACTTTCGGCCCGGGAGTAAGCGTTTCGAATGGTGGCCCACTCGTTCGACGATCGGCACTGACGAAGCCAAAACCACCGATTCGCCGAGAGCGGCCCTTCGACGGCAGGAGGCACCTGACCGATCCGTTCCTGGCCGAACGTCCAGTTCTCTTCGCTGATCACCACAGGTCACTGTCGCGGGCACAGACCCCCGATTCCGGGCCGGAGCAACGCTCGGAACGTGGATCCATCTCACGATACGGGAAACGGCAGCGAGACGCCACGAATCGGCGCTTGCCGGCGAAATTGGGGCAAAATTGGGCAAAGACCTTAAGTCCCGTCCTGCGCAACAAATAAGGGAGCGGTTTTCCCGAGGGGGATCACCATACACAATGTCAGACGGACGTAGAACCCGGGAACGGGAGCGAGCCGAGACCGAGTCCGAGGAGCAGACGGAGGAGGTCGACGAGACGGTCCAGTGTCCCGAGTGTGGCGGACACCTCGTCAACGACGAGGAGCACGGCGAGACCGTCTGTCAGGACTGCGGCCTGGTCGTCGAGACGGACGAGATCGACCGCGGGCCGGAGTGGCGTGCCTTCGACTCCCGCGAGAAAGACGAGAAGAGTCGCGTCGGCGCCCCCACGACCAAGATGATGCACGACGAGGGGCTCTCGACGAACATCGGCTGGCAGGACAAGGACGCGTACGGCCGCCAGCTATCGAGCCGCCAGCGCGAGAAGATGCAGCGCCTGCGCACCTGGAACGAGCGATTCCGCACGCGGGACTCCAAGGAGCGCAACCTCAAGCAGGCACTCGGCGAGATCGACCGGATGGCGAGCGCACTCGGCCTCCCCGAGAACGTTCGCGAGACAGCCAGCGTCATCTACCGACGCGCGCTCGCGGAGGACCTGCTGCCTGGACGCTCGATCGAGGGCGTTTCGACGGCATCACTCTACGCCGCAGCGCGACAGGCCGGGACGCCCCGAAGTCTCGACGAGATCACCGCGGTCTCCCGCGTCGAGAAGGACGAGATCGCTCGGACCTACCGCTACGTCGTCCGCGAACTCGGCCTCGAGATCAAGCCCGCCGACCCCGAGCAGTACGTGCCCCGGTTCGTCTCCGAGCTCGAACTCTCCGAGGAGGTCGAACGCCGGGCCCGGAAGCTCCTCAAGACCGCGAAAGACGAGGGGATCCACAGCGGCAAGTCGCCGGTCGGCCTCGCCGCCGCAGCCGTGTACGCCGCCTCACTGCTGACCAACGAGAAGGTCACGCAGAACGAGGTCAGCCGCGTCGCGAACATCTCCGAAGTGACGATCCGGAACCGGTACCACGAGCTGCTCGAGGCCGAGGGCGCGATCGCGTAACGGAACGGCCACGCAGCGGAAACGCGGTCAGTGTCGCGTCCGAGGACGATGCAGACGGTTTTTCGACCGATCAGTCGGAGTGAGCACTGTCGCTCCCGCGTTCAGCCGACGGCGGCGCGTCCACGTCCGCGTCCTCGATTTCGGACGTCACCGGACCGGGTTGCTCGTAGAGGTGGCAGGCCACGGGATGGGATCGATTCTGCTGGAGTGCCGGTGAGACGACCTCACAGACGCTCTCGTACCGGTCTCGGAGTATCTCGGCGGCGCGCTCCCAGTCGTCGTAGGACAGCTCTCGGAACGCCGATCGGACGGTGTCGGCGTGGGAAGCCGATAGCTCGTCGTCGAGGAGCCGCTCCTCCAGGCGAGCGACGAACGCGTCGCCGTAGCGGTCCCTGAACGGATCGTCCCGGACGGCATCGTCGTCGAGCAGCCCCCGAAGCGAGGAGGTCCCCGTGTCGGGTTGCTCGTCGGCGACGTACTCCCAGGCGGATTCGAGGTCGATGTCGCGGGACTCGATGCGCTCGCGCACGTCCATGATCTGGCGGTACTCAGACTGCTCGACTGCGACGTCGGCGGGCGGGATCACCGAGGGACAGCGCGTGCGGAAGCGACAGCCACTCGGCGGATTCCGCGGCGAGGGGACGTCGCCGGAGAGCGTCTCGATCTCGCGATCACGCTCGTCCGTGGAAGCGCGAGGAACGCTCTCGAGGAGCGCCTGCGTGTAGGGATGGCTCGGCGATTCGAAGATCTCCGCGACCGGTCCCACCTCGACGAGTTCACCGAGGTACATCACGGCGACGCGATCGGAGATGTGGCGGATGACCGAAAGGTCGTGGGAGATCAGGAGGTAGGTCAGGTCGAACTCCTCCTGGAGCTCCGAGAGCAGGTTCAGGATCTGCGCCTGCACGGAGACGTCGAGTGCGCTCGTCGGCTCGTCGAGCACGATGAAATCCGGCTCGAGCGCCAGCGCCCGCGCGATGCCGATGCGCTGGCGTTGCCCACCGGAGAACTCGTGCGGGTAGCGATCGTACTGGTCGGGACTCAACCCGACGCGATCGAGCAGTTCGCGGACGCGCTCCGTTCGCTCGGCCTTCGTCCCGACGCCGTGCACGTCGAGCGGCTGGCGAACCGTCGCACCGACGGTCATCCGGGGGTCGAGGCTGGAGAACGGATCCTGGAAGACCACCTGTGCGTTCCGGCGGAACGACTTGAGGTCGTCGCCGGAGAGCTCGAGGACGTCCTCGCCGTCGAAGCGGATCGTGCCGCCGGTCGGATCCTGGAGCCGGAGGAGCGTCTCGCCACAGGTCGACTTGCCGCAGCCGGACTCGCCGACGAGCCCGAGCGTCTCGCCTGCCTGGACGTCGAAGCTGACGCCGTCGACGGCTCTGATCGAGACGGGCTCGCCGCCGAGCATCCTGTCGACGAGCGTGTCACGCTCGTAGAAGTGCTTCTCGAGGTCGCGCACCTCCAGCAGTGGTTCAGTCATCGGCGCTCACCTCCTCGCCGCTGGCAGTCTCGGGGCGTTCCCCGTCGTTCGCGTCGGCCGAACCGTCCTCGTCGTCGAAGAACCCGTCCGGAAGCGCCTGCTCCGGTTCGAACGGATGGTCGGCGAGGTAACACGCCGCCGCGTGTTCCTCGCTGCCGGGCCCGGCGAACTCGGGTGGTTTCTCGAGACACTCCTCCATCGCTTTCGGACAGCGATCGGCGAAGTAGCAGCGATCGTCCATCTCGTGATCGAGGAGGCTCGGCACGTTGCCCTCGATGGGCTGGAGCCGCCCGCCCGCGGATTCGAGATCCGGGATCGATCCGAGCAGCCCCTTCGTGTAAGGGTGAGTGGGGTCGTCGAAGACGTCCTCCAGCGTGCCGCGCTCGACGATCTCGCCGGCGTACATCACGCCGACGCGGTCGCACATCCGCGCGATGACGCCGAGGTTGTGGGTGATGAGGAGGATCGTCATCCCCGTCTCCTCCTGGATGTCCCCGAGGATGTCGAGGATCTGGGCCTGGATCGTGACGTCGAGTGCCGTCGTTGGCTCGTCGGCGATCAGGAGCTCCGGCTCGCCGGCGAGCGCCTGTGCAATCATCGCGCGCTGGAGCATTCCGCCGGAGTACTCGTGTGGGAGCGCTTCCGCGCGCTCGGCAGGGTCCGGAATCCCGACGAGTTCGAGCAGCTCGATCGCCCTCGCCTCGCTCTCCTCGGAGAGGTATCCCTTTCCGGGAACGGCACTGCCGAGCAGGAACTTGCCCAGGCCGTACGACTGCGTCCGCGACCGGGTGGATCGGGGGTTCGCGCTCGCACGACGCTGGACCTCCACGGCCTCGGCGATCTGCTCGCCGACGGGAAGGGACGGGTTGAGACTGCTCGCGGGGTCCTGGAAGATCGTCGCGAAGTCGGGACCGCGGAGCGCTCGACGGTGTCGCTCCGGGAGCTGCCGGACGTCGACGTACTCGCCGTCGACGGCCGCAGGGTCGTTCTCGCTGGCCGATTCCGCGAGCTCGGCGTTCCGGTACTGGATTTCGCCGTCGACGATCTGGCCGGGGTCCTCGACGAGATCGACCAGGGAGAGCGCCGTGACGCTCTTGCCCGATCCGGACTCGCCGACGATCCCGAGCACCTCGCCGTCGCGCACGTCGAAGGAGACGCTCTCGACGGCGTTGACCTGCCCCTCCTGGGTGAAAAAGCGGGTCGTCAGGTCGCGAACGCGAAGGAGGTCGCGGGCCATCAGACACCGCCCTCCCCCTGGTCGATGCCAGGATCGAGTGCGTCGCGGAGCCAGTCGCCGACGAGGTTGATCCCGACGACGGCGACGACGATCGCGGCGCCGGGCACGGTCGCGATCCACCACGACGAGGAGAGGTAGTCCCGCCCCTGCGCGATGTCGAGCCCCCAGGAGAGGTTCGCCCCGGAGAAGCCGAGGAAGGACAGCGAACTCTCCAGCAGGATGATCGCCGCGATCTGGATCGTCCCGAGCACCAGGATCGGCGTCAGGCTGTTCGGAAGGACGTGGCGCCAGAGAATCTCGAAGTCCGAGGCGCCCACGCTACGGGCGGCCTTGACGTACTCCTCGTTGCGCACGCGCAACGCTTCGCCACGGGCGACGCGTGCGAACCAGACCCAGTTCACGAGCGCCACGACCGCGATGATCGTGACCGGGACGACGATCGTCTCTGGCATCCCGGGGGTTATACCGAGTTCGTGGAAGGGGTCGGGGATCGGTTGGGACTGCTGGCCCCAGAGACCGACGAGTGCGATCGCGAGCACGAGCGACGGGAACGCCAGCATGACGTCCGCAGCTCGCATGAGCGCGTCGTCGACGCGTCCGCCGTAGAAGCCCGAGACGAGGCCGACGATGACCCCGAACATCGCGGCGAGTGCCGTTCCGCCGATGCCGACGATGAGGGACGTTCGAGCGCCGAACAGCGCACGGGAGAGCACGTCACGGCCGACGTGATCGGTCCCGAGTGGATGCTCCGTCTGGGCGTTCACCTTGATCTCCTCTTCCACGATCTTGATCTCGCCGCCCTCCATCACGGTGGTTGACTCGGTCCGCGTCTCGCTGAATCCAAGCGGCGGGAGATTCGCCTCGCCCGGGCTGGTCTCCGTCGGATCGTGTGGTGCTAACAACGGCGCGAACGTCGCGGCGAGGAGCACGAACAGGATCAACACCACGCCCAGTTTCGCGAGGTGACTCCGCTTGAGTTCGACTTTCAGATTTCGCCAGGTTCGATCCGAGACCATTATTCGTACCCCACCTGCGGGTTCAGGTAGCCGTAGACGACGTCGACGGCGACGTTGATGACGACGAAGCTCACGCCGATGACGATGAGCGACGCCTGGATGATCGGCCAGTCACGGCTGTTGATCGCGTCGATCAGGAGCGACCCGAGGCCCGGCCACGCGAACACCGCCTCCGTGATCACCGCGCCACCGATGAGCGTCCCGAGCTGGAGCCCAAGGACGGTAAGGATCGGGATCAGCGTGTTCCTGAGTGCGTGCCGATAGCGCACGAGCGTCTCGGGGAGCCCTTTCGCCCGGGCAGCAGTGACGTACTCCTTGCCCAGCTCGTCGAGCATCCCGCTCCGCGTCAGCCGCGTGATCAGGGCGGTGAAGTAGGTGCCGAGCGTGATCGCCGGCAGCGTAATGTGCCAGAGCCACGTCCCCATGTCGTCGGCGAACGCACGGGCATCGAGCGGCACCGAAAGTGACGGCGAGCTGAGATTTACGTGAATCAAATGGCTCCACGCCTCGAGGAACCCGACTGGACGCTGGCTCGTCGGGAACAGGTCCAGCTGGACCGACATGAACAGCACGAGCATGATCCCCAGCCAGAAGTTCGGCGTCGAGATGCCGACCAGCGAGAACAGGGTCGCCCCGTAGTCCGCCGGACTGTGTCGGCGGGTCGCCGCGACCACGCCGAGCGGGATTGAGAGGACGATCGCCACGATACTCGAGGCGACGGCCAGCTCGACGGTCGCCGGAATGCGATCCCAGACGAGGTCGCTAGCTGGCAGTCCTCGCTGGTACGAGTAGCCCATGTCTCCCTGGAGCAGGCCAGCGAGGTAGTCGAAATACTGCACGTAGATCGGCTCGTTCAATCCCAGGTCTTCCGCGATCCGTTGCCTGAGCTCGGGACTGGCGTCCAGCGGGGCGATGAACGTGACCGGATCGCCTGGCGAGACGACCCGGAGCAGGAAAACTACGGTAATAACTCCCCAGACGACGAGGATACCCTGCAGTGATCGTCTGACGAGGAAGCGTCCCAGCGACATCGGTCGCTGGAGGTTACTGGCTCCCGGGCAGGCTCTGTGCCTCGTTCACGAGGGCGTCGAACTCCTCGTTCTTCCACGAGGTCAGTGCTCCGCCGCTGGTCAGCAGCGGAATGAGCGTCTGAGAGGCGTCGAACACGGCGTTTCCCCACCCGATCAGATACCACTTCGGACTGGTCTCGATGTCGCCGTCGGTCAGTTCGCCCGCGAGATTTTCGAACACGCGCTGGTTGACGGTCGCAGTGACGTTGTCGAGGTCGTCGATGTAGCCAGCGGTCGCCTGCGCGATCTCGAGGTCGTTGAGGTATCGGCCGACCGGCGTGTGGAGTTCGAGCTCCGCTCCGTCGTACTCAGAGGCCTCGATGAGCTGGTTGGCGAGCTCCGGATCGTAGGGGTAGGGATCGAGGTCCTCGTTGTAGCCCACGAACCCCTCGAGCGTCGGCTGGGCAGTCTGGTCAGCGAAGCTCTGAAGCGTATCCTGGACGATCGTCTCCAGATCGATCGCGTAGTTCATCGCGCGACGGAACAGCGGATCGTCGAACGGCTCGACGTCGTAGCGCATCCCGTTGTAGATGATGCGGGTACTGGGAACGGGTGCCATCTCGGCACCGCTGGCGTTCTGGACGTTCGAGACCTGCTGGGGCGGGACGTTGACGATGACGTCCGTTTCGCCCTGAATCAGCTGATTGACCCGTGTGCTGCTCTCCGACACTCCGCGGAACGCGAGCGAATCGAACTCCGGTGCACCTCGCCAGTGGTCCTCGTAGGCCTCGTACTCCACCACGCTCGTTTCGTAGTTGGTGAGCTGGAAGGCCCCCGTCCCGTTCATGTTACTGTTGATCTCCGAACTGCTCCGGGATTCGATCCACTCCTGCTGGACGATGTTACAGTAGGAGGCGAACAGCGAGAAGATGACGGGGTTGATGCCATCGGAGAAGACGTCGACCGCTCGTTCACCGTCGACGACCTCCGCACCGGTCACGCCCGCGAGCTGGTCGTTCTGCGGGCTGACGATGCCCACCTCGGGATCGACCACGCGGTTGATACTGTACGCGACGTCCGACGGCTGGAGCTCGTCGCCGTTGTGGAACGTGACGCCGTCGCGGATGTGGAACCGGACGTGACCGGGCTCGATGCGCTCCCAGTCCTCGGCGAGTGCGGCCTCGATCGATCCGTCGCTGGCCCGCATCAGCAGCCGGTCGTAGGCCTGGGTGACGATGTTGTCGGTCGGGGTCTCCCGGTGGTCGTGGGGATCCAGCCCGGTGTCCATCTTGCCTTGCGTCACCGTCACGGAGTTGCCCTCCGGGGACATCTGGATGGCCCAGATCAGTTCGTCGTTGCGGGGCTCCCACTCGAGACTGGTCTGCTTCCCGTAGTTGCTGTACTGCCGGTTCAGGAAGATCCACGGCGCTTCCTGGTGGGCGGCGAGGTTGGCACGCTGGAGGTACGCGTCACGGCCCTCGGGTTCGTCGAGGTCTTGCCAGTTCTCCTCCTCGTCGATGCCGTTGCCGACGCCCCCACCGCCGCCGTCGCCGTTCGTGTTGTTCCCACTGTCGCCGCCGTCACCGTCCCCACCGGAACAGCCCGCGAGTGCGACAGTCGCTACTGACGCCCCGGCAGCGGTTCCGTGCTTGAGAAACGACCGCCGATCGAACCAGTGATCGTCCGACATACCTGAACGGATGAGCGATGCGGCCTAATAGTTCATGGTTAATAAATAGACATATAGGATAGTATTTTCAAGTTCCCATACCAAAACTAGTATCCTGAACTCATATGGCCAGTAATCAGATTATAATTGGTCTATTAAATCAATATGGGCAACATAATCCCAGCGTACGACCGGATTCGCATAGAATTCGTGCCTGGAGCAGCGAATCCCCGAAGCGCGAACTGGCTACGTTACTCGGTCGACCGGTGTCCCGGCCGCCACTCATCGTCGAAGTCCTCGTGAAGGAACGGTTTCGCGTCCGCGCCCGCGTACGTACCCACGATCTGGCCGTCGCCCTCGAGGTAGTACTGGTACGTGGTCAGCCCCTCGAGGCCGACGGGGCCGCGCGCGTGGATCTTGCCCGTGCTGATCCCGACCTCCGCACCGAGGCCGTACCGATAGCCGTCGGCGAACCGCGTCGAGGCGTTGTGGAAGACGCTCGCGGAGTCGAGACTCCGCATGAAGTACCGGGCGTTCGCTGCCTCTTCGGTGACGATCGAGTCGGTGTGCTTCGAGCCGTACGTCGTGACGTGGTCGACGGCGGTTTCGATCGAGTCGACCACCCTGATCGAGACGATCAGATCGCCGTACTCGGTCGCCCAGTCTTCCTCGGTCGCCGCGATCACGTCGGCGTCGACGCCGCTCGCCTCGACGATCGACCGCACCGTCTCGTCGCCGCGGACCTCCACGTCTGCGTCCCGGTAGCGCTCGACCATCTCGGGGAGGAAGGAGTCGGCCACGTCCTCGTGGACGAGCACGGTCTCGACGGCGTTGCAGACCGCGGGATACTGGACTTTGGCGTCCAGCGCGATCTCCGTCGCCATCGATAGATCGGCCTCGTCGTCGACGTAGACGTGACAGACGCCCTCGGTGTGACCGAGCACCGGAATGTGCGTGTTCTGCTGGATGTACTCGACGAACTCGGAGCTGCCCCGGGGCATTACGAGATCGATCGAATCGTCCATCTCGAGGACGGTGTCGACGTCCGCCCGGGCCTCGATGAGCTGTGCCCAGCCGTCGGGAACTGACGCCGAAGCGTCGGACGCGGAATCGGCACCGGCCGAGCCACCCTGGGTCGCTTCCTCGATCAGATCGAAGAGCACGCGGTTCGAATGGCTCGCCTCACTACCCCCTTTCAGAATGACTGCGTTTCCGGACCGCAGACAGAGCGCGGCGATCTGGACGAGTGCGTCCGGCCGGGACTCGAAGATGGTCCCGACGACGCCGATGGGGACGGAGCAGCGGTAGAGTTCGAGGTAGTCGTCGAGCTTCCGGGCTGTCTGGGTCTCGCCGAGCGGATCGTCCTGTTCGGCGACGCTGCGGACCATCTCCTCGATGCTCTCGAGTTTCGACGGCGAGAGCTCGAGGCGGTCGACCAGCGCCTGGGTGTACTCCCCGGCAGCGAGCAGCTCCTCGGCTTGCTCGACGTCGCGCTCGTTCGCCGCGAGGATCTCGTCGTGGTGGGCCGCGATCGCGTCGGCGATCGCGTGGATCGCCGAGGACCGATCCTCGTCGGAGCTCTTCGCCAGCGAGAGTGCTGCTCGCTCTGCCGCTTCGACCTTCGCCTCTGTCGATTGCTCGGCGGTCTCACTCATTGAAAATCACCGGTCTGCGTCGTCCGATTCGGCAGTACCGTCATTCGGAGTCACCGTTCGTGGGCACGAAGATGGTCCCCACGGGTTTGCCTTCACCGATCTTCGCGAGCACGGACTCCTCAGTCGACTTGCCGATGATCGCGGGGATCTCGTGCTCGCTCGCCGCGCGCGCGCCGTGAACCTTCGTCTGGATACCGCCGAAGGTCACCTCCGAGCTCTCCTCGACGGCTGCCTGGACATCGGCGTAGTTGCTGCCGACCGCTTCGACGAGCTCAGCGGACGGGTCGTCTTTCGGATTCGCCGTGTAGACGCCGCCGACGTCCGTCAGCGTGACCAGGAGATCCGCCCCCACACCGATCGCGACCGACGACGAGAGCATGTCGTTGTCGCCGATGCGGATCTCCTCGGTGGCGACGGCGTCGTTCTCGTTGATGATCGGCACGACGTCCCACTCCAGCAGCGTCTCGACGGTGTTCGTGAAGTTCGTGAACCGCTCCGTGTCGTCGAGGTCGGTCTCGGTCAGGAGGAGCTGGGCGACCTTGCGGTCGTAGCGCCCGAAGCTGTCGGCGTACGTCGCCATCAGGTGAGACTGGCCGACCGTCGAGAGGGCCTGGGCCTCCTCGACCGTATCGCTGGGGTGGTCCACCCGGCCCTTTCCGGCGCCGACGGCCCCGGAGGAGACGAGGAGCACCTCTCGGCCGTCAGCGAGGAGATCGGCGATGTCGTCGACGAGCTTGTCGACCTTCTCGCGATCGAGGTTCGAGTCGTCGTCCGTGAGCGTGTTCGTCCCGGCCTTGACGACGACGCGTTGGGCTTCGGCAGCCTGCGTTCTGGCTGCCTCGATCGTCGCTGCCTCGACAGCGGGAATCGCGGTGGCGGCGTCGGTCTTCGAATCGCTCATCGAATCACTCCCCCGCGGACTCGCTGGCGAGTTCCTTCGATCGTCGCTCGGCGGCGGCCACCGCCGCGGCGAGTTGCTCGTCGGCGTCGCCGTCCCAGAGGACCTCCATCCCCTCGATCGTCGTCCCGTTCGGCGAACACACCGCGTCGATGAGATCCTCGATGTCGTCGTCGGAGCGGAGCACCGTCTCTGCGGCACCCTTGAAGGTCTGGGCCGCGAGCACCCGAGCGTCGTCCTCGTTCAGTCCGGCGTCGACGCCAGCGTCCTGCATCGCCTGGATGAGGTAGAAGACGAACGCGGGGCCGCTCCCGTTGACGGCTGTGGCGACGTCCATCTGCTCCTCATCGACCTCCACGAAGACGCCCGCCTCCTCCAGGAGCGCCTCGATTTCGGGCGTGAGTTCGCCACCGGTCACTGCCGCTGCCATGTTTCCGGTCGCTGCAGCGAGATTCGGCATCACGCGAACGACCGAGGCGTCGGTCAGCGGCTCGATGACGTCCGTCGAAACGCCAGCAGCAAAAGAGACGAGCGTCTGCTCTGCAGAGAGGTCGAGATCCTCGACGAGCGCCGGTGCGATGTCGGGCTTCACGACCAGGAAGACGATATCTGACTCGGTCGCGCGCTCGAGATCCGTCGTCGTCTCGCTGCTGTACTCGGCGACTGCGTCGAGTGCCGCCTCGTCCACGTCGTAGGCGACCACGCTGTGATCGCCAGAACGGGCAAGGCCGCGCACGAGGGCACTCCCCATGTTGCCACACCCGATAACGCTAGCTCGTGCCATTCTATGGTCACCATCGACGGGTGAGGAACATAGCGCCTGTGATTTTGCACTCGGATCGAACACCGGCGAGCGACGGCACTGTCGGCGGTGCAGGCGGGTGTTTCGGCCGGATTTCGACCGTCGAATCTCGCCCGATCCGTCCTGTTCACTCTATATAGCGACATGCAGTGTACAAGTCGCATATCCGCCCCAGGCAAATAGTTTATATAAAAATACCATTCAGTGGCTATATCTGATAGAATTGCACCGGTACCCGGACTACGGCGAAGCAAAACGCGAAGCGAGGTCGTTACGCGGAGTTCGTGAGCGAGTAGACGTTCGCCTCGTACACGTCGCGAACCCGGCCGCCCCAGTTGTGCGTGTACGTGTCGATGATGTCCTCGGCGACGTCCCCGCGGAGGTACTTGACGACGCCGCGATCCCCGGTTCGGTCCCGGAGATGGGTCGTGAAGAAGTGTCGAAAGTAGTGGGGCGTGACGTTCTCCCCCGCCCCAGCGCCCGCCTCGTACCACCCCGCATCCTCGGCGTAGGACCGGACGATTCGACGTACGGAGTGGGGTTCGAGCCGGGCGCCCCAGTCGCCGTCGGTGGACCGGAAGAGCGGCGCAGGCTCCGCCCTGGAATCCGGTCGCACCGCGAGCCATCGAGTGAGTTCGCGGGCGAGCTCGTCGTCGATCGGGACGATCGTCGAGCGCTGGCGCTTGTTCGCCGCCGAGCGATCGTCGGAGAGTTCCGTTCCGGCAGCGACGTAGAGCGCGTTCGGACGGTTGTCCAGGGCTGCACGGGGGCGGACAGCGGCATCCGCCCGGATATCGCCCTCGAGCGAACAGTCGCGGATGTCGAGATTGCAGAGTTCGCCGACTCTGATGCCGGTTTTCAGGAGCGTGACGACGACTGCACGGTGTAGCGGATGGTCGATCGAAGCCACGAACGCACGGACGTCCGGGACGCTCAGATCGCGTCGCGTCGGGTTCTTCTCGATCCGCTCGTCCATCTCCTCGCGAACGAGCGCCATCGGATTGGCATCGAATTCCTCGACCCGAACCATGTAAGCGTAGAACCGGTGGACGTAGGCCGCGTAGGAGGCGATCGTACTTCGGGCGTACGACCCACGGAGCTCGTGGATCCAGGCCATACACTCCCTGCGCGTCGCTCCTTCCGGAACGGTCGTATCACCGGGAACGCGCTCGGGGTCGGCGAGGAACGTCTCGAAACGCCGCAGGACCCGCTCGTAGGCGTCGAGGGTCCGCTGGCTCTTCCCGTGGTACCGCTGTTCCTCGAGGAAGTGTGCGATCGGGTCGCCGGTCGCCGACTCGGACGTGACGGTTCTAGCCATCGTCGGTCACCCGGTACCCGCCGTCAAGCCGATCGTGCTCGACCAGCTCCCGTTCTTCGAGTCGATCCAGCGCCGCGTCGACGTCGCGACGGAAATCGTCGGCCACGACCTCGACCAGTTCGTCGAACTCGAGGGGGCCATCAGCCAGCGCTTCGAGGACGGTGCTTTCGAGGCCCTCACCCCCAGGGGTAGCGTCGCCAGAACCGGGTTCCTCGATACTCGGCTCAGACGGGCTGTGCTCGATCCCCTCGAAGCCACGCTTCCCGGCCTGCACCATCGAGCGAACGTACTCGCTGAGGCTCATCTCGAGTTCCTCCGCGTGTTCGGCCCAGGCCTCCTTCTGGTAGACCGGAACGTACGTTCGCACGGACGTGCGTTCGGCGTCCCGCTCGGTCGCGGATCGATCGGCCATGAACTGAGGCTTACGGGCCACCCACATCAATCTATCCCCACTATCGCAGATAAGAGTCCTTATCGTCGTATGTGACACCCTATTTTCGGTGGTTCTGGCCCACATTCGACCCATTATGACAGGTTGTCTATAGATTAGGAAGGATCCGTGCACACATCCCACGTTCCAATATATTCTCGGGATTGTCCCCTCTGGGAGTGAGTCACCTGTTTGCGCTCCGATTTTCATGTCATTCCGTACCACGGGCGATGACCGTGCACCGAGCGGCTCGACGGACTGTGATTGGCATCGGGACGTTCGTAATCGAGAATGCCAATGAGAACGAGCAGTGGGAGAGAAGCGGGAGAGAGAGAAATACTGGAGATGCAGGAGAGAAGCGGGAGAGAGGAGACAGGGGGGTCGAAGCGAATCCTAACGCCGTCGTTGAACGCCCCACTCCCGTAGGGATCGAAGCAGGCCGGCGGTTCTGAAAACGTGTTCGTGGCGACGAAGGTGGTGAGTTCAGTTGAGACCCAGGATCGCTACGAGCGTGCCGGAGAGTCACTCTACGGCCGATAGAGGAAGATAAGATAATATTATACATAAGTTATGAGGATGTTGTAGCTTCAGTTTGAAGGAGTCATCAGTGAAATACTCCTCGCATACTGGGGCAACACTTATGATATATGTCGTGCTATTAGCATACATACTATGACTGGATACTACGACGCCGTTCTCGCACTCATTCCGGTCGCACTGCTCGGAATCGGCGGCGCGCTCCTGGTCGCTGGCGTGCCACAGCCGATCGCCGTCTCCGTCGCTGGCGTCGCGTCCGTCGGGATGATCGGACACGCGATCTTCGTCAAGGGCCCCGTTGCCTCGACGACCGGGACCCCAGCGAACGACGCACAATCCGGTTCGCCCGATGCCGCCGGCGCGTCGGTACAGGCCGACTAAACAGGTCTTTCCTCCTCCGGTCCCTCCGTACCCGTATGCAGCCAGTGTTCCTCTCCAGCGACGACCTCGAAGGACTGGCAGGTCCAGCGGCGTTCGTCGACGCCGTTCGCGAGGGCTACCGCCAGCGTGGCAACGGCGCGCCGGCGAAGCCACGGACGACGCTCGGGTCCGCAGACCCACCCGGAATGCTCACGGGCTACACTGCGATCCTCCCCGAAACCGGCGTCATGGGCGGCTACACCTACTCCGCGGGGTTCGGCGAAGCGGACGCCTGGTTCGTGACGCCGCTGTTCGACGCCGAGACCGGTGCCCCGCTGGCGATTCTCGACGGTGCATGGATGAACCCGTTCAAGACGGGCGCTACGGGGGCGCTCGCCGTCGACGAGCTGGCACGAGACGACGCCGAGATCGTCGGCGTGATCGGTTCGGGCGCACAGGCACGCGGCCAGCTCCGGGCCATCGATACCGTTCGCGACGTCACCGAGGTCCGGGTCTTCTCGCCGACGGAAGCCCACCGCGTGGCGTTCGCCGAGGAGTTCGACGAGCGACTCGAGGCGGCCGTGAGCGCCGTCGCAGACAGCGCTGACGCGGTCGAGGGCGCGGACGTCGTCGTCACGGCCACGAACGCGAGCGATCCCGTCTTCGACGGCGAGCGACTCGCTCCGGGCACGCACGTCACTGCGATGGGACAGTACCATCCCGAGAAGCGGGAGCTGGACCACGAGACGATCGCACGGTCGCGGTACGTGCCGGACCTCGAAGAACGCGTGAGCCAGGACGCCGGATCCTTCCTCCACGCACAGGAGGCCGGCGTCGTCGAGGAATCGCACGTACACGCCGAACTCGGTGCGATCGTGGCGGGAAGGGCGGATGGGCGGACGAACGACGAACAGATCACCGTCTTCGACAGCGGTGGGACGGGTATCGAGACCGTCGCTGGCGCCAACTTGCTCTACGAGCGAGCACGAGAACAGACGCTGGGCACGGAGATCGAACTCTCGGCTGCGAGTGAGTCGCTCACCGGGCGATAAAGGCGTTCACAGCGGAAGGCCAAGTGCCTCGAGGAGCCCCACACCGCTCGCGAGTGCTCCGACGAGATAGCCGCCGATCGCGCCGCCGTTGAGCATTGGCAGACCGGCGTGTGGACGACCCTTTAGGACCATCCGGAGCAGGAATCCAAGGCCGATCAAGGTCCCCAGGAGCGCCGTAAGTGCCGGGAGATTGATCGCGAGCAGCGGAACGTCGAACAACGGCGCCGTATCCCGGAGGAAGTAGGCCGCGCTGACGACCAGAATCGTCGGCATGACGGCGTCGCCGAGCCCGATGTAGATGGCGTCGCGAGTGGATTCGTCGGCTTCTGCGTCCGTAGATCCAGCCGCTTCTCCGTCGGGGTTCGCCGCCCGCTCACCTCCACTCGAGGTTGCGTCTCGGGCTTCCTGACTGGAGCCACCGGCGTCGTCGCCATCGTCGGTCTGATCCGGCGAAGCTTCCTCCGAATCGAGTGCAGACGGGCCGTCGTCGGACAGCAAGGAGAACGAACGCGTGGTCGGCACCACCAGCAGGACGGGGAGATTGAGGTCCGTCACGCCCTCGGCGAGCGCGAGCATGTGCTCGGTTCCGTAGACGCTGATCGCGTCGTAGACGGCCAGCAGAACCAGGAACGCGATCGTCAGCTCCGGCGTGAAGGCGAGTCCGAAGAGCCCTGCTGCGCCCGCGCCGAGAACGACCCCGGCAGCGTCGATGACGTACCACTCCGGGTGGACGAACAGCGACGCCACGAGCACGCCTGCGGCGGCGAAAGGAAGCACGAACACCAGCGTCTCGAGCACCGTCCCAGCTGTTCCACCGGCAAGATTCCCGGGTGTAGCGGACGCGAGGATTGTGTCGAGCACCAGCCAGCAGATCCAGCCACAGGACAGCAGGACGAAGCCCCGAATGATGCGCTCGAGACCGAACTTGATCGCGGCCAGCATCCCCGCCGTCGCGACCAGAATGACGCCGAAGAAGTACGCCACGTTCCCCGCGTTCGACGGGTCGTCGACGGGCTGGGCACCCGCTGCGACGTAGGGATCGAGGAGGGCGAGAGCACCGATTTGAATGCAGAGGAAGAGGCCGATCGTCCCTGCGACCGCCGTGAGCGATCGCGTACGGTCGTCCATACCGGACGGTCGGCTGGTCGCCCCTTGCCCGTTACGCTTCCGGCGGACGGCCGAGCACGATGCCGGCGTTGGAGTCGACCGAGGAAAAGGCAGCTAACTCGGGATCATAATCGGACGTCGAAGAACGATCAGCGCGTCACCGAACGTATAGTGGTTCGCCGAGGAGCGACGGCAACTGCCGGGACTCGGCCGGTGAGACGGTCGCGAAGGGCGCTGCGACGGGGCCGAACACGTCGACGACGGTGCCAACCGTTTCGAGCTGGTCGTCGACGACCTCCGTCCCGATGTCCGGGACGTCGTCGACCCTGACGATCGCGAGTCCCTGCGCGATTCGGTTCGTCGTTCCAAGTCGTTCCATAGTGGGTTGTGGGCGTTTCGACGGCCAGTGTGAACGCGGCGTCGATACCGGGGAGTTCAGTTCCGCAGGGCGGTGACGTAGGCGCCGACTGCCTGGATCAGGTCCGACTTTCCAGTGTCGGTAGCGTCGTGGACGACGACTCGTCCCCGAGCCGTGTGGTGCTCTCGGGGATATGCGACGTCACGTTCGACGGTGGCGTCGTACCCGACCTGACCGACGGCTTCGGCGATCTCTTCGACGGTCGGCTCGTCGACGGCCAGATCACCGGGAACCCGGCGGCCGTTCGACCGAGAGAGCGTGGCGTCGAAGTACGCCGGCCAGAGGACGTTCTCGACCATACGAACGCTCCGGGTGGATGCGGTTTAACCCCTGTGCTCGGCGGCCGATCCCGGGTGTTCGACGGTCGATCCCGGGTGTCGGATCTGACTCCCCGAGACGAGGCCGGCTCCTTAGTGATCGTCGACGGCTCGAATCGCCGACTATCCGGCAAAAGTACCACAACAGAAACATATAATGCAACAAATACAATGGCGAACCGCCGCCACGTAAATGGTATAGCGCTATATCAAACTGGTTTGGTCCAAACAGACCACGAACGAACCGAAATTCGGGGTACGAGAGCGGAAACTGCGATCGCCAGGCCGCAATTTGATCGTGCTCACCGACGCAATCGTTTTGGGCGACGCCGCCGATCCCTCGATCATGGCCGGAGAGTCAGTCGACAGACTCGAGATCGGTGACGCCGCACCAGCCTTCGAACTCCGAGGGACCGACGGAGCGACCTACTCGCTGGCGTCCTTCGACGACGCCACCGCGTTGCTCATCGTGTTCACCTGCAACCACTGCCCGTACGCGCAGGCGAAACACCCGCTACTCAATCGAATTGCCGACGAGTACAACGACGTGGCGGTGGTGGGGATCAACGCGAACGACCCCGAGGCGTACCCCGAGGACTCCTACGACTCCATGGTCGATGCCGTCGAACGCGGGGAGATCGCCTACGACGCGTACCTCTTCGACGAGTCACAGTCGGTGGCAGCAGCCTACGGAGCAGTGTGCACTCCCGATCCGTTCCTGTTCGCCAACGACGACGGGTTCGAACTCGCCTATCACGGCCAGCTCGACGACGCCCTCGATCCCGACGACGAGGCGAGCAGGTTCCACGTTCGCGAGGCGATCGACGCTGTCCTCGCGAGCAAGCCCATCGACATCAACGCCGAGCCGTCGCGTGGCTGCACGATCAAGTGGCGCGACGGAAACGAACCGGAGTACTGGGACGAAATATAGGGCAGCGGACAAACCGGAGCAACTCCTCCCCCTTTACTCGGCCCGATCGACGCCAGTAAACTCGAAGCGAGCTCCGCCATCCGTGCCGACGGTCGCCGTCGGCGCCCAGTCGTGTGCGTGTGCGACTTCGCTCACGACCCACAGACCGATTCCGTTCCCCTCCGAGGAGGTCGTAAACCGAGACTCGAAGACGTTCTCGCGAACCGCGGGCGGAATGCCACTCCCGTCGTCTTCGACGAAGAACCCGAGGGTTGCAGCGTCCGGTCCTTCCAGCACGCCGACCGTAACTGAAAGTGGTTCGGAACGCTGCTCGGCGGACTCGTCGATGCCGTGTTCGATCGCATTCCGGAAGAGGTTCTCGAGCAATCGGAGGAGCCGGGACTGGTCGGCACTGATCTGTACGTCCGCATCGACGGAGAGCGTCGCGTCGCCAGTCTCGACGTTCGACCACGCCGCCTCGACGATGCTCCCGAGGTGGACGGGCCCTGTCTCCGTTGCGGACCGACCGCTACGTGCGAGTTCGAGGACGTCGTCGATCATCTCGTTCATCCGCGTGAGCGCGTCGTCCACCCGCTCGATCGGCGCATCGTCGTCGGCAGACTCCTCGACGAGTTCGAGATACCCCTGGGCGACGCTGAGTGGGTTCCGGAGATCGTGGGAAACGATCGAGGCGAACGCGTCCAGTCGTTCGTTCTGTCGCTGGAGTTCCCGTTCGCGTTCTTTGCGGTCCGTGATATCTCGTAGCACGCCGACCGTTCCACGAGACTGGCCGTCCTCGTCACTCGGAAGGAGCCCTACCTTGTTCTCACAGGGGAAGGGATCGCCCGTCTTCGGATGAACGGTGAGCTCCAGGGATTGCGAGCTGCCAGCGGCATCGTGGAGTGACTCGACGGCCGCGTGCCAGGACTCGCTGCTGTCGGGCCCGAGTATCATCTCGATGTGCTCGCCGAGCAGTCCCTCTCTCGCGTACCCCGTCATCGAACAGAGGGCGTCGTTGACGGTCATGAAGTGACCGTCGGCGTCGAGGGCGTACATCCCGTCCCCGACCGTCTCGACGAGGCGCTCGTGGCGACGGAGGATGCGTTCCTGCTGGTCGATACGGCCGCGAATGGCCATCCCTTCGAGCACCCGTGCGGTCGTTTCGGCGACGTCCAGGAGGGCCGTCCGTTCGGTCGGATCGAACCCATCGGGATCGGTCGAGTAGACGCCGAGCACGCCGAACAGCTCGTCGTCGGTCTGCAGCGGAACGAACGACAGTGCACGACAGTCCCGCGCGAGTGCCTCCGCTCGCCACGGAACGAAGGCGTCGTACTCCTCGACGTCCTCGGCGAACACCGGCGTCCGATCGCCGAGAACCTTCGCGAGGACCCCCGCGGCGTCGTCACCTGCAGGAAACGTCCGTGACCGAGGCCAGTCCTCCCCCGACGTCGCGGTGCCCCACGGAACGACCTGCCCCTCCCCGCGATCGAACTCGCCGATCCACGCGAACTCGTACCGGTCGTCGAGAACGAGCTGTTCACAGAGCGCAGCCTCGACGTCCCCCGGACGCGTCGCGTCGACGAGATCGCGTTTGATCGCTGAGATCGTCGTCTCGATGTGGGGAGAGTGGACCCCGACAGGAGCGGCCGACGCACCGAACCTGTTGGCGCTCCCGCCGGCCGCTGTGGAGCCGTCCCCGACGACGGAGTTCGCGACCCAGTCGGCGAGCGCGCCGTCCTCGCTCGTTCCAGCGTCGTCGAGAACGTCGACGACTTCCGCGACGGCGGTCAGTCGGTCGTTCGCCACCGCCTGGGTCGAGAGAACGAGCAAGGAGAGCTCCGGCCGGCGATCGCGGACGGCTGCGAGCAGCGTGGGTGCATTCGCAACCGTCTGCGCATCCGTCACCACCGCGTCGACGTCCTCGTCCTGGATGACGTCGACGCCGTCTGTGACGTCGGCGACGCTGAGGACGCTCACTTGCGGATAGGAGTACTCGAGCGGCGCGCTCACCAGCGACGCGAAGGACTCGTCGTCACTCAGACACAGGACGCGACTCGTCACAGCGTCGTCACCTCCAGTACGCCCATGCTCCCCACGAATGCGGACACTTCGAGAGCCATACGACGCCGCCGACTTTAATGCTTCTTGCCACCTGATGGAATCTCCAGTCATCGAGTGACCGGCGAACGCCGCACGACCTCGATCGACGCTCCCACCCCCTCGATCGGCGATTCCGCGACCTCGATCGGCGCTCCCACGACCTCGAACCGCGATCCCGCGATCCGGTCGTCGCTCCGTTCAATCCCCGGACTGTCGGTAGACGAGGTTGCGCTGGATTTCGTTGGCGCCCTCGTAGATGACCGGGATCCGGACGTCCCGGTACACCCTGGCGATGCGACGGTCGGTGAGGATCGAACGGCCGCCGTGGAACTGCATGCCCTGCTCTGCACAGTCGGTGGCCGCCTCCGTCGCGACTGTCTTGGCCATCGCCGCCCAGAAGCCCGGCTCCTCGCCGGCCTCGACCTTCTTCGCCGCACGCCAGGTCAGCGCACGAGCGCTCTCGAAGTCCATGCGCATGTCGGCGAGCCCGTGCTGGACCGCCTGGAAGTCGCTGATCGTCCGACCGAACTCCTCGCGGTCGTGCGTGAACGACCACGCCTCCTCGAAGGCGGCAGCGGCGAGGCCGAGGCCGTGCCCCGCGACGACGATCCGGCCGTGGTTGAAGAACTCGGCGAGCATCCAGAACCCCGCGCCCTCGGTCCCGATCACGTTCTCGGCGGGGATCCGGCAGTCGTCGAAGACGACGTGGGCCTGCTTCGAGGCACGCATCCCCATCTTCTCGGGGATGTGTTCGGCGTGGTAGCCGTCGGCGTCCGTCGGAACGATGAAACAGGTGTGGTTCCCGTACCGATTCGTCTCGTCGTCGCCGGTCCGGGCGTAGACCGTGAGCCAGTCGGCCTCGACGCCGTTGCCGATCCAGTACTTCTCGCCGTCGAGGACGTACTCGTCCTCGCCGTTCGGTCCGGAACCCTCCTCAAGTTCTGCGCGGGTCGACATCCCGGCGAGGTCGCTCCCGGTTTCGGGCTCGGAGACTGCAAGCCCGGTGAGCTGTTCGCCCTCTGCGACGGGCCGAAGGTACGCCTCTTTCTGTTCCTCGCTCCCGTACTCGGTGACGAGCTCCGCACCGAAGCTCGCCAGCTGGAGGGTGAGCGCGATGCCTGCGTCCGCGCGGAAGAACTCCTCGGCGATCGCGAGGACCTCCGTGAGCGAGAGCCCGCGACCACCGTACGCCTCGGGAATGTCCTGAGCGATCAGATTCGCGTCGCGAGCGGCTTCGAGGATCTCCCAGGGGTACTCCGCCTCGCGGAAGCACTCCTCGGCGTTCGGCTGGATATGCTCGGCGGCGAACTCGCGGGCCTCCTGCTTGACGGGACGGGCGTCCTCCGGGACGACGGACTCCTCGAGAAGCTCCATGTGCGAGCAACGGGCTCGGCTGGCAAGTATCCGGCGCGTCGATCGTCGGCCAGAGCGAGCAGGTGGGTCGGGGAGTCAATCCGTCAGCCCGACGCCCCGTTTCACCAGCCAGACGTCGAGGACGAGCACCGCGACCGTCGCCCCCACCAACACGCCGACCGACACCGCGGGCGTCAGATCCGAGTAGCCCAGCAGGCCGTAGCGGATCGTGTCCACCATGTAGACCATCGGATTGAGCAGGGAGACTGTCCGCCAGGTCGCGGGAAGCACGTCGAGCGAGTAGAAGACCGCGCCGAAGAACACCAGCGGCCGGAGGATGAACTGGTTCATCACCGTGAGATCGTCGAAGTCACGGGCGTAGAGCCCGCCGATGAGCCCGAGCCCCGCGAAGAGCACGCAGACCACGACCATCGTCACGGCGAGGACGAGCGCGTGCCTGATGCCGATCGGCGTGAAGATCCGACCGACCGCGCCGATGATGACGCCGACGAGCAGCCCGCGAAGCGCGCTCGCGCCGACGTACGCGGCGACGATCTCGGTGTAGGACAGCGGCGAGGTGAGCGGCTCCTCGATGTACTCGTTCCAGCGGCCGTGGAAGATCGAGAAGGCGGCGTTCTCGAAGGCGTTCGAGACTGCGCCGAGGACGATCAACCCCGGGAGGATGAACAGGACGTAGGGGAAGCCGGCGATTTCGTCGATGCGGCCGCCGAGGACGATCCCGAATACCGCGAAGTAGAGCACGTTCGTGATCGCCGGCGGCATGAACGTGTTCTTGGGTCGCCGGACGAACCGCTGGACCTCGCGTTTGAACAGCGTCCGACCGCCGACGGTCCACATCAGAGCCCACCTCCAGATTGCTCCGTGAGATCGACGAAGATGTCCTCCAACGACGTCCTGGCAATCTCGAGGTCGACGACCTCGTGGCCGGCGGCGTCGAGATCGCGGAGGAGCCGCGGCGCGGTCCCACCGCCGTCTTCGACCTGGACCGCGACGCGGCCGGCATCCATCCAGGAATCGAGGACGTAGTCGTCCAGCGTCGGCGGCGCGTCGAGGTCGGCGTCGAGCGTCACGTAGATCGTATCAGTGCCGCGGTCCATGAGATCCGCCGGCGTCTCGACGGTGACGACCTCGCCGTGGTCGAGGATCGCGACGCGATCACAGAGCCGTTCGGCCTCCTCGATGTAGTGGGTCGTGAGCAGGACGGTCGTCCCGTTCTCGTTCAGCTGCGTGATGATCTCCCAGAGGTCGTGCCGGAGCTCGACGTCAACGCCGGCGGTCGGCTCGTCGAGAATCAGCAGGTCGGGATCGGTCACGAGCGCGCGAGCGAGGAGGAGCCGGCGCTTCATCCCGCCGGAGAGCCAGTCGAATCGCTGCTCGCGCTTCTCGTAGATGCCGACCGTCCGAAGCACCTCGTGGGCCCGCTCTTTCGCCTCGTCGTGGGGAATGCCGTGGTAGCCGGCCTTGTGCATCAGCACCTCCTCGATCGGGAAGAACCGGTCGACGTTGAACTCCTGGGGCGCGATCCCGATGGCGTCCCGCGCTTCGCGATAGTCGTCGACGACGTCGTGGCCAAAGACCCTGGCAGAGCCGCCGCTCAGGCGGACCAGCCCGACCAGAATGGAGATGAACGTCGTCTTGCCGGCGCCGTTGGGGCCCAGCAGGCCGAAGAACTCGCCGTCCTCGACCCGCAGGGAGACTTCGTCGAGCGCCCGCAGGTCCCCGTACTCCTTCACCAGGCGCTCGGTCTCGATGGCCGGCGGCATGCGTGGCAGTCGATCGGTGGGCGAGAAAAGGCTGTTCGTCGCGGTCAGCGCCACCGGATCGACCCGACCGAGGGAGCCGGCGACGTCATCGAGCGCCGTCTGCTCAGGACTCCCGGTGACTCACCGCGAGCCCGGAGCCGATCGGGAGGATCGTCGTCTCGAACTCGGGATCGTCGCGGACGGCGTGGAGGTACTCGTCGATGCCCGTCGTCATCTCGTCGTCACTGGCAAGCGGCTCGTCGTCGTGCCATGCACGAAGCAGCGCCTCGAACTCGATCGTCCCGCCGGTCATCACGTTATCCGCGACGACGATCCCGCCAGGGGCGACCTTCTCCCGGACTGCCTCGAATGCGTCGGCGTAGCGGTGCTTCTGGTGATCGATCAACACCACGTCGAAGGGGCCGTCGTACGCCTCGACGATCTCCACGGCGTCGCCGTGCTCGTAACTGACCACGTCCTCGAAGCCGCCACGGGCCAGAAACTCCCGGCCCATCGCAATCTCGTCCTCGTCGATCTCGGTGCAGACGATCTCGCCGTCCGCGGGGAGCGCGCGGGCGAACCAGTACGCGGAGTAGCCGTAGCCCGAACCGAACTCGAAGACGCGCTCGGCGTCGACCATGCGGGCGAGTAGCTGGAGCCAGCCGCCCAGCGCGGGGCCGACGTGTGGGAAGCCGTGCTCCTCGGCGTAGGCGTCCATCTCTTCGAGAATATCGTCGGGCTGGGGGCCAACCGCACGAAGGTAGCGCGCGACATCGTCGGACAGTGGATCCATGTGAACAAGTGTGACCGTCTGCCACCTAAGGGTTCCTCACTCCCGGACCGCATCGAGGGAAGGGCGCAAGGAACGTCGGATTGCCAGTTCGGTAGCACGTTCGAGGCCATTCGAGGCCATTCAGACGACCGGGGAGTACGTACCACCTCCGAACCGCCTGTACGCGAACAAGTCACGAGATTGCGCCACATAGCGGTGCCATGTGTACGATAGGCGTAATTATAAATTTTCATAAAAGTATAGGTGTGTGATTGGTGAGGACGTATCCGATGGGTTCGCTCACACGGGCGCTGTTACCGAAGCGATTGCGAGCTAGTTACGGGAGGAAGTTCCTCGCTGCACTCGTCGTCGTGACAGTGATCACGGGATCGCTGGGAGCGTACGTCTACGTCAACGCGGGAGAAGAACTGCGCGGGGAGACGAAAGAGGAGCTGACCACGACGGCCGAGCTCCAGGCCTCACAACTCGACGACTGGACGACCTCGACGAGCGGGAACACGCGTTCGCTCGGAACGACGATCTCGACGATCAGCGGCCGCGACGACTCCTACGGGCGCATCCAATCGTTGCTGACCGGGACCGTCGACCGGAACCAGCACGTCATCGGTGCGTACTACGTCCACGAGGAGTCCGGTGAGATACGGCTCCAGGCGGGCGACCGCTCAGTCGTCCAGGGAGGCGACCAGCTCAAGCCCCAGGTGACCGAGCGCGTTTCGGGGCTGACAGGCGACGAGACGGGGCAGGTCAGGACCTCCGACACCTTCCGCGTCAGCGAATCGGGGTCCCCACTGACCGCGTTCGTGACCGAGACGCGCGGCTCGGAGACCGGCGCGGTCGTCGTGGTCGCGAGCCTCCAGTCGCTCTCGGCGGACGTGCTCCGGAGCTCGAACGGGGGCCGGACCGTCGTGACGGACGGGGACGGGACCGTCGTCATGGCGACGGACGACCGCGGCCTGCTGGCGAACGACGGGCTCTCGCTGAACGGGTCCCAGGGGTTCGTCTCCAGCACCGGCTCGTCGAACGGGTCGGTTGCGGTCGGCTACGCGACGGCCGGAGCCAACGGCTGGACGGTGTCGACGCGCGTCCCGAGGAGCGAGGCGTACGCGCTCCAGCAGTCGATCTCGAAGCAGATGCTCGCGATGGTCGCAGTGGTGTTCCTGAGCGTCGCGTTGCTGGGACTCACGATCGGCCGGAACACGGTGCGATCCGTCCGGGAGCTCTCCGAGGCCGCCGCGGAACTCGAAGCGGGCAACCTCGACGCCGACGTACCGACCGACCGCGCCGACGAGCTGGGCGACCTCGGCCGGGGGTTCGACCGGATGCGGTCGTCGCTGAAGCAGCGCATCGACGAGGTCGAGTCGGCTCGCGAGGACGCACAGGCAGCCCGCGAGCGAGTCGAGTCGCTCTCGGACCACCTCGAGCGGAAGGCCGACGAGTACCATGCGACGATGGTGACCGTCGCCGACGGCGACCTCACGAAGCGGCTCGACCCCGAGAGTCGCAACGAAGCGATGGCGGCCGTCGCCAGGTCCTGCAACGAGATGCTCGAGGAGATCGAGGCGACCGTCGCCGAGACGGAGTCGTTCGCCGCGGCAGTCGACGACGCGAGCGAGGCGGCCGCCGAATCCGCGACCGAGGTCAAGACCGCGAGCGAACAGGTGACCGAGTCCATCCAGGCAATTTCGGTCGGTGCCGACCGGCAGTTCGAGAGCCTCCAGTCGGTGAGCGCGGAGATGGAAAGCCTCTCGACGTCCACCGAGGAGATCGCGGCGACGACGAATCAGGTAGCGGACGTCGCCGAGCAGACCGCCGACGCCGGGCAGTCGGGACGCGCGGCTGCCACGGCGGCCGTGGAAGGGATGGAACGGATCGAGGCCGAGTCGGAGGACGCCGTCGACGCCATCGAGGACCTCGAGGCGGAGATGGCGGAGATCGACGAGCTGATCGAGTTCATCACCGACGTGGCCGAACAGACGAACATGATCGCACTGAACGCGAACATCGAGGCCTCGCGCGGTGGCGGCGACGAGGAGGGAGAGGGGTTCGCCGTGGTCGCCCAGGAGGTGAAGGAGCTCGCCTCGGAGACCAAGACGGCCGCCGAGGACGTCGAGGAGCGCCTCGATCGCATCCGCGAGGAGACAGACCGGACCGCGGCGGAGGTACGCGAGACGAAGGAGCGGGTCGCTACGAACGCCCGGAGCGTCCGCGAGGCCGCCGACATGCTCGACGAGATCGCCGACTACGCCCAGGAGACGAACACGGGCGTCCAGGAGATCTCTGCTGCGACCGAGGAGCAGGCCGCGTCCACCGAGGAGGTCGTCGCGGAAGTCGAGAAGGCGACGGGAATCGCCGAGCGGACGTCGACCGAAGCCGAGACTGTCGCGGCGGCTGCCGAGGAGCAGACGGCGAACCTCACGGACCTGACCGGCGAGATCGACGAACTCGCCAAGCGGGCCCGCCGGCTCTCGAGCAACCTGGCGACGTTCGACGTCGACGGCTCAACAGCGTCTCAACAGGCGCAAGTCGGTAGCGAGGTCGCCGACGACGACTGAGTCGCACCCCGGGTCGTCCCGTTCGATCCGCCGGAATTTCCACGCGGCCGGTCGGCGACGTCGCGAACGCGATTGTGCGCGGCTGGGCAGTCCGAACGTCTACGACAGCTGGGGTCCCCACAGATAGCTCGAGGCACGTCCCGCTGGTACTGTTCAGTCGGTCCGCGGCGCGGACGTGGCAGTCTCCTCCTCGGCGTAGATGTCCTCGATCAGGTCGTCGTACCGATCGACGATCTCGGACCGGCGCTTCTTGAGCGTGGGCGTCAACAGCCCGTTCTCCTCCGTGAACTCCGCGGGGACGAGCCGGAAGTCGCCGATCTGCTCGTGGGGTTCGAACCGCTCGTTGATCCGGTCGATCTCGGTCTCGATCCGGTCGCGCACGACCGAGAGATCGCAGATTGCCGCCGGATCGTTCGGGAGGTCGACGTCGTTCCTGTCCGCCCACCGGCGGAGCCCCTCGACGTTCGGCACGACGATCGCACCGACGTACTTGCGGTCGTCGCCGACGACGATCACCTGCTCGACGACGTCGCTGTCGACGAACGCGTCCTCGATCGGGGCCGGCGCGACGTTCTTGCCGGTTCGGAGCACGAGCAGCTGCTTGTTGCGCTCGTGGAACGTGAAGTAGCCGTCCGGTCGCTTCGTGACGATGTCACCGGTGCGGAAGTAGCCGTCCTCGGTGAAGGCCGCCTCCGTGGCGTCCGGCATGTTCCAGTAGCCGTCCGTCACGTTCGGCCCCTTGATAAGGAGCTCGCCGGTCTCGCCAAAGACGTCCGTGACCTCGTCCTGCAGGACGACCGAGCTGTCGATCTTCACGTCCATATCGACGACCGGCGGTCCGATCGTTCCGATCTTCACCTCGTCGGCGGGGTTGGACGTGACGACCGGTGCGGCTTCTGTCAGCCCGTACCCCTCGAAGATCGGGAGCCCCATGCCGTGGTAGAGCGTGCAGAGCTCCGCGGAGAGCGTCCCGCCACCGCTGACGAGCATCTCGACGTTCCCGCCGAGAGCGTCCCTGACGTCGGAGAACACCAGTTTGTCCGCGAGCCAGTACCGGACTTTCGTTCCGGCCCCGGGCTGGTCCGCCTGGTGGTACTCCCGGGCGACGTCGGTGGCCCAGTCGAAGATCCGTTCCTTCGTCGCGGATTCGGAGGCCTGCTCCCGGATCGCATCGTACATCTTCTCGTAGACGCGGGGGACGCTGGTCGCGCTCGTGGGCTCGAACAGCGCGAAGTCGTCCTGGAGCGTGTCCGGGCTCTCGGCGTAACAGACGGTGCCGCCGACGGCGAAGATTCCGAAGTGACCGGCGAGTCGCTCGAACACGTGCGCGAGTGGGAGGTAGGAGACGGTCCGCGTCGACTCGTCGATGGCGGGTACGCTGGGGTGTTTGTCGGGTCGGTTGCCGTGCCGGCGGTGGACCTGATTGACGTTCGCGCGGAAGTTCCGATGGGTGAGCCGGACGCCCTTCGGCTGGCCCGTCGTTCCGGACGTGTAGACGAGGCTCGCGAGGTCGTCCGGGTCGCGGGCGGCGAGCCAGGACTCGTAGGTGCCGGCGTCGAACTGCTCACTCCCCCGTTCGTAGATCTCGCCGAGGGTGTGGACGTCCACGGCTGCCTCGTCGAACTCGTCGGCGAGCGAATCGATCGAGACGATCCACTCCAGTGCGAGATCGTCGGCCACCTCGAGGACTCGCTCGGCCAGGGCTCCGTTCTCCACGACGACGCCGACGGCGCCGGGATCGTCGAGCAGGTACTGGACCTGGTCGGCTGACGAACTCTTGTACACCGTCGTCACGACGCCACCGGCCGCCATGATCGCGAAGTCCGACTGCGCCCACTCGAGGCACGTGTCCGCGAAGATGCCGACGCGGTCGCCCGCCTCCAGACCGAGCGATCGGAATCCGGCCGCGAGCGATCTGACGACGGTCTGCATCTCGCGATACGTGATCGTCTCGTAGTCGCCCTCGTCGGCGACCGGAATCGCGTCCGGAGCCAGCGAACGGTCCCGAATGCCACCTCTGTACCCCTGTGCGGGCTCGTCGGGAAAGCGCTCGACCGTCGCTTCCAGCATCTCCGGAAGCGTGTTCATCGTCGTTACCTCGTCGGAGAGTTCGCGTTCCGCCTCGAGATCCACCATAGGATGATATATCCTGAACATCAATGATAATAAACTATGGTGAGTCAAACGTCGAAAACCGCCCGCAGAAAACCGCTAACAACGGAATTCGCGTTTCTTCGTGGAGTTCTGGCCCCGTCGCCAGACGCGGAACGAATGCCGCGAGCAAACGGCGGACGAGAACGGAACCGTCGGCAGCCCGCGGGCGGACCCTGTCCGGCGGTGCTCAGCGATTTCGACTGACCGGGAATGCGACCCGATCGGGTGCCTCGTTGCAGCGCTCGAGGATCCGCTCGTAGAGCTGATTCCTGACGGACTGGCTCTTCTTCGGGTGGACGAGATAGCGCAGGCGGAGCTCGACCCAGCTCTGCTCCTGGACGACGTTGACGGAGGGCCGCTCCCGGACCTCGAGCTCGACGGGCGTCTCGTCGAGCACCTCGCGGTACTGGGCGATCCGTTCGGCCATCTCGTCGCCGAGCAGGTCGTCGGCCTCCTCGACCATCACGGATCGGGCGAACTCGAGGTCGGTTTCGTATGCGACCTGCAGCGTGAGCTCGTTCCAGACGTAGGGGAAATCGTCCCAGGAGAAGTTGTAGACCTGCGTCGAGAGCACCGTGCTGTTGGGCACCGTCACCAGTCGGCCGGAGGGCTGGTTGCCCGAGACCAGCTCGCCGCCGACCTCCCAGAGCGTCGTGACGAGGAAATCCACGTCGATCACGTCGCCCTTCGCGTCGTCGATGCGAACGCGATCGCCGACGCGGTAGGGCTGTTTCACCACGATGTACGCCCAGCCGATCAACGAGGCGAGTGGCTGCTGGAGCGCGAACGTGATCGCGAACCCGACGACGCCCAGCGAGACCATGAGCCCGAGCCAGCGCTGGGTCAGGAGTCCGAGGACGGCGAGCGCGACGGCCACGAAGATCGCGAGGCGCAGAATCGTGAGCAGGCTGTGTGCACGCGCCTTGGTCGGCGCGGTCGCGACGATCGCGCGCGACGCGAGGAGATAGAGACCGTACCCGGCGGCGACGATTCCCAACGCCACGACGAGCTTCCAGAGGATCGAGTTGGGGAGGCCAGTCGACCCGGGAGCCGACAGCGTCGAGAGCACCGCTCCTGCGAGCGCGAGCAGCCCAGCGAGGACCAGGAGTCCGATGCCCGCAGTGCGTTTCACGTCCGTCGAGTGGATCGGTCGTCGGAAAGGTGTTTTCACCGGACTGCCCGGCAGGGTGATCGAGGACGCGAAATCCGTATCGTGAAAATCGACACTAGAACCCGATGTTCGACGTAGAGCCGGGCGCTCCGCCGTCGCCGTCGTCATCGTCGATCCCGCCCTCGTGAAGGAACGTGTAGCTCTCGTCGACGAGCACTACCTCGCCGTCCTCGCAGGCGACCTCGACGTGTGGAAGCGTCGTGTCCTTCGCGTCGCCGTTGTCACAGAAGCCCGAGCAGGTATCGAAGGTCGAGCCGTGCTTTGCGCAGACGATCTCTCCCTCGCGATAGATCACGCCGAAGCCCCGGTCGAGGCGGAAGTCCTCGTGCGTACAGCGGTTGTGCCACGCTTCGACGCCGTCCTCGCAGGGGACGAGGATGACCTCCTCCTTGACGCCGTAGTCGTCCGCGACGGTGAAGAGATAGGAGCCCTCCTCCCGGACCTGTTCGACGGTCGTGAGGGTCGGTGCTCTGGCCATATCGAGCGGGTTGGACTGGACGATACTAACCCTGACGACGAGCACCGCTGGATCGCGACCTGCATATTTTACGGGCCAGGGCGTACTCGCTTCGCTCGATGTCACTCACAGACGTGCTCGGCGACCTGGTACAGACGATCGTCACGTTCGCCGTGTTGATCGTGCTCGCGATCCTGGCGTTCTACGTCACCGTGTTCGTCGTCTCGACGGGTGCGGGGCTGGCGAACTACGACCCGAGTGGCGACTTCGTCGTGCTGTCGGCGTCGATACTGGTGGTCGCTGCACTGCTGGGCGGCGTTCCGTTCGGCGGTGCGGCGCAGGCTCAGTCCGGCTCGAGCGACGACGATCAGCCTGCGGCCGGGTTCGAGTAGCGAATCCTGTAGAGAAACCGGCAGATTCGACAGTGCGTTCGTGAACGGTTTCGGTTGGAGTACACGCGGGCTCGACGCCCATGCGATCCCGCGCCGCGACGCTCTCACGCTGGCAGTCCTGTTCGAAGATTTCGACCTGCCCAGTGTCCGGCCGCACGAAGTCGAGGAAGACTTTGATCATCGTCGACTTCCTCGCACTGTTCGGACCGAGGAAGCCGAAGATCTCGCTCCGTCGGCCGTGAGATCGACGCGATCGAGCGCCGTGAGGGTGCCATAACGCTTGGAGACCTCCCATGCCTGAATGGCGGCCATGTATCTGGGCGTGATGGGTTGGTTATAGGCTTTGAGGAGTGTCGCTAGAAGTGAACCGGGACGTAGGTAAACCGTGGGTTAGCGAGCGGTTTTCAAGCTGTTTTTACAATGTTCAGTAAGAGATCATATATTAAACATCATCCTGACAAATCAGTATGTCGTTATATCTGTGCTTTTCGGTGATAAAATTGTATACAGAAGGCAGATTAAATGCATCTTGCGACTCTCCAGTATCTTACACATGCATGAAATCTATCTCCCATGGCAGCGAGGTCCATCCAATTTGATATGAAATACCATGAAATGACTACAATTGCTTCTTAATTGCCGGATAATTCCAGTACCTTTAGCATTGATTGGACTGCAGCGTTACACGGTGTACGGCGTTGTTAAGGCGACCCACGCAACGGCAATTTCTGGTCAAACCCAGATCCGATACTGGCCAACATACCAACCCCGATCATCTGATAAAACGAAGGCAGCTCTTGAACTCAGTTAGGGACTAGGGTCAACTGAATCGAAATCCCACTGTTCACCACTACCCGAAGTTTCCTCTCCAATTGTGTGCGTGTAAACAGTGGAAGAACTCCCTTCCTCGGACCAGATCAGATTTATTTCATCATCCGACACTGCTCCATCAGAGATTGAAGCATTAGTGAGATCTACAGAAATGGAGGTTCCTGCGCTGATCTCCTTTGCGCCAAATTCTTGACTGATACCGGGGCCCGAAACCTTCAATGTTTCAGCATCAAAGCCATCGCTGACACTATCCGCAGTAAACGAAATAGTAAGCGTTTCAGTATCGTCACTGCCATCGGCAGGAGTCCCAGCATTATTCACCGTGGTTTCTTCGCTTGAGTCCCAGCTCGCAGTTGGCGCGGACGGCCCACCGCCACCGAAGCCGAGCACGAAGGCACCGATTACCGCTGCCAGGATGACCGTAATCGCAACCATCAGAATAACTCCGATGACCGGCGACACCGCGTCGTCGTCTGTGAGTAGCTGTCGGATTTGCATCACAAATATCTAATCGCACCGGTCAATAATAAAACCGTTGGCCTCCAATGGGCCTTTGATTAAACAAGATCGGCAGAATTGATCTTCTAACATAATAGTAATATAGTATGATAAATACGACGCTTGGAGATCTTGGCAGCAAATATTAATGGACCAAAAAATGCCGCATATGGAGATTGACTCAGTTAGTCGTCAAAGTCTTCCAGCGTTCCACTGCCACTAACTGAATCTACATCATGAGTGTAGAGGGTTGAGGAACTACCATCCTCTGACCAGGTAAGTGAAATTTCTCCATCACTTGCGTCCACACTACCTGAGCTGGAGAAATCCACTACAATTTCGTCGCCTGCACTTACTGTGCCATCACTACTAGATGCAACTGTAACGTCCACTCCGTCAACAGACAAAGTATCAGCATCGAACTCATCACTTACCGATTCTGCCGTGAACGTGAGTGTGTCACCACTAGAACTCTCCGTCGAGTCCCAGCTCGCGGTCGGCGCGGACGGCCCACCGCCACCGAAGCCGAGCACGAAGGCGCCAATTACCGCTGCCAGGATGACCGTGATCGCGACCATCAGAATAACCCCGATGACCGGCGACACCGCGTCGTCGTCGTTGAATAGTTGTCGGATGCGCATTGCGAACTGCTCGTCTCACTATTCCATAATAAATCCATTGGCATCGAAGCACACCCCTAATGGGATGTCCCGACAGCTACGTCGCAGACGCCGATGCGCCCGCTTTCGTAGGGACTCAACCGTGCATTGTAAGCCTGCGGGCCGATCAAATCCAGCCGAGACAAAATACCGACGGCTCTACTTTCTGAAATATAATTCAGGGCGAGGAGTATTCTGAATTTGAGACAGGTGGCGGGAGTTTGTTCAGGTCGAGAAAACACCGGTTTGGCGAGTTACCGGCGAGGGGAATTTGGTGATAGCGGGCATCTCGTAGACGGACGTGGGAGCGTCGGTTGAATCTATTTAACCGGGGCAAAACCGGGATATGCTGTTCTCTTCGGGACGTCGTGTTCGAAGTGAGCCGTTGTGGCGCGCCGAATCGGGGTGAATTGGCGAATCGATAGCTCACGCGCGGACGGACGCAAGACCTCAGTAGTCGGAAACGTTGAGGTGCCGTCCAAGTCCAAAATACCGCCTCGGAGAGCAAATCCGGTACTAGTTGCGTAGGTCGACAAGACTAGGGGAACACCTACGTGGAACGTCCTCGGTCAAGGTTCCAGATGACTCAACGAGATCGTTTACGATATCGTTCGATCTATGGTCCGCTCTCCGGGAGCAGCCACCGGCAAGACGCATCTTGGCATTTTTAGACGTCTAATTCCCACCAGGGCATCAACCGAAATCGGTTGAAAGCCCTCACCCCTCGCGATTCAGAGACATTCAGGCGTTCCCGCCGCGAGCGGTGAGAGTTTTTAACTACCTCACTGTAGCACTCCTGATCACCTATACAGGGCATGACTTGGTGATCCAATATCGTCTATCAGGACTATCATTTGTATCGTTAGCAACGACAATACTGACTCGCCAATACGGATACTTTGGCCGCCACCACCTATGTATTTTTTAATTATGCGTCAGCAAATATAGTAATTCCACGAAGTGGGATGGTTTAATCGAGTGGTCACTACTATATCACCACTAATCACGGGTGACCGAGTCCTACAGCATTTGATGCTGATATGTTGAAATTATAGAAAAACTCCCCCAGCCACTAAAATAAGAAATGGAAACAGGCTGTTTATGTTACACTACTGACTGAATAGGTCTCTCCGCTTTCTCCTTCAAGAGTGTGAGTAGCGATAGTGGATGAACTCCCATCTTCCGACCAGACGAGGTCGATCTCGTCCCCCGGTGAATAAGTATCGGACCCACTCGTTTGCAGAACAACTTCAATAGTACTACCTGCCTCTACTGTAGCTTCGCTAGCTTGGGTGCCATCCACAGACAGAGTGGATGCATCAAAGGAATCGCTTACGCTCTCAGCAGTAAAGGTAATCGTAATCTCACTACTACTAGGAGTATCGACCTCTTCATTTGTATCCCAGCTCGCAGTCGGCGCAGACGGACCGCCGCCACCGAAGCCGAGCACGAAGGCACCGATTACCGCTGCCAGGATGACTGTAATCGCAACCATCAGGATGACCCCGATGACCGGCGACACCGCGTCGTCGTCTGTGAATAGTTGTCGGATGCGCATTGCAAACCGCTCGTCTCACTATTCCATAATAAATCCATTGGCCTCGTCCAGACCGACATAAAGGGATTCCCTAACTGGACTGCAAACACGCGTACGTAGCGGCCCTCGTGCGAACCTGGACGTGGATCGTAAGTTTACGTTCCACATCGAATAGCATGTGCAAAAATCTCGACGGTTACGTGTTCTGAAATATAATTCAGGGCGAGGTGTGTTCTGAGTCTGAGGCAGGTCGTGGGGGCTTGTTCACGCTGCGAAAACACCCGTTCGCAGAATTATCGGCCGTTGGAATCTGTCGGTAATGGACGTTTCAGCGGTGATCGCCGGGGGTTCTGTTCTGTCGCCACATCGTGGGCAAAACTGACCCATTCTGTTGTTTCAGGAGCGTCACGTTTGAACGGCGTCGCTGGGGCGCGTCGAATCGGGGGCGAAATCGGTGATCGAGTGCTCGCGCGCGGTGGAAGATCGGTCGCTGGAGGGTACTGATCTGTACCCTGCGTGTTCGAACTACGGATGATTGTGGAGCAGATTGAAGCGGATACCCCGGCACGCGTATCATGGCTACAACTGAACTGAATGAGGGTCGGAGGGAAGGACGCTGGTCTCGTTCCCGACATCCACTGGGTTGTACGACGTCGATCTCGAACGGTCAGATTACTCTTTGGTCTCCTGAATGTCAAGGTTCAGCGTGGGCTCCGCCCGGCGCTCCTCGAACTCGTCGAGCAGTTCGGGCTTCAGGTAGTGCTTCCGCAGCGTCTCCGGGCTCGTGTTCACGCGCTTCCCGATATCCTCGACGGCGATCTCGACGCGAAACCTCCCGGAACCGGACGGCGATTAACCAGCCGCCAGGGCGGATAGCTTTACGTGGATTCCCCGATTGGCGAGCGGTATACCGGAATCCAGCAAGGGTGCAGGGTCGATCGGTCCGTATCTCGCACCCGGCGAATCCGTCACGACAACGTACCAGGGCGAGCCAGAGCACGAGAACGACCATCCCCCATTCTACGCACTTACCGACCGGCGCTTCATCGAGATCTCAAAGCAATCCGAGAACAGCGAGGAAACGGTCTCTGTCGAAGCATATCCGCTCGCCGAGTCGACGACCATCCATATTGACCGGACTGAGGAGGGGAGTGGTCTCGATTCAGAGTACGGCTTGGCAGCCGCAATATCCGGCCTTTTCGGGCTTTTCATCATGGTCTTCCCGAGTTCTGGCGCTCAGAAACTTGGTCTGTTCATGATGGGTGGCCTCTTTCTGACGGTGGCAATTCTTCTAGCTCTGATAGGCTGGGATAATGGGTCCGGCGAAGTTGTCCTCCAAATTGAGCAGAAACGTGACTCGAAGAGCGTGACGCTGCCGCTCGCCGCCCAGGAGTTCGTGGAGTCAGTCGCCAGCGGAGTCGGAGCTCATCAGAGCTAACTCCTGCCACTGTTCCTCAGAGTACCTCGAACGATCCCGGTACCAGCTCCGTTCACCTGACCGTGTAAAAAGGAATCGCGGCCACTTCTCTGAACGCCGTCCGGAAACTGGCTGAAAAACGGAACCTCAATCGAGATCGCCGTACTCGTCGTGTGCTTGATCGATCGGTAGGACATCAAGCACCTTTACCGCGTCCTCGGACTCGTTAACGTCGTAGAACGCGGTCCAGGTCCTGCCGATATGTAATCGGTACACTTCCTCGCTGCGCCACTTGATTTTCTCCTTGTCACCGGTCCCACGGCCAGGATAGGGATTTGAGAGCTTCTCCAGGTTCTCCCGAACGATTCGTTCGGTTTTTTCGTCGACGTTGTTGAGGAACGTCCGAACTTCCTCGGAGACGAGTAGCCGATACCCGTCACTCATCCCGCCCTACACCTCGTCGAGTGGCTCGAACTCGCTCTCCTCGCGGATCTGGTTCATATCCCGGAACAGCCGCTCCTTCTTGCGCTCTTCGACGAGTTCCTCGATCAGCTCGTCGAAGGTCTGCCCCGGACCTTTCAGGTCGTGTAGTTCTTTCCATCGTTCTTCCGTAACTGGAATTCGTTTTTCTGCGTTTGACATTGAGTTGATCCCACAAGCCCGTCGAATTCGATTTCACAGGGAGAGACAATGCATACCGTTCCACCGGTTGCCATAGTTGTGAGGTAGGGGAATTTCTTCCAACTGTTACATCCCTGCTTATACGAACCGGGCCGGCACCCGTGGCTGGCGATTCACTGCGCCGATCGCCGTCTTCGGATGCCATTGATTATCCTTACAACCTGTGCACCATATAACGCTTGTGCCATCCTGACAACTTCGTCCGAAACGTGGCTGAGAATAGGCTACCGCTGCTCGTCGATCCAGGCACACCACGCCCGGAAGTCCTTCGCACCGCTTTGCTCCGCGATCGACTCGAAGGTCCCTCGAGAGATCTTGTCCTTGGATTTCATCGGGACGGTGACGATCCGCACCTCGTCGGAGTGGGGACTCTCCCAGCGCAGTTTCAGGTGACTCCCGGTCCGGTCAGCCGGGACGAACCCGTTGTCGATGAGAACGTTCGCGATTTGCTGGGGTTGCCAGAGGTGTTATGCGATTGCCGTTCGCACCGCTACGGTATGAGCACCGACTCGCAGGATTGTCCAGAGTGTGGCGCGACAGATCAGACTGGTGAATACTGCGAGCAGTGTGGCGTTCGCATCCGGACCGAGCAAAGCGGTTGGGAGGCGCTCAGTACCAGGAAGAAGTGGACCGTCGTCATCGCCGGGTTGTTGCTCGGCATGTTCGTGGTCAACCTTCTCGATCGCGGCGTGCTTGGGTAGGGGCGTCAGTCGCTGCCAAGCAACAGCTCGCGTTCGCGCTCGGGGCTCGCTGCGGGCTTCGACCCCATTATGTCCTCGACGTGACGAGCACCCGGTCGCACAGACGCGAGCGCAAGAAAGTCGCCTGGTTATAACTGTCCGGCCTGAGCGGAATCGGGAGAGAACATGCTTGATGAAGCTGCTCTCCGGGTACTCGAAATGGTCGGTGTACTCCTCTCGATACTCTTTGTAGGAATGCAGTTCGCTTCTCGGCACTCGAATAGAGACGCAGTTTCGGATGAGACGCTGCGGTACGCGCTGGAAAACATTGAGAAGGCGGCACTCTTCCTTCTACTCGCATCCAGTGCCGCGATTTCTGTGTATTTCTCGATTCACGGAACCCAGCCGGCATGGCAAATGTTTATTCCCCTATTCCTCGCATTGGTTCTGATAACGAACGCGATCAGGCATTCAACGAGAGAAATGCGAGCGTCCTTGGAGCCCGACGAAAACGACGACAGTTTGAACACGGATCAACCCGAATCTAGGAACACGGAGGAAGACCGCGAATGAACTCAACGCTCGAAATCCTGCTGGGAAAACCCGGCGGCGGCTATGACTGGTACAAGTTCGTCACCTGGGGACTGTTCGTCGCGCTCATCGGCTACACCGTTGGCGCGGGCCTCGGCTTCTTCTGACGACTGTTTCGGCTTCGCGTACGCTCTGATCGCGGGCTGCTCTTGGAACTCGGGAGATCGCCCCTCCCGGGGCACTCGGATCACGTACACTCGTGGAGTGAGCCACTGATAGTGAACTACGCCCGGACATACTCGCTACGCTGCAAGCGTCAGGTCTCGTTCAAATCCTCCTCTGTCACAGTTTCGTCGCTTACGAACGTGTTCGTGACGAAACAGCATGGGGTCGGAGGGATTGTGAACCACGGTCACACGGTCGCTCACTACGCTCGCGCTGCGTGCTCCCTGGTTCAAATCCCTCTCTCCGTTCACTTCTGTCTCCTCACGTCCATTCGTCGCCAGAAGATGGGGTCGGAGGGATTTGAACCCCCGATCGACTGATATCTCCGATCCGCCTCGGAACTCCAGAGCGTCGTCGTCACGTCCGGTGATCAACCCGGCCGTTCCGTATATCAGGTAGTTCGTCAGAGGCGGGCTCTCTGGAGTCAGTCGCCCTGCCGGACTGGGCCACGACCCCGCGGCCGGAAGTTCCGCCGGTCGCACTTTAGGGGTTTCGATTCACCCGACTGAGGCCAGATTCGGCGGTGAGACTACGGTTCCTGCTTCGCGCCGCACTCCGAGCACCGCGATACCGGTTCACCGTCAGCGTCGAGGACTGCCTGGAGCTCGTGGCTGCCACACGCCGAGCAGATTGCAGGCTGCTGTTCATCACAGGCCGGGCAGGTCAGTGCCGGGCCAGAGTCCGTACGCGTCGGCTCGCGGAACTCGTGATCACAGTTCGGACAGGGAAGCGGAATCCGGATATCAGTGGAATCCCGCGGCGCACCGATGGCCAACACTTCGAGTGACGACCTCGCGTCGTTGGTGACGGACTGGTACTCTCCCGGCGCGAATCGCACGGTCTCGCCGGCATCGACGTCGACCGGTCCGTCGAGCGTCTCGATCGTGGCGGTGCCTTCGAGGACGACGAAGAGTTCCTCCTGATCGCCGTGGGCGTGGAGCCCGCTGACGCGCTCGCCCGGCGCGACCGCGTAGTGATTGATCGCGACGGCCTCGGTCCCCAGCACGTCGGAGAGACGGTGCGCCGTCGCCGCACCAGCCGACGGTGCCGGATCGACTGCATCGAACGCGACTCGCTCCATGGTCGGCGTTCGGCCGACCGTGGAAAAAGCGCTCCGGCGAGAGCAGGCCTTTCGACCGACGATCTGCATGCCCGAGATCACGGTGAATCACTCGGATGCGAGCGCTTCCAGGGCTGCCTCGGTCAACGACTTCGCGCGATCGAGGAGTTCGTCGGCCCGTTCGTCGCCGGTCGCCTCGACCTCCGAGAGCAGCGATTCGACGTGACCCAGTCGCTCCGCGACGACCGGCTCGGAGAGGTCAGCGTTGGCGAGGTCCCGAGCGACGGCCTCGGCTTCGCCGATCCACCGCGCAGCGGAGCGTTCGACGGGGAGCTCCTGCGTGGCTGCCAGTGCCTCGTGGATCGCGTCGAGCAGCTCGTCGAGCGTCGACGGCTCGGTCACGGATACGACTCAGTCCCTGTCGGTTTCGGCCCAGTCACAGTCCTGGCACTTGAAGCCGGTCACGAATTCGGTCACCGTCGGCATGTAGCCGACTGCGAGTACGTCGCCGCCGCAGTCGGGACACTCCCGGTCGGCGTCTTCGATGTCCTCGGCGTCGATCACGCCCTCGCCCTCGACGATCTCCGCCAGCGACGCGGGCGTGACCATGCGGCCCTGCACGACCCGATTCTCGCTCATGAATCTCCGTCGTGGCTCCCGCGTCGTAAGGGTTGCTAGGAAGGGCCGACCGTCGGACGCGAGACGCGGCGGCAGATGGTCGTCCGTCGTCACCCAGATTCGGGGTGGGCCCAGACTACAGCCACGGCGGGCGATCGTCGTCGGCGTCGTCGTCCGGCGCGTCCGGGACGTCCGGCGCATCCGGGACGTCCTGGGCGTCCGGGGCGTCCGTAGCTGGTTCGGGATGTTCACCGCCGTCCGGTGCTGCCGAGGAACCGCCGGATCGTGCGGAACCCGAAGACGGTGACGACCCGGCGTCATCAGCGACTTCAGAGTCCTCGCCGCCACGGAGGACGGTCTCGGGAACACCCAGCCGTCCCGAGCTTCCGTCGGCCCACTCGCCGATCTCGCGGTCGGGGTCGAAGGCGAACAGCGCGGAGAGCCCGAGCACCACCAGCGGCGCGAGATCGGTGAGGAGACCGACCTCCTGCGCGCCGGGGAGCAGCCCCACGCCGAGCAGCCCGAGGGCCACGGCGCTGCCGAAGCGGAAGCGGTCGAGGTCGACGACGCGTCGCAGGGTAGGGCTCGTGATCGCGAGCAGGAACGCGAAGCCCACGCCGACGAGGGCGGCTGCGACCCCGCGAAGGACGAGCGCGGGCTCCGCGGTCGCCGCGAGCGTCGCGTTCGACGGTTCGACGCTCGCGATCAGGCCGAAGACGATGACGATCGCCGGGCGCGGGACGTACGCTGCGATCCGGGCGCTGGCCGTCGAAGCGGCGACAGCCAGGACCACCAGCGCGGCGAAGCGGTGGAACACGACCATGTTCAGCGCGCCAGCGATCGCCGGTGCGAAAGCGGCCTCGAGCGCGGCGAGCGCGACGAGGGGAACGGCGACCAGCGCGACGACTCGCGCCCCTTCGCGGCCGCTGCCGTCGAAGTCCGCGAGGATCACCGCGACGGTTGCGCTCCCGCCGAAGATCAGGAGGCCGACCTGGACGATTCCCGCCGCGGAGTCGAGCGCTCCTGCGACGATCAGCGCCGGGAAGATTCCGTCGACGAGCGGGAGGCACATGACGGTCGCGAGCAGCGCGGCTCGTCGACCTACCAGTGCCTCGATGCGGAGCGCGATCGGGTGCCGAGAGACGCTCATCGACTATCTGGAAGCGCCCTCACCCAGGGCCATCGGGTCGTGGTGCCCGCGTGGGCGCACTGGACTGCCGCCGATGACCGCGAAAAATTTTGTCGCCATCTGCTGCCACTCGAAACGGGCGGCCGTACGGAGGCTACCCTGCGGCTGCACACCGGTGCCGGCTCGGAGTGGACTGGCGACGTCCATATATCATTATCGTTCAGGTCGGACAATAAGGATTGCGTGAGGCACGGCCACACAGTCCACGAGCGAGACCGGACGGACTGGCAAAAGCTCCCGAGAAAGGGAGCGAAAACTACACACTTGCAACGTTCGTGAGGCAGGAGGTCGGCCCCACCCGAGGATCTCTCATTGACCTTCCTCACTCACTATCTCTCTCTCAGACTCACCCCCGCTCTCACTAACACGGTCACTCACACGGTCACTCTCGTGCCGGTGAAATCGGCTCGCGGTACTGCCAGCGAACGACCCCGAACCGCCCGAGGCGGTACTAATTTATACTGTGCTATCATATTCGAAAGCATGTCCAGAGCCCTGAAGGTCCTCGCACTGGTCGCAGTCGTCCTGATCGCGTACAAGCTCTTCGCGTCCGACTCCGCAGTCGAGGTAGAGTACGAATCCGAGTAGCCGCCGATCGAGGGACAGCGGCGTTCTTCTGGTGACAGCGTTCCTTCAGCGTAGCGGTGCAGCCACCCGACGTCGACAGTTCCTGGAGGCCCGGAAAGCGCCCGATCGACAGCGGCGGCCTTAACAGTCCCCTCACACTTATCTCGGCTATGTACGGCGTCGTCACGCGTAACGAGCCGGAGACCACGTGGGAGGAGTTCGATCGCGCGTTCTACGAGGTCAAGGACGTCACCGGTCGCGGCGCCGAGCCGATCGAGACCGCGGTGAACATGGTGTCGTGTTTCGGCGACACGGCCGCCGTCGAGGCCGACCCGTCGCTGGCCGCCGTGGACGAAAGCGGGACGCCGGCGACCCGGGACCAGCCGTACTTCGACTGGTCCTACGTGTGCCCCACGCGCGAGGAGTATCGCCAGGGTGTGCTCGCGACGATCGAGGATTGCGCAGCGGTGAACCCGGACGTCCGTCTCGACGACGTCGGCTTTCCGCGCGCGGGCTACTGTCGCTGTGAGACCTGTCGTGAGCGCTTCGCCGAGAGTGAGCACGAGGACTGGGCGAGCTGGCGCGCCGCCGTCATCACCGAGTTCGTCGCAGACGCTGCGTCCCGGATTCCGGGACGAACGAGCCTCACGCTCTACCCCGATCCCTATCCAGGCCACATCTACGAGCGATCCGGTCTCGAGATCGAAGCGATCGAGCCCCACGTCGACGAGTTCGTCGTCCCGCTCTACGACACCGCCTACGGAACGACGTACTGGCTCGAAGCACTCGCGAGCGGGTTCGCCGACAGCGTCGACGTCGATCTCGCGATCGAACTGTACGCCGTCGACGTCGACCTCGACGCGCTGATTCACGCAGCCGAAGTCGCCGAGGTATCTGCAGACGCGGTCTACTTCGGCTACGACGCGTCGAACGGCCGGGCCGCACTCCGACGGATGAAGGCCGACGCCCAGGAGGGAGTCGCCCACGGCGACGACTCGGGCGGATAGTCCGACGGAGACGCACTGATTCACATGGGACGATCGTCGGACGGTCTACCGACACAGTGCACGTTCCACAGTTTCGATACGCGGTGACTGTTACTCTGCGAGCGGAAGCCAACTCGATCGTTGCGGGCAACGCCCGGACAGGAAGGACCGACGTTTCAGTTGCGAACAATCAGTCAGACGCTCGCACGACGCAGGTCGAAACGAGGGGCAAATCCGGCGAAATTGGCGGCGTATTCGTCTCCAATTTCGATAGAAATGGCGAGGATATATTGCATACATTCGATCGTTCTCATGCGAGCACCAGATTCGCCATAGTTTCGGACGAAAAGAGTAAAACGAAAATAAATCGCCGGATGTCGAAAACGGTATATGCGAACCGTCAGTACTCCGCGGTATGCCTCAGCTCGACGACACGGACCTCGAAATCCTCCGGCTTCTGGTCGCCAACGCGCGCCGACCATACAGCGAGATCGCCGACAAGGTCGGCGTCTCACCGCCCACCGTCTCCGACCGCATCGATCGGCTCCAGGAGCTCGGCGTCATCCGCCGATTCACGCTCGACGTCGATCGTTCGACGCTCGACGCAGGCATCCAGGTCCTCATCGACGTCTCGACGGCCCCCGGAACGACCGAGGAGGTCGCGGAGAGTCTCGCGGCCCAGAACGTCGTCGAGCACGTCTACGCCACGGCCGACGGCTCCGTCGTCGCCCACGCCACCGTCCCCGAAGACGCGGTGCACGACGTGCTCGAAGAGAGCGTCGCGAACGAACACGTCGAGTCCTTCGACGTCCGGCTCCTCACCGACGAGGAGTGGACGCCGGAGGTCGCCGGAACGGCGTTCGCACTGGAGTGCGCCGTCTGTGGCGACGAGATCACCAGTCAGGGCGAGACCGCACGGATCGACGGCGAGTTCGTCGCCTTCTGTTCGGCTTCCTGTCGAGAAGCCTACGCTGAAGAGGAACAGCTCGCCGCCGAATCGATCTGAGGCGCAACCCAACCCCGTTCTCTGGCGCCCACCCGACGAGCCACTGCGCCCCTCGACGATCGAGCGAACGACGGAGCAGACGCTCGACGAGGTCGCTTCACGGCCGACGCTCAGCCGGGCGGATCCGGAGTGAGTGGGACTTCGAAGTGGAAGTGATCCTGGGGGAATCAGACACTGCACCGTCCATGGGTTTGCAGTGGAAACCGTCGATCGAACTGGCTGGCGTTCGGCCGTGAGAACTCCAAAAAGAGCGCGGACCTGTAGGATCCCGATTCCGCGATCAGTACGCGGCGGGTTCCTTGTCGAGTCCGGCCTCGCGGATGTCCTCGCCGTCGACGGACGTCCGGAGCGAGTCCATCCCGTCGTCCCCATCGATATCGAAGTCGTTCGCGTAGAGCGCCTGGACGCGCTCGTACTCAGCCTCGGAGAGCGGCGGAACGTCCGACGCGGCGGCCCACGCTTCGACGTCTGCTTCGGAGCGGAACGTCGGCGTGACGCTGGCGACGGCGTCGTGGTAGAGGAGCCACTGGATAGCAGCCTGGGCGAGCGTCCGCTCCCCGTCACGTTCGAGAAAGCGAATCTGTTCGACCTTCTCCCAGCCCGCCTCGTACCACTCCTGGGGCCGGTGCGAGCGGTGGTCGCCTTCGCCGAGTTCGGTGTCGGGTGTGACCTGCTCGTTCAGAAGACCCGAGGAGTGCGGGACACGGGGGAGGAGGCTCGTCGACGCGTCGTGGGCGTCGATCTGGTCGAGGAAGTGCTGGCCTGGCTCCTGCTCGAACAGATTGAACACCGTCTGCAGCGCGTCGACGTCGGCCTCCGCGGCAGCCTCCCCTTCGGCGAGCCAGCCGATCGAGGGGCCGAGCGCCCAGCCGACGGCCTCGACGCGGCCCGACTCCTGCAGGCGGTCGAGCGTCTCGAGCACGTCCGCGTCGACCTCGTCGACGTTCGCGTTGTGGACCATCAGCAGGTCGACGTAGTCGAAGTCGAGCCGCTCGAGCGAGCGGTCGAGGGCCGTCTCGATCCACTCGGGCTCCATCCGCTTGGGGAGCTCGCCGTGTCCGGCCTGTGGATTGTTGTAGAAGTCGTAGCCGACCTTCGTCGAGACGACGACGTCGTCCCGGCGATCGGCGAGCGCCTCGCCGACGATCTCCTCGCTGTCGCCGTGGCCGTACACGTCGCCGGTGTCGAAGAAGTTGATGCCGGCGTCGACGGCAGTCTCGATCAGGTCGAGTTCGTCCTGGTGCGTGCGGTCGCCCCACCAGTCGGTTCCCACTACCCAGGCGCCGAAGGCGACCTCGCTGACCTCGAGGCCCGTGTCGCCGAGTTCCCGGTATCGCATACGTGTTCATTCGCGTCCGCGTACTTAGGCGACGCGGAAGCCGGGGATCGAGAACCCGTGGAATCGGGGGGAGACCCCCGACACCCAATCGGTCCATGCAGCACGCGAGGGTCCCCGTGGTGAGGTGACCGCGCTGCCCTGCAACGCGATTCGCTCGCTCGCCCTCGCGTTCCGCGACGGAAACCCATATCAACAGCCGCGATCAACCTCCGGCTATGACGAAGCGTCACGTCAGCCTCCCGACCGATGCGGAGGCGGGCGTCAGGGCGTTCATCGACGAGGTCGACGAGCGGCTCGCGTCCGACGAGGACACGTGTCGCGTCGTGGAGGACGTCCTCGTCGATCTCTTCGGAGACCGCGATGCCTACGAGCGCTGGCAGGACGGCGAGAACGTTTCCGCGGCCGAGCGCGTGCGACTCCAGGGGTACGATCCCTGCAACGCGACGCTGGAAAGCGAGTACTACGCGGAGAAGGACGAGGACCAGTTCCGACGCTCGAAACACCTCCAGTGGCTCTGGCGGCAGTTCGACGCGACACCGCTCGCCGACAACGTCGAGTTCGCGTTGCGCTTCCGGAACATGCTCGCGAAACACCTCTTCGCGGAGTGTGGCGACGACTGCCGGTTCTTCAAGGGAATCTCCTTCACCTACGGTCACAACATCGAGGTCGGCGACAACGTCGTGATCCACGACGACGTCCACCTCGACGACCGCGGCAAGCTGACGATCGGCGACCGCGTCTCGATCTCCGACGACGCCCACGTCTACAGCCACGACCACGACGTCGTCGATCAAACGGGGATCACGAACTACCACACGATCATCGAGGACGACGTCCGGCTGACCTACGACACGATGGTTCGCGCTGGCTGCAAGATCGGCGAGAATGCACTGATCGGCGCGAAGTCCTCGGTCACGTCGGACATTCCGGCCCACCACATCGCCGTCGGCTCGCCCGCCAAGAGCGTGAAGGTCAAACCTGGCTGGGAGCCAGTCGCTGCGCCGCTCGACGACTCGAGCGAGACCGATCGAGAGGAGCGCGTGATCGAGCGCGATCTCCCCGACGACCTCCGACAGTTCGACGAGTTCCAGCGCGATCTCACGCCGCCGGACGGTTCCTGAGTCCTGTAGATACCCCAGGCGAGCAGCTCACTCGAGCTCGGGGCCTCCTGAACTTTATTGAGAGTTCGAATAGAAGGAGCGAACGTGCGCCGAAGAACCTTCGTGAGCGTACTCGTCCCCGCGATCGCAGCCGTCGCTGGCTGTAGCAGCTCCTCCTCCTCGCCATCGGTCAGTGAGCAGCCCCTAGCAGACTACGGCTGTCCGCCCGGTGGCGTCGACGAATCTGGACTCGACTGTTCGCAAGTCGACGACGGAGCGGACGCCGAGGTACTGCTGGAACCGTCCCCGGAATCGACGAGCGATCCAGCCGAGGTCACCCTGACGCTCCGCAACGAATCGAGCGAGCAGCTGGAGTTCAATCCCGCCAGCTGGCAGTTGTGGGTCGAGCAGAACGGCGACTGGGATCGAATCGAACAGACAGCGACGGGTGACGGCTACGAGGAACTGCCCGCCGGCGACTCCAGGACGTGGAACGCGACCGACGTTCCCGATCTGATCCGACAGTCCGAGTTCGACTTCGAACCGGGGACCTACCTCGCGGCGATCTCGATCAGGTCCCGGACCCCGGCCTGTTTCTTCCGCATCGTCGACGAGTAGGGGTCGATTGCGAGGCGACCCACTGGATCGGGCCCGCTCGATCTCCGATTGCAATCCTATCCGACGAGCAGTCGTCGCAACAAACCCGCCAGAGCTAACTATCGGCTGGTGCCACGTCCCTGCAATGGCATCCAGCGTCTCCGTCGTCCTCGCCGCGCTCGTCGCCAACGGCGCGATCGCTTGCCTGAAGTTCGGCGGCTTTCTGCTCACGGGAAGCCCCTCGATGCTCGCGGAGACCTACCACTCGATTTCCGACACCGGCAACCAGGTGTTCCTCCTCATTGGCATCTTCTACGGCCGGCGCGAGGCCGACGAACACCATCCCTTTGGCTACGGGAAGGCGGAGTTCTTCTTCTCCTTCCTCGTCTCGGTCATGCTCTTTGGGATCGCGGGCTGGGAGAGCGCAAAGCACGGGTACGAGGCGATCCGTCACGGCGAGACGAGCTTCAGCGACGAGGCTCAGCAGCTCCCGCTCGTCGACGTCGCGGTCCAGGGCGTCTACATCAACTACGCGATCTTGCTCGGCGCGATCGTCTTCGAGGCGTACGCGCTCTACAAGGCCCGCGCTGGGATGCAAAAGGAGATGGAGAAACACGGCTACGACGGCTACGTCGAGGCGTTCCGGAAGACCAGCCAGACGACGATCCTGACTGCGCTGACCGAAGACACGATCGCACTCTCCGGCCTCGGGATCGCGCTGGCCGGCATCTTCCTCACGCGCACGACGGGCGATCCGATCTACGACGCCGTCAGCGCGCTGCTCATCGGGATCATGCTGATGGGCTTCGCGATCGCGCTCGCCTGGGAGAACAAGCGGCTCCTGATCGGCGAGAGCCTGCGGAAGGACGACGAGGACGAGCTCGTGCGGATCGTCCGCGAGACCGACGGCGTCAGCTCCGTCGTCGACTTCCGATCGGTCTACTTCGGCCCCGGTGACGTCATCGTGGCCGCCGACGTCGCCTTCGAGCAGGGACTCGACATTCAGACGATCGACGAGACGATCACGGCGCTGGAAGCACGGATCAAGGAGACCGCACCGGAGGTCACGAAGGTCTACGTCGAGCCGGAGGATCCCGTGGAGCCCAGTCCGACCGACGAATCGAGCCCGTAATCACGGGACTCGACTGCCAACGCCTGATCAGTCCCGGAAGAACTCCTCGTCCTCGAAGGGTTCCTCCTCGCCTTCGACAGCGAGAACGTCGAGTGCGGTTACCACGATCTCCGAGCCGAGGAGTCCAGCGAGGCTCGGCTCCGTCCGGCCCTCGTCGCCGCTGATCAGCTCCTTGACGTAGAGGCCGCCCTCGCCGTGGATTTCGACCGTGCCGGTCCGAACGATTTTCTCGAGGTCGACCTCGTCCTCGTACCGTGCGGCGATCTCGGCGTCGTCGTGGATCGCGTCGCCATCCGAATCGGGGGCGTCGTGGAGTGACCCGTCGATATCGTAGACCGTTCGGGTCCGGGTCGTACTCGCCCGGCGATGGTCGACCCGTTCAGGGGTGTACTGCTCGACTGTCGTGCCATCGAGTTCCGCGAGCGCGTCCTCGAACGCGCCGTCGTCGACGTCGTCGAACAGTGCGACCGACGCCCGGTAGCGTTTGCTCGCGTCGAGTTCCTTGACGCGCTCGACCATGTCGTACGTCGCCAGGCGGAGCCCTTCGACCTCGACACGGCCCGCCGCAGCCTCGTTGGTCTCGACTTCGAGCGCTTCGACGTCGGGCGATCGATTCCGCGGGCGCTTGACTTCGACGACGAACGGCCTGCCTGTGCCGAGCATGAGCGCGTCGACGTCCTCGCGGCCAGCACCGTGGAACAGCGCTTCCTCGCCGTCCATCGCTTCGTCGATCAGCGGTGCGACGGACTGCTCGACGCTCGTCGGGTACATGTAGCCCGAGCCATCGCAGTGCTCGCAGTCCTCCTCGCCGTCCTCCCCGAGTTGCTTCCCGGAGCCACCGCACTCGCGACAGGGCCACTCGGTCTGTGGCACGTCGCGTTCGACCTTGCGGTAGCGACCATAGACGAAAGCCGGATTGATCTGTACGTCCACGTCGCCGCGTTCGAGGTTCAGGAGTGCGAGCACGTCCGGTCGCTCGAAGTCCACCTCGGCGCCGGTCAGCTGGCCGAAGCGCTTGCCGACCTCGCGGTTGAACGCAGATTTGAACGACTCGCCAGCGTCGGGGTCCAGCCCCGCTTCTTCCCGCAACAGTCGGTCGTTCTCTTCGAGGAGCGGGGGTGTGCGGGTTCCGATCTGATACGTCTCGAACTCGGCGTCACCGGTCGCCTCGACGACGCGTTCGGCCCACTCGTCGTGCGTCGAGCACTGCCCCTCACAGACCCAGCACTCCTCCGTGGGACCCGATTCGAAGTCCGCATCGTCGGCCAGCGCGACAGCGGTCCGGAGCGAGCGGCCGCGCTCCTCGTTCGAGAGGCCGAAGCTCCGGTCGGCGAACGGCCGACCGAGACAGGGATCGCAGATGGGCCCGCTCGCGAGGAGGTCCCGGGCCACGGCGACGACGTCCATGTACCTTGGGCCGCTGCGGTCGCGGTAGTACCTTGCGGATCCGCCGCGAGCCGGACCTTGGCAACCGAACGCACCGATCTCGATGCGACGACGCTATTGGGCGCCCGCCACTCGTGAGTGCCATGCGCCAGTTCATCGTCGTCGGCCACGAGGTCACGCCCGACGCCGACGTCTCACTCGACGACCTCCCGGGAGCGGGGCGGTTCGACGTGCTCTGTCGGTCCGTCACTGCTGGGCTCCTGACCTCCCACGGAATCCGCACGGACGCGCTGGTCCACCTCGTGATCGACGACGCCGTCACGATCACCGTCGACGGCGCCAGCGTCCGACGCCTGAATCCAGACGAGCGCTCGACGGCCGCCCTGCTCCGCGGCGCGCTCGAGCGGCGACAGGAAGCGATCGGCCACCAGCCCGTCGAATCCTCGCCCGGCGTCGAACTCCGCCGCCGCGGCTTCGAGGCCACGCTCGACGCGGTCGCGGCCAGTGGAGATCTGATCGTGCTCGACGCGGACGGCGACCCGGCAGGGTCCGTCGAGCCTCCGGACGGTCCCGCGTTCGTCCTCTCTGATCACCACGACTTCACGGACGCCGAGCGAACCGCGCTCGCCGATCGCGACGCGACGCCACTCTCGCTCGGGCCGGAGGCGCTCCACGGTGACCAGGCGATCACGGTCGCGCACAACTGGCTCGACACGGACGGTTTCCAAGACTACTGATCGACTGTACTTCCACCGCCGCCTGCCCCACTCCGGAATCGTTAAAGGCGGACGGTCGCTTCTATCACGTGCGGGCCGGTGGGGTAGCTTGGTATCCTTCGGCCTTCGGGTGGCCGTAACCGCGATTCGAATTCGCGCCGGCCCACTGGGAATATACCCCTTTTCCCGCATTCTCTGACAGGTAGCGACGGCCAACTGTCACTGCTCGTTGTCAGTAGGAAAAAACAAACGCGCACAGCGCGAGAAGCGCCAGCGACGTTACTCCAGGTCGAACCGGTCGTGCTGCATGACCTTGGACCAGGTGTCGACGAAGTCATCGACGAACTCCGCCTCGCCGTCGTCGCTGCCGTAGACCTCTGCGATCGCACGAAGCCGGGCGTTCGACCCGAAGATCAGATCGACGCGGGAGCCCTCCCACTCGACCTCGCCCGTCTCGCGGTCGCGAAGTTCGAAGCGATCCTCAGCCTCCGTCTTCGCTTCCCACTCGTAGCTGCCGTCGAGCAGGGTCACGAAGAAGTCGTTGGTCAGCGTGCCGGGCTCGTCGGTGAACACGCCGAGCTCGGAGTTCTGGTAGTTCGCGTCGAGGACGCGCATGCCACCGACCAGCGCCGTCATCTCCGGCGGGGAGAGGTCAAGCAGGTCGGCCCTGTCGACGAGGAGCTCCTCGGCGGGGTCGTCGTACTCGCCGCCGAAGTAGTTCCGGAACCCGTCGACGTCGGGTTTGAGCGCCTCGAAGGAATCGACGTCGGTCTGCTCCTGCGTGGCGTCGGTGCGGCCCGGCTCGAAGGGGATCTCGACGTCGTGGCCGGCGTCCGCCGCGGCCTTCTCGATGGCGGCGTTCCCACCCAGGACGATGAGATCGGCGAGCGAGACACGGACGTCGTCGGAACGTGAGGCGTTGAACTCCTCCTGCACGCCCTCGAGCGTCTCGAGGACGGCGTCGAGTTCGGCCGGCTCGTTGACCTCCCAGCTGCGCTGGGGTTCGAGTCGGACGCGTGCGCCGTTCGCACCGCCGCGCTTGTCGCTGTCCCGGTACGTCGATGCCGAGGCCCAGGCCGTCTTCACGAGCTGTGAGACGGTGAGGTCCGTGTCCAGAATCGACGCCTTCAGCTCGGCGACGTCGTCCTCGTCGACGAGGTCGTAGTCGGCGTCGGGGATCGGATCCTGCCAGAGCATCGTCTCGTCGGGGACCTCGGGGCCGAGGAACCGGGACGGCGGGCCCATGTCGCGGTGGATCAGCTTGTACCACGCCTTCGCGAAGGCCTGCTGGAACTCGTCGGGATGCTCCTGGAACCGCTCGAGGACCGCCCGGAAGTCGGGGTCGTGCTTGAGGGCGATGTCCGTCGTCAGCATCATCGGGGTGACGGAGTCCGGCGCGCCCTCGACGTCAGGGACGGAGTTCTGCAGGTCGTCGCCGACCGGCTCCCACTGCCACGCACCGCCGGGACCCTTGACGGACGTCCAGTCGTGCTCGAGCAGGTTATCCACGTAGCCCATGTCCCACGAGGTCGGCGCTTGCGTCCACGGCCCCTCGATGCCGCTAGTGATCGTGTCGGGACCTTTGCCCTCGCCGAACTCGTTCTCCCAGCCGAGCCCCTGCTGGTCGATCGGAGCGGCGTCGGGTTCGGGGCCGAGGTTGTCACCGCTGTCGGCGCCGTGGACCTTTCCGAACGTGTGACCGCCGGCGATGAGTGCGGCGGTCTCCTCGTCGTTCATCGCCATCCGGCTGAACGCCTGCCGGATGTTCTTCGCAGAGCCCTCGACGTCAGGTTCGCCGTTTGGCCCCTCCGGATTCACGTAGATGAGCCCCATGACGGTGTTGCCGAGGGGCTTCTCGAGGTCGCCGTCCTCGTCGAATCGATCGGGAGAGCTCTCCTCCCACTCGTCTTCGGGGCCCCAGTCGACGGCGTCGTCGGGCTCGAAGGCGTCCTCGCGACCCCCGGCGAAGCCGAACGTTTCGAAGCCCATCGATTCGAGTGCGACGTTCCCGGCAAGGACGATCAAGTCCGCCCAGGAGAGTTTCTGGCCGTACTTCTGCTTGACCGGCCAGAGCAGGCGGCGTGCCTTGTCGAGGTTGACGTTGTCCGGCCAGCTGTTGAGCGGCGGGAGTCGCTGGCGGCCACCGCTCGCGCCGCCGCGCCCGTCGATGGTGCGGTACGTTCCGGCGCTGTGCCAGGCCATCCGGATGAACAGCGGCCCGTAGTGGCCGTAGTCAGCAGGCCACCAGTCCTGGGAGCTCGTCATCAGCTCCTCGATGTCCGCCTTGACGGCGTCGAGGTCGAGCTCCTCGAAGGCCTCGGCGTAGTCGAACTCCTCGTCCAACGGACTGACGTCGCTGGCGTTCTGGTCGAGCACGTCGAGGCGGAGCTGGTTCGGCCACCAGTCGGTCTCTCCGTGTCGCATTATCGGGCTCCCCCCGTGCGTTCGTCGGCGGCGATAGACTTCCCGGCAGTCGCCGCGACAGCGAGCGAGCAGTCGCCGGTTTGGGCCGCGTCGATCCCCGGTGGTGGGCTAGTATCGGACATTGATCTCGTGTCTACTAAAGATAATTTGTGAGATAACCAAAAATGTTCTGGAAGGCAAAGACAACAACTTGCAGTGTAACGAGCAGGGTTCTCGCGGTGTCGTCCCCTCCCAGCGCCACGAACGTGAGGGGAGCGACCACAGTAGCGATCGGCTCAATCTAGCCGCTTCACCGCGATCGCTGGCAGTAGCGCCGATTACTGCAGCTCCGTCTCCGAACGGGCGCCTTTCGCCTGCGCCGCGTGTGTGAAAGTAACGAGGCCGAGCCCGCCGAGGAGGTTCCCCGCCGTCACGACGACTGTCAGGAATGCCAGCGTTCCGAGGCCGACGTTCGCCCCGTAGAGCATTCCCAAATACACGTGGAGGACGGTGACGACGACGTGATCGAACGGACCGAGCGCGAGGAGCACGCCGACCACGTAGGCGAGCGCGATCCGACTTCCGTCGCCCTCGACGGCGGCGAGGAGGAAGGATAGCAAGCTCAGTAGTGCGCCGCCCGCGATACCCCGGGTGAACCACGTACCGGCCCCACGGTGTGCCGTCTCGGTGGCGTACCTGCTCAGTGCCTCGCCCGCACCTGGCGGTAGCGCCCCATCGACGGCGAAGACGAGCGCGAACAGACAGCCACCAGCGAGATTGAAAACGAACGTCAGCGACCACAGCCGGAGCAGCGGTCGGAGCAGCCACGTATCGGGCCGTTCGATCGCCGCTGCCGCCGGATCGGAGAAATTCTCGTTGAACAGCTCCGTCCGCCCGACCACGAGGAAGACGAGACCGACGCCGAAGGCGAGTGCGCCCCCGAGTTTTGCGACGGCCCCGAACTGCGGCTCGACGATCGACTCGACGATGCCCAGTGCGACGATTCCGAAGACGATCGTGAACCCGGCGATGAAGCTCGTCGCGACCAGTTCGAGGAGCGGCTGCTCGATGCGCCGGTTCCCCTCCTCGACCGCCCGATCGAAGATCGCCGCTGGAGTCGGCGGCACAGCCACGGGCGACTAGTCGTGGGCCATCGACAAAAGCGAACTCGTCGCACGGGGGTCGAGCGCCGCTCCCAGACGGTCGGAGCTACGCCGTTCGTCGGTCGAAGGTGGGTTCGCCACAGCTGTCACAGCTAGCCGGTTCTTCGAGGTACGCCCGATCGCACCGCGAGCAGTGAAAGAGCGGTCCGTCGAGCGTGATGGCGCCACCGTCGGGTGCGGGCTCGGGATGGTCACCTCGCGGAGTGTTCGAGTCACCGTCCTCGGTCGCCGCCTCCTCGCCGTCGCTCCGAACTGCCGCGAGCAGTCGACGTCGCTCGGTCCCGCGATCCGTAGCCGTCACGTCAACCCCTCCGCGTTCGCGCTGTAGCCGCTTCGATCGACCGCTCTGCCTCCTGCAGCCCGACGGTCCACCACCAGCCGTCGGTTGCCGCGCCGATGCATAGAGACCACGTACCACACTACCCTCATAATAATTCCGCTTCCGATTAGCCTGATGCATGTTACGAGTCACGTAGTAAACGAGTCCCCAATCGAAGGCGTCGACCGGGCCGAAACTGCCGTGTCGTCCGAGGAAAGGGCAAGCTCGCAAGCCGGAGGATCACCGATTCCGCCGTAAGTGCTAACGGCAGTCGCTCCGAACGGGAGTCATGGTTCGGGTCCCCTTCGGCGTCTCGCGGCTCGACGCGATGATCGGTGGTGGCGCACCCGCTGGCAGTACGGTCCTGCTGGGAAGCGAGGTCGGGGCCGGGGGACGGGAGTTCCTCTACACGACGGCCGCGATGAACGGGCTCGCACTTGCGGACGAAGCACAGTTCGACCTGTACTATGGGGATCTGGAGGACGGTGCCCAGCTCCCCACGTCGGTCCAGTATCTCTCCTTCACGGACGACGAGAACGCGCTGATCGAGGAGATGGAGTACACGATGGACGAGGAACTCGTCGACGCGGCAGCGGAGGCGATTACCTTCGAAGACTTCTCCGAAGAATACTTCCAGCTCAGTCAGGTGCCGAGCGACTGGTACGCCAGCAAGACCGCGGACATCTCGTCACTCGGCGACCGGCACGACCGACGCGACGTGCTGGAAGCCATCGGCGAGTACCTCAGTCGGAAGGGAGAGGGCAGCCTCGTGGTGATCGACTCCGTGACGGACCTGATCAGCGTCGCCAGCGGCGAGATGGACTGGACCGACATCACCCTGCTCATCAAGGGCCTCAGCAAGGCCGCGAAACGGTGGGGCGGGATGGTCGTACTGCTCGTCACGCTCGACACGCTGGAACCGACGCAGCTCGGGCGGCTCATGGAAGCGACCGACGGGACGTTTCTCTTCGAGTGGGAGACCGGCGGGAGCGAGCGCGCACGAACGATGGTCGTCAAGCAGTTCCGCGGCGTGCTCTCCCGGCTCGAAGAGGAGGAAATCATCCGGTTCGAGACCGAGATCCACGACGGCGGATTCGACATCAGCGACGTCCGCAAAATCCGCTGAGGCGAACGTTTTCGCCGTCTCGCAGGGTGCTGGCCACGGGATACTTATGCCGTGACTCCGATATATTGCACAGATGGCGAGCGAAGACACCGGCGAGGCAGCGGGGATCGCGGTGTCCGAAGACGTCCGTCGCTGGCTCCAGCGACGAGCCGACGAGCACGGCGTAGACGTCGGGCAGTTCGTACGGTTGCTCCTCGCCGCACATCGAGATCTCGACGACGATGACGGTGCCCTCGAGGGACTCTCGACGGACGCGATCGCGGATGTCGACGACCCGGTCGATCGGTCGGAGCTCGACGAGGTCGAATCCGAGTTCCGTTCGCTCCTCGAGGACGTCCGATCGAGAGTGATTCAGGTGAAGCGGGAGGCCGACGGAAAAGCGCCTGCCGAACACGGCCACGAAGCGCTCGAGAGCGATCTGGAGGAACTCGGTGCGGAGCTGACGGCGCTCGACGAGCAGCTCTCGACGCACGGCGACCGTCTCGAGAGCGTCGAAGCGAACCTCGACGATGGGTTCGAGAACTTCGAGGAGGTGCTCGAGTACCTCATCGAAGTAACGGACGACCTGGCCGATCGCACCGACAGGCTCGCCCAGGCGACGATCGGTACGAGGGAGCAGCTGCAGGAACTAGCCGGTTCGATCGAGGAACGAGAGGCTGCGGACCGGCTCAAACGCGACGCTGCCCTGGAGGGGATCGAAGCGGCCGACTGCGAAGACTGTGGACGGTCCGTGCGCGCGGGGCTGCTCACGAGCCCGGACTGTCCGTACTGCGCCGCGAGCTTCGTCGACGTCGAACCCAAACAGGGGTTCTTCGGTTCGGCGACGTTCGTGACGGGGCAATCGCCGGCGTTGACGGGCTCGAACGACGATCCCGTCGCCGAAGCGCTCCAGGCCGACGTCGAGCGCGACCGTCCTCACCCGGCAGACGTCGACTGGGACACCGCGGGTGACGACGACAGATGATCGACGAGGGCGACGGTGCTGGTGAGCGTGATCCCGAGGGCGACGCGGACACCGAATCGGCCGATGAACGGATCGATTCGGAACCATCGAGCACCGATTCCTTCGGTCTCGATACCGATCTCGAACCGGATCACCAGGCCGACGAGGCCGCCGGGGCGGGTGAAGAAGCTGCAGAGGCCGATGCCGAGAGCGGTGCGAACGCCGACGCGCCGCTGGGGTCCCTGGCCTCCACAGTCGACGAGCGCCGAGGTCGCGACGCGGACCGCCCGGACGACGGCCTGTTCGAGGAGGAATCAGTCCCCGAGATCGACTCCGACGTCGTCTGGGAGCAACTCGACCAGGACGAGCCACCGGAGCCGCCGGACGACGCTGCCCAGGACGTCCGCGTAGTGAAGAAACGCAGCTACTGCGAACAGTGCCCGTACTTCTCCGAGCCACCCGAGGTAGCGTGTTCCCACGACGGCACGGAGATCCTCGAACTCGTCGACATGGAGCACTTTCGGGTCGTCGACTGTCCGATAGTCCGGGAAAACGAGCGCCTCGAGCAGCTCTAACGACCGTCAGCGTTGGCGGCCAGCGTTTTTCTCCACGTCAAACAGGTCCCCCGCCAGCCACACCGGTTATTAGGCTGGCAGCCGCTCCAAGCCGCATGGACGAGCTCGTCTCGCTTGCGACAGATCTCGTGGAAACACCGAGCCACGAAGATCCGACGGCAGCCGGAGATCTGATCGAGTCCTGGCTGTGCGAAGAGACGGAAGCGACCGTGCGACGGGACGAGGTGGGAAACGTTCTCGCTCGGCGCAGCGCCGACGGAAAGTCGGCCCCAGAGACTGACGATCAGTCGCCCCCCGATAGCACGTTGCTCACGACCGACCGATCGCTCGCGCTCGTGGGACACCACGACGTCGTGCCACCGGACGACGATCAGATCGACGACGACGGGGCGTACGTCGTCGAACGCCGGGACGGTCGGCTCTACGGCCGCGGGAGCGCGGACATGAAGGGAGCAGTCGCGGCAGCGATGCTCGCATTTCGCGATGCGGAGCTGTTGACCACCGCAGAGACCGCATCGGCCGACGCGCTCGTCTTTGCGAGCTTCGTCGGCGAGGAAATCGGCGGCGAGGGCGCCCGACACGCCATCCAGAACGGGTTCGTTCCCGAGACCGCCGTCGTCGGAGAGGGATCGACTTGCTACTCGGCCGAGGGGGTTACCGACGTCGCCGTCGCGCACAAAGGCCGCCGTGCGAGCACGATCGTCGCACACGGGGAAAGCGCCCACGCGAGCGTACCCGAGGAGGGCGAGAACGCGATCTACAGGGCGACCGACGCAGTCGATTCCCTGCGGTCGCTTCCGGTCCCGTCCGTCGAGGTCGCCGGAGAAACAGTCTCTGGAAGCCTGGTCGTCACCGAAATCGACGGCGGCACCGCCTGGAACGTCGTTCCCGACCGATGCGAGGTGACGATCGACGAACGGACGGTACCGGGCGAGCGCGCCCCCATCGATCGCGTGGCAGCGACGACTGGCGTCGAGTGGGCCGTCGAACAGGACCTGCCGCCGATGCGGTGCCAGGACGAATCCTTCGCCGACGCAGTCCTCGACGCGGCGCGATCGAACCAGGATTCCGGCAGCCCCAGCAGCCCCCAGCACGTGGTCAAACCCCACGCGACCGACGCCGGCTGGCTCGCGGAAGCCGGTACCGACTGCGTCATCTGCGGGCCGGCCCAGCCGGGCGAGGCGCACACTGCGACGGAGAGCGTCTCGCTCGAAGTGCTCGAGCGGTGTCGGTCGATCTATCGAGCGGTCGCCGAATCGCAGGTCGGCGCGACCACGGCACCATCGGAGTGACGGACGATGCGGATACGGAACGGTCGTTCGCTGCGCTAGCACCGTGCGAGCACCCTGAACGCGCAGGATCGCCGAGAACCACGCATTCTTGAACCCCCCTCTGCAACGGTCGATCATGTCGGATAGCGCTACGACGACACCCGACGAACGATACGAGGAGTTCCTCCAGCGCGTCGAACGGCGGCACAACGTCGGTGCCGCGGCTGGCGTCTTGCGGTGGGACCAGGAAGTGATGATGCCGGAGGGTGGAACGACCGCCCGGTCCGGACAGCTCTCGGCTCTCTCCGCGATCGGTCACGAACTGCTGACCGACGAGGAGATGGCGGGCTGGATGGAGACGCTCCGCGACGCTGATCTCGACGACGATCAGCAGGCCGTCTTGCGCGAAGTCGGTCGGGAGTACGACCGCGCGACGAGCGTCCCCACCGACCTCGTCGAGGAGATCTCCGCCGCGACCAGCGAGGCCCACCCGACGTGGACCGAAGCGAAGGAGGAGTCGGAGTTCGAGACGTTCGCACCCTCACTCGAACGGCTCGTCGAGCTGAACCGGGAGTACGCAGAGCACATCGACCCCGACCGCCCGGCCTACGAGGTGCTCTTCGAGGAGTACGAACCCTACCTCGGTCTCGAAACTGCGGATCGCGTGCTCACCGAGCTCCGAGAAGGACTGGTCCCACTCATCGAGCAGGTTCGCGAGAGCGACGTCGAACTCGCGTCGCCCTTCGACGGCGAGTATCCCGCCGAGAAGCAGGAGGAACTCGCCAGAACCGTCCTCGACGAACTGGGCTACGACTGGGAGCACGGACGGCTCGACACCGCACCGCACCCGTTCTCGACGGGGACGCAGTTCGACGCCCGCGTGACGACGCGCTTCGACGAGTCCGAACCGATCGGCGCGCTCTCGAGTACGATTCACGAGTTCGGGCACGCCCGCTACACGCAGGGGCTTCCGAAGGACCACTACGGCACGCCGCTGGGCGAGTCGCGCGACCTCACCGTCCACGAGTCCCAGTCGCGGTTCTGGGAGAACCACGTCGGTCGTTCGCGGAACTTCTGTGAACGCCTCGTCCCGCTGATCCAGGACCACCTCCCAGGCACGGCGGACCTGACGACGGAGGAGCTGTTCGAGGCCGCCAACGAGGTCTACGAGGACAACCTCATCCGCGTCGAAGCCGACGAGCTGACCTACCACCTCCACATCGTCGCCCGCTACGAAATCGAGCGCGAGCTGATCGATGGAGACCTCGCGATCGACGACGTACCGGATGCCTGGAACGACGCCTACGAGGAGTATCTCGGGATCAGGCCGGAGAACGACGCCGAGGGCTGTCTGCAGGACATCCACTGGAGCCACGGCTCCTTCGGCTACTTCCCGACGTATTCGCTGGGGAGCGTCCTCGCCGCCCAGATCGACGCCGCGATGCGCGAGGACCTCGACGTCGACGAACTGGTCGCTGACGGCGAGTTCGAGCCGATCCGCGAGTGGCTTCGCGAGGAGATCCACCAGCACGGCGCGCGCTACACGACCGGCGAACTCATCGAGAAAGCCACTGGCGAGCCGCTCACGGCCGAGTACTTCCTCGACTACGTCGAGGACAAGTACGGCGAGCTCTACGACCTCTGATCATTGCCAGCGGCGTGCAGGGGTCGTGGCGAGCAGGCGGCGCGTGGCCGCTATTTCGACCGGCCATCAGCTGTGTTTCCGACGGCGCGCCGCGCATCCGCCTCGGCCGTCGGAACCGACGCGTTAGCGCATAGATTACTCGACGCGAGTTCGCCGCGGCATCCCGCTTAAAGCTGTAGTCCCACCGAGACGGCAGACGAGAACAGACGTTTATGGCCGAGTAGCCGAAAGTCGATCCATGGACGTCGTCACGCTGCTTCCGTCTGCGACGGAGATCGTCGCTGGACTGGGCGTCGATCCCGTTGGGACCTCCCACGAGTGCGACTACCCGCCCGGCGTCGAGGAGCTTCCCGACGTCAACACGACTCGAATCGACGCCGAAGCGTCGAGCGAGGAGATCAACGACCAGGTCGCGCGGGCCGAGGCCGGTGACGGCGTGTACGAGATCGACGTCGACCTGCTGGAACGGCTCGATCCCGATCTGATCGTCACGCAGGGGATCTGTGACGTCTGCGCGGTCGACACGGTGCTCGTCGAGGACGTCGTCGCCCAGCGCGGGATCGATGCTGAGATCCTGACGACCGATCCGCACCGGTTGGGCGACCTCTACGCAGATATCGAGCGAATCGGTGCAGCGCTCGGGCGCGAGGAACGTGCGGCGGAGTGGGCCGCCGACCTGCGAGCGCGCGTCGACGCGGTCGAGTCGGCCGTCGATCAGGCTGCGCCCGCGACCGAGGATCGGCCGTCCGTCGCCGTTCTCGACTGGCTCGATCCCGTCATGGTGGCGGGCCACTGGATTCCCGAAATCGTCGAGCACGCCGGCGGAACGTACCCGATGGCAGAGCCGGGCGACCGTTCGACTCCACGAGAGTGGGAGTCGGTGTGCGAGACGGATCCGGACGTCCTCGTCGCCGCACCGTGTGGCTTCGATCTCGAACAGACCCGCGAGAACCTCCCCGACCTCACGGAACGGGAAGCGTGGCGCGGACTGCGGTCAGTTCGTGCCGGCCGGGCGTACGCGATGGACGGCCATCACTACGTTAATCGGCCGGGGCCACGCCTCGTCGACACGCTCGAACATCTCGCCGCAACACTCCATCCGGGCCACTTCGACGAACCGCCGGCCGACGTCGTCCGACCGCTGTCGGAGCTGACGGCACCGACGCACCTGTAGGACTGGCCAGCGCGTCGACGCCGAGACCCGCACGCTTTTCGGCCGGGGTCGCGTCCGATTCATGCATGGGAGACACGACTGCAATCCTGCACACGAATCGTGGCGACATCGAGGTCGAACTCTACGAGGAGAAGGTCCCGAACACGGTCGAGAACTTCGTCGGTCTCGCGACTGGCCAGAAGGAGTGGGAGGATCCCGAGACGGGCGAGACCATCGAGGGCGAGCCCTACTACGAGGACGTCCCAATTCACCGCGTCATCGAGGACTTCATGATCCAGACCGGCGACCGCACCGGCACCGGCCGCGGCGGTCCGGGCTACACCTTCGACGACGAGTTCCACGACGACCTCACCCACGACGGGCCCGGTGTCCTCTCGATGGCCAACAGCGGCCCGGACACCAACGGCTCGCAGTTCTTCATCACGCTCGATGCGACGCCCCACCTCGATGGCAAACACGCCGTCTTCGGGCAGGTTGTCGATGGGATGGACGTCGTCGAAGAGATCGGAAGTCTGCCGACGGACCGTGGCGACGAACCCCAGAAGGAAGCGACCCTGGAATCAGTCACTGTCTACCGATAAGCTTCCAGTTCACAACGCTCGCGTGGTAACTGACTACCGAACACCGTCTTTTAGGTGCGGCCCGTCGAAGCCCAGAGCATGACTGCTGACCGGGTCGTGATCGCTGGCGCTGGCCCGGCCGGCCTCGTCGCTGCACGGCACCTCGCCGACGCTGGCGTCGACGTGACCGTTTTCGAAGCCGGCGAGGAGGTCGGCGGCCGAGTCGCGACGCGGACCGTCGGCGGCTACACGCTCGATCGGGGCTTCCAGGTCCTCTTCACAGGGTACCCCGCAGTCCAGCGGGAGCTCGACCTCGACGCGCTCGACCTGCGGACGTTCACACCGGGCGCCGTCATCTGTCGGCCGAACCGCCGCTCGATCCTCGGTGATCCGCTCCGCGATCCACGATCGATTCCGCAGACGCTGACCAACCGCGAGATCACGACGGGCGACGCTTATCGGCTCTGGCAGCTTCGCCGGGATCTCCGCTCGGAAACCCAGGGCGCGATCTTCTCCGGTGCGGACCGGACGATCCGCGAGGAGCTCGATCGTCGAGGGTTCTCGGACGGATTCGTCGAGGCCTTTGCCGCCCCGTTCATCGGCGGGATCACGCTGGATCGGTCGCTGGAAACGAGCAAGCGCGTCTTCGAGTACGTCATGAAGGTCCTCGACGACGGCAAGACGGCCGTGCCTGCAGCAGGAATGGGCGCAGTGACCGAGCAACTAGCGAGCAGCGCTCGCGATACTGGCGCTACGATCGAAACTGGCACGCCCGTCGAATCCGTCACGGCCGACGACACCGGCGGCGACTTCGACCTCGGCGGCGAGACGGTCGACGGCCACGCCGCGATCGTTGCGACGGACGGACCGACGGCCCAGGAACTGACTGGCGTCGAATCGATCCCGACGGACGGCAACGCCGTCGCGACCCAGTACTACACCGTGCCCGCCCACGCCGCGCCACCTGGAAAGCGTCTCCACCTGAACGCCGAGAACGAACAGCCGAACACGCTCGTCACGCTCTCGAACGTCGCTCCAGAGTACGCGCCCGACGACGATCGGGCACTGATCTCCGCGACCTTCCTCGGCGATCCAGACGCGCCGAACGCGAAACTCGACGACAAGACACGACGTGCGCTCACGGCCTGGTATCCCGAGCGACAGTTCGGCGACCTCCAGCTCTTCGCGACCGACCGAATCGAGTTCGGCCAGTTCGCGCAACCACCCAGGTGCCACGACGATCTTCCCGGCGTCGCCGCGCCGGACGGCCGCTGCTATCTCGCCGGGGAGTACACCCAGTGGTCGTCGATCCAGGGCGCGATGGCGAGCGGACGCGACGCCGCGCAGCGCGTGCTGGCCGATCTGTCCTGAGAACCGAATCGGCCGACGCCGGAGCGCCCGGTGGTTACTGCGTGAAGAGGTGGCCCTCGCTGGGGACGTCGAGCACACCGACGCGAGCGCCGGCATCGAGCCAGCCGTGGCCGTAGGAGAAGGCCGCGAGCGCGTCGGGCAGATCGTCGGTATCCCGGAAGTGCCGACCATCTCGGAGATAGGATTCGGCCATCTCCAGGCACTGCTCGGCAGCCTCGGACTGCTGGTCGGGGAGGTCCTCGGCGACGGTCGCGACCTCGAGCGCCTCCGCGAGGAGCGACTCGTACTGGTCGGTCTTGGATTCGAGATCGGATGTCATTGGGCTGTGAGAGTGGTTCTCGGTCGCGGACGTCAGTCCGCGCCGCTGGGCGCCCCCGTCGTGACGAACGAAGAGAGGTCGGCGTCGACGCCGAGATCCGTCACGGAGTCGTAGGGTCGGTTCACGACGATGTCGCCAGCGCGCTGTTTACCGATCCCGGGGAGCGCCGCGAGCTCGTCCATCGACGCGGCGTTGAGGTCGAGCGGATAGGGCACGCCGGTGACGGATCGATAGCCGTGGTCGACGATCGCGACGTCGATCGAGCGGCCGAGTTCGCGCTCGCCGGGGATACCGACGAGCAGTGGATAGGTCCCGAGCTGCCTGCCGAAGGTGCGGCCGCCCTCGTGGTACTCGAGGTGGACGTCGGGGAGGACCGTGCCGGGCGGGGCGACGCGCTGGAGCATCGGGTTGTCGATCTGCTCGCGGACGCGAGTCTTGTAATGCTTGAACAGCTGCTTGTGGTCGTTGGCGATCTGGGCACCGGTCTCGTCCATGTCGGTCCCGGGGAACGCCATCACCTGCCGGATGTTGACCCGGCGGAGCACGAGCCCCTCGTCGTAGACGCGCTGGAGGAACTGCTCGTTGTGCTCGAAGGTCTCCTCGCGTTCGCCCTTCAGTCCGTGGAGCAGATTGATCCCCGGAAGGAGCTTCGGGAGGCGGCGCGGAGCCTGGTCGCCGAAGGTCGGCGCTTCGAGATCGGCGGCGGCGCCGTGGACGCTGCTGTCTCGTTCGGCGGGCGGGGTGCCCGGCGCGCCGGGATCGAACGGCGGCTCGTCGTTCTCGGATCGCCAGCCGGCGACCTCGTTGACGATCTTCACCGCCTGGAAACATTCCTCGGCGGAGACGTTGAGGTTGTTCTCCTCCTGGACGATCGGATCGGCAGATTCGAGGCCGAACGCTGCGGTGTCGCCGGGCGTGTTGTGCCGGGCGATGACGTCGAGGCCCTCCCGCGAAAGATCCGGCCACTTCACGATCGTGATCGGGTTCACGTTGTCGAGGTGGAGCGTCTCGAGATCGGGCACGACGGTTCGAATTCCGCCGTAGAGCTCACGGAGCGCGTCGGGGTTGGGCTTCTCGCCGTCGCCGCCGTAGGCGAGGATGTCGGCCTGGCGACCGAGCCGGAAGTTCCGGACGCCGTGGTCGGCCAGCGCGTCGACCTCGCCGACGACGGTCTCCGGCGGGCGGAAGGTCGCGTCGCCGTAGAGCGGCTCCGTACAGAAAGAGCAGCGATACGGACAGCCCCGGCCCGTCTCGAGTTCGCAGATGAGGTAGTCGGGATGGTTCGGATGATCCTCGACGATGAACGCACCCTTCTGCGCCCAGCGGGTGACCTCCTCGACGTCCCGGTAGCGACCGTTGAACCCTTCCAGTCCGCTCTCGACGATGTCGTGGGCGGCCGCCTCGACGTCGCCCATCGCGAGGAAGTCGAAGTCGAGGTCGTCGCGCTCGGTCTCGATGCCGCCGGCGTTCTCCTCGCCGACGCCGAACTTCGCGGGGCCGCCCATCACGCTGACGCCCTCCGCGGTCCAGGCGAGCTCCCTCACTTCGTCCGGCTCGGCGGGCGTCCCGCCGACGTACTTGCCGGGGACGGTCATACCGCCGATGTAGAGCAGGAAATCGGCGTCGGCGACGTCTGCCCAGCGGTTCCGATCGTCGCGGAGTTCGTCGATCGTGTGGTAGGTGATCCGCTCGCGGGGGACGCCAGCGTCGACCATCGCGCCAGCGGCGTAGCGCGGGTAGGTCGAGATGTACGGCGGGACCCCGAAGTGGGCGGGCTCGTCGACGTAGCCGTCGACGATGGTGACGTCGATGGACTCGGGGTCCGCTGTCATGGTCGCATTCTTGCCGTTCGAGGTGTATAACGCGTGTGGATCGTCCGGCTTCGGACGTGGCGGTCCGGTCTCCGGCGGGAGCAGATTGTGCGACTCGGTGCCAGTGTGCACACGTCCGGCACGGGACGGACGCCTATCACCGTCAGCCGACAAGATTCGTCGGATTACCTATACGTTCGGCCAGGGCGAACCCGGAGACATGTACGAATCGCGGATGGTGGATCGCAGCAGTGTGCCCGACCGAGCGGAGCGAGAACGGTTGCTCGAACGGGCTGGCTACAACGTCTTCGACGTGCCAGCCGAGGCCGTGGCTGTCGATCTCCTCACCGACTCCGGCACGGGGACGATGAGCACCGACCAGTGGGCTGCGCTGCTCCGCGGCGACGAGGCCTACGCGGGAAGCAGAAGCTTCAGCGAACTCGAGGACGCCGTCGCGGAGGTGATGGGGTTCGACCGGATCGTCCCGGCCCACCAGGGACGGGGCGCCGAGCACGTGCTCTACGGTGCGATCGTCGAGGAGGGCGACGTCGTCCCGAACAACACGCACTTCGACACGACCCGGGCCCACGTCGCGGAGGCCGGGGGGCTCCCGGTCGACTGCCCGGTAGCGGGCGCGATGGATCCCGATGCGAGCGGCGAGTTCCTCGGGAATCTCGACGTCGACGCGGCCCGGGAACTGGCAGCCGAGCACGGCCCGGAGAACGTCCCTGCGATCGTGGTCACCGTCACCAACAACGCCGCCGCTGGCCAGCCGGTCTCCATCGAGAACGTCCGTAGAGCACGCTCGCTCGCGAACGATATCGACGCCCGTCTCGTGATCGACGCCTGCCGGTTCGCCGAGAACGCCTACTTCGTCAAGGAGCGCGAGCCGGGCTGGGCAGACGCATCGATCCGGGAGATCGCTCGCGAACTCCTCGGCTACGCGGACGCTCTCGTCATGAGCGGGAAGAAAGACGGTCTCGCGACCGTCGGCGGGTTCGTCGCCGTCGGTGATCACGACCCAGGGGACGACGGTGGAGACAGCGACGACACCGACGAGCTCTTCGAGCAACTGAAACAGCGAGCGATCCTCTACGAGGGGTTTCCAACCTACGGCGGCATGGCGGGCCGCGACATGGCGGCGATGGCCGTCGGGCTCCGGGAAGCCGTCGAACTGGAGTATCTCGAGCACCGCGTCGGGCAGGTCCGGGAGCTGGCTGATCTGCTCGAGGCGGCCGAGGTCCCCATCTACCGTCCGGTGGGCGGTCACGCGGTTTACGTCGACGCTGCAGCTGCGTTACCGGCGATCCCGGCCGACCAGTTCCCCGGACAGACGCTCGTCTGCGCGGCCTATCGCGAGGGCGCCGTTCGTGCGGTCGAACTCGGGAGCTTCGCGTTCCCGAAGACGGAGCGCCCGGAGCTCGTCCGGCTCGCGATCCCACGGCGTACCTACCACCGCGAGCACCTGGAACTGGTTGCGGACGCGTTCGGCGACGTGCTAGATCGAGCCGATCGCCTCACTGGTCTCGAGATCGTCGAGGAGCCGGAACGCGAGTCGCTTCGCCACTTCTCGGCGCAACTCCAGCCGCTCGAGGGTGCGCTCGTCGACGGTCCTGCCGAGTAAACGGCAGGAAGAACTGTAGTGCGAGCTACACCCACTCGGCGAGCGGCCCGACGGCGTCGGACTGGATCCAGGCCTCCTCGATCTCCCGGTCGTAGATAATTGTCTCCTCGTGGTCGACGGCCACTGCCGAGTAGCGGTCACCGTCGTCCGCGTCGTGGTCGACCGGGTCGGTGCCCATCGTCTCGTCCATCTCGTCTGCTGGCATGGGTGTATAGCGTGTCGGGCCAGCGAGGCCCACCGCAGTCGGTCGTCGCGCGATTCGATCACTGCTAAGCGGCCAGCCTTGTTAACTGTTATCGTTCGACAAACCCTTGCCGGCACGGGTATTTCGGGGCGCAGTCGGGTCGCCAGCACTGGCATCACCCAAGCGGTTCGAACCAGACCGCCGCGACCAGCACGGCCAGGAAGACGTACGCACCGCGGATGAGCAACATCGTCGCGATCTCGGGATCTGCTCGCCTGGTCGCGAGCACGACCGCGCCGAAGGCAGCGACCGCGAGGACGCTCGTCGGCGGGAACACGGCAACCGCTGCGAGCGCGAGCACGACGAGAAAGCCCAGCGCAATCAGCCCGTAGGCGATGCGGCGCGCTCGCGGCGGACCGACTGTCACGGCGACCGTCCGCTTGTCGATCGATCGGTCGTAGTCGTAGTCCTGCGCGTCGTCGATGACCTTCACGCCGGAGAGCACGAGCAGGAAGACCAGCGCGAACGCGATCGGGACCGGAGCGATGGCGGCCGTCTGGACGTAGTACCCGCCGACGATCGCGAGCGCGATCCCCGCCGGATAGCCGGTGGTCGCGGTGAGTGGGTTCGTGTCGAGCTGTGGCGCGTGGTGGTAGCCGATTACCCACGTCGGGATGGTGAGGAAAGCGGCGATCGGATTCACCGCGATCCAGAGCACCACGACCGCAGCGGCAAAGAGTGCCGTCGCCCCGACGAGCGCGACGCGACAGCCCACCACCGTGAGCGGGTGATCGTCGTCCTCGCCGCGGACGTGAAAGTCCACGTAGCCGTCCTTCACGTGTGCCGTGTAGACTGCCGCGAAGATGGCGATCGAGTGGACCGCTGCGAAGGCAGCCGAATCCAGCCCACCGAGTACTGCGCCGAACCACGCGGCGGCGATCGGCGGGAGCATGAACACCGGGTGCACCTGGGAGGCCAGGGCCCGGAGCGCGGCGACCGGGCCGGTCCCGTGACGGGCGAGCGACACGGTTCACGCAACGGCGACTGGCACAAAAAAACGTCGTGACGATTCAAGGGGGTAGGCCGTCGCAGAAGCCGGTGCAACGGACTCCGTGGCGGTCGGGGTCGGTCGGTACCCTGGCGGAGAGCTCCGTCGTCGGTCGGATTCCAGCGACAGGGACCACCTACTCGCGCTCCGACTCGGCGACCGGGTCTCTGTGGGCCTGGAGCTCCGACGCCGCAACCGAGACTGCGTCCGGATGGGACGCCGCGATCGACTGGAGAGCCGCGGCGATCAACGAACGGACGTACCGATATTCGTCGTCGCGTTCGAGGCGAGACTGCAGCGCATCGCTGGCGACCGGGGCAAGTTCCCGGTGGGCGGCACCGACCGCACCCAGCGCAGTGGTTGCCGACAGACGGACGTCGGCGCTGACGTCCCCGAGTCCGTCCCGGAGATCCTCGATGACGGATTCGGCAGTGTCGAGATCCTCGGCGCCGATCGTCCCGAGGGCCTCGAGCGCTGCGGATCGAACCTCGGCGGCGTCGTCCGCCACGAGTGGCCGGACGTCCCCACTGACGTCTGGCGCCAACGCCGGGATTCCAGCGCCGATCGTCCCGAGTGCCTCGGCCGCCGCTGCTCGCCCGTGGTGGGGCTCGTCGTCGAGAAGCGCCCGTAGATCGTCCAGTGCGAGCCTGGCAACCTCGGGGTCGGCAGCCCCGATCTTGCCGAGCGCGACGGCCGCATCTGTCCTGTTCCAGTGCATGTCGGCCGCGAGGAGGTCCAGAAGATCCGGCACGACGGGCCGGACCGCGTCGGGGCGGACGGCCCCGATCGTGCCGAATACCTCAGAGAGGTCCTCCATGGAGCCCCAGTCGTCGAGCCCGTCGAGAAGGTCGTCCACGATCGGATCGACGGTATCGGGGTGGCTCACAGCGATGCGGCCGAGCGCCTCGACGATCGAAATCCGCATTATCTCCGTGAAATCGATGCGAGCCCGATTCACCACCTCGGCCCGGTCCAGCCACTCGCGTAACGTCTCGACGACCTGCGGGGCGATCGCTGCATCCGCAGCCGCGAGCTTCCCGAGCGACTGGACGACCGAGAACTGCACGGTCTCGCTGCCGTCCTCGAGCATTGCCACCAGCTCGTCGAGGTGTGGGCGGACCGTCGCAGGTCGTTCGGCGGCGATGACCCCGAGCGCGTCGACGACGGACTTGCGGACCTGTTCGTTCTCGTCGTCGATGTGGGCCAGGAGACGGGGGAGCTCGGGCACGACGGCGTCGGGGTGTTCGGCCCCGACGCGTCCGAGCGAGCTGATCGCCGTGGTGCGGGCGAACTCGGGATACTGATCGCTGGGGTCAGCATCGGCGAGCGTGCAGAGATCCTCGATACATCGTTGGCGTTCGTCGGGGTAGACGATGGCGATGTCGGCGAGCGACGTGGCGGCGACGATCCGGAGACGGTGGTTCTCGTCGGAAAGCAACTCCCGCAACTCCTCGACGACGGGACTGACGAGGTCGGGGCGAACCAGCGCGATCCGGCCGAGTGGACCGGGGACCCCAGTGACGTCAACACCCTCGTCCCTGGTCAGTGCGAGCAAGTCGTCACCGGCCGGAGCGATTGCCTCCGTATAGGCACGCGAGATCCCTGTCAACAGGGTGAGGGCCTCGCGACGCATCGACGCGTCGTGGTCGAGATATCCGATGATCTCGTCCACGTGCGGATGGAATAGAACGGGCTTCACGTCGGCGAGTTCGCGAAGCACGGACCTGGCTGCCTCACGTCGGGTTTCGACGTCGGCCTGGAGCGCGGCCAGGAGGAACTCGATCGTGGTGTCGAGCGCGCCGGGGTTCTCCAGTGCGTACCACGTGATTTTATCCGCTGCTCTCTCCCGCACCTCTTTTTCGTCGTGAACGAGGTACGGCTGGAGCCCCTCGGCGACCCGTCGGACGCCATCCGGATGCGCCGATGCGATCTCGTCGAGTGCATCGGTGGCCTCGGAGTACCCATCCCGTTCCGTGAGCAGTTCACACCACGCGGCGACGTCCGCTTCGGTGGCCGTGGCGGGATCGACTGTTTCTCGGAGGTATTCGACTCGTCGGCGGGGATCGTCGGGTGCGTCTGGGTGATCGGTCATGTGTATCGGGTGCCGGAATTGCGTCGGATTCCCATCGTCCGGTTCAGACGGTTGTCGAGCGGTCGTGGCCGCAACGACGACGCAGCGTACTACCGGTCCTCGTGATCCGCGGGATTGCTACCGATCCCTCCACCGGTGTTCGAGACCGGTTCGCCGTCGGGGACACCGGTGTCGTCGCCACGGTCGCCGTCGAACAGGTCGTTCGCGACGGTCTCGTGCCCCGCGTTCCGGAGTCCGTGATCGATGCGGAGCAGGTACTCGCCGGGATCCTTGACGTTGGCCGAGGAGAGCGTGTCGGCGGCTCGCGAGACCGTTCGTTCCAGGGCGTCGTCGCTCCGGAGCAGGTCCGCATCACCTGCAGCTTCCAGCGACTCGCTCACGGCGTCGATGCAGGCTTCGATCGAGGTCCGGGGGCCGTGGCGTTTCGCTCCTTCCACGACCACGTTGGCGTACGTCGCTTCCAGAAACGCCGCGGGATCGTCGACGGTCGGTCCGTTCGTGTACGTACGAAGCTCGGCATCGAGGCGCCGTCGCCACTCGTCGGCCCCGTCCTGGGCTGCTTCGAAGAGCGCCCGAACGTAGACGTCGGCGACGAACTCGGCAGGGTCCTCCGGCGCCACGCTACTCGCGGTCGCTTCGATCCTGTCGCTCACGACGTCGAACCACTCCGCAGTGTCCGAGACGTCGGGGTGCGTTCGACCGACCCTCGCGAGCGCCTCGGCGTAGATCCGCTCGAAGATATACGCTCGCTCCAGATCGATCCACTCGAGTGAGAACTCGTCGTCGAGGATCGCCAGGACCTCGGTCACCCCGAACCGGACCTCCTCGGCCGGACCGTCGGCGGCGAGCGCCAGCGCACCGCCGAAGACGGACGCCACGTACACGACGGGGTGCGGTGGATTGTCCGCCGCCTTCGCGGCGACCGCGATCTTGGACAGCACCGCCTCGACCAGGCGGTCGTGCGTCCGTTCACCGACGTCCGACCGGGTCAACACTGCCGTGAGAATCTCCGCGTCGGTCGACGCGAACGCGTCGAACCACCTCACCTTCTGCGGGCCGTCGATCGACTCGCGAGTGCTCCGCAAGGTTTCGACCAGCACCGTGACCCACTCCTGGGCCCGACTCGATTCGCCCTCCCTGGCCCACGTCGTCGCTGCACCGCCGTAGACGTCCGCGAGGAACGCCACCGGGTCCTCGATTCCGTCGGACGTCGCTCGCGTTTCGATCAGCTCCGTGAGACCGGCGTACCAGGTGTGTTCCCCGCGCGGAGTCACGCCGTCGCCCGTATCGTTCCAGTGCTTCCCGTCGGGATCGAACCCGCGGACGTGCGTCGACAGCGCCCCGCTGTAGACGTCGGTGAGATACTGGGTCGACTCGTCGGCGGACGCCGTCGGCCCGATACTCCGTGGCACCGACGCATCGTACAGCGTCAGCCAGTCCTCGAAGCCGAGGGAGTCCTCGAACGCGATCGTATCACGGCCGTACGGATAGCTGCTGGCCGCGTCCGGGAAGTCACGCTCGACCTGGCCGAACGCGGCGAGCCCGCTCGCGTGGAGCGCTGCCCGACCGTCTCGACCGGTCTCGAACGCGTCCGAATCACCGATAGCATCGACGAGCCGGTGACATTCCGCGAAGAAGCGTTCCGCCCGGTCGAGGTCGCCCGACTGGACGACGGTCCGGACGGCCCGGCCGTACCCCTCGAGCACGAGCGCCTCGGAATCCTCGAGGTTCGCCGCCGTCGCCGTGTAGCACACGGACTGGCCCACGGCGTCGAAGAACGAACCGACCGCCTCGTCGGGACAGTCGTGCTCGAAGACCCACAGCCCGAGCCCGCTTCCGTAGAACGTCGTGAGCAGCCGTCGCCGACTGTCCGGATCGGCGACGTCCTGGAGTGCGTCCCTCGCCCGGGACTCGACGTCCTCGACCCAGGCGGTGGGGGTTTCGCCGGGGCTATCGTCGGAACCCTCGACGCCGGCCACCGCCCCGAGCATCGATGCAAAGGAGTTCCCGAGTGTCCTCGCAGTCCGATGATCGGTGGCGCCCATCGCGTGCTGGCGAACGCGAGTGACGACCGTGGAGATGCCGCCGTTTGCCGCCCGCAGATCGTCGGCCCAGCGGGCGATTCGACCGGCAGCACGCCCGTAGACGAGGTGGACCGGGAACTCCCAGCCCTCCTCGACCATCGCGTGGAGCGCCTCGTCGACGCACCCGACGGCGCCGTGGTTCACGGTCGACCCGTCCGGTGGCTGTGCGAGCCGCGCCAGTGCGCCCGAGAAGGCGGTGGCGAACGGCTCCAGGTCGCCCCCGACGGACTCCCGGCCAGCGAACGGGGCGGCGGTCTCGTTCGTGACCTCCAGCACGCCGCGAGCCACCGCGTGCACCCACTCGTCGGTCCGCGGGTTCGCCGCTGCGACGGCGGCGATCGCCGTCTCGTAGACCTCGCCACGGTACAGGAGCGCAGCGTCTGAGTCACCGGTCCTGTTCAGCGCCACGTCCGCGACGAGGTCGTCGACGAACGAGAGCCACTGCCGGGCAGCGGCAGGTCCGTGTGACGCGGAGACGATCTCGACGACCTCGGCGACGACCGTCCCGAGGAACTCGCCGTCCAGGGCGTGGTCCGGAGCGCCCACGATCGCGGCCAGCGTGCTCTGGTCGGCCACCGGATCGACCTCGACGGTCCGCCGGGACGGTGACTCGACCTCGTTCCAGCCGATCGCGTCCAGCAGGTCGCGGGCGACGACAGCTGGTTCCCGGTCGATTTCGGTGGACGGTTCGCCGAGAGAGACTTCGACCCGGTCCGTCCAGGCCGTGAACTCGTCGCAGTTTGTGCGTTCGGCGACCTCGTCGAACCGGTCGCGATCGGCGTCGTCGCAGATCACCAGTGCACCGGCACAGCTCCCGTCGTCGACCCACTCGGGGAGTGCGCGAACGCCGTCGTCGCCCACGATCCTCGCTGGCCCGGCTCCGTACGTCGCGACCACGACGGCGTCCCCCGTCGCCTCGATTCCCGGGCGAAGCTCGTCGGGATTTCTGAGCCCGGTGAGTCTGACAGTCGCTCCCCAGTCGTCGAGTTCCGCGGCGAGGGAGGCGGCGACCTGTCGCTTCCCGCTCGCTTTCGGTCCGGAGAGAACCACCAGCCCACCGTCGATCGCTTCGAGGAGATCGACGTCGTCGACGAACGTGCGCCAGTCGTGACTGGCCCCGTCGTCGGAATCATCGGACTGCTGGATCCACTCGGGCAGTTGGCGATCCGCAGCAGCGTCCTCCAGCGCTCGCGGTCCGTCCCAGTGCCAGGCCCCGACGAGTGGCCACCGCCCGTACTCGTCGGAAGCCGTCGAACGCGCTTCGAGCGAGTCGGCCTCCGCGTGGAGCACGTCCGCGGCCTCCCCCACCACGTCACGAGCCACGTCGAGCACCGCCTCCGCGTCCGCAGCCGTCGAGAGACGATCCTCGAGGGCGGATCGGGGGGAATCGGCGGCGAACACCTGCAGCTCGTCGATCGTTCCCGGCGGGAGATCCAGGGCGATCTCCAGCGCCTCGGCGGTGGTGGGGAGCATCCGGAACCTGGTGACGGCCTCGAGCCAGTCCGCGTCGTCGTCCAGTCCAATGGCGACGAGCGCCGCGGCAGCGAGGACCGGCGGCGAGCGCTCGGTGGGACGTCGGCCGGGCCGACCGCCGCTCGGGACCAGTTCCGAAACGCGGTCTTCGAACTCCCTGCTGATCGGGCCAATCGAGACGTCGTAGCCATCGAGGACGTCCCTGACCGCACCGGGGAGGAGGACCGGCGCGTCGTCGTACTGCGACAGGGAGAGCAATGCCGCTGGCGTGACGGTCCGGTCGTACCAACCCAGCCGTCGTTGCAACGCCGGCTCCCGGAAGTCGTAGGCCGGATAACTGGTCCGGGCCAGCACGGCCGCGCGGTCCTCTTCACGGAGCGTAGACACACTCGATCGGTCCATCCGCTCGAGAATCGCGTCGATCGCATCGATCGCAGCCGTCGGGGGCGTCCGGACGAGTACCACGGCGTCCACCGACTCCACGAACTCGCCGTCGACGCCGTCGGCGCTCCGGCAGAGCCAGTCGAAGCTCCGGGGACGGGTGGCGAGCACTGCACCACCCGGCCTCGCAAACAGCGAGTGCTCGCCGCGCTCGGTCATGTACTCCGAGTGGTGGTCGTCCGCTATGTCGAAGACGGCCGAGACGAAGTCGTCGACGAACACGAGTTCGTCCTCGTCGACATTGGCAGTCTCGGGGAATGCGTCGACGGACGGACCGAGCGGTGCCAGGTGTCGTGCCAGCTCGATGCCAGGTGCGCCGAGAACGAGCGTAAGCTCCCCCGGCTCGACGGACGCTGCCAGTTCGTCAGGTGCGACTTCCGCGATGGTCGTGTCCATTGGTATTGCGCCCACTCCGTCGACGACCCCCGTCGGGAGAACGACGACGACAGTAGTTGTTTTTTCGTCTATTCACGCACAATATAGGTGTTTCCACAGCGGGCCGGCGCTCGGCGAAGCGCCGTCGGCGGAACCCCGGATCGGTCGTCGATGCTGATCGTCTCCTTCGGCGAACTCCAGCCCTCACAGACGGGCCGTGACCGGGGAGCTGGTGAGGATCGGTTTCGGTCGATCCTGCAACGCCTGTAGGAATATCCGCAGGGTCGTCGCTGGAACCGGGCCGGTCAGTCAGACGGCCTGCGTCGCCTCTCGCATGATCGAGAGGGCCTCCTCGAGTTCGTCCATCCCCGTCGCGTAGCTGATCCGGGCGTATCCCGCTCCGCGTTCCCCGAAGGCCTCACCGGGCACGACGACGACGCCACGGTCGATTACCTCGTCGACCCAGCCCTCCGGGACCTTCGGCATCGCGTAGAATGCCCCCTCGGGCGTCGGGACGTCGAGCCCCATGTCGGTCAGTTCGTCGAGGACGAGATCCCGGCGCTCCTCGAAGGCAGTCACCATCTCCTCGACTGGCTCGCGCGGGCCGGTGAGCGCTGCCTCGGCGGCGTACTGTGCTGGCGCGCTGGCACAGGCCTGTCCGTACTGGTGGACGCGGAGCATCCGCTCGATTCGCCGGTTGCTCCCCGTGACCCAGCCGAGTCGCCAGCCCGTCATCGAGTAGGTCTTCGAGCAGGCGGAGACCACGACGACGTTGTCGGTCTCGGCGAACTGCAGCGGCGAGTGGTGCTCGCCCTCGAAGACGATGTGCTCGTAGACCTCGTCGGAGATACAGAGGACGTCGTGCTCGTCGGCGATCCGGGCGAACTCGCGCATGTCCGCCTCGGACTGGACCGCGCCCGTGGGGTTCGCGGGGCTGTTGACGACGAAGGCTGCGGTGTCCTCGGTGATCGCCTCCTCCACGGTCGCCGGATCGAGCGTCAGGTCCTCGCGGAGCGGCAGTGGCGTCGGAGAACCGCTGGCGATCCTCGTCAGCGCGTCGTAGGAGACGAAGCCGGGGTCGGGGAAGAGCACCTCCTCGCCGGGGTCGACGTGGGCCTCGAGGGCGATGTGGAGTGCTTCGGAACCGCCGGCCGTCGCGATGAGGTCCGCGGGATCGACGTCGATGCCCCAGTCCAGATCGTATCGGTGTGCGATGGCCTCCCGGAGCGACCGAGTGCCCTTGTTCGAGGTGTACGCGTCTGCGATCCCCTCGTTGATGGCCTCACAGGCCGCGTCGCGAGCGTGGGCGGGCGTCGGGAAGTCCGGCTGGCCGAGCCCGAGGTTGATCGCGTCATCGCCGGCGGCCTCGAAGACCTCCCGGATCCCGCTGATCGACACCTGCTCGACCCGCTCGGAGAACTCCGTCATGTCCGGAGGGGCGTCCGGGGGGCGCATACCTCTTACGGAGGCACTCCGATCCGGGGGAGTCCGCCGCCCCGGAGGGATCAGTCCGCAGGATGTCCGATCGCCCCGTCCCCGACGCCTTCGCGCTCTGCCTCCGTCAGGTAGCACTGCGGATCGGGCGCGAACGGATCGTCGCTCGCGGCGAGCGCACGGAGCCGCGAGCCGCCCCGGCAGATCGACTGGTAGCGACAGCTCGCACAGCGGCCGGTGAGGTGCTCCTCGCGTTCACGGAGCGCGGCAACGAGCGGGTTGGTCTCGTCGCTCCAGATGTCGCCGAAGGAGCGGTCCCGAACGTTGCCGAGGCTGTAGGACTGCCAGAACTGCGTCGGGTGGACGTTCCCCTGGTAGTCGACGTCGGCGACGCGCTCTGCGGTCGGATCCCCGCCGTTGCGTTCGAGGTAGCGATAGATCCCCTCTGCAGCCTCTTCGTCCAACTCCGAGCGTGCGTACTCGACGAGGAAGGCGGCGTCGGCGTAGTTGCCCACGAGCAGCGTCTCGATCTCCTCGCCGCGGGCGTGGTACTCGCGAGTGAGATCACAGAGCGTGCGGACAGCCTCGCGCTTCTCGGGGGGCGCCAGATCCACGTCGGCGATCTCCGCACCGCGACCGCCGTAGTCGAGGTGGTAGAAACAGAAGCGGTCCACTCCTTCCTCGTGGAGCAGTTCGACGACGTCCTCGAGATCCTCTGCGTTCGTGCTCGTGATGGTGTAGCGTAGCCCGGTCTTGAGTCCGGCGTCGAGGCACGTCCGGATGCCACGGACCGCGTCCTCGAAGGCACCCTCCTTCCCGCGCATCTCGTCGTTGTGGGCTGGCATTCCGTCGACGGAGACGCCGGCGTAGGCGAGGCCGGCGTCGCGGAGCGCAGCGACGCGCTCCTCGGTGAGCAGTGTGCCGTTCGTCGAGAGCACTGGGCGGATTCCGAGGTCGGAAGCGTAGGCCACCAGCTCCTCGAGATCCTCGCGGACGAGGGGCTCGCCGCCGGAGAAGAGTACGACCGGCACGTCGAACGCCGCGAGATCGTCGAGGAGCCCCTTGCCCTCCGCCGTGGAGAGTTCGCCAGGGGCCCCGACCTCCTCCGCGCCGGCGTAACAGTGCGAGCAGTAGAGGTTGCACTGCTTCGTGAGGTTCCAGACGACGACCGGCCGCTCCTGTTTGTCCTCGCGAATCTGGGGCTTGCTGGACTCGCCGGCCGCGTCGTAGCGCAGTCCGTCGCCTTCGGCCTCGCCGCCACACAGCAGTTTGCTGATGGAGATCATGGATCGTGGTTCGCTGGGGTGCTCGTGCTCCTCGAATCAGAGTTCGGTGACGCGGGGCTCGTCCTCGGCGTCGTGCTCCTCCGTGTCGTCCTCGTCGACGACGTCCGTCGGTGCGTCTCCGTTCGAGTCCGTCGCTTCGCGTTCGTCGTCGTCGAGGTCGTGCGTCGAGAACCGTCGGACCTCGTCTGCCGGGCACAGCCAGAGATCGTCGGCGTACCAGGCGAACAGCCGGCTCGCCTGCTCGTTCGCGATCTCGGCGGTCTGTGCGCTGACGCTCCCGACGTGACCGAGGGGTTCGTCGGCGTCGTCGCGGACGAACACCTCCCACTCGCGGCTGGGGTCACCGCGTGGTTCCGCACCCACCTCGTCGCGATCTGCCTTCTCGACCATGCCTCTGGATTACGAGTGAACCACCAAAACCGGCCCTCGCGTTCCCACCGGCTGAGAACGGCCGCTGCGTCCTTTTCAACGGGATCCAAAGTCGTCCTCACGCGGACGTTCCACACAATACCCTTCCATGCGCCCTACAGCCGTCGACACCGACCAACGACCGTTCGTGTTGATCTGGGAACTGACCCAGGCCTGTGAGCTGGCCTGTGATCACTGCCGCGCGGAGGCCCAGCCCGATCGCCACCCCGAGGAGCTGACCACCGCCGAGGGCAAGGAGCTGCTCGACCAGGCGCGGGAGTTCGGCGAGAACCAGCTCGTCGTCCTCTCCGGTGGCGATCCGGCCGCTCGCCCGGACCTCGTCGAACTCGTCGAGTACGGAACCGACGCCGGCCTCTCGATGACGGTGACGCCCAGTGGCACGGCCTCGCTCACCCGGGACGTGATCGAGGACCTCTCCGACGCCGGCGTCCGTCGCATGGCGCTCAGCATCGACGGCGGCGTCGCCGAGGAGCACGATGCGTTCAGGGGTGAACGGGGCAGCTTCGGGGCGACGCTGGAGGCGGCGGCCCACGCCCGCGGGGCAGGCGTCCCACTGCAGGTCAACACGACCGTCTGCGCGCGGACCGTCGATCAGCTCCCCGCGATCCGCGAGCTCGTCGCGGATCTCGGGGCGGCGCTCTGGAGCGTCTTCTTCCTCGTTCCCGTGGGACGCGGCGCGATGCTCGATCCCGTCAGTCCCTCGCGAGCGGAGTCGATCATGGAGTGGCTCGACGACGTCGCAAGCGAGGAGTCCTTCGGCGTCAAGACCACGGAGGCGCCGCACTACCGGCGGGTCGCGATCCAGCGACGTCGGGCGGAGCAAGGCGGCGAGGGGCCCGAATCGGGGGTGGCAGCAGGTGGCGAGGGCGGTCCCGGTCGTCGCGGTGGCATCGTCGCCGGCGACGGCTTCGCGTTCGTCTCTCACACCGGGGAGGTCTACCCCTCCGGCTTCCTCCCGGAATCGGCCGGCACCGTCCCGGAGGAATCGATCGTCGACGTCTACCGGAATGCCGATCTCTTCGAGCGACTCCGAGACCGCTCGGAGCTCACGGGTAAATGCGGGGCTTGCGAGTTCAAGCACGTCTGCGGTGGGAGTCGGTCGCGGGCCTTCGCGACGACGGGGGATCCGTTCGCCGCCGATCCGCTCTGTGAGTACGTTCCCGACGGCTACGACGGCCCGATGCCCGACGGAACGCCAGCTGATTAGGGATTTTGCATCGCTCGGTGTGCGTGTGGTCGATCTGACTACTGATTATACAGAAAGAGAGAATCGGGACATCCGAAAGCCCCAGGACGCTCGGAATCCCGGGGCTCGCTGCATGCTTCCCTCCTTCGCTACACTCAGTCAGTCCAGTGCTTGCGTCGCCCGGGGACAGCCGAGAGTCCTGCCCCTTTCGATGTGCCGGAAGATCAGAGATCTTCCGTACCTCGCGAAATCGAAGATTTCGCTCAGCCCCACCCGCCTCACTCCTCCCCAGCCTTCTGCGCTGCTCGCTCCGCTCCGCTGCCTGAGGCGAAGCCTCAGACTTGCTGAATCTCCGATCCAGCATCGCTCGGCCCTCGCGCGCTGGCTGCCGATGGCCGCTCGCCCGCTTCGGGGCTCGCGACCACGCCAGCGCGCGCCGACGTGGACCACCGGGGGTTCGTGATCGGTGGAAACTCCAATAGGGTGGGGCTCAGGAAGGGGCCGACCGCTCCGGGAAGCACGGCGACGCAAGCACTGGAGCGACCGGAGGGAGCGAAGTCGTTCGAGAGAGCGAAGCTCTCTCGTGATGACGAAAGACGCTTTGCGTCTTTCGAACCACGCGCAGCGAGCCGCGCGACCGGAGCGGGAGGGGGCTTCCGTGGCGGTTCACTCATCAGCCAACTCCCACGCTCCGATCTGCTTTCCCTAGTAGTCCAGTCCCACAATCAACACCGAATAACCACACGTGGACAGCCAGACGTAGCAGGAATCCTTTATGCCGATTGCCCTGGTACCACACTGCATGGATTCTCGTACGTACGCCTTCGAGGGTGCGCGCCCGTCGATCGACGAGGACGCCCACGTGAGCAGGGAGGCGACGCTCGTCGGCGACGTTGCCGTGGCAGCGAACGCGAGCGTCTGGCCATGCGCAGTCCTCCGTGGCGACGTCGGCCCGGTCGAGATCGGCGAGAGCGCGCACGTCGGCGACGGGGCAGTGCTCCACGCCTCGACCGCAGCCGAGGAGGCGATGATCGGCCACGGTGCTGTCCTGAACGACGCGACTGTGGGCGAGGACGCCCTCGTCGGGTTCAACGCCACGCTCAACTCGGACGTGACTCTCGGCGCCGGGAGCGTCGTCGCATCGGGGTCTGTCGTCCCCGCGGGCTGGGAGATCCCGGAGGATTCCTTCGTCCGCGGGGTGCCAGCGCAGGTGACGCCGATCGAGGACACGAGCCTCGACGCCGAGGGGATCTCGAAGCGCTACGCGTCTGGCGCCTACTCCGACCTCGCGGGACGCCACGAGGAGCTGTTCGAGGACTGAACCCAAGGTCGAGGGCTGTCCTGAACGGGAATGGGACGGCGATCAGTCGGTGTGTTAGGCCGTGGCACCACTCTGATCCGGAGATCCCTCCATCGAGTTGGACCGATGGAGCCAGTAGAGCACCCCGAACAGGGCGGTCGCCAGCACGTTCAACGCGAGCTTGTAGTTGAGTTCGATCGACAGCTCGGCGACCTCCGTCGCGGACGGATCCGGGACGAATCCGATTGCGAGGAAGACGAAGTGGATCACGAATCCCGTCAGGACGGCGCTGACGAAGATCATCACTGCCAGGATGGCACCGAACGTCGCGCCGTAGTACTCGCGATAGGCGTCGACGATGGGCGGAACGATCAGGTCCGCGTAGATGTAGCTCAGAACGCTCCCGAACGGTAGGCCGTTCGTCCAGAGCACGGTCGCGAACGGTACGTTACCGACCGAGCAGACGAACGTCGCGACGCCGATGACGGCGCCGAGCACTGCTGTCCAGAAGACGTAGATGGGAAGCCCGAACGTCGGGCCCGAGAAGACGGACGTCCAGACGCTCTCGGGGACGAACCCGGCGATGAGCCCGGCGAAGAGGAAGCCGATGGCGATCTCGTCCCAGAGCATCCCCCACTCCTTCCACTGCTTGTCGGCGAGTGCCCTCCAGCCGGAAAGCGCCGTCGCCTGTTCGCGGATCGTCGTGTTGGCGTCTTCGGGATCGAAGCTCTCCATACAGGACTTCGAACAGAAGTACGTCGTTTCCCCGTCGTGGTCGATCGAGTACTCCGTCTCCTCGGGATCGACCTCCATGCCACAGACGGGATCGCGAACCGTGCGATCGCGCTGTTCCTGAACGTTCTCACGCGCCTGCTCGACGACCTCGTCTGGGACGACGTAGACGAACCCAAACGCCATCATGGCGATCAGGATGAAACCACCGACGACGTCGGCAAGGAGGAACTGCCAGCCCAGCAGGATCCAGATGACGGCTCCGATCTCGATGACGAGGTTGGTCGACGCAAACATGAACGCGCCGATCGTGGCGGCCGCCGACCCGCCCTTCTTGAAGAGGTTCTTCGCCGTCGCGATCGCGCTGTAGGAACACGAGGAGGAGACGAATCCGAAGAGCGATCCGTAGCCGATCTCGCGTGCCCCGTGTCCGTCGAGAAGCTCAGCGACTTCCTCGTCGGACGTCCAGGCTTCGACGCCCCCTGCAATCGCGAATCCGAGCACCAGCGCCCACCACGTGATCCACGCCATCGTGGCCGTCGTCGTGAGGAACTGTCGCGTGCTTTCGACGACGAAGGTGTCCAAGGGCTTCGAGGTCGTGACCGCCCCCAGACAGACCGTCCCGAACGCAAGGCCGATCAGTATCGCGTACTCGTTTCGATCCACGTGTGTACTAGGGCAGCCCGTTTGAATGCAGTTGTGACTGTCCAGACGAACGACGAACGGCTGAGAATTTTGCTATCAAAACTCGAGTTCCTGGGTTGCTATCGAAACGAACCAAAAGGGCGCGATATCGAGCTTCGGAACGATATCGGCATCGTCGGCAGCCAAGCAACGGGAGACAGGGTTACGATTCCAAACCAAGCGTGGTGAGCGGCGCGGGGAGACGAGCGGGAAGAACCGATCCGGAACCCTCCGGAGACGTCGATCAGGGCTGGAGCTGCTGGAGGACCGGGATCGCCTCGATTCGCTCCTCGTCGAGCAGCGCCCAATCGATCCCGGTCGGTCGCGCGACGTTGCCGGAGGAGTCCGCTCGAATCGCCCGCTCGGGCGTGACGAGCAGATCCATCGGCACGTCGTGCGGATCGGGGCCTGGCACGTCCTCCCGGAGCTGGCGTTCGTGGACCGTCGTCGCGATCGTCGTCGAGTCGTCGACCGCACCCAGTTCTGAGAGCACGGCGAACTCGAGGTCGCTGTAGCCCTCTCCTTTCCCGATGCGCGTTCCGTTCTCTGGATCGACCGCGACGCTCCCCGAGACGATCAGGTCGACGTGCGGAACGTCCTCGGGCCCCACCGGCTCGCCGTACTCGTCGATCCCGGAGATCGTCGTCGCATCGTCGATCGATCCCCCTTCGCTGGCTTCGATTCGCTCGGGATCTAGCTCGCGGAAGGGATGCTCGTCAGCGAGTCGAGGCACCGCGACGTAGACGGTCTTGCCCGCGCGGAGCGCCCGCCGGCGCACGGGAAGCTGCGGAGCGTCGGGGTTGCTCTTGATCGTCTCCGCGTCGGCCCAGGCGTCGGTCTCGGCGAGTCGGTCGGCGGCTTCGGTTGCGCCGGCGAAGTTCGGGATCCGATCGTGAGGTGGGAACGGGAAACGAGCGATGTCGTCGTCCTCCAGCTCGTCCCAGACCTGCTCGCGGATCGCCTGCTTGGCCATGAGGAATCACGGTCCAGGATCGCCTTGAGAGCAGCGGAGCGTCGTGCTCGAACGAACGGCGGGCAGATCGAGCCCTCGAAGCAAGCAACGGTCTCGAAAGCGCCGTACACGTCACCATACTCGCTGAAATCTCGGAATACTTTTCCCCCGTCTACCGGACCTACCGAGCATGCAGGACAAGCGCGTCCTCGTCACCGGCGGCGCGGGCTTCATCGGATCGAACCTCGCGAATCGGCTCGCCGTCGACAACGAGGTAATCGCTCTCGACGACTGTTATCTCGGGACACCCGACAATCTCACGGACGCCGTGGACTTCCGCGAGCAGAGCGTCCTCGACGACGACCTGCCCACAGAGGACCTGGACGTCGTCTTCCACATCGCCGCGCTCTCCTCCTACAAGATGCACGAAGAGAACCCCACCCAGGGCGCCCGGGTCAACGTCGAGGGGTTCGTCAACACCGTCGAGCAGGCCCGCGACGATGGCTGCGACACGGTCGTCTACGCCTCGACCTCGTCGATCTACGGCGATCGCACCGAGCCCTCTCCCGAGGACATGCCCGTCGAGGTCAACACCGGCTACGAGGCATCGAAGCTCGCCCGCGAGCGCTACGCCGAGTACTTCTCCAACCACTACGGGCTCTCGATGGCGGGCATGCGATTCTTCTCCGTGTATCAGGGGATGGCCGAGGGTGCCGAGGGCCACAAGGGCGAGTACGCGAACCTCATCGCGCAGTTCGCCGAGGACGTCGCGAACGGCCGCCCCCCGGAAATCTGGGGCGACGGCACGCAGACCCGCGACTTCACGCACGTCGACGATATCGTCGACGGACTCGTGCTCGCGGCCGAGCACGAACTCGACGGCATCTACAACCTCGGCACTGGCGAGCAGTACAGCTTCGACGAGCTGGTCGCACTCCTGAACGAGGAGCTTGGCACCGACGTCGAACCTGTGTACGAGGACAACCCGATCCCGGAGGACGTCTACGTCCACGACACGATGGCCGACGCCTCGAAGATGCGAGCGGCCACCGGCTGGGAGCCCGAGATCAGCTTCGAGGAGGGCGTCCGGCGCGTCTGCTCGCAGTATCGGTAAAGACAACAAGGCAGCGACCGGCATCGATAGCCGCCACCGCGTAGGTGACTCCTATGATGCACGGACGGGGCGACTACTTTTCCTGCACACCGCCGTCCGGGCCGACGTGCAACGACGCAGTTCCGCGCGGCGGTCGACGCAGAAGCCGACGCCGTGCTCTAGATCGCCAGGGTCGCAACGGCAGAGTCCAACCGCTCTGTATCGGGCTGAACCGGCACGCAAGGTTTCGGAGCTACCAGAAAGTACATGCCGACCACGGCAGCTACTGTTCCCATGACCAGGGTGGCCGTCTTCGGCGTCGGAAGCACGAACTTCCGGTACGCCGTCGCCACCGCTTCCGGAGAGTTCGTCACCGAGCCCGTGATCGAGCCGACCGATCCGGATAGGCTCGCCGGGCAGATCGTGGACGCGGTCGGCGACCTGAAGACCTCGACCGGCCTCGGGCTCGACGCCGTCGCCGTCTCGGCGCCCGGGCTCGTCGACCGGAACGCAGGGACGATTCGCAAGCTCGACGCGCCCGACGGCAGGACGGTTCCGGAGGTCGAGGTTCGCGACGCCGTGCGCGAGCGACACGACCTGCCGGTGGTCGTCGAGAACGACTGCAACGCCTCGGTACTCGCGGAGTGGCAGTTCGGATCGAACCCCGCCGTGGACTCTGTCGCCCACCTGACGATCGGCACCGGGATCGGCGGTGGCGTCGTCGAGAACGGGACGCTCATCGCCGGAGAGGACGCTCAGGCCGGCGAGTTCGGACTGTTCGCCGTTGCGCCCGAGGGCGATCTGCGGAGCACTGGCGTCACGGGCGCCTGGGAAGCGTACTGCTCCGGGCGCGGAGTCCCGAAGTATGCCACACACCTGTTCGAAACCGGGGAGGCGAGTTTCGGTCCGGACGACTCGGAGCTGGCCACAGCGATCGGCGACGGCGTCCCGATCACCAGCCAGACCGTGTTCACCCACGCCGCCGACGGCGACCCCTTCGCGGAGGCCTGTCTCGAGCGGATCCACCGCTACAACGCCGTCGGCATCGCCGGCATCTGCAACGCGTTCAATCCCGGACTGTTGACCCTCGGTGGCGGCGTCGCGCTCAACAACGGCGAGGCGACGATCGAGGGCATCGAGCAGTATCTCGGTGAGTACCTGTTCGTCGATCGGCCGGAGATCAGACTGACCGCGCTCGGCGACGACATCGGGCTGTACGGATCACTCGCCGCGTATCTCACGCGGACGGATGATCCCTCGATTTCGGTCGAGCGCCAGCCCGTACAGTCCACGACGGACTGACGGTGCCTGCCGGTACGGGAGCTCGGAGAACAGAGATCGTGCGGCCGAACTCGGTCAGTTCGCGTCTTCAGGCGCGTAGTAGTACTCGCCCTCGCGCTTTTGCTGGCTGTCGAGCTGGGAGCCGGGCTTGTTGATCCGCGGTCGACCGATCCGCTCGTCGCGGCGGAACGTGATCTCGAGATTCGAGAGGAACTCGTTCATGCCCTCGCGCATCCCCTGGGGCGTGCCGGCGTGGCCGTGAACGGCGGGCTCGCCGTCGAAGACCTGCAGCCGGTCGGCCAGCAGGTCGATCATGTAGATGTCGTGGTCGATGACGAGCACGGTCGCATCCTGCTGTTCGGCGTAGCGCCGGATCGCACTGGTCGCCTGGACGCGCTGCTCGACGTCGAGGTGTGCGGAGGGCTCGTCGAGGAGGTAGAGGTCCGCGGGCTCGGAGAGACACGCCGCGATCGCCACGCGCTGGCGCTCGCCGCCGGAGAGGTCAGTGAGCTGCTGTTCCATGATCCGGTCGAGCTGGAGGGGCTGGGCGATCTCCGTGTTCCAGTAGGAGGAGCCGAACTGATCCGTAATCCCGCGGAGGAACGTGTCGACGCGCTGGGGGCGGTCGATCTCGATGTACTGGGGCTTGTAGGAGATGTCGAGGTCGACGTCGAGATCACCCTCCTCGGGTTCGAGCTGTCCGGCGATGAGCTGCGCGTAGGTCGATTTCCCGATCCCGTTGGGGCCGACGATGCCGAGGACTTCGTTCTCGCGGATCGCACCGCCCTCGACGTCGAGCGAGAAGGCGTCCTCGCCGTAGCTCACCGTCATGTCCGGGTACTCGACGAGCGTCTCGGAGCGAGAGATGGTCCGGGGGGCGTGTTGCTCGAACTCGATAGCTTCCGGGCGGATTCGCATGTTCTCGTTGTCGAGGTAGCCCGCGAGATACTCGTTGATCCCGTTGCGGACGGACTTGGGATCAGTGATCACACCGTAGGCGCCCGGCTGCCCGTACGCGACGTGGAGCGTGTCCGCAAGCAGGTCGAGGATCGCGAGGTCGTGCTCGACGACGAGCATGGAGCGATCCGGCTCGTTCTCCAGGGTCTCACGGAGCAGTCGAGCCGCTGCCATCCGCTGCCCGATGTCGAGGTACGGCGTGATCTCGTCGAGGAAGTAGAAGTCCGCGTCACGCGCGAGACACGCCGCGATCGCGACGCGCTGGAGCTCGCCGCCCGAGAGGTCGTCGATCGGCTGGTCCATCACGGGGCCGATCGACAGCGATTCGACGAGGTGGTCGAGTTCGTCGCGCTCGTCGACGCCCTCCAGGAGCTGTCGCGTGTTGCCGTCGAACTGGTCGGGGATGCGATCCACGTACTGGGGCTTTCGCGAGACGGCGACGTCGTCGTCCCGAATCGCTGCGAGGTAGTCCTGCAGTTCGGTGCCACGGTAGGCGTCGAGCACGTCGTCCCAGTCGGGCTGGTCGGCAGGATCGTAGTTCCCGAGGTTGGGCACCATCTCGCCCGCGAGCATCTTGATCGCGGTCGTCTTCCCGATGCCGTTCGGGCCGAGAATCCCGACGACGTTGCCGTCTTCTGGCGCAGGGAGGCCGTAGAGCCGGAACGCGTTCTCGCCATAGCGGTGGGCGGGTTCGTCCTCGAGCTCGCTCGGCAGATTGACGATCTCGATCGCGTCGAAGGGGCACTTCTCGACGCAGATCCCGCAGGTCTCGCCGAGGCAGATCTCCTCGCTGATGCGGACCTGGTCGGGGTCGCCCTCCTCGGCGTCCTCCCCACGCAGCGTGATGCACTCCTTGCCCGTCCGATTCGGCGGGCAGTAGTTCTTGCACTCGTAGTTGCAGCGGTCGGGCTGGCACCGATCGAGGTCCACGACCGCGATGGAATCGTCGCTCATTGGAAACTGTCCGCGTTAGACGAGGTTCGCGTCGGACGTGAGAATGACGCCCCAGGTGACGAACCACATGATGAACGTCATGAACGCGACGTAGAGCACGTCCTTCGCGCCGCCCCACTCCTCGTAGACGACGTGATAGACCGGGAGCTGGACGACGACTGCCGCGAGGACCACCAGCTGGGCGTTCGTCGCCCCTGCTGCGTTCTCCGGCGACATGCCGGAAGTCACCATCTCGGATCCGAGCGCGGCGGCCACGCCCGCCAGCGCGGTCGCCGACGTGATCGCGATCGCACGCAAGTGCGCCCGGCGCTCGTCAACCTCGTCGCTCATGACAGAGTGTCTGCGAGGCCGGGCAAAAAGGGGTTCGCTTTGGCCGCTGAAATCGAACGGGAGTACGGACGCTACCGGGCCGACGCCTCCACCGCCACAGGGCAGTCACGAAGCAAGCCGGATTGGATACGGAACTCGGGGCGGGCGAACGCGAATCCGCACGTGGGAGACACATATGCGTGGAGAGCCCATACTCGTGGGAGGACCCAACGCACGCGGATAGCAGCGAGGATAGTGACTTGCTACCGCCGAAACAGCTACAGAGAGCCCAGTACGACCCCTCGTACGAACTGGGAAGCAGCTGGGAGGCACCGGCCACGCCACCCGCGGCACAAATCTTTATGGCGCCTGGACGTTTCGAATCGTAATGATGGCAGGTACTGACGACGACGGCCTGGAGGACCTCCCGCCGAGCGCCAAGCTGGTCTTCAAGGTGCTCGAGTACGACGGGCCACTGACACAGAAGCAGATCGTCGAGGAGTCGATGCTGTCTGCTCGAACGGTCCGCTACGCCCTCGAGCGCCTCGAGAACATCGGAATCGTCGAGGAAGACATCTACTTCGCCGACGCCCGACAGAACCTCTACTCGATCACGGCCGAAGCGCCCTCCGACGTCGAGCAGGGCGTCGACGCCAGCGCGACGGCAGAGTAGTCAGCGACGAACTCTCCGCTGTACGGACACCCTGCGGCGTTTTTACCTGATCGCGGATCGAGATTGGTCGGTACAGTCGACGTGTAGCACCTGGATCGGACGGCCTGTTGAGTAGTACACGTACGGCAGTAGATCACCGCAGATCACCCCGTGGTGCCATACCGGTCCCGCTCGGACTGACTCTCTAGTTCAGCTCGGATGAACTCCCTCGCTTCCGCGCGCTCCGCCTCCGTTTCGAACCTATAGATAGAGGGGGAGATCGTGTCACGCGTCCCGAAATACACGTCGACGCCGACGTACTCGGCATCAGCTTCGTCGAGGTCGAACGTCTGCCATTCGTGGGACGGCGTCAGAAACCGGGCTCGTAGTTCGTACGCTCCCGAGCCCTCGTACCGAGCCGGATCGATCAGATGCGTACTCGGATTCTGACGATCGGGAGCTGGCGGGTCCGTCCCCCAGGCTGGAACGTCGTTGTACCGTTCCTCGAAGCGTCGTTCACCGTCACGAACGATACTGACTTCAAGACTCTGGGACTCCGGAGTCGCGTTTACCAATCGAACGAACAGTACCCTGACGTCACTCGATGGGGAGGAATCCCGCGGCAGCAACACGTACCCGATCCCAGCGAGACCAGCTGACCCACCGATCGCTGCGAGCAATCGTCGTCTCGTTACCGTCGGAACGTCCGTTGCGTCCATTCTATGATGGCACTGTATTCCACCGTTGTTCTATATGCAGTTTCTGGAGGTTTCGGATGATTAGTACTGGGTCAGCCCAGATCTGTAAGCCTTCCCCCAACAGCATTTACGTCAACTCTAAGCGGTACTGAAGTCAGAAAGATCGGTTCGATTTACTCTACGAACATCTTGGTTATCATTTGCCATGGTATATGGAATAATGAATGCAGACTAAATAAATACATGCATTAGCCGCAATATTTATGTATTATTTATATTATCTGAAATATATTGGAGAGATATTCCGGGACCGGTCAGCACATCTGATCGGTATACTTTTGCGTTCTCGCCGATCGGTGCCTGCGCATGGCACGATCCAGGGTGGTCGCCGCGTCGATCGGGGTGGTCGCACTCCTGCTCGGGTGGGCGTTCCTGCAGGCGATGACGCCCAGGACCGGCCCCGACGGCCAGCCGTACGTCGAGACGGTGAGCTTCGCGCTCTCGACGCCCGCGGGGCTCGTCTTCCTCACCTACCTCACCGGCGTCTTCGAGTTCGATCGGTACTTCGGCGACCGGAGCCTGCCTGCGCTCTTCGGCGACTTCTTCCTATCCGTACTCGCCGCGGCCGCTATCGGGATCCTGGCGACGGCGCTGCTGATCGAGGTGACGACCGCTCGGCAGGTGCTGTTCATCGGGGGGTCGTTCGCGACGTTCCTCGGCGGATTCGGGCAGTTCCTCCTCCGAACGCGGGACTACTTCGACTGGGAACAGACAAACGACGTGGACGCTGTGGACTAACGCAGCGACGTCGAGCGGCTCGGGCTCGATCTCTCTCCGGACTTGCGAAGCGGACCGGCGGGAATGAGACCCCACAGGTCGGAAAAGACGGACGAGATTCAGGAGGGGACGACGGTGACCCGCTCTCGCCGGTCGATCGCGTCCTCGAGTTCCTCTGCAATGGCGCTTCCACGCGAGACCTGCACCTCGCCGCCACGGCTGACCGTCGCGGTGAAGAGGTACTCGTCGCCCGCCTTGACCTCGACGGTCTCGCCAGCGTGCCCGTCGACCGGCAACACGACGTGTCGAGACGTGATGTCGGGCTCGACGATCTGGCCCTGACGACCACCGCCAGCGCCGGAAGAGCTCCCAGACCCAGCGCCTGCTCCGCCACCACCGCTCGCTCCCGCACCGCCCGCTCCTCCACCGCCCGCGCCGGGCCGGTTCGCGGGATTCTCCTCGTGCGTGCGGACGTCGATACTGATACCGAGTCGATCCTCGACCTCGCTGATGCGACCGCCGCCCTTGCCGATCACCGTGGAAATGTCGTCGTCTTCGACGTAGACGATCGCGTCGTTCGATCCCTTGAGCTGGACCTCGACGTGGCCTCGAGCGATCGAGCGAATCTCCCGTTCGATCTCCTGCTTCGCGATGCGCTCGACGCCCTGTTCGGCGGTCGCGGCGCCGGGGCCGCCCTCCTCGTCGGTCAGCGGGACGGTCACGACCTGCCGGTTGAACGTGTAGATCTCGTAGGCGGGCTCGCCGGTCTCGAAGTCGGAGACGACGATCACCGGGCGTGCGAGGTCCTCCTCGGTGAGGCCGTGTGGGACCTTGACCTCGGTCTGGACGTCGTAGACGGTCTCGACCTCGCCGGCCTCGATGTAGACGACGGTGTCGACGATCTGGGGGATCATCCCCAGCTCGACGCGACCCACCAGGCGCTGGAGCGCGTCGATCGGCCGGGTCGCGTGGACGACGCCGATCATACCAACGCCCGCGAGCCGCATGTCCGCGAAGACCTCGAAGTCGTCGGTCTTTCGGACCTCGTCGTAGACGGTGTAGTCCGGACGGACCATCAACAGTGAGTCGGCGGTCTTCGACATCTCGCCGCCGAGTTCGGTGTACTGCGTGATCTCGGGGCCGACCTGGAGGTCACGGGGTTTCTCCATCGTCTTGACGACCACGTCGTGGTCGGCGAGGAAGCCGGCGGCCGCCTGCGCGAACGTCGACTTCCCGGCGCCGGGTGCCCCGGAGATGAGAATGCCGCGCTGGCGCTCGAGGAGCCGATCTTTCAGCTCCTCGTCGTGCTCGTAGTCCTCCATCGTCGTCTGCGCGATCGGTCTGACGGCGGTGATCTCCACGTCGTCGGCGAATGGAGGTTCCGCGAGCGCGATCCGGTAGTCACGGTACTGCACGATCGTCATTCCCGGTTCTGCAAGCTCGATGAAACCTTCGTCGGACTGCCGGGCGGCGTTCTCGATCTGCTGGGCCATGTCCCGGACCGTCTCGGTATCGAGGATCGCGTCGTCGACCGGCTCGTAGCGGAGCTCCCCGACGGTGCCGCGCTTGGCCATCGGCTTCGTGTCCGCCCGGAGGTGGACCGACATGGTGTCGTCGTCGAAGTACGACTCCACGGCGAGTTCGTCCATCGACTCCGTGCGCGGATCGACGTACTCGACGTCGACGCCCTTGGCGGCGGCGACCTCCGACTGGACGACGTCGCTGGTGAAGAAGGTCGCGCCGAGATCGGCGGCGAGTGCGCGAATGAGCGCGTCGACCTCGCCCTCGCTAGCGTGGCCGCGCTCGACGGCGTCCGGCCGCTCGCCGACGTACTCGAGGTCGATCTCGCCGTCGTCGGCGAGGTCGGCGAGGCGCTGTAGCTCGGAGAGGCCGTCCCATCCGCTCTCCGTGCCCTCGTTGGCCTGGGCCTCGAGCTCGGCGACGACGGCCTCGGGAACAGAGATCGTGGCGCCGACGAACTCCCCGTCTTCGATCCGCTCGGAGACGCGACCGTCGACGACCACGCTCGTGTCCGGAACGACGTGCATACTGTCGCTGGGGCGTCGTCGTTCAAAAGGGTGTCCAAGCCACCGAGGACGGCAGGTGGCGGAAACCGACCGTCGGCACCGGCCGCCAGAGGACAATCCTTTTGCGCCCGCTGGTCCCACCCGGTGACATGGACTGGCCCCACGACCCGGACGGCGAGGAGGGTAGCGAGGGAGGACGAAAGTACGGGATGGCGATCCTGGCGAAGAAGCTCGACGAGGACGAGGACTTCCCGCTGGACGTCGAGGCGTTCGTGGCCGAGCACGGCGACGAACCGCTCCGGCTCAACTACCAGCGCGTCGTCTCCGTCGCGGACGTCTTCGAGCACGTCGACGCCGAGTCCTTCGAGGACATCGTCACCTTCCACAAGGGCGTCGGCGCTGCGATGCGCGAAGGGGGCTTCTGGGAGTACCACCCGAAGGGAGCGAACCCGCAGCGCAAGCGCGCCTGAGGGCTCGAAAATTCGACCCGTGGATCGATCGACGGCACCCCGAAGAGACCAACAGGCGACTACGGCAAGGTTGGGGATAAGCTTGCCGGGAGTAGCTTTTAGACCGACGATGCGGTACCCGTTGACATGGAGGGAGTGACCGCCCGGGACGTGATGTCGCGTACGTTTGCCGGCGTCACGGAGGGCGACGACGTCGAGGACGTCCGGGAGCTGATGGTCGAGGAACGGACGGACGACGTCCTCGTGCTGCGGGGCAACGATCCGGTCGGCCAGGTCGCCGCCCACGACCTGCTGAGCACAGTCGCCGAGAACGGTCCCGACGACGCGACCGTCGAATCGGTGATGCGGCCGGCGCCGGATCCGATCGACGCCGACGCCGACCTCTCGAACGTGCTCACTCGGCTCTCTGCCGTCGACGGCGGCCGCCTCCCGGTCGCGAACGGCGATGCCGAACTCGTCGGCGTCGTCACGGAGGCGGACGTGATCGCAGCAGCGAGCACGGTCGTCACCGAACCCCGGGCCACCGACGTTGGCGGACCGGAAGGACTCGGCCGATCCGATCGAATCGCTGGAGAGGAAGGGCTGGGCGGGCCAGAGGGGCTCGCGACGGCCGAAACCGGCGCCGTCGCTGGCACCGGACAGACGACGACCGACCCTGACGCCGAGGAGCCCGTGGCGCCGTCAGAGCAGTACTCGAACCAGAGCGTCTGCGAGTCATGTGGCACGCTAAGCGCGGATCTCCAGGTCGTCAACGGGCAGTCGATCTGCCCGGAGTGTCGCGACGTGTGACTGGCGCGGACGACGGCGCCGGCGTGACAGACGAACTCGCGAGCGACGATGCTATTCGGGAGGCGACGATGGCGGACCTCGACGACGTCGTCGAGGCCTGGGTCGACCTCGTCGAACACGGCCGGGCACACGGGCTCCACATCGAGGCGACCAGCAACCGCACCGTCGCACGGCAGACGCTCGCTGCTGCGATCGACGACGACCTCGCCTTCGTCGCGAGCGCTGGCGATCGAATCGTCGGCTTCTGTTCGCTCGCGCTGGAAACCGGCGGGTTCGACCGCGACGTGGACCGCGGCGTCGTCGAGAATCTCTACGTCGAACCGTCCGCGCGTGGACGCGGACTCGGCTCGGCGCTCCTCGCCGCTGGCGAACAGCGGTTGATCGATCGTGGTGCCGACGCGATCGCCGTCGAGACGATGATCGCCGACGAGGACGTCGTCGAGTTCTACCGCGAGCGAGGCTATCGTCCGCAGCGCCTCAGCGTCGAGAAGCGAGTCGAAACCAATAGGTGAGGCTAGCGCGGAGTCCAGACCGCGCCAGGGGAGCGTGGGCGGTTCACGCACTCGACTTGTAATCGAGACTCCATGGGTTCAAATCCCATCCCTGGCTCTCGTGTTCTCGAACGGACGTGAGCGAGTTAGAAGCCAGGGATGGGATTTGTACCCTGGAAGACGCAACCTGCACAGCCGAACGTAGCGAGGCGGTCGAAAAACGACGTCCGCCGGTTCACACCACCGCGTTCACGGGAGCCGCTCGAACCGAATCCGCGTTCGGCTGCAGGCAGCCATCCTGCCGGATCGCCACTCGCCGACGGCGCTGCCGCGAACGCCTCACCTTTAATCCCGGGCCGTGCATCCACCACACGAAATGATGCGTGGACCTCGCACGTGGTTCGATGGCTGACGTCGTGGCCTTCGGCGAGACGATGCTTCGCCTCTCGCCGACGGCCGGCGAACGCCTCGAGACGGCAGATCAGCTGGAGTACCGGACCGCCGGCGCTGAGAGCAACGTCGCCGTCGCGGCGTCGCGGCTGGGAACCGACGCGGCGTGGCTCTCGAAGCTCCCCGACTCGCCGCTGGGCCGGCGCGTCCACGGCGACGTGCAACGACACGGCGTCGAACCGCTGGTCGCCTGGAGTGACGACGGGCGGCAGGGAACGTACTACCTCGAACAGGGTGGCGAGCCCCGCGGAACGGACGTGATCTACGACCGAGCGGACGCAGCCATCACGACTGCGACGCCCGAGGAGCTCGCCGTCGACGCGGTCGCCGACGCCGAGATCTTCTTCACCACCGGCATCACTCCGGCGCTGTCCGAGCAGTGCTTCGCGACGACCGAGCGACTGCTCGAGACGGCCGATCGAACCGCGTTCGATCTGAACTACCGGAGCAAGCTCTGGTCGACGTCCGAGGCTCGCGACGCCTTCGACGAGTTGCTCCCTCGGGTCGACGTCCTGTTCGCCCCCGAGCGCGACGCGAAGGCGATCCTCGACGCCAGCGGTGAACCAGCCGCGATCGCCGCGTCCCTCCGTGATCGGTACGACTGCGAGACGGTCGTGCTGACGCGGGGGGAACACGGTGCACTGGCCCGTACGCCAGCGGGGACCTTCGAGCAGCCCGTCTTCGAGGCCGAGACCCTGGATCCGATTGGCACCGGCGACGCGTTCGTCGGCGGCTACCTCTCGCGGCTCGTTCGCGGTGAGGACCCCGAAACGGCACTCGCCTACGGCGCTGCGACCGCTGCGTTGAAGCGGACCATCGGAGGCGATATCGCCGTCGTCACGGAGGAGGAAGTCGAGCGGCTACTCGACGATCGAGACGGACGCACAATTGCGCGATAGCACCGGGGACCGACGGGTTACTGGCCGGTTCGATGGAGCCACGTTTAAACCGGATCGCTTCGCACAAACCGATATGGAAGCGCCACGGCGGCGACACCGAGTACGGTGGTTGGGCACACCCGAGGACGTCGACCCTGGCCGCTGCGGTGACCGTCGATGATTGGCGATGCGCTACGATTTCCGCTCGACAAAGCGTCTGGGGAATCGCATTTCCTGGGCGCTACCGGAGCACTCCTGGCGACGGCGATCCTGTTCCGATTGACACTCCAACTGTATCCACTCGTCGTAGCCGTCGTCCCGCTGATTGCCGCAGTCGTTTCGACGTCGGTCGCGACGGGACTCTGCGTCGAGGCGTTTCTCAGACCGAACGAAGAACTCCCGCAGCTACGGTCGCTGTTTCGGACGGGAATCTTCGTGGCTTGCATCGCCACGGCGATGCTCCTCGGACCGGTGATGCTCCTGGTCGGGACGATTCTCAGCTATGGAACTGGGGAAGCGATCTCGAACTCCGGGGTAGCGACGTTCTTTCTCCTGGGATCGACGACGTCGATCGTGACGTTTCTCGCAGTGACCTACGCCTTGCCGGTCGTGGTGGCACGTGCCGTCGACGGCGGGCTCCGATCGATATCGAGTGGTCGGCCGCTCAGGAGCATCCTCGGCGAAATCGCGTACCTCCAGGGCTGGGCGGTGGGGTTCTCGCTCGCGACGATCGGGTGGTGGATTTCGGTCGCTGGACTGGCATCGCGAACGTTCGTCGGACTCCTCTCCATCCTCTTTGGAACCTACTGTTTCGTCGCAGGCGTTCGGGCGGTCGGCATGGGATACGCCGCAGTTCCGGGGATCGAACGCGGAACGTGAAAAGCGGGTCTCGTGGATCGGTCAGGCTTCCGGGACGCTGCTGGCGTTCTCGAGCCGCCGGTTGTGGAGTGCCTCGGAGCTCACGGCGTCGAACAGGTGAATGGACTCCGGCGGAATCCGGACCGAAACCGAATCGCCGGCGTCGTACTGTTCCATTCCACCGACAGTAGCGACCAGCGTGCCCGACTCGTCGGCGATGGATTCCTCGGTAGCCACGTCATCACCCTGGTCGGTATCGGGTGTCGTCTCGGCTTCGACGTCGGCCGCAACGACCTGGTCGCCCTCCTCGAGCTGGAGGTAGACGACGTTTTCGTCACCCATCGGTTCGACGACGTCGATGGTGGCCGAAACTGCCCGTTCGGTATCGGCGCCCTCGTCGTCGAGTTCGATGTCCTCGGGGCGAACGCCGAGAATTACGTCCTCGACGCCGCTCAGACTGTTGGCGATCTCGGGAGGAAGCGGATATTCGAACGTTCCGTCGACGAGAGCTCCGTCCCGATGGGACACCTCGAGGAAGTTCATCGGCGGATCACCGATGAAGCCGGCGACGAAGAGGTTCTGGGGCCGGTGGTAGCATTCCAGGGGCGTGCCGACTTGCTGGAGGCGCCCGTCGTTGAGGATGGCGATTCGATCGCCCATCGTCATCGCTTCGGTCTGGTCGTGCGTGACGTAGATCGTGGTCGTTCCGAGCTCGGATTGGATGCGCTGGAGCTCCGTCCGCATCTGCGCCCGGAGCTTGGCGTCGAGATTCGACAGTGGCTCGTCCATGAGGAAGACGGCCGGTTCCCGGACGATCGCGCGACCGAGTGCGACGCGTTGTTGCTGTCCGCCCGAGAGATCAGCCGGCTTTCGATCGAGCAGATCGCCGATCCCCATCATCGTAGCGGAGTCTCGGACGCGCTCGTCGATATCGTCGCGCGGCAGATCTGTCGACTCCTCCAGCCCGAAGCTCATATTCTCCCGAACCGTCATGTGCGGGTAGAGCGCGTACGACTGGAACACCATCGCGATGTCGCGATTTTTCGCTGGAATGCCGTTGATGACGGTGTCGTCGAGCCGGATCTCGCCCTCCGAAATCGTCTCCAGCCCGGCGACCATCCGGAGTGTCGTCGACTTTCCGCAGCCGGACGGGCCGACGAGGACGAGGAACTCACCGTCCGCGATGTCGATCGAGAGGTCGTCGACGGCGACGACCTCCGAACCGTCGTCCTCGACGAAGATCTTCGTGACGCCGTCGAGTTCGGTCTTAGCCATGGTTCACCCACTCGGTTCGGCACGCTCGGTCGATACTCCCTGTCGGTGTCGTGATCGGTGTCGTCATTGTGATTGCAATCATACGCGAACCCCCTCGGCGAACTGATCGGTGAAGAGGATGTAGACGACGAGAGTCGGCATCGCCGCAACGAACGCCGCCGCCATCCTGAGCGGGAAGTCGACGCCCTGCATCGAAGTGCCGATCTGACTCAGGATGAGCGTCACCGACGCCGCGTCGTCGTTGGCGCCCCCGATAAGCGTGAGCGAGAAGAGGAACTCGTTCCAGATCTGCGTGAACTGGAAGATCAGTACGACGGCGAACATCGGGACCGACAGCGGGAGCACGATCCGGCGGTAGACGCGCCAGAGGCCGGCACCGTCGAGCCTGGCAGCCTCGATCATCTCCCACGACATCGTCTGATACTGCGCACGGAAGAGCACCGTACAGATCGGGATGCCGTAGGCAGTGTGCGTGATGATCAACTCCAGGATCGTCGCGTAGTGCTCCTCCATGAACGGCAGCGCCCAGATCGCGCCAAGCCGAGTCTCGAGCATCAGGTAGTTGGTGTAGAACTCGGTCAGCGGGATGACCACTGCCTGGTAGGGGATGAAGATGCCGGCGATGAACAGCGCGAAGACAGCTATCTGGCCACGCCAGCGGACGAGCGTAAGCCCGTACGCGGCCATGCTTCCGAAGATCGCGCAGAGCACCGTCGAGGGGATCGTAAACAGCATGCTGTTCACCATCCCCCTGGACAGCGCGTTCCAGGCTTCGCTCCACTGTTCGGCCGTCGTCTGGTTCGTCAGCTGTGCGAAGTCGAACTCGACGAAGGGGATTCGGAAGAAGAGATCCATCCCTGGCAAGAGGAACGGAAGACTCGCCCGGATCCCCTCGCCCGTTTTGAACGCCGTTACCAGCCCGGTCTCGATGGGGAGGAGGTAGAATACGGCCAGCGCGATCAACAGCCCGTAGTAGCCGAGGGTCTTGAGGAAGCTACTGACGTCGAACGCCTCGGCCGCCTCCTCCGACATGGTTGATTGTGCTTGTGTCATAGATTCCCGTTCCTGTACTGTTGGTAGAGGTACGGTGCGATGACCGCCAGCGAGAGGACGAAGAGGAAGATCGCGATCGCAGAGGAGTACGCCCACTCGTTCTGGAAGTACCCCTCACGCATCATCTTCGTCGCGAGGATGTCGGATCCTTTCCGTGGCTGGTAGCCCCCGAAGAGGGCGTAGAGGAAGTCGAACGCCTTGAGCGAGAACAACAGCAAGACGACCGATGCACTCGCTATCGCTGGCTTGAGCTGCGGGATGATCACGCGCCAGTAGAGCTTGAGCGTGGATGCACCGTCGGCTCGTGCTGCCTCGTACTGTTCCTCGGGGATCGCACGGAGTGCAGCCAGATACACGATCATGGTGTACCCACTGTACTGCCACACCAGTGCGAAGATCACCGCGTAGAGGACGAGGTCGGGATTCGACAGGAAGGCGTACGGACCGAGCTGAAACACCCCGAGAAACTCGTTGATGACGCCGTACTGGGAGTTGTACATCCACTGCCAGAACTGTGCAGTGACCACGAACGAGAGGCTCATCGGCAGCAGGTAGATCGTCCGGAACCCGCGACCGAACCGTATCTCGCGGTCGAGGAGGATCGCCAGCAACAGCCCGACGACGAGACACGCGACGGTGAACGTCACGAGGAGAACGAGCGTGTTGACGGTTGCATCGATCAGCTGCGCGTCGTTCACCATCTGCGTGTAGTTCTCGAAGTCGAGGTTCGTGTAGTCCGGCTCGCCGAACCCCTCGTAGTCGGTCAGCGAGAGTGCGAAGTTCCAGCCGATCGCAGCGTAGACGAAAAAGCCCATCAAGAGGAACGGCGGCCCCCAGAACGGAGCCGACCGGACCAGATCGCTACGAAGCAGTCGCTGGAAGCGAGTAGTGGACTCCTCCTCGCCCGTTCGGTCACCTTCGGACGCTTGGCTGGCGCCCCCTTCCGCTGTTGAAAACCGCTTCATGAAAACGGATCAGACGAGTTCCATGAACCGGTCGGTTGCAGACTCGGCGTCGAACGGATCCGCGAAGTTCTGCGAGATCGCCGTCTTGAGTTCGGAGAGGACGCCCGCAGGGACGGCGAGCCCGTGTGCGATGGTGGGCGGACGGTACTCGACGCTGCCGAAGTCCTCGATCGTCTCGACGAGGTAGTCGTTGAACTGGTCGGTCGACGTCTCCTGGGTCGGGATCGAGCCCTTGTACTGATTGAACGCGATCTGGGCTTGCTCGGATCCGACGAACCGGAGGAACGTCTTCGAATCCTCGGGCGTGGGATTGTTGTTCGGATAGATGAACGAGTCCAGGTGGAACCCGTACATGTCCTCTGTCCCGGGGAAGCGAATCGCACCCCAGTCCTCGCCGTAGGTGAGATCCGCGTTCGCGTAGGCACCGGCGGACCAGTTACCCTGGTGGGTGAAGGCCGCGTCCCCCTCCATCAGGCGCTGGTTCGCAGTCGTGAAGTCGATCTCGGGTGCGTCGTCGTTGATGTACTCCGAGAGGACGACCTGGGCGTTCTCGAAAGCAGCGAGGACCTGCTCGCGGTCCCCGTTGCCTTCGATGAAGTTCATGTACGCGTCGTAGCCCTGTGACCCCAGCATGTTGACGGCCCAGAACTGGAGCACGATCCACGGTGCCATCGCGTTCACGTACGGCGTTGCATTGGTCTCGCTCTGGATCGTATCCATCGCGGAGGTCCACGCTTCGAAGGAATCGATGCTGTCGGGATCGACGCCCGCGTCCTCGAGAACCTGGACGTTGTAGAACACGTCGTTCATCCGGTGGGAGCCGATCGGCACCGCATTGAACCCGTTCGGGCCCTGGCACGCTTCGACGACTTCGGGGTAGTGCGCCTCCTTCAGATTCGCCTGGTTCCACACGTCCTCCTCGATGTCACCGAGTCGACCCTCGTACTGCATCAGGTTCTCGCCCGGCCAGCCGGCGAAGCTGCTCGGTGGGTCGTCGGACTGGAAGCGGTTCGCGACCTGCTGATTGAGGGAGGTGTTTCCGCTACTTCCGATGCCGTTCCAATTGGTGTCGATGTCCGGGTACTCCTCGGTGAACGCTGACGTCAGGGCGTCGAACGCTTCCTGACCGTCGCCCGCGTTCCACCCGTGCATCACCTCAAGTGCGTTGCTGCCACCGTCACCACCAGTCAAACAGCCGGCGAACAGCGTCGTTCCGGCAGCGCCGACAGCTGCCGCACCGCGCATGTAGTCACGCCGTCCGAGTGCGTTTTCCACCGTATTGTCTGTCATGGTAAATGACCTAAGTAGTGTGAGAGACGGCAGCATGATAAGTATTTCCTCGACAGCAAAGTAATATTCATCAACTGCTGCTGACAATACTGCAAGATGACAACCAGACTGCGACAAATATCTTATATTAATTAGTTTGTCACCAATATATACCACCATCTGCAGCAAATGACAAATATCATTCGGAAATGGCCAAATTCCACCGGCCTCCAGGGACCGACACGGTGGCACGAACTACATACGACGAGAGCGTACCACACGGCCGACCCGATGCCTTCTTGCACGGTGCGCAAATGATCACGCGTACGTGGGCACGGGAGCAACGGTATTCGACCCCCCGATTGCCATCGAATCACATGACACGAACCATCACTGACTACGAACTCTACGAGGTGCCGCCGCGCTGGCTGTTCCTGAAGATCGAAACGAGCGACGGACTGATCGGCTGGGGAGAACCCGTCGTCGAAGGGCGGTCGAAAACCGTCAAGGCGGCCGTCGAGGAGCTCCTCGACGGCTACCTCCTCGGCGAGGACCCCGGCCGGATCGAGCACCACTGGCAACGACTCTATCGTGGCGGCTTCTACCGCGGCGGTCCGGTCCTGATGAGCGCCATCGCCGGCATCGACCAGGCGCTCTGGGACATCAAGGGGAAAGCGTTCGATGCCCCCGTCTACGACCTGCTGGGTGGCCCCGTTCGCGATCGAATCCGGGTCTACCAGTGGATCGGCGGCGATCGGCCGGCCGAGGTCGGCGACGCCGCGGCCGAGCAGGTCGACGCTGGCTTCACCGCGCTCAAGATGAACGCCACGCCGGAGCTCCGGCGCGTCGACAATCCCGCAGCCGTGGAGGCAGCGTCGAACCGGCTCGCGGAGGTCCGCGACCGCGTCGGCCCGGAGGTCGACATCGGCGTGGACTTCCACGGCCGCGTCTCCAAGCCGATGGCCAAACGCCTCGTCGAGGCGCTGGAACCCCACGAGCCGTTCTTCGTCGAGGAGCCGGTCCTCTCCGAACACCTCGACGACCTCGCGGAGATCAGCCAGCACACGACGATTCCAATTGCGACGGGCGAGCGGCTCTATTCGCGGTGGGATTTCAAGGAAATTCTGGAGGACGGCCACGTCGACGTGCTCCAGCCGGATCTCTCCCACGCCGGCGGGATCACGGAGGTCAAGAAGATCGCCGACATGGCCGAAGCCTACGACGTCGCAGTCGCGCCCCACTGCCCGCTGGGGCCGATCGCGCTCGCGTCTTGCGTGCAGCTCGACGCCGTCTCGCCGAACGCGCTCATCCAGGAGCAGAGCCTCGACATCCACTACAACGAGACCAGCGACGTCCTCGACTACCTCGCCGACACGGAGGTCTTCGAGTACGAGGACGGCTACGTCGACCTTCCTGACGGCCCCGGCCTCGGCATCGAGATCGACGAGGAGCACGTCCGGAAGATGGCCGAGGAGGACGTGGACTGGCACAACCCCGTCTGGACCCACGACGACGGCAGCGTCGCGGAGTGGTGACGGAACGGAACTGCCGAAGTTGAAACTGATTCTGTAATCGATCCTCCATTGCATTCGATCCATCGGCCGCCTCGAAAGCCCTCGGCCAGCTCGCGCGGTTTCTGCCGGATATTCTCGCTCGCTCTGCTCGCTCGAATAGGGCCGGCGGAAACCGCGCCACCTGGCCTCGCCCTTTCAGTCCACCAGGGGTGGCGGGAGCGAAAGGGTCAGTACCCCGAGGATATCGGCCTGCTGATCCCTGTTGGCTGCGACAGTTTCGACAGCCACCGCGCCTGGCGGACTGAAAAGGGCCAGGACCGTCTCGCGTGGGCTCAGCCGGCCCTATCCGAGCGAGCGTGAGCGAGCGAGGATATCCGGCTGTCGAGGGCGACCAACGGGAGCCCTCGGCTATAGCGAGCGGGAGCGAACGAAGTGAGCGACACGCGAGCTGAGCGCACGTCGAGCGGTCCGAGGGCTTTCGGGGCAGCTGCTATCGTTGCTCGGTTACGAGTAGTACGAATAGCGAAATTCAGTGAGAAGTTTCAGTTCAAACGCCGCGGCCCTGGAGCTTCTCCTCTTCGGGCAGGTCGGCGTTCGAGTCGCCCTTCATGCCCGATCCGATGTCCGCAGCGATCTCCGCGAGCGTCTCGGGATCGTCCCAGTTGTTGACCGCGTCGACGATCGCGGTGCCCATCGATTCGGGATCCTCCGCGCCGAAGATGCCCGAGCCGACGAAGATGCCGTCGCACTCGTGGTGCATCATCAGCGCCGCGTCGGCGGGCGTCGCGATGCCACCGGCAGCGAAGTTGACGACCGGGAGTCGGCCCTGCTCGGCAGTCTCGTGGACCAGTTCGGCCGGCGCATCGTTCTCGCGAGCCCAGCGTTCGCGCTCCTGGTGGGTCGCGCCCTCGAGCTCCCGGATGGCGCCCTTGATCTGGCGCTGATGGTGGACGGCCTGGTTGACGTCGCCGGTGCCGGCTTCGCCCTTCGTTCGGATCATCGCCGCACCCTCGTCGATCCGCCGGAGCGCCTCGCCGAGGTTCCGTGCGCCACAGACGAACGGCGCGTCGAAGTCGCGCTTGTCGATGTGGTAGGCGTCGTCGGCGGGCGTGAGCACCTCGGACTCGTCAATCATGTCGACGCCGACGGCCTCGAGGATCTGGGCCTCCTTCACGTGGCCGATGCGGGACTTGCCCATCACCGGGATCGACACCTCGTCGATGATCTCCTCGACGTCGGCGGGGTCGGCCATCCGCGCGACGCCGCCGCGCTTGCGGATGTCCGCGGGCACGGCCTCGAGGGACATGACGGCGACCGCGCCGACGTCCTCCGCGATGCGCGCCTGCTCCCGATTCACGACGTCCATGATAACGCCGCCCTTCTGCATGCGGGCGAAGCCGCGCTTGACGAGCTCCGTCCCGCGCTTGAGTTCCTCTAGATCGGTCTCGGTCGGCATGTGAGCCGCTACGCAACGGAGGCACTTACTGGTGTCCTTTGTGTGGCACCGTGTCCGGAAGTGGGGACAGTCCGAGCGCTCCGGGAGCGTCCAGGCAATCCAGCACGATCCCGCTACCGCTACCGTTTTGGGCCGCCCCTCGCTTTGAGCGACGTAATGGGGAGCTCCGACGCGAGCGCTCGGGCCAGACTCCGGCGGCTGACCGACGACGACGGACTGCCAGCCCCGGATCAGCTCCCGTGGTATCTCGCGCCCGTTCCCGAACGCCTCGAGAACCTCGGCCTGCGACTCGCGTGGGCCGTCGTCGTCGTCAACCTCCTCGGCACCGCCTTCGGGTTCTGGTACTACCGCTTGCAGTTCTCGGAGACGCCGCTCCCGATGCTGCCGTTCGTCCCGGACAGCCCGCTGGCGACGCTGCTGTTCGCGCTCGCCGTGGCGAGCTGGAAACTCGGTGCGACGCGGCAGTGGCTGATCGTGCTGGCGTTCGTCGGCAACGTCGTCCTGGGGCTGTGGACGCCGTTCACGTTGCTTGCCTTCCGCCCCGAGTTCCCGACGTCACCGCCGATGTGGCAGTTCCTCTTCTGGAGCCACCTCGCGATGGTCGTGCAGGCGTTCGTGCTCCACCGGATCGGGGACTTCTCGATGCGAGGGATCGCCGTCGCGGCACTCTGGTACGGCACGAATCTCGTCGTCGACTACTTCGTCCCGGTGCTCGGGGACCATCCCCATCACACGACGCTCCCGGTGGAACCAGAGCAGTCGGTCGCTCTCGGGGCGACGGCGCACGACGCCGCTGCGGCGGCGGCCGTCGTCGTCGTCCTGGCGGCGATCACACTCGCAGCCGCTACGGGTGCGGCGAAACGATCCGGCACAGCCGATCGGTCGAGAAGTGGGTAGATCGAGCCCCTACTGAAAGCACCCGGCCGAGTCGCGCACGCCAAAAACAGTCGAGACCACGAGGAGAAGCGTCCGGACCGAGATCTGGCGATCGATGTGAGCGGGCTCACTCGGCAAGTTGACTGTCGGCCAGCTCCTCGAGGAGCAGCCGACGGCAGAGGACGACGGCGCCGTTGGACGCGCCCTCCGCGACGATCGCCCGTTCGGTGCCCTCGCCATCGGCGCCGGTACACGTCGTCAGCAGGAGCGAGTCGCGATCGGCGAGCAGCAGCCGACCGATCCGGCCGTCGTCACCCTGGGACTCAAGCCAGGGAAGCTCCGATCGGACCGTCTCGACGGCGTCGAACCCGTCGAGATCGAGGGTGACCGACGGAAGGGTGACGACGTGGACGTCGACGCCGCGATCCACGACAGTCTCGATCGCGTCGGCGAGTTCCACGGTCCAGCCGTCCGAGGAGCCAAGCACCAGGACGACCTCGTGCTCGGCGGCCAGGATCGTGGCCGAGATCCGGGCGTCCAGGCTCCCGTCCGACGACAGCGTCCACACCTCGGGGTGATCGTCGGGTTCGTTCGCGTCCGGTTCGAGATCGGCGAGCGTCTCGTGGAGCCGCTCGATCCGTAGCTCGTACTGTTCGCGAAGGTTCCGTACGGCTTCGGACAGTGGAATCGCTCGGAAACGCTGGGGGTTCGTGTGCTGGACCTCGACGAACCCCTGTTCCGCGAGCGCTTCCGTCGCGTCGTAGACCCGCGTGCGTGGGACGTCGGCGACCTCGCTGATCTCCCGAGCCGTCCCACTAGGGATGGTGTTCAGGGCGGCGAAGCACTCCGCCTGATACGTCTTCATCCCGAGTTCCTTCAACAGTTCCACCGCACGATCGTGTTCAGCAGTACCCATCGGTTCCAACCACCTACCGGATAGACGATCGTTTGTGACTCCTCCGACATATACGTTCTTGCTTCCAGCGTCGAAACGGCGAGGAAAATTCCACGTAACGGCAAGAGTCGGATACCCGTTACAGCGCTCCTATCCCACGAAATCAGCCAATTAGCACGTCCGAACGCCAACGCCCACTGCGACTGCGAATTATAAACGGAAAGTGGCGTCGGCAACTGGGGGGAATCGAACGGTGAATCGATCCGCTCCGCATCGACGCCCGTCGTTCTTGCCATCCACCATCGTCGATCACCGAGGACGATGAGCCGACGGATCGCGCTGCCCAACTCGTCGAGTCGTTTCCCTGGCTCTCACTCGCCGTCGACTTCCGAACGCAGCGTCGCGACGTCGACCACGCGCTCGGCGTGGGCGTTGTGCTGGTGGATCGACTCGTCGTTGGACTGGGCCATCGTCACGATCGCATCGTCGGGAAGGTCCGGGAACGATTCCGCGACCCCCTCTGCCATGGACCGCACGCAGTCCTCCACGAACTTCGCGTCGCTGTGTGCCTCGAAGGTCATGTGATCCTCGTCGGGCCGCTTCGCGAGGTTGTAGATGCGCGCACTCATCGAGTCGCGAGCGACCTCGATGAGGTCGACGAGATCGACCTCCGGAACGCCGTCGCTCTCGACGGTCAGCGTGGCGTGGCCGCGCTGGGAGTGTCCCGGCTGTGGAACCTCCTCGAGGAAAGTCTCGACCGTCTCCTCGTCGACGTCGAGATCCTGGAGCGTCTCACGGGCTCGCGACGCCGACATTCCCTGCGAGCAGGGGCAGACCGTCATGCCGGTCACCTCGGCGCCGATTTCCGTACGAACGCCCTCCTCGGACGCGGTCGCACTGGCGAGCACGTCGCTCGTGAACTGCGTTTCGCGCTCGCTCGCGGGCGTGTCCTCACGCTGGACGAACTCGGCCTCCATCGACACCTCGGCCTTCGTCGTGTAGTCGTGTTTCTCGAGGAGCCGTCGTGCTGCCTCCGTACAGACGTTCTCGATGCCGTAGACTTCGTCGCGAGTCGCCGCCTCGAGCGTCTCGTCGACGACCTCCATGTTGCGGCTCATGTCCGCGCCCTTTCGCCAGGAGGGCAGATCGACGAACACCTCGAACTCCGCCATCAGGACGATCGGACGGTCGTCGGCCCGCGCGATCTTGACGAGCTTCTCGACGCCGGTGACGCCAACCCGGTTCAGTCCGACCGTGACGTCGGGACTGTCGGCCTGTACGTCCGGCAGTTGCTGGCTCATTAGCTGCATACGGGGGCCTCGCCCGATTAGGCCTTACGAAAGCAGGGGTCTCCGAGCGCGCGTCTTCGACCTCGATGTGCTGTGCACTCGACCACTGGAAGTAGGGCGGTCGATCGCTGATTCCCGATGCGTTCGGCCACTGGATATCGAGCGGTCGAACACTGTTCGACAGCATCCGGCCGGCTACTCCAGCTTCTCCAGTGCCTCGAAGTAATCGACGTCGGGACCGGCGATGTGGAGGGGCTGCTCGCTCACTTCGACGGTCACGTCGAACGGAGCTTCGAGCTCGCGAGCCTGTCTACCGTCGGTGACGACGTGACCACTGTCGGCGTTCTCGACGTGCAGTTCGATGGTCGAATTTCCGTCGACGACGAGCGGCCGCGTGCCGTCTCTCGCGAACATCGGCGTGACGACCATCGCGTCCACGCTGGGATGGACCAGCGGTCCGCCTTCGCTGAGGTTGTAGGCCGTGCTCCCCGTTGGCGTCGCCACCAGAACGCCGTCTGCGACGCCGCTGGCGTACGTCGAGCCGTCGACGCCGACCGACACCGTCGTATCGACGCCCGCACCGCGGCGGGGACCCTGTACCAGCACCTCGTTGATCGCGGGCTCCAGCGACCAGTCGTCGCCGCCCGCCCGGAGACGGGGGACGTCTCGCGTCGAAAGGGAGCCAGCTTCGAGCTCGTCGACCGCGGCAGTCACGGCCTCGATCGCTCGCTCCGGAGAGACCCCGTTCAGGAACCCGACTTCGCCGAGATTGACGCCGACGAGCGGCGTTGCACCAGCAGCGCGAGCCGCGTAGAGGAAGGTCCCGTCGCCGCCGATGCTCACCGCCAGATCGCAGTCGGCGAGGCGCTCGGGCGGCGACCCCTCGACGTCGAGCGCCGTCGCCGTGGACTCGTCGAGGACGACGTCGACGCCGCGCTCGTGGAGTCGATCGCGAAGGTCGTCGGTGACCGCGACCGCCCGTTCTCGTCCCCGCTGTCCGACGATCCCGACCTGCATTGGGCCGGGCTACTCGTCCCGCTGCCAAAAGCGCCCCGTAACGAGTCGGATCGTCGGACCGCCTGGCCGTCCAAAGGCCGAGTGGAACGCACGTTGGACCGCAACGGCGCTCGATCACACCCCCGTACGAGCCGCCCGAAGAGGGCACAGTTCGAACGCCCAACAGATAGTCACCCGAAAACTCACAAAACTTTTATCGGGGGGACTCACTCTGGAAACTGGGGTGCGCCACGGTCTCCAACCACCTACCACGCACCCCGTTCTCTGTGTGCCGTTCTGCGCAGCCGCGTCTACGTCGCTACTGGACGTGATTGCTGATCGAACGCGCCACCACCACCAGACCCAGAGCGGTCTCAGTTCGGTCGGGCGAAATCGACCGATTCCCGGCACGTACAGGAACGAATTTCAGCAGTTTCAGCATGCAGTTCCCGCGACCGGTACACCGTCCGCGAACGCGGGGATCGGCTCCGGCGCTACGACTGGACGATGACCGTCGCGTCGTCGGCCTCGAGCAACTCGCCCTCGCCGTCGTAGGTCTGCTCGCGGATCAGTTCGTAGTGGTCCGGATCGAGCGTCTCGCCGGCGATCGCGAGCCCGTCGTCGGTCTCCTCGTACTCGCCGGCGTCGATCGCAGCGTCGAACTCGCCGATCTTCTCGCCGTACTCGGGCCCCAGCGTCGCGTAGTCGAGGTCCACGCCGACGATCTCGGTCGTGGTCGGGGCGTCGCCGTCCTCGGCAGTGATCGAGCCGACGTGCATCACGTCGGCGATCGCGCCCTCGAACCCGTCGACGTCGCCGTAGACGGTCGCCGCGGTCAGATCGGCGTTGAGCGGCAGGCCAGCGTCGGTCTTGTATCCCCGGAGCGCTGCGATAACCGAAAGCGCGGTTTCGCCGGCGTCGAGGTCGGCGGTCTGACCAGTGGGCTCCGGCCAGTCGGTCGTGTGGATGCTCTCGGTGTCCACGCGCCGCCCGTAGCTCGCCTGCCAGATCTCCTCGGTGACGTGGGGAAGGATCGGCGCGAAGAGCTGGCAGAAGGTTCGGTGGGCAGTCCGGAGCGCGTACGCCGCGGAGCTGGCTGCGGAGTTCGCCGTTCCATCGGCGAGATCGCCGCGGTCGACGTCGTCGAGACGCTGTTTCGCGATCTCGAGGTAGTCGTCACAGAACGTCTCCCAGAAGAACGTGCGCAGCTCCGTGCGCGCCTTCGCGTACTCGTGGGACGCGAACTTCTCGGTGACGGACTCGAGCACGGCGTCCTGCCGTGCGAGGAGCCATTCGTCGATCGGTTCGAGGTCGGAATCGGCGACGCCGGTCGGCGCCGCTCCCTCCTCGTCCACCTCCACAGCACCAGTATTCGGGGCCGCCGGATCCACCGGTGCCAGCTGGTCGACGAGCTTCGACGCGTTCCAGAGCTTCCGGAGCAGGCGCTCGCCGGCCTCCAGATCACCTTCTTTGAACGGGAAGTCGTCGCCGACGGCGGTGCCGGCCGCCCAGAACCGCGCGGCGTCGACGGGGAACTCGTCCATGACCTCCTCGGGGGTGACCACGTTGCCCTTCGACTTCGACATCTTCTCGCGGTGCTCGTCGAGCACGTGGCCGTTGATCAACACGCCGTCGAAGGGCACCTCGCCGGTGTGTTCGTAACACTTGACGACCGTGTGGAACAGCCAGAAGCTGATGATGTCGTGACCCTGCGGCCGGAGGTCGAAGGGGTAGAGCTCGGGGTTGTCGAGGGTGAACGCCTCCGCCTCGCTGTCCCAGTCCCAGCCGGCGTTGATCAGCGGCGTGAGCGAGGAGGTCGCCCACGTGTCGAAGACGTCCTCCTCGGGCTCGAAGGCGTCGTGCCCGCACGCGGGACAGGCGTCGACCGGCGCTTCGTCCTCGATCGGCTCGACGGGGAGATCCTCCCGGTCGGCGACGATCGGCTCGTCGCAGTCCTCGCAGTACCAGACCGGGAACGGGATGCCGGAGTCGCGCTGGCGAGAGATCAGCCAGTCCCACTCCAGCCCCTCGATCCAGTGCTCGTACCGGGAGAACATCTTCTCGGGATACCAGTCCATCTCGCGGCCGGCCTCGAGATACTCCTCCTTCCTGTCGAGGATCTCGACGTACCACTGCTTCGAGACCCGGTACTCGACGGGGACGCCACAGCGTTCGTGGACCTGGACAGCGTGCGTGATCGGATCGTGGTCGTAGAGGAGACCGGCGTCCTCGAGCGCTTCGATGATCGCCTCGCGTGCCGCCTCGGTGGACTGGCCCTCGTACTCGCCGGCGATTTCCGTCATCGTGCCGGAGGCGTCGATCGCGACGCGGAGGTCCAGGTCGTGCGCCTGGTACCACTCGATGTCGGTCTGGTCGCCGAACGTACAGCACATGACCAGCCCGGTGCCGGTCTCGAGGTCGACGCGCTCGTCCTCGTAGATCGGGACCTCGTGCCCGAACAGTGGCACCTTTGCGGTCCCGCCGACGAGGTGGGCGTTTGCGTCGTCGTCGGGATGGACGAACATCGCGACGCAGGCCGGCAGGAGCTCCGGGCGCGTCGTCGAGATAACGAGGTCGTCACCGGGCTCGGTCGGCGGTGCGTAGGGCCGTTCCTCGGCCGCGGTCGCGACGGCGTCCGCGTCGGGCTCACCGCCCGTTTCGACCAGCTCGAAGGGAATGTCGTTGAACGCGGAGTCCCGCTCGTCGTCCTCCATCTCGACCTGGCTGATCGCGGTCTCGCAGTCGGGGCACCAGATCGCTGGCGCCTTCTGGCGGTACTCCCGGCCTTGCTCGTAGAGATCGAGGAAGGACAGCTGGGAGATCCGCTGGACGCGGGGCTCGATCGTCTTGTAGGTCCGGTCCCAGTCGATCGACATGCCGAGGGACTGCATCTTCTCCGTAAACTCGTCCTCGTAGTCCCGGCAGACCTCGCGGCACTTCTCCTGGAACTCCCGGCGGGAGTAGTCCTGGTGGCGGATGTCCAGTTCGCGCTCGGTCAGCCGCTCGGAGGCGATTCCGTTGTCGTCGTAGCCGAAGGGGAAGAACGTGTCCTCACGGGACATCCGGTGGAATCGCGCTGCGAAGTCCTGCAGCGTGCTGCCGTAGAGGTGGCCCATGTGGAGGCTCCCCGAGACCGTCGGTGGCGGCGTGTCGATCGAGTACGCGGTGTCGGGATCCTCGATCTCGTCGTCGTAGCTGTAGACGTCCGCCTCGAGCCAGTACTCCTGCCAGCGCTGTTCGGCCTCGCGCGGGTCGTACTTGCCCTCGAGCGTGGGGTCGGGGTCGTCACTCGTCGGTGCCGATTCGGCGTCGTCGCGGTCGGTTCGCATTGGGTCTGGCATTGCTGTGGTCGATCGGATCCGTCGGAGCCGGCGTCGCCGTCGGCGATCGAACGAGACGGCGGCCGGGAACTTTCGGGTTCGCTGCGGGCGATGCGAGAACTGGAGGTGAGAGATGCGGGGCTAAAAGGCCCCTACTACGACCGCCGCTACGGCGAACCCGACGTACATCATCAGGGACTGCTCCCGTCCCGCACTTACCTCTTTCGTCGTCAATCGGCGACGAGGCCGGCGAAGCGAATCACTCCGCCTCGGGCGAATCGACACCTGGCCGCGAACCGTCCATGCGACCCGACCAGAGTGCGGCCGCGGACCGCACCACGAGGAGCGCGAACGCGACGACGGCGAGTGCGAAGCCGACGATCGTGAGGGGGCCAGCGCCGCCCTCGGCCTCGATGTAAGCGCCGATCGCGAGCACGAGATAGCCGACGAATCCGACGACGAGCGCGGCAGGAACCACGAACACGGCGTGACGGACGAGCGTCCTGCTCGTCGATCGGTGGTGGAGTTCCCGATAGCCGTGGAGGCGCACGCGGGTTACCAGGTTCGCAGTGTACAGGGCGACGGCGATCTCGACGATCCCGATCGCGAGCAGCAGCCAGGGAACCGGATCGAGCCCGAGTTCGGAGAGAACGACGCGCCGCGTCGCCGAGAGGAAGGCCAGCGTCGGGACGCCGACGAGCACGAGCGACCCGAGCCAGACCGCGGCCGTGATAACGGAGGATTCGCGATCGACCATGGTCGGTCTACGCGAGGCGGTCGTATCATCCTTTCGCGACCGCAACAAAGTCACAGTGCACGCCCCGACAGCGTGGATTAGGCCGTACGGATCAGTCCACCGTTACTTCCTCCGGTGGGGAGCCGGAGTGTGCCCGAACCCACAGCTCGCCGATCCGCGAGAGCCGCGTCCGGTGGGACTTCCCGTGGTGGTCCTGCTCGATGTACCCCTTTCCGCCCGGCCCCAACCGATCGACGTTGTAGATGACCTTCGAGCGGAAGCTGTCGGTGTACTCCTCGTCGAGTTCGTCGGCGAGGGCCTTCGCCAGCTCCGAAACGGAGTCGAACTCGCCAGCGTCGCCCAGCTTGTAGAGGATGACCTCCTCGAACGGTTTGACGTTGGAGAACGAGGCGACGGGTAGCTCGACGATGTGGCTGCCGTCGATCTCCTTGGCGCCGATCGTCGTCCCGCGCTCGTCGAACTCCGCCAGGAGGTCGCGGGTCTGTTCGAGACGCTCCTCGAGGCGTGCCTCGCCGATCGCGTCGGCAGTCGATTCCGACTGGGTTTCGCGGAGGTCCTCGAGCAGTGCGCGTTGCTCCCGGAGCTCCTCGGCGAGTTCGGTCTCGAGGTACTTCTCGGGCGCCGTGTAGTAGGTGTGGATCTTCTCGCGGTCGGCCTCTCGCTCGACCATGATGGAGTGGGCGGCGGTCGCGAACGCGAAGGAGACTGGCCGCGGCATCGCCGAGACGTTGACCCAGACCTCGTTCCCGCGATCCAGTTCGTCGTTGATCAATTCGTAGGCCTGCTCGAAGGCGGGGTCGTAGTCGTAGACGTTCTCGAGGACCAGCCGTTCGGTGGTCGCCCCGAGCAGGTTCCGGAAGTCCTGCTCGAGTTTCGTCGACAGCCGACGCGAGTACTCGACGTTGGCCTCGCTCCCGACGGCCCCCTCGAGGAGAATCGCGCGGTCCACGTCGAGCTGGTCGCGGACGAGCGGCGCGATGAGCCGGTCGTAGTCGAAGCCGACCGGGACGACGTGGGTCTGCATTCCTCGTCTGGACGCACGAGCACGCACCCTATCAGGGCATCGGTCCCCCGGGAAGCGGTTTGGGTACCCGGGAAGCGGCGTCAGTCCTCCGGGAACGGTCTGGGTACCCGTACCTTCCCCCGCCGCAATCGATTTCCGGATCGGCCGTCAATCTGCCCGTCATGCTCGAACCGGGTGCGCCCGCACCGACCTTCTCCCATCCAGGAGCACACGGCCGAGAGATCGACGAGTTCGAGATGCCAGAGGATCCCGACCGAGTGCACGTCCTGGTCTTCTATCCGATGGACTTCAGCCCGGCGTGTACAGAGGAGATGTGCTCGCTACGGGACGTCGAGCTGTTCGGGCTCGAGGCCGACGTCCGACTGCTCGGCATCTCCGTCGACAGCGCCTACAGCCACCGGGCGTTCGCAGAGGAGAACGGGCTGGGGTTCCCGCTGCTCTCGGATCGCCGCGGGGAGACGGCCGAAGCGTACGGCGTGCTCGCCGACGAGATCGAGGGCCATCCGGACGTGCCACACCGGGCGATCTTCGTCGTCGACCTCCATCGGACGGTGCAGTACGCCTGGACGACGGACGATCCACACACCCAGCCCGACCTCGACGCCGTCACCGACGCGATCGAGGCGATCCAGGACGACAGGTCGGCGATGGATCGCTACGGCGAGGCCCACGAGCAGTTCCAGTACGGCCGCTCGGAGCTCGACGCCGCCCGCAACGCCTACGACGAGAAACACTGGGGGCTGGCGAGAGAGACCTTCCAGGAGGCCCGCTACTACCTCGACGACGCTGTGGACGGATTCGCGTCGGCACGGCGGTTCGCCGAGTCCGACGGGATCGAAGCCGCGGCAGCCACGGCCGCGGAGAAGGCCCGGCGGCTCCGGCAGGCGTCGGACTGGTTCGCCACTGCAGCCCAGCACTACGGTGAGGGAACGACCGACGTCGCGGACGAGTACGAACGCGACGCGATCGAGGCCATCGAGGCGGTCGGCGAGCTTCCGTCGCTCGAGCGTCAGCGCGACCGCGGGCGTACTGCCGACGGAGAGTAGCTGAAACGTCGCCACGACGGCGCTCCCAGCGAAACGTCCGGCGTGCGGACCGCGGGTGTTAACAGCTGGCAGACGCGACGTGGAGTCACATGGATCCCGCGACGCTCGCCCGGTCGTACTACGAAGCGATCGACGACGACGAGTACGACCGACTTCGCGACCTCCTCGATCCGGCGTTCACCCAGCAGCGCGCCGACCGGACGTTCGAGGATCGGGAGAGCTTCGTCTCCTTCATGCAGCACGACCGGCCCGATCGGGACACCACCCACGAGATCGAACACGTGACCGCGGCGACGGATCGCGTGGTCGTCGAGGGCACGCTCCGGCGATCGAACGGTGAGGTCTGGTTCGAGTTCGCCGACGCGTTCGAGGTCGAGGACGGAGCGCTCGCGTCGCTCAGAACCTATTCGATCTGACCCAGTGGAGAAACCGGATCGGAATCCGCCACAGCGACTGGCCGCAGCGCTGCGTTACTCCTTCTCGCCGGCGCCGACGGCTGCCTCGCCGACGGGCTCGTGCCCTTCGATGCGTTCCTGGCCGTTCATGTAGGGCCTGAGTGGCTCGGGCACCGTGACGGTGCCGTCCTCGTTCTGGTAGTACTCGAGCAGCGCCACCATCACGCGACCCACGGCGGTGCCGGAGGCGTTCAGGGTGTGCAGATACTCGGCGGACTCGTGGCGCTCGGGGCGGTAGCGAAGCCCGGCGCGTCGGGCCTGGAACGCCTCGAAGTTCGACGCGCTGGAGACCTCGAGCCAGCGTCCGCCCGCCTCCGGGCCGTCGTCCATGTCGTCGCCGGGCGCCCAGACCTCGAGGTCGTAGGTCTTGGCGGAGGCGAAGGTCAGATCGCCGGCACAGAGGTCGAGGACGCGGTAGGGGAGTCCGAGGCGGTCGAGTACCGCTTCGGCCTCGCCCAGCAACGCTTCGAGGCGGTCGTAGCTCTCCTCGGGTTCGACGAAGTTGACGAGTTCGACCTTGTTGAACTGGTGGACGCGGACGATCCCGCGGGTCTCCGTGCCGTGCTCGCCGGCTTCCCGACGGAAGTTCGGCGTGTACGCCTGGTGTTTCAGCGGGAGGTCGTCGCTGAGCAGGATGTCGTCGGCGTACATGTTGGTGACCGGCACCTCCGCGGTGGGGCAGAGCCAGAGGTCGTCGTCCTCGTACTCGACGGTCTCCGCGCCGCCGAGACGGTAGGCGTCGTCGGCGAACTTCGGGAGCTGGCCGGTGCCCTCCATGGAGGAGCTCTTGACGGGGATCGGCGGGAAGACGTCGACGTACTCCTGCTCGCGGTGGACGTCGAGCATGAATTGGATGAGCGCGTGCTCGAGTCGCGCGCCGTCGCCCTTCAGGAAGTAGAAACCGGCACCGGTAGTCTTGGCGCCGCGGCGCTCGTCGATGACGTCGAGCTCCTCGCCGAGTTCGTAGTGCGGGACGATCTCCGCTGGGAGATCGTCGCGTAGATCGTCGAACCCCTCGCGGCGGACCTCCTCGTTGTCGCTCTCGTCCTCGCCCTCCGGGACGGACTCGTGGGGGAGCTGGGGAATCTCGAGCAGGCGCTCCTCGAGTTCGGCCTCCAGCTCGTCGGCACGGTCCTCGACCTCCTCGAGTTCGGCTTTCAGCTCGCTGGAGCGCTCGATGGCTTCCTCGGCTTCCTCCTCCTTGCCCTCTCGCTTGAGGTCGCCGATCGAGCGGCTCACCTCGTTGCGCTCGTGGCGCAGTTCGTCGCCGCGGGCTTTCAGCTCGCGCCACTCCTCGTCGACCGCGAGGATCGCGTCGAGATCGAGATCGCTCCCGCGGGCGTCGAGCGCCGCGCGGACCCGTTCGGGCTCTTCCCGGAGGGTCGTCCTGTCGAGCATTCTTGCTGCGACGTTTTCCGGGACGCCGCAAAACCGTGTCGATGGTGCGATACGCACCAGCGTGCTCGCGATCCCGCTCGCCGGCTGTGCACTCTCGATCGCGTCGTCACGTGGACAGCCCACCGCGGACGCTCCCGACGAGCAGCGGGTTTTATCTCTTCGAACCCGAATGTACAGGTACGCGTATGGAGCCCTCCACCTCGCACGATCCGAGCGGCCTCTCCGGTGCCGTCGAACCGCCGGCCCTCCTCCTCGTCGAAACCCCGCGGTTCGACGATCGCGACACCACGACGTGTCTCGATCTCCTCACCGTCACGGAGCCGGCCTCAGAGAAGCTGCTCATCGTCAGCGTGACCGAGACGATCGGCAAGACCCACCGGCGCTGGGACGATCACGTCGGCGAACATCCCGCGGAGTTCGCCGTCGTCAGCGCCAGCTTCGCCGAGACCGCACCGGGGGAGGGCGCCCCCGGCGCCGGAGCGACCGATTCCGGACCCCGAGAGACAGGCGCGACGGACGCCGTGGCAGCCGAGACGGAGCCGACGGCGGCCACTGACCCGGGAGCAACGAAATCGGCGACGGCCGAGTCTGGCGGGGCCGATCCAGAGACTGCCGGCGAGCCGAAAGCGAGCTGGCTGACGACCCACGAGGTGAACGATCCCGGCGACCTCACCGGACTCGGCGTCACGATCAGCAGCCAGCTCTCGGAATGGGCCGACGCCGAGGAGCGCGTCGTCGTTTGCTTCCGGTCGCTCACCACGACGCTCCAGTACGTCGGGACCGAGGAGCTCGTCCGGTTTCTCTCGGAGCTCCGCACCCACGTCGAGGCCGCGGACGCGATCGCTCACTTCCACCTCGACCCGGCAGCGGTCGACGAGCAAACCCGAGCGGCGATCCGGAGCGTCGCCGACGGCGTCGTCGTCAGCGACGAGTCCGACTCCGGCGTCGAGCTACTACAGTAGCCGGTCTGGCAGGAACGGCGGGCGGCGGGTCGGCCGCCAGGGTCCCGCCGCGAAACCCCGGTAACACTTTCCACTGCCGGTGCCAAGCGCAAGCATGTCCCAGGCGATCACGCACTTCGCCGTCGGTGCGACGATCGCGATCCTCGCAGTAACCTTCCTCGTTCCGAACGTCCGGTATCCGCGCACCTGGACGATCGTCGCCGGTGGCTGGGCGATGGTTCCCGACGCGAGCAAGCTCCTCGAAACCTCGGGCACGCTCGGGTTCCACGACTCGGTCTGGGCGGACCTGTTCTGGGCGCATCGCGCGCTCGATCGAGCCGATCCAACCGACAGCACCGTCTGGGCCAGCGTCGCCGTGGCGGCGTTCCTGGGAGCGACGCTGATCGCAGAGCACCGCTCCTATCGGACGCTCGAAGTCGTCAGGGCCGAGTTCGAAGAGGGGTCGGTGCTCGATCGCGAGTAGTTGCCGCGCTCGCCGCCAGCCGCGTCCGTTGCGGTCTCCGAGCAAATCTGGGCGGCGGTCGTCGCACCCTGGGGGATCAGTCGGCCGCGCCGACGAGCAGCTGGCCACCGATCGCCGCGGGGTCTACCACCACGTCGGCGCCGGCACGTTCCAGCTTGCTCGAGTTTTCGGCGTTGGTGGCAGCGGCGACGATCCGCAGGTCGGGCGCGAGCTGTCTGGCGGTGAGCACCGAGAAGGCGTCCGCGGAGTCGCTCTCGGTGGCCGCGATAGCGACCGTCGCTTCTTCGATCCGCGCTCGTTCGAGTATCGTCTCGTCGCTCGGGTTGGCGTGGACGGCGAGCACGTCGCGCTCTGAAAGCTCCGTGACGCGGTCCTGATCGTCGGTGATGACCACGAACTCGCGGTCCCGCGACTCGAGGGCGTCGACGATCGGATCGGTCAGGTCGCCACAGCCGAGTACGAGCACGTGCTCCTCCAGGAGATCGAACTCCCGGTTTCGGACCTGTCCGAGTGCAGCCGCGAACCGGGACTCCAGGATCGGGCCGAGCAGCGTCCCGAGCGCGATCGCGAACGTGGCCGTCCCGAACAGGAGCACGCTCATCCCGAACAGCCGCGCGACCTGGGTCGTCGGCGTCGCGTCACCGTAGCCGACGGTCGACGCCGTCACGATGGTGAAGTAGAACGCGTCGAGGACCGTCGAGACGTTCGAGAACTCCTCACGGAGTGCGTACGTGCCGGCAGTGCCGTAGAGCTGAACGGTGACGAGAGCGATCGCCGCAGCTATCTGTGCGGTCGTGAGGGAGACCCTGCTGCGGAAGTGATGGCGACTGACGGCGAGCGTCGGGATCGAGAGCACGGAGAAGAGGACCAGCGGGACGGAGAGCGGACTCGACTGGATCAGTCCCTGTGCGGCGGTGACCGGAAGGAGAACGATCGTCAGTGCCCAGGCGGCACGGTAGCCTCGCCGAAGCCCGAAAGCTCCGAGGAGCATCAGGAATCCGGTGATCGCACCGGTGAACCCGGCTGCGGTCCTGACCGTCGCCGGCACGTAGGGCTGGAGCGGTTCGATGACGGCGACGCTGCCGATCGCGATGTTGACGATCCCCGTGATCACCGAGAGGACGCCCACCACGATGGTGAGCAGGACGCTGAATCGCTTGCCCGTCCAGGTCCCCAGCATGCACGGACCTGTGACTGGATGGCTTAAGAACCTCCCGGCACCGGCCCGCGTAAGGAACCGTCGCCGACGAGCTCCCCGACGACCTCGGAGACGTTGCGCTCGGACAGCGCGACCTCGACGAGGAGCTCACCGACCGCCTGGCCGATGCTCACGACGCTGTCCGCACCAGCGGCGCGCAGTTTCTGGACGTCCTGCCGCTCGCCGGCGAACGTCACCACTCTCATCGACTCGTCGACGTTCATGACCGTGAGCACCGCGAGGACGTTGAGCTGGTCGTCGAGGGTCGCGACGAGCACCGCGTCGGCGTTGGCCACGCCGGCAGCGCGGAAACACGCCTCGTCGACGTCGTCGGTGTGCACGACGGAGAGACCGCGATCTTCGAGGCGATCCGCAGCCTCGCCGTCGGTCGTCACGACCGTGAAGGATACCCCGCACTCGGCGAGTTCGACGAGCACCGGCTCCGTCCACGCGTCGTACCCGACGACGATCACGTGCTCAAGGGCAGCGACGGCCGCGTCCGCCATTTCGGTGGCTTCGGCGGCATTGGCGGGATCGACGGCGTCGACTTCACCACCAGTGTCGACGATCGCCTCGTCGGGACCGGTCCCGGAGGCCGCATCCCTGGCAGCCACTGTGGCGTCCGAATCGGCAGAGGAGCTGTGCTCGGCCATCCTATCGGATTCGCCGCGAGCAGGAGCCACAGAGATGGGGCTCTTTGACGTCGACCTCGCGCACCGTCGGGGAGAAGTTCATCACGCATCGCTTGTTGTCGCAGTGTTCGAGGCCGAGCGTGTGACCGATCTCGTGGACGATCTCCTTCCGGACGCGATCCCCGAAGATCTCGTCGGAGCCGCGTTCGGAGAAGCCGCCATCGGAGGAGGTCTGGAGCCGGTAGGTCGAGACGACCGAGCCGTTGCCATCGAGATACGCGAGGCCGAAGACGTAGTTCCGCCGGCGGTAGAAGAGGTCCTTCGGCGTCAGCGCGATGTTCTTCTCGCCGCGGCCGACGCGGCTGGCGAGCTCGATGAACTCCTCGGCGCGGTACTGGGAGCGCCCTTCGTCGTAGGCACCGGATGGGATCTCTCTTTCCTCGTGCACGGAGACGTCGCAGTCGTAGACCGACTGGAGCGCGTCGGAGGCCTGGCGCTTCACTGGCGCCGGCACCTCCCCGACCGGCACGATGTCGACGAGCATGGGGAGTCGTTATGCCTTCCCGGGCATAAACGTCCCGGCGTGTCGCACGCTGATCGCACGACTGCACTGGCCGCGACGCTCGTCGACGGGCTCGTCGGCGAGCACGAAACGGGCCGGAAATCCGCGCCCGTACGCCTGCTCGAAGTCGGGATCGGCGAGCGGACGGCCGTCGCCGCTGCGATCGCGGAGCGGAACGTCGACGTCGCCGCGATCGACGTCGTCGAGCGATCGGTCCCACCGGGCGTCGCGTTCCGGCACACGGACCTCGTCGAGTTGAGTCGCGCGGCGACCGGAGGGCCGCCTCCCGAAGCGACCAGCGAGCTACTGACGGGGCTCGACGGGCTCTACGCGCTCCGTCTTCCCCCGGAACTCCACGGTCCGTTCGTCGATCTCGCCACGGCGCTGGACGTGCCAGCGGCGTTCACGACCCTGGGCGGAGAGCCACCGTCGGTCGCCGCGGGGCCCCAGCAACTCGCCGGTGGCGAGACGGTCTACTGGATCGAGGACTGTGGAACCGGTCGCCGTGAATAGGTACGCCCAAATGCGCCCGGCGTCCATTCGTGGCTATGCAGGTCGACGCTGTCGTGCTGGACGTCGATGGCGTGCTCGTCGACGTGGCCGACTCCTACCGCCGCGCGATCGTCGAATCCGTCGAGATCGTCTACGGCGCGTCGTTCGATCGAGCAGTCGTTCAGTCATTCAAGGAAGCGGGCGGATTCAACAACGACTGGGAGCTGACCGATGCGTTGGCACTCTACGCACTGGCGACCGAAGCGAACGACGGCGAGGGCGACTCTGGCGGCGACGGACCGACCACTGCTGGCGCCAGTGAAGACGCCTCCTTCGATCCGGACGTCGAGGCGTTCACCGGCGCCATCGCCGATGCCGGCGGCGGGCTCGAGGGCGCTCGATCCGTCCTCCGATCGTCGCTGTCCACGCCGGATGCCGAGTCGATCGAAGCTGCGTGGGATCCAGCACGGCTCCGGGCGGTCTTCCAGCAGCTCTACCTCGGCAGCGATCTCTATCGGGAGCTGGAGGGAGCGGAGCCGGACCTCGATCGCGAGGGGTACATTCACGACGAGCCGGTATTGATCGACGACGCGACGATCGAGTGGCTCCAGTCAGCGTTCGACGTCGGCGTCCTGACGGGGCGACCCGCCGCGGAGGCCGAGATCGCGCTCGATCGGACCGGCCTCGACGTTCCCGAAGAGCATCGGTTCACCATGGACGACTGGGAGGCCGGCAAGCCGGATCCAGACGCCTTGCTTACGCTCGCCGACCGGTTCGACGCTTCGTCGCTCGCGTTCGTCGGGGACACGCTCGACGACGTTCGGACCGCGACGAACGCGGCGACGGCTGATCCATCGAGACGCTACCACGGCATCGGCGTGCTCACCGGCGGGCTCAGTGGCGATCGCGGGCGGGCACTCTTCGAAGACGTGGGTGCGACGGCAGTCCTCGAGGAGATCGACGACCTGTCGTCCGTCGTCGAGCCACGGGAGTGAACTGTACAGCGTTGCTGTAGCAGGCGGCGCTACCTGCTGGCGGAATCTCGGTAAGCGTCCACCCCGGGCGCCAATCGGTGTTCGACCCCTGCGAGACCGCCACACACTTGAACCGTCCACCGAATTCGGTCGTATGGACACCGAACGGCTCGCCGAGTTCGTTTCGACCGTCGTCATCGTCGGCATTGTTGCCGCACTCGCCGTGCCCCAGTTCGGCGTATCCGGCGTCCAGCAGACGCTGCTGGCTGCCGGCGCGATCGCGATCGGCTTCGGCGTGCCGTTCGCGGCGCTGCTCGTCTACGTCTTCGACGTGAGCTCGAGTCACGTCGGGCCGTGGGGCCCCGAGGACGTCGTCTTCGTCGCCGCTGTGGCGCCACCGATGCTCGCCACCGTCTGGGCGACGGAGGCGTACGGACTCACCGGCGTCGTTTACGGCGTCGCAATGGTCGTCGGATTCCTCGCATCGATCCTCCTCGCCGTGGTCGTCCGCGACGCCACCGTCGGCGAGTGGCCGCCCGGATCCTCGGCGCGCAGCGAACGCAGAGGAGGACCACCCGGACAGTAGCCGCTGTCGAACTGCTCGGCACCGACACATCGACGGCGACCACGCACATAGTTGGCAGAGACCCGGATTGCTTTTCTCCCGGCAGCCCCACGGATCGACCGTGAGCTGGGCCACGCTGTTCGATCGTGCCGAAGCGTTCGACGTCGACACCGAGGACGTTCGATCGACGCTCGGACGGCTACGAGGTGAGGATGACGACGCCGCCTGATCCGGCGAGCGTGACTGCCGACGCGGACGTCCTGGCTGCCGACCTCCTCGCCGACGGGCCGGCCCGCGAGGCGCTCGACGTCGTCCGATCGCACTCCTGGATCGAGCTGGTGGCCAGCGATCGGCTGCTCGACGACGCCGAGGCGGTGATCGCGACGCTGGCCGAGGAGGAGCTCGCGGCGGACTGGCGCGAGCGGATCGAGCGGGAGGCACGCGCAGTCGAGCATCCCGCAGGCGATCACCCGGGACTCGCGAGCGCGCTCCACGGGGATGCCGCACACCTGCTCAGCTTCGACGAGAATCTCACGAGCGCCACTGCCGGGGTCGAGCTACAGGGCCGCGTGTCGGTCAGCGTCCGGACGCCCGAGGCGTTTCTCGCCGTCTTCGACGCGGAAGCACTCTACGAGTCCCTCGACGAAGTGCCGTACGAGGGACCGGATCGCGACCCGCGAGACTGACCGACGCCGAGCTGCCCGGGCGTCGATCAGTCAGTGCGACGGTTGCTCCCTCACTCCTGGGCAGCCAGCCAGTCCGCGAGCTTCGCGAGCGCTCGGCCACGATGGGAGATCGCGTTCTTCGCTTCGGTCGATCGCTCGGCCATCGTGCGGCCGTCGTGTTCGAAGATCGGATCGTAGCCGAAGCCGCCGTCGCCGCGCGGCGCGACGATCTCCCCGCGGACGGTCCCCTCGAACGTCGCCACAGCGACGCCGTCGTCGACGGTGACGCCGTCGTGCCAGTCGAGGGCGGTGCCGTCGGCCGTCGAATCCCCGACCGCGTCAGCGTCGACCGCGTACGCGACGACGCTCCGGAACGACGCCCGGTGGTCGTCCTCCGGGTCGACGAGTCGGTGGACGCGCTCGATCCCGAGCGAGTGCTCGACGTACGCGGAGTACGGGCCCGGGAACCCGTCGAGCGCGTCGACGAACAGCCCCGAGTCCTCGACGGCGACGGGCTCCGTAGCGCCGAGTTCGCGGTAGGATTCGCGGGCGCCCCGCGCCGCGATCACCGCCAGGTCGTCGGACTGCACCTCGACGTAGTCGTAGTCGACCTGCTCGACCGCGATCGGGAGATACTCGCGTGCCTCCCGGACCTTGCCCTCGTTCCCGGTGACGAACCGCAGCATTCAGTCGTCGACGAGGACCTCGACCGGCTCGTCGGATTCGGTCTCGTCCTCCTCGGCGCCCGAATCGGCGGACCCCGATCGCTCCTGGTAGAGGAGCGCGCCGGCGACGCCGATGACGAGCCACGAGCGCCAGTTCGCGAGGTTCAGCGTGTAGCCGACGCCGAAGGGCTTCTTGACGAGCATCCCGTCCCCGGGCTGCCAGTAGGAGGAGAGCAGCCGCCGCATGCTCGGCTTCTCGAAGTTGTACGGGATGCCGAACAGCTCGCCTGAGTTGGGCTTGTCGACCATGGGGGTTCCTACGACGGCCCGTGGGATAAAAACTGCGAGGCGACGGTTCCCGATGGACCAGTTCGAGCGCGAACGATGCCCGGACCGGTTACTGGTACCGGCCGCGGCCCTCGATCTCGCGCAGCCGTTCGAGCACCGCGGGATCGCCCACAGCCGCGTACGCCGTCTCCAGCGCGTCGATACATGCCTCCGGATCCGACGCCGTCCCGGTGATCGATTGCTCGAGAACGTGCAGATCCATCGCGTGGTCCTCGACGTGATCGCTGTCGTACCCGAGTCCGAAGTCGATCAGCGCGACACGATCGGTCGGCGCCGATGCCCCGGAGCCGCCGCCGTCTTCAGCGTGGTCGAGAACCCTGACGTTACGCGTCGTGAGATCGCCGTGGACGACGCCGTCGGCATGCAGCCTCGCGAGGTGCTCGCCGACAGCACCGAGCAGCGCCGGTTCGGGCGTCGATTGGAGGTCGTGCGCCCCGACCGTCGAGAGTTCGAGCGTCGCATCCACTGGATCGACGTCGAGCACGACCGGTGCGGGGATCCCGAGTCTCCGCGCACGAGCGGTCAGCCGAGCCTCGCTTCGGGTCCGCTCGGCGCGGAGTCGCTCGTCGAGATCGGGATGGCGGTACTCCTTGGGAATGCGGCGCTTCGTGACGCGGTCGTCGTCGATCTCGACGACCGCCTCCGCACCGCGGCGCTGGCCGGACGCTGCCGGGGCGATCGCGGTCGAGGACTCGTCCTCCCGCCAGGTCACCGGGACCTGGTCGGGGCGGTAGTTCGGTCGCACGCCGGAGTCCTCGATAGCGACGGTGTCGCCCACTGCGAGCTGCCTGGCGCCCGTGAGCGCGATCATCGCCGCGTTGTCGCCGAGGAACCGTGGCTCTGGAGCGAAGAACGCTGCGCCGCGAGCCTCGCACATCGCCGCGAGCATCTCCCTGAGTCGATCGTTGTTGCCGACGCCGCCCCCGAGAACGAGCTCGTCGCTCCCCGTCAACGCGAGCGCGCGCTCGGCGACCTCCGTGAGCATCGCGAAGATGGTCTCCTGGAGCGAGCGAGCGACGTCCTCGATCGGCGCGCCGTCGTCCAGCGCGTCCTGGGCAGCGGTGACGATGCCGGCGAAGGAGAAGTCCATCCCCTTGACGACGTAGGGGAGATCCAACAGTTCGCCGTCGGTCGCCAGCTCCTCGAGCTTCGGCCCGCCGGGATGTGAGAGCCCGGCGTGGCGAGCCACCTTGTCGAGTGAGTTCCCGACGCCGGTGTCCATCGTCTCGCCGAGGACCCGGTACCGGCCACCGTCGGGCACGCTGCGCTCGCCCGACGAGCCCGGGCTCGCTTCACTCGCCCGGACGCTGTGGTAGCCGAGGACGTGCGCATTCGCCCCGCTGGCGTTCAGACAGACCGGCTGGTCGAACCCGGAGCAGTGCCGGCCGATCTCGAGGTGGGCGACCATGTGGTTGACGCCGACCAGCGGAACGTCCAGGGAGTCGGCGAGTGCGCGGGCGGACGTCCCGGCGATCCGCAGACACGGGCCGAGGCCGGGGCCCTGTGAGAACGCCACTGCGTCGATCGGCGGCTCGTCGGCGGCGCCCCCAGCGGCAGATCCGGCTCCCGCAGCCGGCGCTGTTCGCTCCCGTGCCTCCTCGAGCATCTCGGCGATAACGGCAGGTACCGCGTCGGCCATGTGATCGGCGGACTCGCGCGGGTCGATGCCGCCGGTCTCTGGAACGTAGGCGTCGGTCGTCAGGGAGAAGGAGTCGTCCCCGGTGTCGTACAGGGCGGCGCTTGCGGCCCACGCGGTCCCTTCGATCCCGAGGACGCGCATCCCCTACTTCCACTCGGTGTAGCCGCACTTGCCGCAGTGCAGCCGGTCGTCGTGCTCGCCGAGAAACGTGTCTTCACAGCGCGGGCACTGCTCGCTGTCCGTGGTGCCGTCGTCGGCGTAGATCTCGTGGCGGCTCATGCCTCCTCGGCCTCCTCGTCAGCGTCGGCCTCGACGCCGATCTTGTTGCGATCGAGCATGTGGTCCTGCTCGATGTCGACGGCGTAGTCGGCGTCCTCGTAGACCTTCGCCGTGCCGATCGTCTCGCGCATGCCGAACTTGGTGTCGAGCTTGCGAACGACGACCTCTTCGGCGTCCTTGTTCAGCATGGCGGCGAGGCTGTCACGCACGGAGAGGCGCTCGGGAGTGCTCTCGTCGTGGCGAACGCGGAATCGCACGTCGGTCCGATGCAACATGGGGTTCTCGTCTTCTTCGATGATATCGACGTCCATGGCTCAGTTACGTGTATCTGGCCGCGAAACGCGTAAAAGGATTTCGAAGGACCTTTTTTACGCTCGGGCGGCCGCGACTCGGCCTCGCGGCCTCACCGCGGCGCCCTCGCGCAAAAAATCTCCACCAAAAAACGGCTACACCTTCCACACAGCTACCCACCACGGCAGCACGACAACTGCACCGTCGCGGGGACGCTACACATCCACACCGCGACAGTACGCTCCCGACGAACGCGCAGTCCCGCCCGTCGATGCAATCCGGCGTCGTCGGTCGACCTGCACCTTTGTATCGGACCCCGACAGAGTGCCCGTATGGATCGAACAGAGATCTCCAGTGGTACGGAGTGGGAGGACGAGGTCGGCTACTCGCGTGCAGTTCGCGTCGGCGACCGTATCGAGGTCGCTGGCACGACAGCGACCGACGAGAACGGCGATCCGGTCGCGCCGGGCAGGCCATACGAACAGGCCACCCACGCGTTCGGCCTCGTCGAGGACGCGGTCCGCGACGCGGGCGGGGAGCCAGCCGACGTCGTCCGGACCCGAATGTTCGTCACCGACGCCGACGACTGGGAGCAGATCGGTCGAGCCCACGGCGAGCACTTCGGCGACGCGAAGCCTGCCTCGACGCTCGTGGAGGTGCAGGCGCTGATCGATCCGGCGCTCGTCGTCGAGGTCGAGGCGACGGCGATCGCCGAGTGAAGCGGCGGCGCCGGCAGCACTCAGTCGTCGTCGAGGACGGCCCGGGGACCGAGCTCGGCGAAGGGACCGACCCGTCGGTCCTCCGTCGCGTACTGGTACAGCGCAGTCTTCGCGACGGCGGTGATCACCTGGCTGAAGACGATGGCACCGACGACGAGCACGAACCCGGCGGCCCCGGCGAGCAGCGCCATCGGATTCGACGGTGCGAAGAAAGCCCAGCCCATGCCGATCGCGCCAGCGACGACTGCCGGGAGCATCACCAGACCGACGCCGAAGGAGACCGTGAGACTCTCGCCCCAGGTGTCTTTGAACGTCTCCCCGCTCCGTCGGAGGGCGGCGCGAACGCTCTCGTCGTCCTCGAGGACGAGCACTGGGACGACGAAGAACGTCAGCAGCGACCAGGCCAGGTCGAAACCGAGCCGCGCGAGCGTCCCGAGACCGCCGAACTTCTCGTCGAGTACGTAGAGTGCGGTGCCGACCGTCGCGGCCGTGACCGACCAGATCGCGATCGTGCGTCGCGCTTCCCACGCCGCCCGGAGACCGTCCCGGACGGTCGGATCCTCGCCGGCGAAGTGGCGCGCGGCGACGTGGACCACGGCGGCGTTGAAGAAGGTCCCGAGCCCCGTCGAGATACCGAACCCGACGAAGATCGCGCCGTAGCGCACCAGGTCGTTCGTGACGATCGGCGCGACGAACCCGTACTGCAGTGCCAGACCGGCAGCGACGGCGAAGCCGCTGCCGACCAGCAGGAGGCTACACAGGGGGAGGAGGACCAGCTGTGGACGTGCGCGGAACACGTCGAGGCTCCCGTCCACGACGGAGAGCCCGCGGCTGAATCGACCGGACATATCGTTAGTTCCTACGGGCCACGCGCACATAAAAGGAGACGAACGATCCCAACGCCTGCAACGGTGAGTAACGACGCAGTTCAGACGCCGAGGATCGCCCGGGCTCGCTCGACGTCGCCCTCGAAGGCCGACAGGAGCTCCCGGAACGATTCCTGGTGGGCCTCGGTCACGTCCACGGCGACCATCCCCTCGTTGGGCTGGCCATAGACCACGGTTGCGCCCAGCGGTGCGGCGAGGACGACCGGTACCGTCGCGAGATCCTCCTCGCCGTCGACGACGATCGTCGTGGGACCGTCACTCGCCAGCGCGTCGGCGATCGCCGTCAGGAGGTCGGTCGTGATGACGCCCGCGGGGTTCGTGACGGTGACTTGGTTCGGCCGGGCGTCCAGCCGATCGCGAACGTCGTCAGGCGCAGCTTCGCGCTTCGTCCGCCCGTCGACGAACGCGATCGATGGCTGGTGGCCGGCTTCCTCGAAATGGTAGGTGACGATATCGCCGACGGTGACGATCGGGCCGTCGTGCTCGGCGAGCAACGCATCGACGTCGGTGAAAACGGGACCGAACGGGTCTTTGAACTCCCCGCGAGCGGCTTCGGGGAGCTCGAGTACGACGTCGGGTTCCGTGGGATCTCCCTCGGCACCCGGCATCGGACGTTATCGGACCTTCAGCGCGTAGGCACCGGGCTCGGTGACGCCCATCGCCTCTGCGATCTCGCTCTCTTCGGGATGCGCGACGATGACGTAGCCGGCCCAGTCCTCGGTGAGCGAGGAGGAGCCACACGTCGGGCAGGCGTCGACGTCGGGGTCCACGACCGAGTGACACTCCCGGCAGACGAGGCGATCGTCTGCCATTACTGCTCACCCGTTGCGACGTCGGCGTCGTCGGTCTGACGCTCGGCTTCGAGCCAGCCGTGCTTGCCCAGTCCGGGCTGCTTGGCCGTGAGGCCGATCTTGGAGTCCCGGGGGTTGCGCTCGTCGATGGACTTCGTGACGATCCGGGCCCGGACGGCGTCTCCCTCCGCGAGCACGCGGTTGGACTCGTTCGAGGCGAGCTGGCGGTTCTCGCCGTCGTAAGCGAGGTACTCGTCGGAGATCTGGGAGACGTGGAGCAGCCCGTCGACGGGGCCGATCCCGACGAAGGCGCCGAACTCGACGACCTCGACGACGTTGCCGTCGACGACCTCCTGCATCTGGGGGTCGAACGTGACCGCGTCGAACTCCGCGGTGTAGTAGACGCCGGGGCGGTTCGGGAGCACGCGGCCCTCGCCGACGTCGTGGACCTCGGTGACTGAGACGACCGAGCCCAGATCCTCGTCGACGAGCCCTTCGAGCTTGTCCTGGAGCAGTCGCTTGACGAGCTCGGGCGTGACGTTCGCGAGCTCCTCGGGCGGTACCTCGACCGTGTCGGTGACTCTGACCCGTTTGTACATTGGTAGATGAGTGGCAGCTACGGTTCGGTTATGGCCAATTTATCGGTCCCCCGTAAACTAAGTACCGAAACGCCCGCGTCGAGGACCCGGTCGCGGAGCGGCAGATCGTTCGTCACGACGAAGTCGGCGGTGCCCTCGCGGGCGAGCTCGACGATCGCGTCGTCGGCCTCTGCAGCCTCGGTGTCGACGGGCATACAGCGATCGGTGGCGAGATCGTGGCCCACGCTCGCCGCGATCGACTCCTCGCCGCCGCCGGCCTCCGAGAGCCGGCGAAGCTCCTCCAGAACCGCCTGGGGAACGATCGGCTCGAACCCAGCCTGCTCCCCGTCGGCGCTCGCGCCGCCGAGAACGCGATCGAGCTCCTCGAACAGCCGAACGTCGAGTTCGACGGGCATCATGAGTGCGTTCGTGTCGATCGCTACGGTCCTGGTCATATTCAGTAGTCGGTGCGTGGAGGACCGGCCCGGTGGCCGATCAGTTCGTCAGGGTGCCGATCCCGATGAGTCGCCAGCGCGAGCCGACGCGGCGGTTGATCGCGATCGTCGCGCCCTCCTCGGCGCAAACCGGGCGCTGGAGCGCGACCTCTGCCTCGTCGCCGCGAGCGCTGGTGACCGAGCCGACGGTCGTCGCCGTACCGACGGTCATCATCAGCGGCTCGCCGGTGGTGATCTCGTCGACCTCTTCGTCGTCCATGTCGCCGACGACGCGGTCGAGCAGATCGACGGACATCGTGAACTGCTCCCAGGTCGGGGGCAGCGCGCCCTCGTGACCGGCCACCTGGCCGGCGAGCGCGTCGCCTTTCGTCAGGCTGGGATCGAGCCCGGTCCCGACGCCGAGCAGTCCGCCGGGCGTCGCCTCGTCGACTGGCGTCCCGCCGGCCTGGATCGATCGAACCGTCGTCGTGATCGGCTCGTAGCGCGTCTCGCCGCCCTCCTCGACCTCGCGGCCGGGACGGACCTCGATCTCGTCGTCGACGTTGAGCGTCCCCTCGACGAGACTTCCACCGAGCACGCCACCGAGGAGGTCCTCCCAGGTGGTGCCGGGTCGGTTGATGTCGAAGCTCCGCGCGATCTGCATCCGCGGATCGGCGTCGGAGTCGCGATCGGGCGTCGGGATCTCCCGCTCGATAGCCTCGATCAGGAGGTCCATGTTGACGCCCTGCTGGGCGGAGACGGGGACGATCGGCGCGCCCTCCGCGACGGTGCCCGCGACGAACTCCTCGATCGCCTCGTGGTTGGCGACCGCCTGCTCGCGGTCGACGAGGTCGATCTTGTTCTGGGCGATCACGAGGTTGTCAAGCCCCATGATGTCCAGCGCCATGAGGTGCTCCTCGGTCTGGGGCTGGGGGACGTCCTCCGTTGCGGAGACGACCAGCACCGCGCCGTCCATGATCGCCGCACCGGAGAGCATCGTCGCCATCAGGGTCTCGTGGCCGGGTGCGTCGACGAAGGAGACGGTCCGCAGTACGTCGGTCTCCACGTCGTGGTCGGCACAGTCCTCGGCGACCGTGTACGACGCGGTGCCCTCGCAGTCGGGGCACTGACGGAACGTCGTGTCCGCGTAGCCGAGCCGGATCGAGATCCCGCGCTTCATCTCCTCGGAGTGCTGGTCGGTCCACTCTCCAGAGAGGGCCTGGACCAGGGTGGTCTTCCCGTGATCCACGTGGCCGACCAGCCCGATGTTCACCTCCGGACGTCGGTTGCTACCTGCCATATGAGCGAGTAATCGTGTGCAATCTTCGCTCCGTCCGATTCATAAAGGTGCTGTTCTGGCCACGGGCCTGCGTGCGAATGGCTGGGCCGTCGGTCCGGATCGGCTGGCCGGCGCCCTGCATCGGTTCCTGAACGTCCGTCACTACCACTGCGCACCGCGTGCTTATACGGCAACGGCCCCGAACCGCCCCCGTGCGCGAGTTCGGCTTCGAACTGTCGCTGTGTGCCCACCTCGAAGCGGCCGGAACACCGGGGCCCGAGCATCGCGATTCCACTCCGGCGATCGTCGCCCGGCAGCTCGGAGGCGGCGTCGCCCGGCCTGGCGGGCGCGTGCTGGATACGGTCCTCGTCGAGCCCGGGCCGTCGTACGACGAGCGAACGGCGATCACGTCCGAACGAATCCCGCAGGCGGCGATCGACGCGGCGCTCGGACCCGGACGGGCGCGGCGGGTGACCAACGCGTTCGACTGCAGACCCGATCGTGCCCGGTCGATCGCCGAGCACGCGGCGGAGATCGGCTTTCTGGAGCTCGAACGTCGGTCCGGACAGCTCCACGCCCGGCAGACCGCCCGCTATCCCTCGAACTGGTTCGGCGAGATCGTCGGAATCGAGAACAAACCCGACCTCGGGACGCCCGGCGCGCTGGAGGCACAGCTCCGGACCGACGTCAGCCTCGGGCTCGTCGATCGGATCGTGCTGGCGACGGAGAGCTACGTCACCGGGGCCCACCGAAACCGGATTCCCGACGGGGTCGGTATCTGGCGGTTCGACCCCGGCGCCGGCGACCTGACGGTCCTCCGAGAGGCAGCAGAGCTGCGAGTCGACGAACCGGGCGTCGAGATTCTCGACCAGAAGCCCGGGCGATCCGACGTAACGGTCGTCGCTCCGGACGAGAAATTCCGGGCACGGCGACGGATCGCCGAGCGCGCGTACGGCAAGGGCTGGCGGACGTTCGGGTTCCCGGAGTGTGCGGAGGTCAAACCCCGAGCCGAGTACGACGGGCAGCTCCCCTGGTGTGAGTGGAAAGGCCGCATCGTCGATCCCGCCAGCGAGTGCGGGCCCGAGTGTCCGGGGTTCGAATCGGCCGACGCTCCCGAGGTCGATCACGACGCAGACCGTGCATCGGCGTCACCGTGGGTCGCGAATCCGGCGGGGCGCAAGCGGAGCCAGGTCGGGCTCGATCGCTACTGATCGGGTGGGAACCGTTACTCCGCGTCGTCCTCTCGCTGGTAGTCCTCGCGAAACCGGTACGCGATGAGCACGACGGCAAGCATCCCGAAAACCAGGGCTCCGATCGCGATCCACTGGTCGTCGAAGCTGCCGCCCTCCGCGATCAGCAGATAGCTCAGGCCGGCAAGAGAGAACAGTACCACGAATCGGCTCAGATCGTTGAGGGCGCTCATGCGGTACGAAGGAGGTCCAGTCGTGTAGGGGTTCGCTCAGAGCTCCCGGATCGCCCCGACGGCGTCGTCGATCGACGGCGCGTCGAATCGCTCCTGGCCGACGTAGGCGTTCGTCCCCGCGGCGTACATGTCACGAGCGACCTGGAGAACCTCGGGATCGAGCGGTTCGGGACGCTCCTCACAGAGTCCTTTCCAGTCGGCCACGCCCTCGGCCTTGGCCTGCGTCTTCGCTGTGCCGACGGCATCGACCCACGCTGGCTGCGTTCGCTTGTGGTACTGCCGGAGCACCTCCTTGGAGAGCTGCTGGCCGTCGTAGGCGAAGCGGTTCTCGTCGAACGTGCCGACGACGTCGGCGACGAGGAGGTCGCCCTGGTGGTAGACGACCTCGATCTTCCCGTCCTCGTGGGTGAACCCCCGCTCGGCCGCGCGATCGGTGACGAGCCGGTTCACGTCGCGAGCGAGCGCGTCGAGGTCGGCGATCGAGGCCGCGCCCGCGATGAGGTCGGCCTCCTCGCGATCGAGATAGCGGTCGGACTCCTCGTACTTCGTGGAGAACTCGACGATCGGCTCGGCGAGGTCGACGGGCTCGTCGGGCCAGCCCTCGCCGACGAGGTCGTCGAGACCGTGATCGGCGGGGTCGGTTCGCGAGCGGAGACTCGATCCGATCGGGACCGAATTTCGGAAGACGATCTCGAGGGGAACGACGTAATTCTCCGCGGCAGTCTCGTGGTAGGCGTCGTAGTCGTAGTTCCGGCCGTCGCGTGGGAGATCCGGGATCTGGGAGAGCGCGATCGCCATCTCGCGTGGCGCGCCGTCGACGTCGCTCAGTGGCAGGGGCTCGGTATGATCCTCCGGGACGACCCCGCGGTAGTGCGTGCCGACGCCTTCTGCCTCCAGCAACTCGAAATTGAAGGCTCCCATCGTACACAGCGAATCGCCCTTGTCGGGGATCGGGTCGGGCATCTTCCCCCAGTCGAACACCGAGTAGTCGTCGGTGAAGTAGAAGGCGCCGCGACCGAGCGCCGTCGCGGTCGCGTCCTCCTCGATACGGAACTCCTTGACGCTCGTCATGGTCGAACGGTCCCCGCCCGCTACAATAAGGGTTGCAGTCGGCGACGATGCACGGATCGTGGGAGAAACTGGGACGTCGAACGACGAACCCACGGCGAACAGAAATTTTTCGATTGTAGCAGAATATCTCTAGAACAGGCAATACCTTCAGCTGCGATGCAGGTCGCACCGAGTCCCGGCAGAATGGGCCGCGATACCGGACTCTCCGCGTCCGTGCAGCCGGCGTGCACTGCCGGAACCACCTTTGTTTTACCCGTCGGGGTTTGTGATGGTAGCATAATGGGCGACGGGTTCATCTGCGGCGTCGACGTCCCCGAGGAGGGCGTCTCCGTCTCCTTCGATCACCTTCCCTGCACCGACCAGAGCTTCGAGAACGCCCTCGAGCGGGCCCGGAGCGGCGATCGGCTCTCCGTCGAGGACGGCGTCGAACTCATCACAACCGGGACCGACGAGCCCGGCATCGACCCCGAGCGCAAGGAGCGCGTGCTCGAGATCGCGGACCGCCGGCGTGCCGAGGAGGTCGGCGACGAGGTCACGTTCGTCGCGAACCTGAACAACAACGTCACGACGGCCTGTAACACCGGTTGTCTGTTCTGCAACTTCAAGGACCGATCTCAGAAGTTCCGCACGGAGTACCAGGGCGAGCACGGCGGCTTCACCAAGACGCCCGCGGAGTCCCGTGGGATCGTCGAGGACGCACTCGATCTCGGCATCTACGAGGTCTGTTCGGTCTCCGGGCTGCATCCCGCGTTCGCACTCGACGACGAACACCGCGAGATCCTCGAGGCGAAGGACGACCCGACGATGGTCAACTACCGGCCACCGTCGGCCTACGACACCTCACCGGGCACCTACGTCGACCAGATTTCGGCGATGAGCGTCGAGGACGTTCACATGCACTCGATGACGCCGGAGGAGGCCTACCACGCCCAGCGCGGCGCAGACTGGGACTACGAGGAGGTCTACGGTCGTCTCAAGGACGCCGGGCTCGACTCCGTCCCCGGGACTGCCGCGGAGATCCTCGTCGACGAGGTGCGGGACGTGATCTGTCCCGGGAAGATCGACACCGAGGAGTGGATGGAGGCGATGCACGCCGCCGCCTCCGTCGGGCTCGACACGACAGCCACGATCATGTACGGCCACGTCGAGAACGCGATGCACCGCGTGCTCCACCTCAAGCGAATCCGCGACCTCCAGGAGTGCACCGGCGCGATCACGGAGTTCGTGCCACTCTCCTTCGTCCACGAGGAGACGCCACTGTTCGAGCGCGGCTACCTCGACGGCGGCGCCAGCACCGACCAGGACGAGCTGATGATCGCCGTCTCGCGGCTGTTCCTCGACAACGTCGAGCACATCCAGTCCTCCTGGGTCAAGTACGGCGACGCACAGGGACTGAAGATGCTGAACTGCGGCGCCGACGATTTCATGGGGACGATCCTCTCCGAGGAGATCACCAAACGCGCCGGCGGCGACTACGGCGAGTTCCGCTCCGTCCAGGAGTACGTCGACATGATTACCGCGATCGGCCGGACGCCGGTCGAGCGCTCGACGGACTACCGACAGCGCCGCCGGATCGATCCCGACGCCGAGACGATCGGCCCGACGCTCGGCCCGCGCGCCGACGGCTCGCCGATGGTCGAGCAGTCCCAGTCGACCGACGGCTCTGGGAACGAATCGGGAACATCGAACCCCGCACCCGCCGCCAACCGGAGTATCGACTGAGGGCGGTTCGACGCTTGCCGCCAGGAGAATAGACGCTGGATAGACGCATCGTTCCACGGCAGTCGCTGGTCACACAAGACCTGGGCTGCAGCGCGCCGTGAGCGGGGGTCCGTCCGCACGCCCGCGTGCATGACGCGCGTCTGACGGGTGCTTTTGGTGGACGGTACCGTACCCGAGGAGTATGACCGGTCTCGCTGACGCCTACACCGACGACGTCGGGGCGCTCCAGAGCGACACCCGGCTGAAGACCGGCGTGGCGCTCCTCGGCGTCGGAATCGTCCTGAGCCTGCTCGCACTCGTCGTCGCGATGGCCAATCCGACCCAGTGGGGTGCCCGCCGACTCGCCGGCGTGCTCGGCGGCCTCGCCGCGCCCGCACTGGCCGGCGGCGTCGTCGTCATCCTGCCCGCGAGTCCACGGCTCCGCGCTGCCGCGGCGATCGGTGCGAGCCTTACGCTGCTGGGCGTCGCGAGCTTCTGGCGGGCCTACCCGGATCACTGGCTCGGTCACGGCGAGCAGCTGACCCCGTACGTCACCGGGATCTACTTCGTCGGCATGCTGACCATCGCGCTCTGTCTGTTCGCCGGCATCGCGACGTTCAAGCGCCGGAACGACCCGGGTGGCACCGTCTCGCTACGCGTTGGCGAAGGGAAGACGAAGTACGTCGAGGTCGAGAAGGAAAGCGGCGGTTCGCTCGGTGGCGGCGTCGGGCTCCTCGGCAGTACGCCCGATGGCTCCGTCGAGACCCAGACCAACCGGCCGAACGAGCAGGACGCGGACGACTCCACGGGTGCTACTGGTCGTGGTTCGTCGACGAATCACACCCAATCGACCACGAGCCGATCCAGTTCGACGGGGTCCAAGCCGGCGACTGGCTTCGGAACCGCAAGCGACGGTGGCTCCGGTGCGGAGACGCTGCAGTCGCCGAAACCGAAACGTGACGGCGGGGCACGAAGCGACAGTGGCCCCTCGGCAGACGTCGCGGACAAGTACTGTGGCAACTGCGAGCACTTCGAGTACGTCCGGACGGACCAGGGGATGACGCCCTACTGCGGCCACCGCTCGGAGTACATGGACGACGTCGAGGCCTGCGACGACTGGTCGCCGAACGCCGGCCGATAGCTCGACGCGCCCAGCTACACTTTTCCTCGCACCGTGTCACCCGGCGAGAGCGTCGCTACGGAGCGATAGACGTCCGAAAAAAACCGCTAATCTACGGTGAACAGAACCGTCGCGAGCCTCCTCACTCGAGGAACGACCTGACTGCGTCCGCGTCCCACGCGTTGAGCACGTCAGCAGACTCCGCCCAGCCACGGCGAGCGGTGTGGACGCCGTAGCGGACGTGACCGAATTCCGGCGTGGCGTGGGCGTCGGTATCGATCGCGATGGTCGCGCCCTCCTCGATCGCGACCTGGACGGCCTCGCCCCAGAGATCGAGCCGAGCGGGGTTGGCGTTGATCTCGAGGGCTACGCCGTGCTCGGCAGCGGCTTCGCCGAGCCGCCGTGCGTCGAACTCCATCCCGGAGCGCTCGTTCAGCAGGCGACCGCTGGGATGGCCCAGGATATCGACGTGTGGATGCTCGATCGCGCGAATCAGCCGGTCGGTCGCCTCGCCGTCGAGCCCGCTGTGGGGCGAGGCCACCACGACGTCGAGCTCCGCGAGCACGTCGTCGGGCGTCGAGAGATCGCCGTCGGCGTCGACGTTGGCCTCGACGCCGTGGAACACCTCGATCTCGGCGTCCGCCGCGACCTCGGCGACGGCGTCGGTCTGCTCGAGGAGTTCTTCGTCGTCGAGACCCATCCCGGCGACGACGCCCGGCCCCTCCGCGTGGTCGGTGATCGCGACGTAGTCGTGACCGAACGCGGCGGCACCCTCGACCATCGACGCGATCGACTCCCGGCCGTCGGACCACTCCGAGTGGACGTGGAGGTCACCGCGTACGTCGCCCTCCTCGAGAAGGTCTGGGAGCGTCCCCTCGGCGGCGGCTTCGATCTCGCCACGACCCTCCCGGAGCTCCGCGGGCATCCAGGGAAGGTCGAGAGCCTCGTACATCGATTCCTCGGTGTCGCCGGCGAGGTGCTCGCCGGCGTCCCGGGCGTCGCCGGGCTCCACGTCGGGATCTGAGATATCGAAGGCGCCGTACTCGTTGAGCGAGACGTCCCGGTCGAGCGCGTAGTTGCGGAGCTGGACGTTGTGCTCCTTGCTCCCGGTGAAGTACTGGAGCGCGGCGCCGAACTGGTCGGGGCGAACGACGCGGAGGTCCGCCTGCTGCCCGTCGATCCGGACGCTCGCCTTCGTGGTGCCGGCCTGGAGCTCCTCGTCCGCGAGGTCGAGAAACGCGTCGACAGCAGCCTCCGCGTCGTCGGGATCGGTGGCCACGAGCACGTCCACGTCGCCGATGGTGGGGAGCCAGCGGCGGATCGATCCCGCGACCTCGGCCTGCTGGACCACGTCCGCGTCGCGCATCTGCGCGAGGAGGTCGTCAGCGACCGGCCGTGCATCACCAAGACGCTCCCGACCCTGAGCCTCTTTCGCGAACGCGAGATTGTCGAGGATGTTCTGCTCGGTCTTCGCGCCGAACCCCGAAACGTCCTGGATCTCGCCGGCCTCGGCGGCGGCTTCGAGGTCGGCGAGCGTCCGGACCCCCAGCTCACGGTAGAGCGTGCCGACCGTCTTCGGCCCGACGCCCTCGACGGCCGTGAGGTCTTCCATGTCGACGGGCAGCTCCTCGCGGAGTTCCTCGAGTTCCTCGATGCGGCCGTCCTCGACGTAGGAGACGATCTTGCTCGCGATCGCGTCGCCGACCCGGTCGATGTTCTCCACGGCCTCGGGGTCGTTGGCCGCGAGCGCGGCGACGGAGCCGGGATACTCGCGAACGTTGTCCGCCGCGCGGCGGTACGCGCTCGGCTTGTACTCGACGTCCTGGGCCTCGAGGCGATCCGCGAACTCCTCGAACAGGCTCGCGATCTCGTCGTTCGTGATCCCGGTGGGATCGACGTCCGGTGCGTCCGTCGCGTCGTCGGATTCGTCGGCTGTGTCTTCGCTCATGATGCGTAGCTGTGGAAACCGTTCACGGCCCCTGTCGTCCCCGCGCTTCCTCGGAATCGCGTCCGAGCGCCTGTTTCAGGAAGGACACCCAGCGTTTCTGGTCGGCCGCTTCCTTGCGCTCTTGCTCGCCCTCGATGTCCGTCGGCCCCAGCGACTCGAGGGCGTTCAGTGCGCGGTCGATGCCGACGATGGCGTTCGCGAGCTGCTCGCCTTCGGCCTTCGAGATGTCGGCCTCTTCGAGTCGCTCGAGGCGCTCCGTGCGCTCCCGTCGGAGGTTACGCTTGGCGCGATCCACGCGGTCGCGTTCGCCTGCCGGGATCGTGTCCCGCCGGGAGATCTCCATGACGAACTCGCGGAGGTCGACGGGCTCCCCTTGCACGTCGACCGTCTCCGGGATCGACGCACCGACGGTCGCGCCGTCGCGATCGACCCGCGCGAGGAGCTGTTTCCGCTCGTACGGCTTCACGCGCGACAGTGGGACAGCCAGCGGCAAAAGTCCGCGGGGATCGGCGGTCGTCGGGACGCACGCTCCGTTAGTTTGAACAACGTGTCGGCGGAACAATCGATAGAATGGCGGAAACGCTCGACGGACCCCGCACGACGATCCGGGATGCGCGCCGCGAGGTCGGGTTCGGGACGGCTGTGATCGTCGGTACGATCGTGGTCGTTCTGATCGCCCTCCTCCAGAGCGACCTGACGGGCGCGACGAGAAGCTACGAGTTCGGGTCGGCGACGATCGTCGGCGGCGCGATCACCGGTGCCGTCTACGGGGCTCCCCGGCAAACCGCCGCGAAAGCCGGTGCGCTGGCCGGTGGGCTTCCCCTGCTCGTATTGGGTACGGCGTTCTACGCTCTCGGTATCGTACCCGGAACCGTCGGTGCCTCCACGGGCTTGTCGTCGATAGCTGTACCCTTGTTCTTCCTCCCGTTCTTCTTCCTGGTGTTCGCACTCCTGAACGCGTTTGCGGCCGCGTTCGGCGGCGTCTCGGCCTACGTCGCCCACTGGCTCGTCGAGGCGGTACTCGAATCGAACCGGTCCGAGACACGGCCGACGGTCGAATCGCTCCGAGGCTAGCCACCCTCGACCACCAGTCGGTCGTCGGGCGGCCCCAGTTCGGTCGAGAAACGACGATGCAGGGCTCGGCGGCCGGCGCCGTCACGCCGACTCCGCCGGCGGACTCAGCCCCGCCGCCTTCGAGCGGGACTGCTCGACGACGGCCGGCCGCGCAGCGAACTCGACGAGCACGTCGTCGTCACCGTAGGTCACGTCCTCGACGCGAGCGTTGTCGTGGAGCCAGGAGACGACGGACATCGTGTCGTCCGTCATCGGCATGACGAGGCGTTCCTCCTCGAGAGGGGGTAACGCCGCGCGGATCCGCTCGCGAAGCTCGTCGACGCGCTCCCCCTCCTTCGCGCTGACGACGACTGGATGGGGAGCGAGCGCGGACAGGGCCTCGCGCTTGCGATCGAGTTCCTCGTCGTCGACGTCGTCGATCTTGTTGAGGACGGTGACGATCGGCGCCTCGTTGCGCTCGTAGAGCACGTCGTGAGAGGTCACGAGCTTCTCGCGGATCGACTCGACGGACTCGGTGACGTCGACGACGAGTAGCACGAGGTCCGCGCGGTAGGCCGCGTCGAGCGTCGACTTGAACGACTCGACGAGCCAGTGTGGGAGATTCGAGATGAAGCCGACGGTGTCGGTGATGAGGGCGTCGCGGTCGCCGAGGTCCGCGCGGCGGGTCGTGGTGCCCAGCGTCGTGAACAGCTGGTCCTCCGACTTCGCCGTCGAGTCGAGATCGGCGTGGAGCTCCTCGTTCTCGTCGACGTCGAGGTCCTCCGCGAGCCTGCGAAGCAGGGTGGACTTTCCGGCGTTGGTGTAGCCCGCGAGGGCGACGAGGTCGAATCCGGATTCGCGGCGCTGCTCGCGACGGTGTTGCTCGGTCTGCTCGATCTGATCGAGTTCGTCGCGGATCCGGGAGATCTGGGCCTTGATGTCCTGCTCGCGGGACTCGTCGTACTCCCCCAGTCCCATGAACCCGGGATGTTCCTCGCGTCTCGCGAGACTCGTCTTCGCCTCCGCCCGTGGCAGCTCGTAGCGCAGCTCCGCGAGCTCGACCTGAAGCTGTGCGGTCCGGGTCTCCGCACGCTGGCCGAAGATCTCCAGAATGAGGGTGAATCGATCGTGTACCTCGACGCCCTCGGGCAAGAGCTGGCCGAGGTTGTACGTCTGATAGGGACCGAGTTCGTTGTCGAAGAGCACGGTGTCCGCGTCTTCGCGCTCGACGATCCGGGCGAGCTCCTCGGCCTTCCCCTCGCCGAACTCGAGGGCGGAATCCTCGGTGCGGGTCTGGGTGACGACCGCCGCCACCTCGTAGCCCGCAGAACGGGCGAGGTGCTCGATCTCGTCGGTCTCTGGCTCACCAGCGTCGGCGCGTTTGGCGACGACGGCTTGGTCTGTGGCTGACACTCGGGTGGTCTCCTCCGTACCCCCAAGTTGGGCCTCCTCCACCATAAACGCGGGGACGGCTCGAAGAAGCTGGACTGCGCGCCGAGTGGGCCACGCTCCAGTACGCGGCACACCTAACCCGATGGCCGACAAGTGGTAGCCATGCGCGTTCTCGTGCTCGGCGGCGGCTACGCTGGCGTGACTCTCGCGCGGAAGCTCGAACGTCGGCTCGGTGACGACCACGAGCTGCTCGTGGTCGACGACGACGGCCGACATCTCCTCCAGCACGAACTTCACCGCGTCGTCCGGCGTCCGGCGCTCGCCGACGACATCGAGATGGACGTAGAACCGATGCTCGACGGCGCTTCGGTCCGGATCGGCCGCGTCGACGCGGTAACGCCCGCAGATCGAACCGTGACACTCGAAGACGGTGACGAACTGCGCTACGACGCCTGCGCGGTCGCGGTGGGCGCAGCGCCGTCTATGGCCGTCGAGGGCGTGAGAGACCACGGCGTCCCGCTCAAGCGGATCGACGACGCACGACGGATCCACGACCGGGCGAGCGAACTGCTCGAAACCGGCAGCGCGTCGGCAACCGAGCACGCGAACGTCGTCGTCGCTGGCGCCGGGCTCTCCGGCGTCCAGGTGGCGGGAGAGCTCGCGGCACTGTCCGAGGAAACGGCCGGCACGAGCGGTGCCGCTGGCGCCACGACGCCGATCGACGTGGCGGTGCTCGAACAGCAGTCGAGCGTCGCGCCGGAGTTCGAGGCACCGTTTCGCGGCGCGATCCGCGCGGCGCTCGACGATCGCGGCGTCGACGTGCGGACCAGCGCCACCGTCGAGCGTGTGACGGCGGAGACGGTCGAACTCGACGACGGGGAATCGATTCCGCACCACCTGCTCGTCTGGACCGGCGGCATCACCGGACAGGACGCGCTCGATGGGGATCGGCCGATCGTCGACGCCCGGCTCAGACTCGGCGAGCGCACGTTCGGGCTCGGCGACGCCGTCCGCGCGATCGATCGCGACGGCGAGCCCGTCCCCGCGACGGCACAGGCCGCGGTCCGGGCGGCCGACACCGTCGCGACGAACGTCGAGCGCGTGCTAGAGGAGGACGATGGGACGTTCGAGCCCCGGCTCGAACGGTTCGCGTTCGATCCGCCAGGGTGGGTCGTCAGCGTCGGCGACGGCGCCGTCGCCCAGGTCGGTCCGACGGTCGTGACGGGGAAAGCGGCGGTCGCGCTCAAGACGAGCGTCGGCGTCGGCTACCTCAGCTCGGTCGGCGCGCTCCGGGATGCCGTCGATCTCGTGAACGAGGAACTCGGGCTGGGAATCGGGACGAACTGATCGGCAGTAACGTCGGCAACGAGACGTCGATCAGGCGCCGGGAATGCCGTAGGCGCCGATGCCACCGACGCCCAGTAGGTCGAGGAGCGCGAGCGCGACGACCGCCGCGACCCACGCGAACAGCCCGATCATCCCGGCACGGAGCCAGCCGGTCTCGTACCGCCAGCCGACGACGCCGATCCAGACGACGAGCGCGACGAGCGAGCTGAGATTCCCGGCGATCGCCAGTTCCGTGAAGAGAAAGTTGACGAGCGCCCAGGCGAGTGCGCCCAGGACCGCCGTCACGATCGCGTGAGCGTAGTTGCGCGACGCGAGTCCGAACATCGATCCGACGTGGATCGCGAGCCCGCCGATCAGGATGCTAACTGCCAGAACGAGGATCGACGACTCGGCGCCAGTCGTAGCCATGGTCGATGGGTCGAGCGGCTGGCTGAAAAGCCCCGGTGTCTTCGGTGGGGCCGATGTCCGTGGTTACTCAGCGCCCGAGCGCGTCGCGAAGCCGTCCCAGAACGCCGCCGCTTTGCCCGGCCGCGGCGTCGTCGGGGGCCTGCAGCTCCCAGTCAGCCCGCTCGGCGGCGTCCTCGACGTGCTGGAACTCCCAGTTCCGGCGATCGGCCAGTTCTGCCTGGCCGTCGACGCCGACGAGGACGTGGCGCTCGGTGCGGTAGTTGCCCTTGACCGCGTAGAGCGTCTCGGCCGGCGGGCGGGTTCCGGAGAAGAAATCCAGCCGAATCCGACGCTCGCGGGTGAAGGAGAGCGCGCCGTTCGGCGTCGCCGAGAGCGCCCCGACGTACTCGCTCCACTCCCGGGCGTCGTCGATCGACCCGCGAGGATCCTCGAGGCGCTGGAGTGCCTCCAGCGAGAAGGCGAGGGTCATGTCGCTGCTGCGCTCGGCCATCGACCGGGAGGAATCGCCGGGTGGGGAAAAACCCCGCGTCGGGCGGCCACGACTCGAACTGCAATCGGCGACGGTCAGCGCAGACGGATCCGGTTGACTGGGCGGCCGATCCCTCGCAGACGAATCGGCAGAATCAGACCCGGTAGCGGTAGGGCCGATCCCGGATCACGTCGACGTCACCGCTGTCGGCGCGCCGGCCGAGCACCGTCGCCACGCGATGAGCGCTGTCGATCTCGGGATCCTCGAGATCCTCGAGGATCTCGCTCGCGGTGAGCGGCTCGTCGGCCTCTTCGAGGATGCGGCGGATCTCCTCGAACTCGCTGTGACGGGCGGCCATTGGGAGCTATTAGCGCGTGCTACTGCATAAAATCGCGTCAGACGCTCGTCAGACGGCTGCGTGGGCTACCGGTTTCCGGCAATCGATCCGGGAGGTGCGACCAGACAGACGGTCGCGCTCGAAGCGGGTGGTCAGAGCGCGGCGTCGTGTTCGGACTCGAACTCGCGTTCCTCGCGGTACTGCTCGACGAACGCCTCGACGTCGAACTCCTCGAGGTGCTGTTCGAAGACGGCGGCGTGGTCCTGGTCCTCGGCGTGGCTGATCGCGTGGTCCATCAGCTCGATCAGGAGTTCGACGACGATCTCGTGGAGCCGGCGGTCGTCGAACTCGGTGACCCAGACCATCGCGTAGCCCACCTCGCCGTCACTACTGGCGTCGTGGGTAGCGACGTGCTCCGGGAACTCCTCGATCACCGCACCCATGACGTGGGGCGTGCCGAACGTCTCGAACTCGTCCTCGACGTCAACGACGTTTTCGAGGATCTCGACCAGGAACTCCGGGACGAACCGCGACGGCGGGTGGAGGTCCATCACCACGGCGTGGTCCTCGCCGCAGGCGCAGTGGAACTCCCGCATTCCGAGGTCCAGTTCCTGTGGCGAGATCGTCTCACCGCAGGGAAGTTCGATCGCCCCGCCCCGGCTACCGGGGACGCGCGGCTCGGTCATGGGCGCGCTTCGTGGCTGGGCTGGATAAAGGACGCGTCTCGGGGTCGCGCTCGACAAATCGACAAATCGAGAGAGAGAGAGTGCGTGTGTGGGTGTGTGGGTGTGTGGGTGTGTGTGAGAAATCGAACCGAACGAATCCTCGGCGGAGCGTGGGCGGATAGCTAGTTCCAGGCCTCCGCGTCGCCGAAGTCGCCGTCGGGGTCGTCTGCGGCCACCTCGTTGCTGGCGCCGACGTACGCGCGGGTCAGCATCGCGAGGGTGAACATGCTCCCGACCGCGCTGAGCGTCGCCGAGACGATGCCACCCGCGGCGCCCGTCAGTACGAACGAGACGACGGCAGAAATCGCCCCCATGACGAGTCCGACGACGATCAGGAGAAGCACGAGGAGGAGCGTCTGCAGGAAGTTGTCGGTGACCGTGTCGATGGAGCTACCGAACGCCGAGAAGAAGTTCTCCTCCTCGACGACGACCGCGATCGGGAAGAACAGGAAGAGGAAGAACACGACGAGACCGGGGACGAAGAAGAAACTGAAGCCGATCAGCAGCATGATGACGAAGAAGATCCCGCCGACGAGGAGGTTGATCGTGTTCCAGACCAGCCGCGAGGTGTCGAGGTCGCCCACGCTCGATGCTTCGCGTGCGAACGCATCGATCGCGAGCGCGGTCACGACGGTCGCTCCGATCAACGCGGCGAACAGCAGTAGCAGCGCCGGGACGAGATCCAGCCCGAGCGCGAGCGGAAGGTCGTTCAATAGCGGATCGGTCTGGTCGACGAACTCCTGATAGTCCTCGGCGGATTGCTCCTCGCGGACGAGTTCGCGAAGCTCCTCGATCGCCAGGCGAATGAGGTCCTGGAGCGCCGCTGTCTGGACGATACTCGCCACGGCGTAGAGCCCGATCACGAGGAGGGCGGCCTGCGTGGTGATCCGGTCGACGGCTTCCGAGAGGGCGTTCCCTGCATCTACTGACATCTGTATCGGCGACAACGACTGGGACGCACAAAAAGGGGGACGGCGCGTTGCTGGAACTGAAACTCGACCGGCGGGCGTCGACGCCAGTGAGACGCGCTCAGGTCAGGGCCAGTCGTCGCGCTCGGGCTGTTGAACGGGCGCGGCGTCGGCCTCGGGCGCGTCCTCGGCGAGCGTCCAGTCCGCGGCCTCTGCAGCGTCCTCGACGGGGAGATACTCCCAGCCCTCCGACTCGGCGAGCGCGCGGTCGTCCTCGTCGGTCCCGACGAAGACGTGGCGCTCGGTGTCGAACTGCTCGCGGACGCTCTCGAGGCTCTCGGCCTTCCCGCGCGGCCCCGAGAAGAAGTCCTGCCGGATGCGATGCTTGCGAGTGTAGTTCGTCACGACGTACGTCGGCTCAGCGGAGACGACGCCGACGTACTCGCTCCACTGCCGGGCGTTCCCGAACGCCGCGTCGGGCTCGGCGAGCGCCTGCAGCGCCGTGAGCTCGAACGCGAGCGTCATGTCCGTGCTGCCCTCCATGCGTCAACCGAGCCCTGACGAGCGGAAAACCATGTCGGTCGGCGACGCAACGATCGGAAGCAAGCCTGCTAGGGTCGGTGGGGCCGGCAGCAGCAAACGGGATCCTTGGCGATCTACTGCTGCTGGGCGGGCGCGATCTCGTCGGGATCGACGGACTCGGCGAGGAGCGCCTCCTCGTGGCCCCGGACGTCACGCTCCTCGCGAGCGAGTTGCTTGTACGCGCTCTGGGGAGCGAGGTCGCCGATCAGCACGCCGCCGACGATTTGGCCGTCGCGGATCGCGAGCCGCCGCCACTCGCCCTCGTCGTAGGAGCGCTCGACGTACTCCTCGCCGCGGGTGGGATGGCCGAAGGAGAGGAAGGGGAAATCGAAGTGCGTGATTGAGTAGGAAGAAACCCAGCGGAAGGCGTCGGCCTCGTCGTCGGCAGCCATGTTCTTCCCGGCAGTCTGGCCCTGCTCCTTCGCGGAGCCCCACGATCCGTTCTGCTCGTAGGAGTTCGTGATCGTGTCGTAGAAGCGAGTGAGGTCGCCGGCGGCGTAGACGTCCTCGAGGTTCGTCTGCATGTACTCGTCGACGACGACGCCGTCGTCTCGTTCGAGCCCGGTGCCGTGCATGAACTCGAGGTTGAAGTCGAGACCGATCGCGACGCCCGCGAACTCCGCGTCGTAGCGGTCGCCGTTGGGGTCGACGGCGGCCTCGACGTGGCCGTCGTCGTCCACTTCAAAGTGGTCGACGCCGGAGTCGAACACCGGCGTGACGCCGAGTTCGCGGAGGCCGTCGTGGATGATCTCCGCGCCCTCCTCGCTGAGCGCGTAGCGCCACCAGCACTCACCGCGCATGAGGTAGTTCGCGTCGACGTCCTGTGCGCCACAGACCGCGGCGAAGTCGATGCCGAGCAGGCCGGCGCCGACGACGACGCCCTTGTCGGCGGCCTCGGCGGCCTCGCGGATCTTCCGCGCGTCCTTGAACGTCCAGAAGTGGTGGATCCCGTCGGCGCCGGCGTTGTCGACGGGGAGCTGGTTCGGCGTTCCGCCGGTGGCGACGAGGAGTTTGTCGTACTCGAGCACGTCGCCTTCGTGCGTGTGAACCTCGTGCGCGTCGGGATCCACCTCGGTCACGTGCGTATTGAGAGACAGCTCGATGTCCCGTTCCTCGTACCATCCGGGCTCGTGGATGGAGATCGGTGCCTCCGGGAGCTTCCCCTTGGCGTGTTCCTTGATCAGAATCCGATTGTAGAGTGCCTCCCCCTCATCGGTGACGACGGTGATGTCCGCGTCGGGAGCCTCCTCGCGGAGCGTCTCCGCCGCGGAACTTCCCGCGATCCCGTCACCGATGATCACGTACGAAGCAGCCATGTCGGTGGCGTTAGTCGTCGGCCTTGAAGTGAATTGCTATCCGCGCGAATACGGCGGTGCCCCCGATTTCGACAGTTCCGTACGTTCGTTCGATCCCCTCCGCTCAGTTCGTACTTCCTGCGACAAACGTCCGCAAATTGTTGCGACATGTGCACCCATTTCACACGGTATCGGATGGCGTGAATTGGTGCGAGTCGACCCGAACTTCCGAGAGAAAGAGAGCGAGTGTGAGAGCGAGTGTGGGAACGAGTGTGAGTTACGCAACCGCGGAAGCGGAGTGGTAGAGAGGTGGACCAGCGACGACGAAAGCGAACGACGACAGCCGATGACGGGGAGTTCAAGAGTCTCGACGCCTATCGATCGCGTATGAAACTGCGCCAGAACGCGCGCCACTGGGCGTTCAAGGCGGCGCTCACCGCGCCGGTCGTCGGCGGCTTCACGCGGCGCAAGCTCGTCGACATGCACACCGGGATCTTCCTCGACAAGGCCGAAGATGGACGTCGGGAAGAACGGCGCGACCACCTCGACGCGCTGTTCGACGCGACGACGGACGCCTACGTCGCAGCACTGCGTGCTGGCTACCCGGAGGCGGAGGCCCGAGAGATCACGCACGTCCAGGCGAACTTCGACTTCTACAACCACGGCTGGACGGAGATGATGGAGATTCCGATCGAGGAACTCGAACCCCACTACGAGCGTTACCGCGCGTTCTTCGAATCCCACGGGATCACGATCGACGACCCACTCGGGGCGTTCGAACCCGCGGGCGGACTCCCCGACGCACCCTCGACCCCCGAGAAGCTCGACGATCCCGAGCATCCACACGCGGAGAGCGGCTTCGCCGACGACGCCTACGTCGAGACCGAGGACGGCGAACTCGTCGTCGGTGGCCAGGACCAGCCGAGCGACGTCACCGCTGGCGACGCACCGGGCGTCGAGTCCGGCGAGTGAGCATGCTGGCCTGGGTGATCGACACAGCGATCGACACGCTACCCACGCCGACGAAGCTGCGGTCTTGCGCGAAACCGCTGGACGATCCGGTCGCCCCATCGGATCAGTCACCGGCGTGGGGGAGCGTACCAACGGCTTTTTGAAGGCGTCGGGCTATCGCCTGCGTATGATTACCGTGCGGGCGCCAGCGACGAGTGCGAACCTCGGAAGCGGGTTCGATGTGTTCGGCGTCGCGCTCGGTCGGCCGGCAGACGTGGTCCAGGTGGAGAAAGCCGAGGAGACCTCCATCGAGGTGACCGGCGTCGGGAGTCGGTTCATCCCCGAAGATCCGGAGGGCAACACCGTCGGCGCCGTCGCGAAGGCGCTCGACGCGCCCGCCCACATCAAGATCGACAAGGGGGTCCGCCCGGCGTCCGGCCTGGGCTCGTCTGCGGCGAGTGCGGCGGGAGCGGCGCTCGCACTCAACGAGCTCTACGACCGTGGCCACAGCCGGAGCGAGCTCGTCCCGATCGCCGCGGAGGGCGAGGAGCTGGTGTCGGGCGAGGCCCACGAGGACAACGTCGCGCCCGCACTCCTCGGCGGGTTCACCGTCGCAGCCGGCGACGTCGGGGTGACGGCAGTGGACGCGCGGATTCCGCTCGTCGTCTGTCTCCCGGAATCCGTGGTATCCACGCGCGACGCACGCGACGTCATTCCCGATCGGGCGACCCTCGACGAGCTCGTCGGGACCGTGGGGAAGGCCGCGACGCTCGCCGTCGGCATGTGCCGGGACGACCCGGATCTCGTCGGGCGGGGCATGCACGACGACGTCGTGAGCCCGGCACGCGCAGAGCTGATCGACGGCTACGACGAGGTCCGCGACGCCGCACTCGACGCCGGTGCGACCGGCGTGACGGTCAGCGGTGCCGGGCCGGGCGTCATCGCCGCGTGCTATCCAGGGCGGCGCCGTGCCATCGCCAGTGCGATGGTCGAGGCATTCGACGACCGCGGCGTCGAGTGTCGCGCCTACCAGACCGCGGTGGGACCAGGCGCGACGGTTCACAGTCCCGATTCGGAATGACGCCATAGTCCCGATTCGGAATGGCGGTACAGTCCAGGTTCGGAATCACGCGGCGATCGGCGTCGTCAGCCATTCATCGGGACCGTCTCCACACGTTTCGCGCCGGCTATTCACAACGCCTTTGAGCCCGCCCGGCGCAGTCGTCGTATGTTCATTACCGTCTCCGGACCACCCGGAAGCGGCAAGAGTACCACCGCCGCGGCGCTGGCCGAGCAGTTCGGGCTCGAGCACACCAGCGGCGGTGACATCTTCCGCGGACTCGCCGAGGAGAAGGGGATTTCGCTGGCGGAGCTCAACAGCCGCGCGGAGACCGATCCGATGATCGATCGCGACCTCGACCGGCGGCTCCACGAGATCGCCGTCGATGCCGAGGACCTCGTCCTCGAATCCCGCCTCGCGGGCTGGCTCTCCGGCGACCACGCCGACTTCCGGATCTGGCTCGACGCGCCCGTGGACGTTCGCGCAGAGCGCATCGCGGACCGAGAGGACAAACCCGTCGAGGTCGCTCGCGAGGAGACCGTCGAGCGCGAGGCGAGCGAGGCCCAGCGCTACCTCGAGTACTACGACATCGACATCGGAGACCTCTCGATCTACGACGTCACGCTGAACACAGCTCGTTGGGGCGAAACCGAGGTGCCCGAACTTCTCGCCGCTGCGATCAAGCGCCACGACCCCCAGGAAGACGAGGGGAAGGTGCCGGTCGGCTTCGAACTCTGACCATGCGCGGGCCCCCGGAGGATCGTACCCCCGCGCAGCTGCTCTCCTTCGGGGTCGTCAACCTCGACAAGCAGCCCGGCCCGTCGGCGCACGAGGTCGCCGGATGGGTCCGGGACGCCGTCAACGATGCGCTGGGCAGTGGCGAACTAGCCGGCAGCCGACCCGGCGATCCAGCGCCGATCACCGAAATCGATGGGGCAGCCCACGGCGGGACGCTGGACCCGAAAGTCACCGGCTGCCTGCCGATCCTGCTGGGTGACGCAACGCGCCTCGCGCAGGTCCTCCACCGCGGCGCGAAGGAGTACGTCGCCGTGCTCGAACTCCACGCCGATCCGCCGGCGGATCTGGAGGCGATCGTCGCGGAGTTCGAGGGGCCGATCTACCAGAAGCCGCCGCGCAAGAGCGCCGTCAAGCGCCAGGTCCGCGTGCGAGAGATCTACGACCTCGACGTGCTCGAGGTCGATGGCCGACGGGCGCTCCTCCGGATCCGCTGTGAGGGCGGTACCTACGTTCGGAAGCTCTGCCACGACCTCGGACTCGCGCTCGGCACCGGCGCGCACATGGGTCACCTCCGCCGGACCGGCACGACTCCCTTCGACGACGCCTCCCTCAATACGATGGAGGACCTCGTGGACGCGCTCGCGTACGCTCGTGAAGCTGAGGGGTCGGGGCCGGACGGAGAGTCGCCGCCGATCGACCTCCGCGACGTCGTCGCGCCAGCCGAGCGCGCCCTGGCGCACCTCCCAGCGATCACGATCGCACCGAGTGCTGCCGAGGAAGTCGCTCACGGTGCGCCGGTGTACGCTCCCGGCGTTCTCGACGGGCCACACGGAGGCGATTTCGAGGCGGAGCTGAATCCCAAGGGGGTCGCCGACGACGCGGACGACGCACCGCTCGTCGTCTGCTACACCCCCGACGACGCAGCCGTCTGTCTCGGTCGGCTGGTGGGCGATCCCGACGCGAACGAGGGCGTCGTCGTCGAGCTCGAACGGGTCCTCGTCTGAGAGGTCCGACGCACCTCCCCTTACTCCGCCAGCACCTGAACGCGCACGACGTGTCCGCCACAGCCACACTGTTCGACGTACTCGTGCTCGATCGTCTCGCCGAACTCCGCGTCGAGGTGTTCGTAGAGGTACTCCGAGGGATGACCGTGCTCGCCGTGGGTCACGAGGTTGACGTGGTTGCCCGGAACCGTGTGCTCGATCGCCTGGACCGCGCCGTCGAGGACGAGGTCGCGGTCCTCCGCGTGCTCGGGCTTCTCGAGGTTCGCCGACCAGGAGTTGTCGTGCCGCTCGTCGGTGACTGAGACCGCATCTGCATCCGCGGGTGTGCTCGCCATTGTAGTTCGTCGTTGGCGAAGGAGCGATGAGAGATCGTTCCCGAACCGATTCGGGTCGAATCCCTTCTGCCGGGGACCTGGTTTTCGGACGATTTGATCGTGATCTGGATCTTCTGGACTACTAGGGAAATTAGATCGGTGCGTGGGAATTAGCTGGACCGCGACCGCCTACGGAAGCCCCCTCCCGCTCGACCGTCCGCGACTCGCTGCGCTCCTCGCTCACTCCGTTCGCTGCGGTGCTTGCATCGTCGGGGACGGATCGAGCGGTCGGCCCCTTCCGGAGTACCGGAAGATCGCAGATCTTCCGTGCCTCGCGAGAGCTTCGCTCTCGTTCAGTCCCATCCTGTGAATTCCCACCGAGCGCAACACCCCGGTGGACCACGTCGGCGCGCGCTGGCGCCGGCTGCGAGCCCCGAAGCGGGCGAGCGGCCGCGCCAGCCAGCGCGCGAGGGCCGAGCGATGCTGGATCGGAGATCCAGCAAGTCTGAGGCTTCGCCTCAGGCAGCGCAACGAAGTGAGCAGCGCAGAAGGCTGGGGAGGAATGAGGCGGGTAGGACATCGAAAGGGGCAGGGCGACTCGGCTGTCCCCGGGCGACGTAAGCACCGCAGCCGACGCGAACGGAGTGAGCGAGGCGAGGAGCGCAGCGAGCGTCACGCGAACGAAGTGAGTGTGACCTCGAAAAACGAGCGAAGCGAAGTCTTTCGGTGCTGAGCCGAGCGAACGCGAGGCGAAGCCCGTCGGAGCTCGCTCCGACGGTGACCGGGATATCGAGCGCCCTGGGGCTTTCGGAGGCCCTCGATTTCCAAATGCCGCCGATCCCACTCTGCTTTCTCCAGTTATCGAGTACACACGCACCTCCAGATCACCACCATACAGAGCGGGGGATACGTTCCAGTTATCCAGCCCGGACGGACCATGTTTTATGATTATGGGTAATTATTTGGGTGCGTCCACCGTACGTGTACTCGATGGCAGCCAAAGAGCACCCCCGGGACGCGCCCGGTATGGCCCACCCGACGGTCGTGCCCACGAACGCCGAGCACGAGGAGGAGTGCCCGGAGTGTGGCACGCGGATGGACGACGAAGAGTAATCACGGGGACCCACGGTCTCGAAGCGCTAGCTCGCGGCACTCACTGTTCGGTTTCTCGGTCGTTCTGTGCAGTTCTCGTCGCGATCACGTCCCGTCACTCTCCGGCAAACCCGGCCGCAGTCGGTGACGATCCACAGTCGCGGCGCCGAAACCAAGCGTTTTGTACCCGCTGACTGTACCCGGCCCACATGGGGCTGTTCGACCGGCTCGGCGGTGACGACGCACCGCGAGTCGCATTCATCGGTATCGACGGCGTTCCCTGGAGTCTCATCGCCGACAACCCCGGCGAGTTTCCGAACCTCACCGCCCTCGCCGAGGACGGCGCTGGCGGCGCGATGGAGAGCATCGTGCCGCCCGAATCCAGCGCGTGCTGGCCATCCCTGACGACCGGCGTCAACCCCGGCGAGACGGGAGTGTACGGCTTCCAGGACCGCGAGATCGACTCCTACGACACCTACGTCCCGATGGGCAACGACGTCCAGGCGACGCGGGTGTGGGACCGGGTCACCGAGGACGACCGGAAGGCCACGGTGATGAACGTTCCCGTGACCTTTCCGCCACAGCGCAACGTCCAGCGGATGGTCTCGGGCTTCCTCTCGCCTGACGTCGACAAGGCGGCGAACCCGGAGGAGCTCCGGAATTACCTCGAGTCCATCGACTACAAGATCGACGTCAACGCCAAGCTCGGCCACCAGGACGACCGGACCGAGTTCGTCGAGGACGCCCACGAGACGCTCGACGCCCGCTACGAGGCCTTCGAGCACTACCTCGAGACCGACGACTGGGACCTCTTCTTCGGCGTCTTCATGACGACCGATCGGGTCAACCACTTCCTGTTCAAGGATTACGTCGAGGACGGCGAGTTCGCCGAGGAGTTCATGGCGTTCTACCGCCAGCTCGACGACTACCTCGGACAGCTCCGGGATCTCCTCCCCGACGACGTCACGCTCGTGATCGCCAGCGACCACGGCTTCACCGAGCTGAACTGGGAAGTCAACTGCAACCAGTGGCTCCAGGAGGAAGGCTGGCTCTCCTTCGACGGCGACGACCACGAAAACCTCGGCGACATCGACGACGAGACACGAGCGTACTCGCTCATCCCCGGGCGGTTCTACCTCAACCTCGAGGGCCGCGAGCCGAGAGGGACGGTCGCGCAGGAGGACTACGATACGGTCCGCGACGAGCTCAAGGCCGACCTCGAGGCGCTCGAAGGGCCCGACGGCAACCCCGTCGCCGAGCGCGTCGTCGAGGGCGAGACCGTCTTCGAGGGCGCCCACGACGAGATCGCACCCGATCTGGTCGTCATCCCGAACACGGGCTTCGACCTCAAGTCCGGCTTCAAAGGCGGTAAGGACGTGTTCACCAAGGGCCCGCGTAACGGCATGCACAACTTCCACGACGCCACGCTGTTCGTCGACGACCCCGAGGCGACGATCGCGGACGCGAACCTCTTCGACGTCGCGCCGACGATCCTCGACCTGATGGAGGTCGACTACGAGCCCGGCGAGTTCGACGGCGCGTCGCTGGTCTGACGGCTACGCATTTTCTGCTGATCGACCGACCACCCCAGAGCGCTCGGTGAACCGTTCCACCGGGGTTCGCGACCCAAAACAGAACCCAGGGTGGGATTGGAAGGGGCCAACCGCTCGCCGATCGTAACGAAGTAAGCGATGACGAGCGAAGCTCGTCAAGTGCCGGAGGAAACCTCCGGCCACCGCAGCGAGCACCGCGAGCGAGGAGCACAGCGAGTTAGGATCGGCGAGCGGGAGGGGGCTTCCAAGCAGTTTGCAATCTCGGTACAGTCGACAGTTGTAGCAACTCAGTCCGACCGCCACACTTCTGACCCTCCGACGACGATCACACATCAAGATGGCACCCCCGCTCGCGCTGGACATCGACGGCACCCTGACCGATCCCGAACGCGACAGGATCGACCCCAGACTCTTCGACGTGCTCGGCGACTGGCCGGAGCCGATCGTCGTCGCGACGGGCAAGGCGTTTCCCTACCCAGTCGCTCTCTGTCACTTCCTCGATATTCCGATCCGCGTCGTCGCGGAGAACGGCGGCGTCGCGTTCGCCGACGATCACGTCGAGATCCTCGGCGACGACACCGCCTCGCGCGCCGTCGCGGAGGCGTATCAGGACGCGGGCTACAGCCTGGGCTGGGGCGACAGCAATTTGCTGAATCGCTGGCGAGAAACCGAGGTCGCCGTGCAGATCGACCAGCCGGAGGGACCGCTCCGGGAGCTCGCCGCCGAGCACGGACTGGAAGTGGTCGACTCGGGCTACGCCTACCACGTCAAATCGCCAGACGTGGACAAGGGGAAAGGCCTCGCAATCGTCGCCGCGACGATCGGCGTCGAGCCCGAGGCGTTCGTCGCGATCGGAGACTCGGAGAACGACGTTGAGACGTTCGAGCGCGTGGGACGGAGTTTCGCGGTCGCGAACGCCGACGACGCCGCCATGGCGGCTGCTGACGAGGTCGTATCGGGCGCCCACGCCGACGGCACGCTCTCGGTGCTGGAGCAGCTCCGCCAGGAGTAGTCAGCACCGGCGAGGCGGGCGTTAGGGCGAGGGGCGTTACGGCAAGGTGACGCCGTTGCGCGCGAGGAAGTCGCTGGCTTTCTTGATCTCGACGGGGCTACCGATGACCCGGCAGGGCCCGTCGCCGACGATCGTCTCCGTGAACTGGCGCTCGAGATCCGCACACAGATCCTCCAGCGTCTCGGCCGGCAGCACGATCTGCGTGCTGTCTCGGAGGCTGGAGGGATCGGGCATGGCTACTGGCATTTTTCCCAGGCTTCCCCAATAGTATATCGGATTCCCGCGGGTCGAATCGGGTGAATACCGACACTCGCGACGCGAACGGACCCGGACGACGGGGACGGATCGACGTCGGCCGTCCTGACCGCTTGCGATGGGAAGCGTTTTCGGGGCGGTCGCGTTACCCCCGAGCGAGAATGGGGCTCGAGGAGGAGATCGAGGAGCTCCGCGAGGAGATCAGCGAGACGCCCTACAACAAGTCGACCGAGGCGCACATCGGTCGGCTGAAGTCCAAGCTCGCTGAGAAGAAGGAGGAGTTCGCCAAGCGACAGCAGTCCTCCGGCGGCGGTGGTGGCTACCACGTCGAACAGCACGGCGACGCCACCGTCGCGCTCGTGGGCTTCCCCAGCGTCGGTAAGTCGACGCTCCTCAACGCCCTGACCAACGCCGACAGTGAGGTCGGCTCCTACGAGTTCACGACGCTCGACGTCAATCCGGGCATGCTCGACTACCGGGGCGCCTCGATCCAGCTGCTGGACGTACCGGGGCTGATCGAGGGCGCCGCTGGGGGCCGGGGTGGCGGGCAGGAGGTCCTCTCCGTCGTCCGCTCGGCGGACCTGATCGTCTACGTGCTTTCGCCCTTCGAACTCGAGCACTACGATATGCTCGCCGACGAGCTCTACAACAACAAGATCCGGGTCGACCAGACACCCCCCAAAGTCTCCGTCACCGGGAAGGGCAAGGGCGCGATCGACATTACGGCGAGCGTCGACCTGGACCTCGACGAGGAGACGATCGAGGACGTCGTCCGCGAGCACGGCTACGTCAACGCCGACGTCGTGATCAACGAGCAGGTCGACATCGACCAGCTGATCGACGGCGTGATGGAGAACCGGGAGTACGTCGACTCGCTGACGGTCGTCAACAAGACCGACCTGATCGACCCAGACTACGTTGAGACGGTCAAGGAGGGCCTCCGCGAGCGCGACATCGATCCCGAGGAGGCGATTTTCATCAGCGCCGAGGAGGAGAAGGGCCTGGAGAGCTTCAAGGAGCAGCTCTGGGAGGCCCTTGGGCTCATCCGGATCTACATGGACAAGCCCGGCCGCGGCGTCGACTACGACGAGCCGCTCGTCCTCCGCGAGGGCCAGACCGTCGAAGACGCCGTCGAGAAGCTTGGCTTCGACGACCGCTACCGGATGAGCCGCGTGACGGGACCGAGCGCCCAGCACGACGAGCAGCAGGTCGGCCTGAGCCACGAACTCGAGGACGAGGATGTCCTCCGGCTCGTGTTGCGGAAGTGAGTTTGCCGGAATGCACCGAGTTCGATGGACACCACGCACCGACCAGTCGTCGGACTGCCTGGTCAGCCACGGGACGCTGACCACGAGAAACTATATCAACTGACGGCCACGCGACCGTCCCATGCGCAGCGCACAGGTGACCTTCGACCTCGCCGATCGAGCGGCCGAACGGACCTTCCTCGAGACGTACATGATCGACGCGTGGGATCGATACCAGGCCAGCGAAGCCTTCGACCGTGGCTGGTTCTGGCGGTTCGGGAACACCAGCGACCACGGGCCGATCGAACTCGAAGGCGGCAACACCCTCGAGGGCGGTGGCGTAATACTCGTGCTCAACGGCGAGCCCTTGCCGGAGCCCGTGCTCGACGCCGAGCGGTCTCGCTGGCGCGACCTCGAAGCCGATGGCCTCCTCGACGGGTTCGACGTGACGTGGTTCCATCCGGAGTACGAGAATGCCCGCCAGAAAGCGATCGAGAACTTCGGCGAGGTGGGCGGGGATCGAGCGTATCGCCTCCGGCCGCTGGCGTCGCGCGCGACCCTCGACGTGCTCGAGGAGTTCGACGACCGGCTCCCGGCCGTGGGCGAGGGCACCGAAGACGATCCGCTGCCCGTCGGCTACTGGACCACGATCCACTTTCTCATGAAGCAGTCCGGCTACGACTGGTACGACGAGATCGAGGCCTGTACGAAGGACATCAAGAACCGGCTGAAATCGCTGTCTGCATTCCACGGAACGGCCGCTGCCCGCGAGGCGAAGTCGGACGCGATCGCGGACCTTCGAGGATTCGATCCGGGTGCTTGATCGTCGACGACGCCGTGGAGAAGTTGGGCTTCGACGACCGCTACCGAATGAGCCGCTTCACGACCCGAGCGCCCAGCACGACGCGCAGCAGGTCGAGCTGGATCACGAGATTCCGGACGAGGACGTGCTGTGGCTCGTGCTGCGGAAGTAATCTCGACTATCCTGCCGGCTCGCAGCTGTACGGATCGAAGCAAGCATCACACAGCAGCTTCCTCCAGAGCGGCCCGTGCCACAGCAGCATTGCCACAGCAGCCTATGCCACAGCGGCTCTCACCACAGCGGCGTACCGCCCTGCCAGCGCAGGTACACCATGTCCGCGATGAGGAGCAACTGGACGAACCCCTGTACGCCGCCGAGCATGGCGTTCCGACGGCCGATCCGCGCGATGACGGCGCTGTCGGGGGACGGAGACGTCATCTCCAGATACATCTTCACCTCGCCGGGCATCAGGAAGCCAAAGCCCTGCACGGAGAGGATCGTCACGAGCACGAGTGCGACGACGATGGCGTGGGACGTCATCGCGAACTGGCCGATGGTGAGCGCAACCCAGGCGAGGGAGCCAACGGTCGCGACGACGAAGGGTGCCTGCCAGCGCCAGTCGCGGAAACAGTCCAGTCGCCAGCCGATGAGCAACAGCGACGGCACGAGGTTCGCCGCCGTGAACAGCGCGAGCCACGGGCCCGCGTGGGGAAACAGCGCCAGCTCCTGGGCGAGCGTGATTCCGGATGCGATCGTCACGAGCGCGAGCGTCGGCAGCAGGAACGCGGTCTTGGGCGTCAGCCGCTGAAAGAGCTCGGCAGAAGCGTCGTCGTCCATTCCGCCGACGACTGGCCCAAGTACGAGGCCCATGAAGAGGTCGATCCCGGTCCAGAGCACGCCCGCCATCACGTGCACGTACGTGTGCTGTTCGAGCGTCGCGACCGTCAACGCGTAGCCGAGCGCTGCGAGCGGTACGAGCACGATCGCGACTGCGAACATCGGATTTGCTCGCTGGGCCATCCCGGCGATCGTTCCTCGAACGGTGCGTCGAACCCCCGTCTCTCCCCCCGACATGTGTCCTGCTCCTTTCGGGCGATTCCTTAAAACTCGTGGCCGCGGCAGTGATTTGCCAGTGGGGTCCGCACGAACCCCACAGGCCCGCCGCTGCCGACATCGTTTCGTGCCGGGAGGACGGAGTATCGTCCATGGTCGGACTGCTCGATCACGTCATGTGCCGCGTGGAGGATCTCGAGGAAGCCATGGAGTTCTACCAGGGCCACTTCGGCTACGAGGAAGTGGGCCGCTGGGACGCGGACACGTTCACGAACGTCCACCTCGCTCCGGAGGGCGCCAGTGACGACGCGGCGACACTCGAACTCACGTACAACCACGACGGGCGGAGCTACACGATGGGCGACGCCTGGGGCCACGTCGCCGTCCGCGTCGAGGACGTCTACGAGGCGTACGACGAGCTGATGGACGCCGGCGTCGAGGACTACCGCGATCCCGACAGTTGTGGCGGCCAGTACGCCTTCGTCAAAGATCCCGACGGTCACGAGATCGAGATCGTCGAGCGGGACTACGGCGCGCGCTGGTCGCTCGATCATACGATGATCCGGGTCGAGGACGCCGAGCAAGCGATCGGCTGGTACCAGCGCGCGCTCGACTATGACCTCGTCCGTCGGTCCGAGCACGACACCTTCGCGCTGTACTTCATGGCGCCCAGCGACGCACCCGAGGAGGCGATGACAGTCGAGTTGACCTACAACTACGACGGTGGCGACTACGAGATGGGCGACGCCTGGGGCCACCTCGCCGCGAGGGTCGAGGGCCTCGAGAGCGACTGGGAGACGCTCATGCGCCGCAACGCCAAGGACTACCGCGATCCCGAGTCCTGTGACTACAACTACGCGTTCACGAAGGACTGCGACGGCCACGAGATCGAACTGGTCGAGCGGTAGATCGACGCGCGAGCAGTTCGCACCGTCGATTGGCCGATCGTTCCGCGGAGCGAGCCATGGAGGGGTGGATGGGAATCCCCCGTCGGTGCAGAAGGATTTTGACGGAGCGGACCTCCGGATCGAACGAATGCAACGCTCACTCGGGATCGTGCTGCCCGCCTACGATCCCGACGTCGAGCGACTGGCATCCTACGTCGAGTCGCTCGCATCGCTCGATCCGGCCACGATCCGGATCGAACTCGACGACCCCACGGGGAGCGTTCGCGAGGCGATGCCAGCCCTCCCGGCGACCGTCGCCGTGTCGGACCGCCGCCGGGGAAAGGGAGCGGCGATCACCGCCGGGTTCGAGGCGCTCGACACGGACGACTACTGCTTCGTCGACGCGGACGGGAGTACGGCGGTCGAGAGCGTCGAGCGCATCGTCGAGACGGTGCAGTCCGGACGCGCCGATCTCGCCGTGGGGTCGAGGCGCCACCCGGAGGCGACCGTCTCGAACACGCAGTCGAGACTCCGCGGATCGCTCGGGGACGGCTTCGCCTGGCTCGCGCGGCGACTGTTGCCAGTTGCACTCTTCGACTACCAGTGCGGAGCGAAGGCCATCGACGCCGAGAGCTGGGCGCTCCTCCGTGGCGACCTCTACGAGCCCGGGTTCGGCTGGGACGTGAACCTGGTCGCCGCCGCGGGCCGCCACAACCTCTCGGTCGCTGAAGTGCCGGTCTCCTGGTCGGATCGGCCCGGATCGACGGTGCGTCCGATATCGACGACCGCAACCCTCGCGAGCGCCCTCTTCCGGTCCCAGCGGCTGTCGATCCTCGGTAGCGCCGGCCGACGACCGCTCCTCGAGCAGCTGGCCGAGGGAGAGTGACGACGGATGGTAGAGCTCACCAGCGCGCTCCGGGACACGCTCAAGTTCCACCGGCTCTGGCAGTTCATGGCGGTCGGGGCGGTCGGCACCGCCTGTGACTTCGCGGTGCTCATCGGACTCGTCGAACTGTTCTCGACCTCGCCGGTCCTCGCCAAGGTGGTTAGCGCCGAGACCGCGATCGTGGTGATGTTCGCGATCAACGAGCGATGGACGTTCGCGTCGTGGGGCGCGAACGACGTCGTCTCGATCCTGCGCCGACTGGGGACCTCGAACCTCGTTCGCCTCGGCGGCCTCGCCGTCGCGACGGTCGTGCTGGCAGTGTTGACGACCCAGTACGACGTTTCGTACGTCCTCGCGAACGCGGTCGGAATCGCCGCCGGGTTCATTGTCAACTATACGATGGAAAACCTGTTCACGTGGCAAACGCACCGGTAGGGAGTGCCACGCCGTCGGGGAATCACAACCCTTAATGGGCAAACAGGGATACCAATCGGTAGCGGGATGGGATAGCCAGGAGATTCCGCCGGGCTCATAACCCGGAGATCGGTAGTTCAAATCTACCTCCCGCTATTTTCGCCGACATCACCGAGCGAGGAGTGCTAGCGACGAGCGGACGAGTCGGCGAAAATACGTCGCGGTAGATTTGAACGAGAGAAGACGCAACTCGTGAGCGTAGCGCGCGTCCGTCTTCACGTTGTTCAAATCTACCTCCCGCGATTTCTCGAGGATCACAGCGTACGAGGGCGTCGGGACGAGTGAGCCGAGCAGTACCGAACTGGTGAGGCGGTACGCTCCCCATCTCCTTCGCGCTCACCACTCCGGGCGAGTGTTTACAACACGTCCGGTGGAATTGCAGTCCGGATGGAGGGCGTACTGTGGTACGTGCTGGCCAGCTCGCGTGGCGGGCCGACCAGAACGCAACTCGTCCGCGCGATCGACGAGCGACCACGGAACGCCAACCAGCTCGCGGAGGCACTGGAGTACGACTACACCACGATCAGACACCACCTCGACGTTCTCCAGGAGAACAACGTCGTTCGCCGCGCGGGTGACGGCTACGGCGACGTCTACCTCCTGACCGAGCAGGTCGACGCGAACAGGGAGACACTCGAGGAGGTGCTCGAGACCGTGGCGGACGACTAGTTCGGAGGAACTTTGGACAGCACCTATAACCGCGCCGTCGATAGGGGGTACCGATGGAGCTCTGGCTGAACGCGGCCCGGGCCGCGGCGGGACTGAACGTGGTCCTGCTGCTCGCGCTGGGCTCGGTCTGGCTGCGGGGCTACCGGAGCCACGGCGCCAGCCACACGCTCGGGCTGCTGGTCTTCGCCGCGCTGTTGTTCGCCCAGAACGTGCTCTGGCTGTACTTCTACGTCCTCCACCCCGACTTCATCGAGTGGTTCCGCGTGACCGGAACCGACGTACAGATCGGGATCACGCTGCTGTGTGGATTCGAACTCGCCGCGCTCGCGTTCCTCTCCTGGATCACGTTCCGGTAGGTCGGAGGAGCAGCAGTCACTGCCCGCCGCTGTGGATCGCTCCGGGACGCCGGCTCTTCACCGCAGCATCAGGGACGAACTTTGGACCGAATTCGGAAAATCTTCAACAGCGACTCCGTCGTCGGCACGACCATGGCATCCACCAGACGAGCGTGGCTGGCAGCGGTCGCGGCGAGCGCATCGCTCGCAGGCTGTGTCGGTGACGACGACGGCGGTGGGGGAACGGACGACGAGGGAGGAACGGATGACGGAGCAACCAACGAGAACGGCGACGGCTCGACCGACGGAGGCAACGAGACTGCTGCAACCGTCGCCGTGGCCGAGCACGGCGAGTACGGGCAGCTCCTCGTCGACGGCGACGGCATGACGCTCTACATGTTCGACTCCGATGAGCAGGGCGCTGGCGCGAGCACCTGTACGGACGGCTGTGCTGCCAACTGGCCGCCGCTGACGGTGGAGGGCGACGCGATGGCAGGCGACGACGTCGACGCCGAACTCACCACCTTCGAGCGCGCAGATGGAAGCACGCAGGTCGCCGCGAACGGGTGGCCACTGTACTACTGGCAGGGCGATTCGGAACCGGGCGACGCCACGGGGCAGGGCGTCAACGACGTCTGGTGGGTACTCGACCCGAGTGGCGAACCGATCCGACCTGGCAGTGAATCGTCGAACGGATCGGGTGGCGACGGGAACGACGGATCGACGGGGTACTGATCACTCCAGGACCGGCACCGCGTCCTCCCACGCCGCCTGGAACTGCGCTTCGAGTTCCTCGACGACGTCGCCGGCGTTCACGCCGAGTACGCCGAGCCGATCGGCCGGTGAGCGAGGATGGAGGACGTCGACCGTCGCCGACGCGCGATCGACGACGTCGAAGGAGAGCGGAATGTCGGGGAGTGCCCTGACGTCGACGTTCGGCGACTGCTCGGCAACGAGCCCCGGGAACGAGTCGGGAACGACCTCGAGCAGCCTGTCGGTGACGACCAGCGAGACGTCGACCTCGTCACCGGCTCCCTCGAAGAACGATTCGAACTCCGTTTGCAGCGTCTCCCAGGACGCGTGTTCGTACGGCGGCCCCACGAGTGCGTGGATGGACGCCTCCGCCGTGTGCGTGTGCTGTCGCAGCGCGTCGACCATCGCGTCGCTGCCGAGTGCACCGAGCCAGACGCTGCCGTCGGCCGGCGGCTCCGGGAGCAGATCCGAGCGAGCCGTTTCGGCCACCTCCCTGTACCGGGCTCGCTCTCGATCAAGCTCGCACACGCGCTCCTCGAGGAGTCGGTCCACCGCAGTTTCGGGCTCGACCGCGAGATACCGCGTCGGGTCGGTGGCCTGCGAGCGGACGAGTTGGCGCGATTCGAGCCCGTTGAGCACGTCGTAGATGCGCCCGCGCGGGACGTCGCTGGCCGTCGAGAGATCCGACGCCGTCGTCGCTCCGGTGACGAGCAGCGTTCGGTAGACCTTCTCTTCGTAGCTCGAGAGACCGAGTTCGCCGAGCGAAGTCATACATCGCCGTTTCGACGCGCACGGCAAATATCCCGCGTGACGCCGCTGGCGCTGCCAGGCGGATCGGCCGACCCTTTGCAACGGACCGGAAGTTGGAGCCGATTGCAGTACGCCAATAGTCGAGGGCCACACAGCGGGCCGTATGCATCCCTACGCGTTGCTCGCTGGCGCGATCTGTTCGGAACTCGTCGGAACGACCGCGCTCAAGCTCTCGGAGGGGTTCACGAACCCCGTGCCCAGCCTCGTGGTCGTGCTCGGCTACGGAGCAGCCTTCTACCTGCTCTCACTGACGCTCGAGGAGCTCCCGGTCGGGACGGTGTACGCGACGTGGGCGGCGCTGGGAATCGTCGGCATCGCGGCGATCGGCATCGTCGCGTTCGACGAGTCCATGGACCTCGCCGGAGTGCTCGGGATCGCGCTCATTCTCGGCGGCGTGTACTTCCTGAACGTCGTCTCCGACGTCTCCGCGCACTGAAACCAGACCGAGCGACGCCGGTACGCTCCTGGAGCCCAATGTACGAAGTCCACGTAGTACCGGCCCGAGCTCCGATCCTCCACAATCCAGTCGCTTCGAGAGGATTCTTGAGTGGAGTGGACTCGGCGGGACTGAGCAAACGCGAAGCGTTTGCGAGGTACGCCGAGTTCACGAGTGACTGAGCGAACGCAGTGAGCGAAGGAAACGAGTGGACTCGGCGGGGAATGCCCGATTCGGTACTCGCCGCGGTAGCTGATTCGAAGGTCGATACGACTGAACTCAGCGCTGTTGGAACGTGTTTGCTCATGAGTCTGGAAGGTGACCGCGCCGCAGCTCCATTTTCTCGCGATCCGTACGGCGATCGTAGTGCTGATCGAGAACGTCAGAAGAGACGTTCATCCGGTCCGAAACGACGCGTTCGGGCGTGCCCGTCCGAAGGTGGTGCGTTATCGCACCGCGACGGACGCCGTGAGGCGACCGACTCGATGGACACTTAGACGCGGCTTTCGGGTTGATCGCCTCGCACTCCTCGACGTCTCGATCGTGCGGACAGTCCTTGCCGACCTGACAGGGGCGACTCCACCGGTAGATGGTGTCGCGGATGCCGGTCGGCGACAGACGGCCGTGCGTCGACGAGATCAGCGGACGGCGGCCGTCGTCGTCAGTGATCGAATGGCGATTGTTCTGCAGGTAGTCCTGCAGGACGCCAGTGTAGTAGTCGCCGACCGCGATCGAGCGGCCAGCTGCTTCGCCGTTCTTCAGCGGCGTGCCCGACTCCGGTCGATGACGGAGATCGAGGCACTGGGCCTCCTGGTCGAAGTCGTCGACGTCCAGGGCGCGAAGCGCGCCCATGCGGATTCCAGTATGCCAGAGGATCGCGACGATGACGTGATCCCGACTGGCGTACTCGTACCGCTCCATGTACTGAAGGATGTCCTCGGCACGGTCAGCGGGGAGCTTCACGTCGCGCGCCTCGTCAGAGCGGTCGATCGAGGGCAGTTTGACGCGCTCGCGCATTCCCTCGGGAACGAAGTTCAGGTCAGCACAGAACTCGAGGAACACGCGGAGCGTCGCAAGCTCACCGCGCAGGGTGATCGTCGCGACGTTCCCCTCGCGTCGACGCCACGAGCGGAACTGATGAATGTCCCGTGGGCTCAGCTCGTCGAGCGTTTCGATACCGAACTCGCCACAGAACTCACAGAACGTTTCGAGACGATACTCGTGGTTCAGGAGTGTCTTTTCGGATACCTCGGGTTCGCGGTGATCGAGGTAGAGCGGTAGTGCTTCAGCTGGCGGGATCGGGTCGAGATCGTCCTCGGTCACGCCTCGACCTCCAGGCCGCCATCCTCGACGACCTCGATCTGATCGCGCTCGATCAGCTCGTCGGTCTTGCGATCGTGGAGTTCGTAGAACTCCGGATCTGGGCCGACAGGACGCGAAGCGCACTGTTGGCACCAGAAATGGTTATTGGTCGGTTCCCACGACCGGTGGCCTGCAGGGCAGCAGAACCGCCAGCGGTCGGCGCTATTCGACAACCGAATTTCTCTCTTCGTCGCAGGCATCCACCGGATGGTAGATGCCACTGGTAGAGGTGATCGGCCAAAGGCCATCAGTGAAAGTGAAACTGTTCGACAGCGGTTCCAGTCCGGGGGTTTATGCCCGGTTGGGCGTGATCGTTGCATGCTTCCTTTCGGGCAGCTAGGAAGCAGTCATCACCAGCCGGGCTCTCTCCCGGCTGCTTTCCGCACTTCGATAGTGACGACACTGCTTCCTGTGGTGTTGTGGCTGCTGTGGTGCCTTATCTCTTTGGTAGCCACAGTAGCCACAGCTTACCAGGGCTAAAGGTTCACACCTGCCAAAGGGGATCAATGGCCGACGATAAGACGAATATCGAGGTGCGTCGTGAAACTTGGAAGCGCCTAACGATGCGTAAAGAACCAGGGGACAGCTTTGATGACGTTATTCAAGATCTCCTTGATGAACTGGAGGATGAGTAGAATGGCAGAGGGAAGGCCTCTGGTCGAGCTGAACTACAGCACGCTCTACAAATTTTTGTCAGGTGCAGGTCTCGCTATCCTAGTGCCCTCGTTATTTTTTGAATCAAAGGTTGGGGCAGCTACGACCCCCGTGAACCTAGGGAATTTAATATTCAGCATAGGTGTTATGTCATGGGGAGCACATGATATATACTCAACTTATTGGACAATACAAGAAGAAACATCTTGGCGAAGCCAAGAAAGAAGAAGAAGCATGAATTTTCTATATATCAAGGGAACCATGTTGATCGCCTTCGCAGTCGTTATGTTCTTGCTTTGGGCTTCCGTTTGATCGTCGGGAAAACAAGACTGCTTTTTGGGATACGACCTTGATATTTGGTATTGTCTAAGATAAGGTCATCAATAAAGGCGGATTGCCTATCGGCATTAAAATAATATGCTGATATGCATAAAGCTTCGGCAGCAGCCTTTTATTATCTAAGAACTTTTTGATATCATGGTCGATTCGATGTACACGAGCGGACAGTTCACGGTTGAGGATGGAGACACCACAGTCATCCCAACGGGCCTACAGCCAACAGTTGATCGGAGTCAATTCTCTGCAGATCTATACGTTGAGACACAGGGCCATGATTTCGAAGTCGACCTTCGAGCAGACATGGAGCACACGGATAGAGAGTTTGAAACGAATATTATGATAAATGAAATACAGAGGAACAACCTCCAACTGGACATTTCGTTCTCCGGTCATTTCGATACAGAAACCGGGGAATTGAATATTATCGTGGGGGATGACCGAGGGGACCAGACTATTACTGGCAAGTTCAATTTTCCGGGAGACATGTGGACTCCCGAATTGGACCGTGTGAAAGGTATCGAGTAGGGGACAGTCGATTCTCAAATCATATCGCAACTACACCGCATTGTCGTCCCCCTTCCCTTCGGTCAGGGGATGCGCTGCGTGCGCGGGCTCCAGCCCCCATGGGAGGGGGCCATCGCCCGCGTACTCGCTTGCGGTGGCACGTGCAGGAGCACGGAGAGAGGTCTCAGACGTGTATCTCAGTTGACGGAGGGACTGTCAGGAACAGGCACGAGGGCGACCCACCGGACGAATTGGGGAGGTGGGTAGGTGGGTGGAGAGCGGTTCAGGACTCAGCTGGTCCAGCATCGCGAAGCCACTCAAGTAACTCGGGCCAATCGAGGTCTCTGGAGAAGATTCCTTCCGGGAGGTTCCAGGCCCACGGCGCAGCGTCGTCAGGCGCGTACTCGTCGACGGCAGGCTCGATCTCCTCGACAGGACCGCCAAACATCCGCCCAGTAGGGGCGTCAGAATCAGCGGGCCATTTCTCGTAGAACTCGGCCGTCGTTCGTTCGCTTTTGAACGCCGCGAGCGTCGTGAGGCGCTTGCACTCCGGGTCGATATCCTTCCCAGTGTGACCGATGGCCGCGAAGACGTCTACTCCGAGCTTCGCGAATCGCTTCGCCATCGGCGTCAGCTGCGTCCGAACCGCGTACCCGTAGACAGACGCGTCCAGGTGGGTCGAACCCTCGTCGAGGATCACCGCCTTCGGCGTCTCTCGGTGCTCCAGCAGTGCCACCAGCAGATCATACGCGGAAGTCACGACAATGTCGGTCGACGTCGAGGTCGACACGTTCGAGATGATCAGATACTCGTCGAGCTGCGCTTCCCGCAGCTCGCCAGCCATGAAGCCGAGATTCGTTTTGCCTGTGTTCGGGTTCCCCGCAATCGTCAGGAACGCGGGCGCGCCGTCGTTCTCGAGCTCGGCGAGCAGCTGCACAGGCAGGCGTAGCGAACTGGCGTCGAGATCCTGCTCGGTGATCCCGACGAGCCCGCTCAGGAGATCGCTTCGGCCGTCCCGAAGGGCCGCATTCGCGCCGTCCGTCTGCAGACTCGCGACCACTTCAGCGCCCCAGTCGGTGCTATCGACGGGCTCGCCCATCGCCCGCTCCATGAAGGAGAGGCTTCGGGAGTGATCGTCGTCGACGACGTTGGCCGCGTGGCCGCGAAGCGACAGGTCGGAGTCGATGTTACCGGCCGCGATCTCCGCGATCTTGGCCGCGGTGAGCAGGTGCTCGTCGGATTCAGTCATCGGCGCCCTCCGTGGCATCCTCGACGGCGTTGGACAGCTCCACCTCGGCGAGGGCTTCCAGCTCCGGGGGCGCCGCATCGTCGAGATCGTCCTCGACGTCGTCGCCGTCCTCCTGGTCGCCGTCGTCGTCGCGATCGAGATCGAACTGTTCGAGCGCACCGTCGACGGCATCGTCGAGTGACTGGCCTTCGTCGGGAAGTTCGGCAGCTTTCAGCGTGTCGACGAGGGACAGGAACGTCCCGGTGACCGCGTTGCGGACGATGCCCCAGCCTTGGGTCTTGTAGGCGAAGCCGATCTTCGCGTCTTCTTCGAGCTGCGTGCGCAGCTCCTGGATCGCACCGTAGTCTTCCATCAGCTCGCGATCGGTCTTCGAGGCGGGCCAGGTGCCTTCCTCGACGGTCAACGCGTCCTTGTCGACGCCCTTCCCGGCGTGAAGACGCGTCGCCCAGTCTTCGAGGGAGTCCTCTTTGACCTCCAGTTGCTGGAAGTCGGTTTCGGGGAACTCGTAGAGCGCCGCGTCGTCGTCAGCGGCGCCGGGCGCCTCGACGTCGTTGACGTAGTGATACTGGGGTTCCGGGAAGTAGCCGTTTATCCGGTACCCGGCGAGCACGCCGAAGGGAATCCCGCAGATCAGCGCGAGGTACGGAATCTGGAGTCGACGCGGAATGCCGATCAGGCCCAGCCACGAGATCAGGAGGAACATGAACGACGTGGCTACGAAGAGCACCCAGAACCGCGCGATGAACCAGCCGAACAACCGCTCGGACCAGCTCTTGTCAGAAGTGTTCAGAGAGACGTTCACGCTAACCGCCTCGGTTCAGGTTCTGACTCGCCGTTCTTCCGACGCAGGACCGTCACGAGAGCGCCGAGTGCGGCACCGGATCCGGCGCCGACGCCAGTCAGCTGAGCATCGAAGGCAGACCACGGGCCACCGATCAGCTCGCGGTGCTGGGAGAACACGACCGAGTAGAGCGCGAACTCCGTGTCAATCCCGACACCGGACATGCCGGTATCGGTCTCCTCGAGCTCGAACCGGACGGTGACCGTCTCGCCCGCGTCGACCTCGACGTCGCGCTGATCAGCGAGGCCACCGGACGAGAAGTCGGCAGCGTCGGTCAACGTGATCGTCTGGCTCGCCGTCGATCGAAGCGTAAGCACCGCCTCGCCATCGTCGAGCTCGGCGGAGCAGAGATAGGTGACGCGGTCGATTCGTTCGTCGGCGCACGGATCGGACGCGTTCGCGTCGGCGCTCTGTGCTGCTACTGGTGGGGCAGCGACCAAAAGAAAGAGAGAGCCGAGAACGACCGTGGCCGCGAGCAGCTTACCGGCGCGCACGGCCATCATCTCCGGAGAACTTGCTGATTCCGAGTGCTGCACCACCGACGCCGATACCGGCAGCGACGACGATCGCGAGCTTCCGGAGGAACGGATCGTTTCCATCCGGCAGGTCGGGGAGCCACGACCAGTCCATGCCGGTCCAGAGTGGACCGCCACCGCCGGAGTACGACGGGCCGGACTCGTCGTGAATCGACTCCATCGTCGCGATGAACGCGTCCAGATCCTCCTGCGTGAATTGCGTCTCCGTCGAACTCAGGTCCGTCGTGCCCTGTCCCTCGACAGTGTCGACGGGTTCGCCACTGTCGCGATCGTACGCTTCGAGGATGGTGAACGGGTTGGCGATACGTATCATCGAATCGCCCGTTCCCTTTGGGTACGTGAGGGTGATCGACTCGACCTCAGTGATCGGGCTTTCGAGGTCGTCCTCGAGGTCGACGGTGTAGTCCGTCGTAGCCTCGGGATCGAGGTGCTTGCTCTCATCGACCGGGATGAAACGATCAGGAGTGATCTCGATGGCCTCTCCGGCGGCCGTCTGGAGCTGGTAGATCGTGCCCTGAATCGGGCGCTGGTGAATCAACAGTTCGCCACCGTCGATAGCCGTGCGGAACTCGTCGGCATGGAGCTGCCGGCTAGCCGATTCAGAGGCGAACGCGAAGTACACCTTGCCGCCGAGATCGGCAGGGTCAACGGTCGATCCCACGTCGACGGAGAAATCCTCGTTGTCGACGAGCATCGTGCCGCGCAGCTCGGTGCCATCGTGGAGCTCGACGACCATCTCGTGGGGCAGCGAGTGGGCCATCCCCATCGACGCGAACGAGGCCGCAGCGTACGTGTAGTGGCCGGTGTTCTCGTAGTCAGTTGCATACTCCGAGGCAGCCAGCATCGGATTATTGGCGATGATCTGTTCGGTCGAGAGTTCTCCAGCGGCGATTTTGCCATAGGCGTTGAGCGCCCACTGACGGATCTGATCGACCATGCGATCATGCTCTTGGACGATCCAATCGCCGATGACGGCGTGCTGGTTGAACATCGCCCAGTCGGTGAAGTCAGTGCTTGCTGACTCTGCCTCCGAATAGCTGGTCGGGTGAGTCTTGTCAGCAGCTCCCCAGAACGTTTGGACGCCACCGTCCGTCTTGGCGTTGAACCGAGGACGAGTCGCGACGGCAGTGTCGCGACCGCCGGAGTAGCTCAGAGACGTCCACTGGTCCGGACGGAACACGAGGGAGAACGAATCGCTCCCGTCGGCACCGCCATCGTCGTAGTCCCAGTCGTAGCTGTAGCTGAACTCTGGGCAGTTGAGCGTCATCGTGGAGCCGTCGACGAGCGTAACCTCCTGGTCGACGAACGCGATGTCTTTCGAGACGCTGCTGGCCCAGCCGCCACTTCCGCCCCACGACAGACCGCCGCCGTTGTAGAGGTGACTGTCGGGGTCAGAAAGGCCCTCGTGGAGGGCGACACTCAGGGCCTCGATCTCGTTCATCTGCTCCTGCCAGTACGCGAAGTGGTTGTTCTGCGGGATCGCGTAGTAGTTGCTGACGGCTGCCTCAGCGGCATCCATAGTCTCGTCCTCGGTCTTGCTCGCCTCGATCGCGTCGAGGAAGCCGACGAGCCCTTCGAGCCACGCGTTGTTGCGTGCCTGCAGCACCACGTTCCAGATGTTCGTCAGGACGTGGTGATCGCGGTTCCCCATCGTAGAGAGCTTGAGAACGGCGTCGGCTTGCAGATTCTCAGCTGTGGAGTCGTCGAACTCCTCGATGAAGTACGGTGCGCCCATCGTGGACATGACGTCCTTCCACGTACCGAACGCGCCCTCATCGGGATCGTTCAGCATCTCGATCAGGACGGCGTTCGCACCGATGGTCTGCACCGACGAGCCCATGAAGTTCTGCGGCGGGCTGAACGTCGTCTCCTCCGTCCCGTCGGAGCCGTCGGTCTCGTTCTGTGCGGTCGCCGGGGCAGCGCCAGCAGCTGCGGCGGCAGTTGCCCCCATCAGCTGCATGGCGCGGCGCCGGGAGACCTGGGGCTGGGCGCTCATCGGCCCGACTCCCTCCACGCGAGGCCGAACGCTGCCAGCACGATCACGACGCCACCGACGAGGCCGCCGACCGTTCGGCGGTCCTCAAGGAGGCCAGCACCAGAGCCGCCGACTGCACCGCTTTCAGTCTGCGCGGATTCGGCGGAGTACGAATCGACGGCACCAGGGTCGCCAGCGAACTGGACCGAGTAGTTTCCGACCGTCGCGTTCTCACCCAGCACGAACGACTGTACGGACGTACCACCAGCGGAGCCGTTGACGGTCATGTTCTGAGTGACGTTCCCGTCCGGCGCGACGAGATCAGCGGTGACCGTCGCGTTCGCATCGTCGATCGAGTCGTTGAACGCGACCGTTACTTCGACAGTGTCGGTCTCCTCGGTGACGGTGACGTTCTCGGGGCCAAGCTCCGCGGCGTCGACGGCACCGGTCCCGAAGGCGACCGCGAGGCCGACGACACCGATTATTGACACGACGAGCAGGCCCCACGCGAGGAGCCGCTGGGCGGCCTCTGCGTCGGCGTTGCCCAACGTCATCGGTGGATCACCGAACCGGCGGGGACAGCGGTCTGTCGAACTGTACGCGAGTCGTTCCCGCTCTCGCGGGGAGTGTTGGCACTCATAGTCAGTTGAGCATCGAGACGAAGACGAACCCGGCAGTCTGAATGAAGAAGACCGGGAGCGCGATCGCCTCGATCTGCACGGCGTCCGCGACGTGCGGGATGATCGGCGGCGCGATCACGAACCCCATCGTAGCGTAGGCAATCCACGCCTCGACGGGGCCGAGCATATCACGGAAGCCCTTGTCGCGGTTGAAGATGACCGCGGCGAGCGCAACGAGCTGCAGGATAGCGCCGACGGACAGCACGATCCCGCTGCTCGACCACACGACCTGTGCGAGGTTCACGCCGACGGGATTCGATACGACACCGAGGGCGCCCCACGACCCGATGATGAAGGTCGGGAGCGCCAGCACCAGCTCCTTGTCCAGCTCGAGTTCGGTCATCTGACTGCTGACCCCCACGAGCCGAACGTTACGAGGAAGGCGGTCGCACTGAGCCAGTCAGCCGTCCCGATCAGTCCGGCGACACCGGGAACGAACTGATGGGCGAGGATCAGGATAGGACCACCTGCGATCAGCGCCTGCTCCCAGCGTGCGTACTCCTCGTAGTCTCGCGTCCTCGAACTCATGAACGCGACCACGAGGGCGACGAGCGAGATCACCGTCGCGTGGATCGACGTGAGCGTGTAGTCGACCCACAGCAGTCTCGGCGCTGCAAGGCCGCCGAACTGGAAGGCTGAGGCGACACTGAAAACGATCCCGAGGAGTGCCGGGAGCGTGCGAAGCTGGTAGTAGTCGCTCGCCTTCGATGCAGCAGCGTGACGGTAGGCGGTCATCAGTTGCCTGACTCCGGGAAGGCCGCCTTGTGCGGGTGCTGGGTCTCGTCCGAATCGGGAAGCGATCGCTCCTCATCCTCGTCGACGTAGAGGCACACGTCGGTTCCCTCGTGGATGCGGCCAGCGTTGACGTGCTGCTTCACGTCCCACTTGGCCCACACCTTCTGCAGGCCGTCGTCTTCGGTCAGGACAGTGAGAAGATGCCAGGCGCCGCGGTCGTCTTCGCCGCTCTTGACGTTGACGACAGTCCCGACGAGCGGGCCTGCCTCGGCGAGATCGACGGGATCGTCATCGTCGCGGTCGTTGTCGTTCTGTACCTCTGCGGTCTCGTACCCTTCGGGCAGGGCGGAATTCGTCGCCATTTGGTTGGTCGGACCCAGATCCCCTCACGGGAATCCGGGGCACCGAGTTGACCTCGGTACAGTAGACTGTCCGACCGGAAGGGAACTAAAAGAAAAACTAGAAGTCTAACTTATTTGTGATAGGAACAAGAGTACCCGTGGATTGCATCATCCATAGTGAGAGGCATTCCAATGATGTCCATCAAATATAGGATATCAATTTAACATTCTTGAAGCCAGACCATAATTATGCACAGTGGTTACTTTGACGCATATCAACTAATCCATGAGGACCCATTTAGTGGAGAATATCAGGTCAAAATTGGACAAAGTTCAAATTTTAGAAGATTTCTGTTCAGAGCAGTTCAAGACTTTGGAATAAATAGAGACGAACACAAGCTCACGAACAGAGGGATTTGTAACGAATTCCATGAGATGCTTATCGAGATCGCAGAAGAGGAGGGGACGGACCTGTCAGAAAGCGAGTTCAACCGAGAATTCCATAGGAAGAAAGGAGAGCTGTTCTCAGATTGGTTGGGAGGTGATCCGGAATCATATACAATAGCCTTCCCGATAATGATGAGGAGCAAGCACTTTCCCAACCAAGTTGAATTCTACGGATCGAAAGCGGAGCAAATTGGCAATGAGGAATGGGAATCGTACCTAAATACGTCAATTGAAGCAGAGGATTCGAATTTTAGTACGCTCCTCGACGAACTACCGAATGATTTCGAGTCTGACCATCCACTTGACAGAAGAGAATGGACATATCTAAAAGTCAATATTGAAGGTAGAGACCGGCTTTATCCCTTATTAGAAGTCAGCAATCTCATTGAAATCAAATTTGCCGAGATCAATTTCTTTGATCATCTATGGGGTTCCGATATGCCCCAACCCGCGAGCTCGGACAGAGTACCAAATGAAAAATGGTCGAGGCTACAAGAGCCACCATTCTATCTTGTGTTCAAGGATGGTGATTATGTCACACACCGTATGGTCGACTATGATTATCGACGGTCCATAGGCAGATTCCATTTTAGTCAGACAGATATAAGCGATGTTAGCGAAATTCCTACATTTGACTATGACGCAGAGAAGGGTACTTATGAAGGTCACATCGTCGCTGCACTCCTAGCCTACCAAGATGGAATGACAGAACGGTCGGTAAGGCAATCATTCTTTAGTTTTTGGCGCGGAATTGAAATACTCTCGAATACCAGCAACTCCTCAAAGATGGTAGACCGGGGAGAATTTGCTGTCTCTTATCATCACGATGGTGAGAGTTCCTTTCTTCCGGAAATGAGGGATGCCATCGAGGAGATTGAGAATATTCGTCATAAACTTGTACATGAAGGTTTGAAAACCGAGGTTCATAGAGGACATAGAAATGGAGCCAAAGTGTTGCTGGATGGACTTTTATATCTATATATTCAGAAATTTGACGACTGGGATTTAGACGACATGGCTTCATTCCTTAGGCATGGAGTTGAGTATCAAGAAAAGATGCAGTTTCTGTCTACATTAATAAACAAAATGAGCGAGTGAGCTTAGGCAAAACCGGATTTACTGAATTGGATACTGGTCGCCACAGTTCGTACACTCCCAGGTTCGCGTCTCGTAATCGCTCACATACTCGCCATCGTCGCACTCCCAGCAACCGGGTTCCCACCACGGGAGCGGGCGCTCGGGAACGTCGACGAACGCCTCGATGATGTGCTTGCAACGTTTCACCGACGCACCAGCGCGTTGGGCGAGTTTTTCGAGTACGTACCCGAGTCGGACGCGCCCATCCTTCCAGAGAAGTTGGCCGTTCGTATCGGCGGCCATCTCGACGATCTCCGTATTGCGACGAATCCACTCTTTGAGGGCTTCGCCCGATAGGTGCGTCTCGACGAGCTGCACTCCGCCACCACCGTCGTCGACAGAGTGACGTTCACCGTGAACCGTGATTGCGTCGAGTCGCCACGCAGGCGGCCGCTCGACACTCACCACGTCGTCCGCAGGATCGTAGCCAGCTCGCTCCTGTTGTACGAGCTCGTCGATTCGATCAGGGTGGATCGAATGCCGTTCGTTCAGGAAGACGACGATGCGCGGCAGTGGGTCATCGAGATCGGGCGCGCGGTCATCCGCAGAGTAGACCAGCGGGTCGTCGGTATCAGCGCGATAGCGGGGGTCAGATTCGAGAATCCACCCGGCTTTCATCCACTCCGGTCGCCGAACGTCTCGATCGAGGGCGCGCAGGAGGTACCGTATATCGCGGTCCGTGATCGCCTTGCCATCCTCCGATTCGTCGGGGTTTTCAATTTCTCGCGCCGTTCGAGTCGGCTGTTCACCGACCGCTGCCACTGACTTAGCCGACGGCCAACGTTCGCGAAGCTCCTCCTCGCGCTCTTCATGCCAGTCCCGACCGCCGTCAGCAACGGCAGTCGGGCCATCGTTCGAAGTGCCGTACTTCGCCTCGACGAGCGTTTGCGATTGGTCGATCCCGTGCGGTGATCCGCACTCGGCACAGACCAATTTCCGTTGCTGGCGGATCTCCTTGCGTCGAATCTCCTCGCCATGATCGAGATCCTGATCGCACTGTGAGTGCTCGAACCGCTGACGACAGGCATCCGCCGTCGACGCCCAGCACGCGGCATCAGACCGGGAAATCGTTTGCGCGTTGATCGACCACATCGCGGCCGCGAAGGCGACATACGGCAACTCGCGTTCGAGCAGATCGGCGGGTTCGATACTCGCGTAATCGCAGACGTAGGACGCGAGATTGTCAATCTCGTCGGGTTTCCGTATCTCGACGGTCCCGACGTCTTCGCGGTTAGCATCCCAATCCGCAACGTCGAGATCGTGCGCAGCTGCGCCAGCTGCGTCACACACCTCGACGTGCTCCTCGATGATCGGGCGGAGATCCGACAGCTGGAGATCGGGCGAGTCGATCAGCAGAACGACGTGCTCGTGAGGATAGCACTGATTTTCACCGTCGCCTGGGTGGGGTTCGACTCGCTTATCGTACTGCCAATCCACTCCGAGGCTTCGGAAGTGATTGCGCATCTTGTCATAAACGCCGTTGCTCCAACTGTCGCGAAGCTGGTCGGCGTGATCGACGGGGCCAAGTTTGTACTTCCCCGGTCGAGACGACGCCGAGCGCGTCAGTAACACCACGTTCGGATCGTCCATGATCCCGTCCGGGCTCTCGCCCGAGGGACGTTCACCGACGCCGACGACCTCGCGAAACCAGCCGTTCATCTCGGCGAACTTCGTTTTCTGATACGACGGCATCCACCGGTTATCAGCTTCCACGTCGTGGGTCGCGTGGCCTGGATCGCCAGGACGGCCCCGTTCCAAGTGGAGGGTCGTGTTCCGGCAGTCCTCGTGCGATTGGAGCAGCCGGACCACAGCCTCTCCCCACGTGACGGGGTTGCGGCCGTTCTCTTGCTCAACGTCGAAGCCAGAGGTCCAGTCTTCGGGCTTATCGTCGAGCGATTCGAGGTTCGCGCCATCGGGCAGATCCTCGGCCATCGGCTCGACGAACTCCTCGGAAGTATCTCTCTCGAGTAGCACGGGACGAAGCCCGCGTTTGTGCTGGTGCGACAGCGGCATCCGGGCGAGCTCTGGAAACTCATTCCAGAACCGTTCGGTCACGTCACCGGGCTCGGGCAGCTCTCGGTCTTCGTCGAACTCGACAGGACCGTCGTCAGCCCGGTTTACAGAGTCTATCTCATTGGTGAGCCAAGCCGCACCGCACTCCGCTGGCGGTTGGTCGGCGGACTCTTCGTCGCCCTCAGCGGGCGCTACATGCTCGCCTTCGAACCGGTCGGCGTCGACGATCTCGCCGACCACGGTTCAGGCGTCGAGCTGGGCAGCGCGGTGATCGCGACCGTGCTCCGCTGGGTGGACCGCTTCGAGGAGATCGGGACGATTGTCCCAGCCGTCGCGACCGGCGTGATGGGCGTGGCGGGGATCGTCGGACTCCCATGGCGAGGCCAGCTCGCCGTGCGCCCACGCAGTCAGCCGGTGCAGGTAGACGTAGCAGTCCCGACCGAGATCCGACGAGTAGGCGCGGATCCGGACGTAGCCGCCGACCTCGAACTCCACACGAGGCCCGACGGTGAACGTCGGGCCATCAGACACCGGCCATCACCTCGACGGATCGAGTAACGGACTCAGCCAGTGGCTCGGGTATTGCGGCGTTCTCGACACCGGCGTGTGGCGTCTGGTTCTGGTACTTGTACTGCACTGGTCCTGGATCAAAGACCGGGAGATCGTGCCACAGACGCCAGGGACCCCACACAGTATCCGGTGGACCGTAGAAGTCACCGAATCCGAGCACATTCTCGACGACCCAGTACCGAGGTTCGAGCCGGCGGATCAGCGAGAAGCACGCAGCGTGGACCGACAGGTCCGGGTCGCCGGAATAGACCCCGTCGCCGTACCACGGGAGACGGTACTTGGTTACCTCCACGCAGGGCGGCGAGGCGGTGACCAAGTCCGGGCACCGGTCGACCTCGAGCTGGCGAACGTCACCGAGCAGGTCAACACGGTCAGAGTCGACGACATCGACGCCGAGAACGTCCCACTTCGAACTACCGCGAGTGCGCGCCTGCCAGCCACCAGTGCCTGCACAGAGGTCGAGATGGAACAGGTCAGACACGGCCGACCTCCTCGCCGTCGTCGGTGTGCGTCCCGCAGACGACCACAGTGACGCCGTCACGGCGGACGTAGGCCACCGGCTCGTTCGTGCAACCCATCCGGCCACAGGCGTCGGGTTCGCGCGCTCGGCTCATCGCGACCGACCTCTGGCAGCAGGCTCACGAACGGTCGGCCGCGTACGAGGTACGCAGAGCTTGCATGCGTCCTCAGACTCGGCTTCGGACCCGATTTCGTTGATGCACTGGGATCGACAGAACCGGCAACGGTACGACCGCATATCCCGCCAGTCCGTCATGGCCGACACCTCCGATCACCGAGCGCTGGGCACCGTTCATGCTCGGCGACGATCACACCGCCACAGAACTCGCAAACCGGGCCGTAAATCGGCCGTTCACCACAGCGATGGCCCGACGGCGGTTCGGTGCCTCTCGATTCGTGTTGAACTCGGTCCCCTACATCGGCACCGCTGGAAGACCTATCTCCGAATACCGGAGCTAAGAAGCGTTGTACTCCGAGGTTAGGAACCCCGGCCACGACGGGTAAATTCCGATGGACTCGGCGGGATTTGAACCCGCGGCCTCCCCCGTGCCAGGGGGGTGATCTACCACTGATCTACGAGCCCGCACTCGAATTCTACAGCCGGTGTCGTTGATAAACCCCTCGAAACGAATCCCCGAGAGCGTCGAACGCCGAGCCGAGAGGATCGATATGGGGCCGTTCGACGCGGACGAAACCACGCGTTCTGGAGCCGCTTCCGCGGAATCGTCGAGTAGAAACCCTTTAGGACGGGCCAGCGGTACGGTGTTCTGGGAACAGCACGGCCGCAAGTCCGACGCGCCGCCGCGTGTCTTCGCGGAGCTTCCCTCCGCCACGCACGGCTTGGGATTGCGGAAGTGCACCCGGACGCGGCTCGATTCGCGCGTTTGGCGCGGCTCGATCCGTCAACCCGGGCTTTCGTGCGGTTGTGCCGTTCCTATCAATCTATGGCACGAATGCACTCACGACGCCGCGGATCGTCCGGTTCGGACCGGCCCGCGGACGACGACCCGCCGGAGTGGAGTGACGTGGACGCCGACGCGATCGAGGATCGCGTCGTGGAGCTGGCCGAGCAGGGGCACGACCCCTCCCAGATCGGTCTCAAGCTTCGCGACGAGGGCGTGAAGGGCACGCCGATCCCCGACGTGAAGGCGGCGACGGGCTCCAAGGTCACCGAGATCATGGAGAACAACCACGTCGAGAACGAGATTCCGGAGGACCTCCGCAACCTCCTCGAGCAGGCGATCCGCCTGAACGAGCACATGGAGGAGAACGGCCAGGACCACCAGAACCGCCGGGCGCTCCAGAACACCGAGTCGAAGGTCCGCCGCCTCGTCGACTACTACAGCGGTGACAAGATAGACGAGGAGTTCGCGTACACCTACGAGAACGCCAAGGAGCTCCTCGAGTAACGATGCCTGCAACCAGCCGCACAGCACGGGACGCCCCCACCGCGAGCGACGTCGCCGCGTCGCTCCGGGAGGCGCCCCTGGTGCGGCTGGTGCTCCGACGCGACGGCGACGCCGTCGCAGCCGCTGGCGTCCTCGCGCGAGCACTCGATGCGATCGACGTCCCGGTCCAGGTCTCGCCCACGGGAACGGCCGACCGGCGCGCCGCACGCGCGGACGCTGGCGACCCCGACGCGACGACCGTCGCGATCGGTCCCGTTCCGGGCGCAGACGTCACACTCGACGACGCGGAGCGACCGGTCGCGGTCGCTGCCGTCGAGATCACAAGCGAACTCGGCTGTGAGCCCGACGCGACCCTCGGGCTCGCGGGCGTCGTCGCTGCCGGGGAACTGCCCGCCGACGTTGCGCCCGCGCTACTCGAACGCGCCGAAGCCGACGGGCTCGAACGGAAGGACGGCGTTGGGCTTGCCACCGACGACATCGTCGACGGCCTCGCCCACTCGCTGTCCGTTCACGCCGAGTTCTCGGGCGACATGGCAGCCACGGCAGACGCCCTGGCCGAGATCGGCCTCGACGCCGACGATCGCGAGCGCGTGACTGAGCTCTCCGACAAGCAGCGTCGGGCAGTCGCGTCACTCCTCGCGGTCGCGGCCACCGACGGCGACGCACCGGAGGCAGCAGCCGAGACCGTCGAGCGGACCCTTCGGCCCCACCACGTCGGTGGAGCGGTTCCGACGGTCGAGGGGTACGCAGACCTCCTCTCGACGACGGCGGTCGTCGCGCCCGGGATCGCCGCCGCCCACGCCGTCGGCGACGTCGAGATCGATGCGCTCCGCGCCGCGTGGCGCGATGCGAGCGCCGAGACCCACGCCGCGCTGGCGGCGGATCCCGCGCGCTACGACGGCGTCGCGGTCTACGACGCTCAGGACGCGCCCCCGGAGCTCGTTGCCGCGCTCGCGCGGGACGCCCGATCGCCCGAGCCGGTCGCACTCGCGATCGGCGAGGACGCGATCGGACTCGCGAGCCGAGACGGCGACGACGCCGACCTCGTCGATGCGGTCGCAGAGACCGCCGGCGGCGACGTGGACGTCACGGCCCGCTACGCGGTGGTTCGACAGTCGAACGACGCCGACGACGCGAACGAGACGGCCCTCGTCGAGGCCATCAGGGAGGCACGATGACCGGGAACGATCACGCGCACGCGGACGGCGCCACGAACACGGCCGAGCCGATCGGCACGCGCCGGGCCACGATCACCAGCGAGGTGGACGCCCCGGAGACAGTCGCCGCCGCGATCGGGCCCGACGACACCGACGAGATCGACACGCGCGTCGAGGACGGCCGCGTCGTTACCACGATCGAACGGGAGACGACCGGCGGCCTCGAGGCGACGATCGACGACTACGTCGTCGCACTCGACGTGGCGACCACGACGGTCGAGCACGTGGCCACGGACGGCCCGGCGGACGACGACGCCGACGCCTCGGAGCAGGCACCTGAAGCCGACGAACAGCACGCCAACCGAACGGATACAGATACACCATGAGCGAGCGATCAGTCTCACGACAACGACAGGAAAAGCGGTGGTACACCGTGCACGCCCCGGAGCAGTTCGATCGGGCCGAGCTCGGCGAGACCCCCGCTGACGAACCGGACCAGGTCCTCGGACGGACCGTGGAAACGACGCTCGGCGACCTGCAGGACGACGCCGGCGAGAACAACACGAAGCTGACCTTCAAGATCAACGACGTGGGCAGCGACGCTGCCTACACGGAGTTCATCAGCCACGAGCTCACGCGGGACTACCTCCGCAGCCTCGTACGCCGCGGTGCCTCGAAAGTCGAGGCGTACGTCACCGTCCTCACGACGGACGACTACCGCGTGCAGATCCAGCCCGTCGCGTTCACGACCAAGAAGGCGGACGCGAGCCAGGAGAAGGCGATCCGTCGCGTCATGATCGACATGGTCGAGGAGGCCGGCGAGGAGCGCACCTTCGAGGCGCTCATCGACTCCGTCGTCGAAGGCCGCCTCTCCAGCGGGATCTACGGCGAGGCGAAGTCGATCTACCCGCTCCGGCGGGTCGAGATCCAGAAGGCCACCCTCGAGGCGCGACCCGAAGAGGTCGCCGCCGAGGAGGAGGCCGCCGTCGACGTCGAGGACGAAGACGTCGAAATCTGAGGACGGAACGGATTTCGTTCGTTTTCTTCGCGTTCGTCACCGAGAGCCGTGCGTCCGCAGGTTCAAGGCAGATACCGAGGCGATCCAGCGGTGGATGTCGACACGAACCCGCGCGCCGACGACTCGCGAAACGGCACCGCAGAAAACCAAACTCGTCGCCGGAACGTTCGCGATCGGTGGCGTCGGCGCCGCGCTCAGTGGCCTGTTCCTCCTCGTCGCGTCGTCGCAGCTCGCAGGCAGCGGGATGGGTGGCCTGGCAGGTCTCGGTGCGGCACTCGGGGTCGTCGTGCTGGCGATCGCTGGCGTCTCGATCGCCGTCGCCTACGGCCTCTGGACCGCTCGGCGATGGGGCTGGTACGCGGCCGTTGCACTCCTCGGTCTCGGCGTGGTGAACGGCGTCTGGACGCTCCTTTCCGGCGCCGGACTCCTCGTGATCCCGCTCGTACTGAGCGCCGGCGGACTCTGGGTGCTGTGGGAGGAACAGGCGGCGTTCGGCCTGGACCACGAACTGCCGACCTGATCCGGCAGGCGGAGCTGCGCAATCTCGTCGAGCTAGCAATCAGCGGTCCCATAGCGCTACTCCTCGACGACGATGGAGCCGTACATCTCTTCGGACTCGTGGGGGATGCAGAAGTAGTCGTACCGGCCGGGAATCTCGAACGTGTGCGTGAACGTCTGGCCGGGACCGATGATGCCGTCCTCGCCGAGCGTGTTCCAGGCATCACGCGCCGCGGACTGGCTCTCGAATCCACCGGTCGCGAAGAAGGATGCCTCCTCGGGAATCGCGTTCTCGTAGGCGGTGACGGTGTGGCCGCGCGAACTCGTGTTCTTCCAGATCACTTCCGTCCCAGCCTCCACGGTCAGCGTCCTGGGCTCGAAGTCCGTCGGCGACATCCCTACGTCGTAGTCGTCGAAGAGTCCGAGACAGCCACTCGTCGCGACGGCGGCGCCAGCGACGCCCGCGAGATACGCCCGGCGGTGCATTGGAGGTAGATTCGAAGCGGACGACCAAATGGGGCCCGATCCGCGTCGGCAGCGTCCCACAGTATTCGGGCCATCGACGATCGGGGATGCCGAACGGCGAACGAGCGCACGAGCTGGCTGTACCGAAGTGGAAAGGGGTAAGGTGACCCCACGGTACCGATTCGATATGCTTCCGCGGTTCGTCGGCAGGACCGGGCTCGCCGATGCCGTGACAGTCGCCAACGCGATGCTGGGATTCCTGGCGATCGTCGTCGCCACGACCGACACCTGGGCCGCGGCCAGGCTCCTCCTGCTCGCAGCGATCCTCGACGGGCTGGACGGCGTCGTCGCGCGCTGGCGCGGTGGCACGGCCGTCGGACCGTACCTCGATTCACTGGCCGACGTCGTCTCCTTCGCAATCGCACCGGCAGCGCTCGTCTACGCGGTCGCCGTCGAGGAGTGGGGGATCGTCCCGCTCGAGAGCACGGAGCCGCGGGCGATCGCCGCGTTCGTGCTTCCCGCGCTGTTCGTCGGTGCGGCGATCACGCGGCTCGCCCTCTACACCGCCTACGACACCGAAGACGAGTACACGCAGGGCGTCCAGACCACGCTCGCCGCGACGCTCATCGGCGCAGCGATCCTGACGGGGATCACGCGGCCGGACATTCTCCTCGTCATCACCGCAGCGTTCGTCTACCTGATGCTCTCGCCGCTTCGCTATCCCGATCTGCTCGCACGCGACGCGCTCGTGATGGGCGTCGTGCACGCGATGGCGGTGATCGCACCACTGCTCGCCAAGCGAGCGTTCCCCTGGGCACTGCTCTTCCTCGGCCTCGGCTATCTCGTCTTCGGCCCGTGGCTCTACTGGCGCGACCGATTCCCGATCCCCTTCCTCGCGGAGTGAGCGAGCACGAGCGGACGGGAACAGACCAGCAACGCCAGCCGAAACCGGGCGAACGAAACGCTTAGAAGGAATCCGGCGAGATGCTAGGCCAATGAGCGACGAGGAGCCCACCGTTGAGTCGTTGCGCGAGCGACTCGAAGCCATCGAGGAACAACTCGAGGCCGCCGAGACCGAGGACGACCTCGACGAGGTCGCCGAGGAGATCGAAGCCCTCGAGGGAGACGTCGAGGCGGCCGACCTGCCGGAGCCCGACGACGAAGACGAGACGCCGCCGGCAGAGGCGCTGACCGACGACATCGAATCCGTGAGCGACGATCTCGAGGAGGCTCGCGGCCCCTACGCCGAGGACGTCGTCGAGTCGATCGAGGACGCAGTCGACGCGATCGAGACCGGTGAGTGGACCGAAACTGGCGAGGAGCAGGTCCTCGCGGCCGTCGAGTCGTACCTCGACGCCGTCGACGAGCACGTCGACGCGTCCGCGTCCGGCGCCGAGGATCTGGACGCAGCCGTCGATGCGCTGGAGAGCGTCGCGACCGCCGTCGGCGACGCCGACCTCGAACCGGACGAGGACGCCGAGACGATCGCAGCCCTCGTCGAAGCGACCGACGCCCTCCAGGAAGACCTCGACGCCGCGGAGGAGTGGGACGACCTCTCGGTCCGCCAGCAACTCGACGCGCAGGGATATTACGACGTCCTCGACCACCGCAAGGACTTCCCACCGGAGTGGGGTGCACTCAAGATCTACGAGAAGCGTGGCGAGGCCGAGCCGATCCTGCTCGCGCTCGATACGTTCGACTCGGACTTCATGGAAGAGCACGCGATGGACGCCCTCGAGCGAATGGGGCCGGAGGAGGCCCTCGACGAGATGCTCGCCCGCGCGGAGAAGCGTGACAAGCACGCGATCCGGGCCCTTGGGACCATCGGCAGCGAGGAGCCCGTCGACACCCTGCTCGAGTACGTCGACGCGGACGTCGGCCTCCAGAAGGTCACCTTCCAGGCGCTGGGCAAGATCGGGAGCGGGGAGGCCGTCCAGCCACTCGCCGACCAGCTTGTCGCCGACGACGCCGAGGTTCGCTCCGCCGCAGCCCGTGCCCTTGGGCTGATCGGCGACGCGCGAGCCATCGATCCCCTCGCCGACGTGCTGGACGAGGACGAGTCCGGCTCGGTTCGTGCCTCCGCCGCCTGGGCACTCGTACAGATCGGCACGGAGGACGCGCTGTCACAGGCCAGCGACTACGCCGACGATCGGGAGTATCTCGTGCAGGCAGAAGCGGAGAAGGCCCGGGACGCGACGACGGCCTGAGGGGCACTCGCAGACCAGTTGCGAGGACGATCTTTCTACGTACTCAACACGTCGAGGCGTGGCCTCGAAGAGAAGCCTTTCAGACGCCTGCGTACTCGAGGTCGATCGGAACGTTCCGGACGTACACGCTATCGGCCGTACACGTCGCATCCCCGGAGCTCGTCGACCAGCCATAGTCCTCGAAGTACCGTTCCCAGGCTGCTTCGTACGGCGTTCCGCCGTAGGAGACGGTCAGTGTATGAGGACCACCAGTGGCAGATGCGACGACCGTCTCGTCTCCAGCCAACGGCCCGTCGGCCCGGATTTCGATCGATCCGTCCGACGAAACCGAGCCGGAAGGGCCGGTGAGTGTGACCAGCGACACGACGGCGTGCCCGTCGGTGCAGGTGAACTCGGGAGTGCGGATCACCGTCTGGGAATCGGGGCCGTCACTCCGAATGACTGCGCCGGACTGGTAGACGATCTTCGTGTCGGCGCCGAGCCCGTAGACGAGACCGCCGTCGGCGTCGCCGTTCGAGACGTCCGTTCCGTCGATCGAAACGGAAAGTGAAAGATCGTCATCGATCGCCATCGTCCGCCCCGACAGCTCGACGTCGAAGGCGCGATGTTCGCCCTGCCCGCGCTGGATGTCCTGCAGTGCGACGGCCGAAGCACTGAACGCTTGCTGTGCGCTTCGGTCCGTCTCGTCCTCCTGGATCTGGTTGATGCTACCGAAGCCGGCGGTGTAGAGCAACCCGACGGAGGTGATCACGACCGAGAAGATGAGCACGAACGCGATCACCTCGCTGACGCCACGGTCGCTCACAGGTCGTCACCCCGGATCGTCACCGTCGAGTTCGACGCGTGGAAGACCGACACGACGTGTCCACCCATCGCAGAGCCTTCCTCGATCGTGACTCCGGCGGGGAGACTCACCGGTACCTCGACGTCGATGTTCTCCGCGAAGGAGTTCAGCTCCAGACAGCCGTCGTACCCCGATCCCGCGTAGCAGTCGGAGCTGTCGGTGAGGTGAACGCGGTAGCCACCACCGACGGAGGAGCCGGGCTGGCTGGACCGAACCTCGAACGTGGCGTTCGTTCGCTCGCCGCGGTCGGCGGCGGTGACCAGCTCCGTCGCGACGCGATCACCGATCGAGCGAAGCTCTCGGTCGCCGGTGTTGGTCCGCTGGTCCTCCAGCATGTTCCCGGCACCGAGCAGCAGGCCGGCGATCAGGATCGTCGTGATCCCGATGGTCATGACGTGCGTGACCGTGATGGAGACGCCGCGTTCGTCAGTCATAGACGTCGATCACCCTGGATTCACTCTCGACGGAGGCATCCGTCGAATCGTAGGTAAACCCGTATTCGAACGACCAGATAATCGGATCTCCGCCGGGATGATCCGAACCAAATGACGAAGTCTGGTCCGTTGCGATCGAGTAGGTCACGTTCATGTTCTCACCGCCGTCGAAGGCGACGTCGTACGGCGCTTGGGTTCCCTCGAAGAGTTCGAACTGACAGGCGGTATCGCCGTAAACGGTTCCGTGACGGACGTCGATCGTCACGGAGCCATCAGTGACGTCCACGTCAGTACACCCGCTGGCACCTGCACCGGATAGCTCGATTTCGTCCGATCCGACGACCTCCACTGAGAGTGTTCTCGACGACGAATTGGAGGGATCGGCAGTGATGGTGAACGTCTCCGTAGCGCTATCGTCCGTATCGAGAGTGAGGAGGAACTCACCGACGTCACCGTCGGAGACAGGGGACCAGTCGTCGTCGCCGTCCGTATCGGTCAAGGGGCCATCACTCGACTGTTCGATGTACGTGCCGTCTTCTCGGTCTGACACGTAATCCAGCGAGACGAACGAACCACTGCTTTCGAGGCTTCGTTTGACCAGCGCACGCTCTAGGTCGTCGAGATCGGAAGGCGGTCCAGTTCCGCCACCGTTACGATTCTCCTCGGCGATCACGACGCCAATTGCGTGTCCAATCTCCTGGCCAGAGACGCCGCCCTCCTTGGCAGACTCGACGGTGCCTTCCGAGCCGACGATCTGCGTGAACAGCGCGGTGTTCACGATCAACACGAGCCCGAGGACGACCAGTGCGATCGCGATCGCACCGACCAGGATGAGCTGGCCGCGCTCGTCGCTCACCATAGCACCACCCGAACTTCGACGACGTTGTAGACCGCGCTACTCGAGTGATCGTCGGGGATCGCTGCTGACAGACTCGAGTCCGAATGACACTCGCCGATCGTTTGGCTACCCACCCCCGGACCGGTCACCAGCTGATCGTCCGTCAGCGCGATCGTCCGCGAAGCTGTGACGACGTCAGAGCCAGGGGTTCCCTGGTAGACGATCCTGGAGACGCTCTGGTTGGTACCGTCCGTGTAGACCAGTTCGACGTTGTATCGCGTGCCGATCTCGAAGGTCGCGTTGAGCGTCGATCCGAAGTCATCGATCGGCACCTGATCGGAGGGATACCCTTCGCCGGCCACCCACTCACCGGTTCCCTCGGCAGTGGCAAACCCGCCGTCCGAACAGTCCCAGAAGCGAGCCAGTCGCGAGAGCTCGCCCTCGTTGGCTGCCGTGGTGAGCATGTCGCTCGCGACCTGCTCTCGCTGGGCAGCCACGTCACGGTCCTGCGTGCCTGCACTCGTGGGCGTGATGACGACGGCCTGCAGCGCGAACAACACCGCCGTCACGAGCAACAGCGCAGCGACGAGTGCTTCGAGCGTGTACGCCTGGCCGCGATCGGACGATCCGGTCATCTCACCACACCCGTACGACCAGCTCGCAGGCTGGTTCGCAAGTATCGGGATCGTTCGTACGGACGATACGCGTCGCAGTGGCTGCCTCGCGGCCCTCCCGGTGGACGGCGCCACCCGACCAGACGGACTCGCCGGACGTGACGTTCGCGACGGTCACGTTGATCCGCGACGAGAAGGGCAACCCGGTCCGGTCCCGGAGCTCCGCGACGCTGGCACTCTCGAAGTACGTAGTCGTCGACGCGTTGTCGATCTCGTTGGGACGGTCGTCCACCGAGAGGTTGCCGACGATCAGCGTTGCAGCGCGGTCGGCCTGGGCAGACTCACTGGCACCGACCCCCACGTCGTACGGCGCGACTACCTGGGGGACGAACGCGAAGACGAAGGCCACGGCCAAGAGGAACAGCCCGATCCCGACAGCGAAATCCTGTGCCGTCTGGGCCCGGTCGCGATCGGCGCGAGAGTGGTGATCCTGGTTCATATGCTATCCGACGAACATCCAGACGGACAGCGCGATGGTCAACAGAACAACCACGTACTTGACACCGCTCAGGATGTCCGCGTCGCGCATGTAGCCGCTGATGAATCCCGAGAGGATCGCCTGCATCGTGACCGCGTGGAAGAACAACAGGGAGAGCTCGGACGGGTCGATCGCACCGAGGTTGAAGCTTCCACCGGCCTGCTCGAGCGAGTCCTGATCGGTCCCCGCGGTCAGTTCGGCCATCGTCTCGAGGAACTGCGTCTGCAGAATCGCCATGACGGCCAGCAGCGTCAGGAACGTCATCATGATGATGACGACCTGCATTCGCGTCCTGGACTTTCGCTCGCGGTCGATGTCGTCCTGGTTCTCACTCGCGGTCGCGGCGGTACGAAGGACGTCCGTGATCTGGCTGGACGCCTCCTGGGCCTTGCTGATGAGTTTGACCGTGCGCGCGAGCCGTGGGATGTGGTACTTGTTGTTGAACTCGACGAGCGCTTCGCGAAGGCTCATTCCGTAGTTGACCTTCGCGTGCATCGTCTGGAACTCGGTCGCGAGCTTCCCAGACGTCGTGTCCGCGACGGTGTAGAACGACTCCAGTAGCGTCAGCCCGGTGTCGTTCGCACTGGAGAGCTTTCGAAGATTGTCCGAGAGATTGTTCGTGACGCCGTACCTGGACCGGACGTTCCACTCGTAGAAGATCGTCAGGGGAAGGAGCACGAGGTACGCCGGGAGGTAGATGTACAGGAAGGTTCCCCAGACGGGAGCGTCGATCATCCCCTGCCAGCTCGTCGGTGCCGAGCCGGTCCCGATCGCAGTCCCGACGATGACGAGCGCCAGGGGAACGGTGATCGCCAGCGTGTAGAGGGGATTCTCCCGGAAGAACAGGTGGGGCTTCTTGATGATCTGTGTCGCCTCGTAGCTACCCTCACGGTTCTTGATCCGGTTGAACACGCTGTACTCTCCGGTGAAGCTCTCGACGAGGCCGAGGTTGAGCAGCCCGCTCCGTTGCTGTTGGCGGAGCCGCTCGCTACCGCTTCCCGGCATCAGGTATCCGTCACCTACCTCGTCCTGTTTGACCGTCGAGACGAGTACGAGAAAACCGAGCCCGGTGAGTGGAACGAGCGCGTAGACGGTCGCGTAGATCATCATCGACTGTGCCTCACCGATCATCATCATGATGACGAGAATGATGATGAGGAGGAGCGGGAACAGGGACAGCGTCATGTACATCTCCCCGAACAGCTCGAGGGTCTCCAGCGTCATCTCCTGTTGCTGCTTGGCCGTCCGCATGTGCTTGTCCTTCTTGTCGTCGAGGAACGCCTGCATATTCCCACCGCTGGAGACGATCGAGAGCATGTCCGTCAGGAACTGGGCGAGCTCGTCGCTCGGCGTCGAGAGCGCCTGATTCCGGATCGCAGTTCGGTAGTCGGTGTCGAAGTACTCCGTCTCCTGGACGATCGACTTGAACTCGCGAGACACTTCGCCGTAGGTGTCGTCCGCCTCCGCCATCGCCTGGAGGATCTCGAGCTGGTTCAGGCCACCGACGGAGAGCGCGTACATGAACGCGACGGCGTCGGGCAGGAGCATGTTGATCTCCCGTTTACGCGTCGACGCTCTCGAGTAGGGGACTGCGATGAGTACGCCAAACCCCATGATGAAGCCGATCGAACCGAAGACCAGCCCCGTTACCAGCACGAGCAGGGGCACTCGGAGCATCTTCAGCACGTCGGCGACGCCGGGTGAAACGTTCTGAACGATGACAGCCGAGCCGAGATCGATCACGCCGGTCGCGAACAGGAGATAGCCCAGTAGCGTCCCGACGATCCACAGCGAGACGCCCGTGATCGTCCCGATTGCGAGCGCGCGTGAGATGTAGAGTTCGACCGTGTCGGCCATCCGGGCCTGCGCGAGCTTCGTCTCCAGATCACCGACGAACTCGCTGTCCTCGGAGAACAGCCGTTCGTAGAGCGGGTAGAACGCATCGCCCAGCGAGTCGGCGCCGGAAACGGTTGTGCCCTGGCCCGATTCGCCGAGGGTGTCCAGGCTCATTCGTCCTCGTCCCCGTCGGCGTCGTCCGTCTGGCTCTCCCCGAACGGCCCGTCGCTACTGAACGGGTCGTCATCGTAGGAGTCGTCCGACGCGTCGGACTCCGACGAGTCTGTCGCCGACTCGTCCTCGGGTGGGTCGGCGAACGGTCCGCCGCCGCTGCCACCGAAGGGATCGTCGTCGGTATCGTCGTCGAAGGGGCCCGAATCACCGGACGATCCGGAGCTGAACGGTCCATCGTCGTCCGCATCGTCAGCTTCGTCGTCGTCCGTCGAATCGTCCGACGACGGCGTCACCTCGGTCTCGGAACCGTCCGAATCGGCGACGTCGCCATCGTCACGAACGGGATCGACGGCGGCATCGTCCGCCAGGCCAGCGTCCTCCGTAGCGGAATCCTCGCTCTTCTCCTCCGCTTCGTCGGCCGGGGAGTCGGGCTCCGACACGTCCGCCGAAGCGGACTCGGCCGACTCCGCCGACTTTGCTCCGTCGCTCTGGGGCGCCTCGCCGTGCTCGGAATCGTCGGTCGGCGCCAATTCTGCGGGAGACGCTTCGGAGTCAGTCTCGCTTTCGACCCCGTCGTCTTCGAACGGGTCGGTCACAGCGGTCTCGAACGGGTCGGCCCCATCGTCTTCGAACGGTTCGTCTCCAGCGTCGGCCGCACTTCCTTCGTCGTCCACGGTGGCCGCTGAATCCCCGCCCTCGTCGAGTTCGGGTGGTGACGGCCGCTCGTCAGCTTCGGCGTCGTCGGACGGTTCGTCGTCGGGGAGCGCGGATGGCGTCGGCGAGTCTCCCGCCTCGAGTTCGGCGTCGCCCGTCGGTTCGGACTCGTCGAGGGCCGGGTCGTCGTCTGCGGGCGCCTCCCCGCTTTCGAGCGCAGCCTCGGCGTTCGGGGGTTCCGGGCCACCAGCGTCCGAGTCGTCCGTCGAATCGGCTGTGTCGGCCGGTTCGTCCGATGCACCTCCGTCGGAGTCGGCACCGTCCTCGAGTGCCTCGCGCGCGTCCGCCCAGATGTCCTCGGTCTCGTCGCTGCCACCGAGCCAGTCGGGACCGCCGGAGAACGGATCGTCCTCTTCGGCGGCTGCCGCCTCGGGTTCGGCCGACGTTGCACCGGATTCTGCCGTGTCGTCGCCACCGAACGGAGCGGAGTCGTCGCCGAAGGTAAACTCGCTCTCGAAGCCGTCGGCGACCTCGCCTTCGAAGCTGATCTCGTCCTCGTCCTGGTCGGCCTCGATCGTGTCCTCCGGCTCGCTGGCACCGTCGAGTGCGCTCTCGAGGCCCTCGACGGTCTTGCCGCGGTACTCGTCGAAGAGGGACTCCTCGGCGTCCTCGACGATACTCATCGCGAGGTTGTACCCCTCGTCGTCGGGGTCGGGCCGGGGGACGAGCTCCTCCTTGGCCGGATCGACGTCGATCAGGACGCTCTCCATCTCGCGGAGGTCCTCGAGACTGTCCTCGAGCTGGCCGTTCGCGATCAGCGTGAGGATCGTATCGGGATCGTTGATGAACGCCTGGATCGTCGCCGCGACCTCGCGGTACTGGTTCAGCCCGTTCTTGATCAGGTACGCGAGAATGATCTCCCGCTTGAACAGCTCCTCCTGGAGCCGTGCATCGTTCCACCCGCGGTCGAACTTGATCTCCTCGAGCGTGTTCGAGTCGCCGAGTTTGAGGAACTCGTCGGTCTCCGCCTGCCACTGGTAGACGTCCTGAACGTTGATCTCGTCGTTTTCGGCGTCGTAGTGGTTGACCTCGGTCAGCGTCTTGTTGCGCCGGACCTTGTGGCCGTGGACCCGGGTCTGGGTCTGGATCGAAACGAGGTCCAGCGCGGTGAACATCGTCTTCGAGACGTTGATCGGCTCCGTCGTGAACCGCTTGAGCACCTCGCCGACGGAGTCGGCGTGGAAGGTGGTGTACGTCGTGTGCCCGGTCGACATGACCTGGAACAACGTCCGGCCCTCCTCACCACGAATCTCGCCCATGACGATGTAGTCGGGCCGTTGTCGGAGTGCGGCCTCCAGCAGGTCGAACTCGTCGACGTCACCCTGGGCGTCGTCGGAGAAGGAAGGTCGCGTGACGCTCGCGATCCAGTTTCGCTGTGGCAGTTCGACCTCGCGCGTGTCCTCGATCGAGACGATCTTCGTGTTCGAGGGGATGAACAGGGAGACTGCGTTCAGGCTCGTCGTCTTCCCCGACGCTGTACCGCCCGCGAAGATCAGGCTCTTGTGGTTCTCGATACAGAGCCAGAGGAACGCCATCTCCTCCAGCGAGAACGTGTTCCAGTTGATGAGGTCGATCGGCGTGAACGGGACGTCCTTGAACTGTCGGATGGTGTAGTTGGTCCCGTGGTCGGAGACCTCCCGTCCGAGCGTGAGCTGCGCACGCGAGCCGTCCGGGAGCGTGGCGTCGACCTGCGGGCGTCGTTTGGAGATACCCTTCCCGGACCGCTGGGCGAGTTTCACGACGAAGTCGTCCAGCTCTGCCCGCCCGTGGTAGATGTTCGAGATGATCTGCTCGTAGTCCGTGTGATAGACGAAGACGGGAGAGTCGTACCCGTCACAGGAGATGTCCTCCACGTTGATGTCGTGTTTGATCGGGTCGATCCGCTCGTACCCGATGAAGTCCCGCTTGAGCAGGTAGAGCAGCTTCTCGATCTGGTACTCAGTGAGCGTCTCCGCGTCGTCGGCGAGCACCGCAGGCTCCGGCCTGACGCTGATACCGTCGAGTGGCTCCGGCGTGGGATCCACCTCGTCCTCCACCGCCTCGCCACCGTCGTTGAACATCGCCATGAGGCCCGAGAGGATGCCTTCGTCACCGCTGGCCCCGTCACCCGTGACCTCGTCGACGGAGCCCTCGAACAGATCGTACCGGTCGAGGAGGCGCTTCGTTTCACGTTCGATGACCGCCCGGCGTTCGGCTTCCGTGCTGTCGGCACCGGCGGCCACCTCCTCGTCGGCGTACTTGATCGCGGTCCGGAGCTTGCCGATCAGGAACTCGCGGAGGTCGTCTTCGATCTCGTTGAGGTACGGCTCGATGGCGTAGTACTTCTTCTCGTTTTCTTTCCGGGAGTGGAACAGGACGACGAACGAGTAGGGTTTGTTGACCCAGTAGCGGTCCTCCTCGACGAAGTGTTCCTTCTTCTCCATCGGTACCGCCTTCTCGAGGTCGTACCGGTTCGTGACCGTCGTGTTCCCATGTTCGTCGGAGAAGAACTCGTCCTCGTCGACGTCCTCCTCGACGTCGACCGTCCGCCGTTCGACGAGTTCGTCGAGCTCGCGAGCGATCGAGCCGGCGCGGGCGAGCTCGGATTCGGTCTCGTCGGCGTCGAAAGAGAGGTACTCCGTCGGATCGAAGCGATCGACCGTGCCGTCGGAGTTGCGGGGGCGGGAGCCGTCGTCCTCGTAGTAGTACTCTCGCTTGAAGTGCTCCCACATCCACTCGTCCTTGACGACCGGCGTCGTGCTCGGGTCGGCGAACGCGTCGAACTCGGAATCGAGCCACTTCGCGTTCGCACCCGCAACGTCGGTGATCCGCTCGCGGAGATCGTCGGGATGGAAACCAAGATACTCCGACGGGTCGAAAGAGACGCGGTTCCAGTCGTTGCCGGTGGGGACCTGGCGTTCGACGTCGTCGCCGCTGCTCAGTCCGACGTCGGCTGCCGCCTGGGACTGGGGCCGTCCCTGCGGGTAGAGATCACTTACTTCGTCGTCGTGGCCGTGATCGTCCATGAAGTCCGCCCACGAATACCGCCCGACTGCGACGGGATCCGGTCCGGCGTTCGCCGGTTCCGAATCGGCCGTGGACTCCGAATCGTCGGACTCCCCGAGCTGTCCGGATTCGGCACTATCAGCCTCGTCAATAGCCATTGCTCACACCGTTCTGCTGGTCAAGCAAAAAACCTTTTGTTAATAAAAGACAACTGATAATTGGGGCACGGCTCACGCTACCGGCGGGCAGGTCGCCCTCGACCCCGACACTGTCGGTTGATTTCCGCAAAGAGGAACGAACTTCGCGGGGATTTCTTTTTGTTTTATTGCCACAAATATAATCTTCTGTCGCCGGAGATATTATCGTGTTTATGTTCACCGTACCGCTCCTGGGGATCTCTACGATAAACTGAGCGTGGAGCTACTTCGTTGCTTCGGCCGGTCTGCCCTCGGGCGGTCTTTTGTCTACCGACCGGTTCAACTACGACGCACGTCAAAGCGTGGTATGGGACGTGGTCACGTGGCCGCCGTTCAGTGCGATCGAAACGGAATGTCGTGGACGCGAACGCAAACGCAACGAGGAGGAGGGAGCCCGGCGGGACTGAGCGAATCGAAGATTCGCGATGGTCGCCATGCCCGTCGACGAGGAGCGATGCGACGAGGAAACGGGCACGGCGGGATTCGAACCCGCGATCCAGGAGTTAGGAACCCCTTGCCCTGTCCACTAGGCCACGCGCCCGAGAAAAGAAAGCGGGTTACTCCGTGGAGCTGCGATCCTCGGCGTCCGAGCTGCCAGCGCTGGTCGTCTCCGTGGTCTCGCCGTCCTCGGAGACCTCGGTCACGTCTGCGTTGCCGCTTCGGATGTCCTCGAGTTCCTTCTCCGCCTGCGTCTTTCCTTTCTCGAACTCACCGATCGCCTGACCGGTGGAGCGAGCGAGCTTGGGAATCTTGTTCGCACCGAACAGGAGGATCGCAATGAGCAGGATTACGATGAGCTCCGGCCCAATTGGAATCCCGAACAGGGGTGTGACTACCATGTCTATCCCAGCGTAGCCGAGGATCGATTATAGGCCTTTTGCTCGGTAGAGTCTCGAAGCCCCCGGCCTGGCCCGGTGACTAGTGGGTGAGTACGAGCACGGACTCGGGCGTCCGTGCCAGACAGATCGGACCGTTCGGCGCGCTCGAAAACGTGACCGTCGCGTCGTCCGTGACGAACAGACGATCGAACGGACGACCACACGCGGGACACTGGAGGTCATCGCGATTCGCGAGCGTCATCGAACCGTCGTCCTGTCGCAAGAGCTTCAGCGCGGAGCGGTACTCGTGGACGTCGAACCCGCCCTCGACGTCGAGCGTGGTCATAGGCCGTCCACGCGCTACGGCGTCGTATGTGTACTGGCCCGGAGCGAACGAAGCGACCCCAGGACGATCGAGCTGCTCTGGCGGGTGGAACGTCACTCCCGGCCGTCAGATCGGGAAACCGACCGTGAACAACACGCCCACCACGAGCCCAGCGCTCGCCACGAAGGCCGCTGCGAAGACGATGGGATGCCACTCGTAGACGGTTCGCCCGTCGAGTGGTCCGAAGGGAATCATGTTGAACGCCGCCAGGAACGCGTTGACGAAGACGCCGAAGGCACCGATTCGCCAGAGGATGCCATCGAACACCAGCAGTGGTGCGAACGCCGCGATCAGGGCCACGTTCGTGGCTGGGCCGGCCAGCGCGATCAACCCGTTTTCGCGGTCTGTGATGCGGCCGACGTGGTGGACGGCACCCGGCGCCGCAAAGATGAATCCAGCGAGCGCGCCGACGACCGCGAGCCCGAGCATGTTGTAGTTCGCCCGGAACTCCGCGAGCTGGCCGAACCTGATCGCAGTCACCTTGTGGGCGAGTTCGTGCAGCATGAACGCGACGCCCACCGAGAGGATGCAGACCACGAGCAGGCGGGCCGCCCAGCTGGGACGCTCGACGAGCCGTTCGGGACGACCGACGAAGATCGTGAACGCGACCGACAGCGTGAGCCACGCGGCGGCGAGATCTTGCAGTTCCTGCCGCGAGAACTCGATCGGGCGGTGCTGTCGGCGATTGTCGACGCTCATCGGCCGGCAGCACCTCTTGGGGGTCGTCCGACCAGCCGTAGGGTATCGGTATCTGCCATTGTCATGAATCTGGAATGGAGATCAGGTCACCAGCTCGATCAGTAGCTCGGCACCGTTCTCGACGCCTTCGAGCATGAGGTCGCCGACCTCGCCGATGCCGCCAACGCCCTCGAAGAAGAAGGGCAAGACGACGAACGGGAAGAGGATCGACGCGACGAAGCTGCCGACGTTCGTCATCGCGACGACGGCGATCAGCCGGAACAGTGGAACGTCGAGCATGTCGCCAAGTACCTCGCCGATCGGGCGCTCGTGATCGTCGAGGAGCTCGTTGAGCGTCCCGATATCGGCGACGTTCACCGGGCGATGTCGCAGTTCGACGTAGCCAGCGAACCAGCCCGGCGCGAGCAGTGGGTTGATGCTCGTCAGCCACGCGACGCCACCGCCGACGGCGGCAGAGTCGAGCCTGGCACCGGCGAGCCGAGCTGCCGTGAACGCGAAGGCGCCGTTGAATAGGAACCACGCCGCGAACAGCTTGAGCAGGAAGACGTTCTGGGCACCGCCGAGCGCCAGGAGCCCGAAGAAGGCGACGAAGCCGACGAGCATCAGGTAGCCGAAGGCCTTGCCCCAGGAGAACCGGCCGGTGTCCTGGGTTCCGGTGATCGACTCGATCGTCGGCAGCGTCTCCGGCGCGGCGAGGTAGGATTCGATCCCCTCGCGGTGGCCGGCGCCGACGATCGCCACGACGTCGTACCCCTCCTCGCGCAGGCCGACGAGCTGGTGGGCGATGTACGCGTCACGTTCGTCGATCAGCGCCTCGGCGCCGCCGGGGGAGAACTGCCGGAACTCCTCCATCATCGCGGTGACGACGTCCGCGTCGGTCAGCGACTCGATGTCGAACTCGTCGAGTTCCTCACCGGCATCGCCGCTCGGACCGAAGGTTGCGCCCAGCGCCATTCCCACGGCGCCGCCGATCGCGCCGCCGGTGAGTGCGCCCACGAGGCCACGGAGCACCGTGCCACCCATCGACGCGAAATCCGGCGCTCCGACGAACGGAAGCGAGGCGCCGGATACAGCGAGGACGCCGCCAGCAACGACGCCCCCGAGCAGGCCGAGCCCGGCCCGTTCGATGGCACCGAGATAGCCCAGTCCGGGAACGGAGATAGGCGGCACGATACCCACGCCGACCACGAGCCCCACGAGGGCGCCGACGACGACGCCACCGACGACGCCGGCCACGACCGTTCCACCCAGCCCGAGTGCGAACGCACCGCCCAGGCCGACCATCGGAGCGATCGCGAGGCCTCCGACGATGCCGAAGAGGACGCCCAGCGCTACCCCCATCGACAGACCGATCATCGTCCCGTCGGCAGCACCGACGGCGAGCCCGCCGACCAGTCCCAGCTTCTCGCGAATCGTCAGCCGCGCCCAGAAGCGCTGGACCGTCTCCTGGATGTCCCTGTCCACGAGCGCGAGCCCGCGCCCGTGCTCCTCGGCAGTCTCGACGCCCGCACGCATATCCGCGCCGGGTTCGATGTCGAAGCGATCGCCCAGCCGATTCTGCACGTAGGAGAGCATCCAGTACGCGAGGAACTGGAAGACGGTGTTGCCCGAGAGGAGGTCCGCCGGCTCGAGGTCGTCCGGCGCCTCGTCCTCCATCATCTGCCGGTAGCGCGCCTCGTCGAGCTCGACCGCCACGACGTCGGGATCGTGCTCCTCGATTTCGGAACGGACGCGGTCGGCGCTCTCCTCGGAGACGTGCGCCGTGCCGACGACGGTCACCTGGCCAGGTCCGCCGGCTGCGTCCTCGCCCGCGGCCTCCTTCATTGCGCCGGGCTATTCGGGCACGGCTCTTACCACCTTCGACACGGGATCCCCGTCGCCTCCGGGCTTTCTGTGGAATCTGGCCGTCACGCCTCCGCGACGATCTCGACCGCCGGCCCGTCGTCTCGGTTCGCCGCGAACTCCTCGGCCGAAATCGTGTAGCGGTGTGCGTCGACGGCGCCACCGGTATCGATATCGGCCGGTTCGAAGTTCCGGAGCAGCCCCTCGTGCCGGCCGCCGAAGCGCTCGACGTACTTCTCGATCGCGCGCTTCGAGTTCTCGTTGCCCGCCATATGGGTGACCGCAACCACTTCCAGGTCGAGGTGGTCGAACGCAACGGTCAGGAGCGCACCGGCACGCTCGCCCGAGTAGCCACGACCCCAGAACCGCTTCCGGAGCCAGAGCCCGATCGTGCCGAGTCGCTTGTCCCAGTCGACGTGGAGCGCGGTCGAGCCGGCGATCTCGCCGGCGCCGTCCTCGCCGTCGGCGGGTCGGATCACGTAGCCCGCGGTGTCGCCGTCTTCCCACCGCTCGGCCTGCTGTTCGAGAAACTCCGCGGTCTCCTTCGGCGTGTCGTGGGGGTTCCACGGCATGTACTCCGTGACCCGATCGATCGCCTCGTCGTTGCCGCAGATCTCGTAGAGCCGGTGGACGTCGACCTCGTGCATCGGTTCGAGGACGAGTCGCTTCGTCTCGACCCGTTGGGGGAAGAGCTCGGTCATGTCCGTAGCAAAGTCGGGCCCTATGCTAACGGTTCGGGGCGTATGCGAGCAGTTCACACGTCACCCCGGATCAGGACTGCGATCGCCTGGCGTTCGCCAGGTGTGGCCGAATTGTATCGACGAGTAACGCCGCGAGCACCGCACTGGCGATGCAGAACAACGCACCGGTGATCCACAGAAAGAGGACCCCCAGGAGTCCGAAGAGTGCAGCGAGGAGGATCTTCACCTCCAGTGCCATGGACGTCGCCCAGAAATCGAGGATCGACGTGGTCGGCTGGACGATAACTATGGGTATCGAGGCGAACAATCCAGCACGCGCACCGGCGCGATACGCGGGCTCCGGTCCATCGCTGTAGATCACACCCACCAGCGCTCCTGCAAGGACGATCGCGATCCCGCTCTCGGGCCCGGCGAGATAGATCCAGAGAAATCCGACGGGAATCGACGCGAGTCCCACCAGCGTGGCTGTGCGCATCGACGCCGCCCGTAGCTCGTCGATTATCCCTGTACGCGCTCGCCCATGTCGAATATATCGTGCTCGTTCGCCCGTAGTAAAGATTCCGTGGACGCCCTCAGGCCAGCTTCACGTCGTCGAGATCGAAGTGCCGTCGGGCCATCACGCGCGCCGCCTCGACGTTCCGGCCGTCTTCGCCGATCGCGACGCCAACGTCGGCTTCCGCGACCTCGACGTACGCGACGGTGTCATCGTTCTCACTGATCGTGACGTTGAGCACGGCCGCAGGCGCGAGCGCGTTCGCGACGAAGTCCGTCGCCGTGTCGGCGTCCTCGACGAGCTTGACCGAGCGACCGAGCTCCGCCTCGACGGCCTGGACGTTCTGGCCGCCCGGACCGATCGCCTGGGCCATATCCGCCGGCTGGACGAGGACGATCGCGCGGTCGAACTCCTCGTCGATGACGCAGTCGACGCCCGAAACCTCGGTGATCTCCTCGAAGAGCGCGAGTGTGCGACGCGCCTCGTCGGTGAGCGTGCGCGAGGGCATTCAGTAGTCACCGCTCCAGAATCGCTCGAATCCGATAGCTAGCTGCATGAATGAGAGTGCCGGGCCGCTCAGTCCGCGGAGCCGTCGGCGACGAACGACCCCATCCGGAGGTCGACGTCGCCGGTCCCGAGCTTGATCGGCTTGCCGACGATGACGTTCTCCGTGACGCCGTCGAGCTCGTCGATCTCGCCGTGGATCGCCGAGGACAGCAGGTGGTTGACCGTGACCTCGAACGCCGCACGGGCGAGCACGGAGTCCTTCGAGCCGGAGATGCCGTGGCGACCGATGGACTCGATCTCGCCGTTGTTGCACATGATGTCGGCGACGAGCATGAGGTGGCGGACGTTCACGTCGTCGAGACCCTGCTCCTCGAGGGTCTCCATCGTCTCGTTGATGATGGACTCGCGGGCGGCCTCGACGCCGAGGTTGCGGTATACCTCGTGAATGTCGTTGGTAGAACAACGGGAGGCGTCGACGCCCTCGATGTCGAGGGCGGTTCCGAAGTCCGATCCCTCGGTGTAGAGGACGAACTCCTCGCCCGCTTCGGTCTCCTCCTTCCGGACGACGACGCGGCTGATCCCCTCGATCCCCTTGAACGTGATCTCGCGGAGCTCCTCCACGAGCTGGAGGAGATCGCGGTATGACGGCTCCTCGGGACCGAACTGGATCCGGGTGCCCTTCTGGAGCGCCTCGACGCCCAGCGAGGACTCGATCGTCCCCGCGATCTCGGCGGCGACCTCGGTGGCGTCGTCCTCCCTCGGCCACCGCTCGAGGAGCGTCTCCTCGTTGAGATCGACGATGACGTTCATGTCCGCGACGTTCGTGGAGACGTCGCCTAGCGCGAGGATCTTCGTCGCCTCGATCTGCCAGACGACCTCGTGGGCCTTCTCGCGGCTGTCGGCGTACTCCTCCTCGAGGAACACCGTCATCATCGGCGTGTCGGGCTCCTTCCGGGCGTCCACCAGCTCGATGAGCCGGGGCAGCCCCTGGGTGACGTCGATCTCCGCGACGCCCGCGTAGTGGAACGTGTTCATCGTCATCTGCGTTCCCGGCTCGCCGATGGACTGTGCACTGACAGTTCCCACCGGATCCAGCGGGTCGACCCGGGAGTCCGTATACTCCGCTTCCACGGCCCGCGTGATCTCCTCGACCTGCTCGACGGTATCGACGTCTCGGTCCTCGATCGCACGGTACACTCGCTCTTTGAGGCGGAGCGGAAGCTCGGAGCCCTCGACGACCGCCTCGTGTTCGCTTGTTACGTCAGTCATCGGATTCCACCCGCCAGGACTCGCCGTGTTCGGAGAGGTTCGTCTCCGGGGCCTCGCTGCCGATGAAGGCCTCCTTCTCCTGCTCGCTCTCGAACTCCTCGTCGAGGATCGCGTCTGCGATTCCTTCGACGTCCACGTCGTGCTCTTCGGAGGAGGATACCTCGACGGGAGAGGTGCCGTCCTCGCCGAACTCGAACTGGACGATCGTGTCGGAGGTGTCGCGAACGGTGCCGTCGTACTGGGTCTCCAGCTCGGAGAGCGCGTTGATCAGCCGGCGCTGGAGGTAGCCGGACTTCGACGTCCGGACTGCCGTGTCGACCAGCCCCTCGCGGCCACCCATCGCGTGGAAGAAGAACTCCCGCGGCTCGAGACCGTCGGTGTAGGAGTGCTCCACGAACCCGTGGGCGTCCGCAGAGAGGTCGTCGGCGTCGTAGTGGCTGAGGGTTCGGCCCTCGTAGCCGCGGTTGATCCGCTCGCCACGGACTGCCTGCTGGCCGACGCAGCCGGCCATCTGCGTGAGGTTCAGCATCGATCCTCGCGCGCCGGACTCCGCCATCACGACCGCGGGGTTCTCCTCGTCGAAGTTCTCCTCCGCGATGTCACCAGCGTTGTCACGAGCCTTGCCGAGCGTCTGCATGATCCGCATCTCGAGCGTCTCGTCGACCGTTCGACCGGGCAGGGACTCCAGTTCGCCCGCACGGTAGGTCTCGATCAGCTCGTTGACGCGGTCGTAGGCGTCCTCGATCGTCTCGTCGATGCGCTCCTGGGCCGCGCCGGAGATCGTCTCGTCGTCGATCCCGATCGAGAACCCGAAGTGCATGATCGTCCGCATCGCGAGCGCGGCGACCTCGTTGACGAACTGCCGCGCCCGGGTCTTCGAGTACTCCTTGGCGATCGTGTCGACGACCTCGCCGCCGAAGGCACCGACGCCGTCCTCGTCGATCGTTCCCTCGATGAGTTCGCCGTCCTCGACGACGACGGTGTCGCCGGCAGAGGAGGTGAACTCGAGGTCGAGGCCGGCAGGGAGCAGCTCCGAGAAGAGCGTGCGCCCGGACCAGAACGGCGCGCCGTCCTCGTCCTCGCCGTCAGCCTCGGGCAGCTCGTCGATCGTGGTCTGCCGGAGCAGGTCGAGTGCCTGCGTCTCGTTGAATCCGGGGTTCTGGTTCGTCAGCAAGTAGAGCCCGGAGATGTGGTCCTGGATCGCGCCGATGATGTTCTCACCGAAGCGCGGGCTCAGGATCTGCTCCTGGACGCGCATCAGGACGCGGGCCTCCGCACGCGCCTCCTCGTTCTGGAGGGCGTGCATGTTCATCTCGTCGCCGTCGAAGTCCGCGTTGTACGGCGGACAGACCGTCGTGTTCAGCCGGAACGTCTTGTACGGCATCACGACGACCTCGTGGGCCATGATCGACATCCGGTGCAGCGACGGCTGCCGGTTGAAGATCACGATGTCGCCGTCGACGAGGTGGCGGTTGACCTCCCAGCCGGGCTCGACCTTCTCGGCGAGCTCCTCGCAGTTCTTCTCGGTGACCTTGAGCCGGCGACCGTCGGGACGACGCACGTAGTTCGCGCCGGGGTGTGCCTCCGGGCCGTTCGAGACGTATCCACGGGCCTTCGGGAGGTTCCGCTCGTTGACGTTCATCGTCTGCGTCATCTCCGTCGCGACGCGGTCGGGGACGCCGACCTCGTTCAGGGAGAGCGTCGGGTCCGGCGAGATGACCGTCCGCGAGGAGAAGTTCACGCGCTTCCCGGAGAGGGAGCCACGGAACCGACCCTCCTTCCCCTTGAGCCGCTGGGAGAGGGTCTTCAGGGGCCGACCGGAGCGGTGTCGCGCCGGCGGCGTCCCGGAGATCTCGTTGTCCATGAACGTCGTGACGTGGTACTGGAGCAGCTCCCAGAGGTCCTCGATGATCAGCTGGGGTGCGCCGGCCTCACGATTCTCCATGAACCGCTGATTGATCCGGATGATGTCGACCAGCTTGTGGGTGAGGTCGTCCTCGGAGCGCTGGCCGTTGTCCAGCGTGATCGACGGTCGCGTCGTGACCGGCGGAACGGGGAGGACGGTGAGGATCATCCACTCGGGACGGGACTTCTCCGAAGAGATCCCGATCGTCTCGATGTCCTCGTCCGGGATGGCCTCGAACCAGTCCCGGATGTCGCTGGGCATCAGCTTGTTCGTGTCCTCCTCGGTCAGGTCCTCGTCGAGGGCCTTCTCGAGGGCCTTGCGGTCCTCCTCCCGCGGGCGATGCTCGCCCGACATGATCGACTGGATCCGGTCGAGGGGGATGTCGGTCTCTTCGGCGAGCTCCGGGGGCGCGACGCCCTCGGAGATTTCTTCGCCGTCCTCGTCCTCCTCGGGCTGCATCGCGACCGCGATGCGCTCGGAGTAGTCGGCGGCCAGCACGTCCTGGACCTCGTAGTACGTGGTCGGCTTCTCGTGCTGGATGTCGTACTGGACCTCGCCGCAGTGGGGACAGCGGTCCTTCTTCCGAGCCTGTCGGATCGCTGCCTTCGTGACGTCGTCGACGTCCTCGGAGAGCTCCCGAGTGCGGTCGAGGCTGCTCCGGAACTCCGCCTGCTCGTCCTCCGTGAGACAGAGCTTCGAGCACTCCCGACAGGTTCCGCGGAGGAGTCGGCGAATGAGCTTCGTGAAGCCGACGTGGATCACGGGCGCTGCGAGCTCGATGTGGCCGAAGTGGCCGTTACACGAGCCCGATCGCTTCCCGCAGGTCTTGCACTCCAGCCCGGGGTCGATCACGCCGAGGCGCGGGTCCATGAGTCCCATGTCGATGGGGAACCCGTCGTCGTCGTACGTGTCGGCGGTGATGACCTTCGTGGCGCTCATCTCCCGATACTCCTCGGGGTTCATCAGGCCGAAGCTGAGCGACCCGATCGTCTTGGGTGTCGTTTCTCGGACCATGTTAGACTGCGTCCTCCAGTTCGAGCCGCGGGGCGATGCCCAGCGCCTTCATCTCGTCGAGCAGGAGCTTGAACGCGTAGCTCATCTCGATGTCGTGAATGTCCGTCTCCTCGTCGCAGTTCGGACAGTAGACGCGACGTTGCTCGACGTTCTCGACGGCGGCCATCCCACACTGTGCACAGATCGGAACGAACTCGCGGTCGGACTCGTCGAGCAGTCGCTCCTTCAGGGTCATGGCCGCGCCGTGTCCGATGAACACGTCGCGCTCCATCTCCCCGATCCGCAGGCCGCCTTCCCGCGCACGACCCTCGGTGGGCTGGCGGGTGAGTACCTGCACCGGCCCGCGCGAGCGGGCGTGGATCTTGTTGGAGACCATGTGGTAGAGCTTCTGGTAGAAAATACAGCCGACGAAGATCTCCGCGTCGATCTTCTCGCCGGTGACGCCGGAGTACATGACCTCCTTGCCGGAGGACTTGAAACCGTGGTCCTCCAGCGAGCCGCGGAGCTCGTCCTCGTCCTCGCCGAGGAACGGCGTACCGTCGACGCGCCGACCTTCCAGCGCGCCGACCTTCCCACCGATCATCTCGAGGATGTGCCCGACCGTCATCCGCGACGGCAGTGCGTGCGGGTTGACGATCAGGTCAGGCACGACGCCCTCCTCGGTGAAGGGCATGTCCTCCTGTGGGGCGATGTGACCGACGACGCCCTTCTGGCCGTGCCGTGACGCGAACTTGTCGCCCATCTCCGGGATCCGCTCATCGCGGACGGAGACCTTCGAGAGCTTCGAGCCGTCCTCGCCCTCCATCAGCGTGACCGTGTCGACGACCCCGGACTCGCCGGAGCGCATCGTTACGGAGGTCTCGCGTCGCTTCTGCGGGGAGAGGCCGCCCATGTCGTCGGGCTCCTCGAGGAACCGCGGTGGCGACGTCTTCCCGAGCAGCACGTCGTTCTCGCCGACCTGGGTCTCGGGGTTCACGAGGCCGTCGTCGTCGAGGTGGGTGTACGCCTCCTCGCCGCGGGCACCGCGAACGTCCTGGTCGGGGATCTCGAAGTGGTCCTCCTGACCGCCGGGGTAGCGGCGTTCCTCGCCCTCGTAGGTCCGGAAGAAGTGCGAGCGCGCGAGCGCCCGGTCGACCGATCCCTGGTTCAGGATGAGCGCGTCCTCGATGTTGAACCCCTCGTAGGACATGACGGCGACCGTGAAGTTCTGGGCCGCCGGCCGGTCGTCGTACCCGATCTGCTCCGTGGTCTGGGTCTTGACCATCGAGAGCTGGGGGTAGTGCAGGAGATGCTGGCGGGTGTCCGGTCGGATCCGGTAGTTCGCCGCCGGCAGTCCGAGGGACTGCTTGATCATCCCTGCGCCCATGGTAATGCGCGGGCTCGCGTTGTGCTCGGGGTAGGGGATCATCCCTGCACCGATCCCGAACATCAGCTGCGGGTCGATTTCGAGGTGCGTGTGGTCCTCGGTCAGCTCCTCTTCGTCGACGGCGACGAAGATGTCCTCCTCCTCTTCGGCGTCGATAAATTCGACGTAGCCGGCCTCGACGAGGTCCTCGAAGCTGATGTCGCCGTCCTCGAGCGCGTCGAGCTCCTCGTCGTCGAGGAGCGGCTCGCCGTCCTCGACCACGATCAGCGGGCGGCGGGCCCGGCCCGCGTCCGCGTTGATGATGACCTCCTGTGTCCGGTCCTTGACCGAGACGTTGACCATCTCGGAGACCTCGCCGCGGCGGCGGGCCTCGCGTACCTGTGCTGCGAGCCGTTCGGGGTCGGGGTGAGTCCCGACCAGGCTCCCGTTGACGTAGACTTTCGCCTCGCGTTCCTGGCTTGCCATGTCAGTCTCCCTCCGCTCGTCGCTCGACGCCCTCGATGCCGGGGATCCCCTCGACACCCATCGACGCCAGTTCTCGTTTCAGTTCCCGGTCGTCCTCGATGTCCTGTGACAGCTCCATCGCCTGCGCGAAGTTCTTCACCAGGCCACAGTTCGGCCCCTCCGGCGTCTCGGAGGGACAGACCCGACCCCACTGGGTCGCGTGCAGGTCCCGTGCCTCGAAGTGGGGCTGGGACCGGGACAGCGGCGATCGAAGTCGGCGAAGGTGAGAGAGAACGCCCATGTGGTCGGTTCGATCGACGAGCTGTGAAACGCCGGAGCGGCCGCCCACCCAGTTCCCGGTGGCGAGCGGGTGCTCGAGGCGTTCCGTGAGCACGTCGGAGCGGACGACCGTGGAGACGGAGAGGTTCCGGTTCCGCATGTTGGCTCGCTCGAGCTGGTACTTCACGTCGCGTGCGAGCTTGTTGAGCGCGGTCCGGAACAGGTCGGTCATCAGGTCGCCGCTGACCTTCAGGCGCTTGTTCGCGTAGTGGTCCTTGTCGTCGGACTCGCGGCGCTCGAGTGCGAGCTCGAAACAGGCCTCGGCCATCCGGCAGAGGTAGAAGGACTTGTTGATGCGAACCTCCTCCTCGTCCACGCCCTCCTCGTGGAGGTGCGGCAGGAGGTAGCGGTCGATCACGTAGTTGGCCCGCTTGAGCTGGTAGTTCTTGCCCTGCCCGCTCGCGACGCGTTCGCCGAGGGTCTCGATGGCTTCCTCCTCGGTCTGGACGTCGGCGGCCTCCAGGTTCTCCAGCATGAACTTCACGATGTCCGGGTCGTCGGAGACGCGGTGGACGATCTCCTCGTCGGACTCCAGGCCGAGCGCGCGGACGAGCGTGACGAAGTCGATGCTCCCCGAGACGGACGGGAAGGAGACCTCGAGCAGCCCCTCGCGGTTGCGCTCGACGAGCACCAGCGCGCGGTAGCCACGGCGCTGGCTGAACGTCTTGGCGACCTGGATCTCGTCGCCGTACTTGGTGTCGTACTCCGCGAGGATCTTGTTCGGCGCGAGGTCCTCGCTGGTCATCAGCACGCGCTCGGAACCGTTGACGCAGAAGTAGCCACCGGGGTCGGCGGGGTCCTCGCCGATCTCGATGAGCTCCTCGTCGGAGAAGCCGTTGATGTTACACTTGTTCGATCCGACCATGATCGGCATCCGGCCGATCTTGGTCTCCGTGCGGTCGACGACCCGATCCTCGCCCTGCTCCTCGTCGCCTTTCACGATCGCCATCTCCATGAAGACGGGCGCCGAGTAGGTGATGTTCCGGAGGCGAGCCTCCTGCGGGTAGAGCAGCTCCTCGCTGCCGTCGGCCTCCCGAACGCGTGGGGTGACGACCCGCACTTCGCCGAGCTCGACGTGGACGGGCTCCTCGCCCTCCTTGTCGCCGATGTCGGTGTCGATGGTCTCCTTCTCGTCCACGACCTGCTGCATGCCCCGGTCGAGGAAGTCGTTGAACGAGCGGAAGTGATGCTCCGCGAGCCGTTCCTGGGAGAAATACTCCCGGGAGATAGCGCGTCGGTCCTGTCGATCCATTAGTCTACCACCAGTCGGTACGTTGTCGCGCGATCCGTCGTTCGCGAGTCCCGGACGATCTCGACGACGTCGCCTTCCGTCGCCTCGTCGGGCAACGCGGGATCGCTTCGTTTGATCTTCGGCAGGTCTGTGCGTTTGATGTCGTACTCGTCGAGCACGTCGTCGAGAACGTCCTCCTCGACGACCTCGTGCTCGGGGACGAGTTCGTGCTGGCTGACGTCTACCATGTGTTGACTACTGGGGGAGAAGCGGCTATCACGAGATACTACAGATATCTACACTGCGGGACCCCCTTAACCCTTGCCAAATCCGGCTGCTGGAGCTATCGCAGACCGCAGCGACGTCCGCGTTCGAAGCGGCGAGTGACGATGTGTACGACGACGTTCGCGAGTGCACCTAATAGGCGTTTGGGGGAGCAGGGCTCGCGAGGTTCGAGTTTCACGGCGTGCGAGCGTCCGGTGACGGGGATCGTTGATGGGACGTGTCCCCTTCGCATACCGGGATTCTTTGCAAAGCCTTAAGTTGTATTCCCGGTCTACGAATGAGTGCAGGCAAGCCCGGATGGTGTAGTGGCCCATCATACAACCCTGTCACGGTTGTGACGCGGGTTCAAATCCCGCTCCGGGCGCTTTTCGCAGCGAACAACGAACGAGGAGCGACAGCGACGAGTGAGTCACGCTGCGAAAAGCGGTGACGAGGGGTTTGAACCAGGGGAGTGCATGCCGGCCGACGGTGCTGTCCCGATCGCCCCGACGGGGCAGGGGAGCCTGGAACCGACCACCCGACGCGGCGGAACGACCAAGGCAGCGGCGACCAATTCCGGAACTATGACCGACCTGGAGGCGCCTGCGAGGACCGCGATCCGGGACTGTCTGGCCGTGACGAGTGGCGAATCCGTGGCCGTCGTCACCGACGACGAGCGACTGCCGATCGGAACGGCGCTCTACGACGTCGCCAGCGAAGTGACGCCGGACGCGACGCTCGTCCGCTACCAGCCGGGCGACCAGCACGGCGCAGAACCGCCGGAGCCGGTCGCGGGAGCGATGGCAGACAGCGACGTGTTCGTCGTACCGACGACGAAGAGTCTCAGCCACACACGCGCCCGGACGAGAGCGTGCGAAGCGGGTGCGCGCGGCGTGACGCTCCCCGGCATCACCGAGGACGTCTTCACGACCGGACTCGACGCCGACTACGAGTCCATCGCCCGCGAGTGCGAAGCGATGCTCGACCACGTGAGCGGCGCCGAGGAGATCCGGATTACCACGGAGCTCGGAACGGATTTCACGGTCCGACCCGGCAGTCGGACCTGGAACGCCGACACCGGCCTCGTCCACGAACCGGGGGACTTCTCGAACCTCCCCGCCGGCGAGGTGTTCGTCAGCCCCAAGAGCGCCTCGGGAACGTACGTCGTCGACGGGACGATGATGCCCCACGGGCTGCTCGAATCGGGAGAGACGCTCCGGTTCGAGGTCGAGGACGGCTACGTGACCGAGATCTCCGATCCGGCGATCCGCGAGCAGGTCGAAACGGCCGCCACCGAGGTCGGCGACGCGGCGTACAACCTCGCCGAGCTGGGGATCGGGACGAACCTTGCGGTCGACTCGCTCGTCGGATCGGTGCTACTCGACGAGAAGGCAGCGGGCACCGTCCACGTAGCGATCGGTGACGACGCCGGGATCGGTGGCGACACCGACGCACCGCTCCACCTCGACGGCATCATTCGTGACCCGACGGTGTACGTCGACGGCGAGCAAATCGGGCTGCCATCGCCCTGAGCGGTCGCTCCTCGGCGGACGAGAGCGATCGATACGAAACGGTCGAAGAAGCAGCGTCTCGAATCCAGTCAGTGCAGTTCAGCAGGGTCAGGCGAGCAGCGACTGTGCCGCGCTGGCGAGCTCGCCGTTGTCTGCACCCTGGAGTCGCTCGTCGCCGAGCTTGAGCCGGAGTCGCGGACGGCCGACGTCGATCGGGACCTTCTCCGTGTCGAGGAGCCCCTTGTCCTCGAGCTTGGTCTTCGTCCGGGAGAACGTCGCCTTGCTGGCGATCCCGATGTCCTCGCCCCACTTGCTGATGTCGTAGAGGAGCGCTTCGTTCTTGGCGGCGACGAGGAGGCTAATCGTGACTTCGTCGAGGCCGTCGCCGTCACCACGGGCCGTCTCGAGCGAGGCCAGGATGTTCGTGAAGTCCTCCTCTGCGTCGGCGCCGATGTCCTCGGAGAGGGTCTCTCGGACGCGCTCGATCGAGGGCGTCCGGAGGCTGTACTCCTCGGCAGCGTCCCAGTCGCCCTCGTAGCGCTCGTTGGCGGCAGCGACGAACTCGCCCTCCTCACTGACGAGGCCCGCGACCTGCGTACCGGCGTCGACGATCGCGACGACGCGGTCGTCGGTGACCAGCAGTGCGTTCTCGGGACCGTCCTCGACGGTGCGGAACTCGAGCACGCCGTCCTCGATGAGGACCGCGGCGTTGCTCGCCACGATGAAGTCGTCCATCACGTCCTTGAGCGTCCGCTCCTCCGCGAGGACGCGAACGGTCGGCAGGTCGTCGCTTCCCGAAGCGACGTCGATCAGCGATTCGAGCCCATCCCGCGTCGGATTGACGACCACAAGCTCCTCCCCCGCGTCGGACAGCGCCGAGCGAAGAATATCGTCAAGCCGATCGCCGAGTAAATTCGATTCCATAGACGTACGGGTATAAAAGAGCCATTGTTACTTAATTTTATTGGCCCTTCGTTGTCCACATCATTCAAGTCCGTGGACGAAACTTCGATGGAAATCGCCAATCGACATCAGCCGGCCGGGTGTGGGTTTTGGACCAAAGACTGAAGTCACTGGCAGGCAGTGACACGAAGCGTGCTACGAATCGTCGGGTATCTCTCGCGAGTAGCGGGCGGCAGTGGCTATACCGGGCCCTGAGTTCGAGGCCTTCTCACCGATCACGAGGCACAGTCCTCGATAGCGAGTTCTCGGCAGGCGGATCAGTGCTAGCGTCGCGACCTCGGCACACGTCATCGACGTCTCGTCCTCGAGTTCCTCACTCACCGGAGCGGATCCGATCCGCCAGCGACGCCGACCAGTAGACGTCCCCGTCGTAGATCACCGGTAGCGCCGCCCGATCGAGGAAGGTCGCGAGCTCCGAGCGATCGAGCAAATACTCCGAGACGTTGCCACAGAGGTACGCGTACCGATCGTCCCCGAGGTACGGACGGTAGAAGCTCCCCGCGTGGCGCGAGCAGAACTGGTCGTAGGAGAGCAGGAACCCCTGATCGACGGCATCGAGTTCGACGGTCGCGGGAAGCCGGTTCTCGCTCTGTGCGAGCGCGTGCGTCCCGTCGCCGACGACGGCGTAGTCCTTGCCCATCATGATCCGACGTCGTGCGAGCTGGAGCGCCCGCTCGAATCCGAACCCGTGGACGAGAAGCTGGGCGAACGACGATCCGACGGCGACGGCGTGGTCGTTCAGCACCTGCGAGAAGGTGATCGCACCGGCGACCGCACCGGTACGGACGAGCTCCACCCCCTCGTGGTAGGAGCCACAGGCGTTGAGGAAGAACGTCTGGGCCCCACAGCCGTCGATCGACGACGCCGAGAGGTGGCCGTCGGGGCACCGAAACCCGTCGGTCTCGCAGTGACCGATGTAGTGGACGAAGTCGTGATCGTCCTCGAACAGGGCAGCGAGATCAGCGACGGAGAGACGCTCGTGTACGGAGACGTCGATCGAGACGTCGCCTCCGCGCGTACGGTAGATATCTGCGACGTCGGCGTGTTCGGCGTCCATCTCGGCGTCGTTGCGAACGACCGCGATGTCGATCCCGTCGCTCTCGCGGTCGAGCGCGTCGATCCGGTGCTGGTAGGCCTCGGGGAGACACCGGAAGACGTCGATCGGGGTGCCGTCGGCGAGCCACCCGTGGATGCGACCGCCGCGAAGTTCCGGTTTGACGACGTCGACGGAGGCCACCTCGCCAGCGCTTCTGACGTCCGCCGAGCTCCCGCCACCGGAGAGCGGAACGCGATCGAGCGCGTCGCCCTCCGTCGTATCGGGGGCGGGCGCACTCACCGATTGCTCCGTCCGATTCCGCTCCCGTGACGTCTCGCGCGAGGTGTGTCGACGCGCGTACTCGGGCGCTCGTCCCCGATAGAAGTCGTCGAGCGAGCGCTCGACCAGTTCGCTGCCCTCGAGTTCCGAGGTCCGGGGCATGTAGACCAGGCTCATCCGATCCAGCAGGAAGGGAATCGCCTGGATACCGTCCTCGTCGGGCTCGACGTAGGTCGAGCAGTGCCAGTCGGGCAGTCGCTGCTCGATGGCGCCGTAGGGCACGTCGAGATACGCCGCGAGACGTTCGGCCGGCGAGGCCGCGTACAGCGCCCCGGCGTCGACGCCGAGGGCGTCGAGGAGGCTCGCCTCTGCGAGCTCCGTGCCGTATGGGCCGGCGTTGCGAACGAGACAGTCGAGGAAGAACACCTTGCGCAGGAGCCGAGTGGCCTCGCGCTCCAGGTCGGGCATCGCCGGTAGCTCGAGTGCGACGTCCGTATCGGGAGCACGAACCATCGGCGACGCGACGTTGCCTACCTCGACGTCTGCTCCGAGATAGTACGCGAGCGGTGCGAGGACGAGGAGCGGTTCGAGCGCGTTCGGTGCGAGGAGCTCGATCCCTGTGTCCGAATGGGCTGCCCGAATCTTCTCGGGCACGACGGCCTCGTCGATGGACTCGTCGATTTCGAGCAGCGGCGGGTGGCCGCGAAGCGTCGGATAGGACCGATCCGCACCCGTGGTCTTGTGCGCCACCGAGGCGTGGGTCACCGCCGTCGCGACGCCCTCCGGCGTCGGCGGGATCGTCATTGCGGTCGTCGGTTTGCGGGCGCGACCACGGAAACCGAGGGTCAGCCGGCGCCGCCCTGGCAGTGACAGCACGACGCCGTCGTAGTCCGCGGTTCGACAGAGCGTGAACGGTCCGTTCAGGCGAATGTACGTCTTGACCTCCGCGTCGACGTCGATCAGGTACTCGCCTTCTGGCATCGCCATCGGCTCGGTGTCGGCACCGAGTTCCTCGGTCTCCCCGGAGGACAGCGAGATGGCGTAGACGACCGCGCCCGGCAACGTGAGCTCGGCGGTCAGACAGTCGAGGGTGATATCCACTGGCCGCGGCAGATCGCGGTCCGCGTCGGTGAACTCGAGGTCGGAGCCGCTGACCGAGCACTCCGCGCCCGCGGAATCGTGAACGCGAAAGCCGGTCTCGGTTCCCTCCCACTCGAGCATCCGTGGAGCAGCGTATCGTTCGGCCGCCCTCATAGAGCTTTCCGTGTGGTTGCCAGTGGCAGGGGCCGACGGCAGGCAAAACGAGAGTCGGGACCCCGCGCCCAGCAGCGACGCCTGCGGTGGCGAGAGCCGGCACGTTCCGATGGATATAGGGCGCCACCGGCGAAGTGAGTCGTATGCGCCACGACAGCGTTCGCGAGGCCGATCCGGCCGTCGCCGACGCACTCGAGGGCGAGATCGAGCGACAGCGATCCACCCTCCAGCTCATCGCCGCGGAGAACCACGTCAGCGAAGCGGTGCTCGATGCCCAGAGCAGCGTCCTGACGAACAAGTACGCCGAGGGCTACCCCGGCGCACGCTACTACGGCGGCTGCGAGTTCGCCGACGACGTCGAACAGCTCGCGATCGACCGCGCGAAGGAGCTCTACGGCGCCGACCACGTCAACGTCCAGCCCCACTCCGGCACGCAGGCCAACCAGGCCGTCTACTACGCCATGCTCGAGCCCGGCGACAAGATCCTCTCGCTGGACCTCGAACACGGCGGCCACCTCTCCCACGGTCACCCGGCGAACTTCGCCGGACAGCTCTACGACGTCGAGCAGTACGAGGTCGATCCCGAGACGGGCTACCTCGACTACGAGGGCCTCCGCGAGCACGCCGAGGCGTACGAGCCCGACGTGATCGTCGCCGGCTACTCCGCCTACCCCCGCGAGGTCGAGTGGGAGCGGATCCGGGCGGCCGCCGACGCGGCCGACGCGTTGATGGTCGCCGACATGGCCCACATCACCGGGCTCGTTGCCGGGGGCGTCCACCCCTCGCCGGTCGGCATCGCCGACTTCGTCACCGGCTCGACGCACAAGACGATTCGCTCCGGTCGCGGCGGGATGGTCATGTGCAAGGAAGAGTACGCCGACGACCTCGACACGGCCGTCTTCCCTGGCGGGCAGGGCGGCCCGCTGATGCACAACATCGCTGGCAAGGCCGTCGGCTTCGGTGAGGCCCTCGAGCCCGAGTTCGAGGAGTACGCCGAGCAGACCGTCGCGAACGCGAAGGCGATGGGGGAGCACCTCCAGGAGCACGGTTTCGAGCTCGTCTCCGGCGGTACCGACAACCACCTCGTGCTCGTCGACCTCCGGCCGTCCCACCCCGACACCTCCGGTGGCGACGCCGAGGAGGCGCTCGAAGACGCCGGGCTCGTGCTCAACGGGAACACGGTTCCCGGCGAGACGCGCTCGCCGTTCGACCCCAGCGGGATCCGCGTCGGCACGCCCGCGATCACGACCCGTGGCTTCGAAGAGGCCGAGGCCGAGACCGTCGCTCACCTCATCGCCCGCGTCGTCGACGCCGTCGCTGCAGGCGCCGAGGACGAAGTCGTCCCAGACGTCCGCGAGACCGTCGAGGACCTCTGTGCGGAGCACCCGATCTACGAGTAGCGCTGGCGCTACTGCTCGTGGTTCGCACCTCGGGATCTGAGCCAGACTGCAACGATCGGCCGAGAGAAACACCGTGGTTTTTCCTGGCCGGATAGTTCGTCATGACGTGGCGATTGGACTGGAAGGAATCGGCGCAGTACTCTCCGTCGGCGTTGCGATGACCGTCGCCGGTGCCTGGCCACTGTACAAGGGCTGGCGGCGTCGGGACCGATACAGACTCGTTCGAGACGCGCCCACCGAAACACCAGCGACGACCACGATCAATGAGACGGTCCTTCTGACGGGAACTGCGACCAAGCGGGACGGCACCGTCACGGCGCCGCTCTCGGGGGACGACGCGCTGCTCGCGACGTGGTCGATCCTCGAGTGGCAAGACGAGACCAAGATGAAGTACTGGAGTGACGAGGCCAGAGGACTCCGACGCGCGCCGATTCAGATCGAAGCCGAGGGCGAGGCCGTCGCCCTCCCCGAGCGATCGAACGAAGCGCCGACCGACGCCTTGACCAGCATCGTCGGTTTCGACGCCATCACCGGCTTCGAGATCGGCGGCGCACTCGTCGAGCTCGAGAACTTCGATATCAGCGAGGACGTGCCCCAGGCAGACGATCCGCCCGAGAGGTTTCGGAAGCTCGAGCGCCAGATCGGACTCGATGCGCCCGACCCCGGCGTGACGCTCGTCGACCTCGGACGGACGCACGGAACGCGACGGTACCGCGAAGCCGCCCTCAACGACGGCGATGCGATCACGATCCGGGGAACCTTGCGAACGGCCGAGGAACCCGGTGCAGCCCCGGTGCTCTCGGCACCGGATGACGGCCCACTACTCGTCTCCGATCTCGACGCCGACGCTCTGGAGCGACGCTATCGACGATCCTACCGGATCTTGTTCTACGGTACCATTGCCGTGATTCTCACGATGATGCTGTTCGCAGCACTCGTCGTGACGGCCTGAATCTTCTCGCGTCTACTCGGCATAAAAGGTCGGGGGTGTCGGACGCCGCAGTTCCGTCGATTCTCAGTCGTCGAGTTTCTGGAGCTTCTCGCGACCCGGCGCGATGAGCTCGTCGAGCGCGCTCGCCAGAGCGGACTTCGCGTCCGCGGGATGCAGTGCACCAGAATCGAGCGCCTCCGCGAGTGCGTCGTAGCTGTCGTAGCTGACGTTGCCGCCGTACTCGTCGGGACGCTCGACGGTGACCGACTCGAAGCGCGGGAACACGTGGTACTGGAACAGCTGGAGGACGGGGTGCTCCCGGTCCTGGCCGTCGTCGGTCGGTTCGGGATCGCGCGTCGGCGGGCAGTACGACGCGTTGATCTTGTCTTCGAGGTCCGCGGTGGAATCCTCCATCGTGATGTCGACGCCCTCGCTGGCGGACATCTTGCCGACGCCGGTCTCGAGGTCGGCGATGATCGGGGTGTGGAGCGCGGGACGAACCTCGTAGCCCAGTTCCTCCATCCCCTCGCGGTGGAGCATGTGGACCTTGCGCTGGTCGATGCCGCCGACGGCGAGATCCAGATCGAGGTACTCGATGTCCAGCGCCTGCATGATGGGGTAGACGACGTGGGCGACGCTGGCAGTCTGGCCGGACTGAATCTCTGCCATCGCGCGCTGGGCGCGGTTGAGCGAGGTGTTCACGGACAGCTCGTGAACGTCGAGGACGTAGTCGTCCTCGAGCTGGAACTCCGAGCCGTAGACGAACTCGGTCTGCTCGGGGTCGAGTCCATACGCGAGGAACTGGGCCTGCATCGCCTCGGCGGTTGCTTCGAGCTCTTCGAACGTTCCCTTGCCGTTGAGGTAGGCGTGAACGTCCGCGAGGAGCACGACGACCTCCATGCCGAGCTCCTGGAGATCGATCAGCTTGTTCGCGGTGAGCAGGTGGCCGAGGTGGAGCGCTCCGGAGGGCTCGTAGCCGACGTAGGCCCGCTTTCCATCGGGATCGGCAGCGAGTTCGCGGGCCTCCTCGTCGGTCACGACCTCCACGGCGTTCCGGGAGAGCAGCTCGTAGGCCTCCATGTTCCGGGGGAGGAGAGGGGTGTTCAAAGGCGTTGTGTCATCGGGGCTGGTGAGGCCTGGAAGAGTCACCGCTACCGGCGAACGACGGCGAAAAATGACAGCCAGCGACGGATCGTGTGTCTACAGGCTCAGCGAGTCGGGTGCAAACTCCTGCGTGACGACGACGGCGATGATGGAGCCGACGGCAGCAGCGATGCCGGCACCGAGGCTGCTGACGAGCGTGTTCACGAGGTTGATGCTGACGGCACCAACAGTGACGACGCCGAGGAACCCACCCACGACGCCGAGCACGACCATACTGACGATCGAGACGACCGCTGCGACCTTGACCGGCGTCTCCTCCTCGTGGCCAACCTTGAAGGCCAGGAAGGCGCCGAGCAGCGGAATTACGAACAGGCCGAACTGGATCAGGGTCATCGGATTCACAGCCGTGTTCTTCGACTCGTAGAACGGCCCAAGGAAGATGAGGTCGTGAGCCCACTGGTTCTGGATCACGACGTTCAGCCCGAAAGCGACGCTGATCGCACCGGCTAGCGCCGCCAGGTAGATCACCCAGTCCTGAAGCGTCTCCTGCTCGGCATCGTTCAGGCTGAGATAGGAGCCGATTTCGACGCCACCGCTCGAACCGCCTGCGTCGGTTGCCGGTGTCTCTGTGGCACCTGCAGAGTTAGCCTCGGACGGTTCCTCCGTTTCGACCTCCTTCGCATCTGTGTCTGGCATACAGAGAGTTGGTTATCAGATTATCCCTTAACTATTTCCCTTAGTGAATAAAAAGAGTAGGACGTATTTACTCAGCAACAAGCGCGTTCCGTCGCCGATTTTTTGCACAAACAGGTCCCTCCCCCGACTATCAACGAGCCGCCAGTAACGACTTGCTACAGCAGGTTGGTCTCCGTGTCCGCCGATCTACGCAGGAACGCTCAAGAGGCCCCACCGTACAGATCCCTACGTGACCGATACGCGACACGGAATTCTGGAGGCACTTGCCGAGGGACCTCGCTCGGGAGAGGCCCTCGCCGATATGCTGGAAGTCTCCCGCGCGGCCGTCTGGAAACACGTCGAGGCGCTCCGCGAACAGGGGTTCGAGATCGAGAGCGGTCCCGACGGCTACGCGCTCGGCGACGTGCCGGAGTTCGGCGGCGACGCGATCCAGTTCGGGCTCGACGCGCCGTTCGACGTCGAGTTTCAGGAACAGGTCGGGAGCACGAACGACGTCGCTCGGGATCTCGCTGCCGACGGCGCGGCGGACGTGGTCGTCGTCACCGAGGAGCAGACCGGTGGCCGTGGCCGGCTGGATCGCGAGTGGGCGTCGCCGCCGGGCGGCATCTGGCAGAGTATCCTGCTGCGACCCGACCGCCCGGCGGCGACGATCCCGCAGTTCACCCTCGCCGCTGCAGTGGCGGTCACGACCGCGGCGCGGGAGGCCGGCGTCGACGCCGGCATCAAGTGGCCCAACGACGTGTTGGTGGGAGACGGGCGGAGCGGACGCGAAGCCAAGCTCGCTGGCGTGTTGACCGAGATGGAGGGCGAGGCCGACCGGGTCGAGTGGCTGATCGTCGGGATGGGAATCAACGCGAACCTCGACGCCGAGGCGCTTCCAGACGAAGCGACGAGCCTCCGGGCAGAACTCGGCGAGGACGTGAACCGTCGGCTGTTCGTCCAGCGCGTGCTGGAGACCTTCGACGACCTCCGCGCCGATCCCGACGCGATCCTGGACGCCTGGCGAGCGGACGCGCTCACCCTCGGGCGGGAGGTCCGGGTCGAAACGGCGAGCGGCGAGACCGTCGTCGGCACCGCGACGGACGTTGAGCGGCCCGGAACGCTGCTCGTCGAGACGGACGACGGCGTCGAGCGGATCCACGCCGGCGACTGCGAACACCTTCGACCGACGTGAGCGGTCGCTGTGCGGCGGTGATCGTCAGTCGTTGATCCGACACCCTCAGGAAGCGTCCTCCGCGGATTCCGGCGGCTCCTGCGCCGTCGTCCCAGCGTCGCTCGCCGTGCGCTCCTCGGCGTCCGGCGGCTCGCCCACACGAACGGTCAGCACCGGGATCTCGGAACTGCGGACGACCCGCTCGGCGACGCTTCCGAGCAGGAGGCGGTCGAGGCCCCCGCGCCCGTGCGTGCCCATGACGATGAGATCGCAGTCGACCTGTTCGGCGTACTCCACGATCTGTCGGCTCGGCGATCCGTCGACGACCGCGGTCTCGACCTCGACACCCGCCGCGGCAGCCAGCTCCGTGACCCGGTCGAGTGCGGCCTCGCCTTCCTCGGAGAGGACGTCGCGTATCCCGTCCCAGGACGTCTCCATCGGGATACCGCCGTAGCTCGCCGTGTTGACCACGTAGACCGCGTGAATCGTGGCGCCGTGGGCTGCTGCGAGGTCGATCGCGTGGTCGACTGCGCGCTCGACGCCAGCCGAACCGTCCGTCGGGACGAGGATCCGCTCGTACATGCTCCCTGGTACCGGATGGCGCGGAAGCGGCAAAACTGTTCGGGAGATCTGGCGGAGAACGTTGTGGCTACTTCGACAACGAGAGAAACCAGAATCGTGAGACAACCGTTTCATTGGGAAAGTGGCGTCCGAAAGCCCCAGGGGCTCGATATCCCGGGACTCGCTGCGCGCTTCGCTCGGTCGTTCTTCCCTCGCTGCAGTGCTTGCATCGCCCGGGGACAGCCGAGAGCCCTGCCCCTTTCGATGTCCCACCCACCGCACATCAGACCTCCCCAGCCTTCTGCGCTGCTCGCTCCGCTGCGCTGCCTGAGGCGAAGCCTCAGACTTGCTGGATCTCCGATCCAGCATCGCTCGGCCCTCGCGCGCTGGCTGTCGACGGTCGCTCGCCCGCTCCGGGGCTCGCGACCCCGCCAGCGCGCGCCGACGCGGTCCACCGGGGTTTCGCGATCGGTGGAAAATCGATCCGGGCGGGGCTCCGGAAGGGGCCGACCGGTCGTCGGTTTAGGCGACGCAAGCACTGCACTGAGCGAACGGAGTGAGCGAGGGAAGCGCGCAGCGAGCGTAAACCGACGAGCGGGAGGGGGCTGTCGCGGCGAAAGCCGCGACGTCGGGAGATCTGTGATCTCCCGGTATCCGTGGCGGTTCGCTGTCACAGCTCACTCTGCGGCTCGCAACTGCAAGACTCAGTAGTCGAGTAGTGCAGTTTGAAGGACAGTCCGCTCCGTTCGAATTACCACAGGATCCACTTCGACGGCATCGACACGTTCTTTCTCGGCGACGGGCAAGTCACCTCCAACATGCGGGTACGGGACTGGGACGATCTCGTGGCGGACGTGGTCGAGAGCGACGTGGATCCCCAGGGCTGGCGGGCGGTCGGGGGCGATCGGTCCTCGGGGGTCGGCGAGGATCTGTACCTCGGACACCCGAGCGCGGGCGTCTACCAGCTCAAGACGTTCGCGAAGAACCCCTTCGAGGTACGTGGGGTCGGTGCCCACGTCGCCCGGCGAATCGACGAGGATCTCGATCCGCTGTTCCCGGGCAAGGGTGGCGACCAGAGTGGCCTCTTCGCGGTCAACGACGGCCCGGAAGACGAGGACGAGGCCGAGACGATGGCCAGTCGCGTCGAGGAAGTCGTTCGCACGCACGCGGACGCGCCGACGACGCCCGACGCACTCTTCGAGGACGTGATGGACGCGATGGAGTCACCGGCGTACGGCCCGATGGAGTACGACCAGTACGGGCGCCCAGAGGCTCTCGACGACCTCTCAGCAACCTTCGAGGAGGCCGAGGACGTCCTCGAGGCCGAGTTCGAGGACGTCGTCGACACGAGCGACGTCGGCAGGGGGTTCGAGTGATCGACACGCTCGCGGACGTCGCGTTGCGACCGAACCGCTTCCAGTTCGCGATCGTACTGACCGTCGCCGCGAGCGGCGGGCTCGTCTCCCTGTCCTTCGGCGCGTCGCTCGCTGCAGTGCTCGTGGCGACGCTCGCCGGAGCCCTCGTGGGGATCGTGCTGACGGCCTATCTCACGCACATCGCACCGGACTCGGGCGCGTCGAACCGGCCGGGAAGAGGACGCGGACCGCGCTAGGGCGGCCAGATCACTCCCATCGATTCCCGGGCACGGCTCGTACGGCGCATTCAGGGGTCGATGCGCTGGAGCCACAGGGCCGGCTCCTCGAGTTCGTCCGCTGTCGGAAGGTGCTCGGGCGACTCCCAGACCGCACCGGCAGCAGCGAGTCCGCGAGCCTCGGCGACCTCGTCGAAGAACGCCTTGCCGCGCTCGTACTGCTCGCGCTTGAGGCCGATGCCGAGCGCGCGCCGGAGCAGCTTGCCGAGCGGGCCGGCTTCCTGCCGTCGAGCGTCGAGCTTCTCCCGGAGGTCGTCGGATTCGTCGTCGAAGGCCTCGTCCATGAGGAGCTCCGCGTAGCCCTCGACGGCCGTCATCGCCGTCTGGAGTTCGGTGAAGCTCTCCCGATCCAGGGTGCCGTCTGCGACGCCGTCGATTCCCTGCTCCATGCGCTCGGCGAGGTGGTCGGTGAGCCACGGTGCCGCACCGAACTCCGCCGCGTGGGTCACCTCGTGGAAGGCGATCCAGCGCCGGAAACGGGGGAACTCCACGTCGAGCGTGTCTGCCACGGCGACGATGTTCGGGTGGACGAAGTAGAGCCCGTGGTCGTCCTGTGGCGCGTCGGCGAGCAGGAGCGGATCGTACTGCCCGAGGACGTTCCGGGCGAGGTAGCCGAGCATGACCGACATCGTTCCTGTGTTCGTCTTGCGCGCGAGTCCGGGCACCATCGAGTCGTCGGCCAGCCCTTCGAGAGGCTCCATCACGCGGCGGAAGGTGTCGACGTTCGCGTGGACCCAGTGGTGGCGGTGCTGGATCTCCAGCGTCTCCGGCACGACGAACTCGTGGGCGGTGACCTCGCGAACGCGCTCCCTGGCGTCGCGAACGTCCGCGGCATACCCCTCGCGCTCCACAGAACCGAGATCCAGTGCCCCGGGCTCGGTCGAGGCGCAGGCCGCCTCCGCGACCGCGTCCCAGTCCACGAGTCCGTCGCCGGACGCGCCCGCGACCGCCCGAACGCTGTGGTAGATCGTCATGAACTTCGTTGCGACTGCGGGGTCAAAACCCTTCTCCCGCCGCAGTCCTGCGGATGGTAGCCGGCTACGTACAGTTGACTGCCAGCAGCGTCGAAAAACGTGGGACTGGGTGCGGAGATCGGTCGGGTCCAGCAGCGCCCGAACCGACCACGCGGCGTGCGCCGACGGGTTCCATCGACCAGCAGAGGGGATCGACCTACCAGCGGAGGAGATCCGCCGGGTGCGGTGGAACCAGCCGATACGGGGGGTCAGCCGATACGGGGAGTCAGCCGATCACGGAGCCCACCGATCGCCGAGCACGTCCGCCGCTCAGAGCTCGTCGGACTCCGCGAGGTCGACGGAGTCGTCGTCACCGGTGAGCTTCTTCGCGACGACCGCGATACCGGCCAGGACGACGAGTGCGATCAGAAGCGCCCCGAGTCCACCGCCGCCGGACGACTCCTCCTCGGTTACCTCGACGGCCGTCTCCTCGTCCGCGTCGTCGGCTTCCGCCTCGACGCCGGGAATGGAGGAGGGCCCGAACTGCGTCTCGCCGTGCGTGTGAAATGCAAAGAGGGTGAGATTTTTGTCTCCCATAGCAAGTATCGCTACGTCGGCAAGTGCCTTAGACGTTGGGCGCTCGGACCGGCAGTAGCGCCCGGCTCCGCCCCCAAGGGACGAACCGGGGAACGCCGAAGCCGGATCGCTCGCCCGCCACCCGAGGATTCAACTCGGGGCCGCGACGAGCATTTCCATGGACGATCCACAACGCGAGTTCCTCGACGACCTGCTCACGACGCCGACCCCCTCGGGCTACGAAGTGGCGGGCCAGCGACGCTGGATCGAGTACGTCGAACCGCACGCCGACGAGATCCGGACAGACGACTACGGGAACGCGATCGCCGTCCTCGAGGGCGACGACGACGCGCCGTCGATCGCCGTCGCCGGCCACGGCGACGAGATCGGCTACATCGTCCGGAAGATCGACGACGAGGGGTTCGTCCACCTCGGTCGAATCGGCGGCTCGGATCGCACCGTCTCGAAAGGCCAGCACGTCCGGATTCACGGCGATGACGGCCCGGTCAACGGCGTGATCGGTCAGAACGCCATTCACCTCCGCGACGCCGGCGAGGAGACCTACGACGACATCGCCGAGCAGCGCGTCGACGTCGGCGCCGAGGACGGCGAGGCCGCACGCGAACTCATCGAGGTCGGCGATCCGATCACGGTCGCCTCGACGGTGACGGACCTCCAGGGAAGCACTATCGCTGGCCGCGGGCTCGACAACCGCGTCGGCACCTGGGTCGCTGCGGAGACGCTCCGCCGCGCCGCGGAGGCGGACGTCGACGCCACCGTCTACGCGATCTCGACGGTCCAGGAGGAGGTCGGGCTCAAGGGTGCGCAGATGATCGGCGACGAGCTCGCGCCCGACGCCGCCGTCGCAGTCGACGTCTTCCACGCAACTGACTACCCCGACGTTCCCGCCGACGAGACGAGCGAGGTCGCACTCGGCGACGGCCCGGTCGTCGGTCGCGGGAGCGCAAACCACCCGGTGCTCGCCGACGCGGTGCGCGACGCGGCAGCGGACGCCGACCTCGACGTCCAGATCGCCGCCGACGGCATCCGGACGGGCACCGACGCGGACGCGTTCTTCACCCAGGCCGGTGGGACGCCGTCGCTGAACGTCGGGCTCCCGAATCGGTACATGCACACGCCCGTCGAGGTCGTGGATACCGAGGACCTCGTCGCCGCCGCGGAGCTCCTGGCTGCCACGGTCGAGCGCGCACCCCAGACGGCACCGTTCTCGGTGGATCTCTGAGGCCGTCGTTGCGGAGATCTGCGGGGTTGCTACCCGTCGTGGGCCCGTCGCGGTGGTCCGGACGCCGCGAGGCGATTCCGGGTACTGCGAGGTTATTCCGGGTGCTGAGAGGCGATTCCGGGTACTGCGAGGTTATTCCGGGTGCTGAGAGGCGATTCCGGGTACTGCGGGACGATCGCTCAGCGTGCGAGCACTTGCAACGTCCCCACCGTCACGACGAGGACCACGACCACGATCAGCAGGATCGTCAGGAAGAGATTCCCGGGAGCGATCGTCGTCGCTGCGATACCGCCGACGATCCCGGCGAGCAGTCCGATCGCACCGGCGATCAGGGGCCGACCGGTGCGGTCGGGATCGTCCCCGTTCCCGGCCTCGGCTGCACCGTCCTCGGCACCGCCAGCAGACGAGTCGTCGCGTGACACGACAGTTCGTCCTCGTTCAGCTCCCGAGAGTCCTCCGATCCGCGAACGTCCGATAGGCGACGGCGCCACGAACGTGCAGCAGTCGACGGCGACGCTCGGCACGACCCCACGGCTGGCGCCAGCGTCACGATCGACACGAGTCGCCGAGTCGCAGACGGCTCCCAGCCGGTACGTTTATGCGGGCGTCGGGAGGGTCATTGCACATGAGCGGTCGACCTCTGGACGTGCTGGAAGCGGCAGTCGGCGACGACGTCGAGGTACATCTCAAGAGCGGCGAGATCTATCGTGGAACGCTCGCCGGCTACGACCAGCACATGAATCTCGTGCTGGACGCCGTCGAAACGTCGCCGACCGGCGAGGACGGCGATGCCGAGTCGTCCGGAGGCGAGGACGACGACAGCGACGGGGGCGACGCAGGAGCCGAGTCCGCCGATGCCGACGAGGTTGCCGGAAATGGGCGAGACACAACGATTATACGCGGCGACAACGTCGTTTCGATCACGCCATGACAACGGGAACCTCTGCGGAAGGGAAGAAGAACAAAACGACGCACGTGACGTGTCGTCGGTGCGGTGAAGCCTCCTACCACACGGGGAAGGAACGCTGTTCCTCCTGTGGATTCGGAACGTCCAGCAAGCGCCGAGACTACGAGTGGCAGTCGAAATCCGGCGAATAAGGCCATATGCACGAGAAGTGCGGCGTCGTCGGCGTCTCACTCGCTGACCGTGCCGCCGCCCGTCCGCTCTACTACTCTCTCTACGCTCTCCAGCACCGCGGCCAGGAGTCCGCGGGCATCGTCACCCACGACGGCTTCCAGCAGCACAGCCAGGTCGAGATGGGCCTCGTCGGCGACGTGTTCGACGAGGACGACCTCGCGAACCTGAACGGCGAGAACGGCGTCGGCCACGTCCGCTACCCGACGGCGGGCAGCGTCGACTCCTGCTGTGCCCAGCCGTTCTCGGTCTCGTTCAAGTCCGGCTCGCTCGCGCTCGCCCACAACGGCAACCTCGTGAATGCCGACGAGATCGGCGACGAACTCGCCGACCTCGGCCACGCGTTCACGAGCGACGGCGACACGGAAGTCATCGCCCACGACCTCGCGCGGAACCTCCTGGAGGAGGACCTCGTCCGCGCTGTCAAGCGGACGATGAACCGCATCCACGGCTCGTACTCGCTGACGATCATGCACGACGAGACCGTGATGGGCGTGCGCGATCCCGAAGGCAATCGGCCGCTCGTGATCGGCGAACTCGACGACGGCTACGTGATCGCTTCCGAATCCGCCGCGATCGACACGCTCGACGGCGAACTCGTCCGCGACGTGCGCCCCGGCGAGCTCGTCGTCCTCGACGACGACGGGAGCGGCTACGAGTCCTACCAGCTAACGGACCGCGATCGCACCGCCCACTGCTTCTTCGAGCACGTCTACTTCGCCCGGCCGGACTCCGTCATCGACGACGAACTCGTCTACGAGGTCCGGCGAAATCTCGGGCGGAAGCTCTGGGAGGAGGAGGGCGTCGAGACTGACGTCGTCATGCCCGTCCCCGACTCCGGCCGCGCGTTCGCCTCCGGCTACGCCGAGGCGGCACAGGAGGACGGCGCCGAGGTCGAGTTCGCGGAGGGGCTGATGAAGAACCGGTACGTCGGTCGAACCTTCATCATGCCCACGCAGGACGAGCGCGAACGCGCCGTCCGGCTGAAGCTCAACCCGATCAAGAGCACCATCGAGGGCAAGACCGTCACGATCATCGACGACTCGATCGTGCGCGGGACGACCTCGACACAGCTCGTGGATCTCATTCGCGACGCCGGCGCGGAGGGCGTCCACGTCCGGATCGGCGCGCCGGCGATCGTCGCGCCCTGCTACATGGGTATCGACATGGCCACGCGCGAGGAGCTCATTGCCAGCGACAAGTCCACCACCGAGATCCGCGACGAGATCGGCGCGGACTCACTCTCCTACATCTCGATCGACGCCGTCGCCGAGGCGATCGGCCGATCGCGAGCGGACCTCTGTCTGGGCTGTGTCACGGGCGAGTACCCCTACGACATCGACGGAGAGGCGACCGACCGGGAGGTCACCCGGCCCTCGATCGGCAACGCGCCAGCGGAAGCCGACGACTGAGTGCAGGTCGCGATCCACTTCTACGGGCCGTCGCCGTCGGTGCTACGAAGCGTCATCCTCGGCGTCTGAAGCGCTCTCCGGATCCCCGTTCGAGCCGGGTGGGCGCTCGGCCAGCCGATCGAAACGCTCGCCGAGTTCGTTCCGTCGGCGTTCGGTCTCGGCTGGTTCGAACACGAGATGACGGAGCGCGTCGTGCTCGAACGCGGCAGTCATGACCGCTCCTTCCTCGACGCCGGCGGGAAGCGCGTCGGCGTCGACGTGGCGTTCGTCGATCAGTTCGTCGCCGCGATCGTTCTCGATCAGGAGGACGGCGGTCGATTCCTCGATGCGATCGAGCACCGCGCGATATCGTCCGTCGAGACTCACGGGGCCACACCTCCGGACGCGGGCACCATCGGTGTACCGGTCGTTCCAGGAACGACGACCGCGGCCGACGCAGCGACGACGTCGTACGTGCCCCTGATCGCGACCTCGGCCGTCGCCGGAGCGTCGGCGGGTGGCGACTCGCGGAGCGCAGTGGGATCGGTCGTCGCGTTCGCGACGGTCCGGATCGTCACCGCGTCGCCGTCGGTGCCGGCGACGATGGTGCCGTGGGTGCCGGTCCAGTAGGTCGTGATCCCGCGGTCGGCGAACCGCTGGAGCGGCTCCTCGTGGGGATGTCCGTACTGAGAGTCGTAGGCCGAGGAGACGATCGCGAGCTGTGGATCCACGGCGTCGAGGAATTCGGCCGAGGAACTCGTGGAACTGCCGTGATGGCCCGCCTGGTAGACGGTCGACTGGAGGCCCTCGCCCCAGCGTTCGACGAGTTCGGGCTCGGTCTCGGTCGTCATGTCGCCGGTGAAGAGGAAGCCGGCGTCGCCGTAGCCGATCCGGACCGCGATCGTGTTCGCGTCGAGGTCGTCGGTTCCGTGGTTCGCCGGCGGATTGAGGACGGTCGTGGTGGTGCCGTTGAGCGGGATCTCGTCGCCGGCCCGCGTCTCGTAGAGGGTGACGTTGTGTTCCTCGATGGCGTCGAGGTACTCCTCGTAGGTGTTCGAGGTCGTCGAGACGCCGGAATCCCAGACGCTACCGATCCCCTCTCCTTCGGTCTCGAAGTGGCGAATCACCGCCGCGGAGCCGCCGATGTGGTCGGCGTGGGCGTGCGTGGAGACGAGGTAGTCGATCCGATCGACGCCGCGTGCTTCGAGGTACTCGATGACGGTTTCGCCGTCGTCCTGCCAGTGGCCGGTGTCGATCAGCATCGTCTCGTTGTCGGGGCCACGGACGAACGTGGCGTCGGCCTGCCCGACGTCGATGTAGTGGACGGCGAGCTCGGCGTCGACGGGATCGAGATCGGGATCCGGACCGAGATCGCCGCCGTCGGAGTCCGAACCGAGCTCCTCCGACTCGACCTCGAAGTCGAAGGCGCCGAGACAGCCAGCGGAGAGGACGAGGAGCGCCAGCAGACAGGCGATGGCGAGGCGTCGCATGCCGGAGGCTCCGGCTCCGCGATGGGTAAGCCCTCCGGTGATTCGACAGCGTCGACAGCCGTCCGGTCCGAGTACCGAGCTGCTCGAGATCGATCCCCCCGCGAACGTTGGCCGGAGCGTTGATACCTCGGGCCCTCGCCAGGATCGAACGTGTATCGCGTCGTCCTCAAAGACTCCGCGACCGAGAACGAGATCGCCGCCGCACGCGGTGGCCCGGGTGCCCTCCTCGAGTACGAGGACCGCGAGGCGGCCGCGGCTGCCGCAAAGCGGTACTCCGACGACGGCGACGTGCCCGTCCGGCTGCAGGCGCCCGCCCCGCAGGACCCTCGCGACGTCGACGCCTATCTCGTCTCGAACCCCGAGCGTCGCGTCCGCCGGCCGGAAGGAACCCTCGACGACGGCCTCTCATTCGAGACCAGTGCAGCACAGTACGGTGCACTGGGCGAGGCACTGCTGACGAGCCACGCCCAGGATCCGCCCGCGCTCGTTGCGTACGCGCGACGGACGATCGACGCCGACGGCGACGGCGAGCCGGCGGTGCAGCTGGACGCCGATCCCGATCCGATCACCTACCGCTCCCGCGAGACCGAGGAGACCGTCTCGTGGGTGCCCGACTGCGCGGCGACGGTGACCGTCGACGGCGCGGTCGAGCGGCGGCTCCTCTGTGAGGTCAAGACCGGGAACGGATCGACCGAGCGCGACCAGCGCCGGGTAATGGAATGGGCGGCGTCAGAGCGGACGGTGCTGCTCCTCCGGTTCGACGTCGAGGACCTTCCCGACGGCTACACCACACGGATCCAGGAGATCGAGGCCGAGGCGCCCGGTCGGGAGTGGGTCCGGGGCGACGCCGACCGGAAACTCGGCGAGTTCCACTGAGTGGTTGCTGGAGCTGGGACCTGGAGATGGTTGGAGCTGTGACCCAGCGATGGCTGGAGCTGCGAACCCACAGACAGCACGACGTCAGACGCTCGTCCGACAAACGTTCATGTAGCGCGTCTGCTAACCCGGGGTAGATGGAAGACGCCCTGGACGCCGTCAAGGGCCAGGTCGACGGGATGGAGACCCGGCCGGCGGTCTTCGACCGGGAGCTCCGCCAGCGGTTCGACCGGTGGCGGCTCGCCGATCCGGTCCCGGTCGAGGAGATCATCGAGCGGTTCGCCCGACACGGCGGCTTCGACGGCGACGGTGCGACGGTCAGGATTCCCCTGCACGAGGTCGACTCGGCGGAGCTGACCGGCGAGTATCTGCTCTACCATCCAGAGCACGTCGTCGAATGCGTCGGCTTCTACGAGTACGCTCGGGGCGATCTCACCCACATCCGAATCGAGGAGTTCGCCGAGACGTATCCGGCGTGGCGGCTTCGTTTCTGGCATCACAGCTACGCGCCGCCGGCGCAGCCGAGCTATCTCAAGGGATCGACGGACCTCGCCGACGACAGCACGGCACCGGGCAGCACCGTCGCCGGGCTCCAGAGCGTCGACGGCGAGGATCTCTTCGACCAGCTGACGGCGTTCGTCGAGCGGGAAAAGGAGGCCGAACGGGAGGGGACGCGCCGCCACTTCGAGGACCTCTCCGCCGACCAGTTCTGCAGAGAGTTCGGTGGCGTCACCGGCGTCCAGCCGGCGGGCCGCGAGGTCGGCGAGTACGGCGAGCAGATCGTGAAGCTGCGCGTACCCGCCGAGGACGAAGACGGGCAGCGGGCCGAAGACGGACAGCGGAGCGAGGGCGACGCTCCGGGCGCTCCAGAGAGCGGTGCCGACCAGGCGACGGCCGACGCCGCGATGAGTGGCGCACGCTACGACAACTGGGACGAACTCGCCGAAGCGGCGGGGATGGATCCGGACGAAGCCAGACCGGATTCCGACGAGTCCGAATCGGCAGCGGCCGCAGATGACGAATCCGACGGTGAGTCGACGAGCGAGTCGGCGAGCGAGGCCTTCGACTTCCGCGACGCCGGGCTCTACCCCGGGAGCGAGGTGATCGTCGGGCACGAGCGGGGCGGCCGCGGGTTCCCCGTCGAAGCCGAGCTCTACGAGGTCGAGGGGCGGACGATGAAGCTCGGCGTCTACTGGCGCCAGACTGACGACAAGGCCGCTGCCGAGGCCGCGTTCAAGGGCGACAGCGACGCCAGCTTCGTCGTCGGTGAGCTGCTCAACGTCGTCCCCTTCGACCGACAGTGGGACGCCATCGAGACGATCCAGGCCGACGACCGGAAGGCCGACGTGCTGACGGGACGGCGCGACGTCGGCTTCCGCGACGCGACCGAGGTCGACGTGCGGACCGGCGACCTCAACGAGTACCAGGCCCGGGCCTGCACCTCCGCGATGCGCGCCGAGGACGTCTTCTGCATCCACGGCCCGCCCGGGACTGGCAAGACCCGAACGCTGACGAAGCTCATCCGGGAAGCCGCCCGAGACCACCAGCGCGTGCTCGCCGTCGCGCACTCGAACCAGGCAGTGGACAACCTGCTCGTGGGATCGAGCACCGCCGAGCACACCGATCCCCGGTCACTGCACGCGCTGGCCCAGGACGACGAACTGTCGATCGCTCGCGTCGGCTCGAACTGCGACCATCCCGTCGTCGAGGAGGAGTACGTCGGCGAGGACCACTGGCAGGCCGACGTCGTCGGCGCGACGATGAGCGCGGCCCACCAGTTCCCGGACGACCTCTTCGACCTCGTGGTCGTCGACGAGGCGACGCAGGCGACGATCCCGGCGACACTGATCCCGTTCTCGAAGGGCGAACGCGCGGTGCTGGCGGGCGACCACAAGCAGCTCCCGCCGTATCACTCCGGCGAGTACTCGGATCGCGAGGAGATGGAGAAGTCCCTCTTCGAGCACGTCCTCGAGGTCTATGGCGACGACATCAAGACGACGCTGGGCACGCAGTACCGGATGCACGAGTCGATCGCGGCGTTCCCCAACGAGGCGTTCTACGACGGGCTGCTCACGCACGCGAGCCGGAACCGGGACTGGACGATCGGTACGCTGGACCCCCTCGTCGGCGTCGACGTCACCGGCTCGGAGGAGCGAACGCCGCGGGAGTCGCTGTACAACCCCGCGGAAGTCGACGCGGTCGTCGCCGAGATCGACCGGCTCCTGCGCTACGGCGTCGATCCCGCCGACATCGGCGTCATCACGCCCTACACCGGGCAGGTCGCGAAGCTCCGCTCGGCGCTCGCCAGTCACGATCGGTCAGGGCTCCACCACGACGTGACCGTGAACACGATCGACTCCTTCCAGGGCAGCGAGTCGGAGGCGATAATCGTCTCCTTCGTCCGGAGCAACGACGCCGGCCAGATTGGGTTCCTCGACTTCCCGAACGAGGGGCCGCGACGGCTCAACGTCGCACTGACGCGCGCGAAGAAGCGGCTGGTGCTCGTCGGCGACTGGGACTGCCTGACGACGCTTCCCGGGCGGACCGATCCGGCAGAGTCGGCGACGCCGGTGTACCAGAAACTCCACGAGCACCTGCAGAGCGAAGCGTCGATCGAGAGCGTCTCGGCGATCGAAGAAGACGCAGTCGGCCGACCGGAGTGATCGGTGAACTGCGATCCGGTATTCGCGATCCTACAGCGACCCCGTCTGCCCAGCCTGCCCGGTGAACTCCCGCCAGTGCTTGATACCCCAGTAGCCGATGCCAGTACCGAACATCCCGGCCGCGAGGAAGTAGAGTACGAGCCGGTCGACGAACACGTCCTCCGGGTTCGTCCGGGCATAGTTGACGCCCTCGACGGCGAGGACGATCATGATGAAGCCAAGCACCGTCACGACGCCGGTGATCGCGATAATCTCGACGCCGTCGGCACCGTGTTCCTCGAGCAAGAAGATCGTCGAGAGGAAGATCAGCGACGTCGCGACGAGATACCAGGGAATCCGCGAGTCCAGCGTCGAGAACTCGCCCTCCAGCAGCGCGAGGACACCGATGAAACTCGCCGTGATAACGATCGTCGACGCGGCGGCCAGCGCCGCCGTCCGAGCGAAGTAGCGGGTCCGTTCGTCTGCGTCCATCGTGCCCCGATTGCGCGGAATCCGGGATAACCCTTGGGGTCCCGTTCGAAGGTGAGTCGTAGTGAATGGAGGACGGCTTCCGCGACCGCTTTCGGAAGCCCCCTCCCGCTCGCGCCACCTCACTCGTTGCGCTCCTCGGCTCGCTGACGCTCGCCTGCGGTGCTTACGTCGTGACGTGACGCGAGCGGTCGGCCCCTTCCGAAGTCCCACCCGGTGGTATGGTCGGGTTCCTGGGCACGGTGGGGAAATCTGTCGTCGAAGTTGAGCCGGGACCAGTCGGGTGCGGTTGCGTGGAACGGTACACCTTTTGTGCGGCCTCTCGACCCATCGGGCATGAGCAGGCTCGCCCTCGTCGTCGCGCAGTTCAACAGGTCGGTCACCGAGCCGATGGAAGCGGCGGCTCACGACGTGGCCGAAGAGGCGGAAGCAGAAATCGTCGAGATCGTCGAGGTTCCTGGGGTCTACGACGCGCCGCTGGCCGCCGACCGGCTGGCGCGCCGGGGATCGGTCGACGCAGTCGCCGTGATCGGTGCCGTCGTCACCGGCGACACCGACCACGATCAGGTGATCGCGCAGTCGACCGCCGACGCGCTCACCGAGGTCAGTCTCGATCACGATACCCCGGTGACGCTCGGCGTCACTGGGCCGGGGATGAGCGGCGCGGAGGCACGCGAGCGAACGGACGTCGGCGCGCGCGCCGTCGAGAGCGCGCTCTCCTTGCTCGGCGAACTTCCCGAACCGGGCGACGAGAGCTGAACGCCGAAATCGATTGCAGCGATCGGCGTCAGCTCAAATACCAGGCCACGATGACGGCGACGAGCGGGACGCCGACGAACCCCCCAGCGAGCGCGGTCTGGTCGGTCAGGTAGGCCAGGGCAGCGCCCAGCCCGCCGACCGACGCTAGCCCGAGGCCGAGCGCGAGGATCGCGCTCCGCCCGGCGCCGCTCGCGGCGTTTGCCTCCGTCTCCGCGATCCGGTTCTCGACGGCGTCGATCCGGCTCTCGACGCTCGTGATCGCGTTCTGGTGCTGAGTCTCCTCCACGGCGTTCTCCGGCAGGGAGTCGACAGTCGATCGCAGCGCCGCGACGTCGGCCTCGAGATCGTCGACGGCATCGAGGTCCTCCCGGAGATCGTCGAACGCCCCGTCGAGTTCCTCGCGCTCGGCCTTCGCGTCCTCGACGGCGGTTTCGAGCGCCGCGACGTCGCTCTCGAGGCTCGCGAACTCCTCGGCGTCGGCTGCGTCGGATTCGACCGCATCGACGTCGTCTTCGAGCCCCTCGAACCGCTCCTGCAGGCCGGACTCGAGCTCCTCGACGCGGCCGCGGAGTGCCTCGAGATCGACGGACAGCGCGTCGACGAGGTCCGGATCGGGGACCTCGCCCTCGAGGTCGCTCACGCGTCCCTCGACGTTCTCGATCTGGGCCTCGGCGTCCGCGATAGTGGATTCGACGGTGGCAATCTGGGACTCGACGTCGGCGACGGTCTCCGCGAGGTCGTCGAGCGCCGCCGTCGTGGCCGTCGCATCAAACTCCGCCTCCACGTCCTCGACGGTGGTCTCGACGACGTCGATGCGCTCGCGGAGCGCGTCGATCGTCGCCTCGTCCGCGCCGGCTTCCGAGAGCGCTTCGACGTCCGTTTCGAGCGCCTCGACGCCGGATTCGAGATCGGCGATCTCAGATTCGAGCTCGTCGACGTCGGACTCCAGCGCCTCGATCGTCGCGTCGACGTCGTCGAACTCGCCGTCGATATCGCCAACGTCGGCGGCGACGTCGTCGAGGTCGGACTCGAGGTCGCCGAACTCGTCCTCGAGCGATTCGAGGTCGGACTCGATGGTGTCCACGGTCTCTGCCCGCTCGTCGAGCGACGCCGCGACGGCGTCGAGGTCGTCGGGATCGATCTCGTCGACGCGCTCCGCGAGATCGGCCAGATCGGCGACGGGGGGCAACGCTTCGAGTCGGGATTCGATCGCCTCGACCCGATCGTCGAGCGTCGAGGACAGCTCCTCGACCTCCGTCCGAAGCGCGTCCAGGTCCTCGGCCGCAGCAGCGTCGTCGGGGAGCGCCTGGCTCTCGGCGGCCGCAGTGGCGTCCTCGACGGCCGATTCCAGATCAGCCACGTCCTCCCGGAGTGCGACGAGCGTCGCTACCTCCTCGGCGAGGTCAGCGACGTCCTCGTCGAGTGGCTGGTCGTCCTCGACGCCGAGTCGCTCCTCGAGGCGCTGGAGGCGATCGCGAAGCGCGGCGAGATCGTCACCGTTCGGAGCGCCAGCGGCTGCAGCGGTCTCGCCGGACGCTGGCGCACTGGCGGCCGTCGCGCCGGTGGGCGCTGGAGCGTCGGCACCGCCCTCGTCCGTCGCAGGACCGTCGGGGGCTGCCGAGGCGCCACCGGAGCTCGCGGCGAGCGCCGCCGTCGCGGCGTCGAGGTCAGCGAAGCCAGCGGCGAACCCGGACGTCGCTGGATCGGCGTCCTCGGCATCGGAGCGGATCTCGCCGCCCTCGCGCGCGGCGAGGAGCGCACCGCGTGCGGCAGCGGATTCGGCGTCGGCGGCGCGCTCGACCGACCCGAGCTCGAAGGGAAGATCCACGTCCTCGAGTGCGGCTTCGAGGCGGCCGTCGACGCCCTCGGGCGCGGCGGCACCCGCCACGACGACGGGGATCGGCCCCTCGACGGCGGGCGATTCGTCGGCGATCGCGAGCGCGAGGTTCGAGAGGAGCGTGTCGTAGCGCAGCGCGAGCGCGCCGGAGGTCGGATCGTCGAGCGAGGCGTTGGCACGCAGCTCCGCGACGGCCTCGGGATCGTTGCCGGTCGCGCTGGCGAGTTCCTGGTCGATCCAGTCGCCGCCGCGGGAGAGCTCCGAGCGCGAGACCGGCACGCCGTCGACGACGAGCGTCGCGAGCGTCCGGGTTCCGTCGACGACCACGCCCAGTCCGGTCGCGGGCGCGTCGAAGGCGTCGTAGCAGACCGCGACGCCGGGATCGACGGCGGCGGGATCGTAGCCGAGCGCCCTCGCGGCGTCCTCGATCGGGTCGGTGTCGATCCCCGAGGGCGGCACGTAGCGCAGGGGCCCCTCGCCCTCGCCGACGAGCGATCGAAGCAGCGCCTCGACGGCGGCGGGGACGTCGGCCGCGGAGAGCGTCGAGTCCGCGCCCAGCAGCCGCGTCGGTTCGTCGTTCACGATCGTCGCGACCTCGGGCGCTGCGTCGCCGAGTGCGACGATCTCATCCTCGGTCGTAATCGAGGGCGTGTCGGCACCCTCGAGGAAGTCCTCGACGTAGTCGCTGCGCTCGACCGCGAGTGCTGCGTTGCGTGCGCCGTCGGTTCCACCCTCCGTCTCCGCGACGATCCTGGCGGCCCCGACGTCGAGTCCAGCGGGCATGATGCGATCGGTACGGAGCCCACGACTTAATGCGTTCGGAGGATTTCGGCCCCCAGTTCGCGCCAGCGAACGGTCCACGGCCGATTCCGCCCGAAGCGATCCCGCGGGGGAGCGCTCGATTCTATCAATTACCAGATTTCTGTCCGAAATAAACAAGCCCCTGGAGTGCGTGAGCTACTCGCATGAGCGAGAACGAGGAGCGGGCGTGGGGCCAGTACGCGGAGACTGTCCCCGAAGATCGTGCCCTCTCCGTCTTCTCCGGCGTAGAGCCATACACGACGCGGGAGGTCGCCGAGGCGATGAACGTCACCGAGCACACCGCTCGCACCGCCCTCGAGGCCCTCTTCGCCCGCGGCGACGTGGGCAGGAAGGAGGTCCGCGGCGACCCCGCGACGCTGACCGTCTGGTATCGTGCCCGCACCGGAATCGGCGAGGAACCCGCCGACGTGGAGGCCGTCGACGTCGACGCTCGCGTCGACGAACTGCTCGCGGACGTCGACGTGCCTGGAACCAGCGAGATGATGCGGGACTGGCGGATCGACGCCATCCGCGCCGCCTTCGATCACCTCCGCGAGGACGAAGCCGTCACGGTGGACGAGTTCCTCGCGGACGTGTTCCCCGCACACCAGGCTGGGTTCGACGACCCCGACGCCTGGTGGGAGATGGTTCGCCCTCGACTCCGGCGACTCCCCGGCGTCGTCAACCCCGCCTGGGGCGAGGACACCTGGCGCTACGAGGGGCAGTAAGTCAGGAGTCGGGTCGCGACCCGGCGTAACGGCTATCGATCGTCCTCGGCGGTCTCGGCACACGCCGCCGCGAACACCTCGGCGTGGAGCTCCTCGCAGGCCTGCTCCATCAGCGGACGCATGTTGACGGTGTCCTCCTGGTTGTACTCGATCAGCGTCTGCAGTGAGCCGTCCTTCCCGCGTTCGTACTCGTGCCAGAGCCGGACGGCGTCACGTCCGGAGATGTCCGGGCGATCGCGCTCGATGCCGAACGTCTGCTCGACGGCGGTGAGCCCGCCAGAGTAGCCCAGCGTATTGCACATCGACATGAGGTCGGCGTGAGGCACGTCCACCGAGAGGTCGAAGGAGGCCTCCAGGAACGGAACGTCGAACCGACGGCCGTTGAAGGTGACGAGCAGCGAGGACTCGGCCAGTTCCGCGCGGAGGCGTTCTGCGGAGAGGTCCTGGCCGCGAACGAGCGTCCGGGTGTCGCCGTCGCGGTGGATCGAGACGGTCGTCACCCGGTCGGCGTACCGATCGAGCCCCGTCGTCTCGATGTCGAGGAAGGTGGTCTCCTCGCGGACGTTCTCGAAGAGCCGCCAGTGCTCGGCGTCGGGGACCCGATTCGCGAAGAAAGCGGCGTCGCCGCGATCGAGTCGGCGGGTCGCCTCCTCGACGAACGATTCGATGCGGTCGGCACGCGTTGGCCCGACGATCTGGCCGCCGAACTCCGACCACTCCGTGACCCCGGCTCGCCAGAGCTTGCGCTCCGTGACCGGTCCTACCCCTTCCACCGGAACGAAGCTGTTCTCGATCCGCACGGAACTCGGTAGGCCCGGCCCCGGATATAAGCTGTCGGATGCGGGCTGGCTGGAGTCCAGCGACGCCCACTGCGGTCGGAAACCCGGTCACCGCAGCCAGTGGTAATAACGATTCTGGCAGAACCGTTTTGCCCGGCGGATCGGTATGCGTTCAAAGCGCGTGCCCGCGGGCGTGGCGGTGGGGCTTCAGCACGCACCGCAGGGCACCAGATTCACCCATGCGATTCGATCGCCGAGCTACCGTCGCCGGAGTCGTGCTACTCGGCGTCACAGCGGTTCTCCTCCTCGACGTCTTCGGAATTCGGTCGGCAGTCACGGCCTGGCTCCGGGTAACCGAGCCCGCGACTGGAACGCCCGCGGCGATGGCCAGGACGATCGCCAGGCGGGCCGACGCCGTCGAATCGCTGGAAGCAGCCCTCGCCACCGACCCGGTGCTCTCGCTCGCGGTGCTCGCAACCGGGATCGGCGTCGGCCTGGTCGGCGGGAGCGTCGTCGCGTTCGTCCACCAGCGCCGTCGGCTCCGGCGAGGTGAGCGCGATGCGTAGATCTGCTGGGAAGCGAGGTCGGCAGCTCCTGCTCGTCGGCTGCGTCCTGGCCATCGTGCTCGCAAGCGTTCCCGGTGCAGTCGCAGTCGTGACGAGCAATGCGAATCCGGCCAGTACGCCAGCGGTCGCCTCGGACCCGTGTGCGGCCGTGACCGAGGAACCGGCGGTGGTCGTCACTCCGCCTGCCGACGATCCGACCGGTCCAGGAAGCACGGCCGCGGTCTACAACGGCTCCGCGCTCGTCGTCCACCTCTGTCAGCCGGCCGGCGGTAGCCGGACGCTGGACGCCGACGGACTGGAGTGGGCCACGGTGCTCGAGACCGACCAGGACCGGCTGCGGATTCGCGTCGTCGGTCCGACGAACGACTCGCTCGGCTCGCTCGCCGCGCCCGAACCGGTGCCGGGGCCGTCGCTCGCGATCGTCGACCACGCCGTCTCCACGCAGCTGACCGAGAAACCGATCCCGGTCAGTTCGGCCGAACGAGCGACCGAGCTCCGGACTGCCCTCGAGGCGTACCGGACGGCGGAGGCGACGCTCCAGAGCCGACTCGCGGCGCTCGCGAACGCGACGGCGCGCGTCGAGAACGGATCGACGCCCACGTCGACCCCCATCGAGGAGACTGTCGCGGCCCGAGCGCAGTACCGATCGGCGACCGAGCAGCTCCGCACCGAGCTCTACGAGGTCGCGGACTCCGCGGTCGGCGGTCCGCGAAGCGCCGCCGCGATTCGCCAGCTGGAGACCCGATCGGGGACGATGGAAAATCGGACGGCGAGCCGCCTCGAAGCCCACGACGCAGCGCTCCGCGATCGACAGCAATCGCTGACGTGGTCGCTTCGCCTCCGGATCGTCGGGCTCGGGCTGCTCGGCGTCGTCCTCGGCGCGACGATCGGTGCGATACTCCCGACCCGCCGGGGTCGAGCGGCTCGGCGCCGGGTCGCTGCGGGGGAGTGGACGAGCTACTCGCGTCGCGCCGTGCTGGTGCCGGTCGCGGTCGGCCTCGTCCTGCTCTGTCTGGGACTGGGATGGCTCCTGCTCACCGCTGGCGACGCTATCGCCGAGGTGATGCTGCCGTGAACGAGGAGCGCCCGATCGTCGTCGGGCTCGCCGTCCTCGGAATCGTGCTCGCGATGGGCGGTCTCCTGCTCGTCGGAACCGTCCCGGGAGTGGCAGGAGCTGGGGAGGAGATCGGCGGTCCGGCCGCGAGCGACTCGACGATTCACCCGTCTGCGGAGTCGTCGGTCGGCACGTCGACGAGCGCGAGCGCAGTCGCCGAGCAGCAGTTGGCCGCGCAACAGGCCGACGGGCAGGGGACCGTGACGCGCGAGGGCGGCGACGTTCGGCTCGCGATCCCGGCGGATCGGCTCGCCGAGGCCGGCGAGACGGTGAACCTCTCCGTCGCGGTGCCAGACGTCGACGGCTCGGCCACCGTGACTGCGACACGTGAGGGCGATCACTACGTCGCAATCGTTCCGATTCCCGCCGTGGTTCCCGCCAACGCCACGAGCGACCTCGCCGCGGCAACGCTCACCGCGAGCGACGGGGAGAGCGTCGTGCTCGACGGCGTCGTCGATCTCCGCTACGTCGCCCAGACGGGGCCGGCGACGTTCGACGACGCGACGCTCTCGATCCCGGCCGACGTTCGCGGGCTCGGTGGCGCCGCGCCGACGCTCGTCGCGACGGCCAGCGACGATCGCTTCGACGCGACCGTCGAGGGGGCTGGCCCGGACGCGAGCCTCCGCGTCGCACCGGGGCAGTTCGCAGGGATTCCGGCCGACCGAATCGTGAACGCGTCCGTCGAGGTCGGGGCCGCGACGGTGTCGCCGGCTCCGGTCGAGTTCTCGATCGCGGACGCCGCAGGTCGTGCGACGGCCCTTGCCTACGATGGCACCGATCTCGTGGTGCACCAGCCACTCGTACACCCCGACCTCGGCCCGGCGACCGTCGACGTGATCGTGACGACCGAATCGCCGAGTGCCACGTTCAGCGTCCGGGACAGCGGGCCGGAGCCGTACGTCACGATCCCGAGCAGCGTCGTCGGCGCTGGCGAGATCCGGGTTCGCGTCACCGGCGTGGGTGACGGAGTCGGTAGCGGTGGAGCGGGACTCCTCGACGTCTCGGTCGCCGCACCGAGCAGGGCGACTGTCCCGCTCCGGATCGCCAACGGAACGCTCTACGCTCCCGAGCCGTCCGCGCTCGCGGGGTACGACATGCTGCTCCTACGCGATGGGACCATCACCGCCGTCCCGATCGGTCCGGGGCTCCACGAGGGGACGCCAAGACAGCTTCCCGCCGGGATCGCACGGCCGAGCCAGGACGCCACCGCAATTCTGCTCGGAGACGGACGTCGCCCGGCCCGCGTCGGCTTGAGCGTCGCACCGCCTCCGCCAGCACCGGATCCCGACCCAGAGCCCATCGAGGGCGATTCGGAAGGAGACGCGTTCGTCGCGCTCTGGCTCGACGTGGGATCGGTCGTGAGTTTGCTCTTCCTCGCGATGGGCGGTAGCGTGCTGGCGGTGGGAGCAGTCTACGGCGTTCGGCTGCTCTCTCCGGCCCGCTCGGCGGCAGCCGGCCCCCGGGCGATCCTGGCACACTTCGTCTTCGGCGGGATCGGTGGCGTCGCCCTCATTGCACTCGTCCAGTCGCTGTTCTGGGGGCCGGTGCTCGGGAGCGTCGCCGTCGCGAGCTCGGAACTCGGCATGGGCGCCCTCCTCGTCGGGACGTTTCACGGCGGACTGACTGCCACGGGGATTCGCCTCGGACTGGGAACGGTTGACGCGTGGCCCACCCGGCGGGTGATCGACGAGACCGCGGTCCCGGTCCGGATCCGATTCACCGACGACGAAGGCGATGCGATCGACGGCGAGCAGACCGTCGAAATCCGCCGGACGTCCGACGGCTCGCTCGTCGAGACGACCGCACTCGCAGGGACGACCACCGAGGTCGAGCTATCGCCGGGCGAGTACGAGATCCAGGGACAGACCGCCGACCGAGCGACCGACGCCGTCGAGCTGTCCATCGACGAACCGAACACGCCCCGTCCCGAGACGATCCCCCTCCACCTCACCGTAAGCCGGCCAGGACTCCAGGTCGAGGTCACCGACGCCCAGACCGAAGCGGCGATCCCGTCCGGGCAGGTCACCGTCACGACCGATCGCGAGGAGACGAAGTCGGCGACGATCGAGGACGGCTCCGTGACGACGAGTCTCCCGGTCGCGACCGGCGCCGTGACGGCGGTCGTGAGCGCGCCGGGCTACGACGACGCGACCGTCGAGGTGCCGATCGAAACGGAGCTCACGACCGCCGACGTGACGCTCCAGCCGTCCTCCGGGACGCTCGTCGCGTCCGCGATCGTCGCCGGCGATCCGATCGCCGACGCGAAGATCGAGATCGAGCCCGCCGACGAGATGGATGGAGCGCTCGACGGCCAAGTGGGAGGCGCCGACGCAAACGCCCCGGATCCGGCGAACGCCGAAGAGCGGAGCGACGACAACGCCGATCCCGAGGTCGCCGATTCGACGATCGGCGTCCGAACCGCAGACGGGACGACGGACGAGAACGGGACGGTACGCTTCGACCTTCCCACAGGGCGGTATCGGGCCAGCCTCGTGCTCGACGGCCCCAACGCCGACCTGTTCGCCGTGTCGGACGACGTGGTGGCCGTCGACGCCGACGCGGAGGCGACCGTCGAGGTGAACGCCCGGTTCGACTGGGCGCCGGACGAGCGCGTTCGCCAACGCGGCGCGAGCCTCCAGACGACGATCCGCTCCGTCGAGCGAGAGGCCACGGCGGATCCGACGATCCCGCTGTACTTCGCGGGAGTCACGAAAGCGCTCCTCGCCTGCGTCGAGGCGTTGCCGGCCGCCGGCCACCACTTCGCGACGAGCACGCAGGATCCCGACGAGGTCGCGGCCGCGACGGTCGCCGCAGCCGAGGCCGCGCTGGAAGCCGTCGGGCAGGCGATGCAGGCCGAGGGCGTCCGCGAGGTGCTCGCTGCGGGGACGGCCGAGCCGGTCGCCGTGTCTCCGACCCTCGACGCAACGCCGGCCGATCTGCTGGACTACCTCGAACAGGACCTGACGGTCGCCAGCGTCGACGCCCGTGCACACGAGGTCGAGACGCAACTCGACGAGGAAGCCGGGCAGCTGGCGTCCGTCGCACCCGCACGTGCAGTCGTCGAAAAGGCCGTCGGCCTCGTGGACGACGACCAGTCGACGCACGCGGCAGCACGGGAGTTCGCGGCGCTACTGTTGCTGGACGCCGTCGAGCAGAGCCTCACACGATCGGCGATCCGGTCGCGACTTGACGGCTCGGCTGAGTGATCGGGGTCCACTGGCGCCGAGTGACGACCTCGGTCGAGAAGATCCCTGCCGACGAGCCGATCAGTCCTTTCGCTTGACGACGTCGCCGAGCGTGTACTCGCCAGCGTCGCTGCCGCCCTCCCACTCGGCATCTTCGTCCGCGCCCGCACTGCCGGACAGCGAGATGTCGAAGTGTCGCTCGAGCTTCGACTGGACCTCGTCGCTGGGGAGCGTGTCGCCCCGTTCGAGCTTGCGGATGAGGCTCGCCTTCTCGTTGAGCTCGTTGGCGAGGTCGGCCTGGGAGAGCCCCGCGTCCTCCCGTGCGGCCCGAATCCGTTCGTCGTAGTCCGTCACGACCTCGTCCATGTCGTCGAACATGTCCGAGCGGCGGCGCTGGCTCGAACCGCCCGACGAACTGCTCCCGGCGCCCGAACTGCCGCCACCGCCACTGGACCCGCCGCTGCTGCCGCCGGAACTCCCGTCACTGCTCGTGGAGTACTTGGTGGACGTGGAGCTGCTGGCGCTCTGGTCGCGAACTTCGGTGCCGAAGTCCGCGCAGTCCGCGCAGACCTGGAGTTCGGCGCCCTCGACCTTCACCGTCTTCGGCGACGACGTACTATCGCCGCACATCTCACACCGAACCATGTCTCGACCTTGCACAGGGCCGTGCATAAATGATGCGACCGGGGCGATTGTCGGGCACGGCGGCGGGATGGGCTCGTTTGGCCGGTGGTGCTGGCGGCGTGAGCTGTACTGCCAACAGACGGTCAGGCGACGGCGAGGAGCAGCGCCGTATTCGTGATTGCGACGGCCATCCACGGGAGCGCGATGCCAAGCGGAATCGCGACGCGGTACCGAGGGAACGCGACGCGGACGCCGTAGGCGAGAACGAGCGCGCCGGCCTTGATCGTCAGGAATCCGGCGACGCCGAAGCCGTCGATCGCGCTCGCGACGACCGGGTTGCCCTCCGCGAGCCCCGCCTGGAACCCCAGCAGCGTCGTGACGACGTCGGCGAACAACGCGAGCGTCACGCCGAACCAGAGCCAGCGTTCGCGGTGGGCGAGCCAGGTCGCTCCCGAAGCGAGATAGCTCTCCTCGTTCGCGACGAGTGGGGTTCCGGCAGCGTCGGTGACGTCGGTCGGTGCCATGGGAGTGAAACGGCCAGTTGCCTTCGAATATGAACCATGATTGCAAAGACCTTTGGAATTGTACTATGTTCGTGGGCAACGCGATAATAATTATCGGGATTGGGAACGCCGCTGCGCTGTTGCGGGCTGTTGACGGGCACGAAACGGCACTCGACAGCCGCGAATCGGCAGCTGAGGCAGTTACACGCGGTCCTGTCGATCCCGGCGAACGCTGGAGAAGGTGGGTGCCGTTCGAGAGTGACGTTCTCACTCCGAAAAATCAGAGAACGGTGCCGTGTTTCTTCTCCGGGAGCTCCGTCTCGACGTCCTCGTAGAAGGCGAATCGCGCGGCGAGCTCCTCCCGGAGATCGCTGGGCGGGATCACCTCGTCGATCACCACCTCGCTGGCCATCCGCATCGCGTCGATGTCCCGGCGGTACTCCTCGCGGAGTTCGTCGGCCCGCTGCTCGCGCTCGGCCTCGTCCTCGATCGCGTCGAGCTTGCGTGCGTAGACGGCGTTGATCGCCGCTTCTGGCCCCATGATTCCGATCTCGCCGGAGGGGAGCGCCAGCACGCTCTCGGGGTCGTAGGCCGGCCCGCCCATTGCGTAGATGCCGGCGCCGTAGGCCTTGCGCACGACGACGGTCTGCTGGGGGACGGTCGCGGAGGAGGTCGCGTAGATGAACTTCTTGCCCTTCTCGAGGATCCCCTCCGTCTCGACCTGTGAGCCCGCCATGAACCCGGGCGTGTCACACAGCGAGAGGATCGGCACGTCGTAGGCGTCCGCCGTCCAGATGAACTGCGCGGCCTTCTCCGCGGCGTCCGGGAAGATCGCCCCCGCTCGCTTGGCCGGCTGGTTCGCGACGATCGCGACCGGGCGACCGTCGATCCGCGCGAAGCCGGTCAGGATCTCGCCGCCGTACTCCGGTCTGAGCTCGAACCACGAGTCGGCGTCGACGACGCGCTCGATGACGTCGGTCATGTCGTACCCCTTATCGGGATGTTGCGGGATCACGGAGTCGATCCCCTCCGGAGACAGCGAGGGGGCGACGCCGTCGCGTTTCGGTGGCTCGTCCTCCGCGCTGTCGGGGAGGTAGGAGAGCAGCTGCGCCACGAGGTCGCGAGCGTGCTCCTCGTCTCGCGCGATCAGATCTGCGGAGCCCGACTCGCGGGTGTGGACCTCGGGCCCGCCGAGCTCTTCGGCCGTAATCTCCTCGCCGGTGACCATCTCGACCATCCGCGGGGACGCGATCGCCATCGAGGACATTCCCTCGACCATGATCGTGAAATCAGCGAACACGGGCGTGTACGCGGCGCCCGCGAAACAGGGCCCGTAGAGGACGCAGATCTGCGGGACCCGCCCCGAGAGCATCGAGTGGTTGTAGTAGTACTTCCCGATGCCCTCTCTATTTGCGAAGAAGCCGGTCTGCTGGTCGATCCGGCCGCCGGAGGAGTCCATCAGGTAGAGCACCGGCTGGCCGGATTTCAGCGCGCGCTGTTGCATTCGGAGGAACTTCTCCACGCCGCGTTCGGCCATCGAGCCGGCCTTGACGGTGTAGTCGTTCGCCATGAAGTGGACGTCTCGGCCCTCGAACTCGGCCGCGCCCGTGAGCAGACCGTCGGCCGGCAGCCGCGAGTCCGAGTCCGACGGGTCGACTTCTGGGCTGTCCGGGTGCCAGGAATCGAAGTTCGCGAACGTTCCGTCCTCGAAGGCGAGATCGGCGTCGCCATCGCCGTCCTCGCCGAACCACAGTTTGAGTCGGTCGCGAACGAACAGCTTGTCCTGTTCGTCGAGACGCTCGCGGTACTTCGCGGGCCCCCCTTCGTGGACGTCCTCGATGAGCGACCGGAGGTGTAGCTCGCGCTCGGTCGGGCCCAGATCGTCGGCAGCCGATGGCGGGGAATCGGTAGGGCCGGCCCCGCTGGAATCGGCGCCGACTGGACCGTCGGCCGCGCTGTCGGATCGCGCGTCGTCGGGCGGATCCGCACCCGCGATCGGCGCCTCGTCGTCGCCAGCGACGACGTCGACGTGCTCACCCAGGTGTTCCGCGAGCGCTACGGCGATCGCCGAGGCTTCCTCCTCGCTGGCATCGGCCTCGATCCGGAGCTCCATACTGCATCTCGGACCGCCATTTCCCATGAACGTTTGCCCGGATTCGTCGGTGGCGGGGTCCGTCCGTGGCCCGGCAACCGCCTGCAGGAGTCGATCCGAACGGACGTACCAGAGAAAAGCAGGGAGCCGACGCAAAGGCGACCGCGTCCGTACTGACCGGAACAATATGGCAAGATATACACGGGTTCGCTGTGGGGCCCCGAATGATGGCCGCCATAGACATTAAAGCTCTCCAGAAGCGCTACGGGGACGTCGTTGCCGTCGACGATCTCGACCTCACGGTCGAGGACGGCGAAATATACGGCTTCCTCGGCCCCAACGGTGCGGGAAAGTCCACGACGATCGACTGCCTGCTCGGCTACGCGACGCCGACCAGCGGCGAGATCGAGGTGCTCGGCCGGAACGCGATCGACGACTCTGTCGCACTCCGCCAGCAGGTCGGCGTGCTGCCCGAGGACCTCTCGATGTACGACCGGCTGACCGCGAGAAAGCACGTCCAGTTCGCGATCGACGTGAAGGACGTCGACGACGATCCCGAGGCGCTGCTCGAACGCGTCGGGCTCCAGGACGCCATCGACCGGAAGGCCGGTGGCTTCTCGACCGGGATGGCCCAGCGGCTCGCACTGGCGATGGCGCTCGTCGGCAAGCCGGACCTGCTCGTCCTCGACGAACCGACGTCCGGGCTCGACCCGAACGGCGCGCGGGAGCTCCGCGAGATCATCCGGGAGGAGAACGAGCGCGGGGCAACCGTGTTCTTCTCCAGTCACATCATGGAACAGGTCGAGGCCGTCTGTGACCGCGTCGGGATCATGAAAGCCGGCAAGATGGTTGCCGAAGACGACGTCGCTGGCCTTCGCGAGAACGCCGGCGGTGGCTCGACGCTGATCGTCACGCTCGGTGGCTCCGCCGACGGCGTCGCCGCCACGCTCCGCGATCGCGACGACGTCCAATCGGTTCGGGCCGACGGGAACTCCCTGTCGGTCTCGCTGGAGAAAGGCGCCCGCAAGACCGCGATCATCGGCGCGATCGAGGAGGACGGCTACGAGATCGACGACTTCCGCACGGAGGAAGCGAGTCTCGAAGACATCTTCGCCTCGTACACGGAGGGTGCAGCATGAGCGGAACGCCCGGCTGGCTCCACGTCGCGAAGAAGGACCTCCAGGACTCCGGCCGCTCGAAGCTGCTCCTGGGCGTCATCGGCGTGTTGCTCGTCCTCAGCGTCCTGCTGAGCGCCGTCCCGTATCTCGTCGGCGACACCGGAAGCGACGGCGCCGAGTTCGCGGCGGCGCTGTTCCAGACGCCGATCGGCATCTTCCTGCCTGTTCTGGCCGCGATGATCGGCTACATGGCGATCGTCCAGGAGCGAGAATCGGGCAGCATCCGCGTCCTGCTCGGGCTGCCGCTCCGCCGCTCCGACGTCGTGGTCGGTAAAGTGATCGGCAGGTCGATCGTCATCGTCGGTGCGCTGCTCATCACCGGCCTCATCGGAACGGTGCTCATGTTCGCGCTCTATGGGACCGTCGAGTGGCAGCAGATGGCCGCCTTCGGTATTCTGGGGACCGTGCTGTCCGTCGTGTACGTCGCACTCGCGATCGCTGTGTCGGCCTCCGTCAACTCCAGAGGGAAGGCGATGGCGGCGATCGTCGGCATCCTGCTGGTGCTCGTCTACGCCTACCAGTATCTGGTCCTCGGCCTCGTGCGGATCGTCGAACAGAGCTGGATGCTCGACGACGTGCCCGACTACGCACTGCTCCTGCTCAGTCTCGATCCCAACGTCGCGGGGAGCCGCGCGGCCGGGTACATCTTCACTGGTGGAATCGGCGATCCGCTCGAGAGCGTCGCCGGTGAATCCGCCCAACTGCCGTTCTACGCCGAACAGTGGACTGCGTTCCCGGTCATCATCCTGTGGATCGTGGTCCCACTCGCGATCGGCTACTACCGGTTCGGCAACGCCGACCTCTAAAGAAAACGTCACCGCCCCGTATTCTCCTCCTCGCGTTCTCTCACCGCCCAGTGTGACGCGCTCGCTGTGCCGTTCCTCACTCGGCGTCCGCGAACGTCGATTCGACGCGTTCGATCACCGATCGGTTCCCGACGTAGATCGGCGAGCGGTCGTGGAGCCCCTCGGCTGGCCGATCGCGGAGCGGTCCGGTACCGTCGGTCGACGCACCGCCGGCTTCCTCGATCAGCAATGCTACCGGCGCTACCTCGAACTGGTAGCGAAGCTTGCCATCGGGACGGGACAGCAACTGCGGGTACGCGAACACGCCGCCGTTCGTCAAGACCTGTGCGACGTCGGCGACGAGCGCGCCGCTGTAGCGCAACTTCAGATCCTCCCGGAGCGACGAGACGAGGGAAGCGACCACCTCCGGCCAGTCGTCGTCACCGCCGCCGACGCCGTAGATCGTCGGCGCAGCCGGGATCTCGACGGTCGCATTGCTCACTCGCGGTTCAGGGACGGCGCCGGGATCGAGAGCGTCCGCTGTGGCTGCCGGAATCTCGTACTCCGTGACGCCCTCGCCCTCGATCGCGACGTACGCGGTCGTGACCGGGCCGTAGCAGATCAGTATTGCGGCGGCGAACTCCCGACCAGCCGCGGGGAGTGAGGCGTTTGCGACGCCGACGATCGTTCCCGTCGGCGCGTTGGCATCGAGATTGGAGGAGCCGTCGAGTGGATCCATCGCGACGGAGAGGCCCTCGCCGGCGTCGACGACCCCCGATCGCTCCTCGCTGGCGACGGCACCGACGCCATCGATCTCGGTGAGTCGGTCGACGAGGAGTTCGTCCGCGGCGTCGTCGGCAGCGATCACGTCGTCGCCGGTGGGGTTCGATCGGTCGATCGTCGCGCCGCGGTGCTCGGCCTGGAGGCGGCGAAGTTCGGGCGCTGCACCGAGCACGGCGTCGACGATCCGGTCGATCGTCTCGGCTGAGTTCGATCCGGTCATCGGTCGATAACCGACGCGGCTCTGTGAACCCCATCGAGTGATCGGCGATACTGTGACCGATCGAAGCGACGGAATGGATCCGAATACATTCTATTTCGAAATTCAGTAAGCAGCGACAAAACGATTGCTCTCCCGATCGACGAATGAACGTGCCCGGCCGATCCGTGCCGACGCGCTCGATCCCCACCATCGGCATTCTTCACGGTCGCCGCCCACGCACCAGTATGGTCAGAGCACTCGACGACGTGGATCGCGTTGGCGTCGTGGGCGCGGGAACGATGGGCGCCGGGATCGCACAGGTCCTCGCGACCGCGGGCTACGAGGTAGCGCTTCGGGATGTCAGCCGGGACCTCGTCGAGGACGGCTTCGACGCGATCGAATCCAGCCTCGACCGCCTGGCCGACCGGGGGGAGATTCCAGCCGACGACGTTGACAGGATCGTCGGCCGCGTCGACGGCACGACGGAACTCGAAGCCCTCGCACCGTGTGACCTCGTGATCGAAGCGATCGTCGAGGACCTCGAGATCAAGCGGGACGTCTTCGCGGACATCGATCGCGTCACCGACGACGTCGCGCTGGCGACCAACACGAGCACGCTCTCGATCACGTCGATCGCTGCAGCGACGGACCGTCCGGACCACGTCGTCGGGCTCCACTTCATGAACCCCGTCCCGATCATGGATGGCGTGGAGGTCGTGACCGGCGAGCGGACGGCGCCGGAGACAGTCGATCTCGCGCACGCGATCTCCGAGGACCTCGACAAGGAGACCTGGGAATCCGACGACAAGCCCGGGTTCGTGACGAACCGCATTCTCATGCCCTGGATCAACGAAGGGATCCGGGCCTACGACGAGGGCGTCGCGAGCAAGGAGGACATCGACCGCGGAATGACGCTCGGCACGAACGTCCCGATGGGACCGCTCGAGCTCGCCGACCACGTCGGCCTCGACGTCTGTCTCCACGCGACGGAGACGCTCCACGATGAGTTGGGCGATCGCTACACGCCGGCGTACCTGCTGAAGCGGAAGGTCGAGGCGGGCCACCTCGGCAAGAAGACCGGTGAAGGATTCTACGAGTACGACTGACTGCAGAGTGGCAGTTAGCGGATCAGGCGACCAACCGTTCCACGCGATCGGATTAGGCACGCACTTGTAGCGTCGGTCCGAGCGATCGAACAGAATGGTACTGAGCGGTTGGATCCCCGGGATCACGCCCGTCCACCTGCTCGTGATCGCACTCGCGACGATCGCGATCTGGTTCGGGAGCGCGTGGCTGGAGGGCTCCGCGGAGGAGCTGTCTTCGTACTACGGACTTCCCCCGGTCGTGCAGGGATCGGTCGTCGTCGCCGTCGGCTCGAGCTTCCCGGAGTTCGCGAGCGTCGTGATCGCGGCGCGGACCGGTGCGTTCGACATCGGCGTGGGGGCGATCGTCGGCTCCGCGCTGTTCAACGTGCTCGTGATCCCCGCACTCTCGGGGCTCGCCTCGAAAGGCGAGGCGCTCGACGCCAACCGTGCGATCGTCTACAAGGAGGCGCAGTTCTACATGATCGCGGTCTCTGCGCTGATCATCACGTTCGCGCTGGCAGTGATCTACGAACCCGTCGGCACCGCGGAATCGCTGAGCGGCGACATCACGCGACCGCTGGCCGCGATCCCACTCCTGCTCTACGGGCTCTACATCTTCATCCAGTGGCAGGACGTCGGCGACCACGACGCCGGAAACGCCGGCCAGGGCGTCGACGTCCTGCCGGCCTGGGCGACGCTCGCGGCCGGACTCGTCGTCATTCTGATCGCCGTCGAGTTTCTCGTTGGCAGCGTCGAGTATCTCGGTCACGAGCTCGGCATTCCCGGATTCCTCGCCGGCGTAACGATCCTCGCCGCTGCGACGAGTCTGCCCGACACGCTGGTCAGCGTGCGCTCCGCGTCGGACGGGAACGGGACCACGAGTCTCGGGAACGTCCTGGGCTCGAACACGTTCGATCTGCTCGTCGCGATCCCGTTCGGCGTCGTGCTCGTCGGGAGCCTGACGGTGAACTTCGCCGTCGCGCTCCCGCTGTTCGGCGTGTTGACGCTCGCGACGGTGCTGCTCTTTACCCTGCTCCGGACGGACCTCACGCTCGAACGCTGGGAATCCTACGTGCTACTGGTAGCCTACGGCATCTTCGTCGCCTGGATGGTGACGGAGTCGATCGGTGCGACCGACCTGCTGAAAGCGGCCTGAGCTGGCCGCTGGCAGGCATTTCCTCGCAGAATCTGGCCACGAGGATCCCGACGAAGCGAACCACTCATCTCGCGGGGCTGCGGAGCAGCTTCCATGACCGGCGACGCGCCCGACGATGACGACATCGCGTGGGAGATCCTGGATTCCGAGATCGCCTACGAGTGTCCCGGCTTCGAGATCGTCCACGACGACGTCCGACTGCCCGACGGTACGGAGACGGATTTCGACTACCTCACCGAACCGCCGGCGGTGGTAATCTTGCCGCTGGTCGCCGCCGACGCCGAGTCCGAATCGATCGACGAGGACGACCGCGAGGTTGTCCTGATCGAGGAGTGGCGCCAGGCCGTCGGCCGGGTGAACCGCGGGATCCCCGTGGGCAGCGTCGAGCCGTTCGACGACGACCTCGCCGTCGCCGCGCGGCGAGAGCTCCGCGAGGAGACCGGCTACGAGGCCGAGACGATGGAGCACCTGCTCACCACCGAGCCGGTCAACGGGATCGCGAACTCCGTGCTCCACTACTACGTCGCAGAGAACTGTCGTCCCACGGCAGAGCAGGACCTCGACGAGGTCGAGTCTATTCGCGTGGATACCGAGTCGCTGGATTCGCTGGTCTCGGCGGCGCTCGCCGACGACCTCCGTGACGGCCGTGCGGTGACGGCGCTGTCGACCTACGCGCTCCAGACGGCACGGTAGCATCGTCGCTCGAGGAACCAATCCAGAGTACCGCCACGCCCATCACAATCCTTATATCCGGTTCGCGGGTACACTCGGGCACGATGGTAGGTGGCTACTTTACAGGCCGGCTTCCGGCCCCCTAATCTCCCCACCTATCGATTCTGTCGTCGCCACACTTCCCAGCCACAGCCATGTCCCAACAGGAATCAGACGTGATCGCGGTCGTACTGCCCGACGGATCCGAGCTCGAGGTCGAGCGGGGATCCAGCATCGAGGAGATCGCCTACGAGATCGGTCCCGGTCTCGGTGACGCCACCGCCGGCGGCCGGATCGACGGCGAACTCGTCGGCAAGGAGCTCGCGGTGACCACCGACGGCGCTGAGATCGAGATCGTCACCGAAGACAGCGACGAGTACCTGCAGGTGATGCGCCACACGGCCGCCCACACGCTCGCCCAGGCCGTCCAGCGCCACTACGACGACATGGACCTGGCGATTGGCCCGGCGACCGACGACGGATTCTACTACGACTTCGACGGGCTCGATGTCGACGAGGAGGACCTCCCGGCGATTCGCGAGGAGATGGAGGCAATCGTCGAGGAGGACCTCGAGGTGACCTACGAGCGCGTCTCCATCGAGGAGGCCCGCGAGCGCCTCGCCGACCAGCCCTACAAGCTCGAACTCCTCGAAGAGTTCGCCGAGGAGGACGACACCGTCCACTTCTACGGCCAGGGCGAGTGGGAGGACCTCTGCAAGGGGCCCCACGTCGAGTCGACGGGCGAGATCGGCGCCGTCGAACTGCTCGAGATCGCCGGCGCGTACTGGCGTGGCGACGAGGACAACGAGATGCAGACGCGGATCTACGGCACCGCCTTCCGCGACGAGTCCGATCTCGAGGAGTTCTTAGAGCGCCGCCGCGAGGCCGAGGAGCGCGACCATCGCAAGATCGGCAACGAGATGGATCTGTTCTCGATCCAGGACCGCACCGGGCCCGGACTGCCGCTCTACCACCCCAACGGCAAGACCGTCCTGCGCGAGCTCGAGGGGTTCGTCGAGGAGCTGAACCTCGACGCCGACTACGAGTACGTCGAGACGCCACACGTGTTCAAGACGGACCTCTGGAAGGAGAGCGGACACTACGACAACTACGCCGACGACATGTTCCTCTTCGAGGTCGGCGACGACGAGTTCGGACTCAAGCCGATGAACTGCCCGGGCCACGCCGCTATCTTCGACGACTCCGCGTGGTCCTACCGCGACCTGCCGATCCGCTACGCCGAGAACGGCAAAGTGTACAGGAAGGAACAGCGCGGCGAGCTCTCCGGGCTCTCCCGCGTCTGGGCGTTCACGATCGACGACGGTCACCTGTTCGTCGAGCCTGATGGCATCCAGGCCGAGGTCGGCCGGATCATGGACATGATCGAGGAGGTGCTGGACACGTTCGGTCTCGACTACGAGATGGCGCTGGCGACGCGCCCCGAGAAGAGCGTCGGCTCCGACGAGATCTGGGAGACCGCGGAGTCCGCCCTCGAGTCCGTCCTCGAAGCGCGAGAGCTCGACTACGCGATCGAGGAGGGCGACGGCGCCTTCTACGGCCCGAAGATCGACTTCGAGTTCGAGGACGCCATCGGGCGCTCCTGGGACGGGCCGACGGTCCAGCTCGACTTCACGATGCCCGAGCAGTTCGACCTCTCCTACGTCGGCGAGGACAACGAGGAACACCGGCCGGTCATGATCCACCGGGCGCTCTACGGCAGCTACGAGCGCTTCTTCATGATGCTCATCGAGCACTTCGAGGGGAAGTTCCCCCTCTGGCTCGCGCCCGAGCAGGTCCGCGTCCTCCCGATCACGGACGACAACGCGGAGTACGCGGCGTCCGTCGCTGCGGAGCTCGACGACGCGGGCGTCCGCGTCGAGGTCGATCAGTCCGACAACCGCCTCCAGCGGAAAATCCGCGCTGCCCACGACGACCGCGTGCCCTACCAGATCATCGTCGGCGACGACGAGATGGAGGACGGCACGCTCTCGGTGCGCGACCGAAAGGAACGGCAGGAGCACGGCGTCGATCCCGAGGCGTTCTACGAGCACCTCGAGAACGAGCTGGCCGAGAAGCGCACGGAGCCGGACTTCCTCGACTGAGCCCCCGCGGCTCTCTGTATCGGTTGGGGGTCAGTACCGCACGTCCCGGGCCAGTATCTCCTCGAAGTAGTCCCACGTCGGCGCCTTCGTCCCGTCCGGCCGAACGAGGTAGAACCCCCGAACTGCATCGTTCTCCGACACCGTCCCGCCGTCGGCCGGAGGTTCACCTTCGGCGAGTTCGTTGTCGTAGACCTGCCAGTAGTTCGCCCACCGGACGCCCCACTCGAGACTTGGCTCGAGGACGGCGCGCAGCGTTCGCATCCCCCGTTCCTCGCCGGTTTCCTGCAGGGGGACCCCGAACTCGCCCAGCATCACTGGCCGCTGTTTCTCGGAGAGAATCTCCTCGGCGTAGCCAGTGGTCGAGGCGTGCTCGTCGATGTACGCCAGCGTCTCCCGGACGATCCGGTCGGACTCGTCGAACTGCTGCCGATCGTTGTGGCCCGGGAGATACGCGTTCCCGCTGATCTGTGCGCCCAGTTCGTACGCCGAGTAGGAGACCATGTCGAGCTCAACGTCGGGCAGCACCTCGTTGATCACCCGGGACGCACCGAAGCGCTTCGCGTCGAGCACCATCGACACCTCGGCGAGGTGGAGCACCGTCGCGTCACTCTCGACGCCCGAGCGACCTCGCTCGACCCCTGTCTGGCGCGCTGCGTACCACTGCCGCATCGCGTCGACGGTGGAATCGGGAAGCTCGTTGGTCCAGTCGTCCTCGGGAACCGCCCAGAAGTCACTCTCGACGTCCTGGAGGACGAACGTCTTTCCCGTGCCGTCGTACGTCTCGAGGAAGTGACGCGTGATCGCCTCGAACCGTTCGCGCTCCCCTTCGAGCTGCCAGTCGTGAATGCCATCGCGGTAGTAGTTCATCGGCCAAGCGTGGTTGGCCGTCGCCTTCAGGAGATACGTCGAAAACGGCCGCTCGAACAGCGCCCGATAGTCGGGATGCTCGGCGAGTGCCACCATCGAGTCGTACTCCTCCTGCCAGTCGCTGTTGTACTGGTAGTACCAGGCCGGGAAGTCGAGCCAGATCTTGCAGACGTTCGTCCCGAGGTCGGCGATCACGTCGGCGCCCTCGAGCAGGAACGGCTCGTCGGTGAAGTGGTACCGTCCGTCGAGGTGGGCGACGCTCAGGACCTCCTCGGGTGGATGGCCGTCCGGCTGGCTATCGTCGGAGAGCACCCCCAGACACCCGGCGGTGCCGATGGCGGCACTGGCCCCGATCCCAGCGAGCGCCCGCCGGCGATGCATTGGCCTCGCTTACAGGAGGACGGGCATATCGTTTCGGGGGAAGCTCCGCGCCAATCGGCGGCAGTAACTACGATCGATCGGTGGACGGACGTGCTGGCTACGCGAGATCCCAGGGCGCACCGTCGAAGTCCACGACGCGATACTCCTCCTCGATCGAGTCGATCCGCTCCATCGCGTCGTCACTCAGTTCCACGCCGAGCGACTCGTAGTTGTCCAGAACGTGCTCCCGGCTGGTCGCCTTCGGAATCGCCACCGCACCGCGCTGGCGGAGCCACGCGAGACAGACCTGTGCGGGACTCGCGTCGTGCTCCTCGGCCACGTCCTGAATGACAGGGTCGTCGAAGACCTCCGTCTGGGCGAGCGGCGAGTACGCGACGAGATGGTAGTCGTGCTCCTCTGCAAGCGCGAGGTGTTCCTCCTGCTGGCAGTAGGGATGACACTCCACCTGGTGAGCGAAGATCGGGGCGTCGAGGATCTCGCGGGCCTCCGCGAGCTGCTCGGGAGTGAAATTCGAGAGGCCGACGTGGCGAATCGCCCCGCGATCGACCAGCTCGTCGAAGGCCGAGAGCGTGCCATCGGGATCGTAGGTGTCCAGCGGCCAGTGGACGTAGAGCAGGTCGATCGTATCGACGCCGAGCTTCTCCAGGCTCTCTTCGGTCGTCCGGAGCACGTCGTCGTACCCCAGATCGCCGGTGTCGACCTTCGTCGCCAGAAAGACGTCCTCGCGATCGACGTCGGCAGCGGCGATGCCGTCGCCGACGGCGGCTTCGTTGTCGTAGCCCTGCGCGGTGTCGACGTGTCGGTAGCCCGCTTCGACGGCTGTCCGTACGCTCTCGGCACACTGTTCGGGATCCTCGTTCTGCCAGGTACCGAAACCGATCGGCGTCGGAGCGTTCGTCATACCACCGATCCCGGCCTGTGAGGCATAAGTGGCCGACTCTCGGCAAGCGCTTCGGTGCCGTGACGAACCCGGCGGCAGGGCCGATCGGGCTATTCGACGCCCCTGTAGCCTGCCAGAACGTTGCGGCCGCCCCGGAGCAACGCCCAGGACAGCGCGAGCAACCCGGCAACGCCGACGCCGAGGACGGGGCGACTCCCGTTCGCGCTCCCCCACGCGATCGCGTCGAGAAACAGGAACGCAGTTACGATCGAGACTGCGAGCGTCGTCGAAACCACCACGGCTGCGAAGAGGGATGCCCGCACCCGGCTGTTTACGTGGATCCAGTCGTAGCCGAACAGCGAAACGCCGCTCACGACGGTTGCCGCCCCGACGGCGAACACCAGCGGTGCGAGCTCCGAGCCGGGGATCGCAACGTCGGCGGGGAGTTCCGCGAGGACGGTCCCAGCGGCACCAAAGACCACGTACAACGGCGGCGTCGCTAGCAAGATTCCGCTCAGGTATCCACCGGTCCGAACGAGATCGGATTCAGGGAGTCCGTCGGCTCGATACTCCATTAGATTGCAGTTGTCAGCACTCGCTATTAAGGGCAGGGGTCAGCCGTCGCAAAGCTCCGTCCGGTACCGGAACGTCTCGACACCGGTTGCCTCCTTGGTCCACTCCTCAACGATCTCGTAGCCCGTCTCCTCGTAGAGAGCCCGCGCAGCACGGAGTGGCTCGATCGTCTCCAGCTCGGCGACGTCGTACCCCTTCTCGAGCGCACGCGTCTCCAGCTGCTCCAGAATGCAGCGAGCGAACCCCCGTCGCTGGTACTCGGGATGGACGCGCATTCGCTTGATCTCGACGCGATCCTCGTCGATCGGGCGGAATCCGCCGATCGCGACGATCTCGGGATCGGTCAGCTCGTCGGGGTCCCTGGCCATCTCTCCGACGATGAACTCCCCGCCAGCGTCGATGTAGTGGGATTCGATCGCCAGGATATCGTCGTCGACGGCGGCCTCCTCCACGAACGCCAATGGCGACGCTCGCAGTGCGGCTTCGTGGACCTCCCAGACGGCGTCTGCGTCCGCGGGCCGAAATCGGCGCACGTCGAGCGCGGTGGACACAGTTCGTACGACGGTACGATCACGAGTAATAATTTCCTTCCTGGATATAATTGCAGGTACTCAAATCCTCGCCGTGGTAGCCGAGGTTCGAGACGGTGCCATCGGGGTTGATCACAGGGAGACAGCCCTCGAGTATCTCCCCAGGTCGGGAAGCTTCGATCACGGCCAGGAACAGAGAGCGGCCAGTCATCGAAGCCATCAGGGCGGCACGGTCAGTCGAGCTCGTCGACGTCCCCGTCGGAGTCGCTCGATCCCGACTGCCCGCCGTCCGAAGAGTTCGAATCCGATTGCACGCTGCCCGGACGACCGGACTCCGACCCGTCGGGGGCTGCGCCACCGGGCTCTCCGTCAGACGCCGTTCCGGGTCGCTGTTCGGCGAAAGCGTCCTGGATGCGATCGACCTGCGCGACGTTCTTGACGTCGCCCAGCGACAGCTGATCGCCTTTCGCCGCCCCTTTCCCCGTCGCGACGCCGCTGGTGAGGATGCTCTTGACGCCGTCCTCGATCGTCATGTCGACGTCGTGTACTCGATCTGCCGAGACGTAGGTGAGAAAACCACCGGTGACGGGGTTGGGCGCCATCGGGATGAACAGCGTGAGCATCTCCTCGTGGCCGGTCGCGTCCGAGACGGACTCGGGGGCGGCGCTCGTTTCGAACCCGATAACGTACGTGTCGTCGCCGAGACACTCGACGAGTTTGACGTCCTGGAAGTTCTCGTCCTCGGTCGTGAGCATTACGTCGCCCATCCGCCGGAAGCTCTTGTAGACGGTGCCGACCCCTGGGATCGAGGCGACGGCCATGTCGATGACCTCGATCAGGCGCTCACCGTAGCGGTTGTGCCCGACGGAGCCGACGAGGAGGATAATTCCCAGCAGGATCGTGAGCGCGATCAGCTCGGCGAGGAAGTCGACGACGTACTCGTAGACGTTCAGCCGGACGAGAAACTGGATCAGTTCGGTGTTGCGGAACTGTCCGATGAGGCCGAAGTGTTCCAGCAGGCGGATGAACGGCTCGAGGGCCCGGCTGACGTAGGAGAGGGCGATGCTGATGAGAAAGAGGGTGACGATGACGGGGACGATGATCGCGACGCCGCGAAGGAAGACGCTCCAGAAGTGGTTGTAGATCGCGCCGAGCGTTTCGAGCGGGCCGCGTGGAGGGGGATCGGGTTCCGTGGCCTTGCTCATTGTGGTACCACGAAGCCACCACGTCAAAATCGCTTCGACTACCCGTCAATCGGGGCCGGATGCTGCTGGATCAGTCGTCGTCCGCCGCGGGTGCCGGCGCCTCCTCCCGGTCGGCCCGCGGGCCCTCGAGCTCGACGTCGGGAAGGAGATCGCGCAGGTAGCGACCGGTGTGGCTCTCCTCCTCTCTGGCGACCTCCTCGGGCGTCCCAGCAGCGACCACGTCGCCGCCGGCCTCGCCACCCTCTGGACCGAGGTCGATCACGTGGTCGGCGTTCTTGACGAGATCGAGCTCGTGCTCGACGACGATCACCGTGTTCCCACGATCGGCCAGTCGGTGGAGCACCTCGATCAGCTTCCGCTCGTCTTCGGGGTGGAGCCCCGTCGTCGGCTCGTCGAGCAGGTAGCAGGCGTCGCCGGCGTCCTTCTTGCCGAGCTCCTCGGCGAGCTTGATCCGTTGGGCCTCCCCGCCGGAGAGCGTCGTCGAGGGTTGGCCAAGCTTCATGTAGGTGAGCCCGACGTCCTTCAGCAGCTTGAGCCGGCGCTCGATGCGGGAGTCGTGCTCGAAGAAGTCGTAGGCTTCCTCGACGGTCATGTCGAGGACGTCGGCGATGGTCTTGCCCTTGTACTCGACGTCGAGCGTCTCGGCGTTGTACCGTGCGCCGCCACACTCCTCGCAGGGGACGTGGACGTCCGAGAGGAAGTTCATCTCGATACGGACGGTGCCCTGTCCGCCACACTCCTCACAGCGACCGCCCTTGACGTTGAAGGAGAACCGACCGACCTCGTAGCCGCGGCGCTTGGCCAGCTCCGTCTCGGCGAACAGCTCCCGGATGTGATCGAAGACGTTGGTGTAGGTCGCGGGGTTCGATCGGGGCGTGCGGCCGATCGGGCTCTGGTCGATGAGCCGGATCGTCTCGATTTCCTCGTGGCCCTCGATCGCGTCGTGCTCGCCGGGCTCGACCTCCGTGTTGCCGTGCATCTCGCGGGCGAGCGCCTTGTAGAGCACCTCGTGCATGAGCGTCGATTTTCCGGAACCGGAGACGCCGGTGATCGCGACGAGGTTGCCCAGCGGGAACTCCACGTCGAGGTCTCGGAGGTTGTGCTGCCGCGCGCCCTCGACGACCATCTCACCGTCAGGGTCGCGGCGTTCGTCGGGCACCGGAATCTGCCGCCGACCGGAGAGGTAGTCCCCGGTGATCGACTCCTCGCAGGCCTCGACCTCCTCGGTGTCTCCGTGGACGACGACCTCGCCGCCCCGCTTGCCGGGGCCCGGACCGAGGTCGATCACGGTGTCCGCGCGGCGCATCGTCGCGGTGTCGTGCTCGACGACGAGCAGCGTGTTGCCGAGGTCACGGAGCTCCTCGAGCGTGTTCAACAGTCGGTCGTTGTCCCGTTGGTGGAGCCCGATCGAGGGCTCGTCGAGCACGTAGAGCACGCCGACGAGTCCCGAACCGATTTGCGTGGCGAGTCGGATACGCTGACTCTCACCACCCGACAGGGTCGACGCCTCGCGGTCGAGCGTTAGGTAGTCGAGCCCGACCTCGCACATGAACCCCAGCCGCGCACGGATCTCCTTGAGGATCTCCTCGGCGATCGTGCGATCGCGCTCGCTCATCCCGGCTTCCATTCCCTCGAAGTGCTCGAGCGCGTCGCCGATCGACATCCGGTTGACCTCGGTGATCGAGGTGTCGTCGACGAGTACGGCGCGGGAGACCGGCTTCAGGCGAGTCCCCTCACACTCCGGGCACGTCGTGATCGACATGTACTCCTCGATGTGCTCGCGGGTGCCGTCGGAGTCCGTCTCGACGTAGCGCCGTTCGAGATTCGGAATCACGCCCTCGAAGGGCTGTTCCTTGTGCCGGGTGCCGTTGGAGGTCGTCCACTCGAAGACGACGTCCTCGTACGTGCCGTAGAGGAAGGCGTCCTGAACCTCCCCGGGGAGGTCCTCGAAGGGCGTCGTGAGCGGGACGTCGAAATGGTCCGCGACGGACTGGAGCCGCCGCCGGTAGTACGTCCGGTTGAAGCTCCAGGGCTCGAAGACGTGCTTGATCGGCTTGGAGGGGTCCTCGATCACGAGGTCCTCGCTGACCTCCTTCGTCTCGCCGATGCCCTCACACTCCGGACAGGCACCGTGCGGGCTGTTGAAGGAGAACGATCGGGTCTCGATCTCCGGCAGGTCGATGCCACAGTCCGTACAGGCGAGTTTCTCGGAGAGTTCGACGACGAGGCGGTCGTCGGTGTCGATATCGGAGTCGGCCTCCGTATCGGCGTCAGCGTCGTCGTCCGCGCCGGACTCCGCCGCCTCCTCGATCTCGGTGTGATCGTGATCCGCACCGCCGGCGAGGTCGCCGGTCGAGCGCGCTCGCGAGCCGAGCGAGTCCGCCGCGCCCTCGGGAGCGTCCGGGAGGATCACCTTCAGGACGCCGTCGGCCTCCTCGAGAGCGAGTTCGACGGAGTCCGCGATCCGCGAGCGATCCGCGGGATCGAGCTTCACGCGGTCGACGATCACGTCGATCGTGTGGTCGTAGTTCTCGTCGAGATCGGGGTGCTCCGTCGTGAGGTCGTACTCCTCGCCGTCGACCTCGACGCGGCCGTACCCCTCGGCCTGGAGCTCGTCGAAGCGGTCCGCGAAGGCCCCTTTCTGGTCGCGGACGATCGGGGCTGCGATCTTGGCTTTCGTGCCTTCGGGGAGCTCCAGCAGCCGGGTGACCATCGTGCTCGCGGACTGCTCGCCGACGGGCTGGCCACACTCAGGGCAGTGGGGATCGCCCGTTCGCGCGTAGAGCAATCGGAGGTAGTCGTGCAGCTCGGTGACGGTCCCGACGGTCGATCGGGGGTTGTTCGCGGCGTTCTTCTGGTCGATCGAGATCGCCGGGGAGAGCCCCTCCACGCGCTCGACCTGCGGTTTGTCCATCTGGCCGAGGAAGTTCCGTGCGTAGGCCGACAGCGACTCGATGTAGCGGCGTTGCCCTTCCGCGTAGACGGTGTCGAAGGCGAGAGAGGACTTGCCCGACCCGGAGAGGCCGGTGACGACGGTGAACTCCTCGCGGGGGATGTCCACGTCGAGGTCCGCGAGGTTGTTCTCCGCGGCTCCCCGCACCTCGATGTGCTCGGTCATTCGGACAGCGGTATGCGCGGGCGCCACGTGTACCCATCGGTTTCGGAACCGTACCCGTTGGTATCGACGGGTAGCACCGCGCCCGTCTGTACCGACGCTACCACCGAAGCCACCCCGCAGATTCTGGCAGCGTCACAACGCCTAACCGAGCGCGCGGTCCAGTCCAAGCCATGACCGACGCCGAGCAGACGACTCGCGAGCGGATCGCCGAGCGCCTTCGCGAGGGGCCCGCCTCCGCGAGCGACCTCGCCGAGGGCTTCACGATCCCCACCGACGTCGCGATCGACCACGTTCGCCACGTCGCCGCGACGCTCGATGGAACGGACGAGCAGGTCGTCGTCGCGCCGCCGGAGTGCCGGGACTGCGGCTTCGACGGGTTCGACGATCCGGCGAACCGGCCCTCCCGGTGTCCCGAATGCAAGAGCGAGTCGCTGGACGAACCGACGTTCGCGATCGAAGCAGTGTAGCGAAGGAGTCGGCTGCGATCGGCGCGGCGAACGGCTCCGTCTCAGTAGTGCAGTTCCTCGACCCGCTCGTCGAAGAGTCGTGCCAGCAGTTCCGTTACGGCGCCACCACCGACCGAAATCCCGTCGACCTGGTCGACCGGCCGGATCTCCCACGTCGTGTTCGTCACGAACGCCTCCCTGGCCTCACGAACGTCGGAGGGCTCGTACGTCCCGGTCCGAACGGGAACCCCGGCGTCTTCCGCGAGATCGATCACGATCCGTCGCGTGATTCCGGGGAGGAGATCGCGCGTCGCACTCGGCGTGTGCAACGCGTCGTCGTGCACGAAGAAGACGTTGCTCGCAGCCCCTTCGACGACGGCCCCGTCGGTATCGCGCACCAGCGCCTCGTCGGCGTCCTCGATCAGCTCCGCGCGGGCGAGGATCCCGTTCAGGTAGTTGTGGGTCTTCGCGTCCGCCGGAATCGCGGCGTCGGGCACCCGCCGAGTCTTGACGGTCTGCAGGGTTGCCGGATCCGTCCAGACCGATTCGCCGTCGACGCCGCCCCGCGGGAGCGGCTTCACGTACACGACGACGGTGGGATCGACCTCGGGCTGGGGTGTCAGTTTCCCGGGCTGGACGCCGCGGGTGATCGAGCACTTCACGTAGGCGTCCGCGAGATCGTTCGCCTCCAGCGTCTCGTCGATTCGCTCGCGGAGGTCCTCCCGTTCGAGACCGTGGTCGATCGAGAGCGCCTCGCAGGTACGGTCGAGCCGGTCGGCGTGGGCGTCCCACTCGAAGATTTCGCCGCCGTACGCTCGCAGCGTCTCGAAGGCGCCGTCGCCGTACTGGAAGCCGCGGTCTGCGACGCTGACGGTCGCCGACTCGGCCGGAACGAGCTCGCCGTTCACGTGGTATTTCGTGCTCATGATCACCGATCTGTCGCTGTATCAGACTCCGCTGTCTTCGCCTCCGCCGCGAGCCTGCAGAACTGCGCGACGAGCCGCTTTCCCACCCCCAGCGACGATCCCTCCGCGGCGTCGACCTCGCCGGTGAGGATGCTCTCGGGGTGGAACTGCACGCCGAAGTGGGGCCGTTCGCGGTGTCGGACGCCCATCAGCACCGAGCGCTCGTCGTCCGTCGTCCAGGCCGTCTCGACGAGATCGCCGGGGAGCTCGGAGCGATCGACCGCCAGCGAGTGATAGCGCCCGACGCGGAGGCGATCCGGGAGCGCCTGATACAGTCCCCGCCCGTCGTGTTCGATCACCGACGGTTTGCCGTGGACGACGTCCGGCGCGAGTTCGACCCTGGCTCCGTTGGCCGCACAGAGCGCCTGGTGGCCGAGGCAGACGCCGAGCGCTGGGAGGTCGGCTTCGTCGAACAGCCCCATCGAGACGCCAGCGGCCTCGGGGTGGCCAGGCCCCGGCGAGACGATCACGCCGTCGGGCGCCAGCTCGTGAATCCCGGCGACGTCGATCGCGTCGTTCCGACGGACCACGACCTCGCCGGCCAGTTCGCCGACGTACTGGACGAGGTTGTACGCGAAGGAGTCGTAGTTGTCCACGACGAGCACGCGGACGTCCGGAACGTCGGCGGGATCGGGCTCGCTGACGCGCTGTGGCGCCCGCCCGTTGCCGGAGCCAGCGCTCACGCGATCTCACCCCCGTCGTCGGCCGTCCCGCCGTCGACGTCGAGGGACGCTCGCTCACCGAGCGCGCGATCGACGGCGTTCACGAGCGCTCTGCCCTTGTCCAGGGTCTCCTCGTACTCGCGTTCGGGAACCGAGTCGTGGACGATCCCCGCGCCGACCCGGAGGTCGTAGCGGTCCTCGTAGCGGACGAGCGTCCGAATGACGATGTTGAGCGTCGCCGCGCCGTCGAAGCCGAAAATCCCGATCGAGCCGGTGTAGGGGCCGCGGCGGGTGCCCTCCAGCTCGTCGATGATCTCCATCGTCCGGGGTTTGGGCGCGCCGGTGATCGTGCCGCCCGGAAAGACGGCGGCGATCGCGTCCGCGAGCGACGCGTCCGCGCGCAGCCGGCCCTCGACGAGCGAGACGAGGTGCATCACCTCGGAGTAGCGATCGACGCGGCGGTACTCGGTGACGTCGACGCTCCCGTACTCGGCGACCTTCCCCAGGTCGTTGCGCTCGAGGTCGACGAGCATCGCGTGCTCGGCGCGCTCCTTCTCGTCGCCGGTGAGTTCGGCCTCGAGGTCCGCATCGGCGGCTGGATCCTCGCTCCGCGGTCGCGTGCCGGCGATCGGTTCGGTACGGATGCGATCGCCGGCTCGCTCCAGGAGGAGTTCCGGGCTGGCACTCACGAGATCGGCGGCGGGGAGTTCGAGGAGCGCGGAGTACGGTGCGGGGTTCACCGAGCGCAGCGCGTCGTAGGCCGCGACCGGATGGACCGCCGCCGGCGCCGAGAGGCGCTGGGAGACGTTCGCCTGGAACGTGTCCCCCGCCCGGACGTACTCCTTGACCGCCCGGACTCGGTCGGCGTAGGCCTCGCGCGTGCAGTCGCTCGCGAACGTCGCGCTTTCAGTCGATGAACGGTCTGCCGTCGCCCCGTCCCGAGCGTCGCCGAGCGCGTCGATCGACAGCTCTCCGTGCTCGATTCGATCAGCGAGATCGAGAGCGCGATCGCGGCCGCGGTCGAAGGCCGCCGTCCCGCCGGATCCCTCCCCGACACGTGGACAGGCGGTGATGGTGAGCGTCGTCGGCTGCTCGCCCGTCGGACACTCCCAGGCAGCGAGGCGATCGAACAGCGCGACCTGAAGTCGCGGGAGGCCGCGGTCGTCGACGGCGTCGCCAGGCAGCGATTCGAGTTCGCGCGCCACGTCGTAGGAGAGCCAGCCGATCGCACCGCAGGGGTACGGAACGTCGCACTCGCCCCGGACCAGCTCCTCCGCCGCGAGCCGGCCCTCCAGGGCGTCGAGCGTCGGGGAGTCGCTGTCGCTGGGTGCCCGGCCGTGGGTCGAATCGGCAGCGGAATCGCCGCCCGGTCGCCACGAGACAGCGTTGGGGCCGACGGTCAGGCGCTCGATCGGATCGACGCCGAAGTAACCCCAGCCGGTCTGGCCGCCGGTGGTCTCGAGAAATGCACCAGTCCGATCGCGCGGTTCGGCGGCCAGCTGCTCGTTGTCGCCGCGCTGGCGTTCGAGACCGCCCTCGCGGGCCCGCCGGTACGCGTCGAAGGGGTCGTCGACGGAAAGCTCAACCGCGACGGGGACTCTCGCGCCGGGCGGTGCGTGGGCGGCCGTCGCCAGAAAGGCGTCCCGATCGGTGACGACGGTCGCCCCGCTCATGTCGGAGGGAAGCGCGGCTGCCCGTATTGTCCTTGCGGTCGCTGGGGATGCAGTGACACGGCGTCTGGTGGAACGCTTCGGAGTTACAGGAATCGCGCGACGAAGCTCAGTACTCGGCGGCCTGGTCGATCCAGCCCTGGATCCGACCCTCGGCGATGTCGGTGGCCTCGGCGAGCTCGGCGGCGTCAGCCGCAGCGAGATCCGCGACCGAGTCGACCCCGGCGTCACCGAGTCGCTCGGCGTAGGCAGGCCCGATGCCGTTGAGAGCGTCGACCGGGTCGTCGCTGCCCGACTCGACGCCGTGCGCATCGCCATCCGCCTCGTCAGCTCCGTCGTCATCCGAACCGTCCTCGACGACGCCCTCCGGTGCTTCGGCGTCCTGAATCTCGACTTCGTCGGGGACGTCCTCGGTGTCCAGGTCCTCGTCCGGTTCGAGGTCGGGGTCGGTCGACGCGGCGTCGTTCGCGGACCCATCGTCCGCGTCGGCTGCCTCCGCAGCACCGGCGCTCGCCTCTGCATCGGTTCCTTCGTCTGCGTCGGCTGTTTCGCCGTCTTCGACGGCGCCGTCGTTCGTCGAGTCCTCGACGTCGGCGCCCTTCACGGCAGCTTCGTTTTCCGGGTCGTGCTCGACGGTGACGGTGACGTCGCGATCCTGCTCGGCCCCGGCGTCGCCGAGTCCGAGGAAAGACTTCAGTTTGCGGAGTATGGGCATATACGCAATAGGTTTCCCACAGGTGTTAATGCCACCGAAACGCCAACCGAGCGGACGAATCGAGCGTCACCCACACCGCCACCGTTACTCTAGCCGGGAGCGCAACGCGGCGTTCATCGCGTCGACCGGCGCGTCCTCGCCGGTCCAGCGCTCGAAGGCAGCGACGCCCTGAAAGAGCAGCATCCAGCCGCCGTCGATCGTACGGGCGCCGACGGCGTCGGCGTCGCCGAGCAGGGTCGTTTCGAGCGGGCTGTAGACGGCGTCGAAGACGACGAGGTCGCCGTGGAGCGCGTCCGCGGGGACGGGCGAGGCGTCTTCTTCCATCCCGACGCTCGTGGCGTTCGCGAGCACGTCGGCGTCGGCGAGGAGTTTCGGAACGTCGTCGAGTTCGTGACCGTCGGCACCGGGAACGTCCGCCGCGAGATCGTGGGCCTTCAACGCGGTTCGGTTCGCGACGTGGACGGTGGCGCCGGCGTCCGCGAGGGCGAACGCGATAGCACGGCCCGCGCCCCCGGCGCCGATCTGGACCGCGGTCGCGCCCTCTAGATCGACGTCGTGATGAGCGAAACTCCGCCGGACGCCAGCGACGTCGGTGTTGTGTCCCGTCGGGCGCTCGCCGGCGAAGTCCACCGTGTTGACCGCGCCCACGCGCTCGGCGGTGGCGTCCGGTTCGACGTGGTCGAGCACGGCCCGCTTGAACGGGATCGTGACGTTCAGCCCCGCGAGGTCGAGCGCCGCTGCGGCGTCGATCGCTTCGCCGGCGTCCTCGGGTTCGAAGGTGACGTAACGCGCGTCGATGCCGAGTGCGTCGTAGCCCGCCTCGTGCATCGGCGGCGACAGCGAGTGGCCGACCGGGTTCCCGATCAGTCCGTAGACGTCCATGCTCGTCCGATCGCGGCCCCGGGGTTTGTCGTTTTCTCCTCGGCGGGTCGGTGCTGGGCAGCCACTCGGCGCAACATTGACACTGGCCACCTTCCACACGGCCGGGTCCCCAGCACCGCCGTTTTTGCCGGCCGAGACCCAACGAGGAGCTATGCTGATCGGCGTCATCTCCGACACCCACGACAACGTCGAGGAAGTCCAGCGCGCCGTCGAGCTGTTCACTGACCGCGGAATCGATACGGTGATCCACTGCGGCGACGTGATCGCCCCGCCGGTCGTTCCCTTCTTCGACGGGCTGGACGTCCACGCGGTGCTCGGCAACAACGACGGCGAACTCGATGGACTCGAGTCGGCGTTCCGCGATCTCAGTCCGGCCTCGAAACTCCACGGCCGGTTCGCCGCACTGACCCTCGATGGGCTCGACGTCGCAGCCCTCCACGGCGAGGACCTCGAAGAAGTCGAACGCCTCGCAGCAACCGGCGAGTACGACCTAGTCTGTCACGGCCACCACCACGAGGCGGTCGAGCGGTCGGTCGGCGAGGCGACCGTGCTCAACCCCGGCGCGCTGTTCCAGGCGGTCCCCGACGAGGAGCACAGCGTCGCGATCGTGGACACTGACGACGGCGCGATCGAGTTCGTGAACGTGGCGGACTGACCGAACGCTCCAGGACACCGCTCGCTTCCACAATGAAGTGTTGAAAACCGGAACGCATACTGCCCGGTGGCGAGCAGCGAGACGTATGCCCGGGGCGACCTTCCTCACGAGCGAGCGGCTCTCATTGCGGACGGTCGAAGAGGCCGATCACGAATTCGTCCGACGGCAGGCAAACGATCATCGAATCCGTAACTGGATTGGTGGGAACGAACCGAATAGCCCGGAGGACGTCGCCGGATGGATAGACGCTGAAAATGCCGTTCACTTCCTGCCCTGTCTCGACGACGAGCCGATCGGGCACGCGTGGCTCTTCCGGATCGACCGGGCAGCGGGTCGTGCCGAAATCGGCTACTGGATCCGTCCGGAACACCAGGGCGAGGGGTACGGGACGGAAGCGGCCGAGCGCGTCGTGGAGTACGCGTTCGAAGACCTCGGCTGCAACCGCGTGGTCGCACGAGTCTACGAGGGCAACGAAGCATCTACCAGGATTCTCGAGGGGATCGGCTTCCAGCACGAAGGCACGCTTCGCGAACACGGCTACGCCGGCGACGAGCACCTCGACTGTGACGTGTACGGCCTCCTCGCCGAGGAGCGGTGACGCGTCAAGCCCGACGCCGAGACGCCAGCCTGGCTACGACGAAATCGCGACGCCGTGTTCGAGCCGTCCGACGCCCTCGACCTCGACTTCGATCTCGTCGCCGTCGGCGAGCGGGCCGACGCCCTCCGGCGTCCCCGTCAGAATCACGTCGTCGGGTTCGAGCGTCAGGTACTCGGTGATCTCGGCGATCAGCTCCGGGATCGGGAAGACGAGCTGGTCGAGCGTCGCGTCCTGACGAAGTTCGCCGTTCTGCCAGAGTCGAATCCGTGCGTCGTCGGGCAGTTCCTCCGGCGTGGCAAGGACCGGGCCAAGCGGCGCGGCGCCGTCGAAGGCCTTCCCGCGGACCCAGTTTTGCTCCCGGTCCTGATCGTCGCGGTTCGAGAGGTCGACGCCGCAGGTGTAGCCCGCGATCACGTCCTCGGCGTCGGCCTCGCTGACGTTCCGGCACTGCTCGCCGATGACGACGCCGAGCTCCGCCTCGTACTCCAGCGTCTCCTTGCCAGCCGGAAGCTCGACGAGGTCGCCGTGGCTCGCGACCGCGTTCGGCGGTTTGAGGAAGAGCAGCGGGCGATCGGGCACGTCCTCGTCGCGTTCGTCGGCGTGGGCGACGTAGTTCCGGCCGATGCAGACGATCTTCTCGGGCTCGCATGGCGCGAGCACGTCGACCTCACTCAGATCGTACTCGCTGCCGGCGAACGCGACGCCGTCGCCTGTCCAGGTTCCCGCTCGAACTGCCCCCGCAGGATCGCGAAATCGGACGCGGTGCATGTCCGTAATGAAAATTGGGGAACTGGAATGTGTTTTGATCCCGAACACCGACGAGCACTGGATCGCCGAGAGCGGATCAATATCGATCAGGCGTCTGGGCCCATATCCGTATCTGCCGTCGGGACCGTTGCCGAGGCCATGCCGTACCTGGACCCTGTCGAAATGGAGATGTCCGGCTCCCCGGGGATCATAATGATGTCCGACTCGACGGTCGTGCGGACAACGTCTGGATCCCACTTAGACTCGAACGCGTCGACGGTCGATCCTCCCAAGAGGGCGCGAACGGTCGTCTGGTCGCCGTGGACTTCGTGTCCCACGCACTCGATCTGCGTGGGTCCCTCGGCCCCCGCCTGGCCCAAGTGGATCCACAACGAGTGATTGGATCCGAACCCGTCGAGGGGTTCGGCTAGCCAGTTCGCGGGACTCGACGGCGCCACGACGTCTTCGATTTCGTTCTCGAGTAGAGCTCGCTCGATGGTCGCGTTCTCCTCGCCCGTTACCTGCGTGGCGTATCTCGCATCGGCCTGTATCATCTCCCCGTCCCGAACGGCGACCACAGGTACGTCCGGTATCTGATAACAGTCGAACCCCTGGTGCTCGAACCGCGTCGGTGACGCATCGGTCGCCGGATCGTACGCGCTCGGATCAACGTTCCCAACGACGTATCCAGACGTCGACTTGACGTAGCGATCGTCGGACCACGTGGCATCCGCCTTGCTGAATACCGCAACGTCCACCTCGTCGATCGCAGCGACGCCGCCCTCGGGGACGGATCCGGCGAGTGCATCGGGTTGGAAATATCTGTCGGCGACGTGGGACTCGGACTCTCGTAGCCCTTCGACATCGCGCAACGTCGTTCGCAGGTTCCAATTCTCGGACGGTTCACTCGTGCTCTCGACGGATTGGTAGAGTTCAGGGTGGCCGATGAATGCGTCCCGTACCGTTTCGCCGCCGTCGCCACTCGATGACAGTACGCCCGCACAGCCAGCGAGAGCGATGGACAGGGTGGTGCCCGTCGCCTGGAGCAATGATCGTCTCGTGCCCATAATATTCATACAATAATTAGTCACAAAATAGTTGCGTTCCGAGACGGTCCTGTTTCAGCACGATCCTCACACGATGGCACCGACGCATATCGACTGCAGCCCCAAAGTGGGACGGTCGGAAATCTGATCTCGCTGCGAAGCTACCTATTCAGTCATACGATATCGAGAGTATCCACACCTGTCGTCGCGATGGTGAGCGATGTCAAGCAAAAACACCAATGTGCTTGCTTGAGACGGAAACAGTTCGAGTAGTCCCGTGGTGCAGTCGCCCCGCCCTGCCAGTGTCAATCGAAGGCATTTATTGTATCCGCTGCATCGGTCCGATTGCACGCACCGTTGGTGTAGTCCGGCCAATCATTTTGGCCTTTCGAGCCGAAGACCTGGGTTCAAATCCCAGACGGTGCATCCTGCTGCGAACAATTCGTGAGCAGCAGGTGCTCCTCAGAGGGGATTTGAATCCTGGAAGTCGCAGCCCCGGAAGCGCAGCGACCGTAGGGAGCGAGCACCCCGGAACGTCTTCCTCCGGTTCAAATCCCAGACGGTGCATCCTGCTGCGAACAATTCGTGAGCAGCAGGTGCTCCTCAGAGGGGATTTGAATCCTGGAAGTCGCAGCCCCGGGAGCGCAGCGACCGTAGGGAGCGAGCACCCCGGAACGTCTTCCTCCGGTTCAAATCCCAGACGGTGCATCCTGCTGCGAACAATTCGTGAGCAGCAGGTGCTCCTCAGAGGGGATTTGAATCCTGGAAGTCGCAGCCCCGGGAGCGCAGCGACCGTAGGGAGCGAGCACCCCGGAACGTCTTCCTCCGGTTCAAATCCCAGACGGTGCATCCTGCTGCGAACAATTCGTGAGCAGCAGGTGCTCCTCAGAGGGGATTTGAATCCTGGAAGTCGCAGCCCCGGGAGCGCAGCGACCGTAGGGAGCGAGCACCCCGGAACGTCTTCCTCCGGTTCAAATCCCAGACGGTGCATCCTGCTGCGAACAATTCGTGAGCAGCAGGTGCTCCTCAGAGGGGATTTGAATCCTGGAAGTCGCAGCCCCGGGAGCGCAGCGACCGTAGGGAGCGAGCACCCCGGAACGTCTTCCTCCGGTTCAAATCCCAGACGGTGCATCCTGCTGCGAACAATTCGTGAGCAGCAGGTGCTCCTCAGAGGGGATTTGAATCCTGGAAGTCGCAGCCCCGGGAGCGCAGCGACCGTAGGGAGCGAGCACCCCGGAACGTCTTCCTCCGGTTCAAATCCCAGACGGTGCATTCCGCTGCGAACAATTCGTGAGCAGCAGGTGCTCCTCAGAGGGGATTTGAATCCTGGAAGTCGCAGCCCCGGGAGCGCAGCGACCGTAGGGAGCGAGCACCCCGGAACGTCTTCCTCCGGTTCAAATCCCAGACGGTGCATTCCGCTGCGAGCAATCCGTGAGCGGCTGTACCACAGAAGTTCTCGATAGCTGGCTACGCGAGAAACGCATCGATACGACTACTATCCCGGCAGGAGCACGTTGATCGCCGCGACGACGAGCCCGGCGAGTCCCATCCGGACCGCCGAGACGTACCAGCGTTGCCCGGAGATCGACCCCATGTAGGCGCCGAACACGCTGAGGATGCCGACGGCGAGTGCGACGCTTACCGCACCCGCCTCCGTCATGGTCAGCAGGCTCCCCTCGAAGAGGAACGGCGACAGTGGGACGAGGATCCCGATCGTGGGGCCGAGCCCGCTGGCGACGGCGTGCACTACCCGGGCGCCCCGCTGGGAGCGCTCGATCCTGGTGTCGTCGAGGTCCGTCAGCATGGACTGTTCGAGTCTGAGGATCTCCGCCTTGGTCTCGGCGCGCTCGATCTCCCAGACGCTCCAGAGAGCGGACGTTCCGAGGCCGACGGCGGCGCCGAGCCCCACGGTAATCACCGTCGACCCGTCGGAGACGCCCGAGAGGACGGCCCCCATGACCACGCCGACGCAGGTCAGCGTGCCGTCGAACCCGTTCGAGACGAAGTACCGGCGGGCGATCGATCGGACGTCCTCGTCGCGGAGGAGATCGGCCAGTATCTGCCGGCGGCTCGGCGACACGGATTACCGGTCCTGGGGCGTCCGCCGGCGTTCGACCACGTGCTCGCCGCTGGCCACCTGATCCACGGAGTGGACGGTGCCGCCGAGGTCCTCGATCGCCGACTCGATGGCCTGGAGATCGAGGTTCTCGCCCTCGACGGTCAGCGAGACGTTCTGGACGTCCTCGTCGAGCTCGACGAGCGTCCCCGTCGCGCCGGTCACCGAGGCTGCGTCCGCGACGCTGTCCGTGAACCGAAGCAACGGTGGGTCGTGGGGTTTCAGGACGTCCAGCACGATCCGGCGAGTGTCTGCCATCGTTCGAACGTCGGCGCCGAGCGTCTTAATGCCGGGGTACTGGCGACCGTCGCCGTCAGAACGCAGTAGGGGACGCCGCTCAGAAGAAAAAGAGCCGCTCGCGGCGCTCCTCGGTCAGCGGCGCGCCGTACTCGGAGATCTCCACGGCCTCGGCGTGATCGACGGCGTCGCCCTCGGCCGCGCCGTACCGCTCGCGGAGCTCGTCGCGGAACCGGTCGGCGACGTTCATCTCGGTGTTGGCGGTGAGATGCGCTAGCCCGTCGTTGGCCAGCCACTCGCGGCGGTCGTCCGCCTCGTCCGGGACCGAATCGAGCTCGCCGAAGGTGTAGGGAAGCCACTCGTACATCTGGGACTCGTGGCAGTGCAGCGCATCGATCTTCGCCTCGACGACGTCGCTCACGTCGAGCACGACGTCCGGCTCGAACGGAGCGGGCTTCTGGAAGTGGTCGGCGACGTAGCCGAAGACGGGATTTTCAGCCAACGCGTCGGTGTCCGGACAGACGTTGGGGACGATCAGCGAGTACGCCGCGTCCTGGAGGAGCTGTGCGGTGTAACGGTGGTCGGGGTGGTAGTCGTTGGGGCGCGGGCCGAGGACGAGATCCGGATCGACCTCGCGCACGTAGCGGATGAGCTTCCGGCGGTTGTCGAGGCTCGGCTCGAGTTCGCCGTCGGGCAGGTCGAAGACGTCGTACTCGATGCCGAGGTGTTTCGCGACCGCCTGCGTCTCGCGACGCCGTCTGTCGGCGAGCTTCGTGCGGCCCATCTCCTGGTGGCCCGCGCTGCCGTCGGTGACGGAGAGGAAGGTCACGTCGCGACCGTCCCCGACGTACTTCGCCGCGATACCACCGGCCTTGATCGAGCAATCGTCGGGGTGTGCGCCCACGACGAGGAGGGAGGAGTCGTCGCTCATAGCAGCGACTGGCGCGCCGGTGGTGAAACGGTTTGGGTCGGCGGCAACCCCCGCCGGCCACGTGAATTGCTGCTTCACTGGCGAGTAACGATCTCGCCCTTCCTCTCTCGCTCTCTTTCTTCGGGATCCGGTTCACTCCGAACGCTTTTGCGGCCGCCGGTGGCATCGATTCGTATGCACGTGGACATCGCCGGTGCGCTCGCCGACCAGGCGTCGCCCGGCGTCGCCCGATCCTCGCTGGACCGTCTCGACGACCGCGTCGCCGACGCCCACGAGCGAATCGAGGCGGGCCGCGCAGCCGAGGATTTCGGCTACGCCGCGTTGAACCTCCCGGAAACGACCGACATCGCCGCGATCCACTCCGCCGCCGACCGGATCGTTGACGCGACCGACCGGCCGATCGAGACCGTGCTCGTCGCCGGGATCGGCGGTTCGGCGCTCGGGGCGGCGACGCTCGCGAGCGCGGTCGAGACCGACGCGACGGTCCGGACCCTGGACAACGTCGACCCGGCCGCGACGCGGGAACTGCTCGACAGCGTCGACCTCGAACGCGCGGCGCTCGTCGGGGTCTCCCGTTCGGGAACCACCGTCGAGACGCTCGCGAACGTCCAGGTCGTTCGCGGAGCCTTCGAGGACGCCGGCGTCGACTGGACCGAACGGACGCTCGTGGTGACGGGCGAGTCGGGACCGCTCAGGCGACTCGCGGAGGAGGCGGATCTCCCCGCACTCGCCGTTCCGGACGGCGTTCCCGGCCGCTTCAGCGCACTCTCGCCGGTCGCGCTCGCGCCGGTCGCGCTCGCCGGCGGCGACGTCGAGGCGATCCTGGCGGGCGGTGCGGCCGGTGCGGATTCTCTCGCCGGGAGCCTGTTCGAGTGTCCGGCGTACGCGTACGGCGCCGTCTCTGCCGGGCTCGCCCAGCGTGGCGCAGCGGTATCGGCGATGGTGCCCTACTCCGAGGCGCTCGATCCCTTCGGCGAGTGGTTCGCACAGCTCTGGGCGGAGAGCCTCGGCAAGGACGGCGTCGGGCAGGTTCCCCAGCGCGCGCTCGGCGCGACCGACCAGCACTCCCAGCTCCAGTGTTACCGCGACGGCCCGCGATCGACGATGGTGACGACGGTTCGCCCCCAGCGCCGTCCCGAGCTGTCGGTGCCTGACCCCAGCGACGACGAACTCGCGCACCTCCGTGGTACGGAGCTCGGGGAACTGCTGGATCTCGAGTGTGCCGCGACGACCGCGAGCCTGACCGCCGCGGACCGACCCGTCGTCCGGGTCGAGATCGACCGGATCGACGCCAGGGGGATCGGCGAGCTCTGTTACGGCTTCGAGGCCGCGTGCGTGCTGGCCGGCGAGCTGTTCGGCGTGAACGCGTTCGACCAGCCCGCGGTGGAGTGGGGCAAGGACGCGACACGGGCGCTGTTGCGGGGCGAGGAGACCCCAGAGACCCGGGCGATCGACGAACGAGAATCGCTCTGGATCGAGTGAAGCACGCCCCGCGATCGCGACGGCACAACGTCTCGTGCGCGATCCCGTGGCCGCCGAGCGTGCCAGTGCGGTGTGCCTATGTGGCCACGACCGATAGCGTTCGTATGGCAGAGGAGGTCGGAACCGGCGACGTCGATCACGAGGGGGACGGCCGGCTGCAGGAGACGCTCTACGCGATTCTTCTCGGACTCGCTGGCTTCCTCGCGATCCAGATCGGTGCCCTCGCGGTCGTGCTCGCGGTCTCGCCGATCGTCGGGAGTATGAGCGATCTCGGGATCAACGTGGTCGCGGGAGTGGGCACCGGCGTCGGCGCAGTGGCGTTCGCGTGGCTCTATCTCGAGAACTCCCGGCACGATCGATCTTTCCTCGACCTGGAGGCGCCGTCGCTCCGGGACCTCGGCTACGTCGTCGGTGGAATCCTCCTGCTGACTGCCGTCTGGCTCGGCGTCTCTATTCTCGCGTCGGCGCTCGGCGTGACCTTCTCCGAGCACTCGCTCGCGGAGCAGGCGCGCGAGGGGAACGCGGAGCTGCTCCTGTTGATGATCCCGATCTCGATACTGTTCATCGGGCCCGGAGAGGAACTCGTCTTCCGGAACGTCGTCCAGAAGCGCCTCGCGGAGACGTACGCTGACTGGAGCGCGATCGGGATCACCAGCCTGGTCTTCGGTGTGATCCACTTGCCGGCGTACGCGACGGAGCCGCTTCCACAGGTCGTTCCGTCGCTGGCGATCGTGTTCGCCCTCTCGGTCCTGCTAGGGTGGCTCTACGTGCGCACCGAGAAACTGATCGTCCCCGCGATCGCGCACGGGTGTTACAACGCAATGCAGTTCGGCCTCCTCTACGTCGAGATCGCGCTCTGAGCAAATCTGCGGCGAGGCCGCGGTCGTCGCGGACGTCGACCGCGCACGCCCTCGGTCGGACGGTCGTCTGACAGGGATTTATTGGGTCACCAGTGATACTTCGTGTCACCGATGCCCAGGCGGTACTCCGTCGTCTGCGACGACGACCTCGGCGACCGCGTCGAGGCGCTGGCTCGCGAGTACGGCCTGACCGAGCAAGAGGTGCTCCGTCAGCTCGTTCGCCGCGGGCTCGAGTCGACCGACGCCGGCGGAAACGACGAGCACTCGGAAGTCCTCGGACACTGAGTACGGACGGGAACTGCTCCGGCTCCGTCACGTAGCGTCGCCGATGCCGATCGGATCGGTGGCGACCTACGCGTTCGAGGGGTTCTTTCGCGAGAGGCCGCTGCCACAGATCGGACAGCGATCCCTGTCGTCGTCGAACTCGCGACCACAGCCCTGGCACTGGAAGCGCCACTCGCGCTGTTCGTCGATGCCGTCGTGTGCGATGACCTCGACGGCGACGCCGAGTCGATCGGCGACGTTCTGCATCGCGTAGTCGTCGGTCACGAGCGTGCCGTCGAGTTCGAACGTCGCGGCGACGAGACGGACGTCGGTCCGCGACAGCTCCTCGAAGTCGCCGAGGTCGCGGGCGGCCCGTTCGACCTTCTCGACGGTCTCCTGGCTGGGGATGTGAACGTGCATCCCGGAGCCCTCGAGCGCGTCGAACCGGTACGCGCTCTCGGATTCGAGTTCCTCTCGGACCAGCGGGATCGTCGCGATCTGCTCGTCGGTGTGGTACTCGCGGATGAACGCCGAAGAATCGAGAACGTACATTCCAAAGAGCGCGTCAGCGTTCGACGACGATGTAGTCCCGCACGGACTGCACGCGACTGACGGGGACGAGATAGTGGCCGTCCTCGTCGAAGCTGAACTCGAAGTCGGGTCCCTCCTCCAGCGGGACGACGACGAGGTTCCGGAGCTGTCCGGACTCGAGGTCGACCGTAATGTTGTAGAGCGAGCCGATCTCCGCTCCGTCGGTCCCCATCACTGCCTTCTCAGAGAGGCTCTCTGCGAGCACGTCTGGCATACACTGTCGTTTCCCCCAGGGGACCGTGAATCTTACTCCCGCGATCCGGGCGTGAAAACGCTGCCGAGTGCGGCCGCGATCGGAGCGAGCGGCGATCTAGTCGGCGGATCCACCGACTTCGACGACGTCGACGCCGCCGGTGAGCGTCCGGTGCGGGTAGGGGATGTCGATCCCCTCCTCGTCGAAGCGCTCCTTCACCGACTGGACGTACTCGCCGCGGATCCCCACGAAGTCCGATCGCGACGGGTTCTCGATCCAGATCCGTGACTGCAGCCCGACGTAGGAGTCACCGAGCTCCGTCAGACGCACGGAGGGTGCGGGATCGTCCAGGATCCCATCGTGTGCCTCGGCCTCCTCGACGACGATCTCCGTCGCCGCGTCGATGTCGTCGTCGTAGCCGATCCCGAAGGTAAACTTCAGTCGGAGCTGGTCCTTCGCGACGGGGTTCTTGAGCACGCCGTTGGTCAGCTCCGAGTTCGCGACGGTCAGCAGCTCGTTGTCGAACGTCCGGACGCGAGTCACCCGGAGGCTAATGTCCTCGACGACGCCGGAGTGGTCGTCCCACTCGATCCAGTCGCCGATCCGGAACGGCTTCTCGCTGAAGATGAAGATACCCGAGACGAAGTTCTTGATGACGTCCTGGAGTGCGAACCCGATCGCGAGCGTCGCCGCGGCGGCGATCACCGCGAGCGAGGAGAGGAAGTTTCCGTAGCCCGCGGCGCCGAAGGCGATCGCGATGGCGGCGAAGAGCAGGACGAACCAGGCGACCTTCAACAGCGGCTTCCGTGCGTGTTCGTCGAGCCCACGACGCCCGAGAATGCGGCGAACGATCGGGAGGACGACGGCCCGCCCGAGGATATAGAGCACGACGAACGCGCCGACGAAGATGAGGATGCCCGAGATCGTCTCGATCGTCCCGATCGCGAGATCGGTGTTGTCCTCGATGAAGTTCCCGATCGGTCCGAGACCGCTCTGGAGGGGCATCATCGGTGGAACACCGCCGTATTGCCGCGCGTTTCCACGACGTCGGCGTTCGTCGCCTCGGCGAGTTCCTCGGCCAGCTCCTCGACGGTCGTCCCACCGCGGGCCGCCCGGAGGAACTTCGCCTTGACGAGCTTCCGGTCGGCGAGCTGGTCGGAACACTCGTCGACGACCGGTTCGATGCCACCCTTCCCGACCCAGACCGTCACGTCGAGGTCGTGTGCTTCGGCCCGAAGATCAGGATTCGACATACCAGTACGACGAACCTGGACGGTTTTACTGTTGTGGGTCCGGCAGCGTGGTCCGTCGTTCGAGAGTGAGAGGGAGCGCCGCAACGGCATCACCGGAAACCGACGCGACCGCTGGCGAAAAGCGTGGCTCGTCACCGTCAGTCGCGGTAGGGGTATCGTGCGATCTCGCCGCAGTCACAGGTCACGACGACGTGGCCGTCCTGCAGCCGCACGCGTGCGTTCCTGCCGGGGAGCAGATAGGCGTCACACCGATCGCACGTTCTGCGCCGGAACCGCTCGGGAAGCCCGATTCGCTGGCGCTGTGCGATCGCGCGGGCCGTACGCACGTACTCCCTCGCTCGCTCCACCTGGGAGTCTGCCGTCGCCGCCTCGGCCTCCGCAGCCAGCCGTTCGATCCGCTCGACCGCGATCGTCCGGCTCATGTCCGAAACGGGGGGAGTGGGGGGATGTCGGGGGGAAACAGGTCAGTCCAAGCGTCGTCCTGTGTCGCCCCATCGACGACTACGGGGCCATGCCCACTAAAATATTTCTCTCCATTCGTCGCGAAACAAGGGGCCATTCCCTAGTCCTCGAGCGCGTCGGCGATCCGCTGGAGCTGCCGGGTGGCGTCGCGGACCTCGTCGCGAAGCTGGCGAACCTCGCGAACGAGCTCCTCGTTGCCGACGGACTCCTCACCGGCACCGCCCGGACCACCAGGACCGCCGCCCATCCCGCCGGGGCCGCCACCCATTCCGCCGGGACCGCCACCGCCGCCCATCATGCCGCCCATCATCTGCGCGAAGGGGTTGCCGCCACCGCCGCCCATCCCGCCGGGACCGCCACCGCCGCCCATCATCTCTTCCATGCGCTCCTGGCGCTCCTCGTCGCCCTCCTCGGCGCGCTGCTCGCGGATCTCCTCGACGCGCTCGCGGAAGGACTTTTCCTCGCCATCGGCACCGGACTGTTCCTCGGTACCCTCGCTGTCGACGCGCTCCTCGTCGTGCTCCTCGGAGTCGTCTGCCATGGCTGGCGGTTCCTCGCGCGCAGGAAAAAGGGTTTCCGTCCCACCACGGTCCGTCCCATCCGGCCCGCCGCGTCCACCACGCCCCTTTTGCCGGCGCCGGGCCTGCTCACCGTATGGAGTCCCTCGAAGCCGAACTCGAGCGCGCCCGGGCGCTCGACGTCGAGCCCCTCGCCGACGCGATCGAGTCGATCGGCTTCGAGTGTACACGCTGTGGCGGCTGCTGCAAGGGCGAGACCGACGAGTCCCACACGGCGACCGTCTTTCCCGACGAGGTGCGGGAGCTTCAGGCCGCGGCCGCGGAGTCCGATCCCGGCACTGGCGCCGAGGACGACGTCGGTGAGAGCCCCGATAGCGCCGACGGCGGGTCGGTCGAGTACGACTGGCGCGACGTCGCCCGGCCGATGCCCTACGGGCTCTCGGAGGGCGCCGACGGGCTGGAGGGCGAGACGTTCGAGTGGGCGCTCCAGACGAACGACTGTGGCGACTGTCGGTTCTACGAAGAAGATGGAGATTCTGGACAGAGCGACCGTGACGACGCCGACCAGTCGGGCACCACCGACAACCTCGGCGACGGCTACTGCACCGTCCACGAGAGCAGACCGCTGATCTGTCAGACCTACCCGTTCAGCCTCGCGCTCGGCGGCACCAGCCAGCCGATGGGCGAAGCGGTGGACGCCGAAGGGATGGTGCGAGCCCACGAGTGCGAGGGGCTCGGTCGGGCGATCGATCGGGAGGACGCCGAGGCGCTCGCCGAGACGCTCCGGGAGCGTGCGATCCGGGAACTCGAAGAGGCGATCGCCGTCCGGGACGAGTACGAGCCAGTCGCGACCGAACCCGGTGGGGTCGTCGTCCACGATTCGGAGGGGCCGAAGCGACCGGACGGCGCCAGCTACGAGTGACGGCGTCCGGACCCTCGACGGCGACAGGATTTTAATCGATGCCTCCAACGGCGTGAATGGAGATCTACTGTGCAAATCTCTGAAAAGCTATTGTGTCTGTTCAGTGCGGAGGTCGAATCGGATGGCGACCGGTACGTCGTCGAAGTGCCCAAGCGCGAGCTCGAGACCGGCTCGATCGACGACGGCGAGACGTACCGCGTCGCGCTCATCGCCGGTGACGACGAGGAGCCAGCGACGAGCGGCCGGGAGCCGAGTGCCTCGGCCGCCGACGTCGCGTCGGACCAGCCCCAGCCACCGGTCGAGGTCGGGGAGACCCGGTACGTCGAGATCGAGGACATCGGCAAGCAGGGCGACGGCATCGCTCGCGTCGAGCGTGGCTACGTGATCATCGTTCCCGGCGCAGAAGTCGGCGAGCGCGTGAAGGTCGAGGTCAGTGAGGTCAAGTCGAACTTCGCCGTCGGCGAGATCATCGAGGCGTAGCGTCCCGTCTCACCGGTTCGCCACCTCGTCCGGTGCGGTGCCAGTCGCTGGTGACGGCGTTGGCGCTGCGTGCGGTCTATAGATGGACGAGGGGCGGGATACCAAACTCGAAGGAGAACCGGCCGTCGTTACTTCAATCGCTCCTGCAAGAACGAGGGATGGGCAGCCGTCACGCCCTCGATCGTGAGAATCTCGTCACTGATCACGGCGCCCAGTTCGTCGCCGTCGCCGCCGCGAACCTCCGCCATCAGCATGTGGTCGCCACTGGACGTGTAGAGCGCCTCGACGTGATCGAGTGCCTGGAGCGCTCGCGTTGCCTCGACGTAGCGCTCGCTCGCGACGTCGATTCCGACGAGCGCGATGGACTGCCCGGAGAGTTTCTTCGGGTCGACCTCGGCGGAGTAGCCGACGATGACGCCCTCGGACTCCAGTTGCTCGATGTACTTGCGCACCGTCGGTTTCGAGACCTCGGCTCGATCGGCGATCTCTCCGTAGGAGGCCTTGGCGTCCTCTTCGAGGACGGAGAGGATCCGATTCCTGGTCGACTCGCTACTCATCACAACTCTATTTCGTGCTGACGGAAAAATATCTTTTGAATATGAAAACAGTCGGCTGCCGGTCGTACAGCGAATAGAAAACGCCGGAGAGAGCCGCCGTGCGGGCTACTTGTGCCGGTCGAGCAGGTCGTAGCTGCGCTTCCACTCGGCGTCGTCGTCGAAGTACTGCTCGACGACGGGCTCCTCGGGCATCTCGCCGATCGCCTGCTTCTCCTCGCTGTAGGACGGACGGTCCTCGTCGACGTAGAAGCGGCCGGTGAGCACCTCGCCCTCGTAGAGCGCCGACTCGGTCTCGTACATCATCTCGGCGGCCTCGCGGCGGTCGGTGATGTCGAAGTCGTAGTCGTCCGAGTCCTGAACGTCGACGTAGGGAACGTACTGCTTCGCGTCCTTGTTCCAGGTCGGACACTGGGTCAGGAAGTCGACGTGAGCGAAGCCGTCGTGCTCGATGGCCTCCACGAGGATCTCCTTGGCCTGGTTGGGGTTGACCGCAGCCGTCCGCGCGACGTACGACGAACCGGCCGTCAGCGAGAGGCTGAGCGGCCGGAGCGGCGACTTCGCCGAGCCATGGGGCTGGGTCTTGGACTTGTGGCCCTTGGGGCTCGTCGGGGAGGTCTGGCCCTTCGTGAGGCCGAAGACCTCGTTGTTGAACACGATGTACGTGATGTCGTGGTTCTCCCGCGCGGAGTGGATGAAGTGGTTCCCACCGATGCCGTAGCCGTCGCCGTCGCCGCCGGCCGCGATCACTTCGAGGCCGGAGTTGGCGAGCTTCGCCGCCCGGGCGACGGGCAGCGAGCGGCCGTGGATCGTGTGGAACCCGTAGCTGTCGAGGTAGCTGTTGAGCTTGCCCGAACAGCCGATTCCGGTACAGAGCAGCGTCTCCTCGGGGGTCCTGCCGACCTCCGGCAGGGCCTGTTTCAGCGCCTTGAGGACCGAGAAGTCACCACAGCCCGGACACCAGGTCGGCTGTGGCTCGATCCCCGGCGTGAACTCGTCGCTCTCGATCTCCCGTTCTTCGCCGATGGCGTTGAATGCACTCATGGTTAGTCACCCGCTGCAGGCTGGATCGTGGTGTTCGTACCCGGCGTGTCTCCTTCGCCGTTCTGCTGGGCCTCGTAGCCCTCGACGACCTCCGCCGGCTCGAAGGGGTTGCCGTTGTACTTGAGCAGGCTGGTGAGCTTCGGGCCGAACCGGCCGAGCTCCTTCTGGATCAGCCCGCGGAGCTGCGCGGTCGCGTTCATCTCGACGACCATCGCCTCGTCGACGCTCTCGATGAACGCCTCGAGTTCGGCCTCGGGGAACGGCATGAGGTCGCTGACGCTGATGGCCTTGACCTCGTGACCGTTCTCGTTGAGCCGCTCGGTCGCTTCGAGGACGGTCCCCTGGGAGCTGCCCCAGGTGATAATCCCGAAGTCAGCCGATTCGGGCCCGCGCGTGGTCTGGTTGCTCTCCTCGGCGGAATCGAGCTCGTCGCGGATCGAATCGAGCTTCTGCATCCGGCGGTCCATCTGCGCGACCCGGTTCTCCGGGTCCTCGCTGATGTGGCCGGCCTTGTTGTGCTCGTTCCCCGTCGCGAGGAAGTGGCCGCCCTTCTGGCCGGGCAGCGAGCGTGGGCTCACGCCGTCCTCCGTGTCGTGGAGGAAGCGGTTGAACTTCCCGGAGGGATCGTGGGCCGCTTCGGCGATCTCGTCCTCGGACAGCACCGTTCCCGGATCGGGGTCGGGCTGGCGATCGAAGAAGGACTCGTCGACGTTGCGGTTCTCGCCGGAGAGCTTCTGGTCGATCACGACGATGACCGGGATCTGGTAGTCGTAGGCCAGCTCGAACGCCGTCCGCGTCTGCTCGTAGCACTCGCGGATGTTGCCCGGCGCGAAGACGACGCGGTTGGAGTCGCCCTGGCTCGTGTAGAGGATGTGCTCGAGGTCGCCCTGCTCGGGCTTGGTCGGCATCCCCGTCGAGGGACCCGCTCGCATCGCCTCGATGAGCACGAGCGGCGTCTCGGTCATCTCCGCGAGACCGAGCGGCTCGCTCATCAGTGCGAACCCACCGCCGGACGATCCGGACATCGACTTGACGCCAGCGTGGGAGGCACCGACCGCGAGCGCGGCCGCCGCGATCTCGTCCTCGACCTGCTCGGAGATCCCGCCGAACTCCGGCAGATTCTGGGACATGATCGTGAACACGTCGGTCCATGGCGTCATGGGGTAGCCAGCGATGAACCGGCAGCCGGCGTCGAGCGCACCGTAGGCGACGCCGTTGGAACCGGAGAGCAGCACCTGGGTCTCCTCGTTGGTGCCGGTCGGCGCCTGGAGGTCGTGGGTGTGCTCGAACTCCTCGTTGACGTGGTCGTAGGCCTGCTGGAGAATCTGGAGGTTCTGCTCGAGAATGTCCCCACCCATCGCGTCCTCCATGAGGCTCTCGACCTCGCCGAGGTCCATGTCGAGCAGCGCGGCGGTCGCACCCACGCCCGCCGTGTTGCGCATGACCTCGCGACCGACCTCGCGGGCCATTCCGCGGAGGTCGATCGGGTAGACGTGCCAGCCTTCCTCGTCGGCACGTTCGTTGAGGTCCTCGACGTCGTCCTCGTCGAGCAGCCCCTCGTCGTAGACGATGATGCCGCCCTCGCGGAGCTCGTCGAGGTTCTCCGTCAGTGGTTTGGTCTCCTCGTTGCCGTAGTAGGCGTCCTCGCTCGGATTGCGGGCGAAGGAGTCACCCAGCGCGAGCAGGAAGTTGTAGCCGTCTCCCCGCGAGGGTACCTCCCCGTCGGCCGCCCGGATCTCGACGTACGTGTGGCCGCCCCGGATCCGCGACGGATAGTGCCGGTGCGTGAACACGTTCAGCCCCGAGCGCATCAGCGCTTTCGCGAAGTTCTGACTCGTCGAGTCGATCCCGTCTCCGGAACCCCCTGCGACGCGCCAGATGAGTTCGTCGTCAGTCATAGGTTTGTGTCACGGCCTCGGTGGCCCGTGCTAATCGGAGGGTTCGTCCCTTCGCAGTAAAGGCTTTGCCATACATTGGCAGGGAACGATGGTGACAGTCTCCGGTTCGGCGTTCGGTTCCGGTTCGGCTTGCCGGAATATCGCGAAAGTGCCCCGTCCTACTGTCGGCATTCCGCCGACGGGATCACTCGTAAGCCGGAATCCGAGCCGACCGGTCGCTGCCCTCGTGGAACGGGAGCGCAGCCAGGCGAGCCGAGACCGACTCGCCGTCGATACGGACCGAGAGATCGTCGTGGGCACCGACGCTTTGGCTTCCGACGCCGGCGTCCACCACCGCCATCGCGATCGACGTACCGAGCGTCGGCGATTCGACGGCCCTGGTCACCGTACCGACGGGTTCGTCGCCGTCGAGGACGGCTGCGCCAGCCGCCGGAAGGGCGTCGGCGGTGAGCCCCACGAGCCGCTCGGGCTCGCCGCCACGGTTCTCGATCCGGGAGACGACCTCCTGGCCGACGTAACAGCCCTTCTCGAAGTCCAGGGCGTTCCGGATCCCGAGATTGTTGGGGAGCCGACCGTCGAGTTCGCTCCCGAAGAGTGGCGTTCCGGCTTCTAGCGTGAGCGTCTCCCAGGTCCGCCAGCCGAACGGAACCGCGTTCAACCCCTGGTTCACGAGGACATCGAAGGTCTTCTCGGCCTGCTCGGCGGCACACACGACTTCGTACCCCTCCTCCCCAGCGGGCGCGTCCGTTCGGATCACCGTCACGCCGACGTCGTCGAACTGTCCGCGATCGAAGGTGAGCCGCTCGTCCGGGGGCGTGCCGTTCGTGAACACGCTCGCGACCTTCTCCGTCGCTTTCGGCCCGTGGACGCCGAAGACGCCGAACTCCGCGGTCGCGACCTCGAAATTCACGTCCTCGATGAACGTCTTGTCCGTCCACTCTGCAGCGAGCGGCTCGGCTTCGCCCGGCGGCACGAAACAGAGCAGCCGTTCGCCGGCGTGATAGACGTAGAGGTCCGTCCGGATCTTCCCGTCCGGATCGAGCAACAGCGCGTAACACCCGCTGCCCTCCTCGTCGGGCACGGCGTTGGTCACCGCGTTGTCGACGTAGCTCACGCGATCGTCTCCCGTCACGGAGACGATCCCGTAGGCAGCCTCGGTGACTCCGGAGACGTTCCGGACCGCTTGCACCGTCCGCTCGGGCCTGCCGTAGTCCAGCACGACCGACCGGCCACCGCGCTCGGTGAACGTCGCGCCGTGGTCTTCGTGGACCGACCGGAGCACCGTCATTGAGCGGATATCCGACTGCAGTGCCCAAAACACCCGCGATCCACGGACTGGACAGTCCCGGGACTGGAGAAGAGTTCAGCTCGGTCGCGGTGTCACCAACTGGCCGTCGAGAACTCAGAAGGGCAGTCGGTCGCGGAGCCACTCGGTGAACGACTCGTCCTCGCTCTCCACGCCTGACGGCACCACGCTATCCGCGGGTTTGATCGTCGTGCTGCCGGGCTGGCCCGTCCCGTTCTCGACGACGATCAGGCCGTCTTCCTTGAGCGACGCGAGCGCCGTTTCGATCGAGTCGATGTCGGTCTCGACGTGCGAGCGGAGCTCGAAGATCGTCATCCCCTCCTCGTGACGATCGACGAGCGCCTCGAGTATCGCGACCTCGACTGCTTCCCGGTCACGGTAGCCCTGCGCGACGCGCATCGATCCACAGTTCGACGGCGAGGGAATTGACTGTTTGGGACGGCAGAGTAGTTCGCGCCGTCGACGCTCACTCCGCGTCGGCGAGCAGCTCCTCGGCAGTGACGAGCGCTTCCAGCTCGACGTCGTGCTCGGCGAGCAGCTCCTCGGCGCCCTCCTGTCGGTCGACGACGACCAGCACGCGGTTCACGGTCGCACCTGCCTCACGGAGCCCCTCGACCGCGTCAGCCGCGCTCTGTCCGGTCGTCGCGATGTCCTCGAGAACGACGACTTCCTCGCCAGCTTCGAGTTCCCCTTCCACGAGATTCGCGGTGCCGTACTCCTTGCGCTGCTTGCGAACGATGACGTAGGGCGTCCTAGTCTCGACGCTGGTGACCGCGACGAGCGGCACCGCGCCGAGCGCCACGCCGGCGAGTTTCGTGTCGCCCTCGCCGATCGCCTCGAGCCGGTCGGCGAAGGACGCCGCGATCTGTGCCAGACAGTCCGGCTCCGTCTCGAAGCGGTACTTGTCGACGTAGTAGTCGCTGGTCCCGCCGTGTGAGAGCTCGAACTCCCCGAACTGGACGGCGTCCGCGGCCCGCAGCGCGTCGATGAGCGTCCGGTCAGTCATGCTCGAGACTCCTCGGTGCCAGTGCTTAAACGGCGTGGAACCGCTGCGAGGGGCAGCGGCCTGTCACCACTGCCACCAAGACGCTCGACTCGTGTCCGGCTGGCCGCTCGTGTACCGCGCGAACACTTAACACTGCCACTACCCTAGCACGGCTGGTTCCCTATGGATTTCCACACTCGCGAGTGGCCAGCACTCGCTACGACGGCAGTCGGCGGCGGGCTCGCCGCGGGGCTCGTGATGGGCGCGATCCTCCAGGCCGGCGACGGCATCATTACGACGGTCGGGTCGATCTCGGGCACGTCCCCGCTGCTCGTTGGCTGGATCGTTCACCTCGTGCTCTCGGTGGTGTTCGCAGCAGGGTTCCTGCTGCTTCTCGCCGCGAAACCCATCGAAGTCGCCTTTCGTGGGAAGGCCGACACCATCCTCCTCGGCGTCGTCTACGGAGCGCTCCTGGGATCGGTTACCTGGGGGTTCGTGATCCCGGTGTCGATCGGGTTCGAGAGCGCCTTCCCGCTGGATCTGGATCCACAGGCGACGTCGGTTGCGCGGTTCAGCATCGTGCTCGGACTCGGACACCTCGTGTACGGCGCCGTCCTCGCTGCGATCGTCGTCTACCGGCACAGTCCGATGCCGCTGTTCGAGGACGAGGAGGAGAGTATCGGCGGATGAGGACACCGTCGCGTCCGTCGGAGTGGCAGTAGCTCCTGCCCGTCGATCACTCGACCTCGACCCAGGCGCCGCGCTCGTCGCTGGCCTGGATCGCGTCGAGCACGCGCTGTACGGCGAGCCCGTCCTGCATCGTCGCGACGTTGCTGTCCTCGAGCGCCGCCGCGGTCCCATCGTCCGCGGCGGACAGGAACTCGTAGTTCTCGTGGACGAAGGTGTGTTCCCAGCCGAGCACGTGGCCAGGCGGCCACCAGGCGTCGACGTAGGGGTCGGACTCGTCGGTGACCAGCACCGTCTCGAACCCGCGGCTGTCGCCCTGGACGACCTCCAGTTCGTTGAGGCGTTCGAGGGAGAAGGAGAGTGCGCCATCGGTCCCCTCGATCTCGATCGTGTGATCGTTCTTGCGCCCGGTCGCGGCGCGCGTCGCCTCCACGGTTCCCATCACGCCGTCGGCGAACTCGAGCTGTGCGCTGTAGGCGTCGTCCACGGTGACGGGCCGGACCTCCTCGCCGTCCTCCGTGGGTCGCTCCTCGACGAACGTCTCGCAGTGCCCGCTCAGGCGCTCGATCGGGCCGGCCCGCTCGCCGACGAGGAACTGGAGCAGGTCGATCGTGTGCGCGCCGAGGTCGCCCAGCGCGCCGCTGCCCGCGAGCTCCTCGTCGTTGCGCCAGGACCACGCAGCGTCCGGATCGACGAGCCAGTCCTGGAGGTAGCGTCCGCGGACGTGACGGATCTCGCCGAGTTCGCCGTCCTCGATCAGGCCCTTTGCGTACTGGATCGCCGGGACGAAGCGGTAGTTGAACGCCGTACCGGCGGGCACGCCGGCGTCCTCGGCTGCCGCGGCGATCTCCTCGGCCTCCGGGAGCGTTCGCGCGAGCGGTTTCTCACAGAGCACCGGCGTTCCGGCCTCCAGCGCAGCGATCGTCGGCTCGGCGTGAACGTGGTTCGGGCCGAGGTTGTAGAAGACGTCGACCTCGTCGACGACGTCCCGCCAGTCCGTCGCCGTGCGGTCGAAGTCGAACTGCTCCGCCGCTTCGGCCAGCGCCTCCTCGTCTCGGCCAACGAGCACGTCGCGGTTCGTCTCCGGCGCGTCCGGGAAGAACATCGGGAGTCGGGCGAGTGCGTTCGAGTGGGCCTTTCCCATGAAGCGATACCCGAGAATTCCGACGTCGAGTGTCATGGAGCGGGGTTCGGCGGCCCGCGCCTTAGTGGTTCCCGAGGTGGCAAGCTGCCAATGAACCGTCCGGCGATCCGATCAGCGGTCCCTCGCAGCGAGGGCCCGCGACAGGAGTCCGCTGCCCAGCAGCAGCCCGATCGCGACAGCGCCGATCCCGATCCCGAATCCGGGCGTCGGTCCGTCGTCTGCCCCACTACCGTCGTTCCCACCGTCCACGCTCCGGTTCGCTTCCTCGGCGGTCACGACGCCGACGGGATCGTCTCCCGCAGTCCCCGGTTCGTAGGCCGGCTCGAGCGCCTCGCCGCCACCGCCGACCACGATCGTCGCCTCGTCGCCGAAGCTCTGCATCCGGTAGTCGCTCCCGTGGAGATTCGCGCTCGTGTCGGCCACGACGACGACCGCGTCCGAGACGGGCGCGTCGTCGCGGATCTCGATCGTCACAGTCGCGGCGACGCCGGTGCCGGTGACGCCGTTCTCGGCACCCGTTCGCTCGTGCCGAACGCGGACCGCTCCGTCGCCGACCCGTTCGACGGTCTGGTCGACGGAACCCGCGCCCCGAGCGAGCCAGGGGCCGGCCTCGACGTCCGTCGTCGGCTCGCCTACCTCGGGCGGGACTGCGACGACGAACTCGTAGGCGTCGATACCCTCGTCGGCGTACCCACCGTCGCTACTGAGACGCACGTCGACGGTCACCGTCTCTCCAGGTTCGACCGACTGCTCGGACTGGCCAAACTCGAACTGGGCGACAGCGTCGCCGGCCAGGGCTGGCACCGCTGCGATGCCCGTGCCGAGGACTGCGACGACGACCACGAGAGCGAGAACATGCGTCGCTCGCGATCGGCACTGATCGAACACGCTCACCACTCCCCGAGAGTCACCTCGATCGACTCCATCTCGAGGAATGCAGTCTCGTATCCCTGGTGGCGGGCAGCGCCGGGGCGAGTCCCCAGCTCGATCGTGAGATCGTCGCCGGGCTGGAGTGTCGCGATCGACGCGCCGTAGTGGAAGCCGACCGCGTCGTCGAGCGTCGATGACAGTTCGAGATCCCTCTCGACGACGACGCCGTCGCGACTGACGGACGTGGTCGGTGCCATCGCCGGGAGCGGGAATCGGTTGTACGGCGTCCGCGGCGAGACGAGGAGATAGGGTTCGCCGTCGCCGAGGAAGTCCTCGACGACGGAGATCGGGACGTCGGCGTCGTCGCTCCGCGGCGGACGGTACGCGTCGCCGTCGGACCGGTCGCCCTGGAGCGTGCCCGGAAGCTCTCCGGGATCCGGCAGCCCGCCTGCGGATCCCATCGGCTCGATTGCCCCGGGGACGCCACGCTCGTCCTCGTCGACGTAGCTGATCCGATCGACGAGGGCGTCGCGCAACGTTTGGTCGTACTCGAAGGAGAACGTCGCGGTGCCGGAGCCCTCGAAGCGGCCAGCGAAGATCCCGGTCAGTCGGTGGGTCGGTGCTGGCATCGAGACCGTCACGTCGTAGCTGCCGTCGCCCTCGAGCTCCACGTTGTCGCCGGCGTGGAGCCCCATCTGCTGGGAGAGCATCTCCCAGGGGTGACGATCGGCGACGACCGTGCCGTCGGATTCGACGACCGTCCGGAGGCTGCCGCCGGCCGGAATCGCCCGTTTCGTCTCCGCGTCGCGCACGGCGACCATCAGGTGAACGTCCGCGTCCGCACCGACCTCGACGGGTTGGATCTCGTCGCCAGTCACGAGCCAGAAGGGATGGGCGTAGGACACCATCGCAGAGAACTCGTAGGGGCCATCGGTGACCGTGCCGAGGGGCTCGACGCCCTCGCGGTGGCTCGGCACGTAGACGACGCCCGGCGGATTCTCGACCGTCGGAAGCGAGTCGGCAGTTCCGCCATCGTCGTCACTCCCCAGCAAGTCAGTACAGCCCGCGAGACCGGCGATACCGACGGTGCCAGCGCCAGCCAGCGACGTGAGCAGGGTGCGTCGGGATGGCCGAGTCAGACGCTCCGGAGCCGTGACTTCGTCCGATGGCGAACCGGCACCCGTCATGGGTTCGGCGTGGGGAGCGACCGGTGGTCGCGCGGCGGGACGAGGTAGTTGCCACGACGAAGCACTGAGAGGTACTGCAGGATGCCGTTGTTCTGTCGGACGCTCACCGCGCCGTCCTCGGCGAGCTCCTCGCCGGCCATCGCCCGCCGAACGCGCTCGAACGTCGATATCTCCTGCTGGAGCGACAGGAAGTGCACGCCCGGGAGGTCGCCGGCGACTTTCGTGTTGAAGTCCCGGCGAAGCAACGGTGGGGTGCCGTCCTCGCGCTCCCGCGCCGCCTTCTGTGCGTGGCCCACGACGCCGGGGTCCCGCGCGTCCTCGGCCGTCTCGTCGACGACGTCCATGATACCGGTCGAGGTGCCGAGCTTCTCGCCGAACGTGCCCACGCGTTCCTCGTCGGCGTGGACGTGGCTGAAGAGTTTGCTCACCCGCTCGTGGTGGCTGTCCTGGTCGAACCACGTGTCGATCGTGAGTCGCAACGTCTCGACGTGCTGGGTCGTGCCGCCGGCGAAGGGACCGTCCTCGATCGCGACGTAGTCCTCGGTCGCCTGGCTCTCCTGGAACCCCGATCGGTAGCCCATCCAGAACGGCGCTCCCTCGTCGATGTCGTGCTCGGGCATGTTCTCGACGTCGCCGGATTCCTGCCTCTGTGCGGGGAGACCCGGGCCGACGAAGCCGGTCCGGCGGTCGCCGGTCTCCCCCGGACGCTCCAGAAGTCCGTCGAGCGACGACGCCAGCTCGTGGCCGTTCAGCGTCTCGCGGTTCCCGAGCAGCGCCTCCTCCGCGGCGAGCACGACCGCCGGGTCGTCGCTCGCGAGGTGGACGGTCACGTCGTGGGTGTCGACGTCGAGCAGTTCGGGGTTCTCGAGGTAGGTGACCGCGCCTGGCTCGGGGAGATCCACGTCCGCCGGGAGCGGCTCCTCGAAGCGGTCGAAGTACGCCGGCGTGTAGCCGACGGTGAACACCAGGCCCTCGGGCTGCCACGCGATCGCGCGCTCGAGCTCGCGAAACGCATCTTCGACGGCCTCGCGGTCGGACTCGCCGGGCGTACCGTCGGCCACCAGCGAGAGGTCCGTCAACACGTGGTGGGAGGGCGGGCTGACGTTGCCGTCCTGATCGCGTCCGAGGACGTCGTTCCAGCCGTACTGACGGCCAGGCCGAGCGTCGAGATCGCCACCGGTCGGCGCGTCGATCACCTCGGAACCGCCGTCGCCGGACTCGCCGAGGCAGGCCGAGAGCCCGGCCGCCCCGCCGACGGCGACGGCGGCCCTGAGGAACGTTCGGCGGGACACGTCGTCCCGATCCGGGAGGGTCATCGCCGCTGCCTAGCCGCGCAGTCCCCAATACGACTTCGGTCTCGGCCACTGGAGCACCCCGCTTATGGTGGGTGCGTCCGTCGATCCGTCCGTGCATCGTCGTCGCTTCGTCCAGCTGGGGATCGGTGCGTTCGTGGTGGCCGCTGCGGGCTTCGCGGTCAGCGGACTCTCGCGGCTCGTCGTCTCGACGGACACCGCGATCCTGTTGGGCGCGCCGCTGTTGCTCGGCGGATTCTTCCTCGCCGTCGCAGCGTTCGTCCTCGCCGTGCTGGCAAAGGCCGGTGTCGTCGAGATCAAGGATGCTGCCGGATGATCGTCGCGTCGTGGCGTGGCCGCGTCGGCCCGCAGTCACAACGCCTTAGCGTCTGCTCCGTCTACGGTCGAGCGCGTACCGTAGTCCCCGCCCGAGACGCCACCAGGCCGCGATGACTGGCGGAGAACCCCGGTACGCGACACCGACGGGGCGCGATCAGACGTCCCCGCCCGGCACGAGGGTTAGTCGGCCGACCGCGGCACGCCGCCTGGGATGACGCCGATCGTTAGTGTTCCGGGCGTACATTTTGAGTATGCTACTAGAAATATCTATAAATAATATCCATAGCTTCAGATATGGTATATTGTTAAGATCCGTCCTTTCGTAGTAACCGCTCTTCCTAGCGAATTTTTGGAAACAGTCGATGCTGACGAGCCTGGAACGAGGTCTGCGGGAGTATTGACATCTGTCAGCTTTGGATGACCGTGCTGAATACAGGGCGCATATCGATCACTGATCTTTGGGCAATCCGTGGGAGATGAATCAACAGGGACTTTTTGGACTTTCGTTTAGAAGTACTAGATCTCCGTGTTACTCCGTTTATCGGCCGAAGATAATAGTTCAGCAGCGAAACGGCACTATTTTTTCGCGTGCGAACTAAGCACACACCCGTGGCAGAATTACTAATTCTCGTGGGATTGGTGGTGGCGGTGTTCGTCGGGTACAATATCGGCGGGTCATCAACCGGTGTTGCCTTTGGTCCGGCGGTCGGTAGCCGGGCCGTCAGAAAAGTCACCGCTGGAGCCCTGTTTACCGTGTTCGCGTTCCTCGGAGCGTGGACGATTGGGCGGAAGGTCATTACGACGATGAGTACCGAAATCGTCGATGCAGCAGCCTTTACACCTCAAGCGAGCGTTGGCGTCCTCTTTTTTACCGGGCTCGCACTCCTGATCTCGAACCTCTATGGTGTCCCGGCGTCAACCTCGATGACAGCCGTCGCAGCAATCGTCGGACTCGGATTGGCAACGGGGACGCTCAACACTGCGCTGATGTTTACCATCCTGTCGGCATGGATCGTCGCCCCACTGATCGCCGTCTTCGCAGGTGCGCTTATCGGCAGATATCTGTACCCGCACCTCGACGCCAAATTCGAATTTGGTCGCCTCACGAACCCGTTGGTCGCAGTCGATACTCAGGGGCGGCTCCCACGGCTATCGGTCAACGATACCGTCTCGCCTCGGGATCTGATTGGGTCGGCACTTGTGGTGGTAATTGCCTGCTATATGGCGTTCAGTGCCGGGGCCTCGAACGCGGCGAACGCAGTCGCCCCGCTTGTCGGCAACGGTTCCCTCGACCCCAGCCCGGCGATTCTCCTCGCAGTCGGGGCCATCAGCGTGGGCGGCTTCACGATTGCCCGGCGGACGCTGGCGACAGTTGGGAGCGATATTACTCAGATGCCGATTCTGGCAGCGCTCATTGTTTCGACCGTGGGTGCGACGATTATCACCATCCTCTCGTGGCTCGGAATTCCGGCCAGTCTCGCCGTGAGTACAACCAGTTGTATCATTGGGCTCGGGTGGGGCCGTGCAAGCCGAGCGCGGACACTCGCAGAAATAGTCACACGGTCCCCTGCCGATGCATCCGCTCCACAGTTTACGACTGGGGCACTCAAACTGCACCCAGTTGAAGGCAAGAAGGAGGTCGCTGCGGGCCCGACTGTGGGCGAACTCGCTGAAGGCGAGACTCCACACCCGGATAGGCAGCACGCATCCAGGGATGGTGTGTCTAGCGTTGGCGAGGTAGATCCGGAAGAACTGTCCGCCGAAGGCCTGTTCCACCATGCAGCGGCAGCTCGTGTCGTGACACTCTGGGTGATCACGCCGATGATGTCGCTCGTGGGATCCTATGCGTTGTTTTTACTCCTCGGCTAAGATAACACCTCGTCTGTCCATCGGCACCAATCGTGGTCAGAGGCACCGCTCATCTACAGGTGTCATGCGCAGGAGAGGGTAGCGTCTTTGCTATCAAGACCGCTGTGCTGAGTTGATCCTCTATATTCAGCACACCCTTCGTGTCATCTAATGGTGATGTTCAGCAGATCCCCTCGCACCATGGCGTTTTCACTTTCGCCAGGCCAACTAGTAGATTCTCGTCCGGTAGTGTTCCGGGCGTACATTTCGACCTTTTGCAGCGCTCGCTACGCTCGCTTGCAAAATCTCGACCAAAAGCACTCCTCGCTCCCGTTGGTCGCTCGTCGGCCTCGCGCTCACGTTCGTTCGCGCGAGTGAAATGGCGACCTACCGGGTCCGTCGGACCACTCGGTCGCCGAATGCTCGAGTTCGATACCTCTACAGAGTTTACGAGTAGATTCTCGACCGGTAGTGTTCCGGGCGTATATCAATACGCGCTGTGAGACGTAGGGCTCGCTGTCCAGCTGGGCGGCTATCAAAGTAGATTTCGCAGGTAACGCCTCGCTCTCGCCTGTAGTGATCGAATCTGGAATCCGTACTTTCGTTGGGCGAGCCCGGCAAACAAAATCGTAACTGCGACGACCATCGCCACGACGTTCGCCAATTTCCAGCTGAGGTTCAGCCCGTACAGGCCGGTGTCGAACGGTATCAACAGCCGAACGCCGCCAGTCAGGAAATCGAGACAGAGGTGTGAAGCGACGCCGATGACCGCAGCTCGCCAGGGGCCGAAGTACGCAAAGACTGTGACCAGCAGCACGGCGAAGAAAATCGAGTGTGTCACACCCCGGTGGAACCAGATGGGGCCGTCGACGTATCCCAGTTCGATAAGCGGAGTAAAGACGAATTTGTCGATATCCGGGATCGACGCCGCGAGGACGGCAACGAAGTACGGCTCGGGCTCACGTTTCTGAAGAAGCAGAAACACCAGCGCCATACTCAGCAAGATGTGGGCGCCATCCGCGACCATGTCCTCGGGTATCTGTTTCCGAGATAAATGGTGTTGGGTTCCGATCCGGGAAGATAGAACGAATCGTCGGGCCAGCTCCGGTGACGCGGACGGCCGCGAAGATGGTGGCCTGGAATCGGCACGGCCTCACCAGCTTCGTAGACGGTTCAGTTCACACCGTCCACGCTAGTGGATTCTCGCCCGGTAGTGGTCCGGGCGGACATTTGACCATACCCATCAGAGTACGAATAGGAAAGCAGAACCGTGTACAGATTGCAACGGACCGTTCGACGTCGGAAGGCGCGATTCCGTGGGGTCTCCCGAGGCACGAGGGAGAGTGCTCCCTCAGAGATTATCGAATTGAACGTAGCTACCCTGACTGTCGTCTCTCTGGTAAATTCGAATGAAGATCTGGTAGTACTCCCGGTCTTCCGGAGGGACGTAATGGAAATGCCGCCACCGATCGGGGCCACTCTGGGGAAGCCGGGCATAGACGGTGTAGCTGCGAAGTTCGGCGATATCCTCGAATGTTCGGGCTGTGAAGCTGTCCTCATCCCCCTCAGTCCCGGCAGCGATTTCGACGACGCGCCGGGCGGCATCCGTCGTACTATACACGAGGGCTTCGGACGCATCGTCCTCGCTGGGATCGACGACCTCGACTTCGATCTCCTGTGGATCGGGCGTATGGTTGACGATCTTCAGATGCAACGGAGAGCTCTCCCCCGAGGACGATTCCTGGCAGCCTGCAAGCGCGGTGGCGAGCCCGCTGCCCCCGAATGCGATGGCTTCGCGGCGGGTGAATCGCATACTGAAACCAAACTGACCCGATGGGAAATAGTTTCCTGGCGGCTCGGAAGCTGGCAGTCGTCGAATGCTTCCCCGTATTCCTTCCACCGGTCGGTTGACACAGTCGGCCGGCAGTGTTCCAGATTACAGTTTGCGTGGGCACCAGATCGCCCGAGATCGTCCAATCAGACCCCGAGCCACTCGTCGGTTCGCACCTGGTAGCCGTTCGTCCGACAGAATTTCGCCGCCCGCCGGCGGACATCTCGGGAGCTCGGAAGCCACTCCTTCTCGTGAATTCGTTCGACGATCCAGTCGGTGACGACCCGGATCCCCTCGTCCTCGTCGTCCGGATCGATCGCTTCGAGTTCCCGGAAGGTCGTCTCGTAGGCCGTGCGCTGGGACCAGCTGAACTCGGCGTTCGGAAGCGTTTCACTGGCTTCCACGACCCGTGTCATGGCCGCGGCCACCGTCGGCCGCCGTATCTGGACGCGGACGGCATCTGGAGCGTCGAACGTCTCCGCGTCCGTCTCCGGGACCAGTTCCGCGACCGTGAAGCTTCTCTCGGCCGATTCGATCGCACGGTCGCCGATCGCGGCGACCACCTCGGTGCCCGTCGCGGGGAAGGAGAGCGCTTCGAGCTCAGTCTCGAAATCGGCGAGTTCCGTCGACTCGATCGGCGGCTCGGGTTCGTCGCCGCGCTCCACCGCAGCCGCCATGTCGCGCTCTCGCTGGCGCCTGTCGACGTTCTGTGCCTGCTCGTCGCGGCCGCTCTTGTCGTCTGCCATTCGAGGAAATACGCTCTCGAGTCGGATAGCTCTGTGGCCGAGCGCAGCCGGTCACGGACGGGACTGACAGCCGCACGCGCTGTTCCTCATTCGGTACGCTGAATAGTCCGGGCGGGGAGTTCCGGGCCATGGACGTCACTGCGATTCTCCTCGCTGGAATCGCGGCATCGCTGTTCGTCGGGTTCAACATCGGAGGATCGTCGACGGGGATCGCGTGGGGGCCCGCAGTCGGCGCGGGCGTCATCTCGAAGACGGCAGCAGCGGGGCTGATGACCTGCTTCGTCTTCCTCGGCGGCTGGACGGTCGGCCGAAACGTGATGGACACGCTCTCCGGGGACATCGTCGCCACCACGATTTCGCTCGAGGCGGGAGCAGCAGTCCTCTTCTTCATCGGCCTCGGAATCCTCGTCGCGAACGTCTTCGGCGTCCCGGTGCCGACCTCGATGACGACCGTCGGATCGATCGCCGGTCTCGGCCTGGCGAGCGGCACACTCAACTTCGACACGATCGGCTACATCGTCGCCTGGTGGATCGTGACGCCAGTCATCGGCTTCTGGGTCGGCGCGGTGATCGGGCGCTACGTCTACCCGGGGCTGAACCGCCGGTTCGAGATCGAGAGCTCCGAGGGCCCGTTGCTCGCGATCGATCGGAGCGGCGTCGTGCCGACGCCGACGTACGGCCCGAACACGACCCGACGCGAGCTCGTGACCGCCGGGATCGTTCTCCTCATCGGCTGTTACATGGCCTTCAGCGCCGGGGCGAGCAACGTGCCGAACGCAGTCGCACCGCTGGTCAGCAGCGGCGCCGTCGGCGAGAACTCCGGCATTCTGCTCGCGACGGTCGCGATCAGCGCGGGCGGGTTCACGATCGCCCGCCGGACGATGGAGTCCGTCGGGACGGAGCTGAGCGACATTCCGTTGCTCGCGGCGTTGATCGTCATGTCCACCGCAGCGACGATCACGACCGCGCTCTCCTACCTCGGCATCCCGATCAGTCTCGTCATGGCCATGGTGATGACGATCGTCGGGCTCGGATGGGGGCGAGCGACCCGGCCGATCGCCGCGCGGGACGTGGTCACGGGCGACGTCGATACGGAGATTTCGACCGGCGCGATCACCGCGGACGCCGACGCACCCGTCGGGAAGATCGGCAGCGCGGAATCCCCGGAGGTGCTGGAGGCGGGGAACCTGTTCAACCCACGTGCGATCCTGAAGTACGTCTCGATGTGGATCATCGGCCCTTCGATGGCGCTGGCGCTGTCCTACGGCTTCTTCGTGAGCGTGGATTTCGTCGTCTGACTGACCGGGCACTGCGTTTATTCGACAGGTCGCCGTAGGATCCCCATGGCCGCCGAAATTCTCGTGCCGATGGACGATTCCGAGATGGCAGAGCACGCGCTCCAGTACGCACTCGACGCCCACCCCGACGCAACGATAACGGTGATCCACGTCGTCGGAGAGCCCTCTTCGATGATGGGCCGGGCGACGGCGCTCGCACTCGCCGACGATCCCGAGCAAGCGAGCCGGGAGTACGCGGAGGAGGTGCTCGGCCGCGCTCGCGAGATCGCCGAGGAGGCAGGTACGACGATCGACACAGAAGTGACGATGGGCCATCCAGCGCGGGCGATCCTCAACGCCGCGGCCGACTACGACGCCATCGTCGTCGGTGGGCACAGCGGGTCGCTCGCCGACCGGTTCATCGTCGGGAACGTCGCAGAGACGATCGTCCGCCAGTCGCCGGTGCCCGTGACTGTCGTGCGGTAGCGGCAGGCGAACGGGCGACGTCAGGGACCGGGCGGGATCAGTCCTCGCGGGCCTCCGCGATGGCTTCCCGCGGCGCGCCACAGTTCGGGCAGACCTCCGGCATCCCGTCGTCGAGCTCGCCCATCTCGCCACACTCCGAACACTCCCACATCAGGTACCCCTCGCCGAACGTCTGGCCGGGCAGTTCCTCCGAGCCGTCGCCGGTGGAGCTGCCGTCGTTAGGACCCTCGTCCGAGACCGGTTCGACCTCGAACCCGGCATCGGTGTAGCCACTGACGTAGCCCAGGATCTCGCCCCGGTCGTCGAACACTGGTTCTCCCGGCTCGATCGACTCGTCTGCGGCGCTGTCTGGTTGTTCCATCGTGATTACCTTCGGCGGACCGACACTTCAACGTACGGTGACGGATCGAAGCCAGCATCGTTCCTCATCCACCTCAGTTCAGTTCGGTGCGCCGCGTCGACGCTCGAGCCAGACGGAGATCGCACAGACGGCGAGGAACCCGGCCACAACCGTCGCGGCGAGTGCCGTTCCGGCGAGCGCCGGATCACGTTCCACGACAGGGACGAACGCCCGCAGATCGAGGGCGATCACGATCGTGGCACCGACGCCGTCGAAGCCGAGATCGAGGACAGTATCGCGGAGGCCGTAGTACTCCAGCACGGCGTCGACGCCGCGCTGCTCGCCCACCTCCCGGGCGAACAGTTCGAGGAACTCCCAGACGACCCCGAGCGCAAGCGTACTCAGGAGCGTTCCGGCGACGAGCACGATTCGACCGTCGCCCAGTACCGCGACGGAGGGCTCCGTGACGAGTACGATCGCGTAGATGATCGCTGCGAGCAACGACGCAGAGAGCGTGTGCGTCACGTGGTCCCACCACCACACTGTGTCGTACGGGCCGAACATGCCGATCGCGTGGACGAGGCCGGCCCCGGCGATCCAGACAGAGAGCAGCGGCGCGACCGACAGGTCGGGGGTGCTCGATGCGCCGACTAGCGGGGCTGCCACGCCGGGCGCGATCGCGAGCAGCGTCGCCGCGACGGCGTTGGTCAGCGCCGGGACGTCCTCCAGCCGGAGCGCCGCTATGACGAGACCGAGGAGGCAAGCGAGGAGACCGAGGTAGAGGAAAACGAGCGGGTGCGTCATCGACAGACTGGCCTCAGACGAACGACGGCCGCCTGCCGGATAATACCGGGTGTCGAGCGGCAGCGACTGAACAGCACGTGTCGACGCCAGTGACCGGCCGCCGGAACCACATCGAAGTCGGCTCAGAACACCGAGTCGGCCGTGGCAGCGCCGACGACGCTGAAGATCGCGCCGACGCCGATCGCCTTCACCGTGACCACGAACTGGTCGGCGGTCGAGTGCTCGGGCAGGAAGGTTCCTGGAGCGTCGACGACCAGCGCGAGGACCGCAACCGCGCCGTAGGAGACGAGCATGAGCGACACGAACCGCACCGGAATCCCGGCGACGTCCGGATCGTCCTCGGCGTCGCGGTCGGTGGCCTCGTACAGTGCTGCGTAGCCGATGCCGAAGACGATCGCGACGGTCGCCAGCGCCTGGTAGACGTTCATGCTCTCCGCGAGCGTCCACACCTCCTCGGTCACGACGAACGGTCCGGCAAGCAGGAAGCCGCCGACGAGCTGCTGGGCGGAGTCAGCGATCCGGAATCGTCGTCGTGGTCGAAACCGCGACATGGCTGGACTGGGCACCCGCGACTACAAAATGCCACCGTCCTGCAGCCCGTGGGAGTGGGCTCCGTGGATGCCGGACCAGAAGGAACTGCCGTCGTCCGTCGCGCCAGTCATTTCCAGCGCGTCCGTCGTCCAGACCGCCGTCGTCCGTCGCCTCCGCCTTTCAAGCGCGTCCATCGTCCGAACTGCCGACGTCCGTCGCCCGCGCGATGTCAAGCGCGTCCGTCGCCCCAACTGCCGACGTTCGTCGCTTCCGTCTTCCGTCGCTCCCGTCGTGTCAGTCGCTACTCCTCGTCGTCTTCGCCCATCTCCGAGAGCCGGTCGACGAGCTCGCTCGTCGATCGGCCGTTCTCGAAGGACAGCTCGCCGTCGTGGTCGTGTTCGTGGACGGAGACGCCTTTGTCGTCCTCTGCGTCGTGATCACGGTCGGACTGCTCGGACTCGTCGTAGCTACCAAAACCCATACACCAGCGTAGACACCGCAATCGGAAAGGTCGTCCGGTTCCTCGCCACGGACCGAATTCGATCGTCACGTCCCGGGTGTACGGATCGCGTTTCGACAGGGCACTCGCGGACTGCCGGCTCACTGCGGCAGTGGACTTCTCCGACGACCGACCGCTGGCCGATACCCGCCTGCGTCAACGTTATCCCACCTGACGAGCAATGAAGAGGTATGAGCACGGACGCCGCAATCGGGGGGCGCGTCGATGTCACCGACGACGCTGTCGACCAGGCCCTCTCCTTGCTGGAATCCGAGGAGATGAACCCCGCTGAGTCGGGGCTCCGGCTGTTCGTCCAGCAGGGAGGCTGCGCCGGCCTCTCCTACGGCATGCGATTCGAACAGGAGCCCGACGAGGAGGACACCATCACCGAACACGACGGACTCCGGGTCTTCGTCGACCCGGCGTCGCTGGACTATCTGGAGGGCAGCGTGCTGGACTTCGAGGAAGGCCTTCAAGCCGAGGGGTTCCACGTCGAGAACCCGAACGTCGTCAGCGAGTGTGGCTGCGGCGAGAGCTTCCGGACGTAACGCATTCTACCGACGAGTCAGGTGAGAGCCGGCATTTGTTGGTTCGTTTCGACGATCAGATCACCAGGAACGCCAGGTACGCTACCGACATCAGGATCGCCGCGTGTTTTGCACCGTCGCGGACGTCGCCCGAGCTCATCTGGCCGGCGACGATGCCCGACAGGAGCGCCTGCAGGAGCGCAGTGTGGAAGAAGAGGACGGTGTAGGCGGCGGTGTCGATCGTCCCGAGTCCCTCGAGCGCGCCGAGGCCCTGCGTGGGTGAGGGCTGGTTCGGGTTCCCGGCGCCGGGCGCGATCGCGGTGTCCGGGAGGTTCGGGATCAACACCGCGTCCAGGGCCGCGATGATCACCAGGAACACGGCGAAGGAGATGTAGACGACGATCACGTAGGAGAGCATCTCCTGCTTGCGCTGGCGCTTGAGCCGTCGATCGGCCTTCGCCTGGGCAGCAGCGATGCGGAGCACCCGCGAGACGTCGCCGCTGGCGCTCATCGCGTTGGTAATCAGGGCGACGACGCGGGAGACCGTCCGGGTCCGAACCCGCCGCTCGAACCGTTTGAGTGCCGTCTCGATGTCCGAACCCCACTGGATGTCAGACCAGACCCGGTCGACTTCCGGGCCGAGAGCGCCGAGATCGCTTCCACGCACGCGGCCGATCGAGTCGATCATCGAGAGACCGGCCTCGTTGACGCTCGCGAGCCGATCGAGGAAGTCGGGAACGGCTGCCTCGATCGTCTCGATCCGGCGCCGGTGGATCTCGAAGACCATCGCGAACGTCGCCACGACGAACAGCGTCGCCTGGACGAACATGTCGTCGACGACGTTGATAGTCAGCTCTCCGGCGTTCGCGAGCCGGAAGAGCGTCCCGAACACCGCGATCGGGACGGTCACGTAGAGCAAGGTGACCGGATGCCGGACGACCGTACGCACCGGAGCGCCGACGCGGGCCCGGAGCCACTCGATCCGGCGGTGGATCGCGAGCCGTTCGAGATTGGCCCGCTCGCGGTCGTCGCTCGCGGCGGTGCCGTCCGTCGCGTAGCCGCCGTCGGTCTGTGCCTGCCCCGCCTCCACAGCACCGCTGGCCTGCGACTCCCCGCCGGCATCGCCACCGCTCGCCCGACGAATGTCGTGGAGACCACTCGCGACCGAGGGCAGGGATTCGACGCGCTCGCCACGGCCGAAGCGTGCCGTCACGGTGTCCAGATAGAGGATGAAACCGAGGTTCCCGATCGGGAGCAGGAAGTAGACGAACACCTGGAGCGCGGTGAGGGTGTCCGCGCCGGCGATGCCGATCACGACGAGGATCGTGATGAGAAAGAGCGGACCGGCGACGAACACCGTCACGTAGGCCTCGGCGAGCGTCGAGATGAGGTTCAGGAGCTGCTCCTGCTGGGCCTCGGCCTCCTCCTGGAAGTCCTCGTACTGGTCGTCGAGGAAGCCCGCGAGGTTCCGACCGCTCTGGAGGACCGAAGCGAGGTTCTCCGCGAACTCCTTGAACTGCTCGCTGGGGGTGCGTCGGCCCATCCGCTGGATCGCGGTGATCATGTCCCGGCTGAACAGATCCATCTGCCGGACGGCGACGTCGACCTCCGCGGCCGTCGCGCCGTAGATCCGTCGGTGCGAGGCCATGATCGAGAGCACCTTCTTGAACGACATTCCCGATCGGGAGAGCGCGTACATGAACGCGATCGCGTGAGGCATCGTCGCCTCGATCGAGCGCATCCGCACCGCGGCGACGTGCCCCGGCCACCACCAGCGGAACCAGTAGACGAACAGGCCCGCGAGGAGGCCGAAGGTCAGCCCGCTGGCGAGCATGAGGGTCAGCAGCTCCGTCGGCGTCAGCGTGCCGAGGCCGGCGAAACTCGAGAGCGCCTCCAGCGCGGCGGGCAGGATCTCGCGGGCCCGCTCCTCGTCGATCGCGAGGACCTTCAGCACGCCCCAGATCACGTAGAGTCCGAGGATGCCACCGACGAGCGCGCCGACCATCGAGTAGAGAATCGTCTTCGCCGCGTAGGTCCGGTACGTCGTCGGGAACTGCGCGGCCCGGAGCCGGTGCTGACGGATCGATTTCTTGCGCTCGCTTCGATCGACGTAGCCCCCGAACGCGACGACTGAGAGCCGCCGAAGCACCCGGTCGATCCGATCGACGCCGATGGCGAGCACGATCGGCAACGCGAGGAGCGCCGCGATCGCCAATGGGACGAAAGGCCGGAGGGCGACCAGCGGTGTCGCGGTCGGGGTGAACGACGCTCCGATGGAAACGATCAACTGTTGGGCGAAGACGACGGCCGCGAGTGAGGACGCGAGTCCGGCCATGCTACGCGTCGGGTGCGGAGCCAGTTTCGGCCTCCGCGACCCGCTCCATGACCGCCGCCTTGTCGGCGTAGTACTCGTTGACGAGTGCGGTGAACTGGCGATAGTCCGTGACGTCGTTGGTCTGTAGATACCGGAGGAAGCGCTGCCGGTCGCGGCGTTCCGCGAGGAACTCGCCCTGGCTCCAGCCACGGTCCTCGCGGATTTCTCCCATGATCGCGCTCCCGCTGCCACTGAAGGTGTCGTCGTCGGGATCCCAGCGGTAGGCGGTGGAGTAGTCGAGTTCGCCGGTGCGCTGGTCGATCCCCTCGATCTCGGCGACCGTCATGTTTCGGCGGACGCGCTCGTCCTCGAAACGGGTGAGCGTCTGCACGCAGAGGACGTCCAGGGACTGGACCATCGAGCGCGGGACGTTGATCGGCTCGTTCTCCAGGCGGTTGATCACCGTCTGCACGCTGTCGGCGTGCATCGTCGAGTACGTCGTGTGGCCGGTGTTCATGGCCTGGAAGAGCGTGATCGCTTCGTCGCCGCGGACCTCGCCGACGATGATGTACTCCGGCCGGTGGCGGAGCGCGGAGCGAAGGAGGTCGTACATCTCGATGTCCGTGCCCTCGTGGAGGCGCTCGCGGGTGACGTTGGAGAGCCAGTTGTCGTGATAGAGGGTCAGCTCGCGGGTGTCCTCGATCGTGAGCACCTTCGAGCGCGGCGGAATGAACATCGAGATCGCGTTCATCGAGGTCGTCTTCCCCGACGCCGTCCCACCGGCGAAGATCAGCGACTTGTTGTGCTCGATCACGAGCCAGAGGTAGGCCATCTGCTCGACGCTGAACGTGCCGTAGTTCAGCAGGTCGATCGGGGTGAAGGGGTCCTCGGCGTACTTCCGGATCGTGAACGCCGACCCCCGTGGGGTGACCTCCTCGCCGAGAGCCATCTCGACGCGGGAGCCGTCAGGCAGCGTCGTCTGGACCATCGGGTCGCCGATGGAGATGTGGCGGCCGGACTGCTGGGCCAGCCGGACGACGAAGTTGTCGAGTTCCTCCTTCGCGAAGCTCACGCTCGTCTCGACGTCGGTGTACTCGTCGTGGTAGACGAAGATGGGGAGGTCGTAGCCGTCACAGGAGACGTCCTCGATGTGCGGGTCGTGCAGGATCGGGTCGATCTTCCCGTAGCCACGGAACGCCCGGTAGACGTAGTAGAGGATCTTGTGGAAGGCACCGACGTCGAGGTCGGCACCGTACTGCTCGAGTTGCTCCTGGAGTTCGTCCCGGAGCACGGCCTCCGCGTCGGCGTCGACGTCGACGTCGGTCCGGTAGATCAGCGGATCGCGAACGTCTTCGATGGCCTTCTCGAGGAGTGCGAACTCGTCGTCGGTGAGTTCGGGCTCGACAACCTCGTAGCGGTACTCGTTGGCCCGGTCGTCGAAGTTGATCGAGACGAAGGAAAAGGGCGCGTTGACCCAGTAGCGCTCGACCTCCTCGTACCCCTCGAGCCCGTCGAACGTGACGAGCGGGCCGTGGTCGCCGGGGCTGTACTCGTCGGTTGGAATCGTCGATCCCTGGAGCAGCTGGCCGGCGCGCAGGAACTGGCGACGGACGTAGGCGAACTTCGACTGGAAGTCGCCGCTCGGCGTCGCGCCGTCGAGTCCAGAAGCGTCGTCGGTGCGTCCAGCAGCGCTGGCGTCGTCGCGTTCGTCGTCATTGACGCCGCCAGGAGCGACGTCGTCACGATCGACAGGAACCGGATCTTCGCGATCGGTCCCCGCCGTCTCCGAGGCGGAACCCGTCCCGTCGAAATCGTCGGCAGTATCGGTACCGTCGGCGTCGCCTGCCGTGTCGGTACCGTCGTGCTCGGCGCTCGCCTCGTCGGCAGAGGACTCGGCGGGGTCGGGTGTTCCGGCCATGCAGGATGTCGACGAACTGGTCGTCTACCATCGTATGTCAGCGATCGGCCTTAAGTTGGGTGGCCGGATTCGGTCGCGGAAGGCCCGGACACGGCTCCGCCGGCCACTCTCGCCGGCCGTGGTGTCGCCGCTCGAGGGGCGCCGTCGATACAGCGATCCGCGTCGCCATCCGTCGCGAAAACTGCCACCGGGCGTTACGTTCAAGCCACGTGGCCTACTACCGTAGGGCAGGGAATGCGACGCGACTACTTCAGCCTGGACGTCGAGAACGTCGATTGGGTCGAGGAGGACGGCGATCCCGCGAAACCCGGCGTCGCGATCGACTTCGAGGGGCCAGCAACCTCGCTCGAAGAGCGATTCTCCGACGGCGACGGCGGACGGCTCGACGCCCAGCAGACGGACGTCGCCTTCCGACTCCAGGACGACCTCGACGCCGAGGAAGCCAGCGGCGTCGTCAGCGTCACCAACCGGATCACCGGCGATTTCGTGCTCGAGCTCAACCAGGACGCGGCGGACGTCCTCCAGTTCATCCGCGCCGCGCGTCGGTACGGCGAGCAGGTGGCCGACGAGGACGGCGGCTACGACGTCCGCGTGTCCATCGACGGGGAACCGTTCCTCGAGTACGAGAAGCGAACCTTCCTCGTGTACAACGACGCTGGCAACCTCCTCCGCAAGCACAGCCTGATCCCCTCCGGCGTCGAGCTGTAGCGGTCCACGGTTCGGACCCCGGAGCAGTCGCCCACGACGTTACTGGCAGTCGGTGAGCAAGAGAGAGGAGCGCGTGCGAAGACGAGCTCAGCGACGTCTCCGCGAGTGGAGCAGCCGGACTGCTACTCGACGATCACAGCTTCGTCGAACAGCTGCGTGATCGTCCGGCGAGTCTCCTCGTCCTGTGCGGAACGGTCGAAGGTCGCGAGCAACGCGCCCTCCGAGGCCCGCACCCGGCCACCGAGGACGTGCAGAAAGCGAAACGTTGCGGGAAGCGTCGTCGCGGCCAGCAGCGGCGTCGTCGAGTCGACGCCGACGACGACCCGATCGTAGCGGTAGGAGAGCCGCTCCACGAGATCCGAGGTGGCGACGCCGAGTGCCGAGAGCGATCCCGGTCCGGGAACGACGTCCGCTTCCGAGACGCCCGTTGGAAGCGATTCCCCGCCCGTTGCGTCGACGACGCCGATCGCCTCGGGAGCGACGCCGGCCCGACGGAGGTCGCCGACGAACGCCTCCGCGTCGCGGGTCGCGAGGAGCAGGACGCCGGTTTCCGGGCCGACCTGCCCGAGCGCGTCCAGCAGCGCCTGCCGGCAGGCCGATTCGTCGGAGGCGACGAGGAGGCCACTGGATCCTGCGGAGAGAGCGGACGCGTCCGGCGAACCTTCGTCCATGTTGGCAGTACTACACGTTTGTAGCGGCACCACCGATAAGGCTGCGGGCCCGATCGCGATCTTGCCGGGGTTTCAACGGTCGTCGAAGCCGAGTACGCGGTCCGCCAGAGTCGGGGGCGAGTCGCGCTGTCTCGGTCGGTCGCCACGATGGAGCACGGTCGTCGCGAGACGGGTCGATCGCCCCAAGCTAAGTGGTCGTGCCCGCAACGACGGACCATGACGCTGTTCGGCACCGCGGGGATCCGCGGTGACGTACGAGAGACCGTGGACCCGGAGCTGGCGCTGGCCGTCGGTCGGGCAGCAGCCCGTCACGCCACGGAGCGATCCGACGCCCCCGGGAGAGCAGACGCCGGAGCCGGTTCGCTGGCGTTCGCGCTCGCGATCGACGGGCGGACGACGAGCGAAGGACTCGCAGCGGCAGCCGCAGCCGGGCTCGCGAGCGGCGGGGCTGACGTCGAGCGACTGGGCCGCCTCCCGACGCCGGCACTGGCACACGCGAGCCAGGGCCGTCGTGGGGTGATGATCACGGCGAGTCACAATCCGCCGACGGACAACGGCATCAAGCTCTTCGCGGACGGCGTCGAGTACGACGGCGAGGCCGAGCGCGCCGTCGAGGAACTCGTCGCGGCGGAGCCCTCTCCCGTCGGCTGGGACGAGTGGGGCGTCGCCAACCAGGCGGACGTGCTCGACGCTTACCGCGACGCCGTCGTCGACTACCTCGAGACGCTGGTCCCTGGGGCCGTCGACGCACTCTCCGGCCTGCGCGTCGCCGTGGACTGTGGCAACGGCGTCGCTGGACTCGCGACGCCACAGGTCCTCCGATCGCTCGGCGCCGAGCCGGTCGCGCTGAACGCCAACGTCGACGGCTCCTTTCCCGCTCGCGAGAGCAAACCGACGCCGGAGTCCCTCGCCGCACTTCGCCGGTTCGTCGCCGGCGACGACGAGATCGCGCTCGGCATCGGCCACGACGGCGATGGCGATCGCCTGGCCGTCGTCGGTCCCGACGGCGACGTCGTCCACGAGGACACCGTCCTCGCCGTGATCGCGGAGCGCTACGTCCGGGACGCCGACGCGATGGATCCGGTCGTCGTCACGACGCCGAACGCCTCCGGTCGGATCGACGAGCGCGTCGCCGCGGCCGGCGGTCGAACCGAGCGCGTCGCCCTCGGCGTGCTCCACGAGGGGATCGCCCGCGAACGAGCGGCAGGCGGAGCCGACACCGAGGTCGTCTTCGCTGCAGAGCCCTGGAAGCACGTCCACCCGGCCTTCGGCGGGTGGATCGACGCGATCGTCTCCGCCGGAGTGATCGCCGCACTTGCCGCAGAGGCCGGCGGGATCGAACGGCTCACGGCCGACGTCGTCGAGCGACCGTACCGCAAAGAGAGCGTCCCCTGTCCGGAAACGGCAAAAGCCGGCGCGATGGAGCGCATCGAGGCCGAACTACCGATACAGTTCGAGGCGAGCGACGTCGACACGGAGTACGGCGTGCGGGTCGAATTGGAGGGCGGTGGGTGGGTGCTCGTGCGACCGAGCGGGACGGAGCCGTACCTCCGGATATACGCCGAGCACGAGGACGTCGATTCGGTGATCGACGCTGCGTGGTCGGTCGTCGAGGACGCGGTCGGGGCAGCTTGAATCAATCGCACAGGTCGGTCGCTGTAGCGCCCTCCCTCGAAGGAACTGCGTCGCCGACCCACGGCAGGGCTAGTAGTAATATTTGTCAACGAGATTTCCATTTGGAGAGTGTAGTTCGACAGTGCCCGGTGCCTCGAGTACGGACGTCTTTGGATCGTCGCCGAACCCTGCACCACGGACGTGGACGGGCGGATCTGAATCTAGTTTGCTAGGGGACGTACTCCGGGACAGAACGAACAGTTGCGCCCCCGACACTAATTCGAGATCCTCGATGACGTGTTTGTGCGTTGGGGAAAACTGGAGGGCGACCCCTTCGAGCTCGATAGCCCCGTTACTGAGATTCTCGATCTGAACGTACTCGCCGTCGATGTACCGGCGTTCCACTTCGTCGGATCGGACTCGAGTGATCTCCAAGCGCGAATAGTCGACGTCGTCCGAACCGAGCGTGAAGCTGGTACAGCCTGCTCCGAGTGCAGAACAGATGCCGGCCACTACGGTTCGACGCCGCATGCAAAAATCGGCATCGTCAATGACCATACGCCTTGTGGAGAGAATGACACACTCCGCCCAGCGAACCTAGCCACAGCTGCGGCCACGTACCGATCCAGGAGAACGGAATCGATCCGTGAGCGGACCCTCGACGTGAGCCTCACCCCTCGACGGCAGTCCAGTAGGTAGTAGCACCGGCGAGGAGCGAGATCACGATCCCTGCACCGGCACCTATCGTCATTCCGGTCGCGATATCGCCGTTCATGGCCGTCGCCATCACGATCCCCCCAGCCGGCGCCAACGCCGACGCCGATTCCGATGCCCGCACCGATCGCCCGGGACCGTCGGTCCTCCTCGGATTCGGCCACGCAGGGGCGTCAGCGGCGTTCGAAAAAGGTCTGACGGCGATGGCGGTCGAGCGCTGCAGTGTCGCGGGTCGGGCTTACAGACAGCCAGCGTCGTCGAGCCGGTCGACCGCCTCTTCGAGCCGATCCAGGCTCGCTGCGTAGGAGATGCGCGCGTAGCCTGGCGTGCCGAAGGCGCTCCCGGGAACCATCGCGACGTGGGCCTCCTCGATGGCCTCCTCACACCAGGCCTGATCCTCTTCGTCGACGGGAAGCATCATGTAGAACGCGCCGTCGGGCTCGGGCACTTCGACGCCGCGCTCGGCGAAGGCCTCGATCAGGAAATCCCGGCGCTCCTCGAACGCCTCGGCCATCTCGTCGATCTCGGCCTCGACCTCCTCCAGCGCGGTGACGCCCGCGTGCTGGACGAAGTTCGTCGCACAGGTCACGGAGTGGCTGTGGAGCTTGCCGGACTGCTCGACGAGCTCTTCCGAGGCGGCGTAGTAGCCCAGTCGCCAGCCAGTCATCGAGTAGGCCTTCGAGAACCCGTTGACAGTGATCGTGCGCTCTGCCATGCCGTCCAGGGTACCCAGCGAAGTCGCCTCGGTGCCGTAGGTGATCTCCTTGTAGATCTCGTCGGAGACGACCGTCACGTCGTGCTCGACGGCGAGATCGCGGACGCCCTCGAGTGCGGCGTCAGAGAACACGGCGCCGGTGGGATTCGATGGGGAGTTGACGACGAGCAGTTCGGTGTCGTCGTCCACGGCGTCGGCGAGGTCGTCGAGGCCGGGCTCGAGCTGGAAGTCGTACTGCGCGAGGTCGACGCGCGAGAGGTTGGCTCCGGCGAGCTTCGCCATCGCCTCGTAGGAGACCCACGCCGGATCGAGCAGGACGACCTCGTCGCCGTCGTCGAGCAGCGTCTGGAAGATCTCGTAGAGAGACTGCTTCCCGCCCGGCGTGACGACGATCTCCTCGGGCGCGTAGTCGAGGCCGTCGGCGGCGAGCTTGTCGGCGATCGCCTGCCGGAGCGCCGGGATGCCGTTCGACGGCGTGTAGCCGGTGTGGCCGGCGTCCATCGCGTCCTTGCCCGCCTCGACGATCGGCTCGGGCGTCGGGAAGTCCGGTTCACCGACGCTGAGATCGACGACGTCGACGCCGTCGGCCTCGAGCTGTGATGCGAGGTTGGAGACCGCCACCGTCGCGCTCGGTTCGACGCGTTCGACGCGTGCCGCGAAGTCCATACTGCGCGGTCCGGACGGGACGGTCTTACCCGTTGCGATGCTCCGGAGCGCGATCGGATTCGTCTCGGCCCTCGACACTGCGACAGCGTCGGCGAGGAAAACTCGGCGTCGTCAGGGCCAGAGCCCGCGGTGTCGGTGTGCCTCGGCGACGCGGGAGAGTGCGACGACGTACGCGCCGGTGCGCCAGCTGACGTCGCGCTCGGTCACCTCCGAACGGACGCGATCCCACGCGCCGACCATCTCGGTCTCGAGCTCGTCGTTGACGCGTTCGAGCGACCAGCTCCGGCGGTTGATGTCCTGCAGCCACTCGAAGTAGCTGACCGTGACGCCGCCGGCGTTCGCGAGGATGTCTGGGATCACCGGAATCTCCCGCTCGCGGAAGATCTCGTCGGCAACGCTGGTCGTCGGCCCGTTCGCGCCCTCGACGATCAGGTCGGCCTGCACCTCGTGGGCGTTGCGCTTGGTGAGGACGTTGCCGATCGCAGCCGGGATCACCACGTCGACGTCGAGTTCGAGGAGCTCCTCGTTCGACAGCTCCGTCACGCCGGGCGCGTCGAACCGACCGACGGCCTCTGGCTCCTCGTCGTGCAGCGGGATCTCGTCGACGGGGAGGCCCGTTGGATCGTACACCGCGCCGTTGACGTCGCTGGTCGCGGTGATCGTGGCACCCCACTCGTCGAGGAGCCGGGCCGCGTGGCCGCCGACGCTCCCGAACCCCTGGACGGCGATGCTCGCAGTTTCCAGCGGAACGTCGTAGTGGTCGAGCGCCTCGCGTGTGATGATCGCGACGCTGCGACCGGGGGCCGCTGCTCGCCCCGGGCTGCCGCCGATGACCTCTGGCTTCCCGGTGACGACGCCGGGTTCGGTCTCGCCGTTCTCCATGCTGTAGGCGTCCATGATCCAGGCCATGGTCTGGGAATCCGTTCCCATGTCGGGGGCGGGGATGTCCTGCATCGGCCCGATGACGTTGCGGAGTTCGTGGGCGAACCGGCGGGTCAGTCGCTCCGTCTCGTCCGTGCTCAGCTCCTTGGGATTGACACGGACGCCGCCCTTCGCGCCGCCAAAGGGGAGATCCATCAGCGCACACTTCCAGGTCATCCACATCGAGAGGCCGACGCACTCCTCCTTCGTGACGTGGGGACTGTAGCGCAGCCCGCCCTTGTAGGGACCGCGAACGCTGTCGTGCTGGGCGCGATAGCCCGTGAACACGTCGACCGAGCCGTCGTCTCGCTCGACGGGAACGTTCACCTCCTGGACTTTCGCTGGATGCCGGAGTCGTTCGACGACGTTCCGGTCGAGGTCGAGTTCGGTGGCTGCCCGCTCGAGCTGCTTGCGAGCGGTTGCGAGCGCGGATTCGGACGTAGTGCCGGCGCTGCCGGAGGTGGTCTCCGACGGCACCGACGACTGGTCAGAGGACATTGATTGGGTCTGCGAACGGATCGCTACTCGAGCGCCATCGCACGATTGTGGAGATTCCCACCACACTCCTCGCACTTGCCGGGGTTCGCCTCGCTGGTGATTACGGCGCCACACTGGAGACACTCGTACGTAGTTTCGGACGAACTATCGTCCGGAGCGTCGTGGATCATGCTCGGCCGAGCGTATGTCCCGAATATTAATAAGTACAAGGTGTTGAAGGTATATTATTACATATAAGGTATGAGTGCCGGCGCGACCGCTGCGACCGGACGACGGCTCGATCGGCGCCAGCGGAGCACTCGCTGCGTCGGTCCTCGGCGAGGTCGGGGGTCGGTACGTTGAAGGCCGTCGCATACGAATTCCCAGAAGTGAGCACTATGGACGTTTCTACTATCGCGACCGAGGAGTACGTCGCAATCGACGTCGACACCCGCCTCGGGAAGGCTCGCGCCCGGTTTCAGGAGGACAACTCCAAGGGGATCATCGTCACGCGGGACGGTGAGTACGCGGGCGTACTGGGGGAGCGGGAACTCCTGCAGTCCCACGTCGAGGACGACGCCAAGGTCGGTGCGCTGATCAAGCCGAGCCGGAACGATCCGGCGCCGAAGATCGACCGGCACGAGGACCTCCGGGACACCGCCCGCCAGCTCGTCGAGGGCGGCACGAAGGTCGCGCCCGTCTTCCAGAACGGCGAACTCTGGGGAATCGTCACCGCTGACGCGATCCTCGAGGCGGTGCTCGACAACCTCGACGCCCTGGACGTCGCCGACATCTACACCGACGAGGTCGTCTCGATCAACGAGGACGACGGCATCGGCACGGCGATCAACCGCCTCCGGGAGAACGGCATCTCCCGCCTGCCCGTCGTCAACGACAACGGCTACCTCACCGGCATCGTCACGACCCACGACATCGGCGAGATCGCCGTCCGGAACATGGACGTCATGGGCGAGGGCGACCGCGCCGGCGACGCCGATCGCATCCTCGACATCCCGGTCTACGACGTGATGAGCAGCCCCGTGGACACGACGACCGCCGACAAGTCGGCCAAGGCCGCCGTCGAGCAGATGCTCGAGGCCGGCATCGGCGGCCTCGTCGTCACGCCCGCCGACGACGACCGGCTCGTCCAGGGGATCCTCACGAAGACCGACGTGCTCCGCGCACTCACCTACACGGAGGAGACCCACCTCGACGTCCAGATCACGAACATCCGACTGCAGGACACCATCTCCCGACAGGACGTCCGCGAAGCGATCGAGGAGGTCGCGGACAAGTACCAGAAGATGCAGGTCCAGCACGCACACGTGCGCTACCACAAGCACAAGGAGAAGCTCCGCGGCACCCCGCTGATCCAGTGCCAGATCCGCCTCCGAACCAACAAGGGGCAGGTCGCTGGCAGCGGCGAGGGGTACGGCGCGCGCAACGCCTTCCACGTCGCGCTGGACAAGCTCGAGCGGAACGTCCTCGAACTCAAGGGCATCCAGAGCGACGAGGAACAGCGCGGGCAGCTCCTCCGGAAGCTCGGCGACCTGTAGCCCCGAGCTGGCCGTCGCATCTCTCCCTCCCGCTTTCCACCTCTGCAGTGGTTTTCTCTTCCGCACACGTAGCAATCGACCAGCACCGACAGGTCTCCGGTACCGGCCGACTCGTTCGGAACCGAAGCACCCACTACCCGGCCCCGACGATACCAGCCCGATGACCCTCTCGGATGAGGCCCGCAGTCGGCTCGCCGACGTGGTGGAGCTCCAGCCCACGAAGAACAGCGAGCTGCAGGATCGCTGGGGCGCGGATTCCGGAAGCGACGTCCACGCATACCTCACCGGCGAGCTGTCGGACTACACCTTCCGCGACGACAACAGCCTGATCCGGGCGACGGCGGAGGCCGCCGACCTCGTCGACGTCGAGCCCGGCGTCGAACCGGGCGAGGACGGCGACGGCGTCGGAACGGTGCGCGTGACCGAGCTGCAGGCGGCCGTCATCGAGGTCCTCCCCGGGCCCGACGAGCGCTCGATGAGCGTGGTGGCGGTCTTGCAAGCGCTCCGCGAGCAGACCGATCGCGATCCAGACGTCGAGGAGGTTCGCTCCGCCCTCCAGCGCCTCCGCAGGCAGGAAGCCGTCGAGGTCGAGTACCGGGCGGTACCGACCTTCCGGCTCGCCGTCCCGCGCGAAGACCTCACCGTCGAGATCAAGGACTGACTCCGCCGTCGGGATCGAGGACTGACGCCTCTGGGGACGCTGCCAAACCGGGAGCACTCCATACCGCAACAATCGCTCACCTACTTCGGTCGTTCTCGCGCCCGTCGCTCCGCCAACACGGACTGCAGTCCCTTCCCCGGACCGCCCTCGATCGGCCAGCCCTTCGAGCGCCACGCCGGCGGCTCGGGTTCGAACTCGCCGCACCGACCGGAACACTCCCACGTCGAGGGGCAGTGCCCCTTCACGGCACAGTGTGGCTGGAGTGATGCGGCAGCGTCGTCGCCGACGCTCCGGAGTTCGAAGTGGCGACAGTCCGACCGCATCGAGTCGACGTAGGAGCGCCAGCCGCGCTCGTAGAGCCGCTCGGCGATCGCGAGTCTGGCGAGTGACTTCCACTCCGCGTCGACGTACTCGAACTCCGCGGCGGAGTGGTCGTACTCGCTGGCGCTCGGGCGATCGAGAATCCGCGTGCCCGGGTCGTCGACGGCGAGTGTGCGTGGATGCCAGAGCACGTCCGCGTCGCCGGCCTCGGGATCGACGGCGAGGACGCCCGCCTCGACCGGCATGTCGGCGAGGAGGCCGGGCTCGGCGGATTCGCCGGTCTGGAGTGTCGCGACCCACGCCTCGTCGGCGAGGCCGAAGGCCACGTCGCGTTCCATCTGGTCGGCGAGCGCGTCCGCGGCGCTCCGGTCGAGATCGGGTTTGTTCTCGATGGCGATCAGCGCGTCGAGCCAGTCCGGGTACTCCCAGCGCCGACGGAGTTCGATCCGGTTGTTCCGACGCCGGGTTTCGATCAGGTCGCGATCCGCTGCCGTCTTGACGGCTTCACGAACGTATCGCCAGTCGGTCGTCCACAGCGAGAGCACGTCGCGGTACCACTCGAACTTGAACGGTGCGTCCTGGACGACGCGGAGGAGATTTCTGTTGAGCGCTTCCTCGCCGAACACCGCTCGCTGGCGGAGTGCCTCGGTGTCACAGATCGCGACGACGGTGTCCCAGCGGCGCTCGCGGGTGCCGAGCTGCCGGCCGACGAGGACGTGCTTGTCGGCGTCGAGTGTCTCGCCCGGCGGCCACTCCCGCTCGGCCCAGTGGCAGACGCGAAGTTCGAACGGAAACTCCCGCGTCCAGTCGGTCACGAATTGGGAGTGATCGCCAGACGACGTAAGCGTTCGGTCGTGATCGCAATCGCCCGCTGGTCAAGCTGGTGCGAGCGAAGCGGACAACTTCAGGGGAGGGTGGAGCAGACGAGGTTCAGTGGAGGCGTTGGTGGAGGGACATCCCCGCCCTACAAACATTCGTTCCGGACCTCCAGTCGTCCGTGGGGGCTCCCGCGAGCGGCCGAGCGACGCGGTTTGGAGCGAGGCCGACTCGCGGTCTTTTTTGGTCCAGATTTTTTGCACGAGAGGTACCCGCAGCGAGCGGAGCGTCCTCGCGAGCGAAGCGAGCGAGGGCTCGATAGTCGCAGCCCGCACAGGCGAGCAAAGCGAGTCGAGCAGGAACGGCTATCGGCGAGCGAGGATACCCGAGTGCAAAAAAGGTGGTTCTAGAACAGTGCTTGCTCCTCGTCCTCCAGGATTCGGGCGGGCCCGCCGACTTCCCAGACGGCGGTCTGGACGCCGCAGTCCGAGACGGCCTCCTCGACCTCCTCGACGTGTTCCTCGGTGGTGTTGACGTAGACGCTTGCGCCGGTGTCCGTCGAGAAGTAGACCGGGACGTCCTCTTCCTCGCGTAGCTCGCGGACGGCGGCGAAGATCTGGAGCGTCTTCGGCGACCAGTACACCCACCCTTCGGGGCCGGTCATCGTCGTCGCGGCGAGCGACAGGGAGTCGTGCTCGGCGAGTTCAAACACGCGATCGAAGTCGTCCGACCGGAGCGCGTCGCGACACTCCGCGATCTGCTCGTGAATGTGGGCCATTCGCGCCTGGAACATGTGGCTGTCCTCGGCCTCCTCGTGGGCGTCGTCGGTCTCCTTGTAGGCGGGAACGAGCCCGACGACGACCTTCATGTCCTCGGCGATCTCGCTGTCGATCCGGTGGGATCGACAGTCCTTGTCGTTGAGACCAGCCCGGAGGTGCGAGAAGCCGCCGGTGACCGATCGGGCCGCCGACGCGGAGCCATAGCGGGCGATCGCGGAGAGTTCGCCGAGCGTGGCGTCGAGTTCGGCGGCTTCCGCGAGCGCGGTGGCGGCTGCGGCGAAGCCCGAAGAGGAGGAGCCCAGACCGACGTTCGTCGGGAAGCTGTTCTCGCTCTCCATCCGGACGCCGTAGACGGCGTGGGGCGCGTCGGAGCGCTCGCGAACGGCGTCGACGATCCGGTCGAGCCGGTCGCGGCCGCTGCCCTCGACCTCCTCGCCGTCGATGACGTAGGTGTTGTCCTCGTTGTCCATCGAGAACTCGACCGTCGTCTTCGAGTGGCTGGGCGCCGTGCAGACGCTGATCGAGTCGTGGTAGGGAAGGCGGCGCTGGGAGTCCCGCATCCCGTGGTACTTCACGATGCCCTGGATCGGGTGGGCGATCGCCGTTGCTTTCATGCTTCCAAGGGTGTTGGAGTTGTGCTTAAAGCTGGTGGCTGGCGGAAGCGAGTGCGCCGAACGCTCGACGACGGCTGGCGTACGGGTCAGCTGCCCAGATCGAAAGGACTCCCGAGCGACACGGACGGTACCGTGGTCCCAGGCGGGCTACCGCGCGTCGGCCGGCTCCGCGACCAGATCGAGATGCGGTTCGAGGTGTTCGACGGCGCCCTCGAGAACGACCACGTGCCGGGGCTCCCACGCCAGCCCTGCCTCGACGGCGCGCAACCACTCGAATCGGTGGAAGAGGGTGCCACCGGTGCCCTGTTCGACGAGATTCCGGAGCGGGCCCTCGCCGACGTCCGCCACGCTGTGCGCGACCGAAACCGTCCGATCGGTCACCGACCGTCACCTCGCCGGTCCGGGCGATCCTCCAAAGGACCCTGTGAACGAATCTGGACGCGGCGGGAACGGCGGTCTCGGCACGACTTTCGGGGAAGCATCGTAGGCAGGCAACCACAGGAGTGCCCGAAACACCGCGATACCGTTCGCGAGGTAACGCGACGTTACGTCGGAGTGCTGGCTCCGAGGGACCGACTATCGAAACGGCAGCACGATCCCGGGACAGAGGAGCCCCGCTCACGGTCGAGCTGGCGACTCAGGTCCGGATCTCGAACCGCGCGCCGCCCTCACGGCCTTCCACGGCCGCGATCGACCAGCCGTGGGCCTGGACGATCTCCGACACGATCGCGAGCCCGAAACCGGTGCCGTCGGGGTTCGTCGTCCCGGCCACGAACACCTCCTCTCGGTCCTCCTCGGGAATCCCCTGGCCGTCGTCCTCGACGAAGAAGCCCTCGGCCGTCTCGAGTGCGCCGACGGTAATCGTCACGTCCTCGCCGCCGTGTTCGACCGCGTTGCGAAAGAGGTTCTCGAAGAGCTGGCGCAGCCGGTCCGGATCGGCGACGACGGTCGGCGGCTCCGTGACGGTGAGCGTGGCCGAGTCCGCATCGACCGTCTCCCAGCACGCCGGCACCAGCTCACCGAGATCGACGGCCGAGGTCTCGTCGATGTCCTTGCCCTCCCTGGCGAGGGTCAGCAGGTCGTCGATGAGAATCTCCATGCGATCGTGGGCGTCCGCGGCTGCCTGGAGGTGCTCGTCGGCGTCTCCGCCGTCCCGGACCGCCTCTCGTGCGAGATCGATGCGCCCTTCGGCGACGTTGAGGGGGTTCCGCAGGTCGTGTGCGACGACGCTGGCGAACCGGTCGAGGCGCTCCTTCTCCCGTTCGAGGGCACGACGCGACTCCTCTGCATCGGTCACGTCCTCCAGCGAGAGGACCGATCCCAGCGTGACCTCGCCAGCACTGATCGCAGTCTCCGTAATCCGGTAGTGGACCGCCTCGCCCTCCGCCTCGACGGTCAGGAGGTTGTCCGCGAGCAGCGCCTCGGAGAGCCGAGGAACCGCGTCAGCGGGCGAATCCCCGATGGACTCTTCGAGGCCTGGGAACAGCGTCAGCGCCGGGCGGTTGTACTCCCTGATCGTGCCGTCCGGGTCGAGCACGACCACCGGTTCCCCGTGGCTCCCGGCGAGCTGGACCGCCTGGAACTCCTCGAGATAGAGGTAGAGCACGCCGACCGCGAACGCGGCGACGCCGATGGGCTCGTAGGTCATGTCGAGCAGCCGCGGCGAGAGGAGCCCCAGGACGTCGGCGACTAGCGGCAGACCGGTCAGTCCCACGAGCGCGATGAGCGGCCTGGTGTCCTGTCCCACCGCGAGGAACCGTTCGACGAGCATGAAGTAGCCGACGCTCGCGAGCGCGTACGCGAGCCCCATCGCGATCCAGTGGAGCGTTCCGTGCTGGACCGCGAGGTGGGCGAAGGGCTCGGAGGCAGCCGAGGTCGAGAAGTACAGCCCGTGGACCGGGTTGGTTACCTTTAGCGTGACGACGGCCACGAACAGCGCGCCCGCACCGAGACGAAACCCACGCCTGCGGTGGTAGGTCCGTCCTGTGTATGCCGAACAGAAGTAGAGCCAGGCGCCAATCGCGGAGAACCCCGATACGAGCCCGACGACGTAGAACGCCAGCTGCAGCTCACGGGTCGGGGCCAGCAGGAAACCGACGTGCGCACTGGCCCAGCCTCCAGACAGCACGAGGAGTGCAGCGAGGCCACGCTGCGTGTCCTCGTCCACGATCGTGCGGGTCTTCGGGAGGCTCGCAAAACAGATCGCTGCGGAGGCGCCGAAAACGAGCACGTAGAGAGCGTACACGAGAGAAGCGTCGACGTCCGGAACGACCATAGGAAGCAGAGGTGCGATGCCGCCTTCAATTTGCTGCCCGATACGTGCTCCGAGCACGCCGGTGCTTCCGGTCGATTGGGCAGTGCACAATCACGTGTCACGCATCGGCAAACCGAGCGACACGCCGGGCGGGGCAGCGCGCTATCCGTCGAGCCACTCCGTCGCCCAGTCTTCGATCGAACCGAACATGGGCGCGAGCGACTCGCCCTTGTCAGTCAGCGAGTAGTAGGTCGCGACCGGGGCGTCCTCCTCCAGTCGGCGCGTGACGAAGCCCAGCTCCTCGAGGTCGTCGAGGACGCGCGAGAGCGTGCGGGAGCTCGCGCCCGTGGATCGTTTGAGCACGTTGAACCGCTTCTCGCCCTCGAGGAGGTCGTTGAGGACGACGAGGCGCCACTTCGATCCGATCTGCTCGAACGGTTCGATCAGCGAACACGGCCCGGGTTCGTCCGCCGGGGGTTTCGTCGTCTCGGTCGCCTCCGTCGCGTCGCCGCTCGTCCCTGCTGTCATCGATGTTACCCGGTGGCAACTATGTCGCCGAGCGCATATATAGGTTCGCGATCGAACCTGGTAGTGTGATGCAACTAGCTGGAGTTTCGACCGACGTGTCGTACCGACGAACTGAGGATGTCGCTTCGCCGAAGACCGTCGAGGTGGTGGCCTGATGGTGTTCGAATCCGGGCTCGAAGGCGCACTGCTGCTCGGCGCACGGCTTCTCTTCGGCGCACTCATCGCGTTCCAGGGACTGAACCATCTCCTCGACCACGAGGGGATGACCGGCTACGCCGAGATGAAGGGCGTTCCCGTCCCGGGCGTGGCGGTCGCCGGCTCCGGAATCATGCTCATCGGCGGCGGGCTCGGGATCGTACTCGGCGTCTTCCCCGCCATTGCCGCGGGAGCGGTCGCGACCTTCCTCGTCGTCACGACGCCGATGATGCACGACTTCTGGGCGGTCGACGACGACCAGGCACAGGACCAGATGATCCACTTCATCAAGAACGTCGAGCTACTGGGCGCCTCCTTGCTCTTCCTCGCGGTCAGCGGCACAGAGTGGGCTTACGCCGTCAACGTCGGGCTGTAAACGACGGCGATCGGCAGCCGCAGAGTCCCGCTACGCGGGGACGCTACCCCGGTGACGATCACGGGACGCAACCCATTTGACCGATCCCCGGCGAACTCCGCCAACAGCGATGACGCTCCTCGACGACCTCTCTGGCTTCGAGTTCGAGGCGGTCATGGTGGACGTGTTCCGGCACCAGGGCTACCGCGACGTCGAGCGCGCCGAGCGTATCGCCGACGAGGGGCGCGACGTCACGATGCTCGACGACCGGGCTGCGGACGGAGCAGGGGGCGGAGCGGGCGACGGACCGGATCAGCCGACCGCGGTCGTCGTCGAGTGCAAGCATACCGATGTCGTGAGCCGCCCCGTGGTCCAGAAGACCCACTCCGCCGCGCACACGTACGACTACGACGGTCCGGTGCGAGCGGCGATCGCGACGACGGGACGGTTCACCGAGCCCGCCCGCGAGTACGCCGAGCGCGTCGGCGACGATCCCGTCGACGTCGGGTTCGAGCTGATCGACGGCGAGGACCTCCTCGAACGTGGCGAGTCGATCGGTCTCGATCTCTACAACGGGAACGTCGAGATCGTCTGCGGGGAGACGATCGCACCGCCGACCGACCGGGAGACGCTCGAGGGGCACCTCGAAGCCGCTGCCACGGACGTGCGAAATCTCGACGAGTGGACCGTCGGCGCGACGCTCACTGCCGTCAGATTCGAGCCGGTGCTCGCCGCCGAGACCGCCGTGGACGCCACCTTCGAGACCGAAGCCGGAGTAATCCACGAGGTCGACGATCGCGAGCGCTCGGTGCTCGACGGTCACGAGACCATCGACCACTGCAGCACCGACGTCCGGGAGCTGGTCGAATCGACGCGGGCGGATCGGCTCTCGATCGACCACCGGTCGCTGGAGGGCACCTACGACCGGACCGACGTCGAGCGGTTCGCGGCTCCCCTCGGGGAGTACCGGGACTGGCTGACGGAGACAGCCCGGGACCGCCACGAGACGACGGTTACCTACACCGGCGACAACGCGGTCGAGTACGAGCAGTCCTGCCGACCGAAGCCGAGCGACGTCACCGTCGAATCGCTCGACCCGGTCTACCTTCCACACGTCGCAGTCGCAACCTCGCTGGGCGAGTACGAGTACGAACTGGAGTACTACGCCGCAGGCGGTCGCACGCTCGTCCAGGACGCGGAGTTTCGCCACTGCGTCCACTGCGAGGACGACGAGATGGGCGGCGGTGTCCATCCCGCCGGTGCGAGTGGTGATGGCGGCGACGCCCAGGCCACCAATCTCACGTACTGCGCCAACTGCGGCGCGATCGCGTGTCCGGACCACCTCGAGATCGAGCGCCTCGTCGGCGAGCCGGTCTGCACGGGCTGTGCGGTGACGGCCACCTTCGCCGGCGCACGGAAGTACTTCTACGACGAGACGAACCGCGAGACCTTCGCGGCGGCCTACGACGAGATGCCGCTCCACCGCAAGGTCCGCGAGAACGACGCGCTGGTGGCACTGTCAGTACTGGTCGTCTTCTTCATCGCCGTCGTTGCGGTTGGCGTGCTCTGAGCGGACCGATTCGGCGCCGGCAGGGGCCCGCGTGGGGCACAGCAGAAAAACGCGGTTTGGTAACCGTTCGACTGGAGCGGCGGGAACGGCCGGCAGGAGCGACTTGAACAGCCGACAGGAGCGGCGGGAATGCTCGAAAGGAGCGATGCGCTCGCCGGATCCCGTCGGTCAGTACTGGTGGGTCCGTCGCTCGGAGACGTACTGACCGCCGGCGCCGTCGTCCCAGACGAAGCGCACGTCGATCGCGCTCCCGTCGCCGCTGGTGTCGCGGGTGTGGGTGTGGCTCGTGCCACTGCCGTCCATGCGGTAGCCGACCCAGCCGTTCGTGCCGGGATCGGCGAACTGGACGTCGGCCCAGCTCGCGGCGTTGTTCGGCTCGAACGTCCACTCGTCCTGGTCGGTGCCGACCGTCTCGACGGTGGCGCTCCAGCCGTCACCGGTGTCACCGGAGTAGCCGCCGCTGCCACCACCGCTGCCACCGTCGACCTGCTCGAACTCGACCCAGTTCAGGTTGAAGCCGCCGGTGTCGACGTTCACGCGGACGACTTGCTCGCCGGCGCCGAGGGAGACGTCCTGGATGGTGGTCGTCTGCCAGCTCTGCCAGCCGCCGGTGCCCGAAAGGGACACCGCACCGGTGACGTCCGTTCCGGCGGCGTCGATCGAGATGGTGCCGCCGTCGGCGTTCGAGGCGTTGCGGACGTGCACGTCGTACGTGCCAGCAGTTCCGACGTCCACGGTGTACTCGAGCCACTCGCCGTCGGCCGTCCAGCCGACGTCGTACTGGCCGCCGGTGGAGTCCGAGACCGTCTCGACGTCGACGGATTCGCCCGTGCGGAACGCGCCGCCCTGATTCGTGCTCGTAGTGTCGTTGTAGGCGACGCCCTGGCCGCCGGTGTCGTACTCCTGGGCCTGGACGCGCCCGGGCACCGCGTGCGGGCTGCCCGGATAGGGCTGCTGTCCGGTCCCGCCGCCCCCGTCACCGGGGTCCGTCGAAGCGGTGAGCGCGTTGCTCTCCGGCGACTGGGTGCCGTTGCCGTCGTCGGCAGTGACGGTGAACGTGTAGGCGGTGTCGGCGGAGAGGCCCGTGATCGTCGCGGTCGTGCTCGAGGAGGTCGTCTCGAACGCGCCGTCGACGTAGACGTTGTAGTAGGCGGTGTTCGTGCCGTCGTGGTCCCACGCGAGGCTGATCGAGGACTTCGTCTGGTCGGTCGAGCGGAGGTTCGAGGGCGCACTGGGTGCGCCGCCGCCACCGCCGGAGCCGGTCGAGGTCGCCATGGAGTTGGCGGGGACCGACAGCGTCGTGCCGTCAGAGAAGGTCACCGTCGTGCTGCTATCGCTGGCGTTGTAGGCGCAGTAGGTGCGGTCGGTGCCGTCCGAAAACACCTGGTAGAGCGCCGTGTCTGCCGTGACGCTCGGATCTGGCGAGCCCATCGCGTCGAGGTTACCGAGCCAGTAGAGCGTGTGGGCCTTGGGCTGGGCGGCCTCCGGCGAGTAGCTGCTGAACCGGCTGTTGAACCGTGAGAGTGCGTCCGTCGAGTCCGAGAACGCCTCGTACATCCAGAGGATGTCCGGCCAGTAGCTGAAGGAGCCACCCTTGAGATCGGAGATCTGCTGGAACGTCCGTGCGGTCAGGTCGTCGTCCCAGCCGAGGTGCATCGAGTAGCCCGACAGCGGCAGCATGTTGATGCCGTAGACGGCCTCGCTGTCAGCCGTCCACCAGGTCGAGTGAGCGGCCATGTTGCCCCAGACGATGCCGGCGAAGTCGGCCTCCCAGGAGTCGGGGAAGTTCGTCTGGTCCTTGTCGTACCAGTACTCCTGAATGGCGCGGGCCTGCGTCGCGTACAGCGCCATCCCGAAGTCCCGGATCTCGTCGTTGCCGGTGTACTCGCCCCACTCGATCATCGCGGCGTAGGCCATCATCGCCTCCGAGGAGGACTCCTGGTTGTTGCCGTCGGCGAAGTTGCCGGAGCCGTGTGCCCAGGAGTGGCCGGCGTAGACGCTGAAGTTGCGGTTGAACGGGTAGTCGGCGTCGGTACGAGAAGGGTTCGCGTAGTCGTCGATCAGCTCCTCGACCATGCCGCCCCAGTTGCTGGTGTCGGCCCAGGTCGGGTCGTGGCGGGCGATCCGGGCGGCGCCCCAGACGTAGTGGCCGAAGTGGAAGTGGTGGTCGGAGACGTCGGTCACCGAACCGTGGCTGCCCGGGATTCCCTGGAGCACCCCGATCGAGTCGTCGTAGTAGAAGGTGGCGGAGGAGCTCTGCGTGAACCACTCCTCGAGCCCTTGCTGGACGGAGTCGAGCAGGGCGTCGCGCTTGCCGGTCATCCCGAGCTGGTCGGCCATCGCGGCGGACTTGGCGAGTCGGCTCGCGGTGTCCTTGCCGAACCGGTAGGTGTCCTGGTCGATTCCGCCCTGGATCGACTCGTCGACGTTCGAGACGAGCCCCTCGAGACGAGCGTCGTCGTAGCTGCCCTCGTCGGGCAGGAACGGAATCATGCCGTGCCAGTCGTAGTCGACGGAGAACGAACTGCCCGAGAGCGCCTTCATCTCGCCGCGGGCGGAGGGGTAGCTGCTCCCCATCGTCGGCTCGCTCGTGTGCTTCCACTGGTGCGGATAGAGCGCGGTGATCGTCCCCGAGGCGGTGCTATCGGCACGCTCGTCGAGCTGGAAGGAGAACGTCGTCGAAACCGTCGCGCCCGCCTGGTCGTAGTTCCAGTCGAAGACGGTGTCCGTGATGACGTTGTAGGCGTAGTCCTCGAACGTACTCAGCGAGCCCTGATCGGGGAGAACCGCGATCGAGCAGAAGCCGGCGCCGGTCGTGATCGTGTCGGTGCCGACGCCGTTCCACGTACTGCCACTCGGGGCGAAGATCCCGAACTGCTTGCCGTCGACTGTCACGCCGAGGACGTTGCCGTCGTCCTGGAACACCGCCGGCGTGGAGCTGAACGCGATCTCGCCACCGCCGCCGGCGAACTCGAAGAAGGCGTAGGGCGAGCCCTGCGCGATCGTGAACGTCGTCGCCGTGCCCGTTCCCTCGCCGAAGACGCCCGTCGCCGACCAGTCGCCGTGGTCGTCGAGCGCGACGTCCGCGTAGCTGCCGGCGCCGGAGTGGCTGACCGTGAGCTGCGCCGCCCCGGACTTCATCGCGTTGCCGACCTGATCGCCGGCGTTCCAGCTGGTGGTCCACTCCTGGGGATGGCCGATCGCGAGCCCACCTTCGAGCGTGTTGAACGTCAGCGGGTGGCCCGCGAGCAGCGTGTTCTCGCCGGTGATACCGGCGAGGGGAATCGTCGTGTACCAGTCGTTCGTCGGAACGGGTCCGCTCCCGAAGTTCGCCGTCGTGTGCCGGCCGTAGCCGTGCGTCGTTGCACCGGCGGGCGGGGCGTCGTGATAGCCGCCGCTGCCGACGGACGCCGCGGAAGCGTTACCGAGCAGGCCGCTCCCGGCGACCCCTGCCGCGCCGACGCCTTTGAGCACGGATCGTCGCGAGAACCCGAAGCCATCGTCCGATTCCACCAGCGATCGCTCACCGGCGTCGTCCCGTCGTTCACCTGTCGATTCACCTGATCGCTCCTCGGCCGACGGGCCGCCGTCGGCCGCTGAATCATTGTCTACCATGTGTGGCTGGACAGCGCGAGGGTGTGAGTGGCACCCGTGCCCTGTCGTGGCTCACTCGTGCAGCGGACCCAGCATAATGTTTACTTTCCTACATGAAAATCCGGTGCGAGTTTCACGTCGCGATCGCGCACTGGTTTCTTACTGATCGTTCGAGTAAATCGTTCGACTTCGGCGGTGCCGAGCGGCTTTCACGTGGATCGGCCGGTCGGTGTCACGTGGCGAATACGTTCGCCAGCACGACGGTCTCGTCCCGTCGCGTCGATCCGTGGCTGCGTCGGAGAGCGAACATGGCTGGCGACGAAACCGCCGTACAGGCGCGTTCGCGGCTGTCCGTGTGACGAGCAACGCCGCGGGATCCCGGATCGATCGACGGGCGATCGACACCTCTTTGCGTGTGGTAACCGACCACATTGGCCATGGGCATCGGTCACGGACGTTCACAGCTCACGGTCGTCCATCTGGACGACCACGCCGCACACGCCGAACTCCCCGCTGCACACCTCGAAACGCGGCGTGACCACTTGCGCGTGCTCGTCGCCGAGTCCCTCGAGGGAGCGGTGTCGCTTCTGGAGGAGTCGGCCCCGGACTGTCTCGTCGCCAGCCACCGCGGCGTCGACTGGCGTTCACCGGAAACGATCTGTTCGCGAGCGCGAGAGGTCGTCTCCGACCTCCCGATCGTCTTCTTCGACGGCTGTACCCCCGACGCGGTCGTGGACGCCCTCGATCCCCAGACGTCGTTCGTGCCGCGGCAGTCGGCCGCCGGGTGCGGCGACCCGGTCACGGACGGCGGGAGCGCAGGCGCGATGGCCGGATCGGCGACCTACGACCTGCTCGCGAACCGCATCGAATCGCTCGTTCCCCAGAGCGGCGAGCAGTCCGTCTTCGACCCGCTCGCGGAGGAGCTGGCGACGCTGCTCGACGCAAGCGGCCTCCCCGCTTGCGTGTTCCGGGGCGAAGCGGTCACCTACCACAACGAGGCCTTCGCCGACGCCTTCGACGTCGGGGCGCCGCCGGTTCGCCAGGATCGAATTTTCGACGCCATCGTCGACGGTGAGGGCCGGCTCCGCGCACTCTGCTCGCCACCGACGGACGGAACGGCGTCCGCTGCCGTCCAGTTTCCGAACGGAGAACAGCGCCGCGTCGACGTGACCGCTGCCAGCGACGGCGGTGCGGTGCTCGCACTCTGGCAGGATCGCAGCGGCGGCGATCCCGGGCAGCCGTCCCGGGAGGAGTCGATGTTGCGCTCGCTGCTGGACGGGCTCCCGATCTCGGTGTACTTCAAGGACAAGCAGAGCCGCCACGTGAAGGTCAGCGACGCCCTCATCGGCATGTCCGCCGAAGAGTATCTCGTCAACGGCGAGGGGAAACGACACCCGACGGCGGCGGACGTCGTCGGCAAGACCGACTTCGACCTCTACCACGGCGAGCACGCGAGCCTCACCGTCGAGGACGACCGACAGGTGATGGAGACCGAGCGCCCGATCGATCTCAAGGAGGAGTACACACGCTCGGACACCGGCGAGGACATCTGGGTCCTGACCTGCAAGGCGCCGTGGTACGGACCCGACGGAGAGATCGCCGGCGTCGCTGGCATCACGGTGGACGTGACCGACCAGAAGCTGAATCAGCGGCCGGAGGCACCCCTGGACGGCCGGCTGGACCAGTTCGAGCGCGTTCTCACGACGACGTTCCGGGACGAGCTTCAGGCGGCGATCGAGACCGTCGAGTGCGCCAGGGAGGAGAGCGTCTCGCTCGAGCACGCCAGCGCTGATGATCGCGCGCTGGAGGACGCCGAAACGCGAGACGCGGCGAATGAGGACGAAGCGGCCGGCCGACGCGAGGGCGCCATCGACGCCGTCGCCGACCACCTCGACGTGCTCGAGGGCCTCCTCGCCGACACGATGACGCTCGCCCGCTACACCCGCACGCCGACCGAGCGCAGCTCGATCGATTTCCCCGAGTTCCTCCGCTCGGTCTGGGCGGAGCTCGACCCCGAGCACGGCGAACTCGTCGTGGCGGCCGATCCCGTCCTCTTCGCCGACGAGGAGCAGCTGCACTGCCTCCTCCGGAACCTCTTCGAGGTCGCCCTGCACCACGGCGGGGCCGGGGTCACCGTGGAAGTCGGTGGGCTGGAAGAGGGGTTCTACCTCGAGCGGGACGGTGCCCCGCTGACGCCCGAACAGCGCGACGCGCTCATGGAAGGCCGCGTCGACGACGCGGCGGAGTCGCTCGGGCTCGCGATGACGATCGTCGTCGGCATCGCGAACGCGAACGGCTGGGAGGCGACGGTCTCGAGCGGCGGTCGGCGCTTCGAGTTCACCGATGTCGAAGTGCGGTGATCCGCCGGGTCGGCCTGCGAGGTCGGGAGCAGGTGTCGTCCCTGTCGACGATCGATCGCGACGACCGAGTTCCGGTAAAAAGACCCTTATACACCTTCGTATGATAGACGGCCACATGGCAGGGATGGAGCGGGAGCCACACCGCACACCGTTCGCGGACGCCGACGCGCTGACCGCGGTGGGCGTCGCGGACGGGCTGCCGGAGCGGGCTGGCAATCTCGAGGCCCTCGAGTCGATCCTGGAGCCGAGCCGCGAGGGGCGATCGCCGGTCGGCGTGACGCTCTACGGCCCCAGCGGCGCTGGCAAGACCGAACTCGCCACGCAGTCCGTCGCCGAATTCCGGCGGGCTGGCGGCACGGTCGTCCATCTCGAGTGCACCACCGAGGACACCGTCTTCACGTGCTGTCGGCGCGTGGCGAACGAGCTCGGTGCGGACCTTCCCGAGTCCGGCCTCGCACTGGAGACCGCGAGAGACCGGGCGATCGACAGCCTCGCCCGGGCGCCCGCGCCGCGCTGTATCGTCCTCGACGACGTTGACCGGCTTGCAACGGACGTCCGCCGGACACTCGTCTGCGACGTGGTCGGCTCGGTCGACACGGACGCGGCACTCGCCACGATCGCGACGAGCACGCCACTCACGCTACGGAACGACCTCGACGCACGCGAGCGGACGATACTCGGCGACAGCGAGCGAGCGCTCGCGTGCTACGACGAAGCGGAACTACGATCGATCGTCGAACGTCGCGCCGGTCGTGCGTTTCGAGACGACGCCCTCGACGCGGAGGTCCTCGACAGCGTCGTCGAGGCAACGATGGATCGCGACGCCGACGTGGGCTTCGGCCTCGAACTCCTCGCGGCCGCCGGCGAGATCGCCGAGACGGACGGGACGGCGTCGATCACGAAAGCCCACCTCGACCGCGCCCGTGACCGCGTCGCCGTGGCTGCCGTCGCCCAGCGGCTCGAGGGGCTCCGCCGCCACCAGGTGCTGGCGCTCCGCGGACTCTGTGCACTCGCGAACGAAGGTGCGCTCCCGGCACGGATCGGCCAGGCGTTCGACGCGTACGTCGACGCGTGTACCGACGCCGGGGAATCGCCCAACACCGAGCGGTCACTCCAGAACTACCTCCGTAGACTCGTCGAGACCGGGCTGGTCGAGGCCGAGGAGGTCCGAACCGAGAACGGCGGGAAGTTCAACAGCTACGACCTGACGCGCTCGCCCTCGCTCGTCACGAACGCCCTGGACGACCAGTTCTGACAGCCCGTTCGCATCGAGCGATCGTGAACGAGCAGCTGTGAACGACCGGGCGCCCAGTGGCGGCGCTCGTGCTCGAAGGCGTGCTCGGCCGCCCAGGGATACAGGCAGGCGAACATATTTACTCCGCTTCGAATGATTTTGTGCAACAAGACCGCAACCCACGGACAATTAAATAAACTATGAGCAGTCGTTAGTTCCGTTTCCGCCAATACGCTTTAATACAATGACTACATTGATCGACCATGATGATTCGGGGGGAGCACCGATCGGCGGTCGGGGAAGCGTCGGGACGAGCAATAACGAAGGGAGCCGTACGGCGACGCTCGAGTGGAGGTGGGAAGTGATGGGGCTGTTCACGAAGCTGGGCTCAACGATCAACGGCTCCGACGAGGACGAAGAACCAGCCGACGACGAGTCCGGAGAAACAGCCGTGGAGCAGACGGGGCCGAACTTCATGCCCTCGAAACAGAAGGAGCTATACCTGACGGCCTACGCCAACGCTTCGGATCTGAGCACGACCGGCGTCTGTAGCGAATGTGGAACCACGCTCTCGCCGTTCAAGGCCGAGCGGCTGTTCGCCTCTTGCAAGAACGAAGGCTGTGAGAACTATCTCCGGGACAAAGAGATCACTGCCGTCGAACGCTACGAGGACCGCCACGGCGTCCCCGACGAGATAGACGTCGAGGAAGATCCGATGTCGGCAAAGGGAGGCGACGAGTCCGGCAGTGCACTGGACGGGCTCTCCGAAGCGATGGACGACGAGTAGGTAGCCCGGCGACCGATCGAGGGGCCAATACTACTGCGTTCTCGCCCGACCGAAACGTTCGAGCAGCCAGAGCCGTCGCCGTGGCTCACGGCGAGTGAACAGTAAAAGTGAGCTCACGAGGGTCGGTCGCTGTCGTGCTCCGACAGGGATTCGAACCCGATTGCGAGACGGCTGACCTCACTCCGCTCGGTCGTTACGACTCGCGAGGGTCGAATCCCTTCGTGCGCTGTCTTCTTCTTCGCTCACTACGTTCGCTTCAGAAGAGTGCTCCGACAGGGATTCGAACCCTGGTCATTGCCGTGAGAGGCCACGTTCCTTCGAACGAACGCCCTGCCTCTCAACGGGAATTTGATCTCCCAAATCCGCCGATTTAGACTGTGCCGGACGTTACTACCACCTATATCGTTATAAAAACCCGGTGAATTGCCCTCGGGACAACGTCGATTCAAACGAATCTCAACAACCCATTTGGCCCCTCAAACGACCATCCTCTCCTCAGTCGGTAGAGTACACTGCGGTAATGGGACACCCCACGAGCCCCCAGCAAATCAACGACCTCCAATAGACCACCAGGAAGGGCTTCGCTTACAGTTCGTCCCGCAACTCCTGCTCCAGGGCTTCGACTTCGGCAGCGAGAGCAGCATCATCGATCTCGTTCGTGGATGGCTGATTTTCGGGGACCGGTCGCTCGTACATCCGCATCATCCGGTCTAGTTGCTCGTAAGAGGTGAGTAGGCGAGCAAGCTCATCCTTAGGCACCATACCTCCTCTTTCAAGTTGAGCATCCTTTATTCCCACTGGTCGATGAACGCGGCGAAGATCCTTCGGCTCGCCCGAGAATTCCATTGAACCCGCGTTTAGGTCACGAGCACCCACACTCCGAAAGCAATCATGCTGACCCCAGTGGCGAGTATCACTGCTTGCCGCGATCCAGTTGAATCGGCGAACTCGTCCATCATATGGAGGCGGGGGGCCGACGGCTTGTCAATCCTGCCCGTGAGAGTCCGTCCAAACCGGAACAGCTCCCAATTGATAGCCGCCTGGATATGTGGCGCAAAGTTGCCTCGAATGAGGCGTGCACTTGGCGCTCATGGATACGAGAACCACACCTGACTCGGCCGCGACCGACACTGCACCCACCAACGGCCGCTCACGATGCCCGAAATCGAGAATCCACGCGACGCATATAGGAGAACTCTCGGTAGCGGAGAGCGACACTGGCGACGAGATACAAGGCAGCCACGAGAGCCACCCATTTACGGTTCGAACCTGGGATGTGATAGGCTGAATTTCCTCGAACTGTTCGGTGAACTCGAGATACTTAATGATGGCGGGCTCGACATCTCGGAGCTGTTCGAGATCGCAGAAGACGAGTTCGAGCAATTTCGATCTGCGGTGGAGAATTTGCCGGGAACAGTCGGTATTGACGCTCCTGGTGGTCGACAGCGCTCGCCCAACAGTATCTCCGAAGCGAGTTCGATCACGAGTTCTCTCGCCGTCACGTGCGGCGATTATTGAAACGAGCCGGCCTGTCCTGGCAGACGCCACGGCTGCAGCCACCGACCGCTGACGATGAAGAACGCTCGGAATTCTGTAAAGACCTCAAAAACTGACTCAGACGCTCTCTGATACGTATACCACGATAGCGATCGATCAGACGCGGAAAGCGGTCGGCTGTGACCTGTATCGCGCCTGGTTTCCGAACGGCAAGCGAGTTTCGCTGCCGTACTGGAAAACGTACGAGGACGTGAAGTTGCTCGGTGCACTAACCAAAGACGGAGAGCCGTTCGTGACCGAGGTTGCTGACTCGTTTACGAACGAGATAACGGTGCGATTTCTTCGAGCGCTTCAGACCGAGTTTGGCGATCACTTGCACATTATTCTCGATAACGCGACGTATTTCGCATCGAATCGAGTCGCTGAATTCGTCGAAGAGACTGCGATCGAACTCACGCTTCTGCCACCGGGATCGCCCGACATGAACCCGATTGAGGAGTGCTGGCGACAGTTCAAACGACGATTCGGCAACCGATATTTCGACTCGATCGAGGAGCCGCGCCCGGCGATTCGCCCAGCTCTGGCTGCAGTCCACCCTCCAATTATTTATGATTACTTATGTCAGTCGGTATCGTGGACAGGGTTTATTCAGGTCGAAAAGTGCGAACTAGCGGTTAGGTGAGTCTGCTCAGAGACCAGCCTTCATGCCAACTTTTCGTAGACAAGTATTTTTTCTGATAAGATATTTGCCCTCCGGAAGAAGGGATGGAGTGAGAAGTGAGTACAACACCGCATTGTTCGCGTTTCTCTCCAGTATTTCAGAGTTAGCCGGGCTTCTGTTCGGGCTGGTGACCCATCACGCCGTTAATCTGGGCCGGCTCCGGCAGGCCGAGGCTGACGAACCAGCGCTACTCCCACTCGATGCCGTCATGCTGACACGCCAACGGCTGCAGCCGTGGTAGCTGACCACAAGAACCCCGTCACGGCCGCGTATATCATTCGAAGCCGAGAGTGGATCGTTCAGCCCGCCACCCAGCGTACTGGAATGATTCGTCGGAATCACTGATCCACCTCCCGTGTTCTCAACCGGTCGGCTCTTGCTGAGAGCGCTCGCGTTCATTCATCATCTCCGTCGCGCGTGCCTGCCAATCACCCCAGTGGAAGCCGGCAACGTTGACGAGGAACGACCAAGCGTAATAACAGACGATGCCGACGTAGGTGCCGGGGACGCCTAGCCCGAGTGGAACGCTTAGAACGTAGGACGCGCCGAGCATGAACACAAAGAGAGCGCTCACGCGAGCGATGAAGGGGACGCGCGTGTCACCACCGCCTTGGAGGGCGCCCGCAAAGACGACGTAGAGCGCGAGGAAGGGCGCAGCGACTCCGAATGCACGCGTGTAGCCAACGGCGTACCTCGCCGTCGTCGGATCAACGTTGAAGAGGCCGACGATCCACGGGGCGCCGAGCACGACGACCGCACCGAACAGACCGAGCGTTACCGCACCCATCGCGGCGGTCGCCCAGCCGAAGTAGCGCGCCGCCTTGGGACGGCCCGAGCCGAGTTCTTGACCGACGACCATGCTCGCGGTCACGTTGAACCCAATAGAGATCGGGTCGCTGAAGGTATCACCAATCAGGCGGCCGAGCTGGTAGGCGGCGTTCACGTTGGTCCCGAAACTGAGCAACAGCGCGTTGAACGGGAGTTCGGCGACGGTGGAGAGCAGCGACTCGCCGATTTTCGGTGCGGAGATGACTACAACCTGCCGACAGATCACATACCCCTGCGGGCGGACGAACGCGAGATCAGGTTCGTACCGCCAGATGATGACGAAGAGCGCGCTTGCCGTGAATACTGTTCCGAGTGCAGTCCCGAGGCCGACGCCAACGATCGCAAGGTCGGGGAACGGTCCGAGTCCGAGGCCGAGTGCTAGACTCACACCGATGTTCAACAGGTTCGCAACGATCGCTACCGCCATCGGGGAACGAGTGTTTCCCGTGCCTTGGAGTGCGCGTTCTTCGATCTGCGCAATATGTCGGGCGGGACTAATCCCGAAGATGATGGCGAGATACGTGCCACCCAGTTCGACGACGTTCTGGGGGGAGCCTAGCATGGCGAAGAGCCAATCGTGGGTCCAAAGACCAACCAGTACGAACGGGATGCCGAGTGCGAACCCGAGTAACAGCGTCTGTGTGATCGCTTGGTCTCGGTCGGCCAGAGCGCCACGCCCCGTGTCCTGGCTGGAGAGGGCAATCATCCCAGTTCCGAGCCCGTTGCCGACGCTCGTCGAGAGTTTGGCGTAGAGGTCAGCGATTCCGAGTGCGGCGAGCGCTGCCGGAGAAAAAAGTGCCGAGATGAGGATATCGGTCGTCCGCATGAGCGTCGTTGAGAACTCCTCAACCATGACCGGCCACGACTTCGTGAAGACCCGTCGCCACGTTGTGAGGAGTCGTTCCGTATCAACGCTCACACACGCCCAGTATCTCCCACACAATTATAACGTTGATAGATATCTGTCACAGGCTTCGTCGAATCTTCCCGTGCACGTTTCGTGTCATTCTCAACTCAATCTCAGCGCCGCGAGTCGAGACGAAGCAGCAGACTGAGTCAGACTGTCTCTCCGGAGTCGCCCTCACCGATCGCTGGATTCGACCGGATCGGCAGCGAGTAGCCCGTTGATCCGCGCGCCGACCCGGGCGTCGGAGTCCGGCAGAGCGTGATCGCGCGCTCGCCTGAGTGTGGCGAGTAGACAGTACTGGACTTGCCGACCCACTGTTGGATCAGCACCGAACCAGCGTCGAAGAACGAAACCACGGATCGAATGTGATCCGCTACTCGGCTGCCCCGGTCGGTGGAGCGCACTTCCTACGCCGAGGAATTCACGAGCTTTCCGGATGGCGGATCCTCCGCTGGTGCTCCGCCATCAGTCGCGTACACTAGGCCACCTGTGAACAGCCCGATGCTGGCGACGAGGAACAGCATCGCAAACGGTGACGCCGAATCGACGAAGAGCCAATAGATCGGTGCGGCGACGGAGGAGCCGGCGACGATGAGCGCGAGCTGGGCGAGGATCGGACCACAGCAGCCACACGCACAGGAGCCGACAATCGCCGCAGTGCCGCCGGTCCCCTCAACCGTCGCGGCCGGCGCGATGCCAGCCCGACGCCACCGGTAGGCGATCAGCGCGGAGTTCAGGCCGACGAGCACGCTCAGCAGCCCGACGAGGACGACGGAACCGATCGACACGGCGATAAAGAAGGGCACGTGCGGCAGGAAGATCTCCAGGGTCGGCCAGACGACGAGCTGGTACTGCACGTCCACGACCTCGACGATCCGCTCGTGGGGCGCTGCCTCGGCGGGGAAGACGGTCATGTATCCGCTGAGTGCGGTGAAGTACACCGCGAGCAGCACCCCGGTCCCGATCCCGAACCGGCGAGCGACGGGGTCCCGGAGCGCGACGCGAATCGCGTCGCTCGCGTCCCTCCAGACAATGTATCCCACGAGCACCGGCGTGCTCAGAACGATCGCGTACCCCAGCGGATGCGTCGTGCTCATCGTTCCCGGGAGAAGACTGGGGTAAGCGACCCACAATCCGATGAGGATGCCGAGGAACGTGTAGCGTGGTCGGCCAGGCCAGCGAAGCCAACCGACGACGAAACTGAGGATAACGATCGCCATTCCGGCGAGCAAGGTCATGTCGAAGTACCACGAGCGTGGGAAGGGCATCGTGCTCGCGCTGTAACTGGCCTCGGGCGCGAGGCCATCGAAGATCAACGCGCCGATCGTCATCACAGTCAGACCGAACAGGACGCTGTAGATCGCCCGTCTCGGAGCCAGGCGATCGGTTCGCTTGGCAACGACTGTTGCCGCGATGCTGAATAGCCCGACGACGATCGCCCCAAGTCCGTGCCATCGTTCGAGTACGGAGGTGCTTGCAGTGCCGTGGGCGGAGGCGAGAGGAATCGCGGAAAGAGCGACGACTATGACGACCAGCAATGATACCAGCCGTTGCATATCCCAGCGAGGTCGGACGGGCTCCGTGGCCTCGCTATCCGGACCGCTTGCGGGAGCCATTACACGCGATTCGAGAAGGGCTCACAACAGGATAACGCTATGAGATTCGGGCCGCCCCCTTATATCAGGGACCTCACCGACTGTGCAGCCCGGATGGTATTACCAACCACGTCCGCCAGATGAATGTCTCAAAAGGGGAGTGAGAGGGCACAACTCAGATGACCAATATTGGAAATTCAACCGACCTCTTATTTTATATTTCATGCTTTCAATTACACCGATATGGGAGAGCCGTGCGACGCCGGTGACTACTTTGACGATCAGCGTTCGATCGCCGACGTGGAAGAGCGGTGTTGTGCATTCGTCGATAGTACGACGGACATTTTCACGCATCTCAATCCGGACGGTGAGATGACCTACATCACAAGCACCGAAGCAATGTCTGGCCGAAGCCAGCAAGAATTCCTCGAAAGGTCCCTTGAGGAGTATCTCCATCCGGAAGACAAAGAACGTGGGATTGAGCGCTTTGAGCAAGCACTCGACGGTGAGCCGACGAAGCCAGTTGAGCTCCGATTTCGACATGGCGAGGGACATTGGATCTGGATCGAGACCAATATAACCCAGATCTCAGCCGAGTACGATCTCGATGGCGTAGTGACGGTGTCACGTGAAATCACCGAACGCAAACACAAAGAACGGGAGGTGAAAGAAGTGCGCACAAAGCTGGAACAGTCGAACGAAACGTTACTGCGCCAGAACAATCGGCTCGATCGATTCGCTTCTATGGTCTCGCACGACCTGAAGAATCCGTTGAACGTCGCCATTGGACACTTGGAGTTGATCCGTGAGGAACGCGATCATGAACACTTCAACACGATTGAGACTCGGTGCAGGTAGTCTTCGCTCCAGTTAGCGAATCGCCCCCCGAGTGATTTCATCGTCAGGTGCGCCGACCGAGTTCCGGCCTGTTGCATCTGTCCACGCCGCTTCTCGTATTCTCGGCGTTTGTGGTTGAGATAATCCGCGTTCCCGATGAATGCACCGGTTGAGGTGACGGCAAGGTGCCCATCCACGTTCAAATCGATGCCGAGAACCGTTCCGTTCTCGGCAGCTTCCGACTCTATCTCTTTGACGACAGCAATGTGGAGGTAGTAGTCGCCGTCACGGTGATGCAACGTGGCTTCACGTTTCTCCCAGCCCTCGGAGAAGTACGTCGTTGGTGGTACGTCTTCGTCAGGCAGGACGTATTCGGCCTCGATTCGTCCGTCCACCGTCGCAACCGTGGCGTGATCATTATTGTAAGTGATCGCGTTCAGGTTGTAGACAACCGAATCCGACGTGAACTGTGGGTTCGAGGGATTCTCGTCGTCTTTGCGTTTCTCGGCACAGGAGTCGAGTGCGTCGGCGGCTCGATTCCGAGCAGCGCATACGAGGTCGGCGTTGAGTTCGTTTGTGGCTTCACGTACGTCGTCGCATGTCCGGTCGTGCAGCTCGGTTTTCGACGTGACGATGTAACCCTCGTCCATGCCGTTCCAGCCCTCGTCCGCGACCATCTGAGCGGACTGTTTGAACTGCTTTATCGTCTCTTGGAGAAGGTGGTGAGCATCATCGTCCACGGCGAGTTTTACGACGGCGGTACGTCGAAGCTCCACAAATACCATATGACTTTGATTAAATATAAAAGTCATTCATTTAGTGGAACGGCACTGGGGAGTCATTAATCGTCTAGTCGATGGATTGTAGCACGTAGCGTACGCGATTCCCACCCGGCGTGAACGCCGGGATTCCCTCGCTGTATCAAGATTGTCTACGACGCCCTCCAGAACTCACTGCATCGATACGTGGAGTTCGTCGAGGCGATCCGCCAGTATTTGGAGACGGCGTAGTTCCGAGCGTGAATCGTGGCCAGAATCGGCTACTCAGTTCCCTGAGACTTCTGTACTGTCCACAGGAGTTTCTCGAGCCGGGGGGTCCCACCGGGACGCTGAATACCGCCCATCCACCCGGACAGGGTGGGGTAGTTCATATTTCCAAGTCAGGGGATTTCGCAAGTTTATCGCCATTCATATTCAATTCTTTATTGGTGAAATCAACCAAGATGCTTCCTTCGCCGATTTCAACTTCTATTTTATCCGGGTGGGCAGTGTAAACGCAATAGTGGTGTCCGTTAAGATCTATTTTCTGTTCTTTCTTTAGCAAGCCATAGTCAGTCATTACATCGACACGCCGATATATGGCTGAATCTGAGGCATCACAAATATCGACTAAATCTTGAGCTGATCGTGGTTTGATATTCGTTGCGACAAGGATTTGTCGGGCTCTCTCGTCAGCGAGGATTTCGAACAGTGAATTTGGATTCCAGTGATTGGTCATACTCCCCCCCCCTCCCCAGGGACCATCGCTTTTGTCGGGGACTGGTGATCTACTGGACGCAAGAATACACATTATAAATCCGTGTACAGTCCAGTAATCACTGGAATCGAGTTCTGGGATTAAGTGGTTTTTTGCAGAATATTCCTTCATGCCCAGTGAACCCAAGATCAAATCGGTGTCGTTAGAATCAGAACAGGACATCTGTGTTGATATTGCTGAAGCAATTGCCCAAGCGCGAGGTGAGCCCATGGACGAAATTGGGCCATTGGAAGAAACGATCGATTCAAACGCTGCTCGAAACCTGTTTCAGGGCAACTCAATTCCCAACTCGGCGTCGTTCGAATTCCCTTTCGAAGGGCACTGGGTTACCATCAAAGGCTCAGGGAAGATTATTGTTGAGGAGATGTAATGTCGATTCAGTCGTGGGAGATATCCAGCAGAACCATTGAGGAAGAAATCGCAGACTGGAGTGATGTTTATTGGGCTTGTACAGTGGTATTTTGGGGAATTGGCGACATCGTAACAACCATCATAGGACACATGTTTATTGCTGGTGTTACGGAGGCTAATCCAGTGCTTGCGTTGCTCCTGTCAAAGCAAGGAATTTTGGCACTATTCACGGTCAAGATCGGATTTCTATCCGTGTTTTATGGTATTTGGCGGGTTGCTCCTCGGCCTTACAGAGTGGGGATCCCAATAGGAATCGCAACTACCGGTATTGGCGTGACAGTTTGGAATAGTTACCTGATATCGTCAGCAATCTGAGTTATCTCGTTCCAGGCTGCGCTGGAATTGAACTTGGATTTGATTCGCCATTCGCTCCTTGCATCCTGCATGAGTAGGACAATGTTTCAAACCAGCGAAGAACTTGATGAAATATTGAAATTTCCATGCGATAAACTGCCGCCAGATTACGAAGCCTTTGCGGAAATCCTCTTAAATCGCGTGGAAAATAACTTGCGACTTCTCTGCTACTACGACGAATATGGCATAACTCCATTTCTACTCCATGAAGAACAGTGTGAACAGGCGGTGTATCCAAGAGTAATGAAGCTCCATCGACGGGCAATTGAAGACTTCTCCATCACTGGAAATGAGTTCGATGATGTCTATGGAGATCTGGAGATGAGCATATTCATCCACGTCAATGTAATAGTAATATGTTGCAAAGAGGAAAGTGAAAACAGGGGACTCATAGCGACAATAGACCAAGAAGACGGATTATTATCAATTCTAAAACCGTGACATCCCACTCGACTTGACATCCTCCCCGCGCTGAAGCGCGAGGATTCCCGGCTGCCGCTGGAATATTGTGGTTTCCGACGTGACCTGTTCTCGAGGTGCGAACGCACCAGTCTCTTTGTCAAACAAGTACGTCGATGGCTGTGCCAACCAGCCGTTACTCCTATCTCCCCCATCACAGGCGAGACTCGGAGTTACTTTCTGCCGAAGATTCTCTGCACCATTCACGTCCGCGTTCGCCGTCATTCCGCACTCCTCACACACGTACAGTCCACGATCGACGCGATTCGCGCGGCATTTCTGCCCACAGCACGAACACGTCTTGGACGTCTCGCGCTCTGACTCCCGCTCCAGCTCGGCCGTATACGTCGGGCCTCCCGTACTGATTGAGTCAACTGCCTCGGGGGCAAGCCCCGTGGCATCCGCCTCGGACCGCCTGTGAACTCTGGGGAAACTCACAAGTATCCTGTTGACATCCGCCCCGCCCTGAAATCGGGGTTTTAGTCTTGAAACTGCCAATAGACCAGACGTCTCAGCGGCGGTACCACAATGCGACAACTGCTGCCAGTGCAAAGACCACGAGGGCGATAAGTACTGGTGCAAGACCGATCCCATCATTTCCATCATCTGTGGACTCGGCAAAGCCGTCACCAGCACTGTCAGTGCCGTCCCCTGTATCGTCCGTGCCGCCATCGGTACCGTCAGTGCCATCGGTACCGTCAGTGCCGTCTCCATTCGGTGGCTCGCTCGTCGATTCACTTTCATTCTCGACGATTGCGAATAACGAGAATGAATCGACTTGTGACTCAACGGTTACAGTATCCCCTTCCGTACTCACGATGGTTGTATTGAGTCGATCCCACGATCCATTTTCCAGTTGGTGAGTGACAAATACAGCATCCGGATCGTCGATTTCACTCTCGTTGACAGAGAAACTAATCGTCGCGGTCGTTGACGCAGCTGCATCAGACGAGGGGGAAATCTCTATAGCGGATACAACAGAGAAATTATCATCAGCAGATTGGTCAGATAATTCCGTTTCGAGTTCCTGTTCGAACGCTGCTGGCGGATCATCATACTCCTCGACACTCACCGAGCCGTCGAGTGAATCCGAATTGAACCTGATGTCCTGAACGAACCGTGTCTCGGTGAATTCGATGGCAGTCCCAGGCGACGCAGGATTGGCGTCTTCTAGGGGGACTTCTTTGAGCACATCTGGCGTCGCATTGAGCGCAGTCTCAGTGTCATCACTGGGATCTTGCTCAGTGGAGTCTTCATCCGATTCATCATCCGACTCGTCGCCATCATCTTCATCAGTCGGCGGAGAGGCAACCTCGATAGTTACGTTTTCACGGTGTTCGTTTCCTTCCTCGTCGGGGATTATTGCTTCTAAGGTGTGTGACGATCCGTTTGTTAAGCCCAGAGCTGTATAAGTGAGATCGGAGTCCGTTACGGTTGCTGCGCCAGTAACGTCCCGGTTGTTAATCTCAACGGTGACATTTCCTCGGTCAATGCCGCTTCCAGCGTCGTCGTACGTGATGGTCACTGTGGCCTGCTCGGTGCCAATCGGAAGCTTCCCGTCGGATAGCGTTGGCGAGAGCGTCACATTGGTCACCAAGGGCTCGTTGTCGTCAGCCGCGATGGTGAACGTCTCGGTGAAGTTGTCTGCGTTGCCAGCGTTGTCGCTGACGTTCAGCGTAACTGTATGCGTGCCGGGCGCGAGCCCACTGGCGTTGTACTGGACGCCAGCCGACGTCACCACGGCGTCGCTGGTCTCGTCCTGGCCGTTTACCGACAACTCGACGCTCGACACGTCGATTCCGCTCTGGTCGTCAGCGTAGGTGAACTCCAGGGGAACCGGGTCAGTCCCGTAGTCGAAGGTCATCTGCCTCGGCGTCACCGTGGGCACATTATCATCCTGCTCGACCGTGAACGAGACGTTCTCAGTCTGAGTGTTGGTGGCCGTGTCGACAACCGTGACGTTCACCCAGTTCTGGCCCGAGCCGACGAGGCCGGTCGCGGTGTACGTCGCTTCGGACGTCGAAATGCTCGTGGCAGCATCACTGGTGACAGGATTGCCGTTGAATGTGACGGTGACGTTGCTTGCGTCGATAGCGTTGTTGTCGCTGTAGTCGACAGTCACCGTCACGTCGTCCCTACTGTAGTCGTACTGCTCACCGGATGCGGGTGACACGTCGTCGATTGTCGGTGCGGTGCTGTCCTGGTTCACCGGACCGTACGTCGAGAAGTGCTCGACGGTTGCGACGAAGTACGCATCCTCTCCTTCGTCCTCAACCTCAGTTCTGAGCTGGTTCCACTCACCCGTGGACTCGTTGTACCGGCTAATGTTGACCTCTTCAGGATCGGTCAGGCCGGCCGGCATGTTGCCGTTAACCGGGATACGGATGGTCGCGTTTTTGAGACTCGCATTGAGATTCTCGCCGAGTTCGCCGTTCAGGAACGTCGAACCCACGTTGCCCGGGCCGAGTTCGGCGAGTGGGGCATCCGAACTGGTGAGCGCTGCGACTCCGCCTTCAGTGCCCTCCATGTTCAGGACAATCTCAGTCCCGTCTTCACCAGTGATTGTGTGGTTATTGGCTGGCTCTAGGTCCGAGAAAGTCCCGGACGCCGTCGACGCGCCGAGATTACCGACGTCGTCAGTTGCGTTCGCCTCCAGATCGTACTCGCCGCTCCCCTCGAACTCGAACGTCCCTGAGAACGTTCCGTCGTTGTTGGGGTCCGTAAGCGTGGAGACGTCCACGGGTGCGTCCGTCGAGTTGGTCAAGGTGACGTTGGGGAGACCCGTCGCGTCCTCGCCGACGGTGACATTCACGTAACCGGCGGTGTCGTTCTTCGTATCGAGAACGGCGCTCACGTACGGTGGGGTAGTATCGACGTCGAGCGCACTCTCGTTCGTAGCCGTGGCATCATTGTTCGCGGCGTCCGTCGCGGTGGCGTTGACCGTGTAGTTGCCGTCGATGGTCAGTTCACTTGCGTCGAATGTCGCTGTCCACGTGCCAGAGTCGTTCACCGCGTCGGTGGTTGTCCTGAAGTTCACGTCGTCCGCGACGAGCGTTACCGTGACGCTCTCGGTCTTCGTTTCGTCGTCGTTGGCGGTCACGTTGACCTCCACAGCGTCACCGCTTCCCAGAGCAGTATCGTTCACCACGGGGCTGGCGACCACCGGTGGGGTGTTGTCTACCGATACCGTGGCAGTCGTCTCATTGGACAGTCCGACAGAGTCGCTCGCGTTCAACACCAGGTCGTACTCGCCCGAGGCCACCGCGGCACCGGTGTTGTCGGTGCCGTTCCAGGTGACGGTTGCCTCGCTGTCAACGAGCTGATCCGAGACGCCCTCGCTGTAGATTTCTGTGCCACTGCTGTCTTCGACGCTGAACGTCGCGCTCTGATAGTTCGTGTCTTCGGCGGTCAGGTCTATGGTGATCGGGTCGTTCACGCCGATGGCATCGGACCGAGTCGGGGTGACCGTCACGACCGGTGGTGTCTCGTCCACCTCGAAGGTAACGGAGTCGGACGTCACGACGTCCCCTCGGTTGTTCACGAGCGCTACGTCAACGGTGTGACTGCCGGCCGAGAGGTCAGTCGCATTGACGGTCGTCTGGTTCAACGGAACGGGCTCTGGTGACTCGCCGTCGACCGCGTACGTCGCGTGCTGGATGCCGGTGGCGACATCTGTGAGATCGTACTCCACGGTCACGTCGCCGTCGGCGAACGCTTCGTTCATGGTCGGCGATGTAATGTCGACGGCGGCGTTGTCGTTTGATGCTGCCTCTACGGTCACAGTTGTCGGCGCTATCGTGGCGTTCCCGTCGTGCACGCTGACGGAGTGGAGGCCGGTCGCGGTGAACCGATGGCGGAAAGTTTCTGTCGTGCTTTCACCGGCTGCGAGCTTGACGTGCTCCGTGGAGCTCGTGTTGGAGCCGTCCACTACGAGGGAGATGGTTCGGTTGGCCTCGAACTCACCAGTGTTCTCCACAGTGACATTAATATCGACGATCTCGCCGGTCAACGGCGTTGTGTCGGAAACAGCAAGCGAGATTGACATCGTCGAGTCTGGTGTCGCGACCGTCGTCATGGCCGCGTCTGTGTAGTACGGGGCGAACGTGACGTTGTCGCTGACCGCAACACCGTTACCGTCCGCTTCTCCGCTCGGCCCGTCTTCGGCACCCCAGTAGTTGTAAGCCGCGTTGACATCCACGCCGGCTGTATTGTTCACGCCGTACGTACCGCCAGTGAGGTCGTTTTCGTGCGCCTCAACCGATCCTGACCTTACGACCGAGCCGTTCTTCTCGAAATTGTCGCTGATGCCAATTGCGGTTTCGGTTAGTTCAGTGAACTGGTTCTCAACGAGCTGAATGTTATCACGACCGTTGAGGATGGCGATGCCAGAGTGAGCATCCGTGATCGTGTTGTTCACGACTTCAGCGTCGTTCGACTGGATACTGACTCCGAACTCAACGTGTTGGATGTTGTTGCGCTGGATGCCGACCCCATCAGACGAGCTCTTACCGAACGTGTCATTCTCCAGATCCCACTTCGAATGCGTCTGGATACCAGTCCTGACGTTCTCGATACTGGTGTCCCACACGTTTGCGTCCTCGCCATTCACAGCAACCGCGACGAGGGAATCGGTACTGTTCCCTTCAAACGCGAGCCCGTTGATGGTGACATTCGAGTGGCCACGCATGTCGATGAGCCACGGGCGATTGCCCTGGTTCGCAATCGTCTCGTCGGACGGCGCGATCGTGGCGCCATCCATTCCGAGGAGCGTGACGTTGTTCGTTCCGATGTCAACGAACTCGTCGTACGTTCCGGATTCCACGATGACGAGTTCACCCGGGCTTGCGGCGGTTTCACCAGCCTGAATACTGCTGAACACCGCGGGAACCGCAGATTCACCAGCAGAGGTGCGAACCAAGGTTGCTCTATCGAAGTCATTCGCCCCGACAACCGTGTCGAAGTCAAACCAGTCGACGCTGGTCTTGACGTTGTTGTTCGTGTCGAGTTCAGTGACGTGAATCGGCTGATCGGCGAACTCGTTATTGAAGACGTTGACGTTGGCGAACGGATCCTGAATCTGGTTCGTGTTCTGTGCGTACACGCCAGGTCCGGAGTTGTTCAGGAACTGCGAGTTGACGACAGTAACGTCGTGCGTTCCCTGCGTGGGCGCGTCATCGTTCGTGTACAGTGCGATCCCACCCCAGGAGTTGTTCTCCAGCCTCACGTCATCAACCAGAACGTTCCGGGTGTCGGCGAGCGCAATGCCGTTCCCGGAGGCGGTGTCAGAGACCGTCACATCCTGGATCGTGACGTTCGTGACGCCGTTGAAGTCAAGGCCCGTCTTGTGGGAGTCATCGACGGTAACGTTCTGGATACTCACGCCGTCGGTCGTCGGATTAATCTTCAACGCATAGTTGTTGCTAACGCTCTGCTGTGGTCCGACGACAGTGAGGTCCCTGACCTGGAGTCCAGTGACCTCGCCGTCGACGGGCGTTCTGATGCCGTATCCGGAGACGTCACTCAGGTTGAGCACCACGCCATCGCGGCTCTCGCCGACGATGTTCGTGCCGTTCTCGGAAACCATGAGCGTGCTGCTCCGGTCGTACGTGCCGTCCTGTAGGACCACCGTATCACCGGGCATCGACGCGTCGAGCCCGGCCTCGATGGTCTCGAACGGCGCCGACGCACTGCCGTTGTTCGAGTCGTCGCCATCCGGGTTCACATAGAACGTTACGCTGTCGTGGTTGACCGGTCCGTCAACCGATTCAAGCCACGGCCGGTACTCCACGCCATCACTGACCGTTACACCGCTTCCGGGCGCAACCCCACTTGGACCAGAATCCGCAGCCCAGTAGTTTCTCGTCGCGTTGACGACGAAGCCAGTCTCGGTAATAGTGTTATTAACCGCGTACCCGGACACGCCACTGAAGTCGTTGTTGTGGAGCGTCAGGAAGCCACTATCCGGAGTACCGGTCGAGTGTTCCCCGACGTAGATGCCATCCCCGGAGATGTTCTCGAAGTCGTTGTTCGTAATCGAGTTCTCCGAGGGCGTCGGTGAGCCGTACACCCACCGGTACCGAACGGCAAAGGCATCGTCTCCCTCGAACGTGTTGTCCGTGACTTCGAGGTTCTGGATGCCGTTCAGATCGAGTCCGTCACCCAGCGTACTGTCGGTCAGGGTGGCATTGCTGGTGTTATGAATCGCGACACCGACGTCACCGTTGCCGCCGGTTTCGACGTTCTCAATCGTGACGTTCGCGTTCGCGGAATTGGAGTTCTCGACGAAGCTGAAGTCGAGGCCGACGAGTCCATTATCGGAGAAGGTGCTGTCAGAAACTTCGACACCATCGGTGCCCGACATGAGGAATATTCCCCGGCTATGGGCCACGTCGTTGTTCGCGGATGCGTTCACATCATCGAACACCAGATCCTCGTGAGTTGGGCCGGAGAGACCGAAAATCCCGTACTGGCTGTTGTTAACCGTGGCTACGTTCCTGACAGTGAGGTTATCGACTGCTCCAGCAGTATACCCGAGATTGACGCCGTTCTTGTACCGAGTGACGACAAGATTCTCGAGTGTAACGTTATCTGCTCCGAGAATACGAATGCCGTCGCCGGTCTTGTCAACGCCGTCTAGGACCGGGCGGTCGTCAGCACTGCCGGAAATGGTAATATTGTTAGTATCAATTGCGACCGACTCCTCGTAGATGCCGTTCGGGATTGCCACGGTGCTCCCTTCACCAATCGGACTCTGGTCGCTCTCGAAGGCGGCCGACACCGACGTCATGTAGTGGACTTTTCCGTTCGTCGCGTTGTCGACCTCTACGACTTGGCCGTTGTTTTGGATGTTCAGCGTCGTGTTTGAACTCAGATCGGTGAATCCCGGTCCAGTGACGTAGATGGCGTCGTCGTCGCTCGCGGCCGGTTCGATGGTATTGTTCTCCACCGTAACTGTGCCACCTTCTTCGAGTTGTAGTCCGACGTCACCACCTGTGATGGTGTTATTTCGAATCGTTACGTTGTCCGGTGCGCGCGGCGCGTTGACGATGTCGGGGCCTTTGTAGACGTCAACGAAAGCAAATCCTTCGTCACCAGCCCGCGTCATATTACTGTCACGCAAGGTCGCGTCGTCACCCTGGATGGTGATAGACGCTCCGTGCTCAGTGCCCACATCTATTGTAACGTTGGATGCGGTGGTTCCGTTTGCGAACAACGTCAACGGTGTATCCGAATACGTATCGTCAAACGCTACACCGTGGATGGACGCATCCTCCGCGGTTAGATTCACAGCTCCAGTAACGCTCACTGAGCCCTCGGCGTCAATCGAAACGCTCTCGTTAACGACGAACCCCCCGTACGAGCCGGAATTCAAGTGAATTTCGTCCCGGGCGTCGGCATTGTCAATAGCGGCCTGAACGGACATACCATCGCCGACGACGAACGTGTCACCGGCACTCACGAAGTCGTTCTCGTCTCGAGTTATCGTTTGAATGCTCGCCGTACTGGTGTCGTCGTGTGCAGTGTCGTTCGTCGCGTACGCAACTGCGTCGTCCTCTGAATGCAGGTAGAACGCGAAGTAGCTCCCGCCTGACTTGTGGTCCGGGTTCTCGACGAGATGTGTAGCGTCTTCAAGCTTGAGGTCGCCGATACCACTGGGATCGTCGGACTGCGTGTACACAGGAATCGGTTCGTCAGTGCTCTCGTGGTCGAGAATCGTGATATCATCCGGGGTCGTGATGTTCTCCCAGTCTTCACTTCCCTCGTCGGATGGGAAGATACCGACGCCGCCCCACGTGTTCCCGCTGGTGTCGATTCCGTCGACAGTTACGTTCTCCACGCCCGTGAGCGCGAGGCCAACACCTTCTGTTCCGTTACCGGCTAGCGTAATGTCCGACACATCCGCGTCCCGGACGTTGTTGAGGTCCATCTCCGAGTGCTCGGCTCCAAGCACGGTGACGTCACTGATTTCGAGGTTCTCAACGAAGTTCGCCTTCACAGCGTCGTGGGGCGCATTCGTGACCGTGAACTGTTCCAGCGTGACGTTGTCAGCGCCCTGGTCAACGTAGACGGCCCAGGCACCATCTCCGTACTCTCCGTGACCTGAGAGATTACTCCCGTCTATAACGACGCCAGCCTCGGACTCACCGACGAGACGTACACCCTCGTTGAAGTTGTCGAGACGTGAGTCGAGCGTGTACGTTCCGTTCCCGACGTGCACGGTGTCACCGTCACCAGCCTCGTCGAGAGCGTCCTGTATCGTCAGATAGGAGTCCCCTCCAACAATCTCGACCGGCGCGAAGGTCAATTCGTTCTCGTCCTCCGCAACTCCGGGTTCGAACGTGTTACTACCTTGAATTTGAGTTAAATTTACTCCACTCTCATAATCCTCCTCACTGCGATCTTCCCATTTACTGATTGGCGAATACGTCGAACCGGTAAACGTGTTATTCTCAACGAGTACAATATCTCCACTGCCGCCCGGTCTAGGAGTGATTTCGATCCCACTCTCGCCCTGTTCCGAACTTATCTCGTTACCTCGAACCACGTGATTCTGTAGGTAATCAATCTTGATCCCGAGGTCCCCAAAGTCGGATATGGTGTTACCCTTGACGGTGATGTTGTTCCCCCAGACGCTAATCCCGCGATCTACGCTAGATACGTCGTTATCACGTACAACGGTGTTGTCCGTGTCACCACCGATCGCGGTGCCTGAATCAGATATCTGATTGCCGCTGACAACACTGGCATCTCCGACTGAACCGATAGCTCCGTCTGCAATGGCGGACAGTGAATTGTTCTTGATGACTGCATTACCTGGGGGACTGATGCCAACGTCAGCGTCAGAGATATTGTTGGCTTCAATGGTAGCGGTGCTCCCGCTAATAGTCATTCCAAATCCGGTTGTACCAGACTGCTTGACGTTCTTGATAGTGTTCCCTTCGAGAACTGAATGGTCCCCCTGGATATTGATCCCGTTTATGTGGGCACCACTACCTTTCAGGGTGAACCCTTCGATGGTGAGATTGTCAACTCCACCACTCTCCAAGCCAGCTCGGATTACATCGGAGAACTCCGAACCAGTTGGTGCATCGGGAGCAAGCGTCGCCCCGTCTGGAGCCCGTAGCGTTAGGTTGTCGGTCGAAATCGACAACTGCTCATTATACGTTCCATTCTGGACTATGACCGTATCGCCGTTATCGGCCGCATCGATGGCGGTTTGAATTGACCCGTCAACGACAGGTCCGCCATCACCCGGAATTTCTCTGGCCTCAATGGAGTCACTTTCGTCCAGAATAGACTCCCCGTTCACGGTGAGATTGTCAAAATAGACATCGACGCTCACGCCGTCGCTACTCGGACTCCCCGCACCGAGCGCAACGTACTCCACCTGGCTCCCGTAAAAGTTCTCGATGCCGTCTTTCGCATTCAGTCCGCCTTCATCAAGCGCGGTCCACTGTTGGCGATTATGCGGCGTCTGCTCCGAGTCGTTCAGTTCCCACTGTGCGCGAAGCCACTCGCCGGTTGGGTCGCTATCGGTACCGTAGTGATTCCAGAGGACGGCGTCGATAGCATCGTCGTTATCCGTATCGAGATAGAGGAACGTCTCGTCCCGGGCTGGAATGTCACTCCCACTCGTTCGATACGCGTCGTACCCCAACGTGCTCTCCGAGGTCAATGTGAACTCAGCCGGGACAACGACCTGAGCGTAGTCGTTGGTGTCGTAATCATGATCGATACCCGCTGCCAGGGGTGAATTCTCGTCATGGACGTGGAGACTATCATCTCCGGAAGAGGTGTAATTGTCACTCCACCCGATGTCCGCCTTGCCATACGTTGTATCTCCTTCCTGTACCGTGAACGTTGGTGCACCAATATTTGAATCGGGTGTCGATATGGAAGCCTCCGACAATCCAGTCTCTCCTATCGCGTAGCTGTCCTCAACTGTATGCCCGGTTCCGTTCTCGTTCCAGTCGGCAGCAGCCGACTCGTCCGCTGCGACTGCTATTCCCCCGTGTAGCGCGACACCGACGACCACTAGCACGCTCACAAACACTGCGAGTGCGAGCGCACTAGCGGTCCGTGATTGTATTCCTGTCATGGCGGAATCACTCTCGCGGTGGCCACCTGACGCTCAATCATGACGGGTTCAGATTGAACTGCACAGAATTGCTTCGATGTCGTACGGTTACCTCATCGTTACCAGTGGATGGCATAGGATGCCGGTGGCTGAAGTGAACCAAATCCGGATCGGGACTTAGCATAGATACCTGATTGAGAATGTTCTGGCTAAACTAAAGGTAGTAATCACCACTCCAGCCGGTGATGGAAAGTCCCCAAGTTTTTATTACGCTTCGGTCCAAAATTGTAAGATTAGGTACATCTATTCAAGTGGCATGATTAGATCCGAAATCGAGTGGGGTTTGCAGCTGATCGCGGCCTCAAGAGGGAGTTCGCGGAACTGGGCGAATCAGGTTCACGCTCGGAGCGCATTGGTGAAGCGTCGTTTCAGCAGCGGTTGACATCCTCCCGCGCCTAAAGACGCGGGAATCCCACGGCACCGCGCCGCTGGATTGGGATATTAGGGTTTGCAGTCTACCACTTGTTCCCGCGGTTGGAATCCACTGGACAAGTCATGAAGGTAGACTGCTGGCTGTGCCAACCAGCCGGTACTCCTATCCTCGTCCAAACTGGCCGAAGACTCGGAGTTACTTTCCATGTCGCGGCGGATGTTCTCCGCCCCGTTCACGTCAGCGTTGAACGCCGCGTCGCAGGTCTCGCAGACGTACAGACTACGTTCGACGCGCCGGGATTCGTCTTCTCGACCACACACAGAACACGTCGTACTCGTGCCACGCTCGGACACTTCGACGACTTCGATGCCCTCGACCTTCGCCTTGTATTCGAGGATATCGGCGAAGCGGTCTAACGCCCAGCCGTGCAAGTCGAGGTTTCCGTGCTTCCCCCAGTTTTTCGACTCACCGTTCTCATCCTCACGGACGCCTTCGAGATCGCCGAAGCTGATGCGACCGACTTCTTTCTCGACACACCGTTCGACGATGTGTTTCGCTAAGGAGTGGAAGAAGTGGATTCGACGCTCCGACCACTTCGCGTGGAGACGAGTTGCCCTCTCCCCGTCTGAATCGTCACATTTGGCTATTTCCTTCGGGAGGTAGTACCCGTCTTGTTTCAGCCGGTTGCCGGGGTACAGGTCGGCGTCCTCGGTACTGTACGCGACGGCAACGAAGTTGCTGATACCAAGGTCGATGCCCGCCGTCTCGTTGCCGGGAGCGGTGGGCGGTTCGATTTCGTCTTTGCAGACGAGGTGAAGTTCCCATCGTCCCTTTGCCTTGTCGTAGACTGCGCGAACCTGTTGGATGTTCTCGACGGTGGCGCCTGGGCGGGTCTCGTATTCGACGAGGATGTACTCCCACGCTTTGGGGTGTTCCTTGTGATTCGCACCCTGCGAGAGCCGGACGCGATTATTCTCCGTGTCGTGTTTGATGCCGTTCTGCTTCCACGTTACCGTCGAACGGGGTGTTCCTCGTGGACGCGGTTGCCGTGGTCGTCGTAGTAGTTTTTCTTGCGGTATCCGGGCGGATTCGCTCGATTATCGGACTTCCTCTTCCCGTACCACGAGTTGAAGGCTTCAGCGAGTTCCTCAAGAACGCGCTGACTGGACTGCGAGTGCAGCCCTTTGTATTTGGTATGACCTTTCAACTCGTCTTTGAGGTCGCCATGGTCGGGAATCTCGCCCGTCTCCTCCCATACTTTCCGGGAGTGGTAGTTGGCGACGTTCCAGAGTTTGCTGGCACTCCACCCGTGCCGGTCAAGCGGTCCCTCTACCTGTGAGTGGTTGCGGATGCTTGCTCGGTGAGTGCGGTGGACCTCCAGCATTCTGAACGCCTGTATAATCACTTATAATAACTTCGGGCGCGTTTAGACGCCAGAAACCGGACTGCTTAGCGACTCACGGACTAGTATCGCCCACCTAGTAGCTGTTGCTAAATGTCTAACTTACTAGGAAGTGAAGCGGGTAGGTTCGGTTGGTGCAGACGAAACTAGCCCGCTTCACTAGGCGCGTCGTCACGCTCGCTCAAAAAGCCGCCGTCGGGGACCCGAAACCTGCGGTACAGCGCGGCGAAAGCGGCTACGCCGACTGGGTGATCGTCTCAATTCACGGCCTCAAAACGTATCTCGATCTCCCATATCGGCGGTTGCTGGACGTGCTGTACGAGATGCCTCGAATCGCTCGAATTCTCGGCGTAGAACCGATCGATCTCCCCGATTTCACCACGGTCTGTTCGCGGATGCAGGAGCTGAAAATGTCGATCTGGCGGCGGCTGCAGCTCTCGTCGGATCTTCATGAGACCGGTGAGATCCAGGCGATCGACGCAACCGGGTTCGATCGGCGCGGAGCGAGTCGTCGCTACGCCAGACGGACGAATTACACCTTCAGGGCAGTCAAAACGACCGTCATCGTCGATTGCGAAACGAGTATGATACTAGATATACACTGTTCGATGAAACGACCACACGACACGCAGATCGGCGAACGTGCTCTCACGAAATCCCGACCAGGTCGAAACGATCACCGCCGACAAAGGCTACGACTGGGACGAATTACGCGGAAAACTTCGGGAAGCGGATGTGAGGCCGGTGATCAAGCACCGCGAATTTTCGTCGCTAGACGCAGCGCACAACGCCAGACTCGACGACGAAACGTATCACCGCAGATCGGTCGTCGAGTCAGTTATTCGCACGTTGAAACGTCGATTTGGTGATACGCTCCGAGCGCGAACGTGGTTCGGCCAGTTCCGTGAACTCGCGCTCAAAACTGCCGTCAAAAATATCGAAGCCGCGCTAAGCTGCTAAACTGCACGATTTCGAGCCTCTAAACACGCCCATATAGTCAATTATTAGCGTAGTGCTCTACTCCAATATCATCCAGGCCAAGGTACCTCCTATTTTCTTCGACGACACTAATCCACGCTCCTGAAGTTGCCGTAACCGGTAGTCTGCGCTCTGACGGGCGATACCGAGTTCATCAGCAACTTCAGTGGTGCCTGCTGGTGCATGCTTCTCAACCGCTGCTAGTACCTCGTTGTCAGAGACGTTCCGTTCGAAGCGACCATTGTCGTCTCTCTCCCTCTCTCCCATCTTATTCGCCAGTCAACGGCTGGATCCTTGTACCTAATGCTGGACAGCAGATGGCAAACATTTAAGTCCATATGCTGGATAGCAGAAGGTAGGAAGCTCGGTCCCCACGGGGTGTGGACTGCACAGGAAACGCCCGGGTGGTAGGACACCCGGACCGGGCTTCTGGGGTCCAGAAACCCATGATAGTAAACGAACGCCATCATCTTGAAAACGGCGGTACAGTAGTTCGATTTCCAATAACGTCGGCGGGGCTTCAGTCAAGAGACTGGTCCATTCTACGCGGGGTGCAACAATGAGTTCGGATAGAGCCACAGGCTCCACCGGTGAAACCCGCAAACCAGTATCAGAAGGTGCTGATGAGGCCGTCGTCACCCAAGCCGTTGCTCGGGAGATTACGAGCACTGACTTCAGTGACTGGTACGACGAGTATCAGTTCCGAGAGAACATTCGCAACGGTCAGGAATACTTCAACGGTCCGTCGAAGAAGAAACCCCCAGGGCGATTTAGTCCAAGCGATCTTCTGAAGTGTCACAGAAAGACATACTACGGCCACCTCAACGCTCCTGAGGAGACTGACGATCCCGACGGGATATTCTTCTATGGGAATCGCTTCGAAGAAGACCTTGCCGAGCAATATCTCGAAGAGTCAGTTGATTTTCCAGGAACGTACCTCCAGAACAGTCTCTGGATAAATACGACCATTGATACAGACATCGCATCCATAACGCTGGTCGGTAGCACAGATCCCGTCATCGTCGACGAAGATGGGAACCCGATCTTGCTCACCGAGATCAAGACAACATCCTCGATTGAGTACACCTCTGAGCCAAAAACGCACCACCTCGCGCAGACGCACGCCTACATGTACGGATTGACAAAGAAGTATGATCGACAAATCCGGGACGTCGTCTTCCTGTATGCTGATCGGGACAGCTTGGACGCAAAGACGTTCCACGCGACATTCGATCAGGAGTTCTGGAAGGATAGGGTCGTACGGTGGATGGAAGAAAACACGTTTTATCGGGTATTCGGATTCCTGCCGCCGGCCGATCCAGAACAAGACTGGGAGTGTGAGTACTGCGACTACAAGGAGAGATGCGGTCAATCGTCGATGTATTACGAGAATGAAGGAGCAGCTGGATTGCTCCCGCTGTATACGGAGTATCCTCGCGGGAAGGTCGTAGAGTACCTCGAAGCCCACGAGGAGGCGAAGCTGACTCCCGCACTCGCGCAGACTTATCCCGATCTCGTCGATGAATACGGAGCGTTTCCGTGGGTGTGCAGAGATTGTGACACGGAGTTCATGTGGGATGAGATCGGCTGGAACGGAGGATCGGCACCGAAGTGCCCCGACTGTAATTGTGAGGGATCGGCCGGGCGACTCCGTGGGCCAGAGCCGAACGAGCAGCATCACATCGAGGTCGTCGATCGACCGGAGGAGGGATCATCATGACGGAGATGCCGGACGAACCACGAAATGAAGGAGTTGATTTCGCACCCGATCAGGCTGATCGGACTCCCGACGATGACATCTCAACGGCGGCAATCTACGCACGAACATCTGAGCGTAACCCGGAGCACCGGTATTCCATTGATGAGCAGGTGCGACGCTGCTACGAGCGATGCGAAACCAATGGTTGGGATGTCGAATTCATCTTCGAAGATGAAGGGATGACAGGCCGAAACACGGACCGCTCCGGATTCCAGCAGATGTTGAACATGACGGAAACGAATTCGTTCGATGTCGTCGTGTTCTGGAAACTCGACAGATTCTGCCGATCACTTGCAGATCTCGTGAAAACAGAGGAACAACTCTCGTCGCATGATGTTGCGCTGCATAGCGTAACTGAGCCAATCGATACCGCATCGCCAGTTGGACGATTCACGTATCGGAATTTAGCCTCGGCTGCGGAGTTAGAATCTGATCTGACATCGCAGCGGGTCCGTCTTGGAATGAGCGCGATGGCCAAAGAAGCTCGATGGCCGAACTCCCAACCGCCACTCGGGTACTACTTGGCGGAAGACCAGACACTGGAAATCGATGACGAGGAGGCAGAGTTGGTCCGTGAAATCTTTCGACTGTACCTTCTCTATCGCTCGATGCCAGAGGTTGCGCAGATCCTCAATGAACGCGGATGTAAGACTTCGAAGGGGAACGAATGGTCCCGCTGGGCAGTTCGAAAGGTCCTGTCCAACGAGCTCTATCGTGGCCGATATCAGTTAGGCGAGTATGAGCAGGAAATCGAAGGCTATCAGATCGTCTGTGACGGTCTCTTCGAGACAGTCACTGACGTTCGTCATCGATTCCAGCAGTCAGCCGAAGAGATGGGAGAAGAGCGGAAGCAATCGAAGGCTGACAAGGTCCTCTCTCAGTTCAAGGAGGACAGGTAAGATGGCAGAAAACTCATCTCCAAAACCGGCGTCCTGTCCAGCCTGCGACGCTGACGCTATGTCTCAGTGGGACGGTCTGGACAGCTGGGTCTGTGACCAGTGCTCGTACGTAATATCCGAAAAGAAAGACTCACCGTCGGACGATCTCATCGAGAACCTCGAAGACGAGTCAAAGAATCCAAACACGAACTCTCCGTGGGACGAACAGATTGCAATCAAAGACGAATCAGAAGCAAATCTCGTTGACTTACTCTCCATTGTCGAAGACCTCGCGGAACAAGCAGGTATCCCGGATGAAATCACTGAGCGCGCAGCCGAGATTGCTACTGATGCCTGGACTGAGACCTTTCTCCACGGTCGGTGCAAATATGATACTGCTGCAGCGGCGGTGTACGCTGCGTCCCGAGCGTCTGGCAGTTCTGTTCCACCAGGTCAACTCTGCGACGGACACGAGGGACTGGAGAAGCGATCGGTGAAAGCGACCTACAAGGCTCTCAAGTCTACCCTTGACCTGAATCTATCACCGCCGACGCCGGTTGAATACCTCCACCATATCATATCAGAATTGGACCTGCCGACCGACGTGGCAGAATCAGCCCAAGAGGCTCTCGAAAAGCAACAACCCCATGGAGGAAATCCCGTGGGCATTGCTGCGGCTGCCGTGTATCTTGAGGGTCCTCAAGAACTGACCTACAGAGATCTCGGTACAGCGGTAGATTTGACGAAGGAGACGATCTGGAACCACGCTTCGGAACTGAGATCTGGATAAGATCCACATCCCAGCTCCGTTTAGGGTGTGCCGGCCCTGTTGAAATCCTCATTCGTTGACGGTTTTCTGAGGCCGTGCTGAATACAGAGGAAGAGTTCAGCAGAGGTCGGTGCTCGTTTCACCGGAACAGGAGACCAGATCCGGTAGAGTGGTGCGAACTTCTCAATCAATTTCAATTTATCATGCTTTCGAGGAAGATGGATGAGCGAGTACCCAGCAAGAGCGCAGAGCACACCGCTCGTCCCGTAGAAAGCCAGTTGCTGATACGAGAAAACCGAGAGGAACGCAGTCCAGTGCTTGAGCACGGAACGACAAAGGTAGCCCCGTCAAGATCCCAGGTCACACAACTGGTTCAGTACGCAGAAGAATTAAGTAAGCAACAGGTCGAGGCGAAGAACAGAACGGAGGACCTCCCAGCATTATCGAAGCCGTCGAGGATGCCGACAGCTACTGTGCCGGAACAGGCCTCGGCATGGGTGAAAGCCCGGATAAGATTATCTTCCCCGCACGCACTGAACACCCCCGATAGATAAGTCAGGCCGGTGTCATCGTCTCGAATGAAATGGGTAGACCTCTTGGCTGGCCTCTGACAGCTATCTTTGCAGTTGTAGCGGGTGTCTCTCTCGTAGCGGCGGAGCTCTCGAATTACGACCCGGCAGAGAATGGACAACAGGTTCTCACAACACTCGCTTCAGTCCAGGCGGCGGTCTTCGCCATCGTGTTTTCGGTGGTGGTCCTTGGAATCCAGCTTTCCACATCAAGGTACTCCACCAGGTTAGCCCATTTATTCCGATCAGACTCAGCGTACAAGAAGACAGTCGGTATCTTCGCCGTCTCCCTGGGCGTCGACATCGCCGCATTACTTCTCTTCCCCTATCTCGGAACCTACGCACTCAGACTAATGGTATTCCTCGCAGTCGGTCTCTCAGCAGCTTCCTTCGTTGTTCTGTACTTCTTTGTCGACCGAACTCTCGAACAGACTACGCCAGAGGGAATCATCAAACGGGTCAAACAAGAGCTCACACCCCGACAGATCGTAGAAGATGCAAAAGCCGCTGACAATGATCCCTCTGAAACAGACCCTTTCCTTGTCCCAGTATCCATCGTCCGGTCAGCGATCGACGATAGAGATGTACCCGCCTCAACACGAGGCCTCAATGTAATCGACAACCAGGTTGAGGAGCTGTTGAAGTTCGTATCCACAGATCAGATCGAGGAGGACCCGCCTGTTGTTGATTCACTTGAGGAACTGTCGACTAATCGGTTACCGAGTGCTGGTGAGAAGACGGTCGACGAGGATCTCGGTGAAGCTGGGTCTGAAACGGTCGATACAATATCTTCGATCGGAAGCAATGCAGTCGAGCAAGGCCACGAGCCTGTCGCAGTACATAGCTCCCAGGGCCTCGGAAAACTGGTCGCTTCCGTGGACTTCAACGCGACCGGTGAGCGGATCCGGAAAGAGGCTATGGACGAATCCTTTGAAATGCTTGAGGAGGCAGCGGATACAGGGCTTTGGGATGCTACTGGGACTGGTGTTCGAACTCTTGGTTGGAGAGCAGCTCAGTCCGTCGTGCAACGAGGTCCGACAGAGAATTACGACCGGCCGTACAATACCTTAGCCCTCAGCCAGATCCCAGGTATACTCGAAAAAGTGGTTGAAAGAGTTCCCAGCGACGTGAGCGAAGACGAGATCTTAGCAGGGTTAACCCTTCGGGACGGTGAACATGCGTCTCCGCCTGAAGAGTGGGCCTTGTGGTGTTGCTATGCTGCAATGGCAGAAGTCACCTCTGCCTTCATCCGGTACGAACTGAGTCACGGTGAAGAAATCGTCAAATGGAGGAGAGCCGGGAATGGCTGGACCAAGTGCATCTCAGTGCTGGATGACTCCGAATTTGATTCCCTACTACGGTACTGGCTCGGCACTCTCCTCTATCTGGAATACATCCAATTTGCGACAGACAACCAGTGCATGGATGACTTCCATTCCTCAGCTCGGTTCGACGTCTCGCGAGATACTCTGATGCAGACTATCGACGATATCCTTGACAGTCAGTTCGACCCACGGTCTCGGATAGACCTGCTGCCTGGACAGTTCAACCCTATCGAGCTGCCACGGACAGGTCACTCCGCACCCCCCGTCAGCAACGCAGACCGAACCTTCGAAGAGTGGCTGGAGCACCAGAAGAAGATCACGCCTGACGACACCGGGGGCTGGGGAGCAGGTGGAGAAATTATCGAGAAGATCGACGAAGAAGACGGTGATGAAGAGACAGATGAGGAAACTGAAGACGGGACCGAAGACAATGAGAGAGGCGAAGAGTGAGATGACAGTTCGTGATTCTTTCTACTCCGAGTCATCTATCCCAAAGTCATACCGGTCGTCTTCCTCGATAACCTGCAGCATCACCTCATCAATCAAGTCACGATACTTCTCCAACTCCCCACTGTTAGCATCGATGAACCGGTCTAACTCCGCCCTGCCCCGATCCTCCAAATCTGGCACCTCATCTAACTCGAACGGAACAGCCTCCTCAAATTCACTGAATCCCGAGAACACAGTGTACTCCGCAATCAGATCATCAGTGAAGGCCTCCTCAGCCCCGATGTAAATGTGGAGGATGTCGACTACGTCCATCTCAAGCTCCTCTTCCCGGACCTCTACTTCTTGCTCATAGATCTCCTGCTCCGCATCCTCAAACAAGCTCCAGATTTCCGGCACCATCAAGCCGTTAATACGCCGCTCAATCTGCAGCATCGGCTCCGGCTCCATCAAGAGAAACATCACCGTAGCCCGTTGCAGGCCAACAGCTGCTAATTGACCAGGGCGAGAAAGACCGGCGTTAGAAGGCCCCACCTGCAGGCGCTGAACCTTCCGCGTCAATTCCTCCGGCAGATTCACAGTACCCGTTCTGTCGATTGTTCCCTTGGGACCAGCGTGTACTGACTCGCTTGCGAGCTTATAGAACGGCTGGTAGTGGAACAGCCCCGCGTCCTTCCGAAGCCGGGTGATACCTCCTTGACCGTGAGGAAAACCATCTAAGGCCCATCCAGGCATCCTCTCATGACTATAGTCCTCGCCGTACTTCTGTTCCAGCTGCTCAACTTGATCCTCGAGATCCTCCATTACGTCGTCAAATATCGGCTCGAACCCGAGTTCATCACAGTGTTCGTTGTACTGCTGCGCGAACTGGTATCGTGCGACCGGCGGGTAATTCATGTATTTCTCTGCCATCTCCTCTCCGTTCTCCTCGATGAAGGCCATCGTAGCCACAGCCTCGTGCAGAGATCGCCACCGAGCCAATGCACCTCCTGGATACCCCGACCTCAGAAGCGTCACGATCTCAAATGCGAACTGGCAGGCCCGCGAATGAAGATGAGCGAGAGCAGCAAACAATGGGTCCTGTTCAGGCGGCAATCGTTCGCTGGTTATCTGTCTCCCAATCTCAGCAGAACGTACAGTAAGAAGCTCCAGTAAGTCGATTGCTTCTCCCCACACATCGTCCAGACGATCTTCGAACCCTCGGATCTCCTCTCTATGCTGTTCAAGAAGTCCCGACTCGGATTTTACGTCTTCATATGCTTCAGACGCCAGATCATCGATGGTATCGTTGAACGCATGCTGAAGATCATCCTCAGATATCTCCTCACTGTCTTCAAGCCGCTCCTCTACCTGTGCTTCAATCCAGTCGTCAAATTCCATCGTGTTATAGAATATGTTCAGAGAACAGTCTTAAAGAGACACTCCTCTAGAGAAGTGAACCACGTTCTCACCGTCCTCAGGAGCCCGCCAGTACAGCAAGACCCTCACCCATTGAGGGGGACAATAGACTCTATGCAGGACTGCAACTCCTTCACCGAGGGCCGATGCCGCCAAATCCTTATTAACTGTAAATGGGTACTACCCGGTACGAAGAATGCCTCTCTGCCCTGATTGTCGAGATGACGCGATGAAAGGCCTGATTCAGAACGCAGACCAGGTGTGTGACGAGTGCGGTGAGACGTTCTAAAACGATGCCGTTGTGCCCTGACTGTAAAGACGGAGCATTGACCCACAGCGCCGAGCTAGCGGACGGAGAAGAGAAAGGCGACCGAACGTGCGACGACTGCGGAGAACCCTTCTAACAGCAAAATCATGCCTGTATGCCCCCGATGCAAGGACGAGTCCAGCTTCAATACCATCTCGAAAGGCGACGGCAACCGGACCTGTGACGAGTGCGGCAGAAAGTTTTGAATGACCAACGACGAGGGTAGCGACGAACAGCAAGACGGCAATAGCGATGGAGACAGTAGTAGCGATGACGTAGATCTTTCTCACCTGGCCCTCGAAGAAATCCGGCTTCGATACCAGGAAGAAGCAGAACGGCGAACCTCTGTCGAATCCAAAATCGGTACCGTACTGACAGTCGATGCAATCATCGTCTCTGTAGTCAGCATCATTTCCAACCTGAACATTATGCACTACGCGGCGATGGCCGTCGCACTGATTTCAGTCTTCAATGGCATTACTGCTCTCTGGGTTCGAGACTACCACAGTCCGGGCCTTAATATCGAAGACTATCTGCAGTACATCGATGATCCACCGGAACCGGTTCGTCGGGAACTAGTCAAATCGTACCTTACCGTGATTACGGGGAATGAGGAGACTGATGACCCAAATATGTTCTTCAAGGGGAACCGGACTAGAAACGACGAGAAAATAGCGAAACTGGATCAGTGCTTGAAATTGACCGCTGTATCCTTGACGTTGATACTATTACATCCTATTTCGGGAATAATACAGAATACTGGGCTATTGGAGTATCTAATTTGAGGGATATGCAGTGACCTTGGTGGCTTCATTGTTCAACACTCGCATCGGTTTCTGCTGATTTCCAGCAAATGGTTGGCGAGGATATTCAGTCCAAACGTTGATACCCACCGATTCTGAAATCTTCGACAACGTGACTCAGCTATGACCGGTGCAATAATCAACTCGGTACTCGTAAAAACTGCTCCTTCAGAACTCGAAGACGACGACAACCTAGGGTACGAGCTGCAGAAAGTCAGAGACGACTACGAACACGCCATCATCATCCAGGAAACGGAAATGCGGAACGCAAGAGGTAGACGATACACACTAGTCAGCAGTGGCCGAGTCTTCCCCGAAGATGTCCAGGCCACGATCAATCCGTACCTCGATCGGGCTGACTTCGATCATCATCTCAATCCGGGAACCTCCGACACTGTCGAAGAACAGGAAGTACGTGTCATGGTCGAAACAGCGGACGGAGAAGACTATCACATCCAGAAGCTCGACGAAGATCGGTACTACGTATCCCGCGACAACAAACCGGTGAAACCGCCGCACGCCGTCAACCAGAAAGCAGAGCAGGTGTTCCCTGACTACGAACCAATGCTGTAACCCATTCCAGCACAGATCACGTCTCGGCTACCTTCTCTATAATCAGTTCGTGCCTCTCTTCCGTGATTTTCTTCTGACCTTACGTTATCTCGATCTCGTCTAATAGGGTTTCTGCCGTCCTTGGGTCACCCTGTTCCCGGTAGACATCGGCGGCGTCCTCGACGTACTCCTACAGACACGCTCCGTATATGCGATTACTCCACCAACAGACGGTCTACTCACTCAGAGGAATTGTGAGGAAAACGGCTTAGTGGAAATATTCTCCATTCGTTGATGATGGCTTCAGAAACCTCCTTTGAGGACCGTGCGAAACGGTTCATAAGTAGGACGCCAGGAGATCACGATCACGAACAGACGATACAGTTCATCAGCGAGATATTCAGAATAGAAAGCCAGCTAATTGCCTTAGAGAAGCGATTGGACAATCTCAGTGCCGGAGTCTGGAGCAGCGAGCTCTCCAGAATAAATGACGAACTCTCGGCTCTCTCCACTGACTTCTTTGAAGTACAGCGTGTGATCTCGTCGCCGGAAGACCATCTACACGAGCTTATTGGTATACCTCGAGGCGAGGTAAGTGAGAAAGCGATCAGCGAGATACTGACCCAACTCGGCTGGGAATGGTTGCCCAGAGAACTGAACAGGGTGTATTCCGTTCAGGAACGGGTCTACAGGAAGGCCGATGCGAAAAGCCAGCAGATACTGACCAACCGGATCATCCTCCTGTCCTTCCTGGCGTTCGTTATCTCTGGATCCACCTTCGCCATCCAGTACATATAGATCAGAGAGATCGAATTGAACCGTCTCTCCACCTGCACCAATTATATTTCTTCAAAAGAAACGCACTTGACAGTCAATGAAAGCCGTATTTCAGGGAGAATTTCACATCTCTTCTACGGACAGAGAATCACTTGACTCGCACTTAGACGCTGATGCAGATGCATTGTTCGTAGAACAGAGAGAAGACCGTGTCAGCCCAGACAACTGGTCTATCGGCTACCTCTCCTTCCTGATCGGAGCCCTCACACTGTACTGGCTGCAAGCAGCGCTCTACGAGGGGCCGGACATCAAAGAGAAAGCAGAGATCCCTGTCTACGACGAAATCGACACCGATCTCCCAGAACTGTACCCCCGATTTCCTAAAAGCTGGATACTTGGTTCAGGGGTTATCGCGGGCTTTGTCTTCGCTGCCGGGTTGTTCGTCCCGGTCTATCCGTTTCCATTTATTGATGCTCCAGCGGTTGCCTCCCTCACATTCACGGCAGTGGTCAAACCAATGATGGTGATCGGGGCACCGCTTTTGTTCTCCTTCTTCTTGATCATCCTCGAGGAACGACGGCTCGGAACTCGTGACCAAGATATGGCGGAGGAAATCCACAGAAGCTCCAAAGAAAACGGGTACGATACTGTTGTCGTCTCCTGCGGTGATGCACACCTCGACAGTCTTCCGAACTTGTTAGAAGAGAAAGGGTGGGAGACAGAAGTTAACGAGTCCGACCACAGATGGGCAGCCAAAATCTGGCGCTGGTAACCTTAGGTTTGGTTCTCATACCAAGCATCTCAGAAAGGACTCTCGACCTCGTCAAATAGAACGACTATCTCTTCCGATTTTAATTTCTCAACCACATCTGCTTCGGAGATATCACCGGCTTCCAATCCACGAAGCATCTTAAACAACTCCAGCGAGGTAACCACTTGCAAACCTTTCCTATCCAGCATACCATACCGCTCTTGATCTAACTGGAACTCTCGCTCATTTGGCTCAGTTAGCCTACGATGGTTCACCACTAACAATCCCGTCACATCCCTTTCAAACTCGTCTCCATCTCTATCCACCCATTTAATCAGCTGAGAAATATTCTCCTCAGAAACATCTCCTTCCTGCCCTTTGATCTCCAGTAGGATTACGCGGTCATCCAATTCAATAGAACCATCACGTCGATTTTTCACCGCTCCACCAACAGTCAGCCCAGCATCCTTGAACGCCGAACGAACCGCATTTTCAAGCTCATCATCATACTCCCAGAGAAGATCCTTCCTCAGCCGTTCCTCCTCAAGTTCATCTTCTAGCTCCCGAATCTTCCCCAGTAATCCCTTTTCTCGAGGTGCAGCGTACTCGCTCAACCAATCCGGATGTCGACCTACCGTATCCAGATCAACCTCAGGATAGAAATTATCCATCACTTTTTCTGCAACATCATCGAAGCTATGACCAGTCTTCACCAGCGGAAGAAGATACACTGTTCCCTGATTAGACTCGGAGCCAGTGGGGAGCATCCCTCCCTTGCTTTTCACCATGATTTCCGCAGCTAACGCCTCACCATATCGATTGCTAACTAGGGAGTGGAACTGGTATTCAACGCTATCCTCATCGGGGATATGGTTCTTAAAAGAAATTTCCCAGCTAAATTGGCCGTCAAAGTACCATTTCCAGTCATCGTCGATACTCCTCTCGTCAACTGATTTTCCAGGCTCATCACTCACTTCCAGCCCGAATGGAAGCCACGAAAATAAATTGAGAATAGGCGTTCCTGGGCGTATCAACGCATCATCGGGTATCGGTTCGTCCGGCTCCCAGTCTTGGTCTTCCGAAGGCATCACCGATGTAGTGGTTGGAAGACAAACAATCAGGTCCCCTCCAGATGTTAGAAGCCTCAGAACGTCTTTAGAATCCGGGAGATTGTACTGGCGTTTGTACCCAGCCGGAACGTAGGAATGTAGGAACTCATCCTTTCGCTTCTCCAAGTCCAGAAGGTCAACAAAAACAACCTCGTAGTCTTTGATATTCGTCGTTTCATTCCAATCAACATAATCCGCAAACTCGAGTTCAGTACCAAGCGATAGTAGTTCAGACATTCTCTTGTTGACCGCTTTATCCTCTATTCCAATATACTTCTCCCAACCGGGTGACTGCTTATCCGATTGCCATTCAGTCAGCTACTCGTTCAACGCCCGCCGGTTACGAGATTCACCGTATATCGGGCCGGAGCGGTGATGCCCGCTCCCAGAGATGATGGTGTTCGGCACACACCGTAACGAGGTTATCCAGCCGGTTGGCCCGCCCGAAATCCACCTCACTCTCGTCGTCGCCGAAGGCGCTTAGCGGTCGGATATGATTTACGTGGAGTCCTCTCGTGAATGTCTCGAGATGCGCCTCCTGCGTCCACTCGCAGCCCGGCGTTTGACAGGTATAGTCGTCGCGTTCAAGCGCTTTCTGACGTTGTTCATCCCAGTTGTCCCCGTACTCGCACCACTCGTGGACTGGCTGTTCTTTCCAGTTGTGATGGTCTGGGCCGGCTGGACGGCCGACCGGTTCGTAGCCGACCGCTCGGATCGCGGCTTGCCAGCCCTCCCAGCGAGTAAAGTAGGGTCGATGTGAGAACTCCCAGTGGTCTTTCATCTCCTGCGCTGTTGGGACCTTTCCTAATTCGTCGGCAAGCCGATAGGTCTCTTCGAGTAATTCCGCCTCCGAGATCCGATGCCGATGATTGGGGTCGTAACCTGCTGCCTCGAGCGCCTCGTTCCAGCTGCCAAAGCGATTCTGTGCGATTGTGACCGTGAACTCGTCCTCCGAGCGCATGTCGGCCGCCGTTGGCGGCGCCCCGTCCTTCGTTGCGAGCCGTCTGATTTCGTCCAGGAGTGCGTCTTTGGATACCCGGTGTTGGTTCACCGGTTCGTACCCGGCTTCTTGGAGTGCCTCTGCCCAGCTTCCAAATCGTTTTTTGTACGTTCCAGCTGAATACGCTCCCAGCTCATTCATCTCTGCAGTTGTTAGGGAACGGCCCAGCTCGTCTACGAGACGGTCGACCTCGACCAGTAACTGGGTGTCTGAGATGCGGCGGCTGTGGCTGCTATTGTGGCCGCCCAACGCGTCCTTGGTGTCGAAGGACTTTCCACAGACATCGCAGGTTAGCTCACCTTCACCAGTCATCTGTCTTACCTGGAGCGCTCGTACGCCCGCACCCTTCTGGGGGCTCGATAAACTCGCCCGAGTCGCACACTCCTTCCCTCGGTTTGCCGGATAAATGTTGGAGTGAACGAGGTCGTGGCTGCGCGCGCAGCGAAGCGAGCACGGAGCGGTGGGTGGGGCGGTAGGGTCTATGTCGGTCCGGCACACAGCAAAAAGAGGGTAGGTCGACTGCCTATTCTTCCCACCACCGACCGCGCTCCGGGAACTTGATCCGCGACCACCCAGTCAGCGCGATTGAGCACTGACCTTCGTACCAGTTCTTGGCTGCTGGCCAGAACCGCACTGTCTGACCTTCACGCATCCTGTCTGCCCGGGGTTTTCCCAGCAGGTGAACTTGATTCTCCCTCTGTCTCCGCTATCAACCCGACTCGTTGGATGCTCGTTGAGGAAGGCTCCCAGAGCGTCTCGATGGTTCCTTCGACCGTCACCTCACCGGCGGGGATGTCCGGCACGTCCGCGATGGGCACGATTGCTCCCGGCGCCGCCTTAAGCTCCTCAAGGGGCTCCAGCAACGCCTTCGTGCCGTCCCGCCCGCGCTGCACCTTCTCGGCCGGCTGCTTCGCGACGACCGCTCTTGATCAGCCGCCCTGCACCTCGTCGCTGATCCGCATCACCTGCTCGTTGACTACCGCGAGTTCTTCTTACGTCAACTTCTCTCAAGGATCTGTGCGCTCCCCCGGCTTTCCCGTGGTATTGGTCATGATCCGGGTCCTCAGTATCTGGGATATCGATACGGATCTGGTCACCCGGTGAATTCTCTCATAGTGAGGCCGCATTGGGATAGGCTGTCGATGCAACTAAGTCATTATTGCAAATCCGATGACCAGTACTCAGGATTGTCAGGTGAAGTCCCGCAGGCCCTTCTGATGATCGCTTCGAGGATCGTCTCCATCCATCATTTCACCATCCTCATCATGATTTTCACTACGCTCCTCATCACTTGCCAAGAGGTCTATTGCATACTCTGGAAGGTCCCTGCCTCTCTCAAATTGGTCATCGGAGACAGAGACGGAATACTTCACACCGCACTCAGTGCAAGTCTGCTGGATTGCCCCGATTGACGTAGGGTCTGAGTCCCAGTCTTCATCGTTAGCAGGCATTCTACAGACAGGACACATGATAGGAACGGTTGATTGCATGGTCCTGAGAAACTCCCCGGTTAACAACGGTCCTTTGAACCCACATCCCTCGCTGTCGGATTCGGAGTCTTGTTCTTCAACGCATCGGTACCTCAGCACCCTGTGTCCCCACCGTTTCTCACTTCCCCATTTTTTGACATCGCCGCCGCAGTCCGGACAACATCCTTTGATCACATCGAGAAGTTCCAGAGAAGCATCGACACCAAATCGTTCGATGACCGAATTGAGGGCGTAATCCAGCTTCTCGTCGACGGCGTCAGAACCGCCTGATTCAAATCGTGCACTCAGTTCCTCGAATTGCCCCTCAGATAGAATCTGTGGACAGTCCCCTACGTGCTCACCATTGTGAAGGAGTTTCCCAGCATACTTTGGGTCCGTGAATTTCCGTTTGAATTGTTGCTTCGAGATCAGGTTCACATCGGAAGCCTCGTACTCATCTTCTAGATCTTCATAGACCTCTGAGAATGGGCGTTCTTTGTTGAGAAGTTCGGAGGCAGCCTCCCTGATTACGGAGGCCTCCTGCTCATCCAAGTAGAGTGTATTATCGTCATCATCGTGTTTGGTGAATCCGAACGGGGCACGCGCTGGGAAGCCACCCTCTATCTTTTCATCACGTTGGCCCTCGTTAGTCCGTTCCACGATCTTATTGTACTCTTGTCTTGCCTGATACATTCCAAAGAACGCCATCAACTGTTGATCAGGATCACTGAAATCGAAGTAGCCCATCGAATGAAAATAACACAGTACGTTATACTGCGTCATAATCCACAAAAATGTCGCGGCCTCAAAGGGGTCAGCGCGTGATAGTCTATCGAAGTCCTCAATCATCAAACAGAGTGTCTGATCAGGATGGCGTTTCACGATGTCAATGATTTCGTCAATATTGGTGCGCAACATCGTCGCGGCAGATTCCCAATCATCTGCCACTTCGATTACCCGATTCGGATTTAGATTTTCAATCTCCGGATCTAGAGAATTGCTCTGGCGTTCCTTCCCATATTGGCCATCCTGATCCTCACTTGACACTCTGATGTACTTAATTGCCACATCAATCTGATCTTCCGCCTCCTCTACATCGAGGTTGAGAAAACCAACGACCGCGAAAATCGGCCACCAGGTGGTATCGGTAAATGCATCGATGATGCTAATGATGACAGCTTCTTCACCACTCAGCGCGAAGTGTAGTACAAAAGCCCAAGTTAAAACACATAAAAAAGGCCCAAGTAGAACAGGTATACCTGCGTTACTGGTGCTACTAAGTAGGGATCTATAAAAAATAGATAAAGGAGAGTTCAGCAGGTCCTGAGAGCTATGAGAAGAATCGGTCACAGGTTCCCACCTCCCTGAATGGATTCAATAACGTCCTGCTTGCTCTCTGGAGTTGGATGAGCGTACTTGCGAGCAGCTTCTAGCGTCGAGTGGCGAAGGATCTCGGCGACCAGCTCCAGATCTTTGTGCTGGTCGTAGACGTACATCCCAGTGGAGTGCCTGATACTGTGCCAAGTGAGGCGTCGGCCCTCCTCGTCGATTCCCGCTTCGTCGATCAGGTTCGAAAGCAGATCATTGAGCGTCCTCGATGAGTAGGGGTTCCCCTTCCGATTTAGCCAAATCTGATCCGATTCGTCGTACTTCGTCTTGTTCTCGCGCTGGCTGAACCAGCGATCAAGCATCTTCGTCGAACGATCAGACAACTCCGCCTCCCACTGCTGGTCGTTCTTCACAGCAATCTCGGGAGGAATGAGAATGCGACCTTCGCCAAGATTGACCAATGAAGTAGGCAGGCGGGCCACCATTTCAGCGCGCCAGCCGCAGTCTAGAGCAGTACTGACCAGACTTGGGATCTTCCAACTCTTTTGTAACTCTTCCCAGTCGTCAGGTCCAATCGACTGCTTTGGTCTCTCTAGGACTTGAGCGAGGTAGGCATTCCAGCGATCCCTTTCCTCAGGTGAGACATTGCTGTAGTTCGGTGGTGATCGATGGTCGAACGATGTGTTCAGCAGCAGTTCTCGTTCATCGAGGCTGAAAGGATCTGAGCCGAGACTGGCCTGTTCTTCTGTGAATCGAATGTCTGGTTCCCAATCGATCCCTCGGTAGGAGAAATAGACTCGAAGAGCCTGTGTGAATTTTCGCTTCGATCCTTCTGCATACGCTTCGCCATCTGAGTTCAGGACAGTATCCTCGTTAAGTGCAGAAACGAACTGATCAGCCTGTTCGGGCGAGATAGTGATTGAAACAGGGCCATCCGCCCACGCGAAGGCATGCACCTGGTGAATTCTACGTGCGACTGGTCGGACGTTTGACTCACTGTATCCCCGGTTTCGATCAGGGTTCTTCCCGCGCGTACGGAGATAGTCCAGTAAGCCCTCCCAGTGTTCTTGGTAGAGGACAGATTGGTGATAGTTGAGATGAGATAGACTGTTGGGACCCAGAAATTCGAACTCGGGTTGGTCCCCTTCTGGCATGATAGTACATAGGAGGGGAGTGGCATTGGCCGCTGCTGAGCGTGTGTTCGGGACACACTGCAAAAGATTTAACAAGAGGAATCCGCCGCCAACCCGGCAGCGTCCCCAAACGGAGTCGTAGGCCGATTTTTAACTAGGGATTGTATCGATACTCAGCTGGTATAACACTCTCGTCGTATTCTCCGCGGTAGGCCGCCCGGAGTACACGTTTCGCTTCGTCATCGGTCGTGTTGTCGAGATTTGAGCGCTTCACGGCGGTGTCGAGAAATCGTTCAGTGCAGTACTTGGAGTCACCGAGCGCGATTGCGTGCTCAAAATAGCGCCACCAGAACCCGCAGTCCTCTTCGCGCGGAAGGGGCGGTGGACCGAACTGAGTCATAATCGCGGTGCTTGGGGTCAGCGAGTGTGCGCCTAGCGTAGTGAGAAACGATCGTCGCTGCATGGTTGTCGACGCGCTTCAGTCGTTAAAACGACTTCGCCCACCTTGGTATGTGATTCTGAGACTGGGAAGGAGAATGAGATCGTTCCAAAGTATATAAATGAAGGATCCATAGTGATCTCAATGGATTCTGAGGATCAGGCAGGGGTGCTCAACAGGACATTGGGATATGAGATAGCTACGTTGCTAATGAATCGCCCAATGCATCGATCGGAGATCCAATCCCTGCTACCATATGAGAATATCCACGACACGCAGGTCGAGCGAATAATTGACGCATGCTACGAAGAGGGTATCCTCGAAGTCACTGCTGAGCGCGGCCCCGATAAGTTCGAGTTGGACCGTTCTCATTTCAACCAGATGGGGCTCAGGGTGATTAACATCAAGGCAATTACCCGAATGGTCAGCCCCGCTGACGAACGAGGGGGCTCTATTGAAATAGAGGACATGCCAGACGAATTTTTCGTGAATCTAAGCAGAGAAAGTGCGAAAGACAGCGCGCTTCACCATGACGATTTTCCCAATCTGGATAGCCTATTCCGTCGCCCAAATAATAACGCCTCAGATGAAGAGGATAGCTGATTCTCAGCCCATGCGATCGAGCGCGTCCCGTCTGTCCTCCGGGGCCGCATGATCGTAAATCATCGTGGATTCTGGGGACTTGTGGCGGAGTTGGGTTTGCGTGGCAGCCAAGTCTTCTTCTCTGGTGAGATAGGTTCCAACCGAGTGCCTGATGGAATACCAGCTCATGCGCCGATTCTCCGTCTCGATATCGGCGATTTCACAGAGTCGGTGGAGCAGGTAGCGCAACGACTGGGACGTGTAGGGATTAGCCTCTCTGGTCAACCACAACGCATCTGTGTCATCGTATTTCGGATACTGGGCGCGTTCCTCTAGCCATCTGGCGAGCATCTTCGCAGTTCGTGTCTTCAGCGACACGATCCAGCTTTCCCGAGACTTCGCGCTATCGCTGCGCGGGATTCGAAGCACGCAATTCTCTGGGTCGGCCCACGCGACCGTTGCCCGTTCCACTTCGACGGGTCGGAGCCCCGCGTCCAGACTACACCAGACCAGAGATGGGATTTTCCACGAGTTAGCTTTTTCCCAGTCCTCAGGTGTGATTTCATCTTTCTTCATCTCCAACCGCTGGGCGAGGTACTGCTTCCAACGATCCCGCTCAGCTGGACTGAGATTGGAGTATTCAGGAACAGTTCCATATTCTAAGGCCGCATCTCGAATGAGTCGCCGCTCCTCGCGCGTGAGATAGTCTGCTGGACGCGAGCGATCATTCTGAGAGAACGTAATCTCAGGATCCCAGGAGCCACCACCGCGCTCATGAGACCACCATTTGAACAACATCTTCACTGCCTTCTGGCAGTTCGTCTTGTGCGTGCTGCTCGAATCCTCCTGGGCGAGGTGACGCATCCAATCATCCGCGTGATCGGTATCGAGGTGGGCGGTATACCCGTCTTCGGATCGCCAGACCCACCGATAGAACTGATCCATGCGAGAGGCACGCGGATTCACCGTTCCGACTGCGTACCCCTCGCCCTTCTCGGGGGCTTTCCCAAACGCAAGCAGCCACGAGAGGCAGTCCTCGCGCTCAGACCGGTAATCGAGGAGCTGTTTCTGGTTGAGGAACTCCTCGGCTGGCTCGCTCACCACCGTAACGTCGTCCGGCAGGGTCACGGCGACCCACCCCGAACTGACAGCTCTTCGAGGAGTTTCGTTCGTCCGAATCGCCATGGTCTAGCAATACCGCCAATCGCAAGACGGCGATCGATTCCTGTGGTCGTCCGAATCGGCTTGCCCTGTGACATTGGTCAACTGCTGGATCGGTCACAGACTAAATCGCCGGAAGGAGGAGGGGAGGAGTGCTCCGACAGGGATTCGAACCCTGGTCATTGCCGTGAGAGGGTAATTGGGTAGACCTTAGCAGATTTGGTCAAGTATTGATTTCTCAAGACCGCAGATTGACCAGTAGAAGGCGTATAGTGTAATATTTAGAGAAACAGTAGAAATAGAAAACAGAATCATATTTGGTGTGGTTATTGCTTGCTATTTTCGATTGTGTCTTCGTCGAGGTCGAGAATCAACTCGGCCTTGCTACCAATCCGCCAGATAGCAGCCTGTTGACTCTCTCGGGTTACCCAACCTAGCGACTCCATCTCACGGAGCACACGGCGTACAGTGTGACGTTGCTCTTCTTCGAAAGGGAGTTCGCTAATTTTGAATTTGCCCCGGCTCTTGAGCACAGTCAGAACCTCATTCCAAACTTCATCACGTAGTGTCATTGACTATCTTTTGTCCATCCAGTCCCGTAGGGCTTCTTCATTGGATTGAACGTAACGTCGAGCAGTCTCCATGGAGTTGATTCGCAACTGTTCCATGACTGCACTTAGACCCTTCTCATTGGCAATCTGAGTCCCCACAGCACGTCGAATCATGTAGAGGCCATTCTCTCGGTTCTCGATATCCAGCCCTGCCTCTTGCATGAGATTTTGCACGATTTCTCTCGTGCTCCCTGCATTGTATGGGTTCCCGTGCCTATTCAGCCAGATAGAGCCTCCTTCGTCGTACTTGTCTAAGCTCTCCCGCTCATCCAACCATAGCTGAAGGAGTCGGGCGGTCTCTGTAGAGAGAACACAACGCCAATTGTTGTCTCCCTCCTTGCTGTCTTCGTCCTTGGGAATCTGCAACCGGGCGTCATCCTCATCATCCAACGCTAACCACGTCATTTGAGATGCATTGACTTCGGTTGGTCGGAAGCCAACATCGGCGCATACGTAGATGAGGCTCGGGATTTTGTATGAAGATGCACTCCTCCAGTCCTCTTCAGACAGTTCGTGCTTAGGAATTCCGAGGCGCTGGGCGATATCGACGGACCACTCATCAATCTCATCAGCGGAGAGTTCGTCACGGTGGGGGACTGCATACAAGCGCAGTGCTGCTTGCTTGACTGCAGTCAACTCTTTGGGGGAGAAATAATCCTCAAATCCAGTCGCCTCCTCCTTGTTTATCTTCCTGTAGACAGACTCAGAATTCGGGATACTGTAGTCTTCTCCACGGTGTTTGAGGACCAGTGCAACGTTGTTGATGTTGCGTCGATTCGTCCCGACCTGGTTATCATTCTTCTGAAGCACCCGAACCCAGTACGCATCAAGATGCTCTTGCTTCCATTTCGTGGTGAACCCGTGATTCGTGTAGAGCCACTCAGCAAACTTCTCGACACTGTTGACGATGTTATACATTGAGCTTGCAGAGTATCCCTCGACATATTCGGGTTCTTTGCCCATGTGAAATGCCCAGCGGGAGAATTCCTTTCGCCACTGCTCGTACATCTCCAACTCTAGTTGATTGAGTTCTTCTTGGATACCCTCACGGATACCAGAGAGGTTCATTTCTTTACGGGTGTACTCTGGAATCTCTACCTCACCATTGTCTTCGTCAAGGTCAGGGATAGTTACGTCAAAATCACCATCCATTTCTCGGTTTTCACTTGTCATTGCAAATCTAATTCAGAAACCTATACATATATGCTTGGTGTTTGGTCGCTGTAAATCATCATTGGCTTCAATCAAGCTTTAGAAGCCCTTAGGAGCAAATTCTGAGAAAAGCAGACACTCGCAAAAGAGCGTAGGTCCATTGGTCCTGTTCAAGGGGAAGGTCCATGAGCGGGTGTCGTTGGTGCGGTTCCGGTTATGTTAAACTATGTAATATATTATGTTCGATAACAGGTGTTCTCCATAATTAGATTCAATCAAAAGATTTTTGTAAATTTGGCGTTTTCGGAGGTCTGAGTTATGCATTCTCTATGTTTTCAAATTCGATGAAGTCGTCTGTCGTCGGACAATCTCGATTATGACGCTCTAAGTCTACTACGTAACCGGGTTTGGCAAAGAACTTCGAGTGACAGTCACGGCAATAGTACCAGCCGTCATCGTCCCCAATACACGGTGCGAATTTGCCTTTACTTAGAAATTCTGATAAGTCCATACACCTTCTACAACTTCTTATCCCATTGGATTTATGTTCGGAATAAGATAGGATATTCATAAACGGAGACATCCTCCAATCACAGGATGGGTCAGACATTCAGGTACAAGCACGGCGTGTTCGAAGTCGTCCTAATCGAAGCTGAAAACGGGGTCAGGCAGTGGGATGAAACAGCTTGCGGGTGCGAGGAATATCACGAATTGAGTGTAGACCCTCGGAAGAAATCGCCCGAAGAGCAACGCTGCAAGCACATTCGACAAGCGATTCTATATCACCAATTGAACCAGAAGGTCGAGCCCGGTAACAATCCAGAAGAAGTGCATCAATCCGAAATCAGCCAGTATCAAGGCTGAGTCGTCAGGTCTCGATGCCCAGCCGATGTCATCCGGTCTGCTGCATGGCCACACTCAGACCTCAGGCATTCAACTCGAATCCAATCACCCGCTTTGTCTGTAACTTCAACTCGGTTGTAACCGCATTCCGAGCAAGCGATGGTATCGTGAAGCGTCATTGCCTATCACCATCATACAGGTAGCCGTCATCCTGATTGAGGTCTCCTCGACCGACCAGCTTGTTGATGACCTGCTGAATATCCGTAGACTCAGCATCGATGTTCTCAACGACCGATGCCACTACTGTGGAACGCTCAGCTTCACCATCTAGCTCATCGAGGACCGCCCAGACTACCTCTTCCTGTTCCCGCTTCGAAGCCGAATTGCCAGAGACGATATCAACGTCGTAATCGCCAGACACGTCCGTCATCAGTTGGGACATCCACTGAGTCATCATGTCTACTGCGTGCTCAGCATCCTCGATATCGACCGTCTCGCTCAGTCGGAGCTTTGCGGATGCCTCGGAAAGACGAATTAGCGAGTCCAGGTGTCGAGCCCCCACAGCGACTCGGGAACCTTCAGAGAGGGACCGAAGCCCCACCCATTCATCCTTCAGATGCTCACGAACATCCTCTGTCAGTTCAGGTTCACACGTCTCACGAGCATGTGCAACCCACTTCGTGAGTAGGTCAGGTTCGAGAACGTCAGGAGTTTCACCTGCTGCACGGTCAAGGATAGCTTCAGCCATTTCAGCGTCCGCTTTCTCATCGGGTGCATCGAGGAAGGGGACGAGAATATCCATCCTGTCGAAGATTGCAGGATTCATGTCGAACTGTTCCACAATCGGACGATGCATGCTGAACCGTTCGTTCTCCGGATTTGCGAGAATTAGTGCGGAACACCGGGAAGGCAGAGACGCATTGATTGGCCCTTTGCTCACTGAAACTTCCTGCTCACTCAAAGGAGCCTGTAACGACGACTGGACCGAGTGAGGCGCTTTATCTAGTTCGTCGATGATTGCCATTCCTTTGTCTGCTCGAACCAACACACCGCCTGAGAGTGTCCATTCTGACGAATCAAACCTATCTTCACGAGTTACAGCGGCGGTCAGCCCGACCTCACTGCAGTTGTCTGCTGATTGGTAAACAGAATTGGGTGCAATCTCCCGTGCAGCCTGCGCTAACGTCGATTTACCAGTTCCCGGGTCACCAATAAATCCGGCGTGGATGTGCTCGCGATATTTGTCCGTGTCATCGTGACCAACCCCACCGAAGAGTTGCATAGCGATTGTGTGCCGAGCCAACCAAAAATCACCGGATAGCGTTGGTGCGATTGATTGGGCGAACCGCTCGTGAGCAGCGTCCGATGCAGCTAGTTCTTCGACTCGCTCTTCGTCATCATTAGTGATGGTGACTCCCCGATAATCTGTATCGTGGTGCTCAACTCCAGCTAATTGCAGGTACAGGTCACTCTTCATAGCCATTCGCTGCTCATTGCGAGTTGTTCGAACAATACCGTGGACAGTGACAGTCTCTCCTGCTTCAATCTCACCCACGTGCGCATTATGTGCGTTAACACGGATTTCAGCGGGTTCAGGTGATGAAGCGACTGAATGCAAATCCTGAATCACTAGCTGTTGGGTATCGACAAATTCGGATGCATCTTTCACATATTCGAGATTAGACCGGCCACATTCACATCCATTCGGTTCATCAAGAGTCATCGAATCTGTTGTTTGATATTTCGAATATCGTTGCACGCAATCAGGGCACCGAAATACCGCTTCCCCAACCACTCCATAATTGTCAGTTCGATTGTTGATTCGGCACTCAATACTGACAAGAGAACCTACGTCGGTTGCTCGCAGGTCTTCAACACGTGTGTGATAGTCTGACGGAGTATCCGTCACATGTGCGTCGATGACACCATCAGTCTCGTGTGCGAGTGACTTGACGTAATAGAGGTCCTGTTGACTGAATACAAATCCTTCACCAGCTTCCGAAGCGAGAGTTTGGATAGCTTGTGTATCGAACTGAATGATGTCTGAGCCATCATCCAAATCTACGATGTTATCCAGAGCGTCAATCGCTCCCGGGTCACGACCGTATTTTGATTCTCCGAACAAGTACTTGCAGTTGGTAATCGATACAACCTCCTCAGCGACTGTAGTGGGTTCTATCATACTTCGAATATAAAATTATAGAGATGCCTTATATACCCTCCGCCAAACTTATATGTCAAATCTGCCCGCCCCCATTGCCCCCATCTAAACAGTAGAGAGAAGGTCTGAATTGCTAATGGCATAAAAATATTGACAGCACAGGGGGGGGAGGGGGGTAGAATTGTGGGCGGGTTCCGTTCCACTTTTTTCTAGACGTCGTAATTATTACTTATAATAATAATTATATTTTTGTCTTCCCTACACCCTATTTTACCCCCCACCCCCCCACCACAACAGCAAAGCGAATACAGCCGTTACAAAGCCTGGCTGTGGCGTACAATCCTTTTTTAGCAGGGGTCGATGGGGGTTGCCGAATCCCACTATATGTGCTAATCCTCATACCGACCAACAGTGGTTTAATAACCTTGGATCGCATCTTACTAGATAGTCGGTTAAGACTAACTCTTGAAAGTTAGTCGGCACCGACGAGACCTGTAGTGGGGTCCCCCTTCGTCTTCGGTTTTCAATCCCACTGAGCGGCAGCTTCGTAGCTCGTCGTCACGTCGTTCTCTTCGATTCCTCGAACCCACTCGTAGCAGCTAGGGCAGGCAGGGACACCTGATTCAGCGTGCGGATGAGCCAGTTTCCGAGCTTGGCCTATGGGGACGACCTCGGCGCACTTCCAGATTTCACCATCACCGATTCTATCGACTACGCATCGAACTGTTTCTGTTCGTTCTATATTTTCTCTAATACGCTCCCACACGCTCACGCATAATGCACAAGCGTGTATGCTCGTACTCGTGAGCGGGTCCACGTCGTGCTCGACCGTGCGGGTGTTTGCGTCGGTGCAAGTCGCACCACAGAGTGGGGTTTGGTCTGTCAGAATGTGCTCTGGCTGAGTTCGGGAAAGACGAATAGCCGTCATACTACGGATCTGAAAATCAAACCCCAGATGAATCCTGCCCACCAGAGGTCGGGATAGTATAGGAGACCGAGCGCAACACCCACGCCGTATGGAATAATCGGCAAAATCCCGACCAGCGAATAGATAATCAGGGTCATCGGGTCTCCACTCTGCGCACCGTGTGTAATCATCGAATCAATCACTCTCGGAGCAAATGTCCAGATATTCAGAGTTGTGTCAAACCCAGTGGCCCAGACATCCGCTGCATCTTTGGATTCGAGCATCGTGTAGGAACCGCTGATTGCGGTGACAATCGCCAAACCCCAGTACGTCAGCTTGACTGAAACAAATCCGAGAGGTACCATCATTGCGCAGACGAGCGCGTATTCCAGTAGCAGTTTTAGCACAAGTAGATATCGCTCGAAATCGAATATAAAGCAGATATCATCCTGGATATACTTCGAACGTGGAACAATCTTCGCGCACGCTCCCAGGCTCTCGAACGTTCCCGAGCTCCCTTGCCCTCTCGGGCGCTCTTGTACCGCCGCAAGCGTTCGTACACGTCGCTCGTGAGTGTGCGGGCATCGCATGCGATATGGACGAGCACGGGCACGGTCGAGCGCAGGCGCTGTTGGCGGGCATAGTATTACGTGTACATGATGGCACAGACATGTTGGACGTGAGCAAACGAACTGGTGTGTTCTAGACGCCCAAACATACAACGTTTGAACGGAAGAGAACTCACGCCCAAGCGCTCGGGGACGTGGCCTCAAGCGCACGGGAGCGCTTGTATATACGACGACTCCGTCTAATGCCGAATCAACACTACTTCACTACCCTCCACCAGATACAGGGCACCCCCCAGCCAATCCCTGGATTCCATCAATGACCCCCGGTGGACACGAGCGACTGATCCTCATCACCCATATTCGAGCGAACGGCAACCGGCAATCAAGCGATAGCCTCTCCACACGTCCCTCCTCGACAGCGACTATTCAGGGTAGGAGTCGAAGGAAATGCCTGCTTCTTCTTCAACACACACAAAATCCCGTAAAGGTACGTCTCCCACGAAATTCCCTCGAGAGGTGAAACGGCACCTAATTATTTCTCTACCAGATCCTCTGTATATGCCGTATCGATTTCCTCCTCAAGGCTGTTTAGAAGGTTTCGTTGGTCCTCGAGATATCGAGCAATGGCTCGCTCTTCCGTCGTTGAAAGTTCAAAGGATTGAACTACAAAACGAGCCATCAACTCCATTCCGCGCAATCTACACTCAATGTCGCGGGCTACAGTCCCATCCCCAAGAACACGAGAAATGTATTCCGTGGTTTCCTTGAATTCATTTGATGAAAGACTATCTCGATACGAAGTTTGCCTCAAGCGCTTGACCTTATGTTCCATACATCTCTTTTGTTACACATTATTATAATCTTTGTGTTAATCAATGTATGCTGACAGAGTTCTAATTATACTGCCACACATAGGTCATTGGCACCACGAAATGGACACCATGGAAGGAAATCGGGTGTAATACCATCATCATGTAGAGATATACCATCATTCATACTCAATCGGGTCTTTTGCACCAGCACGCTGAAACGCCTCTAGTCTGAACGAACACGAGTCGCAGTTGCCACACGCCGGTTCCTCGCTGCGGTAGCAACTCCAAGTGACCTCGTAAGGCACATCGAGTTCAAGACCGCGTTCGGCGATATCCGTCTTCGACCACTCCACGAACGGAGCAACGAGGTCGATCTCCGTCTCGGGCTTGGTCCCCACGTTAATGACCTGCTGAAACGCCTCGAAGAACTCAGGTCGACAGTCTGGGTAGCCGGCGAAATCTTCAGAGTGGGCGCCGATGAACAGGGCGCTACAGTCGTTGGCCTCGGCGTACGATACCGCCATCGAGAGCAGGTTCGCGTTTCGAAAGGGAACGTAAGATGTCGGGATCCCCTCTGCGTCGGGATCGGCTTCGGCGACGTCGATTTCGTCGTCTGTGAGACTCGAATTGCCGATCACCGAGAGGTGTTCGGTGGCTACATGGAGGAAGTCTGTAGCGTCGACCTCGTCGGCGAGAGCGCGGGCACACTCTCGCTCCTTGTCTTCGGTCTCCTGGCCGTAGGAGGTGTGCAGGAAGTACGGCTCGTACCCCCGATCCATCGCTTCATAGACGGCCGTGGCACTGTCCATCCCGCCGGATACCAGGATGACTGCGTTTTCGCTCATAGGTTGCTGAGGATGTTATCGAACTGCGTTCGGTCGCTGTCGCTGAGCTCTCCCCCGGTCGCTCGTGACGTCGTCTCCGTTCGGGTTTCGACGCCACGCATCGCTTCGCAGAGATGCGTGGCAGACACCTCGACGATCACGGACTCAGGGTCGAGTTCGTCGTACAGTCCCCCAGCGATGTCAGCAGTCAGGCGCTCCTGTGTAGTGAGTCGCCGTGACTTCCAACGGACGTACCGGGGGAGTTTCGAGAGGCCAACGATCTCCTCATCAGGTCGATAGCCGATGTGGGCAACGCCGAAGAACGGGAGCATGTGATGCTCGCAGAGGCTGTAGATCGGGATCTCCGTCTTGACGACGAACTCGTTGGTTTCGGCCTCGAAGGTTCGGAGATCCGGTTTTGCAGTCTCTCGCGTCCCCTCGGTCAGGGTCTCGTACATCTCGGGAACCCGGCGCTCCCACGTCTCGGTCAGTGGGGCCTCGTCGGGATCCTCGCCGACGGCTTCGAGGAGGAGTCGCGTTCCCTGCCGGGCCTTCTCGAGATCGATCTCGCTATCCGATGTCGGTTCGGTCGTCGTGTCCTCGTAGTGGAGTTGTTTGTCAGTCATCTATGTCCCCGGTGCGTCGTTCCAGAGGTCGACGTGCAACCGAGGCGTGTATCGGTAACCGTGTTCCTGTGCGAGCTCGGCAACCGACTCCCGTCGCTCGTCGAGTTCCTCACGTGTCCTCCCCTCCGGCATGAGCAGGACGTCGTCGTTGTGGATCTCCGCGTCCGTAGTCTCCTGCAGGCGGGTGAACAGATCCTCGATTTCAGCCATGTCGTCCGGATCGGTGACGACGAACTTGAGTTGGCTATCGTACGCGTCGACGAGGCCGGACAGCGCGTCCATGTCGATCCGACGGTTCTCGTGGCGCTCGGCCCACTCGCCCTCGCCCTTTGGATCCAACTCTTCGGTGGGGGTCGAACTTGTGAGCTTCGGGCTGATGCTGGCGAGGTCGATCGGCGCCTCCCGGTAGATCGTCCCGTTGGTCTCGACGGTCGTGTGGAAGCCTCGATCATCGAGTTCCTGGAGCAACTGCTCGGTGGCGTCGTGGATCATCGGCTCGCCGCCGGTCAAGACGACGTGTTCGGCCGCTTTGTACTCCGAGATCTCGTCGACGAGTTCGTCGATCGTCAGCCACGCGCCGGTGGGTTCCCAGGAAGTGTGGTAGGAGTCACAGAACCAACAGCGGAGATTGCATCCCGACGTTCGCACGAAGACTGACGGTACGCCGGCGAGTTTTCCCTCGCCCTGGAGGGAGTAGAACAGTTCGTTGATCGGGAGCGCCGCTGCCTCCGGCGAGGCCTCCGATCCGACGTCACTGACGTCCGTTGCGACCGGCATCAGTAGGTGGCACAGAGTTCGCCGGTCTCTCGAACGGTGACGGAAGCCTCCGAGACGTTCTCGGGAAGCTCAGCCTCGAGTTTGCGCTCGAGTTCGAGTGACATCACCTCGGCCGTGGGCGGATGGTCCAAGAGGAGGAGACTCTCCCCTTCGCCGGCTTCCTCGAACGCGTCGGCCAGTGGATCGGATTTCTCGAGCAGGAAGCGATGATCCCACTCGTCGACGATGTCGGTGACGACCCCCTTGTCGACGACCCATCCTTCCTCGGTGAGCGTCCCAGTCACTTCGATCGTGATCTCGTAGTTGTGCCCGTGCGGGCGTGAACACTTGCCCTCGTGGTGGCGAATCCGATGGCCCGTGCTGATTCTGAGCGGGGAATCATCCCCGATGCGGAGGGTACGGTCCCCGGCTTCGGCGAGCTCTATATTACTCGAGACTGCTTCAGATAATCCTCGGGGCATATCTCAGGATTATCCAGCAGTCCAATAAAGATACCGGGACCTATAGAACGACGGACAGAAACCTAGTAAATCGCAGTACAGAGGGGGTGAGACAGTCGCACCCAACCTTAATGTCTCCTTCCTCTAAGATTATCTATGGCCAAGGTGAGCGTCGAGATTCCAGACGAACTGCTGGAGGATCTCGATGAGCACGTCGGCGAGGGGAAGAAGTTCGTCAATCGAAGCGAAGCGATCAGAGGGTCGATCCGGAAGTCACTCGATATCTTCGACGAAATCGACGAACGGCAGGGACGGGCCGAGGACGAATAGATCGAATCTTTGAGTCTCGTCGTCCGTGCTCTGGAGGGAGGCCAGTCACTCGGAGTAGCAGTGGACAGGGCCGGAATTGTGTTCCTCTCCGTCGGCTCCGATCTCACAGGTGAAAAAATCGCCTTCCGGATAGATCAGGAAGCGGTCTTCGTCATCGTTTTCGACTCTCTCCACTCCTTCGACAGACCACTCCGCATCCTCAACGCCGTGCCAGGTGTAGTAGGAGTTCTCCCCTGCAACGGCGAAATCGAGCGTCCCCCCGCCACTTCCGAGGATGTGCTCGACATCGGTGAGAACCGTCTCCTGCGAGATCAGTGGCATGGATGGATCGCTTTTGTTGCCCCCAGCTGAAATGTGTTTGCCTGGATGGTTTCGAGATTGGATGGTGAGGGTTATGAGGCGAGGGAGAAAACGACGCTCCGGTGACAAACTAGCGTGAGGTTCTACGTCCCTGAATGGGATGACGCCGTGGACGCAAAGTACGATTTCGTCCACGACGAACTCTCGGTCTTGGAGAAATCCGAGCGGTCCCGGGAGTACATCTGGGACGTGTTTGATCGAGCCTCGACGCCGATCGACGGTGTGCTAATTTCTCGAGAGCAGGTCGAAGGGAGCCCAGAGAAGTTCGACCGGTTGACCTCATACGGTGTCTACGACGATCCGGAACTCTCGATTCCGGAGTGGCTCCCTACGATCAGCGATTGCGGTGCTTGGGGATACAAGGGCCTCCCATTTCCGCCGTACTCGAACGAGGGCATGCTCGATTTCTACGAGACTCTCGATGTCGACGTCGGGGTGACGATCGACCACCTCATTCTTGGGGAGGATCCTGAGCAGCCCCGGTTGTATCTCGACGAAACCTACCTCGACGACTCATTTGACACCGATGCAATCCCGGACTCGGTGACAGACATGGTGGACTTGATGGTTAGTGAGTGGCCAGACACTTGGCCAGAGTACGTCGAGCAGCACAATCCGTCAATCACCGGATCGGTTGACGCCAACTTGATTGGCATCGATGACTTCCGTGGGCCCTGGGAGGAACTCATCGAGCGCTGGGGAAATGATCCCCGGATGGTGTATCGACCTAACGACAACGAAATCCGGTACGATCTGACACTCGACAATGCCCGTGAGATGGGCGAACTCTACGAGGCGGGCGACTACTCGTTCCGGTTGATGGCCGCGTTCCAGGGTTGGGACCCCGAGAGCTATGGCGAGGCAGTTTCGGGGCTACTTGACACAGGATACCAATACGTCGGAATCGGGGGCGTCGCCGGGAGTTCAGTCCGCAACGTGCAGCGGATCGTCGCCGAAGTCGGCCGGAGGATTTCCACCTTCGAACGTGAGCATGACACGCGCGTCGACTGCCACGTGTTCGGGTTCGCGAAAACACGGGCGTTCGAGACGGTCGGGCGGAGCGGAATGGCGAGTTTCGATAGCGCAAGCATGCTAAGAGCTGCCTGGACTGGCGGGAACAACTACCACCTCACCCCCGACGACAAATACGACGCGATCCGGGTTCGCTATCCACCAGCAGGCGACTCGCTGTCGAGTGCGATCGAAACGGCACTCTGGGCTCGGGAGATACTGGCCGCTCTCCGCGCGTACGACGACCACAAGCCCATCGCGCCCGCGATCGAATCCACGTTCGACCGAGCATGGGGAGCCTTAGACGGTCTCGAAACGTATCTGATCAACCATCGCCACGACGCCAGATTCGATCAGCAGTACGTCCGTGACGTCCGACGGGAATTCCGGGACCATTACTCCCACAGCAAGGCCCTGTTTGCTTCATTCGGGAAGGGGTTCCGGCGCGAGCTCATCGGCATGCTCCGCGAAGATGACGCCGAGGATCCGATCAAGTTCCACCGGTACCAGCAACTTCTGGACACTGCTGCGAGTACCCTTTCTACGTTCCCGAGAACTGCCGAGGAAGTCGCCGACCGTTCCGCTCACTCCGAACATTACGACACGGTGTGTACCGTCCTCGAAGCGTATGTGGGGAGTGAACGCATTCAGGATCGAAATCTCTTCGAGGATTACCAGGAGACGTTGAAAGCGAGGCCCTGGGAGGAGTGTGGCTGTCCGATCTGTGAAGATCTCGGAATCGAGGTCGCGATCTTCCGTGGAAACAACCGGAACAGGCGGCGGGGGTTCCACAACACGCGAAGATTCTACGACGTCTTCGAACGCGAACTGCCGAAGATTTCCGTGCTCGTTCAGGCAGATACCGACCTCTTCGGTGCGAACTCCGTCGAGTCGTATCTCAAACGGACCGTGCCGGAGTGTTGGGAGGCAATCCACGATCTGCCTGTTGTTGAACTCGGCGTGTTCGATGCTACAGGCGTGCATGAGTGGTGGGAGGATGCGCCGGGAAGCGTCTCGCTCGATCCTGGCGGGATCAAACAAACCCTCGCTCGGACGACCGAGCGGTATTCGTCAGTGTATGTCCTCGATCCAGAGGAGACAATTATGCCGACAGAGGTCCCAGACGGAGTCACCGTGATTGGATCACCCTTGACCGCGCGGGCGGAAGTTCTCTCTGCTGTCGGCTATGAGGAGAACTGGCTCGCACACATTCCACACCAGGCAGGCCTGGGTGACTACTGACGTGCGGATCCTGATCATCGATCAGTGTTCGGCATCGAAATCCGTCCCAGAGAGTACCTCCATGATCGACGCCGAGCAGGACGGCCGAGCGCCCTCTGAAATCCTTCAGGAAACTGATTCTGACGGGATCCCGGCACGGGAACTCTACGCGGGAAAACAACAGCGCCGAATCACCGATGCAGTACGGATTCTGCGCGAGAACGGCCACGAGGTGCAGCGATGGTTCATCAGCGCGGGGTTTGGACTCGTCGATGAAACTGACGAACTTCCCCCCTACGACGCGACCTTCAGTGGAGCGTCAAGCGAGACGATCCAGCAACGAAGCAGGGAGCTCGGAATTACAGCGGCAGTCGTTGAGCAGATCAGCGTGACGGATATATTCGACATCGTCTTCCTCCCACTTGGGGCAGACTACTACTCTACGCTCGATCTTGATCGCGTGTATGCAGCGATCCCAGATGGAACTACCATCGTCGTATTCAACCGCGAGGACGACCAGAACCTGGAGAACGTAGTCTCGATCCCCGCACGGACCAAGGAGGCCAAACGACATGGTGTGACTGTAATTGAGTTGAAAGGGACCTATCTCAAGCAGTTTGCGTCGCGCCTCGGGAAGCGAAATGGACCACTGGACGCCGACACTATCGAGGTCCTCTGCCGCGAGGAGGAGGACTGCCAGTCGAACCTTGGCGATCTGGGCACCTTATAGTTCGTACGTCGACTCGAGTTTCTGGAGGTCAGTGATAAACGCCTGCCCTTCGTCTGTGATCGTGTAGGCGACATTTTTCGACGAGAACTCCTGGCGCTCCACAAACCCTGTGGATTCGAGGAACCGCAATCGCTTCGTCAACGTATCACTCGAGGCATCCAGTGTCGACTCGAGGTCGGTGAAGTTCTGGGGCCCGCCGTCGGCGAGCACTGCCAGTATCTCTAGTGCCCACTTCGAGCAAATGACCTCACGTACCCCCTCGTATCCCATATTCCTGCCTTCCCGAAGAGGTGCTTAACTTTGCTGTGTCGCTGATTACTTTGACCACGCAAAGCTATAAGTGTGAGCTCAGCTTATCCGCTCGCGTCGATGTTATACCGACGAAGAACGGTACAAACGCCGAACGGGTCCATCGAGACGCCTGTGCTCTTCCCTGTCCGGAACATCGGGAAACGGGTATCTGACAACACGCCTGAATACACGGATTCGATCCCGGAGTTCAACACAGCGATGGTCAACGCTCGGGCGATCAGACAACGCAAGGCAGTCTGGAAAAAGATCGAATCAGGAACATCGCTACGTGATGCGATGGACGTGCCCGATTCAACGATCGTATTCGCCGATAGCGGTGGATTCGACTTTTCATCCGCCGAACTCGATACGACACCAGAAGAGACGTTCCGAACCCAACAACGTTTGAATGCCGACATCTTCGGGACCGTCGACGTACCCCTGGATCGGGATCGTCGAAGCACCATTAACGAGCAAATCATCGAAGCGAACATCCAGCGTGCGGTGCAGGCAAGCCAGTTACACGACGTTGAGGCCCTCCTCTTTGGCAGCGTTCACGGATATGATCCAGAAACTGTCAATAATGGAATCAAGTATCTCGAGGAGCACGGCGAGTTCGACGGCTATGCACTCGGGAGTCTTGTTCCCATTCGCACTGATTACACGAAAGTGACAAAACTGATTCTTGCGGCGAGGCGTGCCACCGACAAGCACCTTCACGTCTACGGATTGGGTGGCATCGTCTATCAGCCACTGTTGCTCTATCTCGGCGTCGATAGCTTCGATTCCTCGGCCTTCATCCGAAGCGCTGGCAACCGAAACTACCTGCTTCCCGGCTTCGGCGGTCAAACGCTTCGGACTATCGAGGAACTGGAGTACCTCCCCTGCTCGTGCCCTGTCTGTGGCACCCGAACGCTTGATGCGATCAGGGAGGATCGGAGCCTCCTCACCCGCCACAATCTCTGGGCGATGGCTACTGAACTCCGCCGATTCCGGTATATGGTCGAGGCGGGCGAAGACATCGAGGATTATCTGGATCTCCGATTCCAGGGGAACGAGGTCACCGCGAGGGCGTTCGAGACGGCGAAACAGCAGGTGCGGAGGTTAGCATGAGTTCGGGACGATCGACTGTTCGCCCCGTCACTCTTGCACGGCTGGTCGAGGCAAGTTTCCTAACCGAGGATCACCGGCCAACTGACGAAGACATCGCCACTGAACTCGACACGACGCACCGACGGACACGAGAGATCATCCTTGAAGCAGTCCGACTAGGACTCCTGGAGATCACGGATGAAGGTCCCGATCGTTACCGGCTCACCACGGACGGAAGCGAGTTCTTGGAATCAGTGGTGGCCGAGGACTGGAACACAACGGATCGAATCCTCCAGGACCAGAGTCCACATTACGGCGCCTTCATCGATCGTGTCGAATCTGACGGTCCAATCTCGACATCGGATCTCCTGGGTCAACTGGAGACATCCACCCCGTCCCAGTACGATTTCAACGAGACCTCAATCGACCTACTCTGTGACTGGGGACAGCGACTGGGCGCCATCCAACGAAACGTCTTCACAGGACTGCTCTACACACCCACGAACAGATCACTCCCGAAAGAGTTCCCGACGGCGCTGGTAGCCTCCGTCAAATCCTTAGAGGAGACGGCAGGCGTCAACCTCCAGCAGCGGTACGTATCGATCCCGGAATTACGAGAAGCGTTCTGTGAGACCTATGAACTTCCTCGTGACGTCTTCGACGAGGGGCTCGTCGACCTGGCCGCTCAGAACGTCGGCCGGATCGAGCTCTCCGGTGCCCCGATCGACACCGGAGCCAAAGATGCACGATTCGGGATCAAGGAACTGGGCTTCACCGACGAGGACGGTCTCGTCTCGACGGAGCACACTTCTGAGCAGGTGATGCGCGGCGTCGAACTGCACGACAAACAGTACTACTACCTCGCGATTCACGACGAGAACCTTCAGTACACAGACCAATGAACTCGGACAACTTCGACATCACGGACGAACCCCAGGACTACTCGCTGCTTGGACTTGAAGAGAATCCGTTCCCGTACAGCCCCGTCCCAGCAGACGATCCGACCGTCTACTGCGGTCAGGATCACGTCGCGGAGGCCGTCAGTGATACGGTGTCGACCGTGTTAGGGACCGGGAAGTCGAAACACCTTGTCGTCACGGGCAAGTACGGGAACGGCAAGTCACACACGCTGAAGTACGCCCGATCGCTCGTCCGGGATCGATCCGATATCGTCGTCGGCTACGTGGCACAGCCGGGAGATGGCTTCCTCGATATCTATCACGAGTTCATGTATGACCTGGGATTCGACCGGGTCCAATCGATCGCCTACGAGTTCCTAGCCCACGTTGCTCAAAAGGAGATTGACGTTGAGATCGAGGATGCAACAGCGATGGAGATGGCGATCGACGACGGTGAGGTACTCCTGTCCGAGCTCGTGCCCGCAGCCGTCCAACAGTTGAGTGACGTGACGAAGTTCGCCGACTTCGCAAGGGCGATCATTCACATGGTGTATGAGGATACGAACCTCTACGCGTGGCAGTGGCTCACGGCCGAGGGGATCCGATACGAGCAACGCAAAGAAATGGAGATCCACACCGCGTTGGATGACGATACAATGGGTGTCAGAGCGTTTACATCCTTGAAGCGGTTGTTGCTTGAACTTGAGTACACGGGTGTGTTCGTGTTCATTGACGAGTTCGAGAGCATTGCCAGGCAATCGCCGAAGGACGAGCAAGCCACCCTCAACAGCATCCGTCACCTGATGGATCAGAACAGTACCGGCCTGAGTATGATGTTCGGTTGTGCGCCGGAGGTCTGGCAAGACATCATGAGCGAGTATCATGCCTTTTCGGAACGCATCGGACGCGAAGTCGCACTCAGACCGATGACTGACGAAGATCTCGAGGCCCTGGTCGAGTCATATCTCGAGATTGTGAGTGATCGGCAGGTAAGTGTCGACGATCTGTTCACCCAGGATAGTTTGGAGTTGATCCTTCAGCATTCCCATGGAAACGTCCGCCAGGCGTTATCGATCTGCAGTTACGCGCTCGATCGTGCTGTCAACGAATCGCGAACCCACATCAAAGAAGAAACAGTACGAGAGGTGATATCCTGACGGCTTTGTACAGTTAGAATGTCCGTCCAGAGACTATTCCGACCTTCTCCAGGTCCTCGAGGACCACGGTTCCGATCGTATATTAGGTATTCTTGCCTACCTCTGAACGAGTTCAGTTGCGAAATCTCTGGGACCGATCTCGACGGCATACATGAAGCTACGGAAGCCGTCCTCGAGAAGTTGATAGCCCGCTGAGAAGTAGGAGAACGCGACCATCCATCAGCCATTCCGAGTATGACTAGTTAATTAATTATCACATTTATTACTACTTCCCGTCACATTACATCATTGTCGGATAAAATCGAACTAAATACCGAGTTCCGTTCAAGTGTAGTTCTATCCCCAACGATCGTAACGTCTTGTGCAGCGCTCAACACTGTGTAGAGTGTCTCAATCTCACTCACTGGTGGGGAGACAGCACGATTCTCGTCAGCAATAGCAGTGCTGACAACAACTTCATTCCTGATATTTCCATCAAGCTCTGAAGGGAGTTTGACGGGTACGTTCATATTTTCTTCTCGAAATGCATCTCGGATTGAGTTAGCGTGTGCGACGAAGGGCGTCACAACTATATCGGGCTGATCGGATTGACAGACATCGACTACGGTCTCAACCTCAGCACTATTCTGAAGCAGGTGTCGGTGAAGATACGGAGTGGATTCAATTGGGACATTAACCTCCAGTTGGTGGGAGTCACCGTCGATCGGGTTGTTCGTCAAGATTCTGAATCGAATATCCTGAAGCGTGTATTCATTCTGGATCGTGAGATCACCAGCGTCAAGCGTGCGAATTTGCTCAAGCCGGTAGGAAATCTGCAATGCGTCAACACTCTCGATCGGTTCAAGACGAATATATCGCGCCTCGTTTTGCTCGTCTGCTCGTGGAATAGTTTCTTCAATCGTCGTTGACGAGATCGCGGTAGTCGCTTCCCCACCAGCGTCAACGAAATCGACCGAACCGGGTATTTGTTCAGCCGCGAAATCAAGCCGGCTGAAGATGTCTTCCATCTCACCTGGCAGTTCAGCCGGAACTTGGAGGCTGTCACAATTGTCGCTCTCGACCGATGCGTAGTGCTTGAACGCTCGCGAAAAGTATGCCTCGCCGAGAGAGGATTCTCTGGCATTTCCACTGACAAGCTCTGGCCCACGCCGGTGGACATCTCCAATAGCTACAAACCGATCAGCAAGACTACTCAAGAAATGGAATTGGGGTTCTGTCAGTGTCTCAGCACCGACCAGTGCGACAGTGTCAAAGAACTTCTCCGAGTGAGTTCTAGCGTTCTTATCACCATCCTCCATTCCATGGAAGACGTGATCTGAAAGCGCATAATGCAGGGAAGAAACGATCACTTGAGAACTCTCCAGAGCTTCGTAGATTTCGTGCCCACTCATCTTGGGCGTTACAGATGCAGTATCCGGATCCGCGAAGCCATCCATCCGCACATATCCAGAAACTCCACTCAATTGCTCAGCAATATCATCAGTCAAATCGGGAACTCCATTCAAAACCAACACCCGCTGCTCTGAATCCGGAATTGATCGTTCTTCATCGGGCACCTGATACGAATAAGATGTGATAATCTCAATGAGTTCTGTTATCAAGCCCAGTCTTTCCCGGCGAACAGGGACATCAATGTATATGCTCTCGCTTCCCAAGCAATTTTCAAGTACATCTAGTTCAGTGGGTAGGAGTGTCTCTCGAGCGTCCGAAGCTGGGTTTTTACGTTCCAGTACTGGTGATATGCCAGACCTCTGAATATAATCCACCTGTCCGAGGAGATCTCTCGGGAATTGTGCCGCTGAGAGTGTTAGTGTCGCTACGTAAGTCGCGGTTGGGTCGAAAAATCCTCTGGGTGGATGACCGTCCAACTCAAAAATAATCTTATCCTCGCTTTTGCCATAATAGATCACTGAGAGGTAGTATTCACTATCTTCACGAGAGAGTCGGACGTTCGAACCGGGTTGGAAAGAGGGTATGACTTCGCTGTCACTGTTCAGGATGAGACGTTGACCACCATCCAATGTATCAACAGTCAACTCAGGGATGCGCAGTCCAGCCTGTTCAAGTGTCTCGTTCTCGAGTCGGTCTAAATTACTGCCGAGTCTCATCCGGGCCTCCCGTTCATCACTCAGCGCGTTTCTGAGTTGGTTGAAATGATCAGTCGTCGATGGGTCTCGGTACTCAAGCCGTTGGTCACACTCCCCGAATAACTGGCACTGTGAGACAACCTCGCCAGTGTCATCCGTCTCGAAGCAGTCCCACCGCCGCTCTGACTGACAGTGAAATTTACAAGGAGACGGCAATTTTTTTCCCTCCGAATCCCCTTTACCGATAACGGTAGGATCCTTGAATGAACATCCCTCACAGTCTCGACCGAATGTCGTTGAAGTTCCGAACCCTTCCCGCAAAACGATAGCTTCGTTCCGCATACTCAAGATATCAGCAATATCGCGCTCTCGAAGACGTACCCTCTCGTAGTGTACTCCATCTACATCGGTTCGGTTGGGATACACGAGCTGCCCTTCGACACCTTCTTCGATATGTTCCGTAACCGATTCTCCAGCCTTCAGTGTCTCTAATAAGAATGCAAACAGGTAAACACGAAGTTGGAAGCGGTGCTTATCAATCTCTGAATCAGACACACGATAGTGTGTTTTGAAATCGTAAGGAGTTCCATCTACAACGAGATCGACCCGCCCATTGAACCCCGTTGCATCAGAGAGAGCTATTTCAGCCTCTATATTGTTCCCATCCGACACTATATTCTGGAACTTTTCGTCGTTTACTAGCGGTTCTATCGCACTTATCGCATGCTCCTTGATCTGGTTCGTACTGATCCACGCTAAGCGACACAAAGCGAGTTTGAGAGAGTATTCCCGGTCAAGAACATCCTCGAGACATTGGTCAATATCAGACTCAGCCCAACCAGATCTGAAGAGTTCTCGATACTCCTTAGTGCTAACTGCATATTCGAGGAAGTCATGGACAATATTGCCCTTTACTGCTCCAGGTGAGAGATCGTACGAATTAGAAGAGTATACATTCTTGTCGAATGCGAGTTCATAGATCCGTGGACATTCGCTGGCCGTCCGCATCTCACCTTTTCCGATAGCAGTGTCTGGTTGGCGAATGATTATCGATGTTACATTGAAATACCATTTCCCCTCGTTAGTATTGGGTATCCCACGTGCTACGACGACTTCCCCAGTTTCAAGTGGGACATTAGAAACTGCATCACGTACATATGGTTGCGTCTCTCCGAAGGTGTCAGTCCATTCTGGTTCCTCGTTCCAGAACGAAAGGAAGGCATTTCGGTCGAACTCAGTTTGTGACACCGAAATTTCGTAGAGCGTTTTGTTACCTCGTCTGTCACCGGTTTTTGGGCCGTCTTGGACGGTACACCGAACGGTAACTTCTGTACCATTGTACGATGGGTCTGAAGCAAGTGTTGATGCGGAGTATATCATGCGGAATCACCATCTAAGGATGAAATGGCTCTAGTCAACAATCTGCGGTCAAGCATTTGCTCTTGGTACCGATATTGGTGCGTGCAGGAGTGACGTTTAAGACAGTCCGGACACGCCCGAACGCATTGTTTTGTGATCTCCTCGACTCGCTCCGCGACCTCACTCAGATCGCGTCGCTGTGACTGACGATTTGCAAATCGTTCGTAGGTCTGTCGGACCCGCGTATCGAAGAAGGTCCGATCTTCCAGAGCGAACACTATATCGACCGGTTGTGGGGTACGACCGATTTGTTCCTCAACTCTTTGATACTCCTCAGCGACAGCACTGTAAAATCTAGTCAGTTCTCGAGTCTCTGCCAATGACTCAAGACGTAATCGAAGCTGAGGACGAACATCTTCATATTCTGTGTGTCGATGATCGTCTCCCAAGCTCTCGAAAGTGGATTGGAACTCCGCATCAGTGGACTGGCCCATGGCTTGAACCCGGTCGTATAGAAGTCCCCCTTCGGTTTCGGCCAGTAACTCAATTGCCGTATCTTCGGTGGCAGCAATATGACAGCAACCCTGTTCGGCGATGCCATTGAGAAGCACTCCGTCAGATATCGTCTGGATGTCATCGAATACCTCTTTGCTCACGCCAGCTCCACCCTGAATCGTGTCATAGATCCCAATCTGGATTGTGTCAGGATCTGACTGCTGGAAATTCACGTCATACCAGGCTTCGAACTCATTCCCCCCTGCACTGAATTCGGCGGCCCAAGATGCGAGGGCATGTTTTAGAGAGTGGACCAAGACGTGCTCAGCAAATTGGGAAACAGCTTCCTCGCTACGACACTCATCGAGGATTTCGGAGATGACTTCAGCTTCGTCCTCAAAGAGTGCGATATACCTCTTAATCTGGGCATCGTCATAATCCAGTAGACCCAATCGCGAACTCGATTCCGGAACCAAGCTCGGAAGCGTCTCGCGAATCGTTTCCAGGTCTGTTTCGAATATCGAATCTGGGGTATCAGATGCAGCAAAGAGCGTGTAGTCAAGTGCTACCAGTGCAGTATAGAAGGGGGTTACACTGAACGCATGCTCCAGGGCTTCTTCTTGAAAGAACAGTCGGTCCCATAGTTTCCGATACAAGAGAGCAAACTGAAGATCCGAAAAGAGCTTCGAGTTTGGATCGAGAGTGGTGTCCAATGTCTTCGATAAGACCCGATCGTCCAGACTGAATAAGACGACTTGACTGTCTTCTTTGCTTCCGACAAAAGCAGTTTGGTCATCACCATCGTGGCGATATCGGATAACATCAGAGAACGTTCGGTCCTTACCATAGAGAGTCAATAGAGTCGCATAGTAGCATTTGAGGAACGAAGCATCGTCGTTGAACTCTGCCTTCTCAAATAAGCCAGCAGAAAGGGCATCTAATTGCTTGACCGTAGCATCTTCCCCCTGAAAAAGCAGATGTTTGAACCAGAGGAATTGCGAAGTTGGATCACTCTTGAGTTGTACTAACTTATCCTCTGGAACATCCTCTGGTTTGAAATTGTGTATGAACTTCTGTTCAGGGTCCCAGAAGTAATTCGTTATGTCTACATCGTCGCTCACGCTGGGATTCCAGACATAGAATTCCTTGGGAATATACACACCAACCTCGTCCACGTCGTGGTGGTATGGGGTGTATTGTTCATCCTCGGCATCTGGAACAAGGACACTCAGTGGCTCCCGCGCTTGGACTTCGATCCCTTTCTCGATTTGGGCAAATCCAGCAACCTCTGAAGGATCAAAATTTCCAGTCCAAATGTCAAATTCCCATCTCCGTTTGTATCCACCCGGGAGGAAACTACCGAGTATCAGATCAAGGGGTTCGCTAGCCAGGAATCCTCCATCGGCACTCGTTACGCTCACATTGCCGCCGACCTGCTCAGGAATGAAGCTACTGGGGACTGAAAACGGACGGCGTGCTTCTGGATCAAGACCAAATAAATCGGGAATATGGCAGTAGGGGCTAAATTGGGTACCTTGGATTCGATCTAGGAGGTCAGACTGATACTGGATCAAACCATCAAGACGATCGCGTAGACGGTCTTCGCGGTTTTTGTCGAAGGCGTCTTCAAACGGATCTGCGCCACTCATTCTCCGTCACCCAGATTGATGTTCCCTTCAGCAATCTCGTTGAATAACCGCCGTTTGAATTTTAAGTCGTCTAACCGACTCTCGAGTTCAGATCGGTTCGTTCCTCTTGGGATGCGGGCTGCTTTCCAGAAGGCTTCCATGTCGTCTCCGAATCCTGTTGGAGTAATTGGGACCTTGGTCCGTTGGACGTAGCCATCAATCTCATCAAGTACAGTCTGGATATATTGTTCTTCAACTCCAGGGAACGTCCGCTGAAGCCACTCTTCAATATCGGATCTTTCACGCGTGAGACGATCATCTAACTCGTCTATCTGCAATCGTCGATAAACCTCATCCGCTACTTCATTGTCTGAGAGGTTCAAATAGTCAAAGATCGCTGAGACGAGATGTTCGGTCCTGACAAATTGGTTCCCCTCGTCGAGTTTGATCTCTAGATATCGCTCATCAGGATCGCTCAGTAAGTCTTGATGATGGAAGTAGAACGCGTCTTCGGGACGTGATCCAAGAACCACGACAGAGATGGGCTGGTCACCTGGATCACGCCCACCACGACCCTTACGCTGGACGAATCCAGGGATATTCATGGGGGCCCTGTACTGAAACGTCCCGATAATCCCTGGATGGTCAAACCCAACTTCCAGCGCACTCGTTGTCACCATCATGTCCCACTCATCGCCGTCTACTTTGTTTCCATCAGGAGTCTCTGTTCGTCCACTCTTGTGAAGATAAACGTCCATTGGTTCCATATCGAGCTCGCCGGTCATCGTCCACCAGCACTCCCCTGCTTCATAGACAGGACAGGGGCTGATATGCTTATTTGGCGGCAAGGGTTCACAGAGAGCTCGCTCCTGATCGTCAGCATGGCCACGGAATTTCCCTTTTGGGCAATCCGGATTCGTGCCATCTTCACCCTCGTCGCGGAGGAATGCGTCGGGACTCCGAAGTCTGAACAACTCTTGCCCTTCGACGCCTCGCCCAGACTCCGCGTCCTGGATGTAATCTCCCAGCCTTTTGACGGAATCAATTGAGTCTACAAAGCCAAGAATTTTGTTCTTCTGTGGACCATCCGGGGGATCCTGTTTGAGGATAGTGTGATACATCGCGAAGGCGACTTGGATCATGGAGGAGAGGTTAGTGACATTCGTCTCTTCGAAGTCATCCTCATCCCAGTCCTGTCGGGGTTGATACTTGGCTTCTCCCTGTGGGACCTGCACTTCACGAGGATCGGTAGACTTGACGAAAACGAGATACTCCCAGCCAATCTCTTCGACTTCTCCTTTCTCAGTTCGCGGTGTGATCTCTTTGGCATCGGCGGCACCGAAGATCCGTTTAGTGAAATTAGGGGCATTCGAGATGGTTGCACTTGATGCGACAAATGAAGGGGACTGTTCGCTATTTACAGCAGACATTGCTGCTTGAAACCGTCGCATCACATTGGCAACATGCATCCCATACTGATTGGTGTAGACATGAACTTCGTCGAGGACCACGAATTTCGGCGGATTCGAATGTTTCCAGAATTGATCGTATCCCCGATGATCCATCAGCCTGCGATGGAGAGTGTCTGGGGTGACGACGATAATGTCGGCTGATGCCCCTTTATCTGCTCTGGCAAATGATAGAGAGTGGGCGGGGTCTTTCTCACACTCCATATCTTCGGTATGGATCTGGCCATCACAGTCGTCGATAGGACAATCGATGTGCGTATCATCTCCATTCCCGTGTTGCAACGCGATTGATATCGGAAGAGAATTGAACGGGATGTCGTCGTCGTTTTCAATGATATTCTCTATTTCGAATAGGTAGTCTACAAGCCGCTCAAACTGATTATCACAGAGGTCAGTTCGTGGATACGATAAGACAGCGTCAACACCATCAACGTTGACACCGGGGTAGTTAGCCATTAGAGAGTACGCCAAAATCGGGAACAGAAATGCCTCTGTCTTCCCCCCACCTGTGCTCGCCGTGATTACGTGTGCACGATCGCTGGAGTCGCGTGTGATGGATTGGGTGAATAGCTCTTCTAAAGACCGGCCCTGAAATGCCGCGAGTCCAGTCATATCTCGCCGTTTGCACAATTTGTAGATGAGCTGGAGTGAGGTCTCAGCGGCATCATGCCAAGTCTCAGTATCAGTGGCTGATTCGAACTCGGCAGCTGGAGAAGCAGTCCGTGTTACATCCAGAATCTCTCTGATTTTGGTCCCAAGATCTATCCCTTCATCGCCCCACTTTGGCTTTTCACGAGACTGGATGTCCATCTTCACCATCTTCGTGAGGCTGGGATTGAACTCGAAGTCACTTTCGTCCGCAAATCGTTGCCGGAGTAATGCGAAGTACCGTGTCACTTCGGCTACTCTGCTCCTGACGCGCTGCTTGTCATAGACGTAAAGAAGGACGTCACGGTCTTCGAGTCTGTCAATTAGATGTTGAAACAACAATTTGCTTGCAACTTGATTAGAGATTTCTCCAGGAAAAACACGGGTGATATCGATCGAATTTCCGTATTCGGACTTTCGTTTGCCAGTCACGAAGGTTTCATAGAAGCGCTGCTGAAGAGTCCGAAGGCTGACCGCAGAATCGTAAGTCCCAGCATTGATTTGTTCTTTGCACTCCTGGTCAACCCAACGAAGGATGTGTTGCTGTAAGACCTCAAGATCTCCGGATTCCGATAGCTTTGACCGCATTTGATCAACGCAATCTAGATGGTCATGGTCTGATTGGTGAATACTGGACATCAGTCTCCCCCGCTCCGGAATTCTGCCTGGATGGCTGACACCTCGTCCCCGTAGGTCTTCCTAAGGAAACTGAATGCTTCGCCAACAGACAGCTCGCTGTTTTCAATGACTTCTCCAAAGTTACCGTCGGCTTCTCGGAGATCTGAAAGGAATACTTCTCGAGGACTTGGCCCCTCCAGTAAGTCCCCGATATCTTCGATCATTATCGGGATTTCAGCAAAGTTCCCAGAATTTGTTTCCTCGCGTGCATCCTCGATTAGGTTGAGTGCGTTCACACGGCGGTCTTTGTCATCAGCCGATTCAGCCTGTTTCTCAAGGTCGTCTAATTGATCGAGATAGCTACTCTGGTCGGAGACAATTTCCCCAGCGTTTCTTTTGATTTCATCTGCTAAGGGCTCCGCTTCCTCATCTAGAGTATTTAATGCTTCCTCGAAGTCACCATTATTATATTCGTCCTGATATTCTTTTAGATAACCCCCTAGAGTTGAGAGTTTAGATTCGAGATCCGAACGTTTTGCGTTTTGTTGTGATATATCTTTAACTTCTTTCTCAGCAGCGCTTTGTTTGTCTCTGACGTCAGAGTACTTTTCCGTACATCGAGTTTTCAGACCAGTAATCTCATCAACATTATTTTCGATGTTCTCAACCTCTCCATTAATTTCATCAGTCCGTGTTTTTAACCGAACATGCTTTTCGTTATTAATCAACTCGTCTAACTCCTCTCGATACTCTCGCAATTTTTCATCCAGTTCATCGAGGCGTGTCGAAAATGAACCAGTAACATCAGACTCGTTAATCTCCCGCTGAAGATCGTCGATCCTGTGATCACGGAGGTTTTTAGCTTCACCGATGATCTGCTCTTCAGCGTCTTCAACCGCAGACTCAATGTCCTCTTCAAGTTCGACTATTTCATCAATGAGTCCACGGACACCGTTCAAGTCATTGTGTTCAGGATTGAAGATCTCGTCGTACTTCTCCAGTCTTGCTTGTAGATCATTCAACGTGTTTTCGTAGCTGTTCGCACTAGAGACATCAAGGTCATCTGCGCGTTCGTATAGCCCTTCAGCAGTATCAAGACGGTCTTTGGCCCTCCCGAGTTCCTCATTGTACTGATCGCTTACGCTGACAACTGTGTAGACATCAATAGTCTTTCCATCGCGGTTATCCGTATCTGGTTCGACATAGTTCTGCCGTTGGAGGTGGTCCAGATACCACTGTAGCATCGAATTTTCGTCGCCACCTGGACAGTCGAAGGCGAACTTCGATGCCAATCGTTCCTGAATCTCGTTGACAGTCAGCGGTCCTGACTCGTTGATTTGTTTATAGACTTCGTGCCAAGGGGGATGGTCATTCTCTACGTCAGGATAGGTCCAGCGGTGGCTGTCTTTCGCAACGAGGTTCTGTGCTTGCAACCCACTCATTATATCCGAGTTCAACTCGTAATCTTTTAGGCCCAACTCATCGCGCAGATCGCCAATTGTGACAGAGCTATCAGATCTTTCCTCAAGTTTGTCAATGACTTTGCGATGGATACTTTCGGGGTACGGGAGAATCTCCTCCTCAAACAACGATTCAAGTTGTGGCACGATATCAAGCTGCTCAACCAACCGGCCTTCATTGACCTCTTCGTCAGCATCAGTTTCTGGATCTCCGAGTGCCAACAAACGACCATAAATGAATGAGTCTCGAAGATCGGTCGTGAGATCTATTTCAATAACTCTGTCTTTTAATTTCTGCCTCTGTCTGTCGGTCAGTCCACTAATATACTTGTTTGCTTCTGCGGAATACTGCTGGTTTTGCTTAACCAGAACGCCAAAGGAAGCGCCTTTGTCCTCCATTGCTTCAACATAGAGGGAAACCAATTCTTGTGGGATTTCTTGACCGTTGTAGACTCCGAGAGCAACCGTCTGATCGCGCCTCGCATCACCTCGTCTCATATCGATGAGATAGAGAGAGAATTCGTAACGGTCCAACGCCTTGTTGATGGAGTCTTTGTGTAAGTTTCCGTGACCAGTCTCCTGGATGGAGAGTCCTAGCCCACGTGATAGATGTTTCTGATATTTTTCTGGAGCGCTAGAAGCTTGTAAATCGAGTTGCTGCAATTCCGTTCCTTCTCCACCAGCGTCTCCAAAGAGGAATTCACGAACTGCTTCACTGAGTAAATAGGAATACTGACCGTGCCGTTCCCGTTGTTCAAGAACCCGGAGTTCGCTCGTTTCTTCTCCTTCCACTGTGATCGGGCTCAGTAGCGCATCAGCAACACCTTCCGAAAAGGCTTTCTCGGGGACTGCTTCACCTTCGCCAATCAATCTACCTTGGAGCCGCTCAAAGTCATCCCGCGCGTCAGGATGAACCTCATCCAGCGCCTTCTTCAAACTCGTAATTGCTTCTTGACTGAGGATATCTTCCTCTCGGACAAATGATTTGAATCCGGTCAGTGCGTACACAATCGCATCTCCATCAATCCGGTCAGAATCGACTTCCGCAGCAAATTGTAAAGCCTCGGAATAGATTCGGAGAATTTCTCGGGGATGACCCCCCGCAAGCTCAGCAACAACTGAAACTGTCTCCTCTGCAATTGGGGTCAGTGATCCCGAGTTGGAGGTCCGGTGGTGATCCATCCGGTCAGTCAACATCTCTTTAACATCGTCCTCTGAGAGATGTCCGAGGTAGATTTCACCACCCTGGAATCGCTCCATGAGGGCATTCCCAAGAGAGTCGCCTTCATCGTCGTAGTTTGTTATCTTCATCCGGGCACCTTGAGAGAACCCTAGCAGCATATGGATACCAGATGAATTGAGTTCATTTACGAGGTGGAGGAATGCGCGAACAAATGGCTGTACCTTGTCCTCGTCAGCGTTTGCGATGTCTTCTGCTTCATCAATAAACAGATACACACATCTATAACCGTGATCTTCACGTGCTGTTCGAACTATCTTTCGTGTGTTATCGATTATATTATCCCGAAGCTTTTCGAATTCGTAGGCTTCGTCAACGCTTGACTCGGGTTCCACTGAGGGTAACTCATCAATATAACTCCCAAGTTCCGGTGCACTGTCTTTGATTTCTTCGACAATCTTTTCGTATAGATGACGGATGCTCAGTCCCAGGTTCCCAAGATAGACCGCAATAGCTTCATGCTCCTCCCCCTCGACTTCAACTCCTTCACGAATCGAATTTCGCAGTTTGATCAAGTGGTGCGACTTCCCGGTCCCGTAGTCACCGAAAATTAACCGCTTTTTCATGTGATCGGGATCGAGAATCGCCTTTTCGACAAACTGGTTGAGTCGGTACTCCTGCTCATCACGACCTACAATTGCGTATTGGGATGCAATCTCTTCGTCAGCGATGGTCGTTTCGAATGGGTCCCGATCGAAACCGAACGTCTGGAACGAGGATCCTTGTTCACTCATGGATATTGGTGTTTGATAGCGTCTCTGGATTCAGAATCAATTCTTCGTAACTGCTTTCCGAAACGATGCCTTCCGCGTGTAGTTGAGAAAGTAGTCGGTCGAACGCAACCCTATCAATTCCATAGATCGTTTCGATTCGTTCGAACAACTTGGGTTCGCGAACACTCTCAGTTTCCTTGTCAATGAGATCAGATACTTCCTCAAAGACGACATGAGTAAACAGCCTCACGGGCCATCGACTACCCGTATAACCGTTAGCCGTGTCTTCGAAAACGCCAGCATCCGATAATAGGTTAATTCCCATGTCGATTGTGAAGGAGTTCATTACATCGCCGAAATAGTCTGTTCCGTCGAACTTCTTTTTTGCCTCATATGACTTAACTGGACCCCGTTGGAAGACATATTTACTCAGTTGGATTAGCATCGGGTGCTCATACATGATATTAGCCAAAATCCGTTCAGCCTGGGCCCGTTCATCACCTGCACCATGTGCAGATTCACCCGTGTAGAGAAGAGTCTGGTCCCCGACAAGTTCTTCGAGATCAGACTCATTGGTTAGCCGATACCCATCACTGGACTCAACCACCAAATAGGCACGGCGAAGTCCACCAATGATATCTTCAGCCCCATCAGTACTGACCTGATCTCCCACATCAAAATCTTTCCGCTGTCGAAGCATCTCCGCCAACTCATTCTTTGACAGCGGCCCCTCATCGCCGATTAGCTGAATGCCTGCACGGAGCTGGAATAGTCGAGCGTACTGTAATGCCATACTACGAGATTCCCTCTGACGTTAGCACGCTCATGGCAACACAGAGGTCGTTCATAAATCGTACCCCCGATTCTCGGAAGAGACAACCACTTCCCCAGACTCGGATGTGTATTTCGTAGTTTCCGCGTCTGTTACCTCGCTTGTGACTCCTAGGTCTGATAAACGCGTGAGTGCAGCCTGAACTTCATCTTTTTCGGTGGTCGCTGCTACAACTGGCGGCAATGACTGATGCACTTCTCCAACGGACTGTGGCTCAGTTGTTAAAGCAGAAAGAACTCGGTCATCCAGAGAGACATTGTCATCCATCTGCTCGTCAGATTCGTTTGACCTATCAATCTCTGAACCAAGGACGGGCTCAATGTCAGGGTTAAGAGTTTGTAAGATGTTTTCGAACCATGTGTCGATTGGTCTGAGAAGACTGGGTTCCTTGATTTGAGCATACCATTTTAGATCAGCGAACTCAATGGAGACCTCCTGATAAGCTACAATACCAACTCTCTGTTCGCTCGCCCTCTCTACGAAGTGTTGGCCCAGGTTCTCGATCGAGGACTGATCTATCCTGAATCTATTGTATGTGGGATCTCGTTGTCTAAATCGACTTTCAACAGACTCGTAGTCGTCTGTGGCTTCAACTATGGGAAACGGCATGAGGGTGGTTTCAACATATTTTCTATCGTAGTTCGTGATCTGATCAAAGACCTCCTGCGGGTCAATGCCCCAGAAATCGCCGATGACAAGTGCATACTCCTCGTCAATTCCGGCCGCTTTATCAGCGGGAATTCTCTCAGTCAACTTGGGAAACTTCTCAAGTCGTTTGTCGATATTCAGAAGGGAAACACAGAGCGTAGGATCAACAAGTCGGGCGAAATACGGTATTTTTTCGAGTGTATAATATGCTGTCCTGCCATCGTCTTTTCCAACTCTGATCACGCCCTTCCGGTCTTGAAGGAGTGAAAATTTCGTATATCGCCCCTTGTAGTCGTTCTTAGACCGTCTTCGATATGCCTGGATGATCTCTCGAATATCCTGTATCTGAACATTGAATTCCTCTGCGATCTCAGCAAGGGAATATTGGCCTGTTTCAAGTAAGTCCAGCGCTAATTTTCCAAGAGAATTTTCAAATACTCGGAGTGGAACCCTCTCTTCAGGAAGTTCCGATAGCAATCGATCGGTCGTTGCAACCCGATCACTTTGTATTAGCCGCCGCTGCTTTTCTTCTGAAAGTTCGTAAAAATCGATATCGGAAATCATATTGGGGGCAGAATATTTGAAGCGATGGCCTATACAGCAAGGATGATTAGATCATCCGCCACTTATACTTGTGGTCGATACAGTTCATATACGGTTATTTGAACACCGTTCTAGCCTGGTTTGGCACTTCAGGAGGTTTCTTCGAGAGATTTACGATTCCTTCATTTTCCAATCGCTTCATGTACCGGCAAGCGGATTCCGTTGCGCAAATATAGTTATCACTATTACGAGTCGCATACTGATCTAATTCACCCGAAATTATCCGTTGTACAGCACTGCTTTCTGGAAGCCCCCAGCGTTCCGATAATTCAGAATTGCTGGTCGGTTGTAATTCGACAACATCAGTAATTCGTCCATCAATCTGACTAAGGTCATTCACTCTTTCAACCTCAAACAACTTCCAATCAGTAGCATGCCTTACGCGATATCCTCCGAAAAGGCACGCGAAGAACAGCTTAGTCCCGCCCTGCAAGAGCGGGCGATACTCCGGATGTCCTTCTAGAATGATGAACTCTGAGAGATCGTAGAGATAGAGGGTGAAAGACTGAAACGCCGCCAAAGAAGGATTACGCCGACATAGGCTCTTGAAATACGAAATCGAGTGCTTGATATTCTCCTCGTCGAACCTTCGTCGTCGATATGCTCCATCGACGTCACGGACCCGTTCCCTTACTTCCGGTTCGTCCTGATGGATCGACTTCGGAAGTGGACCAAGAGCCGAATTGGCGAATGAGATCCCCTGGTAGGATTTTTGGGGTAGATCTGACTCAGGGAGGCCCCAGTATCTGCCCGTTTCCTCCACGAATTCTTCCCGCGCGGACGTCCAAGACATCTTATCTGACGGGAACTCGGGTATTTGAACCGAATCACCATGTCCAAGGAGGTGCCAACATAGAGTTGGATCCCAAACCCGTACTTCGTATGGAAGCGGTTCGACGGTATATACATAAGCTGCCCCCTCGGTATTGGTCACCCGCATTACCGATTGATAGTTGCCGAGAAGATGCTGCGGCCGATGGCGAAGGTCAAAAACAAAAGATTTGATAAATCTTTTTTCGAGAGGGAACTCTTCGACCAACTCTTCAACAGTGTAGTGCCCTCGCTGCAAAGTTCGTATGATCTCATCTTCGACTGGGTTATCGAAAACGTGCACGTTCCGCTGTGAATCCGGGATAGAAGAGGCGATTTCCCCATCAACTACCACGTGGCCCTTTCGGACGAGGTTGGCCTGCTCATCCTCAGGAAAGGAATAGTACTCATCGACCGGAATCATACTACCTTCTATACTCCCATGACTTATGAATTGGAAAGGTATTTCGGTTGGTTTTCGGATCCGTTCAGCCACAGAAACACAGATATATGTCAATAGGAAGAGAGCCAGCAAGGGCGCCCTAGGGAACCGCCTGAATAGCTGCCGTTGAGCGAATCAGTGACCGAGAGTACCACGTCTTCAATGCGCTCGGGAGATACAGCCTTCTCCGTGGATACGGTGCCATGAACTGCTAAAACACGTATTTGAGTTTGGAGATGGCTATGGACTTCATTCGCTGATGGTCTCAGATTCCCTACCATGACAATCTTGAGCGCCACCACGATCCGCTTGGATATCGTGAGCGAAATGTCGGGCAACGAATGCTCCGTAGTCACGCTTGGGGAGCGATGGACAAACATCCGGCGTTAAGACTCTGGAGACGCAAATCAGGAGCGTCCGCAGAAGTTTGTAGCGTAGTAGGGCGTTGTCTTGGACAGCGAGCTACGGTATTGTGTGTAATTGCTGCTAGACCACCATCGACCTGCCGTGAATTGATACTACATTCCTCATCACCAATTACACCAATGAAATCGCTGAGCACAGGTTCCAATTCAGGTGGTTAACCCCGAAATTGAGTACCGAATGTGCAACCTCATCCTTCGGCAACGAGGATTGAAATGGTGTTTCTGTAGCCTCTGACTTTGCCTTTCTCAAAATCAGTCAAATCTCGGTCCTCATGAGCGTCAATCAGTCTCTGAATCCGCTCTCTCATTTCGTCAATATCGATTGCAGCATCATCACCGCCAGCAGCCATTCCGAACGTTCGGACGGCGAGGTAAACCTGGGCTTGCTGGCTCCACTGCTCCGATTCGTTTATAGCGCAGAATTCGTCAGGGAGATTCAGCCAGTGCCATCGTAGTGCCTTACGCCCAATCGGGGTCGGATGCCAGTCTAATTCTTCATCGAATGCTCTACTCATCCTGCGATTGAGAAAGTCAGGTACTTGTTCGTCTAGCTGCCCAAGCGTCTCATCTGAGAATGCAGTTATTGTTGACCCCATGATAGAAACGGGAGCGAGATACCGCAAAGGTATTATGACAACCCGACCAAATATGGTTAGATTCCGAATATCGATGTCTCACCAGTTCTATACGTGCGTTGACACCGATATAAGCACATATGCTGAGGTTCAAACGGATTTGCCTTTGGAGGCAATCGGTGTGTCTGAAACCCTTGAAAACAGCCGTATGCTCCGACAGGGATTCGAACCCTGGTCATTGCCGTGAGAGGGCAATATGATTGGCCGGACTACACCATCGGAGCGCGTTTTCCGGTAGCCGAGAGTACAGTAAAACAGTTGCGTTCTGCGCCCGCCCCGGCACGTACTCACGCACCACGAGTTATTCTGCGTCGTCGAACGGCGAAGTGGCCGCTTCGGGTTCGTGCCCCTCCAGTGCGATGATGTTCTCGCGGCCGATCTGGATCTTCCGGATCTCACCGTCGGCCTCCATCTCCGAGAGGAGCATGCTGACCTTCGACTTCGACCATCCCGTCTCCTCGACGATGGCCGTCTGTTTCATCCGACCGCCTCCGTCCTCGAGGAGTCGGGTGACCCGGCGGTCGTCCGTAATCGGCTCCTCCGGTGGCGTCGGTTCGGGATCGGTTGGCTCCTCGATGCCACCCGTCGTCGACTCCGTCGAGACCGTCGCCGCGGCTGCGGCCGTACCATCGTCCCGCGACTCCGTGCTCGGAATGCCACCGTACCGGGCGGTCACGAGCACCGTGACGAGCAGCAGGCCGATGACCCCACCGGCCGCGAGCCAGAGCATACTCACGCCGGCGTCGCCACCGCCGCCGCTCCCGGGCACGCGGTAGACGACCCTGGGGTGACGGTCCGCGAACGATCGCTCGCCAGTCCAGGTCACGGAGTGGCTGTCGGAGAGCTGCTCGCCGGACGGCGATGCCTGCGGATCTACCGATTCGAACTGGACGCCCTCGCCGGCGACGAAGATCAGCGACTGGGTCTCGCCGAGATACAGCCCACCCTCGAAGACGTCACCGACCACGATCGAGCCGCCGTCGACGCGCCCGAAGTTCGTCCACTCGAAGGAGAGTTCGACGTAGCCCACCTCCTGGGTAGGCGTCTGTTCGATCCCGGCGTCCCGCGTGACGTTGCGGGCGCTCATCGATCGGCCGGTGACCGCGCTCGCGGCCGCGGTTAGCTCGGTGGACCGGTTTCGAAAGTCCCGGAAGAGATCGGTCGCTTCGGTGCGAACGCGTTCGGCGTACGTCTCGAACGCCGACCGCTCGTCGTCGGACTCGATGGGTCGCTCGTAGCGGAACGTCCAGCGTACGTCGGCGTCGGCGTCGACGCGAACGCGGAACGTCGAGCGCTCGAACTCCTGCTGTGGCGGTGCGAGGAATCGGTCGGTCGCGTCGAGCGTGGTCGAATCGGGATCGGTGACCGCGTTCGAGTTCGGGGCGACGACCACGTTCGCATCCCGGGCGTCGATCGAGTGGTGACGGTCGATCGCATCTGGAGCAGCTATCGACGCTCGCAGCTGCGTCGGTTCGCCGTCGCCAGGACCACCCGTCGCCGGATCTGCCGTCGCCGACCCTGCCGTCGCCAGCTCGGCTGGAGCGCCCGTACTCGCGGGACCAGCACCGACGCCTGCGACTGCGAACCCGAGCAGTCCGAGCGAGAGGATCACAGCGAAGAGGATCCACTCGGGCCGGCCCATGCTGACTAGAGTGTCATGTGGGGTGCTGATAGACCTTGCGACGACGACACCGCTGGCGGCGTCGCGCTACGCCATCGATCGGGGACGGAATCCTGGACGGCGACGGACCGATCGCCGAGCCAAACGGAACTCGTCGTGACGATCTGTACAAATACCGGCAAACACAAGCCGGGGAGGGTCGAACGGAGCCTGTGATCATCAACGTCGCCGCGGACGTAGAGGCGTTCACGAGTAACGTCTTTCTCGTCGACGGCGAACGGCGGGTGCTCGTCGACGCTGGCGCCGGCTTCGACGCGGCCGCCCGCGTCGAGGACCACGGCGGCGACCTCGACGCGATCGTGCTGACCCACACCCATCCCGACCACGTCGGCAACGTCGAGACGCTCAAGGATGCCTTCGGCGCCCCGGTCTACGGGTTCGACGCCGAACGCGACGCCGTCGATCGAGCACTCGCCGACGGCGACGTGGTCCAGCTCGGCGATCACGAGTTCCAGGTGCTGTTTACGCCAGGCCACGCGCCCGATCACTGCTGTTTCTACGCCGATACCTCGGGCGTGCTCTTCGCCGGCGACCTCGTCTTCCAGAACGGCGGCTACGGCCGAACCGATCTCCCGGGCGCCGACCGGGAGACGCTCCTCTCGTCGATCGAGCAGGTACTGGACGCGATCGACGAGGACCTCCGGGAGCTCCACGCCGGCCACGGCCCCAGCGTCACAGCGGACGCATTCCACCACGTCGAGCTCGCAGCCCGCTCGGCCCGGGCGCGCTAAGCGCGGTCGGAGACGCCCCTTTCGGCCCCGACTAGTCAGCTCCGTCCGGGAGATCCGCTGGCCGCCGGAGCCCGTAGTAGCCCGGCTCGTCGTCGGTCCGCGGGTCGGCGACGACGAGCTCCTCGGCGTTGGTCATGATCCACGGGATCGCCCAATCGAGCAGGACCGACTCCGTCTCCGGCTCGATCGACGCGTCGGGGTCGAGGTCCTGGAGCAGTCGTGCGATCTCGTAGACGGTGTAACACTGCTCGGGGTCGAGGAGCTCCTCGGGCTCGTAGAAGTCACACGGATAGAGCCCGTCGAACTCCGCCTTCGGCTCTGGCATGGGTTCGACTACGGCCGTGGTCCCGGTAAAGCGACCGATCGACGCTCGCCGCTCCGAGTAGCGATTGCGGCGGTGGTCGGTCGATCGACTCCGAGAGCAGCTCCGCTCTCTGAAACCGGGCAACTGCAGAAAGAACGGGAATCGATCCGGACGACGACCGCTCGACGCGGCGCGATCCCGTCGGTTGCTCGGCCACGAGAGCGACGATTCGGGACGGTTCGGCCGCGGAAAGACGATTCGGGATGGGAACGACGACTCGGCGTGGGAGTCTCGCTTACTCGACGCGCGAGACGACGTTCGCGTACTGCTCGGCGACGTCGTCCCAGTCGACGACCTCGAAGAAGTTGTCGACGAAGTCGCCGCGGGCAGGGCCGTAGTCGTGGTAGTAGGAGTGCTCCCAGACGTCCAGCGCCAGGATCGGGTGGGCACCCCAGAGCGCGCCCTGGTCGTGCTTGTCGACGACGAGGTTGCGGAGCTGCTTGGCGACGGGATCGTAGACCAGCAGCGCCCAGCCGCCCGCAGCGGACGCGGCGGCCTCGAACTCGCCCTTCCAGCCCTCGTAGGAGCCGAAGTCCTCCTCGATGCGGTCGAGGAGCTCGCCGTCTGGCTCGCCTCCGCCGTTCGGGTCCATGTTCTCCCAGAACAGTGTGTGGAGATAGTGACCGGAGCCGTTGTGGGTGACGTTGCGGATCGCGCTCGCGGAGCTACCGAAGTCGCCGTTGGAGCGGTTCTCGGAAAGGGTCTCCTCGGCGCTGTCGAGGCCGTTCACGTAGCCCTGGTGGTGGGTGTCGTGATGCCACGTGACGACCTGTTCGGAGATGTGCGGTTCGAGCGCGTCGTAGTCGTAGGGGAGCGGCGGCAGTTCGGGATTCGATTGTTCGGGCATGGAAATGTGCCTCCAAAACCAACGTCTTTCGGAGTGGTGTTAAAGGTTTAGATGCCCCCGACAGCGCGCCGCCGTCGAAGGATCTGCCTACCCGAGCACGCCGACGATCCGCACCTGGAACAACGGGGCGGCGCCGCGGCCGCAGCCGATGCAGCGGGAGCTACAAGTCCGTGGCCAGCGACGGTTCGACCATGACCGTCGTCGCATTCCTCTCGGTCGCACCGGTCAAAGAAGGCAGCATGGCCGCCGACGCCGTCGACGCGCTCGAAGCGTTCGACGTCGAGTACCAGACCACGCCGATGGGCACCGTCATCGAGACGGCGGACGTCGGGGAGCTGCTGGACGCGGTGGAAGCGGCACATACCGCCGTGGACGCCGACCGCGTCAGTACGTTCCTGAAGATCGACGACAAACGAACGAGTTCGAAATCAGCCGCCGAGAAAGTCGAACGCGTGGAGCAGGAGCTGGGGCGAGCGGCGCAGAGCACTAAATGATGCTTCTTGATCGATTGTCAAGACGCATCAAATCCACAAGCGTCGAGCAGATCGTCGATAGTGGTAGCCGGCGATCGCCGCTGTCTCACAGGAGATAGCGAATCTCGGCAGCGCGGGCTGTAACTCACTACGTGTGGACCGTCAGTACGATCCCGCGGGCTACCGACACTCTCCGCCACGAGAGCGGAGTTCCATATGCAGTTGGTTCAGCAAGGAAGGATTCGAGCGAGATCCCAGATCTTGTAAGGAAAATTACCCACAAGTAGACGGCAACATATCGTCGTCTGGAACGATGATATCAGGGCCGAGACGAATCGCGTCAAGTTCGCCAGTCGGTTGGAATCCGACCTGCGCATACAACTCGAAACACGTCCCGTCGTCGAGTCCTTTGGGGCCATTTTCCATGAGATACGCAGTTGCTTCGGATGTCGACGAGTGGGCCTCGAGATCCCGCTCTTCGAGCGCCAAAGACACCTCGTACTCGGCTGCATCCCCGAGCCAGCTACCGGCAATGATCTTCATGTAGAACCGTGGATGCTCCCTACTCCGATCGACAGCATCCAGGTCGATTATTTCGTTGTACACCAAACTGCCATTTTTCGTTACAGTAACGGAGATGCTAACGGCCTCCGAGCTACCATTCTGAATCTGGATACGACCCAGAACTAGATCTGGTGTGTCAGAATTACCATCATTAAGGCAACCGGAAAAAGCAAACGCTCCTGTTCCAATTGCTGTCAGGGCGCTTCTTCGATTCATACACCGACATCACTGCGCTGCAGTAATGTGTTTTGTGAATGGTATTATTTGAATTGATGAACGTCGAAATGGCTGCCGTGCGAACAGCGGGCAGATCCGACTCCGAACCGTCCCGGCTCAGAACTCCGGAGCGACCTCGTCGATGAAGCGCACCGCCGTCTCGCGCTCGTTCTTTGGCACCTGGATCTGGAAGTTCTCGATGCCGAGGTCCTGGTAGGTCTCGACGCCGGCCGCGACCTCCGCGGGCGTACCGATCAGTCCCCGGAACTCGTCGCGGTCGGCCGGGCCGGCCTCGGTCTCCCGGTGGAGTTCCTCGTAGGCCTCGTGCGCTGCTTCTGTCGTGTCGCGGATGACCGTCGTGATCGTCGCGGTTTTCGTGATCTCGTCGTAGTCGCGTCCGGCGTCGTCACAGTGCTCGCGCAGGATCCCGAGCTTGCGCTCGTAGGTCTCCGGGTCCGCGCCCGGAATGTTCCACATATCCGCGTACTCTGCGGTCACGCGAAGGGTGAGCTGCTCACCACCGCCACCGACGAGAATCGGGACGTCGTCGGGTTTGGGTTCGAGGATCAGGTCGTCGAGGTCGTGATACTGCCCCTCGTAGTTCACCGGCGAGTCCTGGCTCCAGGCGGTCTCACAGAGCTCGATGACGTCCCGGAGCTCGCGGATCCGCTTGGCAGGCTCCTCGAACGGCACGCCGATGGCGTCGTACTCGTCCTCATACCAGCCCGCGCCGATCCCGAGCATCGCGCGGCCCTCCGAGAGCTGGTCCAGCGACGCGACGACCTTCGCGAGATACGCCGGGTTCCGGTAGTGAATGCAGGTCACCAGCGCGCTCAGATCGATCTCCTCCGTCGCGGTCGCGAGCGCGCTCAGGCCGGCGTAGCACTCGAGGAACTCCTCGTCGTAGTGGCCGTGCCACTGGAGCTGCCAGAAGTGGTCCATCAGCGAGAACCACTCGAAGCCGGCGTCTTCGACGAGCTGGGCGCGGTTCACGAGGGAGTCGACGAGCGGTCGATTTTCGGGGGCGTCGGCGTACTGGAAGGACGCGTTGTGGTAGCCAAAATCCATGTCCGAGCGTCCAGGGGCCAGCGACGTGAGTGTTGTTGCCCCGGCGATCCAGACGGACGTGGAGATCGGGGGCGACAGGCTCGAAGTCACGCCACCTCGCACACGCAACCCTTTATTCGATCACCGACCCAGCCACGGGTATGGAGAGTCTCAATCGGACGGCGCTGGAGCTCGTGGACGAGGCCCTCGAGTTCGCGGGTGAGCTCGACGTCGGCGCCCACGAACTCGACAACGGCGCGACGGTGCTGGACTTCGGCGTGGAGTTTTCCGGTGGAATCGAAGCCGGGCTGCTCCTCGCGGAGATCCAGTCCGCCGGGCTCGCGACGGTCCAGTCTCGCGTCGAGACGATCGAGGACGCGCCGATCAGCCACGTCGAACTGACGACCGATCAGCCCGGGCTCGGCCTCCTCGGCGCACAGAAGACCGGCTGGGAGGTCTCCGTCGACGGCTACGAGGCGCTGGGGAGCGGCCCCGCCCGCGCGCTCGTGGCCGAGGAGACGATCTACGATCGCCTCGGCTACACCGACGTCTTCGAGTTCGCGATCCTCGCCCTGGAGAGCGACGAACTCCCGACCGAGGCCGTCGCCGAGCACGTGGCGGAGCTCGCCGGCGTCGAGCCGGGCTCGGTCTTCCTGCCGACCTACCCGACCGCGAGCCTCGTCGGGAGCGTGACCGTGGCAGCGCGAGCGCCGGAGCTCGCCGCTTTCCGGCTCGCAGAGCTGGGCTACGATCCGACGAAGCTCGTCTCCGCCAGCGGCGTCGCACCGGTCGCCCCTGTCGCTGGCGACGAGGAGACCGCCCTGGGCCGGACGAACGACGCGCTGGCCTACGGCGGGCAGGTCCACCTCGTCGTCGAGGAGGACTTCGACCGCTTCGACGAGATCCCATCCAGTGCCGGCGAGGAGTACGGCGAACCATTCTACGACATCTTCGAGCGGGCCGACTGGGACTTCTACGACCTCCCCGAGGACGTGTTTGCACCGGCCCAGGTGACCGTCGACGTCCTCGGCGGCCCAACCTACGCCCTCGGCGAACGCGACGAGGCGCTGCTCGCGGAGAGCTTCGGGCTCTGAGACCGGCGCGCCTTCGACGTGTTACGCATGCGCTACAAGACCGTTCCACCGGCGCCGCCGGACGAGCGCGACGCGATCGCGAGCCTCGAGACCGTCCGCGAGGCGCTTCCGCCGGTGCCCCGCTCCGAGGCTGACTGCTGTGCCCGACTCGTCGAGCGCGTCGAGTGGATCGGGTCGCGCGACGTCGCGAGCGAGTGGATCGCGTTCCTGCACGCGCTCGGCCTCGCCGAGCGCACCGACAGCGGCTACGCGCGTGCTCGCGGCGACGAGATCCCGACGAATCCCGATCGGGACGAACTCGACCGCGAGTCGCTGGCGAGCCGATTCCGGGACGGGATCCTTGGCGCCGCCGAGGTGTGCGACGCTCTCGAACGAAACGACGGGCTGGAACCGAACGGCGACCGACCGTCGGACGCGGCGCCCGACCCGCTGACCGTCGACGAGGCATTCGACGCGCTCGAGCCCGTCGTGCCGGAGTGGGAGCGCCGGCGAAGCGACGCCTGGCGAGCGACGTGGCAGGAGCACGCCGAACGCAGGCTCGTCTGGGCGACGATGCTTGGACTCGCCGAGGAGAGCGAGGGCGGCTACGTCCGGGCCTGACCGTCGCGTTTCGACGGAAAGGAGGATGCACGGTTGCCGAACGGCGAACCGAACCCCCTCGCTACGTCACGCCGTGGCAACCCTTTTGCTACCGGCCCGAGACCGTTCCTCTATGCCGATCGAGGGGGAGGACCCACGCTCCACGCGCGTCGAGTACGAGCCCGTGAGCGTCAAGGACGTCCTCGTCGAGATGAAAGACACCTCGGAGCTCCTGATCGACCTCGCGTACTCGGCCGTGCTCCACCGGAGCGACGCGATCGCGGAAGAGGTGCTCCGCCTCGAGGAGCGCATGGACGTTCTCGAGCTTCGTGCGCGCATGAGCGTCATGATGGCGGCGCGGAACCCCGAGGACACGGAGATGCTCGCCCCGGTCCTCGGCGTCGTCGGGGGCGCCGAGAAGATCAGCGACGCCGCGGGCGACGTTGCCAAGATCGTCCTCGAGGACATGGGACTGCCCGAGGCGATGCGCGCTGCACTGCCGGAAGCGTTCGAACCCCTCGAACGAGCGACGGTCGCAGCCGAATCAGACGTCGCGGGGCGAACGCTCGGTGAAATCGACCTCGAGTCCGAAACCGGCGTCAGGGTCATCGGGATCCGTCGCGGCGACACGTGGCTGTTGAACCCCGGCCCGGACAGCGAACTCGCCGCCGACGACGTCGCCCTGATCCGCGGGCCCGAGCACGCGATCGGCGACGTGTACGAGCGACTCTCCGGAGCGTCCTACCAGCCCGTCGTCGATCCGGAGCCCGCGATCGACGATCTCGATCGGGCCGTCGACTCGATCGTCCACATGAAGAACCTCTCCGAGCTCGCCGTCGACGTCGCCTACGGCTCGGTACTCTTCGACGACGTCGCGCTCGCAGAGGAGGTCCGGAACCTCGAGGTCGAGGTCGACGCGCTCCAGTCCCGCTTCGAGGCCTGGACGCTCGGCGCGGCTGCCGAGGCCGAGGACCCGGTCGCGCTCCGGGGACTCATCCGGCTGGGCATCGCGACGGAGACCATCAGCGACGCCGCCCTGGAGATCAGCGAGGGCGTGCTCCGCGAGATCGACGTCCATCCGGTCGTGGAGCTGGCGGTCCAGGAGAGCGACGAGGTCCTCACCAGGATCGAGGTCGAACCCGGGAGCGAACTCGAGGGAGCCGACCTGCAGGAGGGCGTTCCGACGGTCGGCCCGGGCACGACCGTGATCGCGATCCGCAGACCGGAGGTCGGCTGGATGCTCGTGGGGCAGTCCGTCGAGGCAGTCGCCGCTGGCGACGTCCTGATCACGAAAGGCACCCGGACCGCGGCCGACGAGCTCCGCGCGGTCGCCGCCGGCCAGTGACGCCGGCAACGATCGAACCGCCGTCCGGCCGACGCTCCTACAGTACCAGGACCACGACCAGCGAGAAGATCAGGACGCCCAGGATGTCACACGCGTTCGTGACGATCGGGATGGTCACGTCGTCGGGATCGTAGCCGCGGCGATAGGAGACGTAGGTCGCGAGAATGGCGAGGGCGATCGCGACGAACGCGATGGAGAGACCCGACGTCAACGAGATCGTCAACAGCACCGACAGCGCCATCGCCGACCCCAGCGCGTGGCCGATCGCGTAGACGACGACCGCGAGCGCCGTGAACACCGTCACTGCGAGCCCGAGGACCGCGAGAATGCCGGCCCGGAGCTCTGGCTCCCGGGGATCGAAGGAGATCGTGCCGAGGTGGAGTCGCGTCGACAGCCGCGCGGCGACGATCGCGCCGAGATTCCCGCCCATGCCGATCATCACCGGAACGAGCACGAGGAGCGTCGGGTTCGCGAGGTAGGTCTCCTCGAAGGATTCGAGCACGATCCCCGACCCCATCTCGAGCACGCTGAGCACGAGCAGGAGCGGCGCCATCGTCCGAACGATCGAGCCGACCGACCACGCGTCGTCCGTGGTCGCTGGAGATTCGCTCACGCGACCACCCCAGCGACGCCGACGGCGATCGCGAGAAAGCAGACGCCGAAGACGTCGCCGAGGGTCGTCACGACCGGGCCGATCAGGTTGTCCGGATCGGTCCCGCGGCGATAGCCAGCGAAGACGATCGTGACGATTCCGCCGACCATTACGATCGACGTCAGCGCGCTGGCCAGCACCAGGATGCCGAGGAGTTCGAGGAGTGGAGCGGGCGTTCGGCCGGGCTGGACGGCGAGAATTCCCCAGGAGCACACGGCGACGAACGTCGAGATTCCGACCCCGTTGCAGACGGAAGCCACGGCGGCGTTTACCAGTCGTCGATCCCACGCGAACTCGGGATCGAGGACGCCCTGGTGGAGGCCGCTCGCGATCCGGGCACCGAGCGTGCCGTAGACGTTGCCACGGGTGGCGAGGAACGCCGGGAGCGCGAGCAGGAGGCCAGGGTAGGTTTCCAGCCCCTCGCGCATCGCGGGCGTTCCGAGTACGAGGCCCGCGAAGATGCCGCCACAGAGGCTCACGAGGAGGATGGGGAGCGACTCGCGGTAGATCGATCGTGCGGACCCGCGAGCGTCCATGGGCGAGCCCACGCGACGGCCCACAGTAAAACCAGGTGTGCCGCTCTCGAGAGAACGTAGATTCGAGCGTGGGGTCTGTACGTGTGCGAACGTATGAGTGACAGCGCGCCATCGAACTCCGGGGAGGCTCGCTCGGAAATGGCCGGTCGACAGGAACGACTCAGTTCGGCGTCCGGGCCGGGCGGAGCAGCCACAGGTACGAACGCCGGCCGAGTTGGACAACTGGGAAATAGTGGTGAGTGCGCGCGGCAGCGTGGCCGATCTGCCCCCCTCGATCGGCGTTCGAACCCGGAATTACGTACCGGACCGGCCGGGTACTGCACGGATAATACTGGAACCCAAAACGAGTATTATCGACGGTAGTAACTCTCTCCGTACCGCGAGTACGGGATCCCGGGCGTCAGAACATGTGCCCTACCGTACACAATAAGGCACAACATTATACAACGCACGTCGTGTTTGTGCCCTCAACAAATGCTAGATACCCATACATAACGACTATATTTCACCGGAAATAAACCAATGAATAACCATTGCATTTATGCACCGTTTGACCAACACTCGAGTATGGCGCAGAAAGCCAATCGCGTGAAGCAACTCACTAATCGTCGACGAATCCTCCAGGGACTCGGTGCTCTGGGTGCTGCCAGCATCGCGGGCTGTTTCGGTGGCGGTGACGGCGGTGGTGACGGCGGAGGTATCGACCCGGTTCAGAACAGGGTAACCGTCGATCCCGAAGACATCGTGGAAGGCGGAACGTTCCGGACGGCGATCGCCGAGCCCGTCGACTCTTTCGACGTTCCCTACAGTAGTTCGGCAGCGGCGTCGAACGTTCACGGGCTCCTCTATGAGGGGATGATTACCACGAACGCGTCCGGTGCGATCAAATCCTGGCTCGCGTCGTCCTACGAGCAGGTCGACGTTCAGGAGACCGAAGCCGCCGATTACGAGGACTACATGATCACGGCGGAGTACGAGGATGAAATCCCCCAGGTCGAGGAGCAGATCGTCCTCCGGCACCCCGACAACGACCCGACGTCGGACGAGGGGCAGTTCCTCACCGTCAACGAAGCACCCGATGCCGTCGAGGACGGCACCTACGGGATGCACTACCGGTTCGACCTCCACGAGGGCGTGGAGTTCCACGACGGCGAGGAGATGACTGCGGACAACGTCGTCGCCTCCTACGAGCGTCTCCAGGGCTCGCTCAACTCCGGCCAGCTGTACGACTCGCTGCTGGACATCCAGGCCGACGGCGACTACACCGTCCACCTGTACGCACAGCTTCCCGACGCACAGGCCATCCGTAACCTCGGTGGCTGGGAAATCTATCCCACCGCAGTGACCGAGCTTCCGCCTGAAGCGAACGACCCCCGACAGGGCAACACGCCGCTCGGTACCGGCCCGTTCACCTTCGAGGAGTACGAGGACGCCCAGTACGTCACCCTCTCGAAGAACGAGAACTACTGGTTCGAGACCAGCAAGAAGGACTGGTACGAGGGACCGGACAACTTCCCGAACGGCCCCGTCGTCGACGCGGTCGACATCAGCATCATCCCGGACCCCGCGACGCGCTCCGCAGCGCTCCAAAACGACGAGCTCGACATGGCGTACGGGCTCACCGCGTCAACGCTGAACGACTACCAGAGTTCCGAAGACTACCGAACCGCGGCGACGAAAGGTGCGGGATTCAACTTCCTGCAGTTCCCCGTCAACGTCGAGCCGTTCACGGACGCACGCGTCCGGCGGGCGATCAACCACCTCATCCCGCGCGAGTCGATCGCGAACAACATCTTCTCGGGTTGGGAGAACCCGGCGTGGGTCCCGATGCCGCCGATCGCCTCACGGTTTGGGACGACCGACTACGACCAGCTCGTCGACGACCTCCAGAGCTACAACACGTACGACCGCGAGGAGTCCGACTCGCTCGTGGAGGAGGCGATCGAGGAGAACGACTGGGAGACGCCGATCGACGTCACGATCGAGACGAACTCCAACAGCGACGACCGGGTTCGGCTCGTCGAGCTCGTCGTCGAGTCGCTCAATCAGAGCGACTACTTCTCCGCCAACATGGAGACGTACCCGGACATCCCGACGTGGGCCCAGGAGTTCTACTCCGCCGACTACGCACAGAAGGGCGTGCTCTCGTTCATCGGCCTCTCCAGTGGCTTCGGACCACACGGGTACGCGAAGGCGATCCACCACCCCGACAACTACCGGCAGTGCTGTAACTTCATGAACATCAACGACGAGGAGCTGAACGAGGCGCTCCAGGACGCACGGTACGGCCTGGAAGCCGTTCAGGACCGTCAGACCCGTCAGGAGCGGTACGACGAGATCTGGGAGATGATCCTGGAGCTCAACGCCAACTCCTACGGTACGCACAGCACTACGGTCGGCGTCGTTCGCCAGGGCGAAGTGTTCGGCTACAACACGTATCCCAGCTCGCAGTCCGTCGTTCCCTACGCGACGTACTCCCCCTCGGACGAGCAGATCATCTACATCGACCGGTAAGCCGATCGGTCCCGTTTCGTTTCAACGGATGACCATGTCAGGAAATCACGTCCTATGAGCGGTCTTCGACGGTTCGTACTGAAACGTATACTGCTGACCATCCCCATCCTCTGGGGCGTCTCTGTCATCACGTTCGGGCTCGTGTATCTCACGCCGGGCGACCCGATCGACATCATGGTCGGGCTCGATCCCGACATGACCCCGGCCAGAGAGGCCGCCCTTCGCGAGGAACACGGCTTCGATGAGCCGGTCTGGAAACAGTACTGGTTCTGGATCACCGACGCCATGACGGGCGACTTCGGGGAAGTCATCCAGACGGGTCGCCCCGTCTCCGACCTGATCATGGACCGGCTCCCGCCGACGATCGCCCTCGGGCTGTTCGGCTGGGTGTTCGGACTCGTGATCGCCATCCCCACCGGGATCTACGCGGCAGTCAAGAAGGACCAGCTCGGCGACACCGTCAGCCGGTTCATCGCGCTGTTCGGCATCTCCGTGCCGAACTTCTGGCTCGGGCTCATGCTGATTCTGGTCGGAGCCCTCCAGCTCGGCTGGTGGCCGGTGCTCCCACCCCGCGTCCCACTCACGCACCCGGACATGCTGTGGTTCCTCATTCTCCCCGGACTCACCATCGGGAGCGCATCCGCGGCGACGCTGATGCGGATCATGCGATCCTCGATGGCAGAGGAGATGAACAAGGACTACGTGACGGCGGCGCGCGCCAAGGGACTTCCCGAACGGACGGTCGTTCTCAAGCACGTCCTTCGGAACTCACTGATCTCAGTGACGACGGTCGCAGCGTTCCTCACCGCGAACATCCTCGCGGGCTCCGTCGTCGTCGAGACGGTGTTCAGCTGGCCCGGGCTCGGACGCGAGTTCATTCAGGCTGCACTGGAGCGAGAAGTGAACGTGATCATGGCGATCACGTTGTTCATCGGGACGGCGATCATCATCATGAATCTGGTCGCCGACATCGTCTACGCGGTGCTCGATCCGCGAATCAGGTACGACTAAACTATGGCAAGAGAACGAGGCCGAATCCAGATCTCGGGGTTCGATCCCGACCGCGTGACGGAGCGGGAGTCCCTCTCTGACTGGAGCGACGAGAGCGACACCGAGACGATGAGTCGCTGGAAGCGCGCAGGCGTGCGCTTCGTACACAACTACTCCGCGATGTTCGGGGTGCTGATCGTCCTCATCATGTCGTTGGCGGCGATCTTCGCCCGTCCGATATCGATCGAGGGCGTTACCGTCCAGCCCTTCTCGCTGGCCCCCTACGACCCGGAGACGATCCTCTACCTCGATCCGTCGTCGGACGTCGGCATCTACAGCCCGCCGACGCTGGAACACCCGATGGGGACCGACCAGAACGGGCGTGACCTGTTCTCTCGCGTCCTCGTCGGCGGCCGATACAGCATCTCGATCGGGTTCATCGTCGTCGGACTGACGGCGAGTTTCGGAATGGTCTACGGTGCGATCGCCGGCTACTACGGCGGCTGGGTCGACGAGATCCTCATGCGCGTCGTCGACACCATCTTCGCCTTCCCCGGCCTGGTGCTCGCGCTGGTCATCGTCACGATGCTCGGCAAGGGGTACTGGGAGCTAATTCTGGCCTTCTCGCTGTTCGGATGGGCCGGGTACGCCCGCATCATACGGGGAGAGATCCTGCAGGTCAAACAGCAGGAGTACGTCACCGCGGCGAAAGCGCTCGGCGCCGGTGACTTCTCTGTCATCTTCCGACACATCGTTCCGAACGCGATGGCGCCGCTGATCGTCCAGGCGTCGCTCTCGATCGGGACGGTCGTCATCGGCGTCGCCGCGCTCGGATTCCTCGGACTCGGGATGCCGCCGGGCACGGCCGAATGGGGTACCATGCTCGACTCGACTCGCCAGACCCTGATCCAGGGCCCCGGCGGATCGATCCCCTGGTGGGCCACCGTCTACCCCGGCGGCGCCATCTTCGTGTTCGTGATGTCGATGAACATGATCGGCGACGGCATCAACGACGCACTCGACGCACAGGAGGTCGGCAACGTCCGACAGGGTGGTGGGTAGATGTCCCTGATCGAAGTCGAAGGCCTCTCCGTCGAGTTCTACACCCAGGGAGGGACCGTCACCGCCGTCGACGACCTCTCCTACCACATCGACCCGGGCGAGAAGTTCGGCGTCGTCGGCGAGAGTGGCGCGGGGAAGAGCGTCACCGCGCTCTCCCTGATGCGACTCATCGACGACCCCGGACGCATCGTGAGCGGGTCGATCCGGTTCTCCGATCCGGACACGACGGATCGGCTCGAGAACAAGTTCCCGAACAAGACCGTCGACGTCCAGGCGCTCCGCAGGGACCACGAGCTCGCCGAGATCGCTCGGCGTCTCGAAGACGAAGGCGTGAGCGGATCGGAGCTCACCGGTCACGACCGCCACCACGACGTCGCGCCCACCGAGCTTCCGGAGGGCGCCTTCGACATGCAGGACGTCGTCAACCGCGGTCACGCCGTCGATCTCGGGCTGATCGGCGAGGAGGACTTCATCGTTCGCGACGGCGACGACCAGTACCTGGAGCTACTGCGCGCCCCCGAGGCCGCGGTCCGATCGCTCCGCGGGAACGACGTCGCGATGATCTTCCAGGACGCACAGACCGCGCTCAACCCCGTCTACACGGTCGGCGAGCAGATCGCCGAACCGATGCGCCATCACCTCGGGTACTCCGACGAGGAGGCCAAGGAGCGGACCATCCAGCTCCTCGACGAGGTGGGCATCCCCGAAGCCGAGACGCGGTACTCCGACTACCCCCACGAGTTCTCCGGCGGAATGCAACAGCGTGCCGTGATCGCGATGGCGCTGTCGTGTGACCCGGACCTGCTGATCGCGGACGAGCCCACGACCGCACTCGACGTGACGATCGAGGCACAGATCCTCGAACAGCTCGAGGAGCTCGCCGACGAGTTCGACGTCGCGATCCAGCTCGTCACCCACGACCTCGGCGTCATCGCCGAGGTCTGCGACCGCGTGATGGTGATGTACGCGGGCAAGCCCGTCGAGAAAGCACCAGTCGAGGAGCTCTACTACGACCCGAAACACCCCTACACGGTCGGACTGATGAGTTCGATCCCGCGCGTCGGCGACGACCGCGATCGACTCATGACGATCCCGGGGACGATGCCGGACCTCGTCGAACTGCCCCCGGGCTGTAGCTTCCACCCCCGGTGTCCCTACGCCGAGGAAGCCTGCGTGGAGAAAGAACCACCACTCGTGGATCCGGAGACCGGCGAGCTCGCCACGGCCGAGTCCGAGCGAGCCGCTGCCTGCCTCGAGTACACTGGCGATCTCGAGGACGGCCTCGACTACGACGTGAAGGTAGCTGGCGAGCCCGACGATCCACCCGATCCGTCGGCCGTGCAGCCCCAGGGAGGTGACGTCGATGGCTGAACGACGCGGTGAGCCGATTCTCAGCGCGAACGGGCTCACCAAGTACTTCGACACGAGCGAGGGGTTCATCGACGACGTCCTCGGCCGCTCCCAGATGGTCAAAGCCGTCGACGGCGTCGATCTGGAGCTCCACGAGGGCGAGACGCTCGGCGTCGTCGGCGAGAGTGGCTGTGGCAAGACGACGCTCGGGCGGACGCTGCTTCGGCTGCTCGAACCGACGGACGGGTCGGTTTACTACCGGCAGCGCTCGCCCGACGAAACCGGGCGCGAGGAGATCGATCTGACCGAGGTGTCGAGCAAGCAGCTCCGGGAGCTCCGGACGGACCTGCAGTACATCTTCCAGGATCCGTTCTCGAGTCTCAACCCCCGGCTCACCGTCGGCGACATCATCGGGGAACCCCTGGACATCCACGGCATCGCGTCCGGACAGAACCGGACCGAGCGGATCGGCGAACTCCTCGACACCGTCGGCCTGAACCCGGGGCACGCACACCGCTACCCCCACGAGTTCTCCGGCGGGCAGCGCCAGCGTATCGGCATCGCGCGGGCGCTCGCGGTCGATCCCGAGATCATCGTCTGTGACGAGCCCGTCAGCGCGCTCGACGTGAGCGTGCAGGCACAGATCCTCAATCTGCTCGAAGACCTCCAGGAGGAGTACGGCCTCTCCTACGTCTTCATCGCGCACGACCTCAGCGTCGTCGAGCACATCGCCGACCGCATCGCCGTGATGTATCTCGGCGAGTTCGCGGAGGTCGGCACGACCGAGGAGGTCTTCGAGCCGCCGTACCATCCCTACGCCGAAGCGTTGCTCTCGGCGATTCCCGAGCCGGATCCGAAGTGGGAGGGCGATCGCATCCTGCTTCCCGGTACCGTCCCGTCGCCGATCGATCCACCCAGTGGCTGCCGGTTCCACACGCGCTGTCCGCGCGTGATCCAGCCGGACGGCATCGACCTTGACCAGGACGTCTGGCGGTCGCTCATGGACTTCAAACTCCGACTGCGCGGCGCCGACTCCCTGGAGTCCGTGACGGCAATCGAGGAGGCCGACGCCAACGGTGGCGACGGCGAGACGATGGACCCGGAGGACGCATCGCGTGCCGAGCTCGACGAGCTCGTTCGCAATGAGTTCGACCTCCCCCGAACCGTCGCGGACAACCGCGCCGAGTCGACGCTGAGTGACGCGATCGATCGGCTCCAGGAGAGCGACTTCGACGGTGCGAACGACGCACTGGTAGACGCGTTCGAGTCGCCCTGTGAGGCCCAGGACCCCGAGCAGATCCACATCGGTGGCTCCCACGATATCGCCTGTCTCAGATACGACGACCACGTCGACGCCGATCGCCCGAGCTGGCAGCGAGGCGATGCGAGCGCTCCTGCCGACGACTAGATCGGGCGCTCGATCGACGCAGCTCTCGAACCGGTCGCCCGTCGGCCGCCGCGGTTCGGCGGGCCGAACCCTTTAGCACGCGTAGCACCAGTCCCCATCCATGCGCCGTATCTACGAATCGTCGGCGCTCCACCGCGACGACGACGATTCGTTCGTCCCGAACGAGCGCGACGTCGACGTGCAGCCACAGGCCATGCGATCGATCGACGGCGATCTGCTGAGCCGCCATCTCATTCCCTACTGGCTGCGATACCGCGCGATCGCCGTCGACGTCAGCACGGAGCGCGATGAGTACGCGCAGGGCGAACCGATCAGGTTCGCGATCACGATGCGCAACCGCTTCCCCATCCCGATCACGGTACCGACGGTTTCCCAGATCCCCTGGATCTGGTCGATCGACGGACAGCGGGACGCGTCGGCGGTTCCGACCAGCCACGCACCGGAGGAAAAGCACGGCTTCCGGTTCGACCGTGGCGAGCGCAAGCGGTTCACGCGAACCTGGCAGCAGACGTTCCGGGTGGCACCGCGGAACTGGGAGCGCGCCGAGCCTGGCGAACACACGATCCGGGCCGGCCTCAACGTCGGAGACGCGACGGACGGCGTCGCCGACGAGACCACGGTGTCGATAACGGAGTAGCCGGCGCCACTCTCTCGGCGCCGGATTCGCTTTCGAGTGCGCGGCCGAACTGTTTCTCCCCCTCGATCGCCACCGACGCCGTCAGTTCCGCTGTGCGTCTGCCAGCAGATCGCCCTCCGCCGCGTCGGAGGGGAGTTCGACGAGGCGAGTTCTGCAGTCCCTGCAGGCGAACGTGACGACCTCGTAGCTGCGGCAACAGGACGCGACGACGGCTTCGTCGAACTCGATCGCGCCGCCACAGTCAGGACAGCGGTCGTGGAACGACCGGAGCGCCGCGAGAATGTCGAGGCGCTGCTCGAGGGGAACGTCGTACCAGTCGTCCGTGCGGCCCGCCAGGACCTCGTTCGCAGCCACGTCGACGTGCAACGCAGCGTCAGAGGGCCACGGCCGAACCCGCGAGTCGATCCGTGCGGCCGGATACTCGCGGTCTTCGAACGTGATCGACTCGGGATCGGTCTCGAACATCGCCGCGAGATCGGACGGTCGAACCCCGTCCGCGGCGAGCTGCTCGGCCCGGTCGAGCACTGCGGTCTCGAACGCGTCGGTCGTCGTCAGATCGGGGGCGTCGTTGGACTCGCCAGCCTCCCCGGTCTCCTCGCGAACGGCACCGGCCTCGCGAAGGAACGCCTCCGGATCGACGGCGTGCTCGCGTTCGTACTCCAGTTTCTCCAGCGTCTCCCACTCCTCGTCGGCGGCGGGGTCGGCAGTGCTCGTCGGTCCGTCGCCGTGCTCGAAGTACGCGAGGACGGAGTCAGGAAGGTACCGCTTTGTCAGCTCGGGCGTTCCCGGGACGAGGTAGCCACGGAAGTAGATCGCGAACAGGGAGGCACCGAACGCAACCACGGCGAGTGGCGCCGACGCGATGGAGAGGAGGAGACTCCCCGCGATCGCGATGGCGACGTTGACTGCGGTACACGGGAGACAGCGGTTCGCTCCCGTGTACTCGGGGCGTCTGATCCCCTCGAGCAACGACGACGCTGTGGACATACCGGATGCTGGGGATGGAGCACCAAAAAACGCCCGCGGATTCCGGTATCGACCCGCCGGCCAGCCGTCGCCTGCTGCCCGTCGGCAGTCCAATCCAGCCGTCGGGTTACGGCGTCTCGTCCGGGGATACGTCCGGAGAAGCGTCCGGCGAGACATCCGTCACTGTCCCGACGCCTTTGCTCCGGCCTTCACGGAACACGAACCGCTGGCCCTCCCGAAGGAGGTAGGGCTGGAACTTGAATCGCAGCCGTGCACGGCCGGTGTCGCCGGGCAGGAGCGCTCCGTCCTCTGGGTAGATCGCCGCGGCCTCACTGACGGTCTCGAGGTGGACGACGGGCTCGTAGCCAGCGTCGATGCGCGTTGGATGGTTGAGCACCATCACCTCGGCCTCGAACTCGCGGGTCGGTTCCGGCGCTGCGTCCCGGGGGAGCAGCGCCATCCCGCGGTCGATTTCTCGCTCCTCGACGCCTTTCAGCGCGATGCCGACGATCCGGCCCGCCCGGGCCCTGTCGACCCGGTGGTAGTGCATTTCGATCGATCGCACCTCGACGTCCCGGAAGGAGCCGTCTGGCATCGGCCCGAGCAGGAGCTCGTCGCCGGTCTCGACGGTCCCGGAGGTGATCGTCCCCGAAGCGACCGCGCCGACGCCCGTCACGGAGTAGGTCCGGTCGACGTACATCCGGAAGGGGTCCGCCGCCGCACCGCCGCCAGTTTTCGGCAGGTGCTCGAACAGCTCGTCGAGGACGGTGACGCCCTCCATCGTGACCGCGCTCGTCCCGACGATCGGGACGACCGTCTCGTCGATTTCCTCGATGGCCGATTCGACGCCGTGCCTGCGCACGAGCAGCGGCGTCCGGTCGGCGTCACGGAGGAGCCGTTCGATCTCTCGCTCGACCTCGAGCAGGCGCTCCTCGTCGACGAGGTCGGTCTTCGTGATCGCGACGATCGTCGGGAGGTCCGTGGCGAGCAAGACGCCGAGGTGCTCGCGCGTGGTGCGCGTCGGGCCGTCGTCCGCAGCGACGGTCAGCAGGCCGTAGTCGAGCTTCTGGCCAACGAGCCCGCGGATCGTCGTCCGGAGCCAGGGCTCGTGGCCGACGGTGTCGACGAAGGAGACCAGCCGATCGGCCTCCTCGACGATCCGCGCGCGGTCGGTCTTCCGGTCGGGATTGTCCATCCGCACCGGACCGTCGTCGTCGAAGCCGTAGACGCCGTAGGAGAGGTCCGCGGAGAGCCCCCGCTCGACCTCGTGGGGCTGGACGTCGAGATAGGAGCGGGTGCCGCCCTCGCCGTCGTCGGCCTGTCCGGTCAGGATCGTTCCCACGAGCGTCGATTTTCCGTGATCGACGTGGCCGGCCGTGCCGACGACGATGTGCTCGTCGTCGGTCTCGAGGATCGCGCCCTCACGGACCGTCGCGAGACCGACGAGTCCACGGTCTGCGTCCGTCGCGCTCGTGCCGACGTGACCGCGACGGGGATCGGGCGGCGTCTCGGCGTCGGCAGCGTCCGTCGATTCGCCGCCAGACTCCGCGTCCTCCTCGGGGACGCCCCAGGTCTGGACCTCGTCGATGTGGCAGTCGGCCTCCTCGGCGAGCAGGCTCAGGACGTCCATCGTCTCGGAGAAGACCTCGGGAGCGACGCCCGCGATGCCGCCGTCGTCGGTGACGCCGAGGACGTAGGTCGCCTCGCCGTCGCCGGAGAGCACACGGTGGCGGAGCTGGGCTGCCAGGCTCTCCCTGCGCCCCTCCGAGAGGTGGGTGTCCTTCGAGAGGCGCTCTTTGAACTCCACGCTGCCGCCTTCGCGCTCGCCGCGATCGAGTGCCTGCTCGAGCGCGGCCCGCGGCGGGCTCATGTGGTGCAGCGTTGGAAACGGGGCGACAAAACTCTCCCGGTCGGTATGTGACTGCATGACAGTGCCCAGCGGAGCTCGCCGACGTTACGCCGAACCGCTCAACGTCTCGTAAGCCTCGTTGACCCGCTTGAACGACTCCGTGGAACCGCCGCGGTCCGGATGCGTCTCTTTGACCTTCTCTCGATAGGCGTCACGCACCGCATCGGCGTCGGCATCGGAGCGGACTCCCAGTACACCGCGAGCGCGATCCCGAGACATTCCAGTCTCCGGCGGAGCCCCGGGGGCGTACCGGCCGTCTGCGCCACCCTCGGCTGTGCCGGCGTTGCGGGGGCCAGCGCGCCGAGCGCCGAACCCACCCACACCGAATCCACGGGGGCCGAACCCGCGATCCCGGGCGTCACGAGCGTCCTGGCGCTGCTCCTCGCGCCGCCGTGCTCGACGGCGCTCCTCGCGCCAGTACGTCCCGTCGTCGCGCCACTGGCTGTCGTCCTGCGCGCCGAACCCAGTCGCTGCTGCACGCCGGCGACGCGCACCGCGATCACCGGGTGACCCGTGGCGAGCCTGCTGGCGGAGCCGCTCGGTCAGCCGACCGGTCGCGTGATACCAGAAGAGGTACGCGACCCCCGCCAGCGGCGCGGCGATCAACAGCACTGGCCAGCCCACGACGACGGCAGTGAGGGTGAGCAGCGCTGCCATGACCGCGAAGAGCGCAGCCAGCCAGCCGAGCAGCACCGAATGCACGCACGATCGTTGGTGGTCGACGGCCGTAAGCCCCTCGCCGATGTGCGTCGCGTGACTGGCCGCAGCGCGTCGTGGTTCCCGAGACGCGCGCCGGCCGGGGATTCAAACGTCTGTGCGGCGTAGCCGGCCCCATGAGCGTCTCCGGCCTCTGTGAGGTCTGCCAGGACGCACAGGCAGTGGACCGGTGTGATCGGTGCGGCGCCGTCGTCTGTCGCGAGCACTTCGCCGAAGGGCTGAGCTACTGCACGAGCTGTGCTGCCGAGGTTCGCGGCGGCGAAGGGTCCGGCGACGCGGAGCGGAGTGGGGACACGTTCCAGTTCTAGGCCCCTGGAGCGACGACCGGCGTCCCCGGGAAGTGCCGGAGCTACCGGTACTCGTTGAGGCGGCGCTTGAGTTTGGCTGCGGCGCTTCCCGCTGCCTTCTCGAACTCCTCACCCGGGACGTTCGCGTCCTCCCAGGAGAAAATGATGCCGCGCGTGGAGTTGACGAGGCCGACGCCCTCGTAGGGGCCCTCCGCCGCGACGCCGTGCTCGACGGCGGCCTCCACGTCGCCGCCCTGGGCGCCGACGCCGGGGACGAGGAAGGGGAGTTCGGGCACGCGCTCGCGGACCTCCTCGAGTTCGTCGGGCGCCGTTGCACCCACGACGAGGCCGACGTTGCCGTCGTCCCACTTCGAAGAGAGGTCGGCGACGCGCTCGTAGACCCGGTCGCCGTCGTCGAGTTCGAGCGACTGGAGGTCCGCGCCGCCGGGGTTCGACGTCCGACAGAGGACGAACGTCGCGGCCTCGTCGTGGGAGAGGAACGGCTGGAGCGAGTCCTCGCCCATATAGGGGTTCGCGGTGATCGCGTCGGCGCGATCGAGCAGCTTCGCGTACTGTCGGGCCGTGTTGCCGATGTCGGCGCGCTTGGCGTCGAGGATCACCGGGACGCCCTTTCCCTCGGCGTAGGCCAGCGTCTCCTCGAGCGCTCGCCAGCCATCGGGATCCTCGTAGAACGCGGCGTTTGGCTTGAACGCAGCGGCGTGTTCGGCCGTCGCGTCGATGATTCGGCGGTTGAACGCCCACCGCGGGAGATCGTGGTCGGCGACGGACGCGGGGAGCCGATCCGGATCGGGATCGAGCCCGACGCAAAGCAGGCTGTCTGCCGACGCGACGCGGTCGGCGAGTCGATCGAAGCAGTCCATGCCAGCGAGTGTGGCCGCACGGCCTTTACCCGTTACCATCGCTCGCGTCGGGGAGCGACCGAAAACTCGGGGACTTGTGGCTCACGCCGTCCGGTCGACCGCGGATTCGAGCACGTCGAGCGCTCGCTTGGCCTGGGCACCGTACGCCAGTCGAACGGCGAGACCGCCCGCGTCCCACTCGGGATCGATTTCGAGCCCAGCCTCCTCCGCGGTCGCACGGGCTGCGTCGATCGCGCCCTCGCCGACGCCCTCGATGACGAGCGTCGCGCCCGTTTCGTGGACGAATGCGCGAGCGAACAGGTCGCCGTCGTCCTCGGGCGTCGGCTCGCGGCGAGGATCCCTGTCACTGTCCGTCGCGTCGTCGAGACGACGGACGTCGTAGGCTCGTTCGCCAGTGGGCGTTCCCTCGACGGTCCGGTCGGCGTTCGCGACGGCGAGCGCCGCGAGCGGCCCGCTCCGACGGCCGTCGATCTCCGAAGCGAGCAGCTCGCCGATGCGATAGCCGTCGGTGAGCCGCGCTTCGACCATACTGCACCTCGCCGTGCCGACTACTTGTGCGCGACGGTCACGGCCGCTCGCGGTTCCGGTCGGTTCCGAACCCGGGATCAGTCGCCACCGTCGAGCTCCCCGATCGCGCGCTCGGCGATGTCCGCGACCGGCTCGCCCTGTTTGCGCGCGTAGACGACCGCGGCCGCCTCGATGGTCACGCCGAGATCGCCCTGGAGCTGGTTGATCCCCGCGACGACGTCGCGCTTCTCGTGGCCGGCCTCGGTCAGGACGTCGAGCACGCGTTCGAAGGTGGATCGGTCCTGGAGGAGGTCCTCCCCCGGCGAGAACTCCTCCGGGATCGTCGTCTCGCCGACGTCGAACGTCGGTTTGACGACGTCGTCGGCTCGTTCGATCAGGCCCTCGCCGGCGGCGACGTCCAGGAGGCGCTTGGACTGGGCCGGCGAGTACCATCGCCGATCCATCGCGATCGCTGCGACGAACTCACTTTCCCCCAGTTCGTCGACGCCACGCTGGCGAAACGGCGCCGCGACGGTCCGCCGCAGATCCATCGATAGTGGGTCACCGTGACGGCGTATTGAAGCTGGCGATGCGGGGGATCCGGTCGGCGTGATCGGGATCTGATTGACGTCGAATGCAGGGCGAAAAAAGCAGGCGAAACGGCGCGTGTCCACGGCGGCGGCGAAGGCAGTTCAGGAGCGCTTGACGCTGTCGGTCGTCAGCGACCGGAGGATGCTGCCGTATGCCGGTCGGCTGACCGCGATCCCCAGCAGCACGCCGAGGATCGTGATGATCGCGAACCCACGGAGCTGGCCGAGGTCGAGGATCGCCAGCGGGCTCATCGCGACGATCGTCGTCGCGGCGGCCGCGCCGATCACCCAGAACGCCTTCCGGAACCGGTTCTGGAACACCCGCTGTGAGGTGACGTCGCCCTGGGCTTTCACCTCGTCGGCGATGATGATCAGGTCGTCCACCCCCGTTCCGATCACGGCGATGAACCCGGCGACGTGAGAGAGCTCCAGCGCCCAGCCGATCGCCGCCGCGAACCCGAGCAGGATCACGACCTCGGATAGCGCCGTCGCCGCCATCGGCACCGCGACCTTCGGATCGCCGTAGCGAGCGAACACCGTCACCACGACGGCGATGACGGCCAACACGCCGGTCAGCATCGAGTTCCGGCGGAAGTCTTCGGCCAGCGTCGGGCTGACGAGGTCCTGTGTCGACGCCTCGAAGTCGAGCGTCGTCGGGAGCGCGCCAGCGCGCATGTTGATCAGCAGGTTCTGCGCCGTCGAGATGTCGGGGGCTTCGACGACGAACTGGCGCGTCTCCGTGAACGTACCGTCCTGGAAGCTCGCCGCCAGGTCGTCAGACACAGAGGAGCTGTAGACGACTTCGCCGTCGACCGTCGTGAGGAGACAGTACTCGCCGTTTTGCAGATCGTTCGGGTTGCAGACGCTCGCCGTGTTCTGGCTCCCCTGGGCGAAGCCGGACTCCTGCATGAACTGGACGACCTCTTCGGCTGCGGACGGGGTGAGCGTCACCGGCACTGCGGGGAGCTGCCGGTCGGTCCGCAGGTTGCCGGCCTCGAACTCCTCCTGGGTCACGAGCGTCTCGTTCTGGCTCCCGTTCTCGCCGGGATAGTACGCGACGATCGCGACCTCGCCCTGCGGAGCGAGGATCTCCTCGAGGCCTTCGAGCGTCTGTCCGGGGGCCTCGATCTGGACGCGATCCCGGGGCTCGTTCGGCGACTGTGCGCGCGTGACCGTACTCCCGCCGAACCCGGTCTCGCCGAGCCGGTCGTCGACGGTCTGGATGATCTGATCGAGCGTGTACTCGGAGACGCCGTGGCGGATGTCGCCGTTCTGGGCGTCGAGGCCGGCGTCCTGCAGTCCGGCGAGGAACGCAGATCTGTTGACCTCGGCGCGAACTTCGACGGCGTCACTCGGGAAGCCGGACCTGGAGCCGTAGTCGACGGAGGTGATGACGTCTTCCGCCGACGCGTTGGTCGCGTTGGCGACGGACTGCTTGATCTCCTGCTGGTTCTGCTCGGTGACGCCGACGTCCGTCGCGATGTAGCCGTGTGCCGGTGCCGAGATGCGTGCGCCGCCGGCCAGGTCGATCCCGAACTGGATGTTCGAGATGCCAGCAGTCGCGTTGTTCGACCCACCGGAGTCGGCAGCGGCGCCCGCGATCGGCGCCCCCGGAACGAAGAGGAAGAACATCGACGCCAGCAGCAGTACGACGAGCAGGAGGATCCGCCAGTTCGTGCGAATCCGTGCGAGGAGACTCATCTGTTCACCCCGTCGAAGCGGTACCAGCGCAGTAGCGTCACGTTCAGCATGTAGGTGTTCATGAGGTCGGCGGCGAGCCCGACGAACAGGATCGTCCCGATGGCCATCAGCAGCGGAATCCCGAAGAAGAAGGCGGCGACCGCCATCGTCGCCATCGCCGCCATCGAGGTGACGGTCATCGTGACACCGGTTCGCATCGCCCGGTAGACGTCGTCGTTGAAGTCACCGCCCGTCCCGCGCCGGAGGACGTGGTTGTTGAGCAGAATGTCCGAGTCGACGCTGTACCCGATCAGCATGAGGAGGGCAGCGACGGTGCCGAGCGACAGCTCGTAGCCGACCAGCCCCATCAGCGCGAGCGGGATCATGATGTCCGAGAACGCCGAAATCACGATCGCGACGCTCGGGACGAACACGCGGAACAGCGCGAAGGAGATGACGCTCATTCCGAGAAACGCCACGACGATACCGATGAGCGCGAGCTGCTGGGTGTTCTCGGCGAACGTCGCGTCGAGCGTGGAGACGCCCTGCACGACGTCCTCGCCCTCGCTGGACGGTTCGAGTCGTTCGTTCGCCTGTTCCTGAAGCGACATTCCCCCTTCGCCCGCCTCCGGGCCGAAGGTGACGATGTACCGGTCGGACTGGCTCCGGACCGTCTGGATGTCCTCCGGCTGCGTGTCGAAGGCGTTCCGTACCGTGTTCGCGTCGTCGGCAGTGTCGACGGTCAGCTCCGTCCCGCCGGTGAACTCGATGCCGAGCGGGGCAGGAGCGCCGATCAGGAAGACGTTCGCGCCGACGACGAGGAGAGCGAGTGCGAGGATCACCAGCGGAATCGCCACGAGCTGGCGGTTGGTGTACCGGTCGTAATCCGGTTCCGGTACGTCGAAACTACGCATGCCAGCGGCTCCGACAGCTTGCCGAATAAGCCTTGTTATACGACGATCGGCGCAGGAACAGAGACCCGATCGCGAGCGTCCTGGACCGCGTCGCCAGGGGTCGGATCGTCGAGGCCACCGGGCGATCAGACGTCCGGCGGCAGCTCCTGGGGATCCTCGCGTTCGTCGAGCACCCACTCGAGTTCGGCGATCGCACGGAGCAGTTCGACCTCGAGCTCGTCGGCGGTCGGCGAGGAAGGCGGGTCGTTCTCGTCGTATCGGGCCTCGAGTTCCTCGAGGCGGCTGCGGATAGCGTCCTCTGGTCGCATACAGCCTCGTCGGCAGCCCACTCACTTTAGTGGTGCCGGTCGGGCCGTCGCGGTGAACGACCGTCCGGATCAGCCGGCCGGGGGTGCGGGGATGCTGTCGGATCGTCCAGCGTGGCGCGCTGGCACCGTGATCACCGAGCCGGCGTCACCCGACGGTATTTATGGTTCCCTGCACCAACCACGTGGTATGAAGTTCGTCATCGTCGGCTACGGGCGCGTCGGCGCCCGGACCGCGCGGATCTTACAGGAAGAGGGGCACGACGTGGTGCTCGTCGAGAACGACGAGGAGAAGATCGAGCGAGCACGGATGGAGGACTTCGAGGTCCACGATGCCGACGGCTCCAGCGAGGACGCCTACGACGCGATCGATCTCGAATCCGTGGACGCGCTCGGCGGGCTCACCGGCGACCTGAACACCAACTTCGCGGCCTGTATGATCGGCAAACACCACGGCTGCCGAACGGTCCTCCGCATCGACGAGGACTACCGCGAAGAGATCTACAAGAAGTACGCCGACGACGTCGACGAGATCATCTACCCGGAGCGCCTCGGCGCCGCCGGCGCCAAGACCGCCCTGCTCGGCGGGACGTTCAACGTCATCGCCGACCTCACGGAGAATCTCCAGCTGAGCGTCTTCGAGATCCACGAGGACGCGCCCGCCGTCGGCAAGCGCGTCAGCGAGGTCGATCTACCCGCATCGGCGCGGATCTACGCGCACGGTCGCTCACACGACGCGCTGACGATCCCGCTGCCCGGAACGGAGCTCGCGGCCGGGGATCGCGTCGCGGTGATCGTCGAGACCGAACGGGTGAGTGGCGTCCGCGAAACGCTTCTCGGCGAGGCCTGACTGTCGCCATCCTTCTACGAGTTTCGCGAGTCCAGGAGCCACTGGCTCGGACCGGTCGAGCGCAGGACCCCCTCCAGACCGTAGACGCAGCCACAGAGCTCGTGAGGACGCGTTCTCCGGGATCGAAGCGGACGGCGGTTGGCCGCCGTCCGGAACGGTCGAGCGGAATCGAAGGGAGAGTGTGGTGCGGGCGCGCTCGAGAGGATGGGGAGTGGGCAGTAGTGCGCGCCCGGTCGGTGTCGATGGGAGTGTCGGTAATAAATCCGCGTCAGACGAGCGCGTGACTGCGGCGGGATTGCCGCCGTCAGGCGGAGCCGAGAAACTCATCTGCCGGGACCGACTCGTGAGAGCATGGACGTCGTCGTGACCGTCGCGGGCGAGGACGAGCGCGAGGTGCACCTCGCGGAGGACGCCACCTACGGCGACCTGCTCGACGCAGTCGACTGCTCGCGCCACGAGGCCACCGCGCTGGTCGACGGACGACCTGTGCCGGCGGACGCTCCGGTCGAGGCCGAGGCAGTCTCCGTGCTCCAGCTCGTGAAAGGCGGATAGCAGTGGCGGCAGAACGCTGTTGCAGCCAGCGCCACTGGCGAGACAACTGCTGAACCGTCGGACCGCACGACTTTTTCGCTGGACGCCCGTCCTGCCGGTATGAATGGAGGAGCACCGGACGGCGTCTCGATCCACGTCGCCACCCCGGCCGATCGGGTCGCCGTCAGCCGCGTACTCGACGGAGCGCTCCTCGAGTGTCCAGATCTACCGGACCGCCTCGCCGATGGAACTGTGCTCCTCGCCAGGACGGACCGGGCCGTCGTCGGGGCGATCGTCCTCGACCCTGCGGGACCGACCGATCGAACGCCGCCCGATCCGTGGCCCGCAGCAATGCACGTCGAGGCGATCGCAGTCCGGCGCAAACGCCGGAACCAGGGCATCGGCAGCGCGCTCCTCCGTGCCGCCTTGCGGCGGTGGGCACCGCTGACCGCGGATTACGACGAGCAGGTCAAGCCGTTCTACGAATCGGTGGGCGCGGCGTGTCGAGAGGCCGACACCGACGGTCGCCAGTGGGCGCTGCTTCGCGGGCGTTCGGAAGGAGTGGGCGACAAGTAGCGGGCAACAGGTAGTGACGACAAGTAGCGGGCAACAGGTAGTGACGACAAGTAGCGGGCAACAGGTAGCGGCGACAGATAGCGGGCGTCAGATAGCACTCGGGCCACGGCCGACCAGGTCCGCCGCACGATACAATCCGGACGAGCCGCTCGTGACAGCGAGGCGCTTTTGACAGCGGCTCCCGACCACTCGTCCGTGCGCGAGTTCTCCGCGGAGTACCTCACGAGCACGCGACGCGGGATGTGGGCGGACTCCCGCGAGGCGCTCGCTGGACTGCGACTCGCAGAGCGCGAGCGCGTGCTCGACGTGGGCTGTGGAACGGGGGAGCTCACGCGAGTGCTCGCCGAAGAGACGGGGGGATCCGTCTACGGGCTCGACGCCGATCCCGAACTGCTGGCGGCCGGGCAGGCCGAAAACTGGGAGCCACTCGCCGGGAACGCACTCGGGCTTCCGTTCGCCGAGGACGCCGTCGACCTCGTCGTCTGTCAGGCGTTGTTGATCAATCTCCCCGATCCGGCCGCAGCAGTCGAGGAGTTCGCACGCGTCGCCAGCGACGCCGTCGCTGCGATCGAGCCCGACAACGCCGACGTCACGGTGGAGTCGACGGTCGAGCAGGAGGCGGCGCTGGCAGCCGAAGCGCGATCAGCCTACCGTCGCGGCGTCCGGACCGACGTTTCTCTGGGTGGCGCCGGGACGCGGGAGGCGTTCAGCGACGCCGGGCTGACCGACGTGCACACCGTCCGATACGATCACGTTCGGACGATCGAGCCGCCCTACGACGAGGACGATCTCGAGGCAGTCCGTCGGACGGCGAGCGGTGAGGGAATCGCCGGCGACCGCGACACGTTGCTTGCTGGCGGGATCACGCGAACGGCCTACGACGATCTCCGCGAACGCTGGCGATCCGTCGGACGGGAAGCCGTCGCGCAGGTCCGCGAGGAGACCTACCGGCGGCGCGAAGTCGTTCCGTTCTACGTCACGGTCGGGACCGTTTCGGCGTGATCCCACTGGCCAGCCAGGCGATCCTGCGCCGTGGAGGCTACTACCGTCGAGACGGGCAGTCGCGCCGACCCATCAACGTACTGAAGCAACGGTTATGGCGTGGCAGTCGGTAGCTCGATACAATGAGCACCGTCATCGCCGTCGTGGGCACTATCGCCGGCGCAGGCACCACGACGGTCGCGACGTCGCTCGGGACTGCTCTGGGCGAGCAGCGCCGCCGGGTAGCACTCGTCGACGCGACGGAGGAGGGCTCGCGGATCCAGGACTCGATCGACGTCGGCGGTGACGGCGAGGTGATCGACGCACTCCGGCGCGGGACGTCCCTCGCCGACGTACAGGCGAGTGGACCACACGACGTCGCAGTCTTCCCGGCGGATTCGGAGACGAGCTGGGGCGCCGTCCGGCCCGACGCCGTCGACACGTTCTACGAGGAGCTCCGGGAGCGCTTCGAGTTCGTCGTCGTCGACTGTGGCTGCTCACTGTCGCTCGCGCGGACCGCGTGGCTCGGACACGCCGACGAGGCGGTGATCGTCACCGATCCCGACGTCGCGAGCGCGGTCGCCGAACCCGAAACGCTGGCGAGCGCGTTCGACGTTCCGGTTCGCGGGGTGCTCGCCAACCGCGTCCCACACAAGGAGGTCGACGACGCCCTCGACGCGCTGGCGGCCGTCGACGCACCGGTGCTGGGCGTGCTGCCCGAGGATCCGACCGTCGACGCCGCTGCAGCCGCGGGGACGTCCGTGCTCCGCGCGGAGCCCGATAGCCCCATCGCGACCTGCGTCTGGAAGCTCGCGCTCCGGATCCGGGAGACCGATCACGAGGAGCCGGTGGTTCCACCCGGAACGGTCCCGCCTGGGACCGGTCGGGACGACGGGTCGGATAGTGACGGCGACGACGGTTCGCCAACTACACCAAACCGTGAGGATGACAGCGAACCTCCCGATACCGGACCGGAGGACACCAGCGACGAAGACGCCGGAACCACGGACGACGGCGGCGAGGATGCGCCAGCGCAAGCGGAGCGAGAGGGGACGAATCCCTCCGGCGACGAACCGATCGCTGCGCCAGCATCGACCGAGAACGGGTTCGAGACCGCCGACCCGCAGCCCGTCGATCCACCGGAGACCGAGGGCACGGGCACTGCGGAACCGATCGAGGACGCGTCCGAGGACGCAGGCGACGGCACAGCTGACGGCGCGGGCGACGGCTCAGTTGCTGCCGCGGGCGGCAACGCAGCCGACGACGAGTCCGCCGAGCTCTCCGACGACGAGATCGAGGCGGTGTTCCAGGAGACGATGCAGCGAGTGCAGGAACAGCGCGATCGGGCAAACGACGGCGAGAGAGCCGACGAGAGGGACAGCGTGAGCGACGGCGAGAGCGACGGGTAGTGCTCGATTGCGGCGGACGCACGGCTGCAAATCCGCCGGACGACGCCTGTAACAGAACGAAAGGCGATCGAGGCAAAGGGCTGGGGCAGAGGACCGTGCAGAGGGGTCGGAGCGGGAACCGAAACAATGGATCGAAGCAGAGGACCGAAGCTGAGGACCGAAGCTGCGGATCGAACGGCGTTCGGGACGGGGCTCGAAGTGCGGTCGCTACACCACATCACCGCGAACCGTCGCACCCTCCTGTTCCTCGCGCCAGGAGTGGACTGACTGCGCTGCCTGCTCGGCCGCGTCGGCGTCGAGTCCCAGCTGTTCGAGCGCGTCCGAGAGCGGTGGGAACGGGAGCGCGGACTCGCGGAGCTTCTCGAAGGCCGTCTCGCTCCTGACGCCCTCGGCCCAGAGGCAGACGCCGCGCGGGTCGAGCACCTGCTCGTAGGCCTCGCGTGCGGCGGCGCCACGGAGCCGCTGGGTGACGTTGTCCTCGAAGCCGGTGTTACAGACCTCCAGGTGGATCGGCTCGTCGTCTTCGAGGAGGTGGGCGGCGAGACAGCGTTCCGGTGCGGCGTAGCCGTTGGGGTTCGAGCGGAGGAACTCGGGATGCTCTGTGGCCCAGTCCGCGCGGACGGTCGAGCCGATGCCCTCGACGCCGGTGGTCGCAGCGACCTCCGAGCCGTCGACCTCGCTGTCGTCCTCGAGGAGGACGTCCTTCGTCAGATAGACGTCGAGGCGATCGACGGGGTCGACGCCGAGCGCGAGGTCGCCGTAGACCCACACCTCGCGAACGGGGACAGGCATGCGCTCGGTCGCTACGGCGTCGACGAGGCGCTCGACGCGATCGACGGCCGCGTCTCTCTCCATAGGTAACCGTCAGGGAGCGCTCGTGCAAAACGTCCGCGCATCGGAGCGATCGGGCAACTGATCCGCGTCGGCAGCCGGGAGCACTATCCGACGGTCAGGAAGACGCCGATCATGACACGGGTGAACCAGCCGACGGTCGCACCGATCCAGGTCAGGAACACGAAGTGCATGTAGGCGTTGGCGCTGTTGCCGCCGTCGGCCGCCCGGATCATCAGCGAGGAGATGAGCGCGTTCAGCAACACGAGCATCAACAGGAAGTACTCGATCAGGACGACGTTGTAGATGTCCGGGTAGATGATGCTCCCGACGGCCATGTTGTCGGGCGTCTGGATGCCGGCGGACATCTCCGTCAGGACGTTGACGACCTCGAGCCCGATGAAGAAGGCGAAGGACGCCGCTGCCGTGATACCGTAGAGCAGCCCGATGAAGGTGACCGTCGACTGCGCCCGCTGCTCGCGCAGCTGGAGCACCTCGCTCAGGTTCTTCGAGATCAGTTCGCCCAGCACCTTCGGATCGCCGCCCATCTCGCGACCGACGACGTACATCTCGCTGAACTTCTGTATGAGGTAGGAGTGGGACTCCGCCGCGAAGTAGTCCCAGGCCCAGAGCGTGTCGATCCGGATGTTGAGCCGCTTGTAGAGATTGTCGATGGCCTCCGAGAGCGCACCGAAGTTGCGGGTCCGCAGCGTCGAGAGTACGTTCGAGGTCGTGGACTGCTTGACGCTCTCGCTGGCGCCCAGCGCCCGGATGAAGCTCGCGAACTCCTGGTCCCGGCCGCGGATGCGCTGTTCTTCCTGCCGGATCACGATCCCCGGAATGAGCAACGGCGTGATCGGGATCGCGATGTAGAAGGGGAGCGGGATCGACTCGTGGAGCCCCGGCGGGAGCGGCGGGATGCCGAGCGCGGAGAAGATCGCGACGACGGAGATCAGGAAGACCAGCGCGACGGCGATCACGACGCTCGCAGTGGCGCGGAGATCGTAGGGCAGACGCTTGTCGCTGTCCTGGTACCAGACCGGGTCGTTGGGCGTCATCACCCGGACGGCGTAGAGGAACCCCAGCTGGACCATCAGGAACATGATGATGACCGCGGCGACCATCACCATCGGGTTCGAGCCGGTGAGGATCGGCAGGACGACCGCGAACACGAGCGCGAACGTCATCGAGAGGATCATCGAGAGGTAGAGGTCCTTCAGCACCTCGAGGTTGTCCAGGCTGGACTGGTAGTGGGTGACGTAGTTCCGGATGATCATGTCCTGTTCGGCAAGCAGGAAGTCGCCAAGCTCCTGTCCGGCGTTGAGGGTGTAGGCCAGCCGTTCGAGGAAGTCGCCCAGGGCCTCGTTCGGGACCTGCCGAGCGCGCATCCGGCAGGCGTCGTCGAGGCTCTGATTCCAGGTGTCGACGAGTTCGACGATGCGTCGCATCTCGTCGGCGAGCGGCCCGTACTCGTCCTCGTTGGCCAGCTTCCGGAAGACGACGACCCGGTCGATGTTGGTCGTCGCGAGGATCGTCATGTGCGTGACGAACAGGTGGAGTCGGTCCCCGATCGCGGCCTTCGCCCGGTTCTGGGCGAGCTTTGGGTAGATGACCGCCGCGACGACGCCGAGGAATCCCAGTGCGGGAATCGGCAGACGGAGCACCAGCGGCAGGGGCACCTGCAGCGTCGCGACCAGCGTGAAGACGAAGAAGGACGCCGCTGGCGCGACGACCAGCAGGAGATACCGCTCCATCGGCATCTCCATCTCCTCGTAGGAGTCGACGATCGCACGCGCTCCCAGCAGTAGATTGCCACGGACCGCGCCGGAGCTGGAGCCAGCCGTCGACACGGCTACGAGCACCCCGTTCGAACCGGTCGATCCCCCACGAATGCACCCGGCATGGATATCACGTGGTTCGGGCCATGTCGAAGGGGAGCCCCTCGATCCCGTCGCGCTGGAAGTCGGCGATCGCCTCGTTGACCTCGTGGTAGCCCAGGACGTTCTCCTCGATCATCCGTCGGATGAGGTCGGCGCGGAACTGGAGCTCGTCGTAGATCTCCCGCGTGTCTTCGTAGCCGAGCAGCGTCGCGATCTGCTCTTCGAGCACGAAGGAGTTGTTCATCCCCTGGAAGACGATCTCGTCCTGTGCGGGATCCCAGTAGAAGGACTGGCGGGTGACGACGCCGTCCATCTCCTTCGAGTATCCCTCGATCTCCTGGACGGAGGTCACGCGACGGAGCACGTCGTCGCCCTGCTTGACGCGGTTCTGGAACAGCGCGACGTCGGCGTTGTCCATGAACGTCTCCGGGACGTTGATCGGGTCCCCAGTGAACCGCTGGATCATCGACACGATGTCACTCGCGTGGAAGGTGAGCATGACCGGGTGGCCCGTCTGGGCGGCCTGGAACGCCATGCGACCCTCCTCGCCACGAACCTCGCCCACGATGATGTAATCCGGGCGAGATCGCAGCGCCGCCGCGACGAGGTCGAACATGTCGACGTCCGAGCCCTCGTTCCCGCCTTCCCGCGTGAGAAGCTGCTGCCAGGTGTCGTGTGGCGGCAGCACCTCTGCGGTGTCCTCCGCGGTGTAGATCTTCGAGTCCTGGGGGATGAACGACATGATGGAGTTGAGCGTCGTCGTCTTCCCCGATGCCGTCTCCCCGACGACGAACACCGTCTGCTCGTTCTCCAGACAGAGCCAGAGGTAGGCCGCCAGCTCCGGGGAGAGCGTCCCCCACTTCGTGATCTGGAGCACCGACAGCGGCACTTCCTCGCCCTGCCGAATCGTCAGGCTGGAGCCCTGGATCGAGACGTCGTCGGAGTAGATGATGTTGATACGCGAGCCGTCGGGCAGCGTCGAGTCGACGATCGGATCGGAGTCGCTGAGGGGGTCGCCGATCCGTTCACCCATGTTGCGCAGCCAGTTGTCGAACTCCTCGTTGGAGCCCCACTCGACGGTGGTCTCGAGCATCCCGAACGTGTCGTGATCGACGAAACACTGCTGGGGGCCGATCACGTGAATGTCCTCGTTCGCGGGGTCGCGCATGACCGGTTCGAGCGGCCCGAATCCGACGATGTCACGGGTCAGCTGGTAGCGGATGTTCTCGTAGGTCTGCCGGTCGACGGTCTTTGGCCCGCCGCTGATCCGATCGAGGAGCTGATCGACCGTCCCGACCTCCCGCCCCTCGATCGCTACCGTCTCGGCGAGCAGTTCGTCGATGCGCTGGTCGTACTCCTCCTCGGTCTCCGGCGCGGGCTTCGAGGCGCTGCGCTCGAGGAGTCGTCGCCGGACGTCGTTGTAGAGCCCGACCTCCGTGTCGTCGAGCGTCGGCTCGATCGCGTAGTACTTGGTGTCGCGACCGAGGTCGCCGTAGACGTGACAGTAGATCGGTCCGCCGACGGGGTAGAGGACGTTCGGCCGGTGGGTCTCGTACTCGCCGGTCGGCTCCTCGATGAGCTCGGGGAACTCACCGGTGATGCGTTTGAACTCCTTGAGGTGCTGGGCGAGGTGGGGCCGTCGCCCGGCGACCTTCCGAAGCTCGGGCGTGATCTGCTTCGTTCCGTGGTCCGCCATGTTAGGCCACGCTCCTGCTCTCGATGACGATTCCGATGCCCGATCGGACGGAGTAGCCGACCGAGTCACCGACCTGTTCGCCCATACCCGTGAACCGCTTCACTGCGATGTTGCGGCGCACGTCGTTGCCGACCTCGATCATCTGGAGTTCGAGGTAGACGTCGGCGATCGAGCGGAACGGACCCATCGCCTCCTCGTCGACGGCCGTCGGGTCCACGGTGAGGACGACGATCTTCCCCCTCGCGACGATGTCCCGGAAGAAGGAGATGATCTCCAGTGCCGCCTGTCGCTCGTCGCCCTGCCGGACGAGGTGTTCGAACTTCGGATCGTTCCGCAGGATCGCGTCGAACGTGTCGAGGATGATCACGTCCGATTGCCACATCGTGTCCGCCTCCATCAGCCGCTTGAGGAGTTCCATGCGATCGCCCTCCTCGGAATCGCCACCGCGGAGCGTGTCCGTCGAGTCGATGTCGCCGTGGAGGAAGAGCAGTCGCTCGTCCAGGAGGTGATCCTCGACGCCGTAGTCCAGGGAGTGCATCTGGTCGATGAACCCCTTGACCGTCAGCTCCGTCGAGAGGAAGGTCGCCGTGTGCCCCTCCTCACAGATGCCGTAGGTGAACCGCTGGCTCAGCGCGGACTTCCCGGCGCCGTACTGGCCCTCCATGATGACGATGCTTCCGCGAGGGATCCCGCCACCGAGCTCGCTGTTGAGCCGGTCGCGATCGTCGAGCCCGAGGGAGACGAGGTTGCGTCCACTCATACGCGGAACCGTAACACCTCCTCGTCGCCGTTCGCCGAGAGCTGGACGCGGTGATCGCCCGCGTCGAGCGTCCGGTCGATCTCGACGCGGATCACCGTACCGGTCACCCAGCTCTGTGGGTCGCCCTCCAGTGAGGTGACGTTGAGATCGCCGCCCGCGACGTACCGGCCGTCGACGAGCACGTCGATCTGGTCGGCCGTCGCGGCGAGGTTCTCCGATCCGGTGTTCTTCGCCAGCACGGTCACGACGCCGGCCCCGCCGGACTCATTGTAGATCGCACCGCTGCCGGGGTCGGAGATGATCACGAGATCCGTCCGGACCTCCTCGCTGGTCCCGATGCTCCTGTCGGTGACGGAGTTGCTGATCCGATCGACCCCCGTCACGAGCGCGCCGGCGACCGTCGCCGCGACGAGCATACTCGCGATGAAGATGATGAGATGAGAGACGGAGACGCTAGCCATGGGCGATCACCTCCAGCGCTCGTGACCAACCGAGAGCCCGCAAGCCCTCGCCCGGGCTCTGGCCTGCTGCGTCGTGCCGGGCCAGAGCGGAACTACGCACTGGCAGTCACCCCCGTCTCGGTCGCCGCAACGCCGGTGCCAGCCACGACCTTGACCCGGTCGGGCTGACTGGCCCGATCCACAGTCAGGACGAGCTGTTCGCCCGGGAGTAACAAAGCCGTCTCGGCGTCGCCGTCCACGCTCGTCGTCACGTTCCCCTGGTAGTCGCCGTCGACCAGTAGCGACAGCTCTTCGATCGTCAGTACGGCCGATCCCGTGTTGTTTACGCGGACGGTGAGTTCGGAGCCGATCTCGTCGTAGCTCACGTTCGCGATCCCGACGTCGGAGTTCGTCTGCAGTAGCTGCCTGTCCGACTGCTCCTGTTGGGCTTCGCTGACGCGTTCGTAACCGTTGTTCACCGCGCTGAAAGCGAAGCTGAACGCGATCAGCCCGCCGATGAGGATGATGGCGGTCGCGCCGCTGACGCTAAATCCCATCCGTTCCCACCTCCCCAGTCGCGAGCTCGGTCACGTACTGAAGACTCCTGAGATGGTCCTGGAGATCGAGCGCTTCGGGCGGCTCGTCGACGGCCTGGACGTTCGCGTCGCCGTCGATCCGTCCCAGTCCCTCGAGGTAGCCCAGCAGCTCCTCGCGCACGTCGTCGGTCAGCCACTCGATAGACTCGTAGTAGCCGACCGCGTGGGCCGCCGTCTGGCAATCCGCAGCCGAAACGAGCCAGTCGAGCCACTCGAGTACGACGGCGTCGGCCGCGTACCCGTCGGGGAGCGTCTCGAGGTACGGCTTCGCCAGCTCGCCGGCCGAGAGGTCCGGCGCGGCTGCCCCGTCGGTCGGGAGGAGGATCTTGTCGAAGCGGAACTCGTCGGCAGTGTTGCCCGTCGGAAGGTCGGCGGTCGGATCGTCGACGAACCCCTCCCGGAACTGGCGGAGTCGTGCACCGACTGCCTCCGTTCGAGGATCGACGAGCTCCCGGGCTGGCTCGCCGGACGCTTCGGCCTGCGCACCGGGCTCTCCGGCAGGCTCCTGAGGCTCCTCGGCTGGGCTCGCGGCTGGTGCCGAGACAGCCGCTTCACCGGTCCCGTCGACGTCTGTGGCATCGGCAGTGGCGTCAGCGTTCCCCTCGACGTCGGGATCTGAATCGGGATCGACTGCCGGCGGATCGCCGACGCCGCGGTGGATGCCCTCGGGGACGGCGTCGGCCGCCATATCGTGGTCGTCGCCGTCGCTCGTACTGTCGGCTGCGCCGTCCGCCACGTCCTCACCCGTCTCGCCAGACGGTTCTGTTCCATCGGACGAGTCAGCTCCGTCAGAGATCGTCGTTCCGTCGAACGCTTCGAGCGCTTCGTCGATCGCATCGTGAACCGCTACCTCGACAGTGCCCTCGACGGCGGACGCGACAGCGGAGTCGACAGCTTCGTCGAGCCTCGATTCGATCCGCGACTCGATCCGCTCTTCGAACTCCTCGGGGCGTCCGATTGCGCCGGATTGCTCGCGGTCGACCTGCTCTCCTGCAAGCGCGATGCCCCCGAGCAGTGCGACGAGCTGTCGCACGTCCTCGCCGACGGTTTCGACGTCCACCTGGAGGGAGGTCGTGGCACTCGCGAGCTCGGCAATCGTCGCATCGAGCTGGACGTGATCGGATTCGAGCGCACCGATCCTGGCCTCGAGTTCGTCGATCCGGTCCGGATCGATCCGGTCTGACTGTTCGGGACCGGAGTCGGCGTGCCCGGGGGCCGCCTGCTCGGAGTCCGATTCCGTCTGATTGCCCGGCCCGTCACCGCCAAATGGCGGAGCCGATTCCTCGTCGGATTCGGTGACTGCGTCGAGGAGCGCTGCACCGTGGTCCGCGTCGGTATCGTCGCCGAAGACGATCGGGTCGTCTTCGGCCCAGGGGCTGTCGCCGATGGGTGCGTCGTCGGCGCCGCCGTCAGTGAGTGGTCGGCCGTCGTCGCCATCCGGTGTCGCGGGAGTATCGCGAGCGGCTGCTTCGGTCTGCCGTTCGCGATCCTCGTCCGGTTCGCCACCCAGTCGTGAGAGCACGGAGCCGACCAGTCCGAGACCGCCGCTCTGTGGCTCGTCCTCCATCGTCACCGCCCCCAATTATCGCTCATTTTAATGATCGTATTCTCGTCTGTTAGCTGTAGATTCGCGCTGAATTGCTACCGCGTGAAGTCGTGGACAGTTGTACAACAGGAGATCTTAAAGGTCTTATTGCCGTACGTGCGAACGGCCGAAACCCCGGAACGACATTCCATCAGCGATCGAAGATATTCCCCGATTATTGCAAAAGAGAATTATGCCGACACGTTAAAGTGACCGCCGACGTTTCGAAGCGGTTCGTCGGCTGAGGAAGGCTCAACGCCGTTCGGACTGACCGGATCGGCCGAACTGGTCGAAGAATGGCAGCGCTCGGAAGGACTCCGTCCGAATCGGTGGCGGGCAGACTGTGAGCTACTCGGTTCGCGGAGGGAACACGATCCCGCCGTCGTCGCGGACGGTCTCGAGGAGGTCGGCGATGGAATCGTCCGTCGAGAGCCCCTGGTCCATCACGAACTGCTCGAGCGCTTTGACCGGGAACTGGACGGGGACGCTCGCGTCGGAGAGGAGGATGCCGAGGACCGCACCGGGCGGGAGATCCCCGTCGACGGTCCGCGCGTACCACAGCAGGAGGTTGTTGAACGTCATCGTGACGTCGTCGGAGTGGATCGTGTGGTGGTCGATCGCGGAGCCGGCTTTCAGAGAGAGGTGGTAGCCATAGGCCGACGGCGATTCGCTCAGCTGCCCCTCGTGCCAGTCCTGGATCGCGGTTCGGTCGATGGAGCCAGTCTCCGCCCCATCGGCGGCGGAGTCCGACGCACTCGTTTCGGCGCTCGTCGCTGCGACCGATTCCTCGCGCGCCGAGGACTCGACCGCGGCGCCATCGACGGAGAGCTCCGTGGGAACGTTGGGATCGGTCCCGTCCGGCGAGACGACGAATCGTCCCTCGTCGAGCTGCTCGACGCCATCCTTGTTGGCGAGTTCTAGCTCCTGCGGTGAGAGGACCTTCCCTTCCTCGTCGGTGGGGTCCCCATCTGGTGCCATAACTGCAGTAGCCAGTCTGAGCATATAGGCTTACGGGCAAGTACGGTAGGGTTCGTGCGGCCATCAGGATCGGTTCGACCGATCCCTTCATCCGCTAATCAGCGTACCACGGCAACGATCGTACCGTCCGTAGCCGTTGCTGGGGTGGATCAGAAACGTGGAAAAGGAAAAGCTGCAGTTAGACCGTAACCGTGTCGTTGGCGGATTCTCCGGCCAGCGAGTCGGGCACCTGCACGGTCGCGACGACCTGTGCGCCCGCCTCGGTGGTGAGCGTCATCTCGACCTCTTCACCGGGACTCAGGGTGCTGAGTGCGGTGTTGTCGCCGGTCGTGTTGACGCCGGAGCTACCGTTACCGTTCAGCGAATCGTTGAGGTACACGGTGAGCTGGTACCGGTCGGAGCTGTCGGTCATGACGTTGTCAGACCGGTCCTCGGCCGTGATCGCAGAGGTGTTGAAGACCGCGTCGCTGGGCCTCGTGTCCTCGGCGGCCGTGTGGACGAGGTTCGCGTAGTCCTCGTCGGAGACGTACTGTATCGTCAGTTCTTTCAAGTTCACGTCCTGGGAGCCAGCGGCGGGCGCGACGACGAGACGGAGCTCGTCGAGCGACGAGTTGTCGGCCGCCACCTCGCCGACGGAACCGAGCACGTTGATGTTGTTGGACACCTGCTCTGTACTCTCCGTACCGGTGTTCTCCGCCTGCGTCTGGAGGAACCCGGCCGTGTTAATGAGGACGCCCGCGGCGATGGCGGCGACCAGCACCATCGCGATGAACACGATGAGGGTGCCGATTCCCACCTGACCGCGCTCGTCATCATCGGGGGTGAGTAGGTCGATCATCAGAGGCTCACCGTGTCCCCAGTGGATTCACCAGCGAGCGAATCTGGCATCTGGATGGTTGCCACGACCTGTGCGCCGGCCTCGGTCGTGACTGTCAACTCGGCAGTCTGGCCCGCGGTGAGCGTGCTCAGTGCGGAGTTGTCGCCCGTTCCCGACGCATTGGTGTTCAGCGGGATGACCATCTCGTACCGGTCGGAACTGTCGGTCATGACGTTGTCATCACGGTCTTCAGCCGTGATAGCCACCGTCTTGAAGATCGCATCCCCGCTCTGGGCGGAAGCGTTGTGGATGAGGTTCGCGTAGGTGTCGTCCGCGACGTACTGGATCGTCACCTCTTCGAGATTGATGTCGTCGGAGCCGGCAGCAGGTGCGACGACGAGACGGGTCTCGTTGACCTCGGAGGAAGTCGGACCGACCTGTCCGACCGCGCCGAGGACGTTGATGTTGTTGGATACTTGCTCTGTACTCTCCGTACCGGTGTTCTCTGCTTGCGTCTGGAGAAAGCCGGCCGTGTTAATCAGGACGCCCGCGGCGATCGCAGCGACCAGCACCATCGCGATGAACACGATGAGGGTGCCGATCCCCACCTGACCGCGGTCGTCTTCGTCTGGAATCACATTCATTGGTTGACCAGCCCCGTTTCGAGGGCGTACCTGCAATCGGATGGACGACAGTGTATAAATGCAGTGGCAGTATTTTCTCTGGTGATAACCTGGTCGACCGACCTCGCAAAGAGTATGTTAAGGCTATTGGCCAAACGAAGCCGAAAATCTAGGAAATAGGCCGAGAATACGGTTTTCAGAGCAGCTGCGCGCTATCTGCCAAGTAGGATTGGGCTCGATAACTCGGAGGTGTTGCAGATATCACTGAATAGAATAGTATCCCTGGCATTCTCAATTTCGAAAAAATGACGAAGCAGCATCACTCCGAGATGAGACTCGTGACGATGAACACGAATCCCAGCGTGGTCACGAAGTAGTTGACCGTCAACAGCGACTGAGGGTTCTGGAAGTCGTTCATGAACGCGCTGATCGTCGTCGCCACGGCCGCACCGACGATCAGAGTGAACCCGACCGAAAGGTGGACCATGTGGCGACGTTGCGTCTGGGCGTACGCGCGGACTGCCATTCCGACCATGGTGAGGCCCGCGACAGCCACCGTGCCGCTGAACGCCAGATAGAGGAGTTCGATGAACTTCATTGTGATCCCCGCGTCTGCGGGACTGTCACTGACTGACCCGAAGAGAACCATAAATCCACGCCAGAAATTCTCTGCTGTGATAGTTGCAGCAGACTGCTCCGGCAGCTACCCGCGGAGGTCGCTCCAGACGTCGTTGAGGGCGTTCTTGGCCTCGGTGCGCTCGGTGGTGTCGACGTCGAGATCGCCGTTGCCGAGTTCGACGACGATCTCGTCGACGTTTCGCCGGTAGACTTTCCGCTGGCGTCCCTCGTCGGAGAACTCCTTGCCCTCCTGCTCTAGGAGCCCGAGCTCCTGGAGCTGCTCGACCCGGCGGTAGCTGGTCGCGATCGGGATGTCGAGTTCCTCGCTGAGCTCCTGGGCCGACTTGGGCTCGTAGGTCGTCTGCAGAATCTCGGGATTGTACTTGTTCCCGAGCGTGCTCAACAGTGCCACCGGATCCATGTCCGTGTAGTAGCGGGAAACGCCTCAAATAAGTTATTGCCGGTTTCCAGGCGCTTTGCGGGTCGTTTTTCACGGGAAATAACGGGATTCTCACTGTAGCGAACGGAGCGGGCACGGCCGCGCACGTCGAATTCGATCCCTCGGACGCCGAGAGGCAGGATTCGTAGGAGCGGGCGGGAGGGGACGGTTCGTAGGAGCAGGCGGGAGGGGACGGTTCGTAGGAGCGGGCAGGAAGGGACGGTTCGCAGGAGAGGGAAGAAGCAGCGGCCCGAGGGAGCGGGTGGGACCAGCGGCTCGAAGGAGCGAGCCAGAAGGGTGGCACGGAGGAACTGCCAGAGAGAATCGGCCCGCTGGTCACGCGTCGTCGTCAGCAGCGAGCGGATCGTCCTCGATCGGGTCCGCCAGCGCGTCACCGAGCCCCCACTCCGCGGCCCGCTGTCGTGCCTCGTTCCTGGCCTCTCGGCGGATGGCGTCGACGCGATCCTCGTCGGTGAGGAAGGCCTCGAGCGCGTCGGCGTCGGTCCGCTCGCCGGTGCCGCGGTCTGCCGCGGCCGAACGGGTGCGGTTCGCGAGGTCGACGTCGCGAACGAGCCGATCCGCAGGCAATCCCGGCGGGATCCGGTTCGAAGGATCGTCGGCGAACTGGACCGGTCGATCGCACTCGTAGAGCTCGACGCGGCAGGGGCCGGGCACCGATAGCTCCGCGAGTGCCTCTCGACCGACGCGGCCAGTACCAGTGTGCCGGGCAGCCACCGGAACGCCCGCTTCCAGGGCGAGGACGCCGACGCCCTCGGCGTCCAGGAGCAGCGCGTCCTGGGGCTCGATCGTGGCGTACCCCGTAACTCCGTCCGCGAGGGCGTCGTCGAGCACGTCACCGAGGTCGGCGACGACTCGAGAGTGGACCAGCCGCCCGCCGTGGACCGTCATGGCGGATCCGGCACCACCGCGCTTGCGAACCGATCCGCGACCGCGTCCGCACCGCCGTCTCCCGCATCGACGTCAAGCGCTCGCGCGGCCTCGCGGTACGCCGCTGCGGCAGGGGAGTCCCCCGCGTGCGCGAGAAGTGGCTTCCCGGCCTCCCGGGCGGCGCGGACGGCTTCGGACTCCGGGACGACGCCGAGGACGGGCCCGTCGAAGTACCGGTCGCTCGAATCGGCGACGCGCTCGACGGCGCCCTCGTCGGTGACGCGGTTGAACAGGACACCAGCACCTTCGGTACCGTAGGAGCGGGCGTATTCCCTGACTTTCAGTCCGTCGCTGAGAGCGGGGACGGTCGGCTGGAGGACGGTGATCGTCCGATCCGCGAGTACGATCGGGAGGACCGCGCTCTTCGATCCAAGGGCAGCCGGCGAGTCGAGCAGGAGGACGTCTGTGGCTTCGGCGAGTTCGGCGACGACGTCCCGAAGTCGCTCGGGATGGGCAGCGCGAAAGCCCGCGAGACTGGTTCCACAGGGCACCACGGACATCCCGTGGCGCTCGTATACCGCTTCCTCGACGGGCAGCTCCGGTTCTTCGACGAGGAGATCGTGGAGCGTGGTATCGACGTCGGCGAGGCCTGCGTGGAAGAGCAGGTTCGCCATCCCCGTGTCCGCGTCGACGACGGTGACGTCGTAGTCCTCCGCGAGCGCCATCCCGAGTGCGAGTGCGGAGGTCGTCTTGCCAGTCCCTCCTTTCCCGCTCGCGACGGCGAAGGCCTCGACCATTGGCCACTAGTCGGGAATCTTTCGTCCTAAAACGTTCGGATCGAACCCGCGAGACCAGTAGCCTGGTCGAGGCGCCTGGCGCTACCAACGAGGAGTGGCGAGCCGGCCGATTGGCCACCTCACTCCTCGTCGATCGGATCGAACGCGTTCTCCGCGGCCGGGAAGTCGCCGGTCTCGACGTCCTCCACGTACTGTTCGACGGCCTCGCGGATCTCCGAATCGAGATCGGCGTACTGCCGAGACAGCTTGTAAGACTCGCCGCTCAGTCCGAGCACGTCGTTGATCACGAGCACCTGCCCGTCGACGTACCGGCCTGCGCCGATGCCGATCGTCGGCACGTTCACTGCCTCGGCGACGGCTTTCGCCGCAGCTTCGCTCACCGTCTCGAGGACGATCGAGAACGCGCCCGCGGCTTCGAGCTCCTGGGCAGTCTCCACGAGCGCCTCCGCGCCAGCAGAGACGTCGCGGTCCTTGCCCTGGACGAACGCGCCGCCGATCTCCTTGGTCCGCTGTGGGGTGTAGCCGACGTGGCCCTGGACGGGGATCCCGAGCTCCGTGCAGCGATCGACGATCTCGATCGTCGTCTCGCCGTAGGGAGCGGTCTCGAGCTTCACCGCGTCGGCCCCGGCTTCCTTCATGAACCGTCCGGCGTTCTCGACGGACTCCGCGATCGACGTGCCGTAGGAGAGGAAGGGCATGTCGCCGATCACCATCGCGTCCTCGACCGCGCGGCTCACCGCGGCAGTGTTCGAGAGCGCGTCCTCGAGCGTGACCGGCAAGGTGTCGTCGTACCCCATGTGGTTGTCGCCAGCGCTGTCACCGACGAGGATGGCGTCGACGCCGCCGGCGTCGACCTGCCGTGCGATCGGCGCGTCGTACGCCGTGAGCATCGTGATGGGCTCCCCGGACTCGTAGCGATCCTGGAGGTCCCGAATCGTCGTGCGCGACACGTTCTGAGCAGGGGTTCCCGCTGTGATAAATCTCGCGTCCGTGCTGATCGTCCGAATCGTCCCCTTCCAGAGACGATTTTAGGGACGGGCCCCAACCGCGAGGCATGAATCACGAGCGTTCCCGCGACCTCTACGATCGGGCACTCTCCGTCCTCCCGGGCGGCGTCAACTCCGCCGTCCGCGGCGCCACCGAACCGTACCCCTTCTTCGCGGAGTCGGGGGACGGCGGCCACGTGATCGACGCTGACGGGAACCGGTACGTCGACTGGCTGATGGGGCTCGGGCCGCTGCTTTACGGTCACGACACGCCGGAGCCCGTGAGCGCCGCGATCCAGTCCCACGCGAGCCAGGGGCCGCTCTACGGCATGCCGACGGAGATCGAGGTCGAGCACGCCGAGTTCGTCGCGCGGCACGTCCCGAGCGTCGAGATGCTCCGATTCGTCAATTCGGGCACGGAGGCCACCGTCTCCGCGCTCCGGCTCGCCCGCGGGCACACCGGTCGCGACAAGGTCGTCGTCATGCAGGGCGGCTACCACGGCGCCCAGGAGTCGACGCTCGTCGAGGGCGACGCCGACCACGTCCAGCCCTCCAGCCCCGGGATCCCCGCAAGCTTCGCCCAGCACACGATCCCGGTGCCGTTCAACGATCACGACGCGATCACCGAGGTCTTCGAGGAACGCGGCCACGAGATCGCCGCGGTCCTGGTCGAGCCGATCCTCGCGAACCAGGGGATCGTCACGCCGGTCGAGGACTACCACGAGACCGTCCGCGACCTCACGGAGGACCACGGCGCGCTCCTCATCTGGGACGAGGTCATCACGGGCTTTCGCGTCGGCGGGCTCCAGTGCGCCCAGGGCAAGTACGGGATCGATCCGGATCTCACCACGTTCGGGAAGCTCATTGGCGGCGGGTTCCCCGTCGGCGCGATCGGCGGGCCGGCCGGCATCGTCGAGGGGTTCACGCCCAGCGGCGACGTCTTCCAGGCCGGTACGTTCTCCGGCCACCCCGTCACGATGGCTGCGGGGCTGGAGTCGCTCACCTACGCCGCCGAGAACGACATCCACGAGCACGTCAGCGCGCTCGGCGAGCAGCTCCGGGAGGGACTTCGCGAAATCGTTGCCGAGCGCGCCCCGAGCTACCAGGTCGCCGGCGTCGACGGCATCTTCAAAGTCCACTTCACGCGCGAGGGCGCGGGCGAAGTCAGGAACGCGGCCGACGTGAAGGCAGGGGAGACGGATCGCTGGCGAAGCGTCTTCCGACCGGCGATGGCCGAAGAGGGGATTCTGCTGAGCCAGAACCAGTTCGAATCACAGTTCGTCACGTACGCGCACACGGAGGACGACGTCGAGGAGACGCTGACGGCGTACGAAGCGACGCTGTAGCGCGATGGGCGATCCCGAGCGCTCGCCAGCGACGGCCGACGCTACCCACGGCGGCACCTACTCGCTCCTCGTCGAGCTGCCGGAGCCGACGGCGATCGAGATCGGTGCACTCGGCGAGATCGTCTTCGAAGCCGGACAGTACGCCTACACCGGCAGCGCGTTCGGCCCCGGCGGGTTCGCGAGGATCGACCGACACCGCGAACTCGCCGCCGGCGAGCGAGACGTTCGACACTGGCACGTCGACTACCTGCTCGGACAACCCGATGCGAGAATCGAGTCCGTCTGGATCTCTCCTGGCGCAGACCGCGAGTGTGCGATCGCCGGATCGCTCCCCGGCGACGCGGTGGCGGGCTTCGGCGCGTCGGACTGCGACTGCGAGACGCACCTCGTTGGAGAAGCGGACGGAGCGGCCAGCCCGGGTCGGCTCCGGGACGCGCTCGCGGATCGGCACGACCGACGGCTCGGAGTGGACCGGTAGCCAAACCAAACAGCGGGCGGGCAAGCGCCGAGTGAACGCCTCCCACGGCCTGCGACACCGTTAGGAGGTTCGCGACCCTTCTCACGATACCGATGATGTTGCCGACGCACGTGCTGGCCGGGCTCGCGATCGCGCTCCCCGTCGCGACGATCGCGCCCGACCTCGCGCCGGCGGCGTTCGCCGGTGGCGCAGCCGGCAGCGTCCTTCCGGACCTCGACATCTACGCGGGCCACCGGCGGACGCTTCACTATCCAGTCTACTACCCGATTGCGGCGGTGCTCGCCGGGCTGGGCGCACTGGCCGTCCCGGCGCCGGCGACGGTCGGCGTCGCATTCCTCTTGCTCGCCGCGTCGCTACACTGCCGGATGGACGAGCTGGGCGGCAGCCTCGAGCTACGTCCGTGGGCCGAAAACTCCGACCGCGGCGTCTACGACCACCACAGCGGCGAGTGGCGACCGCCGCGCCGACTGATCCGGTACGACGGCTCCCCCGGCGATCTCGCTGCGACGGGGCTGCTCGCGATCCCGCTCCTGCTCCTGACCGAGACCCCGGTTCGCTGGCTCGTCGTCGCTGCGCTCGTCGTCGGGATCAGCTACGCCGTACTCCGCAAGTGGCTCGCGGACGTCGTCGAGTGGGCCGTCGAATTCGTGCCGAACGTGCTGACGGCGTACCTCCCCGGCCGGTATCGAGGGAGCTGAGCGCCGTAATCCCGGTTCCCGCCGTGGTTCGGGGATTCAGTCCGTAACGCGATCGAGCGCTCCAGCAGCCACGCCCTCCAGAAGCCGGTGGCTCTCCGAGAGGACCGCGACGCTCGCGAGGATGATCGCCGCCTCGACGACCCCCGACAGCAGACCGAGCGAGACGATGAGCGTCGTCGCACACGCCGGCGGATGCGTGGCGTCGGTCGCGAGCATTCCCCAGGTGGTGAGCGTGACCGAGACGACGCCGGCGGCGGCGAGACGAATCGCCGCCGTCGATCCGGGCGACAGTCCACCGGTGACGACGATCCCCTGTGCAAGCAGGAGGTACGCGAGCAGCCCAGCGACGGCCCCGATCGCGTGGCCACCGATCACGCGCCGTCGCGCGACCCGTGGCCCGTGGTGTTCGATCGCGAGCACGTAGGCAGTCGGGCCGAGGCTCGGGAAGATCGCCGGCTGCCCGGTGGCGACTGCGAGCACGCCGACGATCCCGAACAGCAGTCCGGCGTGGAGGCCCGCGACGACCGTCGGACCACGTGGCGTTGAAAGTGACATCTGGAAACTCCGAGATCAGTAAAAGACGTCGCGTGATCGCGCCGTCGAACAGAACAGGCGACTCAGTTCGGAGCGGACTGGAACGGCCAGCTACTCGTCGTCACTATCGCCGTCGCCGTCCGCGCCGCCCTCGCCGAAGACCTCGTCGAGATCTGCGTCGCCGGACTCGACGATCTTCGCGTTGATCTGGGCGACCGCGTCGCTGATCTCGCGACCGCGAACCGTCACTCGCTTGCGCTCGCCGTCGGTCTCGGGCTCGAAGCCGACGCCGCCCGTGAGGAGCACTTCCTTGAGGTCCGGTCCGTCGACGTCCGCGCGAAGCGGGCGCCCCGCGTCGTCGGAGCCGCCGGTCAGTTCGAGCGTGTAGCCGTCGAGCCCGACCGCGGTGCCATCGACCTCCTCGCCGAGAGATCGCGAGGCGAATCGGTTCGCGTCCTGTCCGTCGACTTCCCGCTGGAAGGTCCGACCCGAGTCCGGGTCGGCGACGACGATCTGAAATGGTGCCATGGCAGTGAGAAATCGGGGACGCCCCAAAAGCACGTCGGAACGGCGCTGTGGTGGCGGACTGACGGTCGTCGTTCGACGCTGGAAGCGACTCACCGGCGGAACCACCCACGATCACTTTCACTCCGGCTGCCGAGCACTCTTGCCAGTCGGCCACCAACCGTCGAGTATGGCCGCGAGCAACGACTCGACCGCTGGAGGAGACGACGAGGCGGAGGGGCGGCCGTGTCCGGCCTGTGGCGAGTCGATGTACCGCCGGCACTGCAAGTACGTCTGTCCGAAACACGGCGTCGTCTACGACTGCGCGGACACGTTCTACTGAGCGAGGGCCGCGCAGCGCCGACGGTGACTGCCGATTCGACGGTCGCCGGCCGACTGATCACTGCCGGCTCCCGACCGGGAACTCGATCCGATCGCCGTACCGCCTGTACGCAGGTCCCACGAGGACCGCGATCGCCGCGAGCGTTCCCAGTGCAGCAATCCTGAACCCGCCAGCTGCCGCACCGTCCGTCGAGAGCGTCGCGAGCGAGGCGCCGACGGCGACTGCCGCGATCGTCCAGGGGATCTCGCCGACCAGCACGCCCGCGGCGAACGACCGGAACCGGACGTTCGAGAGTGCTGCGGCGACGGTCACGGCGTCTGCCGGGATCGGTGCGAGTCGCGCCGCGGTCACCCCGCGGATCGGCCCGGTCGACGCGAGAAACCGCTCGCCGATCGCACCGACGCGGTCAGCGCCTGGCGCGTCGGTACCGAGCCACCGCGCGACGTAGAAGGGCGCGACGGAGGTCGCGACGGTCCCGGCGAGCGCGATCGGAACGCCCAGCACGAGCCCGTAGCCGTAGCCCACGACGACTGCGACGAGCGTTGGTGGCCAGAGGAGCGCGGGACGGACGGCGTAGAGGACTGCGACCACGCCGGCAAACAGCAACGGATCCGCAGCCGCCCCCTCCGCCGCGTCGAGTAGGCGCTCCGGCGAGTGGAGCAGTGCCGCTAGCGAGACGCCGGCGACCACGATCGCGAGCGTCCCCATCCGCAAGCCTCGATGCACGTCCACACCAGCGCGGGCGACCGAAGTGAACGTTTCCCATCGCAGCAGGGACAGGGGTCGGCACGACGCCGATCCGACGCAAGCGATTAGCACCTGGACGCAGTGGAGCCGGGCATGGAGGGGGATCCGGTCGAGCTCGGCGTCGCCCTACTGGAGCACCTCGAACACGAGGAGCTCTCCGTCGCGGACGCGATGGATCGGATCGAGATGATCACGGTCGATCCCGCGATGCAACGCCAGATCCTGCGGGAAGCCGAGGCTCGCGGCGCGATCGAACGCGACGAGGCGGTCGTCCGGCCCGCTGGCGACGCGTTCGTCCGCTTCGAATCCCAGGTCGTCGTTCGCGAGGGCGAGTTCGACTGCCGACGCTGCGGAACGACGATCTCGGAGGGCCACTTCATTCAGGTCGACGGCGGCGAGATCGGCGCCTTCGGTTCGTCGTGTATCCGCAAGGTCACGGGACGGGACTGAACGCTATGGGGTGCTGTCGGTGGAGAAGCGACTTTCGAAAGTACGGGAGGAGCGAAGGTCTCAGCGACCGCGACGCAGCTCTTCGACGAGCTTTTGGATCGTCTTGTGCTGACGAGTGAGCAGTTTGTTCTGCTTCTGGACGGCGACGCGAAGCTCCGCGACCTCCTCCGCCAGCTCCTCGGACGGATCGGACGCCTGCTCGACGTCGGTCTCCCGCAGGTCGTCGTGAGCGGGTTCGCCCGAGGGTGCGTCGGCGGGCGTCGACGCCTCCGTTCCGTCCGGCGTCGTTGCGTCGACCGACGGTTGGCCGCTCGACCCGCCAGCATCTTCGGACTTGTCGTCGGTGCCTGGCTTCGCCGTGGTCTGCGTATCCTCGGCGGCTGTGGAGGCCGGCTCGTCATCACGGGCGGCCTGTCCGCTGGCGGGAGCGCCGGCGTCGCTCGCGGCAGCCGGCTCGTCGGAGTCGGCCGTGTCGGCGGACGACTCTGCGGGATTCGACGAACCGACCTCGCGTTCGAGATCGTTGGGATCCGGGTTTCTGCCGTCCTGGGTCGTGTCGCCGGCGCTGAGGGGATCGACGCCCTCGCCGAAGTCCATGCCGCTGCTCGAGCCCGATTCGCCGTCGGTTGCGTCCGCCGAATCGTCGGCATCGGCCGGTTCCTCGGGGGCGAGCGCGTCGTTAAGATCCTCCTCGGGACGCAGACCGTGGAAACGGCGAATCGCCCCCTCCAGCGTCTCGCGAACCTCCCGGGCCCGGTCGCTGGGGGTCTTGATGCGCTCGGCTCGGCCGTCGATCTCGATGACGAGCTGGGTCGCGACGCTCCCCTGCTCGGCGTAGACGCCGGTGACGTCGGCGAAGGGGTACTCCTCGAAGTCGAGATCCCAAACGGTCTCCCCGACGTGTTTCACGAGCCGGTTGTCGGCGACCACGAGCGTGAGCTCCGAGAAGAGGTACGTGTCGACGACGCCCTCGTCCTCGCCGAGCACGTCGTTCATGCCGAGGATTCCCGCGAGAATCGACGGGATCGCCTCGTCGGCGGCGCTGGAGGGGAGCGTGAACTCCTCGACGCCGTCGATGGGATGGTCGAGCGTGATACGCGTCTTTCGTCGGCCCTCCGAGAGCGACAGCGACTCCGCCTCGTGACTGTAGGACTCGACGGACTCGTCGCTGAGCAACCCCTCGCTGCGGTAGATCAGCGTTCGCGTCGGCGTGACGAACAGCGCGTCGTCCCCACCGAGGTCGACGCTGGCGGCGACTTCCTCGCCGTCGAGCGCCTCCTCGACGATGCCAGGAACGTCCATACCGGTGCCTCACAGCCCGGTGGCTTAAAACCCCGAGGCGACCCGGGCCACGGGAAAGCACCGAGGGCGTGGCGAGCGGCGCGGTCGGGGTGCTCCGAGATGAGAGGGCTTAAGAGCACCAGCGATGAACTCCCGAGCGAGCCCGGGTGGCTTAGCTGGACATAGCGCCGCACTCATAGGGTTCCGAGCTTCGGTGCGGAGTTCGCATGTCCGATACGGGGACTGCCGAGCCTCGAACCTGGGACATGCGGAGATCGAGGGTTCGAAGCCCTCCCCGGGCACTGTCTTTCCGCGAGGAACGAACGCCAGAGAGTGACGACGCCGGAAGCAGTGCCCGGGGTGCGGCGAGAATCCGCAGGTCCTGCACGAAAGAGCGACCGACGGGAGCGAACGAGTGCAGGGCAGGAAAGACGAGCGAAGCGAGCGGAGACGCCGCGAGCAAGCGACGCCTTTCCGTGGTTCGAAGCCCTCCCCGGGCACTTCTGACGCGACCCGCGAACGACAGTGAGCGGCGTCGCCGTCTCTCGTGCCCGGGGAGGGCTTCCGGCCCGTACTCCACGCGAGTGACCGTCGAGGGACTGCCACGTCCCACCGAGCAGTCAGCCCCACCAAGATTTATTTGCTAACTTCCTGAGCGTTGGTCCATGGACAAAGGGATGAAAATAGGAGTGGCGTGTCTCCTGATCGGCGTGCTCGCCCTGGGCGCCACCATTCCGTTTTCGACGGAATCGTATCGGGTGCACGACACGAGCGTCGAGCTCCCCGATGACGAGGGGCACAGCCCTCGGACGGATTCCTCCTACGTCGTGGTCCAGTACGAGAGGCTCTCCGCCGACGGACGGGACATCTACCACGACGCGCTGGAGGGTGATGGGACGACGACGAGGGAGCCCGGCGAGGGGGTCAGCAGGTGGCCGTACGACGAATCCGTCGCCGTCGTCATCGACAGAGAGGGCGTCGAGTCGCTACCGCCGGCGGACGAGGCCGACCCCGGGAGTCGCTACGACGCGATGGCCGTCGACACCAGAAGCGAGGAGCCGCCCGTCGGCGGCGACGTCGTCCCGTTCCTGCTCAACGCGATCGGGATCGTCGGCGTCCTGCTCGGCGTCGCGATCGGATTCTTCAGCGAGTAGCTGGTGCGAGGGGCAGCGTCCGTCGCTGGCCAGCCTCACCTCTCCATCCCGCGACGGATCTCGTTCAGTGTGACAGTCGGAGCCCCGACGGGAGGAGAGGTCCGGCGACGAGGTGACAGCGAACCGTGCCGCCGTCCCAAGAACCTTCGGTCGGCCGAACGAAGGCAGGGTATGGCAGCGACGCACGATGCCTGGTACTTCGCAGAGCGACCGGAAGGTGAACCGGATCACGACTCCTTCGAACTGCGGGAAGAGCCCGTCCCGGAGCCCGTTGCAGGCGAACTCCTCGTTCGCGTCCACTACCTCTCGGTCGATCCGTACATGCGCGGCCGGATGGACGACCGCGAGTCCTACGCGGAGCCCTGGGACGTCGGCGACGTGCTCAAGGGCGCCGTCGTCGGCGAGGTCGTCGAGAGCGAACACGACCACCACGACGAGGGCGACCTCGTCACCGGCGAGGGCGCCTGGGCCGAGTACAGCGTCCTCGACGGCGACGACGTGGGACCAGTCGATCCCTCGGTCGCGGATCCAGAGGCGTATCTCGGCATTCTGGGAATGCCCGGCCGGACCGCGTACTTCGGCCTGCTCGACGTCGGGGAGCCGAAACCGGGCGATACGGTCGTGGTTTCGGGAGCCGCGGGCGCCGTCGGCTCCGCCGTCGGCCAGATCGCGAAGCTGAACGGCTGCCACGTCGTGGGCTTTGCGGGCACGGACGAGAAGACGGACTGGCTCACCGACGAGCTCGGCTTCGACGCCGCGATCAACTACGACACGACCGACGACTACCGGAGCGCGCTGGACGACGCGGCCCCCGACGGCGTCGACGTCTACTTCGACAACGTCGGCGGCCCGATCACGGACGCCGTGTTCACGAAGCTGAATCTCGACGCCCGCGTCGCGGTCTGTGGCCAGATCGCCCACTACAACGACGAGAGCGTGCCGATGGGCCCGCGCAAGCTCCCGATGCTGATCGCGCCGCGAGCGAGGGTGCAGGGGCTACTCGTCGGTGACTACGCCACGCGCTTCGGCGAGGCGAGCAAGCAGCTGGCGGAGTGGGTTGCGACCGGAGAGCTGGAACACCGCGAAACGGTCGTCGAAGGCCTGGAGCAGGCGCCGGACGCGTTCCTCGGACTCTTCTCCGGCGACAACATCGGGAAGCAGGTCGTCCAGGTGTCGGCACCGTCGACGTAGGGCGCCTCGAGCGCTCGCGAGCGGAGCGTCGCAGTGGGGACTTACCCCCACGTCCACCGCGCGTCGAAGACGTACCGGTAGACGCCGCTGACGAGGATCCCGACCGCGTTCGCGGCGAGATACGGGAGCCCCTGGAACGTGACCAGAGCGTACAGCACGCCGAGCTGGATCGGGATCGCCGTTCCCCGAACGACGTTCGTTCGCGCGAGCCCGACGAGGAACTCCCGCCGGCCCCTGTTGCGGTTCGATCGGAACGTCCAGCGGTTGTTGAGGACGTACTGGAACACGATCGTACACTCGATGGCGACGAGGGCGCCCACCAGGTAGTGCAGGCCGGCGCTGTCGACGAACAGCCAGAGCAGGAGGAGCTGGAGACCGGCCGCGACCGTCCCCACGACGACGAACTTGCGGAGCTGCGGCGCGATGGGGCCGCTCACAAGCTCCCGCAGGAATGACCGTATCATCTACTGGATCGGTGGTGGAACAGCGACGAATCCATCTGTTGCCCTGTTACTGGTAGCCGAGCGCCGTGAGCCGGGCTTCCACGTCCTCGTCGACGTCCTCCTCGCCAGGGCTATCGGCCGACCCGTCGTCGCCGAGCGTGGCGACGTGGGCCTCGACGACAGAGCGAAGCGAATCGATCACCTCGCGTTGCTCCGGCGTCGGATCGTCGGCGAGGTTCGCGTGCTGGGCCGGATCGTCGGTCCGATCGTACAGCTCCGTCTCGCCGGTGTCGACGTTCTCGATGAACGTCCAGGGACCCTCGCGAACGCTCACGAGCAGGTCGCCGTCGTCGAGCGTCCGGGGGATCGGCTGTTTCGTCACGGACTCGCCGCGGACGGTCACCGAGACCACCGGCTCCGGCGACGGCTGTTCGCCGTCGAGAATCGTGCGGACGAGCGACTCCCCCTGCCAGCCGGGGTGGCCGTCAACGCCGACCAGTTCCGCCATCGTCGGCGGGATCGAGTCGAGCCCGACGTGTTCCTCGACGCGCCGGGAGTCGGCCCCCGGGACGTCGACGATGTACGGCACGTGGATCAGCTCGTCGTAGAGCTTCGGATAGTGAGAGAGGTGGCCGTGCTCCTGGAACTCTTCGCCGTGGTCGCCAGCGAGAACGACGGCGGTGTCGTCGGCGACGCCGGCCGCCTCGAGGGAGTCGAGCAGACGGCCGATGCTGGCGTCGACCTGCCGGACCGTCGCCTGGTAGAGCGTCCGGAGATCGTCGAGCGTCCGATCGCCGACCTCCCAGCCCAGTCCGGTGTAGGTGTGAGCGAGCAGCTTGCGGTGGATACCCAGCTTCTCGTCGGTCACTTCCTGCACGTAGCGTTTGGCCGGGACGTACGGCGTGTGGACGTCCATGTAGTGGACCCACAGGAAGAACGGCTCGTCGCTCGATGCGGTGTCCTCGAGGAACGCCTGGGCGGCGTGCTCGACGTCGAACATTCTGGCGGTGTCGAGGAACGGCCGATCGTCCGTGTCGCGACGGAGCAGTTTGCCGGCCCTGCGGGCGGGTGCAGTCGCGACCTGTAGCCAGGCTTCCACGGTCGGGTGGGTCGCGAGATACTTGCCGTAGAGTCCGGAGCCGACGTTGGCGACGAAGGAGTCGTACTCGTCGAAGCCGGCGTCGTAGTCCCAGTGCGAGCTCAGGAAGCCGTTGGCGGCGTTGAACCCCGCCGTCGAGAAGCCGGCGTCGGAGAGGACCTCCGCGAGCGTCGTCCCGGAGTGAACGCCGATCGAGCCGTCGCCGCTGAACACGTGTCGCGACGCCAACATCGACGGGAAGGAGAACGGCGTCCAGTTTCCGTTGGCGTAGGCGTGCTCGAACACCGTCCCGTCGGCAGCCAGGCCGTCCATCACCGGCGTTCGCCGGTCGGCGTCGTACGCGCCCACGGCGTCTGCTCGCAGCGAATCGACGGTGACCAGCAGCGCGTTCGAGACGGGTGGTGTGTCGTTCATTGTGTCGTATGCCCGCGTGCGATGGAGGGACACCGGACAGCGGCGACCGATCGGTGCGTCTGCAGGAGGTGGGTGATCGTGCCTCCTTAACCCACCGATCGCCTTCGGATCGAAGCAATCCGCGCCTGTCTACGTACACCAGGGGCACGAAGCGTATTGGTGTTGCGGCAGTCCTGCCACCAGTTCACACGACTCGTGAAACCCGGAGCCTCGGACACTGGCGTCGGACAATCCTGAGAGCTTGCGTCGCTACCACCGAGATTCGACCGAGGGTTCGCCCTCAAAAAAAAACAGACGCCGGACAGTACGGGCCCTCCCGCAGGACGTTCACCCCCAAGACGAACAGTACACGGTCGAACGAGGGGACCACTCCTCGAGGAGGAGCAGGAACAATCAACTGGAAGATCACATATCAACTGGGAAATCATATGTCAACTGTGAGATCACATCAGGCCACGTCCATGTCGCCCGGTGCGAGCAGCCAGTCCGCTGGATCCGAGAGGTCGTAGGATCGCGCCTCACCGTCGATGCGAGCGGAGTTCCAGACGCGATCAGATCCAGCGTCGTCCGCCGGACCGCGCGTCGTCCCGCCGTCCGGAGACGGAACGCCGTCGAGCGGCCTGACCGCGTGATACGTGGTGGCCGATAGGCGATCGAACGGAACGACGTCGTCTCGAACGAAGCCGTACCGACGGCAGACCGACGGATAGCGTCCGGCCGGGAGCTTGAACACGGCAGCCTCCGGGTGGTCCGCCAGGACAGCCCGGAGCATCGCCTCGAAGGCGTCGGCCTCGCCGGCCGAGTCGATCATCGGCTGGAGATCGAGGAGTCGAACCAGCCGGCCGCCCTCGATCGACTCGGTGGCGAAAACGCCGCTAGCGACGGGCTCTCCGTGCCGCCTGACCACGTACATCTCAACGTCCCAGCGTGGGTTCGCGAACCGCCACTCGAGGAAGTCGCGGTCCCGCGGGACGTGGATCCGATCGGGGACGTTCGCCGCGTACAGCGAGTGGACCGTCTCGACCGGGACCCCCTGACGCCGATCGACGGTGAGGACGGCGTTCGCCGAGCCGACGCGGTCGAGTACCCCCAGGCCACCCCGGACGATCGGCGATGCGAAATTCGCGATGCCGGCGGCCGCCGAGCGCAGCCGCGAGGACCGCCCCATCGCGAGCGCTTCGCGCGGTCGCTGGACGCGGTAGCGAGCCCCGACCTCGTCGATCGCACGCCAGCCGAACTGCTCGATTCCGGGGCGGAGCGCCTCGTTCGGGAAGTTGAACAGCACCGAGGCGTCGTCCGCGACGCCCTCGAGGAGTGACTCGGTCATCGCGCTGAAGATTCCCATCCGACGGTACTCGGGGTGGACGATCCAGTCCACCGGCTGGCGCGCGTCGAGGCGCTCACCCTTCCCCCGGCCGACTCGGAACCGGTACGGAACCAGTGGCTCCGCACCGACGAGCTGGCCGTCAGCCTCGGCAACGACCATCTCGACGCCGCTGGCAGCCGGATTCTCGAGAAACCGCCACTCGAACCACGCCGGCGATTTCCGCTTCCCCCACACGGTTTCGTAGAGCGACAGAAAGTCGTCGGCATCGGACGACTCGTACCACCGAACTGTCGGGTCGGACGGAGAAGAAGCACTGCCGGAGACAGAGGACGGGGCGGATTCGGAAGATGACGCAGAAGATGCCGTGGAGGTAGAGGAGGGGGAGGTGGAGGAAGAAGAGGACGAGGAGGAGGAGGAGGTGGAGGAAGAAGAGGACGAGGCTGGTCCGGAGGACGAATCGACGTAAGCTGGCTCCGGCGAGCCGTGGGGGACCGACTCACTGGACTCCGACGTCGCTTCGCCCGGCTCGGTTGCGTCGTGGTCCGAGTCGACTGCTCCGTCACCAGCAGGCGTGGAGTTCGGACTGCTCATTCCGTCTGAACGTCTGGGCTGCCCGTACCCTTAGGTACGCTCTCCTTACCAGTGCGTGTACCGCCGGTCGTAGGCGATACTTTTTACCGCAGGACGACTGACTACTGCTCGATGGCAACCGGGGTGGACCAACAGGAGTACGTCGACACGTTCGAGCAGTTCTTCCGCGAGTACTACCGGAGCGAGATCGGCGAACTCGCCGAGGGCTACCCCAGCGAGCAGAAGTCCCTCGTCGTCGACTACGACGACCTCTATCGCTTCGATCGGGAACTCGCCGAGCAGTACCTCGAGCAGCCCGAGCAGCTCCAGCGCTCCGCCGAGGAGGCGCTTCGTCTCTACGACCTCCCGGTGGACGTCACGCTCGGGCAAGCGCACGTGCGGCTGCGCGGCCTGCCCTCGACCACCGACATCCGCGCGATTCGCGCGAGCGACGTCAACACGATGGTCGGCGTGCGTGGGATCGTCCGCAAGGCGACCGACGTGCGTCCGAAATGTACCGAGGCCGCGTTCCGCTGCGTTCGCTGTGAGACGCTGACGCGAGTCCCACAGGAGGGCGGCCAGTTCCAGGAGCCCCACCAGTGTCGCTCCTGTGAGCGACAGGGGCCCTTCCGGCTCAACGAGGACCAGTCGGAGTTCGTCGACGCCCAGCGCATCCGCGTCCAGGAGTCCCCCGAGGGGCTCCGCGGCGGCGAGACCCCACAGGCGATCGACGTCAACATCGAGGACGACGTCACCGGCGACGTGACCCCCGGCGACCACGTCGTCGTCACGGGGATCCTCCGGCTCGACCAGGACGGCGAGAACGAGTCGCCGATCTTCGACGTCTACATGGAGGGCGTCTCGGTCGAGGTCGAGGAAGAGCAGTTCGAGGACATGGACATCACGGAGGAGGACACGGCCCAGATCCTCGAGCTCTCCCAGCGCGACGACGTTTACGAGCAGATGATCGGCGCGATCGCGCCGACGATCCACGGCTACGACGAGGAGAAGCTCGCGATGACGCTACAGTTGTTCTCAGGCGTCACGAAGCATCTCCCCGACGAGAGCCGGATCCGTGGCGACCTCCACATCCTCCTCATCGGTGACCCCGGTACCGGAAAGTCCCAGCTCCTGCAGTACGTGCGGAACATCGCGCCGAGATCGGTGTACACCTCCGGCAAGGGGTCGTCCTCGGCAGGGCTTACGGCTGCTGCCGTGCGCGACGACTTCGGCGACGGCCAGCAGTGGACGCTCGAAGCGGGTGCGCTCGTCCTGGCCGACCAGGGCGTCGCCGCGGTCGACGAGCTGGACAAGATGGCGGCGGACGACCGTTCCGCGATGCACGAGGCGCTCGAACAGCAATCGATCTCGATTTCGAAAGCCGGGATCAACGCCACGCTCAAGAGTCGCTGCTCGCTGCTCGGCGCGGCGAACCCCAAGTACGGCCGGTTCGACCAGTACGAACCGATGGGCGAGCAGATCGACCTCGAACCCGCGCTCATCTCGCGGTTCGACATCATCTTCACCGTCACCGACCAGCCCGATCCCGAGAAGGACAGCGAGCTCGCCGACCACATCCTCGAGGCGAACTACGCCGGACAGCTCAACACCCAACGCGAGCAGATGGCGGCCCCGGACGTGACCCTCGAGCAGGTCGAGTCCGCCCAGGAGACCGTCGAGCCGACGATCGAACCCGAGCTCCTCCGGAAGTACGTCGCCTACGCCCAGCAGAACTGCTACCCGCGAATGACCGACGAAGCCCGCGAGACGATCCAGCAGTTCTACGTCGACCTCCGCTCGAAGGGGGCCGACGAGGACGCCCCGGTACCGGTCACCGCCCGGAAGCTGGAGGCACTCGTCCGGCTCGCCGAGGCCAGCGCTCGCGTTCGCCTCGCCGACGAGGTCGAGCAACAGGACGCCGAGCGCGTCATCGACATCGTGCGCTCCTCGTTGCAGGACATCGGCGTCGACCCCGAGACCGGGCAGTTCGACGCCGACGTCATCGAGACGGGGACCTCCAAGAGCCAACGCGATCGCATCAAGAACCTCAAGGCGCTCATCGACGAGCTCGCCGACGAGTACGAGGAGGGCGTCCCCGTCGACGCCGTCTACGATCGGGCGGACGAGATCGGCATCGGCGCCGAGAAGGCCGAGCGGGAGCTCGAGAAGCTCAAGCAGAAGGGCGAGGTGTACGAGCCGAAGACCGACCACGTCCGCACGACCTGAATGGACCGAATCTCTACCCTCCGCAACGTCGAGGACGCCCTCTCGGCGTTCGAACGCGGCGAGACCGACCTCGCCGGGCTCGAACAGCAGGTACAGGCCGTCCTGCGCACCTACGCGACCGACTTCCAGGACGACCGAACCGCGGTCTACCGCGTCGATCCAGTCGAAGACCGCGCCGTCGTGATCGTCGCCGACGCGCCCGGGACGGCACGCGATCGGGCAGCCGAGTACGTCGAGGGCGACTGCGAGCACGCCGCCGTCGATCGGCTCGCGACCGACAGCTGAGGTCCCTCGACGCGACGGTACTCGAACGCAGCGCCGGCAGACCGCCGCGCCGACCCACTGCTCGTCCGCGAGCCGTCTGGTTCCCCCCGACTCCCTGGCCAGATCGACCTCGTTGGCCGACACCGTTTAGTCTGGGGCCACCCCCTCAACGAACAGTACCTCGATGTCCCTTCCGGACCTTCCAGACGGTGACCAGCCAGCGTCGGTGCTCGTACTCGCACCGGGGTTCGGCGACGCCGACACCGCGGGCTGTACGGGGCTGATCGCCGACAGCGGCGCGGAGAACCTGCTCTACGTCAGCTGGTCGGGGGACCCCTCCGGCAAGCTCGCGCACGTCCGTGAGCACGCCGCCGACGTCGAACGGGCACGGGCGGTGGTGATCGGCGATACGGGTGGACCACCGACCGGCGAGTTCGACGCCGTCGAGACCGTGAGCTCGCCGACGGATCTGACTGGCGTCGGCATCGCCGTGACGGAGCTGCTCGGCGAAACCGACGGCACCACGGCGGTCTGCTTCGACTCGGTGACCGCGCTCTTGCAGTACGTCGATCTCGACACCGCCTTCGAGTTCCTCCACGTCTTCGTCGGCCGTCTCAATCGCCACGACGCCGTCGGGCACTTCCACATGGATCCCGGCGCGCACGACGACCAGCTGGTCGCACAGGTCGCGTCGCTGGTCGACGGGCAACTGGCGCTCGACGACGACGGCTCCGTCACCGCTGCCGCTGCTTCTCTGCGGGATTGGAATCGGTGAATTTTACAGGCGAGAGCGCGATCGCCTCCTCGTGCTGCTGGTCGTCACCTACTCGCGGGCCGCCCGACAGACGCTGCGAAACGTCTGCAACGCCCACGAGGAGACCGTCGTCCGCCGGTTCGGTCGCGCCGTGCTCCTCGAGGAGACGGCGATGGGCGCGTTTCTCGGACTGCGGCTGCGGGAGAAACACGGCGGGGACGTCCAGCTGGAACGGACGGCGCCCTTCAACGAGTTCCAAGTCGTCGGTGAGGACGTTCGGGCGGCCGCGACGGCCTACGAGGACCGCGAGCATGCAAGCACGCCCTACGCCAAGTTCGCAGCGGGAACCGACCATCCATCGCCGGAGGCGCTCCGTCGGCGGGAGCTCCCCGAGCGCGGCAGGGAGTGAGCGTGCCGATCGTCGACGGCGAATGCGGCCGCGCGTTCGACTTCCGTGACTCGGGGCTGGACGCTTCTGAAGTCGCCGCAGCGGTCGCTGGAGACGGCTCCGCCCCGATCGAGATCCGCTGTCCCGACCCTGGTCCCGTGCACGATCGCGTCGGCGTCGTCGAGCCGGGGCGATCCTATCCAATCCGAGCCGCACTCGCAAGCGCTGCGCGTCGGCTGGGATACTCCGCGTCTCAGGCAGCGGCCCTCGCCGACGTCAGGGATCGGCTCGCAGCCCTGGAGCTCCCGCCGCTCTCGCTGGCGGAGGAACGCCGCCACGTCGCCGAGACCGACGACGCCACGGCGCTCGAAGAGCAGGTCGCGACCCTCCGCGGACAGCTCGAGGCGGCCCGGGAGCGCGGGGACGATCCAGCGGCGCTCGCCGAGGCCCGGGAACGAGCGGTTGCGGATCTCACCGAGCGCCGGACCGAGCGACTGGCCGCCGAGCAGTCGCTGGATCGCGCACGAATCTCGGCCCGCGAGCACCGCGATCGCCGCGAGGAACGACTCCGGCTGGAGGATCGCGAACGAAACCTCCAGCGGGCGGCACGACGCGAGCTCGCGGGAGAGCTGCAATCGTCGTTCGAGCGAGCGCTGTCGGCGCTCCCGGGCGACGCGTCGCCACGTACGGTCGAGGGCGACGATGCTCCCGCGAGCGTCGACGGCCCGGACGCCATCAGCGCGCTCGCGGTCTGTCGTATCGCACCGATGTCGACGCCCGTCGTCGTCGCTGGCGAGTGGTTCTCGACGGCCACCGCAGCCGCGGCGGCGCTCGACGCGCCGGTGATTCTCGTCGCGGAGTGAGTCGGTCGAGCGGTGGCCAGGACCGTAGCGGGCTCACCGCATCTGTACGAAGCGGACGCCGCCGTGGCGCTCGCTGTCGAGGCCACCGTCCTCGCGCTTCGTGTACCGGTAGAGCGTCTGACTACCGGTTCCGATCGGGGCGACTATCCGGCCGCCTGGGGCCGTCTGTTCGGCGATCGGCTCCGGCAGCGACTCGGCCGCGCAGGTGAGATAGGCCGCCTCGTACGGTGCGTTGGCCGGCCACCCTTCCGCACCGTCGCCGACGCGGACGCGAACGTCGTACCCCAGACGGTCGAACGTCGCACAAGCACGGTCGGCGAGCTGTTCGCTGTACTCGACGCTGTAGACGGTGCCGGTGTCGCCGAGGACGGCTGTGGTCACGGCCGCGTGGTAGCCACAGCCGGTTCCGATCTCGAGTACGTCGATCCCCTCGTCAGATTCGGAGTTCGGACCGGCGGCAGTGTCGAGATCGAGGTCCAGCAGTTCGACCATGATCCCGACCATGTGCGGCGCGCTGATCGTCTGGCCGTCGCCGATCGGGAGCGGCCGGTCGGCGTACGCTTCGCTCCGGCGATTCTCGGGGACGAACTCGTGGCGGGGGACTGTGCGGAGCGCGTCGGAGACCGCAGGATCGGAGATCCTGCCCTGCTCGAGGAGTCGGTCGACCATCGCATCACGCTGATCGGCGAAGTTGCCGTCGGGGCCGGAGTCGGAGCCAAACAGTCCCATGCGTGGATCGAAGCCTCCAGTGATCGCAAACCGCAGCGGCTACCAGGCCGACCAGGCGTCTGAGGTCTCGTCGCGAGCGTAGACGCGCTTGACGTCCTTCGCGACGGCCTCGTCGCCGTCGTAGTTCAGCTTCTCGTAGTCGTAGCCCGACGCGTCGTCGCGAACCGCGATGCCCTCGATGCCGAACGCCTCCTCGCCGAAGGAATCGCTCTCGCCGACGACGAACTCGTAGTCGCCCGGGACGTGGACGGTGGTGCTGTAGGTGTTCTCGCGACTGCCGTCGCTGGGATGGACCGTGACCTTGACGGCGACGTTGCCGACGGCGCGCGTCCAGATCGTGGACGCCTCCTCCGCGGTCGCCTCCTCGACGCGACGGTCGCCGTCGAGTTCGACGTTCGTGACGCGGACGGTGAAGATCCCCTCGTCGGTCTCGAGGACGAACTCGTCGCCCTCGGCGATCGACTCCTCGGGATCGACGTCGGTCCTGGCGGTGAAGGAGTCGCCTGACTGGGAGACGACGACGTCGCGCTCGACGGTCTCGTCGTTGGGAAGGGCCTCCTTGTGGACGTGGTCGCACTCGGTACAGCGGACGGTCGCCTGGCCGCCCGGGGAGAGCACCTCGTGGACGGTCTCCTGCTCCTGTGAGCAGGCAGGGCAGACGAGCGCGACGCGCTCTACGGAATCGCTCATACCAGTCACTAACGCCGGGCGCGGGAAAAGTCGTCGGACCGGGCTCGCGCGAGGCGGTGGCAGCCGTCGACGGACCCAGCGACGCCGGCTCCGCCGCGTTCGCACACGGTGGCCTTTTTGCCGCCACGCCCGACGAGTCGCCCATGGAGATCCGGGGCGAGCGCGAGTGCACGGACTGTGGCGCCCGGTGGTCGTACTTCGAGACCGGCGCGATCGTCTGCCCGGAGTGTTCGAGCCCGGACACGGTCGCCGTCGACGAGGAGCGCGTCGTCCACACCGACTCGCCAGTCGAGTTCGATCTCACGCCGATCCGGAGCACGATCGACGACGTGCCCCGCGAAGAACTCGCCGAGACGATCGCGGAGACGTGCAGGGAGTACGTCCGCCAGCGAGGGTTCGTCCGCGGCGGCGAGCTCCTGTCGATCGACGACACCTACCTCGCCGCACGGGAGCTCGCCGGCGTCGCGGACGCGGTGCGCCGCGCGCGGTCGCTCACCGACGACGAGGAGTGGTACTTCCTGGAGCTGCTTCGTGGCGCGGACGCTGGCGAGCGTCCCGGTGCCGCTGACGTTCCCGAATCGATGCGGCCCGTCCGGGGACTCGCCTACGGCAACGCCGTCCGGGACTACCGCCGCGACGTTCGCCAGTGGCTCGACGCCACGGAGGATCCGCCCGGTCCCGAGTACGCGAACGAAGTGCTCGGCTCGCTCGACGAGCACGTCCGCCGGATCCGGGCGCTGCAGGGCGACGTCCCGCCGGAACAGGCCGGAGGGCTCGTCGCAGCGGCGCGCGATCTCGGCGCCTACCTTCGCGCGGACGATCCCGACGGGCTCGCGAGTGCGCGTGAGCGACTCGACGGGCTCGTCGAGGGGTAGTCGAGCGGTGGCCGAACGGTCGCCGAACAGCGTCGGCGGAGCACCCGTCGCTCGCCGATGTGATCAGCTCTCGATCTGCAGCGTCGAGGAGAGTGACCCGGTGGTCTCGTCCTGGAGGTCGATCATCAGCAACGCGGTCGAGGCGTCGCCACTCGGCGCGGACCAGACGAACTCGACCGTCGTGCCGGCACTGATCGAACTGCCGTCGGCGTCGAACGTGGCGACGATCGTGTCACCCGCTACGAGTTCGTCAGCACCAGTCGGCCCCGTTGCCGTCTGCCCCTGGACCCGGACCGACAACGTGCCCGGATCGAGCGCGGTGTCGGCGCTCTGGACAGTGAACTCGAGGGCGGAGACCTGGCCGTCACCGTTCGTTTGGGGGTCCGCATCGAGCGACACCGACGGCACGGCGTCGCCCGTACTGTTGGGATCCCTGAACACCCGCCACTCGCCGTCCTCGGTGCGAAGAATAACCTCGAGGGTCGTCGTCTCACGACCCCCCGACGACGAATCGATTGCCACGTCGACCTCGACCGTTGCTTCGGAGTCGCCACTGGACGCGACGGTCGCGCCCTCCACCGTCGCGTTCGCAGACTGGTAGGTTTCGACCAGCGATTCGCCGACCGCGTCGACGGACGACTCCGAATGCAGGAGGTCGTTCGCGGTCGCCTGATCGCCGCTCGCGATCGCCTCGAAGAAGGTCCTCGCAATCTCGGCCGGCCCCAACGACTGGGTACCGTCATCTGTGGTCTCCCCGGACGAACCGGAGTCGGCCGTGGTATCGCCGCCGGACTCGTTTTCGTCACCGGAGCTGTCCCCGGAGCCGTCGCCAATCCCCGAACAGCCCGCCACCGCGACGGCCGCGCCGGCACAGCCGAGCAGATAGGTTCGTCGTCGCATGATTCCAGATTCTCACTGTAGGAAATAATGGTTGTGGTTCGGGGTGGTGTGGGACGGTACGGTATCGGCCGACAGTCGCAGTCGAAGGGTTCCCGACGATCAGTCGGCGGCGTCGCCGGCCGCCTCGACCCGGAACTCGCCACCGCAGTCCCGACAGACGTAGGATTCGGGCTGCTCGACGAGCTTCGAGCGCCGGTAGCGCGCGATCCGCGCCTCGCAGTCCTCACAGATCACCCACCACTCGGGATCGGTGAATCGCTCGCAGTTGATCGGCGCGTCGAGCTCCGCGGCGAGCGCCTCGAACGCGGCGCCGTGAGTGGGGTCGCCGTCCTCGGCGAGCAGGTGAACGTGGATCAGTTCGTGGCGGATCGTCGACGCAGCCGCCTCCCAGCCGTGCTCGGAGAAGTGGTCCCACGTCAGGACGACCTCCTTCGGATCCCCGTCGCGGTGTTTGACCGCGCCCGCCCGCCGTTTCGCGCGCTTGCTCACCGACCACTCGAGGGCACTGACGTCGACGGAGAGGTCGTGTCGGTCCGCGACCGCACGGGCGTAGAGCTTCGCCGCGGCGAGGAACTCCTCGTCGCTGGCGGCGTCGTCGACTGCGTAGCGTCCGAGGGGATCGTCGGTCACGGGTGGACTGATCGGTTGCTGGTCGGAACGGCGTTCAGGGGAGCTCCACGTCGACGTCGGCGTGGATGCCCGCTGCCTTCACGGTGTTGTAGAGGAGCATTGCGCGGGTCATCGGCCCGACGCCGCCGGGGACGGGGGTGATCGCCTCGGCCTTGGGCTCGACGCTCTCGAAGTCGACGTCGCCGACGAGCTCGTAGCCCTTCTCCGTGTCCGCATCGACGGAGTTGATCCCGACGTCGATCACGGTCGTCCCCTCGCTAACCATCTCGCCGTCGATGAACTTCGGGACGCCAGCTGCGGCGACGAGAATATCGGCGCCGCGCGTCTTCTCGGCGAGATCGTCCGTCCGGGAGTGACAGACCGTCGTCGTCGCGTTGCCGCCGGGCTGCTTCTGGATGAAGAGGTTCGCCATCGGCTTGCCGACGATGTCGGAGCGGCCGACGACGACGGCGTCCTTCCCCTCGGGGTCGACGCCGGCGTCCGCGAGGAGCTTCTGGACGCCGTGGGGTGTGCAGGGCTTGAACCGCGCGTCGCCGGCGACGAGCCGGCCGACGTTCTCGGGGTGGAAGCCGTCGACGTCCTTCTCGGGGTCGATCGAGCGCAGGACGCGGCTCTTGTCGACGTGGTCGGGCAGGGGGAGCTGGACGAGGATGCCGTTGACGTCCGGGTCGGCGTTCAGCTCGTCGATCGCGTCGTAGAGGTCCTCGGCGGGATCCTCGGCGTCGAGGGTGACGTCGCGAGCCTCGATGCCGACCTCCTCGCAGTCGGACTGCTTCATCGAGACGTAGGTCTCGCTGGCTGGGTCCTCGCTCATCAGGACCGTCGCGAGACAGGGCTGGACGCCCTGCTCGGCGAGTCGATCGATCTCCGCGGAGAGGTCGTCGCGAATCGACTGGGCGACGGCGTTGCCGTCGATGATCTCGGCCATGTCAGAGAGGCTGCAGTCCGCGGCCTTCAACGCTCGGGTTCGTTCGAACGGTGCAGCGACGAGCTACGCGGCTGATCGGACCGCTACCACGCGCAGCCGACGGTAGTCCGCGACCCACTCGCCGTCGGCGTAGAGCGCGTCGCGGCATCGATCCTCGACGGCCGCGATCACCGCTTCGCGCTCGGCGTCGGTGAGCGGCGCGAGCAGCTCGTCCCCGAACCCCTCGATCCAGTTTCGGAGTCCATCCTCGCCGTCGAGCGGCGTCGGCCTGTCGAACAGTCGGAGGTCGCGAACCTCGAACCCCTGTTCCTCCAGCAGCGTGGCGTACTCGCCCGGAGAAGGGAAGTACCAGCCGTGTTCGCCGGGGTAGCCACGCGCCTCGAGCTCCGCCTCCAGCGCGTCGGTGATCGTCGCGACGTTGCCGACGCCGCCGAGTTCCACGACGAGTCGTCCACCGGGGCGGAGGGCGTCGTGGACCGACGCAATCGCTGCCGTCTGATCGGTGATCCAGTGCAGTGCTGCGTTCGAGAAGACGGCGTCCAGCGACCCATCGAAGGGAAGCGAGCGGGCATCGGCCTGGACGAAGTCGACGCCGGGATAGGTGGATCGAGCCTCGGCGATCATTTCCGGAGAGCGATCGAGACCCAGTGCGAGCCCGCCCGTCTCGCCGGGATCCACTGCCGCCGCAATCTCGGCGGTGAGATGGCCGGTGCCACAGCCCAGATCCGCGATGCGCTCGCCGGGGGTGGGATCGAGGAGCTCGAGCAGGTCCCGGGACGCCTCGTACACGAACGCGTGGTCGTCGTCGTACCGATCGGCTTCCCACTCGTTGTCGACCGCACCCGGCTCCGTCATGTGACGACGTTCGATCGCGAGACCCTGAACGTTGTCATGCCGTGCGGAACTATGACACAGCGGGGAACGTGGGACGCAGTTCTGAAGCGCAGCCGACCGTCCTGGCGACGCTCCAGCGCAGCCGCTCAGACCAACTGACTCGACAGACCGACTGACTCGACAGAACGGCTGGCTCCACAGATCGACTGGCTCCCCGGATCGGCCGGCTCCACGGATCGACACGAAAGAAGACGGCCGGACGACGCCTCAGATCCGCGCTTCGTCGATCCGGTCGACGATCGTCTGGAGATCCGCGGCGGCCTCGATCTCGTCCTGGATCTGTTCGCGTTCCCGGACCTCCTCGGCGCTGGCGCCATAGGCGCGAACGTACTCCGCGCGGGTATGTTCCTCGAAGGCGTGCTTGATCGCGAGGTAGCCGTCTGGGACGACGGTGCCACAGACCTGGCACTCGTGGCGGTCGTGGTCGTTCGTCTGGTGAACCACGACGTCCTCGACGTCCGCGAAGATCTCCGAGCAGCCCTCGATCCCGCAACCCCACGTCATATCGTTGGACTCCATGCCCCTTGCTCAAAACGTTTCCGCCCGACGGGGGACGACTCGGGCAGGGGTCGGTCGGAACGAAGGACCTCACTGCACCACGGGACCGTCGTCACGTCTCGAGCCGTCACTGCGCAGCGACGTCCTCACCGCGCCTCGGAGACCTCGTACGCGACGTCGGCGTCCCGGAGCGCGTCCGTGACGCGGCCGACCGCGTCTGTCGTTGCTGCGACGAGCACGTCGAGCCCACGACCCGCGGCGTCGGCGGCGACGGCGCCCGCCCCGAACGCGACGGCGGGCTCGGCGTCGACGCGACGGAGCGCGACGACGGCTTCCACGCCGGCAGCGACGACGAGATCGGCACCCTCGACGGCGTCGGCGACGGCATCGTCGGCCACCACGCGACTTCCGCCCGAGCGGATCGGCGGGATCTGGAGCACGGTAACGCTCCCCGGTTGCAGATCGACGACGCCCTCGAACCCCGTGACTCCGACGTCCTGTCCGGCCTCGGCGGCTGTCGTCGTGACGCCCGTCGCGTCGCCGGATTCGCCGGGCGAGGCGTGGAAGAGCCCCTCGCGCATCGTCAGGGTGACCGTCTCGCCCTCCTCCAGGTCGTCGGTCGCGATGGCTGCGTCCTCCTGGACGCTGCCGAGCACGTCCTCGGTCACGTGGTCGACGAACCGGCGGACTTCCGTCGCCTCGCGCAGGAGGAGGTCGACGCCCTCCTTCGTGACGCGGTAGCGCGAGCGACCCTCCATCTCGACGAGCCCGTCGTCGACCAGCTCCCGGATGTACTCGCTGACCGCCTGGCTGGTGACGCCGACGGCCTCCGCGATCTCGCCCTGGCTGACCGCCGGCTGGCGCTCGGCGATCTCGACGAGGATCCGGAAGCGAGTCGCGACCCGCTTGTTGTCCAGAACGTCGGCCATGGGCGTCCTTCGCGGCCGAACGTAAAAATCGCAGGGGGTCGGCGCCCACGCGGCGTTCGTCCGCCTCCACAACGCTTTCGCCGTCCCGTGTGAACCATCGACCGTGACCGCTTCCCAGGACGGCCCGGATACCGCGGCAACCGATCGGGACGGACTGCGCCGCTCGACCCGTACCCTCCTCGTCCTGGGCATCCTCGGCGGGCTCAACTCGGCGTCGCTGCTCGTGCTCGAACAGCCCGAACAGCTCTCCCTCGCGAGCGACGTCTACTTCCACGCCGCGACCGCCGTGCTGGACGGCGGTGACCTCTATTCCACCACGCCGCCCGGGCTCCCCGGCTACCGGTACATCTACCCGCCGATCGTGATCGCGCTCTTCGTTCCCCACGCGCTGCTCGGCAGCGAGACGGCGGCCTTCGCGTTCCAGACCGTGCTCAACGTCGGTGCCGGGATCGGGATCGCGGCGGTGCTCGTGCGGGCGCTCGGACGCCGCGGGGTCGCACTCGGTCGGGGCGACCGGCTCCTCCTCGTCGCCTTCACGCTGCTCAGCTCCTGGGCGGCGAACCAGCTCGTCATGGGCCAGGTGAACCTCTGGCTGGCGATCGCGATCGCGCTCGGAATCGACTGGCTGGACGCCGAGTGGTTCGAGCAGGCCGAGCGAGGGAACGGCGACCGAGCGGATCCGAGCAGTGCCGGCGAAAGATCCGCCGAGCAGACGAGACGGTTCGACCGGTCGACGCTGGCCGGCGTCGCGTTCGCGCTCGCCGCACTCGTCAAGCTCTTTCCGGCGACGCTTGGCTGCTGGCTGCTCCGAACCCGACGCTACCGTGCCGTCGCTGCCGCGATCGCGACCGGGCTCGGCGGGCTGGCGCTCGGCGTGCTCGTCTTCGGCCCCGATCTCACGATCGAGTATCTCGGGGAGGTGTTGATCGAGCGATTCGAAGGGCAGACCTTCGAGGGGACGCCGGATCCCGAACGCAACCACACGACGGTGCGGCGGATGCTCGCCGCGGCGTTTGGTGGCTCCTCGTCGATCGTGACGCCGCTGGCCTTCGCGCTCGTCGTCCCACCGGTCGCCTACTGTTATCGCGACGTGTCCACGGACCGTCGGCGCCTGACGGCAGTGCTCGCGACGCTCGTCGGGACCCTGCTCGTGATGCCGCTCCAGCCGCTCTACTTCTCCTTCCTCTTCCTCCCCGTCGTCGTGCTCGCAGCGACCCACGAGCGCGGCCGGTCGCGGAAACTGCTGTTCGCCGGGACGCTGCTCGCGTTCACGTTCACCGGCCCCAAAACGGTGGAAGCGATGGCAGGGCCGCTTCCCGACTCGCTGGAGACCCCGCTCGTCGAGTTCGCACGCTCGCTCTTCTCGGTGATCCTCCCGCCCACCGCGGGCATGTGGCTGCTCCTGGCAGCGTGCGTGCTCGTTCACGCGAGCGGGCGACGTGCCGCTTCTGGGCCACGGTAACGTACCTGGCTGTCGACGACGGCCCAGCACGGAACTGCCAGCCAGTACATTCATGTGTGACCGAGGGCCGGTTCGAGACGACTGCTACGGAGTGTTCACGAAATATGTCTCCAGGAAGATCGAAGGGGCCGGGCGAAGTGTTCTGTGAGTCGTGCGGCGAGGCGATCAAGAAAGAAGCCGAGCTGTGTCCCAACTGCGGCGTTCGGAACGGGAGCGTGAGCGGAGGAGGCGGAGGTGGCGGTGGCGGCAGCCACGATCCGGGTGCCTTCGAGACCACCGTCTCCGACAGCTGGTGGATCGGGGTGCTCGTCGGCACCGTCGCCTGGGCAGCGTTGCTCGTGCTCTCCGGGACCGGGGTCGGCCTCGGAGCAGCTGGCGGCTTCGCGGTGATCGTCGCGTGGATCGGCCTGCCGCTGGCGATCTACTTCGACGCGCAGTACGTGCGGGCGAACAGCGAGTGGAACCCAGAGGAGGCCATCTGGATCATCCTCGCACTGGTCTGGGTCGTCAACGTACTCGTCGGCATCGTCTATCTCTACCGTCGTCACGAAGTGCTCGGCCAGCCCTGACTGGCCGCTACAGGCGATCGGTGATCGCGGACGGATCCCAGTCCGTCACGTCGCGATCCTCGAAGGCCATCCGATAGGCGAGCACGAAGGTGAGGAAGTACAGCACCGTCGAGAGACTCGTGAGGAGCACCCACACCTCGACCTCGGCCCAGTCGAAGACGAGGCTCCGCAGGAGCGCCTCGAGGATGGCGGCGCCGTAGACCGCCACCGCCGCCTGCGCGACGACCAGCTCCTCGGTCCCGGCCTCGACGATCCAGTACGCGCCGGCGACGATCGCCGCCGTCGTCAACGCGCCGATAACGAGTCCGACGATCCTGTCGCCCTCGTCGAATCGGATCTCGCTGTGGCGCAGGAGATCGACGAGGACGTCCAGGAGGAACTGTCCTCCGGCGACGGCGAGCGCCGCGATCGCGGCGACTTTGAACAGCGTTCCGACCGAGACGGCGGAGCGGCCCATGCCGGACATGACGGGACGTGCAAAGTCGGGGCGCTTGAAACTGTGGTACTTCGGTTCGGTCACCTGCGTTCGTCTGCGCTGCCACGCCCATCGCCCGACATCTCGCCGATCGCAGTCGGCGGAACCGCCGACGTAGCGATTCTCCGTGGTCCCGGACCGCGGAGACGGAACGTCGATCGCCCACACCGTGATTAGTCGTCTCGATCGGCCGCCTCGAACGCAACGTCGTGGGCTTCCCCCGCGAGCGCGACGTGGCCGTAGTTCAGCAGTCCGACGAACACGCCACCGCCGACGACGTTCCCGACCGTCGTCCAGAGGAGGAAGTGGCCGTACTGGCCGAGCGAGACGCCCTGGTCGAGCAACAGTGCCGTCAGGAGTTCGGTCGTGCCGAGGATGCTGTGGTGGAACGGACCGAAGCCGATGATAGCCGTGCCGATGATCACGAAGAGGATCCGACCGACCGTGTCTCGACTCGCCGCGGAGAGCCACGTTACGAGTCCCATCAGCCAGCCCGCGACCACGCCGCTCAGGAAGATCACCCACCACGACAGCCCGAGCAGCGCCGAGGAGAGGGTTCCGAACGACGCCGGATCGACGACGCCCATCTCCGGGCCGAGTACCGCGATCAGCCCGGCGAACAGCGCACACCCGAACAGGTTCGAGACGTACGTGACGCTCCAGACCCGGCCGAGGTCGCGGACCGTCGCCCGGCCGTCGAGAACCGGGAGGATGGCCATCGTGGAGTGGGCGGTGAACAGTTCCGTCTGTCCGATGACGACAAACAGGAACGCGATCGAGGAGACGCCGCCGAGCGCCGCCTGTTGCACGAGTCTGGACTCGAACCCGCCGGAGTAGGTGAGCACCATCCCCATCAACAGCGCGCCGAAGCTGAGGTTGAGTCCTGCCGATAGCCCCGAGAGGAAGACGCCCTTCGGCGGGCGATCGATCTCCTTGAGCGCATTCTCCATCTCGCGCTCCAGGATGTTTCGGTACGACAGCGACGCGCCGGAGGGGTCCGACGTCGAGTCCGAGCTCATGCGCCCGTCCCCGCGTTCGGCGAGCCGTCGGTTGACTGTTTGGGACGTGGGATGGGTAAGGCGGCCTTAGCGCGTGAACCGTCGTTCCCCTTCTTGCGACGTGACACCGAACGACACAGTGGGATCACAATGACCCAATCACCGACGGACGCCCAACGCGACCCGGATCGCGACCCCGACCGGGACCCCGAACGAGCGCGTGCGAGTACCCGGACCTTCGACACCGACGCGATGAAGTGGGTCAGCGGGATCGTCTCGCTGATCGGGCTCTGGATCGCCGCGTCGCCGTTCGTGTACGACACGACGACCATGGCGACCTGGAACAACGCCGCCGTGGGGCTGGCGATCTTCCTGGTCGCCGGGTTCACCTACTATCAGCTCGCCGGCGGGATGTTCGCCGCCGTCGGTGCGCTCTCGCTGGTGGTGCTCCTGGGGCTCTGGACCGTCGCGGCGCCGTACCTGATGGAGTTCGAGAGCAACGCCCTCCTGCTCAGCAACGTCGCCGCCGGTGGCGCCGTCGCCGTGATCTCCGCCTACAACGCCTACGCGAATCGGGAGGCCCAGACCGCCGGGATGGGGACTCGCGCCTGAACCGGGCGCGACCCCGGTGGAACGTCTGGAGCGGGCTGGCTGACTGACGGGCGAAACGAACTGGCGGAACCCGCGGGTGGTCGGAGTCGCGGAAGAGAAGCGGCCGTACTGCATTTGGTCGCCCAGGCCGGCTATCGGTCGGTCAGGTCGGCGATCAGTCGGACGGCTGCGCGTACTCCCGCGTTTCGAGCACCTCGAGGCGCAGCTGTGCGAGGTGGTGCCGGGTGAACACGACGGCAGCCGTGACCATCGCGGCCGCGAACGCGACGCCGACGACGATCGGGAGCTCCGTGAACAGCCCGTTCAGAAGCTGGACGATCGCGAGCACGACGGGGACCACGGCGACGAGCCCGGTCCTGACTGGCGTGTGGCGCAGGGAGGCTGCCAGCGTAACGTCTTCTTTCGACCGCATTGGGCTGTCGTTACCGGGAGTACAAAAAGAACTTCCGGCCGTTCGCTCCGTCGATCTCACCGGTTCGGGTCCGATACGCACCGGATGACCGTCAGCTACGCACTGAATGGATCGAACTGCCTGCCGGATGCGGTCCGCAGTAAGGGGCGCCTGCGTCGCTTGCGGACCAGTGCGATCGGACGCAGATCGGCGATCAGGGTCGAACGGCCGTCGCCGAATCGGCGACTGCATTCCGCGATCGCCGATCGATTCCCTCGTATCTGGCCTCCACGAAGCCTACACGCGGCCACCTACACGGTCGGAACTGGCCACGATCCCGGACCCACCCCGTGAGAGCGTTCATGTGCAAGTCAGTGCCTACCGCGTGACGGGTGTGCCTCGTCCATGGGATCGAGGCGAACGCGAGCGTTCGACGCTCGGGCACGCCCGCCGCTGCGATGCAGGGCCGCTCTCCCCGTTGCGACCGTCACGGATGCTCCCCTCACGGCGGGCGCTCACGGACGGGACGGCGGCCAGACCTGACACGGCGCCCGGTGGCGCGAGCTGGAGCGGAGAGCTGCCGACGGCCGCCGGAGCACCCCTTGCGGCGGCCGATTCGTCACACTCCAGCCCGCCCCGGCGAGATCGCCGCAATCTGCGACGCTCGGACGGCTGTGGACCGCCATCCGCGACGAATTTTCGAGTATCGAACGGGACCGGAGAGCTACAGCAGCCGGTGGACGTGATCGGCGAACTCGTCGTCGAGCAGCCCGCGAAGCGCGTCGGGATCCGTCTCGCCCGCTGCGTTGACGAGATACGCTCGACCGGGAACGTCGCCGTAGACGCGCTGGAAATCGTACACGAAGCCGTAGACGTCGACGTCGTCCGGGACGTCGTCGCTCTCGCGGAGGAACGCCACCTGTCGATCGACGTTGTACTCGGCGAGCTGGTCGACGAGGCCGACGTCGGCGTCGGGATCAACGCGGTCGTCAGCGAGTCCGTCCTCCACGACCGGCGCGAGCAGCTCGACCCACTTCGCGACGCCCGCGGGCAGTTCACCGTCTTCGTCGTCGCCGGCTTCGCTGGCCTGCACGCTCTCGAGGGCTGCCGTTACCGCACCACAGCCCGTGTGCCCGACGACGACCGCGACCTCGGTGTCGGTGAACGCGAGCGGGTAACAGGTGCTGCCGTCGAGAACGAGATCGCCGTCGTGGCGGTCCCAGACCTGGTTGCCGATGGTGCTCGGCGTGAACAGCCAGCCGGGCTCCTCGACGTCCCACATTCCCTCCTGGGACACCCGGGAGTCCGAACAGCAAACCGAGACGACGGCGGGCCACTGGCCGTCCTGCACGTCGTCGAAGTGGTCGTCAGCGAGCGACTCGGCGTGGCGATCGTTGCGCTCGACGAGCTCTCGTAGCGTGGCGTCGGGCATGAGAGCTACTGTGTCCGTCCATCCCTTCTACCTTTCCAGTCGCGTCGAACGATGCCAGCGCGAGCCAGCGTGACCGCACTGGCCGACCGAGTGCAGGCCGAATCACGTCGGCCCGAGGCGCCGCCCCGGCCTTTTTGGTGCCGCCTGCGTCCATAGGACCATGCGCCGCGTCCAGTACGGCGAGGGCGACCGACGACTCGTGTTCGTGCTCGGGTGGGGGAATCGGCCGGAACACGCGGGCGTCCAGTGGCTCGTCGACGCCCTGACGACCGCGGGCTACCGCGTCGACGTCTTCGAGCTCCCGCGGACGATCAACGACTTCGAGTCGCAGTATCTCGCTCCGATCCGAGACCACCTCGATGGACTGGACACCTACCGACTGCTGAGTCACAGCACCGGCGGACTGATCGCCCGGTACGTGGACGACGACGGGCTCCAGACGCGGACGTATCTCAGCCCGTGGTGGGGGTTCCACGAGGCGCTTCGCAACCCCCTCGTCTCCGCGCTACTGCGCCTCCCGATCGCGCGACCGATTCTCCCGGCGTCGTCGGATCGATCCGACCTCGGGGAACTCGCCTCCGACGAGTGGGTCGAAGACGCACCCTCCTACGCCGCGCCAACCTTCCTCAGGGAGGCACGACGAGCGCAGGCCGCGATGCCGCCGTTCGACGACCGGGACGTGGTGTTCTACAGTCCCCGGGACCCGATCGTGAGCGCGGACGCCATCGAAGCGGACGCGCCCGCGGCGAACAGGATCAGCTACGACGGCGGGCACGAGCTGTTCAACTCCCGGTCGCGCGACGAACACCTCGACGCGCTGCTGGCGGCCATCGACGAGGGAATCGATGGAACCGACGCCTGACACTGGTCGAGGGGTCGCTCTGCCAGTGTGACGACCAGCTGAGCGAGCGAAGCGCACATCTCCCGGTCACTCACCGATCTCCCGATCGAACGCCTCCCTGGAGAGCGTCTCGAGCAGCGCTTTGACGTCCTGGACCGTCTCGTCGTCGATCCCTTCGATCGCGTCGACGCTGTGCGCTCCGCCGTGGGCGCTCTGGAGCGCGTTCTCGTTTAGTTCGCCGGATGGCTCGACGACGGGGAGTTGCAGGTCGCCGAACGCGTCCGGCGGGAATCCCGAGGCGGAGAGCAGGAAGCTGTCGGCGATGCGCCCGAGATCGTCCGCGTCGAAATCCTCCTGTTGTGGAGCGTCCCAGTCGTCGGTCGTCGTGCCGGAGTAGTCCGGTTCGTGGAGGTCGTAGCCGGGCATCTGAACGAGGACGTACGGCAACGCGGACCCTAAAAGCAACCACGCGCGGCCAGTTCGTGGATCTCAGCACGTCACGACGACGATGGCTACGGGTAATCGTGCGGACGTACCGGCCAGCTACCAATGCCCCTCGGCCGAGTGACGCCGGCATGGTCGACTTCGGCAACCCGGCTGGCTTCGACGTGGCGACGGTACTGACCGGATCGGGGCTCACACTCTTGGTCTCGGCCGGAATCCTGCAGTTCGGCGACGAGCTACCGTACGAGGAGCCGGCGCTCTACGGCGTCACCGGGGCCGTGCTCGTCGCACTCGGCGTCGCGTTCGGGCTCGCACTCGTGGTGGCTGGCTATCGATAGCCGCGTCCGGCGCCGATTGGGAAACGATTGCAGCGGACGCGATCGGCCAGTGCTCAAGGGTGGCGGAGACGGAAACAGTCTGCCAGTAGTCGAGTGCTGTGGAGTTCGGTGTCGTAGAGTGTCAGTCGCCCAGATAGGCGGTCGCCAGCCACGGGAACGCTTCGTGTGCGAAATGAAACGTGACGACCACGAGGATCGGACCGAGAAACAGGCCATACCAGCCAAAGGCCATCGTTCCGAGGACGTAGCCCAGCAGGATCAGCCCGAGGTGGATCGATCCCCTCGCGGAGAGATACGTCCGGAGAAAGACGTCGGGGATCGTGTCGACGACGATCGCCGACACGGCGAGGAAGACCAGCGGGTGCCAGAGCGGCGTCTCGGTCGTCGCGGCGAGCACGCCCAGGTACCCGGCGTACGGCAGGTAGACGATCTTCATGCCGACGACTGGCACGATCGTCCCGATCCCGATGAGCGCGCCGAGCAACACCGGCGTCCCCACGACCGTCCCGCCGGGCGCGAGCAGGTTCATGCCGGCGTAGACCACCGCCGCCTCGATCGCGGTGAGGACGACCAGCACGAGATTGTTGAAGAAGACGGTCTCGAGATCGTCGTCGACCGCCTGAGTGAACGCGACGATTCGCTCGTCGTGGTCGACGGCGTCGTAGAACCACGCGGCGATCGCCTGATCGTCCCGGAGCAAGTAGAAGAGGAAGACCAGGAGCAAGAACACTTGCGCGACGACCGCGAACGCCAGCGACGCCACGCCGACCACCCCGTTCGCCAGCGTACGAACCCTGTCCGTCGTCGATCCCACGCCACTCGACGGCGCAAAAGCGTCGGCGAGCGCCTGGAACTCGCCCTGCCTTGCGAGCCGGAGGTAGGGCTGGACGTACGGCCGCGTCGACGGGACGGATCCGCCACCGAGGGCGGATTCCAGCTCCATCGCCACGAGAAAGAGCGCGTACCCGACGACGAACGCCATCGGAACGACGACCGTCAACAGCGTGAGCGTCACCGCGACGTTGGCGTAGGGCACCCGCGCGTCGATCCAGCGGTGGATCGGCCGCGTCGCGTAGTAGAGGAAGATCGCGGTGACGAGGACGCCGACGTACCGAAACAGCGCGAAAGCGACCAGCGCCCCGGCGATTGCACCGATCGCGACCCAGAGGCGGCGATCGTCGTCGCGATCGGTGAAGGCGTCCATTGTGGGCTGTGGCGTCTCGATTGCTCTCGCTCTCTTTCATTCCCTCTCGCTTCTTTTCTTTCTCTCTCGCTCCCTTTCTCTCGGGCACACTTCCTCGGGAACTCGTTCGACTATCCACTGCGCAGGCGAGGCCGTCGATCTGCGCAAGCGCGGACGGTCGATCGATCCCCAGCGAAGCGATCGCCACGGGAACCAGGCAGGCAGCCGTGGAACCACTGCGGTGTAATCGCGGCGCCCACTCTGTTCGTCGCTGCTTACCGGGACCGGCGAGGCGTGAACGGCCGGCGGGGGCCGATCGGCGCTGGTTCGGAGAAATCGAGGCAGGCGCGCGGGCGAGCCGAACGAATCCGAGAACCGGGCCCGAACCACGTCCTCGTGGTCGAACCGCGAGGACGGACCGCCCGGCCGTTTCAGAACGAGGAGAGCCCCCGTTTGAACTTCCGGACGACGCTCCGTTGCTGGAGGTAGCTCGCCAGCGCGAGGAGCGTCGGTGCCCAGAGACCGACGAAGATGCCGTCCTCTTTCTCACCTTTCACGTAGAACTCGTACCACGACAGGAGGACCGAACCGGCCGCGATCGCGACGATCGGATCACCCATCGACGTCGGTACGCGCCCTCTCATCTCTTCACGCTGCTCGTCGACGTCGGTTTCGACTTCGAGTAACGCCATCGTGCGTCCCAACGGCGCAGTTCCGACTAACGGTTCGCCCTTCGTACGCAGGCCGATCTGGGCAGCGACGGAGCCACGTTCGCGCAGGCAAAAGCGTTCGCCACGCGAAGCCGACGATCCGAGTGAAACGCGCCTATCGAAGCACGTTTTTAGCTATTTCCGTCGTCGTCACGTACGGTGACCATGGTCGACTTTCGAGCACTGCTCGACGGGCGAACGGTCAACGCGGCCGTCGCCTGGGTGGCGACGCTCGCCCTTGCGGTCGCGGCCCTCGTGCTGCTCGCGGACGGCGCGGTGCTCTGGCCGGCGTTCGCCCTGCTCGTCGTGGGCGTCGTCCTGATTCCACCGATCGTCACCCGCGACGCGTCGGCCACGCTCCCCGGTGAGCTGGTCGCACTCGTCGCCGTACCGGTCGCACTCCGAGCGCTCGATCTGTTCGTCCAGGCGACGCCGTTCGCGACGATGGCGGGGCTCGCGTTGCTGGTCGTGCTCGTTCTCGACGCGTTCACGTCACTCGAGATGGCGCCGCGGTTCGCCGTCCTGTTCGTCGTCGTGACGACGATGGCGTTCGCCGGCGTCTGGGCGATGGTCGAGTACGCCTCCGACTTCGTCCTCGGAACGACGTTCATCGAGGACCAGCGGGAGCTGAATCTGGACCTGTTGAGCGCGACGCTCGTCGGGCTCCTCGCCGGAGTGGTCTTCGGGGCGTACTTCCGCGAAACCGACGGCGACGAACCGTTCGGCCGCCGATCGTTGCCCCGTGCGCTCCGCAATCGTACTCCGATCGCCGCTGGAACGGCCAGCGAGAACCAGACCGCGCCGAAACCGACGCGACCGGACGATGAACCGCGGACGACCGTCGACGTCGAGGAACCGAGAACGACCGACGAAGCCGAGGAAGGGGAGATGGCCGACGAAGCCGGGACGACGGAACTGCTCTTCAGTGGGATCGCTGCGGGCTTCGCGATCGTGTTGACGTTCGTCGGCCACGCGGTGGGCAGTGCAGTCTTCCCGAACAACGGGTTCTTGGCCGCGATTCTTTATCCGCTCGGGTTCGTCTACATCATCGTCGGTCGCTATCAGCTCTATACCGAGAACACCCTTCCTCCAGTAGCGCTTGTGTTGACCAGATTGGCCAGCCTCCCGTTGCTGTTGCGCGTCTGGGGGATCGTGCTGTTCGCGAACGTCGTCGGGGCGGGCCTCGGAGCGTTCATTCTCGCCAATAGCCACGTCCTCTCGACGGCAGCGATGCACGCCGGCGCGGAGTTCACCAGGAGTGGGCTCGAACACGCGTGGTGGGACGTGTTCTTGAAAGCTCTGTTCGCGGGCTGGCTCGTCGCCGGGGTAGTGTGGCTCGGTACTGCTGCGCAGGACACGATCGCCCGCCTGTTGCTCATCTACAGTGTCTTCTACATGATCGCTGCAGCGGAACTCTATCACGTCGTCACGGCGGCGGCGGACGCGCTCTTTTTCGTGTTTCTCGACGTCCCCAGCCCTGGGTTGCTCGTTGTTTTCTACGATTTCTGGCTACCGGTGTTGCTTGGGAACACCGTCGGCGGCGTGTTCTTAGTCGCGCTCGTGAACTACGGTCAGACCGAACAACGGCGCTTCCCGGAGGTCCGCGAGCTCTCCGCGCGCGAGGTGCTCTTCAGCTGGAAGGGCGGCCGATCGCACACCACGCCCCGCCCGTACGTCGAGGAGAACGAGCCCGGAACCGACTGATCGACGACCCGTCGCTCCGCCCTCAACGAACTCGTCGTCTTGGAAACCCCGCAGAGCGAGATTTCCGGTGGGGCCTTGTGGTATTCCTGTAACTGTTTCGGTTTTTGGAGAAATAAGTTACTGAGACCTGTCTCTTCCTGTTTTAGCCGGTAGATTTTGGCTTCGACTTCGAATCAGAATCAACGGCCGATAGCGTGGTGTGTCTCTTCGAAAGCCCATAGACGACACTGGCGCGGACGGCCAACAGGAGCACGAGCGCAACGAGGACAAGTTGGCCGACACCGAGGATTTGCTCGGAGGACACCTGGAGCCCGATGGCGATGAACAACACCGTGTTGAGCAGGAAGACGATCCATAGCTTCCTTCGTCAGTGGCTGGCGAAGTTCAGGGGCGTCTCGAAGCACCACCACCAGAAATACCTCGGATTCCTCGGACTGAAACTCAACTCACCGGACGACTGGTTCGAGAAACTGCTATGTTGCAATGTATCGGGATGAGCGTCTAGCATAAATGTTTATGTGAGTTGCACACACACGTACGGACTGGGTATGACCGACGCAAACGTCGCCCTCCTCGTTCGACTCCAAGCACAGTCCGGCAAAGAATCCGATGTCGAGGAATTCCTCCGTTCGGCACTGCCGATAGCCGAGGAAGAACCGGACACCACCACGTGGTTCGCGCTCCGCATGGACGATTCGACGTTCGGCATCTTCGACACCTTTCCGGATGAATCCGGTCGGGAAGCGCATCTCTCGGGCGAAATCGCTGCTGCCTTGGAGGAAAACGCGGACGAGCTGTTCGCAGAACCGCCGGAGATAGAAGAAATCGACGTACTGGAGGCCAAACTCCCCTAACATCTGAAATTGGACAGACAGAAGCAGCAAAGACGAATCTCACATCTCGTTCACGAACGCCGGACGTTGCGATGGACCCTTTCGTGCTACCGCGCCGTTAGTGGCGACCCTCCTCGAACTCCTCGATGATTTTATCACAGAAGGCATCCAAGTCGTCGGGCTTGCGGCTGGTCACCAGTCCCTCGTCGACGACGACTTCCTCGTTAACCCACTCGCCGCCCGCGTTGCGGATGTCGGTCTGTAAACTGGGGAAGGAAGTCAGCGTCCGACCCTCGACCACGTCGGCCTCGACCAGCATCCACGGGCCGTGGCAGATGACTCCTGCGGGCTTTCCTGCCTCGATGAACTCCCTGACGAGATCCACTGCGTCGCCGTCTGCGCGGAGTTGGTCCGCTCCGACGGAGCCACCCGGAACGACGAGCGCATCGTAATCTTCGGGGGAGACCTCGGAGAAGGTTTTCTCCACCTCGAACGTGTCACCCGGGTCGAGGTCGTTGTTGACGGTTTGGACCTCGCCGGTTTCGTCGAGGACCTCCGCGAGAAGGGCATCGACATCGACCTCGTGAACCAACCTATCGGGACCGTCGGGGAGGACGACTGGATGGCCGAGATGATGCTCAACATGATGATGGTGTTCGCCGATGCCGAGCGCAAGATGATTCGCTCGCGTGTCCAGGAGGGCATCGACGCCGCCATCGCCGACGGCAAGCGCGTTGGTCGCCCACCCTTCGGCTACACCGTCGAGGACGGCTTCCTCCAGCAGATTCCCGCCGAATACGTTCGTGCCCAGACGTTTATCCGCGAGGTGCGCAAGGGCCGCGAGAAACACGCCACCGCCGCCTTTTTCGAAATTCCCGAGTCAGCCGTCCAGAGCGTCCTCGCACGGGCCGAGGCGAACTACGACGTCCCGTTCGACAACGACCAGTGGCGACTCGAACGCGCAAAGGTCAGCGCTGGCGAGAAGGACCTCCCGCCGCTCGATGGCCAGAGCGAACACCCACCCGCACCGACGAGAAGACCAGAACAGTAACTGTTCGTGGGAGAGCAAGCGTTCGGAGTCATCAGTGCGCTTGAGCCAACCGACTCGATCATGAGCAGGTGACAAGGCGGTCGTCGTACTCGGCAGAAACCGATGGGACAACATTCACTGTACTACGGTAGCCGCGTGTACGCAGCGAGCCCTCCGTCCAGTGTTCGTCTGCCGGACGACTTGTGGGTACGGTTAGATATACGATATGGGTACGAAGTCAACGCCAGAGTCGGACTCAGCCGACACAGATGCACGTATCGACGCAAAATCATCCACCACAACCCCGCTGAACGACACGGCGGAGATGGTGGCAGCGGCTCTCGTCGCCGACGCCACCGGCTACAACGACCAGCCCCGGTTTTTCGAGGGCGAACCCGACGGGAGTGGTGATGGTCTCGACGGTTTCGTCGCGGATGTCACGACCATCGCACAGGCACAGTGCGAGCGGTGGAAGAGCTACGCCGATATCGAGACGCTGATCTGCCACCTCCCGATCGATCATCTCACGTTCGCCACACACGATTCGTTAGCGCCGTATTCGGGGCGATATCCGATGGCAGTCCACGTTCGAGCGGCTCTGCTCAAGGAACTCAACGGCTGGGACGAAACCGCACTCCACGACCACCTCCGAGCCCATCCCTCGCTCCGTCAAAAGCTCGGCTTTGAGTCGCTCCCGAATCAATCGACGTTCTGGCGTGCGTGGAACGAACGTTTCAGCGAACAACTTCGTGACGCCGTACAGGAGTGTGCCGATACGATTGTGAGGGCCGCACGCGCCTGTGAGGTGTCGCTTCCCGATCGGATCGAGACTCACGGACCGGCTGACTCCGACCCCGACAGCCGTCCCAAGCACCAGCTTGTCGCCGCAAAGACCGACGAGGTCTGGCAGCAGGCCAAACCGTTCGTGACCGACGCCTTCGCGCTCTCTCGCGGCCAGAACTGGCAGATTCACGAGAACGCCTTCTGGGAGCAACACGCCTACATGGGGATGCGCGAGGACATGTACGCGCGCAGCGGCCCCGCCTCGTTCTCGCTCGATACGACACGAGAGCGGATTCCCACGGGATCGACCCACCGCTATCAGATCGGGAAGCTCTCAGTCGGGGGGATTCGGGAGATGCTGCGCAACACCACGCGGATGTTGATCGCTCGCGCCCGCCAGAACGGCGAGCTCGGCGGGCCGGTCTTTGCGGCTATCGACGTGACCAAGGGATTCCCGTTCACTGGCGACGAAGAGGGCCACGAGGACGACATCCTCGGCTACAAGGACGGCAACGACTACTACCAGTGGGCCGTGCTCAAGATCGTTGGGATGGACGTCCCGCTCGTGCTCGACATTGTCCCGCGCGAACGAGGCCAATCGAAAGACGAGATCGTGGAGAAACTGCTGGAACACACGACCCAGATGGTGGATATCGACCTCGTGATGATGGACCGTGAGTTCGACAGCGACCCAGTGAAAGAGACCTGTGAAGAACACGGCCTCCACTACCTGAATCCGACGCGCATCTTCACGAACAGCGACGAGGCCGAGACCATCGAGTGGATGTACCGCAACGGCAAACGGTTCCACGTCACGGAGGAGAAAGCCGACGAGGGGACGCTCACGCGTAAGCAGGTCTACCTCCCGAAACGGTCGAACTCGGACAACGAGGATGAAGACGACGATCTCTCGGCAGTCTGGACGGAGATATGCGGCGAGTGGGGGTTCGAGGACGTGGAGGGCGAACCGAGCGAAGGGATGTCGTTCTCGCGGCTGCTCGCGGACATCCAACGCGAGGAAGACATCGAAGAGCGCAAGCAGAGAGCACAGAACGGAGACGTCGACACCAGCGAAACCGTCGTCTTCGAGACGAACCACCCCTACGTGACCACCCGCGACGCCGACGGTCAGCAGATGAACGGAAAGGAGTTCATTCACATGATCGAGCGGCTGATCCGGTGGTATCGGCACCGTTGGGGTATTGAGAACGGCTTCAAGAAGCAGAAACACTTCATGGTGCGAACCACCTCGACCGAACGCGACTATCGGTTCTTCAATTTCGCGTTCGCGTGCGTCCTCTATAACGTCTGGCGGCTGGTGGACCTGCTCGTGAAGATCGCCATCGACGGCGAGAACCGCACATACAAGCCCCGAGTGGATGCGAACCAGTTTCTGACCGTGGCGAAGCAGTACCACGGGCTCGATCCGCCTGACTGACGCCCGGCCATCCCTGCGACCGCCCGGTCGTGAGCGTCGGCTCTATCGGACGTTCGTTTGTTTCACGCTTTGAGGAACTGATTCTGAGATTGCGGCCCGATTCCGTCAGTGGGTTCTTTGCTACGGCAAGAAAACACCTGCAACGAATGTCCGTTCCGTGCATTCAGCGGCTACCTAGCCGACATCAGACTGGCACGGCAGTCTGCGGCCCCAGCCACAATGACGAGCCCATCCGCGAAATCGCGAACGGAGGAACCGTCGGCGGCCGGCGATCGATCGACGGCAGCCACCGACGACGGCGGCGGAAGCGACGGCGACGAACCGGTCCCGGACGTCTCGCGAGACCTCGTCTTCGACGCGCTCAAGAACAGTCGCCGGCGTCTCGTGCTCCGCCACCTCCACGAGCGAGCGGAGGTCGTGACACTGAACGACCTCGTCGAACGCGTCGCAGCCGACGAGAACGGCACGACCCCCGCAGAACTCACCGCCGACCAGCGAAAGCGAGTGTACGTCGGTCTCTACCAGAGTCACTTGCCGCGGCTCGACGACATGGGGTTCGTCGAGTTCGACCAGAGCGACGGCACGGTGGAGCTGGGGCCCGCCGGTCCCGTCGTCGAGCAGTACCTCGACGTCGGTGCGGAGGATCGACGGTGGTACCAGGACTACGTGGCGTTCCTCGGGCTCACGATCGCGGTGTCGTTCGTCGCGTTCCTCGGCGGTCTGCTCTCGATCGTCGGCGCCGGGACAGTACTCGTCGGGACGATCCTCGGCGTCGTCGGACTCGCGGCGTACCGGTGGCGTGACGAACGGGCGTGAACGGCGGGAACACTCGGCACGAGCCCGTTCCTCGAGCGTCCCACCGCGCACTCGATCCGCATTCCGCCCAAACAATCTTCCTGCAGTGCGCCCGACTACCGGCATGGCCGAGCGCATCGAGTACGACCAGTACGACGCGGGGCGACACCTGAACTACTGGGCGATCGATCGGACGCTCCAGCGCGAACTCCGCCGCGTGTGCAGCGACGCCACGTTCGAGTGGGCGGAGCCGCGGCTCGCGGAGTTCGGCGAACTGATCGGCCACGTGGTCGCGGACAACGCCGATTACGTCGACGACCACGGTCCCGAACTCGAGACCTACGACGCCTTCGGCGACGTCCAGAACCTCGTTCGCTACCCCGCCGAACAGTACGAGAACGAGCGGGCAGTCTACGAGTCCGGCATCGTCGCGGACGTCTTCGAGGCGCCGCCGGGCCGCGAAACGCCGCTGCCGTTCTCGCAGTATCTCGGAAGGCTGCAGCTCCTGTCCTACGCCGAAGGCGGCGGGTTCGCCTGCCCGGTCGCGATGACTGCCGGCGCGGCGCTCGTGCTCGACCGCTTCGACGACGGCGACCTCGACGCGTACTACCACGGCCTCGTCAGCAGGGAGTACGACGACATGATCGAGGGCGCGATGTTTCTGACCGAGGAGCAGGGCGGCAGCGACGTCGGCGCGATCGAGACGACGGCGACGTACGACGAGGCGGCGAACTGCTGGCGGCTCAGCGGCGAGAAGTGGTTCTGTTCCAATATCGACGCGGAGGGGACGCTCGTGCTCGCGCGAGCCGAGGGAGCACCTGCTGGCACCGAGGGGCTCTCGATGTTCCTCGTCCCCCACGCCGATCCGTTCGCGGAGTCGCTGGACGGTGACGTGCTGACGAAAGGCCGCCGCGAGGCCTTCGACGGTCCGGTGCCGCCGGCAGCGATCAACGACCAGCTCTATCGCCGGCTCAAGGACAAGCTCGGGACGATCGCCGTGCCGACGGGGGAGGTCGAGTTCGAGGAGACGACGGCCTTCCTCGTCGGCGAGGAGGGAGCGGGGTTCAAGCAGATGGCGGAGATGCTCAACCTCGAGCGGCTGTCGAACGCGGCGGCCGCGTGTGGCGTGATGGGCCGCGCGCTACTGGAGAGCAAGATCCGCGCAGCCGATCGCGAGGCGTTCGGCCAGCCCATCGACGAGTACCCACTCATGCGCGAAGACCTCGTGGACATGGCGGTGGACTACGAGGCCGCCACGGCGTTCACCCACGAGGCGGGGCGGCTGTTCTCCGAACGCGAGCGAGCCGAGCGCGCCGGTGAGGGCGATCGCGACGACGCTCGGCAGGCCTACCGGCTGCTCCGATTGCTCGTCCCGATCGCGAAGCTCCGCACCGCCAGAATGGCGATCGATACCGCCTCCTACGCCATGGAGATCCAGGGCGGCAACGGCTACGTCGACGAGTTCGTCACCCACCGACTGCTGCGGGACGCGCAGGTGCTGCCGATCTGGGAGGGAACGTCGAACGTCCTCTCGCTGGACGTGCTCCGGGCGCTCGACCGCGAGGACGCCCACGAGCCACTCTTCGAGGAGATGCAAGCGCACCTCGACGCGGCGAGCCACCCCGCGCTGTCGGAAGCCGCGGCGACTGTCGAATCCGAGTATCACGACCTCGTCGAGGCACTCGCGACCGTCGCGAGCGAAGACGAAGCGTACGCCCAGCTCTCGGCGAAACGGCTGGCCAACTACGTCTTCGAGGTGTTCACAGCAGGACTGCTGCTGGCGGAGGCACAGCGCGAACTCGAGGACGGAAACGGGCGGATGGCGCTCGTCGCGCGGCGGTTCGTGGATCGGGAACTCGAGGAGTCGGATGCGCGCGGGATCACGAGCGAGGATCGGTTCGCTATCGAGTGGTTCGACGCGATCGTTCGGTACGAGTACGTAGATCTGGAGAACCGTCCGGGCGAGATTTCTGGCTAGCAGCGTCGACGGGCCACCGTTCTCCACTGAGAAGTCGATCCGGACGGAGAGTTGTGACCGACGTCATCTGCATCCGCGGGCTCAGTACGGGGAACCAAACCCAAACTTCACGTGGATTAGATGACGATTAGTCGGGTAATACCACTACTTCATCTGGATTCGGTTCGCGTCCCCGAATCGCAGTAGGCAGTGGTGTTCTACGGAAGACTCGGGTAGTATTTCACCGCAACCCTTTTCAACAATAATTCCGACGCGTCGGTCGGTATGAGATACCATCGCAGAGAGTTCCTGGCAGCCGCGGCGGGGAGTTCAGTAGCGGGCCTCGCCGGATGTAGTCTCACAGATAATTCGGACGGCTCGAAGACGGGCCTTCCGCGTCTATCGACGTCGGGCAACCGCGTCGTCGATCCCGACGGCAATACGGTCGTTCTCCGGGGGCTCAACACGGTCGATCCCTGGTGGGCGGGCGAGAATCAGGATCTCCGAGGAAACACCTTCGAGGAGACGCTCGATCTCGCGACGAATCGTGAGGAGGGATGGTGCCCCAGAGTCATTCGGATCCCGTGCCAACCTCGCTCGATCGAAGCAGTAGGGGTGGAGACGTTCGCGTCGGACTACCTCGATCCCGCGATCGAGCACTGTCGCGAGCACGGCGTCTACGCGATCGTGGACTACCACACGATCGAACCGTACGACACCGAGGACGTCGACGAACGCATCCGGACGTTCTGGAACGAAATGGCACCACGCTACGCCGACGACCCCCACGTCCTCTACGAACTGTTCAACGAGCCGACAGAGCCCTACGGGAGTGGGCTCGACTCCTGGAACACGTGGCGTGACACTGCACAACCCTGGGTCGATCTCGTCCGCGGGCACGCGCCCGACACGCCCCTGATCATCGGATCGCCGATGTGGACGTCGCTCACCCGGTTCGCCGCCGAAGCGCCGTTCGAAGGAGAGGATCTCATCTACGCCGCTCACATCTACCCCTCCGATGGACCGGACGCCTGGGCGGACACGTACAGTCCGCCGACGGATTCGGTTCCCGTGATGGTCACAGAGTGGGGCTATCTCGACGTCGAAGGGAACGGCCACGATCCCCACATGCGCGGCACGACATCCGGCTGGGGCGAGCCGTTCAGAGAGTGGCTCGAGAGCCACGAGACAGTCGGCTGGACCGCCTGGTGTTTCGACTCGGTCTGGGATCCCCAGATGTTCACAGACAGCTGGGACCTGATGGGTGGCGAGTACTACATGGGCAGGTTCACGAAGAACTGGCTCTACGAAGCTCGCAACGATGGGGTTCCCGACTCGCTCGCCTTCGAGGAGGTGGAATCGCCGTCGCAACCCGATGACGGCGCCCCACCCGCCGCGCCGTCCGACGTAACCCTCGAGTCCGTCGGCCAGACGAGTGCGACCATCTCCTGGACTGCCGCCGAGGACGAGGAGACGAGTGTCGTCATGTATCAGATTTACGCGAACGGTGAACGTGTGACACGGTACGGTGACAAGGCAACGAGTGCGACGGTGACGGGCCTCGCTGGCTCCACCGATCACGAGCTGACGGTAGTGGCGATCGACGCAGCGGGGAACGAGTCACCCGAGAGCGATCCCATCACGGCGACCACTGGCGAACAGACGACCCACGCCGAGATCGCACGAACGAACGCCGCACCCTCGCTCGACGGACAGCTCTCCGACGGCGTGTGGAGCAACGCCGCGACACATTCTCTCGACACGGTCGTCATCGACGGCATCGACGGACCGGAGGATCTCGATGCCGAGTGGCGCGCCCTCTGGGACGACGAGTCGCTGTACGTGCTCGTCGACGTCACCGACGACTCGATTTCGTCGGACTCCGCGGAGAACTACAACGACGATTCGGTCGAGATTTACCTCGACGGCGACAACAGCAAGGGAGAAAGCTACGACGGAGAGAACGACTACCAGTTCGTGATCCCCTTCGACGGCGCCGTCTCGGCAGGCGGTGGCTCGCCCGGCGTTGGTGATGCCCGTCAGGCCCAACGGCAGACGCCCGACGGGTGGCGCCTCGAGTTCGAAGTTCCCTGGTCGACGGTCGGGATCTCGGTCGAAGCTGGCCACCTGATCGGTTTCGACGTGCACGTCAACGACGACGACGGTGGCGGTGATCGTAACGGCAAGGTCTCGTGGTTTGCGACGGAAGACAACGCCTGGCAGGATCCAGGACTGTTCGCGACGGTCGAACTCGTCGATTAGGACAGATACCGCGCTACGGCCACTCCCCGCGAATCTAAAACCGTCGGCCCCCGGGTAACGTACATGCACCGTGCCGATGCCGATCCGGCTACTGCCTCGCTCGAGTGGCTCGACCCGGACCATCAGCCGGAGCGAATCGTCGGTCGGTCAGACGAATTGACGGCGTTTCGCGGGGTACTCGAGGATATCTTCGATAGCGCCTGTCGGCACTGCTTCGTCTACGGCCAGCGCGGTGTCGGCAAAACGCTCCTGTCGACGACTGTTCCTGAACAGATCTCCCACGACGAGTGGACGGTCCGTTCGGTCTCTGGCGATCGATTCGAGTCGGGATACGGACTGCTGGTCGGGGTGGTCAACGCTTTCCGACCGGACGGTCGTGAGCTCGCACCGACCGGTCACGCTCGGGACGCCGTGATCGATGCCCTCGCCACGGAGCTGGCGGCTGCGGCGCCAGTGTTGCTGGTACTCGACGACGTGGACGGCGTCGATTCGCCGGATGCCCTCCTCGAATTCGAGGAGATTGCAGACGAAATCGAGGTTGCAACGCTCTGCGTTGCCAACAGCTACTCCTACCGGAACGAACTGCCGTTCCCCGTGCGCCAACGGCTTTGCGAGCGCGAGGTAGTCCTCTCCCCTCTCGACCGGACTGCCGTGCGTGAGGCACTCTCTGACCGGTCGGCCAGCGCTCTCGGCGAGGGCGTCCTGTCAGCGGATGCACTCGAAACGTGCGTCGATCTGGTCACCGGCCAGTTCGAGGGGAATCTGCGGTGGGGAATCGAGCTGCTTCAGATCGCTGCCGAACAGCTACTCGCCCGTGATGGAGCGAGGCTGACGCGATCCGACGTGGACGATGCCCGAACCGATCTCGAAACGAGACGCATCACACGAAGCCTGTTGGACGCGCCCGTACATCGGGCATTCACCTTCTTCGGCCTCGTTGTACCGACGCTCGATGAGCCTGCACCGAGGATTGGTGACGTCTACGAGTCCTACCAGCGAGTCTGTTCCGGGGCCGACGCCGATCCGATCACGGTTCGTGCGCTGCACGATCACCTCGATTCGCTCCGGTCCGACGGATTCGTGTCGGTGACGTCACACAGATCGGGAACCCCGGGTCACTACTACCGATACCATCTCGAAGCGAGTCCTGCGGCTTCTCGTCGCGCGCTCGTCGATCTGCCGCACGTCGATTCCACGCTCGTCGATCGGTGCGTCGGTGACCTCCATTCCTGATTGGAGCGATCTATGCACTGCCGATTGCCGGGGTCCGCGGCCTCCTCGAATAGGGGCCAGGCCAGGTTCACACCAGCAGACGGCTCGTCGTCGGTGCCACACGACCGGAGAACATCGTCGATACTCATTTGACCGTGGAAGCGCTGTTCCTCGATATGTCTGCTGGGCGTCCCCCAGTGCGAGTGCTGTACGTTACGGGGACCGAGCACGCCGTCGAGCTACCGACTGCAGGGCTCGAACGTCACGGGACGCTCGACGTCGAGATCGCGCTCTCCGAGGATGAGGCGATCTCGGCCATCGGCGATGGATTCGGCTGCGTCGTTTGCTCGGTCGATCTTCCTGACGAGGACTTCCAGGCCGAGGACGGCTTCGAGCTTGCCGGACAGTTAGGCGAGGACGGGGCCGTCTCGACCGTGCTCGTGGGCGAGCAGTCTGCGACCGAACTCGGTCAACGGGCGATCGAGGCAGGTGCGGTCGAGTATCTCCCGCGGAACCTTGCAACGGAATCGCCCGCGATGTTCGCAGGCAGGATTCGTCGCGTCGCGACGACAGTGGACGGCGCTGGCGATGCCGGTCCGTACCAGAGCCTTCCGTTACCAGTCCTCGTCGGTGACGACACCGTTCACTACGCAAACGACGCTGCATGCGAGCGCTTTGCCGGCGGCGGCGATCTGACGGGTCGGCCGATCGACGCGCTGTTCGAAGACGTGGCGTCGTTGTCGACGCTCGTCGACGACGGACGAAGCACGCTCCGACCTGCCGAAGCCGACAAGCAATCGGTCGTGCAAACGATGCGTACAGCAGGTGTCGTCACCGCAGTATTCGTCGGGGACGCGACCAGCATCGGGTACGACCGCGGGCCGATGGATAAGGGAGAGATGCTCGACTCCCTCCTCGAGACCATACCCTTCTCGATCTACTTCAAAGACGAGCAGAGCCGACACGTCCTCGTGAGCGAAGGCCTCACGGGAATGAATCCAGACTGGCGAATGGTCAACAGCGAGGGCAAGATCCACCACACGGCCGAAGACGTTCTTGGGAAGACCGACTTCGATCTCTACCCGTCACACCACGCGGAAGCCGCCATCGAGGACGACAAGCGTGTTCTGGAAACCGGCGAGCCGATCTACAACCAGACCGAGAATACCCACACCTCCGAGGGGGAGCCCATGACCATCTCGACGACGAAGGCGCCGTGGTACGATGCTGCGGGGAACGTCGTTGGTGTTGTCGGCGCCTCACTCGAGATCACTGACGAAGAACGCTATCAGGACGTAGTCTCTCACCAGGAGTTCGTCGTGGAGCTGATCCTCGAGGCCATCGGCGAGCACCTCGAACCTACCGCTCAGGACGTGATCGATCAGCTCAACGCAGTCAGCAATGAGACGGATGCCTCGACCACGACCGATAAGGGGGAGAGAGTTGCCGAAGCGGACGGGACGATCGTTGCCGAACTCGAATCCCATATCGACTACATGGCGACGCTCGCGGGCTATGGCTCCATCTCGACGTCGAACGAACTCGTCGACCTGGAGGAGGTTGCAGACGCGGCTTGGGCGGCCATCGACGTCGACGCATCCACCGAGGACGACGTTGCCACCGCCCCACACGCCACCGATGGCCAGCGTTCCGATCGTAACGCGACACTGTCCGTCGACATCGACGACGTCGCTCTGGCGAACCAACGGAAGGTGCGCGAGCTGCTCGAACTCCTCCTCGAGAATGCGATCGTCCACGGAGGTGATGCAGTCAGCATCCAGATCACGCAGCTTCCGAACGGATTCTTGATCGCCGATGACGGCCCCGGGATCCCATCACGTATCCGCGATCAGGTGACGGCCTATGGCTTCTCCACTCGCGAAAATCGAACCGGTCGCGGGCTCCCACTGGCGCAGGCAATCGCTGGTTCGATGCGGTGGGAACTTTCGATCACGGACAGCGCGAGCGGGGGATGCAGAGTCGATATCACTGACGTCGAATTCGAGTGACGGAGGGGTTTCGCTTCGTCGTGGGCGCTCGTTCGGCTTCGCAGGAGTAACTCCCCGTTTCGCGCGCGTTTCCGTGAACGACTTCGAATGCCGTCGGGCACACCCGCTTCGACGTTGAGTCCGACGATGTAGGTGCCCCTGACGGCGAGGGTGCTACGAATAGTGAACCACAGTCCGACCACGGCGATGATTCCGGCACCCTTCGTCAAGCCCCCACACGCAAACAGAACGCGACGACGACCTGCATGGATGACGGCGCTGGCGTCGAATTCGATGAAAGCACGTTCGATCCGACTCGCGCTCGTCGCGAGACGGTTCGTCCAGCGAGAACTCGGCGATTCGGACGCTCGCGGCATCACCAGTGGCGATCGGTTCGCTATCGAGTGGTTCGACGCGATCGTTGGGTACGAGGAGGTAGCCGTCGAATCGCTGTAGATCGGATCGGGATCGCAGCGTGGACGTCGATGGTGATGACGGATCGGCGACCACGGCCCGGCGCACTGCAGCGCCGTCGCCCTCACGCGAAGTTGGCCAGCACCTGAACGGTGAAGTAGTCGATCGGGAACGGCGGCTCGTCCCCGAACGTCACGGCCCACTGCCACGTCTCACCGGTCTCGAGACGACCGTATTCGGTCCGTGCCGACACCGAATCGTGGACACCGGATCCCTCCTGGTCGCGGTCGTAGAGCGCAACCACGACGTTGACCGGTTGTAGTGCGCTGTCACCAGTGTTGGTCGAATCGCCCGCAACCACGATTCCACGCTCCCCAGCCCGCTGGAAAATCACGTTTTCGAGGGAGAGCGCATCGGATCCCTGTGGAGGCACTTCGGTAACGGAGTCCTCGTAGGGAGCCTGATTTTCTGGAGCGTTACGCCCGATGGCTACCTCGACGTCCGCGTCGTCCGCCGAGATGGTGGAGGATCCACCGCCGTTTGTGCCACTCCCGGGACAGCCCGCGAGACCGACGCTCGCCGCCGCGGCCACCGTGGTCTGGACGAATGTTCGTCGGTTCATGGTGTTTGACGGTTGTTTGTACGGAGGCTTGAAACAGCTTCGCACGGAACGGGGACGGCATCGCACGATCGGACGGGCCGGCGTCGCGTGGAATGAGCGGATCGACGAGGGACTGCAGAGTATCCGGTCCGTGTACGCGGTCGCGACGGCCGGCCCGACGCATCGGGCGCTGCAATCGAATCGGTGAAAGCGTGCGTACCGACGTCGACGACCCGGAAAAACCCGGGAGTCAGTTCAGGCGTCGTAGCGAGGGTAACAGCTGCGATCGAATCGGACACGACAGGACTACTGGAACGTGGCTCGCAAGCATCGACCAACTGCAGAAGTCGGCGGCGGCGGATCGTTCCGTAGCTCGAACCGGCAGGGCCGTCACGCACGGTGCCGTCTCGCCTCGCCCCCAGCAACGGCAACGATCGTGCCGTGTGATTCCCCAGCCCTACTCGCGGGCTGGCTCCTCGCCACAGCTGTACGGATCTACTAACTTTTCGTCAGGGTCGTGAAGCCTCGACCGATGACTCGCAGACGATACTACGCAGCGGCGATCGCGGCGCTCACGCTCCTCGTCGTGGCCGGGCTGGTAGCACCGTCGCTCGGTGTCGGCACGTCTGCCGTCGCACCGACTGCGCCCGCCGATGACGACGCATCGACAACCGACGATCCATTGGAGGCCGACGGTGCACTGCTCCAGCAACAGCAGGCCGACGGCGCTTGCAACTACACCGAACTGTACGACGAGACGATCGACGCGGTGGTGACCGTCCAGCGTGGAGGCGGCCAGGGCTCGGGGTTCGTGACACAGATCGGTGCGAACGACTCCACACAGTACGTCGTCACGAACGCGCACGTCGTCGGCGACGCAGCGAACGTGACGATCCAGTTCGATCGTGGGGAATCCAGCACCGGGCAGGTCGTGGGAACGGACGTCTCCAGCGATCTCGCCGCGGTGAGAGTCACGGACGCGCCGGACTACGTCGAAGCGCTCTCCCTGACCAACGAGAGCCTCGAGCACGGACAGCACGTCGCCGCGCTCGGTAGTCCGTTCGGCCTCGAAGCGACGATCACGCACGGCATCGTCAGTGGGCTCGATCGCTCGCTGCCGACGAACCGGGGGTACACGATCCCGAACGTGATCCAGACGGACGCCCCGATCAGCTCCGGCAACAGCGGCGGTCCGCTGCTCACCTGCCAGGGCACCGTCGCTGGCGTGAACACGGCCGGGATCGCGGCCCAGGGTGCCGAGAACATCGGCTTCGCCGTCCCGGCCTCGACCGTCGAACTCGTCGTCCCGTCGCTCGTCCAGAACGGTACGTTCACGCACCCGACCCTGGGCGTGAGCGGCGTCAGCGTGACCCCGGCGATCGCTGAGGCGAACGACCTCGACGTGACCGGCGGCTTCATCGTGGCGACGGTGGATCAGTCCGCGCCCGCCGCGTCGGTACTCCAGGGAAGCGACCAGCAGGTGCAAGTCGCCGGACAGGTCGTGCCGGTCGGTGGCGACGTCATCGTCGCCGTCGAGGGCCAGCAGGTCGCGAATCGCGAAGACATCGCCTCGGTCCTGCTGGCCGAAACGCGACCGGGCGAGGAGGTCGATCTCACGATCGTCCGCGACGGGCAGGAGATGAACGTCACGACGACGGTCGTCGAACGGCCCGAACCGGAGCCGGTGGCGCCGTAGCGGCCGGAGAGGCGGGACGGAGCGCCGACCGTTCACCCATCCGGGTCGGACGCTGCTGGATCGAGCCCGGCGTCCTGCATGTACCCATCGAGGAGCTCACAGAGCCGTTCGGCGAACGCGTCGTCGTTCACGTCCGTCGCCAGTTCGACCAGTTCGACGTGATCGTCGAGGTTCGAACGGATCGCGTCGAACAGCGCCGCGTCCGCCTCGGGATCGTAGAACGCCTCGCCCTCGACGTCGAGCATCGAGACGCCCGCCGTAGGAAGGACGAGCGCGGTCGGGCCGGTCGCGGCGTTGCATTTCTCGGCGATGATCTCACCGAGTCGCGCGTTCTCTTCCGGCGTCGTCCGCATCAACGTTACCTGCGGATTGTGCTCGTGAAACTGGCGATCCGCGAACCGATCGGGCACCGAGTCGCGCGGGCCGAAGTTGACCATGTCCAGCGCGCCGACGGAGACCACCTGCGGGGTGCCGGTCTCCGCCGCCGCGTCCAGTCGCTCCGGACCTGCACTGAGCACGCCACCGACCAGCTCGTCGGCCCACTCGGTGGTCGTGACATCGAGGACGCCGTCGATGACGCCCTGACGGACGAGGTCCTCCATCGCCCGACCGCCGGTGCCGGTGGCGTGGAAGACGATCGTCTCGTACCCCCGGTCCTCCAGGATCTCGCGGGCGGTCTGGACGCACGGCGTCGTCACCCCGAACATCGTGATGCCGATCGTGGGGCGATCCTCGACCTCGACATCGGGCTCGTTCGTGACCATCCCCACCATCGCGAGCGCGGCGTTCGCGATGACCGTCCGGGTGAGCTGGTTGAGCCCCTCGATGTCGGCGACCGAGTACGTCATCGTGACGTCCGTCGCGTCGACGTAGGGCTCGGTGTCGCCCGAGGCCATCGTGGAAACCATCAGCTTCGGCACGCCGACCGGGAGCGCTCGCATCGCTTCGGTCGCGATGGACGTGTTCCCGGAGCCGCCGAGGCCGAGCACGCCGTCGAGCGTCCCCGCGTCGTGCATCTCACGGACGATCGACGCGGCGCCCGCTCCCATCGCATCCATCGCTTCACCGCGGTCGGCTTCATCGCGGAGGTGTTCGAGCGTCGTTCCACCAGCCGAAGCGACCGCTGTAGCGTCCGTGTCCGGCTCGATCTCCGGCTCGCCCATCACCCCGGTGTCGATCAGGTGGACGTCGACGCCCTGGGCCTCGAGGACGTCCCTGGCGAACCCGATCTCCTCGCCTTTCGTGTCGAGCGTACCGACGATGACGACGGCCATCTCAGAGATCGATCTCCTTGAACTCCCGCGCCTGGTTCTCGATCGCCGCCTCCGTGGGGAGCCGTTCGATGCTCGACGCGCCGAAGAAGCCGACCACGCCCTCCGTGTGCTCGAGGACGTACTGCGCGTCGTCGGGCCACGCGATCGGGCCGCCGTGGCAGATGACCATAACGTCGTCGTTGACGTCCGTCGCGGCGTCGTGGTGAGCCTGGACGCGCTCGGCGGCCTCGTCGAGGTCCAGCGCGGTCTCGGCGCCGATGTCGCCCGAGGTCGTCAGCCCCATGTGTGAGACGATCACGTCGGCGCCCGCCTCGGCCATCTCCCGAGCCTGGGACTCATCGAAGACGTACGGGCAGGTCAGCATGTCTTGCTCGGCAGCCTCCTGGATCATGTCGACCTCCTTGTCGTACCCCATCCCGGTCTCCTCGAGGTTCACCCTGAACTGACTGCCCTCGTCGATCAGCCCGACCGTCGGGAAGTTCTGGACGCCGGAGAACCCTCGGCGCTTGAGATCCTCGATGAAGACGTCCATCTGCCGGAATGGGTCGGTTCCGTTGACGCCAGCGAGCACCGGCGTGTCCTCCACGACCGGCAGGACCTCGTGGCCCATCTCGACGACGATCTCGTTGGCGTCGCCGTAGGGAAGCAGGCCGGCCAGCGATCCCCGGCCGTTCATCCGGTAGCGGCCGGAGTTGTAGATGATCAGGAGATCGACGCCGCCGCGCTCAGCGAACTTCGCGGACATCCCCGTGCCCGCTCCAGCGCCGATGATCGGGTCGCCGTTCGATACCGTCTGCTCGAGTCGGTCGAGGGACTCCGTTCGCGGGAACTCCATGCGTAGGTTTGGCAAGGGCGCGATCGACCTTCAAACCCGGGCAGGATCGCGACCCACCCAAGGCAAGTCCGCGAGGATGAACGTCGGGGGTGCTCCACACAGCCACGGTCACGACGCGAAGGAGAGGTTCCCGGAACTGCTTCGCCTGCTCCCCGCTCTGACTACTCCTGCTCGTACTGATCCTACCGATCCTGCTGCTCCTCGAGATGCCGGTAGCGTTCGATATTGGGGTTCTGCCGCCCTGCTGAGACGCCGTTCCGTCGACACATCGAGCCACAATCTATTTCTTCCAATCTGCCAACCGGGTGAACGATGACGCGGACACGCACCGTTCTCGCACTGGGGCTGCTGCTTGTACTCGCCGGCTGTGCCGGTTTCGGCGGGACCGACGGCGACTCCGGACCGAACGCGTCGGCGGACGTTCAGTCGCCAGCCGAGGACCCAGCCAACGGAACCGACTCCGGGACCGATCAGGACGCGAACGGTGAGGAAGACTCCGAAGACGGGCAGCAGACGACGTCGCTCGACGGGCCGCATCCCTACACGTCGGAAGGAAGCCCGAACGTCTCGGCGCTCGTCGGTGGGCACCTCGTGACGCTCCAGGACGAAGAGACGTTCACGCTCACCGACACGGCGACCCTGCGAAACGCTGCCAACGGATCGCTCCAGCTCGAGGTGACGACCGAGAAACGCTTCGACCTCGCCAGCGAGCAGCTCCTCATCGAGCGGTGGCAGACCGAGGGTTCCGGTACGGAGACCAAGACACTCGGACGCTATCAGAACGCGACGACGATCTGCACGCAGGACGGCGACAGTGTGGACTGCGGTCCCAGCGAGTTCGATTCCGGGACCGCCCTGGGACGCGTCGTCGAGATTACGACTCTCGAGAGCGTCGCCGCACCCGCGTTCAGCGCGAACGGAACCACGACGGTCGACGGCCAGGCAGTCTATCGGTTCTCGGCGGACTCGATCCGCGACGACGCCCCCGAGCAAGCGATCACCGAGCTGGGACAGAACGCGACGATCGAATCTGCGACGCTCCTGGTCGCCCCGGACGGCCACGTCGTCCGGTACGACGTCAGCTACGCCGTGGACGGCGATTCGGGCCGGGTCGCGATCGATCGGCGATACCAAATCACTCTGACAGATCAATCGTCACTTACGCCGCCAGAGTGGGTGCCGTCCTGACGGCTATCGCCACCGTGCAGGCGGAAACCGGCACTGCTCAGAGGTCGGACCGGACCGGCGGCGTCGGATGACGAAAGGTCTGGACCTCGAGCGTTCGACCGTCGGGGTCGTCCACGAAGAACTGGTAGATCTCGAAGTCCTCGTTCGTTTCGGGTGGGCCGTGAGCGACGTCGGACAGCTCGCTGTATCGGGCGTCGACCGCAGCTTCGTCGTCGAGAACAACAGTGACGACGCCGTCGGTATCGGCGGGCGCACCGTCGCAAAATCCGACGAGGAGGTTGTCGTACTCGAAGATCGTACACCCGCCGTCCTGTTCGAGCCAGCGGTCGAAGTCGAGTCGCTCGACGTAGAACTCGACGACCTCGTCGCGGCGATCGGTCCGGAAGAAGACGATTCCCGACATGGCGCTGTCGAGGAACGCGGTGCCCCTGAATGTACTGCCGTTCGCAGCGATCGGGAGGACAAACCATGGGAAAGTCACTGCGAGACGGTCCAGGTCGGGGTCACTCCCAACTCGCTTTCGGGACCGAGGACAGCCGAACGTCATCGTGGGCGCAGCATACCGCGACGAGCGAAGCGAGTCGCGGTTTCCCCGGACGCGAACGGAGTGAGCGTCCGGGTAGTTTTTCCCCCAAGTTTTTGCGACCGAGGGGCCCCGCAGCGAGCCTCCGGCTCGCGAGGAGACCCGAGGGAGTAAAAAGTGGGTGCGTATGCCGCCTCCCGGATTTGAACCGGGGACAGCTCGATCTTCAGTCGAGTGCTCTCCCAGTCTGAGCTAAGGCGGCGCATCTCCGTCTCGGTCGAAGTGACGCAAAAGGATTTCGAACCACGGCGGCGGGGAGCGAGTCGCTGGCCCCGGCTCGACCGGAAATGGGTGACCAGGCTCCACAACGGCAGGGGCCGAACGCGGAGAGCAGATGTTCGAAATTGTCCACGAAGACCCAGCCCTATTCACCGTCTCCCGAGTAAACAATCTGCACGTTGTTACCGGTAGCAACAACTGTTATACGCTGCCGTCACAATACCTAGCACAGTGGCACAGGTCGGTGGCTCTCGGCACGCGATCGATCCGCCTACCATCGAGAGCGGCTGCTCTGGTATCGCCTGCGAGGCGAACTCGATGCTCACGCTGATCGTCCTGCTGGGGGCCATCACCCTCGGTACCGTCGCCTTTCTCAGCTGCGTCCGTCGGGCGCGAGGTGCGGTCTCCTTCGAGCGCGAGCGCCTGCTCGACGAGTACGACGCCTTCCTCGAGTTCGCGGATCGCGTGGCGAACGTCCCCGTCGCACCGCGCCCCGACGGTGGTCGACCGATGAGCGGCCCGCTGGTCTCGGGCGCGAAGGAGGACAGCGGACTGAGCGAGGTCCGAACCGCCTACCGCGAGACCGTGATGGACGTTCCGCACTTCGAGACGGACTACGACGAGTCCCTGCAGGAGCATATGGCAACCGAGCTGAGTCCCGAGCTCGCCTCCGCTGTGGTAGAGGGATCACAGTTCACCCCTGCCTTGCGCCAGCCGCTCGTGAACAGCGCCAGGAGTGCGGCACACGACAGGCGGGTGCTCGCCGATCAGCTCCAGGACGAGCTCTCCGATCTCGAGGACGCCGAAGACCATTATACGGAGATCTCGAAGCGCTTCGAGGTCACGGACGGCGACGGCCTCGTCGACCGAACGTTCCCGGATCTCCAGTCGCGCTGGCGGCGACTCGACGGCCTACAGAGCGAGTGTTCCTCGATGCTCGAGCAGCGACAGGCACAGCTCCGGGACAGGACGCCCTCCTCGGGGACTCGCCTGCAGTCGCCGACGGCGGTCAGCAACTACCTCTACGCCGATCTCGACGTGGACTTCCCGGTGCTGTCGGCGGGGACTAGGCTGCTCGAACGCATCGAGGCGGAGAAGGCCAACACCGTCGAGGCGCTGACCGAGCGACGGCGATAGCGACGAGGGCTCCGTTCTCCGAGTTCGACGCCGATCGTAGCGACAGCGCTGGCGCGTCGTCTCGGCCGGGAGCCGATCGGCGGTACTCCCCGGGTGAGCGCCTCGCGATCGGCGGACGGGCCTTTTTTGGTGCCCCCACGCTTCCCTCCGGGCATGCCCGATCTCGTTTCGACCGGCGTCGATGGGTTGGACTCCATCCTCAACGGGGGAATCACGGAGCACTCGACGGTGCTGGTCTCCGGCAACCCCGGCACCGGCAAGTCGATCCTCGGCATCCAGTACCTCTACACCGGCGTCATGGAGGATGACGAGCAGGGGATCTACGTGACCTTCGAGGAGGACGCCGACGACGTCCGCATGGCCGCGGAATCGATCGGCTTCGACCGCTGGGGCGAGTTCGTCGACGACGGCTCGATCACGGTGCTCGACAAGAAGGAGATGCTCCGCGACCAGGAGTTCTCCCGCGCCGTCGAACTGCTGCTCGAGGTCGTCCAGGAGGGCGGCTACGACCGACTGGTACTCGACTCGCTGACGATGTTCGAGCTGTTCTTCGAGGACGAACACGAGCGTCGCGTCTACCTGCTGAAGTTCTCGGACATCCTGAAGGCCAACGACCTGACCTCCCTGCTGATCAGCGAGCAGGAGGCCGTCTTCCCCGAGACCGACCTCGATCTCGAGAACTTCCTCACCGACGGCAACGTCTACCTGATTCAGACGCCGACCGACAGCGGCGTCAGCCGGTACGTCTGGGTCTCGAAGATGCGCAAGCAGAACATCGACACCGACATCTTCCCGATGGAGATCGGCCAGGGCGGCATCACCGTCCACGAGCAGGCCGGCGGCTTCTCGCTGGTCGATCGGCCGGGCGGCACTTTCTGAGCGGGATCGATCACGGTACCGTCCGCGCGAGACGGGCGGCGCCCGGACGGCGACTCCGCCGCCGGCGCCACACGTAAGCCGCGGGCAGCCGACGGTCCATCTATGCTCGACGCCGTCACCGTTCGCGACGTGATGGTCGACGCCGTGGCGACCGTGTCCCCCGACGCGTCGATTCGCGATGCAGCGGACCGGATGGCCGACCGAGACGTGGGCTCGCTCGTCGTGACTGACGACGGCGAGACCGTCGGCATCCTCACGCAGTCCGACGTGATCGACGTGATCGCGGCGGGCAGTGATCCGTCGGCCACGACGGTCGCGACGTGTATGGCCGCACCGCCGGTCACGATCGGCCCGGACGCCGACGTGGTGGCAGCCGCGACGCTCCTCGCACGCGGGGGGTTCAAGCGCCTCCCGGTCGTCGAAGATGGAACCCTCCTGGGAATCGTCACCGTCACCGACCTCTCCTACTTCCTCCCGCAGTTCGCACTCGGGCGCGCCTCCGACGACGGTCGGCGACGGCCGGCTTCCAGACCCGAGATGGCCTACGACGACGAGGAGTGGACGTCCGACCTCCAGACTGGCGACGAGCCAGACGTCGGCGACACCGTCCGGTTCACCAAACGCCTCACCGAAGACGACGTCACGGACTTCGCACGCGCCAGCGGTGACACCAACCGGCTCCACCTCGACGAGGGGTTCGCCGTCGGCACTCGCTTCGGGGAGCGGATCGTCCACGGCACGCTCGTCGCCGGCGTGATCAGCGCCGCACTCGCGCGGCTCCCCGGCCTCACGATCTACCTCTCCCAGGATCTCAGCTTCCGGGCACCGGTCCCGGTCGGCGCGACCGTCACCGCCGCCTGCGAGATCACCGAAGCGCTCGGCGGCAACCGATTCCGCGTCGCGACCACCGTCTACCACGAGAGCGAGCCCGTCGTCGACGGCCAGGCCACCGTCATGATCGACCAGCTCCACGAGGCGGTGGCGCTCGGCCCCGCCGCAGTCGGCGCCGAGAACTGATCCCTCACGACGACCGCCCGCGCAACCGCCTGGATTCCGTGAGATTGCTGCTTCCGCCGGGTTTCGTGATCTTCGATGAGGACTCCGGGTGGGAATGGAAGGGGCCGACCGCTCGGCGATCGCTGACGACGGTGAGCCGAGCAGCGTCCTCGTGAGCGCAGCGAACGAGGGCTCGAGAGACGAGCAAGGCGAGTCTCTCGGTGCGAGGCGAACCTCGACAGACGAGCGCAGCGAGTCTGTCGGTGCAAGGACCGCAGGCGAGCGTAAGCGAGCCAAGGACCACAGCGAGTCAGGATCGTCGAGCGGGAGGGGGCTTCCAATTGCTGTGCTGCCGCTGGAACGCAAGAGAATACAGCGACAAGTACCGTTACTCCGAATCCCGCGTCACGTCCCCACCGAGATGGGAGAGCACGTCGAAGAAGCCGGGGAAGGAGACGTCGACGTGCTCGGCACCGGTGATCTCGACCGGTCCGTCGGCAACGAGCCCGGCGACGGCCAGCGACATGATCACCCGATGGTCACCCCGCCCCGCCACCGTTCCACCGGTCAGCTCGCTCTCGCCGCCGTGGACGTAGAGTTCGTCCTCGAGCTCGGTGACCTCGGCACCCAGCGTCGAGAGCGACTCGGCCATCGCACTCACGCGGTCGGTCTCCTTGTAGCGGACGTGCTCTGCGTCGACGATCTTCGTCGTGCCGTCGGCGATCGCACCGAGCACCGCGATCGTCGGCAGGAGGTCCGGCGTGTCGCCGACGCCGACCTCGATGCCGGAGAGCGGGGAGCGAGCGACCGCGATCTCCCCCGCGTCCCGATCCCAGGACAGTTCGGCGCCCATCCGTTCGAGGATCTCGACGATCGCGCTGTCGCCCTGCGCGCTCGGCCGAGCACCCGTCACGGTCAGCCCGTCCGGCGACGCGACGGCACCGGCCGCGAGCAGGTAGGACATCGACGAGAAATCACCCGGCACGGCGTAGCTGCCGCCCTCGGGATCGTAGGTCTGTCCGCCCGGGACTTCGTACCCGCCCTCGATCTCGGCGGTTTCGACGCCAAAATCTGCCAGCAGCTCACGCGTGATGTCGACGTATGGTGCGGACTTTAGCTCCGTCGAGAGGTCGACCTCGATTCCCGACTCCGTCACCGCACCGGCCATCAGCAGGGCGGTGACGAACTGCGAGGAGACGTCGCCGGGGATCGCTGCTGTCCCGCCGGCGATCGGCCCCTCGATCACGAGCGGCGCCTGGCCGTTTCCGCGCGTGCTGCTCGCGCGCCCGTCGAGCTGTTCGATCGCGTCGAGGAGCGGGCCCTGTGGCCGGGAACGGAGCGACTCGTCGCCGGTGAGCACCGTCGCCCCGTCGGCGAGCGCCGCCGCGCCGGTCACGAGCCGCATCGTCGTCCCGCTGTTCGCGCAGTCGATCACGTCGGCGGGAACTGCTGGCTCGCCGTCGAACCCCTGCACGCGCAGCCGCCCCTCGGGCTCCTCGCGCTCGACGGCGCCACCGAACGCTTCGACCGCACGGGCGGTCGCACGGGTGTCGGCACTCCAGAGCGGATCTTCCACGATCGCGCCGTCGGCGTAGCCCGCCGCGAGGATGGCGCGGTGGGTGTAGCTCTTGGACGGCGGGGCGCTCGCGGTCCCGCGGACCGTCGAGGCGCCGATTGCGACGTTCATGGCCGATGGCTCGCGGGGGATCGCTATGAGGGTGGCGATCGATTCGGAACCGTCCCGGAACGGTGCGACGTCGACCATCGATTCACTGGCTGTCGACCACAAGAAACTTGCCGGCTATGGATCACCCCCGACCATGCGGTCACTGGTCCCCGACGAACGATCCGGTCGCACCGAGTCATCGGCGGAACTTCCGAGCACACACAGGCGCCGCTTCCTGGCGAGCGCGACGGGTGCCAGCGCAGTGGCACTCGCGGGCTGTCTGGATCTCGGAGGCGACGGCTCTGGAGGTTCGTCGTTCGAACCGACCGACGGCTGGCCCACGTACCGCGGCGATCACCAGCGGACGGGTCGCGCTCCCGCCGAGGCCGGTCCCGGCGAATCGCTGTCCGTCGCGTGGGAGACGTCGGTGTACGACCTGATCGAGACGCGAGAGACCGTCGCGGCGGAGCGACCAGTCGAGGCGGACGAGAACGACCCCGTCGCGAGCGGCTACTGTTCGGACGTGACCCTGACGAAGGAGTTCGCGCTCTGCTCGATGTACTACCAGCTTCACCTGGAGAGCGAAGACGGCACCGCCTGGGGCGGCGTCGTGGCACTCGACGCGGCCAGCGGATCGATCGAGTGGACGATCCCGGGCACCCCGGCGATCATGCAGGCACCCACCGTCGTCGGCGACAGGCTCTACCTCTGCGTGGTCTATCCGATGACCGACGCCGTCGACGAGCCACACGTGCTCGTTGCCGACGCGTCGTCGGGCGAGGTGCTACACAGACGAACTGGCCCGACGATTACGCGAGACTCGCCGACGTTCACGGACGACGGCGCGTACCTGGTAGCCCCGGGCGAAGCCGGATACACGCTGCAGTCCGTGGATCCGGCGGACGGTGAACAGCGCTGGACTGCCGATCCGCCGACCCCGACGGCGAGGGGACTACCACTGGCGTCGCGCGACGGGTCGCTGGTGTACGCCGGTCACAACGAGGACGGTTCGGACGATCTCGTTTCGCTGGCGAGTGACTCCGGCGACGTCCAGTGGCGCCGGTCACCCGAGATGGTGACGGAGCCAGAGTTCGCCACCCCCGAAACGCTCGGGATGCCGACGATCGTCGGAGAGAGCGGGTACGTCGCGGGCCCCTTCGACGGCTACTGGCAGGGCGACGTCTACGGCGGGCCGCTCCACGCCTTCACCGCCGATAGCGGGAAACGGCAGTGGCAGTTCCGACCGAAGGCGGCTCCCTACAACGAGGTGCTCGGGGGCCAGGACGCCGTGAGCTTCTGTGGAGACGACGAGTCCTGTGAGGAGCCCCAGTTCGCGACGCTCCACGGGACGCCACTCGCTATCGACGGACGGGTCGTTGTGGGCGGCGTGGGCAAACCGGCACAGGGAGGCGAATCACACGAGAAGCACCGACACCTCTACGCCGTGGACGAAGCGGACGGATCGCTCGAGTGGTCGGTACCCGGCGCCACCGCCTCGGCGGTTGCCGCTGGCGACGTGATCTACGCGAAGATGACCCGAGGCGGCGTCCAGGCGATTTCGACCGACGGAGAGGTCCTCGCAACGGTCGAGACCGACGCCGGCCCCTCCCGGAGCAAGTCGCCAGCCGTCGCACACGGGCGCGTGTACGCACAATGGGGATCGAACGAGAACAGTCTGAACAGCCCAGACACCGTCGTGGCGATCGAGTAACGTCGCTGGCCGAGCGGCCGGCGAACCGATGCAGCGGCGATTGCCGCCGTGCACCAGCTTCATTGTGCCGGCGTGGGTTGCAGCTATCGTATATGGCATCCAACGGATCACTGTTCGGACAGATCGCAAGCAATCTCGTCGCCGCAGCGCTCATGATCTTCCTCGCCGTGCTCTCCTTCTTCGTCACGGTGTTCGTCGTCGACGTGGGCGCTGGCCTCGCAGGCTACGACAGCAACCCCCTCTTCGTGCTCGCGGCGGCGATCCTGGCCGGATCGGCGATCGTCGCGGGCGGCGTCGCGCCGATCGGCGAGGTTGCGGGCGTGGGCGGCGACGACGTGCGCGACCCGCTGGAGTAATGGGGCGAGCGATTTCTCGGACGACGATACCGGCACCGGAGTGACGGTTCCGGTCGCCGGAGCGCCAGCGTTTTTCACGACAGCCCGCCCAGCCAGTAGCATGCACGACGCGACGCCGCTCGACGCCGCGCTCGCCGACCACGGCGCCGACGGCTACGTGATCGACGCCGACGCGACCGAGGCCGACCAGTACTACCTCGCGGGCTTCGGCGCGCCGGACCCGTTCGTCACCTGCTACACGCCCGAGGGCATCCACCTCCTCGTCTCCGGGCTGGAGTACGGCCGCGCGAACGCCGAGAGCAGTGCCGACTCCGTCGCGCGCCACGCCGACTACGGGCACCGCGAGAACGTCGCCGAACACGGCGCGCTGGCGGGGCGCAACCGGACGATCGCCGCCTTCCTCGAGGACCACGGCGTCGAGCACGCGCTCGTCCCGGATCGATTCCCGACGGCGACCGCCGACGGCCTGCGCGAGCAGGGCATCGACGTGACCGCCGATCTCGAAGAGACCGTCACCACGATCCGTGCGCGGAAGACCGACGAGGAGGTCGAACACCTCAAGACCGCCCAGCGGGCCAACGAGGTCGCGATGGACCGCGCCGCGGCACTGATCGCCGGCGCTGAGATCGTCGAGGAGGGCGATGGCGTGGACGACGTCGGCGGCCCGGTCCTCCACCACGACGGCGAGCCGCTGACCAGCGAGTTCGTTACGACCGAAATCGAGATCGCGCTGCTGCGGGAGGGCTGTGCGCTGGACGAGACGATCGTCGCCGGCGGCGCCGACGGCGCGGATCCCCACGATCGCGGAAGCGGCCCACTCCCCGCCCACGAGCCGATCGTGATCGACATCTTCCCACGGGACAAGGAGACGAAGTTCCACGCGGACATGACCCGGACGTTCGTTCGCGGCGAGCCCAGCGAGGAGGTCCGACGTCGCCACGAGGTGACGCTCCAGGCCCAGCAGGCCGCCTTCGACGCGATCGAACCGGGCGTCACCGGCGAGGCGGTCCACGACGCGGTCTGTGACGTCTACGAGGCCGAAGGGTACGAGACGCTCCGGAGCGACCAGTCCACCGAGACCGGGTTCATCCACGGTACGGGCCACGGGCTCGGCCTCGAAGTCCACGAGCTCCCCCGGCTCGCGCCCGACGGCGCAGAGCTCGAACCGGGTCACGTCGTCACCGTCGAACCGGGCGTCTACGACCCCGCCGTCGGCGGAATGCGGATCGAGGACGTCGTCGTCGTCACCGAGGACGGCTACGAGAACTACGTCGACTACCCGAAGGAGCTGGTGCTGGAGTAGCAAGTTCGCTGGAGGAGTGTAGCGAGACGTACTGCGGCGAGGCAGCTGTCCAGAAGCGCTCTGAGCGTGTCACCGGCATCTTCTTATCACGTGCGTACAGGCCATCGAATATGCCCTCCCAGGACCGCGACGTTATCGACAAAATCGGTCGGACCCTCGTCGTTGCCTTCCTCATCTATCTGACGACGTTCCTGCTTCTGTTTGGTAGCGGCATGTCCGGCGTTAACACCCCGCCGCTTCTGGCTATTTTCCTCGGCTTCTTCCTCGTGTTTGCAGGATTCACGCTGTACTACTACCGGAATCCAGAGGAGGCCGTGGAGTAGCCCACTCGAATCGATCACCGAGCTGCGGTTCCTTACCGGTGGGTTCGGTACCAGAGAAGGAGCGGTTCCGACGACGTCGAATCCGGGCTGCAGCTGCCCCGGGCGCAGTGAACTCGAACCGCGAGGCGTCAGTCCGCTCGATCCAGCCCGGAGAGCGCGCCGTCGGAGCCAGTGGCCTCGTCGTCGTCCGACGCCGCATTCCGCAACCGATCCAGCCCGAGTGTCGCCACGAACAGTGCACCGCCGAGGTAGAGCAGCGACTGCGGATCGACGACGATCCGAGAGAGGAGCGTCGAGCCGTAGCCGATCGCGGTGACGAGATAGCCGAGAATCGAGGCCGTCCATCCAAGGCCGGTGATTCCGGCGAGCTGGTTCAGTGCGTCTCGGTCCTGAGTCAGGCGATGTAGCAATGACATAGAGGGCAACGTGGGCGGTACGTAGCGCCTACTCGGGAGCACCTCAAGAGTGTAGTTTCGGTGTGCGTGTGGCGTTGTTGCCAGTCGGGTTCGGGCGAGCCAATCCTCAGCGCTCGACGACGTAACAGTACTGCGTGAGACTCACGAACGTCTCGCCGCGCTCCTCCCGCGCCTCGACGTCGCGTTTCCAGGCCGACGCCGTCTGTTCCCCGACTGCCTGGTGGTCGCGGGCGTGCTCGACGACGAACGGCAGATTGTGGCCGAAGAAGGAGTCCTCGAGCGTACGTTCGGTGATCGTGAACGGCTGGACGTCGTGCACGCTGAAGCCGGCGTCCCGTAGCAACGGTGCCAGCCTCGATCCGATCCGCGGATTCGGGCAGCGTCGCTCCCACGCGTCGAGGATCCGCTGGGACCGGCGGTCGCCGTCGGCCCGCCAGACGAACGTTCGCCAGTCGGTGTCGAGGACGACCGCACGGCCACCGGGTCGCAGAATCCGGGCGAACGCAGCGAGCGTCGTCGCCGGATCTGGGAGGTACTCGAGGAGCTGTACCGCCGTCAGCGCGTCTGCCGCGTCGTCGGCGAGTGGCAGTGCCGTGGCGTCGGCACGATGGAGGTCGATCCCGTCGCGGCCCCCACAGCGATCGCGGGCCAGTTCGAGCATCGCCTGGCTCTCGTCGAAGCCGAGGACGTGGCCGTCCGTATCGAGCGCGACGAGTTCGTCTGCGATCTCCGCGGGCTCGAACCCAGGTCCGCAGCCGACGGAGGCGACGGTTTCCCCGCCCTGGAGCGCCAGCAGATCGCGAACGAACGCACGCCGACGCACTGCCGGCTCGGTTCGGTAGACCGCGAGCTCCTGGCGAGCCGCCGCCTCGTCGTAACCATGGTCGTCGCTCACGAGCCAGCGTGTGCTGCGCGCGGTGAAATTCGTTCTGGAGCAGCACAGCCACGCGACGGGCGACGACCATCGACGAATCGATCGGCCGGGGTGCCGGCCGCGATAGGGCGGATTTTTCCCCACCGGGACGCAACGGACTGCCAATGGAGCTACTCGTCGTGGGCGCGGGCACCATGGGCCGGTGGATCGCCCGCACCGTCGATGCCGAGGTCGCCTTCGCGGATCGCGATCCCGAGGCGGCCGCGGCGGCCGCCGAGGCGATCGGTGGACGGACCGTCGCACTCGACGGTGCGGAGACGTTCGACGTCGTCTGTCTCGCGGTCCCGATGTCCGCTGTCGAGGGGACGATCGCCCAGCAGGCCGGGCGGGCCCGCCACGCGATCGTGGACGTCGCCGGTGAGATGGAGCGGCCGCTCGCCGCGATGGCTGAGCACGGCCCCGACCTCGAACGCGCGAGCCTGCATCCACTCTTCGCTCCCGAGAACGCGCCGGGGACGATCGCCGTCGTCGTCGACGCGGCCGGGCCGTCGATCGACGCGCTGCTGGCGGATCTCGAAGTCGCGGGGAACGAGCTCGTCGCCACCACGCCGGAGGAGCACGACCGGGCGATGGAGAGCGTCCAGGCGGCCGCCCACGCTGCAATCGTCGCGTACGGCCTCGCACGCGAGTCGGTCCCCGAAGGGTTTGCGACGCCGGTGTCCGCCGCACTCGACGATCTCCTCGAACAGGTGACCTCGGGAGATCCCGGCGTCTACGCCGAAATTCAGGACCGGTTCGACGGCGCGGCGGAGGTCGCCGACGCGGCGACGGCGATCGAGGACGCCGACCCCGCGGAGCTCCGTGAGCTGTTCGCCGCAGCGCGGATCGAGGAACCGACGCCGTCCGAAACAGGGCCGACCCCGACGACCGAGGACGATGCCTGATCGCGAGGCCATCCGGTCGAACGCGAAGTATCTCCGGCAGGTCAGACCGATCGATCCGGAGGAGATCAGCGAGTACGTCGAGGGCGGTCCACACCCCGCCGTCGTCCGGCAGGTGCTCCGCGAGGAAGCCTTCGATCTCGGACTCGAGGAGCGCGAAGACGGCACGTTCGTCCCGATCGAATCGGGATCGATCGCGCCACCGCGACTGCCGATTACCGAGTTTCCGGACCGCTACGCTCGCGCGCTCGAGGAGCAACTCGAGGACGCCTTCGGGTCGGACTGGCACCGCGGGAGTTCCGGGGAGTCCCTCCGTGAGGCAATCCGCGAGCTGAAGGAGGCCTACCACCAGGGCTGGTCGGTCTCCTACGACGACGAGACTGCGGCGCTCGCCTACGCGATCTACCACCTGCCGGATTACTACGCCGCGATCCAGTACGTCGTCGCAGAGCTGGCCGAGGTCGGCCTGCTCGATCGCAAACTGCGGGTGCTCGAGGTCGGGGCTGGCACCGGCGGTCCGGCCCTGGGCATCGCCGACGCCGTGCCCGAGGACGCCCTCCTCAAACTCGATGCGATCGAGCCGAGCGCGAGCGCCGACGTCCTCGACGGCATGCTCGAGGCGACGGGGTCGCACGTGGATGCGACGCTCCACCGGACGACTGCGGAGGCGTTCGACGCGGACGCGTTGGCCGGCGACGGCGGCGGCGAAGGCGAAACGGAGTACGACCTCGTGGTGTTCGCGAACGTCCTCAGCGAGCTCGACGACCCCGTCGCGACGGCGCGGCGCTACGCCGACCTCGTCGCCGACGACGGCGCGATGGTCCTGCTCTCGCCGGCCGATCGGCGGACCACCGGCGTCCTCCGGGGCGTCGAACGCGCGCTCGCCGACGGGACGATGCCACAGGGCCTCGGCGACGTCTCCGACCTCCCGGATCCGGACGATCCAGGTGCCGATGACACCGCGACAGTCTTCTCGCCGACGGTTCGACTGTGGCCGAACCGGGCGCCGGCGGACGAGGGCTGGTCCTTCGCCGTCCGGCCGGATCTCGAGGTCCCCGCCTTCCAGCGCCAGCTCGACGAGCCAGCGGGTGCGGGGGGCGAGTTCGTCAACGTCGACGTACAGTACGCCTACGCGACGCTCCGATGGGACGGCGAACGCCGCGTCGCGTTCACGCCCGACCGCGGCGACTGGGCGCCGCTGGCCGAGTCCGGAGACCACGTCTCCGAGCGCATCGACTGCGTGGCGATCAAGCTCTCCCACGACCTCTCGGAGGACGGCCACCCGCTCTTCCGGATCGGCGACGGCAGCCAGGCCGTCGATCACTTCGCCGTGCTGACGAAGGAGACGACGCTGAACGACTCGCTCGCGACGGCGGCCTACGGCGACCTCCTGACCCTCGAGTCCGCGCTCGTGCTCTGGAACGACGACGAGGGCGCCTACAACGTCGTCGTCGACGGCGAGACCGTCGTCGAGTCCGTCGCGGCGCCGATTCGATAGCCACACGTCTCGACGCCGCCGGATCCGACGGGTCTCCGTGGCGCCTCGAGTACGAGGGGACGGCTGCTGTGAGTCCGCGGCCGATGACGCCGGGTGCACTGCGACGACCGCGCTATCCAGGGTTCGACGATCGTAGAATCCCGTTCGTTCGATGCCCCTATCCGTTCGATAGAGAACGTTCATCCAGAGATTTCCAGTGTCGTATCACGAACGTTCCGAAATCGCCGCGATCGGTCGTGCGTGAATCGTGCACGTGCGCGAATGGCTAACGTTCCGCGGACAGCAAGGTTACAAGGCAGGATCCCTTGATAGGGGTATTGTGACCCCTCCGCACGCCTGCGCGGGAAGTCGGGACGACGGAATCAACTCACAATGACGGACACGAACACATCACGAGTCGACGACGCGTCGCTGGAGGGGACGATCGAACCACTGCCGATCGACGCAGCTGGCGAGGTCGCCGAGGACGTCGTCGAGAACGTCGAAAAGGTGATGGTCGGGCAGCGAGCGACGATCGAACACGTCTTCGGGGCGCTCCTCGCTGGCGGCCACGTCCTGATCGAGGACGTGCCGGGCGTGGGCAAGACGATGCTCGTCCGCTCGCTCTCCGAATCGGTCGACTGCTCCTTCGGCAGAGTGCAGTTCACGCCGGACCTGCTGCCCTCCGACGTCACCGGCGTCAGCGTCTACAACCAGCAGACGCGGGAGTTCGAGTTCCAGCCGGGGCCGGTGTTCGCGAACCTCGTGCTCGGTGACGAGATCAACCGGGCACCACCGAAGACCCAGTCCGCACTCCTCGAGGCGATGGAAGAAGAGCAGGTGACGGTCGACGGCGAGACCCGGTCGCTGCCGGACCCGTTCACCGTCGTCGCGACCCAGAACGCCGTCGAGCCGAACCGGACCTACGAGCTGCCGATGGCGGAGCTCGACCGCTTCATGAAGAAGCTCTCCGTCGGCTATCCCGACGCCGAGCAGGAAAAGGAGATGGTCGATCGCGTGCTGGGGACGCATCCGATCGACGACCTCTCGCCCGTCACCGACGTCGAGACGCTCCAGCGCCTGAGCCGCACCGTCGCGGAGGTCACCGTCCGCGAGCCCGTCCGGGCGTACGCGACCGCGCTCGCCGGATTCACGCGGGAGAACGCCGAACTCGGCGTCAGCCCGCGAGGAACGGTGACGCTCCTGCAGGCCGCACAGGCCCGGGCCGTCCTCGACGGGCGGGAGTTCGTCGTCCCCGACGACGTGAAGGCCGAGGCCCGCCCCGTCCTGACGCACCGGATCCGCACCGGCGTCGAAGGCGAGTCGCCGGGCGACCTCCTCGATCGAGCGCTCGCGAGCGTGACACCGGAGTAACGGCGCTGGACTCGGCCACGACCAGATAGCACCCACGTCACACGCCACGTCACATACAAGCCACACGAATACACCTCCGATGGACACACGCCTCACGCGCCGCGGCAAGGGCATCCTCGCGATCGTCGTCGTCTGCGTCCTCCTGGGAGCGGTGTTCGGGGCCAGATCGCTCAACGCCGTCGTCGCGCCAGCCGTCGTCGCGCTCGCGGCAGGGGTCCTCGTGGTCAGACGGTCCTCGACGCCGACAGTACGCCGGGCTGCGCCATCCGACGGCCACCCCGGCGAGCGCCACGAGGTCACGCTGACCGTCGAGAACTGTGGCCCAGGGAACTACGAGCTCCGGGACATCATCGGGTCCGGGCTCCGGACCGACGAGGCGACTCACTACGTCACCGAGTCCGAGCGAACGATTCGCTACGACGTCGAGTACACCCATCGCGGCGCGTACGAGTTCGGCCCCATCCGCGGGACGGTCACGGATCTGTTCGGGCTCGCCGAGCGACCGGTCAGGATCGAGACCGTGGACGAGGTCCTCGTCTACCCGCGGCTCGTCGACCCCCCGGCCGCCGTTCGATCGATGCTCGAGACCGTCGTCGACCTCGAGCGCCGTCCCGGCCGCGACGAGTTCGACTCGCTCCGGGAGTACGTTCGCGGCGACTCGCCACGCGACGTCCACTGGAAATCGAGCGCGAAACAGCCCGACGCCGACCTCGTCGTCAAGGAGTTCCTCGGCACGACGCCAACGGATTCGGTGCTGATCGCCGTGGGCGCCCACGGATCGCGTTCGAACGTGGACGCTGCCGCACGCGCCGCCGCGAGCGTCGCGATCACGCTGCTCGAAGAAGGCGTGGAGGTGGGCCTGGAAACGCCCGATGCGACCGTCCCCGCGAGCGTCGGCGCGGACCAGCGCACAGCGATCCTCGCGGCCCTCGCCCGGCTCGGGACCGGGAGCCCGGAGACCCACGACGAGACGGTCCGGATCACGGCCGACGGGAGCGACGCACTGGTCCACGTCGGCGGCCGCGCCGTATCGTTCGGTGGCGGCGCGGAGCGGGTCACCGATCCCGAGGAGACCGAGTCACCGGGGCAGTCTCGCGAGCAAACCGGGGTGGTACCGTGAGCGCAGGTACCTCGATCCGTCGTCGTGATCCGAGACGTTCTGTGGAGGTGGGCCAATGAGCTCGACCGAGCCGACGGACGGGCGATCTGGAGCGACTGGGCCGACGCCACGGCGATCGCCGACTGCGGACGCCGACGGAAACCGGCTGCTCGACGAGTTCGCGACCCCGCGTTCGTTCGCACTGATCGGGCTCGCGACGATGACCGCGGGCTACCTGGCGACGTTGCACTGGCTGACGACGGTCGTCGGCGGTGCGTTGTGGCTTGCAGGCGGCGTCGCAATCGGCCTCGGTGCCGGCGTGCTCTGCAGAACCGTCGACGAGCGCCGGATGCTCGGCGTCGCGGCCACGGGCGCCGTGCTCGCCACGGTCCTGTACTACGCGACGGCTGCCCCCTCGATCGGCGTCGGCTCCGCCGCGCAGGCCGTCCTCGACGGGCTCGTCATGCTCAGCGGGGTCAGCGTCCTCGAGCTCACCGCCGCCGACGTCTGGATCGCGGCGCTCGTCCCGGTCCCCGTCTTCCTCACGACGTACTTCGGGCTGCGTGGCCGATACGTGCTCGCCGCCGCGGCTGGCGGGTGGCTCCTCCTGTTCCTGGCCGTGACGGGCGACGCGACCGTGCCCGAGACGCTGCTGGGGACCGTCGGCGCGTTCGCGGCGGTCGGCTTCGGCGAGCAGGACCGGCGCGGCGGCTCGGTCAGCGGGGCGAACGCGCTCATCGTAGTGATCGTCGTCATGGCGGTGCTGGCCGTCGCCGTTCCGCTCGTCCCGTCCGGCTCCGCGAGCGCACTGGACCCCGGCGGACTCGGACCGGGAGACGGCTCCGGCGAGGGCGGCAGCGATGCGGCGCCCACGCCGCTCGACGAACAGCTGATCGGCGGGAGTAGCATCACCGCCGGCGGCCCGATCAACCTCTCGACGGACGTCCAGTTCGTCGTCGAGTCTCCCGAGAAGCTGCGCTGGCGAACCGGGTCGCTCGGCGCCTACGACGGCAACTCCTGGTACCGTGCGGGCAGCTCCATGCCGTTCATCGGTGCACCGAACGGCCCGCCGGGAGCGACGCAGACCGTCGAGCAGCGCTACCAGCTTCGTGCACCGGCGACTTCGATACCGGCCGCCTCCTATCCGGTCGAGATCGACGGGATCGCGCCCGGCGCCCTCCAGCTGTCGAGCACCCAGACGATCGACGCCGCCGGGCAGATCAACGCGGGGACCAACTACACCGTCGAGAGCGAGGTGCCGACGCCCGACGAGTCGACGTTGCAGTCGGCTGGCACCGACTACCCGCAGGCGGTCGAGCGACGCTACACGAGGTTGCCGACCGACACGATACCCGACCGCGTCTACGAGATCACGAACCAGATCACCGCCGACGCCTCGACGCCGTACGAACGTGCACGCGCGGTCGAGGCCTATCTCGAGAGCGAGAAGCAGTACTCCCAGGACGTGCAGGCGCCGTCCGGCACGATGGTCGACGGGTTCCTCTTCGAGATGGAGGCGGGCTACTGCACCTACTTCGCGGCGTCGATGGCGACGATGCTCCGGACTCAGGGGATCCCGACGCGCGTCGCCGTCGGCTACGCCAGCGGCCAGTGGACCGGGAACGACACGTGGGTCGTTCGGGGCACCGACGCCCACGCCTGGGTCGAGGTGTACTTCCCCGACGTCGGCTGGATCGAGTTCGATCCGACGCCGGGCGGGCCCCGGGACTCCGCGCGGAGCAGCGCCATCCAGTCCGCCCGCGAGAACAACGCATCGAACGTGGACGTGCCCGAGTCCGTCGACGAACCGATTCGGTTCGAACCGCCGGAAGACGGAACGGGCGGCGGCACGGGGCCGTCGGGCGGCGACGTGACCGGCCCCGGCGGATCCGGCCAATCCGACGCCGGCGAGGGCACCGGCCTGGAGCGAGGCCGGCCGCGATTCTACAGCGGCAGCGGCGCGAACGCCACCGTGGCGTACGTCCAGCCGGAGCTCGGGAACGTGTCGGCGATGGAGGAGTCCGGCGGCAACGCCAGCGGCTCGAACGGCGCCACCGGCTCGCGGCCGGCAGCGGGCGTCGTCGGCGACCACAAGGCGGCAATTCTCGCCGTCCTCCTCGTCGCTGGCACGGTAGCGTGGGGTCGCCAGATCGGTGCCCGACGGCGACTCTGGCGAACGGGAAGCGTGCTCTGGCAGCGACGGACGGGGCCAGAAGCCGACGCCGAGCGCGCGATGCAGCGCCTCGAAACGCACCTCGGACGGCGGTACGAACCACGGGCCGACGGCGAGACCAGGCGCGAGTTCCGCGATCGACTGCCCGCGTCGGTCGATCCGGCGGTCGGCCAGGCATACGAGATCCACGAACGCGTCTGCTACGCCGGCGAGGTCGACCGGGCGACTGCCGACGAGCTGGTCGAGACCGTCGACGGCATCGTTCGACGGGACATCCCCGGAATCCGTCGGTTGACCTGAGCGTTTGGATGCGTCGTCGTCCCGGTCGAGGGCGATTCGCCGTTCCTGATCGCTCGAGAGAGAGAGAGAGGACCGCCGCGTCGGCCGTTCGTTTCCGGCACGGACGAGCCGTAACAGGGAGACGCGATGGCCTCGGCGACAGGGTTTAATACCACGCTTCCCAAGTTGGAAATCGTAATGTCGGAAGTCTGCTCGACGTGCGGGTTGCCCGAGGAGCTCTGCGTCTGCGAGGACGTCGCCAAGGACTCCCAGGAAATCCAGATCCGCATCGACGAGCGCCGATACGGGAAAGAGGTAACGATCATCGACGGATTCGACCCGAGCGACGTGGACCTCGACAGTCTGTCCTCCGACCTCAAGAGCAAGTTCGCCTGCGGAGGCACGGTCGAGGACGGCCACATCGAGCTCCAGGGCAACCACACCGGACGAATCGAGGACTTCCTCCGGGACAAGGGCTTCAACGTCGCCTGATCGTTTCGGCTCCGGTCTGCGGTGTGTCTCCACGTCGAGCAGCCGAGCGTCCGACCGAGCGTCCTCGATAGTCCTGGCTGCCATCCCGTTCCCGAGTAGCGCCGACCCCGTCGACGGCTACAGGTAGCCGTCTTCGGCCGCGAGCAGGAGCCCTTCGAGCGTCGCGTCGTTGGTCGGTGGTTCGCGCGCGAGCGCCAGCGCCTCCTCGACGGGTACGTGCTCGACGGAGAGGAACTCGTTCTCGTCGCGATCGGGCTCGCCGGCGGTTAGCCCCGTCGCGGCGACGATCCCGCGTCGGTGTCTGAGGACGCCGGTCGCGACGGCGTAGGACTGCAAGAGCGCTACGTTCTCGGCGACGTAGCCGGTCTCTTCGGCGAGTTCCCGCTTGGCGGCGGCCTCGTAGGCTGCGGGATCGACCGGAGCGGCGGGCGCGCCGTCGTGCTCGTCGACGATCCCCGCGACGAGTTCGTACTGGGACTCGCGGACGGTCGGCCGGAACTGCTCGACGAAGACGACGTGCTGCTCACCGTCGGCTGCGGCGTCGTCGGGGATCTCCCCGCCGTCGACGACGCCGACCACGACCACCGCCGGCGCCAGCGCGGCCCAGTAGTAGTTCTTCGCCGAGCCGTCGGGCTGGGTGAAGCGATCGTAGCCGCCGTCGTACCAGCCGGTCTCGTACTCCGTCACGGACTCGAGCAACGTCCAGTCACCGCTCATGCCCGAGCGAGTCCGCGCTCGCTCGTGGATCTTTCGGGAGGACATGGGGAAATTCGTGAAGACGTGGGAAGCACTGGTCGAGAGAGACGCTCGGGACAGCGGGAGGCGAAATCGCCAAGGCGGTAGCGCCCGCAGCCACAGTAGTGACACGCGTCTGTCTCCTGGGAAGCGAAGAGCATGACCTCCGCTTCGAGTTGCTCTCCAGGGAGACCTCCAGGGAAGCGCTCTCGACCTACGACCTCAACCAGCCCTTCGCCAACGCAGTCGGGCTGGAGACCGTCAGCCTGGGCGCTGCCGTCTCCCTGCTCAACGACCTCAACTGGTACGTCGTGCGCTTCGCCGACGACGCGTTCGTGCTCGATTCCTCCGTCAGCGAGACCGAGTGGCTCTCCCGCTCGCTCGCCGAAGCCGTCCGCGCCGACGAGGTACTGCCCGAGGAGACCGCCGAGTACTGCACGATCTACGGACTCGAACGAGAGGCGCCGTCAGACCCAGGGACGCTGGTCGAACCGCTCTACGCTCGTCGAACCGACGACGGCCTGCCCGAGTACGATCTGCGCGACGTCGACGAGACCGTCGTCGTCCGCGTCGCGGAATCGGAGTTCGACGCGTGACGACCGACAGCCCGGAGGCGTCGATGGCCACATGATCGCACACGATACCGTCCCCGGCGCAGACTCGCTCTACGTCGACGCCGACGGCCGACGGCTCCACTACCTCCGGGCTGGCGATCGCGAGGATCCACCGCTCGTCCTGCTCCACGGGAGCGGCATCGACGACGCCGCGCTCTCCTGGCGTCACGTGATCCCCGCGCTCGCCGACCGCTACTGCGTCTACGCGCCGGACTGGCCGGGCTACGGCGAGAGTCCCCGACCCGAGGTCGATCCCGACGGCGAGTACTACGCCGACGTCCTCGCGTCGTTCCTCGACGCGCTCGAGATCGAGACGGCGACGATCGCCGGGCTCTCGATGGGCGGCGGGGCGGCGCTGGGGGTCGCCCTCGCGACGCCCGAGCGCGTCCGACAGCTCGTCCTGGTCGACAGCTACGGGCTCCGGGACGCCGTGCCCGGCGGGAGCGCGTCGTACTATCTCGCGAACACGCCGTTCGCGCGGACGTTCGGCCAGCAGCTCGCGGGCGCGATGCCGGGCGGCGCCCGGGCAGCGATCGGGCCGTTCGTCGCGGATCCGGACGGACTGGATCCGGCGTTCCTCGACGCCGTCTCGGAGCGGCTCGACGATCCGGAGGCTGGCAAGGCGTTCGTCGACTTCCAGCGCGCCGAGTTCAGTCCGGACGGCGTCCGAACCCACTACGAGGAGCAGCTCGGGGAGCTGGCGGTTCCGACGCTCGTGATCAACGGCGACAGCGATCCGCTGATCCCGCTCGCGTGGGCCGAGGCCGCGGTGGCCGAGATACCGGACGCGGAGCTGGCCGTGATCGAAGACTGTGGCCACTGGCCGCCGCGGGAACGGCCGGAAGCGTTTCTCGACGCGCTGGTGGCGTTTCTCGACGCCGGGACCGCGTAATCGGCATCGCGGCGTTGGGCTCCCGTGATCCCGAATCCCGCAAGGCCTTTGCCGGTTTGTCGCGCAGGCAACTGTATGATCGACGAGACGGCCGCCGAGATCGAGGCGATGCGGACCCACAGCTCCTCGGAGGTCGCCATCAAAGCCGCGCGGGCGCTGGTGGAGCTCCGCGAGCGCGAGTACGCGACCGTCGAGGAGTTCGAGCGCGACGTGGAGCGCAACGCCAGTGCGCTCCGGCGGGCGAACCCCTCCCACGCCTCGCTCGCGACGGCGCTCGACGAGATCGAGTCCGCGGTGATCGACGGCGAGTTCGGCGACGTCGGCGCTGCCCAGGACGGGCTCGTCGAGGCCATCGACGCGACGGTGTCCGTGATCGAGGAGGCGAAGGACGAGGCAGCGGCGGTCGCTGCCGGCCTGCTCGAGGACGGCGACACCGTTCTCACGCACGACTACTCCTCGACGGTGCTGGGCGCGATCGAGCGCGCAACTGCCGACGGCGCGGAGCTAGAGGTCTACGTCACCGAGGCGCGGCCCCGTTTCCTCGGCCGGCGAACTGCCCGCCACCTCGCCGAGGTCGACGGCGTCGAACCCACGATGATCGTCGACTCGGCGACGGGCCACGCGCTCGAGTCCGTCGATCGCGTGCTGACTGGGATGACCTGCGTCGTCGGCGAGACGCTCTACAACCGCGTGGGGACCTACCCCCTCGCCGCGACGGCCGCCCAGTCCAGCGTGCCGTTCACCGTCACCGGATCGAGCGCGAAGATCGTCGACGGCGGCTTCGTCTTCGAGAACGACTTCCGGGACCAGATCGAGGTGCTCAGAGAGCCCGCCGAGGGGTTCGATATCGAGAACCCTGCCTACGACGCGACGCCGCTCGACCTGATCGATCAGCTCGCGACCGAACGCGGCGTTCGCGACCTCTGAGAACGGAGCTTCGTTCTGCGCCGGCGCAGAGGTCACGGGACCGTCCACCAATCGTAGCTACTGCGCTTCGACCAAAAAACGGCAATCTGGCCACCCACCGGGCTCCGGCCGATAGCCAAACCACAGGGTGGGACTGGAAGGGGCCGACCGGTCGTGGCTTCCGACGAAGCAAGCACGGCAAGCGGGCGGCGTCGCCGCCCGCTGCGGAGCGCAGCGAGTCAGAAGCCGCGAGCGGGAGGGGCTGTCGCGGCGACTGCCGCGACGTCGGGAGACCTTCGGTCTCCCGGAATCCGGACGGTTCGCAGTCCTCGTGATGCTCGTAGAAAGTGTCGAAGAACAACGTCCAAACTTCAGAACGAAACCCCGCCGAAATCCGATCCCTCGCGACTACTGCTTGGGTTGTCCCCAGTACTCCTGCATGCGCGGGCGGTCCTGGACGGACTTGACGTCGAGGGGCTCGTCCTGGGCCTCGATGGCCTCCAGGGCTGCCTTCGCGCTCGGGAGCGTCGAGAAGTATGTGATCTCCTCCTCGACAGCAGCCTCCAGCGGCGCGCGACGGCGGCTGATCACCAGATCGACCTCCTCGGCCTGGATGGCTTCGACGAACGACTCGTCGTCCTCGAACTCGAGCAGGTCGAAGTGTTCCTCGAAGCCGGCGCGGAGTTCCTCGCCTGCGGCGGAGTCGGGCGCGGGGAACTCGCTCTCGGAGAGGTCGACGACGGCGGTGCCCTCGAGCGGGATAGGCTTGCCCACGGCCATCTGGGCCTTCTGGTAGGCCTTGCCAAAGGTGTCGGCGGTACCCATGACCTCGCCCGTGGACTTCATCTCCGGGCCGAGACGCGGGTCCGAGCCCGGCAGGCGGTCGAAGGGCAGGACGACCTCCTTGATGGAGGTCTGGCCGGGGACCTGCTCGTCGACGTCGAGCTCCGCGAGGCTGGTCCCTGCCATGACTTTCGCGGCGAGCTTCGCGATCGGGACGCCGGTCGCCTTCGAGACGAAGGGAACTGTGCGCGAAGAGCGCGGGTTCGCCTCGAGCACGTAGACCTCGCCGTCGCGGACGGCCAGCTGGACGTTCAGCAGGCCGACGGTGTCGAGCTCGCGGGCGATCTGCTCGGCGACCTCGCGCACCCGGCGGTTCACGTCGCGGCCGAGCGAGCGCGGCGGGATCATACAGGCGGAGTCGCCGGAGTGGACCCCCGCGGACTCGACGTGCTCCATGATACCGCCGATGAGGACGTCGTCGCCGTCGGCCACGGCGTCGACGTCGAGTTCGACAGCGCCCTCGAGGAAGTCGTCCACGAGGATCGGGCGGTCGGGGCTCACGCGAGCGGCCTCCTCGATGTACTTCTCGAGAGAGTCGTCGTCGTAGACGACGTCCATCGCGCGGCCACCCAGCACGTAGCTCGGGCGCACGAGGACCGGGTAGCCGATATCGTGGGCGAGCTCGAGCGCCTCCTCCTTGCTGTGGGCGGCGCCGCCCTCGGGCTGTGCGATGCCGAGCTCGTCCATCAGCGCGTTGAACCGGTCGCGGTCCTCAGCGAGGTCCATCGCCTCGACGGTGGTGCCCATGATCTCGCAGTCGAGATCGCGGCGGGCGAGCTCGTCCTCGAGGGGCTCGCCGACGGCGACGGACGTCTGGCCGCCGAACTGGACCATCACGCCGTCGGCGCCGGTGGCCTCGACGACGTCGGCGACCTCCTCCGCGGAGATCGGCTCGAAGAACAGGCCGTCGGAGGTGTCGTAGTCCGTCGACACCGTCTCGGGATTGTTGTTCACGACGTGGGCGTCGATGCCCTGCTCGCGCAGGGCCTGCACGGCGTGCACCGAGCAGTAGTCGAACTCGACGCCCTGGCCGATGCGGATCGGACCGCCGCCGACCACGACCACGCTTTCGAGGTCGCGATCGACCTGCACCTCGTCGAAGCCGGTCGAGGTGTCGGCCGCGGCCGGCTCGCGCGCGGAGTAGTAGTACGGCGTCGAGGCGGCGAACTCGCCGGCACAGGTGTCGACCTGCTTGAACGAGCGGTCCGGCGTCTGCGTCTCGACGTCGGCGACGGTGCCGCCGTCGGCGCGTTCGAGCTCGGATGCCTGGGTGGCGTCGACGCCCGCAGCGAGCTGGGCGTCGGTGAAGCCAAGTTCCGCAGCCTCGCCGAACTCGCCGTCCTGTGCCGCCCGCGCAGCGTCGGCGATCCGGCCGAACCGCTCGAGGTACCACTCGCGGATCTCGGTCAGGTCACGAAGTTCGTCGACGGTGTAACCCCGGTCGAACGCCTCGAAGATCGCGTAGGGACGGTCGGGCGTGGGCCTGATCAGGTACTCGTCCTCGAGCTCCTCGTCGTCGATGGCCTCCCAGACGACGTCGGGCTTGTACTCCGACGATCTGAGCGCCTTCAGCAGGCTCTCCTCGAAGGTCCGGCCGATCGCCATCGCCTCGCCCGTTGACTTCATCGCCGTCGTCAGCTCGAACTCGACGTCCTCGAACTTGTCCTTGGGCCAGCGCGGCACCTTGGTGACGACGTAGTCGATCGCGGGCTCGAAGGCGGCGGTGGTCTCGCCGGTGATCTCGTTCTCGATCTCGTGGAGACGCTTGCCGAGCGCGACCTTCGCGGTCACGCGGGCGATCGGGTAGCCCGTCGCCTTCGATGCGAGCGCGGAGGAGCGGGAGACGCGGGGGTTGACCTCGACGACGCGGTACTCGCCGCCCGGCGTGCCGTCGTCGCGCCACGCGAACTGGATGTTACAGCCGCCGTGGATCTCGAGATCCCGGATGACTTTCAGCGCGACGTTGCGCATCTCCTGGTGGCCCTGGTCGGGGATGACCTGGCTGGGCGTGACGACGGTGGACTCCCCGGTGTGGATCCCCATCGGATCCAGGTTCTCCATGTTGCAGATGATGACCGTGGAGTCGTCGGCGTCACGCATGACCTCGTACTCCAGCTCGATCCAGCCCTCGATCGACTCGGTGATCAGGACGGTGTCGTCGCGGGAGAGCCGGAGCCCCTTGCGGACGCGCTCGTAGAGCTCTTCAATGTCGTCAACGACGCCCGAGCCGGATCCGCCGAGCGTGTACGTCGTTCGCGCGATGACCGGCAGGCCGTCGACCTCCTCGAGGGCGGCGTCGACGCGGCCCTGGAGCTCGGCCTCGCTCACGTCGGCGGCCGTCTCCTCGTTCTCCTGGAGCGAGACGGATGTCGACTGCGGGACCGGCTCGTCGAGCTCGTGCATGCGCTGGCGGAAGAGGTCGCGGTCCTCCGTTGCGTAGATCGTGTCCAGCGGCGTGCCCATGATCTCGACGTCGTGTTCCTCGAGGACGCCGAGTTCGGCGAGCTCTGCGGTGACGTTTAGGCCGGTCTGGCCGCCGAGCCCTGCAATCACGCCGTCGGGCTGTTCCTTCCGGATGATCTCGGCGATGGCCTCGGGGGTGATCGGTTCGATGTAAACCTCGTCGGCCATCTCCGGGTCGGTCATGATCGTCGCGGGGTTGGAGTTGACGAGCACGACCTCCGCGCCCTCCTCCTGGAGCGCGCGGCAGGCCTGTGCGCCGGAGTAGTCGAACTCCGCGGCCTGCCCGATCTGGATCGGCCCGGAACCGATCAGCAGGATGGTGCGATCCTCCACGTCAGTCTGGGCGTCGCTCATTGCTATCCCAGCGGAGTTCGCACATCGTAATAAGGCCGGCGATACAGTGCGAAAAGCGAAGTCGAATTTCGAAATTCGAATCTGTGAGTGATCCCCACGGTGGTCGGCCCCCAGAAACGGGGAGCGAACCCCGCGGGCCGCGTTCACGATAAGCAGCTAACCGGGATCGGTGGGCGTCCCACGCCCACACCACGAACGGGCGTCACGAACCGGAAACGCACTCCTACCGGGACGGGAGGACCCAACGCCCCTTATCGTTGCGCTTCTGCATCCAGCGGTCGCGGCCGCCCGTCCCGCCGCGAACGATCGTACGATGTTAAGAGGTTCCGGTGGCGAGAACGACGTATGCACACCTGCCGGAACTGCAATCAGACGTTCTCCACGGAGCTCGCACTCGAGCTCCACCGGGACGTCTGCCGCGAGGGCGACCTCCGCTGCCGGGCCTGTGGCGCTCGCTTCACCGAAGCCGAGGCGACGACGGACGGCTGGCACTACGAGTGCCCGAGCGAGGATTGCGACGGCGAGGGGCGGGGCGACGCCATCGTCGAGGTCGATCGTTCGCAGATCGAGCACCGCGCGAGTCGGTAGCGCAACCTCCACGCAGACGCGGATCGGGCGTTTCGGATCCGAGCGGCCCACCGAACTGAACGGTTTTTTACCCCTCCCGAGCCGACGTGCAGGCAATGACGACTTCCGAGGACGACGCGCTGGCCGATCCGGGCCCGCTGGACTACGAGGCGCTCGGGCTCGTGGCCGGCCTCGAGATCCACCAGCAGCTCGACACCGCGACGAAGCTCTTCTGTTCGTGCCCGACCGACCTCCGCGAACCCGAGGCCGCCACCCGGCGGTTCACTCGCTACCTCCACCCGACGAAGAGCGAGCTCGGCGAGATCGACGAGGCCGCGCTCGAGGAGAGCGTCGTCGACCGGGAGTTCGAGTATCTCGCGTTCGACTCGACCTGTCTCGTCGAGGAGGACGACGAGCCGCCGCGAGAGCTCGACGCCGACGCCCTCGACGTCGCGATGGAGATCGCCGCGCTGCTCGATATGACCGTCGTCGACCAGCTTCACGTCATGCGAAAGATCGTCGTCGACGGCTCGAACACGACCGGGTTCCAGCGGACCTCGAAGGTCGCCGACGGCGGCGAAATCCAGACTGAGGAGGGCCCCGTCGGCATCGAGGATCTCATGCTCGAAGAGGAGAGCGCCCAGCGCATCGCGGAGACGGAGTCTGGCGTCCGCTTCGGCCTCGATCGGCTGGGCATCCCGCTCGTCGAGATCGGTACGAAGCCCGACATCCGCTCGCCAGAGCAGGCCCGCGACGCGGCCGAGCGCATCGGCATGCTCCTGCGCTCGACCGGCGCGGTCAAGCGGGGCCTGGGGACCATCCGCCAGGACGTCAACATCTCGATCGCCGAGGGTGCCCGCGTCGAGCTGAAAGGCGTCCAGAGCCTCGACGACATCGACGACATCGTGCGGAACGAGGTACGCCGACAGAAGCGCCTCGTCGAGATCGCCGAGAAGCTCCAGGAGCGTGGCGCGTCCGTCGGCGAGCCCCAGGACGTGACGGGCGTGTTCGAGGGGACCGACAGCGGCGTGATTCAGGGCGCACTGACCGGCGACGGCGAGGACGCCACTGGCGGTGCGGTCCACGGCGTCCGGCTGGCTGGCTTCGACGGCCTCGTCGGCGCGGAGCTCCAGCCCGACCGACGGCTCGGCACCGAGCTCTCAGATCACGCCAAGCGCCACGGCGCCGGCGGCATCTTCCACACCGACGAACTGCCGGCCTACGGCGTCACCGCCGAGGAGGTCGCGGCGCTGCGCGAGGCGGTCGACGCCGGACCAGAGGACGCCGTGGCCATCGTCGCCGCCGACGCCGCGGTCGCGGAGCGCTCGATCGAGGCCGCTGCCGACCGCGCTGCCGTCGCCATCCAGGAGGTTCCCGAGGAGACCCGCGACGCACAGCAGGACGGCACCTCCCAGTATCTCCGGCCGCTCCCCGGCGCGGCGAGGATGTACCCCGAGACGGACGTGCCCCCGGTCGAGCCAGATCCCAGCGAGGTCGAGGTGCCCGAGCTCCTGACCGAGAAGGAGGAGCGCTACGTCGAGGCCTACGGCCTCGGCGCCGGGCTCGCAGAGCAGGTGGCCTACGGCGAGCACATGCCGCTGTTCGAGACGCTGGTCGAGACCGACGGCGTCGATCCTACGCTCGCCGCGGACACGCTCGCCTCGGAGCTGACCGGGCTCCGGCGCGACGACGTGCCGGTGGCGAACCTCACCGACGAGCACCTCCGGGACGCGCTCGTACTCGTGGATTCGGGCGAGGTGCCCAACGAAGGGCTGGAAGACCTGCTGATCGCGCTCGCGGAGAATCCAGAGTTGACTGCTGAAGAGGCCGTCGAACAGGAAGACCTCGGTGGCGTCGCAGAGGCAGAAGTCCGCGAGGCCGTCGTCGAGGTCGTCGAACGGAACAGCGAGCAGGTCGAGGAGGAGGGGATGGCCGCCTTCTCCGGGCTGATGGGGGAATGTATGGGCGCGCTGCGCGGGAAGGCCGACGGCGATACGGTGAGTGAGATTCTGCGCGAAGAGATCCAGCAGCGCGCCTAGGAATTGTACGGCGGAGATTGGTCTTCGGCGCTGTTTCTCAGAACGAAAGCCCCCGATCGCTCGAGGGCTGCGGCTCGCTGTGCTCCTCAGTCGCATCGCTTCGCTCGCTCCCTGCGGTGCTTACGTCGCCTCGCACCGTCGAGCGATCGGCCCCTTTCGATGTCCACCCAGACAACCTCAATCCTCCCCAGCCTTCTGCGCTGCTCGGGTTCGCTTCGCTCACCGCTGTGCTGCCTGAGGTGAAGCCTCAGACTTGCTGGATCTCCGATCCAGCATCGCTCGGCCCTCGCACGGTGCCTGCGATGGGCTGCTCGCCCGCTTCGGGGCTCGCAGCCCATCGCGTAGCGCGCGCCGACGCGATCCACCGGAGCGTCGCGATACCGCGCAAACAACGCCGGGTGGGAATGGAAGGGGTCGTTGACGGACTACGTCCGTCTGCTCGGGAGACCTTCGGTCTCCCGGTGACCGCTCGCAGCTCCTGAAGAAGTAAGCACCGAGCGACCAGAGGGAGCGAGGCGCGCAGCGACTGTTCCGCGAGCGTAGCGAGCGGAACGTCGGAAGTCGAGCGAAGCGGGTCTTCCGGAACAGGGGCTGCGAGCGCGAGGGGCTTCCGACGCCGTTACTGCAGAGATACCAACGTCATTCCTCTCGCGCTTCCTCGGGCGGATCGGCGAACTGCGCCCCACGCCGGAAAATCCCCGTCAGCGTACTCGCCTCCCGGTTCGTCGGATGCGCGCGAGCGACCAGCCGCCGAAACATCCGGCTGGCCTTCGGGCGCTTCTCCTCGGGGTGGCCGTTCGAGGCCAGGAAGTCCTCGAAGTGCTGGTAGAGCAGTTCGATCTCGCGCTCGCTCGCGCGGTCGTGGTCGGGATCGGGGAGCTGCGTCTCGTCCATCGCCAGCTCCCGGAGTTCGTACAGCGAGATGGTCGCCGCCTGCCCGAGGTTCAACACGGGATACTCCGCGCTCGCTGGAATCGAGCAGATTCGATCGAGGCGTTCGAGCTCCGCGTTGTCGAGCCCGTTGTCCTCGCGGCCGAAGACGAACGCGACGTCGGCGTCGACGTCGGCCAGCTCCTCGGCGAGTTCCGCGGGCGTCGCGAACGGATAGCGGACGTGGCTCGTCGCGTTCTCGTTCGTGATCGCGGTGAAGCCGACGGTGTAGTAGGATTCGACGAGTTCGTCGAAGCTCGGCCGGTCGTGTTCGGGGAGAATGTCGTCCCGGGCCTGCCCGGCGAAACCGTATGCCTCGCCCGCGGGATCGAGTTCGGGCCCGTCGATCACGAGGAGGTCTTCGAACCCGAAATTCTTCATCGCGCGTGCGATGGTGCCGACGTTCCCGGGCGTCTGTGGATCGACGACAGCAACTGCGGGGGTAGACCGCTCTGTCGAAGCAGCGTCGGCCTCGGACGGTTCGGCCGGAGCGTCCTCCGCCATGCTACTTCGAGGGGTAGTCCTGCCCGAGATCGACGTCGCGGACGTCGATTTTCTCGCTGACCTCCCACTGCTCGGCGCGCTCCTCGGCGCTGGGCGCGGAGGGCGTCGGCACGTCGAGTGGATCGGTGTCGACGTGCTCGATGCCGTCGAAGTCGTCGGGCGCGCGGTTCCCGGCTTCGAACCACTCGTAGAACTCGTCCTGGAACGCCTCCGTCCCGCGGTACTCCTTGCCGCCGGCCTCGCGGTACCAGTAGACGAGGTCGTTCTCGTGCTCGGGACAGAGGATCACTTCCGCGGCGAGCTCGCCGTAGACCGCCTCCGCGACGTTACACTCCGCGATGTTTTCGTCGCCGTGGATCAGCCAGCACGCGTCACAGGGCGAGGCGACGAGTTCGGCGAGGCGGACGACCCGCTCGCGGACGTCCTCGTCCATCTCGTCGAGCGGCAGGAACTCGCCGTCCTCGTCGAAAACGGCGTCCTCGTCGAAGCGCCACCCCCGAAGTCCCACGCTCACCTTGGCCATGCCCGCGGGTAGCTGCCGCGGGCGTATAGCGTCTGCGAAGGCAGGCGACGGAGCGAACCGATCGGGCAGGTCGAACGGTTCCACCGGTGCGATCGTGCCGGAATCGGTCGCCATTAAAGTCCGGCAGCCCAGGCACTGGTATGCGAAGCGTCGACGCCGCGGGGCTCCAGATCGGCGACGGACATCCGCCGCGGATCATGGGCGTGCTGAACGTCAGCGAAGAGTCGCCCTACGACCCCAGCGTCTTCGACGATGCAGGAGAAGCCGCCAGCTACGTCGACGAGGAGCTCATCGCGGAAGGAGCCGACATCGTGGACGTCGGACTCGAGAGCGCGAACAAGCGCTACGACGTCCTGACGATCGAGGAGGAACTCGACCGCCTGGACACCGCGGTCGACGCGATGGAATCGACCAGCGGCGACGCGGTCTTCTCGATCGAGACGCGCTACGCGGAAGTCGCGGAGGCCGCGATCGAGCGCGGGTTCGACATGATCAACGACGTCTGCGGGTTCGCCGATCCCGCGATGCCCGAGGTCGCCACGGAGTACGGCGTCGCCGTCGCCAAGATGGCGAGTCCGCCGGATCTGGAACGCCCAGGCGCGATCGACGACACTGACTGGGTGGAACGCCACTCGGCGGAGTGGCTCGAACAGTCCGACTACGTCGATCGGGTGTACGAAGCACTCAAACAGAACGGTCTCACCGACGAGACGATCGTAGATCCGGCTTTCGGCGGCTGGAGTGAACGCAAGACCCTCCGGCACGATCGCGAGACGTTCCGACGCCTCCGGGAGTTCCGGGCGCTCGGCCAGCCGATCCTCGTCTCGATCAACCGGAAGAACTTCCTCCGGACGATCGCCGACCGCTCGACGGAGGACGCGCTTCCCGTGAGCCTCGCTGCAACGGCGATGGCGATCGAACGTGGCGCAAACGTGGTCCGGACCCACGACGTCGCCGAGACGCGCGACGCAGCGCTGATCGCCGACGCCTTCGACGAAGAACCGGCTGCTCGCGTCGTCGAGGACGACGTCACCGTCGAGCAGATCTCCGTTCGAACCCGGCGGGAAGCAGCCCGTCACGTCGAGGCGGCCGGCGGCGACGCAAGTCTCGCGGGCGAGGCCGTCTCGTCGATTCTCGCCGTCGATGGGCTCGATCCCACGAGCCGAGAACGACTCCGCGACCGCGCGGAGGCGGCGGGAGCGATCGTGACCGGCGATCGTCCGACGCTCGTCATCGGATCCCGTCAGGTAATTTCTACTTTATCGGCAGAACTCACAGCAAGCGGCGGGATGGAACGTCTCGGAACGGCGATACAGTCCCTTCCTACCCTAAGAGAAAACTTATGACGGATGCCATGCAAGCCTCGGGTGCACGCCGGGAGGGCGCTCGGGTAGGGGTACACGATCGCCATTCCGGCCCGCGACAGCGGTTTCTTGCGAGTGATCGATCGCTAAGCAACGGGTGTCCCCAGCACTGACTATGGAGTTCCACGAGTGGGAGCCGTTCTACGACGCGATCCTGGCCGATTTCGGCTACGACCGGTCCAGCGACGAGCGTGCCCGAGACTGGCTCGTCGAGCGCGTCGACCAGTTCGATCTCGACGAGATCGGACTCTCCGCCGACGATACGGTCGCCGTCGCGGGCGCTGCCCCCAGCCTGGAAGCCCAGCGGTCGCTCGCCGAGGACGCAGACGCTGTCGTCGCCGCCTCCGACGCGGGCACGAGGCTCGCGGCACAGGGGATCCGCCCCGACCTCGTCGTCACCGACCTCGACGGCGATCCCAAGGGGACACTCGCCCTCGCGGGGGAGGGCGTCCCGGTCGCGATCCACGCCCACGGGGACAACCGTGATCTCCTCGAGGAGTTCGTCCCACAGTTTCCCCGGTCGCGGATCGTCGGGACGACGCAGGCCAAGCCGGTCGGCCCGCTCTACAACTACGGCGGCTTCACGGACGGCGACCGCGCCGCCTTCCTCGCCGACGCGATCGGTGGGAGGCAGCTCGTCTTTCCGGGGTGGGATCTCGACGCAGCGGCCGGACTGAAAGCACGAAAGCTCGAGTGGGCGGGGCTGCTCCTGCACTGGCTCGAGCGTCGTCGCGACGAGCGCTTCGACGTGCTCGACGGGCGGCGTGAGCGGATCGACCTCTCTGGCTATCCAGAACCCTGACTCGGACCCACGGCAGGCCAGCTACGGTCGTTCCGGGAGCTGCGACGCCTCGACGAGCACGCTCTCCCCCGCAGTCACGCTCTCGCCTTCCTCGACGGCGAGATCGCTGCGATCGACTCCCGGCGGAAACAGCACGTCGACGCGGCTGCCGAAGGAGATGTGGCCGATCCGCTCGCCGCGCTCCAGTTCGTCGCCAGTCTCGACGTAGGGATGAATTCGTCGCGCGAACGCGCCGGCGATGAGCGTCACCGTCACTGGACCGCGAGCGGTGTCGAGGTCGACGATCACTCGCTCGTTGCGCTCGGACTCCTTCGAGAACGCTGGCCGGTGGGCGCCCGGCTGGTGCTCGACGCCAGTCACGGTGCCGGAGAGGGGCGAGCGGTTCACGTGCACGTCGTGGACGTTCATGAAGGTGCCAACGAGCAGCCGCGAGCCGTCGGCGGCGTGAGCGGCGTCGTCCTCCGTCCGGACGACCGAGACCGTCCCATCCGCCGGCGCGACCGCGCCCGACGCCGGGATCGTCCGATCCGGATCGCGGTGGAACCAGACCGCAGCCAGGCCCAGGACCACGAGCAGTGCCGCCGGCGCCGGGCCGATCAAGAGCGCGGGGGCGCCCGCGGCGACGAGCACTACTCCGTAGCGGAGGCCACCGGGCGCGATGTCCATCGAGTATCCGTAGGTCGGCGCGGCCCAAACCGATTGCGGGTCCGAGGCAAGCCGGGTCGGGCCCTACGCGACGTCTCGCTCGGAGCGCACGGGCGCTCGCCAGTCGCTCGTGCGTTCGAGAAGGTCGACGAGGATCCGTCCCGTCGCGCCCCAGACGGTGTAGCCGTCGACGCGGAAGTAGTGGACGACGACCTCGCCGTGGGTCGGGTGCTCGCGGCGTTCGTACTCGTAGTTCGCCGGGTCGGTCAGCGCCGCGACGGGGAGCACCGCGATCTCGGTCGCCTCGACGCCGTCGGGCGTGTACTCCCGGTCGGCGATCGTCCCGACGAACGGCGTCACGGCGTACTCGGTGACGGTCCGGATGTCGTCGAGCCGGCCCAGGACGCGGGCTTCGTCGGCTTCCAGTCCGATCTCCTCGTTGGCCTCGCGGAGCGCCGTCGCCTGAAGGTCCGCGTCCTCCGGTTCGGAACCGCCGCCCGGGAAGCCCATCTGGCCGGGATGTTCGCCGAGGTCCTCGGATCGCTTGATGAACAGCAGCGAGTGGCCGTCGTCGCGCTCGATCACGGGCGCGAGCACGGCAGCGTCCCGCGGCTGGTCCGCCACGACGTGTGGATCGCGTCCGATCACAGCGGACAGGTCCAGCCGCATGGGGAGCCGTACACGATCCACGGTTTAGCGTTTGGCGTTCGGCGTAGCGACCGGCAGTTGCCGAGCGAGCCCGTCCATCTACTGCCTGCGAGGCTTCACACGCAGACCGGTGTCAGTCACTCGTCGGGTTCGTCGCCGGATCCGTCGTCGATATCGACGTCGAGATCGATGTCGAGTTCGTCGTCGATGCGATCGCGCACCCCATCGAGTTCGACTGCACCCCAGGCCTCGATCTCGTAGCTGCGATCGATGAGCCGCTCGCAACGCTCGCGGTCACCCGCGTCGATCGCCGCGACCAGCTCCGCCTCGAACCGATCGACGACGGTGGCGGCGACCGCGTCCCGATCGACGTCGCGCCGGCCGGCGTCGAGGATGTGCGGGAGGTCTTCGGCGCCGTCGGGGAGCGTCGGAAACGCCGCGGGTCCGGGGACGAGCCGCCCGTCGTGTTCGACGAGCGCGTAGGCGTCGATCGCGTCCTCGATCGCAGCGTCGACGACGTCGTCCTCGAGATCCGCTCCGCGGCGAAAGGCCGTCTCCGAGCACGCCCGCTCCAGCTCCGCGCGCTCGAGTGCACCGAACGTGTCGACGATCCCCGCGAGCTCGTCCGGCTCGAACATACCCGGTGGTCGCGGGCCGGCGGGATGAATCCAGCGCTCGAACCGGACGTGGTACCCGTCGATCGGGCGTTGAGGGAGCAAGGGCGCTCGAACGAGCGATCGGCGCCGGTCGCTGTTTCCGTGACGTGCACCACGAAACATTAGTACCACCGTCCCATTGTCCCGGGCGATGCGCCGTCATCGATTCCGACCGGGCGACGACGCGGTCTCGCCAGTCGTCGGCGTCGTGTTGCTCGTCGGGATCGCCGTCATGCTGACGGGAACGATTGCCGTGTTCGTGCTCGGGTTCGGCCCCGGCGAACCGACGCCGGAGACCGAGATCCAGTTCCACCAGGAGGACGGCAACGTCACCGTCACGATGGTCGAACCACGGGGCGTCAGCGCGGGCGAGCTGACGATCGAACTCGACGGGAGCGAGGCCTGCACGAAGGACGGGAGCTCGTGGTCCGGTCAGCTCGACCCCGCAGATACGATCACGGTCTACAGGGGGTCGGGTTCCAACTGTACGCCCGGATCGTCGATCGCCTCGGGTTCGGAGGTCCGGGTCATCTGGGAGTCCTCGAGTGGCGGCGGCTCCGAGATCATCGGCGAGTACGAGACGACCTGACCATCTGGTCGGCCACGACAGATATATGTGGGGCTCCGCTACTTCGGGCCGAGATGAAGCTCGGCTCCCTGTGCCGCGACGACGACGCCATCTCCTCGGTGCTCGGCGTCGTGTTGATGGTCGCGGTGACGATCATCCTCGCCGCGGTCATCGGCACGTTCGTCCTCGGCATCGGGAGCGAGCTCACCGACTCCAGCCCCTCGGCGAGCTGGGAGTTCAGCGAGAACGTGAACGACTCCGCAGCCAACAGCACCGTCACGATCCTCCACGGCGGCGGTGAGGACGTCGATGCGTCGACACTCGAGGTGACGGTCGGCGGCGTGACTGCCTACGCCGACGGTGAGGCCGAGAACGGGTTCACGCTGATCCAGAACGGCTGGGGCGACACGGTCACGGCTAGCGACCGGCTCGTCATCGAGGGCAACACCTCGGAGATGGACGGGAAGAAGATCCGCCTCTACTGGAGCGACGGCGACTCCTCGAGCATCCTCGCGGACGAGCGACTCGGATAGGAGCCGGACCGCGATTCGCACCGCCGCGGACCGTGACGCCAGCGCAGTCGGCACGAACGCTTTTTCCACGCCTGCCCCAACTGACCGAGGAGTCGCGTGTTCGACGACACTGATCGATATCCCAGCGGCGTCCCGGTGGCGAGAGTCGTACTCGTCGTGTGTCTGGTGGTCGCCGGAGCGCTGGTGGTGGCGGCCTACGCCGGCGTGCTGGCCGACCAGTATCGCGGCAACCCGACGCCCCAGGCCAGCTTCGCCTTCGACTACGACGACGAGACGGAGACGCTCACCGTTCGCCACCAGGCTGGCGACGACGTCGACGGTCGATACCTCTACGTGGTGGTAGCGAACCGGTCGGCGGCGAACTTCTCCGCCCACGAAACGGTCTCCTCGGGCGATTCGATCACTGTCGCTGGCGTCACGCGATCCGACGACGTCCGGGTCGTCTGGTGGAACGGAATCAGGTACACGGAGCTCGCACGCTGGCGATAGCGACGGTCCGATCCCGACCGGAGCGGTGCCAGCGACCCACGCCGTGGCGCTTTTGCCCCCACCCGGGGAAGGCAGCGTATGGACCGGCTGCAGGCGTCGCTGCGCGACGCGCCGATCGTCGAGAAGGACGGCTACCACTACTTCGTCCATCCGGTGAGCGACGGCGTGCCCACGCTCGATCCCGCGCTCCTTCGCGAGATCACCGTGAAGATCGTCCGGAAGGCCGAACTCGCGGACGTCGACAAGATCGTCACCCCCGCGGCGATGGGGATCCACATCTCGACCGCGCTCTCCCTGGCGACGGACCTTCCGCTCGTGGTGATCCGCAAGCGGGAGTACGGGCTGGAGGGCGAGACGCCCCTTCACCAGGAGACGGGGTACGGGGAGAGCCAGATGTTCGTCAACGACGTCCACCCCGGCGAGCGCGTGGTCGTGATCGACGACGTGCTCTCGACCGGCGGCACGCTCTCGGCAGTGCTCGGCGCGCTGGAGGAGATCGGCGCGGACGTCGTGGACACCGTCGCTGTGATCAAGAAGGTCGGCGGCGTTACCGAACTCGACGACGACCAGGACGTGAAGACGCTCGTGAACGTCGACGTCGTCGACGGCGAGGTCGTCATCGTCGACGAGGACGGCGAGGTCGTCATCGTCGACGAGGACGGCGACGGGTAGCGGATCTCCGACCGGAGTCGTCCGGCGGGATCCGCGAATCTGACCGTTACTCCTCGGTCTGTGGACAGCTCGGGTGGTAGTCGGTGGCGTACTCGCCGGGCTGGTCGTCCAGTCGATCGGGGTTGATCCGACCGCCCAGCAGCATGAAGTCGAGGATCGTACAGTAGAACAGCGCCTCGACGACAGGCACTGCGCGGGGCGGCAGCGAGGGGTCGTGCCGGCCGGTGACCTGGATCGTCTTCTCCTCGCCGGTCTCCCAGTCGACGGTCGTCTGCTCTTTCGGGATCGATACCGGCGCGTGCCAGGAGATCTCGCCGTAGATCGGCTCGCCCGTGGTGATGCCGCCCTGCAGGCCGCCGTGGTCGTTGCCGACGGGGACCGGGTCGCCCTCCTCCGCGACGACCTCGTCACCGCGCTGGCCGGCACCGGCCTCGCCGCCGTCGCCGTCCGGATCGAAAGCCTCCCAGTCCTCGTTGCGATCGTGACCCTTCACCGAGCGGGCCTCCTTGCCGATGCCGTACTCGAAGGCAGTCGTCGCGGGGATCGAGAACACCATCTGGCCGAGCCGGGCGGCGAAGCTGTCGAACCGCGGAGCGCCGAGCCCGCGGGGGACGCCTCGGCACTCGAAGTAGACCGAGCCGCCGACGGAGTCGCCCTGGCGCTGGACCTCTTCGAGGTGCTCGCGCATTTCCTCGGCCGTCTCGGGATCCGCACAGCGGACCTCGTTCTCCTCGGTGTGTTCGAGCATCTCCTCCCAGGTGACCGGCGGGGCCTCGATGTCGTCGATCTGGTTGACGTGGGCCTTGACGGTCACGTCGTGCTCGGACTGGTCGAGGACCGCCTTCGCGATCGCTCCGGCGGCGACCCAGTTGACGGTCTCGCGTGCTGAGGATCGCCCGCCGCCGCCCCAGTTCCGGGTGCCGAACTTCGCGGAGTAGGTGTAGTCGCCGTGGGAGGGTCGCGGGGCGGTGACGAACGGCTCGTACTTCCCCGACCGGGCGTCCTTGTTCTGGATCGTCATGCCAATCGGCGTCCCGGTGGTGTACCCCTCGAGCGTCCCGGAGTTGATCGTCACCTCGTCCGGCTCGCCGCGGCTCGTCGTGATCATCGACTGGCCGGGCTTGCGCCGGTCGAGTTCGCGCTGGATCCGCTCCTCGTCGAGTTCGACGCCAGCGGGGCAGCCCGAGACGGTGCAGCCCATCGCCTCACCGTGGCTCTCGCCGTAGGTGGTCACCTGGAACAGGCGACCGAACGAGTTCCCGTTCATGTCCGCCGACTCGGGGGCGGGGGCATTTATCCTTTGTATTCGTGCGGCAGCATCCAAGCGCCCCGGAGCGGGCTACTGGCCGACTGCCGAAAACGGAAGGTCCAAACGACGACCGCCACTCCGCCCGTACGAACGGACGAGCAGACGCCACGAAGCGAAACCCAGCATGGCAGGAACGAGCCTCCGGACGATCGGCCGCTACGACGCGCTGCTGTTGACGTCGCTGCTCTGGTTCCTCGCGAAGCTGTTTCGCTACGCGTTCCCGCCGCTGTTCGAGACCCTCGGCGCGGAGTACGGCGTCTCGACGGCCGCGCTCGGCTGGGCGTTCACCGGCTTCATGCTCGTCTACGCAGCGATGCAGTTCCCCTCCGGCGTGCTCGCGGATCGGATCGGTCCGACGCAGGTGCTGACCGCCGGCGCGATCGTCGGGGCCATCGGCGCGTTCGCGACCGTCGGCGGCGGACCCTTCGCGTTGCTGGTCGGTGCCATGCTACTGCTTGGCGCCGGCACCGGCGTCCACAAGACCGTCGCGATCGGTCTCCTCTCGCGCACCTACCCGGCCCGGAGCGGGCGGGCGCTGGGCGTCCACGACACGGTCGGAACGTTCGGCGGCGTCGTCGCACCGGCTGTTGTGGCGCTCGTCCTCCAGACCGACGTGGTCGGCTGGCGGGTGCTCTACCTGCTGGGTGGCGGGATCGCCGTGCTCGGTGCGGGCGCGTTCTCCGTTCGCGTGCCGCGACGCGTTCCGGATCCTCGGGCGGCCGGAGCGGCCGAGACGACCGGCGAGGCCGACGGTGCAACGTCCGAGCGCCCGTCGCTCCGATCGTACGCGCGCCCGTTCCGCAGGCCGCGATTCGCCGCGTTCGTCGCGGTGACGCTCGGTTTCGGCTTCGCGTACAACGGCGTCGTCGCCTTCCTCCCGCTCTACCTGGCCCGTACTGCCGGCGTCTCGACCGCAATCGCGAGCGTCCTCTACGCGCTCTTCTTCGTCGTGAGCCTGATCCAGCTGGGGACGGGCGAGGCGAGCGACCACGTCGGTCGTCTCCCGGTCGTCGTGGCGACGATCGGCGTCGCGACACTGGCGCTCGCGGCACTGCTCGTCGTGCCGGCCGGCGGCCCGACGATCGCGGGCGTCCCGCTCGCGACGGGTGGAATCGTCGCCGCGCTCGGTATCGGCGCGCACGGGTTCCGGCCGGTGCGAGCCGCACACCTCGAGAGCCTGCTGCCCGACGACCTCGTTGGCGGCGGGCTGGGCGTTGTCCGAACCGGACTCATGGGCGCCGGGGCGATCGCACCGGGGATCGTCGGCGTCGCCGCGACGGCGACGAGCTTCCGCGGAGCCTTCGCGGGGCTGCTGGCGGCGCTGGCGGCGTCGCTGGTGATCGCAGTCGTGCTGTGGATGAGCGAGTAACCGTCGAAAACGCTCCCCGTCCGATCGTCACGAACCGAGCCGCACCGGCGGCCAGCTACGCCCCGTCGCCGAGGATCGCGTCGACGTCCGCGTGATCGCCGAGCAGTCCCTGCATCCGCTTGACTGCGTCCGGGTCACGCGTCCGACCGCCGCTGACGACTTTCTCCGCGCGGTCGATCGTCGTCAGCGTGTCCGTCTGGACGAGCACGATCGGGACGCCCTTCTCCTCGGCCGCGCCGACGACCGCGCTGGAGGGGCGGTGGCCGCCCGTGAGGATCAGGCAGTTGACGCCGGGTGCCTCGAGCGCGGCAGTCTGGACGTCCGAGCGGTCGCCGCCGGTGATGACCGCCGCGTCGCGGGTCCGCCGGAAGTGCCGGAGCGCGGAGTCCGCGCCCATCGCGCCGACGGAGAAGCGCTCGACGTAGTCGTCGGTCGGGACGTTCGTCAGGACCCGCGCGCCGAGTTCGTCCGCGAGGTCGCCGACGGTGACGCCCGCGAGCTCCTGAACCCTCGGGATCGCGCCGAGGACGGGGACGTCGCGCTCCTCGAGAAACGGGACGGCGTCCTCTTCGAGCCCGTCGAAGGCCGCGTCGTCGACGGCGTTGAAGAGGACGCCACGAAGGCGATCCTGGCCGACGGTGTCGACGGCAGCCAGGACGTCGTCGAGGTCGCCCGGCGAGTCGTAGCCCGCGATGACGAGTACCTCGGCGTCGACGTAGTCGGCGACGTCGGCGTCGGTGAGGTCGACGATGCCGCCGGTCGTCAGCGTGCCACCGCCCTCGAGGAACATCCGGTCGGCCTCGGCCGACAGCGTATCGAAGTGCTCCTCGATCTGGGCGCGGAGGTCAGCCGGATTGGCCTGCCCGCGCACCGCCTGCTCGACGAACGTCGGCGAGTAGACGACGGGCTCCATCTCGTGCATCTCCGCCTCGAACCCGAGCAGCTCGCGGGCGAGCATCGGGTCCTCGTCGACCGTCTTGCCGACGCGGCTGCGCAGGCGTGTGCCCTTGGGTTTCATGTAGCCGACGGCCTCGTCGCGATCCCGGGCGTGGAGCCCGAGCGCGATCGTGACCGCCGTCTTGCCGGTGCCGTCCGCGAGTGCCGTGACGAGTAGGGTGTCGTCGCTCATTGGTCTGGGGTGGAGGTGGTGTCGGTCGGGGCCGTCGCCGGTGGCTCGTCGCTCCCGGAGGCGACCTCGTCGGTGCCGGGAAGCTCGGTTCGTGGCGCGTCCGCGAGCTGGTCGGGGTCGACGGTGAGCCGGACGTCGATCGCGCTCGCGCCGTCGGGACCGGCGACGAGCGGGTTGACGTCGAGCTCGAGGATCGCCGGGAACTCCCAGACGAGCTGGGAGAGGCGCTGGAGCGCCTCGACGACGGCGTCGACGTCCGCAGGCTCGCGGCCCCGCGCCCCGCGGAGCAGCGGTGCCGCCTTGATGTCGTCGACCATCGCCCGGGCCTCCGGCTCGGAAATGGGGCCGACGCGCAGCGCCGTGTCCTCGAGCACCTCGACGAAGATACCGCCGAGGCCGAAGAGCACGAGCGGGCCGAACTGCGGATCCCGGTTCGCGCCGATGATCGTCTCCGTCGCGTCGTCGAGGTCGACCATCGCCTGGACCTGGACGCCGAGGACGTCCGCGTCGGGCTGGTAGTTGTGCGCCCGCGCGACGAGGTCCTCGTAGGCGTCCCGGACGTCCTCGTCGGCGACGCCGACCCGGACGCCGCCGATGTCGGACTTGTGGAGGATGTCCGGGCTGACGATCTTCATCACGACGTCGCCATCGATCGATTTTGCGACTTCCTCTGCTGCAGCGGGCGTGTCGACGACCTCGCCGTCGGGCGTCGGGATCCCGTAGGCGTCGAGCAGGTCCATCGCTTCCACGCCGAGGCGGTTGTCCGAGCGACCCTCGACGCGGCCCAGGATCTCGCGGGCGCGCTCGCGGTCGACGTCCTCGAACGTCTCCGGTTCGGGGTACTCACGCTCGGAGATCTCGCGGTACCGGGAGAGCGCCTCCAGGCTGTCGACCGCGCGGGCGGGATCGAAGTAGTTCGGGATGCCGTGCTCGCGCAGCGCGGCGGCGCCGCGATCCGCGCTCTCCCCGCCCATGAACGCGCCGACGACGGGCTTGCCGTACTCGGCCTGGAGCGCGCCGACGGCGTCGGCAAGCTCCTCGTAGTCGAGGACGGCCGTGGGCGCAGCGAGGACGATCGCCGCGCCGACGCCGTCGTCGTTCAGCGCGACGTCGAGCGCGCCGCGGAACCGATCGACGTCGGCGTCGCCGATGACGTCCACCGGGTTGTAGCCAGTCGCCTCTTCGGGCAGGAGCTCGGCGAAGGACTCCAGCGTCTGGTCGCTGAACGACGCGAGGTTCAGCGACGAGTCGCCGACGGCGTCCGTCGCCATCACGCCGGGGCCGCCGGCGTTCGTGACGACTGCGACGTCGTCCTCGGGTAGCGGCGGGAGCCCGGAGAGCGCCCGCGCGGCGTCGAACAGTTCCTGAACGGTGTCGACGCGCAGGACGCCGGCCTGATCGAGGCCAGCTTCGTAGGCCGCCTCGCTGCCGGCCATCGTCCCGGTGTGGGAGGAGGCGGCCTGCGCGCCGGCCTCCGTCCGGCCCGACTTGACGAGCACGATCGGGGTGTCCTCGCTGGTCTCACGAGCGGCCTCGATGAACTCGCGGCCGCGGTCGATCCCCTCGAGGTAGCCCACGATCACGTCGGTATCGTCGTCCTCGCCCCATGCCCGGACGAAGTCCGTCTCGTCGAGAACCGCCTTGTTCCCCAGCGAGACGACGTCCTTGAAGCCGATCTCCTGCTGGATCGCCCAGTCCAGCACGGCGGTGACGAACGCGCCGGACTGACTCATGAAGGAGATCGAGCCCGCCAGCGCGTTGTCGGGACCGAAGGTGGCGTTCATCCCGACGGGCGTGCTCATGATGCCGAGGCTGTTCGGCCCGACGACGTTGAGGTCGTACTCGCTCGCGACGGCCTGGAGCTCCTGTTCACGCGTGGCGCCCTCGCTGCCGGTCTCGCCGAAGCCGGCAGTGATCACCACGACGTTGTCGATCCCGACCTCCCCCGCCGAGCGAACGGTCTCGATCGCGGCGTCGGGCGGCACCACGACGACGGCCAGATCGACGCGCGGCGCCGACTGGAGGTCGTCGTAACAGTCCAGCCCGAGCACTGAGCCCCGGTAGGGGTTCACCGCGACGATCTCCCCCTCGAAGTCCGCCTGGAGGTTCTCGACGATCGCCCGGCCGACGGAGCCCTCGCGGTCCGTCGCACCGACGACGGCGATCGACGACGGTGCGAACAGTTCCGATAGGCGTCCCATCAGTGATCGGATATCGTCGGCGGAGGGAGATAAAGCCAGGTGGGATTCTCGGGATGCGGGGCCGGCGCTACGCTCGTTGGGGCGTCGCCGTCAGCGATCCCGCGGCACAATCGCTCGCTCAGGCCGGGGCGAAGTCGTAGCCGTAGACGTGGTTGAGGATCACGTACGTCACCACGCCCAGCACGAGGCTCAGCACCCACGACGCGGCAGCGATCCGCCCGACGCGGGGATGCAGGGAGTCACGCAGCTCCGCGGGCGTATGCGAGATGCCCAGCAGGAACGCGTAGATCACGACCGGCATCGCGACCGCGGAGAGAACGATGTGGATCGCGAGCATGACGAAGTAGCCCAGCGCGATCGGATCCGGCACGGACTCGACGAGTCGCTTCTCGCCACCGCCGCCGACCTTCGGCAGATAGAGCGTGAGGAAGAGCAGGATGAGCCCGAACGCCGCGGTCATCGATTTCGCGTGCTTCTCGATCTCACCGCGCTTGACGTAGCGCCAGCCGGCGATCAGGCAGGCCGTCGCCGCGAGGTTGACGACGGCGATGGCGTGGCCCAGCCAGTTCACGCCCCGCTCGCCGAAGTTCGGGTAGAACGGGATCAAGCCCTCGAACGTTCCGATCACTGCGACGAACCCGACGAGGGTCAGGACTGCGGTGGCAGCCGTCACGTTGTCCTTCAGCCACGACGGTCCGTCACCCTGCAACTGCGTCCACGCGTCGGCCATTGTCGGGGGATCGTGGGCCGGATTCATGGCCGTTCCGTTTCGGCGATCGCTGACCCAATATTCTTCGGGTCCGGCTGGCACGACTACGCGGCTACCCAGGGAGGGAGACGATGCCCGAACTTGCCCGCCGATGCACGCCTCGGCCCACTCGCCGCCACCAACTCCCCGTTAGCGTGAAATGCCAGCCCCGCCAAATCGGGGTATGAGCGCGGACGCGGAACAACGGACGATCCGCTGCCTCGTCGCGAAGGTCGGCCTCGACGGCCACGACCGCGGCGCGCACGTCATCGCGCGGGCCTTCCGCGACGCGGGCTTCGAAGTCATCTACTCCGGCCTGCACAACGCCCCGGACGAGATCGTCCAGGCGGCGGTCCAGGAGGACGTCGACGTCCTCGGCATCTCGATCCTCTCGGGCGCGCACAACACGCTCGTCCCGAAGGTCATCGAGGGGCTCGAGGAGTACGGCGCGATGGACGACACGCTCCTCATCGTCGGCGGCGTGATTCCCGACGACGACGAGCAGGAGCTGAAGGAACTGGGCGTCGCCGAGGTGTTCGGCCCCGGGACGGAGCTGGAGACGACGATCGAGTTCGTTCGCGAGAACGTCCGGGACCGACGATGACCGAGGAGTCGGTCGCGGGCGACGCGTCCGATGGAGCAGCGGCTCGAGACGCCGAGGCAGCGTTCGACGTCGAGGCACTCGTCGAATCGCTGCTCGCTGGCGAGCATCGCGCACTCGCGCGAGCGATCACCTACATCGAGGACCGGACGCCGGGCTACCGGCAGCTCGTCGGCGCACTCCACGAACACACCGGGAACGCCAGCGTCGTCGGGATCACCGGCAGCCCCGGCACCGGCAAGTCCACGCTCGTCGACAAGCTCGCCCTCGAGTACCGCGACCGCGGCGAGACCGTCGGCGTGATCGCCGTCGATCCGGCCTCGCCCTTTACCGGCGGCGCGGTGCTCGGCGACCGGATTCGAATGGGCTCGACCGTCGGCGACATGGACGTGTTCGTGCGCTCGATGTCCGCCCGCGGTGCACTGGGCGGCCTCGCCGCCGCGACCGCCGACGCCGTCCGGGCGCTCGACGCCTTCGGCAAGGACCGAATCATCATCGAGACCGTTGGCGCCGGCCAGAACGAGATCGACGTCGTACGGACCGCCGACACCGTCGCCGTGCTGGTCCAGCCCGGCGCTGGCGACGACGTGCAGATGCTCAAGGCCGGCATCCTCGAGATCGCGGACTGTTTCGTCGTCAACAAGGCCGACCTCGACGGCGCGAACCGGACGGTCCAGGAGCTGACCGAGATGCTCCAGCTCGAACGGGACGTCGATCCGATCGTGCGGACCGGCCACCACGGCCCCGACGGAGGCGAAGCGCCGACGTCGGAGAGTGACGAATCTGCAGTGGAGCCGGACGGTGACACCGGGGACGGCGAGTGGCGGACGCCGGTCGTCGAGACGGTCGCGACCCACGGCGAGGGCGTCGACGCAGTGATCGAGGCGTTCGACGACCACCGCAGCTATCTCGCGAACACGGGCGCGCTCGAGGACCGTGCCAGGACGCGATACGCCGAGGAGATCCGGACGCTGCTCCGCGAAGACCTCGGTACGCTGCTGGAGGCCGAGATCGACGAGCGTGGCGGGATCGAGTCACTCGCCGCCGAAGTCCACCGCCGAGAGACGAATCCCTACGCCGTCGCCGACGAACTCCTCGGTCCGATCCGGGACTGCGTCGCCGAGGACCGGGACTGAGTGACGGACCGCGACTACGCGAGTCGAGGGCGCCCGAGTCGGCCAGCCGACTACTCGTCCGTCGGGTAGGCCTCCGCCAGCCCGTCGAGCGCGTCGTGGTGCTCGGTGGTGTGAGGGGCGGTGAGCGGCGAGACGCTCACTGCGCCGTCGAGGATCGCGTGGCGATCGGTGCCCGGAAGCTCTTCGAGGTCGCCCTCCGCCATCAGCTCCCAGATGCGGTCCTCGAGACGGACCCGGTCGCCCTCGCGAACGGCGTCCATCTCGTAGCGGTGCGACGGCGAGGTGACGCGCATCTGCGCCGGGGCACCGCTGACCGCTGTGCCGTCGCCCGCTCCCGTCTCCCCCTCCGCGTCTCCGGACGCCGTCGCGGCGAGGCGGCCGTCCGGCACTGGTGCGTTGACGTTGAGGTAGTCGGCGTGCTCGAAGACGCCAGCGTCGAGCGCGTGCTCGACGAGGAACCGGGTCGCGCGGACGGCCTCGCGGAAGTCCCGCTCCTCGACCTCGGCGTCCTCGAAGGCTGCGTCGTCGACGGGAACGTACAGCGAGGATGCGATGGCGGGCACACCGTGGAAGGCGGCCTCGACGGCCGCGCTGACCGTTCCCGAGCGGCCGAGCACGTAGCCGCCGAGGTTCGCGCCGCGGTTGCAGCCCGAAACGACGAGGTCGGGATCGGTACAGAACTCCTGGAGCCCGGCGATCACGCAGTCCGCGGGCGTACCAGTCAGCGCGACGCCGCCGTTGTGGCGCTCGATCACGACGTCCGTGGAGGTCTGGCGGCCGACCTTGCTCTGGTCGGTCGCGGGTGCGACCACGGTGACGTCTGCGACCGCGGAGAGGCCGGCTTCGAGCGCCGCCAGCCCGGGAGCGTCGATCCCGTCGTCGTTCGTGAGGAGGATTTCGGGCGGCTCGTCCATGCACGAGCCCTGTCGTGCCGGGGCGAAAAGCACTCCGGAAGTGTGGACTGCCGGGTCGACTCCGGGCACGGGAATCGCGACGAGAGGCCCCGTGCGACCGTTCGCGTGTGCCAAGACTCAAGCGGCGGCCGTCCGTCGGGGGATCCATGGCTGTCGCGGGGCTCTCGACGGGCGCCCTCGTCGTCTTCGCGCTGATCGCCGTGGCGCTCGTGCTCTTCGTCTCCGAGACGTTCCCGAGCGACGTGACCGCGATCGGGATCGTCGTGGCGATCGCGATCGCCGAGCCGTGGATCGGACTCTCCCCGGCAGAGGCGATTTCGGGCTTCTCGAACCCCGCCACGATCACGATCGTCGCGATGTACATGCTCAGCGCGGGCGTCCAGCAGACCGGCATCGTCGAGCGTCTCGGCGTCGCGCTCGCCTCGTTCACGCACGGGGATCCGGATCGGGCGCTCGTGGCGACGATCTGTACGACGGGGCCGATCGCCGGGATCGTCAACAACACGCCCGTCGTCGCGGTGTTCATCCCGATGGTGCAGGACCTCGCCCGCGACGCGGGGATCTCGCCCTCGAAACTACTCCTGCCGCTGTCCTACGCCGCGATCCTCGGCGGCACGCTGACGCTGATCGGAACCGCGACGAACATCCTCGCGAGCGACGTCGCCGGGGAGCTGATCCCCGGTCGCGACGGCATCGGGATGTTCGAGTTCACGCCGCTGGGGATCGTCGTCCTCCTCGTCGGCATCGCCTACCTCCTGACGGTCGGGCGGGCGCTGACGCCCGCTCGCGTTCCGGTCGACGCGGATCCGCTCGAACGGTTCGACATGGAGGACCACCTGGGCCGAGTCGTCGTCCGCGAGGGATCCCCACTCGTGGGCCGATCGGTCGACGACGTCGCCGAGAGCGCCGACGCCGAGATCTCGATCCTCCAGCTTCGCCGCGACGGCGAGGTGTTCGCACTCCCCGACGGTGAGGCGACCGTGCGACCCGACGACCGACTGATCGTCCACGGAACGCTGCAGGCGATCAACCGCTTCCGCGAGACGAACGACCTCCGGCACCTCCATCGCGAGGACGTGACGGCGGCGACGTTCGACGAGGCACCGACGGCGTACACGCTCGCGACCGCGGTCGTCCCCGAGGACTCCGATTTCGTCGGCGAGACGTGGGCAGAGACGGGCCTCGAGCGGTTCCACCGGACGAGCGTACTTGCCATCCGGCGGGAGGGGTCCCTCCACCGTACCGATCTCGGGGCGCTGGAACTCCAGCCCGGTGACCACCTGCTCCTGCGAACGACCCCCGAGACGATCGAGTACTTCGCCGATAGCCCGGAGCTCTGGATCGTCGACGAGCGCGTGCTCGAGGCCCGCGACGCGACCGATTCCGACGCTGTCGCGCCGCTGTCCCCCCGGACACCGGTGGCGCTCTCGATTGTGCTCGTGGTGGTGCTCGCCGCGGCGGCGACGCCGGTTCCGATCGTCATCGCCGCGCTCGGCGGCGCGTTCGCGATGTTCGTCACCGGCTGCCTCTCGCCGTCTGACGCCTACGAGGCGGTCTCCTGGAACGTGATCTTTCTCCTGGCTGGCGTGATCCCGCTCGGGCTCGCGATGGAGCGCACCGGCGGCGCGACCGCGATCGCCGACGCGCTCGCGGCGAGCGGCGAGGTGCTCCCGGCGCTGCTCGTGCTCTACCTCTTCTACGTCGTGACGAGCGCGCTCGCGAACGTCATCACGCCGGTCGCGACCGTCGTGCTCATGCTCCCGGTGGCGGTCGACACCGCGCTCCAGCTCGGCGCGAACCCCTTCGCCTTCCTGCTCGCGGTGACGTTCGCCGGCGCGACGGCGTTCATGACGCCGATCGGCTACCAGACGAACCTCATGGTGTACGGTCCCGGCGGCTACAAGTTCACGGACTTCCTGCGGGTCGGCGCGCCCCTCCAGCTCCTGCTGTCGGTCGTGACCACCGCCGGAATCTGGGTGCTCTGGGGCGTCTGACCGGAGGTCGCGCAGTTCGGGGCCGTCTGGGCACCACGGGGCCGTCGACCGGCGGTGCGTTTATGCCACTGCTCCGGCACTCTCCGGCGAATGAGCGACAGCGGAGACGCGGGGAGTGCCAGTGGCGGGGCCGGAGACCCCGCCGACGGAACGTGTGACGCCGGAACGCCGCCGCCCGGCCCCTCCCGAGATCCGGACGTGGACGCGCTCCTCGACCAGCTCGAGGAGCTGGAGGAGACCGTCGACTCCGAACACGAGCGCGAGCAGGTCCAGTCGACGATCAGTCTCGCCGAGCGCATCCCTGGCGGCGGCCTCCTCAGCGGCCACATCCAGAAGTACACGACGCGGGACGTCGCCGAGGCGGTCGTCGGCGCGATCCTCATCTCCATGCCGATGCTCGTCGAAGGGGGCGTCTTCGAGGTCGCGGCGTTCCTCAGCGACCGGTGGCGCTTCGGCGTTCCGATCTTCTTCATCGGCAACGTCGCCTTCGTCGTCGTGATGAGTATCGGGTTGCTCTACTGGGCGGACATTCGCGAGGTCAAGATCTCGAATCCGATCCTCGGAATCGTCCCGAGACGACTGGTCGGCGTGCTGGTCGCCTCCTTCCTCACGGCGGCGGGACTGTTCTTCCTGTGGGGCCGTCATCGCGTCGGGAACCCCACGGAGTTCGAGGTGCTCGCCCGGATCGTCGTGATCTGGACCGCCGCCGCGTTCGGCGCCGCGCTCGGTGACATCCTGCCCGGCGAAAGCGCGGGCTACGACATCACCATCGAGAACCTCGACGACATCGTGAAGCCGGAGGAGTAGCGGATTTCAGCGGATAGCGACCCCAGCTGGATGGCTGGAACGAGCAGTACGGCGCGTCACGAACGGCGGCCGGTGGGGCCGGTGTCTCAAGAGTTATGCCGGGGGCCGGGAAAGACGCGACCATGACGAAGTTCGGCTGGTTCGCCTCGCTCGAGGAGTTCTCCCCCCAGCAGTGTCTCGATCAGGTGGACATCGCGTACGCCAACGGCTTCGACTCGATCACCGTCAACGACCACTTCCACCCGTGGTTCCACACGAAAGCGGGCGGCGAGCCCGCGAACTGCGGGAACTGCTGGTCGTGGATGCCCGCAGCGCTCGAACGCACGGAGGACATGGAGATCGGCACGGGCGTTAGCGCGCTGCTCCGGCGCTACCACCCCGCGAACGTCGCCCACCGACTGGCGACGCTGGCGGAGCTCTACCCCGACCGGGTCTTCCTCGGCGTGGGCACCGGCGAGGCGCTCAACGAGTCGCCGCTGGGCAACCCGCTGCCCGACTACGGCGAGCGCGCACGGCGTACCGCGGAGGCCATCCGGCTCATCCGGCGGCTGTTTGAGGAGGAGTTCGTCACCTTCGACGGCAACTTCTACCAGACCGACGAGGCGAACCTCTACACCGGCCCCGACGAGGCGCCGCCGATCCACATCGCCGCGAGCGGTCCGACCGCGGCGCGGATGGCCGGCGACCTCGGCGACGGTCTCATCACCGTCTACGGCGACCCCGAGTTCATCCAGGACACCATCTTCACGCAGGTCGAGAACGGCGTCGCGAAGTCCGATCGCAACGAGCAGTTCGACGACGTCGAGAAGACCATCCACATCCACGTTTCCCTGGACGACGACTACGAGGCCGCACTGGAGCCCGCGCTGCCCTGGCGAGGCACGCTCGTCGACCGGTTCTACACCGACGACGTCGCCGATCCCCGCGTCATCCAGCAGGCCGGCGAGGAGGAGGTCAGCGAGGAAGAACTCACCGACGCCTACGTCGTGACCGACGATCCCCAGGACATCATCGACGTGACCGAGACGTACGTCGACTGCGGATTCGAACACGTCGTCTACCAGAGCCACAGCCCCGACCAGGAGCGCTTCGCCGAGTTCGTCGCCGACGACGTGATGCCGTCGTTCTGACCCCTCCGGCTGGACGTTCGGCGACCGGTTCTCGTCCGGGACCGTTGCTCACCGCAGACGTGCTTCTCTCGGAAATCGGCAGCCAGCGGCCGCATTCGCCCGCTTCGCGGTCGCATAGCTGGCCACAACTCACTTGTTCGGTCCCACCCACCTTGGGCTATACCGAATGCCGACGCTACTGCTGGTTGGAACGGTTTCGGGGACGACGATCGCCACCCTCGAAGACCGCGGCTTCTCGATCGAGGCCAGTGCGTACGAGCAGGTGAGCGGGACTGACGAGCGCTCGCGGGAGGAGCAGATGCAGAGCGACGGCGAACGTGGGGATAGCGAGCGTGTGGCGGGTGAGAGCTCGACGGCTGAACGACAGGAACCCGAACGGCGGGATCGTGAACGGCAGGAACGCGAGCGGCAGCAAGGCGACCGGCCGCGAAGCCAGCTCTCGGACGGAGGCATCACGCCCGACCGTCCGGCGGTCGCGGCGGCTTCGTCGGCGGACTGTTCGATCGTCTGTGCGGGAGACGGCGACGTCGAGACGATCGATGCGCTCCGCGCCGCCGCCCCGGAGCTGCCGATCCTCTATGCGGTGCCGGCCACGGCGGCCGACCGGGCCGGCGCCGCACTCGAAGCGGGCGCCGACGATCGGGTGCTGACCACCGGCGAGCGCGACGGGCAGCGGATCACCCGACGACTCCAGGCGCTCGACGGCGTCGCGGGCGAGTCCAACGATGTGACGACGGCCCCCGATCGCGACGATCGAACGGGCCAGTACGGCGGATCGAGCGACGAGCGGATCGGCGCGCTGCTGGAGTGCGCGCAGGCGTTCATGGACGCGGACGAAGCCCGGACCGTCGCGACGACGGCCGTCGAAACCGCCGAACGGGCGCTGGGTTACGAACTCGTGAGCGTGCACCTGTTCGAGGACGACGGCGAGACGCTTCGCCAGGTCGCCAGCTCCGACCGCGCCGAGGAGATGATCGGAGGCCTGCCGGCGGTGCCACTCGAAGAGAGCGCGCTACGGCCGGCGATCGAACACGAGCGACCGCACGAACTCGACGCGGCGACCCTGTCGGACGCGGGGATCACGGAGATCGAGTCGGCGCTCGCCCTCCCGCTCGGCGATCACGGCGTCCTGAGTTTCGGAGCGACCAGCGCCGACGCGTTCGGCCACGGCGATCGCCACGTCGGGGAGCTGCTGGCGGCGAACGCTCGCAGCGCGCTCGACCGGATCGAGCGGGTCGACCGCATCGAGGCGGTCCACGGAACCATGCGGGAGCTGCTGGACGCACGGAGCCCGGAGGCAGTTGCCCAGCAGGCAGTCGACGCCGCCGCCGATATCCTCGGCTTCCAGTTCGTCGTCTGTTTCCTGGAGGGAGCGTCTTCGGGATCGCTCGAGCCGGTCGCCTGGACCGACGCCACCGAAGCGCTGACGGGTGGCACGCTCCCGAATCCAACCGAGGGTGACGGTGCCGTCGAGGCCCTCGAGAGCGGCACCGTCGTCCGGCGGGAGAGTACCGAGACCGGCACCGGGAACGCACTGCCCGCAACGAGTAGACTCCACGTGCCGATCGGCGAGGTCGGCACGCTCCTGATCGCGACCCCCGGACCGGGCGCGTTCGACGAGTCGGACGTGCAGCTGGCGCGACTCCTCGCGACGAACGTCGCGCGGGTGCTCGACCGCGTCGAGCGCACCCGCGAGCTCGAGCGGCTCGAGACGGCCTTCGAGACGGTCGACGACATGGTCTACGTCCACGACGAGACGGGGAACATGCTCCACTGTACGCCGGTGCTCGCGGAGCGCCTCGGCTACGACCGCGAGGAAGTGCTCGGGATGAACGTCGGGGACTTCATCGACGACAGGTCCGAGGGCGATGGCGCCGAGCTGATCCGAGAGCTGCTCGACGAGCCACCCGGTGCGACCCGGACCCAGCAGATCGACCTCACCACTGGTGACGGCGAGGAGGTGCCCGTCGAGCTGACCTACAGTCTGTTGCCCGGCGACGAGTTCCGCGGCGTGGTCGGGACGGTACGGGACATTAGCGACCTGCTCGCCGTCCGGGAACAGCTCGACTCCCAGGAGGACCGCTTCGAGTACCTCTTCGAGAACATTCCGGATCCAGTGGTCGAGGGGTACTTCGAGGACGAATCGGTGATCGAGTCGGTCAACGAGGCCTTCGAGGAGACCTTTGGCTTCCGTGAAGAGGAGATCGCGGGCGATCGACTCAACGACGTGATCGTTCCCGAAGAGGACATGGATCGGGCGAAAGCACTCGACGAACAGACGGCGACCGGCGAGGTGAACCACGCCGAAGTCGAGCGAGAGACCCAGTACGGGCGCAGGGAGTTCCTCTTCCGTGGCGTTCCATACGAGGCGACCGACGGAACGACGCGCGGCTTCGGCATCTACACGGACATCACCGAGCAAAAGGAACGCGAGCGACATCTCGCGGTCCTCCAGCGGCTCCTCCGGCACAACGTCCGGAACGAGGTCAACGTGTTGCTCGCCGGAATCGACCAGCTCGAACAGGCCCGGGCGGAGGGCGACGTGCGCGAGGGCGAACTGCTCGAGACGCTCGACGAAACGGCGCGTGACCTGCTCTCGATGAGCCAGAAGGCCAAACGGATCAGTCGGGTCATCGACGCCGAGCGCCGCGAGCTCGGCGAGGTCGACGCCGCCTCGATCGTTCGATCCGTGGTCGACCGATCCCGCCGAATGGATCCCGACGCAACGATCGAGGTCGACGCTCCGGAGACGTGCCCGGTCCTCGGGTCGGGTGCGATCGAGCGAGCAGTCGAGGAGCTGGTCGGGAACGCGCTCCAACACGCCGGCCCGAATCCGACGATCACCGTCACGCTCGAGCAGGTCCCCGACGGCGCCGAGCTCACGGTCGCCGACGACGGCCCGGGGATCCCCGACGCCGAGCGAGAGGTGCTCGAAGCCGGCGAGATCACGCCGCTCCAGCACGGCAGTGGACTGGGACTCTGGCTGATCGCGCACGCGACGGCGGCCAGTGGCGGCACCGTGTCGTTCGACGACGAGGCCGACGGTGCACGGGTGACGCTGTCCTTCCGGTCGGTGGAGAGCATCGAGTGATAGTCCGGCGAGCGTACCATCGATTGGCGGCCTGGAGGCTCGTCGTCCACCGGCGAAAGAGAGCCTTCAAGGGTCTGGACGGGGAGGTTCGCCCATGGCCGAGACGTACACGCTGACCATCGAGTCGGATTCCGAGCACGAGACCGAAGAGATCGAGGTTCCCGTCGCCGCCATCGAGGCGCTCGGCGAGGGCGAATCGCCGACCGAGATGTCCGGCGACCTCGTGTTGCTCGGACTCGCACAGCAGATGCACACGCGCGTCTTCCACGCCGACGAGGCGCCCCAGGAGACCGTGAAGGAAGCCAACGACCTGCTCGAGGACCTCTTCGAGGAGCGGTTCGGCCAGACCTTCCAGGAGATGGCCGGTCACGACCACTGAGCGCACCGACCACCGACGGTGAGGAGCCGTCAGTGCGGAGTTCACGGGCCGACCGAGTGCGACCAAACTCGCCGTGACGAACGAGCCGTGACGAACGAGGGCAAATCGCCCGTGAACCGCCCACACGGCGGTTCCGCGCCCTGCCGACGTGGGCTGCTTCGACGACTTTTTATAGCCCATGACCATCGTTTCCGACGAGACAGGCTTGGCCTGTTTCACTGATCCGTAGGAGCCACAGGCGCACTACGGAGGTGAACAATGGCAGATCAGGAAATCGAACTAGCAGTTTCTCGCGCACTCGACGAGTCGCCGGACCGGAACTTCACCGAGTCCGTCGATCTCGCGATCAATCTGCGCGACCTCGACCTTGACGATCCGTCGAATCGCGTCGACGAGAGCATCGTCCTTCCTGCCGGTACCGGTCAGGAGACGAACATCGTCGTGATCGCCGAAGGTGAGACCGCGGTCCGCGCCGAGGACGTCGCCGACGACGTCCTCTCCGGCGACGACCTCGCTGACCTCGGCGACGACGACGATGCGGCGAAGGAGCTCGCGGGCGAGACCGACTTCTTCGTCGCGGAGGAGGCGCTCATGCAGGACGTCGGGCGCTACCTCGGGACGATCCTGGGGCCCCGCGGCAAGATGCCGACCCCGCTCTCACCGGACGACGACGTCGTCGAAGTCGTCGAACGGATGAAGAACACCGTCCAGCTCCGCAGCGGCGACCGGCGCACGTTCCACGCGCTGGTCGGCGCCGAGGAGATGTCCGCCGAGGAGATCGCCGACAACATCGACGTGATCCTCCGGCGACTCTACGCGGACCTGGAGAAGGGCCCCCAGAACGTCGACACGGTCTTCGTGAAGACGACGATGGGTCCCGCCGAGGAGGTGGTGTAGATGAGCGCCGAACATCGCACCGAGACGATCCCCGAGTGGAAGCGCGAGGAGGTCGACGCGATCGTCGACCTGCTCGAGAACTTCGAGAGCGTCGGCGTCGTGGACATCGCGGGCATCCCGAGCCGGCAGCTCCAGGACATGCGACGTGGCCTCCACGGCACCGCGGAGCTCCGGGTTAGCCGGAACACGCTCCTGCGCCGTGCACTCGAAGAGTCCGACCGCGGGCTCGACCAGCTCACCGGACACGTGACCGGACAGGTCGGCCTCATCATGACGAACGAGAACCCCTTCGGGCTCTACCAGCAGCTGGAAGCCTCGAAGACGCCCGCGCCCATCGGTGCGGGCGAGGTCGCTCCCAACGACATCGTGATCGAGGAGCAGGACACGGGGATCGACCCCGGCCCGTTCGTCGGCGACCTCCAGACGGTCGGCGCGGCCGCACGGATCCAGGAGGGATCCATCCACGTCACGGAGGACAGCACGGTCGCGGAGGCGGGAGACGAAGTCTCTTCCGAGCTCGCGGACGTCCTTTCCGAGCTCGGACTCGAACCCAAGGAGGTCGGTCTCGACCTCCGTGGCGTCGTCGCCGACGGCGTCCTCTTCGAGCCCGACGAGCTGGAGATCGACGTCGATGAGTACCGCGACGACGTCGCGACCGCCGCGGCGCGCGCTCGCAATCTCTCGGTCAACGCAAACTACCCGACGGCGACGACCGCGGGTACCCTCATCGCGAAGGCCCAGGGCGAGGCCAAGAGCCTCGGTCTGCAGGCCTCGATCGAGAGCCCGTCGCTGGCCGACGACCTCGTGAGCAAGGCGGACGCGCAGGTTCGCGCGCTCGTCGCACAGGTCGACGACCCCGACGCGCTCCCGGAGGACCTCCAGGACGTCGAAGCGCCCGCCCAACCGGCTGCCGAGGAGGCGGCCGACGACGGCGACGCTGCGACGGACGACGGATCCGAGGACGAACAGGCCGACGACCAAGCGGACGCGGAGGCCGACGATGACGACGACGCTGGCGACGGCGACGAAGACGCAGGTGCGGAAGGCCTCGGCGACATGTTCGGGTGATTACAAATGGAGTACGTATACGCAGCACTCATCCTCAACGAGACCGGCGAAGAGATCAACGAGAGTAACCTGACCGACGTGCTGGAGGCCGCGGGCGTGGACGTCGAGGAGTCCCGCGTCAAGGCCCTCGTGGCCGCCCTCGAGGACGTCGACATCGACGAGGCCGTCGCGGAGGCGGCCGCAGTCCCCGCTGGCGGCGCGGCCGCCAGTGGTGCCGCGGACAGCGGGTCCGCGGACGCAGACGAGAGCGACGATGACGACGAGGAGGTCGAGGAGGCCGACGAGGATCTCCCCGACACCACGGACGACGACGAGGACGAGGAGGCCAGCGGCGAGGGCCTCGGCGACCTCTTCGGCTAACTCGGGATTCGCCGTTTTTCCCGTTCGCTCGATCGCTCCGGAGCGATCGCTATCTCGAACCGTCGCTCGATAGGAAGCACGTTCGATAGCAACCTCGTTCGATGGGTAGCTCGTTCGGTGAGCGCTCACTCGAACGCCGAGAGCTGGGACTGCACGCCCGCGACCATCTCGGATTTCCGCCGCAGCTGGTCCATCTCGACGGGGAGCTCCGAGGCCACACCCTGCACCGCTCCGTGGAAGGTCTCCGCCGTCGCTGGCCGGTCCATCACGCCGTCGCCGAAGGCGTTGCGGACGGCCTCGCGGACCTGCCAGACGCCCACGGGCGCCCAGTACTCGTCGGTGACCTCCCGGAGCACCAGCGCCTTCGCCTGCCGGTCGCGTTCGACGAGCTCCTCGAGGACGCCCAGCCGCGAGGCGTAGTAGGCCCCGGCGGTCTCGTCGACGTAGCCGGTCCGGCCCTCGTACCCCTCGCTGGCGGAGGCGAGGAAGTACTCGGCCTCGTCCGGGTTCCAGACGCTGCCCGGACCCTTCATCTCGACGAGTTCGAACTCCCACTGCCCGGGCGCGAGCACGATCCAGTAGCGGTTGCCGACGTACTCGTTGTACCAGACTTCGACCTCGTCGACGCTCTGGCTGTTGCGGATCTGCCCGCGCATGAACTGCCCGACGGTGTCGTCGACGGCGGTGATCGACCACCGCGTCGGGACGAGCCGGCGGTTCGCAGATTGGCCCAGCGCGCCCGCCGAGAGGATCGTGTTGATCTCGTAGACGTCGAACCCCCGCTGCCAGAGGTAGTTCATCGCACCCTGGGCCTGCCAGTCGTCGTCCTCGAGAGTCTTCTTGACCGCTCTGGGAACGTAGGGATTCTCCGTGAGGTCGACGCGTTCGGCCGTCGCGTTCGGGCCGGTCGGCGTCGCCACGGCGTCCGTCGAGAGGTCGATCTCCGGGCGGTCGTCCAGCCCGATCTCGACGCCGACCGGCCGGTCCGCGATCGCGACCTCGCGCTGCGCGCCGACGAACCCGTCCCAGACGTCGTCGACCTCGACCTTCGCGCGGCGCTGGGAGTTGAGCAGCCCTGTCCGGCGCTGGAGCACGTCCTCGACCCCCAGGCCGTTCGCATACCAGTTCCCGCTCGTCGCGTACTCCTCGGCCTGGTCCTCGTCGCCGACGGGTGAGAGCACGCCCGTCGAGACGTCCGGGTAGCCACTCCGGCCGACGAAGATCTCCGGCGACGTCGACCCGACGAGCGTGTCGCCGGAGAGCGCGCTCTCGAACCGCGTCTCGACGTCCTCGAGGTGGTCCGTGATCGCGTAGGACTTCTCCTCGGCGAGCCGCCGCTTCTCGGCGTCGAGGTCGCGATCGAAGTCGTCGAGGAACTCGTCGAGCCGCATCTGAGATTTCGTAGGAAGTCCGTTCGTTTGAATCTCCCGCTCGGGACAGGTGTATCACGTTCAATTTCGACGGCTGCGACCGCGAACAGCCAGGAAGCCCCCTCCCGCTCGACGGTTCTAACTCGTTGTGCTCCTCGCTCCCTTCGGTCGCTCCGGTGCTTACGTCGTTAGAACGCGACGAGCGGTCGGCCCCTTCCATTCCCACCCGGCGGTTATCGGTGTCGAACGCCGAAACGGTCCCTGTCTGCTCGCGTTTCCGCCGGATCGCCACCGTCTTGCTGCGTCGGCGGATACTCGGGGTCGTGAGCGAGTTTCGCGCGGTCCTCTTCGACATGGACGGCGTCCTGGTCGACACGGAGGCCCACTGGCACGAGCTCTGGGAGTCGGCGGTCTTCAACGAGGCCGTCGACGGCGAGCCGACTCGGGACGACGTGCGCGGCCGGAGCTACCCGGAGTCGATCGCCGATCTGGAGAGCCAGTACGGACTCGAGCGCGACCGCGCCTACTACGAGGAACTGCTCGAAGAGCGCGCGATCGACCTCTACGCGAGCGAGGCCGACGCCGATCCGGCGGTGCACGAGCTGTTCGACCTCGTGCGCGAGCGCGGGCTCCCGGTCGGAATCGTCTCCTCGGCTCGTCGGGACTGGATCCAGGCGGTCGTCGATCGCTTCGATCTCGAACCGCTGGACATCGTGCTGAGCGCCTTCGACGCGCCCGGTGCCGGCAAGCCCGCACCAGACGTCTACGAGCACGCGGCCAGCGAGCTCGGCGTCGATCCGGCGTCGTGCATCGTGATCGAAGACTCGACGAACGGCGTTCGAGCGGCGGCCGGCGCGGGCGCGACCGTGATCCGGTTCGCGCTCGGCGAGGACGTCGACGCGATGGCCGGGGCGAACTACGTGGCAAACGACGCCGCCGAGCTGGAGCGAATCCTCCAGGATCTGCTCGACGGCGAGTAGCGAAACCCCAGAGTCGGAAGCGGCCAAGGATTGGCCTCAGTTTCAATCGTCTCCCGGTGCCGTATCCGGCCGGAACTCCCGGCTGATCGTCTTCCACTCGCCGGTCGCAAAGCGGTGGTAGTTCACCGCGGCTGGCACGATCGTCTCCGCGAGAATGGATGCGTAGATCCCCCAGAGCGCCAGCGGCGTCCACGCACCGAGCGCGGCGAGCGGGATCGCGAACCCGTATCGCCCCAGCAGGTTCGCGTAGAACGGCCAGCGCGTGTCACCGCTCGCCCGGAGTGGCCCCGTCGCGGCCCCGCTGACGCCCCAGAACACCACGCTCAGGGCGGCGACGCGGACGAACTTCGTCGCGAGAGGAAGCGTCGACGCCTCGTTGACGAACCCCATCGCGATCGGGCGAGCGAAGATCACGGCCAGGGCCGCGCCGATGGCGTACGTCGCGACGGCGAGGCGGAGAATGTCACGACCGTAGAGTCCGGCCTCGCGTTCGTCCCCGGTTCCCAGTTCCTGGCCGACGAGGCTCGACGACGCGAGGCTGAACCCCCAGCCCGGCGTGTTCAGGAGGTTCCTGACCTGCCGGCCGATGACGTAGGCAGCGACGGTCGTCTCCCCGAACTGGCCGACGAGGAACAGGAGGGGGAAGCGCGCGACGTTGCCAGCCGTGTTCGAGACGACCAGCGGACTCGCGATCCGGACGAGGTCGCGGAGGATCTCCCGGTCGAAGATCGGCGCGCTCCCGAGCGCGACCGTCACCGGGAACTCGCCGATGCCGGGGAGGCTCCCGCGGAGCATCCCGGCGGCGAAGGTTCCGGCGACGAGGACGTTCGCGAGGACGGTGCCGAGCGCAGCACCAGTGACGCCCATGCCGAGCCCGAAGATGAACGTCGCGTTGAGCGCGATGTTGACGATCGCGCCGCCGCCGCGGACGAGCATCGGGGTCCAGGCGTCGTCCGCGCCCACGAGCGCTCGCGAGCCGATGAGGTTCAACCCAGCCAGCGGCACGCCGATCGCCAGTACCTGGATGTACTGTGCGCCGTACTCAATGGACGCCTCGCTCGAGCCGCTCCCGACGAGCCCGATGAGCGTCTCCGGGATCGCGGCGAAGAGGACGGCGATCGGGATCGTGATGAGGAGTGCGGCCACGGCGGAGCAGGTGACGACCGTGCTCAGCTCGTCGTAGGCCTCCGCGCCGTAGCGCTGGGAGACGAGACTGATCGTTCCGCCGGCGACGCCGCCGCCCAGCGCGAACGCGAGTCCCCAGAACGCGCCGCCGAACCCGACGCCAGCGATCGCGGCCGGGCCGATCGCGAGGCCGACCATCGCCACGTCGGCGACGGACTTCGACATCCGCGCGATCCCGGTGAGGATCCGGGGCCACGCGAGGTCAGTGGTCCGCTCGATCCGCTCGCGGTCGACCAGCTCGACGCGGGAGAGCCAGCGGCCGACCGCCAGCAGGAGCCAGCGGAGGGGGTTGGGGACCGACACGTGCCGGCGTAGCTCGTAGCCGTATTAAGGGATTGTCACCGCGGAAAGGGCCGCGGGGAAAGCCAGCGCCGATTGGAGCGTAGCTCCCCCGGTCGCGAGGCTCACTCCTCCTCATCTGCCCCCTCCTCGAGTTTGTCCGTGAGATACTCGGTATCGCCGACGAGCGCCCAGTCGCGCTTGGGTTCGGGCACGTCCCAGTCGAGTGACTCGATGTCGCTGTCTTCCTGGAGGATGAACGGTCCGGCAGCGAGGGTCCTGAGCGTCACAGAAACGGATCGCACCACGTACGACGTCAGGACGAGGTAGGGGGTGAGAGCAACGGCGTAGGCGAAGACGACGCTCAACAGCAACGGCGAGAGTCCGTACACCGACACGTTCGGGAAGATTCCAGCGTCGATCGCCAGAATGACGTACGACGTGAAGACGATTACGGGCAATGCGACGTAGAGGAGCCGGCTCGAGAGATAGGCGAGTTCTCGCTTGTAGTAGAGCGATTTGAAGTATTCCCGGCTGGTGCCGACGTGTTGTAACACGTCGATGAGCTCGTCGATTGCCCGCGTTTCTTCGTCGGTGAGATCGCCGGCGTGTTTGCGTTTGAGCCCCCGAATCGCGTGGAGCTGTTCGGAGTAGTCGTAGTCGAGCCCGGCGAGCAATACCTCGAACGCACCCATATCGGCCTTCTCGAGCGCCCAACGCGATCTCTGGACCGATTCGGAAACCTCCTCGGCAAGCGTCTGGACGTCGGATCGGAACGCCTCGTTCGTGCTGTCGGCGGCCACTGCAGTCAGTTCGCGGAGCTGGGTGGAGATACCATAGAGTACGGCGACCATGAAATCGGCCGGGCGCGCGGGCGTCACGTCAGCCTCGATGTACCCCTCGACACGCCGGTGAAAGTCGAGCGATGCCTCGATGCGAGCCTCCTGATCTTCGAGGTCCGTGATCTCCTGAGAGAGAACCACGGAGTTGATCGAGACGACGACGGAGACGAGCAAAATTGCACCGCTGAGCAGGGAGCTGAACAGCCGCTGAGTGGCGTTGGACTCGTTGAGTAGTTCGTGCATCCCGACCGGTTTGAGTAGCGCGAGTCCGAGAATGACCCCGAAGACGGCGGCCATGAGCACGAGCGTCACCGTCATTCGACCGCCAGTCAGCAACAGCCAGCGTTTGAGTCTGTTCTCGCCGGGCGAGGAAAGCGGGACGTTCAGCGACTCGTCGGATTCAGCCACGTTCAGACCACCGGGGTATCGTCGCCCGTCGCTGGGCGTCGACGCTTGCACGGTCGCCGACTCCCAGCACAGATTGTGTGCACATATGATGACACGTTCTAGATTTCTGTGGAACGAATAGTAGTGAAATCCGGCATACGTCGGTATATTTCCTGTGATGATATCGAGGCCATTACAATCATATGATTGTAGAGTATTCTGGGAACAGCCTGGCCAGCAGCGAGTGTGTTGCTCCGTCGACGACCATTCATCGCCCCCCACGCAACCGTCGGTTCCGGCGTTCGTGGAGTCGTCAGCTTCTTGTCCTGCGGTCGCCGACCTGTTCTCAACACGATGGTCTCCGTGGTCGGGCTCCTCGAGGCGCTGGGCGGCTACTCCACGCCGCTCATCTGGCTCTCGATACTGGCCTTCGTCGCCGGGGCGGTCCTCGAGGTGACCGATCGCCGCTCGCTGGCGGTGCCGATCGCCGCGGGTGGCTGGGTGCTCTTTGGCGTCTACTGGTTCTCGATGTTCCACTACTTCTACGTGGAGTTCGGGAGCCCGCTGGAGGGCGTGTTGAGTCTCGCCGCCCTCCCGCTGTCCCTCTACGCGGCGTACCTGCTGCTCGACGGCCGGGACTCCCTCCTCGTCGTCTCGCGTGCGATCGCCTGCATGGGACTCATCTACCTCCCGATCGCGACGATCGAGCCGGTCAAAGTGTTCCTCATCGAGTCGGTCGCCCAGCAGTCCGCGTGGGGCATGGAGCTTCTCGGCTACGACGTGACGCTCACCGAGGGATCGAACGGGTACCAGAGCCGGTTCACGTTCGCGAGCCGACCCGAGGACAGCTACACGACGTACATCGTGCTTGCGTGTACTGGCATCGGGTCGATCTCGATTTTCGGCGGCCTGACCGCGGCCGTGCAGGCGCCACTCCGCAGGAAGCTCGGCGGGTTCCTCGCAGCCACCGGGATCATCTACGTGCTCAACCTCTTCCGGAACGTCTTCGTCGGGCTCGCAGCGCCCTTCGGCTGGTTCGGCGGCCCGCACTTCCAGACGATTGCGTCGACGCTGGGCGGCGGGGACGTGCACACCTCCTTCTTCGTCTCACATCACCTCATCTCGCAGTCGCTGTCCGTCGTCGCGCTGATCGCGATCACGCTGATCGTGATCCGGATCGTCCCCGAGGTCGTCGAGCCCCTCGAGGAGGTACTCTACGTCCTGACGAACACGGAAGTCGACTTGCGGGCAGCGATCGGCGAGCCCAGCACCACGGCCGGCGGCGTCGACGTATCGTCCGGAGGCGACGCATCGTCCGGTGCAGGAGACGGCGGGGGCAGCCCACCCGGCGAGGCGTCCGATGACCTGCAGCCCGACGGCGGATCCAGCGATGACGCCGGTCGCGACGCCAGCCGGAACGCGAGCGCCGATGACGACGCCTGAGCTTCGCGACCGCACCGCCTACTTTCCCGACGCCGACACGGTCGTCTGTGCAGATCTCCACCTCGGACGAGACCGCGAGTCCAACGTCGAACTGCCCCTCGGCGAGCGCCGGCGGATCCCCCGGCGGATCGAGACGCTGCTCGACCAGTTCCGGCCAGCGCGTCTCGTCGTCGCCGGCGACGTGCTCCACGCCTTCGACGACGTGGACGACTCCGTCACCGAGTCGCTGGCAGCGGTCGAGACCGCTGCAGCCGACGCCGACGTCGAGCCGATCTTCGTCGCGGGGAACCACGACGGGATGCTCGAGACCGTCGCCGAAGCGGCGGTCGTGGACAGCTACGATCTCGGGACGGGAACGGTCGTCGTCCACGGCGACGAGCAGCCCTCGTCGCTCGACGCTGAACGCTACGTGATCGGGCACGAGCATCCCGCCATCGTCATCGAGGGACGCCGGCACGCCTGCTACCTCGAAGGGCCGGCGCCGGATGCGGGCGCGTCCGTGTTCGTCCTCCCCGCGTTCAACCGGCTCGCGCGTGGAACGGTGCTCAACGGTGCCGCGTCGGGCGACCCCGCCTCGCCGCTGGTCCAGGACGTCGATCGGTTTCGGCCGGCCGTTCGTGACCCGGAGGCCGAAGAGACGCTCTGGTTCCCGCCGTTCGCCGAGCTACAGCCGCTCCTCTGAGACGCAGTGCGGTCCGCTCGTTCGACCGTAACGAGTCGGCCTCGACCGTCGGAGAGATCGTTTGGCCACCGGTGAGATCGACCAGGCGACTCGACCGACCGAGCAACCCTTCGTTCGACCATCGAGCCGGGACCGATCGACCGAACGTCGGCAGTCCACTCGGGGAGAGCGCAACAGGTATACCGGTCCGGGCAGGACACATCCAGCATGAAGGAGTACAAGATGCGACGCGGCGAGTACCTCGACGAACGGATGCCAGAATTAGAGGACACGATCGAGGAGGAGTTCGGGCCGATCACGGACACGGAGTCCTACAAGGGTAACGACCTCCACGTCGTCGAGGAGCCCGACAACCCCGTCTTCGAGCGAATCGTCGTCGGCAAGACCGAGTACGGCTCCAAGAAGGACAAGATCGCCGTCGAGTTCCACGAGCGCGACGTCGCCGACCTCGGGCCCGAGGAACTCGAGTACGCGGAGGAGGCCGTCTCTCTGAAGAACGATTTCCTCGAAGCTGCGACCGGCCGCGACGCCAAGTCCCGACGCGAGTCGCTCAAGCGCGAGGTCGAGGACGACCCCGACCACGACGTCGACGCGTAATCGCTTTCTCGCACGCTGTCGCGCAGCGGGCTGGTCTCGTCTGCACTCACCGAACCGATCAGCTGCGACCACACGCTTAATCCATTGACGAGCGTAGCGATCGTCGTGTGTACGATCGCGTTCGCCTGGCAGGTGCTCGCCGACGCGCCGATCGCCGTCGCGGCGAACCGCGACGAGGCGCTCGATCGTGAGTCGCTGCCACCACAGCTCCTCGAGGGCGATCTCGAGATCGTCGCTCCGCAGGACGCCGAAGCCGGCGGCACCTGGATCGGCGTCACCGAGCGCGGGCTGTTCGTCGCGATCACGAACCGGTGGACAGCCGAGGCACCACCCGATCTCCCCGCCGAGCGATCGCGGGGGCTCCTCGTTCGCGACGCGCTCGACGCGGCCGACGCGTCCGCCGCGGTCGATCTCGTCCGCGAGCAGGTGGACACGTACCGCTACGCCGGATTCAACCTCCTCGTCGCCGACGCCAATCGCGCGACCTATCTCGAGTGGGACGGCGACCTGCGCGTCGAGGACCTCGACCCCGGCGTCCACGTAATCGTGAATCCGGGTATCGACGAGGCCGACGAGCGGGCCGTCAGACTGCGCGACGCACTCGAGGAGCGGATCGTCGCCGACGAACCCCCGACCGTCGACGCTGGCGGCGGAGAACTGCCGGCGGTCGACGGCGACGCCGGCGACGCACCCTCGCCTGCCGCCGGGACGGACGCTTCACGGACGGCAGCGGCGTGGCTGGCCGACGCGGCGTCGCTGCTGCGCGATCACGAATACGAGGTGTGCATCCACCGCGACGAGTTCGGCACGCGATCCTCGTCGCTCGTCTCGGTTGGCGACGGCGGCACGGCGACGTACGCCTTCGCCGACGGCCCGCCGTGTGAGACCGACTACGTAGGGTTGGAGCTCCCCGCGTCGTTTCTCGACTCGACGGCTTCCTTCCTCGACAGGAGGGGTTAAGTAACTCCACGGCGGTCATCGTACATACGTATGCTCAGCGACCGCAATTGCTCGGGTGGTGCGCCGTGAGCGCGACGGCAGCGGAGACGGAGCTCTCCGAGGAGGAGCGCGCCGGTCTCGAGCTGGTTCGCGAAACTGGGGGCATCCACCAGAGCGAGTTCTGGAAGGAGCTCGACGTCTCCTCGCGGAAGGGCAGCCGCATCGTCGATTCCCTGCACGAAAAGGGGCTCGTCGATCGCGAGGAGGCCGTCTACGAGGGGCACAACACCTACTACATCGCCCCGGTCGCACGCGATCTCGATTTCTCCCTGCTGATGGCCGGCGACATGCTCTCTCCGTTCATCGGCGAGGAGGAGGTCGATCCACAGAGCGACGCGTTTTCCCAGTGGATCATGAACCTCGCCTACGAGGAGTGACTCGCTGCGGGCGGTCGCCGAACCGCCACCGCCGCTCCGGCCGGCGCCCTTCGAACGAATCCTGACCAGCCGTCGGTTCCATCGTCCAGTCTCGACAGTTGAAAAGAGTTAATGCCGCTGCTGGGGTCACGTTCACCAAGAGCTTTCTGCAGGTTCACGATGCCAGAAACACCCATACCCGACGGCGGCGACGAGCAGCTCCGCACCCCGATCGTCGCCGTGCTCGGGCACGTCGATCACGGCAAGACGAGCCTCCTCGACGAGATCCGGGGCTCGGCGGTCGCGGCGGGCGAGTCCGGCGCGATCACCCAGCACATCGGCGCGACGGCGGTCCCCCTCGACACGATTTCGGGGATCGCCGGCGCGCTGGTCGATCCCGACGACTTCGACCTGCCCGGCCTCCTCTTCATCGACACGCCGGGGCACCACTCCTTCTCGACGCTCCGGTCGCGCGGCGGCGCGCTCGCTGATATCGCCGTCCTCGTCGTCGACGTCAACGACGGCTTCCAGCCCCAGACCGAGGAGGCAGTGGACATCCTCCGGCGGACGGAGACCCCCTTCGTCGTCGCGGCGAACAAGGTCGACACCGTTCCGGGCTGGCGGCCGAAAGAGGGCTCGCCGATCCAGGAGAGCTACGACGCCCAGAGCGATCGGGTTCGGGGCGACCTCGACGAGGGACTCTACGAGATCATCGGTCAGCTCTCCGACGCCGGCTTCTCCGCGGACATGTACTGGCGCGTGCAGGACTTCCAGGCCAACGTCGGCGTGGTGCCCGTCTCAGCCGAGACCGGCGAGGGCATCCCGGACCTCCTCGCGGTGATGATGGGCCTCTCCCAGCGCTACATGCGCGAGGCGATGGAGATCGACACGACGGGGCCCGGCGTCGGCACCGTCCTCGAAGTCAAGGAGGAGAAAGGATTCGGCTCGACGATCGACGTCGTACTCTACGACGGACAGATTCGGCCCGGCGATACGATCGTCGTCGGGAGCCAGGACGACCCGATTGTCACGGACGTTCGCGCGCTGCTCCAGCCGAAGCCGCTCGCGGAGATTCGCACGGAGAGCCGCTTCGAGCAGGTCGACTCGGTCTCGGCTGCGGCCGGAATCAAGGTCGCCGCGCCGGACCTCGAGAACGCGATGGCTGGCGCGCCCCTGCGCGTCGTCCGCGACCAGTCCGTCGACGCCGTCATCGAGGAGGTCCAGGCGGAGCTCGCGGAGGTCGCCGTCGAGGCAACGGACGAGGGCGTCGTCGTCAAGGCCGACACGCTCGGTAGCCTCGAGGCGATCGCCAACGCGGCCGAAGAGGAAGAGATCCCGATCGTCCGCGCGGAGGTCGGTGACGTCGCCCCGCGGGACGTCGCCGTCGCCGAGACCGCGGAGGAGCCACTCCACCGCACGATCTTCGCGTTCAACGTCGACGTGCTCGACGACGCCGCTGCGGAGATCGAACGTACCGACGTCGAGCTGTTCGCCGACGACGTCATCTACCAGCTCATCGACGACTACGAGCGGTTCGTCACCGAGCGCGAGGAGGCCCAACAGGAGCAGATCCTCGACAACATCACCCGGCCCGCTCGCTTCCAGATCCTCCCCGACCACACGTTCCGGCAGTCCGACCCTGCCGTCGTCGGCGTCGAGGTCGTCGCCGGGACGCTCAAGAACAACTCCACCGTCGCGCGCTTCACCGGCAGCGAACCCGAGCGCATCGGCGAACTCTCCGGCATCCAGGAGCAGGGCGAGGACGTCGACGAGGCCCGCCGCGGCGACCGCGTCTCCGTCGCTATCGACGGCCCGACCGTCGGCCGCCAGATCGAGGAGGGCGACGAGCTCTGGACGCTGATCCCGGAGAAGCACGCGAAGATCCTCGAACAGGAGCTGACCGACGACCTCCCTGGCGACGAGATCGAGGCGCTGAACATGTACCTCGAGAAGCACCGGAACCGGGATCCGTTCTGGGGGAAGTAGCTGAATCGTGTAGTCAATTGACTACACAGCAGAGAGACACATACTCCCGATAACTCCGTCCCTTCTCGCGGTTAAGACGCTATGGCGACTCAGTCCGCTACTGCGAACGTGACAAAATTATTCTAACAGAATAGTTATCTTGAAGCACTCTTGCGATCGGGGTTTCGGGACGTGGGTTGACCCTGCCTGTGGCTAAATTAGGTCATTTCAGTGGGTCCTCACGGGCGTGGCTTGTGGGAGATTCATTTCCGATCTCTCGGATTACTCCATGCCACCCCATACATAACTATCATTATAAATAACCCTAGTCTTAAGTCGTATCAACCGTTTAACCACAAGTATGAGCAACGTAACGGAAGAGGCTGTGTTGCTCGCTCTCGACACACGGGACGATCTCTTCGACAGCCTCTATGAGATGTTGAGTAGTGACAATTATGTGAGAGTGCTAATGGCACTTGAGGAAGGAATGACTCAGACGGAAATCGCAGAGGAAGTGGGCATTGGCAACGCCACCGTTTCCCGAGCGATCTCCGAATTACAAGAATACGATCTTGTTGAAGAGGCGGATAGCGGCTACAGGAAGACTCTCGCGTCACTCAACCACCCGATGTTGCAGCACTTCTACGAAACGGAGGTTTTAGAGAATGAGTGAGACCGTCGAGGTATTGAAGGACATCCGTCGGTGGGTTAAGGTGATCGGGCTTCAAGAAGCCAAGCCGCTCTTAATGGATGCCTTATCCGACGAGGACGAGGAAAGGCAGCGAGATCTCCGAATCACGTATCACCTGACTGACGGAGAACACGGTCGGCGCGATATCGAGGACTACATTTCTTATTCTCGTGGCTGGGTAGGAGCCCGCCACACGGAATGGGCGAATATGGGGTTAGTAGAAAGAGACAGCTCCTCGTCGTCCTATCGCCACGTGATTGAACTCGAGGAGGCGGGGCTGGAAGTTCCCGAAATCCCTGATCTAGAGGAAGAAACGGAGGACTAGAAATATGGATCGAGATTCCAAGGAACTCCTCGAAAGCATAGATAACCGCCTAAAGTGGCTTCTGCAACTGCGTGTCGAAGAGCAGTTTGACGACGGAGCCACCAACAAAGAGAAGGTCAAAATGCTGTATCGGATGGGGTTTAGCACCCAGGAAATGGCGGAAGTAGTCGGTACCTCAGAAAGCAGTATCAGAGGCACCGTTTCCCAGCTACGTGACGAGGGGTTGGTTGAATAATGACTGACGAAAAAATCCTATCCGAGTTGCGTACCATTCGGACGCTTCTCGCCCTAGACAAGGAGGAGCGACTGAATGAGCGGCTAAATGGCCACAGTGACATTCAGGAACAGGTGTTAGACCAGCTTTCTGACGAGAATTGGGCTCAATTGCCGACGGCAGACCTCGCCGATGAGCATGATGTCTCTAAGAAGACCATACAAAACCACGTTGGAGATCTAATCGACGACGGCCTAATTGAGCGAAAGGGGCAGGGCGGGGGAATCGAATATCGCAAAACTGGGCTCCTGAGTGCTGCAGAGCTTGTCGCAGATTACTAACACAACTCAATCATGCCTGAAGACGACCTACTACGTGAACTGAATCAGAAGGTGGACAATCTTCAGCGGGACATCAACGATATCCAGGGAGATGTAAATATCCTCTCGACACTCAACAAAGAGCGTCACAGAGATGACCTAATGAACCTGATTGAAGGGAAATTAGGCAAATCGACCAACAAACGTCTTTGCTGGTATTACGCAGATGGTAGCTTAGATCCAGAAGGGCTTGCTGAGGAGGCTGATATCCCCATCGGGAGCGTCTACCAGTGTGTCTCCGACTTGAACCGTGAGGGACTATTAATCAAAAATGAGCGCAACGGGACTGTGTACTATGATAAGGCCGAAATCTCTGTTGATATTGGTCTTGAGAGCCGTCTAGAGGACGAACTAGACGAACTGTGACACTCTCTTCGACAGTCTATTTTGGAATCTGGGGAACCGCAGTTCTGGCTTGGTTGACCTTGGGTCATAACTATCGGAACAAGCGCGAAAAGGAACTTACTGAGCTTGGTGACGTTATCCGTAGTGTAAATGCCAGGAGTGGGTACGACCAGAGTGTGGGTCGAGAAACCTTAGCTAAGCAGTTCTACCACCCAAGAAAATCAGATAAACTTCGGGAATTTGCTGAGAATAACGATGTTTCTGAAGGCGAGTATATCACCGAGTTAGTTAATGAGATTGGCCGCCCTCGCCGACTTATTTGGGAAATTCGAATCTATCTTGCAGGCTTGCTCATTGCCTTCAGCGGAATCACCTTCGGGCTAGAACGGGGTATACTACCTGCGGAAATCTATCTGGTAGTAGTATACGCTCTTCTCCTAGTGAGCTTCGGACTTTATTGGAAATGGTGACATCTCAATCAGGTAGAGCCGACATCAATTTTCGCCCCACGGTGTAGTTTGGTATCTTTCTGAGCGCGTCTGTGTCTCTCCCCGTGGTGCACGGCTCTCGACCCCGTCGTCACCCCCTTCCAGAGACTCGGCTACCTCACGGATGTCCTCTGCAGCGGTACTTACACTCGTCTCTCGACTGAGATACCGTGCTGCCTCTTGGTCGCTGAGACCGTCGGGTCGAAGTTGACCAATTACCAGCGGGCTGAGGGGGTCGGCTTGCACACGCTGTAATAATATTTAATTAGCTCGCGACGCTGGCCATTCACGTGCACCGATCGGTCTCCCGGTACGACCTCCTGCTCGCCGTGATCGCCCTCCCCGTCGCCATCGCCGGCGTCCTCGGCGCAGTCTCGACGCTGGCGATGTCCACAGCGCTCGCTGCAGGGAGCGTGCCCGCGACCGGCGGCATCGGCTACGCGCTGTTCGTCGAGGAGCCGACCGCCGACGCGAGTTGAAGTAGTACTCGAACGTTACGCACCTGCTGAGTATCCGCCCATCCCCTCGCGTGGTTTTCATCGCAACGCATAAGCCGGCCAGCCTCGGATTTGAAACTGCGCCACGGTGGCAGAGTCCGGCCGAACGCAGCGGCCTGCAGAGCCGCCCATCCCCGGTTCAAATCCGGGCCGTGGCTTTCTGCGAGGAACGGACGTGACGAGCAGAAGCCATCAGAGGATTTGAACCCTGGAAGTCGCAGCGGCCGAGCGAAGCGAGGCCGACCGTCTTCCTCAGGTTCACAATCCGGGCCGTGGCTTCTTGCGGGGAATTTTATCGACAGTACTGACCGGTGACAATTTAACGAGGGCCTTCGAACCGTCTCGCATGCCCTCCCGGCGAGCCGTGCTGAGAGCTGCTGGACCGCTCGCGCTCGCGAGCGTAGCCGGGTGCTCCACGTTCGAAAACAGTGGATCCGACAGCCAGCCCGTCGCGATCGATCGAATCGGCGTGCTCAACCGCCGTTCCACGACGCACGCCTACCAGTTCGCCGTCCGTCGCGACGGCGAGACGATCCTCGCGCGCTCTCGGACCATCGAGGGCTCGGAGAACTCTTCCGAACCAACGCCACACGATTTCAGTGACTGGCCCGACGAGCGCCACGAATACGAGTTCGCTTTCAAGGTCGACTCGGATGACGCATGGCTTCGGACGACGCCTGCCGAGCTCGGCGTGCCAGAGGACGGCGTGGACTGCGTCCGGATCCTCTTCGTGATCAATCTCGGTAGTCGTGTGACGGCGCACCGCGCCCCAGGGTGTCCGGAGTCAGCGTAACTCTCTCGCGACGGACCCTCACGCCCGCTGACTCGTCCCGGCGATCACATCGACCCCCGGACTGTAGTACCGAACCGGCTCGCCATCCGGTACGTCGAATCCGTTCGCCCGGAACAGCGTGTTCGTCTCGATCTCCGCGTCAGCGGGATAGAGCGTCCAGGGCTCGTGATCGACGTCGGTGTAGCGGAGGGTGCCATCGGGTGCCTCGGTGTAGAACCGATACCGCTCGACGAGAAAGGATGCGAGCGAATCTTCGGGGGCGGAAAACGACTCGCCGGACGGCTGGTACGTCCCCTCGTACCGGGCCGGGCGAGCGCCCGGATGCCAGCGACGGCTCCGGAAGGCGATCCGACCGTCGGCGCCCGTCAGCGAGATTCGCGCGTAGAAGTACGGGAGGTGCTGAAACAGGCGAGCTCCGAGCACGCTCGCAAGTCCCTGCGCGTCGAGACTGAAGAAGTAGGTGGCCGGCTCGCCGTCGTGGGTAACGTAGGTCCGGAGATTGAGTTCGGGAAGGCGAATCCCCAGCGATCGCGGGAGGCCCGCCGGTCGAACGGCGACGTTGGTGAACGGCACGACCGAGAGCCAGGCCGACCCGTCGAATACGTCGGGCGACAGGGCTTCCGGGAGGTGTGCGTCCAGCAGAGAAGCATCGACCCGCCAGCTCTCGAACAGCAGATGCCGCCAGCCCATCGCCAGGGAAACGACCATAGGTGGCCTTGATCTGGCAGCTACAAGTCAGTTCGCCGCAGCCACAGCTACTCCCGGCTCGGCCGCTCCATCGCCTCGATCCGCCGAATCGCGTCGGTCTTCTCGATCTTCGCGTACTGGTCGCTCCAGGTCTCCGGATCGTAGATCCCGTTCTGGTCGAAGAAGGCCCGCGCCTCCTCGGTGACGTAGTAGAAGACGTAGGGCAGGTCGCGGGAGCGTTCGCCCACGGGGATCTCGGTCCTGCCGACGATACCCGCTTCCTGGAGCGCGTCGAGGTGCTCGCTGATCGCGCTGCGGTGGACGTCGGGGTTGACGTAGTCGAGTTCGGGGACGGAGGCCATTCCCTCCGGGTGACCGACGAGGTCCGCGACGATGCTCGCGCGGGTCTCCTGGGTGACGACCTGCATCGCCTTCCAGGTGTCGAAGCCCTCGGCGCTGTCGCCGGCGCTGGGATCGAGCGTTGCCATGTGCGACACAACGGGCCGACGCACAATAACTGTGTGGGTGGAGACCGATACGGTTCGGAACGAGTCGATACCGGCCGCTCCGATCGACGACAGCGGACGAACCGCATTGAGAAACCGAGACGCCGACGAACCCTCCTTCGACGATCGTCTATCGGAACGCGGCGGAATTATTACCCACCGCTGCGCAGGCACGGGATAGACCGATGGCCGACGATTCGGATCTCGCGAGCGTCTTCGAGGAGACCAGAGAGCTCTCCGCGAAGGAGACGCTCACGCCCGAGGAGTACCAGGCCATCAAGCGCGCCGTCTTCGGCGACGTCTTTCGCGGCATCCTCCAGGCCGACGTGACGTATTTCGTCCTCGGACGGTACGACGACGGCCCGAAGGAGCGCCGGCTCGAGGCCGTGAAGGCCCAGCTGAACGACCGCGACGGCGCCTTCGCCTACCTGATGAAGGACGTGCCCGAGGCCTGGGAGTTCTGGCCGACGAAGTTCCGTATTCTCGCCGATCGCGCGGACGCGATCGTCCCGGTCCTCGAGGACACCGCCGGCAGCCACGAGTGGGAGTTCGGCGTCGTGTCGGGACCGGACTACCGACCGAAGGTCCACGTGTGCAAGCGGGAGTACCCGACCGAGGCCGCCGAGCACGAGCAGTTCGACGCGCTCCCGGCGCAGTTCGTGGACGTGCTCGAACGGGACGGGCGGGTGGTGCGGTGGGAGACGGAGGACGAACTCGCGGCAGCGGTCGAACGGTTGCCCTGAGACCCCAGAAATCCGCAGTTCCGTCGTTTTGCTACAGCTCGATTCGGGAGCGGAACTCCTCGACGCCGCTGACGCCGGGATCGAACCGGAACAGCGAGCCGGCGCCGTCGCCCTCCACGTCGCGGCCGGTGTCGCCCTCGCCGAGCGCGGTCGTGACGTAGGCGTCGGTGTAGTCTTCGCCGCCGAACGTGATACAGGAGACCTTCTTCGCGGGGAACTCGACGCGCTCCTGCTCGACGCCGTCGGGATCGTACCGGGCCACGCGCTCACCGTCCCAGAACGCGATCCAGACGTCGCCCTCGGCGTCGACGGTGAGGCCGTCGGGGACCTCCGGCCCGTCGACTTCGAGGAAGGGGTCGAGTTCCTCGATCCCACCGGTCGCGCGGTCGTAGTCGAAGCAGTGGACGAGCCGGGCGTCGGACTCCGCGAAGTACATCCGCTCGAGATCGGGCGTGAACCCCATGCCGTTGGGGATCGCGAGGTCCTCGACGACGCGTTCCAGTTCGCCGTCGGTGTCGAGACGGTAGAGGTTCCCGCCGCGCTCCTCGGTGGGCATCGTGCCCGCGAAGACGCGGCCCTCGGGATCGGCGATCACGTCGTTGAACCGCGTCTCCGTCTCCCGCGGAATCTCCTCGATCACGACCTCGATGTCCCCGTCGTCGAACTGCTCGACGCGCCCGCGGTCCTCGAACAGGAGGAGCGAGCCGTCGGGCTGGATCGTGTAGCCGCCGATGGCGGCGGGGTCGTCGTAGACGAGCTCGTTCTCGCCGGCCTCGGGATCGTAGCGGAACAGCTCGCCGTCGGGGACATCGAGCCAGTAGAGGACGTTCTCGTCGGGGTGCCAGATCGGACCCTCGCCGGTGAGGCTGTGCGAGTCGACGACGCGTTCGGATTCCATGGCTGCAAATTTCCGACGCCCGAATATAGTTCGGTCGTATCGGACTGACCAGCCGCCGAACGCCGGTGGAGCCCCGCCGCGACGCTCCGTGGCACGTTCCACCGGGGTACCAGCCCAGCCGACAGGCGAAATTGGGTGGGAATGGAAGGGGCCGTTGACGGACTACGTCCGTCTGCTCGGGAGACCTTCGGTCTCCCGGTGACCGCTCGCGTCTTCTGACGACGGTGAGCCGAGTAACGCGAGGCGAACCTCGACAGGCAAGCAGAGCGAGTCTGTCGGTGTAAGGACCGCAGGCGAGCGACAGCGAGCCGAGGACCACAGCGAGTCAGCAGACGCGAGCGGGAGGGGGCTGTCGCGGGCCACGCCCGCGGCGTCCTGGCGAGCACCAGCGAGCCAGGGCTCGTCGATCTACGATCGACGGCGTCGGGAGATCTCCGATCTCCCGGTATCCAAGCGGCCAGTGGTGGCTGTCGAGCTATCGATCTCGCATGAGAAAACGCCGCCAGAAGCTCGGACCCGATTATTCGGCCTCGAACTCCAGTGAGACGGAGTTGATGCAGAACCGCTCGCCCGTCGGCTCGGGGCCGTCGTCGAAGACGTGACCGAGGTGCCCCTCACAGGTCGCGCAGACGACCTCCGTCCGGACCATCCCGTGGCTGGTGTCCTCCCGGTACTCGACGCGGTCCTCGGCGACGGCCTCGTAGAAGCTCGGCCAGCCGCAGTGGTGGTCGAACTTCGCGTCGCTCTCGAAGAGGACGGTGCCACAGCCCGCACAGCGGTAGATTCCGTCCTCCCAGTGGTCGTCGTAGATGCCGGAGCCGGCGGGCTCGGTGCCGGCCTCGCGGAGGACGTGGTACTCCTCCTCGGAGAGAATTTCGCGCCACTCGGCATCGGTCTGTGGGAGTTCGTCGGGAGCGGTTTCGGACATGCAAGGTACTATGTGACGGTCGCTGAAAAACGCGCGGTCGACGGCAGTATAGCAGTTCTGTCGACTGGGACTACCGACCGGAACGAAGCTGTAGCCCGACAGCAAGTAGTCCGCAGCCAACGAGCACCGCGAACAGTGGCTCCCACGTCAGATACGCCCAGACGGTCTGGCCGAACTGCTCGGGGTACGATGCGCTCTGATCGTAGACGAACTCCTGACGATTTCGAATGCGTTCGAGGGCGTCCTCGAACGTCGTGCCCGCTGGAAGCGAATCTTGGATCGCAATCGTCCTGATCCCGGGAAGCGTGAGAGCGGACCAGAGCGCGAGACCGCAGCCAGCCAGTATCGATGCGAGCGCCACGAGATAGCGATCCACAAAATAGTGGCCGGTAATCGGCGTCGGAGTGCAACTCGGGCCGTCGGCACGTGGCGCTTCTGGGGGCGAAAGCATGCCTACACCTGGAACGTTTCCGCCGTTGAGATAAATATTTACTGAAAATGTTGCAAATTTTTGTGTGTTCTGACGCGGTACGCGATTGCGACAGGAGTGGCGATCGAGGAGAGAGGGAGAGTGAGAGGTCGGCGACTCTCGAGCGTGCTCGACACCGCCCGCCACGAGCAACTTTTCCCCGCCCAGCACGTCCGGTCGCCGTAGATGCAGTCCGGTCGCGTGTCAGTGGTCGATTCCGACGCCCTCGCGGAGCTGACGACCGTCCAGCTACGGGACGCGATCGCGGCGACCGATCCCCACGCGATCGTCGCGACGAGCCCCGGAGCGCGGGTTCGCCTCCGCTCGACGCTCGCCGAGTGCGACCGGCCAGTGATCACGCCGGGAACGGACGCGAACAGTGACGATTCGGGAGCCAGCGAGTTGTCCGTTCACCGGCTCGGCGAGATTTCGGTGGTGGTCCCCGAGTCGACGTCGGCGCTCGCGTCACTCCCCGAACTAGAATCCGACGGCGCGATCGACGACGCCACCGAGACCTACGTTCTGACCGATCACCTCGAACTCTCCGTTCGGCCCACCGAACTCGCGACGGTTCGGGTGGGGCTCGAGGACTATCGCGACGCGATCAGGCGCGGAGAAGTGAGCAGCAAAGGGGACGCCGGGGACTCGCTCCGGGGCTCGTACACTCACCTCTCGACGGGACTTCCGACGGGCTACTACGGCGACTGGGAGGGGCTGACGGTCCGGGGAGCCGCGCCGGGGCAGATCGACGGCGCCCCGACGAGTGGAACCGCCGGCACGGAAACGACGGTGCCGTGCCTGGAACTCGGTACGGACGGCGCGGTTGCGACGACCACGTACCGACGGGACTCACTGGGCCTCCGGGCGATCGACGGCGTGGGAGAGCAGCGAGCGCGGACGCTCCGGGACGCTGGCTACCCGGATCGGGACGCGCTGGCGACCGCCGACGTCGCGACGCTCGCCGACCGGGACGGGCTCGCTCGCTCTACAGCCTCGAGGCTCGTCGATCGGGCCAGGGCGTTCCAGAACGGCCGCGTTCGCCGCACCTCCGACGAGCGCCTGCCCGGTCCCGAACCGATCTTCGTCGACATCGAGACCGACGGCCTCTCGCCGTCGGTCGTCTGGCTGATCGGCGTGCTGGATCGCGAGGCCGAAACGCCGTATCGGTCCTTCCTCGCCATCGATCCGGACGATCCCGCTACCGCGCTCGCGGACTTCTGTACCTGGCTCGCCGGCCACGCCCGAAACGCCGAGAACGCGCCGGATCGCCCGATCGTCGCCTACAACGGCGATTCCTTCGACTTTCCAGTGCTCGCGGAGCTGATCGACCGCCACTGCCCTCGGTTCGGCGAGCACTGGGCCGACGCCTGGACGTTCGACCCCTACTCGTGGGCGGTACGAGCGGGGAACGCCGTCCTGCCCGGGCGGACGAACCGGCTGGAGGACGTGGCGGAAGCGCTGGACGTCGATCCCGTTGATCCTGCGGGCCGGGCCGATGGTACACCACTCTCCGGCGCGGAGGTCGCTCGCATCTATCGATCGTGGATGGATCACCCAGTGCCCGAAAACGAACCGGAGTGGGAGCGCCTCGAGGCCTACTGCGAGGCCGACGTCCGAGCGCTCGCTGGCGTCTACGACGCCATCGCGGCCGCGGATCGCGTAGCGGGCGAGCCCCGGGACCGCGAGGTTTCGCCCGAGACCACACAGGGTAGCCTCGGTGATTTCGGATGAGCGACGACTCGTCCGGTGGCCGCGCCACGGACGACGGAGTGGGGGAGGCCGGGACCACGGCCACCGACGGCGGCTGGAGCGAGCACGCCGACGTGCTCGATCCCGACCACCTCCGCGAGCAGTTTCCCTCCTACGACGACCAGATCGTCCACACGCAGAGTCAGCCCGCCGAAGCCGCCGATACCGTTCCAGCGAGCGACGTGCTCCCCGACGACCTCGCCGACCGGCTCGGTCACGACCTCTACGCCCACCAGGCCGACGCGATCGACCGACTTCGCGAGGGCGAGAACGTCGCCGTCGCGACGCCGACGGCCTCCGGCAAGACGCTGGTCTACGCGCTCTACTTCGCGATTAGAAAGCGAGCGGATCCCGACGCCCGGGCGATCGTCTGCTACCCGACGAAGGCCCTCGCCCGCGACCAGCGAGCATCCATCGTGGAGCTCTACGACCGACTCGGGTTCGATCTGGAGGTCGCGGTCTACGACGGGGACACGCCCGACCACCGTCGGCCCGAGATCCGCGAGAGCGCCGACGTCGTCATGACCAACGCCGCCGGGCTCAACGTCTACCTCGCTCACCACACGCAGTGGCGGGAGTGTTTCGGCAACTGCGCGCTGCTGGCGATCGACGAGGCCCACGCCGCCTCCGGAATCCACGGGATGCACGTTGCCTGGGTGCTCCGACGGCTCCGCCGGATCCTCGACGTCTACGACGCCGATCCGCGGATCGTCTGCACGTCGGCGACGATCGGCAACCCCGCCGAGCACGCCCACCGGCTGACCGGCGAGGAACACGCGGTGGTCGATACGGACGGGAGTCCGCACGGCCGTCGCGAGATCGCGTTCTGGAAACCGCCACTGGAGGACGATCTCGACGAGGGCTACAGCATGGACGAGTATCTCGGCGCGGTGAAGCGCGCCGGCGCCGCGACCGGCGAGATCGTCGCGCATCTCGGACGCCACGGCGTCCAGACGCTGGCCTTCTCACGCTCCCGGCAGGGCACGGAGCTGACCGCGAAGACGGTCGAGCGCGAGGCCAGCGATCACCCCGCCAACAGTGGTTCGAGCAACGGGGCGGACGGCGGAGCGGTCGGCGGCTACGTCTCCGTATCCCCCTACCACGCCGGCCACGGCAAGCAGACGCGACGTCGGACCGAGGAGCGACTGCAGTCCGGCGATCTCGACGCCGTGATCTCGACGAGCGCGCTCGAACTCGGCATCGACGTCGGCAGCGTCGACGCCACCGTGCTCTCGGGCTATCCGGGCTCCAGACAGTCCTTCTGGCAGCGCCTCGGGCGCTCGGGCCGTGGAACCGACGACGCGCTCTCGGTGCTGGTCGGCCGCGCCGACGCCATCGACCAGTACGTCCTCGACCACCCCGAGTTCCTCTTCGAGGACGACGTCGAAGACGCGGTGATCGACCTCGGCAACGACGCCGTCTACGCGCGGCACCTGCTCGCCGCCGCCTCGGAGCGCCCGATCGATCGCGACGACGAGCGGTGGTTCGGTGCCGCCGCGGTGCCGGAGGGTGAGGCGGGCGGCGACGAGGACGGTCCGAGCGCCGACGACCGGCTCGACCGCGCCGTGGCTATGTGGCGAGAAGCGGGCCTCCTCGTCGGCAGTCTCGATCGCTCCGTCCAGTACGACGGCCCGCCGCGCCCGGAAGCCGATATCTCGATGTACGCGACCGACTCGGAGACGTTCCAGATCCGGAGCGCCGACGACGAAGACGACCTGGACATCGCCCCGATCGGACGCGACCGGGCGTACCGGGAGTACCACCCCGGCGCCGTCGTGCTCCACGACGGCACCGAGTTCGAGGTCGTCGAGTTCGAGGAGGACGCCCCACAGCCCTGGGTGACGCTCCAGGCGATCGACGAGGAGGTCTACACGAAGACCCACTCGACGAAGTCCGTCACCGACGTCGAGCCGCGAGCGTCCCGTGATCTCGGCGACGGCTGGCACCTGAAGTTCGGGATCGGCACCGTCAGCATCCACTACGCCCACTACGAGCGCCGGGACGTCCAGAGCGGCGATCTGATCGGCGACGTCCGCGAGACGGGGCTGGGGCCGATCGAGCTCCGCACGCAGCTCACCTGGGTCGAGGCGCCGAAGAGCCTCCGCGAGACCGCGCTTGCGGACGTGCCCGCCGACGACCTCCTGACGGAGCCGGCCCAGTACGGGAAGGGCCAGCGCCAGTACACGTTCCTCGGCGGGCTCCACGGCGCCGAGCACGCGATGATCGAACTCGCTCCGCTCGAACTCCGGCTCGACAGCTCCGAGATCGGCGGGCTGAGCATCGACCCCCATCCCGAGACCGGCGTGCCGACGTGGTTCATCCACGACGCCGTCGACGGCGGCATCGGCTACGCTCGCGGGATCTACGACAACGCCGATTCGCTCGTGGCGCGGACCCGCGAACACGTCACCGACTGTGGCTGCGACGGCGTTCGGGGCTGCCCGGCCTGCCTGATGGACGTACAGTGTGGCAATCGGAACGAGCCGTTGCATCGGCCGGCGACGGTGGCGATTCTCTCCGAACTCGAAGCGCGGCTGGAATGAGTAGTTCGCCCCGTCGTGGTCGTTGCTTGCATCGTGACTGTGCCCGCGACAGCGAAGCACTTGGAAGCCCCCTCCCGCTCGCCGCAGCTACCTCGCTGCGGTCCTCGCCTCCCTGCTGGTCGGCTGCGGTCCTTACTTCGGTACCAGCGGCGACCGGTCGGCCCCTTCCAGTCCGGGAAGAGCAAGCTCTTCCGACCTTCGCAGAATCAAAGATTCTGCTCAGTCCCACCCGGTGACGCCTATCGAATCGCACGAAACTCCGGTGGATCGTGTCGTCGAGCGTCGTCCTGAATCGGCGGCTGCGGCGCGGTGGGTCGTCGAGAGAGCGTCGGTGCCGGTGGATTGTGCGCGTCACATCGTCACCGGACGGCAAGCGTTTTTGCGCGGGTTCCCCTCCGACCGAACATGGAGACGGTCACCGATTCCGAGGGCGAGACGCTCTACGTCGCCACCGACGAGGGCGACCGGGGGTCTCGCGGTCCGTTCTTCGTCGCATTTCGAGATCGTGATCGCGAGCGGCGCTACGGCTGGTTCTGTGGCGCCTGTGACGGACTCGACGCGATGATGGACACGATGGGGCGGATCGAGTGCCGGGATTGCGGCAATCAGCGAAAGCCGACCGAGTGGGACGCCGCTCACGAGTGACCGGCGGTCCCGATTCCAGCGCCCGATTCGACGGAAATCAACTCCCGAGCGGTGCGAAAACCGCTTCGACGACCGTCGTACGCGAAGATTTAGGATGTCGTGTGCCCACAGTTCACATGGATGGCGAGCGCATCCCCCTCCCTGACGACCCGAGCGCGATCGATCTTCGACGACCTGGGCTACACCCTCGTGGGCGAGGGTGCCGAGTTCCGAGCCGAACGCGACTGGAAAGTCGTCCGCGTGACGGCGACGGACGGTGGCGCCGAGCCCGATTGCGACGGACTGCACTGCTACGTGACCTCCAGCGACCGCGCCGGACGACTCCGTCGAGAGCTCGACGGCAGCGAGGCCGACGAGTGGGCGATCATCGCGATCGACGGCGAGGAGTACGAGGTCGTCCGCGCACCCCCGGGGCCCGCCGGCCCGACCTGAGCCGTCGATCGGCGTCGATCGTCCATCGCGGCGCCCCCGGAACGCCCCGCTTGCCGGCCACGAACCGCACGCGGGAGCGGCTGCGATCACCAACACCTAAATGCGTTCCTGCGTATTCCCGAACCGATGCCCTCCACGAGCCTGTCCCGCCGATCCCTCCTCACTGCAGTCGGGACCGGTGCCGCCGCTGCGGCCGCGGGCTGCTTCTCCGAGATCCGCTCACAGATCACGTACGACGCCGCCGAGCAGATCTCGCTCAGCGTGAAGACCGTCCCCGCGGACAGGGACCCGAGCGCCGTCCTGATCGGCCAGCGCCTCCAAAACAACCTCGACGCCGTCGGCATCGACGCCTCCCACGAACTGCTGGACGAGGTGCAGCTCCTCCGTGACGCCTTCCTCAATCACGACTACGATCTGTTCGTCACGAAGATGCCAGGCCACCGCGATCCCGACGAGCTCCGTGCGCTCCTCCACTCCCAGTTCGGGCCCGAGCTCGGCCTCCAGAACCCCTTCGGCTTCGCCTCCTCGCGCAGCGACGAGCTCCTCCGGGCCCAGCGACTGCCACCAGGTGGCGTCGAGCTGGGAGAGGGCGATCAGACCGCGGACGGTTCGCCAGACGGCGCCTCGGCGGGCGACCAGGCGGCCAGCGGCAGTCAGTCCGCGACCAGCGGCTCCTCGGGGACCGGGTCGTCGGACGGCGGCGCGCCAGGCGCCGAATCGACGGACGAACTGACACAGGACGACGTGACGGTCGACGATCGAACCGAGATCGTCGAGCAGCTCCAGCGCCAGCTCCTCGATCAACAGCCGTTCCTCACGGTGGTGTCCAGGCCACACGTGGCCGCCGTCTCGCCGGACGTCTCCTTCGACGGCGCTGTCGGGTTCGCGTCGTCGCTGGCGTATCTCACGATCGAGGGGACAAACGGCAGCCTGGAGACGCTCAACGTCGGTCTCCAGCGCCCAAACGTCACCGAGAATCGGAACGTGCTCGCCGCAGAGTATCGACTCCACGACCGGTTGACGGACCTGCTCTACGACCCGCTCGTCCGCTGGATCGACGGAGACTACGTGCCGTGGCTCGCCCGCGATTTCTCGATCTCGGACACGAACATCGCCACGGTCGATCTCCGCCCGAACCTCTCCTGGCACGACGGCACGCCACTCACCGCCGAGGACATCGCGTTCACATACCGGTTCTGTGCCGATACCGCGCTCGGCAACACCGACTCGCCAGTCCCCGCGCCGCGGTTTCGCCAGCAGACGAGCCTCGTCCAGGACGCCCGGACGGTCGACCAGACGACCGTCGAGATCGACATCGATCCGACGCGGGACCCGCTCGCTCCGTCCGCGCTGACGGTCCCCATCCTCCCGAAAGCGAAGTGGGAGAAGCGCTCGTCGCTGGAACACGAGTACTTCACGAAGGCGTTGACGGCCTCCGTCGAGTCACCGGTCGGGAGTGGGCCGCTGCGCTTCGAGAGCGCGAACGCCAACAACTCCGTCACCTTCCGGCGGTTCGAGGACCACTTCCTCCGGACGACCTCCGACCTCGCGGAGCCGCTCCAGCCCTTCTCCGGCGGTCCCACCTACGAACGGTTCGAGGCTGAAGGCGCGCCGAACATCGGCGTCGTCCTCGAGGACATCGCGGAGGGCTCCGTCCACGTCCTCGACGGCACGCTCCCCGTCGAAGACGTTCCGGACGCGCGAAACCGCGACGACGTCCGGGTCATCGAATCGCCGACGCCGGACTACTACATGATCGGGATCAACGCCCGGCGGTATCCGCTCTCGAACTACACATTCCGCTCCGCACTCGGCCGGCTGATCGACCGCGACGCGATCGTCGAGACCGTCTTCGACGGGGTCGCGACCGCGACGGAGACGCCACTCCACCAGACCGCCTACGTCTCTGAGGAACTGGAGTGGGACGGCGAGAGCGTCACCGGCCCGTTCCCGGGTGAGAACGGCAATCTCGACGCCGAGACCGCTCGCCAGCTCTTCCGGGACGCCGGCTTCCGCTACCACGACGAGACGCTCCGGGGCCGGTAGCGCGTCAATGTCGGATGCCACGTTCGACGCCGGCGTACGGTGCTTGCGGTCGACGGGGACGTTCGATGCCCGCGTTCGACGCTGGCGTACGGTGCCTGCGGTCGACGGGGACGTTCGATGCCTGCTGTCGACGCCGGCGTACGGTGCCTGCAGTCGACGGGGACGTTCGATGGCTACCGCCCACGTCCGCGTTCGGCGCCGCCGCGAGGCGCCGGCGATTCCGGGGAGCTTTTATTTGGACGCCGGACGACGTATCGGTTCCATGGTATTCAAGAAGATCACCCTGATCGGCACCAGCCCCGATAGCTTCGACGCCGCCGCGGACGACGCGCTCGATCGAGCGGAGAACACGCTCGACAACATCCACTGGGCGGAGGTCGAGGAGCTCGGCGTCGAGGTCGCTTCCGTTTCGGGCCGGGAGTACCAGGCAGAGGTCACCGTCGCGTTCGAACTCGACCAGTAGCGCCGCCCGCGCTCGCTGGCAAATTTCGCGCCGCACGGCCAGTCAACTGCCGGTTAGTCGATGTTCTCGATCGCCCTGAGACGGCTGCGAACCGGCCCTGGCGTCGCCCCGTAGCCGCCCGTCACGCGGTGGTCGGGAAGGACGAGCGGAATGGGATTGTTCGCGAGCGCACTCCGGACGGTCTCCGGAGCGTCGTCGCCGTCGGGATCGAGGCCCGGAGTCCGACGGACGAGCGAATCGACGCTGGTCGACTCGCCGTAGGGGACGGTCCGCAGCGTCTGGAGCACCGTTCGCTGGTCGGTGGGAACCGTCAGCGCGATCTCGACGTCCCGGAAGTCGTCCTCGGTCTCGCCGCTCGCGTATGCCTCGATCCGATCCAGGAGCTCGTGGTCGTCGACGGCGTTCTCGTCGGCTTGCTCCGGAAACGAACACTGAATGAGCTTGCCGCTCGCGACGCCGAGTTGCACCGTCGCTTCGAGGGGCGGCACCGACCGGGCGTAGATCCCTGCTAGTTCGTCCATGGGCAGGATCCGGTGCGCGGCTCCTAAACAGTCCCGACGTGGCGAGTGCCTTCGCGGCGTGGTGAACTGGATCACCCCGGATCGCGCGCTCGCCGCCGACCTCGCGATCGCGGTTCCCGCAACGTCTTGTGTCAGGCGCTCGTCGCCGGGCGTATGCAGACCGTTCGCACGCTCCTGGTCGACGCGTTCACGGACGAGCCCCTGTCGGGCAACGCAGCGGGTGTCGTCCCCGACGCCGGCGAACTCTCCGAACCGCAACGACAGGCGATCGCCCGCGAGCTGTCCGTGAGCGAGACCGCCTTTCTCGCGCCGAGCGACGTCGCCGACTACCGGATCCAGTACTTCACGCCCGCCCAGTCGGTCGACCTCTGTGGCCACGCCACGATCGGGACCTTCGCCGGCCTCGCGGCGATCGACGAGCTCGACCCGGGGACGGTCGAAGTCGAGACGCCCGTCGGCGTCCTCGAGGTTACGGTCGAGGACGACGGCGCCGTCTGGATGACCCAGGACGATCCCTCGATCCGACGGGTCGACCTCGACCGCGACCGGCTCGCCGCAGCGCTCGGACTCCGCCCCTCCGCGGTCACCGACCTCGAAACCGAACTCCCACTGGCCGTCGCCTCGACGGGGCTCCCCTGGCTGCTCGTGCCCGTCGCATTCCTCTCACAGCTCGGCGACGCCGACCCCGACCTCGACGCAGTGTCCGCGATCGCCGACGAGGTCGATGCGGTCGGAATCTATCCGTTCACGTTCGACACGCTCGAACGCGACGCGCACGTCCACGCACGAGCGTTCGCACCGGGTGCTGGCGTCACCGAGGATCCGGTGACGGGGACCGCAGCAGGCGCGACCGGGGCGTTTCTCCGACACGTGGGCGCTTTCGACGGCGACCTGCCCGAGGAGCTGATCGTCGAACAGGGCCACTACGTCGATCGGCCCGGACGCGTTCACGTTCGCGCGGGCGAGACGGTCCGCGTCGGCGGCGACGCCACACTCGCACTGGACGGCGAGCTCGCCGTTCCCGAGATCGAGGCCGACGAGATCGTCGAGGCGTAGGCGCGAGTGAAGCCGTCGAAAAATCAGCCGTCTCGACCGATCGTCAATCAGCTGTTTCGGTAGTACTCGCCGTCGTCGTCATCGCCCTCCCACTCGAAGCCGTCGTCGCCAGCGTCGTCTTCGTCGTCGTCACTGTCGGCGACGTCGTCCGTGGACGCCTCGTTCGCGCTCGTCGCCGCGTCGCGATCGTCGTCGGCAGCGGTATCGTCGGCCCCGGAAGCTGCCTGCTCCTGACCGGCGTCGTTCGCGTCGGGAGCGGATTCCGTCGTAGACCCAGTCGAGGCGGTGGCGTCGTCGCCTCCTGCGTCTGCGTCGGTGGCTGCTGCGTCGGTGGCAGCCGTGCCGTCGGCAGCCGCGTCCGTGGCAGCCGCGTCGTCGGCACCAGTCGCGTCGGTGGCTGCCCCGGAGCTCGCGTCACTCGCGGCCCCAGCGCCCGCCGGTTCGGCGCCGCCGGTCCGCGCGGCGTCGGGGCTGGGATCCAGTTCGTCGTTACCGAGCTCGTCGCCGCGAACTCGCTGTTCGAGGTCGGTCGTCTTCCGGCTGACCTGTTCGACGTCGTTCTCGACGTCCGCGATGCGATCGTCGACCTTCGTCGCCGCGGCGCTGGCGATCCGTTCCTCGTCGACCTGTTCGTCGATGCGGCCGTCGATGGCGGAGTGCATCGCGTGGTGGCGCACGGCGGACCGACCGATCTGCCAGACGAGGAGGCCGAGCACGACGCCCACGCCGACCAGCACGGGACTGGCCGGCGAGCCAGCGTCGGACGGATCGCCGAAGAGGAGTTCGTTCAGGTAGGCGCCAGCGCCCAGCCAGACGCCGGCCCCCAGGATCGCCAGTCCGAGCAGGAAGGGAAGGAGTGCGAGCGCGCGGTCGTAGAGGCTCCACCGGAGCGACGACTTCAGTGGCATAGCCGGTGTAGAGGGCGGGAGTGGCTTAAAGGCAGTCCCCGACGTCCCAGCGAGCCGACGCCAGGGGCTCCGGTCGAGGATCGATTGGGATCCGTCGGTCGCCAGTCAGCGCCGGATTTCGAACCCCGACTCGCCCTCGGACGATGACCGCTCGACGTCGACGGTCTCGACGCGCGCCGCGTCACTCCCCTCGTGACAGAACTCGACCATCTCGTCGATCTGCTCCTCGGTACCTTCGAAGACGGCCTCGACGCGGCCGTCGTCGAGGTTCCGGACCCAGCCGTCCACGCCGACCGCTTCGGCGCGCTCGCGGGTGGTCGCGCGGAAGAACACGCCCTGGACGCGGCCGGTGACGAACACGTGTGCGCGGGTTCGATCGCTCATGGCTGAGCGTTCGGTGCGAGGCACTAAAACGGTGCGTCGGCCCGGGTCGCCGTCAGCGGCCGACGCCTTCCCCACCGTCGGCCGCCCGAAGGCGCGCGTAGTGGTAGACGCCGTCGCCGACGGGCTTGGCTTCCGTATCGCCGACCTCGACTGACACCGGCTCCGCGAAAATCGGCCCGTCGTAGACGAACGTGTGAAAGGCGCCGTGCTCGCCGCAGGGATCGACGTCCGCCGGGAGTGAATCGAGAAAGGACCGATCGAAGGACCGCCCCGCGAACGAGGCGTCGAGCGGGTCGCCGTCGACCGAGACCACCACCGCTTCGAAGCCGGCGTCGAGGAACGCGTCCGCCTGCTCCGCCGTCGACCGCCCCCAGATCGGAAACGCGGGATCGACGCCGCTCTCGGCCAGCCGCTCCTCGCGATACGAGCGAACGTCCTCGAGGAACAGGTCGGCGAAGGCGATCCGATCGACACCGCGCTCGGCGTACTCCGCGACGACCTCGGCCATGACCGACTCGTAGGCGTCGTTGTCGGGCTCCGGCGGGAGCGTGACGATCCGGAGGTCCTCACCGAGTGCCGCTGCCTGCAGTTCGTACAGCGATCGACGGACGCCGTGCATCGAACTCCGATCGGTGTCCGCAGCGACGGTCGTCAGCAGCTCTACGACGTCGTGATCGGACGCCCGCAGTTCGGCGAGCGCAGCGGCCGCGTCCTTCCCGCCGCTCCAGGAGAGGACGGTTCTCGGCATCGAGTGAGCAGACGGCCGGGGTGCGCAACGTCGTTTCGGTTCGGACCAGCCGACGAAACGATCACGCGTTCGGGCGGATCACTCGCGCGTCCGAAGATAATGGAAGACGTAGGTCTGGACATACCCCGCGTATTCCCCACCGAAACGCTCCCGGATCGCCCGCGACGTCTCGGCGTAGCCGCCGCGATCGCACTCGGGGAAGTGATCGGCGATCGCCGACTGGATCCAGGTGTCCAGCGGGACGGCCTCGAGATAGCCCAGCGAGAAGAGGAGCACGCAGTCCGCGACCTTGTCGCCGACGCCGACGAAGCCGGTGAGCGTCTCGCGGGCCTGCTCGTAGGGCTGGTCGAGCGCGTCGGTCGGGTGGAGCTCGCCGCTGGCCACCAGCTCGGCGGTCTCGACGACGTAGGGCGCGCGATAACCGAGGCCGAGATCGCGCAGCTCGGCTTCGGTCGCCGCGGCGAGCGCTTCGGGCTCGGGAAAGGCGTGGTAGGTCCGGTCGTCGAGCGTGGCCGTCTCGCCGTAGGCGTCCGCGAGTGCGGTGACCATTCCGTGGATCCGCGCGACGCGCATCTGCGTCGAGCAGATGAACGCGATCAGCGTCTCGAACGGCGGGTCCTTGACGAGTCGCATCCCGGGCGCGTACGCGATCGCGGGCTCGAGGAGCCCGTCGCTGCCGCCGCGATCATCATCGCTCGACGCGGACCCGAGGATCGCGGGCAGGTCGTCGTCGAGCCGGAGCAGCTCCTGGAGTTCGTCCTCGAGATCGGCCGTCGCTTCCCACTCGAGGCTGCCGCCGCTGTTTCCCGGCCCAGCGTCGTTCACCCGCTGGCGCACCCGCAGCACGTCCCCGTCGACGACCCGGACGTACCACGGCGGATCGCCGTCCCACGATTCGGGACCGTCGCCAGCATAACACCGACCGTCCGCCCGGCGCCAGCCGTAGGACTGGCCGCTCTCGAGCGTCGCGTAGAGGTCCAGGCCGCAGGGGAGGGCGTCGAGGTCGATCGAGCCGCTGTGCATCTGCTCGCCCTCCGCACCCACGGCGTATGGGGATTTCGCCTCCGGTGTGGCGACCTGGATTCGTCCGCGCTGGCGGTCGCCAGTGGTGACTACCGCTGACCGTCCCACATACCGGAGCGTCGCGAGCCGTTAAGTGGATCCGCCACCGATCCCGCCCATGGCGACAGTGACGGATACGGACTCGCTGATCGTGCTCCGCCGGGACCTCCACCGCCGTCCCGAGCCGGCGTGGTGTGAGTTCTACACGACGGCGCGGATCGTCGAGGCGTGCCGGGAGGTCGGCGTGGACGCACTCCACGTCGGGCCGGACGCGCTGGCGAGCGACGAACGCATGGCCGTCCCCGACGACGAGACGCTCGCTGAGTGGTACGATCGGGCGCTCGAAGCGGGCGCCGACGAGTCGATCCTCGCGGAGCTCGAAGGGGGCCACACGGGGTTGATCGCGGAGCTCCACCGCGGCGAGGGACCGACGATCGCGCTCCGGGTCGACATCGACGGACTGCCACGTGGCGAGTCGTCCGACCCCGATCACGAACCCGCTGCGGAGGGCTTTCGCTCGGAGAACGACGGCGCCATGCACGCCTGCGGCCACGACGCCCACGCGGCGATCGGCGTCGGCGTCCTCCAGCGAATCGCCGACAGCGACGCGTTCTCGGGGACGCTGAAGGTGCTCTTCCAGCCCGCCGAGGAGCAGGTCGGCGGCGCGAAGGCGATGGCCGAGTCCGGTCACCTCGACGACGTCGATTCGCTGCTAGCGATCCACATCGGGCTCGACCACCCGACCGGCGAGATCGTCGCCGGCGTCGAGGGGTTCCTCGCGGTCGCACAGCTCCAGGCGGAGTTCGAGGGTGCACCGGCACACGCCGGGGGGCAGCCCGAGGAAGGGCGCAACGCCAACCAGGCGCTCGCCGCAGCGATCCAGAACCTCTACGCGATCCCCAGACACAGCGACGGCCCGACGCGGGTCAACGCCGGGGTCGTAGAGGGCGGAACCGCGTCGAACATCATCCCCGAGTACGCCCGACTCGTCGCGGAGGTCCGCGGTGAAACGACGCCGCTGATGGAGTACATGGACGAGCGTGCGCGGGAGGTCCTCGACGGCGCGGCGACGATGCACGATTGCGACCTCACAATCACCGACGACGGCCGGGCACCCTCCGCGGAGAGCGACGACGAGCTCCGGGCGATCGTCGGCGACGTGGCGAAGACCCACCCCGACGTCGAGCGCGTGCTCGATCGCGACGACCTCGGCGGCAGTGAGGACGCGACCTACCTCATGCGCGAAGTGCAGGACAACGGCGGGCTCGCGGCCTACGTCGGCGTCGGCACCGACCACCCCGGCGGCCACCACACCGCGACGTTCGACGTCGACGAGAACTCGATCGAGATCGGCGTCGACGTGCTCGCGAAGGCCATCGAGCGGATCGCAGCCGAATCGCCCTGAGAGCGATGCCAGATCAGCCGACGGATCGCGACGAACAGGCCGATCCCGATCGACAAAGCAGTCGCGAGCAGTCGGCTGATGGTTCATATCGCCATCGAACGGGCGAATTGAAGTAGTGCCCCGAGGAGTACCAGTACAATGATTGTCGGACTCTTTCTCGCCATTGTGATCCCGCTCGTGGTGATCGGAGCCCAACGATTTCGAGTCCCTCCGTCCATTCAAGAGAAGCGTCGCTGGCTGTACTTGGTCGCTCTCCAGGTATGGATCCTCTCGATAATCGGTGTGTATGGTGTGGAAACGCAGCCGTACTTCGCCGCACTTCCTGCAATCGTGGGAGCCTCGGTTGGGGCGTGTCTCGTTATTATCTACACCCACTACGCGTTCGGTAGCATCGATTGATCTCGCAGAGTTTTCGGACGGGGCAGAAAGGCACCGAATGAGCTACCCGCCCGACAGCACCGCTGACTACTTCTCGATCCGGAACAGGGCTGCATACCGCACCCGATTTCCTATCTCTGGATCGGCCACTCCGACTCCAGCGAGGTACGTACCCGCCGGAAATTCGAACTCCCAGGCCGCGAAGTAGTCCGCAATCTCCATCGCGCCCCACTCGTGGGTCTCGCCGGGCGGGAGTTCGAGGGATCCGCTCGCGACGCCGCCGGTGTACTCGATCGCTCGCCAGCCGTCGGATCCCTGCGTTCGAAGCGCCCAGTCCCACGGATCGACGTGGAGGGTCCGGTCCGAGTCATTCGTCAGCGTCAACGTGAGTTCCGCCGGATCGTCGGCTCGCTCGACGGACGGCTGGAGGAAGATCTCGGCAGCGCCGGGATCGACGGTGTGTGAGCAGACCGTCGGCGTCCAGTCCTCTCCGCCCTCGAACGGCGGACAGTCGTACTCCGCGAGCGGCCTGTCACTGACCGACGAGCCGCGAGTGCGGAGTTCGAGAGCGGCGGCTCCGGCGAGCACCGAGCCACCGAGCGCCAGGAGGTAGGCTCGCCGACGCACGTCGAGATAATTCGACCGCAGCCAAGGTAATAATTGGGGAGACGACGATGCCGATTTTCGTTTCCGAGGTGGCCGATTATCCGATCCAGAGCGGTGACGTGGCGTCCGCTACTCGTAGTGCTTGAACAGGAGCGCGCGCACGTCGTCCTGGGTGTTCGCCGATTCCGTCGAGCCGTCGGGCAGTTCGACCTCGTAGCCGGTGTCGCCAGCGGCCGACTCCCACTTGTCGTCGTGAGTATCCATCAGCGCCATCATCGCCGAGAGCATTCCGTCGTCGCCGCCACTGGCGGCGGCAGCCATCGGCGGTGAGCTGGCACCACCGGAGTCCGCTTCCTCGTCGTCCTCGTCCGCTGCCTCGTCAGCGTCGGCTTCCTCCTCGTCGGTCTCGCTCTCGTCGTCCGCCGCGTCCTCGTCGGCGCCCGCGTCGTCTCCGTCTTCGGAATCCTCGGCGGCTCCGTCGGAGTCCTCCGCCGAGTCGTCGGCGTCCTCGGCCGGCTCGTCTGCCGGGTCGACGGCGGGCGTGTTCTCCGCGGAGACTTCCGGTCCCGCGGAGGGTGCGGTCACTGTCGCGTTGATCTCCCCCTCGTGGTTGTCGATGAGGTACTGGACGGCGTCGACCATCCGGACGTGGGCGTACTTGCCGACGACGTCCTGCTGGATGTCGTCGCGGAGGGCATCGAGGTACTCGTGCTGGTCCTCGGTGATCTCGATCGTTGGCATGCCCGTGGCGACGGCCCCGGGGCTAATAAGCGTGGAGTCTCCCGGGGCGGGCCGCGTCGATACGTCGTCCGAACGTCCGGGGAGTGGGAAGAGCGGGACCACTCGCCGCGAACGCGAACCCCAAACGAATACGGTCCTGCACCGATCATCGGCTGGTATGGAGCAGCTATACGTCGCGGCAGCTGGGGTCGGACTGGTCGCCCTCCTCCTCGTCTTCCTGCTACTCCTCCGGCGCCACCGATCCAGCGACGCCGCGGCGTCCAAGCGCGCACACGACGCCGCACAGGACCGCGAGCCGCCCGTCGAGATCGGCGAGACGTACCAGTTCGCAATCACCGAGTTCACCGACCACCACTCCGGCGAGCAGGTCGCCGTCGGGAAAGTCGAGGGGTTCGTCCTCTTCGCCGGCGAGGTCCCCAGCGGCGCTGGCGAGGGCGACGTCGTCCGCGCACGCGTGGACTCGTTCAACCGCGGCAAGACGTCCGCCGACGCGACGGTCGTCGGCACGGCCTGATCGAACGGGCCGACGGTTTCTCTCGACCATTCTCGCTGTCCGCATCCGCGAGCACCGGCGCCCGTGGCGGCGCCGCTCCCGTGCGTTCAAGACCCCTGCTGGCGAGGATCGCGTATGGTCGATCTCGACGCGCGAGCGAATCGTCTCGACGATCTCCTCGACGCCGACGGCCTCGACGCGGTCTGGTTCGCACGGCCGAACGGGTTCGCGTGGCTGACCGGCGGCTCGAACGTCGTCGATCGGGACGGCGACGTCGGCGTCGCGGCCGCGGGCTACGACGGCGAGTTTCGCGTCCTCACTGACTCGATCGAAGCCCAGCGGCTCCGCGACGAGGAGGTTCCCGACGCCTTCGACGTGGAAGCGTTCCCGTGGTACGACTCTGACCTCGGCGCGGAGCTGGCCGAACGATCACCGACGCCCGCGGCGGCCGACTTCGGCGTCGGCACCGACGGCGTCCGCGAACTCGACGCCGCGGAACTCCGCCAGCCGCTGACCGACGACGACGTCGAACGCTACCGCGATCTCTGTGAAGACGCTGCCGCCGCCGTGGAATCGGTCGCGAGGGGGCTCGAACCGGGCGACACCGAAGCCGACGTGACCGTCGACCTCACCGCGGCACTCCGTCGCGAGGGGATCGAGGTGCCGGTCGCGCTCGCGGGCGGCTCCCGCCGTGCGCAGACGTACCGGCACTACACCCCGAAGGACGAGCCTCTCGGTGACTATGCACTGCTCTCGGTCACTGCCCAGCGCGAGGGACTGTATGCCTCGCTCACCCGGACGGTCGCGTTCGATCCGCCGGCGTGGCTCGCGGAGCGTCATCGCAACGCTGCGCGGGTCGAAGCGACTGCACTCGCGGCGACGCGGGCCGCTGCGAACGCCGAGTTCCCGGCAGACGCTGGGGAGAACCAGCCAGGGACGGCAGGCGACGTCTTCGGTGCTATTCAGGATGCCTACGCTGCGCTCGGCTGGGAGGGCGAGTGGGAACTGCACCACCAGGGCGGCGCCGCCGGCTTCGCCGGACGCGAGTGGATCGCGACGCCGGACGCGACGGATCGGGTCCACGCGCCGATGGGCTACGCCTGGAATCCGACCGTCCAGGGCGCCAAGAGCGAAGACACCCAGCTGGTGACCGCCGACTCCATCGAGCCCATGACAGTCACCGGTGACTGGCCGACGATCACGGTCGAGTCCGTCGACCTGCCTGGCGTGCCGACGATCGAGCTGGAGCGACACGCACCGCTCTAGGCCGGCGGCTCACCGATCGCCACGGAACGCCAGACAGACCGGCTCGGTGACCGAGAGCGTCTCGCCCGTCGGCGAGAGCGATCCGTCGGTGGCGTCGACAGCGAAGGTGACGATCTCGTCAGTGTGGCGGTTCTCCACGAACAGGTGCTCGCCGTCGGGGGTAAGTTCGATGTCCCGCGGCCACTCGCCGCGGACGGGTTCGATGGCGATTCGTTCGATCGTGCCCTCGCCGTCGAGTTCGAAGATCGCGATCGAGTCGTGGCCGCGGTTCGAGCAGTACAGCCAGTTTCCAGAGGGATGGACGGAGATATCCGCGGTCTTGCTGGCTTCGCGCTTGTCGTCCGGGAGCTCCGCAGGTAGCGTGTCGAGTGTGTCGAGGGGCTCCAGCGCGCCGGATCCCTCGTCGATCGCCAGGACCGTCAGCGTCGAGTCGAGCTCGTTCAGGAGGTAGGCGAGGTCTCCGTTCGGGTGGAAGGCGAGGTGGCGCGGCCCTGCGCCCTCGTGGATCTCGACGGTCGGCTGCACGGCCGGTTCGAGCCGGCCCGCCTCGCGATCGAGCTCGTAGCACCAGATCTCGTCGGTGCCGAGATCGGCCGCGTAGACGAACCGGTCGCGCGGCCCAGGGACGATCGAATGAGGATAGGCGGCGTCCTGGCGCCCGGGGTGTGGGCCCGAGCCCTCGTGCTCAATCAGCTGCGCCCGCTCGCCGAGGCTCCCGTCAGCCTCGATCGGGAACAGCGAGACGGAGCCGCCGGAGTAGTTCGCGGTGAAGGCGAACTCCCCGGCTGCGTCGACGCTGACGTAACAGGGCTCCGCGCCGCCGGTCGGGTGGCGAGCGGTCTCCGTCAGTTCGCCATCGCTTCCGATCGAGATGGAGCTGATCTCGCCCCCGGCGTCGTCGTGGACGACGTAGCAGTGGTCGCCGTCCGGGGCGAGCGCGACGAACATCGGCGTCGGCGTCTCGGTCGCGGTCGTCTCCGAGAGTTCACCCGCCGACGCGGCGATGCCGAGGAGCTGACCGGCGTCGCCGCCGCTGAACGAGCAACAGATTCCGGCTGGTACGTCTTGCACGCATGCTACGACGGCGGGCTCCCCATTCAATTGGTCGGTCGTTCGATTTGTGGATCGTCGCCGCGAACGGGCAGGTAGCCGGGGACACTCGAGCGCTAACCGCCACCTAGCTATACGGATCCCAGTCGTAGTGGGGCTGCATGACCACTGTCAAGATCGTCAAGGTGCTCGGCACGTCGGAGGAATCGTGGGACGACGCGGCGGACGAAGCGGTTCGGACCGCCAGCGAGACCATCGAGGGAATCACCGGTGTCGAGGTCGAGGACAAGACCGCGAAGGTGGAGGACGGTGAGATCACGGAGTACAAGACGACCGTCGAGGTGGCGTTCCCGGTGCGGTCGGGAGGACAGTAGGGAAGCCACCACCGGGCTGCCCGACGTTTATACCGGATGCCGCGGCAATCCGGTGTACTTCTCGAAGATGGACCAAGTACCTCCACAGAGTGGACGCTACAGGCACCCTCTTCCGCCCTCGATTGCGATGCAGGGCCGAGCAGAAGTGCTAATACAATTCGATACAAATAGATACAACAATGCCGATCTCACGTGAGGACTTCCGTACAATCGGCGACGGGGAAGCGATCGATCTCTCCCGGGACACGACCCAGGGTACGATCTACCGCTTCCTCCTCGGGAACGCGAACGCGGCGTTCCGGCAGCGCGAGCTCGCAGCGTCACTCGACGTCCCGCGAGGTAGCATCGGGCCGACGCTCTCGCGACTGGAAGACCACGGACTCGTCGAACACCGGGGCGAGTACTGGTCTATCGCGGATCGCGAACACGCGGTCGCGTCGGCCGGCAGGCTCGGTGCCGCCACTGCTGACGAGCGCGACGGGGGCTTCTCCGAAGCCACCGTCGACGCGTGGCAAGCGTCGGCCGTCGATCCGATCGAAGACCGGAGTGAATCTGACGTGGACGGTTCGGAATGACCGAGCGAGGCGAGGTGATCTGGGCGCCAGATCCGTTTGCGGCGGGCGACTCGAATCCACGACCGTGGTTGCTCATCTCGACCGATCGACTGCCGTACGCGAACGAGGAGTCGATCGGCGTTGCGCTCACCACGCAGTCACACCACCCCGGCAGCTTCGACGTCACCAGTAGTGCCTGGAACAGTGGCGAGCCGTCGACCCCGAGCTACGTCCTGCCGTGGACGATCGCGACGCTCAAAGACGACCTCCACGTTGTCGGGAAGCAAGGAACAGTCACGGAGGCGTTCGTCGAACGCGTCGCGGAAACAACAGGGTCGTATCTCGATCGGTCCACAGCCGATTCGCAGGATCAGTAGAACACGCTAGCGAGTGATGCAGATACTGCAGAACAAAGGCGAGCGGACGATCAGTCGCTGATAAACTTGTTGTCCCGCCAGTTGACGCCGCTCTGAGCGGCGTCCTCGTCGGCGGGCCCCTCGACGACCTCGATGCTGGAGGGACGCTCGTCGCCCTCGACGATTCGCCAGGAGTCGAGTTCGCCGTCCTCGCAGGTGATCGCGGTCAGCGTGCCCTTCTCGGAGATGAGTGCGATCTCGCGGAGCACCTGGAACATCTCGTACTGGAGTTGGGTGTTCTGGAGCACGGTCTCGCGGTCGCCCTTGAACGCGGCGTACTCGACGAGCTCGGACTCGATCTCCTCTTCTTCCTCGTCGCCCCAGCTGGGGCCGCCCTGGCGCCGTCGGACCTCCTCGGGGTCCTCCTCATAGACGCGGTTCTCGACGACGCTCGCCTTGAGCTGCGCCGTGGGCGTGTACTTGCTGATCGAGGTGTCCTCCGCCGTGGCGCTGAGAATGAGCGTGTTGTTCCGTCGTGTGACGTCGACGTCGGCGACACCCTCCGGGAACTTCCCGTCGTCCATGAGTTCGTGGACGTCCTCGAGAGGTAGTTCCAGGGTGGAGTGGAGCCGGTAGACGCTCGCTGTGGGTTCCGATGACATGGTTGGGTGAGAGCTGCGGCAGGTAAGCGGTCGATCGTTACTAGGGCTCGGGAACTTATAGTGGCTACCGTTCGTTACGCTCAAAAAGTTGCTGGAAAAAGTTAGCAGGGGCGAGCCAAGGGCTCACACGTCACGGAGTCACGTCGGCGTACGTTCGTCGATCACGGGAGAATGCTGGCCAATACAAGCCGGCAGTGCTCGGTCACGCGACGCGTCAGTTGCAGGGCCAGTGTTCCGAACAGTTGGATTGAAGCGACGACAGCGAGGACGGGGCGCGATCGCGTCGCCGGAGTCCGTTCGGGAGAGCGCGTGCAAACTGCGGCCGATCCTCCAGTAGCGCCGCTGGAGTCCGCCAAGACGACCTCGTACGCGCGAGTTACTCGCCGGCGACGGAGATGACCTGCAGCAGCGAGTAGACCGGCACGCCCTCGATCTCGTCGACGCCGCGCTTGTCGACGAGCACCATACAGGCGACGGGCTCGCCGCCCTCGTTGCGGATCGCCTCCACCGTCTCGGTCATCGTCGTGCCCGACGTGATCGTGTCGTCGACGACGTAGCACTCCCGGTCGCGAATCCCGGCAAAGTTCCGGGAGAACGTGCCGCCGTGCTCGTCGATGTCGCCCTCCTCCCACTGGTGTTTGCGCGGGGCGTAGGCACCGAGATCGGTGTCGAGGATGCGTGCGACGCTCGTCGCGAGCGGCACGCCGGCCTTCTCGATCCCGATGGTGAGGTCGACGTTCTCGGACTCGCTCGAAAGCATGTCCGCCATCGCCGCGCCGAGGTGATTCAGTCGCGTGCTGTCCCGGCCGAACGCGCTCCAGTCGACGTGGATGTCGCTCGCGCTCGAGGAGACGACGTCGCTCGCGCTCGCGTTCGTGCCGCCGCGCTCGACCAGCCAGCTCGCCGTCTCGCGGGAGACGTTCAGTTCGTCCGCGATCTCGCCCTTGGAGAGCCCCTGCTCGGCGAGCTCCGAGGCGCTGTCGATGAGGTCGTCGACGTTCTTCATCTCGTCGAGAGTTCGACGGCCGTTTTTATAGTCGTGTTGCTGTCGTCGAACGCCGCGTCGAGCTCGTCGGTGCCGTAGACGCCGGTGATCACGTCGTCGATGAGCCAGTCGGGGAGCGCCTGCAGGTCCTCGATCGCCGCCTCGAAATGTCGGACGTGGGAGTTTACCGACCCGATCAGCGCCTTGTTGTGGAGGACCAGCTCCTCGTGGAGCGCGCCGCCGTCGACCTCGAACTCCCAGCTGCCGGGGATCCCCAGCAGCGCACCGACGCCGTTCGGTGCGAGCGCTTCGATCGTCTGGTACGCGTGGGGCGCGTAGCCCGTCGCCTCGTAGACGAGGTCCATCGACTCGACAGCGCCGGGCAACTCGTCGACGGGCGTCTCCCGGGAGTCGACGTAGGTCGCGCCGAGTTCCTCGATCACGTCGATCGTCGGATCCGGCCGGTCCCGCCGACCGAGACAGTAGCTCCGGTCGATGCCCTCGGTGTGCTCGAACATCCCCAGCGTGAGGAGGCCCAGGCACCCGTTGCCCAGCACGATCGCGCTTTCGGGGTTCCACTCGAAAGCCGATCGCGAGGCGTAGGACAGCTCCAGCGCCTTCTCCGTGATCGAGAGCGGCTCGACGAGGAAGCCGATCTCGGTCAGTTCGGGCGGGAGCGGGACGAGATACTCCGCCGGGCTGGTGAAGTACTCCGCCATGAACCCGTGTGCGCCGACGATCCCGCGCTCGTGGTACTGGCCCTCTGGCGCCATGTCGGGCTCGCCACGCTCGAAGTACTCGTTGGATTCCTGGCCCTGCGGCGCCCGTCGGACCGTCGGGACGACCACGTCGCCCTCCTCGAACGCCGTACCGTTGGGATCCGCGACGACGCCGACTGCCTCATGGCCGAGCACGAGGTGGTCCTCGCCCTCCGGAAAGCCGCCGTGGCCGCCGTTGAGCACCTCGTGATCCGTTCCGTCGACGCCGACCCGGAGCGTCCTGACGAGCGCCTCCCCCGCCAACGGGTCCGGTCGCGGTTTCTCCAGCACCGTCGGCGTCTGCTCCCCCTCACGAACTGCGACGACCTTCATGCGACAGCGATGCACATGGGTGAGGGTAAACGTTCGTATTCGGATCGTAGTAAATCAGCAGTGCAGATGGAGATGGCACCGCGAACCTCAGTCGGTCCGCTCGGCGACCGTCCGGATCGCCCGCTGGCCGATCTCGGCGACGTCTTCGTCGAAGCGGCCGTCGTCAGCGAGCTCGTCGGCGTCGAACCACTCCCAGGCGTCAGCGGGCTCCTCGCCGTCGGCCGGGTCGATCGCTCGCTCCTCGGCCGCGGCGTAGTAGACCAGATCCACGTGCTGGTGGCTCACGTCGGCGTCGGGTGCTCCTGGCTCTCCGTGGACGTTCACGTCCGCGAGCTGGAAATGCTGGGGCTGAGGCAGTGGCTCCACCGTCGGCGATCCGATCTCGTCGCGCTCCGCGACGATCGTCGCCTCGAGTCCCGTCTCCTCCTCGATCTCACGGAGTGCGGCCTCGTGTGGGAGTTCTCCGCGATCGACGTGGCCGCCCGGTGGCAGCCACTTGCCGGTCCGATCGTGCAGGTGGAGGGCGACGGCCCCGTCCGCTACGACGTACGTCGTCGCCGTGAAATGTCGCGTCGTCTCCATGGACTGATCTGCGGATCGGAGTGGTATGCTCGTTGTGGTCTCTGTGGAACGGGCGAGAGTTCGCTCAGACGAATACGACGGCTGCAAACCGCTTGGAAGCCCCCCGCTCGTCGGCCCCTTCCAGTCCCACCCGGAGGGTCTGGGCAGGTCTTCGTCGCGGTGGAACGTCGATCGGGTCGTAGCCGGCGGCCGATTCCCAGTGCATCGATCGATCGGCGGCCGGCTGATTTCGTTTCGGGGATGTACTCGCCTCCGGAGCAAGACGTGCGGAAGCAACCCTTTTGCCGCGCTGTGCCGCCAGCCAACCCATGGAGCAGTACGACCGCCTGTATCGACTCTACGCGGAGTTCGACACCGGGCGGCTGCGTGACCACCAGGCGTTCGTCGACCTCTTTCCGCCACTGGACTCCCGGGTCGCGCTGGAACACTGGGAGACGGTCAGCAAGGAGCTCGCCGAACAGAAGGCCGGGATCGTCGACTCGTTCGCAGCGGACGCGCCGCGCTCGCTCGCGACGCGACCGGACGTCGCCGCGATCAGCGACGACGCGGCGGCGACCTACGCCGAGATCGCGGCGCGGGCCTCACGCGACCAGGCGTTCACCGCACTCGACCTCCTCTCGACGTACGATCGGCCGGTGAACGTCCTCGTGCTCGACGTCGACGAGACGCTTCGCTCGGCGGGGAGCACGGACAACGAGATTCCACGGGAGACGCTCCACCTCCTGACCGAGTTTCACGAGATGGGCGTCCCAATCGTCGTCTGTACGGGCCAGACCCTCGAGAACGTCAAGGGGTTCCTGATCCAGGGCCTCGGCAGCGAGCTCGTCCACTCCGGCGAGCTGTCGATCGTCTACGAGTCCGGCAACGGCGTGTTCACGCCGGGCCACGGCGCGGACTCGAAACGACTCCTCTACGAGGACCTCGACGAGACCGTCGTCGCGATCTTCGAGGGCGTGCGCTCCCGGCTCTTCCGGGACGCGTCCGCCGACCTGCGGCGCGGGTCGCACCTCCAAGGCAACGAGTTCAACGTCACGGTCAAACCTAACGCGGCGACGGGCTCCGACCGCGCACGCGAGCTGATCGACGACGCCCTCGTCCACCAGCTCGACGTGCTCGGTGCGGTCGCGGCGGAAACCGTCGCCGACGAGGCCGTCGATTCCGCTGCCGGCGGGACCGACGCCGATGAGGTCGGTGCCAACGGGATCGGTGCCGACGAAGCGGGCGAGTGGGCCCGCGCCGCGTACGCTGCCGCTGACCCCGAGATCCGTGCCGTCCTCGAATCTCGCGACGCCGTCCCGGATCGCGACCTCGCCGACGCGCCGCCCGCACTCACCGCCGTCTTCGAGCGCATCGACGTCGCGTACTACGAGGCCGACGCCGCCGAGCTGACGAGTCGCGAGCTGACGAAGCCAGACGGCGTCGCCGCGGCCTACGACGTGCTCGGGATCGACGACCCGTTCGCGCTGGTGATGGGCGACTCGAAGACCGACCTCCGGATCATGGAGTGGGTCGACGCCGCCGGCACCGGGATCGCCGCAGCTCCCGAGCACGCCTCACCGGACGTCCTCGAACACGTCCGCTCGACGGACGATCTCGTCTTCGATCGGGGCGACGCCGCGAGCGTCCTGCGGATCGCGTACGCGCTCGATCGGCTCGCGGAGCTGGAGGCGTCGTAACCCGAGGCGGCGAGAAACTGCGCGATCAGGTCCGCAGCCGGCGCTGATCCCCGGTCCCGGCGGTCATCGCGCTCGCGACGGCCCCCTTTACGACGACGTCCTCGCCCAGCGTCGTCAGCTGGACGTCGGGGATGTTGGTGAAGACCATGTCGTCGAGGCGCTCGCGGATCGGCTCCAGCGTGAGTTCGGGGTTGTTCATCGCCACCGCGCCGCCGACGTAGATAACGATCGGCGCGTACGCGTGAACGACGTTGGTGACGCCCATCGCGTTCCAGTGGGCGATCTGGTCGACGACGTGGTCGGCGAACTCGTCGGAGCCGGCGTGTTCGAAGACGTCGGCCGCAGAAAAGTCGGGGTCGTCGAGTGGAACCGCAGTTTCGATCGGGTCGTCGTCGTGGAGGAATCGGGCGTATTTCGGGATGTTGTTGCCCGAACAGTAAGCCTCCCAGTGGCCGTCGGAGCCACAGCCACAGGTGAGGTGGCCCTGGGGGTCGAGCATCATGTGGCCGACCTCGCCGGCGTTGCCGTCCCAGCCGTCGAGGACGTTGCCGTCCACGCAGACGCCGGCGCCGATCCCCGAGGAGATGGTGAGGTAGACCATGTCGTCGGGGTTCCGGTCGCTGAAGAATCGCTCGCCGATGACGCCGGCGTTGGTGTCGTTGTGGAGGTAGACGTCCTCGCTCTCGATGAGATTCCCGATCGGTCCCGTCAGCGGGATGGTGCCGATGTTCCCGGGGAGGTTCGCGGGGTTCTCGATCGTGCCGTTGGCGAGGTCGAGCGGGCCGATCGAGCCGATCCCGGCCGCTGCGATCTCCTCGGGTTCGACGCCCGCGCGATCCGCGGCGGTCCGGAGCGCGTCGAGGATCTCTTCCGTCACGGCGATCCCGGTCGGGCCGCGCGGCGTCGGGCGCTCGTCCGCACCCAGCGTCGCGCCGTCTCCGTCCGCGACGACGACGTGCGTGTTCGTGGCGCCCAGATCGACGCCGGCGAAGTACATGTGCATGCAAGGGGCGCCCCTCCACTTAAGCGACGTTCTTCGATCCCGAGTGAAGGTTCCGGGGATGGTCCAGTCGAGTGGGTTCCGGTCACGGTCCAGTCGAGTGGGTTCCGGTCACGGTCCAGTCGAGTGGGTTCCGACGGGATCAGTCGAAGTCCGGGAGGTCGTCGGGCGACTCGTAGTCGTTCTCCCACTCGACGTACTCGGATTTGAGCACGTCACAGACGATCTGGCCCAGCTCGGCGAGCTCCGCGTTGATCGTCGAGGCGCGCTCCCAGGTGTTCAGCTCCGGGTGGACGTCCATCTCCTTCCAGTTCTCGGGGACGCCCGGCGAGTGGTAGCCGACGCGGTCGGCGAACGCGTCCCAGAAGAAGTCGAACTCGGAGAAGAGGTCGAGATCTTCGACGACGGCGAAGGTGTCCTCGTCCATGTCCGTGTCGTCACGCCAGGTGTCGAAGGCCTCCTCCCAGGCGCCGTCCTCGAGGAAGTCGCCGAGCTCCTCGCGGCGGTAGTCGCTGTCGGAGACGACCTCGACGTCGTCGTAGTCGTCGGGATCGATCGGCTCGAGCTCCGGCGGTTCGGGCGCACCAACCTCGAGTGTCATAGCGAACAGTACGCCCGGTCCGCGGATAAGGGTTGGCGGCGACGGAGCGCCGTGGCGTCCCGAGCCGGATCGACCCGGTCTAGGCCGCCACGAACTCGAACCGTGCGCCGCCGTCGGCGCTCTCGGCGGCTGTCACGCTCCAGCCGTGCGCGGCGGCGATGCGCTGGACGATCGCCAGCCCGAATCCGGTCCCCTCCTCGTCGGTCGTGAACCCGGTCTCGAAGACGTCGTCGCGTTCCTCCGGCTGGATGCCGGGGCCGTCGTCCTCGACGTAGAACCCGTTTTCGACGCAGCCGACGCGGACGACGACCTCGCCGTCGCTGTGGTCGATGGCGTTCCGAAAGCAGTTCTCCAGGAGCTGGAGCAGCCGATCGTGGTCGGCGTCGATCGTGCAGCCCTCGCAGTCGACGGTCAGGGTCGCGCTTGGCGTCGCGACGAAGTTCCAGGCCTCGTCGGCGACGGCCTGGAGATCGACCGGAGCGGTATCGGCCACGTCCTGGCCCTCGCGAGCGAGCCAGAGCATGTCGTCGATGAGCCGCTCCATCCGGTCGAGCGACTCCGTCACGGCCTCGAACGAATCAGAATCGCCGGACTCCCGCGCGAGATCGAGGTTCCCCTGTGCGATCGTTAGCGGATTCCGGAGGTCGTGCGAGACCATGGACGCGAACGCGTCGAGGCGATCGTTCTGTCGTTCGAGCCGGGTCTCGCGGCGCTCCCGCTCGAGCTCGTAGGCCATCCACTCGACTAGCAGTTCCACGAACGCCTCCTCGTCGGATCGGAACGGATGCTCCCGTGGCTCCGTGTCGGCGAAACACAGCGTGCCGTAAATCTCGCCGTCGACGAGCAGCTTGCCACCGACGTAGGTCTCGAGGCCGAAAGCGTCGTAGGCTTCCTCGGGGACCCACTCCCCCTGTGGATCCCTGGTCGCCATGAGTTCGTCCGTCTCGATAGTCCGCTGGCAGTAGGCCTGGGAGAGCGGACAGGACTCGCCGCGGACGAGCAGGTCGTGGTCGCCCTGGCAGGCGATCACGCGCTGGACCCCCTCGCCGTCTTCGGTCTCCTCGATCCGCGTGAGGAATCCCAGGCGGAGGTCGAGGCGGTCTCGGCCGAGGTCGAGCAGCCGGACGAGTTTCTCCTCGAAGGCGAGCCCCTTGTCGGCGGCGACGTCGTGGAGGTCCCGGAGCGCTTTCTCGTTCTTCGCGACCGCCATCTCGGTGCGCTTGCGATCGGTGACGTCCTCGAAGAACACGGAGAGGCCGGTTTCGCCCGGATAGGCCGCGACGGCGAACCAGGCGTCAAGTGGCTCGTAGTAGGCCTCGAACTGGCGGGGCTCGTCCGTCGCTACTGCCTCACGAAACTGCTCGTCGAAGGTCGATCCCAGCCCCGCCGGAAAGAGTTCGTCGAGTTCGATCCCCACGACGTCGCACTCGTCGACGTCGAGGAGCGCCTCTGTGTGACGGTTGACGTGCGTGACGCGCCACTCGGTGTCGACGGCGAAGAACGCCTCCGCCATCCGATCGAGGAGCTCCTCGCGGTCCCAGCGTGCGTGGACCTGCTCGGTCACGTCGCGAGCGCTGATCACGAAGCCATCGATCGCCGTGTCGACGGGATCGGTGACGGTGACCGCCGCCCACCGCCACGCTCCGTCCGCGTCCGCGATCCGCACCTCCGCTCGCTCGGTCCCGCCGGGCTCGATCCGGTCGACGAGGTCGCCGATCGCCTCGCGATCGTCGTCGTGGACGAGCGCCGCCGTGTCCCGTCCGACCAGCGCGTCGGTCTCGTAGCCGAACGCGCTCGAAACCGAGGGGCTCTGGTAGACGATCCGCCCGTTTCGGTCGGTCACCAGCACGGCTGCGCTGACCGCCGCGAGGATCGCACCTTCCGTGGATTCGACGTTCTCCAGCGTCACGACAGCGCCCCTCGATGTTCACCGATCTTCGCGGTTCCCGGAGTCATGTGGAACTTATAGAGCGACGGCGGGATAACCGTGCTGGCAGTTCCAGACCGCCACCGAGACGAGCGGGAACGGGGGTGAGCGGGGGCCAGAGTAAACGAGGACCAGGTCGCTCGGCGCAGGTCCAGTCCGAACGGTCGGCGTCGAGTCGATACCGGAGGATCAGACTGCAGCGTCGGCACGCCTAAGTTACGGCCGGCCGAACGAGGAGCCATGAACGGACGCTCCGTCGCACTCGCAGCCGGTGCCGGCATCGCAGCGGTCGGGAACCGGGCGCTCGGTCGGGGCGGCGGTGAGCTCCCGCCCGGGCTGCCGGGCGACCAGGACCACTATCGCTGGCGGGGGATGGACGTTGCGTACGCGTCGCTGGGCGATCCGGACGATCCGCCGGTCGTCCTGTTCCACGACGTCGGCGTCGTCGGCACCAGCCGGGAGTTCGTCGGGGTCGCCGAGACCCTCGCGGAGGACCACCGCGTCTACGCGCCCGATCTCCCCGGATACGGCCGCTCCGATCGCCCGCCGCTCACGTACTCCGCGAGCATCTACGAGGCGTTCGTCGGCGACTTCCTCGAGGAGGTGCCCGCCAGCGAGGACAGTCCCGCCGTCGTCGCGGGTGGGCTCACGGGGAGCTACGCGGCGCTGGCGGCGCCGGCGGCCGACGTCGACCAGCTCGTCCTCGTCACGCCAGTCGCCGACACCGGCGGACAGTCGGTCGGTCGCCGTGCACTCGTGCGTTCGCCCGTCGTCGGAACCGCGATCTACAACGGCCTGACGAGCAGCGCCAGCCTGCGAAGCGGCGCCGTCGGCGGCCGATGCTACGGCGCCCCGCCCGCGGAGTTTCTCGAGTACTGCTGGACGGCCGCTCACCAGCCCGGGGCACGGTACGCGCCGGCGTCGTATCTCAGCGGCCACCTCGATCCCGGCGTCGACGTCGAGACCGCGCTGGCAGACGTCGATGCCGACGTAACGTTGCTCTGGGGCCGGGAGTCCACCGACCCGTCGCTCGAGGCTGGCCGCGACCTGGCGAGTGCGACCGACGCCCGGCTGGTCGTGGTCGATTACGCGAAACGACTGCCGCACCTGGAGCATCCGGCGGAGACGCTCGCAGCGCTGGAACTGGGGCTCGTTCCCGCGAACGCCTGAGTGCGTTCGGGTAGGGAGCCAGAATCACCCGACGCAGCCTTCCCACCCGCTCGAAAGGAGAGCGACGCGACTCAGACCGGTCTGAAGACGATCAGCGGCTCGCCCGTCGTCTCGCGCTCGACGACGTCGGGCGAGACTGTCGCGCCCACCGCAACCTCGGCGGGGTCGATCCCACGGAGCTGTCCCGTAACTCGAACGTCGCCGAAATCGACGATCGCGACGACGTACGGTGCGTCCTCTGAGAAGCTCGGGATCGGCACCTGCGTCTCCGTGAACGTCTCGATGGTGCCGGTCTCGGGGAGCGTCCGCTCGGTCAGTTCACCGCTCGAGCAGTGCGGGCAGCGACGGCGCGGCGGGAGCGAGCCGTGGTCGTTGGGGCAGACGAGGTAGTAGCCCTCGCCCTCCGCGAGCGCAGCGAGCCACTCGTCGTAGCCCTCCTCGCCGGCGGCATCCTCCCCGCCGGCAGTGTCCTCCCCGCCGTCGGTCACTAGTGGTCGGTTCCCGGCCGCCACACCGGCATTGGCGCCTTCGTCCGTCATTCTGCCACCTCCACGACGTGGACGAACGCGCTCGCGACCGTCCCGCCGGCGTTGTGGGCGAGGCCGACGGTCGCGTCGGGAACGGCGTCGCTGTTGACGTGATCGCCCCGCAGTAGCTGGGTCAGCTCGGCGATCTGTGCGGTCCCGGTGGCGCCGACGGGATGACCCTTTGCCTTGAGGCCGCCCGAGAGGTTGATCGGTCGGTCGCCAGTCGCAGTCGTCTCGCCGCGGCGGGCCGCCCCGATCGCCTCGCCCGGCTCGTAGAACCCCAGGGATTCGAGCGCCAGCACTTCCGCGATCGTGAAGCAGTCGTGAACCTCGGCGACTTCGACGTCCTTGGGACCGATCCCGGCGTCGTCGTAGGCCTCCGTCGCGGCAGCGTCCGCGGCCGGCGAGCGGGCGAGATGCTCGCGATCGTGCAGTGCGAGGTTGTCGCCGCCCTGACCAGTGCCGGTGATCGAGACCGACGCGTCGAGGTCGTGCTCGGCGACGTACTCGTCGCTGGCGAGAACGAGCGCGCTCGCACCGTCGCTGATCGGACAGGAGTCGTAGAGGCCCAGCGGTGCGGAAACCGTCGGCGCCTCGAGCACGTCGTCGACGTCGATCCGTTGCTGGTACTGTGCGTGCTCGTTCTCGATGGCGTGCTCGTGGTTCTTGACCGCGACGTGTGCGAGGTCCTCGCGGTCGCCGCCGAACTCCTCGAAATACGCGGTGGCCATCAGCGCGTACGCGCCGGGGAACGTCACGCCCGCGCGGACCTCCCAGAGGTCGTCGGCCGCGATCGCGAGCGCCTCCGTCGCCCCGTCGGTGCCGAGATTCGTCATCCGCTCGGCGCCGCCGACGAGCAGGAGGTCAGCCTCGCCGTTGCGGAGCGCCTGGACGGCGTGTCGGACCGCTGCACCGCTCGATGCACACGCCGTCTCGAAGCGCGTCGCTGGCGCCTGGATTCCCGCGGCTTCGGCCATCAGCGGCCCCTGGTGGCCCTGATGCTCCGCGAGGGCGCCCATGAAGTTGCCGTAGTAGAGAGCGTCGACATCGGCCCGGGGGACGCCCGCGTCCGCGAAAGCTGCGTCACTGGCCTCGGCGAACATGTCCCGCCCGGTCCGCTCGGGCGTCGTTCCGAACGGCGTGAGCCCCACGCCGGCGATTCGTACCATGCCACCCGGTAGCGGAGGCGCTCAGTAAAGCGTGCCGCACTTATTTCCCTGACAGGTTTTCGTGAATCGGCAAACAGGATCGGGGGATTTTCAGATGGTATCAGATGGTTTCGGGAACGCCAGGGAAAAATCGGTCGCGATCGGGCACCGACAGCCCGCCTCACTCGAGGTCGTCCAGGAGTGACTCGCCCGTCATCACCGGGGGCTGCTCGACGCCGATCAGTCGGAGGATCGTCGGCGTGATGTCCGCGAGGGTGCCCCCGTCGCGGACGCGGTAGCCGCCGGTCCGATCGTCCGCCACCGACTCCGTTTCCGACGGCGATTCTGACGTCGACTCCGACGTCGAGCGCGATCGGGATTCCGACGCCGATTCAGACGGCGCCAGCGAGACGAACGGCACCGGATTCGTCGTATGAGCGGTGTGGGGCTCCGCCTCGGTGCCCATGTCATCGGCGTTGCCGTGGTCGGCCGTGATCAGCACGTGGGCACCGTGGTCGTCGAGGGGTTCGAGGAGTCGACCGAGCTGGGCGTCGACGGCTTCGACGGCCTCGATCGCAGCCTCGAAATCGCCCGTGTGCCCGACCATGTCCGGATTCGCGTAGTTGATTACGAGCACGTCCGGGTCGTCGGCGTCGATGATCGCGATCGCCTCGTCGGTGACGCCCTCGGCGCTCATCTCGGGCTGGAGATCGTAGGTCGGAACGTCCGGCGACTCGACGATCTCCCGGCGCTCGCCCTCGTAGGCGATCTCCCGGCCGCCGTTGAGGAAGTAGGTGACGTGGGGGTACTTCTCGGACTCGGCGAGGCGGAGTTGGGTCAGGCCGTGCTCGGCAAGCGTGCTCCCCAGCGTCGCTTCGGGTGCCTCGGGCGGGAAGGCGACGGGGAACTCGAACGTTTCGTCGTACTCCGTGAGCGTGGTCATCGTGATCTCCGGCGGATCGGTCTCGAACGGCCACGCGGGCTTCGTGTCCGTGAGCATCCGCACGAGCTGGCGAGCGCGATCCGGCCGGAAGTTGAAGAAGACGACCGCGTCACCGTCGGCGAGTGCAGGCCGGTTCTCGATCAGCGTCGGCTCGATGAACTCGTCAGTCTCGTCGCGATCGTACGCCGCCCTGACTGCCGTGGTCCCGGTTGGCGCCTCGTACTCGGCCTCGCGCTCGACGATCGCTTCGTAGGCCTTCTTCGTCCGGTCCCAGTTCGTGTCGCGATCCATCGCCCAGTACCGCCCGGTAACGGTCGCGACGTCACCAGTGCCCGCTCGCTCGGCCTGGGCTTCGAGCTCCTCGAGGTAGCCCGCACCTGCGTCCGGGTCCGTGTCCCGGCCGTCGGTGAACGCGTGCGTGACGGCATCAGCACCGCGCTCGGCGGCGAGGTCGATGAGCGCGTGGAGGTGCTGCTGTGAGGAGTGGACGCCGCCGTCGCTCACCAGTCCCATGAAGTGAACGCGGCCGCCACGCTCGCGTGCGCCGTCGATGGCGTCGAGCAGCGCCTCGTTCTCGGCGAGTTCGCCGTCCTCGATGGCGTCGTTGATCTTCGTGAACGGCTGTTTGACCACCCGGCCAGCACCGATGTTGAGGTGGCCGACCTCGCTGTTGCCCATCTGGCCGTCCGGCAGCCCGACCGCGCGACCGGAGACCGTCAGGGTTCCGTAGGCGCCCTGCTCGGCGGCGCGGTCGAAAACCGGCGTGTCCGCTGCTTTTACGGCGTCTCTCCTGTCGTGGTCGCCCAGGCCCCAGCCATCGAGGATCACCAACGCCGCCTGCATGTGTTGGATTGGAGTCCGTTCGCCCGCCGTAACTACGTATCGCTCCGTCGGCGATGGTCCTCGATGGTCTCAGATGGTGTCGGGATTTTTGCCGGCGATTTGACCGCCTACGGAAGCCCCCTCCCGCTCGACCGTCCGCGACTCGCTGCGCGCTTCCCTCGCTTCGCTCGGTCCAGTGCTTATTCCGAAACGCTCGCTGTCGCTCGCGTTTCGACGTTCGCCTCGCATCCGCTCGGCTCACCTTCGTCGAGGACGGATCGACCGGTCGGCCCCTTCCGGAGTCCCACCCAGGGAATGAGCCTCCGGTCACGACCCCCGGTGGACCACGTCGGCGCGCGCTGGCGTGGTCGGGAGCCCCGTAGCGGGCGAGCGGCCGCGGCAGACAGCGCGCGAGGGCCGAGCAGCGCAACGAGCGCTAGCGACGTGAGCAGCGCAGAAGGCTGGGGAGGAGTGAGGCTGGGCGTGACATCGAAAGGGGCAGGGCGACTCGGTTGTCCCCGGGCGACGCAAGCACCGCAGGCCGAAGGCCGAGGAGCGCAGCGAGCGTCACGCGAACGAAGTGAGCGTGACCTCGAAAGACGAGCGTAGCGAAGTCTTTCGGTGCCCGGGATATCGAGCGCTCTGGGGCTTTCGGAGATCCCAGCTTATGGAACACTGACGCTCCACAATCGACCGAACCAAAAGCGACCGGAGTATATCCTCAGCCAATGCCCTACTGGCTCCGGGAACACACCGCCGACGTCGCGGTCGAGGCCGAGGCCGAAACCCTCGACGGCGCGTTCACCGCGATCGCGGACGGCCTCGCGGCGACGATGTGTGATTCGATTCCGGAGGACCGCGGCGTGCGGTTCGACCTCGAGATCGACGCCGAGAACCGCGAGGCACTGCTCTTCGACTACCTCGACGAACTCATCTACGAGCGGGACGTGCGATCGGTACTCCCAGTCGACAACGATGCGGCGGTCCGCGAGGAAGACGATCGGTGGATCGTCGAAGCCAGTGCTCGTGGCGTCCCCCTCGACGAGATCGACGCCCGCGAGATCAAGGCCGTGACCTACTCCGATCTGGAGCTGGAGACGACCGACGACGGCTGGCGAGCATACGTCGTCTTCGACGTGTGAGACGGGGCACTCGCGTCGAGCCGAAGAGTAAGGCCCTTATCCGACCTTCCGGTAGCGGTTGGTAGGCGCCGATGGTCTAGTGGTAGGACCTGAGCCTTCCAAGCTCATGGCCCGGGTTCAAATCCCGGTCGGCGCACTCATTCCTCGCTACGCTCGTCATTCGCACACCGGAAACGTCGCTTCGCTCCGTTTCCGAGCCCGGCCTCGCTACGCTCGACCGGATGCCGACCGACCTGTTGGCGAGCGGAGCGAGTCTCTCGGCGCATACGAGGTGCGAACGAAGTGAGCGTCTCGAATGTCGCGACGAACGAAAAGAACGACCCGAAGCTGCACGGTGGCCGACACGCCTTTGCCGGCGGACGGGGAGTACGAAGCAATGAACGAGCAGATCCGGATCCTCCACGTCGACGACGATCCGGGATTTCTGGAGGTTGCAGAAACCTTCCTCGAGCGCGAAGACGATCGGTTCAGCGTCGAGACGGTGACGAGTGCGGACGCAGCGCTCGACACACTGTCGGACTCCGTCGATTGCGTCGTCAGCGACTACGAGATGCCAGGGACCAGCGGCGTGGAGCTCCTGGGGGACGTACGCGACCAATTTCCGGACCTTCCATTCGTCCTCTTCACCGGGAAGGGGAGCGAGGAGATCGCCAGCGAAGCGATCTCCGCGGGCGTGACTGACTACCTCCAGAAAGAGACCGGGACGAGCCAGTACGCGGTGCTCGCGAACCGGATCGCCAACGCGGTCGAACAGCACCGCTCGGGCCGGGAACTGCAAGCGAACCGCCGACGGCTCTCGCTTTTCTTCGAGCGATCGCCGCTCGGGGTCGTCGAGTGGAACGACGATTTCGAGTTCGCACGCGTGAACGCGTCCGCCGAGGAGATCCTCGGCTGCGACGAGGCGGAGCTCCTGGGCGAGCACTGGAGCGCGATCGTCCCCGAGTCCGAACGGGCGGACGTCGAAGCGGTAACCGACGCGCTCGTCGAGGACGAAGCCGGCTATCACAGCGTCAACGAGAACGTGCGCGCGGACGGCAAGCGGATCGTCTGCGAGTGGCACAACCGCGTCATCACCGACGACGACGGGGAGGTGATCGCGATCTTCTCGCAGTTCCAGGACGTGACGGAGCGCAAGGAACGGGAGTGGGAGCTGGAGCGCCACCAGGAGAACCTCGAACGGCTCCACGAGGCGGCAAACCGGCTCTACGCCGCCGATTCCGTCGATCGGTGCTACGACATCATGATCGAAGCCGCGGTCACGATCCTGGGGTTCGACTGGTGTACGATCGCCACGCCGGCCCCCGACGACGAGGACACGTTCGAGATCCGGGCGATCTCGGAAGCGACGCCGCTCGACGTCGGCGATCGGCCTTTCGGCACCGAGGAGGGAATATCCGGGATGGTCTACCAGACGAAAGAGGCCACCGTCATCGACGACGTCACGGAGCGACAGGAGGGCAAGCCCACGGACGACGCCATCCGCTCGGCGCTGACGGTGCCGGTCGGCGACAGAGGCATCTTCCAGGCCGTCGCGACGACCCCCGGCGCGTTCGACGAACACGACGAGAAACAGGCGGAGCTCCTCGTCGCGTCGATGCTCGCAGCCGTCGAGCGCATCGAACAGCAGGCCGAACTCCGCGAGCGACAGCGAGCGCTCGAACGGCAGAACGACCGGCTCGACCAGTTCGCGAGCGTCGTCTCTCACGACCTCCGGAACCCGCTGACCGTCGCCGACGGACGCCTGGAGCTCGCTCGCCAGGAAGTCGAGAGCGACCACCTCGAGATCGTCGCGCGATCACACGATCGGATGCAGACGCTGATCGACGACCTGCTCTCGCTGGCCCGCGAGGGCGACGCGCCGATGGATCCGACGATCCTGGACCTCGCCACGGTCGCCGAGCGGAGTTGGCGGTCCGTCGAGACGGGCGAGGCGACGCTGGTGGTGGACGTCGACCTGGCGATCCGGGCCGACGAGAGCAGACTCCGCCAGGTGCTCGAGAATTGCTTTCGAAATTCCCTGGAACACGGCAGCGAGACGGTCACCGTTACGCTCGGCGAGCTCGACGACGGGTTCTACCTCGAGGACGACGGCCCCGGCATTCCACCGGAGGAACGCGACGCCGTCTTCGAGTTCGGCTACTCGACGACGGCCGATGGTACCGGGCTCGGCCTGAGCATCGTCGCCCAGGTCGTCGACGCCCACGGCTGGGAGATCGACGTGACCGAGGCGACCGACGGCGGCACACGCTTCGAGATCCGTGACGTCGAGGAGGAACAGGAGCGCTGACGGCAGGCCCGGCGGGATCATCTTCGAGCCGCGTCGCGACGCCGTCGGAGAGACATCCTTATAGAGCGTCCAGACCGCGTGAGGGACATGTACGAGGTGGAGGTGAAGGTCGAGGCCGATCACGACGCCATCCGCGAGCGCCTCCCGGCGGAAGCCGAGCCGCTCGGGACCGTCGAGCAGGTCGACACGTACTACGACGCGCCCCACCGTGACTTCGCGGAGACGGACGAGGCCCTTCGGCTACGGCGAGAGCGCCGGGTCGACGCCGATCCCGACGATCGGGACGCTTCACCGGACGGCAAGCGGAAACCTGGGAAGCGCGAGGAGGCGAGTCCCGAGAGCGAAACGGCGAGTGCAGAGAGCGAAAAGACGATTGCCGAGGGCGAACGCACGGCTGCGGAGGGCGAACGCACGATTTCCGCGGACGAGTGGACGACGGCGGTCACGTACAAGGGACCGCTCCTCGAGGCCGCGTCGAAATCGCGCGAGGAGTTCGAGACGGTCGTCGCCGAGGGAGCGGAGCTCGCGGCCGCGTTCGATCGACTGGGGTTCGAGCCCGCCGCGGAGGTCCGGAAGGAGCGCCAACGCTACGCACTCGGTGAGTTCACGATATCGCTGGACGCCGTCGATGGGCTCGGCGAGTTCCTCGAGGTCGAGACGGAGATCCCGGAGGACGCTGGCGAGGGGAGCATCGCCGAGCCCCGCGAGGCCGCACGGGCGCTACTCGCGGATCTCGGCTGCGATCCGGAGGAGCAGATCCGAACGTCCTACCTCGGACTCCTGCTTGCCGAGAACGACTGACCGGTGAGACGCATCGGCGCTCCGTGGACGAGCTGCCGGGGACGACCGAAAACCCGACGCGAAATCGCCAGTATCGCAAGCTATAGGCCGAGGCATCTAGAACCCCAGACCAATGACTGACCGGAACATCCGCGTCGAAGCGATCGATCGCGACGCGGTCGAAGATCAGGAGGTCGAAATCGTCGAGCGGAAAGGCATCGGCCACCCCGACTCGATCTCCGACGGCGTCGCCGAGCACGTTTCCGAGGCGCTGGCGCAGGCCTACCTCGATCGCGTCGGCACCGTCCTGCATTTCAACACCGACGAGACCCAGCTCGTCGCCGGCGAAGCCGCACCGGCCTACGGCGGCGGCGAGGTCCAGTCGCCGATCTACCTGCTGATCGTCGGCCGCGCGACCAAGGAGTACCAGGGGACGAAGATCCCGACAGAGCGGATCGCCCTGGAGGCCGCACGTGAGTATCTCGAGGAGAACATTCCGAAGCTCGACGTCGGCTCGGACATCGTCGTCGACGTCAAGCTCGGCGAGGGCAGCGGCGACCTGCAGGAAGTCTTCGGCGAGGACGGCGTCTCCGTGCCGATGGCCAACGACACGAGCTTCGGCGTCGGTCACGCGCCGATGACCGAGACCGAGCGGATCGTCTACGAGGCCGAGCAGCGGCTCAACGGCGAGTACGCCGAGACGAACCCGGAACTCGGTCCCGACGTCAAGATCATGGGCAAGCGCGAGGGCGACCAGGTCGACGTCACCGTCGCCGCCGCGATCGTCGACGAGTACGTCGCCGACCTCGAGGAGTACGACGAGGCCGTCCAGGGCGTCCGGTCGTTCGTCGAGTCCGTCGCCGACGAGATCACCGATCGCTCCGTCGACGTCTACGTCAACACTGCCGACGACTACGAGCAGGAATCCGTCTACCTCACCGTCACCGGCACCAGCGCCGAACAGGGCGACGACGGCTCCGTGGGGCGGGGCAATCGCGTCAGCGGACTGATCACCCCGAACCGCTCGATGTCGATGGAGGCCTCCTCCGGCAAGAACCCCGTCAACCACATCGGGAAGATCTACAACCTCCTCTCGACGGAGATCGCCCAGGACGTCGTCGACGACGTCGAGGGGATCCGCGACCTCCGGGTGCGGCTCCTCTCCCAGATCGGCCGGCCGATCGACCAGCCCCACGTCGCCGACGTCCACGTCATCACCGAGGAGGGCGTCGCCGTCGCCGACATCGAGGCCGAAGTCACCGAAATCGTCGACGAGCGGCTCGCGGACGTCACGTCGATCACCGAGCGCGTGATCGCTGGCGAACTGGACACGTTCTAGTCCACGCCGCGTGCGTACTATCACCAGGAGGCCTACCGACACTCGGAGACCTACCGACGTCGCCGGGCCGGTGACCGAACGGAATCACGGGGACACCGCGAAAGGAATTTAGTGTGACGGCATCCATCTCTCAGTCATGACTGCCGCCGGGACGGAGACCTGCGACGGCTGCGACCGCGAGGGGCCCGCCCAGCAGCTCGAAGAGGTGATCCTTCCCAGCGGCTCGATGGTGGTCTGTCCGGAGTGTCGCTACCACGCCGAGGAGCTCGCCGAGCGCTCGACGGCCGACTGCGAGGGCTGTGGCGAGGGCGTGACTGCTGCTACGCTCGCCCGGACGGAGCTGCCCGACGGCACGGAGATGATCCTCTGCCCGGAGTGCCAGGACGCGGTTTCGGCGGGCGAACGACCGGCGGGCGCGACCTCGACCACCGACGAGGAGGAGAAGGAGGACGCCTCGACCGCCAGAAGGGGTAGCGAGCCTGACGCTTCGAGCGGGAACGCTACCGGAACGACCGCTGCCGGATCGCCAACAGACGGCCCGACCCCCGAGGAACCCACCGCGAGTACGAGCGACGCCAACTGCGCGACCGCCACGGGAACGGCGTCGAACGCCGGGGAAGCGGTCACCGACGGGGCGACCGGCAAGCCGGCGACGACGAACGACACCTGCGACCAGTGTGGCGGGCTCTTCTCGATCGAGCTCTATCAGGTCGTCACCGTCGACGGCCGGACCGAGCAGTTCTGCCCGGACTGCAAGGACGACGGGCTCGAGAACGGGATCGTCCGAGACGTGGAGCTCCGCCGCGCCCAGGCCTACGAGGTGCTGGGCCTGGAGTGGAGTGCCTCCAGCGACGACGTCCGGCAGTCGTACCTCGAGCAGGTCAAGGAAGTGCATCCCGACCGCGCCGACGGCAGCCGATCGGAGTTCATGCTCGTCCAGCAGGCCTACGAGCGGCTCCGGGACGACTGAGTTCGGCGTCGGCGCGGTGCCAGCCCGTGCCGGAGCGATCGGACGTTCGGATCACTCCTCGACGAGTTCACGAACGTACTGGCCGACGTGGTCGTCCATCCGACGTTTGTAGCCGTTCTGGCGAGCCAGTCGGTCGAGTTCGCGAGAGACGAGCGAGCCGTACTGGAGCGCCTTTTTGTCCCGGCTCGCCACCGAGGCGGGGAGCCGATCGCTCGCGACCCGACGGAGTGCCACCTTGCGTTCCTCGTCGCGGACGAGCAGCGCCTCGGGGAGGGCGAGTGCGGCCCGTACGACCCGATCGTCGAGCAGCGGCGCGACGGGCTCGACGCCAGCGGCTCGAATCGTGAGCACGTCGCGTGGCAGCTGCTCCGGGAGCGTCCGGAGGACCTCGTCGCGTGCGGCCGTGACGGAGTTCGCGTCGACCCGGTGATCACCGTTCGCCTTCGCCACCTTCGCGTAGCCGCCGAACAGCTCGTCGGCGCCCTGGCCGACCGCGAGGGCGTCGTGGCCGTCGGCGGCGACGCGCTCGGCGACGAGGTAGAGCGGAACGGCGATCGAGACGTCCATCGGGTTGGTCCGCCCGGTCGCGGCGGCGACAGCGCGAACCGCCCGAACGAGCTCGTCGTGGGTCAGCTCGATCTCCCGTAGCTCGCGGTCCATCGCCGCCGCGGCGGCGCGAGCCGCTTCGAGATCGTGGCTGTCCGGGAACCCCGCGACGTAGAGCGGCCCGTCGGTCCCGGTCGCGACGAGGGCGGAATCGACGCCGCCGGAGAAGGCCACGGGCGTCTCGGGATCGAGCGCCCCGAGCGCGTGGTCGATCGCCGACCGGAGTTCGTCGACCTCGGTTCCGGGCACGGCGGCCGCGGTCCCGCCGACGTCGCCGACGCCGGAGTTCCGCGGCAGGCGCAGGCGCTGGCGCCGGCCGTCGGCGTTCTGGATCGCACCCGGAGGGAACTGTTCGGGATCGTCGAGCACCGTGGGGTCGAACGCCCACTCTCCGGCGTCGGGATCGAGCAGTTCGTCGGTCGATGCATCCCGCTCGACGAACAGCGGCTCGCGGCCGAGCACGTCGCGAACGAGTACGTTGGAGGCGCCGTCGTCCGCACCCGAGCGATCCAGCAGCCCGGCGAAGCCGTTCGCCCCCGAGAGCGGGTCGCCCTGTTCGACGGCCGCCCGAGCAGCGTCCGGGTCGCCGCAGAAGCGCGCCCGGTTCTCGGCGGGCCGTGCGTCCGCCGCGCTGGCTCGCGAGGAGCGATCGTCGCCACGCTCACTCGAATCACCGGCTCGCTCCTCGGGATCGGTGTCCACGCGTACTCACCTCAGCCCTGTGACGGCACGTGCCGGCGGATTCGCCGCGTGACGCCGCCGGCGAACTGTCGAAGACTGATGCGCCAGGGCGTTCGCTTGCCGTCGATCTTCGTGTCGCCAGCGCGGATCGCGTCGAGCACTCCCTGGACGGATCGCTCCTTGGCGTCGATCAGCGTGCGGGCCTGGCCGACCATCTCGCTGATGTGCGCGTCGCTTCCGGCGGTCATCGGTAGCCCCTGCTCCTGTGCGAAGCGGCGGGCCTGCCGGTTCGCGCGGCCCGTGAACAGCCGGGAGTTGTACACCTCGATCGCGTCGGCCATCGCGAGCTGGTCGCGGGTGACGTTCGCCATCACGCCGTGGCGGGACTCCTGGAAAGGATGGGGGATCACCGCGATGCCGCCAGCGTCGCGAATCCGGTTGAGCGTGTTCTCGTAGGGAAGCCCTGGCTCGATGCGTCGATCGACGCCGAGCCCGAGAATGTGGCCGGCCCGGCTGGTGACCTCGAGACCGGGGATCCCGATCATACCGCGTTCGGTCGCGAGCTCCGCCGCTTCGATGCTGGCCTCGATCTCGTCGTGGTCGGTGACGGCGAGCGCGTCGAGGCCCACGGCGTCCGCCTGTTCGACGAGGAGGTCGACGGGGTCGCGTCCGTCGTGGGACAGCTCCGAGTGCGTGTGGAGCTCGCACGATAGCACGGCTCGCCGTTGGCGCGCTGCCGTCAAAAGGGGATCGGAACGCAAGAATCGCCTGCGGCCCCGCTCGGCCGGGGAGCGGCGACGGCGATCCCGTCACTCAGGCGGCGCGTCCCACGCCTCGCCCTCGTCCTCGGGCTCGTACCCGATCGTCTCGCGTGCGTATTCGAGGTCGTCGAGCCATCGGCGCTCGTTCGCGCTGACGCCGAAGAAGTGATCCCACTCGACGGACTCGTCGGTCAGACAGCACTCGACGAGGTGGGCGCAGTCGCGACGGGACTGCCAGAGCCCCTTCATCCGCGCGACCATCTCCTCGTAGTCGTCGCTCCCGCGCTCCCAGCGGCCCTCCTCGACGCCGGCCTCGGCGTCGCCATAGGGGTGATCGTAGGCGGGGTCCCGAATCGCGCCGAACCGGAGGCCGTAGAAGCGTACGTCGTGGACCTCCGCGAGGAAACGCCCGAGGTCCTCGCCGTAGCTCTTGGTGAGGCCGTACGTGGAGTCGGGCCGGTGGGGCTCGTCGTGGCCGGCGACGATCCCCTTGTCGTGGTAGACGTCGGGCTTGTTCGTCACCTCGACGAGCCCGACGGCGTGGTTCGAGGAGGCGAAGACGAGCGAGTCCACGCCGGCGTCCTCCGTCGCTTGCGCGACGTTGTGGAGCGCCTCGAGGTTGTCAGACTGCGGGTCGTCCCACGGAATGTCCCGCGCGTCGGCACCGCCAGTGCCGGGGATCAAGGCGAGGTGGACGACCGCGTCCTGCCCATCGAAGTGGGGCCGGAGCTGGTCGTACTCGGTCACGTCGGCCGTGACGACCTCGCCGGGCGGATCGCCGTCGTACGCGCCATCGGGCTCGGCGACGTCGAGCAGCGTGAACTCGAAGCGATCGTCGTCGCCGAGGTGGTCCGTGATGGCGGTGCCGACGGTGCCGTGGGCGCCGGTGATGAGAACGTTCACGTACGGAGCTTCGTTCGCTCGGACCTTAGTACACCGTCTTCTCCCGCTTCGCTGCCGCTGTCTGCGGTGGGGACCGGCACCTACCCGGCGAGCAAGAAGCCGAACCCAATTAGCACGAACACGACGCCGATACCGCGGGTGAGCGTCACGCGCCAGTCGGCGGGCTCGACCTCGGACCACGACCGCTTGCTCCCGATCGCGTCGATTCGCTCCTCGAACCGGGCGATCTCGTACGGCCAGATCACCGCTGCGAGCCCGAACGCGAGGAGGGGAATTCCGAGCGGGTTCACCATGAGCGGCGTGTTCGACGAATGCCGGCATATGTTTTGGGTCGGCGCGTCGGGGCACACCGCCGGTCGGCAGTCATGTGGGTGCTCGACGGGACGCGTGGAATTCGTTCCTTCAGGGGCAGCCGTTCCCCTTCGTGTGATTTCCATTCGTCATCCTCGTGGGTAGGCTGGTCGGACTACAACGGGCCTATACCGAAAGTCGTCGACATCCAGGAACGTCGCGCCCGTAAGGACCGCCAGATGGGCGTGAGAGAGCGCGATGGGGAATCGCCCTATCTGGAGCGTTCGCGGACCTGCGGGTGGCGGTCGGCTTCCATCCGACGGGACCCGAGCCGGCAGTCGACCTTGGCTGGGTCCCCGCAATCAGTCATAGCGGAGTGGTAGTGTGCCGGATAGAGGTTCTTACAGTTCGTATCACGGAGAACTGCCGGGCAGCGATACGACGCCCGTCGCAAGCGCAGCGATCACGAACCCAGTAATCATCGTACCTGCTCCCCAGAGGAGACTGGACGTACCCGAGTTTGACAGTGCAAGGGACAGACCACCGTATATGAAGAACGCTGCCAGTGCGAGATAGATCAACGTCGCCACTGTCGAGAGCAGTGCATCCTTCCTTGCGGAATAGATCGTCGTGTAGAGCTCTTCCTGGCTATAGGAGACTTCGGTGCCGTCCCTCGCAGGTTGTTCTTTCGAACCCATACACTGTATCTATCGTGTCTGAGGATAAAAGATTGACCCGAGCAGTGGTTCGCAACCGCCTCCATAGCCACTCCTTTCCACAGATGTCACTACTGCATCAGCTTTCGGACCCCGGCGTCACGACGAAACGTCTCCCACAGAGGAAGACAGAACAGCGTCCTTCCACGACGAAGCGGCGCATCCGGCCCGCACATCGGAAGCCATTTCTCCGGTTGCTGGCAAGCCACGATCAACATGCCCCTCGCCGAGGCCGACCGCGAACTCGTCGTCGACGAGCTCGGTCGGGAGCCCACGCGCGCCGAAGCCGCGCTGTTCGAGAACCTCTGGAGCGAGCACTGTGCGTATCGCTCCTCGCGCCCGCTGCTCGGAGCCTTCGACTCCGAGAGCGACCGGGTCGTCGTCGGCCCCGGCGACGACGCGGCCGTCGTCGCGCTGCCGGATCCGCTCGCAGACGCCATCCAGGCCGCCGCTACCGACGGCGACGCCGTCGAAGAACGGAGCGACGGTGGTGCCGTCCCCGACCTCTCCGACGCCCCGAACGGCGACGTCTACGTCACGCTGGGGATCGAGAGCCACAACCACCCGAGCTACGTCGATCCCTACGACGGCGCCGCGACGGGCGTCGGCGGGATCGTCCGGGACACGCTCTCGATGGGCGCCTATCCGATCGCGCTCACGGACTCGCTGTACTTTGGCGAGTTCGACCGCGAACACTCCCGGTACCTCTTCGAGGGCGTCGTCGAGGGGATCGCCGACTACGGCAACGCGATCGGCGTGCCGACCGTCGGCGGCAGCGTCGACTTCCACCCGGACTACGAGGGGAACCCGCTGGTCAACGTCGCCTGCGTCGGTCTCACGACGGAGGATCGGCTCGTTCGTGCGGCCGTCAACGAGCCCGGCAACAAGCTCGTACTCATCGGGAACTCGACGGGGCGGGACGGCCTCGGCGGCGCGTCTTTCGCGAGCGAGGACCTGGACGAGGACGCCGAGACGGAGGATCGGCCGGCGGTGCAGGTCGGCGACCCCTACACGGAGAAGCTGCTCATCGAGTGCAACGAGCAGCTCGTCGACGAGGATCTGATCGAGGCCGCCCGGGACCTCGGCGCAGCAGGGCTCGGCGGGGCGAGCAGCGAGATGGTCGCACAGGGGAGCCTCGGCGCCGAGATCGCACTCGAACGGGTTCACCAGCGCGAGCCGAACATGAACGCGATGGAGATCCTGCTCGCGGAGTCCCAGGAGCGGATGTGCTACGAGGTCGAGCCGGAGAACGTCGATCGCGTGGCGGCCGTCGCCGAGCGCTACGATCTCGGCTGCTCGGTTATCGGCGAGGTTACCGAGGGCAACTACGTCTGCACGTTCGAGGGCGAGACGGTCGTGGACGCGCCTGCGGCGTTCCTCGGCGACGGTGCGCCGTTCAACGACCTCGAGATGGAAGAGCCCGTGCCCCAGGATCGCGACCGCCCTGTCGGCGTCGATCCGGTCGACGCGTTCGAGGCCGTTCTCGCGAGCCCGAACACTGCCAGCAAGGAGTGGGTCTATCGCCAGTACGACCACGAGGTCGGCGCACGCACCGCGCTGAAACCCGGTGACGACGCGGCGATCGTCGCGATCAGAGAGGCCGCCGACGTCGAGGAGGGCGCCGACGAGACCGGGCGTGGCGTCGGTCTCGCGATCTCCGCCGGCGCCGCACCGAACTGGACGGCCGCAGCGCCCTACGACGGCGCCCGCGCAGTCGCCGTCGAGAACGCCACGAATCTCGCGACGGCGGGGGCGACGCCGCTCGCCGCGGTGAACTGCCTCAACGGCGGCAATCCCGAGAAGCCGGACGTCTACGGCGGGTTCGCCGCGATCGTCGACGGGCTCGCCGACGGCTGTTCGGCGCTCGACGCGCCGGTCGTCGGCGGCAACGTCTCGCTGTACAACGACTCCGTCGCCGGGCCGATCCCGCCGACGCCGACGCTCGCGATCGTCGGCACGCGAGCGGGCTACGACGCGCCGACGATCGACGCCGAGCCCGAAGGCGAACTGCTGCTCGTCGGCGACGCGGCGATCGATGGCGACGCGGCAGACAATGCCGGCCACGACCTCGGCGGCTCGGAGTATCTCGCCCAGTTCGGTGGCACCGATCGATTCCCCGCACCGCCGGCGGATCCCGCACCGATCGTGTCCAGGATCGCGGACGTCGCGCGCAGCGACGACGCCCTCGCCGTGCACGACGTCTCCCACGGCGGCCTCGCGGTTTCTCTCGCGGAGATGGTCACTGATTCGGCCGGGCTCACCGTCGAACTGCCCGGCGAGGACCCCGCTGGCGAGCTGTTCGCAGAAGGGGCGGGCCGCGTGCTGGTCCAGACGACCGACCCCGACGCCGTCGCGGCGCGTTTCGAGGGCGTGGCGCCCGTCGAGCGAATCGGGACCGGGACCGACGACGGCCGCCTCTCGATCGCGGTCGGCGAGCACGAAATCGACGTCTCCGCCGACGAGATCGCCCGGTCGCGTTCGACCATCGACCGAGCGCTCGACTGATTTTCACCGATCGAACCCACGACCGGATCAGACCGTCCGATCCAAAACGCCGACGGGTTGAAATATCGGGACTCCGTGGAACTGAACCATGTACGCGTCCGACGGTGATCCGCCGTGACCGGCGCCCGGCAGCCGGTCGTCCTCATCGTCGAGGACGAGTCCGACCTCGCCGACCTCTACAGCGCCTGGCTCGGCGACCACTGTGCGGTGCGAACCGCTTACGACGGCGACGAGGCCGTCGACGCGCTCGACGACACGATCGACGTCGTCCTGCTAGACCGCCGGATGCCCGGGCTCTCCGGCGACGAGGTGCTCGACGTGATCACCGAGCGCGGCATCGACTGCGAGGTCGCGATGGTCACCGCCGTCGAGCCGGACTTCGACATCGTCGAGATGGGGTTCGACGACTACCTCGTCAAACCCGTCTCGCGGGAGGATCTCGTCGAGACCGTCGAGCAGCTGCTCCTGCGCTCGGAGTACGACGAGCGGATCCAGCAGTTCTTCGCGCTCGCCTCGAAGAAGGCGCTGCTCGACGCCGAGAAGACCGAGCCAGAGCTGCGATCCAGCGAGGAGTACGCCCGGCTGGTCGATCGGCTCGCGGTCATCCGCGAGGAGAGCGACGAGGCGCTCCTGCAGCTCTCCGAGACGGATTCCTATCGGCAGGTGCTCGAAGACCTGTCCTGAGACGAGTGGCAGGGATCTGTTCTGAGGCGAGTTGGAGATCGGTCGGGGGAGCGAGGAGAATTCCACGGGCTCGACGGCGAACTCACGCTTCGAATCCTTCTGGATCCTCGCCACACCACGACGGATTGTGCGTCTTCCAGATCGAGAGATACGGAGAGCCGTCCCGGTCGTCGACCTGTATGCTGATCCCGATGCAAGCCGTGGAGTACTGGCCGACGTCGAGGCGTCGCCACGCCGACGGCGACGCCTCGCCGAGCCGAGCGTAGATCACGTAGGGTTCGGGCCCAGTCGGTTGCTGCTCGAACTCGGCAAAGCTCGAGGCGTCCGCAGACGCACCTGCGAGGCGTACGGACCGCCAGAAGACGGGGGTGCCGTCCTCCAGCAGGAGTACCTGGACCGTGTGCGGACTGTCGTCGTCGTTGAGGACCTCGATCGATCCGAGCTCCGGCGGCTGCGAGGAGGAATCGGCGAGCAAGCTGCATCCCGCGAGGCCAACGACAGCCGACGTGCTCGCGGCCTGCAGGACGTTCCGACGAGTCAGAGAAGGCATCACTTTGGAGCACCCACGGAGCGTGTATAAAACCGCGGTCGGACCCACCTCGAACGCGCGGCCGACGCCGATCGCGCTCACTCCTTCGTCGGTGAGAGCGTCGTGACGTCGGTGATTTCAAAGCGCATGCCGTGCTGGGTCGGGTCCGCAGTCAGCTCCCAGCCGTGGTCGCGCGCGAGCAGCCGCGCGAGCTCGAGTTCCAGCCCCACCGTTACGTCGCCGGCGTAGGGGTCAAAGGGCGGATCGCGCACCCGCCGCGGGATCACGTCGCCGTCGTCCTCGACGTAGAACCCCGAGAGCCGGCGGACCCGGGAGCTGGTGGCCTGAAGCACGCCGAGACTGATCGCGTTGGCGTCGCGCTGGGTGGCGTTCCGGACGAGCGCGCCGAACAGTTCGATGAGGTGATCGTGGTCGGCCCGGAGCGTGCCGTCGCCACTGACGACGACGGTCGGCGACTGGCGTTCGGTCTCGGCCGCGGCCGCTTCGAGTGTCTCGCCGAGCGTGAGACCGGTCCGGGCGCCGGTGGCATCCGGACGATTCGCGTACGTGCCCGCGACGTCGACGAGTCGGCGGGCGCGATCGATGGCGTCGCGAGCCTCGTCGATGGTGCCCGACTCGAACGTCTCCTCGACGTCGTCGAGCGTGGCGTTGATCGGCCCGGAGAGGACGCCCTCCAGCGAGGCGAGGCGTTCGTTCTGGCGTTCGAGCTCCGTCGCGCGGTCTTCGAGGAGCTGCTCGCGTTCGAGGCGATCGAGCACGGCCTCGGTGTTCGCAGCGAGGATCTCCGCCAGTTCGACGTCGGTGTCGTCGAACTGGCCCGGTTCGGTATCGCCGGCCATCAGGACGCCCCGGTTACCGATCGGCACGATCAGCTCGCTGCGGATCGGCGTGTCCGGATTGTAGACGTCCTCGGCGTCGGTGACGTCGTCGTGGTGCATCACTTCGTCGCGCTGGTAGGCTTTCCAGGCGATCCCTTCGCCGTCACCGAAGACGGGGAGCCCGCCGACGGTGTCGTGGGCGCCGGCGGTCGCCGCGACCGGTTCGAGCCGGTTCCGCTCCTCGTCGAGCAGCCAGATGCCGCTGATCTGGAGATCGAGCAGGTCTGCACCGGTGTGGACCGCGGCGGCGCAGGCGTCGATGATGTCCTCCGCGCGGAACAGTTCTCGGGTCGCGGCGTGGAGCGATCGGACCACGCGCTCGCGATCGCGGCGTTCGGTCACGTCACGGACGACCGCCGCGACGCGATCGTCGTCGCCACCGGGGAGCGGAGAGAGCCGAACCTCGACCGCACCGGGCCGGCCCTCGGTGTCGGGGACGGAGAGCTGGATGCGGTGATCGGTCGTTCCCGCGGACCGGACGTGTTCGATCCCCGCGCGGAGCGTACGGACGTCGCCGTCGGTGAGTTTGGTCGCCGTGGAGAGCGCGTCGAGGCTGGTGTTCAACAGCGTCGATCGGCCGGCGTCGAGCAGGCCCGTGAGCGCCTCGTTGACGAGGACGACGCGATCGTCTTCGTCCACCGCGAGGACGCCGTCCGTGACCGCCTCGACGACGGTCGCGTGTCGGGGGCCGTCCCCCGCCGGGAGGCTCGCATCGACGTCGCGGAGGAACACCTCGATACCACCGTCGTCGGTCGGATAGACGCGAACGCGATATGCCGTCTCGGTGTGGGGCCAGAACGCCTCGAACGCCGTCGACTCCCGATCGGCCATCGCCTGCCGATAGTGCTCGGCGAACGTCGTCTCGATCACGTCCGGCGCCACGGTCCAGAGATCGGCACCGAGCACGTCGCCGCGTTCGCCGCCGAGCAAGGCCGCCGCGTGGTCGTTGCACTCGACGATCCGCCACTCGTCGTCGATAGCGAGAAACCCCTCCGTCATTCGATCGAGGAGGGCGGAAAACCGCGTGGAGCGGGCGGGCGGATGCTCTGGCATGGATGACGAACTCGCTGGGTCGAACTGAATTTGGACGAGCCCCTACTTACGTCCGACGGCCGTTCTGCCCCCATCCGTGTGGAAAAAGTGAGACGGCGGCGCGGTCGGCGCCAGTTCGTTTCGGCAATTGCCGAAATCCTCCAGTGGCCGATCGCGGGGACGTTTCTCGGTGGGGACAGCCCGATCCCAATCGCAGCGCTGCGCTCCGACGGCCATCGCGCACCCTTTTGACCGATGCCGACGAAGCCACTGCCAGTGAAGACGATCAAGGACAGCGTCCACGATCACATCGACGTCCAGGGGCTCGCCCGGGCCCTGCTGGACACGCCCGCCCTTCAGCGACTCCGCCGGATCTCACAGCTCGGGACGGTCTCGCTGGTCTACCCCTCGGCGAACCACACCCGCTTCGAGCACAGCCTCGGCGTCTACCACCTTGCCGACCGCGCGCTCGCACATCTCCCCGCGCGCCAGCAACGCGCCAAGCGCGTCCGGGCGGCCGCACTCCTCCACGACGTCGGGCACGCGCCCTTCTCCCACAACGTGGAGGAGCTCCTCGCGCGGCGGACCGGAACCTACCACGACGAGGTGCACGACCGGCTCGATTCCGGCGAGGTCGGCGAGGTGCTCCGGGAGTTCGACGTCGATCCCGACGACGTCGCCGACCTCGTCGCTGGCGAGGGTCGGTACGGTCAGCTGGTCTCCGGCGAGCTCGACGTCGACCGGATGGACTACCTCGTTCGCGACGCCCACCACACGGGCATTCCATACGGCACGATCGACCACAGCCGACTCGTCCGCGAGCTGACCTTCCGGGACGGCCAGCTCGTCCTCGATGAGGGGAACGTCCAGACCGCCGAGAGCCTGCTCATCGCTCGCGCGCTGATGAACCCGACCGTCTACCGCCACCACGTCGCCCGGATCAGCAAGTCGATGCTCCGGCGCGCGACGGAGGCGCTGATCGACGAGGGAGCGCCCGACGCCGAGGCCGTCCAGCGGATGGACGACCCGGAGCTGCTCGTAGCGCTCCGGAACTGCGAGCCCGCCGCCGTCTACGCCCGCCGACTCGACGATCGGGACCTGTTCAAGCGCGCGGTCTGGGCAGAGTTCGAGGACGTTCCCGAGTCTATCGTCGACGCGGACCACGAGACCGTTCGCGAGCTCGAACTGCAGATCGCCCGCCGCGCCGAGGTGCCCGACGAGGCGGTGATCCTCGACGTTCCGGGGCGGCCCTCGATGCCCGAGAGCAGCTCCAAAGTCGTCGTCAACGGCGAGGCCCGGCCACTCGCCGAGCAGTCGCCGCTCGTGGAGGCGCTCCGGGCTGCCCAGCACTCACAGTGGCGCCTCGGCGTCTACGCGCCGCCGGAGCGAACCGAGGCCGTCGGCCCTGCGGCCGTCGACGTACTGGGAATCGACGTGGAGGACGTGCTCGTCACGGAGGTCCGTGGCTACCCCGCGACGCTCTCGGAGTTCACCGGCGAGGAGTAGCGATCGGAGCGGGACCAGCGCCTGGACAGCCGGTCGGTCCCGGGACGACGGGGTTCGCCGACGCAAAGGCCCTTGCCGCCGGCGGTCGCAGATCGAGCCATGTCTGCAAACGAGAGCGACACGTTCGACCTCGGCGGCGAGATCACGGTGCACCGGCTCGGCTTCGGCGCGATGCGCCTCACGGGCGAGGAGATCATCGGCCCGCCCGAGGACGAGGCGAACGCGCGGCGCGTCGTCCAGCGCGCGCTGGAACTCGGCGTCGACCTCATCGACACCGCCGACTCCTACGGCCCCGGCGTCAGCGAGCGGATCATCCGCGAGGCCCTCGAGGAGTCCGACGAGTTCGACCACGACGACGTCACGATCGCGACGAAGGCCGGGCTGCTCAGAGAGGCCGACGGCGAGTGGCTCAAACACGGCGCGCCGGAGTACGTCCGGAACCAGGTGCTCGTGAGCCGGGACCGCCTCGGCGTCGACACGATCGACTGCTACCAGTACCACCGGCCCGATCCCGACGTGGACTTCGAGGAGGCCGTCCAGACGTTCGCGGAGCTCAAAGACGACGGGTTCGTCGAGCACGTCGGGCTGAGCAACGTCTCGGTGGAGCAACTGGAACGAGCGCAGGACGTCGTCGACATCGTGACCGTGCAGAACCAGTACAACGTCGGGAATCGCGACGACGAGGCGGTGCTCGAAGCCTGCGAGGAAAGCGGCATCGGCTTCATCCCGTGGTTCCCACTCGGCGGTGGCGACCTGGGGGAGAAGCAAAGTGTGGTGGAGGAGGTCGCAGCCGCTCACGACGCGACACCCCAGCAGATCGCGCTCGCGTGGCTCCTCGAGCACTCCGACGTGATCCTGCCGATTCCGGGCACGTCGAGTATCGAGCACCTAGAACAGAACGTCGCCGCGACGCAGATCGAGTTGACCGACGACGAGTACGCTCGGCTGAGCGAGTAGGGCCGATCAGGTTCCGAGAGTTCTCCACAGCAGCGGCCTACGGAAGCCCCCTCCCGCTTCGGTCGGCTCCCTCCGAAGTCCTACCCCGCTGATAGTCGAGTTGGCTGAAACCGTGGGCATGCGGTGGCGCGCGTTTCGCGGCTGTGAGCCGAGCGTAGCGAGGCGAACGCCGTCGGAGCTTGCTCCGACGGAAGCGTCAGCAGCCGCGTAGCGTGCGAGGTCCTCGTGAGCGAAGCGAACGAGGGCTCGGAAGACGAGCGTAGCGACGTCTTCCGGTGGACGACCGAGCGTACGCGAGGGAGGAGGCTGGGGAGGATTGAGGTGCGGTGGGTGGGGGTGAGCGAAATCTTCGATTTCGCGATCTACGGAAGATCTCCGATCTTCCGGTACTGAGCGAGACCTTCGGTCTCGCGAGGTACGAAGGATCTGCGATCCTTCGATACATCGAAAGGGGCAGGGCGATCGATCCATCCCCGACGAAGCAAGCACCGCAGGGAGCGAGCGGAGCGACACGACTGAGAAGCGTCGTTCGAAAGGCGCGGTGCGCCTTTCGTGATCACGAGAGAGCTCTGCTCTCTCGGACGACAGCGAGTCGCGGATGGTTGAGCGTCCTGGGGCTTTCGGAGGCAATAGCTCATGGACCCCAACCATAGGATCCTCCAGATCGGTTCACCCGCGAGCGTCGGGTACAAGCCACCCGCCACCGAACCCCCACACATGCAGCTGTCGGGGACGATCCTCCGGGGTCGCGAGTTCGAGCCGGTCGAGGGAACGCTCCACGTCGAAGACGGTGAGGTCGCCGAAATCGAGGAACACGCAACCGAGTCGGACGACATCGTCTGTCCGGCGTTCGTCAACGCGCACACGCATCTCGGGGACTCGATCGCGAAAGAGGCGGGCGAGGGGCTGAGTCTCGAGGAGCTCGTCGCGCCGCCGGATGGCCTGAAACACCGCCTCCTCCGGCAGGCCGATCCCGAGGAGCTGATCGGGGCGATGGAACGGTCGCTCCGGTACATGCAGGAAGGTGGCACGGGCGCCTGCATCGAGTTCCGGGAGGGCGGCGTCGAGGGCGTCGAACAACTTCGGGCCGCAGCCGCGGCTGAGGGCATCGACCTCGATCCGGTGATCATGGGCCGCGAGGAAATCGAAGTGCTCGACGTTGCGGACGGCTACGGCGCGTCGGGGGCCAACGACGCGAACTTCGAGGCCGAGCGCACCGCCACGCGCGAGGCAGGCAAGCCCTTCGGCATCCACGCGGGCGAGGTCGACGAGAGCGACGTCGACCCCGCGATGGATCTCAATCCCGACTTTCTCGTCCACATGGTCCACGCCGAGGACCACCAGCTCGACCGGCTCGAGGACCGCGGCACGCCCGTCGTGGTCTGCCCGCGTTCGAACCTCGTCACCGACGTCGGCGTGCCGCCGATCGCCGAGCTCGCAGAGCGGACGACCGTCGCGCTCGGAACGGACAACGTCTTCCTCAACTCGCCGTCGATGTTCCGCGAGATGGCGATCACCGCGAAACTGACCGGGCTGCCGAGCGCCGAGGTCCTCGCGATGGCGACCTACCGCGGCGCCGAGATCGCGGGATTGGACTGGGGCGTCCTCGAATCGGGCAAGCCGGCCAAGCTGTTCACCCTCGACGGCAACACGCACAACCTCGCGGGCGCGAAGGATCCGGTCCGGACGGTCGTGCGCCGGGCGAGCCACGCGGACGTCGATCGCGTGGTGCTGTAAAACCGGAGACGTTCGTCCACCGATCGAGCCGATCGCTCGACGATCCGGGAACAAGGTTTTTATCAGTTCGACGTTCACGGCTAGGTGAGACCAATAAGACCACATCCAGAAACAAATATGAAGATATCGCCACCATCCGGTCGGGAATGTTTGCAGGAACGGGACGGATGCCAATCGAGAGTTGGCTGCCACCGTACGGGCCCGGAGGAGCATGCCCCAGGCCGGCAAGCGACGAGCACGCGATGACCGTTCCGGGGCGGCTGATCGAAGCTGTCGCCCGGCGGCCACTTCTGCGTCGGCTCGTTCGCCCGGTGCTCGCGTTCGGTGCCGTCGTCGCAGCGGGCGTACTCGGCTTCGTCGCGCTGACGGGGATCGGGCCCGTGAACGCTGCGTTCTGGCTGCTCGATCCCACGAGTATCGAGCTGTACTTCGAGCACCACGACGGGCCCGCACGCGTGGTCAAGGCCTACGCCATCGCCGTGCTCTCCGGGCTCGTCGTGACCGGCATCTGGACGGGCGAGACGCTCTTTTCCGCTGCCTTCGGCGGCCAGCTCACCGACGAACTCACCGCTATGACCATCGATCGACGCATCGACGAGCAGGAATCGCACGTGATCGTCTGTGGCTACGGGACCTTCGGACGGACCGTCGCCGAAGGACTCCGCGCCGACGATCGCGAACCAGTGATCGTAGAGCAGCAGCCCGAACTCTACGAACGAGCGGTCGACGACGGGTTCCTCGCCGTCGAGGGCGACGCCCGGACCGACGAGACGCTCCGCACTGCGGGTGTCGAACGCGCGGAAACTGTCGTCGGGGCCGTCGACGACACGAGTACGAACGTCCAGGTCGCCGTCGCGGCGACCGAACGCGCTCCCGACGTCCGGCTCGTCGTGCGCGCCGGCGACGAGATGGACGAAGCGCTGGCGCGGCGAGTAGGCGCCGACGACGTGATCGTCCCCGAGGTCGTCAGCGGCCAGCAGGTCTGCCAGGGGCTGTGAAACTGGGGAGCATCGTCACTTCCGGCGATCCGGCTACTATCCAGCGTGAGCGTCCGGTGGCGCTCCCGGCCGAGTGCCGACCCGTTCGAAGACGGCGTCGGCGACGCACGCCGGGCCGTCGATCGCCGACCAGTGCTCGTCGCCCCGCCTGATCGTCGCGTCCTCGAACGTGATCGCGACGGCGTAGGGCTGGCCGGAATCTGGTACCGCGAACGCGTAGGCGATCAGCCGGTCGGTGTCGTCCCGGACGAGCACCTCGATGGCGTCGTCCTCCGGAAGAGTGTCGAGGTCGACCGTGGAGATCGGCCGGACGTCGAACACGGTCGGCGTGCCGACGAGCGGCGTAGCCGGGGAATCGCAGTCCGGACAGCGGCCGTCGTCGACTGCCAGCGGAACGTACTCGGAACCGCAGTCGTAGCAGCGATCTGTGAGGGCGGTCATGGTGATCGGGGACAGTCAGTGGTTACCGGGACCCATTTTTCCACACCCCGTGAGCATTAAACTACCGGCGCCGGTGATCCGTGGGCCCGGTCGAAACTGAGGAGCTTGATGAGTGCTCAGCTACCTGCGAACCGACAGTAGCGGCGATAACGTTGCTAAGACGTGAACTCTATACAGGTCAGACACATCGCGACCCGGGGAAATTCGATATACCAAGATACGATTTAGTATATAAACACGCGACTAGATCGACGTTTCGATAGCAGCGGAGTACCGCTGCAGTACGAAGAATTGTCACTGGGAGCGGCGCAAGGAGGCGAGCTACGCACCGGTGAAGAAATCGAGAGTAGCCCTGGGCGGATTCGAACCGCCGTCAACGGCTTGCCTCCGCATCCGGCCGTGACCGAACACGTCCAAAGGCCGCTATGATTGGCCGCTACACCACAGGGCTTCGAAGTCAGCTTTTGCGCCCGTATACAAGTGCATTACCCATCTTCCGGGGACGGCAGCGAGATGGAACCGGCTTCGACTTTCCGGTGACACGGTCGGCAGAGCGAAACGACGTTGTCGAGTCGGTGTGCTTTCCCGGGATCGTCGAACGAACGGACGGGGCGGATGTGGTGTACGTCGGGATTTCGCCCCGTTTGGGACTTCTCGATTCCACAGACCTGACAGCGATACTCGTCCCTGACGCGCGCGGCGCGCCGGACAGCCGACCATCCGTGCGCGTACACGGGATCTGAAGCCGTTTGCAGATGGGACTGGCTCAGTCCGCCCGTTGCTCGACTTCCAGGAACTCACAGCAGTCCGTCTCGGCGTCGAAACAGTCCGGACACTCCTCGCGGCGGTCGATGATCGTGTCCAGTCGCTCCGCGACGGTGTCGTCGATGACGCTCTCCAGCGCCCGGGCCTCCCCGCGGAAGTCCTCGACCTCGAGGACGTTGTAGAGGAATCGCTCGATGATGCAGTACGTCTGGAGGGTATCCTCCGCCCGGACGATCCCCTCGTCGGTGAGCGTCGCGCCAGCGTACTTCTCGTGTTCGACCAGTCCACGGGACTCGAGCTTGCCGACCATCTCGTTGACGCTCGCCGGCGAGACGTCGAGCATGTCGGCGAGCGTGCCCGTCGCGGCGGGGCCGTCCTCCAGTCGTTGGGCGAGGTAGATCGCCTTGACGTACTGATCGGCTGAATTCATTCGCGTGCCTCCATGATATCGGTGACCTCCTGGACGCCCTCTTCCTCTTCGGCGCGGATCTCCCGGAGCGTCGTGAGCACGTGCTCCCGATCCACGCTGAACTCCGTGTCGCTGTCCTCGATCGCGGTGATCAGGTCGTCGTAGAACTTGTAGGCGGTCTCCTCGCTAAACAGCTGATCGTAGAGCACGCCGTCGGTGTTCCCCGGCGCGGAGTAGTGCTCCTCGACGAGGGCCTCGATCTCCTCGAAGCCGGTCGCCTCGGCGTCCAGCTCGTCGGCCAGGTCCGCGACGCGATCGCGGTGCTCGGCGGACTCCTCGGCGGCCTCCGCGAGCAGCGCCTCGACCTCGTCGTCGAGAGCGGCCCGCTCTTCGGGGTCGAGCTCCGCGAGGTGGCGCTCCGCGCGGGCCTCGACGACCTCCTCCAGCACGACCCCGATCTGCAGGAGTCGCGCGAGCTGGTGGTCGGTCGAGACGCGCTGCCCCAGACTCATACACTCCGGTCAGCAGGCCGCGCACTTACCGCTTCCCCTCTTCAGCGAGCGTGAACGGGCTGGCACAGCGGAGACTTTTGGGAGATCGGCGAGAATCTGCACCCATGGAGCGGCCCGATCTCGCCGACGCGCTCGAGGAGGCCTTCGACGCCGATTCCGACGCTGCCAGGGTCGTCGCGAGAGCCGCCGGCGATCTCGAGGACGCCGGGACCTACCGGGAAGACGTCGGCGTCGAACTTGACGTTGAACTGATCGTCACCGAGCTGGCGGACGCCCCCGAGGGGATGGAGCTCCTCGAACGCTGGAACTGGTGGATCGGCTCGCTGGATCTCGCCTTCGACGGCTACGATCGATTTCTGGTCCGCGACTAGGGGAGAGATTTGCTGGAGACGGTACTCCGACCTCGAGCGACAGCACCACAACCACCTACGGAAGCCCCCTCCCGCTCGACGGTCCGCGACTCGCTGCGCGCTTCGGCTCGCTTCGCTCGCCTCAGTGCTTACTTCGTCGGGAACGGATCGAGCGGTCGGCCCCTTCCGGAGCCCCTCCCTGTGGAGTTTCAAACGGGCATAGCACCGGTGGAACACCCACAGAGCGTCGAACAGAGGGTCAGAAGTGCGATACAGGTCTGAAACTCCCACCGAATACAGAGCCCAAAACCACCACCGGGCGGGACTTCGGAAGGGGCCGACCGGTCGCGGATTGTAACGACGTAAGCACCGCAGGGAGGGAGCGAACGCGACCGACTGAGGAGCGTCGTTCGAAAGGCGCTCCGTGCCTTTCGTGATCACGAGAGAGCGAAGCTCTCTCGGACGACAGCGAGTTAGAATTCGCGAGCGGGAGGGGGCTGTCGCGGGCCACGCCCGCGACGTCGGGAGACCTCCGGTCTCCCGGAATCCGTGTACGGCTGCTGCATCGAAACCCGTGTCCCCAGCAGCACGCGAACGAACCGACGAGGGAATAGGGCCGCCACGAGAAACTACTCCCAGATGAAACTGGAGTTCCTGGGCGGCGCCCAGGAGGTCGGGCGGAGCGCGATCCTCGTCAACGATCGCCTCTTGCTGGACTACGGCATGGCCTCGGGCACGCCCCCGGGGTTCCCGGTCGGCGACGTGGAGCCGGACGCGGTCGTCGTCAGCCACGGCCATCTCGACCACGTCGGAACCGTTCCCACCCTCTGCTCGGGCGACCGACGGCCGCCGATCCACTGGACGCCGCCGACCCGGGACCTCTGTCTCACGCTCGCGCGAGATACTCTCAAGCTCCGCGGCGGGACCTACGACTGCCCGTTCACCGAGACGGAGATCCAGCGCGTGACGCAGGTCTCCGAACCCCACGGCTACCGGGAGTCCTTCGAGGCCGCCGGCCACGAGATCACGTTCTACGACGCCGGCCACATTCCCGGGAGCGCCCACGTGCTGATCGACGACGGCGACACCCGGCTCTTCTACAGTGCTGACTTCCACACCGAGGACCAGCGCCTGCTCCCGGCCTCCACCGCACGGCCCGAGGCCGACGCCGTCCTCCTCGAGAGCACCTACGCAGACGTCGAGCGCCCGCCGCGACCCGAGATCGAGCAGTCGTTCGTCGACGCCGTCGAGACGACGCTCTGGGAGGGCGGCACCGTCGTCGTCCCCGCGTTCGCGATCGGCCGAACGCAAGAGATCCTCATGGTCTGTGCCGCCCACGACCTCCCCACGTACGTCGATGGCATGGGCCAGGACGTCACCCGGACGGTGCAGCAGTACCCCGAGTTCCTGCGAGACGCCGACGCACTGCGGGACGCAGCCGGCCACGCACGGTTCGTGCGCGGGAAGGAAGGCCAGCGGGAACGCATCGCCGAGGAGTCCGCCGTCATCGTCACCACCAGCGGGATGCTCAACGGTGGACCGGCGATGACCTACGTTCCGGAGATCGCCGGCAATCCGACGAACCTGATCGCGATGACGGGCTACCAGGTCGAGGGGACGCCCGGGCGGGAGCTACTCGACACCGGCAGCGCGCCGATCGACGGCGACGTCCTCCGGGTCGCCGCAGGCGTCGAGCGCTTCGACTTCTCCGCGCACGCGGATCGGCCGGGACTCGGAGAATTCCTCGAACCCTACGACGACGCGACGGTCCTCGTCAACCACGGGGACCGGTGTGCGGAGTTCGCTGCCGAACTGCGCGACGAGGACTACAGCGCGAGCGCACCGGAGATCGGCGACGTCGTCGAGCTCTGAACGCTGCGGCGCATCCATCGCCCGGCCACCGATCGAAGGTCTCGGCTATCGGGTCAAGTGCGTCGGTAGCACCGCTCTAACAAGGGGCCGTGATTGGGAGATTCTGGCCATCGATGGCACCCAGACACCGTCACGACCGCAACCCTGCTGATCGCGGCCGCGTCCCACCGAAGTACGACACCGCCTCGGCGGAGCACGGTCGTTCATCAGCGGAGCACGGCAGCGGGCCAGCGGAACACGACAGCACCTCAGCAGATCACGACGCTCCCACCGGCCGCGACGCCTCCGAAGACCGCCACGTCTCCGAGGACATTCACGCCTCCGACGATCACGACGATGTTCGGCACTAGCGGGATCCGCGGCCCGTTCGGCGAGACCGTGACGACCGACGTCGCGCTCTCGGTCGGTCGCGCGCTCGCGACTCACGGGGCGGAACGTATCGTGATCGGACGCGATCCCCGGTTGACTGGTCCGCTGCTCGCAGATGCCCTCTCCGCCGGCGCACGGGAGCGCGGGGCAGACGTGCTCCGGATCGGCGTCGCCGCGACGCCGACGGTCGCCCGGAGCGTCGGCTGGTACGACGCCGACGCGGGGGTCGCGGTCACGGCCTCGCACAACCCACCGGCGGACAACGGCCTGAAGTGCTGGACCGACGAGGGCGCGGCCTTCGGCGAAGAGCGTCGCGAACGGATCACCGAGATCGTCCGCGAAGGAGCGGGGGAGCCGGCCGCGTGGCACGAGGTCGGGACGGAGACGGTCGTCGGCGACGATGCGGTCCGCGACCGATCCGACGCGACCGACCGGCACCGGCAGGCACTCGCCGACGCAGTGTCGCTCGAGGAGCCCCTCTCGGTGGTCGTCGACGTCGGCAACGGCGCGGGCGGCGTCACCGCCGACGCGCTACGAGATCTCGACTGCGACGTAACCACGCTCGGCGGCGAGACCGACGGCCGGTTCCCGAGCCGCCCCAGCGAGCCGACCGCTGGGACCTGCGATGCCCTGGCTGCGCACGTCGAGGCCACCGACGCCGACCTCGGCGTCGCCCACGACGGCGACGCGGATCGAGCGATGGCCGTCGACGACCGGGGTCGATTCTGCTCGGGCGACGAGCTGCTCGCACTGTTCGCCGGCGACGCCGTCGCCGACGGCGCAGAAGTCGTCGCGCCCGTCGGGGCGAGTCTCGTCGTCGACGACGTCGTCGAGCAGGCCGGCGGCCGCGTCGAGCGCTGTCGCGTCGGCGACGTCTTCGTGGCCGAGCGCGCACGCGAGCCCGGCGTCACGTTCGGCGGCGAGCCGAGCGGTGCCTGGATCTGGCCCCAGGAGACGCTCGCACCCGACGGCCCGCTGGCGGCCTGCAAGCTCGCGGCGCTCGTCGCGCGCGCGGGGCCGCTCTCACGGCAGATCGCCGCGTTGCCGAGCTACCCCGTCGAGCGCGGTCAACTGTCCGTCGACGGCGAGCAGAAGTACGAGATCGTCGAGGCCGTGGCCGGGCTGGCCAGCGGCCGATACGCGGAGATCGACGAGCGCGACGGCGTCAGAGTCGAGACGGAGTCCGGCTGGTTCCTCGTTCGCGCGAGCGGCACGCAGCCCCTCGTCCGGGTGACGGCACAGGGCCGAACGGAGGACCGGACGGTGGAGCTGACGGAGACTGCGCGGTCGTTGATCGACGACGCGCTCCAGACTGCCTGATCCCGTGGACTGGGCCGCCACTTGTAGTTGGATCCGAAGCCGGCCCAGACTCCACCATCGTTACCAACCTGCTACCGGATCGAACGGTCTCGGGTGATTATGAGCGGTCCGACCGCTGCCTGCGGCATGGACGCGATCGTCATCGCCGCCGGCGAGGGAACGCGAATGCGACCGCTGACCGACCGACGACCGAAGCCGCTGCTCCCGGTCGGGGCGGAGACGCTGATCCAGCGGATCATGGACCAGTGTCTCGGCCCCGTCGATCGGTTCGTGCTCGTCGTCGGCTATCGAGCCGAGGCGATCCGGGAGCAAGTAGGCGAGGACCATCGCGGCGTCCCCGTCGAGTACGTCGAGCAATCCGAGCCACGGGGGACCGCCCACGCGATCGGGCGGGCGAGAGAGCTCGTCGACCGGCGCTTTCTCGCGTTGAACGGCGACGTGCTCGTCGACGACGGCATCGTCGAGAACCTCGCCGACGCCGGCGGCACGGCGATGGCGGTCCGGTCCGTCCCGGACCCGCGCAACTACGGCGTCGTCGAGACCGAATGGGACGCGACCAGCCCGCGAGTCACGGGGCTGGTCGAGAAACCCCGGGAGCCGGCCTCGGACCTGATCAACGCTGGGCTCTACGCGTTCGAACCGTCGATCTTCGACGCGATCGACCGGATCGGCGCGAGCCCGCGCGGCGAGTACGAACTCACGGACGCGATCGTGCGCGAGATCGAGAACGGCACGACGGTCCGGGCCGTCGAGCACGAGGGCACCTGGCTCGACGTCGGCCGGCCGTGGGAGCTGCTCGCTGCGACCGAACACGTCCTCGGCCAGCTAGGCCGAGGGGAGCTCGCCGACGGCGGAGACGAAGACCAGACCGCCACGGGGGACGCCGAAGGCCGCACAGATGGGGACGGGGGCACCGAACCGGAGACAGGCGCCCGACGACGCATCGAGGGAGCGGTCGAGACCGACGTCCACTTCGACGGCCCGGTCGTCGTCGAGGCGGGCGCCCGCGTCCGGTCTGGGAGCTACGTCGAGGGGCCGGTCGTGATCCGAGAGGGCGCGGACGTCGGGCCGAACGCGTACGTCCGCGGCGCGACGGTCCTTGGCCCTGACGCCCGCGTGGGCAACGCCGTCGAGGTGAAGAACTCGCTCTTGCTGTCCGGAGCGACCGTCGGGCACCTCTCCTACGTCGGCGATTCGATCCTCGGGCGCGACGTCAACTTCGGCGCCGGAACGACCGTCGCGAACCTCAGACACGACGACGAGACCGTGCGAACGTCGGTCAACGGCGATCACGTCGACACCGGCCGGCGGAAGTTCGGCGTCGTCGTCGGCGACGGAGCGAAGACCGGCATCGACACCAGCCTCGACGCTGGCGTGCAGCTCTCGACGGACGCGCGAACGGGGCCGGGGGAAACGGTCCTCCGGGATCGGTGAGCGAGATTTGGCGTCGCGGTGCTGTGTCACTTGATTGGCGATTCAGCGAGTCCTCGGACGGGGCGTCCACCAGCGAGTCGCGGCGGATCGGCGGCGCCGGGGAGGCGACCTCGACCACCCCGCTCCCGGTTCGTTCGGGGACGGGCAAGCCCTCGATCGCCGACAGCGTGGATCGCCAGCTCGCACGGTATAAACCCGGCAGACCGATGGATTCCGTGGCTGTCTAAAGGATGCGGCCCGAGAACACAGATGGGATATACGGATGGGTGATGCTTCGCGGACGCCGCTCTCGGTTCGCGTCGTCCGCTCTCTCGCAGACGCACGCGACGTCGATCCGATGGAACTCGAGTTCAGACTCGGTGACGCGATCGATACCGACGCACTCGACGCCATGGGCGACCACGACGGCGCCGACTGGGAGCTCGAGTTCGAGGTCGACGGGCACGAGGTAACCGTCGCACCGGGGGAGCGCGTGCGGGTCGACGGAGCACCGTATCGATAGGCCGTTCACGACGTGTGTCGGAGTTCCGACCGATGCCGTCGAGAGCCATGCGAGCGGACGGGACCGTTTCCCGTGGCCGCCGTCTCCAGTTCTACTGTCCGCTGTCAGGACAGACTCTCACTCGCCAACGTCCTGCATCGCCGGCCGTTCGACCGTACACCGCGGCGCAGCCTCGAGTGCAGCGCGGCAGCCGTCACACAGGGCGACGGAGACCCGTTTGTCCTCGCGCGGAAACACGACCGTGACCGGCGCAACGGCTCCACCGTTGCAGTTCGAACAGGTCATTTGGGGAACCTGGGCGGCCAGCAGTGAATAGTATTGATCGGCTACCGAGCGGCCTGCGGGGTCTCAGTGGAGCTGGTTCGTTCGCGATCGCTGGTCGATGCGCTCGAGGAGTGACTCGGCGAACTCGTCGGGAACGTACGCGACGCGCTCGCGGTCGGCATCGTAGTCACAGAGTCCGACGTCGTCGAGCGTGGGGAGGTGGACGTGGCGGAGCTGGATCGCGATCTCCGATCGCGTTCGGACCGGGGGCGGTGAGCGGTCGATTCCGTCGAGCACCGTCTCTTCGAGAACGCTGACGGGACACTCCTCGGCGGGTCGCGTCGCGAGTTCCCTGAGCACGATCCGGCGATGCGAGTTCGCGAGCGCCTGGAGGAGCTCGTCGACTGAGACGGTTGCGTCCATCGTACGATCACCTCACAGCCGGTAGTCGATTCGGTTGGGATGGCACTGGCTGATCGACCTGTTGTCGTAGCAACGTGGTCGGCCCCCTAATGATTTGTGTCGGTTGATAGCACACAACGCGGGCCTTCCACGGAGCGCCGCCCCTCGTGGCCCTGTGCACGACCCGATCCCCTGCGCGCCAGCGGCCAGGGACCGCGTCCTACTCGAATTAAGCCGATCCGGCGCTTGTGTTAACGGGGAATGGTAGCTATCCGTAGGAAGCTGGCACGGACGTGGAACGCCAACAGCTCCACGTCGCCAGCGTTCGGCCGAAACGTGCCACTACGTTTACGTAGGTAACTCCTGCCTACCGGGATATGCATCGACGGCTCTGTGGCAGTGCAGTCCGGAAGGCTCCGCGTAGCTGTGCTTGTGGCTCGGGTATCAGGACGTTACCAGCAGTAGGGTGGGCGAGAACCCCCTCCGCGCGAAGAGGTGTATCGTCGTGGTGACCGAGTCCGAATGGGAGGCGGTGGCCGACGATCCGCACCCTCAGCGTGACCTCGGGTACCGCGGCGAAACCTGGGAGGTCATCTCGGTCGAGCAGCGCGGCAGCGAACACTGCCTGTTTCTCCCGCCAGAAGAGGAGTGCATCTGGCGCGAAGAGTTCGTCATCGCCGAGGCGGAGCTCGTCTGTGACCTGACCGACGCCCGTTGAGTGACCCGAGCCGACGACAGTGAGCGGGTCGGGCCGAATGCTCGAATCAGTGGACTGCGGAGGGTACGACGGTCCTACTCCCCGTACCAGCGGCATTACAAAGGTCGCTACCTCGGCAGTGACAGCCAGCTCGCGCGGCACGACGCCGCGCAGAGGATACAATGCACGTGGAACATGCTGGACGGAACAGCGGGGGAGCGACGCGACGGGGAACCACGCAGAAGCTCGCGCTCGCTGTCGGGTTTCTGGCGCTCGCAATCGGAATCGCGATGGCGTATCGCTCGCCCGCGACCGGCTACGAACAGTCGATCTACCGGGCCACGCCGATCGCCTACTGGATGGCGATCGGTCTCGCAACGCTGATCGGCGGCTGGGTCGCGGTGACGGCCTCGCGCCGGCGGCGGGACGCCGCGCACCTGCTCGTCGCGGTCGCGGTCGTCTCGGTGCTCGCGCTACCCGCGATCAGGGGCTACTACTTCTACGGCGCGGGCGACTCGCTGACCCACCTGGGCTGGGCGAAGGAGATGGATCGCGGGACGTGGGGGCCACTCCAGAGTCTCTATCCCGGGATTCACCTCGGCGGCATCGTCTTCGGTCACGTCGCCGGTATCGAACTCCGGCGAGCGCTGCTCCTCTTGCCGCTCACCGTCTTCCCGCTGGCGTTCGTGACGTTCGTGAGCCTCAACGTCTCGGTCGTCTCGGATCGGCCGTGGGCGGCGACGATCGGCCTCCTCTCGGGGCTGTTGTTCGTGCCGATCAACGGGCTCACGATCCACCCGATGGCGCACCCATCGAGCATGGCGATCATGCTGGTCCCGTTCGTGATCTACCTGATGATCCGGTATCTCACGGCGGAGGTGAGCGCGCGCTCGCTGTTTTCGGCCAGCAGCGTCGCGTTCGGGATCGCGGCGATCGCGCTCGTCTTCTATCACCCCCAGGAGACGATGGATCTCGTCGCGATGTTGCTCGCGATCGCGGTGGTGCAGTACTGCTACCGGCGGTGGTACCCCGATCACCCGATCGCGAGCCACCACTCGATCCGGGTCCACACCGTCGTCGTTGGGCTGGCCTTCCTGGTGTGGACGTTCAGACATCCACGGGCACGCGGCCGGACGGAGTACGTGATCACCGGACTGCTCGGCGAGGGACCACAGACCGTCCAGCAGGCGGGGACGTGGTCGAGCTCGCTGCAAGCCGTCGGCGGGAGCGTCGAAGTCCTCTTCCTCAAGCTGTTCGCCGTCACCGTCGTCTTCGGCGTCCTCGCGGCGCTGCTGGCCCTGCGGACGTTCCGGAGCGACGCGCGGCCGACCACGCGCGACGCGCTCGTGACCTACCTCGTGGCCGGGTTAATTCCGCCGGGACTGCTGATGGCGTTCGTGTTCGTCGCCGACCAGGGCGACCACTACTTCCGCTTCCTCGGCTTCCTCGCGGTCCCGATCACGATCCTCGGCGCCGTCGCGATCGCGGAGTCCGTCGAATCGCTGGGCGTCAGGAGCTCCGGACGGACGGTCGCCGTCGCCATCTGCACGCTGTTCGCAGTGATGCTCGTCGTCCAGGCTGCCGGCTTCCACCAGAGCCCCTACATGTACAAGTCGAACCAGCAGGTCACCGAGGGCTCGGTCGAGGGGTACGAGACGACGTTCGAGTACCGCCAGGGCGACACCGTCGTCCTGGGGATCCGCGGCGGACCGAGACGCTACGTCGACGCGATCTACGGCACGGAAACCGCCGACACCACGCCCGCGCTCGACGCGACCGATGGGGTGAGCGGTCCGGTGTTCAACACGAACCTGACCACGGCCTACGAGGAGGATCGCTACCTCACGATCGACGACGGCGACTACCAGCGGGAGGTCGAACTCTACGAGGGGCTCCGGTACAAACAGGAAGGGTTCGACCGGCTCGAGCGCGATCCCGCGATCTCGCGCGTGATCTCCAACGGCGATCTGGAAGTCTACCGGGTGGCCGGCACCGAATCGTAGCGATCGAGAGAGAGAGAGTGAGTGAGTGAAGGAGTGAGATCGGACGTCGACCGATCGCGTACGACGGCACTGCTGTGATCGCTCGAGCAGTGGAACGGCTTTCCAGTCCACGGCTGCGTGTCGATCGGATGGAACCTTCCTGCCGGGGCGTGGCGATCGGAGTTCGCTTTCCGTGAGCAGCCGGACCGTCGGGAAAAGCAGAGAATCTGCGCTGTTCGTGAATCGTCCAGTCTACAGCCCCGCCGACAGCGTAGCACACGCTGGAATGCGTGGGGAACCTGCAGACGCCTCGGCAGGCCCATACGGCGTCCGCCCCGGAACCGAACTCGTCCGAGCCTGTCCCGTTACTCGACGGTCGGCGCGCTCGCTTCCTTGCCCAGTGCAGCCTGCCCCTCGCAGAGCTCCGAGAGGGTCATACACTCCACGCAGCCGTGGACCGTCTCGTCGTTCCCGCCGAAGACCCTGCGGAATCGGGTGCTGACGGAGGTTCCACATCGCTGGCATCGTCCGTCCGACGCGTCGCCTGACTGGGACATGGCAGTTCGGTGGGGAGCCCCGTTGTTCGTTATACAGTGCTTCCCGACTGGAACGGGCTGCTACGGCCGAATTACCGACGTTTCGGCGGTCGGCTACCGACGTACGTGGTGGTGATTACCCCGTACGTTGGCGCGGGATACCGGGCCGTCGTCGACGGGTACCCGAGTGGCGGCGGCAGGTAGCTGGAGAGTTCAGGCGACAACGGGCGGCCGACTGGCGGCATCCCAGGCTGGGGAATGCAGTCGTGGCGCGCGTCGGCGACAGCGAGTCGGTAACGAAGGCGCCCTGTCGCGAGCGTTCCATCGATCCCCGTGTCTGGACTGTTCGATCGCCACGCTCCCTACGTCGCGCCGCTGGTCCTCGGCCGATTGGCCGACACAGCCACCACGCTCTACGGGCTGACGATCGCTGGAATCTACGAGCGCAACCCCCTCGTCGCCGGACTGATCGACGCCCTCGGACCCGGCGTGGGCATGCTGCTCGCGAACCTCGTCTCGGTCGCCGTGATCGTCGCCGCCGTCGAGACGGGACTCGCGATCGCCGACCCGGTTCGCGACACGGTCGACTGGCGAGTGGAGAAACACCTCTTCGACATCGGCTATCTTCCGGCGGTCGCCGTCTCCTTCTTCGCCGCCATCCACAATCTCGGCGTGATCGCACTGGCCTGAAGCGGTGCCGGCCCGCGGAGCCAGTACACGATCAAAAAACGGCCCGTCCCCCGGCCTCACTCGACGGTGACGCTCTTGGCGAGGTTCCGGGGTTTGTCGATGGGGCGGTCGAGCAGATCCGCGACGTGGTAGGAGAGCAACTGGAGCTGGACGTTCGCCAGCAGGCCAGCGAGCTCCGGCTCGGTGTCGGGGATGGGGAGGAGGTCGTCAGCCGTCTCGACGACGCTGTGTGCGTCCTCGCTGGCGATCGCGATCACCGGCGCACCCCGGGCCTGCACCTCGCGGACGTTCGCGAGCGTCTTCTCGTCGTGCCGGCCCGTGAACACGGCCACGATCGCCGTCTCCTCCGTAACGAGGGCGAGTGGCCCGTGTTTGAGCTGCGCGGCTGCGAACCCCTCGGCGTGCTCGTAGGTGATCTCCTTGAACTTGAGCGCCCCCTCGAGGGCGACGGGATGGGCGACGTCCCGACCGATGAAGAAGTGGGAGTCGCGGCCGTCCGCGCGACGAGCGATAGTCCGGGCGTCCGTCCCGTCGACGACCGTGCGGAGCTGCGCCGGCAGGGATTCGAGCGCCTCCAGGACCGCCGTCGAGTCCTCACTCCCGGCGTCGTCGACGTCGGCCGCGACGCGCTCGGCGAGCAGGAGGATCGTCGCGATCTGCGAGCTGAACGTCTTCGTCGCTGCGACGCCGATCTCCGGGCCGGCGCGGATGTAGAGAGCGTCGTCGGCCTCCCGTGAGATCGTCGAGCCGACGACGTTCGTTACTGCGAGGGTTCGAATATCCGCGTCGGCGATTCGCCGGAGCGACTGGAGCGTGTCGGCGGTCTCGCCGCTCTGGCTGACGCCGACGACGAGCGTGCCCGACTCCAGCGTCGCGCCGGTTTCCGTGTACTCGCCCGCGCGGTGCGCGGTCGCGGGGATCCCACGGTGGGAGAAGAGACGCTGTGCGTACGCTGCTGCGTGATAGGACGTTCCGCAGGCGACGAGCTGCACGCGCTCGACGGTCTCGAAGGTGCCCGGCGGGAAGTCCTCGAGCTCGACGGTCCCGTTCTCGGCGTCGATGCGGCCCTCGAGCGTGCGTTCGAGGGCGCCGGGCTGCTCGTCGATCTCCTTGAGCATGTAGTGGTCGTAGCCGCGCTTCTCGGCGTCCTCGGCGTTCCAGTCCACGGTCTCGGGCGGTCGAACGACCATCGCGCCGTCGGCGTCCGTGATCGTGTGCGTCGACGCCGTGACGGTGGCGACGTCGCCGTCCTCGAGGTAGACCACGCGGTCGGTGTACTCGAGGAACGCCGGCACGTCGCTCGCGAGGAAGTAGCCGTCGTCGGCGATGCCGAGCACGAGCGGCGAGCCCGAGCGCGTCGCGTAGACGGCGTCGCGACCGTCGACCATCGCGACGATAGCGTAGCTGCCATCGAGCCGGTCGATCGCGGCACGGAACGCGGCTTCGGGGTCGTCGCCGGCCGCGAGCCGAGCCTCGATCAGGTGCGGGACGACTTCGGAGTCCGTCTCGCTCGTGAACTCGTGACCGGCGGATTCGAGCTCCGCGCGGAGCTCGTCGTGGTTCTCGATGATGCCGTTGTGGACGACCGCCACGTCGCCGGCACAGCACGTGTGGGGATGCGCGTTCTCGTCGGTCGGTGCGCCGTGGGTCGACCAGCGCGTGTGGCCGATGCCGATCTCGCCGCTGGGGCGGCGTCGACGGACGGCCGCGTCGAGGTCGGACGTTTCGCCCTGGCGTTTGTAGACGTCGAGTCCGTGGCCGTTCTGCAGTGCGATGCCCGCGGAGTCGTACCCGCGGTACTCGAGATTACCGAGGCCGTTCAGGAGGTCGTCGACCACGTCGTCGCGGCCGGTTCGTGCGGTGATGCCACACACGGTCAGGGCACCTCCAGCGCGGCGATCGTCGGGGGGATCGTTGCTGAGATCATCGTGTAGAGGTCCGCAGGCCGGTGCTCTCGGCCCGATCGGAACGCGCGAACCGTATCGCTGCCCCCGAATTGTTATAGAGACGTTTGCGAGATCCGCCGATAACGGGGTGCTGGATAGCCGTCTGCTACGATATCGGAGCGACTCACCGCGGTACTCGGAAGCAGGCAGCTACTTCCGGCAGCCACCGGGTTCCACGAACCCGCGCTGGACGCCCACGGACTCCCGATTCCCGATCGGCGTGTCGCTCGAGGCGTGGCTGCACGAACGCCGCGATGACGCGGCTATCTGGATCGAGCGTCGGATGCGAACGGAAGGAGCGGGGACGGGACGACGACCGAAAGTCGGCGTCCGTCGACCGGGTGTCAGGGTCGTTTCGTGAAGAGGTGCACCGCGGAGAGGACGACTGCGCCCGCGACGAGCAGGCCGACCACGAACAGCTGCGCGGCGGCAGGAGCGCCCCACGCCAGCGCGAGACCGGTTAGCACGCCACCGACGCCGTAGAGCGCGTAGTACGTGGACCAGTCCTCGGGCTCGGAGTCGTCCTCCGCGGATTCGAGCTGGTCGTACACCTGGCCCGCGTGGGGACCGAGTTCGACGGTACCCCGGTCGCCGTCGAAGTCGACGACGCCGGCGTCGTCCATGCGCGGGAGGTGACACTGGTAGAGGCCGACGTAGACGCGCTTGCGTTCCTGGGCGTCGAGCTGGGAGCGAGGTTTGTCGTTCTCGATGGCGGCGATCCGCTCGGCGAGATCGCCGAGCGTCGTACCGTCGACGTCCTCCTCGTGGAGCAGGTGGAGTACCCGACGCCGCCGCGTGTTCTTCAGGATGTCGTACACGACGTCCAGCGAGAGATCTGCTGGCTCGACTGTCGTCGTGGATTCCTGTGCTGGCTCCGACGTGGTCAGCTGTTGATCGGGCTCGATCGGCTCCGACTCGGACGCGGTCGAACTCATGGATGGGTCACTGCTGTATGATACCGATGATCGGGGGTCGTTTCCACTGCAGTTCGTCCCGGTTGGAGGCGTCGATGCTCGTTCAGATCGACCTCGGCGGCGTCGCGAGACCGTGTAGGATCCCGGATCTGAAATCGCCGTTTGCGCTCGCCGATCGCCGAACCACCCGTCCAGTTCGGCGACCGGTTTCGTCGTTGTAACATTGCACATACCACCCGTGGCAGTAGCGTCAATACTACCAACCTGTATTAATGGCCCGTACTGTTCATTGAGAGGGCCCGCTGTAAATAGGTCCTACTCGGCGACCGGGCGAGATGGTGAATGGAAACTGCCGGCAGTCCCAGCGGATACACGAGTCCTACCGAGACCGCCACGATCGGGAGAAAGCCACCCCAGTGTAGGAGTAGTGAACCACTAGGCAGTCACGAGCGCCGATCGGCGCGAGCCCGCGATCGATCTCCAGTTGAAACTATACTGTTCGAAGGGGTGTGGGGCCGTAGTCTCCCGATACCGTTGGCAATAGCACCAGGAACTGGATAGCGTCGACAGGACCCACCTGCCGAGGTCCGGCGGCTCGTCTCGATCGCCCGCCCGCGGACGCTGGGCCTGGGGTATCCGAGGGCATACTCGCTATCGGGTGGCCGTCGGCCGAGCGTTACCGACTGTCGTTGCACACCTGCCGGAGTGGGAAAATACTGCTGACAACAGCGAGACCGTGTCCAGCTGTTCACTGCCAGCTCATCCCGCGTTCGAGGACGCCCGGCGGCGCGCCTCGAGGACGGACTCCAGGCCCTCGGCGAGGTCGACCTGTGGCTCGAACTCGAGCAGATCGCGAGCCCGTTCGATGGAGGCCAGACTGTGCTCGACGTCGCCGGATCGCGGTGGTGCGTGCTCGACCTCGACGGTCTCCGCCGACCGTTCGCGGAGCAGTTCGGTGAGCTCGACGATCGAAATCCGATCGCCCGTTCCGACGTTAAAGGCGAGGCCGGTGTGTGGCGTCGTCGCGGCAGCGAGCGTCGCCCGGACGACGTCGTCGACGTGGACGAAGTCGCGGGTCTGCTCGCCGTCGCCGTGCACGCGGAGCGTCTCGCCGTCGACCACCCGGTCCGCGAAGGCCTTCACGACCCCCGCGTTGGCATCGGGACCGTAGACGTTGAAGAATCGCAGGACCGTAACGGGAAGGTCGAACCGGGCAGCGTAGACGCGGGCGTAGTTGTCCGCGGCGAGCTTGTCCACGCCGTAGGGTGACTGTGGGCGCTTGGGGTCGTTCTCGGCGACCGGCACCGACGCCGGATCGCCGTAGATGGCGGCGCTGGAGGCCAGCACTACCCGGGCGTCCTCGCGGCGGGCGAGTTCGAGGACGTCGAGCGTCGCCGCGACGTTGGTCTCGTGGCTCGTTGGGGGATCCGCCACCGACGCCTCGACGCTGACCTGGGCTGCGAGGTGAACGATCACGTCGGCGCCCGTCACCGCCTCCGAGAGGAGCGGCCGGTTGCGGACGTCGCCCTCGATCGTCGTCACCTCGTCGGGGAGCGCCGACCGGCTTCCCGTGTCGAAGGTGTCGAGGACGCGAACGTCGTTGCACGCCACGAGCGCGTCCACGAGGTGGCTGCCGATGAACCCGCCACCGCCCGTGACGAGGACCGTCCCGAGCCTGGGCACCTCGATCGTCCCACCGGCGGACCGCTCGCCGGCGCCCGGTTCGGTCGACGCCGTTTGGGGCGGCGCCGACCGCTGGCCGGTGAGATCGGTCGACGTCTCGCCGTCCTCGTCCGTCGATCCTGCATCACGTCCCGCTACGTCGGCGTCCGCGAAGGTCCGATCGTCGGTCATCTGGCCTGACTCGGCCGTGGAACGGACATTGTAATAGAGCGGTTTACCCGCCGAAGGGGCCGACGTACCGCTCGATCCGCTCGTGGCACTGTTCACGGTGGTCGTCCAGGATCGCGGCCATCGGCCGGTCACTCGACCCCCAGAGCCCGGGATGAACGAGCAGCTGCATCGCGTCGGGGACGCCCGCGGCGAAGGGACGCTCGGTTCGCCACTTGCCCGCGGAGTCGGAGACGTACTCGACCTCGGTGAAGTAAGCGGGTTCGTAGGTGTTCTCGAAGGCGTCGAAGGTCGCTCCCAGCGCCCACTCCGGCGGCTGGTGGATGGAAGTCGCGGCGACCTCGGCCACGCTCGTGTCCATCGAAGCGGCGTCGATCGCCTGGAGTTCGGCAGCGGCATCGCCCGCCGCATCGTCGACGACTCCGGACGCCGTCTCGCTGGCGACGAACCCGATCGCCTGTTCGAGCGCCGCGCGATCTTCGAGCACGCAGGCTTCGAGATCGTCGACGACGGGCTCGGCCTCCCAGTAGTAGTGTGGATCGAAGTGGAGCCCGACGTCGTGGCCCGCTTCGAGGATCGTACCGAGGTGCCGACGGCTGTCCGGAGCGAGCAGGTCGTAGAGCGGGTTCGTCACGAGGAGGCAGTACGTCGACGCGATCCCCAGGTCGGACTCGACCCGGGCCATCGCCGCGGCGCGCTCCAGCGAGATGTCGACGTCGTGTCTGAGCGCGATCTGGCCGTCGTCGATCGCGCCCTCGAAGCCGACGAACTCGTAGCCTCGTGCGAGGAGCCCCTCGAGCAGCCCGGCGTAGACGTCGAGCTCGTAGGCGATTCCCGCCGATGGGTCGGCCGATGCCGCGCCCTGCCAGAGATCCGGCGACGTCTGGCGCGGATCGAAGCGCCCGACGCCGCCGTCGGTCCGGTGATCACCGTCGCTGCAGGAATCCCCGACGCTACGTTCGTCTCCAGTGCTGCGCGAGTCACCGGCACCGGCCCCCGTCTCGTCCTCACGCATCGGGCGCCCCCGATCCCGTGAGATGCTCGCGGTGCTCGTAGCGATCGACGCGATCGTGCTCGCCGCGGGACTCGAACCGACGGCCGGGAGCGGGCTCCCAGCTGCCCTCGGCCTCCCAGTCCGTGACGAGGAGCGTACCATCCGGCGTCGCGACGACAAAGTCACCCAGTTCGAAGGACTCGACGATCACGCCCGGCTCGACGTCGAGCGCGAACTCGTCGGAGAAGGGCGTCGCCTCCCAGATCTCGACCGGGGTGCCGTCGTGGAAGGTGAACGCACCCGGGTAGGGATCCGTGACCGCCCGGACCTGGTTGTAGATATCGCGGGTGGTGTTCCCCCAGTGGATCTCGCCGTCCTCGGGGTTGCGCTTGGGGTAGTACGTCACCTCGCCGCGCTGCTCGCCGTACTCGACCTCGCCGCGAAGCACCGGCCCGAGACTCTCGAAGAGCATCTCCTCGATCGCCATCGTCACCTTGTGGTAGAGCGTCTCGATCGTGTCGTAGGTCGTCAGATCGAACTTACGGGTCGTGACGACCTCCCCGGAGTCCGCCCCGGGATCGAGCTGGATCACCGAGAGCAGGAATCGGTCGAGGTCCTCGACGAGCGACCAGTTCAGCGGGGATCGACCGCGCCCGCGCGGGAGCCCGAAGGCGCTGCCGTGGTTGCCGAGCGCGCCACGCTCGAACGTGTCGAGGATCTCGCCGGGCACGAGGCGCTGCCAGCCGTTGACGATCATGCAGTCGGCGTCGATCGTCTGGAAGTGATCGAGGTCGGCGGGATCCTCCATCGCGTACTCCTGCGGGTAGTAGATCGGGAGGTCGTGGGCCTCCGCGATCTCCGCGAACGAGCGGTACTTGCAAACCGAGCCGCGTTCGGCCATCTCGGGCGTGATCGAGACGATCTCGCTCACCGGCGCGTCGTGCTCGAGGAGGGACTCGAGCACCTCGTGACCGGGTCGGGTACAGCTCGCGTAGACGATCTCGGCGTCCTCCGGGACGTCGAGCGTGCGGTCGCCAGGAACGTACATCCTGCCGGGGACTGCCCCTGGATCGGGCTTTGTTACGACCCGGGTAGCCGGCCGTAGGGGGCTGCTACGCCGGGCAGCATGCTCCATCCGCCCAGACCACTCACTTGCCGCTCCGGAGCTTCCGCGAGAGGCCGGTCAGGAACGGCGCGGGATCGTCGAGCCGGAAGAAATCGAAGCGAGGCTCCGCGAGGCAGGACGCGGCGATCACTGCCGCCGTGCGGACGAACGACGGCCGTTCGACGAGCGGAGAGTCCTCGAAAGCGACGCTGTGGAGGTGCCCCAGCTCGCCGTGCAGGAGGTGGCTCCCGACGCCGGTCTCGTAGGTCGGGTCGATCTCGTGGCTACGGCCCGTCGCCTGGAGCCAGTAGTACGCTGGAAAGTCCGCCCCCGCCCGGACAGTCGCGGGCAGGGACTGCCAGAACCGTGGGTTGATCTCGGTGAGGACGTACTCGCCGGTCCGGGCGTCGCGCATGTACTCGATGCAGGCGAGCCCGTGCCAGTCGAGTTCGGCGAGGAGGTCGCGGGCGACGGTCTCGAGCTCGGTGTCGTGGATCGATCGCCGGTAGACGCCACCGCCGCCGGTGTAGGAGTCGCCGCGGAGCTGACGGTGCTGAAAGGTGGCGACGGGCTCGCCGCGATCGTAGAGCGCTGCGATCATGAACTCGCCGTCGGTCGGGACGAACTCCTGGACGATCGGCACGTGATCGAACGTCGCGACGACTGCGTCGACGTCCGGCTCGGTGCCGGGCGGAACGTGTTCGATCGACTTCACGACGTCCACGTCGGCCCCGGCGCGCTCCGAACAGTACGCTTCGCCGAGCACGTTGTACCGCGACTTCACGACGTGTCGCCCGTCCCAGTCCTCGACCTCCTCGAGGGATCGGGTCTCCGGGACGGGAACGCCGGCCGCCTCCGCAGCCGCCGACAGCGCGAGCCGGTCGTGGACGCGCTCGATCGCGTCGAAGGGCGGCACGACCAGGGAAACGTGTTCGGCGAAGGCGTCGGCGTATCGCGACAGGACGTAGCCGTCCTCCGCGCGAATCGGGAGGATCGTCTCGACGTCGGGACGAGTTGCGAGTGCGAGCAAGGCGTCTCGATAGGCGATACAATCCTCTCGAGGATCGGGTAACGTCGCCGTTCGGCCGACGAACCGGGAGGCGGCCGCGGGGACGTCCGTCTTCTCGGAGGCGACGATCGGCTCGACGTTCCTCGCCGCGAGCGACCGGACGCAGGCGTACGTCGCAGCCTCTCGTCCGGTCGGCAACAGGGCTGCAGTCACCGAGAGCTCCTCCCCATGTGCGGAGAAAGCAACGGCTGGCGTCAAGAGTATACTCTGCTGATCGATCCGTCCGCGCGAATAAGCCGTTCGTACGGCTGCCGGGGAACCGCTACCGGACGGCGGATTCACCGGCCGACCGCGTCACGTGGTTGGGTAGGACCACGTCGATGGAGGTTCCGACCGTGCCCGCTCCGCGACGGCACCCACCGTCGCCACGTCGACGCCGTCCTGGCGGCGGTCCGCGATCGCGGTACAGATGGCCTCGAGGCGCGCCTCGCCGTGATCGTCGACGACATCGACGGGCCGCAACCGGACGTGGAACACGCCGTCCTCGGTGTCGGCGACCCGAGCGAGGCCACGGTTCACCGCCGCGATCGCCGGGTCTGCGATCGTCCGACCGGAGAGCCAGCCAGCGGCGCCGTCGAGCCTCGCGAGATCCAGGGAGGTCGGGAGCCCGACCAGGCCGTACTCGTCGATCGTCGGGCGAACGATCGGCGGCCCGGCGATCGTCGCGTTCGCGAGCCGCCGGGCAGAGCGCGGGAGCGAGAACGACGAGCTGCGCCCGGGGACGGCCCTGCGGTAGCACTCGAATCCCCACTCGGCGAGCACGCCCCGGTGGCCGACGTCGGTGCCCAGGAACGCCGCGGTCCGTGGAACGGGCAGCGAGGCCGACGGTGACGAGGAGAGCGCGTCGAAGAAGCCGACGCACTCCGCTCTCGCGAGGTCCAGGCTGACGGCATCGTCGCCGAATTCGACGCCAGAAAAGGGCAGGAAGGCCAGTTCGTGCCCGGGCGCAGCGTCGACGGTCTCCGCGACCAGATCGGGCGCGAAGCGCAGCTCCGGGCGCTCCGCCCAGCCCTCGCGCTCGCAGGCGAACCGTCCGGGTGCCAGCGGGTGGTGTTCGTGGACGCCGTCGCAGTCCTCGAGCAGGAGGTGGCCGGCGACGCCCCAGGTAGCGGGGAAATCGTGCCGTTCGAAACGGGCCAGCGTCGTCCGCCAGCCCGAGCGAGCGGCCTCGACGCGGTCGGTCGCTGGCGGCTGGCCGTCGATGCAGTTCCAGCCCAGCGCTGCGTCCACCGAGATGACGACGGTTCCCATTCGACACGGCAGTCGGGAGATCGTCGAATAAACCCAGGCGACCGTTCGAGGGCGTAGACGGCTGTTACCAGGGAACTTCGCCGATTCGAGGTTCGTAGCACGGGGCTACGGCCGAGCGAACGCTGGTCCGAGGCTCGCGACGGGCGCTGACGACGAAATTCCGGGGACGGGATCGACCTTCGGGGAGCGACCGACGTCGATCCAAGGGGAACGGATCGCATAACAAAGCGGATGCTCGGGCTGGCTCCGGCCACACCCCGCTACGGCGGGCACTCACCTATGACGAGGGCGACACAGCGAGCGACGGACCCGATTGCATCGACCGAGACGGGATCGGTCGCCGAGGCACTGAGCCCGGCGACGGTCGAGGAACCAGTGGCCAGCGGTGGACGGGCCGCGGAATCGACTCCCGGAACGTTCGCCGACGAGTCGGCGACCGGAGGACGGTGCGCGTGACCGACGCCGCCCAGCTCGACGGCGAGAACGTCGACGTCGCGCCGACGGCCAGCCTCTCCCCGGCCGGCGTCGAGGGCGAGCCGCCCAGGATCGGCGCGAACGCGACGATCCGGGGCGGGACGGTGATCTACCCGGACGTCGTCGTCGGCGAGAACTTCTCGACGGGACACCACGCGGTCGTCCGGGAGTCGACCCGGATCGGGGACGACGTGCTCGTCGGCACGAACGTCGTGATCGACGGCCACGCCCGGATCGGCGACGGTGCCAGTCTCCAGACGAACGCGTACGTGCCGACCCAGTCGGTGCTCGGCGATCGGGTGTTCCTCGGTCCGGGCGCGACGCTGACGAACGACGCGACGCCCGTCCGGAGCGAAGACGAACGGCTCGAGGGGCCACAGCTCTGCGACGACGTCACGATCGGCGCGAACGCGACGATCCTCCCGGGCGTCGAGGTCGGCGAGGGCGCGTTCGTCGCTGCCGGTGCCGTCGTCACGAGAGACGTGCCCGCACGGACGCTCGCGATCGGAACGCCGGCCGAGCATCGCGACCTGCCCGCGGAACTCGAGGGAGGGAACCAGCTGTGAGCGACGTCTTCACCGTCGATCGACTCTACGGGACGCTCGCACCGGACGAACACCGGCGTCGTTCCTTCCAGAACGGGGAGATTCCGGTCGCGGTCTACGGCCTCGGCAAGCTCGGTCTCCCCGTGGCAGCCACGCTCGCGGAGGCGTCGAGCAACGTCGTCGGCGCGGACGTCGATCCCGAGGTCGTCCGCGAACTCCAGGCGGGCCGTTCCCACGTCGACGGCGAGCCGGGCCTCGACGAACTCGTCGAGGACGTCGTCGAGGAGGGCGCGCTCCGCACCGTGCAGGACCCGGCGAAAGCTGCCAGCGAGGCTGCGGTCCACGTGATCGTCGTCCCGACGCTGCTCGACGACGAGAACGAACCGGACCTCGCGACGCTGGTCGCAGCGACCTCCTCGATCGCTGCGGGACTGGATCCGGGTGACCTGGTGTTGCTCGAATCGACGGTACCGCCCGGAACCACCGCGGAGATGCTCGAACCCTCCCTCGCGGCCGCCAGCGGTCTCGACGCCTCCGAGTTCGGCGTCGCCTTCTGTCCCGAGCGGATCAGCTCCGGGCGCGCCCTGAAGGACATCCGGCGCGCGTACCCCAAGCTCGTGGGGGGCACGGACGAGGCTGCGACTGAGGCCGCCGCGATGGTCTACGACCAGGTCACCGAGAACGACGTGATCGAGCTGGCCGACGCGACGACGGCCGAGGCGGTGAAGGTCTTCGCCGGCGTCTACCGCGACGTCAACATCGCGCTCGCCAACGAGTTCGCCCGCTACGCGGACGAACTCGGCGTCGACGTCGCGGCGGTGACCGAGGCCGCGAACTCGATCCCGGTCACGCAGATCCTCGACCCGGGCATCGGCGTCGGCGGCCACTGCATCCCCGTCTACCCGCACTTCCTCACGAAGACCAACGCCGTCGACGGGCCGGTGATCCCCGCCGCCCGGGCGCTCAACGACGACATGCCGGCGTACGCCGTCGACCGCCTCGCGGACGAGCTCGCGGCCCGGGACATCGATCTCGGCGACGCGACGGTGCTCTTGCTGGGGCTGGCCTACAGGGGCGACGTCGCGGAGACGCGGAACAGCCCGCCGATCGCGATCGCGGAGCTACTCGCCCAGTTCGGGACGCAGGTGCTCGCCGTCGACCCGGTGCTCGACGACGAGGCGCTCGACGAGCTCCCGGTCGACGCCGTATCGATGCGGCGCGCCGCAGCGGCGTCGCCCGACGCGACGATCCTCGGCACCGACCACGAGGCGTTCGGGACTATCGACTGGACCGCCTTCGAGGAGATGGTCGTACTCGACGGGCGCAACGCGCTCGACCTCGGTGGAACGCACCATCGCCACGTCAGGATCGGGGACGGCGACGTGCCGGCGGTCGGCTCGCACTGGCTCGACGCCGACCCGCGGCGCACCGACGGGTGAGAGCGGTGGCTTCGACGACGGAGAGCCGCGAGCGCCTCGATCCTCAGCGATCACGATCCAAGATGCGCGTGCTGAACCTCGTGACGAACGACCGGGCGCGCTTTTTCACCCAGCAGGTGGCCGCCCTCGAGGAGCGCGGCGTCGAGTTCACGACGATCCCGGTGCCGAACGATCACGGCCCGGACTCGAACCGATCGGTGGTCGACTACCTCCGCCTGCTCCCGCCGACGATCCGCGAATCCTTCGGTGAGTACGACCTCGTCCACGCGAACTACGGGCTGACCGCGCCAGCAGCGCTCGCACAGCCGAAACTCCCGGTGCTCGTCTCGCTGTGGGGCTCGGACCTTCTGGGTCGCTACGGACCGATCACGCGCCGCTGTGCAGCCCGGGCAGACGACGTGGTCGTGATGTCCGCCGAGATGGCCGACGCGCTCCCCTTCGAGCCCCGAGTGATCCCTCACGGCGTCGACCTGAATCGCTTCGCTCCGCAAGACCAGCGTGCCGCCCAGCAGGCCGTCGGCTGGGATCCCGACCGTCGGCACGTCCTCTTTCCCTACGACACCGCCAGGGAGATCAAGGACTTCCCGCGGGCCAAAGCGATCGCCGAAGCGGCGAGCGCACAGGCCGACGCCGGACTCGAACTCCAGACGATCAGCGGCGTTCCCCACGAACAGGTCGCGACGTACATGAACGCCGCCGACGTCCTGCTCCTGACCTCCAGGAGCGAAGGCTCACCGAACGTCGTCAAGGAGGCGATGGCGTCGGGGCTCCCCGTCGTGGCGACGCCCGTCGGCGACGTGCCCGAGCGGCTCGCGTCCGTCGAACCCTCCGTCGTCGACGACGACGACCAGCGACTCGCCCGTGGCGTCGCCGAGATCGTCGATCGAGGTGAGCGCTCGAACGGTCGCGAACGGGTCGCCGCCGAGTTGAGCGTCGACGCGACGGCCGATCGGCTGTACGAGGTCTACCGGTCGGTCGCGAAGCAGTAACCCCGATTTTCCGTTCAGGCGGACTCCTCGACGACGGACGGCGCCGCGTGCGAGTTGATCGCGCGCTCGACGAGGAACTCCACCGCACTGCGGACGTGGTGGGAGAGCGTCTGGCGGGTCGTCCCGTACTCCTCGGCCAGCTCCGTCAGGGTGACCTCCTTGGGGGTCGCGAAGTAGCCGCGCTCGAAGGCGAGCGCGAGCGCCTGCCACTGCTTCTCGGTGATCTCACAGGACTCGCCGGTGGCCCGTATCTCGGGGGAGATTCGCTCGACGGAGACGGTCGCGCCGCGGTCGGTGAGGTCCGACTCGAACGCCCGGAGCGCGTCGCGGCTCGGGGCGCGAACGCGGACGTGGAAGCCGTCCGCGTCCCGCCGCGACTCGAGGACGGTCACGTCGTGGCGCCGGCCCAGCGGAAACACGAGCGGATCCGTCGACGCCGATCGCGAGGTGGTCACGATCCGGTAGAGCGCCCGGTCGTCGAACTCGACCAGTCGGGACCAGCCCGAGAGGGAGGCGTCGCCGTCGATTGCCGACTCGAAGTCGCCCAGCGGCGCGTCGCGAACCCAGCAGAAGAAGACGTACTGGACCGCGTCCGGTCCGGACTGGACGTAGTGGGCGTCTTCGACGGTGAACTCGGCGTTCGGAACGGTCTCGAACGTCGGGCCGAAGAAGATCGGATCTGGTAACGAGAGGTCCGCGATGTCGCTCATTCGGCCGGCAGTTGGCAGCCACCGGGAAAGTGTTTGTCGGCCAACACCTTGTCAGGAGATAGCTGGTGGCATACCTGGTCTGCCAGGATCGCGTGCTACGGGGATCGCCGGCCAGGCCACCGACGGGGAGTACCCCGACCATAACAAACCCCGCTTGGTTCGCCCCTCCTGTCGATCGACGCAATGCGCGTTCACTTCGACGTCACGCATCCCGCCCACGTTCACCTGTTCAGGCACGCGATCGAGTCGCTGGCCGCCGGAGATCACGCGGTCGGCGTCACCGCCAGGGAGAAAGAAGTGACGACGCAGCTGCTCGACGCCTACGGCATCGAGCACGAGGTGCTCTCCCGCAAGCGGGCGCCCACGTGGACCCTCGGACCGGAGTGGGGACTGCGGACGCTCAAGACGGTGGACTACGTCCGGCGGTTCGAGCCGGACGTCGTCGTGAGCCAGCTCAACCCCGCGGCCGTCGGCGCGGCCGCACTCACGAGGACGCCGAACGTCGTCTTCCACGACAGCGAGACCGCCGGCAAGCTGGCGGACGTGCTCGCGCCCCTCTCCGACGCCGTCCACTCGCCCACCGGCATCCAGCAGGATCTCGGCGCGACCCACCACGCCTACGACGGGTTCCACGAGCTCGCCTACCTCCATCCGAATCGGTTCGAGTCCGACGCCGACCTGCTGGCCGAACACGGCGTCGACCCCGACGAGCCCTACTCCGTCCTCCGGTTCGTCTCGATGGGCGCCTACCACGACGTCGGCGAGGCGGGGCTCACGCCGGCACAGAAACGCCGCGTCGCCGCGGAGCTCGCCGAGCACGGCCCGGTCTACGTCAGCAGCGAGGGCGAGCCCCCGGCGGACCTCCCCGGCGAGCCGGTGCCGGTGCCGCCCGAAGCGATCCACCACCTCCTCGCCGAAGCCGCAGTGTTCCTCGGCGACTCCGACACGATGGCGATCGAGGCGGCAGTCCTCGGGACGCCGTCGGTCCGCGTCGACTCCTTCGGCCAGGGCGACGTGCTCGGCTGTTTCCACGAACTCGAACGCTTCGACCTCGTCGAGTCGACGACAGACGGCGACGAGGCCATCGAGAGCGCCGTCGAGCTGGCCGGAGATCCCGACGCCGCGGAGCAGTGGCAGCGTCGACGCGACGACCTCCTCGACGAGACGATCGACGTCTCCGCGTACATGCTCGAGACGATCGAGGAGGTGGCGCGATGAGCGGCGAATCAGCTGACCCGCCGACGGAATCGGGCGGCGGGGTCGCCAGTGAGACAGAAAGGAGCGCTGCCGAGCGAGACGTGACTGCAGGAGAAGGTGGCACGACCGCGAGTCAGCCGAGCGAGGCCGGCGAGCGCGTGCACGGGCAGCCGCCGCGGCCGCTCAACGAGGCGACCTCCCGTCAGGACGTCCGCCACACCGTTCACGGTGGCGCCGCGAACGTCGACGTTCCGGTCGGCAGTGCCACGACCGGTCCGACCGCCTCGACGCCTGATCCGCCCGCGAGCGGGAGTAACCCGAGGACCGATCCGCCAGAGGTCGTCAATCGGATCGCCGACGGGGGTCCGCAGGTCGGCGAGGACCTCCTCACCGACCACAGCTTCGCGCTCTGTCTGACGCACGACGTCGATCGGCCGTACAAGCTCGCCCAGGCGGGCTTCTACGCGCTCCGGGACCGAGATCCGAGACAGCTCCTCGACCTACTCCCCGGGAGACAGCCGAACTGGACGTTCGATCGACTGCTCGCGATGGAGGCCGAGCTCGGCGTCCGATCGGCATTCTACTTCCTCGACGAGCAACGGCTCTTCCGCGATCGGCCGATCCGGGACTGGTTCGACCTCGACGCCTGGCAGCTCTATGCAGACCGCTACTCGCTCGAGGATCCTTCGATCGTCGAGCTGATGGACCGCCTGGATCGCGGCGGCTGGGAAATCGGCCTCCACGGCTCCTACGAATCCTACGACGACCGACAGCGACTCCGCGCCGAGAAGCGCCGTCTCGAGGACACCTTCGGGCAGCCGGTGCTGGGCGGTCGCCAGCACTACCTCAACCGGACGCTTCCCGAGACCTGGGAGCACCACGCCGCGCTCGGGCTTGGCTACGACGCGACGGTCGGCTCCTCCAGCGAGATCGGCTTCGACTTCGGTGACACGATCGATCGGCCGTTCGACGACGCGTTCGTCGCCTTTCCGCTGACGATGATGGACGTCGCGATGCCCGACCCCGGCGAGAACTCCGCAGAGGCGCGGGCCGCCTGCGATCGCGTCCTCGCCGAGGCGGCGGACCGGGGCGCGATCGCCACGGTGCTCTGGCATCCGCGCGTGTTCAACGAGAGCGACTGGCCGGGGCACACGACGCTCTACCGACACCTGATCGAGCGCGCCCAGGAGCTGGGCGCCTGGGTCGGCTCGCCGGGCGAGCTCTACGCCAGGCTGGACCATCCGGAGTGACGGCGCGAAGTCGCTCTCCTCGGCGCTCGATCGCACTCGCCGTACTGCGGTAACGGACCACCCGAACAGAACGCCTTCGCGGGCGGTACCGCGGCACTAACAATCACCCGGTACTGCGTGGCTCCGCGCGTTCGATGGATCTCCACAGACTGACCCGCGAGGAGTGGGCTGATGCACTTCCGAGTGGTGGGTTCGAGCCGTTTCACCACCCCGAGGCACTCGCCGTCCTCGACGAGCACAGCCAGGGCGAACTCCGACTGTACGGCGGCTTCAAGGGCCAGCAGCCGGTCGCGCTCCTCCCCGCAATCGTGCAGGATCGCTCCGTCGGAACGGCGGTGCTCTCCCCACCACCGGGCCGCGGCGTTCCGCGGCTCGGCCCCGTCCTGATGCCGGCGAGTCCGAAGCAGCGCAAGCGCGAGAAAGTGAATCGCACCTTCGCGGAGCTCGTTCTCGAGGATCTCCAGGTCGACGGGCGCACGACGCTGTTCCGGATGACCTGCAACGCGGACTACGTCGATCCCCGGCCCTACGTCTGGTCGGACCTGGACCTCGACACCGCGTTTACCTACCGGCTCGACACGGCGGGGAGCGATCCCGAGACGATCCGCAAAAATTTCTCGAAGAGCCTCCGCCGCGAGATCGGCGACGCGGAGGACCTCGACGTCACCGTCGAGCGGGAGGGGCTCGACGGCGCCGAAGCCATCTACCAGGAGACCAGCCGGCGCTACGCCGAACAGGATCGACCGTTCCGGCTCACCTGGCCGTACGTCGGCGATCTCTTCGACGCGCTGGGCGACCGCGCACGCGCCTACGTCGTTCGCGGCCCTGACGACGAGTTCCTCTCCGGCGTCACGGCGCTGTACTCCGACGACGCGGCCTACTACTGGCAGGGCGGCGCCCGCGCGACGTACGAAGGCACGGCCGTCAACAGTCTCGTCCACTGGCAGATCATCGAGAATCTCGCGAGCGAGTCCCCACGGGGCGCGACCACCTACGACCTGATGGGTGCCAACACCGAGCGCCTCTGCCGGTACAAGAGCAAGTTCGGCGCGGAGCTGGTACCCTACTACGTCGTCGAATCTGGCGGTGCCGGGATGGACGTCGCGAAGAAGGCGTACAGCCTGGTCGCGCGGTAGGATAGCAGGCTTTTTTCAGAGATATTGACGGTAACGCTCATTACGTCCCCTACAGTAGTTACAGTCATGTCTATCGATCGCGATACGTTCGATCGGTCCAGCGAGAGTGAACTCGAGGACCTCTCGACGGCGGATCGCGTGCTCGCCTTCCTCGGGACGAACGACGACCGTGCGTTCAAGGCGAGCGAGATCGCCAGCCGCATCGACCGCGAGGCCAGCGCAGTGAGCACCGCTCTCACGAGGTTGAAGGATCGTGGCCTCGTCGAACACAAGGGCAACTACTGGGCGATCACGACCGACGACGAACGACTCAGTGACCACGACGGCTACGCACGAGCGACCGCGCTGTTCAACGAGCAGCTGGGTGAAGAAGATCGAGCTGCCTGGCGCGAGCACGCTCCCGAGGACCCCCACCCGAGTGTCGGGGAGGACGACGCGTGAGCGAAGACGAACCACCGATCTACGAACCAGCGGACGTCGTTTACGGGGCAGATCCGTTCAAGCGGGGAACCGCTGGTCGCCCGTGGGTCGTTCTTTCCAATCACGAGGGGCGTCCATTTCACGGTCAGCAGTACCTCTCACTGGCACTGACGACGCGTACCTGGATGGAAGGATTGGTCGAACTCGAGGAGGGAGATTGGGTTCGAGGCGGGACGCCGAGCGAGAGCCGCATCGTTCCCTGGGGCGTCCAATCAATCGGTCGTGAGGACATCGAGTATTGGCAGGGACGACTCGATGACACAGTCGTACGGGAAGCGGCGAGAGTGCTCGTAACGGAACTTGAATCGGCCGTCTGAACGCATCGAGACTCCGAGCTAACTACTCCGATTCGTCCGTTCGTGGACCCGATCCCTCGGGAATCCGCTCGGTGTAGTTGTAGCTGCTGTTCATCACCGCGTCGAGGAGCATCGCACCCAGCAGCGCGGCGACGCCGGCGAGGACCAGCGCCGCCCAACGAGCGACGCTACCCGGACGAGGACCTGGAGCGTCGGGAGGTGCCTTGCTGCTTTCCGATTCGCCAGCATTGGCAGTGGCGTCGGATCGACCGTCGCCGACCGCCCCCGCTGAACTCGCCTCGTCGTCAGGCGCGTCCGCGCTGGTCGGTGGCTCGTCGTCATCGGCGGTCACGTCGTCGATGGCGGCCCGCGCAGTTCGCTCGGTGCCCGGAGAGCCGGCGTCGTCCCCGCTCGCGGCCGACAGGCCGGACGCGACGACGCCGAGAAGCCCACCGGCCGTCGCAATCGCACCGCCGAGGAACAGCGCCAGCCGCCCGCGACCGCCGTCGGCGTCGCGATCGACCCAGAGCCGGCGGAGGAAGGAGCGGAGCAACATCCCCGACACGCGCGGGATGTACGAACTGTAGGCGATGTGGCTCTCCTCGTCGGCGTAGGTCAGCGGGCATGGGACGTCGGCCACGCGGAGGTTCTCCGCGCTCAGCCGGATCAGGAGGTCGTTGCAGTAGCCGAAGAACTCGTAGAGCTCGTCGATGCCGGCGGTGTCGAGTGCCTCCAGCGAGATCGCGGTGTAGCCGTGCTGGGGATCCCCGACGGACCAGTAGCCCGTCGCGATCTTCGTGAGCACCGTCAGGATGTGGTTGCCCACGAAACGGTGGCGCGGCATCGTCTCGTGGTGCTCGTCGAGGAGCAGTCGGTTGGCCTTCGCGTACGCCGCGCGCCCGTCGACGACCGGATCGAGCAGGTCGGGCATCCAGTCGGGATCCATCTGCCCGTCGCCGCCCATCACGACGGTCACGTCGATCCGGTCGGCCCGCGCGCGCTGGTAGCCGGTCTTGATCGCACCGCCGACCCCGCGATTTGCTTCGTGGCGGATCGGAACGACGCGGCGGTCGAACGCGGCAGCGGTCGACCCCGTCTTCGCGCTCGATTCGTCGACCCACTTCGCACGTCCGGACGCCGTGGGATCCGTGCCGTTCGTCGCTACGTCGTTCGTTCGAGGCGGGCTTTCGGAGTCGACCGCGTTTTCGCTCGCGGGTCTGGTGCCGCCGTCGGGACTCATCGACCGGTCCTCGGCGTCGGACTGTCCGTCGCCGTCGGACCGTTCGTCGCCATCCGCCGATCCATCGGCGTCGATCCGTCCGTCGCCGTCCGAAGGTCCGTCGCCAGCTGCAGGATCGTCGCCGTCGATCCGGGCGGCAGCCGTCCGGATCTCCTCCCAGCTGCCGTCGGTTGAGCAGTCGTCGACGGGGTAGATCCGGTCGACGTAGTCGGGGATCGTCTCGATCACGTTTCCGACGAAACCGGCTTCGTTGTAGGTCGGGATCACGACGGCGACGGTGTGGTCCTCGTACATGTCGTTCTCGGGCGATCCCTCCGACGGCTACCGGTTTGTTATGGTGGCGGTGCCCGTTGGCGGTGATCGGTATGCTGCTGCTACGAGGACTGGAACGCGGAAGCGCGGCGAGAGCCTGGAGACCAGGAAAGAGGGACGAACGACGGCCGAACTGCGAGCGGATGGCCGCACCGGGCGCTACGCACCACGCGTCGAATCGCTCTCAGCGTTCACGGCCCGCGGCGCCGGCGACGCGCTCGGCAGTCCGGAGCACCTCGAGCCCCTGCTCGCCGGTGACGACGGGATCGTTCCCGTTGCGCGTGGCGTCGACGAAGCCGGAAAGCTCGCGCTTGAGCGGCTCGCCGTTCTCGACGGTCGGGCGCTCGACGACGTTCTCCGTCCGGTACCGCACGTCGCCGTTGATCTCGACGTACTCCGGCAGCGAGCGGTGGTTGATCTTGACGGACTGTTCCATATAGTCGACGGTCACCACGCAGTCCGTGGTCGTGATCGAGAGCTCGCGGACCTTCTTCTGGGTGACGCGGCTCGCGGTGAACGTGCCGACGACGCCGTCGCCGTAGTCGACGGTCGCGGTGACGTACTCGCCGTCGGCGCCGGCGCGAGCGTCGACGTCGCGTGCAGTCACGTCGAGCACCGACCGAACGACGTCGAGGTCGTGGATCATCAGGTCGAAGACGACGCCGCTGGAGACGCCGCGGTCGCCGTCGAAGGGCGGCCCGAGGCGACGGGCCTCCACGGCGATGACCTCGCGGTCGGCGAGCACGTCCTGGAGCGCGCGGACGGCGGGGTTGAACCGCTCGACGTGGCCGACCTGGAGCGTGACGCCGGCCTCGCGGGCCGAGCGGACGATCTCCTGGCCCACCTCGGCGTCGTCGACGATCGGCTTCTCGACGAGGAGGTCGACGCCGGCGTCGATCGCGGCATTGGCGAGCTCCGCGTGGTACTCCGTGGGGACGACGATCGAGACGAGGTCGACCGCCTCGAGCAGCGACTGGAGATCGTAAGCGGTGGTGTCATAGTTGGCAGCCACCGACTCCGCGCGCTCCCGATCGACGTCGTAGACGCCGCCGAGGTCGACGCCCGGTAGCTCGTGGTAGACACGGGCGTGGTGGCGGCCCATCGAGCCGACGCCGACGACGCCCGCAGTGAGGTCGGCCATCTACGATCCCTCCGGGTCGTACGCCGCGAGTAGCTCCGCGATCGACTCGATCTCCGCGGCCGAGAGCCCGGGATGAACCGGGAGCGAGAGCACCTCCTCGGCGGCCCGCTCGGCGACGGGGAGCGTCGACGGCCGGTCGTAGGCCGGCTGGCGGTGGATCGGCGTCGGGTAGTAGATCCCCGTGTCGACGCCGTTGCGATCGAGATAGGCCTGGAGATCGTCGCGATGGGGCGTCCGCACGGTGTACTGGTGGTAGACGTGGCGGGTGCCCGCGGGCTCGATCGGTGCGAGCACGGACGGCGTCTCCTCGAGCGCCTCGGTGTACTGCCCGGCGGCACGGCGTCGGGCCGCGGTGTAGCGCGGGAGCTTCCGGAGCTGTGCGCCGCCGATCGACGCCGCGAGGCTGGTCATCCGGAGGTTGTGGCCGACGGACTCGTGGACGTCGGCGTCGCTCCGGCCGTGGTTCACGAACCGTCGCGCGCGCTCGGCGACACCGTCGTCGTCGGTGACGAGCATGCCGCCCTCTCCCGTCGTCGCGTTCTTCGTCGGGTAGAAGGAGAAGCAGGCGGCGTCGCCGAGCGAGCCGACCGGCTGGCCCGCGATCTCCGCGCCGTGGGCCTGCGCCGCGTCTTCCAGCAACGGAACGTCGTACTCGTCGGCGATCGATCCCAGCTCGTCCATCGGGGCCGGTAACCCGTAGAGGTGGACGGCGACTATGCAGCTCACGTCACCCCCGTACTCTTCGATCGTCGCGCGCACGGCGTCGGGATCGAGCGTGTAGCGCTCGGGATCGACGTCGGCGAACACCGGCGTCGCGCCGACCAGCCGCGCGGCGTTGGCGGTCGCGACGAACGACAGCGGCGTCGTCACCACCACGTCGCCAGCGCCGACGCCGAGCGACCGGAGCGCCGTCGTCAGCGCCGCCGTCCCGTTCGCCGCTGCGACGCCGTGGCTCGCGTCGCAGTAGTCGCTAAAAGCCGTCTCGAACTCGCGGACGACGGGCCCGTCGGCGAGTCTGCCGCTCTCGGCGACGTCGATCGCTCGCGAGAGCTCGCGTGCCCCCAGATCGGGAGCGGCGATCGGGATGCTCACGCGAGCGGCACCCGTCCGGCGGCCTCGCTGTTCGATGGAGTCGATGCCCGCGTCGCGATCCGGACTGTAGCTACTGTCATTGTGACGTGTCCCCACCGCGGGGCGTGTTGGCCTGCTACCGACGATCCGGGTTTTGTTATAGCGAGCATTGCACGGCGGGTACAGGCCGGCTACGCGGCGTTCGCGGCGGACGGCGGAGTCGGGGAGGTCCGGTCGTGCCGACAGCGACCGACTACGCGCATCGAACGGCGGCGCGCACCCTCCTACCGGCGGCTGTGCGGTTCGGTCGGTCCGCTGAGCAGGTCGCCTGCTCACCGATGGAGTTCGAGCGGCACGTCGGACAGGTTGATCGTCGACGATGCGGTTCCAGCGGCAGTCACCCAGAGAGACCGGCCAGCACCACAGCGAGAACGAGGGCTATGCGCCGCGAGGATCGTCGGGATCGGACAGGACCCATGCCCGGATCGTTCCGATCCCTGGACGGCCGTCGATCACCCAGACCGCGAAGGTCGTCCCGAGGAGCAGCCCCTCGAACACGACGTAGATCCGGCCGCGAGTGGTCCGGAGGAACTCGAGGAAGGTCACGAGCACCTCGTTGGTCCGGGCCAGGAGCCCCGGCGTGTCCGCCACCGGGAGATCGATCAGCGGGTACAGCAGGAACCGGTACGCGGGAGGATGGCCGAGCGCGACCGGGAAGAACACGTCGCCAGCGAGGTGGAGGAGGTAGCTCACTGCGAAGGCGACCGCGATCCGCCGTCCGGCGGCGAGGGCAGCGAGGAGGATCGCCGGCCCGGCGAACAGCAGCGAGTGCGCGAGGGACTTGCCGCTCGGCAGGACGCCGGCACCCCAGGCCAGGGGCTTGTCGATCAGGTCGGGAAGCAACGCGGCGAACGCGACCACGACGACGGCGTCGCCGGTCGGTGCTCGGCGGTAGCGGAGACGGGCGAACAGCGAGTAGGCCAGGTAGCCGACGGCGGCGTGCTCCCAGGGGAGCATCTCAGGCGTCCCCGTCCGCCGTGGAGAGCCAGAAGTAGAGGTGGCGGTACGCCGATTCGGCGTCGGCCTCCGGCGGCGCGTCACCCCGGTAGAGGTAGTAGTGGACGCGGAGCTGCGAGCCCGAGAGCGCCGGGCGAAGCGTGTGTCTGTGGGCCCACCGCTCGCCCGGTTCGACGCTCGCGCCGTAGCGATCGAGTTCGACGGTCCGACCGGATCCGGCCGCCGATCCGTTTCCGCCGGGCGCCGTCTCGTTCCGTTCGAGCGTCACGACGACCGTGTAGTCAGTCGTCGTCCCCTCGTGGTTCTCGACGGTCGTCACGAGCGACGCCGACTCGTTGGGGGCGAGCTCGGCCGGATAGTCGCCGGCGACCAGCTGCCCCTCGTCGTTCTCGGTGAGGACGGCGAAGTTCGTGAACGTCTGGCCGTCCTGGGGCATCGCGAGCACACCGCCGACGGTGAGCAGCGCCACGATCACGCTCGCGATCACGAGCACGTTGACCGCCCGTTCCGCGGGCGACCCGCTAACGAGGGCCGCGCGGAGCTCGCCGGCCCAGCCGGCGAGTGGGATCCGGAACCGTTCCTGCGGGGGCAGGCGGCGGCGAACGAGCGCCGCGAGCAGCCCACCGATCGCGACGAACGCGACGAGCCCGCCGACGACTGTCGTTTCGGAGAACCCCCAGGGCGAGACGGCGACCGCGATCCCGAGCACTGGAAGGAAGGCGATGCTGAGACCGAAGGACAGCGCCACGCGCTCGCGGGCGGTCACCCTGTCGAGCCCCCTGAGCGACGACAGTCGGCCCGGCGCAGCGACCGGTCCCCTGTGTGGGAACAACAGTGCGACGAGGACGTACCCCGGCAGCACGAACAGCGCCGACCCACCGATGCCGATGCGGATCGTCGCTGGCGCGTCGATCGCCACGACGAGGTAGGTCGCGGCCGCGAGCAGCCACGCGAGGACGACGTCCACAGCGACGCGATCGGAGAGCGCGCGTTGCCACGTGGGCATGCGGGACTCACCGTACGTCATCGTTCGGTCGAACGGTCAGTGGGACGATGGCAGTTAGCCGGAGAACTCATTCTGGGCGGAACTCGGGGACCGACCCTGTATTGTTATACTCGGCATAGGGGTGGTAGGACCGGGCTCCCTTCGCCGTCGCTCCCGGACCGACACATCGGGCAACGAACGGATCCAACGTGGAAACAACGATGCCGTCCTGCGATTCGATCGGGTTCGGTGGAGGAAACCGGGTTGTAACAAAGTGCTAGACTCCGGAAAGGTCCGCTGTACCGAGCGGATCCACGCCGCCACAGCCGGCATCTACAAACGACCCAGCTAATGTCAGAATCCGACCAAGAGTTGTCGTCGCTCGACACGATCTTCGACCTGCTCAGCAATCCGCGTCGGCGGTTCGTGCTGCACTACCTCAAGCGCGTCGAGGAGCCCGTTCAACTAACCGAGCTCGCGGCCCAGATCGCGGCGAAAGAAAACGACGTCCCCGTCGACGAGCTGACCAGCCAGCAGCGCAAGCGCGCGTACGTGTCGCTGTACCAGACCCACGTGCCCAAGCTCGAGGAGGTGGGCGTCGTCACGTACGATTCGGAGACGGGGAACGTGGCGCTCACGGCGAAGGCCGACGACATCGACGAGCAGCTCGACCGGAACGAGACTGACGTCCCCTGGCAGTGGCTCTACCTCGGGGTGGCCCTCGCCGGTCTCGTCGGCGTGCTGGTGGCGCCGCTGGCGGGCGGCGGGAACGCGATCCAGTTCCGCATCGGCCTGTTCGTGCTGGGCGCAATCGCGGTGATCGCGCTCGCGAACTACGTCTACGCGCGCCGATCGAAGCGAGATACGCTGGCGCTCATCGAGGACGAGTGATCCGACCGTGATACACCCCATCGACGACGGACGACGACAGCACCACCCCAAGACCAGCCCGAAGAACCGGCGGCGCACTCGCTCGGGTGCCCCGCTCGGCGTGACGCGACACGAGCACAGACAACCATGAACGACGAGTGGGACGAAATCGGCTACGTGATCAGTTCGAACTACCGCACCGAGGTCCTGAGCTGTCTCGCGAACGGACCGGCGACGCCATCGCGCATCGCCGACGAAACCAGCATCTCCATCGCACACGTCTCGCGGGCCCTCCAGGAGCTACGAGAGCGCTCGGTCGTCGAGCTACTGGTGCCGGAGGATCGACGAAAGGGCAGGATCTACGGGATCACGGAGAAGGGGGATCGCGTCTGGTCGGAGATGGAAGCGGAGAACCTGATCGACTAGCCGAACTGCGTCGGTTCGCTCCGTTGCCGGCATCTCGATCGAGCGCCGACAGCACGGTCGGCGCCAGCATCGCCATCAGGCGTTAGCAGCGTCGTCGGGCAGAAACGGTCTGATCGACCACCGGCGCCTCTACGTCTCGTCTTCGACCGCCGGGGGTGCGCCGAGTGGCCTCGAGCACGCCGTCTCGGCGAGCCATCCACAGGTCGATCCGCGCTACTCCTCGGTCTCTTCGGGGGCCAACATCTCTGGCGATCGCTCGTAGCCAGGTGTGTTTGCGAACTGTGAGATTCGCTCGAGTTCGTCGTCCGACAACCACTGGGACATACAGTACGCCCGAGGACATCCGAGGGTAAATACCTACTGGACGAGGCAGAACACTACTTTCCGAAACGGCCAAATTCAGGAGTTACGGACGCCTTAAACCGAAAGTAGCGAAATCATTCTCGGCAGTTCGAAGGGTGAAATTCACTCCGCACCGACGGCTCGTCGCTGGGGAACTGTGGCCTGGTACGAACGTCGTTTCGAAGTGCTAGTGAGTAGATACGATCACGTCTGAGCCACCGTCAGCGACGGTGACTTCACACCCATCGAGCAGGAACTTCGCCGAGAGCGGCTCTCCACCGGACGCGAACAGCTGCCGAAGCGCGTCCGCGTCGACGACGTCGTTGAGCTGCTGATCGAGCCCCATCGGGTCGACGCCCTTCGCCGCGGCGACCGCGTAGACGATCGCTACGTCGAGTGGTTCGTCTGGAGCCACGCTGTACCGTCGGGTCGACACTGTTTCGAACTCTCCTGGTCGAGTCGCTTCCTGTACGCCGCCACTGTCGATGTTCGGGTCAGTTTCGCGCATTGTGGATCTCTCCCCCGTACCTCAGACGAGGTGTTGTGATAGTCGTATATATGTCTTGTGAGAATCCTGCGATAATTCATTCGAATGTGAAGAAAATACCTAGAAAAAAGAATATACTATCAGCTAATGATCTACTTCCCGGACGAAGCACCAATTACATGCCAGCAGTCAACGACCACCTCCAACCAGCTGTGCACCGTCAACGTCCCGGCGGAACCCGTCGTACGCGTACCCGACGATACCACGTTGCTGGTGATCCCGTACGATCGGAGCGTGGGCCAGCGAGGTCGTCCCCCACGCGGTGCGCCCCGACGCGGTCGCGATCCCCCGTGCGGAGGGCCCCGGATACCGGCGCTTCGATTGTAGTGATTCGAAGCGTCCAGCAGTGGCCGGCTGGCCACAGGGTGCCGTCGGCCGTACCGGGTCGATCATCGGCGTTCGATAGTCCGTCCCCCTTCAAAAACGGGGGCGATCGTTCGCACCCCGCCGCAGTCCATCGTACCACCGTACCGCGATTTTCCGTTGCCCGATTCGTGATGTTACGATTCGTAGGACGAGGTTACCAGGGACGTAGGCACAGCTTTATCACCGAACCCGCGGCGAACCCGCCTCGTGCCAACCACGACCGAACTCCTCGGGGACGGCGGTGACGCGATCCGCGTCCTCTCCGGAGACTGTACCGTCGTCGCCGACGGCGACCGTCGCGAGGAACGCCGGGGTCACGTCACCGTGGTCCTGAAACCAGATAACACCGTGCTCGTCCACGACGCGGACGGCTACCAGCCCGTCGCGTGGCTGACCCGCGCAGACGCGGTGTCGTGCTCGCGCGCGGACGACGCTCGCGGCCGTGCCACCGCCCGCACGATCGTCGGCTCGCGAATCGCCGGTGACGCTCCAGAGGCGGGCGAAGACGACGGTGCTGCGTTTACCGTCGACGCCCGCGACGGCGACGAACGGCTCCGCGTGGTCGCCCACACCGAGGACGGCTACGCCAGCTATCCAGCGACCCGCGCCGGCCACCCCGTCGGCGAGTGTCCGGACTGCGACGGCACGCTCGTCCGGTCCGGTCGCGCGGTCAACTGCATCGGCTGTGGCGATCGCTACGGCCTCCCCGACGGCGCGACCGTCCGCGAGGAGCGCTGTTCCTGTGGCCTGCCGCGGCTCCGCGTCGAGCGCGGTGCGCCCCTGGACGTCTGTCTCGATCGGAGCTGCGATCCGCTGGCCGACGCCGTGGAGGAGCGCTTCGACCGCGAATGGGCGTGTCCGGACTGCGGCGAAGACCTTCGGGTGATCCATCGCGGCGCACTCCTGCTGGGCTGTGACGCGTTCCCCGACTGTGAGGTGAGCTTCGGGATCCCGACCGGGACCGTCGTCGACACCTGTGGCTGTGGCCTCCCGATCTTCGAACTCGCCAGCGGCCGTCGCTGCCTCGACTCTGCGTGCGATCGACAGGGATAGGGAGGAAAACGCCGCGTCACGCGCACCCGATGCCACGAGAAGCGACGCGCCCGCACGTCGTTCAGGGCCCGGACGCCGCGGACCGTCGCCTCTTTGAGTACGGGCGCCGCCCACTCGCGTATGGACGCCCGCACGGAGGACGGCCGCGTCGTGGTCGGTGGCGACGCCCGGCAGCGGTTCTACGACGCCCGGGGCTACGGCTACCCGCTCGAGGGCAACGAGATCGCGCTGTCGTGGGTCGAGGCAGCGCACCTCCTGTTACGGGGCGACCTCGACGCCGTCGACGGCGCGGCCTTCGAGACGTTCCTCCGGGACGGAGCTGGGGGCGTCGAGGGCGGCGACCGGGCGGCGCTGACCTTCCTCGTCTACCTCGACCTCCGCGAGCGCGGATTCTATCTTTCGCCTGCGCGCGAGGAGTGGGTCGACGGCCCGAGAGAGGGAGTCGAGTTCGTCGTCTACCCGCGCGGGAAAGGGCCCGCCGACGACGCCGTGGCCTACGAGGTCCGCGTCGTCGGCGAGCGCGAATCCGTGCCCGCGAGCGCGCTCGGAGACTGCACGCTCGCGATCGTCGACGAGGAGAGCGAGGTGACGTACTTCGAGACGGGGACGCCCGAGTGGGAGGGATCGGCAGCGTTCGAGCGCGAAGCGCCGACGGAGGCCACCCTGCTCGCCGATCGGGCCCTCTGCTGGGAGCCGCCAGGCGCGTTCTACCAGCAGGCGTTCTACGGCCAGCCACTCGGCAAGCGTGACGAAGGCGTCGACGCCCTCCAGCTCTCGCTGGTCGAGACCGCCCAGCTCGTCGCCGCCGGAGCGCTGACCGTCGACGGCGGCTACGACGCCGTCGTCGAACGCGGCCGGGCCGTCGAGGGCGACCGCTTCGACCGCCGGCTGCAGGTCTACGCAGCACTCAGAGAGCGCGGGATCGTCCCCAAGACCGGGTTCAAGTTCGGCGCGGACTTCCGGACCTACTCCGCAGTCGAGTCCGTCGATGACCTCGGCCACTCCGAACGGCTCGTCCGGGTGGTTCCGCCGGCGTTCGCGTTCGATCCCCGGGATCTGGCGCTCGACGTTCGGCTCGCTCACGGCGTTCGGAAACAGCTTGTGGTGGCCTGGCCCGACGACGGCGCCGTGGAGTGGATCTCCGTCGAGCGACTGACGCCGTGAATTCGGTGTCGGAGCTATCGCTGCTGGCTTGACTGCGACAGCAACCGCGCACGGAATCCCCCTTCCGAAGTACCGGAAGAGCGGAGCTCTTCCGTGCCTCGCGAGATCTCCGCTCTCGCCGCAGCCCCACCCGGATCGGATTTCACCGATCGTGACACCCCTGTGGACCACGTCGGCGCGCACTGGCGGGATGAGTCGAGCGGAGCGAGGCGACCTCGTCGGAGCTTTCTCCAAAGGTGTCCTCGCGAGTGGAGCGAGCGAGGGCCCGTCGATCTTTGATCGACGGTGTATCGAGCGCTCTGTGGCTTTCGGAGATCAAGAAATTCGCCGAGTGACCCACTCCGTTCTCGGTGTGTCAATCGCTCCCTTCGAACAACGCAAGCTAATTACAGCGAGGAGCGCCTACGAGCACACATGAGCCAGCCTCACGTCGAAGTCTACACGAAGGAGAACTGCTCCTACTGCGAGAAGGCGAAGGACCTCCTCGACGCCAAGGAGGTCGAGTACGAGGAGTACGTGGTGACGGGTGACGAGGAGCTCTTCGAGGAGATGGTCGAGCGGGCGGAGGGCCGCAAGACTGCCCCCGAGATCTTCGTCGACGACGAGCTGATCGGCGGCTACGACGACCTCTCGGCGCTGGAGGAGAACGGCGAGCTCGACTCGAAGCTGGGAATCGAGGGCGACAGCATCGACGGGGAGGAGGCCATCGCCGCCGCGGACGGCGCTGCTGGCGTAGACGAACACCGACGCCTGATCGTCGCCGGCAGCGGCATCGCGGGGATGACCGCCGCGATCTACGCCGGGCGGGCGAACAACGATCCACTCGTGATCGAGGGCGACGAGCCCGGCGGGCAGCTCACCCTGACTACCGACGTCGAGAACTACCCCGGGTTCCCCGATGGGATCTCCGGTCCCGAGCTCATCAACGAGATGCGCGAGCAGGCAGAGACGTTCGGCGCCGACTTCGAGAACGGCATCATCGAATCCGTCGATGCCGACAGCCGTCCGTTCCGCGTCGAACTCACCAACGGCGACGTCTACACCGCCGACGCCGTCATCGCCGCATCCGGCGCCAGCGCGCGAACGCTCGGCGTCCCCGGGGAAAACGAACTCATGGGCTACGGCCTCTCGACGTGTGCGACCTGCGACGGCGCCTTCTTCCGCGACGAAGACATGCTCGTCGTGGGCGGCGGCGACGCCGCGATGGAGGAGGCCCACTTCCTGACGAAGTTCGCGGACACCGTCTACGTCGCCCACCGCCGCGACGAGTTCCGCGCGGAGGACTACTGGGTCGACCGCATCGAGAAGAAGGTCGAGGCCGGCGACGTCGAGATCTTGTGGAACACCGAACTCGCGGAGATCCACGGCTCGCAGGCCGACGGCGTCGATCACGTCACCCTGCTGCGCCACCCCGATGGACACCCGAAGGACAAGCGCGACGACCCCGCCTTCGAGGGCGAAGTCGAGGTCTTCGACCACGACGTCGGCGCGGTGTTCTACGCGATCGGCCACACGCCGAACACCGACTACCTCGAGGGCACCGGCGTCGAGATGGACGACGCCGGCTACCTCGCGACCCAGGGCGGCTTCGAAGGCGGCCAGACGGCGACCGACGTGGAGGGGATCTTCGGCGCGGGTGACGTCGTCGACTTCCACTACCAGCAGGCGATCACGGCCGGCGGCATGGGCTCGAAGGCCGCGATGGACGCCGACGAGTGGCTGGAGAACGAGGCCGACCTCACCGCCAGCGCCGAGGCCGACGCCGCGGCCGGACAGGCCGACGACTGAGCTCGCCCGACGGCTCGCTTTTTCGACGTTTCGTCGAAACACAGCTATAAGCGCGGGCGTTCGCAATGCGGCAGTACGAGGATGCAGTTCGACGCCTACCCGTCGGTGTCGCTCCACAACGTCGCCGAGGTACAGCCCGCCGCGTGGGCAGGCGACGGCCACCGCCTCGCACGCGTCCCGGGCGAGGTGGCGGCCCGGCTGAACGTCGCCGCCCGCGAGCGACTGGGCCACCCGACGGGGGTGGAGCTCCGGTTCGTCCCGACTCGCGACGACGCCAGCATCGAGGTCACGCTGTCCGCGCCGGAGCGGACGACGGTCTGGCCGTTCTGGGGCGCTTTCCAGTCGGCGGAACCGACCGAGATCGGGCGGCGCCCGCGCGCGATCACGCTCGGGCTCCCGGATCGGATTCGCGATCTCGATCGCGACGAGCAGCCCCGCGCGTTCGATCCACGAGTGTGTCGCCTCCGCTTCGACAGCGCCGCGCCCGTCGCGCTCCACGACGTCGAGGGGCGGTGCCGACCGCCGTCACCGGAGGAACGCCCCGAGGACCGGTACCTCGCCTACGGTACCTCGATCACGGAGGGTGCCGCGAGCACCGCCCCACACCTCGCCTACGTCGCCCAGACCGCTCGACGGCTCGGCGTCGATCCGCTCAATCTCGGCTGTTCGGGCTCGGCCTTCTGCGAGCCCGCGATGGCCGAGTACCTCGCCGACCGCGAGGACTGGGACGTGGCGACGCTCTCGCTGTCTGTCAACATGGCGAACCGGGGGTTCACCGTCGAGCAGTTCCGGGAGCGCGCTGGCCATCTCGTCGACGCCGTCGCGAGTACCCACCCGGAGACGCCGATCGCCTGCATCACGCTCTTTCCCTACCACGCGGACCTCGTTCGCGGCGACGATCCCGAACGCGCTACCGAGTTCCGGGCGGCCCTGCGAACGACCGTCGAGGAGTCACAGCACGAGCATCTCACGCTGGTCGAGGGGCCCGAACTGATGGCCTCGACGGGGCTGACGACCGACGCGCTCCACCCCGGCGACCACGGAATGATCGAGATAGGCCGTCGACTCGCCGATCGAATGGACGATATCATCGAGTAAACCGGCACCCGAAAAACCCCTCCTGCCAGACGATCCGGGGATCGACGGCAGCGATGGACGCCGACGAGTGGCGGGGAAACGAAGCTAACCTCGCTGTGGCGAAAGTGAGGCAAGGCTGCAACGGCGGAGCCCGACGCCTGATGACCACTGTAGGATCTGCGCCACTGGACCGGCCAACGCCGGCCTGTCATTTTTCAGCCTCGAAGCACAACTGGCCGGTGCAATGAGCCTGGACCTCGACGGGCTCGACAGTCTAGAAGAGCGCATCGAGGCGGTGAAAGAATCACTGGCCGACGGTACGCTCGATCCGGACTCGGTGTTCTCCGGGGAGTTCATGGCGACCAACACCGACCACGGCTCGCTGACCGACTTCTACCGGGAGAGTCCCCGGACGCTCGCCGATGACGAGCCGAACCTCCGGGACGTCGACGATGCGGGTTTCGACGCCTACGTCTCCGACAACTCGGTGTTCAAAGACTGGGATTCGATGGTTAACAAGGCCGCAGAGGACCACGTCGAAGGCCACTTCGGGAACTGACCGACGATCGTCCTCGCGACTGGACCGGCGGCCGTCCCGCAGATGCGCCGTCTGTGCACCACGCTACTGGCCGAGGTGCAACGATCCAGCCGATAACGAGCGGTGAAGGCGGACGCAGGCCAAAAAGGAGCGGAGTGTCGGCCTCGCTAGCCGAACATCTGGCGCATCAATGGCCAGTTGAGATAACATTGTAAATATTGAGGACAATATTGCTTGTAACTGCTCAAACGGAATGCCGCGTCTACAACAAATAGAACACCGCAAAATTATTCCTCTCGTCGGGTCTGATCCCGGTCGTTAATTCGCCGGATCGGCGGGACCATTTTGCAAATCATTTTTATACTACATGAGTAGCGGAGCATGCAGGTAGAAATTATGAAAGAAACAACAGAAAGCACACCCCCGCCCTTTGAGCAGCTCGCCGAGGAGATCGAAGAACGCGAGCAACAGCGCTCGCGCCGCGATCGCATGGAGCGAAGAGCGCGGTGGCGGAACAAGTACCGACTGCTGCGAAAATGGCAGTCCGCGCTCGAGGAGTACCGTGGTCCTGGTGACGCCCACCTCGTCACCGGCTACAGACCGAGTGGCTTTGTCGCCCCGATCGATGCCCCGGAGATCGCCGGACTCGCCATCTGGGATGCCACCGGAACGGCACACCACTTCCGGCTGTATCGTGATGAGACGGTCGCGTTCATCGAGTCGCCGAACGATCCCCGCGCCCCGCCTCTGGTTGATCCGATGCGCCATCCCCGGAGCGACCCTGCAGAACACCCTGGGGGGCGCCGACCGAGGTCCTCGAGCGACTCGATGCTCTGGATCTCGAACCCGCTTGGATGGACGTCTGCGACGACGACCACGATTTCGAGACCATAAACGAGGACACGGCGCGCCCAATCGTTCGCTGCGCAGAGTGTTCGACCAAGGCCCACACGCTTGGCTGGCTCGGTCACTCGCTCCCCGACGAGTAAGCCCTACGGCGCTTAGCGGGCCTTGAGGGCGCTACATCACCTACAAGTTCGAGTACGGGGAGAGCCGGGAGCACGTGCTTTGCTGCTTATTACACGGAGCGCCTTGGACCACTCAATGATGCCGATTGCACTGTGGCCCTTGGGCGTCAGGGAGGTGAGAATATGCGAACTCGACCAACACAAAACCGCCTCGAGGTGGATTACCTTCCACCGTTCGGACGGTCTGAGGTGACGGTCGTCGGCCCGGCTGCGTTACCGATTGCGATCGTAGCAGTGGTCCTAGCCGCTGTGCTCGCGTCCGATCTGAGCGATTGACTCCGCCGGTATCGCGTTCGGCCGGGAACTCGCACACCATCTGCATCGCCAACGCCTCGAAGCCGTCGCTCCGAAGGGTACGATTCTCTGGGAGGACTACGACGAATTACTCGCCCAGGCCGAGACGGAGATCGACGCAGAGGCGTCCCACGATACCGGCCTCGTTCGATTCGCAGCCTTCGAGCTCCAGTTCCTCCTCACTGGCCGTCGCTACTACTTCTACTCCGAAGAACTCGATGCCGTCTCGCCGGCGGAGCTGTGTTGTCACCCCTCTTGATCGACGACGGGAGTCGCCACCGCTCGTACTGTCTCCTCCTACTCAGACACCTCAACGTTGACGAGGAGGTCCGGCGAGAGCAGGGAGCGAAGTATGGCCTCGAAGACGAAATCGACGCCTTGCTGCGCTACCTCGAGGCTCACGGCGAGGTCCTCTTAGTTATTCGGCTGTTGCCGTTACCAGAAACGTTTCTGGCCGTACCGCTTCGAATTCGACTGTGAATCCGTGCTGACGGAGCGCACTCGCCGTCTCAGTGGCGGAATACCGCTCGTCAACGGATGGGCCGTGAGACCCACTTCCGGAAGCTGCCCAGTCCACGATAACGAGCGTCCCCTGTGAGGTGAGCACGCGACTGAGTTCGCTGAACGCCTGTTCGTTCGCGAACTCGTGGTAGGTCATCGTCGAGAACGCCGCATCGAGACTGTCGGAATCGAGTGGAAGGTCATCGACGCCACTCGTCACGAGATCGACGTTCTCGGGGACGCCTTTCTCCCGGTAGTAGTCATGCATCGCATCCTGGATGTCGACGGCGTACACGTGGTCGACAGCTGGTGCGACGTCGTCCGTATAGAACCCGGTCCCGCTACCGAGATCTGCGATCGTCTCGTCGCCGTCTGGTGACAGCGCCCAGAGGAGCTCCTCCACGGAGAGGAAGCGGTACCGTCGCTGTGCGTCCTCGAGTTTGTCGGCGCCGTCGGCGTCGAACGTGTGATATCCCATCTTAGAGGTTCGCGAACGCCTTGTCGACGAGTTCGCCAGTGTCGGCGACGATGTCGGCCATCTCCTCGTTGTCGGGCGCCATCCCGACGAGGCGGGCGATGCGCATGATGGAGACGTGGTAAACGACCTGTTTGCCCGGTTCTTCCTCCCAGATAACGACGTTACAGGCCATGAGCGCGCCGAGTTTGTTGTCGGTCGCGTCGAGCGCACGGTCGGCCACCTCGGGATTGCACGCACCGAGCACGTAGTAGGGGTCGCGGCCGGCGTCGACCTTCTCGTTGAGCATCTTGGAGGGCGAGAACTCGACGGGAACGCCGAAGCCGGCGTCCGTGAACACGTCGCGAACGTGCTCGATTGCTTCCTCGTGGCTCATCTCGAGGGTCGCTTGTTCTTCGCCGATGTCTTCCGGGTCTATCTGGCTCGGGTCGATTGGGAGCGTCATTCGTGTGCTATATTGGGCCTATAGCACAAAGTCTCTTCGGATATTTTTCCGAAGTCTGGGGCATCTTGGAGTGGAACAGGGACTCCACTGCCTGTTGCCGATCAGGTTAGATAAGACGTATTGTATTGTGTGGTAGGCCCAAGACTATTAACCATCCGGTGCGTAGAGTCTCCTAATGGCAACACAGACAGCGAAGACGGACCGCGTGGTCTCGATCGGTGACGACGACCTCGAAACGGTCGTCGAAGGCAGCAACGTCGCGCTCGTGGAGTTCTATACGGAGTGGTGTGGCACCTGCAAACGAATGAAGCCGGTCCTCGAAGCACTCGCCGAAGACACTGACGCGACGGTCCTGACGATCGACATCGAATCGAATCTCGAAACGGCAATCGAGTTCGGTGCCCAGAGCACGCCCACGTTCGTCCTCTTCGTCGACGGGCAACCGGTGAAACGGCTTCGTGGCGGCCAGAACGAACAGACACTCCGCGACCTGATCGCCCGGTATCGGGACTAACTCACCGACAACGAGATGAACCCCAGAGAACTCCGCGCCGACACGCCCGCCCTGCAGGAGGACGTCTACCTGAATTTCGGCGCTCACGGGCCGAGTCCACGGTACGTCGTCGAGGCTGCTGACGAGTTCGTACGGTCACACGAGTACGAGACGAGCACGCGAAACGACCCCTACGAGGTGGCGTTCGACGCCTACGACCGCGTGCGGGAGCGCGTCGCCACGTTCGTCGGTGCGGACGACGACGAGATCGCGCTCATGGAGAGTACGACTGCGGGCATCAACGCTGTCGCGACCGCCATCGACTGGGAGCCTGGCGACACCGTCGTTCGAACCGACCTCGAACACCCGGCCGGGACGCTCCCGTGGCAACGCTTGGAACAGCAGGGCGTCGAGGTTCGCGTCGTCCAGACGGAGAACGGTCGTGTCGATCTCGACGCCTTCGCCGAGGCTGTCGCCGACGCGCGCCTGGCCTGTTTCAGCGCGGTGACGTGGACGCACGGCACCCAGTTGCCCGTTGCCGACCTCGTCGACATCGCTCACGAGGCTGGCGCGTTCACGCTCGTCGACGCTGTCCAGGTTCCGGGACAGCTTCCGATGGACGTCGGCGAGTGGGGGGCGGACGCCGTTGCGGCGGCCGGTCACAAGTGGCTGCTGGGGCTGTGGGGCGGCGGCTTCCTCTACGTCGACCGGACAGCTGCTGATTCCCTCCTACCCACCACAGTTGGGTACCGAAGCGTCGAGACGCCGACTGCAGATCCCTACGAGTTCGCAGCTGGCGCCCGCCGATTCGAGGTCGGCTCGGCGAACCCGGCTCCACACGTCGCCCTGGCGGAAGCCATCGAGGCGATCGACAATGTTGGAGTCGACCGTATCGCTGCCCGAATCCAGGAATTGGCTGGCCAGCTGGCCGATGGGGTTCCCGACGACCGGCTTCTCAGTCCTGCAGACCCCGAGTCAGGACTCGTGACCATCGACGTGGACGACCGCGAAGCGACGGTCGACCGACTCGCGTCGGAGGGAATCGTCGTTCGTGCTGTGCCGACGCCGGACGCTGTCCGCGCGTCGGTCCACGCGGTCAACACTCACGCTGAGGTCGAGCGGCTGCTGGACGCACTCGAATCGGAGTGGACCTGACGCGACCGCTGTTCTCCGCTGCCTCCCGCTTCGACATTCGCTCAGCGTCTACTCGTTGAACTCGGATGGCGCTCCTGGAGTGGCCGTCGGGGGGATTCCGCTATCGAAAATTGCTGGCGGCTTCAGTCGACCTGTACGCGACCGCTGTCGTCGACGACGACGTCGTGACCACGATACGCGAATCGAACTTCGAGTTCAGACGCCGTCGAATCCGCGACCAACCGTTCTACTGCATCCGGATCGATGACCTCAGCTAGCGGTGGATCGAGTGTGACTGGCTCGACGCCCTCTGCCTCCGCGACGGCATCGACAATCCGGGGAATCGGATTCTCGAGTTCGTTCATCAGAGTTTAGACGAGGAGCTGGATGTCGGCGTCGGCCATGTCTTGGAGAGCGGTCGCCGCGCCGACGCCCGTGGTGACGCCGTCGTAGAAGTCGTCCTCGTCGTAGTCCATCAGGTCGATGGTCATCTGACAGGCCTGGAACTCCACGCCCATGTCGAGGCTCGTCTCGATGAGTTCCTCGATGGTGGCGGTGTCGTTGTCCGCGATCTTCTTCTCCATCATCTTCGTCGTCACACGGTCCATGCCCGGGAGCGCCGCGACGGCGTTCGGGACGGGCATGTTGGGGTTGCCGACGGAGCTGAGTTTCAGGTTCTTCGAGCGCTCCTCGTGGAGGATGTCCAGCCCCCAGAACGTGTGGAAGACGGTCACCTCGTAGTCGAACGCGGCCGCGGTGCTAGCGAGGATGAGCGGCGGGTACGCCATGTCCAGCGTCCCCTTCGTCGCGATGATGCTCATCTTCTTGCCGTCGTCCTCGCTCGTGGCTTCGGCGAGCGCGTCCTCGAGTTCGTCGACGCGCGCGGCCAGTTCCGCACGCGAGGGCGCGTCGTCGGCCGACGCGTCGGGTGTGTCCGTACTCATCGTTACTCCGTCTTGCGGACGTAGTGTTTGTACACGTCGTCGCCTTCCTCCTGCTCGACGAGCTCGACGCCCTTGGTTCCGGACGCCCAGCCGTCGATGTCGCTCATGCTCCCCGAGTCAGTCGCCAGCACTTCGAGGACCTCACCTTCCGCGAGATCGTCGATGGCGGACTTCGTCTTCACTACTGGCATGGGGCACGATGCGCCTTTGACGTCGAGCGTCTCCGTGATGTCGAATTCAGCACTCATTGGTTATCTGCTCCGTTTGTCTGTATTGGAGCTATCGCACAATACCCCCTACCCAAGTAAAAGATTGTCGGTTCTTGGGAATACTACAATAATCCAAGCAGCGGTATATCCTCCATATACCGGTCTATATGCCTTATTCCGAATGTCTGAGGAAAACGGGGCCGTCGATATCCTGGATTAGTATTGTGCAGTTGGGGAACTTCTATGCAAATGCTTTTGTACGTCCACCCTGTAGAAGCGACTGCACAACATGAACGCTGACGACTTCCCGACTCCGGACGTCGACGTGGACTCCGTCGACCCGGAGACGCTGAAGGATCGTATCGACGCCGGCGAGGACGTCACACTCCTCGACGCGCGTATGCAATCAGACTACGAGGAGTGGCGTATCGACGGTAAGAACGTCACGTCGATCAACATCCCGTACTTCGAGTTCCTCGAGGACGACATCGACGAGGACGTGCTCGCCGAAATTCCCGACGACCGCGAGGTGACCGTCCTGTGTGCGAAAGGCGGCGCCAGCGAGTTCGTCGCGGGCACGCTCGCGGAGCGTGGCTACGACGTGGATCACCTCGAGGACGGCATGAACGGCTGGGCGAGCATCTACGAGGCCGTCGAGGTCGAGCGCTACGACGGCGCCGGCACCCTGCTCCAGTACCAGCGCCCCTCCTCGGGCTGTCTCGGCTACCTGCTGTACGATGACGGAGAGGCCGCGATTATCGACCCGCTGCGGGCGTTCACCGACCGCTACCTCGAGGATGCCGACGAACTCGGTGTCGACCTGCAGTACGCATTAGACACGCACGTCCACGCCGACCACATCTCGGGCGTCCGCGATCTTGACGAGGAAGGTGTCGAGGGCGTCATCCCCGAGGCTGCTGTAGACCGTGGCGTCACGTACTCGGACGAGCTGACCACGGCCGCGGACGGCGACACCTTCGAAGTCGGCGACGCCACCATTGAGGCGGTCTACACGCCCGGCCACACGACTGGGATGACCTCGTACCTCGTCGACGACAGCCTGCTCGCGACCGGCGACGGACTATTCATCGAGAGCGTCGCCCGCCCCGACCTCGAAGAGGGCGACGACGGCGCACCCGACGCCGCACGCATGCTCTACGAGTCGCTGCAGGAGCGCGTGCTGACGCTGCCCGACGACACGCTCATCGGTGGCGCGCACTTCAGCGACGCCGCCCAGCCCGCTGCGGACGGCACCTACACCGCACCGATCAGCGAGCTCGTCGCGGAGATGGACGCGCTCACGATGGACGAACAGGAGTTCGTCGACCTCATCCTCTCGGACATGCCGCCGCGGCCGGCCAACTACGAGGACATCATCGCGACGAACCTGGGCCAGAACGTCGTCGACGACGACGAAGCGTTCACGCTCGAACTCGGCCCGAACAACTGCGCCGCCAGCCAGGACTCTCTCGCGGGTGACTAACGACGCCGATGGTTGCTGACCCAGTACTGCTCCAGGCGGTTGCCGACCTGTTCCCGAACGGGATCAGTCGGTACGCCGTCGGCGGACTGCTCGTCGGGCTCGGCACCGTTCTGATTTACATCGGGACGGGAATCCCAGCCGGGGCGAGTACGTTCCTGGAGTCGACGCTGTCGTACGTCTCCGACCAGTCCCGCTTCCAGCAGTATGTCGGCTCGCGCGACTGGCGGCTCGTGTTCACGGCCGGCATCATCCTCGGTGGGCTGGCGTTCGCGGCGACGTTCCAGTCCGGGCTGGTCACGAGCTCGCTGTACGAGCCCGGGACGACCGGCCAGCTGTATGAGGTCGCCGGGGTGACGCTCTGGACGACCGACGTCCAGCCGTGGCGACTGTTCGTCGGCGGCATCCTCGTCGGCATCGGGACCCGAATCGGCAAGGGCTGTACGTCCGGGCACGGCGTCTGCGGCGTCGGCTCGGCGTCGAAGACATCGCTGGTCGGCGTCGTGACGTTCCTGACCGTGGCGATCGGCACGGCACAGGTCGTCGCCGCACTGGGGGTGAGCCCATGAGCGACCGCCACCCGCTGTTCAAGCCGCTGATCTTCGTCGGCGGCATCGTGTTCGGGTTCGGGCTCGGGTTCAGCCACATGGCGCGGCCGGAGGTCGTGCTGAACTTCCTCCAGTTCGACGACCTCGGCCTCCCGTTCGTCATGTTCGGGGGCGCCATCGTCTCCGGAATCGCGTTCGCCCTGCTGCCCCGGATTCGGGACGCCGCCCCCCTCACGGGCGACCCCTACGAGCGCCGCCTGAAACCGTTCGACCGGAACGTCCTCGTCGGCGGCGCCATCTTCGGCGTCGGCTGGGGACTCTCCGGCATCTGCCCGGGCGCTGCGTACGCGAGCCTCGGCGTCGGCAACGTCACCATCCTCTGGGCACTCGCCGGCATGTTCGTCGGCGCGTACGCCCAGGGCTACTGGCGGAGTCGTAGCCAGAGCCGCGACACATCCCCAGCGGGCGCAGACTAACCCACTTCTATGGACCCCGCTCTCATCGCCCTCTTCGTCGGTGCAGCGCTCGCCAGCCTGTTCATGGCGTGGGTCATCGGTGCGGGGTCAAGCGGCGCAACACCGTACGCCCCTGCTGTCGGCGCGAACGCCATCGGGACGATGCGGGCTGCGTTCCTCGTCGGCATGTTCGGCTTTGCCGGCGCCGTCACGCAGGGAGGGAACGTCTCGGAAGCCATCGGGAGCGGCCTGGTCGGCGGCATCAGCCTGCCGATCGCCGGTGTCATCCTCGTGCTCGTGTTGGGTGCGGGGCTCATGGCGGTCGGTATCACGACCGGCTATCCGATCGCGACGGCGTTCACCGTGACAGGCGCCGTCATCGGTGTCGGCCTCGCCCTCGGTGGCACGCCGGTCTGGCCAAAGTACCGCCAGATCGCCGCCGTCTGGGTGTTGACGCCGTTCGTCGGTGGTGGTATCGCGTTCACAATCGCGAGCCTCCTCCCGCGTCCCGATGTCCCCGAGCGGTACAGCATTCCTGTCCTCGCCGGGCTCGTCGGGGCCGTTCTCGTGAACATTCAGTTCAGGTTTCTCGGCAAGGGAAGCGCGGCGGGAACCGTCCGCGGTTTCGGACAGCAGGTGCTCGCAGTCGACGGGCTCGCCTCGGCGGTCGGGATTACCGGCCTCGCAGCGCTGGCCGTCGCGGCTGTCGTCTGGTGGGACGTCAGTCGCGACGAACGCGGCGGCCTGCGTAGGGTGCTGCTGGCCCTCGGGTCACTCGTGGCGTTCTCCGCGGGCGGGAGCCAGGTCGGGCTCGCCGTCGGGCCGTTGCTGCCGCTGCTCGACGAGGTCGGGGTGGTCTCGACGTTCGCCGTGCTCGTCGGCGGCGGCCTCGGAATGCTCGTCGGCTCGTGGACGGGAGCGCCACGTATGATCAAGTCGCTCGCCCAGGACTACTCGTCGCTCGGTCCGCGGCGTTCCATCTCGGCGCTCGTGCCGTCGTTCTTGATCGCACAGCTGGCAGTGCTGCTTGGCGTCCCGGTCTCGTTCAACGAGATCGTCGTCAGCGCCATCATCGGAAGCGGTGCCGCCGTTGGTGGTCGGGAAGCTGTGGATGCCAGAAAAATCCTCCTGACAGTTGGGGCGTGGGCAGGGTCGTTCTTCCTCTCGTTCGCGCTCGCGTATGGCACCGCGTTCCTCCTACTGTAACCAACAGGTGAACCTGCTGAGCTCAAGAACGAATGACTACGACAACTGAACTCGAACAAGGAATCCGCGAACACCTCGGGCAGTTCTCGCTGCACGTCCTGCTCGTCTTCGCGACTGGGCTGACCATCGGCTCCGAACGGACCGTCGTCCCCGTGCTGGGGGAGGACGTCCTCGGCGTCGAGTCGTTCCTCGTGATCGGCTCGTTCGTCGTGTCCTTCGGCGTCGTGAAGTCGATCCTCAATCTCTACGCCGGCAAGTGGGGTGAGGAGTACGGTCGGAAACCCGTCCTCATCGCCGGGTGGGCGACAGCGCTTCCTCTACCGATCATCCTCATCTTTGCCCCGAGTTGGGGCTGGATCACGGTGGGGAACATTCTGCTAGGGGCCAACCAGGCGTTGACCTGGAGCATGGCGATTAACGCGAAGATCGACCTCGCAAGTCCCGACCAGCGCGGTCTTGCGGTCGGCATCGACGAGGCGTTCGGCTACACTGGCGTCGCCGTCGGCGCTTGGGTCACGGGCGTCATCGCCGGCCAGTGGAGTCTACGGCCCGAGCCGTTCTACTTCCTCGGCGTCGTCGTCGTGCTGGCGTTCCTCATCTCGATCTTCCTGATCAAGGAGACCGTTCAGTACGCGCAGGCCGAGGGTGACGACGACCATCACGACGCGAACCTCCCGTTCAATGAGGTGCTGAAGCGAGCGACGTACGGCGACCGGACGCTTTTCGCGGCGGCGCAGGCCGGCCACATCGAGAACTTCGTCGATACGCTGTTCTGGATCGCCGTCCCGCTTTATTTGGTGAGCCAAGGGCTCGGTATCGCGGCGGTCGGGGTCGTCGTCGGCGTCCACAGCGCGATGTACTTCCTCCAGATTGCGACCGGCGGGCTCGCGGACCGCATCGGTCGCCGCCCGCCCGTCATCGCCGGGATGTTCCTCGCGGGCGCGGGTGTCCTTGGGATGGTGCTCGTCGATGGCTACCTCCAGTGGGCCGTGCTGGCTGGCGTCTCCGGTCTGGGGATGGCGCTGCTGTACCCGAACCTGATGACGGTTCCGAGCGACGCGGCCCATCCGACGTGGCGCTCGGCGGGGATGGGCGTCTACCGGATGTGGCGTGACTCCGGGTACGCTGTCGGCGCGGTCCTGATCGGACTCTCGATGGAGTTCGTGAACGTTGAAGCCGCGTTTTACCTGACCGCTGGTCTGATGTTTGTTTCCGGCGCGGTGGTGTATCTCTGGATGGAGGAGACTCATCCCGAGTTCGGTACTCACGAGCCACCCGCGCCTGCGAGGGCCGGAAGGGGAAGCGTCACTGAAGACTGAATGCTCCGTGGGGGCCCGTCTCGTGGGGCCCCACGCGTCCTGAGAGCTGACAAGGGCTGCCGACGCCCAACGATATCCCAGCCCTGGTGTTGTCTCTCTCAGACTGCCCGGGGTGGCGGGACGAGAAAGACGTTTCCCGTTGCCTGTGCGACGATCTCCTCGGAGACACTCCCCAACAGGAGCCGCCGGATACGGCTTCTCCCTTTCGACCCGACAAGGACCGTCGACGGTGTTACCTCAGATTCGACGGCGAGGATTTCGTTGGCGGGATCGCCGTGTCGGACCTCGACCTGTGTCTCGATGCCCCAGTTTTCCAGCGTGCTCGCATGCTCGGCCAACTGTCCCTGTGGGCTGGCATCGGCGTCGACGTCCTCGTCTTTCGGCGACCGAACGTGAACGAGCGTCACCTCCTCGGTCGCGTGACGGAGGTACGAGAAGGCGTCGAACGCTCGGTTGGCGTTCTCAGAGAAGTCCGTCGCGAAGAGAACACGTTGAAAGAGATGTTCCCGGAGAACCACGGGGTCGTCGGTCCCCCGCTCGACGCGGTTGACCAACAACGGAACGACAGTCGTCCGCGCGAGGTTGCGAGCCGTCGAGCCGATGATCCGGTTCTCTAATGGGCTTTGTCCCCGTGAGCTGACGACCGATAGATCGGCGTGGACAGTCTCCGCGATGCCGTTGATACGTCGATAGGGAGTTCCACGGACGACGTGAGTCTCGACGTCGAATCCGGCGGCCTCAATGACCGTCCGATACTGGTCCAGCGCTCGTCGACGTTGCTCTTCGAAATTCACGCCGGGCATCCCGGAGTGAACGTTCGCCGGAACGACCGTCACGAGGTGGATCGTATCGACGCCGATGCGGCCCAAGCACTCGAGGCACGTTTCGTTCTCTATTGCGGCCTCACTTGCAGCCGACAGGTCGGTCGCGCACAGGGCCCTCATAGCGGCACTTTAGTCGAGTGTCCACAACATGGTTTTGTTCGTTTTTGTAGGAATAGTCGACAACGGCATCTCCGCTGAGCAGTTTCGTGAGCGGCCAGCGCCCATATGTTTCCCATAAGTTATCGATACTCTGTGCGAGGTTACTGGAATATAGTATTGTGCGGTAATCCCAAAATCGTTATAGGCACGAGGCGGGTAGAGCCTATTGAGCAGAAATGTGCAAACAGCGAATTTCCGTGTTCGAAACTCAGTGGGAGAACCGATGGCAGGATTAGAGATTCCCACATGGGATCCGGAGACAGCCTTGCTTATCGGCACGATACTACTGGAAGCGATCGTGCTGTACGTGGGCTACGGCGGCCTCGAACGGCTCTTCGGACCGTATCTGATGAAGCTCCTCGTCGGGGGTGACGCGGATGCTCGATAGTCTCCTCGACGGCCTCGGGATCTTGGGAACCAGTCCTGAGATGCTGGCACTGTTCGTCGGGTTCGGCCTTGTCGTCGGGGTCCTGTTCGGGTTCTTCGGCATGGGCGGGTCGTTCCTCGTCACCCCTGCACTGCTGATGCTAGACTACGAACCGTCGGTCGCCGTCGGGAGCGGGATGGCGTTCGTGTTCGGGACTGCCGTCATCGCGACCTTGAAGCACCACGATCTCGGGCAGGTCGACTACAAGCTCGGCGCCATCATGATCACTGGGACGACAATCGGTATTGAGGCCGGCCGTGCCAGTGTCTATTACCTCGAGTCGTTAGGACTCGCTGGCGGTATCATCAGCGTCGCCTACGTGGTCTTGCTCGGCGGTGTCGGGGCGATGGTGACTCGTGACGCGTTGAAGAGTAATGGCGGTGGTATCGATCACGAGGCTGCTGACAAGGACCTCGACGAGTACGAGATCCCAGAAATCGCCAAAACGATTCAGCAGACCGTTCGAATACCGCCGATGGTGACGCTCCGCGGGGACGTCCGTGTCTCCGTGTGGGTCATCACGGCCGTCGCCTTCGCGACTGGTCTTCTGTCCGGCTTCCTCGGCGTCGGTGGCGGGTTCATCCGGATGCCGGCGATGATCTACGCCATCGGCGTCCCGGTACCCGTCGCCGTCGGGACCGACCTCTTCGAGATCGTCTTCTCCGGCGGTCTCGGAAGTTACCTCTACGGACAGGGCGGCGGCGTGAATCTCGGTATCGTCGCCCCGCTGTTGTTCGGGAGCGCACTCGGTGCGCGCATCGGCTCTGCTGCGACCGCCGTCGTCGACGCTGACGGCATCAAGATCTACTTCGGGGGGATGCTTCTGATCGGTGCCGTCGCCGTGGGTATCGGCGAGATCGGCTCCTACGTCGGAAGCCCGACGATCGAGCTGCTCGGGCTGGTACTGGTTATCGGCGCGGCGGTCGTCGTCGCCTTCGCGATTCTGTACACGACGATTTCGTCGCTCCGGCAGAAGCGTCATCAGGGAACCACGGTTACCGACTGATCTGTTATTCCGCCAACCCGCTACCCGGTCGAATTAATTTGATTGTTTACTCCCTGGATCTCCCCAGAGCGACGAGTAGCTGTACACGCATTTCCTGTTTCCCTCTCTTGGTTCACCGCGAAATTGTGCGAACTGTGCAAAAGTCTTTTAATAGCTCAGTACGTACGTAGTTTCGATAACGATGCCAGATTCGATGTCTGAACAACTCCGCAGTGACATGGAGTGTGAGGGGCTGCTGGAGTGCTTCCACGGCCTCAAAGAGCTCGACAAGGAGTGCTTCCAGGCGCTCGTCGAGACCGAAGAACCGCTGACCGTCGACGAAATCGCCGACACGGTTGATCGCGAACGCTCGACGGCCTACCGCGCCATCCAGCGCCTGCTCCAGACCGGGTTCATCGAGAAGAACCAGATCAACTACGACGAGGGGGGCTACTACCACGTCTACTCGCCGGCGGACCCCTCGAAGATCGCCGACGATATGCAACGCCTGCTCAACGACTGGTACGCGAAGATGGGCCAGCTCATTCAGGAGTTCGAGACCAAGTACGAACAGTCCGAGGCTGCGGCCCCGGCCGCCGAAAGCTAACGTTTTCTTCTTCTCTCCCTCGGGTTCTGGCACTCGTCTCGGGAAGCAGACTCTTGCGTGATACAGGTTACGACCGCTCTTTCCTGCCGACAACCTGTATTGGATAGTATTGTACATATTATCCAAAACCCTTAATTAGCGCTGGTGCATACATACTGGTGATGGCAACTGATACTGCATCCGACGCTGGCACCGCGTCCACGACCGAACCGCTCCACGTCGACGGGCAGTCCCAGCTCGACGACGTCATCGCTGCGAACGACGTCGTCCTCACGGACTTCTACGCCGACTGGTGTGGGCCGTGCCAGATGCTCGAACCGACTGTCGAGGCGCTCGCCGCCGAGACCGACGCGACCGTCGCAAAAGTTGACGTCGACGCCAACCAGCCGCTCGCTGCTGCCTACGGCGTCCAGGGCGTTCCCACGCTGATCCTGTTCGCCGACGGTGAACAGGTCGAGGAAGTCGTCGGTCTCCAGGGCGAAGACCAACTCCGAACGCTCATCGAGACCTACACCGAGTAAATGACACAGGACATCCACGACCTCGTCATCGCCGGCTCGGGAATCGCCGGCCTCTCGGCAGCCGTCTACGCTGCGCGAGCCGACCTCGACCCACTCGTCCTCGAGGGCGACGAGCCGGGCGGCCAGCTCACACTGACGACCGACGTCGAGAACTACCTCGGCTTCCCCGACGGTGTTGGCGGCATGGACCTCGTCCAGCGCGGCAAAGAGCAGGCCGAGCAGTTCGGCGCCGAGTTCGAGCACGGTCGCATCGAGGACGCGGACCTGGACGGCCAGCCGCTGGAACTATCGCTGTCGACCGGCGACACGATCTACACGCTGTCGCTGATCGTCGCGACCGGCGCGAGCGCGCGCTGGGTCGGTGCCGAGAACGAAGACGACCTGATGGGGCACGGGCTGTCGACGTGTGCGACCTGTGACGGCGCGTTCCACCGGGGCGACGATGTCCTCGTCGTCGGCGGCGGCGACAGCGCGATGGAGGAGGCGTTGTTCCTCGCGAAGTTCGCCGACTCCGTGACCGTCGTCCACCGCCGCGAAGAGCTGCGAGCATCGGAGATCATGGCCGACCGCGCCCGCGAAAACGACGATGTCCAGTTCCGCTGGAATACGGAGCTCGAAGCCATCCATGGCTCGCAGGAGGAGGGCGTCACCGGTGCCACGCTGGTCTCACACCCTGAGGGGCATCCCAGAGAGAAGGCCGAGTCCGGTGCCGACGTCGAGCGAGAGACGGTCGACGTCGGCGGCGTGTTCTACGCCGTCGGCCACACGCCGAACACGCAGTTCCTCGACGGCACCGGCGTCGAACGGGACGAGGACGGCTACATCTTCACGCAGACCGACGACGCTGGGCGGCCCACAGCCCAGACGGCCGTCGATGGTGTGTTCGCTGCTGGCGACGTCGCTGATCCCCGCTACCGACAGGCGATCACGTCTGCCGGCACCGGGAGCATGGCTGCCCTCGACTCCGAGGAGTTCCTCGAAACACTCCATAACGCAGGCGAATCGACCGCTACTGCGATATCCCGTCCGGAACAATCTGCACCATGACCTCCAAGTTCACAACCACAATCGCTCGCGGTACTGCTGGCTCCATCCTACTGAGTGCATTTACTGGGATCGCCACAGCACAGGCCGGCAGTGGTCACTCCGGTGGGATGGGTGGAATGGACGGCGCAATGGGTGGCTTCGGCTGGTGGCCATTTCTCTGGTCACTCATCCTACTGAGTGTGCTTCTCATTGTCGGCTACGGAGTTTATACACACGGGCGTACCCCGGTTAATGAGCAAACTCACACGGATACTGCACTGTCGACGCTACGTTCCCGGTACGCTCGTGGAGAGCTCTCCGAGGAGGAATTCGAAGAGCGTCGTCGCCGACTTGAGGAGTAATTTGAGGACAACTACCCTTGTACCGCCAATTCGAATTACTTAGCTCTGCTACCGTCAGCCACCGCCGACTCCCTTGGAAGAGTGCGCGGAAGGCAGTGGAGCGTTGCCTTTGCGAGCACAAACCCAGGTTGTACCTCCCGGCTAGTACCGGGATCCGGTCTGTGGGATGCGGACCGACGAAGGCGGCCTGACGATGACGGCCCGACGGCAAGACCTACCACTTCTACGCCGATCGGTGCCGGCGGGCGTTCGAGGAGGCCCTGGACGAGTACGTCGGGGTCGATCCGGACGCCGACGCGGCATCGGGCGGCCACGAGCACTACTGATCGATCTTCGGACCGCGGGTGACCGGTCCGGCGCCCAGCCCGCTCAGGAGGGCGTCCCAGTCTCTCCCTCGACGACGGCCCGCCGAGAGACCACCTCGATCGCCGTCTCGGCACCCATTGCTGTGCCACCCTCGACCGTCTCGACGCGGAGGACGACGTCTTCGGGGCTCGCACAGCGGCAGTTGACGAACTCCGCCCACTCCTCGCCGACGGCGACTGGCCCGGCGTGGGCCCACCGGAGATACCGACGGTAGGTGTCCTCGTTCATGTTTTCCGTAAGCCACTCGCTGTCGGCGATCCACCAGCTCTCGTCGTCCGGATCGGTTTCGGGCGCCCGGAAGGAGACGACGATCCGGTCGGCCTGGTCCTCGACCGTCGCGGGGTCGGTCGCCCGCGGCGTTCCAGCGTCTGCTGGCGTGTCGGTGGTCATCACGTGATCGTAGGGGCCCACACGACGTAAGGGTTGTGGACAATCCGTACAATACTAAAGTCGCTCCGTCGCGGCGCCCTCGTCCGCTCCGATCCGGCCGCCACGGCCTGCTGGCCGTGGAGGAGACCGGCGTCGGGACGGTCGCCTCGACGCCCATCCAGGAGGTCGTCGTGGCGATGGAGGCTGGCCCGGGGCCGATCGCCGACGTCCTGGAGTGCGTTCACCTCGATTCCGCGCCACCTGCTCGAGCGGGGTCGAGCCCCACGTTCGCACCTCACCCGCCGTCGCCGATCACGATTCCCGGTGAGCGCGCACGAACACACGTCGCAAGACGGTCAGAAGCACGTACGTCTCGTACTTCTGGTCCCGACAGTGGTCGCAGGGCTGCATCTTCTCCGTGATCGTCTCGATCGTCTCGCCGCACAATCAAAACTCAAGCGGCTGTTTATTTTGATCTTGATGGATTAGTTATGCTTTTGCGAGGATGTCGAGGTAAATAGACCTACTTCCATGCGTTATAATCCGGTACTGTAGTATAGATTATTTGATAATATTTCGCCGGCGTGATTACTCCTCGGGTCGTGAGGCGTATCGACAGCCAGCGACCCTAATTCTAGGGGGCTATATTATAGAACCCAAGCGCCGACTTATTTTGCTAACAGCAACTGTTGTCGTCAGCTGAATTGAGGGCAATCAGTTATTGCGTACCACGGCTTACAATTATCTATATCGAATGTACGACGGCCCTCCAATCGACCATACCGATGGCTCAGCTCCTGATCAGGCACCAGATGATGGTAGGTACATAGCGCCGACTGCCTATTCGCCGTTTCTAGAGAAGGATGGCGTTGACTCGGATGGACGGAATTATGGACCGATAGAACGCCGTGGAATCGACATCGAGATCTCTTCGCCCGTTGATGACGTTGAGAGGTTATACCGACGAACACATCTCACAGCTCAGTTTCACGCCGAGAATCGTGATTTCTGGAGTGATATATCTGAGTATGCGAATGATGGCGGGGTGCTCTATGATGAGGTTGTTCTGAATCTCTGCGAGGAGAAACTGGAACTTGAGGGGATTAATCCGGCGGCCCTTGATATCCCCGAACGCCGGCTGAAAACGCTCTTTCTGCGACTAGCCCGCGGGCTAAATGGGAGGGAACTGCATACGTATTTAACTGGTCCCAATCCTGCGGATTCTGTCGTTCATACGCTGCTTGGATACGAGGGGCCGGATACTATCCCCTCGTACAATGTCTTACAGCGTGAGTTCCGCGAGCTTAGCGAGGGCAACGAATTAGATCTGAATGCCTTCGAAGATGCGGTTACCAGGACGGTGTATGCGGTCTATCGAGCGGGAGTTGTTCCACCGGAAACAATCATAGAGTCGTACCGTTTTGATGCTGTTTCGCCGCCGCTAGATGAGAAGTCCGTCTCACGTGAGACGAAAAAAGAAGAGCTGCGGAATTGGGTGCGCCTCTTGCTAGACCACACGACCGACCCGCTGACCTTCGACCGCACTACCGAGAACGCTGAACATGACATGCGAGCGTTTGTCGGTGCTCTCGCTTCATCGGCACTATTTGACTGTGGCTTAGAAGAGATGAAAGATGTCTGTGATTGGGACTATCCCCGAGAGAATATCCCGGGGGGCGGCTGGCTCCACAACTACGTCCCTGAATCAGTATCGTCCGAATATGACTTGGGCGACTTTACTCCCGACGCAGATACCGATTCGGTACCATCAATCGAGACACAATTCGATGCGGTGCACACTCAGACGCTGGACTTAGCGAAGGAGTTTGGATTTTGGTCGCAGGCAGATTCAATCAATATTGGTGCTGATATGTTCCGCATCGATTGGACGGGAGAATCTCTTGAAGCCACAATCGGTCGTCCCCCGAAGGCTGACAACGAGGCAGTTACCGAGCAGTGGACCTTTCTCGTCGCCGGTGGCATTGACACAGAGAGCCGGTTTCTCCTCGGTGGCCGATTGGTGCCGACACGGGATGACTATCCGACGGCTCTTGACGAGATTCTATCGAACGCTTCCGACACCGTCGATATCGATTCGATTTTTATCGACAGCGAAAACGTCGGTGGAGAACTGATCAAGACAGTCCGAAGTTCCGCGGACGATTGGGTCATCAGCGCGCCCGACCATACTATCATCAAAGGGTTGAGACGGCTGACACCAAGCAACCACATTGGATTCGCGCAGGACGTGAAGTGGAACGTGGAGCCCAAGCCGAATGTTGTTACATACCCTTACGATGGCGATGATCCGGATCTTATCGAAATCAACCCTGACAAGGTGTTGACTGAAAATATCCAACATGAAGAAGACGGCGAAAAAATCGCCGTCCCACTTGCTACCAATGATGAAGAGGATACCAGAGTCCAGGGCCCCCTGGTGCCTGACGATTACATACCTATGCTGACTGAAGCATTTTCGGACGTGGCCGCTCAGGATGGAGTCGGCATAAATAAACACAAAACACATGCAACATATCTCACGGATCGGTCTCTACGGGATCGCTCGGGTTCCGGCGTTCGATTTCAGTATATGCAACGGTGGGCTATCGAATCGACTATCAACCAGATTGTGAATAATTTCATGCCGCACATTAAGAGCAAAGATGACAGAAAGCGTCTGTACGGTATGCACATCGCTATTCTGCTTTATAATTGGCACACCCTGATCAACCGGTGCCTTTCCCCACGCGGACTTCGGCTTGATGTGACCCATACCCAACTCCTCCAAGCAATTCGGGACGTTGCTTTTGAGCCAGCGGATTACGATGCGTTCTGGACGGAATAGAATGTGACTGTCCCGGGGTGGTGCCAGACCCAAGTGATTAACTTCATTTCATGTGGTGGTGCGACTATGAAGCTCTGCTACTATGCTGACGCCGATATCCGGGAGTGGCACGAGCATATACTGCGATTGTTGCGGGCGTTTCACGAAGACCACGGCATCGAGGTGGAAATCGATCGGATTGACGAACAACACGACCCGATACTGGAGTTCCCCGGCGAGGTCCGGTCTTCCACGCCAGAAGCCGTCTACGAACGTGACCTCAAACGGAATCGTGCTCTGAACCAGTCCATCGAGCCGACCCCTTCAGAGGGGTTCAAACGGTACGGGGAGCTCGACATCGCCGGCAACGTCGCGCTCGTCGACGACGCGGAGACCGTTCAGTGGGCGTCGACGCTGCCAGGCTATGCTGATGGCTACGGACCTGGTGTTGAAGACCAAACTGTGATGGACTTCCTCGAAGAAATCGCCACCGCTCCAAGCAACCGCTTCTGTGTCGAGTGTCTGCACCTGCTGGGCGGCGACGAACGCTTCTGTCCGAACTGTGGCTCAGAACTCCGGTAACGAACAGTAGTAGTCCCGCGATTCCGCAGCATCGATTTGCTTCTGCGTAACCGGGTACCTGCAGGCGCCTGCCGAGTGATTGGCAGCAACGCTTTGGGAAACAGAATCGAAAATGTCGGTGCTATTCTCTCGTCACCGGTCGAACCCACAGCTCACGACGCACCTACTGCGACGCGCCCGGATCAACGATCTGCTCAAGACCAAACAACTGCAGGTCATCGCGGTCGGCTGCCGAATCATGAACAGATTGCGTGAACCCGTTCCGCGCGAACAACGCATACTCGTGCTCAACGCCCGCACCATCGGACGACCATCGAATCTCCTCCGTGTGGGATTCGAGTGAGGCGAGCGCGCTGTAATCGAGTGGTGCAGTCGTGAACTTGCACTCGCCCGTCACCATCGTCCCGTTTGCGGTGAGTCCGACGACATCCACCTCGTGCTCGTTGTACCACCAGCGCCCGATGTCGGTGAACCTCTCCTCGGGATAGAGTGCAGGCAGGATATCCTGACACCGTGTTTCGAACGCCGGACTCACGAAATCCGCTAGTTCCGGTTCGATAACCGTCTCGTACGCATCGTTTCCCAACCGCTCGTACCGGTCTTCGTTTCCGTAGACGAACCGGAACCAAAACCGGAACAACGGGTCGAGAATCCGGTACCGCCCGCGCCGAGACTTCGTCTTATTCTCCGTCACCGGCACCTCCCGTTCGACTAGCCGTAGCCGCTCCAGTTTCTGCGTATACGTCGAAATCTGCTTGCTCTCGATCCCGACTGTTTGCGCGATTTCATTCGACGTCGTGTTCCCCGCCGCAATGGCTTTCAGGATGGCAAAGTACCGATTCGGTTCGGTTAGCTCGGTTCGAAGCACGTACTCTGGCTCGTCGTGCAGGAACCCCTGCCGTGACAGCAGCGACTGCTGGATGACTGTTCCGAGATCATTGTCCAAATCGACGCCGTCCAGATAGTATGGCGTCCCGCCAAACACACCCCACGCGAGCAGCAGTTGTTCCGGAGTATAGTTCTCGGGGAAGAATGTTCGAGCGTCAGTGAAATCGAGTTGGCGCAGATCGAGTTTCTCGGTGAACCGGCCGTACAGTGGACTGTTCCCGAGGAGCGTCGCCTCCTCCATCATACTGATCGAAGATCCCACGAGTATGAGCGTCACGCCCGTTTCACGCAGTTCCTGATCCCACAGTCGCTGAATCACCGACGGGAGGCTTTCGTCGGCGTCAATCAGGTATGGGAATTCGTCTAACACGATGACTGCGTCCTGCTCGGCGAGATATCCAAGTAGCACTTCCCACTCGTTCTCGATTCGGTTGATCCCCGGGAACGACTCCGCCGCCGCGTCTACGAATGCGTCGAGTTGGACATGTCGAGTTGTTTCTGTAGCTTGGTACAGGACGGCGTCATCGCGGTCCGCCAGCGATTCTCGGACGAGTTCAGTCTTCCCGAGACGACGACGCCCGAAAATCACAACCATGTCTGCGTCACCCGACTCGTAACAATCTCGAAGCCGACTGAGTTCGTCCGTCCGATCCACGAATTGCTCCATACCCTGTGATTGGTAGCAAGACACAAAAAAGGCCCGAATAGACTAATCCAGATTAGGCTAATTGATAATTGACTATCTGAATATAGTCTCCTAGATGAGTAATGGTGACAGAAGAAGCGGTTATCTTCCTGCTGGCACCCTCGCTATCGAACGCGATCTCACCACCAATCAATACCTCAGCTACACGGCGCAAAAGTCTTCCACAGTACGTCTCCCGCCAAATTTCGACTCTTCCCACTACTCGCCTCGACACTCCCAATACTTCACCGCAACATACATCGAATCCTTCATGATCCAGAGACGGTCTCGTTCGTCGCGTAAAATCACCTGCTTGCAAGCCGCTGAGGGGGTACTCGCAGCAACTATCAACGCGTCCAATGGCGGGGATGGGGCTTGCAATCCGGGACACACACACACACATCGATCCCAACCGAGACACAGGGAGGGCCGAATAAGACACGCTGATTGAGAGCAGTCAGGAGCGACTTACAGTACGACCATTTCGCGGAACTGACTGGGCCGCCCACCACGCATCGCTGGCATCCTGACGGGCTCCTTGTGGTTCTGGACGATCTCCCCGGCTGAGCCCGCATCGTCGGTATCGCAGTTCGTCCCGAAGAGTAACTTTACCAATGTTTTTTGTGGTTGATGAGTGCGATCTGAGTAGCGCGGCTCGCCCACAGACAAGTGGGCCCCGGAGTCGAATTGGACCTCGTCCGGGGCGCCGTGCCGCCAACCATGACGGCAGAGCACAATACCAATAGCAGGAGTGATAACTCTGGTGAACAGCTGGAGGACCCTGCACCGACTACGGCGAACACAGAACCGGTTCTCAGATATCTCCAGGAGCACGAGCGTCCTGCCTCGCGGGCGGAGTTGATCACCGAGTTCGGCTACTCCGCGGCGACGATAGACCGGGCTCTGGATGCCCTTGAGGAGCGCGACGTCGTCGCCATCGATCGTGGCGAGGCCCACGACCTCGTGCAGGTCTCCGACGCCGACGAGACGATCGCCACGGCCTCCCAGGAGCAGGGGCCGGTGGTTGCTGGCACGATCGATCTACGCCCGCTGATCGCTTTCGACATCCTCGGATCGCGGCGCAGGCGGGAATTCCTTCGCCTCTTGGCCTCCGACGAGTTGTTCGACGATCCCCGAGGACACACGATCGTCCATCTGGGCGGCGCGCTCGCCGCCAGAGAAATCGGAATCGACGTTCGGGATGTGTCGGTCCAACAGCGTAGCGCCCGTGCGGCGGAACTCAAAGATCGCCACCTACCGCTGTTCGATGACTACGACGTCGTCGAGTGGGACCGCGACACCGGCCGAGTCCGCGCGACCGACACCCTCGAACAACTCGTCGAGATCTTGGACGCGCTCGGTGAGGAGTTCGACTTCGTACCGAGAGAATGACTTCTCTCTATCAATTTTCGCCGACATTCCTGTCATGCGTACACAAGTTATTTTCGATAGTGAATTGGCTATGGATAAAATAGTCGTGCGGTCGTTATTGGAACGACGCTACGAGTACGACCATGGTGTGCCTGGGTTGGGAAGGGAACATTAAGCGACGATGACCACGAGTGGTGCGACGACACTCAGGAAATCCGTGCAATACTCTTCGCTACTTGCTCTGGGCAACCTCCCGTGTTGGCTTATTCAGCCAGTACTCGTCCCACTCTCTGTAGACGTGGCTGATTCAATCGCCGGTTTGCACGACGGCTCGCTGTCGCGCTCACGAAGTCGATTGCCACGAGTTTCGGCAGTCTATCTGAATCTTGACCGTTCTAACGTTGTCCCGTTCTGCTCAGCCCTGAATTTCTTCTTCAGGACTAGGGTTCTGGCGGCCACTTGTGTCCTTTCAGGTTGATGAGGGTATCACTCCGGCTGACCTTCCGCCGCTGTGTAAACCAAAATGTAGAAAGTCGTTTAACTGTTGAGACAATATAGTTAACAAGAATGGTTACGAAGGCCGGGCTCGCTATTCTGGACGTGCTGAGCTCCGGGCGAGACGCAACTGCCCAAGAGTTGGCCACAGAAACCGGTTATAGTCGTAAACAGGTCTACCGCGTCGTCGACGACTTACTCGACAATGGGGTACTGCGCGAATCCCGAGCGCAGCACAACCAGCGTATCGTGCGCGCCACTGACGATCCCGTTGTTGAAGCGTACCGACATCTGAAATCGAATCTCGGGCAAGTGGACTGGGTAGACCTCCTCTCACCCGCCACGATACAGGTCTGCTGGTACCTCGATGAACCACGCCGCATCACCACAATCGCTGACCGATTAGGAATCACGCGACAGGCCGTCCACAAGGCCATCTCCCCACTAAAGAACCGCGCAATGCTCACTCCGGCTGGCCCAGAGTACGCCCTCGCTGACGACCTCCACCCATTACTCGAATTCACCAACACCATCGTCAGGCACGAGCACCACAATCGCGCTCGGCGGCTGGCACCAAGCGCCACGATCACGTGGTGTGACCCGAAACGCGCACTCGTCCAAGTGCAGAGCTCCGAAGACACGGACAGACTCCAGGAAGCCGATGACTGGGATGTAACCGGATTAGCGAAGTTCCAAGCGTACGGCCTGCAGTTCTTCCTCGCAGGAGAACCCGCCTTCTGGTACGCCCCAGACGATGATCTCACCCCTGCGGATGTCGTTTGCCATACACTCGCCCTCGACGCGGACTCCCGACGCGTGAGCTACGCGATGCTCCTCATTGAGCAGGAACGAATCGAACAGAAATTACTCACCGAGACTGCGACCTGGTACGGTCTGGATTCAACGATATCCCGAATGTATCGTCTGATAGACGAGGGCACTGACGGCACCGATGAGATGGAGACGGGAAGTCCCTTGCCGAGCGCTCACGAATACGCGATGCTGAAAGACCAATACGAAGTCGCATAAATGGCTGTCTTCAGTGGCGAGGATGCCCTCAGGTCGTTTCTGCTGAGTTTGACGAGCGGCTCTCAGAATCGGGGGACGTGCACTTTCTTGGGGACAGTTAGTTGACGGAGACCTATCTCTCAAACGATTTATCGAACGAGTGCTGCAAGTCTTCGTTCGACGATTTCGGATGGCCATGACGACTCTACTGTCTCGCGTTCAACGCCGAAGGTTTCCACCGCCCGATTGACGGAGTTCGTTGAGTGCTGCTGCTGCTCAAAAATGTACGAGTAGGCGGTTACCTGGAGCTCGTACCGACGTTGGGTCTCTGGTGTTTGGTCTGTCAGCGTGATCTTCACGTCGTCGACGTACCGTTCCCCGGAGGGCATTTCGACGACGAAATCGCACGTTCCGTGGATCTCGATTTCGACGTCGTCGATGGTGACGAGGCCGTCGATCGGTTTTTCGACGGTCACGTTTTCGGCCTGCTGGATCCGACTCCACAAGTCGGAGGTAAGGAAGTCGTCTAAGACCTCCTCCCTGAAGAACGCGAACAGACCGTCGCGTTCGTTGTCGTCGATTCGTGGAGCGTGGCCGTCCACGACATCGTCGAAGAGGGACCGAACCTCGTTCCCTGGGGAATGGAGTGCTCGTTCCGGCATCTCGCGTTTGACGAGTGTGGTGAGGACTTCGTGAAGGCAGGACCCGACGTCGTCTGGCCCCAATTTATCGAACTGTAGGGGGACGTGATCAGGAACGTCGTTGGCATCGGTGTGCAGGGGGTTCCCCAGGAGGTGGTTGAGTACCTGTTCGTCGAGATTTTCGGTGAGCGGGTACAGTGTTGACGGGTTGGTGAATCGTGGCACCCAGGGGACGAGTTCGGCGCGACGCGGTGGATTGACGGCGACGTCGACGTCGCGTGATGTGGATGAGTTCGTCCATGCTCCTTGGAGTGCGACGTCGTTGACGCCGACGTCGAACGAGGCGTCGTTCGTCTCGGCGTCTGGATCAACGGTGTACGTCCCTGTCTCGTCACCGGTGAAGTTGAGGCCGTCTCGAATCGTGTCGAGCCATCTGTCACGAGGTTGGGGTTCTCCGGGTAAGGACTGTGGGAGTGGTACGACGAGATGGTCCTGTGCACGGGTGAGTGAGACGTAGAGCAGTCGCCATGCCTCAGCTCGCTCGTTTGCTGCAACTCGTGTGAGTCGTTCAGGGCCGACGAGCGACGTCGAGTCCGCGGATTTGGCGACGTCGTCGGACCAATATCCTGTGGCCCAGCGAAGTCCGACGTCGCGGCTACGCGTGTCTTCCGGATCGTAGAGGCCGTTGAGGACCGTTGGGAGTGTAACGTCGGAAGGGATGTCGGTGTTTGTCGGCGGGGCGAGCCCGGCGATGTTTCCTTGCGTGATGAAGCGTTTGGCGTGTGGACCGTGGGCCCAGAGGTCGAATCCGGGATTCGCCACGACGATGACGTCGTCTTGATCGCCTTTCGAGTCGTGTACTGTGCGAAATTCGATGTCATGATTCGTGTCGGCGGTGCTCGGTTCGTTCGGTCCCATGTACGGGTCTTCTCTGAACGGGGCGAGTAATTCGGCGAGTTCACGAGGAGTGAGCTGTTCGTCTCCTTCCCATTCACCGATCGTCTCGATGAGGGCGTCGAGATTGGCGACTCGTTGTGCAGGATCGACGTCGAAACATCCACACGGATCTGCTCGGAGGGCGAGCGTCTCGATGACATCCTCTACATATGTTCTCGCTGGACGCGAGAGGCAGTCGCCGCGCCATTCGCGGAGTTCGACGAGCCCTTCGAGCACGTGCTGGTGATCGGCCGTGAGGTCGCCGTTGTCGAGAACGGCGTCAATGTCCCAGTTATTGGTCTCGAATACGTTTTCGAGAGAATCGATACCGAGATTCGACTCGGCGATGAGGCCACGCGTTCGCTCGGCGTCAGCTGGTGCGACGAGCCATTCACAGACGTCGAGAACTGTCTTGACGACGTCGCATTCGAAGAGGTGTTCACTGGCGTTCCGAACGTTGAGCCCCTCCTCTTCGAACGCTTCTTCGTACGCATCCATTTTCGAGGACCACCGGAACAATACGGTGATCCCGAGAGGGTCACCGTCATCGTCGGTGAACGTCCCATCTGCGAGCCCCTTGGAGAGGAGCGTCGCCAGCGTCGTTGCTTCCCCACGACCTTCGTGAGGTTTGACCCAGGTGTAAGAATCTGGGTTCGAAGCCACGGGGTCGAAGGCAGCGATGTGAACGTTAGAGTGTCCAGTCGGATCTCGTGCAGCATCGAGGCCCGGGTACTGGACGTCCAGCTCTCCGAGATCCCCGCGTGCCGGATCAGTGAGGGCTGCCTCAGAGATTTCGTTGATCGCTTTGGCGATGTCGGGGACGCTCCGATACGTGGTCTTGGCGGTCCGGTGCTCGTGGACGTCCCAGTCGATCCCGAGATACTTCCCGGCGGTCGTTGCTGTCCCGAAGAGGGTTGGTTCAGCGTGCCTCCACAGGTAGACGCTCTGGAGGAGGTCACCGGCTGCGAACACTCGCGTACGAGGCGTGACCAGGTGGGAGAGAGCAGCGTGCTGAATCGACGAGACATCTTGAGCCTCGTCGATGATCAAGCTCTGAATGCGAGTCTGGTACCGTTGTCTGGCTCGAGTTCGATGAGCCTCATCGACGTCGTCGATGCGTCCGTCGAAATACGCGTCCACGAGGTACGCCACGTCCGTGTGCGAGACGACTCCTTGATCGCGGATGGTTCGTCGATACGCCCGCCGATACGCTTCGAGCACGGCGCAGAAGTCCTCGATGCGGGCACTCCAGTCGTCGTAGAGCCGAGAATCAGCGTCACTGATCGTGCTTCGTTCATCGTCACCGATGTTGTCGTAGATTCTAGCGTCGACATCTGTTCCCACGTAGCGATCAACTGCAGCAACGACGTCGTCGACCGATTCGAACGTCTCGTCCCCGCCGGTGAGGATCTCGTCGATCGTCTCGGAATCGTCGTCGTCTGGAGCGTCGACGGTCGCATCGCCGATTCGATCGAGCACCGACGCTCGATCGACCGGGAACTCGAACTCGTCGTCGAGGAACTCGTGTAGGTGTGGAGGTCTCATCGTATCTCGTCCCCGTGGGTGCGGGACGCCTGGCCCCTTTCGACGGGGACCGTCCGCGAAGGTCCAAGCACCCACTTGATACGGGAGCAACACCCAAAACGCTGCCCCTCAGGTTCGTTGGAGACGGTGTTCGCGCTCGATGTCCTGCAGCTGTGGAATCAGTTCCGAGTCCGCTACCACGTGGATGATATAGCGCGGGACGTTCTGTGTCGTCCGGGCCATGAACGGCTCACCCCAGAAACTCAAGAGTGCGTCCGTCTCCTCGTGTTCCGTCCCGCGAAGGATGAACGAGACGTTCTCGTCGAGGTCGCGCCAGACGGGTTCCTTCACCGTATCCGCACCGCTGCACTCACGCACCTTCGGCTTGACCTGGGTCTTCCAGCGCTCACGTTCACTCTCGTCGAGAATGAACTGGATCGAGTCGACGTTCGGATTTTCGATCGGAGGTCGAAGCAACGCATCGAACAGATCCTGTGGAACGAACATTAGCAGACAGACGTTGAACCAGATCATGTCGCCACGGGCACCCTGACCGAACTGCGTACTCCGCGATCTAAGCTCTCCTGGGCCGATGAGTTCGAGGTCAGGAGCATCCAAACTGGCACGGATATCTTCGACGGTGCGTTCGGTGTGAGCGACGGAGTCTGAGAGATTCTCCGTCTCCGATTCACGTCTGAGATGGCTGATGAACAGGAACGCCATGAGAACAAGCGTGATCTGCAACAGTACGGCTTCGTCCACGATGTGCAAGAAGTGGAGCACGAGCGCGAGCACCGCTGCCACAATGCCCGCGACAGCCTCCCACTCGATGTCCCTGATTTGCCACCTCATATCGTTTGCATCCTTGTCACGGGGTTCTGGCTAAAGAACCATTACTCTGTTCGGTCACGCGATGGATCCCATTGCGATTCCTGGTTCTTCTGACGAGATGCCCTCAGGTCCGGTGATTCGGCGTCGGCGTTCGAGTGCACGTCTCACCTCTCGACACGGCGTCCAGAAGCGGATTCGTCTGAACGTTCATACGTCTCTACCCCGACGCTCTAGGCCCCATGGATGTCGTCGACCCTTCCACCGGCGAGCGGATCGAAACGTACGAGGAACACTCCGAAGGCGAGGTCGCAGCGGCGCTAGAGAAAGCGGCCGAGCGGTTCGAGGACTGGCGCGACCGCTCGATCCGTGACCGCGAGCAGCTGCTCGCGTCCGCGGGCGAGGTGCTCCGCGAGAACAAACGCGAGTACGCGGAGACGATGACGCGGGAGATGGGCAAGCCGATCACGCAAGCGATCGCGGAGGTCGAGAAGTGCGCCTGGGCCTGTGATCACTACGCCGAGCACGCCAGCGCGTATCTCGAGCCCGACCACCACCCGAGCCCGCCTGGAACGACGGTCAAGACCGAGTACGAGCCGCTCGGGCCGGTCCTGGCGGTGATGCCCTGGAACTTCCCGTTCTGGCAGGTGTTCCGGTTCGCCGCCCCCTACACCGTGGCCGGGAACGTCGGACTGTTGAAACACGCCTCGAACGTGCCCGGGTGTGCACTCGCCATCGAGGAGGTGTTCCGCGAGGCCGGCTACCCCGAGGGCGTGTTCCAGTCGCTGCTGATCCCCTCCGACCGCGTCGAGGGCGTCCTCGAGGACGATCGCGTCCGGGCGGCGACCCTGACCGGGAGCGGGCCGGCAGGACGGTCCGTCGCCGCGACGGCCGGCGAGCAGCTCAAGAAGACGGTGCTGGAGCTCGGCGGGAGCGACCCGTTCGTCGTCCTCGACGACGCCGACGTTCCCGCTGCGGCCGAGACCGGCGCGTGGGCGCGCAACCAGAACGGCGGCCAGTCCTGCATCGCCGCGAAACGGTTCGTCGTCCACACCGACATCTACGACGAGTTCCTCGACGCGTTCGTCGACGAGATCGAGTCGCTCGCGGTCGGCGATCCGACCGAAGATGACACCGACGTCGGCCCGCAGGCCCGGGCCGGCCTCATGGAGGAGCTCCACGGCCAGGTCGAGGACAGCGTCGCTGCCGGGGCGACCGTCGTCACGGGCGGCGAGCCCATGGACCGCGAGGGCGCGTTCTACCCACCAACCGTGGTGACCGACGTTCCGCCTGGCTGTCCCGTCGACGACGAGGAGACGTTCGGTCCCGTCGCCGCGGTCTACGAGGTGGGCGACGAGGCCGAGGCAGTCAGGAAGGCCAACGACACGCAGTACGGGCTCGGGGCGAGCGTCTGGACCGAAGACCGCGAGCGGGGCGAGCGAGTCGCCGGTCGCATCGACGCCGGCTGCGTCTACGTGAACCAGCTCGTCAAGTCCGATCCGCGGGTCCCCTTCGGCGGCGTCGGCGACTCGGGCTACGGCCGCGAGCTCGCCGAGCCGGGGATCACGGAGTTCGTCAACCGCAAGACGGTGTGGGTGGAGTGATGAAGGCCTCCGACTTGCTGGTCGCCGCGCTCGAACGCGAGGGCGTCGATCACGTGTTCGGCGTTCCGGGCGAGGAGCTGGAGGATCTCCTCTTCTCGATCCGGGACTCCACGGTCACCTTCGTCCCGGTCCGCCACGAGCAGGGCGCGGCGTTCATGGCCGACGTCCACGGCCGCCTGACCGGCGACGCGGGCGTGTGCCTCGGGACGCTCGGCCCGGGCGCGACGAACCTCCTGACGGGCGTCGCCGACGCCCACCTGGACAAGAGCCCGCTGGTCGCGATCACCGGGCAAGGCGGGCTCGAACGCCTCCACCAGGAGAGCCACCAGGCCATCGACGTGCTGCGGACGTTCGGACCGGTCACCAAGTGGAACACGCAACTGGACAGCCCTGACATCGTCCACGAGTCCGTCCGGAAGGCGTTCAAGCTCGCCGAGTACGAGAAACCCGGCGCGACGCACCTGGAGCTCCCCGAGGACGTCGCGAGCGAGGAGACCACTGCGCGGCCCCTCGAACCCCGGGGCCGCATTCGGTTCGCCGCGCCCGATCACGACACGCTCGATCGGGTGCAGGACCTCCTGGCGGCTGCGGATCGCCCGATCCTGATCGCCGGCAACGGCGCCGTCCGGACCCAGGCCGCGGCGCAACTCCGGACGTTCGTCGAGGCGACCGACGTCCCCGTCGTCTCGACGTACATGGGGAAGGGCGCGGTGTCGGACGCCGACGAGCGATCGCTGCTGACGCTCGGCTCCGGCACCGACGGCGAGGCGGCACAGGCCATCTCGCGGGCGGACCTCGTCGTCACCGTCGGCTACGACGTCGCCGAACACGACCCCGCGGACTGGAACGACGGGAGCACCCCGCTGGTCCACGTCGACAGCGAACCCGCGGAGGTGTACGAGGCCTACGACCCCGACGTCGAGGTGATCGCCGATAGCGGCCGGACGCTCGAGGCGCTGACCGACTGGCATCGCTCCGCCGACGCGTCCTTCGAGACGGGGTGGTACGACGACCTCCGAGAGCGGATCGTCGAGGGGATCGACCGGAGCCCGCGGGCGAGTGCACCGTTCACCCTCGAAGGGGTCCTCCCCGTGCTGCGCGAGGCGATGGCCGACGAGGACGTGCTCGTGTCGGACGTCGGCAACCACAAGATGGCCATCGCACAGCGGTTCCCGACGTACGAGCCGAACACCTGCATCATCTCGAACGGGCTCGCGTCGATGGGCATCGCGGTCCCGGGCGGGCTCGCTGCGGACCTGGCGGTCGACTCGAACGTCGTCGCGGCGACCGGCGACGGCGGCTTCCTCATGAACGCCGCCGAGATCGAGACCGCGACCCGGACCGGCTGTGGGTTCACCATCGTCGTCTTCAACGACGACGATTACGGGTTGATCTCGAAGAAGCAGCGCGATCACACGGGGGAGTCCTTCGGAACGGGACTCACGAACCCCGATTTCGTGACCTTCGCGGAGAGCTTCGGTATCGAGGGGTACCGGCCCGAGACGCGGGCCGAACTCGAGACGGCGCTCACCTCGGCGGTCGGCGGAGACATGTCGCTCATCGAAGTGCCGATCGCGTGAGCATGGTTTCCAGTCCAGAGAAATTGAGCCGAAATCTATTGAAACAGAGGAGGATACCGAGTCAACAGTGGGATTTCTCACCCGGTTGCTACGCCAATAAATGGTTGAACCAGTTTTATATCGCGTCGAAGTATGATGACCGGGCAACGTCCCAATCAGTGTCAACGTATGTGATCGTTGTTTCGAGCTTCGCGTGACCGGCCATCATGCGGATGAAATTCAAATCCAGGTCCGTTTCATTCGCGAGGTACGTGATTCGGCTATGGCGAAGACGGTGGGCAGTATACAAATGCTGCTGGACCGACCCATCGGGCTTTCGTACCAGAGGCTCCTGAATACCAGCGTTAAATGCAGCGTCTTTCACGATCCGACTGATAGTACTTGGTTCCAGCTGACTCCCCCTGTCGCCAATGAACAGGTACGGCGATGATTGATCCGGATCGGCTTCAGAGCGCTTTGATTCCCACCGACGCATCAAGTAATCTAAATTCGGTTCCCACCAGATATGCCTGTAGTACAGGTCTGGATGATCGTCCCGATTGAGTTTCGCTGAGCGGAGTTCAATATCTCTGTCGTCCCACGTGATATTGTCTAAACGGAGTCGGCTCAATTCGCCGCTTCGGACTGCTGTCTGCCAGAGTAACCGGCATATCAACTCATTTCTGGTCTGGGTGAACTCCTTTTTCCCCGGTACATGATCAAATATCGGCTTGAGGTTGTCGAATGATGGCGCAACGATGTCTTTTCGACCTTCCCTATCGAGGATTCGATAATAATCGCTCGTATTTTTTATATTATGATCTCTTCGGAGGTTAATGTCGGCTGTGGGGTTTTCAATATCAGCATCTATCTGCGGATCGGTGGAGACAAAGTGGTAGTACTTTGAGACAGAGGCGAAGCGGCGAGTGATTGTTGTTTCTGCGAAATCTTCCCGAATCAGATCTCGGATATAGGCGTTTACAGAGTTCCCGTCAGCATTTAGCGGATCCAAATCGCTCTCCTGGCACCAGTATAGCCAAGCTTGGACACCCGCTTTCAAACGATCAACTGTTGATTGTTTCTCCACCGAGGATGTAACCCACCCACTGTAATCAGTGAAGAATTCTTTATACTCCGCAGTGAGATCCTGGGTAGAATCAAACTGTCCCTTGTTGTTTCTTTCCATGGTTATCCCACCTAGTTGCTTTTGTTGAATAGATCGGCAGTTTCACCGGTTCCTTGTTCTTCGAGAAAATCGAAGTCGGGACTTGCGTCCGGATCGCGGACGAACCATCTCCGCTCCCCTTCATCAACCACACTCTCTACAAGCATCCCTGTGTCAGACTGCTCAAGAAATATCAGAGCCTGACGCACGTGATGAACGGGTTCCTCAAGAGCATCGGCAAGGTCCTCCGGACGCCCAGTAATCTTCGCTCTAATGCTCCCCACAGGATTCGTCACGTTATTGGACTTCACCTCTTGTTCGTATTCCTCCGGAATGTCGTTCAGATCAACCGATAGGGATCGCTGCAGGGGAGGAAATTGAATTTCGCTTTGCAGACGGGGGAGCAAGTCGTGACAGTTATTGGCCAATTTGATGAGCTCGTCGCGAGAGAATTCAGTGTCCGAATCTGCGTTTGATTGCAACGATAGGTCGTTGATTTGCTGTTCAACGACCGAAAGCCGATCATTGACCTCGGAAATCCCCTCTTCTAATCCTGCGGTATCGATTTCCGTGTTCGCCTGGTGTTTCTCCTCCAAGACCCACGTATCGTCGATCGTGTTGGAGACGGCGTCTTTGATCAGATCAGTTAGATTTCCGTGATGGTGCTCATCAGCATATTCGAGCCACTCTTTCTTCTTTCGAGGATCAATCCTGATCCTGATGTGCGGAGAAATATCCTCTAATTCGTCGTCCTCGGATGACATGGGGAGCCGTTTGTGGCCCCCCACAATAAGTGTTCAGGCTGTGTTCACAGTCAGCCGAACATCTGGCGCATCATCGGATGCATCTCCATCAACTGCTCTTCGGCGATCTCTTCGTAGAGCTTGTAGGTGATGGAGACAGTCAGCAGCAGGCCAGTGCCGGAGACGCCACCGATCGCGCCGAGCATATTGGCCATGACCGCGAGCAGCCCGACGAGGGCGCCGCCGATGACAGTCACGTGCGGGATGTACCGCTCCATGACTTTCTCGACGACGCCGACGTCCTGCCGGAACCCGGGGATCTGCATCCCGGAGTTCTGGATCTGCTGGGCCGTCGCCTCCGGCCCCATGTCCGTCGTCTCGACCCAGAAGATCGCGAAGATCGCGCCGCCGACCACCATGAACGTGAGGTCGACGCCGACGCGAATCATGATCTGCCAGGATTCGATCCCGGCGGGCGTCAGACCGGCGAACCACATCCAGTCGCCCGGGTTGTAGATCGGCGCGAGATAGTACATGAGCCCGCCGACGGGGTTGCCGTCGCTGGTGTAAACGCCCAGCCAGGACGGCATCATCCCCTGTCGGTTCAGCAGCTGGCCGAAGAACTGCACGTTCGCCTGCAGCGCGCGAACGAGGATCATCGGCAGGACGCTCGCGTAGATGAGCTTGACCGGGAACCGTCCCCGGGCACCCTTCACGCGAGCGTGGGAGAGGGGAATCTCCACGCGGACGGACTCCGCGTAGACGACCACGACGAAGATGAAGATCGTCGTCGCGAGCGCCAGCAGATTCCCCGGTTGGAGTAGCAGGCTCATCAGCCCGCCGCCGCCGACGATCGGCCCGATCTGCGTGCGGCCGGTGATGATGTCGAACCAGTTGGCGAAGAACCCGCCGTCGAGGCTGAGGAACCCGCCGACGAGCCGCTGGCTGACGCCGGCGATAATGAACAGCCCGACCCCGCTCCCGACGCCCCACTTCGAGACGATCTCGTCGAGGTAGAGGATGAGGAGCCCACCGATGAAGATCTGGGTGACCAGCAGTAGCTCGATCACGCCGGTGCTAACCCCCAGCTGGGCGGCGACGCCCTGATCAGGCCGGATGAAGCCGGCGTAGACCATCGGGATCGCCGTCAACAGCGTGACGATCACCACGAGCAGCTTCTGGAGCCCCTGGTAGAGCACCTGATCCCGTGGGTCGTCGGTGTCGAGCCCGAGGAGGTTCGCACCGCCCAGTAGCTGGAGTACGATCGAGGCCGTGACGATCGGACCGATCCCGACCTGCAGGATCGATCCCTGCGCACCGGCGAGGACGGTTCGGAACTGCCCGAACGCGTCCGTGCTGTCGGACATTCCCCACAGGAAGACGTTCGTGAGGAAGAAGTACAGTACGAGCACGGACGCGGTCCACGCCAGCTTCCGCTTGAAGGGGACGTGCGAGTCCGGTCGACGGACGACCGGCATCCGCGCGAGCACCGGTTCGGCGACCTCCTTCCAGCCCATTGGTTACTCCCCAGCGGACTCCGGTGATACGTCTTCTGATTCGGTGGCCGCTTCGTCCTCGGCGTCCGCCTCCTCCGCAGCCGCCTCGCCGCGGTCGGAGAGGACTGCCTCGCCGCCGGCCTCCTCGATGAGACCGCGGGCACTCGCGGAGAACGCGTCGGCGACGACGGTCAGCTCGCCGCGGACCTGCCCGCCACCGAGCACCTTCACCGCGTCGGCCTCGAACCCGTCCTCGACGACCTCGCGGGCGTCGATCTCGTAGCCACCGTCGGTCTCTTCGGCGAGCCCGTCGGCCGCGTAGAGGGCGGCGTCCTCGTCCAGCTTGGAAGCGTTGATCTCGAGGATCTCCTCCTGGACGGACTGGGGCCGGCTGAAGCCGTGCTTGCCCAGCGGCTCGTAGTTGTGGAACTCGTGCTTGTCGCGGCCCGCGCGACCCCGACCGCCACGGTGGCCGGCACCACGTCGGTTCTTGTGGGTGCCGCCGCCGTGCGTGCGGGAGCCACGCTGGCGTCGTTTCTTGCTCGTCATTGTTATCGCATCGACGTGAGCAGCTCGTCGATCTGCTCTGTTGTGTGGACGCCGAGCTGGCCACCCGATCCGGCGGGCTGCTTGATGCCGTCGTGACCGCCGCGGGGCGGGTGCAGGCGCAGGACCGGAGAGAGTCCCTCCTCGCGGAGCGTCGTCTCCTCGGCGACCAGCGCCGCTGCCAGCGCGTCGACGTCGTCGTAGTCGGTGTTCGATTCGATCCACTCGTCGTCGACCTCGGCCTCGCCCTCGAGGGGCTCGGCGCGCGTGCCGAGCACCGTGGCGACGACGTCCTCGGAGGGTTCGCCGTGGGCCACGACGTCGTGGACCTTCGTGATCATTCCCTCGTAGGTGTCCGTCTCGGGGACGAAGGTTGCGTGGTTGACGTGGTGGAGGTTTAGCATCTCGAGGGTGTCGACGACGTCCTCGGAGACGTTGACCTCGCCACGCAGCTGGACGATCGCGTACATCACTCGATCACCTCGCGCTGTTCGAAGGCGTGCTCGGGCACGCGAGCCTCCGCAGTCTTGCGGAGCGCGTTGAACGTCGCCTTCGCGAAGTTGACGGTGGTGCGGGTGTTCCCGCTGGCCTCCGTCCACGCGTCCTCGATGCCGGCGAGCTCGAGCACGTGCCGGGGCGTCTCGCCACCGGCGAGCCCGAGTCCGCGCGGCGCGGGCTGGAGCGTGACCTCGACGGAGCCGGCCTTGCCCTTCGTGCGCAGCGCGACCGTGTGGGGACGGCCACAGCCACACTCCCAGGAGCCACAGCCCCGCGAGACGTCGATGATGTTCAGCTTCGCGATCTCGATCGCCTTCTGGATGGCAGCGCCGACCTGGTCGTCGCGACCTTCCGCGTAGCCGACGTAGCCGTCGCGGTTGCCGATTGCGACGACGCAACGGAACTTCACGCGCCGTCCGGAGTCGGTCATCCGCTGGACCATGTTGATGTCCAGCACCTCGTCTTCCAGCCCGGGCAGCAGCCGGTCGGTCACCTCGGGCTCCTTCAGCGGAAGTCCCGAGTTGAGGGCGTCCTCCATCGTGTCGATCTCGCCCTCCTGGACCTGCCGGCCGAGCCGGGTGACCGGTTCCCAGCCGTCGTCGTTGTAGTTGTCGCTCATTGGATCTCCTCCCTGATCTGATCGAAGTGCTCGGGCAGGTCCGCCGCGTCGAACTCGCCGCTATAGAGCGGCTCGTCGAGTGACTCGGCGTACTCGGCGATGTGCTCGCCGCGATCGCGCTCCCAGTCGGGGAGGACCGCCTCGTTGTGGGGGATCTCCAGGCCCGCGTCGATCGCGCCCTCCTGGATCGCGAACACCTTGCTACCCGGCGTGGGGCTGTTCAGGCCGATGTCGAGCACGGCCTCCTCGATGCCTTCGTCGACCGCACGGGTTCCCGCGAGGAGCCCAGTCAGGTACGCGCTCGGAAGGTTCCCGGTGGGAGCCTCCCAGCCGTACTCGGCCAGGTCCGCGGAGTGTGCGCTCGCTACAGTCTCGTCGCCGTCGGGTCCGGTGGAGATCAGCTGCGCCCTGACGTGCCCGTTGCTCGTGCGCGCCACGAGTCGGGGCTTGCCGGATTTCAGCAGGCGCAACCTCTGGTGGTAGTCCGTCCGGACCTCGCGCCGACGCCGCATCGGAACGTTGTATCGTGGTCCAGTCGCCATGTTAGTACTCACTCCTGTCGATATCGATCTGGTACTGCTCCTCCGCGAAGTTGAGCAGACGGCGAACGTCGGGGAACTCGCCCCCGCGCGCCTTGTTGTAGAGCGCGCGGTACTGGGCGGGCGTCACGACGCCGTCGTCGCGCAGCTCGCGGAGCGTCTGTCGCTGTGCGCGCGCGGTGCGCGTCCAGCGATCTTTCTCGGACTGGCGGCCGCCGGACTTCCCCTTGCGGGAGCCGGCCCCGGTCTTGTGCCCGTAGGCGCGCTTCTCGGAGCGCTCGCGGGCCTTGCCACGGGAGTTGCCGGATGCGGGCTTGGCGCGTACCGCACCCTCGTCGACCAGCTCCCGAATGTCTTCTCGGGTGATGGCGTCGACCAGTTCGTCCTGTTCGTCGGGATCGAGCCAGATGCGGTTCTCGCCGACGTCGAGGACGTCTGCTGCGAGTCGCTTCTGGGCGCTGAGGTCGGTCATTGCTCGGTCACCTCGACTTCCTCGTAGGTGGGGTTGAGCACGCGAATGCCCGCCTCCTCGGCGTCGTCCTCGATGCGCTCGCGCTTGCGGCCGCCGACGCCGGAGGCGATCCGCACCGCCTCGGTGTCGCCGTCGACGCCCTCGAGGTCGTCGGGGTTGTGGACCCGAACCTCCTCGAAGCCGCTGGGGTGACGGCCGCGGACGGCCTCCGGTGATCGGAAGCCGGCCTCGACTTTTGCACCCTTGCCCTTGATGCCGCGGCGCTGCTTCGACAGCTGGCCGCGGGGCGCGCGCCACGAGGTGGGAACGCGCTTCTTCTTGTGGTAGTCCTGCCGGTTGAACTGCGGCGTGGACACCGTGCTCCGGCGCTCGAGGAGACGCTCCTCCTCGTCGCTGAGCTCGGGCGTCTTGTCCGCGTGACCGCGGGCACGCAGTTCGGTCTCGACGGTATCCTCGGTTTCCTCGGGACCCTCGTCCTCGACCTCGCCTTCCGGCTCGGCGTCGACGTCGAGGTCCCCGACGTCGGCCTTGATGCGGGCCGCCAGCGCGTTGCCGACGCCCTCCACGCCGGAGAGATCGGACTGGCTGGCACCGCGCACGTCGTCGATCGTGGTGTAGCCGGCCTCGCGCAGCGCGTCGGCCTTGCTGGCACCGACGCCGCTGATGTCCTCGAGGTCGCGGTCCTCGGGTTCGGCGTCCGCCTCGGACGCCTCCTCCGCGGCCGCGTCGGATTCCTCGGCCTCGTCGGCGTCGGAATCGCTCGCCGCACTGTCTTCCTCGTCGGACTCGACGTCGAGTTCGCCGACGTCGTCCTTCATGCGGGCGGCCAGTGCGTTACCGACGCCCTCGACCTCGGAGAGCTCCTCGACGGAGGCGGCTCGAACGTCCTCGACGGACCCGAAGCCGGCCTCGCGGAGCGCCTCGGCCTTGCTGGCTCCGACGCCAGCGATGTCCTCGATGGTGGATGGATCGCTCATCTAGGCACCTCCCTTGCGGGGCTTGTTGGTGATGTAGACGCCGTCCTGGAAGACGCGCACGTCCTTGTCGTTCACGCGTGTGAGCTGTTCGATGTCCGCGGCTGTCTGGCCGACTGCCTCCTTGTCGGGGCCGGAGACGGTGATCTCCTCTTCGTCGACCTGGACCTGGGTTGCGTCGCCGTGGATCGGCGCCCGTCGCGGGGCGCGCTCGCCGAGGAAGTTCTCGATGACGACTTCCTCGCCCTCCACGGAGACCTGCATCGGGAAGTGGTTGTAGAACACTTCCATCTCGTAGGTCCAGCCGTCGGAGACGCCGTGGAACATGTTCTCGACGTGGGACTCGAACGTGCCCAGCGTCGACATGGTCTTGGCGTCGTCGGCGTCGCTCTCGATGACCACGGCCTCGACGGACTCGGAGCCGGCCTCCTCGCCGTCGTCGCCGTCGCCGTCCTCCACGACCTCGACCTCCTCGATGGAGACCGAGACGTCGGGGTACCAGAGCCGCCGCGTCACGCTGCCGTTGTCGCCCGAAACCGTGAGGTCGAGATGGTCGATCTCGACGTCGACGGCCCCGGGGATCGGGAGTTCTGTTCGTGGCATTTGTCTAGTACACGTAGGCGATCACCTGCCCGCCGATCCCCTCCTCACGAGCCTCGTAGTGGCTCATGATGCCGTGACTCGTCGTCACGACGAGGGCGCCGTAGTCCCGAGCGGGGAGGAACCGCTTCTCCCACTTCTCGTACTCGTCGGCACCCGCGGAGTAGCGGGGCTTGACGGGACCGCAGTCGTTGATCGCGCCGTTCAGTTCGACCTCGAAGCGACCGGCTTTGCCGTCGTCGACGTGCTCGAATCCCTCGATGTAACCGCGATCGTAGAGGACCGAGAGCACGCTGCCGACCTCCTCGGAGGCGGGCGATACCTCGTGGGTGAGGTGCCCGACGCTCTCTGCATTGTCGATGCCCGAGAGCGCGTTCGCCAATGGATCGTCTGCCGTCATGGTTATCGATACTTCTTGAATCCCATGTCACGTGCGATCTCGCGGAAGCACTGTCGACACAGCCAGATGTCGTACTTGCCGACGAGGCCCTGCTCGCGTCCGCAGCGACGGCAGGCCTCGAGCTGGCCGGTCCGCTTCTCGGCGTGCTCGCCCGTGTCCTGGGTCTCCTCTTGTTCACTCTCGCTCATGCTGTCACCTCTACGTCGTACGTCGACTCGACGAAGGCCACGGCGTCCTCGGGATCGAGGCGGTGGCTCGCCGGAATCTTGCGGGTCTCCGCGTCGCGCTTGGTGACCCGGTAGCCCGGTCGGACCATGTTGACGGTCACGTCGAGTCCGAAGATCCCGATCGAGGGATCGTACTCCTGGCTCGGGAACTCGGTGTGCTCGGCGATGCCGAAGCTCACGTTCCCGGTGTCGTCGAACTGCCGTTTCGAGAGGTCGGCGATCGGCAGCGCGGTCTCGAGGAACTCGTGTGCGTCCTCGCCGCGCAGCGTCACCTTCGCGCCGATCGGGTCGCCCTCGCGGATCCCGAACTCCGGCTCGGCGGTCTTCGCCTTCGTCCGGACGGGCTGTTGCTCGGTGATCTCGCCGAGGATGTCCTCTGCGAGTCCGAGCGGCTCACCGCCCTCGCCGACGCCCATGTGCACGACGACCTTCTCGACGGTCGGCTCGCGCATCTCGTGGAACTCGGCCTGGCTCATTCGTCGTCACCTCCGTCCTCGGCGGACTCGTCGTCCGCGTCGGCGTCCTCGGATTCGGCCTCGTCAGCGTCGGAATCGCTAGTGACCTCGTCCTCCTCGTCAGCCTCGTTCGAGGCTGGCTCGTCGTCGACGAAGTTTTCGTCGATGACGACGACGTACTCCTCGACCGTCTCGAAGGTCTCGCCGTCGAGCCCCTCGACGACGACGCGATTCGGGGAGCTCCCCGCCGCCACGTCGATCGTCTCGAGTTCGCCGATCTGACCGGCGTGCTGGCCGCGAACGGCGGTCACGAGTTCGCCCTCCTCGTAGGGGAAGTGGGCGACGATCTCGCCGTCCTCGTTGTCGACGACCAGCGAGTCCTTCGGGGCGTACGGCTCGCCCGCCTCGACGACGAGCGTCTCGCCGTCGTGGAGGGTGAGCTGCACGTCGCCGCCGGCGACGTCGCGCTTGCCGACGACCTTGCCGAGCTTGGAGCCCGCGGCGTCCTCGTCGATTTCGGAGAGAGCGAGTCGACCGCCCTCGTCCGGGAAGACGCGGTAGAACTCCTCGCGCTCGATGAAGGCCAGGATGTCGAACATCCCGATCGGCCGGCTCTCGTCGCTGATCCGGTCGCCGTTGACGCGGACGGAGCCCGCCGACAGCGCGTAGCGGGCCTCCTTCCGGGAGTCGACGTAACCGAGGACGTCGCGCAGCACGACGACCAGCGGGACGCCGTCCTCACCGTGGGGGCCGGCGTCGGCCTTGACGGTGAACGTCTCGGTCTTGCGCTCGACCGGCCAGGACTTCGGCACCGAGAGGCGCTTCTGGTGGTTACTCATGATTCGTCCTCCCCGCGAATGCGGGATTCCCGCTCGGGATCGCGGTCGACCTCGAGCCCAGTGACCTTCAGGTTCGAGGCGTCCAGCGGTCGGGGGACCTCCTCGCCGTCGGCGGTCTCGACCGTGACGTCCTCGACGTGGACGACCTCGTCCTTGAGGTCGACGCGGAGCACCTCGCCGGACTCGCCGGCGAAGTCGCCGCGCATGACCTCGACGGTGTCGCCCGCGTTGACGCGGACGCGTCGAGTGTCGTACTCCTCGCGGAGATCGTCGGCCAGCGTCGAGCGAACCTGGTCGTGGCGCTCGTGGAGATCCGCGTTCGCGGTCTGGTTTCGCTGGGTGCGTGGTTGCTTGCTCATGCTATCACTCTCATACGATCATCGTCGCCGCGCTGGCGATCGTTCCGAACCGCTCGGCGACCTCCCGTGCGACGGGACCCTTGATCTCGGTCCCGCGGGGCTCCTCGTTCTCGTCGATGATGACGGCCGCGTTGTCTTCGAACTTCACGCGCTGGCCGTCGGGTCGCCGGATGGACTTGCGCTGCCGGACGACCACTGCCTCGAGCACCTGGCGACGCATCTCGGGCGTCCCCTTGGTGACCGACACGGTGATCTTGTCGCCCAGGCCCGCCTTCGGATGGCGGTTGATCGTCCCACTGTAGCCGTGGGTACTGATCACTTTGAGCTCGCGTGCGCCGGTGTTGTCGGCACACGTAATGATCGAGCCCTTCTCGAGTCCCTGGGTGACGTCGGCATTGAGCGCCTCCATCAGGCGTCACCTCCGTCGATTACTTCGACCACCACGTGACTCTTCGTCTTCGAAAGCGGTCGACACTCTGCAATCCGGACCGTGTCGCCGTCCTCGATACCCTCGAGGACGCCCGGCACGTGGGCCGGGATCCGGGAGCGACGCTTCATCAGCCGGTCGTACTTCTCGACCGGGACGTCGTACTCCCGCTGGACGACGACGGTCCGATCCATGTCCGTCGAGACGACCTCCCCTTCGAGGATCTGTCCTCGAACGGAGAGCTCGCCGTGGAACGGGCACGTCTCGTAGTCGTAGTCCTCCGGGTTCTCTGGTTCCGGAGGCGCTGATACGTCTAGTCCTATCGCCATGTGGAATCACTCCGTGTCTCCGTCCGCTCCGCAGGTCGCGCGTGGAGTCGCGCTCCATCCACCGTAACGTGGGCCACGCTCTCGCCAGCCGCCGCGGAGTCGGCAGCCAGTTTGAACGCAGTCCCCGACCCCTTGCGGGCACCCGCCGCGGGTGGGCTCGCGCCGTCGGCAGTTTCATCTGTGAGCGCAAATTCGAACGTCGTCCCGCGCTTTGGAACCTGACGATCCCGCGGCTCCCCACCGGCGGCCCCCTCGCGGTGGCCGCAGATCGTGAGCGTCGACGTCGTCTCGGCGACGACGCGGCCGGCGATCCCGGTCAGTCCGGAATCGCTGGCGTCGGCTACCCGGACGGGTAGACCGACCAGCTCGTGTCGGGGAAGCGACGCGGGCGTCAGGCTCATTCGTCGAGGTCTCCCTCCTCGTTCTGGATCGTCTTGATCCGGGCGACCGCACGCCGGAGCTCCTTGATGCGGCCGGGGTTGTCCGGGGCACCACCCGCTGCCTGGACGGACTTCGCGTTGAGCAGCTCCGTCTGGAGCTCCTCGAGCTCGGCCTCCCGCTCGGCGGGCGTCATGTCGCGGACCTCGACAGGGTGAATCTCGGTCATTCCTCGTCACCTCCATCGTCGGACTCGTCGTCCGCGTCGGCGTCCTCGGGATCGTCGTCGTCGGAGTCAGCCTCGTCGGACTCGCTCGTCGCACTGTCCTCGTCGTCGGCCTCCTCGGAGGCCGACTCCTCGGACTCCATCTCTTCGACGAGCTCCTCGGCTTCCGCCTCGGTGTCCTCGTCGAGATCTTCTTCGACGGACTCCTCGAGTTCCTCGAGCTCCTCGGCGACGTCGTCGTCATCGGGGATCTCGGGGTCCTCGAACTCCTCGTCCTCTTCGACGACTTCCTCCTCGGGGAGGTCGGCCTCGGAGACCTCGGTTGCGTCGTCTTCGGGTGCGGCCTCCTCGAGCTCTTCGAGGTCGTCCTCGTCGGGCTCCTCGAGCAGCTCCTCGACGCCGGCCTCTGCCTCCTCGGGTTCGAGCCCCTCGGTGGAGGCGCCCTCGGCGATCTCGAAGTCGTCGGGCAGCTCTGCACCCGGCGGGATGATCTTGACTGTCACGCCGATCGTGCCGAGCTTCATGACGGCGACGCCCTGGCCGTGGTCGACGACCTCCTCTGCGGGCTCGCCGTTGTGCTTGATGTAGCCGTCGGAGAACTTCTCCACGCGCCCGCGGGCGCCCGTGACCTTCCCCGACAGGACGATCTCCGCACCGAGCGCGCCGGCGTCCATGATCCGCTCGAGCGTCGTGTGGCCTGCCTTCCGGAAGTACCACCCTCGCTCGAGGGCGTTCGCCAGGCGGTCGGCGACGATCCGGGCGTTGAGGTCCGGCTCGTCGACCTCCTGCACGTCGATCTGGGGATCCTCGAGGTCGAACTCCTCCTCGAGGGTCGTGGTGATCGAACGGATGTTCTCACCGCCCTTGCCGATCACCATACCGGGCTTCTCGGCCTTCAGGACGATCTGGGTGCCCATCGGCGTCTTGGCGACGTCCATGCCGCCGTAGCCGGCGCGGCCCAGCTCCTCGGCGAAGAACTCGTCGATCTGGCTCCGCTGGAGGCCGTCCTCGATGAACTGGTGTTCGTCCGCCATCAGGCGTCACCTCCCTCGTCCTCGACGGTCTCCGCGAGCACGAGCTCGACGTCGACCTCCGGGGTGTTCCAGGCGCCCGCACGGCCCATCGCTCGGGGCTTGCGGCCCTGGCTCTCGCCGACCTTGTGGGAGGCGACGTGGGCGATCTCCATCGTCTCGCCCTCGAATCCCTGGTGCTCGGCGTTCGCGATCGCGTTCTCGAGCAGGTCGAGGAAGCCCTCGCTGGCCTTCTCGGGGTAGCGACCGGCGTCCCAGCCGTCGATGTCGGATCGGTGCCCGACGCCGCTGTTGTGCTCCCGGAAGGGGACGGAGCGCTCGCCAGCGATGACCGCTTCGAGGTAGTCGACGGCCTCCTCGGCCGTCTTGCCCTTGAGCTCGCGGGCGATCGCCTTGCTGTGCTTCTGGCTCATCTGACGCTCCCGGAGCATCGCTTTCGCCGTCGCGTCCGGGTCTACGTCCACGCTGTAGCTGATTCCCATCCTATCACCTCACTTGAGTGGTACGAACTTCGACGATCGAGTCGCACCGATACCGGCCTGACCGTGCTCGACCTTGCCCCGGGTCTGCTGGAACTCGCCCAGGTAGTGTCCGAGCATCTCGGGCTCGACCTCGACGCGCTCGAAGTCCTGCCCGTCGTGGACGGCGAACGTGAGGTTCACCATCTCGGGAAGGATCGGCATGTCGCGCAGGTGCGTTCGCAGCGGCGACTGGGCCGTTTCCTCGGGCTCGGCCTCGCGGGCGTCCTCGAGGAGCTTCTGCTTCTCGGGGGAGAGCCCGCGCGTGATACTTCGCCGCTGTCGGGCGGGGAGCAGTTCCGCGACGTCCTCGACGCTCATGTCCTGCAACTCATCGAGCGTGTGGCCACGGAAGGTAAACTCGCCCTCGTGACCGGTTCTGTAGCCTGTTTCACTCATTCGTCACCACCCCGTCCCGTCCGGCGGGATGCGATGTCGCCGACCTTGCGGCCCGGCGGTGCGTCCCGGGAAACGCTCTTCGGGCGTCCCGGGTGCTGTCGACCGCCGCCACCGAATGGGTGGTCGACGGCGTTCATCGCGACGCCACGGACCCGCGGCCAGGTCATCGCGCGCGATTTTACCTTGTGGTACTTGTTGCCGGCCTTGACCATCGGCTTCTCCGTCCGGCCACCACCCGCGACCACGCCGATCGTGGCGCGGCAGTCGGGGTCGAGACGCTTGACCTCGCCGCTTGGCAGCTGGACGACCGTAACGTTTCGATCGTGCGTGACCACGCGTGCGCTCACGCCGCTGGCGCGCGCGAAGGTCCCGCCGTCGCCGGGGTTGGACTCGACGTTACAGACCGGCACGCCCTCCGGGATCTCCGCCAGTGGGAGCGTGTTACCGGGCTCGATCGACGCCGAGATGCCGACCTGGATCTGATCGCCGACGGCCACGCCCTCGGGGGCGAGGACCAGCCGCTGGTCCCCGTCCTCGAAGGTGACCTGGGCGATCGGCGCGGATCGCGCCGGGTCGTGCTCGATGTCGACGACCTCGCCACTGACCAGGTCGCCGTCCTCGTTCTTCTTGTGTTGCTTGTCGGACTTGTAGCGGTGGGAGGGAGCCCGGAAGGTTGGGCCGCCCCGACCTCGCCGCTGTCCGCGAATGCGTCGTCCCATGTTCAGAACACCCCGATTCGCGAGGCGACTTCGTCGGCGTCGTGATCCTCGCTGAGCTCGACGATCGCCTTCTTGTAGCCGTCCATCGTCACGTGGGCGTTGACCGACGTGACGTCGACCTCGAACTGCTCCTCGACGGCCTCGGCGATCTCCGGCTTCGAGGCGTCGGTACGGCAGGCGAACTGGAGCTTGTTCTCGAAGTCCATGTCGTTCATCGCCTTCTCGGTGACGAGCGGGTGCTTGATGACGGACTGCGTGGAACTCATCGCTCGCTCACCTCCTCGAGAGCGGCCTCGGTGTACACCGTGAGCCGGCCCGGGTGCGTCCCGGGCGCGAGGTCCTCGGCGTTGACCTCGTCGCCAGTCGCCACGTCGGCGCCCGCGAGGTTGCGGGCGGCTTTCGAGGGACCGGCGTCGCTGGAGGTCACGAAGCAGATCGACTTGGGCTCCTGCGTCCGGCGGCCACGGGTCGTCCCCTGGCCCGCTCGAACGGTGCGACCCTCGTCGGCCCGAACGATGTCGTCGTGGAGGCCCGCTGCCTCCAGGAACGCGACGACCTCCTGGGTCTTCACGAGGTCCTCGAACTCGTCGTCGACGACGATCGGCGTCTCGAGTTCGTCGTCGAACTCGTGACCGCGCTCGCGCACGAGGTCGGCGTCCGCGGTGGCCGCGATGGCCGAGCGGGTCGCCGCCTGGCGCTCCTTGTCGTTGACGTCGAGACCGCGATCTTTCTCCGCTTTCGGCGGGTGTGCGCTACGGCCACCGACGGTCTGGGGAACGCGGCGAGCCCGCCCGTTCTGCTGGGGCACGTGGGCCATGCCGCGACCGCTCCCCTGGGACTCCGCGGGTGTGCGGAGGCCAGCGAAGTCGTCGGCACCGTAGTCCTGTTTCCGGTTTGCCTGTGCGGCGAGGACGGCGCGCTTGATGAGGTCGGGCCGGTGGTCGGCGTCGAACACCGACGGTAGCTCGACCTCGCCCGCGGCCTCGCCATCCAGGTCGTGTACTGTCGTCATAGATTATCCCTGGTTGGATGCCGTCGAGACGTGGCGCACCTCGGGGTCGAGGCGCGGCTGGTCTCCGGGGCGGACTGCCGGTCGGAAGCGGAGGAGCCGCTTGTCCGGACCGGGCAGCGAGCCCTTGACCAGTGCGTAGTTGCCCTCGACCTCGCCGTAGTTGACGAAGCCGCCGTCGGGCGTGACCTCGTCGTCGCCGGCGTCGACGAGGCGCTTGTTCAGTTCGGTCCGCTGGTGGTACCCCGTCTGTCCCTGCTGGGGCACCGTCGAGCGGACGCGGGAGGGGTTCCACGGGCCAAGGTTGCCGATGCGTCGGCGCCATCCCTGGCGTGCGTGCTTCCCCTTGCGTTTCTGGACGCCCCAGCGCTTGACCGGGCCCTGGGTGCCCTTGCCCTTCGTGACGCCCGCGACGTCGAGATACTCGCCGGTGCGGAAGACGTCGGTCATCGAGTGCTCGCCGCCCTCGGTGACCAGATCGAGCCCGTGGTCGACGCGCTCGTCGATCGAGCTGCCGCCGATCCGGGTCTCCATCACGTCGGGGGTCGTCCGCGGGACGCCCTGAAGCTCGCCGGGGGAGGTGTGGGTGATCGCCCGCACCTCGGCGACCTCGCCGTCGGCGGCGAGCTCGCGCAGCTCCTCGGCCTGGGCCTCGAGGTCGTGTCCCTCGGGGACGTCGAGCGCCCGCTCGAGTTCTGGGCGCGCGTCGTCGGTCCAGACCTCCGTCGTCGGACGGAGTCCGTATGGTGTGTCCTCGTACGCTCGCAGCGCGACCGCGTACATCGGCGGCGTCTCCACGATGGTGACCGGGACCGTCTCCTCCATCCCTTCGCGGGGGGAGCCAGACTGGTCGTTGATCACCACGACGTGGGACATGCCCGCCTTGTACCCGGCGAAGCCCTGCAGCGTCGGCTGTCCATCGGCGTCCGGCCACGAGTTGAAACGCGGGACCTCCGAGGTCGCGCGCTTGCGTGGACCGAACCCCATCGAGCCTTTGCGTGGTCGGCTGGGTTGTGGCATTGTGTCACTCCGTGAGCGTGCAGGTCGCGAGCGACGCGAACAGAGCCTCCTCCGTTCGCACCGTCTCGCTGCCTTGGTTCGGGATCGTGTTGAGCCAGCAGTCGAACCCGCCCGTCGCGGGTCCGACGTCCGCGTCGCCTGACGACTCGATCCCACGCGCAAGCGCGCTTGGCGAGTCGTCGACCGAATCGGCGTCGACGTCGAGGATCTCCGGCAGGCCCCGGGCGGGCGCTCCCAGTGCGAGGGTCAGCCCCTCGTCCTGGATGCGTCCGACCAGGTCCGTGAGTCGTGGCGCGGTCAGCGGCGTCCCGTGGCGGGAGGCCGCGATGCGACACGTCGATCCGGAATCCTCGATGGCCGTCGGCAGGTCCGCGCGATGAACCTCGAAGCCCGTGAGGGGCTCGTCGACGATCTTGGCGCGGACCGGTCGTCGCGAAGAGACCCTGACGGTCACGCGCTCCCCCTCCGCGACGTCCCGTTCATTGGGAGCCGGGAGTGAGATCGGGTGTTGCAAGCCGCAATTGACCCGTACGCGCCCCTCAGGTCCGACCTCGGTCACGATACCCTGTCTCAACGACCCCGGACCGCTCGATCCGGAGCCGGTCCGTGAAGAGGCGTGGAGCGGCGGCAAGACGCCCGCGAACTCCAGTTCGTCCCGCTGCCCCCATGCCTCCTTTCGGAGGTGCGGGGGCGTCGCGGCGTACCGCAGCACGGTACGGACGAACCCGCCGTCCAGCGAGCCGGTCTCGCCCGCCGGGTCGTCGAAGACGACCAGGCGATCCACCCGGTAGATCGTCGCCGCGCGGGCGACGTAGCCGAGCTTGCGAGTTGCCTCGCGTTTGTCCTCGGCTTCCCGGGCGAGGGACGACGGCACGAGTACGCTGACGTGCATGCCGTGACGCTTCCACGCCTCGCCACTAGACTGTAGCGATCTGTTTTCGATCCGGTACTAAAAGGGTGCCGCTTCCGATCCCGGAGTGTCGCGGTGTGGCAGGGGTCGAGACGGCCGTACGCGGTGTGTGACTGCGTGGCGCGTCGGCGGCGAGTGGGGACAGGCAGGTGGCGGGTGGACGTCAGCAGATCGGGCGTAGATTGCAACCAGATAGCGAATGGATGCAGCCGGATAGCGGTGGACGGCAGCCAGATCGTCGGAGAGGGCAGCGTGACGGCGGCCCCACCGTACTGGCCCAGAGTGGACAGTCGCCATTTCCAGGGGAAAATCCAATAGGGCGGCGATCGATCGCCGTGAGCATGGGCGAGACCACCCCCGACGGTGCCGACGAACTAGCTCTCCTCGTCGCCGGGTTCATGCTACTGGTCGGGCCGTTCATCTCGAGCGTGCTGGCGGCGTTCCATCCGATTCTCTGGATCGGGACTGCGCTCGCCATGATCGTGATCGGAGCTACAAAAGGCAGTTCGGGGGAGAGGCCGGAGGCGAGGACCCGCCACGGACGAACTGCAGTGACTGCGGTGCCCGGGTCCCCGCCGACCGCCCCGACTGTGACTACTGCGGCGAGCCGCTCGCGACGCAGTCCGGCGCGTAGCGGTCACCATCGACGGATCACGAACTGATTTGAGGCGCTGCAGGACGCTTTCGAGAGAGCGCGAGTGAGTAAGAGAGAGGAGAGAGAGAGAGGAGAGAGAGAGAGGAGAGAGCGATTTGCCACGTCGAACGTCCCGTGGCCACGGTCGCTTAGCGAGTCGGACTCCCAGCTACCGAGAACCAGAGCGAGGGATAAGCGTCGGGACGACGGACATCCAGCCATGGCCACGACCGGGACCCGCGACGCGGCGTTCCCCGAACCGCCGCACTCGTTCACCGATCAAGAGGGGCGCGATCACTCGATCGAAGTGTACGACGGCGATCCGGCGCCGCTCGAAGCCCTCTACGAGCAGTTCGGCGACGAGTCGCGGGCCCAGGGGATCCCACCCCGGTCCGCCGAGCGCAGGACCGAGTGGATCGAGGAGCTCCTCGAAGGGCACAACCTCGTCGCGTGGCACGACGGGGCCGCGGTCGCCCACGCAGTGTTGCTCCCCTACGACGACACGGCGGAGCTCGCCGTGTTCGTCCACCCCGAGTACCAGTCCGCTGGGATCGGCACGGCGATCGTCCGCTGCCTGCTGGAACTGGGTCGAGCAGTCGGGCTGGAGCGAGTCCGACTCGTCGTCGAACCCTCGAACACGATCGCCGTGCGGCTCTATCGGACCGTCGGATTCGAAGTCACGGACCGGCACCGCGGCGAGTTCGAGATGGAACGGACGCTGTAGCGCAATCGCCGCCGCTCAGGGCACCAGCTCTACCATCTCCCGGAGCGCTTCGTCGGGATCACCGGTCGCGTCGAACTCCGCACCGACGTACCCGTCGTAGTCCAGTGCATCGAGTTCCCGGAGGATCCGCTCGATCGCCAGTTCGCCAGTTCCAGGCTCGTTCCGACCGGGCGCGTCCGCGACGTGAACGTGCTCGACGTGATCGAGCGTGGCCTCGATCGTCGAGAGCACGTTTCCGTGCTGGCGCTGGTGGTGGTAGACGTCGAAGAGGAAGCCGACGGCGGAGCTGTCGACGGCCTCGGCGATCGAGTACGCCTCGCCGGGATCAGTGAGCAAGTAGCCGGGATGGTCGTCGACGGCGTTGAGCACCTCTGGAACGATCGTGACGCCCGCGTCCGCAGCCGCGGGCGCGACCGCGCGAAGCACCTCGACGATCGCGCTCCGCTGCTCGTGCCGGCCGAGCGTGGGCTGGCGCTGGCCGACCAGGAGGAGGACGTTCCGGGCCTCTGCCGCCGTCGCGATCTCGATCGATCGTTCGAGGTCGGCGATCGACTGCTCGACGCTGCCTGGGTCGGCGATCGCCGGCGTCGCGTCGTCGATGGTGACCGTCTCGCCGACGCCCTGCAGGACCGCAATCTCGATGCCGTGATCGGCGGCGTGATCGGCGGCCTCACCCGGTGATAGCTCGCCGAGATCCAGCAGCTCGACGGCATCGACGCCCGCCGCGGCCATCCGTTCGATCTGCTCGGCGGTCGACGCCTCCGGGAAGAACCCCCACGGGACGGCGCTCAGCTTCATCGCTCGGCCCCCGCGGGTCCGCTCCGTCCGACAGTGCGTACGACCCGCCACCCGGCAGTGTCGCTGGGACCGACGTAGCCGATGATCGTCATGCGGAATGATTGGTCGGGCCGCCCGGAAGAATGGTCCGACCGGCGATTGGATCGCCGGAACAGCGTCTATCGCGAGCGAGTTTCACTGCGAGCGACGTCGTGGCGAACGATTTCGTCGCAGCAGAGAATCCCGATCGCAGCGACCACAGCGGCGAGTCCCGGTATCACCACGAAACCCATTTCCCCGCCGCGGCGTTCCCTCACGCCATGAGCCTCGACGACCTCACCGCCGACGTAGAATCGACCTACGACGACCTCGAAGGCGACCTCACGCTCGACCTCGACGAAGAGACTCGCCGCGAGCTGACGATGCTCCAGGCGGCCCTCGACGCGGACGACTCCGAAGAGATCGTCAAGCGGGCACTCCACCTGTTCTTCCAGTCCACCGTCGAGTCCGGGCGGCTCGACTTCCACCTCCGGAGCACCTACGACGTCACCTACGACGAGTATCTCTCCGGGATGACCTACGACGAGATGACCGGCGCCGACCAGTTCCCGCAGCCCGCCGAGAACGACGATCGACGGTATCAGTTCTGAATGCAGACTGGCGTGGGTCGGGTAGGTCGTGGATAGATAGTTCGTGATCGATTCGACTACTAGGGAGATCAATTGCTGACTGCGGTGAGACTTGGACAGCAGACAGCTTGGAAGCCCCCTCCCGCTCGCGCCCGCTCGCTCGCTGCGCGCCTCGCTCAGTCGCTCCGCTCCTTCGCTACGGTGCTTGGCGTCGCGAGCGAACGCGAGCGGTCGGCCCCTTCCAATCCCACCCGGTGGATTTTGGGAGGGCCTTCACTCCGGTGGATCGCCCAGCGGGCGGATGCCGGCGGGCGATCCCCAGTGCAAAGCACACTCGAACAACCGCCGCACTTCGCTCTCTGGGACGGGCGCTGGGCGGGACTCCGGAAGGGGCCGACTGGAGCGGGAGGGGGCTTCCGTAGCGGGCTGCTGTCAGCTCACTCCACAGCTCGAAACTGATCTCCCTAGTAGTCGAATCGATCGCAACGATCCGCTCCAGCCTGGAGAGATACGTCACTCCTCACGCACGCCCGCGACCGACTGCACGGCCTCCGCGAACAGCTCGACGCCCATCGCGATCTCCCGCTCGCGGACGTCGAGCGGCGGCAGGAGCCGGATCGTCTCGTGCCCGCAGCCCAGCACGAGCAGTCCGCGCTCGAAGCACTCGCGGACGACCGCGTCGCGGCGCTCCTTGCCGTCGAACTCCACGGCGAGCATGAGTCCACGCCCGCGCGCGTCGACGGCACCCGGCAGATCGGCGTCGTCGAGCAGGTCGAGACACTGCTCGCCGCGCTTCGTTGCGTTCGCGAGGAGATCCTCGTCGTCGATGACGTCGAGCGTCAACACGCCCTGGAGCGCGCCGAGAATATCGCCGGCACCCCACGTCGAGGAGAGCCGCCCCTCGGTCTCGGGGAACGTGTCGGAACTGGCGATCGTCGCGCCGACGCGGAGTCCTTTCGCGGCAGCGATGACGTCGGGGTCGATCGGCCCGTGATCGACAGCCCAGAACTCGCCGGTACGGCCGATGCCCGACTGGATCTCGTCGACGACGAGGGGGATGTCGTGGAGGTCGGCGAGGTCGGCGAGCTCCTCGAGGAAGGGATCGGAGGGGATGCGGTAGCCGCCCTCGCCCTGGATCGGTTCGACGATGATGTAGGCCACTTCCTCGGGCGGAAGGTGGCCCGTCTTCGGATCGAGCTTCCGGCGGAGAACCGATTCGGCGGTGGCGGTGCCGTCTCCGTCGCCAACGACGCGACTCCCACCGCCGTCACCGACGAAGAACCCACAGTCGCAGTTCGCGGGGTCGTCGCCGGCGTCGTCGCAGAACGGCGCGTCGACGACCCCGCCGACGTCGGGGAACCCGCGGCGCTGGACGTGTTTGGATCGGTTCAGGGATAGTGCACCGAGCGTCCGGCCGTGGAAGGCGCCCTCGAAGGTGATCGCGCGGTGGCCGCCGGTCTCGTCGTAGCAGATCTTGATCGCGTTCTCGACGGCCTCCGCGCCGGAGTTCGAGAGGAAGACCGTGTCGAGGCCGTAGTGGCCGGCCCTGTCCGCGAGCCGATCCTGGAGCTGGGTCGGCCCCGGGAACTCGGGATCGGCTGGGGAGCCGCTCCCGCCGGCGACGTAGAAGTCCTGGCCGGCGATCTTCGCCGGCTCGGGAAGGTCGAGCGCGTCGAGGCGCTCGCGGATCGCGGGGTTGTCGTAGCCCAGCGGTGCCGCGCCGACGTGTGCGGTGAAATCCAGCAGGACGTTGCCGTCCACGTCGGTGCAGAAGGGACCGCTCGCCGGCGCGGTGTGGTCCCAGACGAACTCGTAGACGTACGTCGACGGCGCGGCGTGGGCGTGGTGGGCCTCGACCCACTCGGCCGCGCGCTCCCCGGGGATTCCCTCGTCGGTCGGCGTCGCTGTCTCGCGGTCCATGGTTTTCGTTTACGGACGACCGTGAAAAATCCGGGGGAGGGCGTAGCGGCGCACTCGTGGACAGACAGCCGATCCGATGGACAGACCGGTCGCTCAGAGCACGACGATCAGCGTCGCCGCGGTCGCGACCGCGAGCACCAGCGCCGAGCGGATCGCGACGGCCCGCGCGAACGCGCGATCGCCACCGACGCCAGTCAGCACTGCCTTGACCACGATCGAGGCGGCGGTCGCCAGCAGGACGCCGATCGTCGCGGTACCGGCCCCGATCGTTCCGGAGCGATAGAGGATGACCGCGGAGGTCGTCGCACCGCCGGAGGAGACGAGCCCGGTCGCGGCGGTCGCGGCGTAGAACCCGAGCTGGCCGAGCTCCTGTTCGGCGGCGGAGCCGGCGACGAGGACGATCGCGAAGACGGCCCCGAAGCCGACGACGTTCCGGACCGAGAAGGGGCTCTCGAGCTCGAACTCGACCGAGTCCGACCACGCCGCGGAGCGGACGGCCAGCACGAACGCGGCGACGACGATGGCGAGCAGCGGGGCCGCGACGTCGAGGAGCAGCCCCTGGTTGATCGTGAACGCGAGCGCGATCGCCAGGTTCCGGATCGCCATCGCGGCGGTCGCGAGCAAGATTGCGGCGACGGCGTAGCCCCGCGCGTCGGACTCCTGCTGGACGTAGTCGATCATCGACCCCACGACGGCCGTCGAGGAGGCCAGTCCGCCGAAAAAGCCCGTCATCGCCACGCCGCGGCCGCCGTACGTCGTCACGATCACGTAGTTCACGATACCGATCGCGGCGACGGTGACGACCATCAGCCACGCGACCCGGGGCTCGAGCGTCACGGTGACCGACTGGACTGCGAGTTCGACGGAGCCCCGGGGAAGCAACGGGTAGATCACGAACGCCAGGATGGCGAACTCCGAGGCAGAGCGGAGTTCGGGCCGCGTGAGCCCGCCAGCGATCGAGTGGAGCTCCCGCTTCTCGACGAGCAACAGGGAGGTGATGACCGCGACGGCGACGCCCTCGAGGACGAGTTCGGCCGCGACGAGCGCGCCGACGGCGTAGGCGACGAACATCGCGACCCACGTGGTCAAGGAGAGCCCCCGATCCCCGTCGAGCAACCCGCGAACCGAGAGCACGGTACCCTGCGCGAGCACGAGGACGCCGCCGAGCGCGAGGAGTATCGGCTGCTCGAGGAGCACGAACGTCGCGGCGAGTAGACTGATCAGCGCGAAGGTCCGCACGCCGGCTGCTTTCTGTGACCACTCCCGTTCGAGACCGAGGAACAGCCCGAGGGCAGTGGCGAGCACGAGGCGAACCACGGGCTGTTCGAGCGGCACACTCCCGAGCTGGAGGACGAACGACACCAGCGGCGGTACGGTTGGGCGTTACTTAATCGTAGTGCGGATCGAGACGGTGAACGGTCCGAGACCGAGATCCATCGGGATCGTCGGGGCACTCGGACGGTGCGTCGCGGAAGTGACGTCGGCCGGGAGCTGCGTCGCTCGGAACTGACGTCGCCCGTGAGTGGCGTCGCCTGTCAATGTGGTCGCTGGCGGTGGCTCGCTCGAAAACGCTATCGAAAGAGAATGTGTGAGTGAAAGTGTAAGTGGGAAGTGAGTGAGTAGTGAGTGAGAAAGGCCAGACGACTACGTAGGGAAGCGACCGAAAGCGGTCACCGAAGCGCGATGGAGCCTCCTCTGGCGGGCCGGTTCAGAGATCGACGTACTGATCCTCCCACTCGCGGCGGGCTTCGATCTCGCGCGTGCCGCGGCTGGTGAGCATGTAGTAGTTGGTCCGGCGGTCGAGCTGGCCCTTCTCGACGAGCCCCTTGTCGACGAGCGTGTCGAGGTTGGGGTAGAGCCGGCCGTGGTGGATCTCTTTCTCGTAGTAGTCCTCGAGTTCGTCCTTGATGGCGAGGCCGTGTGGCTCCTCCTTGCCTGCGATCGTGTAGAGGAGGTCGCGCTGGAATCCTGTCAGATCGTACATGAGGTGGGTTCGATCACCAGTTATTGTCGGAATGAAATAAGTATATCGGCTTTCGACGGATCGGGGGCCCTACCCGGGAGAATCCGCTGTTGTAGCGTCCAGTACTGCCGTTCTATCACCAGTACGGCCGGCGTCAGACGCTCATCAGCATTCCAGCATATCCGCGCACCTCACTGGCGGACTGTCCGGTACGGTACTGCGTCAACGGCCGATCAGGAATCGGCGTAGAGTGAGCAACTGGGAAGCATCGACACCGAACTGGACAGAGGCAAGCGGCGAATCGATCGAGAGCTCCCGTGGACGGACACTGACGCTGCTGCTGGATGGGCGTCCAGCGTCCGATCGAGAACGGGAGCGTGTCCGAATCACCGACGGCCGTCGCTACGAACCAAGCTAGTCGCGTACAGTGAAACAGAAAGCAGGAAACGGCCGGACGAAAAATCCGGCCGTTTGCCGCCCTGAATTGGTCCCCGCTGACGCTTCGGCCCTCCAAAGCGAAGCGTCACCTGAGGCAAATTGCCGTTTCCCCTTAAACGTATCGAAGCAATCGGGCGGAGTAGCCCGAGCCTACCCGACGCGGGCTGTGAAAGCAGGGCGAATTTGCCGGTTCGTCCGCCGGCCTCAGATATGCTCCTCCTCGAGCACCCAGCCGATCGCCCGTTTGTAGTGCGAAAAGAGCTCACGAACGCCCTCGTGACGCATGTCGTCGTCTTCGAGCTGTTCGGACAGGTACTCGTACTGCTCGCGGATCTCCTCCTCGGAGCGCATGCGGGTCGCTTCGACGCCCAGCTACGTCAGTCCGGTGGGAACGTGCGCCCACACACCGTCGAGGAGGACCGAACGGGCAGCGGGTCGAGACGGAACGGCCGGCGTGGACCGCGCGTCGCCAGCACTTTCCGTGCCGGTCGCGTACTCGCTCGCAGATGACAGGCGAATTCGGCCTCGTGGATCCCGAGGAATCCGAGTCCCCCGGCGACGAGTGGCCGGAGCTGGACGTCAGCGACACCGAGGCCGATCGCATCGCGCGAGAGCGGGACAGGGAGTTCGACGAGTTCCGCGAGCGCATCCGGGACGCGGACCAGTTCAAGGTCGAGGACTCCGTCTTCGACGACGCGACGTTCGCGGCGCTCTACAAGCTGGTCCAGGACGGCTACGTCGCGGCCTTCGGTGGTCCGATCTCCACCGGCAAGGAGGCGAACGTCTACGAAGCGCTCGCAGGCGACCGCGCTCGCGACGTGCTCGCCGCCGAGGACGTCTCCGCACCGATCCAGTCGGCCGGCGAGATCGAGGGCTCCGCTCGCCAGCGCGGCCGCGAGGACCAGGACCCAACCGAGGAGCTCGCCGTCGCGGTGAAGGTCTACCGTATCAACGCCTCGAACTTCCAGGACATGAGCGAGTACCTCGTCGGCGATCCGCGCTTCGAGGAGCTCGGCGACAAGAAGAAGATCGTGCTCGCGTGGACGCGTAAGGAGCTCTCGAACCTCGAACGGGCCCGCAAGGCCGGCGTCAGGGTACCGACGCCGATCGCCGTGGAGCGAAACGTCCTGATCATGGAGTTCGTCGGCGCCGACGGCGAGCGGGGCCGTCGCCTCGACGAGGTCCACGTCGAGAACCCCGAGACCGCCTACGAGGTCGTGCGCGAGTACGTGCGCCGGCTCTACGACGCGGGGCTCGTCCACGGCGACCTCTCGGAGTACAATCTTCTGGTTCACGACGGCGAGCTCGTCGTCATCGACGTCGGCCAGGCGGTCACGATCCACCACCCGAACGCGGAGGAGTTCCTCGACAGGGACTGCGAGAACGTCGCCGCGTTCTTCTCGCGGCAGGGCGTCGAGGCCGACGGCGACGAGCTCGTGGCGTGGGTTCGCGAGAACGCCGACCCACGGAGCTGAGCAGCCAGAATTCGAGCAGCCGAGCACCGAGCGCGAACGACCTACCAACGCACGATGTACCTCGTCGAGATCAAACCCGCCGCGCGTCGCCACAACGCAGCCGTCGGTGAGACGGTCAACCGCGAGGGCGGTCGTCACGAGTTCGACGATCGCGAGGCGGCGGAGGAGTGGGCCCGGGTGCTGTCCGACGACGGCGAGCACATGGTCTGGATTCAGGATGCGCCACCGCACGCGGGCGGACTCGTCGACGGCTACCTGATGAGTCGCGGATCGGTGCGGACGGCTGCGGCGCCCTTCGAGAGCGAGCAGCGGGAGCTCTCCCGGACCGGATCACGGTCGTGAGCACTGCCCCCGCGGAACCCTGATCCCTGCGCGAACTGAGCCTGCGTTGCCAGACGTACGTGGGCGGTCCGTATCGCATCCGTCGCGATCGAAGCCGAAATCGCCAGCAGCCTCGTCGGTTTGCACCACGCGTAGCGACGACCGGAGGAGCCGATACCCACGACGCGGGATGGATTCCCTTGAGCTATCGAAAGAAGTTACCCTCCGAAGAGTTTAATAATGTCCTACTATATAGTGTAATTATACGAGGTGGCGTGAAACCATGCAAGATCAACTCGCACTCGGCGTCGTGCTGTTCGGACTGCTCGTCGCACCGTTCCTGGCCTACGGCGTCCTCTCGTGGTTCGCCAGGCGGGATTTCAAGCGCAGCGACTCCCGCGAGGAGACGACGCCGTCGACGACCGGCCAGCCCCGTCGGAACATTCCCGGTGGCGGTCGGCGCAACAACTGATCCGCGTGCCTGTGCTCTAGTCCTGGTCCGGACGCGGCCATCGATCACGACGATCCGGTAGCGCGGAGATTCGATGGCACAGAGATTCGATGGCATAGAAATTCGATAGCACCGAGATCTGCGAGGGAGCAGATTCCATAGCCGCGAGGTCGGACGCTATACGCGCACGAGGAACGTTTCACTCCCGCAGGCTGCTCCTACTGCGGCCAGCCGGCTCGTAACAACGACCATCCGGTGCCAGGCCGACGTATGTTCGACTGGGGAGTGGTGGCAGTTGCCCTGTTCGGCCTGCTCGGATGCCCGTTCGTCATCGTCGCGATCCACCAGCTGTTCGCGACCGCAGATCGATCCGGAGGACGCGATCGCGGCGCGGTCGATCCGCCGTCTACGCACGAGACCTACCAAAGCCGGCGAATCCCAGGCAGCAACAGCGCTGCAGACGGTGACGGTACCGAGCGATCGAGCAGATAGCCCCGCTCACCAGGTGCCGTGGAAGGTGTCGAAGGACAGCGAGTCCAGGGGTTCGTTGCCGACCGCGATCTCGTACTCGCCGGGCGTGAGCATCGGCTTGTGGAACTGGGGGCCGTCGTCGGTCGTGATCCGCGGGCAGCCGGTGTTGACGAACGCGTCCATGTCGAAGTTCCGGAGCCGATCGGGGGTGACCTCGTCCATCGTGATGAGGTAGGCGTCGTCGTTATCCTCGAGGATCGCCTCGGCCTGCTCCCAGCGACCCTGCCCGATCTTGGTGCAGTAGATGACGCCCCACTTCTCGGCGTCCATCGCCTTGTGGACGGAGGCGTAGCGCTGCTTCAGGAACTGCTCGGTGTCGGCGACCGTGACCACGTTGTTGACGGGATCGGCGATGACGACGGTCTTCTCGGGGTGCTCCATCGCGAGCCCGAGCGGGTGGAACTTCCCGCCGCCGACGTAGAGTACCTGCTCGGCGTCGACGTCCGCGGAGGCGTAGTTACAGCCGAGCACCTGCCCCTCGTGGGTCAGCCGGTCGTCGCCGCGACGGACGTGGACATTGTAGTCTCGCTCCTCGAGCCACTCGCGCATCTCGTCGAAGCGGTTCATGTGCTGGGCCGTCGTCACGAGCCCGACGTCGGGATCCTCCGATGGATCCTCGAGCTCCGCCAGCGACTCCTCCATGATCGGGAACGGATCGACGTTCGAGAACAGCGGGACGTAGATGATCTTCTCCGACTCCTTCATCGGCGAGTGACCGAAGTGGACGAACACGTCCGAGCGCTTCATCAGGAACGTGTCCAGGTCGCAGGCGCCGTAACAGGGCTGCCCGGAGAGCATCACGGTGACGTCCTCGTCGATCAGCTCCCGGATGTCGTCCGCGACGGCGGGGCCGCGGCGTTTCAGCCCTTCCGGAAACTGCAGGCCCACAGTGTCGGCGTCGCGCTCTACGACTGCCTCCTCGATCCGCTCCAGCTCGTAATCCCACTCCCGATCGTGTTTGAGCGACATCCCCGTGTTACGGAGGTCACCCTCCGATCTGTCGCTCGACTGCTGACTCATTGTCCCGTCGTACCGGCCGCGAGCGGATAACGCCGACGCTTTCGAGATTCGACGGGCTGGTCGGTGGGGAAGGGGTTCAATGCTACGTCGGCAACACCGCTCGCTTGCTGCTTGCATCGGACGATTTCGTGATCGATTCGACTACTGGGTATTGCAAATCGCTGACCGCGGAGTGAGCTGGACGGCGAACCGCCTGGAAGCCCCCTCCCGCTCGCGCCCGCTCGCTCGCTGCGCGCCTCGCTCGGTCACTTCGTTCCCTCGCTACGGTGCTTGCTTCGCGAGCGAACGCGAGCGGTCGGCCCCTTCCAGTCCCACCCGGTGGATTTTGGAAGGGCCTTCACTCCGGTGGATCGCCCAAGAAGCAATAGCCGGCGGGTGATCCCCAGTGCAAAGCACACTCGAACAACCGCCGCACTTTGGTCTCTGGGACGGGCGCTGGGCGGGCTCCGGAAGGGGCCGACCGCTCGGCGGTGTAGGCGACGGTGAGCCGAGCAAAGCGAGGCGAACCTCGACAGACGAGCGTAGCGAGTCTGTCGGTATTAGCACCACAGCCGACCGAAGGGAGGCGAGGAGCGCAGCGAGCGTACACCGTCGAGCGGGAGGGGGCTTCCGGAGCGGGCTGCTGTCCAGCTCACTCCACAGCTCGAAACTGATCTCCCGAGTAGTCGAAGTAAGCACGCAGAAAAGACCGAGAAACCGCCCACCGCCCGAACGGCCGCTACTCCTTGCGCGGGAGGAACGCCATCCCGATCAACACGATGAAGGAGACGAGACTGATCACGCTCGCCATCGTGAGCCCGTCCATTCTGGTCTCGAAGGCCTGTTTGTCGTCGTGCTTCTCGAGGTAGGCCTCGATTCCGGCCTCGGACGTGGCGACGTCGAGAGTGCCGTCACCGGGGATGTGGACGGTGAGGTTCTGGCCGTTGATCTCCGAGCGGGAGGTCTGGCGGGCGATCCGCTCGACCTCTCTGGGATCCGACCAGCTGACGGTGACGCTCGCGTTGGTCACGGCGTCGACGCGGACCTCCCGTGACTCGTTGCCGGAGCCGATCGTCAGCATCGAGCCGTTCTGGACCTCGACACGCTCGAAGGCCTCGTAGTCCTCGAGGTCGACGTACTCGCCGTCGTCGTTGACGATCCAGTTGCCGTTCCCGTCACCGAACACGGAGACGTTGCTGCCCTCCGCGGGAGTCTCGAGCAGCGTGAAGCTGCTCGGGGACGCAGTCTGTGGGATGCGGACCCAGTATGAGGCGTTCTCGTAGGTAACGGTCGTTCCACCCGGTTCCGCGGCGTGTGTCCACTCCTCGAGCGAGCGCGCATCCTCGTCGGTCCAGACGAGCGTGGCGGTCGGCTGCCCGCGCTGGCTGCCAAAGCCAGTCAGTTCGTACTCCCGATCCCCCAGGGTGACCACCTCGCCCTGCGAGACGGATTGATCGGGGGTGTCCATCGTGGGCTCTGGCGGCTCGGCGACCGAAGCGTACGTGAACGCGCCCGCGGCGACGAGCAGAAAGACCAGCCCGTAGACCGCCGCTGCACGACCTTGCATATCTGCCGAATTGCTTACCCCCGGGTAAAACGATTGTCTTTCTCGCGCCCGCGAACCACCACGCGGTGCGATCGCCGTCCCCGTATACCGGGGGCGGCCGTGGGGAACCGCTGCAGACGAGAAGTATGTGCGCGTGTGAGTGATCGAGTGTGTGAGCGGACGAGTGGCCTCGATCCTATTTAGTCCGCACCGACGGACTCCAGCAGCCCGCGCATGTAGCCGATCGCCCAGAGCCGGCCCTTCGTGTGGTAGCCGGGGTTGGAGTTGTCCTCGCCGGCCATCGTCGGCACGTGGTCGGGACGAATCGGGCCGTCGAAGCCGACGTCGTCGTAGGCCTCGAACGCGGCGAGCATGTCCGTCGGCCCCTCGTCGTGCCAGGTCTCGACGAACGCGTCGGCGTCGCCGCGAACGTCCCGGAAGTGCGCGAAGTTGATGCGGTCGCCGAAGTGCCGGATGGTTTCGGGTACGTCGGCGCCCATCGCCGCGAAGTTGCCCTGGCAGAACGTGGTCCCGTTGTACTCCGAGTCGACGACGTCGAGCGCGCGGTCGTAGGCCTCGACGCTGTTGACGATCCGCGGGATACCCTTGACCACTTCGCGGGGCGGGTCGTCGGGGTGGAGCCCGAGTTTGACGCCGGCCTCCTCCGCGACGGGGACGACCGCTTCGAGGAAGTACTCGAGGTTCTCCCAGAGCTCCTCGTGGGTCACGTCCGCGGCTTCGTGGGGCGACGTGCCGGGCATGTCGGCGACGTCGTACTCGCTGGTGAGCGAGCCGCCACGGGCCTCGACGGTGACGTTCGTCCGCGCCCAGCGGATGCCGGCCATCCAGTCGTAGCAGATGGTATCGATGCCGAGGTCGCCGCAGTCCCGGAGGAACTGCTTGAACTGCTCGATCTCTTCGTCGCGGCCCTCGAGCCCGAGCCGCGTCGTGTCCGTGACGGGCACGGAGCCCTCGATCACGCCGATCTCGATGCCGGCGTTCTCGAACCAGTTCTGCATCCCCTGCAGGCGGTCGTGATTCCACGCCGTCCGATCGTCGCCGATCTCGAGGGCGTGGACGACGGCGGTGTCGACGCCGACCTGCTTGGCGAGGTCCCAGCGGTCGTCGGGCTCCGGCGGCATCACGAGTGCGAGTTCGACCATACCGGCCCTGGCGCACGCCGGAGTATCAGTGCTGCGAAGGTGGAAGACGGACGCCGCGGTGCGAAGAGCAGCGATCACCGCGGACCGAAAGGACTGCTCAGCTCGACCAGTCCAGGCCGTCAGGTGAGCGGGGCGGCTCCAGCGGGCTCGCGGGGACGGGCCCGTCGTGCTCGGGATCGTTGTAGCCCCGCGGGGCGACGTCGTTGGGCGCGTCCGAGCAGAACAGCGACGCGAGCGCGTGGAGGTGTTCCCGGCCCGGCCCGAGCTCGAACTGGCCGCCGAGATAGACCGTGAGGTCCTCCGATTCGCAGTGCTCGAAGGCCGCGAAGAGCGACTCGATCGAGCCGAACCTGGAGGGTTTGACGTTCAGACAGCCGGTCTCGGGCAGCTCCGCCAGGTCGCTCACGTCGTGGATCGGCGCGTCCCAGGAGATGCGATCCCACTCGTCCGCGAGCACCGGATCGGTCTCGGCGGTCACCGCGGGATCCTCGACGATCACGTCCGGGAAGGCGTCGAGCACCCGCCGGTAGAACTCCGGATCACCCGGGTTGTCGACGTCGGTGCCCTCGTAGTGGCCCTTCAGATCAACGAGTCGGACGGCGTCCGTGTCGGCGAGCGTCGCGAGCAGGTCGTCGTCGCAGTCGGGCGTCAGGTCCAGCTTGAACTCCCTCGCGGGATCCTCGGCGAGCAGCGATTCGACGCGATCGGCCGTCGGCGGATCGCCGAGCCGGGTGCTGATCACGAACCGGACCGGATCGTAGCTGGCGTCGAGCGCGGAGGCGAGCGTCTCGTCGGCCTGCTTCAACGCGAGATCGAGCGCGGCGCTCTCGAACCCCCAGCGCCGGTAGTGCCGGAAATCCTCCCGTTCGGGCTCGTCGTCGGGGAAGAGATCGAGGTCACCGACGATCTCCGAAAAGGTGTCGAGGTCGCACTCGCCCTCGAGCGGCGGCGGCCCCGTCCGCTGGATGGAGTCGTGGTGGCTCGTCTCGTAGGTGACGTCCTCGCCGGTGCCGACGTGGCCCTTTCCGGAGAGGCGGATTTCAGTGGAGACGCGCGTGAAGTCGGAGGTCGTCTCGCCCTCGAGCTGGCGGAGCTCGCAGTCCCTGATCGTGACCGGAAGCTCCGCGAGGGCCTCGTAGCCGTCCATGCGAGCCCGTAGCACCGCCGGCCACCTAACCGTTATTGCGTCGGCAGGCGAGGACGGGCAGCCGCCGACGCCGTGTGCCACCCGATCGAGCACGGTCGAGTGGGAGACCGCCGATCCGGGACGAATTCTAGAACGACTCCGAACGGAGTCGAGACGGACTCCGAACCTATCTTGAAAATTACTTTTCCCCGATCGCGCTGCAGCCTCGCTCGCAATGGCACGACGCGCACTGCTGGTCGGTCTGGTGGTACTGTGTACGATCGCGGTCCCGCTCACTGGCGGGGCCTTCGCCGCCGGGCCGGACGCCGTGGCCGCACAGGACGACGACACGGAGAACGGAAGCATGAGCGGCGACGGTGAGATGAACGGATCCATGCAGAACGATTCCACGAGCGACGACGGGGGCATGGGCGACGACTCAATGCAGAACGGCTCGATGGACGACGGGTCGATGCAGAATGATTCGATGGACGACGACGGATCGATGGACGACGGTTCCATGGAGAACGACTCCACCGGCGACAGTGACATGAGCGGCGAGGACGGAATGGACGGGAACGACATGAGCGATTCCGACGGCGGCTCGGACGACGATTCCCTGCCGCTCTCGAGCATCGCCGCCATCGGCATCGGTGGCCTCGTCGTGCTCGGCGGCGTCGGCGTCTACGTCACGAGGGGGTAGATGAACGCACCACTCCAGCCGAAGCGAACGGCGTTCTTCGCGACCGTCGCGGGGCTCGCAGGGCTCGCGGTCGGGTACGCGAGCGGCGGCTGGACGAGAGACTACTACGCCGTGGTCGTCTCCGATTTCGTCACCGAGTGGACCCCTGCAGCGGTGATGAACTGGGCGATCCAGGAGCTAGGCTCGACCGCCGAGACGCTGCAGCTACTCGGTGCGATCGTACTGGCGTTCGCACTCCTCGCTGGCGTCGCAACCGCGGGGCTGCTCGTCGGTTACCGGCGTTCCAGCCTCGACGCAGCCAGCCGCCGGATCCCGCTCGGGCTGGTCGGCGGTGTCGGGGGTGCAACACTTCTCGCGGGCGCGATCGCGTGGACCCTAACTGCCAGTCCGCTCCAGACCGTCGCGGTCGGCGCTGGCGTCGGCGTCCCGGTTGCCGTCGGCGTGCTGGGAGCTCGCGCTGGGACCGACGCTCGCGGTGAAGGCCGGTCGGTCGATCCGGAGCGCCGAGAGGTCGTCGGCGTCGTCGGTGCGCTCCTCGGCATCGGAATCATCTCGTCGGTGCTCGGGGATCTGGTTACCAACGAGGCCCGCGCGATCGACGCCGAGGGACTCGCGGACGCCGAATCGCTGCGAGCGCAGATCGAATCGGCACAGGCTGCGAGTCTCGGAATCGAAGGGGTCCAGCCGCCGATCAGCGAGATCGGGGGGTTCTACACGGTCTCCAAGAACGCCGTGCCGGAGATCGTCGACGAAGACGCCTGGACGCTCTCCGTGACCGGCGCGGTTGCGGAGGAGATCGATATCGACTACGAGGCGCTACGCGATCGGCCCGCCGAGGATCGGTTCGTCGCGCTCCGGTGTATCGGCGACGACCTCAACGGCGACCTGCTCGATACGGCGCTCTGGACGGGGTTCCCCCTCTCGGAGCTCCTCGAGGAAGCCGGCGTCGAGGCGAGCCACGTCGAGATGCACGCCGCCGACGGCTACGTCGCGAGCGTCCCGCGAGAAACCCTCGAGAACGGCTTTCTCGCCTACGGCATGAACGGCCAGCTGCTGCCCCGGACTCACGGCTTCCCGGCTCGGATCCACCTGCCAGGGACGTGGGGCGAACTCAACGTCAAGTGGATCGAGAAGCTCCACGCCACGGACGATCCCGTGGAGGGCTTCTACGAGGAACGTGGGTGGAACGGCCACGCTCGTGTGCCCGGCGTCGCGAAGATCTGGACGGATCCAGCGAACGAGCTCGACGACGGCCGCCTCGAAGTCGGCGGCCACGCCTACGCTGGCGACCGCGGCGTCGAGCGCGTCGAGGTCTCCGTCGACGGCGGGGAGACCTGGAACGACGCCGAACTGGCAGATCCGCCGCCGGGCGAGGACGTCACGCGACAGTGGCGCTACCGGTACGAGGCCGAGAACAGACACGAGGTCGTCGCCCGGACGATCGACGGCGAGGGCAATCTGCAGCCACAGGAGCGCTCCGACGCCTTCCCCGCCGGCCCGAGCGGGTGGGTCAGCAAGACGGTGGATCCGTGACCGGGACGGCGACTGCAGACGGAGCGATCGCACGCAGCAGTGGATTCGGCGAACGAGCGGGCAGCCCCCGTCCCGCCGAAGTGAATCGCACAGCGTTTTCGTACGACCGAGACCCCCTGCATCTATCACCCCCGACCGTGAACGCCCGAGGCGAGACGTGTATGGAGCAGGCGCTGTGGTACCTGTTCGTCGGGACCCGCGGGGGATCGACCCGCGTGGCGATCGTCCGGGCAATCGACGAACGGCCACGGAACGCCAACCAGCTCGCGGAGGCCATCGAGATGGACTACAACACCGTGACCCACCACCTCGACAAGCTCGAGGAGCACGACGTCGTCGAGCCCGGCCAGGAGGGCTACGGCGCGCTCTACTTCCTGACCGACCGCTTCGAGGCCCACCGGGAGGCGTTCCACGAGATCGTCGACGCCGGAGGTGAGGACTGAGCCATGGTCGATCCACTCCACGTCGCCACATTCGTCTCGGCGCTGAACATCGCGGTGCTCGCCGCGCTCAGCGCCGTCTGGATCCGGAACTACCGGGAGTTCCGCACGCCGCTGGTGCTCGCGCTGGTCGTCTTCGGGCTCGTCCTGCTCGCGGAAAACGGCGTGGCGATCTACTTCTTCTTCAGCATGAAGATGCTCTACGCCGCCGACTCGACGGTGCAGTCCGCCGTCGCGGTGCTCCGCGCGATGCAGTTGGTCGCGCTCGCCTTCCTCGCGTGGGCGACGCTGCAGTAGCGGTTCTGGGACGCACCGAACGGAACCGAAGAACTGGGCCCAAAAAGTACGGTCGCGACGCTACTCCGCAGAGTCCTCGGGCGCGTCAGGGGCATCCGGCGTCGCTGGACTCGTCGTCTCGCCGCGTTCGGCCTCGGCTTTCGCCGATTCCGCTGCTTCCGCGGCCTGCGCCGCGCCGGCGACGCCACGCCGGCGAACAATCCCGACGTTGTTCGCGACGCGCTGGGTAATCTCGCCGAAGGCGTCGGCAGCGTCGGCCTCCTCGTCGAGGACGATCGGCCGGCCGTCGTCGCCGCCCTCTCTGACTGCGGGATCGAGCGGGATCGAGCCCAAAAAGGGCATCTCGTGGACGTCCGCGAACTGCTCGCCACCGCCCGCGTCGAAGATGTCGTGCTCGCCGCCACAGTCCGGGCAGACGAACGTCGACATGTTCTCCGCGATGCCCAGCACGGGCGTATCGTGCTTGCCGAACATCTCGAGACCCTTCCGGGCGTCGTCGAGCGCGACGTCCTGGGGCGTCGTCACGATCACCGAGCCCGTGACCGGCACGGACTGGAGGAGGGTCAGCTGCGTGTCGCCAGTGCCCGGCGGCAGGTCCACGACCATGTAGTCGAGGTAGCCCCACTCGACGTCCTCCCAGAGCTGGGTCAGGACCTTGTGGACCATCGGCCCGCGCCAGATGACGGGGTCGTCCTCGCCGACGAGATAGGCCATGCTCATCAGCTTCATCCCGTACTGCTCGGGCGGGACAAGCGTCTCGTCGCGCGTCGCCTGCGGCGGTTCGTCCGCCTCGACCATCCGCGGGACGTTCGGGCCGTAGACGTCCGCGTCGAAGAGGCCTACCTCCGCGCCCATGTCCGCGAGCCCGGCCGCGAGGTTCACCGCGACGGTGGACTTCCCGACGCCGCCCTTGCCCGAGGCGACAGCGATCACGTTCTCCACGCCGGGGAGGATGTCCTCCTCGGTAGTCTCGCTCCCGTCGTCGATCTCGGCGTCGAGCTCGACGGTCAACTCCGTGTCCGCGAGCGCTTCGCGGACCTTCGCCGCCATCGCCGTCTCCGTGGGCGAGTACGGCGCCCCGAGCGCCAGCGAGACGTGCACGGTGTCGCCCTCGAGTTCGACGTCGTTGACGAGTCCGAGCGAGACGATGTCGTCGCCGAGATCCGGGTCCTCGACGGTCGCGAGTCGCTCCCGCACCGCTTCCTCGTTCATGGGTTCGAATAGGCGACGAAGCGGCGATAAGGCTTGTCGTCTGGAGAGGAATGGTGTCGTGGGGCGGTGTGCCACCGTGATGAGAGAACGGAAGTCTCAAGTGCGATTCCGGTTGTAGAATGGGCTGCGGGCTCGTAGATCAGCGGTAGATCGCTTCCTTCGCAAGGAAGAGGCCCTGGGTTCAAATCCCAGCGAGTCCACTAACCACTTTTTACTCCCTCGGGTCTCCTCGCGAGCCTCCGGCTCGCTGCGGGGACCACTCGGTCGCAAAAACTTGGGGAAAAACTACCTCGCTGCGACCGACGGGAGCAGCGAGTGAACCGCGCTCGCTCCGCTCGCGCGGATGCTCGTGCACGCCCCCGCTTCAGCTGTCGTAAACGCTTCGCGTTTGCTCGGTCCGGGCGAGTCCATCCCGCCGAACTCACCCCCGCATCTCGCCGTAGCGGAAACCCCCAAGAGCCTGCATCGAAAATGCCAGTCCGTAATGGAGTACGTACGACTCGGAGAGACTGGACTGCAGGTCTCGCCGCTCTGTCTGGGCACCTGGCGCTTTGGCCAGGAGTCCGGCGGCGTGGTCGAGACGGATCGCGAACGGGCCCACGAGCTGCTCGACGCCTTCACAGAGCACGGCGGGAACTTCATCGACACCGCCAACGGCTACGGCGGCGGCGATTCCGAGCGGTGGATCGGCGAGTGGCTCGAGGACGAGGACCGCGAGGAGTACGTGATCGCCTCGAAGTGCTACTGGTCGCAGGTCTCGCGCTTCCAGGAGAACCTCTCCCGGAAGAACGTTCGCGCGGAGGTGGAGGGAAGTCTCGACCGCCTCGGCACGGACTACCTCGACATCCTGTACCTCCACCGCTTCGACGACGACACGCCGATCGAGCGCACGCTCCGCACGATCGACGACCTCGTCTCGGAGGGAAAGGTCCACCACGTCGGGCTCTCGACGGCCGACGCCTGGAAGCTCACGAAGGGGCTCTGGAAGGCCGACGTCAACAACTACGAGGCGTTCACGGTCACGCAGCCGATGTTCCACGCGGCGTACAAGGAAGACGTCGCGGACTACCTCGACGTCTGTGCCGACCAGGACCTCGCGGTCTGCCCGTACTCGCCGCTGGGCGGCGGCTTCCTCACCGGCAAGTACGAGCGCGTCGGCGACGGCACCTACGACGTCGAAGCGCCCGACGGCTCGCGTGGCGCACTCACCGACGTCTTCGAGGACTGGTACGTCTCCGAGCGCGGCTGGCACGTCCTCGACGCGATTCGCGCCGTCGCCGACGAGGAGGACGCGACCCCGGCACAGGTCGCACTCGCCTGGCTGATGGCCCAGGAGGAGTTCACCTGCGTCCCGATCGTCGGCGCGCGGACGACCGACCAGCTCGACGAGAACGTCGGTGCCGTCGAGGTCGAGCTCTCCGACGAGCAGTTCGCGCGGATCGACGAGGCCCGCTACGACGCGGACGGGAACGTCTACGAGAGCGACGCGTAATCGCTTCGGACTGCCCAGAACCGGGTGGCCACCCCGCCGCAGGGCGAGCCGGAAAACCGACCCCGGCGAAATCGTCAGCGCGAGTACAACAACGCGTTTCAGCGGAGCTATTTGTGGACTCCGTCCGTGCGCTCGAGCGATGCCAGCCCTCGACGCCGATCGGTATCTGCAGCGCATCGACGTCGACCCGCAGTCGGTCGGCGATCCGGACCGCGAGACGCTCACCAGACTCCAGTCCGCGCACGCCCGCGCAGTCCCGTTCGAGACGCTGGCGATCACCGGCGACCCCCACGCAAACGGCGACGTCGAAGGAACGACCGGCTACGCGGGCGAGCCGATCGACCTCGACCTGCCCGCGCTCTACGAGAAGATCGTCGAGCGCGAGCGCGGCGGCTTCTGCTACGAGCTCAACGGCTGCTTCGCGTGGCTCCTCGAAGAACTCGGCTTCGAGGTCCGGCGCTGTGCAGCGCGGGTCGCCGCCGAGGACGGCGGCTACGGCGTCCCGGCGGACCACCTGACGCTCGTGGTCGATCCCCCCGATTCCGGGCGGGTGCTCGTCGACGTGGGCGTTGGAGCGCCGGTCGTCCGGCGACCCGTCCCACTCGACGGCAGCGTGGTCGACAGCGGCGTCGGCGTCGAGTGGCGCCTCGTCGAGTCCGATCGGCCGGACGCCGACTACCGGCTGGCGTACCGCAACGAGCCAGCCGGCGAGACGGACTGGACCGATCGGTACATCCTTCGAGACGAATCCCGCGAACTCACCTTCTTCGCGGCGTCCTGTGAGTACCACTCGACCGCGCCGGATTCGCACTTCACCGGCGAACCGATCGCGATGCGACCGACCGAGGACGGCCACGTTTCGCTGTCACCGGAGACGCTGACGCGGACGGTCCGCGGAGAGTCCGAGAAGCGGTCGATCGACTCCGCGGAGTACGAGCAGCTGCTCGCAGAGACGATCGGTATCGAACTGGACCCGACGTAGCGAACGTTGTGGATCCCCAACGGCGAACTCGCAACGGGCCCTGAGGTAAAGCCCGCCTTTGAGCCTGCAGTAGGCCTTCTACACTATGGCCCGTTGCCACTCGTGTATGCAGCGACGAACGTACATCGCAGGCCTCGGCACAGCACTGGCAACTGGACTCGCGGGCTGCTCCGCGCTCGGCTCCGACGGCGGCGACGATGGCAACTCGAGTGACGACGAACCCAACGGCAGTCCGTCCGACGGTACTACCGACGACGGGAACGAGCAGAACGAGGACGGCCAGGGAGACGACGGGGCCACCCCCGAGCTCGTCAACGGCTCCTTCGAGTCCGGGTTCCAGGGCTGGACGATCGGTACTGACCTTCCCGCCGTTCCCGGTGCGGAGGACGGCACCGTCGACCACGGCGTTTCGGTCCTGAACGGCGAGGCTGCCGACGGGAACGCAGCCGTAGAGTTCTACATCTCTGGCATCGCCGACGACGGGACGGTCTGGGTCGAGCAGCAGGTCGATCTCTCGGACGTGTCCACGGTCGAACTCGACGCCTACAGCGAGCAACAGTCGTTCAACGAGATCGCGATGGTCGCCTTCTTCGCGGGCGAGAAACCCGAGGACGGCCTCGAGGAAGCGGACTTCAATCGCGAGGAGAACGTCGAGGACCACGAGGGGTGGAAGACCTACAGCTACGACGTCGAGGACGTCGAGGGAGTGGCCACGATCGCCGTCGGAATGACCGTCATCTGGGAGACCGAGGTCCGGCGGCTGTTCGACGACGTCCGGCTCGTCACACAGGACGCCTGAAGGGATCTACTCGAAGAGCGCCCGGGTCCGGAAGCGCCTGCGGCGAGCGGCCGGTCCTGGATACCTGCAGTGAACGGCCAGCTCCAGGGACGCCTGCGGCGAGCGCCCGGGTCTGGGCGCCTGGAGTGAGGGCAGGCTCCGTGGACGCCTGCGTTGAGCGACCGGCCCGTTACAGCAACAGCGTGACGATCGCCAGCACGACGAAGATGATCACCAGCCACTTCGCGATCGCCATCGACACGCCCGCGACGTTGCCGGCACCGAGCACAGCGGCGACGATCGCGAGCACGAAGAACAGGATCGCGTACTCGAGGAAATCGCCGGTGAGCTGTGCTGGCAGCGCGTCGAAGGCGAACGCGAGGATCGTCGCCGGGAGGGTCAACGACATACAGACGGGTTCGGCCAGGAGTCATTTAGTTACACCCCACGTTCGAGCGGCCGGATTCGCTCGAAATTCGCCAGCCGCGGGCCAGCAGGCGGAGCTTACGCGTCCCCGGCGTCGAAGGACTGCTGGAAGGACGCGGTCGCGTCCCGCCACGCGTCGATCAGGTCGTCGTCCCGTTCGCTGTCCCAGTCGTCGATCTCGCCGTGTTCGTCGAGCCACTCGACGGTGCGCCGAACGCCCTCCTCGAAGGAGACGGTGCACTCGAAGCCCAGGTCCCGCCGCGCTTTCGCGTTGTCGAACACCGTCGAGAACTGGAAGTGGTCCACGAGCATGTCGGTACGGTCGGGCAGCGCCTCGCGGAGCTGTTCGACAGGGACGTGGACGAGCTCGGGCTCGGGTGCGTCGAGCGCGGCAGCCACAGTTTCGTGGTACTGGTTCCAGGTGATGACCTCCTCGCTGGTGACGTGGTAGGCCTCGCCGTAGGCGTCCTCGTTGCCGACTGCGCCGACGAACGCGCCGGCGACGTCGTCGCGGTGGCAGGGGCCCCACAGCGACTGGCCGGAGCCGTGGACGAGAATGGGTTTGCCCTTCCGGATGCGGTCGACGTAGTAGGTGCCGACGCCGAGGCTGTGGAGGAGGGGGCCGCCCTCGCCGTACGTGCTCCAGGGGCGGATCACCGTCGCGGCGAACGCGCCCTCGTCGTGGGCAGCCATGAACGCGTCCTCGGCGGCGGCCTTGTTCGCGCCGTACTCGCTGACGGCGGGCTCGCGCGGGGCGTCCTCCTGGACGGGGTTGGTCGCGAGCGGCCGGTGGTAGACGTCGACGGTCGAACAGAAGACGTACTGCTCGATCTCGCCACCGAAGACCTCGATCGCCTCGCGTGCCGTGTCCGGATCGAACAGGATCATGTCGATCACGACGTCGGGATCGACCGCGTCGCGCGCGTCCGCGAGGTCGGTGGGGTTCGAGCGATCGCCGTGGACGAACTCGACGGCGTCGGGCACGCGCGCCTCGCTCTCGCCGCGAGTGAAACAGGCCACGTCGTGCCCAGCCTCGACGAGCTGGCGCGTGATCCCTGTGCTGATGAGTCCGGTACCGCCCACGAGGAGTACCTGCATACCCGTGGGCGGACCGCCCGGTACAAAACTCCCGCGCACGCGGCAGTGTAGCTCTTCAGGGGAAGCAGGGCTAGTCGTCGGTGGAAACGGAATGGAAAGGGGCAGGCGCGGAGTGGGCCGGGACGGAGTCAGTTGCCGTCCGGGAGCGGCAACGTGACGAGTGCGAGCGTCTCGCGTTTGCTGCCGGTTCGACGTGAAAAGCGCCGTGTACCGGCATCTACTGGTAATGCCTCTCGGTACTTAAAGTGTCGCCCGCGAATCGGGCTGTCGGCCCGCGGGTTGTGGTGCGGCGTGCGGCCCGCACCGGTCGAGACCGGCTACGGTCGCCGGTCGTCCAGCGCGGGGAACTCCTCGCGAACGTCGGCGATCCGGTCGGGCTCGACCCTCGCAGCGACGATCGTCGCCTCGGGACCACTCGACGCGATCGGCGTTCCCCACGGATCGAACACCGTGGATCGGCCGACGAGCTGGGGGCCACCCCCGTCGGCTCCGTCGCGTTCGTCCCGACCGACCGCCGCGCCGTTGACCGCCGCGACGTAGCAGAGGTTCTCGATCGCACGCGCTCGCGGGAGGGTCTGCCAGTGCTCGAGGCGAGGCTGTGGCCACGCCGATGGAACGAGCACCAGCTCCGCGCCGGCGTCGAGCAGTTCGCGGTACAGCTCGGGGAAGCGGAGGTCGTAGCAGGTCGTGACGCCGACCTCGACCCCGCAGACCGTCGCCGTCTCGATCCGCTCGCCCGGCACGAGCAGCTCGGCCTCCGCGGAGTCGTACCCGAAGAGGTGGTGTTTGCGATAGACCAGCTGGCGTTCGCCGTCGGCGTCGAGCAGGACGGCGGCGTTCGCGAGCCCCGATTCTGCCGGCGTCGGGACTGTCGTCTCCGCCGCAGTGGCTGCGAGGTCCTCGACGATCGTCCCGGCGAGGACCGCCACATCGTGCTCGCGAGCCGCGTTGGCGAGCGCGCCGATCGTCGGCCCCTCGATGGATTCTGCTGCGCGCTCGTACGCCTCGAAGGCGAAGTAGCCGAGGTTGAAGATCTCCGGGAGCGCGACGAGGTCGGCACCGTCCGCGGCTGCCGTCGCGATCGCGTCGACGGCGCGCTCGACGTTCCCGTCGACGTCCCCGTCCTCGATCGCGAGCTGGGCGAGCGCGAGCTTCATCGCCCGCACCTCCGTCCACCCGCCGCGCCGAATCGGGGAGTCACCGAGGGCCGTTGCACGATCGGTGCTCGCCGCGGAACGGCCAAAGACGTTCCGGCACCGTCCGGCCGACGGACGTGTGAACAGGTCGCGTGCCGACGGAACGCCTAAGTAGCGGTCGGTCCTCGTCTCGGGCAGTTCCGATGCTCGCCGTGCTGTAACTGGGCCTGGACCTCGCAGGCCCACGGTCGGTCGCCTCGATCGACAGCCGCGGCGACGATTCGTGCTTCACTGGTCGTACTGACGCCTCCTCCAGAGGCATCGGTTCGGCGGTCTGTGGCGTTCCAGCGTGTCGAGCTGTAGCGAGCGACGAGAAACGCCCACGAACCCACGATTGCGAATGCGACGAACCGAACACATCCACGCCAAACGAACTGCACGGCCCGGACGAGACGCAGATCCCTCGCGACCGGCGAGCCCGGGCGGACCGACGCACAGCCAGCCGAACGCGCACGCGACTGGATCCGAAACCAGCGGACGCGGGGAGGCCACTCGATGAGCGACGCCGCGAGCGATCACTCGCGCCGGTTCACCGAGGGGCCGATCGTCTGGCCGCTCCTCGCGCTCGCAGGACCGTTGACGATGACCCAGCTCCTCCAGGTCGCCTACAACCTCACGGACACGTTCTGGGTCGGCCGGCTCGGTACGGACCCGGTGACCGCGCTGTCGTTCGCGTGGCCGATCGTCTTCCTGCTCGTGAGCCTCGGTGCCGGGATGACCAACGCCGGCACGATCCTCGTGGCACAGCACTCCGGCGCTGGCAACGAGGACCGGCTCGGCCACGTCACCGGCCAGACGATGGCGTTCAACGCGGCGCTCTCGGTCGTCGTCGCGGCGTTCGGGTTCGTCTTCGCGCCGTACCTGCTGACGGCCATCGGCGCCACGCCGGGCACTGCGGTTCACGATCAGGCGACCACGTACCTCCGGATCGTCGTCCTCGGGATGCCCTTCACGTTCGGCTTTCACGTGTTCATGGCCGTCCTCCGGGGCTGGGGCGACACGAAGACGCCGATGTACCTGATGGTCTTCAGCGTCGGACTGAACGTCCTCCTCGATCCGTTCTTCGTGCTCGGGTTCACCGGGAACCCACTGTTCGGCTGGCTCGGTCTCGAGGGGCTCCAGGCGACGCTGCACGGCGCGACCGGCTTCGGCGGCCTCGGCGTCGCGGGCGCTGCGTTCGCGACGGTCCTCTCCCGGGGGCTGGCCGCGGTCGTCGGTGCGTGGCTGCTGTTCGGCGGGCACGTCGGGCTCCGGCTCTCCATCGACGACCTCCTGCCCGAGCGCGCGACGATCGAGAAAATCGTCCGGATCGGCACGCCGGGCGCGATCGACCAGAGCACCCAGTCGATCGCGGCGATCGTCATGACGGCGCTCGTCGCGACCGTCAGTGCGGACGCCGTCGCGGCCTACGGCATCGGCAACCGGTTCGTCTCGCTGGTCTGGCTCCCGATGGCGGCGATGGGGATGTCCGTCGAGACGGTCGTCGGGCAGAACCTCGGCGGCGGCCACCGCGATCGCGCACGGCGGACGGTCTACGTCGCGATCGCGATCCTCGGGACGGTCTTCGTCGTCGCGAGCGCGCTGACGGTCGTCTTTGCCGAAGGGATCGTCGACCTGTTCGTCACCGGCGAGGGGTCGGACGCGGTCGTCGACCACGGTGCGACCTTCCTCCGGTTCGTTGCGCCGACCTGGGCGATCATGGCCGTCTACCACATGATGAACGGGGCGTTCTACGGCTCGGGATCGACCCGGCTTGCCATGATCGTCGGCGTGACGACGCTGTGGGGTGCCCGCGCAGTGCTTGCGATCGCGCTCGTGCTCCTGCTCGGACTCGGCGCGACGGGCGCCTGGACGGCGATCGCCCTCTCGAACGTCACCGCGGCGATCGCCGGTGCGTACGTCTTCCACAGGGGGTGGTGGCTGGGCGACGTTCTCGACGACGCGTCGCCAGCCGCCGCCGACGCCGAACCGGAATCGGAGGCCGACCGATCGGCAGCGGAGTGAGAGGATCGGGACCGACGACCTACCGGCTGCACGCCCGTCAGAACCCTTAAACCGGGAAACGGCGTACGAGTGATCGGTAGAGAGAGTCCGGCTCCCGCGCGTCGCACATGCGACCGTGAGGAAAGTCCCCCCACCGATCGGGCAGGCGACCGGGGACAACCCCGGGGCGGGAGACCGCCGGCGCTGGAACAGCAACGACACGTCTCCGTGCGACCGATGAGGTGCGCGACCCCGGAGCGAGCAAGTCGCGGTCCGCGCGTGGGGTGACCCGCGTGCGGCCGTCGGCAATTCAAGCGACGGGAAGCTGACCCACCGAGGGCAGACCGCGGAGGACCGATGGAACGGCGAATCCTCGCCGGTGCAAGTCGACGGCCCGATGGTAGCCCGGACACCCGCAAGGGCGGTCGTCGACGCCGAGCCGAATGCCGGAAAAACAGAAGGGGGCTTACTCCTCTCTGCCGCACTCGCTTCCCGAGCGACAGCACAAGCCCGATTTGGGTAGCCGCCTCCGCTCGAGCGATCCCCAGTTAGCGAACGACCGTCCCGCTCGTCAACCCAGCCAGCGTGCCGCTCCGGGTCCACGCCGGCGTCTCCAGCGTCAGCACGCTCTCGGCGTCGACGTCGACGAACCGGAAGGAGACGTCGAAACTGCCGTCGGCCCCGATCTTCGCGGGCTCGACCTGGCCGGTCGGCTCGTGGCGCAGGTCGACGAACTCACCGGCGTAGCTGGGATCGACGGCGCCAGAGACGACCCGCTGCTCGGCGAGCGAGACCGCGCCGTTGGAGCTTCGCATCGGATAGTCCCGCTCGAACCATTCGGCGAACCCCTCGTCGAGCGCGAACACGGCCTCGTGGCCGTTCGCGATGAGACTCGACGCCCGCTGGGAGGAGAGGTGGTGCGGGCAGCCACAGTACGTGACGATGCGCTCTGCTTCCGGCCAGGCGTCGGTTGGGTCCGAGTCCTCGAACCCGTTCGGTGCGGGACTGAACACGGCGCCCGCGACGTGGGAGTGCTCGTACTGTGCCATGCCTTTGCGGGCGTCGACGAAGCGGGCGTCACGGCGGCGGTACCAGTCGTAGGCGGCGTCGATCGGGAGCAAGGGGACGGCCTCGGCGTTGTCGGTGTTCGTCTCGAGGGCATCGACCTCGACCCCGGGAGCGGGAACGTCCGCCGTTTCGGGTGCGAGCCCGGCCTCGGTGATCGAGGGATCGGGAGCGACGCCGATCTCGACGTCCGCCTTGCCGTTGCCGTCGCTACCGCCGAGGCTACCGATACAGCCCGCGAGGAGGCCTGCAGTCGCGCTCACAGCGACGCCCTTCGCGAGAAACGACCGTCGGTGCATACGCGGTCCTGGGAGTTCGCGCTGCAAAACGGTGCCGATGGCGGCCCCCGGCGTTTTGGGCCCGTGGCTCACGGCGAGCGGCCGACAGGCACCGCGTGCCGTGCGCCTTCAGCCCGCGTGAAGGCTGGAGGACTGGGAGGCCGCCAGATCTGGAAGGTGAACGGAAACGACGGTGCCCCGCGGCTCGTTCGCGGCGAACTCGAGCCGACCGCCGAGCTTCGCGGTCGCCCAGTGGACGATCCAGAGCCCGATGCCGCTGCCGTGGGCGACGGGCGTCTCTGCGCCCTCGACCAGGACGTTGCGTTCGTACTCCGGGATTCCCGGCCCGTCGTCGGCGACCGCGAGCGTCGCGCCGTCGGCGGCCTCGGCGACCCGGACCGTCACCGTCGGCCGCTCGCGATCGCTGTGCTCGATGGCGTTGTCGAGGAGTTCGTCGAGGAGCAGTCGGAGGAGCGCTGTATCGGTGTCGAGTCGAACGGCTCGATCCGGAGCGTCGATCGAGACGTCGACGGTCCCGGCGGCGTCGGCCACATTGACTTCGGCGACACGGGCTTCGGCGACAGTGCGAAGATCGCAGGGTTCGATCGCCAGGGAGTCACCGGAGAGGAGTCGTCCAGATCGATCGACTGCGGCCGACAGCTCCACCAGGTCCGAGGCCAGCCCCTCGATGCGGTCGAACTGCGCGGCCCCGGCCTCGACGCGACCGTCGCGGACGGGCTCGGCGAAGCCGCGGATCGCGTCGAGGTCGTTCCGGAGATCGTGACGCAGGAGCCTGTTGAGTACTTCCAGTCGCTGTTCGCGGGTTTGGCGGTCCGTCACGTCCCGGAAGCGGTACGCGAACCCGAGCGGCCCGTCGTCGTTGCCGGCGATCTCGTTCCGGGTGACCGCGAACTCCCGCCGTCCGGCCGTGGTCCGAATCGACACGGGTCCCGAGAGCTCCGTCTCCGCGTCGACGCCGGCAACCGACGGGAGCGTCAGCTCTCGAAGCGGCGAGTCACCGACGCCGAAGGTCTCCCTCGCGGCCGCGTTCACGTCGAGGAGGCGGTGGTCGCGATCCGTCACGACGATCGGCGCAGCGATCGTCTCCAGCACCCTCTCCCGTGCGAGGTGACCCGCGGTCGGGGCGGGTTCGAACAGCCCATCACGACGCTGCACCAGCCCGATCAGCCCGACGATCCCGCCGATCTGGACGGCCGCGATCGAGAAAGCCGTCGCACCGCCCAGTTCCTGCCCGATCCAGATCGAGAGGGGGAGCGAAGCGACGCCGAGGCCAGCGAGGGCGAGCCCGCCACCGCGGCGGACCGGCAGGTCGTCGTAGCCGATCGTCGAGCGGACGAGCAGGACGACGCCGAGCAGTCCGAGCGAGAAGACGCCGATCTGCAGGAAGAACGTGACGATATAGGAGAGCTCGCCGATCGTCCCGAGCTCGACCCGGTCGATCTCGTGGAGCCAGGTGATCGCGGTGCTCGCCACGGTCGCGACGCCGAGCGCGCCGAGTCCGACCGCGCGATAGCTGGTCACCGCCGGACCGCGCCCTGTGTACGCGACGACGAACGCGATCCAGCACAGCGACGCGAAGACGCATCCGGCCAGTAGCCCCATCCTGGCGGGCGCGCCCGGCGCCAGACCGATTGGAGCCGTCTGCACGATCGCGACCGCGAGAGCGAGCGTTCCGAGGAGCGCGACGAGCGACGTCGCAGGCAGGACGCCCGGACGATCGGCGGCACGGCGCAATTCGCGCACGACGGCGACCGCCCCGCCGGCCACGACGAGTCCGGCGAGGAGCCACGCCCCAGTCATCGGCCGTCCTCCCCGGCCACGTCCGGTGGATGCGGGACGGTCGTCGACGGACCAGCAGCTCCCGCGCTCTTCTCGCGGACGCGATCGAAACGACCGGGGGGCGACGCGGCCAGGCGATCGCCGTCCGCTGCCGGCGGCGGCAGCTCGATCGTGACGCAGCACTGCTCGTCCGTCTGGCCCTCGACGCGGAGGATCCCGCCGGCGTGGTCGACGGCGAGTCGAGTCACCGGGAGCGAGCGATCGTCGCCGGAGACGCCGTCGGATCCTTCCTCCGCTGGCCGGTCGAACCGGAGGTGGATCGTCGGATCGCTGGCCGCCGTCGCCGTAATCGTCACCGGACCCTGCGCGAGCCGTGAAGTCTCCTCGAGGACCGTCCGCAGCAACGTCTCGAACAGGGGTATTGGCACGGCCGTGCGAAACGGGGCGTCCGGAAGCTCGACGGTCGGCGAGCTGTCGGTCCCCTCGCTGACGGACGCGACGACCGTCTCGATCCGGTTACCGAGATCCGTCTTGCCAGCGTGACTCCCGTCCGGGGCCTCGGACCTCGCGATGGCACGCTCGACGTCACGGGCGTTCGAGACGAGCGTCGTCAACGCGGTCGTCGTCGTCCAGACGTCCTCCGCGCGATCGGCGAGGTCGTGGCCACCGGAGCCCGTCGTGCGATCGTCACGTTCGAGGCCCTCTCCTGGGTCGGCCTCCGCCCCAGCAGAATCCGGACGCTCGTCAGCCTCGTCGCGCTGGGCAGCGGCGGCGGACGTCGCGACGTGCTCCATTCGGTCGCCCACGACGTCGACGACGAACTGCCGGAGGATCGAGAGTCGTTCCTCCCTGCGCCGTCGCTGCGTCACGTCTTCGCACAGCAACAGCGTTCCGAACGATCGATCCCCCGTCCCGGTGATAGGACTCCCCGTCAGCTCGACGACGGTGCCGCGATCGAGGACGAGCTCCGTGGGCTCCCCGGCCTCTGCGAGGGCCTCGGGTGCCACCTCGACGCCCAGCAGATCGGCAAGCGGGTCGCCCGTCACCGTCTCGGCGCGCACGTCGAAGAGCGACTCGGCGCGAGCGTTGCAGTCCTGGATCCGGCCGCGTCGGTCGACGACGAGGACGCCCGTGGACAGCTCGTCGACGACGCGATCCCGACCGGCGACGCGCGCCGCCGGGAGGGTGTCGAACGTCGGATATCGCCCGACTGCAGCCAGGAAAGCGCCACTGGCGATCGCTATCGTCGCGGGGAAGAGCCACGGCGCCCCCGACAGCTGTGCGAGGAAGACGCCCGGGAGGAAAACGACGACGCCGCCCGCCAGGAGCAGCGGCTCGACGGTCGGGAACGCGTTCCGTCCGCCCGAGGTCCAGAGGAGCAAGCAGACGCCGACCGCGGCCGAGAGCGCCGCGAGCAGGAGGAGCACTGCGAGCCCGTCGACGATGGCCTGCGAGGAGCCGCGGACGGCTGCGCGGACGGTCAGGAGCGCGGCGCCGATGCCGAGCAGTGTGACGCCCGCGCGAAGGCCGCGGATCGACGCGTGACTCCTGCCCGTGTAGGCGAAGGCGAACAGCGTCCAGCTGCCACTCGCCAGGATCGTCACCGTCGCCCCCTGGACGACCCACCAGTCGTCGGCCGGTTCCAGCCCGATCCGGGCGAGCGCGTCGTCCGCCGGCGACGGACCGGCGACCAGCGCGTGAGCGAGCGCCCCGATCGAGAGCACGACTGCCACGCCGAGCAACGGACGAGCGGCCGCCCTGTCTCGGCGGCCGAAGAGGTACGCGCCGAGCGCGACGGATGTACCGATCGCGAGGAGCCAGACGGCGAACCGGCCGGCAGTGATGACGTGTTCCATGGTGAATCTCGTCGATCGTCGGCGTGGCCGTCGACGCTGCCCCCGGCGGCCGTCCAACGCGAGCTGCCGACGCCGCCCTTCAGCTGTCGTTCGCCCACTGACGACGGAGTTCCGTTAATTCTGTGCAGTCCGCCCGGGGAGCCGTCAGTCGTCGAGCGGCGCCACGCACGCCACCCGTTCGCGCTCGGCGTCCTCCGGTCGGACGGTGACGTCCAGATCCTCCTCGCCGAAGGAGACCGAGATCGAGTCGACGACGAGGCAGTACTCCTTGTGGTGGTGGCCGGCGTCGGGGTCGATGCGGTGGCGAGTCGACGCGAACCCGATCTCCACCAGTTCGTTGAGCCGCCGGAACGCCGTCGGCTTCGACATCGACGTCGCTTCGGCGACCTCCGCCCCGCTCATCGGACCGTCCCGGATCGCGGAGAGCGCGAGCCGCGTGTACTCGTCGCCCAGTACGTCGAGGAGGTCGTCCGGGAGGAGGTCGTCTGGCAAGAGGTCGTCCGGTCCCGCCGAGGGGCGCCGGCCGCCGGCCGCCGTCTCCGGATCCGACGCTCCCCCCAGCGACTGCGATCCGACCGATCGGTGACGCTGCTTCTGCATGTGCTTCGAGGCAACGCGAGCGACTGCCGAAGCAGGGAGTGCTAACTATCACGAGTCCCCGGGCGGACGCTCGTCTAGCTATACAGACGCGGACCGACCCACGTCGGGAGACGGGATCGGTAGCCAGGGGGACGTGACCGGTGGCCGGAAGACGGAACCGCTGGCCAGTGGAAGGGACCGGAGGCCGGGAGACGGGACCGCCGATGAGCGACCCGGTGGCGCCGGCCCAGCCCGGAACGACAGCCGTTATGGGAGCGCAGCCGGATACTCGACACGACAGATGGCCGACCAGCCCGCCGACGACCGGTCCGATAGCGCTCGCCCACGGACGCTCGTGGTCGACGACGAGCGCGAGGTCGCGGACGCCTACGCGCTGCGGCTCCGGGAGCGGTTCGAGGTCGAGACGGCCTACGGCGGCGACGCGGCACTCGACGCCGTCTCGGATGGCGAGTTCGACGTGGTGATCCTCGACCGGCACATGCCCGGGACGTCCGGCGACGACGTGCTCGCGGCGCTGGACGAGTCGGACTTTCTCGGGCGGGTCGTCATGGTCACGGCCATCGATCCCGGGTTCGACATCCTGGACATGCCCTTCGACGACTACCTCTGCAAACCGGTCGATCGCGAGGACCTGCGAGCAGCGGTCGACCAGCAGTGCACGATTCTCGGACACGAAGTGCTGGGCGAGTACTTCGGTGTCGAGGCAAAGCGTCGCGTGATCGCGGCCGAGCTTCCCGAGACCGAACGCGCCGATCACGAGGCCTACGGGAGGGTCGAGACGCGCGCCGACCGGCTCCGGCGGCGGGCCCAGCGGCTGCTCGGCGACCCCACGGAGCTGCTCGCCGCGTTCGACGACGTCGGCCGCGAGAGCACCTGATCGGCCACTACTCTCGACGGGCTCCACTCTCGACGTGTCCGAGCAGGGATGCCACTCGATGAGCGAGCAGCAGTTCCACCGCGAAACGAGCCAGCCACCAGCCACGCGATCGCGTCTGTATAGCTAGACTCTACGCCTTTCCGAGAGCCCACCAAACGTCAGGGCGAACGCACCGATGACGCTGGACGGCCCGGACGCAGACGCGATGTCGCTGGCCGCTTGGCCGTCGCCGATCTGTTACGTCGAGGCGGCGGACGCGGCGGGGAGCGACGGCGCCGTCGTTCGAGCCGCAAACGCGTCGTTCGAGTCGACGTTCGGGTCGGATCCCACCGGCGACTCGGTGGCGCAGGCGCTGACCGCGGTCGGGATCAACGCCGACGCGCTCCCCGACGTGAACGGGCTCGTGGCAGGCGACGAACACCGACCGGCCAGGGTTTCGACGCGAGGGGTGCGCGACGCGCCCGTCGATACGTATCTCGTCCAGGGATTTCCGGCCGACGCGAAGCCGGGTCGCTATCTCGCGTTCACGCCGCTTCCCGCCGACGAGCCGAGCGAGCAGCCGTCTGGCGAACGACCGTCGGGCGAGCAGCAGTCTGGCGAACGACCGTCGGGCGAGCAGCCGTCTGGCGAACGACCGTCGGGCGAGCAGCAGTCTGGCGAGCGGCCATCGGGTGAGCAGCCGTCGGGCGATCGACCGTCGCGCGAGGTCGAACTCGAGACCGTCGCGAGCGCCATCAGCCACGATCTCCGGAACCCGCTCGACGTCGCGACGGCGCGACTCGAAGCTGCCCGCGAGAGCGACGACCTGCAGGCGGCCGAGGAGCACCTCGAACACGTCTCGCGCGCCCACGACCGGATGGAGCGACTGATCGACGACGTGTTGACGCTCGCCGGCACCGCAGGGGCGGTCGACCCGTCGGAGGAAGTCGACCTCGGTGCCGTCGCGGAAGCCGCCTGGTCGACCGTCGACACCGACGACGCCAGTCTCGTGGGGCCAGCGGACTGTCCGCCGATCGTCGCCGACGAGGGCCGACTCCGACGGCTCCTCGAGAACCTCTTCAGGAACGCGGTCGAACACGGTTCGACGAGCCCTCGTTCGCCGGTGCCTCACGAGGACGCCGTCGAGCACGGCGCCGAACGCGGCGATTCCGATCGATCGGCCAGCGGCAGCGACGACGGCAGCGACGGGCTCACGGTTACCGTCCGTCGGCTCGACGACGATGCGCCCGAGGGATTTGCCGTCGCCGACGACGGCGTGGGCATCCCGATCGACCGCACCGAGTCGGTGTTCGAACCGGGCGTCAGCTCCGAGGACCACGGCACGGGGCTCGGACTGGCGATCGTCGAGCGCATCGTCGCTCGGCACGGGTGGTCGATCGCGGTCGCCGACTGCGGCGACGGCGGTGCCAGGTTCGAGATCACCGGCGTGTCGTTCGCGTCGAACCGCTGACCGACGGTCGGACCGAGCAACAAGCGTTTACACCGGGCCAGACGACAGGAACAACGGATGGACGAACCCCTCGAACGTGCACCGATCGGCGTCGTCGAGGTCACGCCAACGGGGCGAGTGCGATCGCTGAACCGGAGCGCCGCGACGCTGCTGGAGGTCGACGCCGAGGAGAGCGCCGACGAGACCATCGACGACGTGATCCCGCCGTCGGTATCGGACGGCGTCCCGAACGCGTTCGGGTCGCCGCCGGACGCCGAGCGCTCGATCGAGGAGTACTACCCCGAGCTCGACCGGTGGCTGTCGGTGACCATCGTGCCCGGGGACGAGCGCGTCTTCGTCTATCTCGAGGACGCGACCGAGGCACACCGCTCGCAGCGGCGCCGAGAGCGTCTCGAGGCGGACCGTCGGCGGCTGACCGTCACGAACGAGCTCATCGCGGATATTCTCGCCGCGCTCGTCGACGCCTCGACGCGGGCCGAGATCGCGACGACGATCTGTGAACACCTCGGCGAGACGGAGCTGTACGACTTCGCGTGGGTGGGAGAACGCGAACCCGGCTCGGCGAACGTCGCACTCCGCGCCTCTGCCGGGACGACCGACCGCACGCTCGACGCGATCGAGGCCGCCCTCGCGGACGGCGCGAACGTCCCGGAGCGGCGTGCGATCGAGAGCGGGACCGTGGAGACCGTCCAGCCCCTCGGCGACGACGACTCGGTGCCGGAGTCGATCCGGCGCGCCGCCTTCGCCGACGGGCTCCAGTCGCTGCTCGCGATCCCGCTCCGGCACGGCTCCAGCGTCCACGGCGTCGTCGGCCTCTACACCTCGGAGCGCGACGCGTTCACCGATCGAGAGCGGAGTAGCTTCGGCACCGTCGGCGAGATGGCCGGGTTCGCCGTCAACGCGACCCGGCACCGGTCGCTGCTCCGTTCGAGCACGGTCGTCGAACTCACGTTCGCCCTCCGCGGTGCCGGGACGCCGCTGGCCGCCGCAGCGATGGAGACTGGCGCCGAGCTGTCGGTCGAAGGCGTCGTCCAGCGCGACGACCAGCTCCTCAGTTACCTGACCGTCGAGGCGGGAGGGGCCGGCCCGGTCGCCGACGCGCTCGGCGGCGTCGACGGCGTGGAGTCCGTGCGGATCGTCTCCGAACACGACGACGGGGGCTCGGTCGAACTCGTCGTTGCGAGCGACACGCCCCTCGGACTCCTCGCGTCGCAGGGCGTGACCATCGAGTCGGCGAGCTTCGGGGACGACGGACACCGGGTCGTCGCCGAGCTGCCACCGGACGAGGACGTCAAACGGATCGCTGCCGCGTTCACGCGCCGGTTCGACGCCGAGGTGATCGCGAAGCGCGAGCGCGAACGGGAGGTGCGGACCGACGCCGACTTCGAGAGCGCGCTCGCCGAGCGGTTGACCGACCACCAGACGGACGCCCTCAGAACCGCACTGCTGGCCGAGTACTTCGAATCGCCGCGGGGGAGCACGGCCGAAGCGGTCGCGAACTCGCTGGGAATCACGGGGCCGACGCTCTTGCACCACCTCCGGGCCGGACAGCGCAAGCTCCTCGAGGCGTACTTCGACCATGCCAGCGACTGATCGGCACCGGGCGCCGTTTCAGCGCCGGAAACTGTGCGGGGTCCATACTACTGATCGAGGCGTACCGGCCACTGCCCGCGGCCGGATTCGCGGGCAAGCAACGCTCGGACTCCGACAGTCGCGAGCCGAACGCCGACGGGCTCCCCGCCCATCCGATCGCCGCCGGGCGTCGGTCACGACCGACGTGCTCCGCTCCCGGCGGCTCCCCGATCGCGGACCGAGCCCGCTGGAGGTGTCGTGTCGTCTGATTGCACCAAGACCGTATCGAACCGGTGAACGCTCCAGTCACCCCGCCAACGCGAGAGGCAGTTGCCCGCGAACGACCGACAGCCGACGGTCCACGACGAGCCGGGGTTGGTCGTCGGACGACCGCGAGAACGACCGCTTTTGTAGCCGTGATACCTGAGCCCGACGTACGACCAGCTGCGCGACGGAGCGGTCGAAACCAATCCACGGAGCACCCATGACACGGCTCGATCGCCGCGGCGTCCTCCGGCTGGGAGCCGCCCTCACGGCTGCGGGCGTCGCGGGCTGTTTCGCCGATACGGGAGACGATCGGAGCGATCACTACGAGTGGGCGCCGGCCGACGAATCCACGATCGTGACCGCCCACGTCGACCTCGGCATCCCGGAGTCGGCCTCGAAGGCGAACGAACTGTTGCCGGTGATCCTTCCCTCGCGGGACGACGCCGAGACGGCCGAGTACGCACCCCGGATCTCCGGCCTCGACGAGGTCGACGATCCGCTCTTGACCGTTCCGATCGCACTCGGTGGCCGGATGCTCGCCGCCACCATCGGCTTCTACGCCGCGGGGCTCGGCTATCTCGTCGACCCGGACGGATCACAGGGAGGCGCGACCGACCTCTACTACGTGAACGGCGTCGTCGGCGTCGCCGGCGACCTCGACGTCGACCGGGCCGTCGAGAACCTCCGGTCGGGGACCGAGGGGCCGGTGTTCCAGAACGCGTTCGAACGGACTGGCGACCGCGGCGGGTTCGAGCTGTTCGAATCCACGAGCGACGGCGACGGCGCCGTCGTCGCGGTCGACGGATCGGCCGCGTTCATGGCGAACGACCGACGGGAGCTCGTCCCAGTCGTCGACGCCGCCAGCGGTGCGTCCGCACGCGCGATCGAGGAACGAGATCGGTTCGAGTGGCTCGCCGAGACGGCCGGAGAGGGACATCTCTCAGTCGGCTGGATCGGCGCGCCCGACCTCGAGCAGTTCTTCTGGGGGAACGCCGAGGAGCAGCTCTCGACGGAGTTCGCCGCCAGCCGGAGTTCCCTGTTCGCGTCCGTCAGCTTCGAGCCGGACGGAGCGCAGACTACCGCGCGCCTCGCGACCGAAGCAGTCGGCGACGACGCCAGGAAGCGTCTCGAGTCGCGACTCGGGACCGCGAGCGACGACCACGAGTTCAGCGTCGACGGCGATCGCGTCTCGGTGGTCGGGACGTACGCGAGCGACGTGCTCGACGTCGAGTACACCAGGCGCGGAGATGGTGGCGACGACGGCCAGCAGATCGACCCCGACGAGGATCCACCGCCCGTCGTCGAGGAGACCGTCCCCGACGACGCGTTCCGGTTCGACTACCACGAGTCAGAGAACCGCGTCGACGTCCACGTCGAGAAATCGTTCGCGGCGGACGAACTCACCGTCCGAGCGGTCGAGTCGGAGTGGTCGAGCTCGGTGTCGCCAGTCGAGGGTGTGAACTACCTCACCGTCTACGTCGATCCCGAGGGCGACCAGGTGGTCGTCACCGTGACGGTCGGCGACGAGTCGGGCGTGGTCGCAGCCCGGGAGTTCCAGTAGCGATCTGGCTGGGATCGGTGCGGTCGGAGCGCACTCCTTTGAGCACGCGCATTCCTGCGTCATGCCGTGGTTTCGATGGCCGGTCAGTCGCGGACGACCGTCGTCCCGCCGAGGCGGTCGCCGAGTCGTTGCTGCTCGTCAGAGACGGCGACGAGGAGGATCCCCAGCAGGTAGAACATGGGGAGCCAGTCGACGATCCGGAGGCCGTTCCGCACCAGCGACGATCGGAACGAGAGCGCGGAGCCGTCTGCCGCTGCCGCGCGAATGCCGACGAGATACTTGCCGAGCGTCTTCCCCGACCGCCACTCGAGGAGCGTGTGATAGCCGACGCCGAGACCGAGCCAGACCGCGAACCCGACCGTACCGAGCGTTCCCTCGAGTTCGGCGCTGGTCCCCTCCGGCGTGCTCTCGACCTGTCCAGTCGCGAGCGCGATACCGTACGTGGAGACGAAGAACAGCGCGAACCAGACGACCGCGTCGATCGCCATGGCCACGCCGCGGATACCGACTCCACACCGTTTCAGCCCATTGTCGTGCATCGGTACGTCGGCATCGGACGACGGCGGCAAAGGGCCGTTCGCGGAGTTTCTGGACGAGAAACCCGGCGCGGATCGTCTTTGTCCGGGCGGCCGACGGTCCGATGAAGCCGATCGGCTTCGACTCCAGAATGAACGCAGACGAGTTCACCACCGCGTACGAACCCACGGACAGCGATGCGCCGTTCCGGCGCGAGAACAGCTACGCCCTCGCGGTCGACGTCGACGGGACGACGATGGCGAAAGCCGACTCGATGGTCGCCTACACCGGCGATCTCACCTTCACCGGGAAGGCCTCGGTCGAAGGCGGCGTCACGGGCTATCTGAAGGACGCCGTCACCGGCGAGGGGACGCCGATCATGCAGATCGAGGGGCAGGGCACCGCCTACCTCGCGGACACGGGCAAGAAGATCCAGGTGCTCGAACTCGAGGCCGACGACAGGATCACCGTCAACGGCGAGGACATCCTCGCCTTCGAGTCCGACCTGCACTACGAAATCACGACGATAGACAGCCTCAGCGGCGCGCTGGCCGGCGGGCTCACGAACGTCGAGCTGGAAGGCCCGGGACTTGTCGCGCTGACGACCCACTGCGACCCGGTCGTCCTCGAACCGCCCGTCAGGACCGACCCGAAGGCGACGGTCGCCTGGACTACCGCCGAGTCGCCGTCGGTCGGGACGAACAAGAAACTCGAGATCGGCCAGACCTCGGGCGAGGCGATCCAGATGGACTTCGGCGGCCAGGACGGGTTCGTCCTCGTCCAGCCCTACGAGGAACACGGCGGCGCGTAAGGCACGGAGACAATATCCGACGAATGGGGCCCGCTGGGACTGAGCGAAAGCGGAGCTTTCGCGAACACCGGGAGACTCGCTCCGCTCGACTCCCAAGGTTCGGCTCGCGCCGCTCGCCGAACGGTCAGCGGGCCCACGACGAGGAGCGAAGTGACGAGGAGTGGGCCCGCTGGGATTCGAACCCAGGGCCACCCGGTGTCCCACGGTGTCGCCAGCGACGACGCCGATATGAGCCGGGCGCTATAACCGGACTAAGCTACGGGCCCTCGGGCAAGTGATTTCGCTGGGCGACACATTAGGGTATCGGGTCGATTTGCGGAACGGATCCCGTTCGTCGACCGTCGGGAGCTTCCTCGAAGACGCCCGGGCACTGGAGCTGCAGCGATCGCCAATACCGTCGGAAATCGCCAACGGAGACCGGTGCCAGTGGAATTTTGTACGTAGCGACTCGATATCACAGTCGGATGGGTGTGGAGACCGAGGCGAAGCTCGCGGCGTTGCTGGACATGTACACGGGCGCCGCGTTCGTCATCGACGGCGACGGCCGCTACAGGGAAATTCTCGGCGCCAGTAGTGATGACGAACTCCTGGCTGATGAGGCGTCGACGCTCCAGGGACAACGGTTCCACGAGGTGCTCCCGACGGCGCTGGCGAATCGGTTTCTCGACACCGTTGAGCGGACGCTCGAGACGGATGCGCCGGAGGTCATCGAGTACGAGATGGACGTCCAGAGCGGCACGCGCTGGTTCGAAGCGTCGGTCGCACCGATCCCCAACGGGAGCGAGCGGCCGGAATCGGTCATCTGGGCGGCACGCGACGTCACCGAGCGCAAGCGCTTCGAGGAGTCCCTGACCGCGCTCCACGACGCCGGCACGGCCATCGCGTCACAGGAATCCGCCGCCGCGATCTGCGAGGAGACGATCCACGCCGCCGAGAACGTCCTGGAGTTCGACCAGTCGATCGTCGCTCTCGAGTCGGACGGAGTGCTCGAAGCCGAGGCGACGTCCGAACGCCTCTCGGAAGCGGACGTGGCGTCGATCCCGATCGAAGAGGGGCTCGCGGGGAAGACGTACCGCACTGGCGAGAGCCAGCTGGTCGAGGACGTCGACGACGTCGAGGTCGCACGGACGTCGACGTCCTACAAGTCCGGGATCAGCCTCCCGATCGGCGATCACGGGAACTTCCAGGCGGTCGCCGAAGCGCCCGGAGCGTTCGACGAGGCGGATCTCGAGCTCGCGGAGATCCTGCTCTCACAGACCGAGGCCTCCCTGACCCGACTCGAACACGAGCAGGAGCTCAGGCGGCGCAACGAGCGCCTCGACGAGTTCGCGAGCATCGTCTCCCACGACCTCCAGAACCCACTGAACGTCGCCTCGGGGCGGCTCGAGCTGGCCAGGGAGGAGTGCGACAGCGAGCACCTCGACGAGATCGCCAGCGCCCACGACAGGATGGAAGGGCTGATCGAGGACCTCCTGACGCTCGCACAGACCGGGCGAAACGACGGCGATCTCGAGCCGGTCGAGCTACCCACGCTCCTCGAGGAGTGCTGGCAGCTCCTCGAGAGCGGCGACGCGACGCTCGACGTCCGGACCAGCAGGACGATCAGGGGCGATCCAACGCGGCTACACCAGCTGTTCGAGAACCTGCTCGGGAACGCGATCGACCACGGCGGCGACGCCGTGACTGTCACGGTCGGCGACGTCGAGGACGGAATCTACGTCGAGGACGACGGGCCGGGAGTGCCCGACGGTGAGCAGGATCGGCTGTTCGAGGCGGGGTTCTCGACCGCGGAGTCGGGGACCGGCTACGGGCTCCACATCGTCGAGACGATCGTACACCACCACGGGTGGGAGATCGCCGTCGAAACGGAGAGCGACGGTGGGGCCAGATTCGAGATCACCGGCATCGACGCGGCGTGACACCGCTCCGAACGGCCGCCCCAGGACCGATCAAACGGCCGGACAGCACGCGAACGCCGGCTGGCACGCGCCGCAGCTACCGCCGCTCGCGCAGCTCCGCTCGCAGATCCTCGACGTCCATGTCGTGCATCGACAGGAGCACGAGCAGGTGGTAGACGATGTCCGCGCTCTCGTGGGCGATCTCCGCCTCGTCGTCGTCCTTCGCGGCGAGGACGAGCTCGGTGGTCTCCTCGCCGAGCTTCTCGAGCACGGCGTTCTGGCCCTTCCCGTGCGTGAACAGCGAGGCCGTGTAGGAATCGTCGGGGAGCTCGGCCTTGCGATCCTCGATCACGTCGAACAGCTCGTCGAGCACCGGATCGGTCATGGCGTGGTGGATGAGGGCAGGGGTGAAAAACGCCTCGCGACGTCCGTAGGTGACTTGCTGGTCGATCGGGACCCGTCGAGCGTTCCGGATGTGATCGATTCGACTACTAGGGAATCAGAGTGGAGCGTGGGAGCTGGCTCGATTGCAGCTCGCCACGGAAGCCCCCTCCCGCTCGACTCGGGCGGCTCGTTGCGCTCCTCGCCTCCCTACGGTCGGCTGCGGTTCTTATTCCGAAAGACTTCGCGCCGAGAGACTCGCTTCGCTCGCCTCTCGAGCCCTGCCTCGCTCCGCTCGGCAGGACTTCGCTCGTCGTTCGACGTTCGCCTCGCTTCGCTCGGCTCACCGTCGCCGTCCTTCGTCGAGCGGTCGGCCCCTTCCGAAGTCCCGCCCTGGGAACAATTCGAGGAGCGATGTGCCGCGGGAACTCGGTCATGCTCAGCACTGGGGATCGCCCGCTGGCTCCCACTCGCCGCGGCGATCCACTGGAGCGATGACCGACTCTAATTCAACCGGGTGGGACTGGAAGGGGCCGACCGCTCGCGTTCGCTCGCGAAGTAAGCACTGGAACGAGCGACCAACGGGAGCGAGTGAAGCGCATGGTTCGAGAGAGCGGGGCTCTCTCGTCATCTCGAAAGACGCTGTGCGTCTTTCGGCGACAGCGAGCGAACGGGCGCGAGCGGGAGGGGGCTGTCGCGGGCCACGCCCGCGGCGTCCTGGCGAGCAACAGCGAGCCAGGGCTCGTCGATCTACGATCGACGGCGTCGGGAGACCTTCGGTCTCCCGGAATCCAAGCGGTCTGCTGTCCTAGTCATTCCGCGGTCAGCTAGTGATTTCCCTTGTAGTCGATGAGAGCAGCAGGGACGGCTCAGACCGTTCGAGGTCGGACAGGACGCACGATTGCCACGCGTCCTGTCCCCTACTGGATCGTGTCAGCGAACTTATCGCGGCGGTAGAGGTCGATCTCCGAGACGCCGCTACGCTCCCGCGTCGCCGCGAACCGGATCGCCTCGGCGATCTCGATCGGCTCCGTGACGCTCCCCGGCTCGAACCGCTCGGCGAAGGAGTCGCCGTCGTTCCCGCCGAACTCCGTCCGGACTTCCGAGGGATTCACGACGGACACCGCCACGCCCTGGTCGCCGACCTGCGCGCCGACGCTGTGGGCGAACCCCCGGACCCACCACTTCGTCGCAGCGTAGACAGGGTTGAACGGCCGGGGGTACTGGCCTGCGAAACTGCCGACGAAGATCAGGTGCCCCTCGCTGTCGGCGAGGTGGGGGAGCGCCGCCCTCGTGGCGAAGAAGACGCCGTCCTCGTTGGTCTCGGTCATGGTGCGGTACTCGTCGGTCGCCATCTCCGCGACCTCGCTCCCCCGGGCGAGACCGGCGTTGTTGACGAGGACGTCGAGCCGGCCGAACCGCTCGACGGTCGCCTCGACCAGCGCCTCGACGGCCGCTTCCTCGCGGACGTTCGTGGGGACGGCGACGGCGTCGACGCCGTACTCTTCCTCGAGTTCGGCGGCGATCGATTCGAGGCGCTCCGCACGACGTGCGGCGAGGGCCAGATCCAGTCCTTCCTCGGCGAGCTCGTGGGCCGTCGCCTCTCCGATCCCAGACGACGCGCCAGTGACGATCGCGGTTCGTGGCATGGGCGAGCAATGGTGTGGTAGCCGCTTCGGTGTTTGGGTGCCGGTCACACCGATCGACGGTGTCGCTCGCTCGATCCGGTTCGAAACACCCTACCGCCCCCGTCCCGTCGCTCCGGCCATGCACGGCGAGCCCGAGGTGGCAGTGCTCCGACTCGGCCACCGCCCCGGTCGCGACGACCGGATGACGACCCACGTCGCGCTGACGGCCCGCGCGCTCGGTGCCGATCGCGTGCTCCTCCCGGCCAACGCGACCGACGCCCACGACACGGCAACCGACGTCACCGGGCGGTTCGGCGGCCCGTTCGCCGTCGAATCCACCGAGCGGACGATCTCGGTCCTCGAGGAGTGGGAGGGCTCGATCGCCCACCTGACGATGTACGGCGAGCCGGTCCAGACCGTCGAGGAGGACGTCCGGGCGGCCCACCGCGAGGAGTCGTTGCTCGTCGTCGTCGGCGCGGAGAAGGTCCCCTGGGACGTCTACGAGCACGCCGACTGGAACCTCGGCGTGACGAACCAGCCCCACTCCGAGGTCGCGGCACTGGCGGTGTTCCTCGATCGGCTGTTCGAGGGCCGGGAACTCGAGCGGGAGTGGGAGAATGCCGAGCGGGCGGTAGTGCCGAAAGCTGAGGGGAAGCTGATCGAGGAACTCGACGAGGAGTGAGGTCAATTCGAACCCGGAGAGAGAAAGACGGCGCCACTGCGTACGCTACCGGGCGGCCAACAGTCGAAATGGACGCGTGAATCGGCGGAGGAGTCCGCCCGCAACGCTCGTGACGAGGTTCAGGACGAACGGAATCGGTCCGAACGCGGACTCGTCGAGGGCGTAGCAGTTTCCGTCACGCTCCACGGCGCCTTCCGATACCAGGAAAGCGAGTGCACGCTCGACGCGGGAGACGGTGAGGTTCGCGTCGTCGGCGATCTCATCGACCGTCTTCGGGCCGTCCTTGAGCGTCTCGACGATTTCCCGCTGTGCCCCGAGTCGGAGGAGTACGTCGTCCCGCTCGCCATCGACGCAGGACCAGCTGTCGGCGTGAGGATGACGATCGACGTCTGGGTCGGCGGCCGAGCCGCCGATCCGTCGATTGACGATTCCGTCCAGTGCGAGCCACCCCGCTGCGACGAGGAGTACGAGATAGACGAGGCGAGGCCCCTCGACGACCACGAGACCGACCATCACCGCGCCACCGAGCACAGCGACCACGAGCGTCGCGAGGTCGCGATCGACGGCCCGGGTTTCGGTCGCGACGTCGAGAAGTTCGAGTGCCAGAAACCCCAGGCAGATCCCGAGGAGGGTGTCGATGCCAGTACCGAAGTACCAGCCCAGCATCGCCAGGATCGTGGCGTATGCGAGGAGCGTCCGGAGGGACACCGCATCGCGGAGGGCTGTGCGAATGCCGTGGGTCATCACCCGTCGGTATGTGGCTCCTGCGTGTAAACGCCCAGGGACCGTTGCAGGGTCTGGGGCTGTGGTTCGCCGTCGGGGCCTGCCCAGCACGCAGCGCCAATCAGTCGACGACTGCTCCGGTGGGTTTAAACGACTCACGCCCCCAGAATCGGGCAATGGCTTTTGAGGATCTGCTCGAGGACCCGGTGATCCAGAAGTACCTCCACGAGCTTGTCGGTCCGAAGGGCATGCCCGTCGCCGCGGCACCGCCCGACGGCGAGGTGACCGACGAGGAGCTCGCCGAGGAACTCGACATGGAGCTCAACGACGTCCGGCGGGCGCTGTTCATTCTCTACGAGAACGACCTCGCGACCTACCGTCGGCTGCGCGACGAGGACTCCGGCTGGCTGACCTACCTCTGGACGTTCCAGTACGACAACATTCCCGAGAATCTCGAGGAGGAGCTCTACCGGCTCCACGACGTGCTCGAGGAGCGGGAAGGGTACGAGCGCGACCACGAGTTCTACCTCTGTGAGGTCTGCTCGATCCGCTTCGAGTTCGGCGAGGCGATGGAGTTCGGCTTCGAGTGTCCCGAGTGTGGCTCGCCCCTGGAGACGATGGACAACGACCTCCTCATTCAGGCGATGGACGAGCGGATCGCGGCCCTTCGCGAGGAGCTCCACATCGAGGGTTCGGACGCATAATGGCGGAATCGGTGGTCCTGGCCCGAAAGTGCTACGTCGAGGGCGACGCCCGGGAGCGCACGCTCCGGAGTCTCCGCGGGCTGCTCGGCGATCGGCTGAGCGACCTCGACGCCGACGTCGAGCTCGAACTGCGCGAGGACGACTTCCCGGTCGTCACGCTCACCGGCGAGGACGAGGTCGTCGCGCGGAATCTCGTCGCCGATGAGTTCGGCGAGATTCCCGTCGGAGCGGTCCAGGACGACGGCAGCTACAGCAGCCCGCGCTTCGAGCCCGGCGAGAGCTACGTCGGCACGCTGGAATCCTGGGACGAGGGCGGGTTCGTCCTCGACGCCGGCCGGCCGGTGCGGATCCCGCCCGACGGCATCGACCTCGGCCCCGGCAACCCCGAGCAGATCGTCGAGCGGTTCGGCCTCGTCCAGCACCTCGCGATGACGTTTCGGGTGCCCGATCCCGAGGATGACGCTGACGATCGCGACGGCCAGATCGTCGCGGAACTCGCCGATGCCGAGCGCGACCGTCTCTACGACTGGCAGCGGGGCCCCGGCCGCGTGACCGTCAACAGCGCCACGCGATCGGAGGTCCGCGCGACCGTCAACCGCGCCGGCCACGCCCAGGACATCGTCACCGTCGAGCGGCTCGGACTGCTGGAGCAGTCGATCGTCTGCAAGGACGGGACGGACCCGCCGGGACTGATCGCTTCGATCGGCGAGTACCTGCCCGCGGAGCTTCGCGCCGTCGTGTAAGGATGTCCTCGAACAGTTCGACTCGCCGCGTGCTCGTGCTCCTCGCCCTCCTGGGCCTGATCGCGCTCACGGGATGTATCGGGCAGTTCGGAACGGGCATCTCTCAGGACGAGCTCGCACAGAACAACTCCTACCAGTGGAATCAAAGCGCCACGATCGAGGAGTGGCCGACGAACGTCACGGTCCAGGTCGAGATCAAACAGGCCGGATTCTTCGCGACTGACAACTACCGCGCGATCTATACGGGGAACGAGACGCAGTTCACGCTCTCCGAACGCGGGTTCACGCGCCCACACGCCATCGACATTCGCGCGGTGAAATACCAGTACCCTAACGGCACCATCGTCGGGCCCGAGGCCGTCGACGTCGACCAGAACGCGCGCCGCACCCGCGTCCGACTCCCCGAGGGGCCGGGCCGCTTCGCGTTCACCGGCGACCGCCGCAACAAGGAGCTCCACCTCCCGGCGTTCACGGGCGGGAACTACACCGTCACGCTCCCGAAAGACCACAGCGTCGGCGACCTCTTCCTCTCCGACGTCTCGCCGCGCAGCTACAGCACGAGCACGGAGGACGGCCACACCGTGCTCCGGTGGAACGGCGTCGACGGCGATCAGACGGTGCTCGTCCGGTTCTACCGTGACCGCGACTTCTACATCTTCTACGGGCTGGTGGGCCTACTCTCGGTCACGGGCGCCGGCGTCTTCGTCTACTACCGGCGGAAGATCCGCGAGATCCAGCAGTGGCGCGCCCAGCAGGGACTGGATCTCGATCGGGACGACGATGACGACGACAGCCGGCCGCCGCCCGGGATGGGATAGTCGGCAGCGAGTCGTTTCGATCGGGCAATCCCGCCCCGCGAGCCTTTTGGCCCCGCCAGCGCAAGTGGGCCCATGAACGTCGCAGTGGTCACCGTCGGCGACGAGCTGCTCGCCGGCGACACGGCGAACACGAACGCCACCTGGCTCTGCGGCGAGCTGACCGACCGTGGCGTCGACGTCCGGCGCGTGATAACGCTCCCCGACGTCGTCGGCGACATCGCTCGCGTCGTCAACGAGTACCGCGCCGAGTACGACGCCGTCGTGATCACCGGCGGACTCGGGCCGACGCACGACGACCTGACGATGGAGTCCGTCGCCGCCGCGTTCGGGCGCGAGGTCGCCCCCAGCCAGGCGGCGGAGGACTGGCTCGTCGAACAGGGCGGTTACTCGGCCGACGTCCTCGATCCAGGTACCACATCGATCCCGAAGGGTGCCGAGCCTCTCCACAACCAGGTCGGGGTCGCGCCCGGTTGCGTCCTCGAGAACGTCTACGTCCTCCCCGGCGTCCCCGCAGAGATGAAGGCGATGTTCGCGGACGTCGCCGGGAACTTCTCCGGCCCGGAGCGGTTCGTCCGCCAGGTCGCCGTCGACGAGCCCGAGAGCCACCTCGTCGATCGGTTCGAGGCCCTCCGGGAGCGCTTCGACGTGTCGGTGGGGAGCTATCCCGGCGATCACGTCCGGGTGAAGCTCTCCGGAACGGATCGGGAGGCGGTCGAGGGTGCCGAAGCCTGGCTCCGGGACCGCGTGGACGTGCTCGAGGAGTGAAGCGGGGACGTCGGCGCCCGTGCGGCGCTCGAATCGAGACCGGGGCGTCCCAGCGAGTGGCGAGCGCCGACGCAGCTAGTACTGGCCGAGCAGTCCCTTCTGCCGCGCGCGTCGCTGGGCGAACTGGAAACAGGCGTAGCCAGCGAGCAGATACGCCGTCGACGTCGCGAACAGCAGGCCCAGCTCCCAGGCCGGCATTCCCCACAGCGGCGTGCCCTCGGCCATCGCCTGACTGGTCAGGTGGCTTCCGTGGCTCATCGGGAGCAGCCGGAGCGCGGGCACCTCGCCCACCGGAGCGGCGATCAGGCCGACGAACGCGAACTGGACGAGCTGGAAGAGGTTCTCGACGCGCTTGAACAGGAGCGCGAGGCCGGCGAACGCGAAGCCGATGCCGACGACGGAGGCCAGCGTGAGGAGGAGCAGCGGGACGACGGTCACTGGACCGACGGAGAGCGTCCGCCCGGTCACCGCCATCATCAGGGCGAGCATGACGCCGCCCCAGAGGAAGCTCAACAGGACGTTCACCGCGGTCTTGACGCCCATCACGCGGCCGAACCCGTGTGGCGACATGAACAGTCGCTCGAGCGTCCCCCACTGCGCTTCGCGCGTGACGTTCCAGGAGAGCCCCGCGTACGCGACCGTCGCCATCGTCCAGAGGAAGAAGCCGACGATGAGGCCGTCGAGCGAGTCCGTGAGCGAGGCGCCGGCGACGGCCTGCCCGCCGTAGAAGATCGCGAGGAAGAACGCGAAGATCGTCGCGAACTGGCTCGCGGTGTTGAGCGGGTAGCGCACGAGCAGGAGGAACTGCTTGTGGAGCACGACCCGAATCAGCGCGAGCAGCGACGGGCTGCTCCCGCGCTCGCCGCGATCGGCAGCCGTCGGCTCGGCTTCCCTACCGCTCGCCATCTGCGATCACCTCCGTAGCCTCGCCCGCAGCGCCGGCGGCGTGCTCGGCGGCCGCCCTCGCGTCACCGTCTTCCGCCGCGTCGCCCTCCGTCAGTCGGAGGAAGACGTCCTCGAGCGTCGGTTCGGCGGTCTCGACGTCCAGTAGCGGGTGGTCGGCCGCCCGGAGGACGTCGAGCAGCTCGGCCGCGGCTTCCGCGTCGATCCCCGTCGCGTCGATGATGCGCGTATCGTCTCCAACTGAGACGTCTTCGCCTTCGGGCACGTCCTCGTGATCGGGGGCGTCCCCTTGACCGGGGACGTCCTCCCGGTTGGGGGCGTCCTCGTGATCGGGCACTGTCGAGGACGCCGCCCGCTGGCCCGGTTCCTCGCCGGCCGCCGTCCGGATCGTCGCGTCGAACCGCTCCCGCAGCGTCGCTGTCAGCGCCTCGTCGATCGGGCCGGTCGTCGTCACCGAGAAGCGCTTCTCGCGGAGCACGTCGACCAGCTCGTCCATCGGATCGTCGGCGATCACGCGGCCGTTCTGGAGGATGACGATCCGGTCGCAGACGGCCTCGATGACTGCCATGTCGTGGCTGCAGAGGACGATCGTCACGTTCTCGCGCTCGGCGAGCCGCCGGAGTTCGCTCTGCAGTTCGATCGAGGACTCGACGTCGAGGCCCAGCGTCGGCTCGTCGAGGAAGACGACGTCGACGTCGCGGGCGAGCGTGGTCGCCAGCGAGACCTTCTGTTTCATCCCCCGGGAGAGCTCGTTGACGACCGTCCCAGCGACGTCGGCGAGATCGAGCGAGTCGAGGAGCCGGTCGTGGCGATCGGTCAGCCGGTCCGGATCGACGCCGCCGAGGCCGGCGAAGTACCGGAGGTTCTCCCGGACAGTGAGCCGCCAGTAGACGTTTCGCGCGCCTTCGAGCATCGCGTCGACGTGGCGGTAGGCGTGAGCGGGGTCGTCGTGGACGTCGACGCCACAGACCTCGACCGTGCCGGTGTCGGGCAGGACGAGGCCGAGCATCGACTTGATCGCGGTCGTCTTGCCGGCGCCGTTCGGGCCGAGCACGCCCACGACCTCGCCGTCCTCGACGGACAGCGAGAGGTCGTCGACGGCGTGGACGGCGTCGGCGCCCTCGCCGAACGTCTTCGCGAGCCCGTCGACGCTGAGGGCGGGCGCCGACCCGTCGCTCGACTGTCGCCTCGATCCGTTCTCCGTCATTGTGATAAACACGGGGAGGGAGCGTGGTAAGCGTTCCCAGAACGGCCGTTCAGTTTGGAACCTGATAGCTCGTCCCGCCCGGGTGGCTCGCGCCACGTTTTCAGCTGCCCGAATGTTCACTGTGGACAGTCGCTGCACGAGCAGTCCGGGAAGCGACGACCCGGGCATCGCGAGCAGCCACGCCGCGTCCCCCGGTTTCGCACCGACCACAACCGATACGGTCACGGCGACGAACGGGCAGTCATGACCGGAGAGGAGCCCGCTTCGCTCACCGGCGACACGGAGGCGGTGTTCTCCGCGCTGGGCGACGAGACGCGCCTGCGGATCCTGCTCGAGCTCGCGGAGCGACCGGAGCCGGATCGGTCGACGGAGCCCTACTCGTTCTCCGAACTCCGCCGTGCCGTCGGCGTCGAGGACGCTGGGCGGTTCAACTACCACCTCGACGAACTCCAGGACACCTTCGTCACCAAGAGCGATGCGGGGTACCGGCCGACGCTCGCGGGACTCAACGTGGCCTCCGCGATCCACGCGGGACGGTTCGCCAGCGGCGAGCACGAGCTCTCTGCTGAGACGGCGTTCGACTGTTCGGCCTGTGCAGCGCCGCTCCGCGCTCGCTACGTGGACGAGTCGGTGCGTCTCGAGTGTGCGAACGACCACCGATGGTTCTCCTACCCGGTGCCGGCCGGCGCGGCCGCGAACCGGTCGATGGCGGAGCTCCTCGACGTGACGGTCCGGCGCACCGCGACGAACGTCGAACTGGCACGAACCGGGCTCTGCCCGCGGTGCTGGGGCAGGACGACGGTGCAGGTCGCCGATCCCGACGGGAGCTTCGCGGAGCTCGACGAAGACTGGCGGCGCGTCGACGTCGAGTGTGCGCGGTGCTGGCTGGCGTACAACGTGCCGCTCCCGCTGTTCGTCGCGAACTCGCCGCCAGTCGTCGCCTTCTACCACGATCACGGGCTCGAGCCGAACGCTGCGATGCTCAGCGAACGCACCGTGCTGGAGGAGGCGACGACGGAGCGCGTGGGGACGTCGCCAGATCGCTTCGAGGTGACGATCGAGCTGGACGACGATCGACTGGCGCTGCTCGTCGACCGGGAGGGGACGCTTCTTGAGTACGACCCCCAGGAGAGCGCCGCTGTCGAGGACTCCTCGGGGTAGCGTTCGCGTATCCACGGCCAGGATCCGCGAGAAACCGCACTGTGACTCCCGGAAGGTCGTGCCCGCCGCGTCAGGGCCGTTCGTCCCGAACGGACTCCAGCAGGAGGCGTTGCTCGACCCGCTCGACCTCGCGCTGGACGTCCGCGACCGCGTCGACGTTCGCGGAGATGGAGGTGATCCCCGCGTCGACGAGGTGGCGGACCATCGCGGGTTTCGAGCCCGCCTGCCCGCAGATGCTCGTGCGCACGTCGTGGGCGCGGCAGGTCTCGATCACGTCGCCGATCAGCTCGAGGACGGCGGGGTGGAGCTCGTCGAAGCGATCGGCCACGCGCTCGTTGTTCCGGTCCACCGCGAGCGTGTACTGCGTGAGGTCGTTCGTGCCGAAGGAGACGAAGTCGACGCCAGCCTCGCAGATCCCCTCGACACAGAGCGCGCTCGCCGGCGTCTCGACCATCACGCCCCAAACTGTGTGCCGGGGATCGAGCCCTGCAGCCTCCATGTGCTCCTTCGCGGCACGGACGTCCTCGGCATCAGTCACCAGCGGGAGCATCAGCTCGACGTTGTCGTAGCCCAGCTCGTGACACTTCGCGACGGCCGCCAGCTCCGCGCGGAACGGATCGGGCCGATCTAGCGAGCGGCGGATCCCGCGGTAGCCGAGCATCGGGTTGTGCTCCTCGGGCTCGTCGGCGCCGCCCTCGAGCGTGCGGAACTCGTCGGTCGGCGCGTCGAGCGTTCGTACGCGCACGGGCCGCGGATAGAACGCCTCCGCGACGGGCTGGATGCCGTCGGCGACGACGTCGACGAACGCGTCCACGCCCTCCTCGGCGATGAGGTGTTCGGGCGTCTGCCCGGTCGAGAGGACGACGTGCTCGATCCGCAGGAGGCCGACGCCGTCCGCGCCGGTCGCCGCGGCGCGCTCGGCGGCCTCCGGGATCGAGACGTTGACCTTGACCTCGGTCGCGGTCGCTGGCGGTACGCGATCAGTCGCGCGCGAGCCTGCACCTGCGGCCGTCGCGGCGGAGTCGGCCGATTCGTCGGCGGCCTCGGGGCCGTCCACGTCGGTCTCGGTCGCCGCGTCTGCCTCGACTGCAGCAGCGTCGCCCTCGGTCACCCGTCCCGTCTCGCCGTCCACGGCGATCGGCTGGCCGTCGCCGATCTCGGTCGTCGCGACGCCGGCCCCGACGACCGCCGGCACGCCGAGCTCCCGCGAGACGATCGAGGCGTGGCTCGTCATCCCGCCCTCGTCGGTGACGATCGCGGCCGCCCGCTGCATCGCGGGCACCATGTCCGGCGTCGTCATCTCGGTCACGATCACGTCGCCCTCCTCGACCTTGTCCAGCTCGTCGAGCTTGTCGACGATCCGCGCCGGGCCGGCGGCGGTCCCCGGCGAGGCGCCGAGCCCGTTGACGAGCAGGGTGGCGCTGGCGAGGGCCTGGCTGCCGCCGTCGGCAGCGCTGGCCGGTTCGGCGCTGTCGCCGTCTGTTGCCGCAGAGAGTTCGGTATCGGACGCAGTGGCGCCCGATCCTCCCGAATCGTCGGCGGCGGGCAGTTCCTCGGTGGGCGATTCGACCGTCCCCGCGTCGTCCGGTAGCGTCGTGATCGGCCGGGACTGTAGCAGGTAGACCGTCGCGCCGTCGAGGCCCGCATCCGGATCGACGCCGCTAACTGGCACCTCGTCGCTCCCACGTTCCCGGTCGCCGTGTTCGACGAGGGCCCACTCCACGTCCTGTGGCGTCCCGTAGTGGGACTCGACGCGCTCGCCGATCTCCCGGAGTCGTTCGAGCGCGTCCGCACCGAGTACGCGCCGCTCGCGGTCGTCGTCGGGCACCGGCTCCTCGATCGTCTCGCCGGTCTCGGAGTCGCGAACGTACTGGATGCGTTTGTCGGCGACTGCGACGTCCGCGACCGTTCCCTGTTCGCGGTCGAGAACGTAGTTGTCCGGCGAAACCTCGCCGGCCACGACGGCCTCGCCGAGCCCCCACGCTGCTTCGAGGATCATCCGGCCGTCACCGGTCGAGGGGTGGCTGGTGAACATGACGCCGCTCGCGTCGGCGTCGACCATCAGCTGGACGACGACGGCGATGTCCACGTCGCTGGCAGGATAACCCTGCTCCTGGCGGTAGTAGATCGCGCGCTGGGTGAACAGCGATGCCCAGCACTCACGGACCGATTCGAGCAGGCCGTCCCGACCGACGTTGAGGAAGGTCTCCTGCTGGCCGGCAAAGCTCGCATCGGGCTGGTCTTCCGCGGTCGCCGAGGAACGAACCGCGACGAACGGATCGTCCTCGAGCGCCGCGCCGAGATCGTCGTAGGCCTCCAGCAGCTCCGCCTCGAATCCCTCAGGCGTCGGCGCCTCCCGGAGCAGCGTCTGTGCGCGCTCGGCGGCGCCCGCGAGCTCGCCGGGATCGTCCGCGTCGACCGACACGGCGTCGTCGAGCTCGGTCTCGATGTCGGCGGCCTGGAGGAAGGATCGAAACGTGTCGGCCGTGACGACGAAGCCGGGTGGGACGGGGAGCCCGGCGGCGGTCAGTTCGCCCAGCGAGGCGCCCTTGCCGCCCACGCTCGCTCCGTCGTCGGCCCGGACGTCGGACAGCCATCTGAGGCCCATCTGTACCGGACTGCAGGCCGACGGCGACAAAGAATGTTCCGAACGTTCATGATGAAAATGAATTCGGACGCGAGTGACCGTCCCGGACGATTGTCAGGTAGGCGGTGGCTTCGCTCGGGGGGTGAATAAGCGGCGAGTGCGATTGGATGGACGGGATCGGCCAGCGGACGAACTACGGACCAGGCACCACCGCGATTGCCTCCCCGAACGGCCGCTCAGCGCTCGTCGTCCTCGTCGCCCTCGCGTTCGATCGTCTCGACGACGTCGAGGGGCACGTCCCGGAGCGCGCCACCGACCTCGCTCTTGGCGATGCGCTGGGCGTGCTCCTCGCTGTCGGCGTTGAAGACCTCCATCTCGAGGACCAGCCCGACGAGTGCGGTCTCCGCGGCGATGAACGCCGAGTCGAAGGGCTCGCCGCAGGCCGGACAGCCAGTCGCGCCGACGTCGACCTCGACGTAGTCCATCTCTTGGTCGTTGAGGCGTTTGCCCGCCTCGCTGACGGCGACCCCGATGGCGTCGTCGATCGACCCGACGTCTCGAACGAGCCACGCTGCCTCCATCACGACGAGGTAGTTGCTCATACACCGTCGTCTGGGCCGCAGGGAGTGATACCTTGTGGTTCGGCCGCGTCGCGAGCCGCGATCGCGGCGTACCGATCTGTGCGCACGATCCCTGGATAATGGGCATAAGTTATGCCTCGCCACCGGCTCAATCAGCGCTCACTTCGGCGTCACAGCGCGCCGAACCCCCATCCGTTTGAGACGAGTACAACTCAGGTTGAATCGCAAGACTGCGCAGGGGCGATCTGTCACGATCGACCGAACTGTCCGGCAGCGGGCAGTAACGCTTATGTACGGCCCGGGGACCACGGTGGAGGTACGCCCGATGATCGATCGCGCCCACCGCGCAACCCTGTTCGCACTGTACCAGCTGTCGATCGCGCTCGGCATCGTCATGCTTCCCGTTGCCATGGCAGCCAACCGCGTCGGTCTGCGATTCCCCTTCCACCGGCTGGTCGAGGGACTCGGAAGCAAGTACGAGGCAGCCCGCGCACGCTGAACAGATGCGAGATTCGCTCCGCGATCGACCCCTGACCGGCTTCTGTAGAGAGTTCTACGCTCTCAAGTAAAGGTACCCTCGTCTACTCCCTGGCTCGTGTACCCCCGACCAATCGTCGCGTAGCGCACGGGTTCTCCGATGCGGTGAGTGGAATGCGTTGAGTGGAGTGGTTCGTCTGCAAGCCGAGTGCGATGCGCTAGTTCGTGCTGAAAGCAGCCGGATACCGCCGACGCAGGACCCGCCAGAGGACGATACCCGCAGGAATACTGGCGAGGTACGCTCCGAACAACCACCAGCCCGCCTGGTCTGCCAGAACGAGATACAGCGCGAGGAATCCAAAGACGATCCCGCCCGAGATCGCGACCAGGAGCTGTCCACCGTCGGTTTCGACCTTCAGCTCGCTGCCGGTCTCGTATCTGACAGCGACCATGACGAGGGTGAGCCCGAGAGCGGTCAGTGCTGGTAATCCAAACACGGTGAAGGCGGTTGCGGAGACCGTTGTCGTCGTAACGATGACCGACCACGCGATGAGACTGCCGAAATACCACGCAACGCCACGCAACAGTTCTTCGCCCACGACGAGGTACGAACTACTGTAGGTGAGATAGCCACCGCCGAAGTAAAACACGCCGAGTGGGCCCGCCCAGCCGAAGAACAGTCCGACGACGTTGTCCGGTCCTCCGAGTGCGTAAGCGAGGACAGCGACGGCGGAGGCGACCACCGATAGAGCAGCCCCGTACCTGTGGATGGCCTCGAACGTGGAACTGTCCATATCGGCAGTTGCATCGTCGGACGGATGTATTTACCGCGAGCATCGATTGCCGTTCCAGGTCGTGAGACGCTGCTCCCCCATCTGTGAGACAACGACTCAGTAACACCTGCCACCGCTCTCTCACGCTCTCCGCAGCAGCGCCCGACGCTGGATCGCATGCGCTATCGTATTCGCGACGAGGCCGGAGCACGACGTCCCCCGGATCGCGTATCGGCCGCTACCGGACGCCTTTTTATGCTCGGGGCCAGAACCACGACCCAATGCGACAGCCACCGACCGCCCCGCAGACGCCCGCCGGCATCGACGACGGTCCCGAGGACCCCTTCGAGCCCCGTCTGGGGTCCCTTCCCGACAACGGTAGCGAGGATCTCGACTCCGTGGCCAAGACCGGCACCACGACGATCGGCATCGCGACCGAGGAGGGCGTCGTGATCGCGACCGACCAGCGCGCCTCCCTCGCCGGCCGGTTCGTCGCGAACAAGAACGTCCAGAAGGTCGAACAGGTCCACCCCACGGCCGCACTGACGATGGTCGGCTCCGTCGGCGGTGCCCAGTCCTTCATCTCCAGTCTCCGTGCCGAGGCCAACCTCTACGAGGCCCGCCGTGGCGAGTCGATGAGCATGCAGGCGCTCTCGACGCTCGCCGGGAACTTCATCCGCGGCGGCCCGTTCTTCGCGATCAACCCGATCCTCGGCGGCGTCGACGAGGATGGCAGCCACGTCTACACGATCGACCCCGCCGGCGGCGTCATGCCCGACGACTACAGCGTCACCGGTAGCGGGATGCAGCTTGCCTACGGTACTCTCGAACAGAAGTACGCGGACGACCTCACGAACGACGAGGCCATCACCGTGGCGGCCCACGGCATCCAGAGCGCGACCGAGCGCGACACCGGCTCCGGCAACGGGATCTACGTCGCCGAGGTCACCGAGGACGGCGTCGAGATCCACGGCCACGAAGATTACGACGACGTCGTATAGCGCCCCTTCTCCGGCGGTGTATTTTCTCACGATGTCTGGTGAGCGGTGCGACGGATAGCCAATCGAGTGGGCACCTCGTGGGTCGCTCGCCACCCCGCTGAACCGTACCACCGAGCTTGTCGTTCGACGACCGCAGTTCCTCGCCGGCCGCTATCGGTGCGTCTCCGACGACGCGTGACGACGCCGGCGCCGCGTGACGGCGACCGTTTCGAATTTTCTCGAAAGTAAGTTCTAAGCAGATTATGAAGCCCAACCACAGTAAATACCACTTCTATAATATTCATTCGAACACCTTTAGGAGAATTATGCGCCCGTTTGCCAAGCATTGATACGTGCCGGTAGCCACCCTCCCAGTAATGCGAACGCAGCAGGGAACGCCGGCAAACGACGCGCTCGACGCCGAGCGCTTTGCCCACCTCTTCGAGCACGTCCAGGACGCGATCATCGACTTCGAACTCGTCGACGACGAGCCGATCGTCCGGGCAGTCAACGACGCCTTCGTCGAGCTGTTCGGCTACGATCCCGACGACGTCCGGGGCGAGTCGCTCAACGGATTGATCGTCCCGAGCTGGCTCGCCGGCGAGAGCAACCGCTTCGATCGTCGGACGGCGAGCGGCAAACAGAACCACGCCGTCGTGGATCGTCGCACGAACGACGGCGTGAAGACAGTCCTCTACCGCGGCGTCCCGTACGACGACGGCGATCGCGGGTTCGCGATCTACACGGACCTCACCGACGAGATTCGACAGGAACGGCAACTCGCCGTGCTCAATCGCGTGCTCAGACACAATCTCCGCAACGAGGTGAACGTACTCACCGGCCACGCCGAAACACTCCTCGAGTCAGCTGAATCGCCCGAACAGGCGGCCGCCGCGGAGACGATCCACGACAGCGCACTCACGCTCTCCCGGCTCGGCGAGGAGGCCCGCGACATCGAGCGCGTGCTCGACGCGGACCCGGAGCTCGAACCGACCGACGTCGCGAGCGCCGTCGAGGACGCCCGAGAGGCGGTCCCACTCGTCGACCGTGCGGACCTCGCGGTCGACGTCGTCGACGCGCCGTCCGCACTCACCGGGGGCCACCTCGACCGCGCACTCGCCTCGCTACTGGACAACGCGGTTCGGCACTCCGACGCCGCGACGCCACGCGTGACCGTCTCCGCTGCCGAGACCGACGACGGCGTCGCTGTGACGGTCGCAGACGACGGGCCGGGGCTTCCCGATCACGAACGTCGGTTGCTCACCGGCGAGCTGGACCTCACGCCGCTGGACCACGGCAACGGGCTGGGGCTCTGGCTGGTGCGCTGGATCGTCACCGCATACGGCGGGGCCGTGGAGTACGCCGACCGACCGAACGGCGGCAGCGCGATCACGATCCGACTCAACGCGGCCTGACCGTTCGGAAAAATACGGCGTGACCGTCCGGTTCGACGCGGCGTGGCTTCCGACACGGGAGGCCCGGTCGCACGAACCATTTTGACGCGACGATCGGTACACCCTGGCATGAGCGAGGACGACAGTGCGGAGGACGGAGCAGGCGCCGATGGGCGGAGCGGCGACGAAGAGCGGGGCGGCGACGAGGCGGAGCCCCGCGAACAGCCCGGGCCGACCAGACAGCGCGAGATCTACATGCAGGGGATGGCCGACGTGACGCCGGACCTCCCCGTCCGGTTCGAGGCCCTCGAGCGCGCCGCGATCGAGGCGCTCGACGACGGCGCCGCGGGCTACGTCGCCGGCGGTGCGGGCGGCGAGGAGACGATGGACGCCAATCGCGAGGCGTTCGACCGCTGGCGGATCGTCCCGCGGATGCTCCGAGACGTCGCCGATCGCGATCTCTCCGTCGAGGTGCTCGGCCAGGAGCTCGCCGCACCGGTGATCCTCGCACCGGTCGGCGTGCTCTCGATCGTCCACGAGGACGCCGAGCTCGCGGTGGCGGAGGCGGCCGCTGACCTCGACGTGCCGATCTGTCTGAGCACGGTTTCCTCCTACCAGCTCGAAGACGTCGCGGAGACCATCGACGACGTAGCCGGTACCGGCTGGTTCCAGCTCTACTGGAGCAGCGACCGCGACGTGACGACGAGTCTCGTCGAGCGCGCGGAGGCGGCGGGCTACGAGGCGCTCGTGGTCACGCTCGACACCCCACTCCTGAGCTGGCGAGAACGGGACATCGAGGAAGCGTACCTTCCCTTCCTCGACGGCGAGGGACTGGCGAACTACTTCTCGGATCCCGCCTTTCTGGACCGGCTCGACGTCGATCCCGGGGAGAACGAGCTGGCCGCGATCCGGGAGTTCGTCGATATTTTCGGGGATCCCTCGCTGACGTGGGAGGACCTCGACTGGCTGACCGACCAGACGGACCTACCCGTCGTCGTGAAGGGAATCCTGCATCCCGACGACGCCGCGGAGGCGATCGACCGCGGTGCGGCCGGCGTCGTCGTCTCGAACCACGGTGGGCGGCAGGTCGACCGGGCGGTGCCGGCGCTGGAGATGCTCCCCGAGGTCGTCGGCCGTGTGGGCGAGGAGGCGGACGTACTGTTCGACAGCGGAATCCGCCGGGGATCGGACGCGATCGTCGCACTCGCACTCGGTGCGGACGCAATCATGCTCGGCCGGCCCTACGTCTACGGGCTCGCGCTCGACGGCGCCGACGGCGTGCGAGCGGTCGGACAGAACTTCCTCGCGGATCTCGATCTCACGCTGGGACTGGCCGGGCAGCGGTCGATCGAGGGGCTCGATCGGTCGGTGCTTAGCGAACGACACTGCTAAGCGGTCGTTAGCCGGACGCTGCGCGCTCCTGGATTTTCGATCGGCGGTACTCGGGTATCGGACGGAAAACGCCGAACAGCAATCTGTTGAGTCCGATCCCGAACCACACTCCGAAGGTAAACATCCGTGATCCGTCGACGAGAGTCGGAACGCCCGCCAGCACCGCGACGATCAGCACGCCGCCGGAAACGCAGACCAGCCACTCTCCGTAGCGGCTCCGATCGGCAGCCATCCACAGCAGCGCGGTTCCCACCGCCGTCACCACGCCGAGCCACCAGTACTCGAGAGCGGGCCCATACCTGAGCGTCAGAAACGCCTCGAACGCCACTGCGAGGCCCGCTACCAGAAACTCCCAGCGATAGAACCGGGAGTCACCGTCCGGCAACATAGATCAGTGTACGGAACTGCGAGTGAAATAATTTCGGCCGCCCGGGGCTCGACGGCCGCGGCAACTCAGGGCTCGTAGTGGACCCGGTGGACCACCGTCGCCTCGTCGCCATCGATCGCCGTTACCACGATCTGGTCGCCGTCGGGATTCAGCTGGACCGATCCCCAGGAGCCCGCCCAGGTCGTCGACGCGGATTCCGTCTGCTCGTCGTAGAACTCTACCTGGGTCCCGGCGATGGTCGACTCGATGCGGACGGTGTCGGCCTCGACGCCGGGGTCGTCGGTGAGGATCACTCGCGCCCACTCGGCGTCAGCGTCAGCAGCGGCCCCGCTATCGCTCTGCTCCCAGTCCCAGTCGACCTCGGCGACGACGTCCCCCGCCTCGTCCCTGATCTCCGGCTCGAAGGCGTCTTCGGGGTTCTCCGGGGTATCGGCTTCTGTGCTCGCGAACAGGACCGTCCACTCCCCGTCGTCGGTGGCGAGCGCCCAGGTGTCCTGGTCGCTGGCCTCGAGCTCCTCGGCCGAGACCTCGACGATCGCGAGATCCGCGGAGCCGATTGCCTCCTCGAGCTGGTCGGCCTGGAACCACCGGTCGGCGTGTTCGAGCGCGAGCACGTCCTCGACGGTGGCGCCGATGGAGATGGAATCGATCTCGATCGGTTCGGGGACGGTGCCGCCCTCGAGGGAGAACTCCCAGTCGCCGCCCTCCCAGCGGTCCGGGTGCATGGGACTCGCCGGGTGGACGGCCGCGGCGAAGGCCTCGACGTCGCCGTCGACGCCCGCCTCGAAGTAGGCCTCGATGGCTGCCCGAAGGTCGGTCTTCTCGATACCGTCGTCGTTCCCGGGGAGCTGGGACACGACGTTCGAACACCCCGACAGTGCCGCGGCGATCGTGGTTCCGGTTGCGAGCAGTACGCTCCGTCGGTCGGTGGCTCGGAGGGCCATGGTGTCTCGTCGGTCCGGGAGGACCCTGTAACGGGATCCGCCGTTTCCGAGCGAGAAACGGCCCGGGACTGTATCGATCGCCTCGCGAACCGGCGCGGAGCGGTGGGCGACGTAGGACTCGGGGACGTCGTCCGATCCACTGCGGAGCGGATGGTCGTCGGGGCCGAATCGTCCTCAGTCCCCTCCGGAAAGCTCCGCACCACAGTCCGGACACCGCTCGTGGCGCAGCTCCGCGCTCGAGGAGCGGACCTCTCGCATAACCGCGGAGATCCGGTCCTCGGCTTCGAGTTCGTCCTCCACCGATAGCTCGACGCCCTCGACCTCCAGCAGGAACTTCGCGACCTCGGTGGCCTCGTACATCACGTCGTCGAGCTCCTCGGCGGTGAAGAAGTCACACATCGCGCCGTAGAGGAAGGTCGCGCCGGCGGTCCGGACCTTGTCCTCGAAGGACGACCTGGCCTGGTTCACGGCCTGGGGCGTGTAGGTGTCCGTCATGAACGGCACCAGCTCCGGCAGATTCTCGCCGATCTTCGTCATCTCGACGCCGGTCTCGGTGCGGAAGTCCGAGCACAGTCGCGCGATCGCCCACTCGCGGGCGGTGATGTATGTGCGATCGCGGAGGAACTCGTTGACGCGGTCGTACTGCGAGCCGTCGACCTTCTTGAAGCGGTCGTACTTCTGGACGTCGTCGGGGACGCCGGGCTGGTGGCCGTTGTCGGTGGCATCGGACGGTTCCGCGTCGGTCGATGCTTCCTCGTCGGATTCCGCCTCACTTTCGGCGGCGTCGTCTGCGGGCCGTGACGCCGCTTCCGAGTCGGCAGCCCGAGCGCCGGATTCGTCGTCGGTGTCGGTCTCGGCTTCCCCCTCGGAGCCTCCGGATTCGGCATCGGCGTCGTCGGTCGCCTCCTCGGCGTCCAGGGCGCTGGTCACCTGGGGTTCGTCGGGATCGCGAACGAGATCCTCGGGGTTGGGCTCCTCTCCCTCCTGCTCTTCCTTCGCTGCTTCCGTCTCTTCTCCCGCATCTGCCGCCCCTTCGGCGTCTGCGGACGCTCCGTCTGGTGATTCAGTGGCCTGCTGGGTCGGTGGCTCGTCGGGCGAGTCCTCCCGCTCACCAGGCACGCTCTCGCCGTCCGCTCCGTCGCCGGCTGGCTCCCCTGGCTCCGCGTCGTCGCTGTCGGCGTCATCGGTCCGCCCGATGGCTTCGAGCTCCTCCCTGGCGGCGTCGACGTCGGGCTCCTCCTCGCTCCGTGCCGGCGCGAGATCGCCTTCGTCCACCCCGGGCGATTCGTCCGAATCGTCCGCGGTCTGGGCATCATCGGCGTCGTCGGGGGCTCCGTCCGGATCGCGGGCGTCGGGGTCCCGGTCCGCATCGTCGGCGGACGACTCCTCGGTCATGCACCGGGGTTCCCCGCCTGCGAGCAAAAGCGTTGTGCGGTGGGGAGCGCGGAATCGGGTGGATTCGGCCGTTCGGGCGCGGCGCGAGGGGCGCCAGCGACGGTGCCCTCAGTTCGGTAGTGCCACGGCCTCGGACACGTCGATCGGGACGTTGCCGACCTCGAACCCCTCGATCCCGCGATCGGGCCGGGCCCGGATCACCAGCGTCGGCTGGTAGGGCAGGTCGGGGTGTTCGGCGCGAAGCGATCGCCAGGCGTCGTCGGGGAAGCTCGTGCAGTCCACGACGAGTAGTGCGCCGGCGTGCGTGTCGAGCTGGCCGCGGCCCTTCGAGCGGGCGGTCTCCCTGACAGCGGCGATCGGGGTGTTCGCGTTCGTCCGACGGGCTGGAGGCTGTGGCCGCGCGACCTCGACCAACGTGTCGTCGACGCGGTAGTCCAGGGCGTAGCCGCTGCCGAGCTCGATCTCGGGTTCGAGATCGTAGCCGGCGTCGTGGAGCAGCTTGGCGACGGTGAACTCACCCATCGCGGCGCGCATTCGAGTGAGGTCCAGCCGGCCGCTCGTGCCGAGCTTCCCCGCCATGGTCTCGCGGTGGGCTTCCAGCACGCCGCTTTTGAGAAACTCGTCGTAGAAGTCGAGGCCAGCCTCGCGGTTCGCGTTCGGGAACCCCGCGGCGTGCTCCTTGAAGAACTCCAGTGCGGTCTCCGTGCCGTCCTTGCTCATCAACACGGGGAGGAAGAACCACGTGAGATACTCGTAGTCCGCCAGCCACGGCGCGCGATCGTAGAGGTCGACGACCAGCTCACGTCGTGCCCAGCGCGCGAGCTCGAAGGGGACCTCCTCCCAGCCCCGCTTGTTCGTCTTCCAGAGCGCGCTCGGCGTCTCGGTGTTCCCGAGCCAGTACGCCTCGCCGTCGCGCCACGCGAACAGCGCGAGGTCACCGTTGTCGAGTTCGAACCGCGCTGCGTCCCAGCCGTGGAGGTCGTGCTCGGGTTCGACCCACGTCACGCCGGCGTAATCGTCGAGCGACTGATAGAGCTCCCGGCGGACCCGTTTGTCGGACCAGCCGCCGGGATCGAAACGAAATCGAAGCGGGCTCGCCATGGTCGTACTCGGCGTTCGCCCCGGATACCGCTTCCGGGACGGTGATTCACACGGTTTGTGGCCGGAGAGAACTGTATCGGCGGGGGCGGGACCGAGACGCAGGACACTTTGGTTCGCGCCACCAACGTCGTCGCAATGGCCACCGCCGACGCCGGCCACGTCCCCGACGACGCGGAGCTCGACGTGCCCGAGGGCACCGAAATCTACCGGTGTCCCTACTGCGACTACCCCCTCCAGACCGAGCGGCTCTGGGTCCTCCACCTCGGGATCGAGCACGAGTCCGAGATCGACGACGCCCAGCGCCAGCGCTTCGAGGAGGAACGCGACGAGGAGACCCACGACCTGTTCACGCTCCATGTCAAGCTGACCGTCGTCATCATCCTGCTGTACTTCGGGCTCTCCTACTCCTACATGTTCGTCTGGTCCTGAGGGGATCTGTTGCTGGCGCTCCCGTGCTCTCCAATCGCCCAGCAGACACGGGATTCCACCGGACCAGGCGCCGACGCCCTCGCAAATCGAGACCGCTACGCGAGCGACAGAGCCTTGACAATCCTTAAGAGCGCAACCCCGGTAGCCGACACCAACATGAACGTCGTCGTATCCGTGGGCGGCAGCGTGCTCTCGCCGGGGGATCCAGAGCGCGTCGCCGAACACGCGGCCGTGATCGAATCGCTCCGGGAGGCCGGCCACACGATCTCGGTCGTGGTCGGCGGTGGATCGACCGCGCTGGAGTACATCGACGTCGCCCGGGAGCTGGGCGCCAACGAGATGAAACTCGACGAGATCGGAATCGCCGCGACGCGGCTCAACGCCCGACTCCTCATCGAGGCGCTGGGCGACGCGGCCGTCCAGACGCCCGCCGAGACCTACGAGGCAGCGGGCGAGGCCCTCCGCCGGGGTGAGGTCGCGGTGATGGGCGGCGTCGCGCCGGCCCAGACCACCGACGCCGTCAGCGCCGCGCTCGCGGAGTACGTCGACGCCGACTTGCTCGTCTACGGCACCAGCGTCTCCGGGGTCTACACCGCGGATCCGAACGAGGATCCCGACGCCGAGCACATCCCCGAGATCTCCGCGGCTGACCTCGTCGAACGAATCGCCGGGATCACGATGAACGCGGGCGCCGCCGCGCCGGTGGACCTCCTCGCCGCGAAGGTGATCCAGCGCTCGGGTCTGCGCACGATCGTCCTCGACGGCACCGACCCCGAGCGGATCGGTCGTGCCGTCGAGACCGGCGAGCACGAGGGGACCGACGTGCTGCCCGAAAACGGCGGCGCGGATCCAGCCGACTGGGACGAATGAGCACCGACGACGCCGAGGAATCCGGCGAGGGAACGCCGTCGGCTAGCGTTCCCGGCGGAGACGATTCCCCGTCGGCATCCGACGACGCCGATCCCTACACGCTGCAGACGACCGGCGGCGACGAATCCACAGAGGACGAGAGCGCCAGTAACGATCACCACGCGTTCTGGGCCGACGAGATCGCGGATCGAATCGAACGCCGCGATCCCGACGAGCCGATCGTGCTCAAGGGCGGCATCTCGCCGTCGGGGATCCCACACCTCGGCAACGCCAACGAGATCGTCCTCCCCTACTTCGTCGCAGAGGTCCTCCGCGAACGCGATTTCGAGGTCCGACAGGTGTTCACGACGGACGACCGGGATCCGCTGCGGGGACTCCCGCGGAAGCTCGCGGATCTCGACGGCGAGATCGTCGGGCTGGGCGACGTCGACGCCGGCGCGCTCGGCCAGAACCTCGGCAAGCCCTACACCGACATTCCGGACCCCTTCGGCTGCTGTGACTCCTACGGCGCGCACTTCTCGACGCTGATCGCGGGCATCGCCGAGCAGCTCGACGTGCCGATGGACGTCGTCTCGAACACGGAGCTGTACGACTCGGGCGCGTTCGACGACCAGACCCGGCTCGTCCTCGAACGCGAGGACCTCGCCCGCGAGACGCTCGCCGAGTACCAGGACAAGGTCGACGCCGACTACGTGCCGTTCAATCCGATCTGTGCGTCGTGTGGGAAGATCACCGAGACCGTGACGGGCGTCGATCTCGACGCGGCGGATCCGACGGACGACTCTGACGACGGGGGCGACGCTGCTGATCCGATCGGCACCGTCGACTACCGCTGCACCGACCTCGAGGCCGGCGACGACGTCATCGAGGGCTGTGGCTACGAGGGGACCGCCACGCTCCGGCAGGGCAAGCTCCCCTGGCGCTTCGAGTGGGTCGCCCAGTGGGCCGAACTCGGCGTGGACTTCGAGCCATTCGGCAAGGACCACGCCGAGGGCTCCTGGCCCAGCGGCGTCGACATCGCCGAGACCGTCTTCGAGATGGAGCCACCGCTGCCGATGGTCTACGAGTGGTTCACCCTCGACGGCGAGCCCTTTTCCTCCTCCTCGGGCCACGTCGTGCTCGTCTCGGAGGTACTGGAGCTGATCGAGCCGGAGATCCTCCGCTACTTCTTCGCGAAGGACCCCTCGAAGGCCCGGGACTTCTCCATCGAGCGTCTCGACCAGCTCGTCGGCGAGTTCGACCGGCTGGAGCGGCTCTACTTCGCCGCGCAGGGCGGGCTCGATCCGGCGACGCTCACGGACGACCCGCACGCGGTCGAGGGCGTCGACGGTGCGACTGCATCCGAGCTCTCCTTTGCCGAACGGGTCTACCCGTTCCTCGTCGACGAGGTCCGCGAGGAGCGGATCCGGATCCCCTACTCCTTCGCCGCCGTCCTCGGGATGACCGACGATCCCGACCTCCGCGAGGAGATCGCACGCCGCGAGGGGCACATCCCCGACGACGCGCCAGAGTGGGCAGTCGAGGCGGCCCTCGGACGGGTCGAACGCGCCCGTCGGTGGGCCCGCCGGACGGACAACGAGTACAACTACGAGCTCAAGCGCGAGGCGATGCCAACCGTCGAGCTGGATCCGGCAACGGAGGCCGCCCTCGACGACCTCGCCGACTTCATCGCGGCCAACGACGATCCCGAAGCGATCCAGGGTGAAGTCTACGAGGCGGCGAAGCGCCACGACGTCGACGTCGGCAACTTCTTCGCCACCGGCTACCGGCTCTTCTTCGACCAGGAGGAGGGTCCGAAGCTCGGCCAGTTCCTCGCGAAGCTCGACGAGGCGTTCGTCCTGCGGCGGCTGCGGCGTGAAGGGTAATCCGTCGCGTCCGGCGCTAGGCCGCCGGAACTCCAACGGATTCACGGCCCGCTCGACTCACTCCGCGGATAGCTCGGCCGTCAGTTCGTACGTCTGGCCGCGAACCGCGACGAACCGGGTCGTTCCGTCGTAGCCGACGGCGCCCTCTGCGCCGTGCTCGTCGGTCAGCACCACCACGCGCTCGACGCCGGCCTCGAAGGCTGCCAGGGCGTTCCGGAGCCCGGTCGCGTCGCCGAATCCAGATCCGCCCATCACCTGTTCGGGAATGATCCGGTCGACGTCGGCGGCGTCTCCTGGCTCGCTCCGCTCGACGGTCAGCGTCGCGTCGGGCGGATGCTCGCCGTCGCCGTGGGCGTCGGTCGTCACGACGACCTCCGCGCCGTCCTGCTCGATACTCGCGTCGTCGGTGGGTTCGAACGTCACCGGATCGCCAGTCAGCTCGACGAGTGCTCCCGTCTGGTCGGCGGGGTATCCGAAACCGACGACGACGGCGTAGATGCCGGGGCCGAGATAGCCGCGGGTGAGACCTGCGGCACAGCCCAGTCCATCCCCATTGCCGGGCACCGCGGGCCCGTTGAACGCGCGGAGCCGCCAGTCCATCCGCTCCCCGGGCGCGATGGATCGGCAATCGCTGTAGTGGTACCACGGTCCCACTGCGTACCACTCGCCGTCGACGAGCTTGTGGAGGTCCCAGTGGCCACAGCCGGCGGACTCGCGAGCGTTGTAGACGAGTTCGAAGTCGACCGCGCCGTCGAGAGTCACCTGCTCGCGATCCGGCCGGAGCGTGACGCCCGTCGATTCGTCGGCCTCGTGGTACCACTGGATCGATGCCTCCTCGTAGATCGGTGGGACGGTCTGGCCCGCGAAGTACGAGTCGCTCTCGGGCCCGGGCGCGTCGGTGTCCCAGACGGCGATCTCCACGCGCTCGTCGCTGCCCCAGAACTCGTAGATTCCCGTCGGACGGCCCGGCGTCCCTGTCTCGCCGACGAGGAGGTACTCGAGCTGTACCTGTTCGTCGGGGTCGAGCTGCACGTGGTCCTGTATCCAGTCCCCCGCGGCTGCGACCTGCCAGAGTCCCTGTTCGTTCCGCGTACTGTCGGGGACGATCTCCGCGATTTCGTTCTGTTCCGTCGGCACGAGGTGGAGCCGGCCTTCGTGGTCGGCACCGGGGGACGTCTGGCCGTGCGGATCGCCGACGGCGGGGATTCGCTCGAGGTCGAACGTGTTCATGTAGTCGTTCTCGTTCACGAGCCAGCCAGTGAGCCTCGCGGGCGCCTCGGCGGTCGCCGTCCGGTCGAACCAGAGCGCGACGCTCGCGTCGTCGTCCGTGTGGAACTGCGTCGGCGAGAGCGCGCAGGTGCGGCCGATCGTCTCGAGGTCGATCACGCTGGCGAGACCGTCCGGCGGTTCGGGCGATGGTGAACCGTCGTCCCCGTCGTCGGTGCCGTCGCTGTCGGTTCCGTTGGTCCCGTCGGTCTCGGTATCGTTGCCGTCGTCGCTCGCCAGCTGTCCGACACAGCCGGAGAGACCGGCGGTCCCAGCAGCTATCGTCGTGAGGAGGGCTCGACGTCGCATACTCGTCGCTCTCGGGCGGGCGGCAAGTGCCTTCAGTACGGTCAAAAATCGACTGTAGTGACCGGCCGCGTCCGCCAGCCCTATGCCCGGTGACGCCCGACCTGCGTGCAATGAACGTGCTGGTGTGGGTCGTCGTCGGGATCCTGGCCTACTGGCTGCTGGCGGTGACGCTCGACCGGCAGGGCGTGCTGCCCGAGTGGGCCCACGTTAGCGGGCCGCTCCTGACGCTGCACACCCAGCGCGGCAAGCGGTTCCTCGACTGGCTGGCGCGGCCCAAGCGGCTCTGGCGTGCGTGGGCGAACGTCGGTCTCGGCCTCGCGCTCGTCGTGATGGTCCTGTCCTTCCTGTTCGTCCTCCTCTCGGCGATCCTCACGATCCAGAACCCCGGGCCGACGACGCAGGTCACCCAGCCCCGGAACGTCCTCGTCATCCCGGGCTACAACGACTTCCTGCCGTGGGAGGTCGCGCCCGAGATCCTGCTCGGCCTCCTCGTGGGCCTCGTGGTCCACGAGGGCGGCCACGGGCTGCTCTGTCGCGTCGAGGACATCGAGATCGACTCGATGGGCGTGGCGTTGCTCTCGATCGTCCCGATGGGCGCCTTCGTCGAGCCGGATGAAGAGAGCCAGCGGGCGGCGAACCGCGGCGCGAGCGCGCGGATGTTCGCCGCGGGCGTGACGAACAACTTCCTCGTCACCCTGCTCGCGTTCGCGCTCCTCTTCGGGCCGGTGGTGGGCTCGATCGGCGTCGCCGCCGGCGCGGGCGTCGGCGGGTCGCTCTCGGGCTCGCCGGCGGACGAGGCCGGCATCGATGCGGGCGATCGGATCGTCGCTGTAGGCAACGAGTCGGTGGACTCCAACGAGGAGCTCCAGAACCTGCTGGCCAACGACACCTCCGAACAGATCACGATCGAGACGAGCGACGGCCAGCAGCGGAGCCTCGATCGACGGCTGATCGTCACCGCAGCGCTCGAGGACAGCCCGGTCGAGCCGGGCGACGAGATCGTGGCGGTGAACGGAACGGCCGTTCGCACCACGCCCGCGTACGAGGACGCGCTCCGCGCCGGTGGCGAGCGCGCGACGCTCACCGTCGAGAACGACTCGACGACCTTCGAGACGACGATCGTCGCCGGCGGTCGCGTCGGAGTGCTCCCCGGCGATCCGCTCTCGGCGGCCGGCGCCGCCAGCGGTGAGGACCTCACGATCGTCTCGATCGGCGATCGGCGCGTGATCGACTACGAGGACGTCGGCGACGCGATCGACGCCCACGAGCCGGGCGAGACGGTCACGGTCGTCGGGTACGCGGACGGCGAACGCCGGACCTTCGACGTCGAAATGGGCGAGCGCAACGGCGACGCGTTCCTCGGCGTGCAGGGCTACCCCGGCACCGACGGTCTCAGCGTCGACGACCTCGGGGTTCGCTACTACCCGGCCGGCAACTACCTCGCGGTGCTCGGCGGCGACGGGAACGTCGAGGGGATGACGACCGATTCCTTCATCGGCCAGACGCTCTCGGCAATCTTCCTCCCGATCGCCGGCTTCTCGAGTGGCGGCGGGGGCGCACTGCCCTTCAACTTCGCTGGCTTCACCGAGAACGTCCAGAACTTCTACGTGATCGACGGGCCGCTCGAGTTCCTCGGCGGCGGCGTGTTCTGGCTCGCGACGGCACTGTTCTGGATCGGCTGGATCAACGTCAACCTCGGTATCGTCAACCTGATCCCGGCGTTCCCGCTCGACGGCGGCCACCTCCTCCGGACGGCCACGGAGTCGGTCGTCTCGCGGCTGCCGATCGACGCCGACTTCGCGCTGACGAAGCTGATTACCGTCTCCGTCGGGCTGGCGATGGGGCTCGGGTTCGTCGTCATGCTGTTCGGTCCCCGGTACCTGTTCTGAGGGCAGAAACCGCGACCTGGCGGTGGAGAACGCGGGAGCGTGCCGCGGCGGCGAACCGGCGGCTGCCGCTCCTCTGGATCGCAGTCAGTCGTCGTTGCCGACGCCGTGGCGCTCGTAGAACTCCTCGGGCGTCTCCTCGATGCGCTCGAATTCGCCGAAGTCCCGCTCGTGGTGGCGGATCATCTGTTCGATCATCCACGCGCTGAACGTGTCGTCGAAACACCAGGCGTCGGACCGGCAGGGAACCTCGAAGCGGTCGTCGCCGGCGAGGGCGACGTAGACGTGGTAGAAGCCGAGAATGGTGTCCGCGAAGTCGTGGGCCTTCCCGGCGCTCTCTTCCCGGCGATCCTCGAGTTCGTCCGCTCCGGCCGCCGTTAGCTCGAAATACTTGCGGTCGGGCTCGTCCTCGCGTTCGATGCGCTCGGCCCAGCCCTCCTCCTCGAACTTGTAGAGAACGGGGTAGACGGAGCCGTAGGACGGCTCCCAGTGGCCGCCGCTGATCGACTCGATTTCTTTTAGAATCTCGTAGCCGTAGCGTGGCTTCTCCTCCAACAGCTCCAGCACGAGGTAGGAAACCAGCCCCTTCGGGGCACCGCTGTACTCCATTTGTATGTGATGGGTCACGGGCGAGAAAAGGGGTTTCGATTACCGAGACGGGCCAACTGCGACGGATCGGCGATTCGGCGCGCACGCGGAACGCCGTCCACGAGCCAAGCGAACGCCGCTGTGCACGGTCGCCGACGCCGAGGAGCGCTCGTGGAGCGAGGGAATTTTTCGATCGTGGAAGAATTTCGATCGCGGTAATGCTCGATCGTGAAAACGGCCGATCGGAAGGACGGGCGTTCGTGGCCACGATCGATCGGGTGACCCTCGATCGTGGGGGACGATCGTTCGAGGCGACACTCGTCGGGATGCACTCGGCCATGGAGACACTCGACCATAGAGACGCTCGATCAGGGAGACGCTCTAACCGCGAGGGCGCATGGTGGTTCGAGCGGGTCGCTGTGGCGAAGATTCGCCGGTGCAGTGCTCGCCTCGCACTGCGCACGAACGCCCAGTTCGAGCGCCGACTCGCAAGGGACAAAGGCCCCGGCCGAGAACCGTTTCGTATGCCACGACCGCCCGAAACGGACGAGGGCTGGTACGTCCTCCACGACCTCCGGTCGATCGACTGGGACGCCTGGCGCGAGGCGCCCGGCCGGGAGCGCGACCGTGCGATCGCGGAGGGCCGCGAGTATCTCGAAGACGCCGTCGCCGTCGAGGACGCCGACGCGGGCGGCTCCGCGACGTTCGCGGTGCTCGGCCACGAAGCGGACCTGCTGATCCTCCACCTCCGACCGACGCTGGACGACCTCGACTTCCTCGAGCGGCAGTTCGCACAGACGGCGCTCGCCGGGTTCACCGAGCGCACAGCCTCCTACGTCTCGATCACCGAGGCGTCGGGCTACACCGGCGCGGAGGATTACTTCGATCCCGACGCCGAGGCCGATCCGGGGATGCGGAACTACATCGAATCGCGGCTCTATCCCGACCTCCCGGACGCGGAGTTCGTGAGTTTCTACCCGATGGACAAACGCCGCGAGCCCGAGCAGAACTGGTACGATCTCTCCTTCGACGATCGCGCGGAGTTCATGGAGGCCCACGGCGAGATCGGCCGGGAGTACGCCGGTAAGGTGAGCCAGATCATCTCGGGCTCGATCGGGCTCGACGACTTCGAGTGGGGCGTCACGCTCTTCGCCGACGACCCGACGGACGTCAAGGAGTTGCTCTACGAGATGCGCTTCGACCCATCCAGCTCGCGCTTCGCGGAGTTCGGCCCGTTCTACTCCGGCCGGCAGTTCCCGCCTGCGGATCTGGAAGCGTTCCTCGCCGGCGAGCGCGTGCCGACGGCCGACGGGTCGGCCGCCGAGAGCGTCGGTGCGGAAGCGACCGACGGCGACGCTGCGATCGACGGCGACCTCGCCGCGATCGGCGTCGACGCGCCGGCCGACGGACACGCCGTGCTCGTCCGCTCGGAGGCCGACAGCGACGCCGTCCAGTCGGAGGTCGAGGGGCTCCGCGGAAACTTCGAGCACTACGACACCCACCGCGGGACGGAGGTCCACCCGACCGACGACGGTGCCGTCGTCGTCTCCGTCTGGGAGACCGCCTCCGCCGCCGATACGGCGAGCGGGTTCCTCGCGGAGCTCGACGGAGCGATCGAGACCGTCGTCGGCGTGGTCGGTTCGGACGAGGACGTCGTCGACGCCGAAGGAGCCGATCGGGCCGCCGGGGCCGACGGCACCGACGACGCCGCGCGGGACGGTGGCTCCGCGGCGGCGACCGACCACGACCTCCGCGCCGACCTCGAGGAGCAGGGCATCTACGCCGGATCGCCCCACGGCGAAGACGTCTACGCGCTCGTGCTCTACTCCGAAGCCGACGATGCCGCGCTCGCCGAGGCCGTCGACGACCTCGCGGACGGGTTCGATCGCTACGACACGCACCGCGGCACCGAGGTCTACGAGGCCGAGGACGCCCACCCCGCGGTCGTCTCGCTGTGGGACACCGAGGACGCCGCGGAGACCGCCAGCGAGTACCTCTCGGATCTCCCGGGGATCGTCCGCGAGGCCGGCGAGGGCGAGGGCTTTGGCACGATGGGGATGTTCTACACGGTCAAGCCGGAGTACCGCGAGGAGTTCCAGGAGCAGTTCGCGACCGTCGGCGAGCTCCTCGGGGACATGGACGGCCACCGAGAGACGACGCTCTACGCGAACCGCGAGGACGCCAACGACATGTTCATCGCTTCGCAGTGGGCCGCGAAGGAGGACGCGATGGCGTTCTTCCGCTCCGACGCGTTCGCCGACACCGTCGAGTGGGGCCGCGACGTGCTCGCGGATCGGCCGCGGCACGTGTTCCTGGCCTGAGGACGACAGACGCGAAGCGGTGCGCTTCGGTACCGAACCACACGGAACGACGACGTTCTTAGGCGGACCAAAACCCTTTTTGCTTTAGGTGTGCCTAATTTCTTCCAGAGATGGAATCCGTCGACGCGAACGACGTCGAAACTGCTGTGGAGGGGGAGGATGGGAGTTCGACAGAGATCTGTATGGCCGAGAGCTGTCCCGGACGGACCGTCTTCTCCGAACGGGACAATCCCGACGGCTGGATCGGCACCGATCTCACCGTCGAGGTCGAGCCCTAGCACGGGATTCTGCGGGATTTTCTCACTCTGGACGTCCTCGAGCGACGTGCTCCTCTGAATTGGCGCTTGCGTGATCGACTCGACTACTGAGGAAATCAGAGTGGGCGTGGGAGCTGGCTTGATTGCAGCTCGCCACGGAAGCCCCCTCCCGCTCGCGGATTCTAACTCGCTGCGCTCCTCGGCTCACTACGCTCGCCTCCGGTGCTTACTTCGTTACAATCCGCGAGCGGTCGGCCCCTTCCGAAGTCCCACCCGGTGGATTTTGGGAGGGTCTTCGCTCCGGTGGATCACCCCAGAGAGTGGAGCTAGCGGGCGATTCCCAGTGCTGAACGCGCCCGATTTCCCGCCGCGCTTCGCTCCTCGAACCTTTCTCAGGGAGGTACTGGAAAGGGCCGATCGCTCGTCGGTTTAGGCGAAGGTGAGCCGAGCGAATGCGAGGCGAACGTCGAAACGCGAGTGTCAACGAGCGTTTCGGAATAAGCACCGCAGGCGAGCGTCAGCGAGCCGAGGAGCACAGCGAGCGTACACCGTCGAGAGGGAGGGGGCTGTCGCGGGCCACGCCCGCGGCGTCCTGGCGAGCAACAGCGAGCCAGGGCTCGTCGATCTACGATCGACGGCGTCGGGGGATCTCTGATCTCCCGGTATCCAAGCTGTTTGTTGTCGAAGCCACTCCGCGGTCAGCAATTGCAATACTCAGTAGTCCAGTCGAGCACCGATCCAGTCGCGAGCAGATCGGCGGACCGACGACTGTACCAGCAGCTACCGAAAGACGGAGCGACGAAAAATCGACGTCGCTACGCGGCGGTCGTCGGCCGGGCTACTCCATCGCGCCCTCGAAGACGAGGGTGTCGTCCTCGAGGTAGTGCTCGATGTGGTGGGCGTGTTCCTCGGTCGTCTCGAGGATCTCGCGCAGCTCCTCCTCGGTCGCGTAGTCGCCGAGGTTGTTCGCGAGCGCGATGTGCTCGCGGAGCGACTCGATCACGTCGCCGTACAGCTCCATGTCGTTGGCGAGGGACGTCCGGATGTCGTAGACGTCGTCGTCCTCGGGCTCGATGGAGGCGTGGTCCTCGAAGGTGGCGCCGCCGGAGAGCGGGACGCCGCCGAGGGCCTGCACGCGCTCGGCGAGGACGTCTGCGGCCTCCTCGGCGTCCATCGCAGCGTCGCCGAGGAACAGGTGGAGGTCGCGGAACTCGGCGCCTTCGACGATCCAGTGGTGCTTCTTCAGCTGGTGGTAGAGGACGTACGTGTCCGCGAGGTCGGTCTGGAGGGCCTCGACGATCTCCTCGGCCTTGTCTGCGGGCATCCGCAGCGCTTCGCTGCCCTCGACGGTGCCGGCCTCCTGACGGACGGTCTTCTGTGTGCTCATGTGCGTCTCCAACTACGGCCCCATCACACTTAAAGATTCACTTCCAGAAAAGGGAAGTTCGATCTATTAAAAGATATGTTTACGATTGCACAATCGATGTCCGGTAGAGCGGGGCCTCGGTCCCGGTGCCATGGCGAGCGTTTCATCACCCGTGACTGCACACGACCGTCCATGACCAACGGGCAGCCACTCGTCGCGGGCGAGACGCTGATCGACTTCGTGCCGGCGACGGACGATCCCCTCGCCGAGGTCGAGTCCTTCGATCGCCGCGCCGGGGGCGCGCCCGCGAACGTTGCCGTCGGCCTCTCGCGGCTCGGCCGGCCACCGCTGTTCTGGACGCGCGTCGGATCAGATCCGTTCGGCGACTATCTCGCGGACCGGCTCGAGCGAGAGGACGTTCCGCAGCGCTTCGTCGAGCGCGACGGGGACGCTCCGACCACGCTCGCGTTCGTCAGCGGCGCGGAATCGGGCCCGCGCTTTACCTTCTACCGCGACGCCACCGCCGACACGCGGCTCCAGGACGGGACCGTCCCCGACGAAACCCTCGCGTCCGTCCCGTGGGTCCACGTCGGTGGCGTCGCGCTCGCCGACGAGCCTGCGCGGAGTGCGACGCTCGATCTCCTCGAACGGGCAGTCGGGGCCGGGTGCACGGTCTCCTTCGACCCGAACGTCCGGCCCGAGCTCTGGGGGAACGAGGCCGAGCTGGCGACGGTCTGTGGCTGGGCTGTCGACCACACGGACGTGCTGATCGCGACGCCAGCGGAGCTCCGGACGCTCGGCTGTGCGGGCGAGGACCCGGCGAGCCTGACCGAGAGTGCGACGGAGCTCGGCCCCCACACGGTCGTCTCGACGCTCGGCGCCGCCGGATCGCTGGCAACCGCCACCGCCGACGCTCCCTGGGGCGCCGCGACGGCCGACCACGGCGGCTACGAGATCGACGCGATCGACGACACCGGGGCCGGGGACGCCTTCACCGCAGGACTGATCGACGCACTCCTCGATTCGACGGCGGAATCCACCGACTCACGGCCGCTCGAGGACGCGCTGGCGTTCGCCAACGCCGTCGCCGCGTCTTCGACGACCGAGCGTGGTGCGATGGAGGCGCTGCCCACGAAGGCAGCGGTCGCGACGCTGCTGGAGGAGTAGTTCGGACCGGTTGCGATCGATACTACCGGAGGGGCGTCGACGCCGCACGCGATCAGACGTCACGCGATCAGGCGTCGCCGTCCGCCTCGACGGCCCGCGCCTCGGCTTCGCTCGGCGGCTCGGAGCGCTCGGCGAACCCCGCGGAGATCACCCGAATGAGCGCGTCCTCGACGGACTCGTCGGCGGGGATGATGCGCGACTCGTCGAGTTCGATCACCCAGCCGACGAAGATCACCGGCGACGCGGGGACGTAGACGGTCGTCCGACCGTCCTCGGTGTCCCGGCCGGTCGGGAACGCGGTCATCCTGGCGTCGTTCCAGAGCTCGACCTTCGCTGGCGAGGTCAGGTCGACGTCCTCGTCGACGACGGTCTCCATCGCAATCTTGGAGGCGTTGTAGACCACCCGGAAGCCGGGCAGGTGGTTGACGCTCGCCTCGATCCGGGCGTCGAGGAAGGGCCCGAGCTTGGTGCGCATCAGCCAGGAGGAGACGAGCAGAGCGCCGAGGAGAAGCCCGATGGTGAGGAGCGCGCGAGCGATGGCCGGATCGAGCACGTCGAGGAACGTGATCCGGCGGGCGATGGTCCCCATCAGCGGGACGCCCGCGACGAAGTTGAAGATCCACCAGAGGGTGTACGCCGTCGCGAACAGGGGCGTCAGGACGATGAGCCCGCTGGCGGCGTCACGCTTGACGGAGGACCACACGGGCCGTGGTTACGCGGCCACCGTTATCGGTGTTTTCGTATCGGCCGGTTCGGAGCGCGTCGTTGCCAGAGGAAACGAGTGAGAGAACCGCTGCAGACGGGTGGTCCGGCGTCGGAGCTCAGGGATTCGGATCGAAGATCTCCGGGCGCTCCTCGCCGCTCACCTGGACGACGCCCAGGGCGCCCTTGCGCGCGGCCCGCGTGAGCGCGTGGTCCACGATCTTGATCGGCTGCGGGACCGGCGTGTCGATCTCGGCCGCTGCCACGGTGCCGGGACCGACCGGGCAGGTCTCGACGTACTTGTCCGGGGGCGACGCGAGGGAGCCGTCCCGGTAGAGGTTCGTCCAGACGTTGCCGATCGCGTGCCAGGAGCTGGTGAGATTCGGCCCGCCGTTGGAGAGGAAGATCCGGACGGTCTCGTCCTGCTCCACCTCGATCGGGCCGTACCGGTCGCTCGTGAACGCGTGGGGCTCGCCGTTGAACGTCACGTAAGTCGGCTCCTCGTTTTTCATCGCCTCGAAGTCGAACTTGTGGTGGCCCTCCTCGCCGGGATCGCCGTTCGTGTAGATCTCGTTCTGGCCGAAGAACAGCTCCCGATCGACCTCGGGGAGCCCCTCCTTGGGCTCGACCAGGATCGCGCCGTACATCCCGGCGCTGATGTGCTGGTCCATGTTCGCCACGGCGCAGTGGTAGATGTGGACCCCGGGGTACATCGCCTTGAAGCTGATCGAGGCGGACTCGCCGGGCGAGATCGTGGTGTCCTCTGCCCCGCCGCCGGGGCCGTAGCACGCGTGGAAGTCGATGTTGTGCGGGAGGCTGTTCTCCTCGGAGCTCTCGAGGGTGAGGTTCACCGTGTCACCGCGTCGGACCCGGATCATCGGCCCGGGAACGCGCCCCTCGAAGGTCATGAAGTCGAACGTGACGCCGGGCTCGAGCTCGGCCGTCACCTCCTCGGTGGTCAGCGTGACGTCGTGCTCGCGCGGGCTCGTCCAGTCGACCGGATCCGGAACGTCGGTCGGATCCGCAGCCACGCGGTCGACGTCCGTGGACTTGGCCGCGTCGAGCGGTTCGTCCTGGGTCGCCGGATCGGTCTCGTTCGCACTGACGGAGCCGTCCTCCGGTGCCGAGATACAGCCTGCCAGGCCGAGCGCTGCGCCCGCACCGAGTGCCGTCATGATCCCCCGTCGGGAGCTATCTGGGAATTCCATGGGTGGTCACCTCTACACCTCTATCTCGGTGCTGCTGTCCATATACCGGGGGCGCCAGTTCCTGTCTCCCGGGCGAGACCCCGGATATGTTCACCGAATCTCCAGTATCTGGGAATCAGTAGACGGGGCGACCGAAACCGCCGAATTCAGGCGGGAACGAGCGTTTCGGCACCGAACACGTTCAGGGCGATCTCGGTTCGACACGCTCTCCACTGGGGCGTCCAGGCTCGCGAGACTGGAACGTCGACGACGGAATCGCGAACTCAAACGTGGACAGCGGAATCGTGAACGCGAACGTCGACGGCAGAACTGGGGACGGGAACGGGGCTCCCGGATCAAGGAGCGCCCCGGACGCGGAACGACCACCGGATACGGTCTGTGGCGACCGCGTCGGAGCATGCGACAGTCCGGACTCGCCGCCGAGTCGAACGACCGACAGAGTAACCGGGACGTACTGCCAAGCGCACTGCGTGCAGCAGGGGACCACGCTCCCGGGGGTCGAGACCGGCGAGGACGAGGAGCGCATCGTCGTCCACGTCGACCTCGACTGCTTCTACGCGGCCTGCGAGCGGCTCCGCGAGCCCGAACTCGAGGGCGAGCCGCTGGTGGTCGGCATGGGCTACGAAGCCGGCCAGCCCGACGGCGCGGTCGCCACCGCCAGCTACGAGGCCCGCGAGTACGGCGTCGAGAGCGCGCAGGCCATCTCGACCGCCCTGGATCGGCTCCCGCGGGCAGAGACGGCAGCCGACGATACGTCCGACGCCGACGGGCCCGACGGCGATCCCGACGCCGTTGGACACTACCGCCCGGTCGACATGGGGTACTACGAGTCGATCGCCGCCGACGTCAAGGACGTCCTCCACGACTGCGCGGAGACGGTGCGAGAGGTGTCGATCGACGAGGCCTACCTCGACGTCACCGAGCGGACCGACTGGTCCGTCGTCGAGGGGTACGCCCGCCACGTCAAACAGCGGATCGATCGCGAGATCGGGCTCACGGCCAGCGTCGGCGTCGCGCCGACGATGCACGCGGCGAAGGTCGCCTCCGATCACGACAAACCCGACGGCCTGGTCGTCGTCGAACCCGGCGAGGTCGAGTCCTTTCTCGCACCGCTCCCGATCGACGAACTCCACGGCATCGGCCCCGTGACGGCTCGAACCCTGCGCGAACACGGCATCGAGACCGTCGCCGACCTCGCCGACGCCGACCGGGAGTGGGTCGTCGAGCAGTGGGGCGATCGCGGCGGCGAACTCCACGACAGGGCCCGCGGCGTCGATCCGCGGAGCGTCGAGCCGCGGGGCCGTCCGAAGAGCCTCTCGCGGGAATCGTCCTTCGGCGGGGCCGAGGACGATCCCGACGCCGTCGAGGAGCGGATCAGGGCGCTCGCCGAGGCCGTCGCCGACCGCGCTCGCTCCAAAGCAGCGCTCTATCGCACGATCGGCATCAAGGTCGTGCTCCCGCCCTTCGACGTCAACACCCGGGCGCGATCGCTGCCGGGCCCTGTCGACGACCCCGACCTCGTCGAGAGCGTGGCGCTCGACTTGCTCACGGAGTTCGACGGCGAGACGCCCCGCAAAGTCGGGGTACGCGTCTCGAACCTCTCCTTCGCCGACGCGGATCAGTCCACACTCGGGGGCTGGGACGACGAGCAGTCCGCTGCGGCGCTGGATCCAGCGACCGCGAGTGCCGCGTCCGACGACGACGCTGTCGATGGCGACAGGACAGCTGCCGCGGAGAACGCCGGCGGAGACGACGAAGCCGACGGACCGGCGGACGGCAGCGCCGACGGCAGCCCAGCTGGCGCTGAAGCCGCTGCAGACGCAGCCGCCGAAGACGCTGCGTCGGCGGAGTCGCCCGAATCGACCGACGACGAGCGTCCCGGGCAGTCCGTGCTCGATCGAGTCTGGTCTGACGGGCCGGCCGAGCACACCGATCCCGAGCCGATCGGGCAGCCCCCGGATCAGACCACGCTCTCGGAGTTCGAGTGAGTGCTCACCGATCGAACTATTTTCCACAGATATTCGCAGGTATGGAACTACCCCGACGCCGTCCCATGGAAATTATAAACCTGGACCCGTTCCCGCTGGGTATGGAGGGCATCTCGCATGGCGGATGACTTCTACGCGCTCCTCGAGGTGCCCCGGGACGCGTCGCAAGACGAGATCAAGACCGCGTTCCGGACGAAGGTCCGCGAGTACCACCCGGACCACAACGACGATCCCCGCGCCAACGCCCAGTTCACGGCGGTGAAGAAGGCCTACGACACGCTGGGGGACCCCGTCGAGCGCAACGCCTACGACCGGATGGGACACATCGACTACGTCGCGAAGCGCCTCTCCGGACTGCCGGATCCCGACAAGTGGGCGCCGGACGCTGACGACGACAGTTCGACCGCGAGCAGTAGTTCGGGCTCGACGGGGTCGAGCCGAACGTCGACGTCCGGAGGAAGCACGGCGACCGGAGCCTCGTCGGGGGCGACCGGGGGCAGCAGTTCCACCGCGTCGACCTCGACCAGCACCGGCGGCCGCTCCGCGAGCGCGGCCGGTAGTTCCTCGACGGGCAACGCAGGCTCCTCCGGCGGGGCCTCGACGAGCTCACCGTCGAGCAGCGCCCAGCGGACGGCGTCGGACGGCGCCGGCGCGACGGCCTCGGGGCGGAGCGTCGCGTACGCCGACGATCCGATCGTCGACTTCGTCGCTCGCCACAACTGGGTGCGGAAGGCCGTCGGCTGGCCACTGCTGTACTTCGTGATGGCCATCTACGCGGCCGGGCTCGGGGCCGTCGTCGGGGCCAACGCCGACGCCGTCGGGTCGCTCGTCGATCGGATCACTGCGGCCGGGACCGACACCGACGCGCTCGCTGGCGCCTTCGAGCGCGAGGGCGTCCCGATCGTCTACGAGGCGACGATCGGCGAGTTCGTCGCCGGCTCGACGCCGGAGCCGACCGTGATCGCCGGTACCGTCCTCCTCGCGCTCGGCGCGCTGGTGCTCCCGGCCGTCGTCTTCCTTCTCGTCTACCTCACCCGGCTCTCCGCGGGCTGGAAGCCGACCTATCTCTATCCGCTCGCGGTGCTCGGACCGCTCGCCGGGCTGGCCGCCGGTGCCGCGGTTGAGGTTCCACTGGCCGCCGAGCTCGCGCTGTTCGGCCTCCTTCCCTTCGGCGCGCTGCTGGTGATGGTGTTGAGCGCGTTCGTGCGACCGAAGCTCAAGGCGGCGCTGTTCTCCTGACGCACAGTAACTGCTTGGCTTGCCGCCGTGAACTGTAGCGAGCCGTCCACGCAATTGCACGCTCCACCGGAACGTCGTGAGCTTACGCCGATCTCACCGGGTGGGACTGAGCAGGATCTCCGATCCTGCGAAGGTCGGAAGAGCTTGCTCTTCCGGAACTGGAAGGGGCCGACAGCTCGTCGATAGCTGACGAAGGTGAGCCGAGCACCGCGAGGCGAACCTCGACAGACGAGCGTAGCGAGTCTGTCGGTGTAAGCACGACCGAGCGATAGCGAGGTCGCGCGCAGCGAGTGTTCCGCGAGCGTACGCGAGCGGAACGTCGGAAGACGAGCGAAGCGAGTCTTCCGGAACAGGATCGACGAGCGGTCGGGGGCTGTCCCGGCGCAAGCCGGGACGTCGGGAGATCGAAGATCTCCCGGAATCCAAGCGGTTTGCCGTCAAGCATACTCTGCGGTCAGCGCACGAATCCCAGATCCCTCTCGACGCTTCCAGAACGCAGGCTCGCAGAGAGGTGCCCCTGTCGAGTGGAAGTCCATACGACTCACAGCGCCGCAGCTACGAACTGTTGCTTCTGAAAGAATCGCGCTCAGCGTCGAACCTTACAGCCGGGTGACGTTGGTCGCGCGGGGGCCCTTGGGGGCCTGTTCGATTTCGAATTCGATCTCCTGGCCTTCCTCGAGGTCGGGGCCGCCAACGTCTTCCATGTGGAAGAAAACGTCCTCGTCCGCGTCCTCAGTTTCGATGAAGCCGTAACCGCCTGTGTCGTTGAAGAAGTCAACCGTACCGGATGCCATTGCAACCCATCAGAAGTCCGGATCCCGGATAAGGCTTCCGAGACGGGATGCAACACGCCACGTGCTCGCACGGCCCGACGACGCTGCCACCGCTCAGCAGCCGATTGGCGCCGGTACCCCGTGCGTGCACTTTTGACAGCGTAGTGCCAATCGCCGGCCGTGACCGAGGAGGCCGACGCCGTCGGTATCGCCCGAGCTGCCGACAGCTGGATCGCCGTGGCGTTCGACGGGGAGACGTACGTCGAGGCCGTGGCGACCGACGAGATCGGGGCGCTCTGGGGCCGCTACGGCGAGTACGCCGAGCGGATCCTCGTCGGCGTCCCGATCGGACTGTTCGGGAGCGTCGGCGCGACCGCGGACGCCGGAGACGGCCCTCGGCCCCCGGAACGGGAGTGCGACGCCCTCGCGCGCGAGGTCCTGGGCGATCGCGCGCAGGCGATCGTCACGCCACCGTCACGGGAGGCCACTCGTCGGCGCCGCTTCCCCGCTGCACGACGAGTCCACGAGCGAACGACCGGCGGCGAGCTCTCGCGGGCCGCGTTCGAGCAATCCGCCGCGATCGCCGCCGTGGACGAACTTCTGCAAGAGATCCCGGAGTCGCGATCGGTGCTCCGCGGGAGTCACCCGGCGCTGGCGTTCCGGGCCTTCGCCGGCGAGCCGCTCGAACGCGACCCGGCGACGGCGGGCGGCTACGCCGAGCGGATGCGGACGCTCGCCGACCTCGACCGCGACGCGCCGCCGACGGTCCAGTCCGCCGCGGAGGCAGTCGCCGGCGCGGCCGTGCCGATCGAGAGCGTGCTCGACGCACTGGCGCTGGCCTACACCGCACGCTCGGACCCCGACGCCGCCACGGAGCTCCGGTCGCTACCGCCCGCCCCGCCGACGGACCCGACCGAGCTGCCGATGGAGCTGGTCTACCGGTCGGCGACCCCGCTCTGAGGGCGTACGCTGCAGTCCGAGAGCGCGGCGGTCGGTCAGTCTTCCTCGTCCTGGCCTTCGCGTGACGACTGCTCCTCGCCCGCTCGTTCGGCGGGCGGCCGCTCGGCAGCGCGCTCGCGGGCCTCCTCGAGGAACTCCTCGGGCAGCGATTCGATCTCGCCGGCCTGGACGCCCCAGAGCGAAGCGTAGAGGTCGCCCCGGTCGATGAGTTCCTCGTGCGTGCCGCGCTCGACGATCTGGCCGCCTTCGAGGACGAGAATCTGGTCGGCCTCGCGGATCGTCGAGAGCCGGTGGGCGATCACGAACGTCGTGCGGTCGGCGGCGAGTCGATCCAGCGAGCGCTGGATCAACAGCTCCGTCTCGGTGTCGACGGCGCTGGTAGCCTCGTCGAAGACGAGAATCTCGGGATCCCGGAGGATGGTGCGCGCGATCGAGAGGCGCTGGCGCTGGCCGCCGGAGAGCTTGACGCCGTCCTCGCCGATGCGGGTGTCGTAGCCCTGCGGGAGGTTCTCGATGAACTCGTGGGCCTCGGCCATCTTCGCGGCCTCGACCACGTCCTCGCGGGTGGCGTCGAAGCGGCCGTAGCGGACGTTGTCCTCGACGGTGCCGTCGAAGAGGACGACGTCCTGGCTGACGTAGCCGATCGAGCGCCGGAGACTCGACAGCGAACACTCCCGGACGTCGTGGCCGTCGACGCGGATCGCACCGTCGGTGACGTCGTAGAGCCGAAGGAGGAGCTTGCAGACCGTCGACTTGCCCGCGCCGGTCGGGCCCACGAGCGCGACGGTCTCGCCGGGTTCAGCGGTGAAGTCGACGCCCTCGAGGACCAGTTCGCCGGTGGAGCGGGGCGGGTGGTCCTCGCCCGCCCGAGCGTCGGTGGCCGCCGTCGCGGCGTCAGACCCGCCGTCGGTGCCCATCCGGTCGCGTTCTGCGCCCTCTGCAGCCGCCAGCGCGCTCTCGGGGTAGGCGAAGTCGACGTCGTCGTAGACGACTCGCCCCTCGGGATCGTCGAGCTCGACGGGATCCTCGGGGTCCTCGATCCGGACCGGGACGTCCATCAGGCCGAAGACGCGCTCGCTGGAGGCCTTCGCGTTCTCGTACTGGTCGACGATGTTGCTGACCTCCGCCAGGGGCGTGACGATCCGCTGAGTCATGAAAATGAACGTGACGAACTCGCCGACGGTGAGCGAGCCCGAGAACGGTCCCGGCGGCCCGGAGAACAGCCAGACGCCGCCGACGATGAACGTCGCCGCGAAGGAGACGCCCGCGAGGAACTCCATTCCGGGCCGGTAGAGGTAGTTGAGCTTCAGCACCGACATCGTGTGCTGGAAGTAGTCGTAGGAGGCGTCGGTGACCTTCTCGGTCTCGCGGTCCTCCGTCGCCGAGGCCTTGACCAGCTCGATGCCGCTGAGGCTGTTCTCGAGGCGCGTGTTGAGGTCGCCGACGCTCGAACGCTGGGCGACGTAGCGGGGCTCGACGGCGCGCATGAACCAGAGCGTGAAGCCGATCATCACGGGGATGACCGTCAGCGTCACCAGCGCGAGCTGTGGGTTGATGTAGAAGAGCAGCGCGGCGATGCCCAGCAGCATGACGCCCAGGCGCGCGGAGTTCTGGAGCGCGTTGTCGAGGAACACCTCGAGGTTCGAGGCGTCGTTGTTCAGGACGCTCATGACCTCGCCGGTCTGCTTGTCGTCGAAGAAGGGCATGTCGAGGCGCTGCATCCGCGCGAAGGTGTCGGTCCGCACCTCGTGCATCACCCGGTGGGCGAAGATATTGGCTGCAACGCCGTAGACCCAGGTGAACACGCCCGTCACGACGAACGCGCCGACGATGAGCGCCGCCGAGAACCAGAACTGCCCGGACTGGCTGCCCGGCACCCACGCCTGGGGAAGCAGCGGCAGCGTGTACTGCGAATCGCCCACGAACACGGCGTCGATCGCGACGCCGAGCACGAGCGGCGGCAGCAGGCTCGCCGACCGCGCGATCACGTTCGCCACCATCCCGATCGAGAACCACCGGAGCTCCGGGACGCCGTACTCCTTGAACAGCCGCGACAGCGGCCGGTCGACCTGATCGCGGTAGCGCTCGAAGACGCTTTCCTCCGCAGCAGTCGCCATTCTCGTTGGGGGAGTCCGTGGAGGCCGATTAAACCCTCGACAACGGCAGCACCGCCCGTATTTCGGTCCGGTCGGAGCGACGGAGCGGCGACTCCCGGATTTGCACGGATGATGATTCTACCACGGCAAATCGCTCGCTCGTCAAGCCAACGCTCCTGGCGGACTGAAAGGGCGAGGCGGGCTCGCGCTTGTCATGGTCGTTCGGCGGCCCCTATCGCGCCGCGGGTGGTGCGGAGAGCGGCGCGATATGCCGCCGAACGGCCGCGAGCGCGCCGAGGGCTTTCGAGGCCGTATCGGAGCATTGGAAAATCGTCGGTCGGCCTGAACTCGAGAGACCGACTCCAGCTACAACTGTGTTGATTGCTACTGTCAGCCGAAGGCCAATCGTTTTCCCGACCGGGCGGGTACGCCCCGGCATGATGAAGTGGCTGCTGGCACTGCTGCTGGCGATCCCGCTCGTGGACGCCGCGGTGCTGGCGTGGCTCGGCACGAAACTCGGCTGGGCGGAGGTGGTCCTCCTCGTCGTGCTCACCGCGCTGATCGGCGGGATTCTCGTCCGCGCAGAGGGACGGCGGACGATCCGCGGCATTCAGCAATCGCTGGCGAAGGGCGAGCCGCCGACGGACGGGCTCATCGACGGCGGCCTGCTCATCGCCGCCGGCGCGTTCCTCGTCACGCCCGGGATCGTGACCGACGCCATCGGCTTCCTGCTCGTCATCCCGGTTACGCGCGCGCCGATCCGGTGGGTGCTCAAGAAGAAGGTCATCGTCCCGAAGCTGGATTCGAAGACGGGCGGGTTCGCCTCCGGCAACGTCTACACCTTCGGCTTCCCGCAGTCGGAGGGCACGGAGTCGGTGAACCCCGAGGACTTCGACCTCGGCGGTGCCGGCGGCCCTGGCGCTCCCGGCGGACCCTTCGGCGGTACGGGCGACAGTCCAGACGTCGATTCGGACGCGGGTGAGTCGGGCAGTGCGAGCGACGACGACACGGTCGACCTCGACAGCGACGAGTACGACGTCGAAGACGACGATCAGTGAGCTGGCGGGCCGCCCGCGGGCAGTCAGTTAGTAACCCTTTTGAGCAACCTCCGATTAGCGGGAAGCGCGAGGGCCACTAGCTCAATCAGGTTGAGCGCTCGGCTGATAACCGGGAGGTTCTCGGTTCAAATCCGTGGTGGCCCATGTTTTCCGCGAACCACGTGCGAGGAGCGATAGCGACGAGCACCTGTGAGCGGAAAACTTTCGCAACGAGGATTTGAGCCCTGGAAGTCGCAGCCCGGGAGCGCAGCGAGTGGAACGAGTGAGCACCCCGGACCGTCTTCCTCTGGTTCACAATCCGAGTTGGCCCATTTTCCTTCCGAATCCCCGACGACAAGCGATAGCGAAGAATACGTGCCTCGAGTAGTCGCGTGGCGTTGAACAAACTCCGAAAGCTCGATTCGGACACAATTGGCGTAACGATCCCGAAGGACCATCTCCGGCTCGATGGACTCCTCGACGAGGCGGGCGACCTGGACGGCGAGCACCACGTCCATGTCGACCGCAAGGACTCGAGCGAGTGGGAACTGACGCTCATTGAGGGGCATAGATACTCTACTAACATTAGTTGGCAGAGTGGTTTAAGTTTCTAAAGGGAGTGGGCAATGGTGATGGATAAGAGCGAGGCTAAAGATCTGTTGAATGAATTGGGCGGTGATGAACATGCCTGGGTTGACTTCAAAGTAGATTACAACATCGGGGGAATCGCCCCGAAAAAAGCAGAGTTCATACGAGATATGGCATCTCTTGCGAATGTACTGTCTGATCGGAAGGAACACTATCTGTTCGTAGGGGTAGATGATGACGGCAATATCGTGGGCATTTCTGATGATAGCGATACATACAATGGCTCTGGCCCACGTCACCTCTTCAGCTACGACGATAGTGACATTCAGGAAATTGTAGATAGTAATATCGATCCAGCACCGACACTATCATGGCATACCTTTGAGGACAGCGGAGATAGTTGGGGAGTCCTAGTTGTGAGACCACTCAGGGAACCCCCTGCAGTGATCAGTCAGCACATCAATGATACCTCTGGGAATAGATTGATCCACGAGGGTCTTGTCTTCATTAGAAAAGCTTCCGGCAAGAAGGTGGCAGGGAGAGAGGAGCTGGAATCGATAATTGACGGTCGAATCCGTCAACAGCGGGATGAAATTCTTGACGGAATCCACAAAGCCGTTGAGTTAGGGCCTGAATGGATAGATCGGCTTGAAGGCACCTTTGAGAATGCACCCGATGTTCCCTTGGCTACCACCGGAGATGAAGATGAAGCCGATCTCGCAGTCGCTCAGCGAATCACTCGGGAACCAGCCTCTACACTGGATGGGCAACTAAATGAAGATATTGCACAGTGGCAGGGGCGTGGTGATGACTACATCGAACCGGGCCCACTCTGGGAATATTATGCAAATCACGAAGAACTCCGACTTGACGAGGTTGCAATTCGGTTTCTCACGCAGAGCGCTTTGAAAAATTATCAACTTGGTTCTTATTGGATAGAAAAGACTGGTAAAGAATATTGGAGAGATATCTTACTGGAGACCCCAAATAAGCAGCATCGTCTGGAGAGGGCAGGGAAGCTTCTACTGCTTATGAACGACAGTGACTCCTTTGATAAATTAATTGATCAATCTTCAACTGATGCAGTCACCGGTGATCTAAAAACCTGCAAACGGAAAATAGGTAACACAATGGACGACCGTGTTCGATATTTGCTAGAATCTAATAGTGGATACACCCTGAAATATTCCGACTGGCGTCGAGATTTCCAACCCCGAAGCCTTGATGAAATGGAGATACGGGAGTTGATTCCGGATATCGCCGACCAACTAATTGAGTTACAGCCACTTTACGAGAGACAAAAAGCCTGGGACAGAACACGAGAATTCAGAGCCGCCCTTTGGGATCTTGAGGTGGTGCTCGGTAGAGAGGTCTTCTCGTGATTGTTTTTAACATCTGTGTCAGTTGCCACATAGAATTAATACTCGAATGACATTCCTCAGAGCCAGGTGACCTTCTCCCTTTCCCGCCGCTGTGCTTCCGTGGAATACGTCCCCCGGTAGTGATCGAGGAAGGTTTCCAGATTGTTCCAGCCGCCCCAGTCACATACCAGGAGCGGATCTACGTCAGAGGCTGAAAGCGACGTAGCCCACATCCGTCAGAGATCGTGAAACGCTAAGTGATTCCAGCCGTCCCCGCCAGTCTCATCCGCAAGCTCCTCGGCAGTCGACCGGACCCATCGCCGAAGCGATCGTGTGCTGGTGACCTCCAGGAGCGGGCTGTTCGCTGGCGCGTCGCGCACGTCGGCAACGATTCGAATCGTCGTGGCGAGATCGCGCGGAACGAGTGTCTCGCGGAATTGGTCGCCCTTCCCATGCCAAACGCGCAGGACTGTCCCGGCATCGGTGTCGACGACGTGCTCGGGCGCTACGTCGAGGACCTCGTGGGAGCGGAGCCCACAGCGCGCACCGAGTGCGAATGCGAGTCGCTGCTGGGTGCCGTCGGCGCGATCGAGGAACTGTGCTACTTCGGACTGGCTGAGCCAGACCTTCACGTCGTCTCGATTGTCGTGTTCTCGCAGATTCATGCTGTCCGGGTAGCCCGTTTCCCGGTCAGCTTCGGTCCCGTAGATAGGCGTTTGGGTGTGGTGGGCGGCGTGATCGAGCCGGAATCCGTCCGACTTGAGCGTAAAGCGGACTTCCGCCAATTTACTCGACTTCCTGAGTAGACCAATCGATCTCTGTATGCATATCCTCGGGATTGTACTCCGTGTCAAGGCGTGATTCAATTTCCCGAATAGCTTGCAACCTGAATTCACCCATCCGAATTAAGTGTTCAATGTGGGCTCGATACCTTCGAAGAGCGACATGAGGATTTTCTTCGAACATCTTCGTATCTCGCTTGTATTTGTCCAGTAATGTATAAAGCCGAATCAAAGATTGCACCTCATCCGGATGGAGTTTCCCAAGTTGGTGTAAATTCTGAGAATATACCTGAGATGGCATCATTTCTCCTTGAGGTATCATTGCGCTTTGTAGTTGGTTGAAGGAATAGACAACATCTTCAACCGGTTCTGGCTTGAGAGAGTCCATTGCGTAAAGCTCGGCAAGGAATGCTTTTCGAAGGCGTTCCCTCTCCCGATTTTGTTTCCTCCGATACAGTAGAAAACTGCCCCCGACAGTTACTGTCGCCGGGATGAAGAGACCCCAAAATACAGGAGATTCAACTAATCCATGTACACCTCCAATAACAGCCACTTGAGGGACAATTCTAGCTTGAACGATGAGAGATATGTGGGGTAAGGGCATGGTGAATTCAGATGCGACTTTGCACTTAAAATTGTACTCAAACCAATGACTTTCAATTCTTTTCACGCCAGACTTCCAGCAGTAGAATACGTAATCTCTTATGGCATTTAACCCTCTTCCTTGGATTTGCCTTCAATTCCTTCTTCACGCAAAGTCTCTATCCAGTCTGCCAGTGTTCCCGCGATCTGATCGATCAAGCGGGTCACTCCGTCTGGCATTCCGCTCAAATCTAGTTTAAGATGGAACTCATTCGATGGAGAATATTCAATATCGACGTAACCACCGGCCGGTTCTTCCGAATCAATCTCCTCCTCAGTCATGGATATCCCATTCGGCCATGTCCATATAAAATAAAGACGTTTCTTCTTCTCATCTCAATAATGTCATTTTCGAACGCCACTACAGATTCAATATATTTCAAGTACTAATGCCGACGGCAGAGGCAAGCTCATTGAACCTACTTCTTATTGTGTCAATGTGTACATCTGAAACATCACTCACCTGTTGCTGTGTCACTTTATTACCCGACATTAATGAAGCGAGGTATACTGCACCTGCTGCAAGACCACGTGGCGATTTACCTGAGAAATTAATCCGTCCCTCGCTCGCTTCCAAAATTTCGTTGGCATATGCCCCGACCTGTTCATCATCTACCGGAAGGTTTGAAACATAGCGGGGCACGTACTCCTTAGGATCTACGGGGCCAACCTCCAGTTCCAAGTCTGATACTAATTTAGTGTATATCGAATGTTGTGGCGCCATATCCTCCGAAAGCGCATTTGCAATATTCTCAAATTCATATGGTTCCCCCTCAATTCGTGCTGCTGCGTGGAATGATGCTACAACGATTTGACCAACCGTACTATATTCGATAACCTTCTCGTCAAGAGATCGTCGATAAATCGCCTGTGCGACCTGGATGGTGCTGTCGGAAGCACCTAGTTCATCGCCAATATGCTTGAAATACCGATTAACCACCTCTGTGAGGTCTTCACCGTTTGGTTTTGTCCGAATGAGCTGGTCTATCACGCACTCTCACCGTTCGGTCTGATGCCAGACTGCGACCTCTGCTGCAACGAGAGCCACAATTAGGTCACCAATCCGCTCAACAGTGAATTTCGCAAGGTAGCTGACGCCTATGAACCCGCCCACTAAAAAACCAATAATCAAAGTAAGTAGTACTGCGGAGACTGCACCTAGGATCGAGAAATCGGCCGGAGTGGGCGGAAACTTAAATAGGGGGTCCGATCCCTTCCTCTATCGGATCCTTCCTTACTCACCCAAGCCGCGCTCACGAGAATAGGAATTCTGAGCGCGGTAATTGGCACCAGGGTCTGTAGCCCGGGGATGAACCATGGTTTATCATTGGTCTGAAGGATTATAAAGAATGGTCCTTATCTGGTCGCCGAATATCTAATCCCGTTCGAGTCGGTCGGCATCAATATCTCCGACGAGATATGCCCGGCCGAGATCGCTGATCTGGTAGTAACCACCGTTAATTTTCGCTTCAAGTCGGATCGCGGTTTGGCATCGCTCCGATGTATCCACAAACTCAAACGCATCCAGAGAGATAGCACGAATACGGTACTCGCAGTCCACATCTATCTGAAGGACGAAGAGCGTCTGGTTTGAGCACTCGCCCACTCACACGAACGCAACGTCGAGCGCGTCCCGAACCCCATCGACGTCGAAGTCGTCGTCAGCGACTGCAAGCGTCTCTCCGAGCTCGATCGCCGAGCCGGCTATGAACGCGTCGCGAGCCGAGAGCGCAGCGCCTTGCTGGTGGAGTTGGTCTTGAAGCTCTGCGGCGGCTCTCGCCATCGCGGGCGTCTCCTCCACGATATCGAGCCAGGCGAGCGCTTCCTCGAGGTCGTCGAACGCCGTCGTGCCGGTCTTGAACACCTCTCCCTGGTAGAGTTCGAACGCGACGATCGGCGGCGCTACGGCACGCTCTTCGGCCCGGTTCGCGACGAACTCGACTGCGTCCTCGTCCCCGTCGAGGTAGTCGACGAGGACGCTGCTATCGTAACACGTCATCGCGAACCGACGTCCTGCTTCATCTCCGCTCGAGCGTCGCGCGCCCGTTCGGCCGCGTCGGTATCTTCCCAGAGCCCGGCGCCATCGTGGACGCTCTGGCGACGCTTCTCGACGAGTCGGCTGAGGAGCTCGTCGAACGTCTCGTCGTCCCCTTTCAGGGCGGCGAGCGCGGCATGGGTGTCTTCATCGACGCGGATGCTCTTGCTCACACAGAACCGTATACGGGCGAGTATACAAAGCAGTTCTCCCGACAGTGCGGGAGCGGACTCGTCGAACAGCAGAATGTAGCAAACCGATTCGAGAGCAACTCGGAACGTGACGCTACCTCGAATTCAGTCGTCCCCCTCCGCCCGCAGCCGGTCCGGAATCGACCCCGGCGCGTCCTGCGGCATCGAGACGTCTCGCAGCGCGAATCGCTTTGCCACCATGTCCCAGCAGAAGATCAGCGTGCCGACGATGATCAGCGTGTCACCGGGCAGGCGCGCCCAGAACAGCAGTTGGATCAGGTCCCGCTCGTAGAACGCCAGACTGCGTGCGGCGTCGTAGTTCTCCGTGAACGCGGTCTCGAGCTGGATGAACCCCACCGGGAGCACGGAGACGAAGACCATCACCGCGAGGCCGATATTCCAGCACCAGAACGCCCAGCGGAGGCGGCGCTCGGTCCACTTCTCGGGCACGGTCGCGATCCGGAGCATGTAGGTCGCCATGCCCAGTGCCAGGAAGCCGAAGGCGCCGAACATCGCCGCGTGGGCGTGGCCGACGGTGAGGTAGGTGCCGTGCTCGTAGTAGTTGATGATGGGGAGGTTGATGAAGAAGCCGAGCACCCCCGCGCCGACGAAGTTCCAGAAGCCGGAGGCGATGATGAAGGTAAAGGGCAGGGTGTAGGCGAAGTCGTCGCCGGTGGCCATCGCGCGGTACTCGTTGATCGCCTCGAAGAGGATCAGGATGAGCGGGATGAGCTCCAGCGTGGAGAAGACGGTCCCCAGCGGGAGCCAGACGTCGGGCTGGCCGACCCACCAGTAGTGGTGGGAGGCGCCGATGATCCCGCTGCCCATCACGAACAGCGCCTGGAAGGCGACGGCTTTCTCGGCAGAGCGCTTCTTCAGCAGCCCCATCGAGACCAGCGTGATCCCGATGATGGCGACGATGAAGAACTCGAAGGCGCCCTCGACCCACATGTGGACGACCCACCAGCGCCAGAACTCCGTCATCACGATGTTCGTCTCGGGCGTGTAGAACATCCCGGCGACGAACAGCAGGCCGATCGAGCCGCCGGCGTAGATGATCATGTGCGCGAGACCGTAGCGGGACTCCCGCTGGAGCAGCGGCCGGAACCCCCTGGCGACCAGCCCGGTCCAGATGACGAACCCGGCGAGCAGGCCGACCTGCCAGAGGCGGCCGACCTCGAGGTACTCCAGCCCCTCGTTGCCGATGATCCACCAGAGCTCGCCGTCGATGTAGCCGTTCGCGCCGAGCCAGACGCCTGCGAGCCCGCCGACCGCGGCGACGACGAGCGCGATCAGCAGGACGTGGACGTAGCGGTGCTGGCCGTCGGGCTCGTGGCCGGTGAGCAGCGGCGGGAGGAACAGTCCCGCAGCGAGCCAGAGCGTCGCGATCCAGAGGATGCCCAGATCGAGGTGGAACGTCTTCGCGATCGCGAAGGGCAGAATCTGCAGGACGTGCGTCCCGAAGATCTCCTCGATCCCAAAGAAGCCGGCTCGCTCGACGTAGTAGTGTGCGAGCAACCCGCCGAGTAACACCTGCGCTGCGAACAGCCCGGCGGCCACCGGGAGGAACCTGGTCGCCGCGCGCTGGCTGGGCGTCAGCGCGATCTCGTCGGGCTCGGGCACCTGGACGGCGTCGACCTCCGGCTCGGGGAGTTGGACGGCCTTGTAGAGCCAGACGCCGATCCCCACACCGGCGACGAGCAGGACCATGCTGATCACGCTCCAGATCATCGTTCCGCCGGTCGGCGTGTTCCCGGCCAGTGGCGCGTACGGCCAGTTGTTCGTGTAGGAGCTATCGGAGCCCGGCCGATCCGTCGAGGCGATCAGCGCCGTCCACATCGCGAAGTCCGCGAACTCGCGGGCGTCGGATTCGGAGTCGATCATTCCCTCGGGGACGCCTCGCTCGTGATCGCCCTCGTGGTAGCGCTCGACGTAGACCTCGCGCACCTGCTCGTGGGCGTACACCTCAGCGGCGGTGTACTGCAGCGTGCCGCCGGTGCCCGAGCGTTCCAGATCGGTCTCGACGAGCGAGTCGACGCTGGCCTGCTCGGGCGGATCGAGGGCCTCGTACGCGGTGCCGTAGCGCTCGTCGGCGTAGTACTCCTGCATGAACTGCACCTTCAGATCGAGCGCGTCGGCGGTGTAGTCCTCGCCGTAGTAGGCGCCGTTGCCGAGGATCGATCCGTGGTTCATCAGGCCGTTCTGCTGGAAGGCGATCTTGCCGTCCTGAACGCCCTCCTGGGTGACGATCGTCTCGCCGTCTGGCCCTTCGACGGCGTCGGGGATCGGCGGCGTCTGCTGGTAGGAGTACAGCGCTCCGCCAGCCATGACGACGAGGTTGACGACGAACACGATCGCGAGGAGTTTCGCAATGGTGGACCGGGTGACCTCCATACCCGGCGATTCCGGCACCCGGGACATAGCACCGGTTCCGAGTCCAACGCGCTCGAAACCCCACCGAACATTTTCGGCGGTCGCTCGGTTTCGCCGAGCATGGGGACGGGCATTTATACACTCGCGAGAGAACGCCACACCGTGACGCTCGACGGCATCGACGAACTCGATCGGGCGATCCTCTACGCGCTCCAGCGGGACGCACGTGGGATCTCCTCTGGAACGATCGCCGAATCGGCCGGCGTCTCCGCGAGTACGGTCCGGAATCGCATCGGCCGCCTCGAGGACCGTGGCATCCTCCGTGGCTACCACGCCGACGTCGATTACGAAACAGTCGGCTACCAGCTGTACACGCGGATCGTCTGTACAGCACCCGTTCCCCGTCGGGAAGAGCTCGCCTCGGCGGCCGTCGACGTGCCCGGCGTCGTGCGGGTGACGGAGGTCATGACGGGGGAGGGGAACGTGCAGGTGAGCGCAGTGGGCACGGACGGCGACGACCTGAGCCGGATCGGCCGCGACCTGGACGAGCTCGGTCTCGAGGTCGTCGACGAGGACGTGATCCGCAACGAGTACACGGGCGCCTTCGACGGCTTCCGGACCGGGGACGTGGACGACGGCCAGGACGGCGAGGGAGCGGACGTGGGGCAGCGTACCGACGCCGGGCAACGCGACGAACAAGCGAGCGGTGGCCTGTCGAACGACGGGGCGAACGACGCTCGACCGAACGACGTTCCGACCAACGACGGCGAGGCGAACGACGCGGGAACGGACGCCGAGAACGCCGGCGGGACCGAGACGAACTGATCGACGTTCCGCGGCGTGTGGCGTTGACAGTGACCCTGTCGAATCGCCAGAAAAGGTGCCATTATTTTCGCGCCTCGTTACCTACTTCGGGGAGTTTAACCACTCCCGTCCGGTATCAGGGAGTATCTACGGCGCACACACATCGATCCGATCGCAGGCGAACGGACCCCCGACGACACGCCGCTGCCGATCGAGTCCCCGACTACCGTTCAGGCAATGAAGCAACTCGAACGCGACCTCGGCCTCCCCGCGGTCCTCGCGATCAGCATCGGGGCGATGATCGGGAGTGGCATCTTCATTCTTCCCGCGCTCGCCCTGGAGATGGCCGGCCCGGCCGTCGTACTCGCGTATCTCCTCGCCGGCGTCCTCGTCGTGCCGGCCGCGCTCTCGAAGTCCGAGATGGCGACGGCGATGCCCGACGCCGGTGGGACGTACATCTACATCGAGCGGGGGATGGGGCCGATGCTCGGGACGATCGCCGGCGTCGGGACGTGGTTCTCGCTGGCGTTCAAGGGCGGGCTCGCGCTGGTCGGCGGCGTCCCCTACCTCGTGCTGGTATTCGATCTGCCGGTCAAACCCGTCGCGCTCGGCCTCGCTGTCGTGTTGATCGGCGTGAACCTGCTCGGCGCGAAGCAGACCGGGCGGCTGCAGGTCGCGATCGTGGTCGTGATGCTCGCCGCGCTCGCGTGGTTCGTCGCGGGGAGCTCGACGAGCGTCTCCGGCGGTAGCTTCGATCCGTTCCTCGACGGCGGCGTCAGCGGACTGCTCGGCGCGACGGGACTGGTGTTCGTCTCCTACGCGGGCGTCACGAAGGTCGCCAGCGTCGCGGAGGAGGTCGAAGACCCCGATCGGAACATCCCGATCGGTATCCTCGGATCGCTGGCGTTCACTACACTGTTGTACGTGCTCGTCGTCGCGATCATCGTCGGCGTCACCGACCACGGCGCGATCGTCGGCTCCCAGACGCCCGTCGCCGAGGCCGCGGAGGCGACGCTCGGCAATCCGGGCGTCGCGGCGGTCATCGTCGCAGCCATCCTGGCACTGATCTCGACGGCAAACGCCGGGATCCTCTCCTCCTCGCGCTACCCCTTCGCGATGGCACGGGACGGGCTGGTCCCCGAGTCCCTCGCCGACGTCAGCGACCGCTTTGGCACGCCGTCGGTCGCGATCTCGCTCACCGGCGCCGTGTTGCTGGCGCTGATCGCGTTCGTCCCGATCCTCGAGATCGCGAAGCTCGCGAGCGCGTTCCAGATTCTCGTGTTCGTCCTCGTCAACGTCGCCGTCGTCGCGTTTCGAGAGGGCCACGTCGACTACGAGCCCAGCTTCCACTCGCCGCTGTACCCCTGGATGCAGGTGTTCGGCGTCGTCAGCGGACTCCTGCTTCTTACCCAGATGGGACTGGTCCCGATCGTCGCAGCGGTGGGAATCACGGTCGGAAGCGCCCTCTGGTACCTGGCGTACGCGCGACCGCGCGTCCAGCGCGAGGGCGCGATGGCCGACGCCGTCCGCAGACAGGTCGGCGAGACGGTGCTCGCGGACACCGAGTCCGCGATCGAGTCCGAGACGTACGAGGTACTGTTGGCGTTCACCCGCGAGGTCGATCGGGATCGAGAGCGCGCGCTGTTGCAGCTGGCCGCCGACCTCGTGCGGCCACACGACGGCCGCGTGGCAGTCGTCTGGTTCGAGGAGACGGCAGACCAGACGCCGCTGGACTACGCCGCCGAGACCCAGTCGCCGGCGGAGATCCGCTTCGAGGAGCAGACCGAGTCCCTCGCTGCCGAGCTGGACGTGGACGTCGAGGTCGCGGAGGTCGTCAGCCACGACACCAAACACGCGGTTGTCAACCTCGCGCGCCACCGCGACGTCGACTTGCTCGTCACCGAGCACGAGCGGCTCCGGCTGCGCTCCCGCATCCTCGGCCGACCCGTCGACTGGATCGTTCGCCACGCGCACTGCGACGTCGTTCTGGTCGGCGACGGCGAGTACGTCTCGCCCCGGGAGGTCGCACTCGTCGGCGACGGCGGGCCGTTCGACCCGCTCGCGGTGTCGGTCGCGGAGGCCATCGCCGAGGCCAACAACGGACAGCTCCTGCTCCGTGACCGGAGCCTCGAGGCGGTTCCTGACCAGCAACGGGCGGCGCGAGAGGAGTACCTCAAACGCGTCGACGGCATGCTTTCCGTTCCCACCAGGCACTGGCACGGCGACGTCGACGGCCGGGATAGCGTGGATCGAGAGTACGCCGAGGCCGATGGGATCCCGCCAGTGACCGTCCACCGGGGCAGCGACCACCGGCTCCGGAGCGTCCTCCTCGACACGCCGTGGCGGGGGTTCGACGGCAGTCTCGACGTCTCCGTCTACGCCCACGAGTCCGACCGGCCGACCGTCCGGCAACGGCTGCTCGAACGGTTCCTGTTCTAGTGCGGGCACCGTAGTAACCGCCTACCAGATTTCGAACCCGTGAACGCTGCACAAACCCTTTCCGCTGGCTGTCGTAGTGGGAACTATGGCACGAACGGCGATCCAGCTCTACACCCTCCGTGACGTCGACAGTCCGCTCGAAGATCTGCTCGAGATGGTGGCTGCCTCCGGGTTCGAGGCCGTCGAGCTTGCCGGTCGCGAGACCGACCACGAGCCGGACGCAGTCAAGTCCATGCTCTCGAGGAACGGGCTCGATCTTGCCGGCGCACACGTCGGGCTCGACGACCTCGAGGCCGACCCCACGGGACTCGCCGAACGCTACCAGCGGATGGGCTGTACGGACCTGATCTGTCCGGGCGTGGGCGAGGAGTACTTCCAGAGCATGGAAGGAGTCGCCGGCGTCGCGACCCGGCTCCAGGCCGTCGCCGACGAGCTCGACGACACGGACTGTACTCTTCACTACCACACGCACGACCAGGAGTTCCAGCCGATCGAGGACGGCGTGGCGTTCGAGGCGTTCCTCGCCGCGACGGAGATCCCGATCGAACTCGACGTCGGCCACGCGTTGCGCGCGGGCGAGGACCCCGCCGAGTGGCTCCGCCGGCTCGACGGCCGTGCGGAGTTCGTCCACTTCGCGGATGTCGACGTCGCATCCGACGAGTCGGTGCCCCTCGGCGAGGGCGACGTCGACCTCGAGGCCTGTGCAGACGCCGCCGCCGGGATCGGCGCGGACTGGTACGTCTACGAGTACGAGGGCGCCGATCCCCTCGACTCGCTGGACGACTCGGCCCAGTATCTCCTGAACCTGAAGTAGTAGCAGGAATCCGCTCCGCCCAATCCCAGCAGAACGCTACGCTCGCCGGTCAGTCCTCACAGCAGCCGCCGGCCTTCTGCCCGAAGTCCATGTCGAGTGGGTCGGAGATCGCGTCGTTGATCGCCTCGAGACGGCCGGTCAGCGCGGCCTCGGCCTCGAGATACTCCTCCATCACGGGGAGCTCGTGGAGCTCGCTCTGGGCGGACTGGAGCGCCTGGAGGTCCTCCTGGCTCGCCTCGCCGATCTGGCGGGCCAGCATGAACTCTTCGCGGAGCTGCTCGACCTCGGCGATGCGCTCCTGTGCCGTCTCGTGGTCCTCGACGGCGGCTTTCGCCGATGCGTAGCGCTCGTACTCGGGGAGTCCGGTGATCGCCTCGCCGAGCTCGCGAGCGAGGGCGTCGGCCTCGGTTCCGACGCTCGTTTCCGTCTCGACGTCAGCGTCGATGCTCATACGAGCCCGTTGCCGACGAACGCGTTTCAAGCTGCCGGAACGGTGCGTCTCCGCCGGCAACACACCGATATATCGGGGGCACCCGCCGACTCGTCTGCCGGCGAAGCGCCGACTCGCTGAAACTGACAAGACTTAACCGAAGCCACGGCCAACGCCGCCCATGGCCAAATTCGAGCAAGCGGAGGATCGACTCCTGAACAAGTCGATCTGCATGCGGTGCAACGCCCGGAACGCAACGGAAGCCGATCGCTGCCGAAAGTGCGGTCACGGCAATCTCCGACCGAAGGCCCGCGAATCGCGCTCGGCCTGATCCGGTCGGCGCTCGTTCTTCCGCGGTCTTCTCCCGCCGTCTTCCCGTGGATCAGTCGTACTTGGGTTCGCGTTTCTCGGCACGGCCGAGCGCCGTCTCCACGACGTCGCGGACGTCGCCGTGGAACTCGCCGCCGTGGCCGGCGTACATGTGCTCGACGGAGTCAGGCAGCCGATCGAGCAGCCGCTCGAGCGACTCGATCAGCGTCTCTCTGGACTGCCCGGGCATGTCGGTCCGGCCGAAGCTGCCGTAGTCGAACGCGCCGTCGTCGTGGACCACGACGTCGCCGGAGTAGAGCGTCGACCCACTGACGAAGGAGAGGTGGTCGGCGGCGTGGCCCGGGGTGTAGACGGCCTCGAAGGAATCGTCGCCGATCTGTAGCTCGTCGCCGTCGTCGAGCGCGTGCGTCCGGCGGGGATGCTCGGCGTAGGCGTACAGCTCGGGGTCGAACGCGTCGAGGACGGCACCCAGTTGCTCTACGTGGTCGCCGTGCTGGTGGGTGAGCACGACGGCGTCGAGGCCGTCGGTGTGCTCGGCGATCACGTCCTCGACGCCGGCCATCGCGCCGGCGTCGACGAGGACCGTTCGCTCACCGGTGACGAGATAGGCGTTGCAGGTGAACGTCTCCGCGTCGGCGGTGACGGTGTGGACTTGCATAGTTCCGTGTTCGCTCCGGCGGCGTGAAAAGCTACGGCCCGCGGAACCCGCCGCGTGATCGGTCAGTCGAGTTTCCCTTCGATCTTGAGCAACTGCCGGAGCGTGACGCCGCTGCACTCGTAGCACTTCTCGGCGATCGGCGAATCCGCAGTGCGATAGCGAGTCGACTTGCCGACCTGGAGCTCCTCGGCCACCTGGAGAGCGACAAGATCGTCGATGTGTTCGTAAACGCTCGCGCGCGTGTGCCCCGTCTGTTCGGCCAGCTCCGTGATCGTGAACTCGCGGGACCGCTCCGTCGCGAAGATCGAGACGAGCCTGGCTCTCGCAGTGTCGCCGAACAGTTCGACGAGCGGGAGTCCGTCGGCTGCCCTGTCTCGGTCGTCCTTCGTCGCCGTGGTCATACGAATTCTGCATGTCCAGCCATACAAAAGTTTGATGCTGGCCAATACATGAAGTAGAAAAGATAATTGGTGCGCTGATAACGAGTGCATTTTGGCCAATGGAGAAAATGGCCATCTGTCCTTGATCGTTAGCTGTACGTCGTACCTGATACAATCCAGAAAGTATAGGCCGTAACAAAGATTACGTGAATGGAATGAAGGGGACCAGACGAAAGGCCCTCGCCGCGGGTGCTGTCGCGCTCCCAATCGTGACGGCCGGCGTTCTCACTACGCTCGATTGGGGTGGAAGAGAGGGTGAGACGCTGAAAACCACGACGGCCCTCGTGGAGCAGCAGTCCACCAGTGGAGAGGATACTCCCCTCGTAGCAGGCGGACTGACGGGGCACGGAGAAGCGAGGCGGCGTGCGATCCTGTTCGATTCTGAAGATGACTTGGAAGCCCTGAACCGCGAGCGGTTGCGGGCGATCGACGGAGAGCGCGCCGTCACCGTCGCTGAAACAACGGACTTTTCGAGTTCCTTCCTCGTCGTCGTTCAGGTGGTCCTTCCCTCGATCGGTCTGACGCTTCGCCTCGACCGTGCGGTTGCTCACGGGGAGGCGGTCATCCTTGATCTGACGGCAGGGTCCTCGGATGGTGGAGGGGGCGCGTCGGCTGAGGAGTTAGCAACGTTGTTCGTCCGGTGCTCTCAGGATGGTATCTCGACAATCGATACAGTGGACGTGGAATACGAGGGCCCGGGTCCCGAGGGGTCCTTCGAGGCCAGATCGTGACCGTTCAGTCGATCCTGTCGTAGCAGCCGTAGACGACAGGGCAGAACGTACGGGTCTCGTCCGCTGCCGATCCCCGTGTCGGAACCGCTTTACGCCCGACGGCCATTTCGAATCGTATGGAATACGAAGCCAGCCTCGACCGAGCCTACGACGATCTCCCCGAGCTCGGGACCGAGGAAGACCGCCTCGACGTCCCCGATCCCGCCCTCGAGACGGACGGCGCGTTCGTCCGCTTTACCAACATCGAGCGCGTCGCCGACGCCCTCGACCGCGAGCCCGACCACCTCCACCGCCACGTCCAGGCCGACCTGGGGACCGCCGGCACGTACGAGGGCGGCCAGGCGCGCTACAGCGGGTCCTTCTCCCGCGCGGACTTCGAGGCCTCCCTCGACGAATACATCGCCGAGTACGTCACCTGTTCGGAGTGTGGCCTGCCGGACACGAAGCTCGTCAAGGAGAACCGGACGCAGATGCTGCGCTGTACGGCCTGCGGTGCCTTCCGCCCGATCTCCAAGCGCACCAGCTCCAGCGCGAACCAGCAACAGGAGACCGTCGAGGAGGGCGGCACCTACGAGCTGGAAGTCACCGGCACCGGCCGCAAAGGCGACGGCGTCGCCAACCGGGGCAAGTACACGATCTTCGTGGAGGGCGCTCGCGAGGGCGAGACCGTCCAGGCCTACATCAAGTCGACCTCCGGCGACCTCGCGTTCGCGCGGAAGGCCTGAACCGGACCCGACTGCATTCGTTCTTTTCCGTATTCGCGTCCGCCAGAGCGACGGCTCGCGCCTCGCCGGCTGGCCAAGGTGTTTCACGATCCGCCGCGTACCGCCGGGCATGGAAACCAGACCGCTCGGCGAGACCGGCCACGAATCGAGCGTCCTGACCTTCGGTGCGATCGCGCTGAACTTCCTCGAACAGGAGGAAGCCGACGCGATGATGCAGGACGTCCTCGACGCGGGCGTCAACCACGTCGACGTCGCGCCGACCTACGGCGACGCCGAACTGAAACTCGCGCCGACGCTCGAGGACCATCGCGAGGACGTCTTCCTCGGCTGCAAGACCCAGGAGCGCACCTACTACGGCGCCTGGGGCGAACTCCAGCAGAGCCTCGACCGGCTCGGCGTCGACAAGCTCGACCTCTACCAGTTCCACGCCGTCACGAGCTACGACGAGCTCCGTGCGATCACGGGCGAGTACAGCCCAGAGATGGCCCAGGGCGACCACGATCCCGGCGCGCTCCAGGCGTTCGTGGAAGCGAAAGAGGAGGGACTGATCGACCACATCGGGCTGACGAGCCACGGCGATCCGGCGCTCATTCGGTCCGCGATCGACCGGATGCCCGAACTCGAGACCGTCATGTTTCCCTACAACTACACCCTCGCCGGGAAGGAGGGTCCGGAGTACGACTACGACGCAGTGCTGGAGAAGGCCCACGAGGAGGGCCTCGGCACGCTCTGCATCAAGGGGTTCGCGAAGGGGCCATGGCCCGACGACCTGCCCGAAGACGAGCGTCCGTACGACACCTGGTACGAGCCCTTCGACGACCCCGAGGAGCTCGAGGAGTGCCTGCGCTTCTCGCTCTCGAACGGGATGACCTCCATCCCGAACGCCGGCGATCCGAAGCTCGTGCCCGCGATCCTCGAAGCCGCACAGAACTACGAGTCCCTCGACGACGAGACACAGGACGAGCTCCGGGCACGCGGTGCCACCGGCGAGTCGCCGGTACCGACGACGTACATCGAGTAGGATCGCCGATCGGGCCGGAAATCGTCGTTTACAGATCCGTGGGCCAGCCCTCGTCCAGCACGACCGGTACCGAACGCTTCGCCACGTCGCTCGCGAAGGCGTCCGACTCCGAGCGGAGCGAGTCGAACGTATTGTAGTGGATCGGCAGGACGATCGCCGGATCGAGCCGCTCGGCGAGCGCGGCCGCCTCGTGGCGATCCATCGTGAACGAGCGCGCGATCGAGGGGAGGAACACGTCGACGTCGAGGGACTCCTGTTCCGGAATCGCGTCGGAGTCGCCGGTCCAGAAACAGCGCGTGCCAGCGACCGTGACGACGTAGCCACAGCCCAGTTCGTAGGGATGGGTGACCGGGACGTCCGGATCCGCGTCCGGGCCGTCCGGGAGATTGTACGCCGGGACGGCCTCGATTTCAATGGGCCCTGCCGCCCCATCGCCGCCGACCGAAATCGAATCGCCGTAGCGTACGCGCTCGACGGCATACGGTAGTTCCTCCGGTTCGACGACGTCCCGGCCGCTGTTCGCGGCGACGCCGTCCGCGGAGACGCCCTCGTAGACGACGACCGTGGCGTCGGCGCTGGCGACCCGGTGGATCCCGTCGTCCGAGTAGTGATGGTCGTGGGTGACGACGACCACGTCGCCGTCCTGGGCGTCGAACGCCGGGCCCGACGGGTGGTCGTCGCGCGCGGCGTCCTCTGGGTGCTGCTCCGCCCAGGTGCCGTCGAGCACGCCGTAGCGGCCCGGATCCGTGTATACCACCGTGCCGTCCGGGCCTTCGATCCGTGCAGTCGCGTAGCCGAGCCAGTCGAACCGAACTCCCGAAGCGTGTACTGTCACTACCGACGGCGAGGCGGCCAGGCCGGGAAAAGCCAGCCATGTCGGCAACGCGTTCGCGACCGACGGCGGATATTTCTACCCGGCACACCTACCCACCAGCGTGCCCGGTCAGGTCCACGATACCTACGTCGCTGCGATCCAGCACGACCTCGTCGAGCTCCCCGACGACGCACAGCGGATCGGCGTCGTACGCCGACCGACGCCGTGGTTCCACGGCGCCGTCGACGAAAACGTACCAGCGCTCGGGCCGCCGGAGGCGCTCCTCGACGACGCCAAGCAGCGCGAGGAGGAGCTCAAGATGCAGGGAATCTGTGACGACGACGCCCAGAACGTGGCCTGGGACGAGGTCGACTTCGCGGATCGCTATCGCGAGTATCTCGCGACCGAGACGGGATCGGAGGCCGTGACGAGCGTGGTCGAGACGCTCCGGGACGGGAGCGACGTCGTCCTCGTCTGCTTCGAGAACACCCAGAAGAAGCGCTGCCACCGGACGATTCTCCGGGACGAGATCGAGCGCCGCATCGGGTGATCGAGGGCCGCTAAGCCAGCACGATCCGGGTTTCCGACACGAGGATTTTTCAATACGAAGAAAACTGCTAGTGGGCATCGCAGACCATGGTCTCGACGAGCCCGACGCTCTGCCCGCCGTTACCGTCGAAGAGATTTTCGAGGCCGAAACCATCGAACGCCATCCGGAGGCGTCGATCGTGATCGTCGACGGCGAGCCACGGTACGATCCCTACGGCGAGTTCGCAACGGACCAGTCCGAGGAATAGCGCGCGAACACTCACACCAACACACGCTCTCGATCCGTCGCCCTGTCTGCGCTGTCTCGAACGCGATCTCCTCGAAAAATAGTGGGGACGCCGCGTCGCGGCGACGTCGTCCTACCAGTCGGCGACCGCGCTCGCGACCGCGTCAACGACCACGTCGGCGTGGTCCGTCCGAATCTCCGGGGGCTGGCCGATCCAGACGCCGTTCCCGCTGGCGCGGTTGGCGAGCACGTCCGGGTCCTGCGCGGAGAAGCGACCGTTCGCGATCTCGGCACGGGAGGCGCTCGCCGGCAGGTGGTAGTTGATCGAATCGACGACGTGTTGCTTGACGGATTCGGGGGCACCGCCGCCCACGCGGACCTGGTTCGTACAGATCCCGTGGAAGCTGATCGCATGGTCGTAGTCGTCGGCGAGCAGCGCCTCCAGCTCCGGGAAGGAGGCCGGGCTGATGGCGTCGCTCGGGACGTGCCAGCGCAGGAAGGCGCCGCCCTCCGGGCGGTAGCCCAGGGCGCGCCAGACGCTGGCGTCGGCGTCGACCGCCGCCTTGAGGTCGCTGGCCTGCTCGGCCGTGTAGGGCTCGACGTCTCCGCCGTGTGGAGCGAGGATCGCGAGTTCGGTGCCGTCGCCGGCGGCGTCCTCGACCAGTTCGCCGTTCTCCTGGGCGGCCTCGATCGAGCTGTCGCTAACGACGACCGGGTCCGCGATCGCGTCGAAGGTCTCGTCGACGAGGTCGGACGTCCCGAGCAGTTCGGGACAGCCCGTGCCGTAGTCGCCGACCTGCGCCCAGGCCGTGTTGGCGATGTCGAGACGCGCCCGCGCCCGGCGGTTCATCCGCACGGTCGAGGCGTCGGCCTCCGTCATCGCCGCGGCGACCGTGTAGATCGCGCGGTCGGTGTCGCCGCGGTGGAGCCGGACCTGGTCGCCGACGTCGACGTCCAGATCTTCGAGCAGCTCCGGATCGAGCGTGATCTGCGTGTAGCGGTCGTCTTCGATGGGATGCCGGCCCGACGCGAAGTCGACGGTGACGTCGGCGGCGTCCGCCGACGGGCCGATCGACTCGGCGTCCGCGAGGTCCGCGTCGGTCAGCCGGCGAACCGTGTCCGCTGCACCGACGCCGACGCCCCCGAGTACGGGGATGCCGAACGTCGCTGCCAGTATCGATCGTCGTGATGATACGATGCTTGTGTCGTCCGCTGAGTTGGTGTCGTCCATGGCGTGTCTGGTGTCGCTGTGGGTTCGGTGTTCGTGCGTTCAGTCGTCCAGTTCGGCCGATCCCGCATCCACGAGTCGTTCGATCCAGTCGTCGCCGAAGTCGTCAGCTCTCGTTGCCGCCGAACGTCGGGCCCGCCGGCTTCGGACGTTCGGCGATACCCCGCTCGCCGCCGGGGCGCTCGTCGCTGGACTGCTCGTCGTCGGGCTGGCCGCCTTCGTGCCGTCGATTCCGCTCGCGTGCGTCGCCAGCGCCGTCGCTGGCGGTGTCGATCTGGTCGATATCGATCGGTTCGGGGCCCGTGCGATCGTCGCCGATCCGGTCGCGCTCGCCGGCGTTGGGGCCCTCCTCGATCCGCTCCAGCTGTGCGGCGCGCTCGTCGATCGCCGTCTCCAGGTCGCGCATGAACCCGGCGACGGTGTTGCCCATCAACACGACGGGCCAGTCGTCGGCCAGCGCGTCCTCGAGGACGCGGTCGGCGTCGGCCTCGGGACCGTGCTCGACGACGGGGAAGTCGGCCTTCCGGGCGAACGGATCGGTGTTCTCGCCGACGACCCGGGCCTGCTCGACGACGCCGCTCTCGGCGAGTGAGTCGAGATAGGAGACGAACGCGTCCGAGCGCGCCCTGCGGTCCCGCCGGAGGTAGACGAGTGGCTGGATCACCGGCGCGTTCTGGCGCGCCAGCGACCGGCGGATCGCCTCCGTGCTCTCGACGTCGTTGACGGAGGCGGCGTTGAACACGCGCCCCTGTGGCAGGCGCGTCCACTCGACGTCCATCTCCTCGAGGTAGCCCTCGAGGACGCGCCCGCCGATGGGCTCGCCTTCGAGCCGGTGGACGACCGCGTCGACGGCGTAGACCACCTCGGCGCCAGGGATCGACTCGCGACCCTCGGGCAGACTGACGTGGGTGAGCGGGCAGTTTCGTCGGTTCAGCTCGCCGGAGAGTACCGAACGGATCCGCTCGTCCTGCTCGCCGCTGACCACGCGGGTCCCCTCCGGGACCGACCGGGCGAGCGCCTGGGCGATCGCCGTCCGGTCGCGGCCGAGCGTGTCGCGGTGGTCCTGGCGGACGTTCGTGAACAGGACGACGTCGGGATCGGCGAAGTAGCGGTTGAACACCCAGTTGGTGTAGTCGCTGATCGCCTGGTTCTCGAGGATCAGCACCTCCGGCGTGCCGTGTTCGCGCAGCTCCCGCTCGTTTTCGTAGAGCGTCACGGAGCCCTCGCGGTCGATCGGGTGGCGTTCGCCGTCGCGCAGACACACCGGCCGATTGCCGGTGATCTTCGCGAGCACGTCGTAGCCACGGCGCTCGAACGCCTCGTAGAGATACCGCGTCGCGCTCGACTTGCCGCGGACGCCAGAGACCACGATCGTCGTCTCGACGTCCGCCAGCCGGTCGCGGTGACGGCTGCCGCGGCCGAGCAGCGACCGCGCCCCGCTGGCGACGCTGTCGAGGAGATCGCTCACGAGTCGACACCTCCGCGGAGGCCGCCGAGATCGCTGGGCCGGCTCCCCTCGAGCACGACCAGCTCTCGCAGGGCCAGCAGGGTGACCACGCCGCCGGCGACGACCGCCGGCACGGAGGGCGCGACTGCGGGGTCCGACGCCACCGCCCAGAAGCCCGCCAGGAACCAGACGAAGACGGCTCCGGAGAGCGTCAGCGCGGCCCGTCGCTCGGCCGGCGGAACGCGATGGACGTTGTACCCGCCGACGCCGGTCAGGAGCCCGAGGAACAGCAGGACGAACCCGGGCAGCGCCGGCCCGACCGCGCCGATCACGAGCGAGAGGACGATCCCGGCGCCGATCGCCAACGAGAGCAACACCCGTCCGTAGACGAGCGTCGCGTGTGCGACGGCGCTGACCAGCGCGAAGACGAGGGCGATCCCGACGACGTACGCCGCGAGCGCCGCGGGATACTGGAGGGTGAACAGGGCGATCAGCGGGAGCGCCGCCATGCCGGTCAGGCGGACGCCCCAGCGCGCGTAGATCCCCTCCGTGACGCCGATCCCGAGCAACAGCCCCAGCGTGCCGATCCAGTGGGGCAGTGCGGGCTCGTACTGGTAGGTCGGTACGGCGACCTCGCGAGCGCCCGCGACCGCGGAGTGCTCGCTGACCAGGATCGCCGGCGTGCTCGTGCCGAGCATCGATCCGGTCGTCGGATTCACCAGCATGTAGCCGACGGCGAGCAGGCTCGCGAGTCCCGCGAGGCTCGCGACGACGTCGCGGCGACGTTTGGTCCGGTCCTCTCGCGAGTAGTTGTACGCGGCGACGCCGGGGAGAATGCTTCCGACGAACGCGACGTGGACCGGTCCCGTCGGGTTCACCGCGGAGAGCAGCGTGATCGCGACGACGGGGACGAGCGCTCCGGCGACGATCCCCGCGATGAGGAGGCTCCGCCCGAACAGCAGCGTCCACCGGCGGAGCGCGAGGATCGTCGCGTACGCGACCGCCACGCCGAAGACCGCCAGCGGGAACATCGCGAACTCGTAGAGCACGTACACCGCGGTCATCGGCACCACGACCACGCCGGACAGCCGGACGTCGGCGAACTGGACGGCGACGACGCTGTAGGCGAGGCCGAGCAGGACGATGAGACTCGCGACGAGCATCGTCAGCGGGGACCCCCAGCGACGGACGGTGATCGGTCCGCACGAGGGCGGGCCGGCGCCAGTCGAACCGGTTCAGACTGGGTCGGTCGCGATCGGCTCGAGCGCGACCAGTGCGGCAGCGATCCGGTCGTCGCGGACCGGTCCGGCCGTGGTCGGTTCGGCACTGGAGCGATACCTGTCGCTATCGGTGGGCAGTGGGTGTGCATCGGTTGGAGGGCTCCGGGATCGGCATTCCACTGTAACGCGAGCACCCCACATAAAATCAGGCTATTTCGAATGTAACAATCTTCTCGCGAGCCGGCGACGGACCTTCACGGAGCGCGCCGATCGGTCTTCGATCCAAATCTGTCAACGAACGGACCACGGCCGAGACGGCCAGCATATTCCGGAAATATCGGACGTATAGACCCCATACACGGAGAATAGCAATTGTCTGACGCGGAGCTGACGCCAACCGGATTCCGTACCTGTCTATATAGACATACGTTCGCCACACGCGGCGCTCTCCGCGAGCGTGTCGATCGTGCGCATGCTCCCCAGCGTCTCCGCGCGGTCGACCAGCGGCGCCTCGTCACGCTCCACGGCCTCGGCGAACCCCTCGACCTCCAGCGTGTACTGGTCGACCGCGTCGAAGGTCTCGGTGACCTCCCTGCCGTCGACTGCGTACGTCAGCGTCGGCTCGGTCTCGGGCGAGACGTCGAACGTGTCGCTGGCCTCGAGCCAGCCGTCGACCGTCTCGACGCGGTAGTGCTGGACGCTCTCCGTGTCGAACCCGCAGTGGACCCGCCCGGTCACGCCGTCTCCGTACTCGAGGATGCCCGAGAGCTGCGTGTCGACGCCCGAATCGCGAGTGTCGGCGGCGTGGGCGTATGCCCGCTCGGGCTCGCCGAGGAACCCCCTGACTGCGCTGACGGCGTAGCAGCCGACGTCCATCAGGCTGCCACCGGCGAGGTCGGGATCGAGCCGGATGTCGTCCTCGTGGCCCGGCCACCGCATGTTGAACGTGAACGAAGCCGTCGCGGAGCGGACCTCGCCCAGCTCGGTCTCGACGATCTCGCGCGCCCGGCGCGTCCGCGGGTGGAAGCGATACATGAACGCCTCCATCAGCGTGACGCCTGCGGCCTCGCAGTGATCGAACACCTCGGCGGCCTCCGTGGCGTCGGCGGCGAGGGGCTTCTCACACAGGACGTGCAGATCGTGATCGGCGGCTTTCTTCGTCCACTCCGCGTGGAGCCCGTTCGGCAGCGGGTTGTACACCGCGTCGAGGTCGTCGGCCGCGAGCAGCGCCTCGTAGCTGCCGTAGGCTCGCTCGATGCCGAGCGCGTCGGCCGCGTCCCGGGCCCGTTCTTCGTCGCGGGACGCGATCGCGGCCACCCGGTGGTCGCTCTTCTGGATACCGGGAATCACGTCCTCGGTGCCGATGTCCGCCGTCGAGAGCACGCCGAAGTCCATGGCCGCAACGACGGCGAGAGCGGGGATAAAGGTGCGGCGAACCCCCGGCGTGCTCCCCGCGGCGTTCGCGCTCGCCGCATTCACCGTCGCCGCCGCCCGCACCTTCACTTTCACTCCACTTCAGGCACCCATCCTTTAGCTTGCGTACCAAACGATCGCCATCATGCCCGCACGCGTCGACATCGAGATCGAGAACCGCCACGACCGCTGGCGCTACGTCTGCCCGATGGGGCATCGCTCCTGGGAGCCGACGAACCACCACTTCTGGTGCAAGCTCTGTGCGAACCACGAGGACGACGACGGCACGTTCGACGCGCTGCTCGACCGCAAGACCGACGAGCTGCTCCAGCGTGAGGAGGTCCGGCTGCTCACCGAGGCGGGCCCCTACGACGGCGACTTCGATCGGCGCGAGTCGGCCTGAGCAGCGCGGGCGCGGCAGGTGCGTTCTCGCGACTCATTCGCGGTCTCTCGACTCACTCGCGGTCGGCAGCGTGGTGCTCCAGAAAGCCGAGCAGCCGGTCGTTCAGCGGCCGCGAGCGCTCGATCGTGACGAGGTGGCCGGCGTCGGGGAAGTCGAGCCGCTCGGTCGTCGGGAGCAGCTCCGCGAGCCGGTCGGCGTTGGCCGGCGACACGACCGCGTCGGCGCCGCCCTGGACGAGCAGGGCGGGCTCGGTGACCTCGTAGGGCGGCCAGTCGCGCTCCCAGTCGGTGAACGCCGGCGCCTGCGCGTCCCAGCCCGCGCGACCGGCGTCCTCCTCGGCGCGCCACGCCGCGATTCCCTCGATCACGTCGGGGTGCTCCGCTCGAAAGTCCGCAGACAGCACGTACGAAAGCGATTCGCGGAGCGCCGCTGGATCGTTCGGCGGTGCGTGGAGCGCGTCGACGAGCCCGCCCGGCAGGTCGGCACCGGGCACGTCGGCCTCGGGCAGCCCCGGCGTCGTTCCGAGGAGTGTCAGCGAGCGGGCCCGGTCGTAGCGCGCGACGTGCTCCAGCGCGACGTGGCCGCCGAGTCCGAGGCCGACGAGATGGGCCCGGCGGGCGCCGGCGTCCGCGAGCACGGCCTCGAGGTCGTCGGCGAGCGTCGGGACGTCACAGGGGCCTGGCGGTGTGTCGCCACCGGGCGGAGCATCCGCGGCGCCGCTTTGCGCGGTGCCCCGCAGCTCCATCGCGACGGCCTGGAACGGGCCGGCGACGGCCGGGACCTGCCAGCTCCACTGCCACGCGCCGTAGCCGAGCGTGGGGACGAACGCAACGACCTCGCCGCTTCCGGCGGTCTCGTAGGCGATCTCGACGCCGCGGTTGGTCGCGGTGGGCATGGGCGCTACAGGATGGTTCGGAAGCGGCCTACTGAAAGGTCGGGGTCGCGGCGTGGGATCGCGCCGGGATCAGTCGTCGTCGACGGGCGCGGTCGCGGAGTCGCCGTCCTCGCCCGTCGTGTTTCCGGACGAGCCGGTAGCGTCGCCGACGAAGCCGGGCGGGGCCTCGTTCTCGTCGATCGCGGGGCCGCCCTCGACGGTCGGGTCGAACAGCTGGAGGGCGGTCTGGATGGTCGTCCAGTCGTCCTTGGCAGCGGCGTCCCGGAGGCTGCTCGTCGGCGCCGCCAGCAGCTTGTTGACGAGCGCGTCGGCCATCGACTCGATCGCCTCCCGCTGCGCCGCGGAGAGCTCGCCGTCAGCCTCGGCCTGCTCGATGGCGCGCTGGACCTCAGCGGTCTTGATCGCCTCTGCGCCCTCGTACATCCCGGCGATGACCTCGTCGGCGCGCTTGCGCTTGTACCGCTCGAGCAGGTGGGCGAACTCGTCGTCGATGATCGCCTCGACCTCGGTGGCGGCCGCGCGGCGCTGGCGACGGGTGCGCTCGGTCACGTCCTCGAGGTCGTCGAGGTCGTAGACCGTGGCGGGCTCGCGCTCGGCGACCGCGGGATCGACGTCCCGGGGCTGTGCGAGATCGACGAACGTCGTCTCGTCCGCGCCGTCGGCGTCGTCCGCGTCGATCAGCGGCTCCTCGCTCGCGCTGGAGGTGACGACGACGTCGGCCTGCTCGAGGACGGCCGGGATCGCGGAGAGGCCGTGGGCGCTCGCGTCGGCGTCGACCGCGGCAGCGACGTGTTCGGCGTGGGGTACCGTCCGGTTCACGACGAGCAGCTGGTCGATCCCGCGGTTGGCCAGGGCCTTCGCGGTGGCGGTGCCCATCTCGCCGGCACCCACCACGGCGGCGGTAGCGCCGTCGAGATCGACTTCCTCGGCGGCGAAGGCCGCGGCCGCCGAGCCCAGCGAGACGATCCCCTCGTTGATCTCGGTCTCGGTGCGGACGCGCTCGCCGACGTGGATCGCCTTCGTGATCGCCTCTTCGAGCGTCGGGCCGATGCCGCCGACGCCGCGAGCGTCCTGGTAGGCCTCCCGGACCTGTCCCAGCACGTGATCCTCGCCCAGCACGAGGGATTCGAGCCCGGCAGCGACGCGCATGACGTGCCGCAGGCTCTCCTCGTGGTCCATCCGCGTGACGGCCTCCTCCCGGACCGACGGCGCGAAGTCGTCGAAGGCGGCACGGCCTTCCGCGGCGTCGGCAGTGACGACGTAGGCCTCCGCACGGTTGCACGTCTGGATCGCGAACGCCTCCTGTACCTCCTCGCGAGCGGTGAGGCAGGCGACCTCGGCGCGCTGGCTCTCCGCGCCGGCGTCGGCGATCTCGTCGACCGTGGCACTATCGTGAGCCACGCTGACACCCGTGATGACGCCGGATCCCCCGAACATTATCTATGGTTCGACCCCCATCATTGTGGGTCCTCGAGGACCTCCGCCAGGAGATCCTCAGTGATCGAATCGGGATTGGCATCGCCCGCACGTAAACCTGTCCAAACGCGCGAGGATCGCGCGGCGGCCCGCACCGCGTCCCGCCGGTCCGCGGGATCGACGCCCTCCGCGCGCAAACGTTCCCGGAGCTGCCCGGTCAGATCGGCCATCGTACCGGCGCCCTCGATCTCCGACTCGACGCGCTGGCGGAGCACCCGCGCGAGCGCCGGGCTCGTCCCGCCGGTCGAGATCGAGACGACCACCGGCTCGTCGCGGATCGTGGCTGGAACGGCGACGTCGTCGACGGGCCGATCGCCACCCGACTGGTCGGTCCCGGCCGCCGATTCGTCGTCGCCGCTGTCAGATACGTCCGACGCCGCAGCGCTCCGGTCCGCGCGGTTGACGAGCGCGCCGTGGTCGCTGGCTGCGGTCGCAGCCGCGTCGTTGATCGCCGCGTCGTCGGTCGCGGCGACGACGAGGGCGGGATCGAAGCGCTCGATCCACTCCGGTACGTCCGCCGGCTCCGGGACCGCCCTGACGCGATCCGCGTCGCCAAAGTCCGAATCGGCGAACGCCGGGCTCACGACCACCACGTCCGCTTCGATCGCGAAATGTCGGGCTTTCCGGGCGCCGACGCTGCCGCCGCCGAAGATCAGCACCGTCTCGTTCGTGAAGTCGTGGGCCAGTGGGATCATTCGCTGCTGGGAGTGTCGGCGTCCGCACGGTCGCGATCGGTCGGTGCGCCGGCCTCGTCTCCATCGCCGTCCTCATTTCCGTCCCCGTCCTCATCTCCGTCCCCGTCCGCCGCGCGCTCGGCGACGTTGATACCGGTCTTCTTGAGGATCTCCGTCGAGAACAGCGTGTCCCACTGCCGGACCTCCGTCAGGTCCGCGATCGTCTCCCGGACCTCCTCGATGCGGGCCTCGCTCTCGGCCTCGGATCGACCGTGGGTCATCGCGAAGAGGTTGTACGGCCAGACGCCATCGTGGCGCGGACGCTCATAGCAGTGGGTGACGAAGGGGAGCGCGGCGACCGTCTCGCCGACCTCGCGAACGTCCTCGCTTTGCACGTCCCAGACGGTCATCCCGTTCTCGGAGTAGCCCAGCGCGTAGTGGTTCGGAACGACGCCGATCCGGCGGATCTTTCCCTCGGCCTCGAAGCGCGCCAGCGTCTCCCGGACCCACGAGGGGTCCCGACCCAGCGTCTCCGCGACGTCGGCGTAGGGGGTCCGGGTGAGCGGGAGGCCGTCCTGTACCGCGGCGATCAGGTCCAGCTCGTCGGCGGTGAGCGAATCGCGTCCGGAGCGGGCAGCAGCCTCGCCGCCGCCCGATCCGAGGTGCGTCAGGTCGATACCGTCGCCCTCGAGTGGACCCTCGACCGGGAAGTGCGCCGACACCCGGAACTCCTGGAGCTTCGGGAGGTCGTACGTCTCCTGGCCGGTCTCGGCTTCGATCTCCCCGAGGACGTCCTCGACCTGCTCAGCGTCGGCGACGGAGACGACGAACCAGACGTTGAGGTGGGGATGCTCGCGGGCGTAGTTGTGGGCGACCTCCGGCCGTGCGTTGATCGCCTCGACGACCTCGTCGTAGCGCTCCTCGGGCGCGTGGATCGCGACGAGCGTCGCGGTCCCGCCGATCTCGTCGGCGTTCACCAGCGGGCCAAAGCGCGAGAGCGTGCCGGCCTCGTCCATCGCCGCGATCCGGTCGAGCAGCTCCTCGGCGTCGATCTCGATCCCGCGCTCGGCGAGAGCGGCGGCGGCCGGCTCGAAGGGATCGGCGACGACCGGAAACCCGCCCTGATAGGCGTTGACGATCGCGCGATCGCGCGCAGAGAGATCCGCGTTCATGTCCGGCGAAACGGGGGCGAGTGGCATAAGGCGTGCGACCGTGCTGGGAGGTCTGTGAGCGGCGCTACCGGCTCAACAGGAGCGCGAACAGCCCGACTGCAGCGACGAGAACGCCCGCAGCGGTGCTGGGCTGGCCCGTTCGCGCGAGCAGGAAGACGACCGTCGTCAAGAGCACGATCCCGATCACGGCGAGACTGCTCGCGCCGACGTGGACCAGCACGCCCCGGCGGGCCGAAGCATTCCGGCCGACCTGCTGTCCGAGTCCGATCGCGTGTTCGCCGGCGTCCCAGGCCAGCACGGCGCCAGCACCGCCCAGGAGCGACAGCGCCGGCGGCGCACCGAAGGCCGCAGCGAGCAACACGCCACCGAACGCGACCGCGCCGCCCGCGGTGTGGAGCCGGCGGGTGCCCCGCTGGACGCCGACGGCCATCAGCACCGTCCCGAGCAGGGTCAGCGCCGCGGCGGGGATCGCGACCGCCGTCGCGATCACGGCGATCGTCGCGGGGACGACGGTTGCGCGCACGCCGGGCGTCGGGGCACCGACGTCGAAGGCCGGCTCGCTCACGCCGACCACCGCCGGTTGGACCGGATGATGGCGTGTTCGAACGGCTCGTCGCGGCTCCAGTCGATCGTCGGCAGCCCGGCGTGGCGCGTCGTCGTGATCCGCAGTGAGCGCGAGACGGCCGCGGTCTGGTGGCCAGCGGTGTCGCCGACGCAGGAGTCCGGGCTCACGACCGTCGTCAGGTGGCCGTGGGCGTCGAACCGGTAGGCGATCTGGGCGCTGGCGTCGTCGATCATCGGGGAGACGAAGACGACCTGCGTGTCGCTGGCGAGCCGTCGTCGGATCTCGCGGCCGGCGGCGTAGGCGTTCGTCGACGCCTCGGGCGGCCGACGGACGAACGCCTCGTGCTCGGCGAGCGCGGTCGTCAGTTCGAGCTCGTGCTCGAGCCCCTGCCCCGGTGTGATCCAGCAGGGGCGCGGCGAGACCGCCGCGAGGCCGACGGAGTGACCGTCTGCGAGCAGGGAGGCGGCGACGGTGCGCGCCGCCTCGACGCACCGATCGACGGTCGTCTCGCCGTGGGGATCGTGGGACGCGTAGGCCGCCTTCCGGGCGTCGACGACGAGCAGGACGGAGGCAGCGCGCTCCCGGCGGTACTCGACCGTCGTGAGATCCCGCGTTCTGGCGGTTCGCTTCCAGTCGATGCGGGAGAGCGGATCGCCGGCGCGGTACTCCCGGGTCGCGTGGAACTCGACGCCCTCGCCACCCTCCTCGGCGGACGCCCGGCCGGTGTAGCGGGTCGTCTGCGCGCGGAGGGGAAACGCCGGCGGATCGGCCGGGAGCGGCGGGGCACAGCGGATCCGATCTCCGGCGTCGATCTCGACGGCGCGTTCGGTCGCGCCGGTGACGTCCCGCACGATCGCCACCAGCGGATCGAACTCGTGGGCGCCGCGGGCCGCGTCGATCTCGTAGGAGAGTTCGAGGCTCTCGTCGGGCCGGAGCGCGCTCGCCGTCCGTGGCGAGCCGTTGGCGACCGACAGCCCCTCGGGGACGCCGTCGACGACGCGCAGATCGGTCACCGACCGGTCGCCCTCGTTCGTGACCGTGACCGTCACAGACACGTCGTCGCCGGGCGACGGCTCCTCGTCGGCGATCGATCGCTCGACGTCGAGGGTCGGCTCCGGTGCGGCACCGACCTCGCCGTAGGCGGCGAAGGCGACGCCGAACACGCCGGCGAGCAGCGCGGCCGGCTGTTGGATCAGGATGCCGACGCCGATCGCGACCAGCGTCAGCGCGGCGATCCCGCGCCACCGGTTCGTGCGACGGAGACCGGTCGGCACGTCGCGCGGATCCACCTCCGCGCCCCGCTGCTCGACGACTTCGTCGGGGAGATTCTGGGCCGCGGCGGGGACGCTCTGTGCGGTCATCGCTCGCCCTCCACGATCGCGGAGAGGACGTCGATCGTCCGCCGTGCTCGGCGGGTGTAGGGATGTTCGGCCCCCTCGGAACGGCGGATCGTGTTCGAGAGCTGCTCGCTGACCTCGCTCCCGCCGCCGTACGTGAAGAACTGGCTCGCGACCTCGTCGTCCGTCCAGCTGCCGTCGCGGAGGCGTTCCCGCGCTTCCGCCTCGGAGTACCCTCTGTGGATCTCGAGGACCTCGATCGCCACCGCGAGGAGTTCGTCTCGCGTCTCCGATCGGTAGAACCTGATCGACTCCGTCGAGCTGGCGACCGACCGGAGCCAGAGGAGCTCGTCGAACTCGTCGCCCGGAACGTCGACCGGGAGAACGCGTTCGCGATCGGGCGGTCGGTACCCCTGGTCCTCCTCGTCGATCCACCCCTTCAGCAGGATCGCACCGACGCCGACGCCGACGATGCCGACGGTGATCCGGAACCGGTCCTGGACGATGCCGCTCAGGTCCAGCGAGGCGGTGAACACGCTGACGATCCCCAGCGTCGCGACGATCGCGGCGACGGCGATGCCGACGGTGACGATGTCGATCCGGGGAAGGCGGTCCGTCGCCGCGCTCATCGTTCACCGGAGAGCTTCGCCCGCGCTCGTTCGGCCCGCTGCTCGATCCCGCTCGTCGGCTCGCGGTCGCCGTAGCGTACCGACTCGAACAGCGAGGTGATCTCCCGCGCCGCCGCCTCGTCGACGCCAGCGTCGACGGCGCGGTCGGCCACCTCCTCGGGCGTCTCCTGGCGAGCGTTCGCGTTGGCCGCGTTCGCCAGCGAGAGCCACGCCCGGTAGACCTCGTTGTCGGCGGGCGGGCTCGCGACGGTCGCGCCGCCGAGCGCCACGCCGCTGGTGCCGCCGCCGGACTCCTCGGGCTCCGAGGCCACGCTGGCGGCGGCGCCGTCGTCCTCGTCCTCCGCCGAGCGAGCGATCAGCGCCAGCAACAGCAGCAGGACGATCACGATGGCGATGCCCACCGCCGCGGTGAGCTCGACGCCGGTCGCCGAAGCGGTGTCGCTGACGCCCTCCGCCCCGGAGCTGAAATCGCCGGTAGAGCCGCCACCGTTCGAGAACGTCAACAGCTCGAACAGCGCGTAGATCGCGACGACGCCCAGCACGAAGAGAGCGAACGTCTGGGCTCGCGATCGAACGTACGCGAGCAGGTCGTCCCAGTCCCAGCGCAGGATCGCGAGCACGGCGGCGACCACGGCGACGACGAAGCCGCCGACGGCCACGATGCCGATCAGCATCGCGAGCACGTCGCCGGGGAACAGCGGCTCGGCCTCGTCGGGCATCGGGGCGAAGCCGCCGCCCTGGCTGCCGCCCGATCCGGACGTCGTCCCGCTGCCGGTACCGCTCGATCCGCTTCCACCGCCACCGCTGCTGTCGACGGCCGCACCCGCCGCCCCGAGCGCAGCGACTGCGAGCAACAACACGACGCCAGCACGCAAACGACGCGTCTCCATGTGCGGATCGGTAGCACAGCCCCCCGTTTGCGTTTTTCGGTTGGGACGACCCGCAGCGGCGCCGCTGATGGTGGCACCGACGCCGATGGCGACGGCGAGGAACCCGCTCGTTTCCCGACGGGATTACTCCCCGGTGACTGCCGTCGTCGGGAAGCCGGTCTCCTCGCTCGCGGCCTCGGCGATCGCCTCGCGGTCCGCACTGGCCTCGAAGTAGAAGACCACGTCGTAGCTGCCGGCACGGAGGAGCTGCTGGCACTCCCAGACGAATTCGTCGCCGTCGAGAGTCAGTCCCTGGTGCTGGTTCGAGGAGAAGTCGGGGTCGTCGTTGCCGGAGTAGACGTAGGTGTCGTTGGGGTCGTGGCCCGCGTGATCGGCGATCACGTCGCCGACCGCGAGCGTCGCGTCGAGCATCTCGATGTCGTCCTCGCTGGGGAGATCGGTGTGGACGATGAGCCCGTCGAGCTCGATCTCGCCCGGTTCGAGGAGTCGCTGGGTCCGCTGGTAGAGGTCCGGATCCGTGACGTCGTCCATGTGCGATCCTGGCAACGGGCGCCTTTACCGCTCACGATCCGCGACCGCCACCAACCAGTCTCGCGACCGCCACAGGATCCGCACGAACCCGGCTGGCCACGGCGGCGCTCCGTCGCCAGCCCTAACGAATCCGCGGATCGGCCAACCGCCTCCCTGGCGGACTGAAAGGGCGAGGCGCGCTGGCGTTCGCTCAGTCGGCCCTATCCGAGCGAGTGAAACGAGCGAGGATATCCGGCTGAGCGAGCGCGAGCGCGCCGAGGGCTTTCGAGGCTGTTGCTGTCCTATCGAAGCGGTTGCTGTCCGCGGAAGCGGCTGCTGTTCAGCGATTCGACCACACCCGCAGCTACGAAACGCAAAAAACGAAGGATCGCTTTTCGCGGGGCGCCGGCCGCTCCCGGAGTCTGGACCGCCGGTTCGTCGGATTACAGGCGAGTCAGGTCCTTCGCGCGCGGGCCTTTGTCGGCCTGCACGATCTCGAACTCGACCTCCTGACCCTCCTCCAGGTCGGGACCGCCGACGTCCTCCATGTGGAAGAAGACGTCTTCGTCCGAGTCCTCGGTTTCGATAAACCCGTAACCGCCCGAATCGTTGAAGAAGTCGACCGTACCAGTCGGCATTGCAACTCGAAAGCTCGCTCCCCAGGTATATAAAATACGTGCCACCAGAAATATAACGTTCTCAAACAAGCCGATAACTCCTATAACGCTCTCAGAACCAGTATACCGATCGAGGACGCTGGCGTCGAAACCCCTAACCGCCGTAGCATGGTAGCATATGGCATGTCCAGCGATCGAGGAACGTCGACGGACGGGGACACCGACGACGAGACGGTCGCCGCCCTCCACGAGGTCGAACTCGGCTGCGAGTGGCTCCAGCGCGCGAACGGCCACCTGCTGCAGTTCCACCACGCGACGGGCCACGGGATGGACCACCTCGCTGCGGCCGAGGAGCACCTGCGGGAGGCGGGACACACCGAACTGGCTGACGTGATCCGTGACGAGCTGCTTCCCGGTGGCGTTGTGGACGACGATCGCTGGTCCTACGACCTCGTCGAGTCCTTCCAGCAGGGGCTACTGGGCGACGTGGAGGGTTTCGAGCAGCGGAGCCGCGACGAACTAGCCGACGGCGACCGGCACGTCGCGGAGCGTCAGCAGGAACGGCGCTGGAAGGAGCGAAGCGAGGTGAGTCGGGACGAGTAGCGACGCGCCCAGGGATCTACCGCAAAGAGTCAACCCCGAGAAACGGCGGCACTATAGGCCCGGCAGCCGACAGATTCGGTATGCTCGACGTCGACCTCGCCGGACGGACAGTGCTCGTCACCGGGAGCTCACGGGGACTCGGCCGCGCGACCGCGATCGCCTGCGCGGAGCGGGGCGCATCGGTCGCGATCCACTACAACACCAGCGAGGAGGCTGCCGAAACTGCCGCCGAGGAGGCCCTAGATGCAGGGGCGGGAGGAGCCACCACCGTCCAGGGCGACGTCACCGACCCCGACGAGGTCGAAGTGCTCTTCGAGCGCGTCGAAGACCGCCTCGGCGCGGTCGACGTCCTCGTCAACAACGTCGGCGCGTTCGCCCCCGCTCACTGGACCGAGATCGATTACGAGACGTGGCAGCGCGTCTTCGAGACGAACGTCGACGCCACCTACCTCTGCTCGAAGCGCGCGCTCCCGGCGATGCGCGAGCAGGGGTACGGCAGAATCGTCAATATCGGCTACGCCTCCGCGGATCGGGGGATGGTCAGTCCGAAGAACTTCCCCTACTTCGCGGCCAAGGCCGGCGTGCTCATGTTCACGCGGATGCTCGCCGCGGACACCAGCGACGACGGCATCACGGTCAACGCCGTCTCGCCGTACGTGATCGAGAACTCCGACGAGTTCCCCGAGGAGCTTCCCCGGGACCGCCCCGCGGCCTTCGAGGACGTGATCCAGGCGCTCCTCTTCTTCCTGCATCCCGACAGTGACTACCTCAGCGGCGAGAACGTGGAAGTCGACGGCGGCTGGCTCCCCGAGCGGGTGTAGCTCGTCGATCGGCGCGGGCCGCAGGCAGTCGGTGCGTAGCGGCACCGAGGTCCCGCTCCTGCCCAGGACGCGAGACTTTTGCACGCGACCCCCGAACGTCTCGAAGTGACCGACAGAGTCGCGATCGTGGGCGCAGGCGCAGCCGGTGCCGCCACAGCCTACGGACTCCGGGGCGCCAACGCCGACGTCACCGTCTTCGAGCGCCGGAGCGAGGCGGGCGGCCGCGCGGCCACCCGCCGCCGGCGCGACTGCGTCTACGACGTCGGCGCGAACTACCTCTCCGTGGAGAGCGACCGGGTCCAGTCGCTCGTCGACGGGCCGCTCGCGGACGCGCTCGTCGCCGTCGACGGGGACGTCTGGACCGTCGACGCCGAGGGAGAGATCGCCCCAGGCCGGGACGCTGACGATCCGAAGTTGACCGGCCGCGCGGGCGTGGCGGCGATCGCGGAAGAGCTGCTCGAACGCGCCGGCACGACGCCCGTCTGGAACACCGACGTCGTCGGCGTCCAGCAGTCGGACGCCGGGAACTGGGCGATCCAGACCGGCCCGAACGAGTCGATCCCCGCGGATGCCGACGGGCGAGCGCGGAGCTCCACGTTCGATCACGTGGTGCTCACGCCGCCGGCACCCGCCACGGCGGAGCTGCTCCTCGAGGTCCCCGTCGCCGACGGGCTCCGCGAGGCCGCCCGATCGATCGAGTACCGGCCGATCACGACGGTCGCGGCGGCCTACGACCACCGCGTCGAGTGGCCCTACTACGCGCTCGTCGACACCTCCAAAAGCCGGGCTCTCGGCTGGGTCGCCAGAGAGGAGTGCAAGCCCGATCACGTCCCGGCGGGCGAATCGCTCCTGATCCTCCAGGCCAGCCCGGAGTGGTCGCGAACCCACCGGCGGACCGCGGCCCCGGCGGTGGCCGAGGCGGCCACCGATCTCGTCGCGGCGCTCGTCGACGATCCCCGGCTCGCGACGCCGGAGTGGACCGACGTCGTCCGGTGGCGACACGCGCTCACCGACGACGGCCTCGCACCGGGCGTTCGCAGTGAGCCGGCAGCCGCCGGGCTCCACGTCGCGGGGGACTGGGTCGAGGGAACCGCGAGGATCGACGCCGCGCTCCGGAGCGGGCTCGAGACGGCGGAGCGACTGGACGAGTAGCACGAAGCACGGCACGGTCGGGGGCGAACGTTCTCGCTGGGTCGAGAGTGCCCCCGAAGACGCAGCAACGAACAGAACCCACGAACGGCGAGAATCCAGCGTCAGCGCTGCCGGTGACGTTCCGGTCGATAGTGGCGTTCCAGTCGCCAGCGCTCAGCGTCGGCGGGCGAGCACCGCCACCGCCGCGAGCACACCGACGAGCGCGGCTACGACGCCAAAGCCGGGCGAGCCGTCACCGGTACCCCCGTCGTCGCTGTCGTTGGCGTCGCTGCTGCCGTTCCCGTCGCCCGAGGATCCGGAGATGCCCGTCACCGTGGCCGACTCCGCACTGAGTCCGTCGTACTCCGCCCCGACCTCGAGCTCGCCGGCGCTCGGGATTTCGACGTTCGCGACGCCCTGGGCGTCGGTTTCGCCGGCAGTTTCACCGGCAATGGAGACGCTCGCCCCCTCGACGGGCCGGTCGTACTCGTCGGTCACTTCGACGCGGAGGGTCTCGCCGACCACGACGCGTTCGTTGCTCAGGGACAGCGAGATCGACGGCTCGCGGGTGATGTTGAACGTGAACGAGTCGTCGCTCTCGCCCGTCGCGAGGCTCGTCGTCAGGTCGCTGTAGTTCGCCTTCGAGATCGTGACGTCGTAGTTCTGGTTGACTTCCAGGATGACCGAGCGGGGTTCGTCCTCGCGGGTGGTCGTGGTCAGCTCCTCGTCACCGTCGAGCGTGATCGCGACGTTCGCGCTCACCTGCCCCGGCCCTTCCGGCGTCGGATCGCTGGTGACGAGGTCGATCGTCACCTCGCCGGCTTCGATCTCGATCGTCTCGTTGGTCTGGCCCGTGACGTCGATCTCCTGTTCGACGTCGTAGTAGCCCGGCTCTTTGACGCTGACGCTGTAGGTGCCCTCCTCGATCTGCTCGGAGGTGAACGTGCCGTCGGCAGCGGTGTCGCCGCGATCGACGACGACGCTGTTCCCCTGCTTGCGGAAGCGAACCGTCGCTCCCTCGACGGGCTCGCCCTCGGTGTCGACGACAGTGATCTCGCCCGTCGCGGGCTCGAACATCGTCGTTTCGACGGTCTGGCCCGACGCGGCGTCGTCGAACTCGTGGGCGAGGTTCTGGACGTACTCGCTGTGGTTGAGGGAGACGGTCCCGTCGGCGCCGGCGGGTACGTCGAAGTAGACGCGACCGTTGCTGGTGGTCGTCTTCGTTTCCGCATTGCCGTTCACCTCGACCGTCGCTTCGGCACTGCCGATCGGGTCACCACCGGGCGTCGTGACGACGAGTTCGATCGTCACCTCCTCAGAGTCCTGTACCGTGGCGCTGCTTGCCGTCGCCAGCCCCGCCGCCCCGATCACGAACGCGAGGACGACGGCGGCCGCGACGATCGTCGTTCGTAACATTGTGCTGAGCCAAGACACGGTGCAACTTAAATGGGGGCGCTCCCTGGCCGCCGTCCGTCGGTCGATCGTCCCGGTTCGCCTCAGATACCTCGACTCGCGGCACGTAGCTACCGGTCGAGTCCGTACTCGATCGCGACCAACAGCAGGGTGCCCAGAACTGGAAACAGGATCCCGGACAGGCGGGGGAGCCCGTAGAGTGCCTCCAGCACCGGTGCGAGCGCGCCACCCGGGGAGTCCCGCAGGTCCGAGGGCGCAGAGACCACCAGTGCGAGATACACCGAGAGCACGTACGCGAAGCCGGCGAGCCCGAAGGCGAACTGGCGCTCGGGGCGGCCCTGCCGATGCCGGCGCACGACGAACAGCATCGGAACGACCATCGTCGCCACGACCGCGAGCCCGACGAGCCAGAGGAGCCCGATGCCGATCCGCTGGAGCGGCCCGCCGCCCGAGTCTGCGATCTCGACGACCCAGACCGGCAAGGCGAGCACGAACACCATGCCGACGAACAGCGCGAGCAGACTCCCGATCGCCGCGTAGCTGCGGAACAGCCGCGACTCGCCCCGAACGACGGCGTACTTCACGGCCCCGAGGACGGCGCTTCGCGAGCGGGGCACGTCGTCACTCATCGCGATTTGATTCGGCGGGTTCGCGGTTAAGACCGACGATACGGGAGCGTCGGTACGGTCGATACCCCACCCAGGTGCGCCCAGCAACGCCCGCCCGGCGGTTTCGATACCCCTTTCGGCGCCCGGTCCGGAGCACGAACGAATGACGCTTCGCGTGACGTTCCTGGGGACCGGCGGTGCGGTGCCGACCACGGAGCGCAACCCCAGCTCGATCCTCGTCAACCGCGAGGGCGACCGCCACCTCTTCGACTGCGGCGAGGGGACCCAGCGCCAGCTGATGCATTTCGGTGCCGGGTTCGACCTCTCACACGTCTTCGTCACGCACCTCCACGGCGACCACGTCTACGGGCTTCCGGGACTGCTCGAGACGCTCGATTTCAACGACCGGGAAGCCGCGCTCACGATCCACGTCCCGCCGGGGACCAAGGGCGACGTCCGCCAGTTTCTCGAGGCGCTGGGCGGCAGCCCGTCGTTCCCGCTCCGGCTTTCGACGGTCCAGCCCGAAACGGTGGTGCTGCGTCGCGAGGAGTACGAGATCCGTGCCTTCGACGTCGACCACCACACGACGGCGATCGGCTACGCGCTAATCGAAGACGATCGGAAGGGCCGATTCGACCGCGAGCGGGCCGAGGAGCTCGGGGTTCCCGTCGGCCCCGCGTTCTCCCGGCTCCACGAGGGGGAGTCCGTCGAACTGGACGACGGAGAGACGATCGAGCCCGAGCAGGTCGTCGGCGATCCGCGGCCGGGCCGGACGCTCGTCTACACCGGCGACACGCGGCCGCAGGATCGGACGGTCGAGGTCGCGAAGGACGCCGATCTGCTGATCCACGACGCGACCTTCGCGTCCGACCGGGCCGATCGAGCGCGAAAGACTGGCCACTCGACGGCCAGGGAAGCCGGCGAGATCGCGGCGCGAGCCGACGCCCGACAGCTCGCATTGACCCACATCTCCTCGCGGTACGCCCACGACGTGGCGGGCCACGAGCAGGAGGCCCGGGAGGCCTTCGACGGCGACGCGTTCGTTCCCGACGACGGCGACGTGATCGATCTGCCGTTCCCCGACGCGGACGACGCCTGAGAATCGGTCACATCGCGGTGCCGCCGCGCGTTTTATTGATCCCGAGCACCTAGTGCGTGTGTACCAATGCCACTGGGCTTCGAGTCCGGCGTCTGGCTGTGGGTGGCGGCTGCAGCGTTCGCGCTCGGTCACCTCCTCGTCCTCGCGTACTTCGTTCGCGGGAACGGGGGCCGCTCGGGGCCGTCGGTGGACGCACCGCCGGAGTTCTCCGCGGAGGCCGGTCCGGGGCGATCGAGCGACGCCGACCTGCAGGCGTCCGGCGATCCCGACCCCAGTCGGTCGCACGACGCCACGCACAGCGAGGCCAACAGCGGAAGCGGAGATGGCGGCACCGAGGAGCTCCCGCCGATCGAGCGAGAACAGGTCGTCCAGTGTCCCCACTGCGGCGTCGAGAACGCCGCGGAGTTCCGGTTCTGTCGCTTCTGCGTCGGCGAGCTCGCCGGCGGCACGACGCTGGCCGACGGCGGCGGGGCGTCGCGGGACGGCCAGGCGTTCTGAATCGGAGCCGTGCCGTCAGCTCCGTCGTGACCACGTTGGCGATCGCTCTGGCGAATCGACGGTATTTACAGGCCGGCCGGCCCAGCGCTCAGTATGGACGACCGTACCTACACTGCCGAGGCCGAGCCCGGCACGACCGCCACTATCGCCGGCTGGGTCCACGAAGTCCGCGACCTCGGAGGCATCGCCTTCGTGATCGTTCGGGACGCGACCGGCCGCATCCAGGTGAAAGTCGAGAAGGGCGAGATCGACGAGGAGCTGGAGACGCTGGCCACGGAAGTCACCCGCGAGAGCGTCGTGCAGGTCACCGGCCCCGTCGAGGAAGAGGAGCGCGCACCGACGGGCGTCGAGATGACGATCGACGAGTTCGAGGTCGTCGCCGAGGCCGAACCCGAGCTGCCCCTCGACCCCTCCGGGAAGGTCGACGCCGACCTCTCGACGCGACTCGACAACCGCACCCTGGACACCCGCAAGCCCGAGGTCCGCGCGATCTTCGAGATCCGATCGACGGTGCTCGAGGCCGTCCGCGAGGAGTTCCGGACCCTCCACTGCACCGAGATCACGACGCCGAAGATCGTCGCGACCGGCACCGAGGGCGGGACGGAGCTGTTCCCGATCACCTACTTCGGGCAGGAGGCGTTCATGAACCAGAGCCCGCAGCTGTTCAAGCAGCTCGCCAGCGGCGGCGGCTTCGAGCGGGTCTTCGAGATCGGCCCGATCTTCCGCGCGGAGGAGCACAACACGCCGCGGCACCTCAACGAGGCGACCTCGATCGACTTCGAGGGCGCGTTCTGTGACGCGCCCGACGCCATGGACGTCGCGGAGTCGATCGTCAGCGCGGCCTACGAGGCCGTCGCCGAGCAGAACGAGGCGGAGCTCGAACAGCTCGGCCTCGCCGAGGAGTTCGCCGCGCCCGAGAGCGACTTCCCCCGGCTCACCTACGAGGAGGCCCTCGAGCGCGTCAACGCGACTGGCGAGCTCGACGAGCAGCTCGTCTGGGGCGACGACCTCTCGACGGAGGCCGAGCGCGCGCTCGGCGACGCCGTCGGCGAGCACTACTTCATCACGAACTGGCCCAGCGAGGTCAAGCCGTTCTACATCAAGGACACCGACGAGGACCCCCAGGAGTCCACCGGCTTCGACCTGATGCACCCCGAGATGGAGCTCGTCTCCGGCGGCCAGCGCGAGCACCGACACGACGCGCTCGTCGAAGGGTTCGAACAGCAGGGCCTCGACCCGGCGCAGTTCGAGTACTACACCAAGATGTTCAAGTACGGCATGCCGCCCCACGCAGGCTTCGGGCTCGGCGGCGAGCGGCTCGTGATGACGATGCTGGATCTGGACAACATTCGGGAGACGGTGCTGTTCCCGCGAGATCGGCAGCGGCTCTCGCCATAGGCGAGTATCGGGTACCGGTTCTCTGACCGTATTCAGACATCCAAATACGACAGCCTCGGGACCGCCACTGCAGTTCAGTACGACAGCTCGAAAGCCCTCGGCACGCTCGCGCACGCTCATCCGGATATCCTCGCTTCGCTCGGATAGAGCCGGCTGAGACGCACGCGAAGCGGCCTCGCCCTTTCAGTCCGCCAGGATGCCGGCTGCTCAGTGGTCTTTCGCCGGCGCCCCACCTGGCGGACTGAAAGGGCGAACCCGTCTCGCGTGTCGCTGAGTGACCGCTATCCGAGCGAGCGGTAGCGAGTGAGGATATGTCGCTTGGTTCGAGAGACGAAGTCTCTCGTCATCACGAAAATCTTCGATTTTCGAACGACAGCGACCGCGAGCGGGTGAGGGCTTTCGACCGCCTTGCGGTAGTGGCTCTGATCGTCCCGAAATTAGGCATCTGCAAGGTCGATCCGTTCTCTCCCAGATCGCAGACACTCTCTTAGCCGACGCTGTATCCGACAGTCACAGACGCAGAGACACCCGCCGCCGCGCGACAGCCCGACACACCTTCGGGACGTTTATGCCCGCAACCGCACACGATTCGCCTATGACTGACGACGACGCCCAGGAGCTGGGCATCACCGAGTCGAAGGAGCACGCCACCGGCGACTGGTACGCCGAGGTCGTCCAGAAGGCAGGCATCGCGGACTACGCACCGATGGGCGGGTTCATCGTCACGCGGCCCCGCGGGTGGGCGCTCTGGGAGTCGCTGAAAGACCACCTCGACGCGAAGTTCAAGGCGACGGGCGTCGACAACGCCTACTTCCCGCTGTTCATCCCCGAGTCATATCTCGAGAAGGAGAAGGACGTCGTCGAGGGGTTCGACCCCGAGGTCGCGTGGGTGACCCACGGCGGCCACGACGAGCTGGAAGAACGGCTCGCGGTGCGTCCCACCAGCGAGTCGATCATCGCGCCGTTCATGGCGCAGTGGACCCGCAGCCACCGCGATCTTCCGATGCGGCTGAACCAGTGGTGCTCGGTCGTGCGCTGGGAGGCCACGGAGACGAAGCCGTTCTTCCGCACGAAGGAGTTCTGCTGGCAGGAGGGCCACACCGCTCACGAGACCGCCGAGGAGGCCTGGGAGGAGACGATGCTCCGGCTCGACCAGTACGAGGAGACCTACGAGGAGCTGCTCGCGATGCCCGTGCTCCGCGGGCGCAAGCCCGACCACGACAAGTTCCCCGGCGCGGAGACCACGACGACCGTCGAGGCGCTGATGCCCGACGGCAAGTCAGTCCAGGGCGGGACGAGTCACGACCTCGGCACCTCCTTCGCGGAGGCCTTCGAGATCACCTACACCGACGAGGACGAGGACGAAGCGCTCGCCCACACCACCTCCTGGGGACTCTCTTGGCGCGCGCTCGGGGCGCTCATCATGACCCACAGCGACGACCAGGGGCTCGTCCTGCCGCCCGCGATCGCGCCCACGCAGGTCGCGATCGTCCCTATCTGGCAGGAGGACACCCGCGAGGACGTCCTCGACTACGCCGACGAGCTGGCCGCGGACCTCGAAGACGCCGGGCTCCGCGTGGACCTCGACGACCGGGACACCCGCAATCCCGGCTTCAAGTTCAACGAGCACGAACTCCACGGCGTTCCCCTCCGCATCGAGATCGGCCCCAACGAGGTCGAGGACGGCGAGGCGACGCTCGTCCAGCGCCCCGACGGCGAGTCCACCGTCGCGGAGCGATCGAACGCCGTCGGCGCCGTCGAGGGGGCGCTCGACGAGGTCTACGACACGCTCTACGACGCCGCCGAGGCCAACCTCGAGGAGAACGTCCGCGAGGCCGACTCGCCCGAGCAGATCCTCGGCACCATCGGCCAGCACGGCGGCTACGTCCAGTGTGGCTGGTGTGGCGACGAGGCCTGCGAGACCGTCATCAAGGACGAGATCGCCGCGGAGATCGTGATGGTGCCCCTCGACGAGGACGAGGAGCCCGTCCACGACGACTGTGCGATCTGTGACGACAAGGCGGTGGAGACGGCGTACTTCGCACGGACCTACTGAGCGGAGGCGTCGGCGGTGCGGCTTTTCATCGACGTTTTTGGAGGGTTCCGGAGCGAACGGAGTGAGCCCGGAGCTCCTCCAAAAAGGTCGGACCGCGTACTTCGCACGGACGTACTGAGGCAGCTTCGTTCGGTAGCGGCCCGCCGACGGCCGGCGCCTACGCTGTATCGCCGTCCGAGTTCCCGCCACGGAGCCGGTGGAGCATCGCTGCACCCGCGAGCCCGCTTCCGGCGGCCAGGACGCCGAAACCAGGCGATCCGTCGCCGCTGCCGTCGGACGCAGGCGCTTCGACAGTTATCGTGCGCTCGACCGACGCTGTCCTTCCGTCCGTGGTCTGAACCGTCGCTGTGAGGACGTGTTCTCCAGTTTCAGCGAACGTCGTCGTTCCTGAGCCACCAGTCGTGACGACGGACCCGTCGACCGACCACTCCGTCTCGAGCAGCGACTGATCGTACGCACCGCTGTCAGCGACGGAGAACTCGACCGTCTCCTCGGGCGTGACCGTCGTCGAACTGACGTCGGTCTGGAGTTCGGCCGCGTCGATCGGCGTCGAGATCCGAGCGAGAAACAGCGCCGAATCGTCGTCGCCCGCCGTCCCGATCAGGTGGACGCTCCCGTCACTCAGTGCGAAGAGCCGTTGAGTCGAGGTGAACTGATCGAACTGCTGCGACGTCGACAGCTTCTGGAGGGACTCACCGGAACGGAGCACCCCCGAAGAATCGTTTGCACCAGCGAAGATGGGAACCTTCGATCCGACGGCGCGGGTCCCGGTGTAGATGCGAGTGACACTGGGGTACGTCGATCGCCACGACGGCTTCGCTCCGACCTCGGAGAGCCCCATCGCCCAGCCTTCCCCCGTGGGGGACCCTTGCTGGTCGGTCAGCTCTCCAGTGACCAGGATCTGGTCGTCGAGCTGTGATACTGATCGTGGGTACCGTCCACCGTCGACTACGGGAATCGTCGGACCAGTGGTGATGCCTTCGACGTTCGTCCGAGCCAGAACCGGTTTCGGTGGTTTGGTCGTGTTTTGGCTGGTGCCACGGATGCCGAGGAACACGACACCACCGTCGACGGGTACGAGATCCATCGGTTCGACGCCAGGTGTGAACGTCCCGTCGAACCCGGCTCGCCACCGCTCTTCTCCCGACTCGTCGTAGGCCACGAGGCCAGCCGCAAGCCCGGAGATACGCTCGCCGACTGCGACGACGTACCCCTCGTCGTCTGGAGCGACCTCGACGATCCGGGGGAACGTCACGTCACCTGGTGACGGGCTCGGGACCGTCCAGTCGACGGTCCCGTCGCTGGACACGTGTCGGAGCGGATGGTCGCTGCCGGCCAGCTCTCCGTTCTCCAGTTCCAGCTCCATGCCGCCGATCACGTAGCCCCCGTCGCCGTCAGCGGCGATCGTCTGCGTCCAGTGGGCAGTGCTGGCATCACTCGGATCCCCGATGGTAGCAATTTCGGAGACGGCTCCGTCGACACCGACGTGGATGAGCTTCGTCGCTGGGCCGAACACTCTTTCGTCGAGGAGGTTACAGACCGCAACGAATCCGTCGTCAGGGGCCCGAACGGCGTCGGTACAGCTCCAATCCAGTTCCCCGGATTCGGTGGCAGTCCACTCGAGGACGAGTTCGTCGCCGTCGGTGCTGTCGTCGCTCTGTTCCTGTCCACCGACGCTCGAACTGTTCCCGTCCTGGACTGCTGTGGCAGTCGCTGGAAGCAGCTGACTCGATACGCCGGCACCGATCGCGGCGAGCGCGGTCCGCCTGGTTGGAGGCATGCGACGGGTTCGCCGCGGCATCGTACTTGAACCCATGGAGCAACGGTCCGGTCAGTCAGTTTGACTGACGGGCCTCAGTCGGAGGACGCAGTGACCTCGCGCTGCGCGCTGCAGGCAGCCAGCATCGGGGATTCGTCGTCCGCAGCCGTGGGGTCCGCGTCGTCGCCGTCGCTCCCGCGATCTTCGGCGTCGCCGAGGACCGACCGGTAGATCCCGAGGTGCTGGCCGGCGACGGTCTCGAAGCTGTTGGCGTCCTTGTAGCGGCCGACGTTCTCGGAGAGCTGGGCGCGGCGACGGTCGTCCGCGAGGAGCGCCTCGACCCGGTCGGCGATCGTCTCGACGTCGTCGATCGCGACGGTCTCCAGGGCGCCCCACTCGGACTCGATCTGCCGGAAGTAGGACTCGTCACTCGCGAGGACAGGCAGCTCCTGTGCCGCACACCAGTTGAAGGTGCCACTCTGGGTCACGACCCGATACGGCAACAGTGCGAGGTCCGGCGTCGCGAGCGCGAGCGGGAACTCGTCGTCGTCGAGAACGCCAGTGATCGTCACGTTCGGGGGCGCCGCCGACTGCAGTTCCTCGAAAAATTCCTGATCGAACCCCTTCGATCTGGCACCGCCGGCGATCAGGAACTCGACGTCCGCAAGCTTCCTGGCGACCTCGATAAAGACGTCGTGGCCCTTCGGCGGTCGGACGAACCCGGGGATCGCCACGATCTCGTCGTCGGCATCGAACCCGAAATACTCCCGTGCGGTCGCCCGGTCAGCCGAACTGGCGTCCGCGACGTTGACGCCGTGGGGAAGGACGCTGTAGGCGTCGGGGTCCTGAGCGACGTCGTCGTGGAACCGCTCCTCGCAGTCCTCGGAGAGGAAGATCACGTGGTCGGCGACGCTGGCGATCAGCCCGTGCATCACGAAGAGGTAGAGCCGCTTCGAGAAACGCGCCTCCTCGGGAGCGGGTCTGAGAACCGAATGCATCGTCACGACGACAGCCTGCCCACGGAGCCGGGTCGCGAGCCAGAGGACCGGGAAGAAGACGAGCCCGAGCACCCCCGGGTAGATGCTCCCGGGGCGACGGAAGAGCCCGTACTCGTGCTGGACGTGGACGACGTCGGAGCCACGGAACGCGGCCCGGAGCGCGACCGAGACGAAGTGAGCGACGCTCGGCTCGTCCTGTTCGAGTTCGATCGCGTCGGTCGACGCGCCGGAGTGCGCTGCGGGGGAAGCACTGGCGTCCGATCGGGCCACTGACGCTGCACGACGATCGCTCCGGGCGTCGCTCCGGTCCACCGCGGCCCTCGCGTTCGTCGAGTCAGCACCGCCGGCCTGCCCGGTGCCACGATCGGTCGAGACCCAGCCATTGCTGGCCGTCGTCACGGTCGAAGCGTCCGAACGGTCGGCGTCGTTCGACTCGTCCGCAGTCGTCGTTCGTTCGACGTCGTCGAGGGCGTTCCGGAGGTCGCGCCCGTACGTGCCGATCCCACAGGAGGCGTCGCCGGGCGTCGCGATCATCGTCACCGAGACGTCCGACGCCTGCCTCGCCGGTGCCGTCCGCTCGTCTGCTGTCGACTGTTGGTCTGTCATGTTCGTCGAGTAGCTCAGGCCCGTCCCGTCCGTCGCGCCGCGACCCCCGGGACGTGACCGCGCTATGCGAACGAGGGAGAACAGACATACTGTAATGCGCCTCGTTGTCGGCGGTAACATCGGCGAACCACGGTTCGATCGACGGCGTTCCGTCGGCCCAGTTCGACGACGAAGGGTCGGCAACTGGCGGTCGGCTCGAAGCGCATCCCGAGCCCGGCCGGTGGCTCGCTAAGCCGGGCGTACGCCGACCGGGCCGGATCGACGGGGCGTGCGTGTGGACCGTGACGCCGTGGTCAGTGGCTCCGCGGCCGTGGGACTGCCGGGGATCTCGAAAATCGACCCCTGGAACCGCTGCGTCGGTCGCACCCTAACGCGGCCGCTCTGGGCGGCCGCTCGGGGGCACACGGGGCCGCACGGGGTGCCAGTCGCTACGATCGGCTCGAACGTGCCAGGTACTCCGCCCCTACCCTGCTGCTTGCTGGCGATTGAACCCACCCAGGTCCGGGGACGGTAACGAGGGGCTTCGGCCGAATCGTGGCCGGCAAGCAGTCGTCGGCACTCGTCGTGCAATCGGGGTAACGTGGTTGGCAGCGGGCACGCTCCCGGCACGTACCGGGCTCGCAGGGCGAACAAACGGCAGGCTACCCCGTAAAAAAGGGGATGACCCCCCAGGCCGGACGGTCGGGTAGCGATGGATCATCGACCCCAGACCGCTGGTACGGATAGCTTTCCAAGGACGCGAGCGACACAACGCGACGTTACCGGAACGGGTGAGCACGAATGACTCCCCACCGCGTCGCCTTCGTCGGAACGGGCGCCGACCCCGAAAACCCCACCAGCGACGGGTTCGCGATGGCCTACCAGCACGCTGCGGGCTACGAGAAGCTCGGGTCCTGCGAGCTCGTCGGCTGCGCTGACATCGTCCGCGAGAACGCCGAGGCCTTCGCCGTCCGCCACGACGTCCCGGAGGAAGGCGTCTTCGAGGACTACGAGGAGATGCTGGCTGCCGTCGAGCCCGATATCGTGAGCATCTGTACGCCGCCGTCGACCCACTCCGATCTCGTCGTCGGCTGTGCAGAGAGCGGCATCGTCGACGCGATCCACTGCGAGAAACCGATGGCGATGACGTGGGGCGGTGCCAAGCGGATGGCCGCGACCTGTGAACGCGCGGGCGTCCAGCTCACCTTCAACCACATGCGCCGGTTCGGCGATCCCTTCCGCGACGCGAAGGAGCTGCTCGACGACGGCGCGATCGGCGACCTCCAGCGCATCGAGTACAGCTGGGGGAACTTCTACGACAACGGCACCCACGCCATCGACATGTGCAACTACTTCAACGACGAGCGGCCCGCGACGTGGGTGATCGGGCAACTCGACTACCGGAGCGAGGAGGTCTATTTCGGAACGCACAACGAGAACCAGATGCTCGCCTCCTGGGAGTACGACAACGGCGTCTACGGCATGGCGACGACCGGCCCGGCCTCGGAGATCGCCGACGGCGACTGGCGCCTCGTCGGCTCCGAGGGCGTGATGGACGTCCACCTCACCGACGAGGTCGCGGTCCGCGTCCAGTCCTACGAGGACGGCCGTACGATCGACCGCGAGTACGACGACCTCGCCCCCGGGGAGACCTGTATCGACCGCGCGATCGCGGAGATCGTCCGGGCGTACGAGACGGGCGAGGAGTCCGAACTCAGCGCACGAAACGCGCTCAACACGACGGAGATCATCTTTGGCGGCTACGAGTCCGTCCGCCGGCGCGGGCGCGTCGACCTGCCCCTTGACATCGAGGACAATCCGCTCGAGGCGATGGTCGAGTCCGGCGCGCTCTCCCCACAGCCCGGCGACTGAACGGCAGTACGGCTCCCTTTCTCAGCCAGTTCCGCGACCGCGTCCCGCTACAGCCCTCGTACTTACGCCGCTCGCGGACCCCACGTCCGTCCATGCCACAGCCAACCGTGCAGTCGATCGACCAGAGCGACGACTTCGTCCACGTCCGGTTCCGCGATCCCGACGAGTTCGACGAGATCCGCACGCCCGACTGGGCCGCGAACGTCGGCGACTCCGTCGTCGAGGGCGCCGAAGTCCGGATGGGCGACGAGAGCGGCAACGAGGACTGGGTGGTCCAGAGCGTGCTCGTGCCGACCCCCGTCGACGCCGACACCGCGGAGCAGCAGGCGACCGAGATCGTCTCGAAAATCCGGTCCTGAACGGAGATCTGGCGATCGAGTGGCAGCGGCGATCGATCCCTGCGTCACTGCTCGCTCGCCGTCTCGAACGCCTCGTTCGTCATCCCGACTGAGTACTCCCCGTCCGTGCAGCGGTCCTGTTCCTCGACGTTGCCGCCGACGAACGCGGCATCGATGCGCGTCTGGACCGGCGCCTCGTGTCGCCAGAGCGTGCCGTGGACGTTCGCGCCGTAGAGCATCCCGAAGCGGTTGATGTTCGCCTCGTCGCCGGCGATGAGGACGCCGTCCTCGCAGGCCTCGACGTTCAGCCACTCGACGACGTTCGCGAAGGAGAGACCGCCAAAGCGCAGGGAGACGCCCTCCCGGCTGCAAGCCGAACCGGTCAGGCCGCCGAACTGGACCTGGCGCTGGTCGAGTGCGATCCCGCCGACGGTGTTGTGGACGCCGAAGTGGCGGCTGTTGAGCACGAAGTTCAGCCGACACGCTGCCGTCGCGTCGGGCGAGCCGTTGTTGGTCGCGACGTGGAGCTCGCAGCTGTTGAACGCGTCCCGGAAGTCGTCGCTCCCGAGCCGGAAGAGCACGCCGTCGCGGTGGCCCTGGAATCCGACGCCGGTGATCTCCGTGTAGAAGACGTGCGCGCGGTCGTCGTCTGCCGCCGGGTCGTCGCCGCTTCGGTCGACGATCGAGAGCCCGTCGCCCGGTCCGCGTCCGAAGTCGACGACGCTCGCTGCGGGACCGGCACCCCGGATCGAGACGTCGTTCTGGAGGTGCTCGTACTCGCCGAGGTCGATCGTCGTCGGCTCGCTCCGGGTGACCCCGCTCGGGACCCAGATCACCCCGCCGCCGCGCTCGTCCAGGCGGTCGAAGGCAGCTTCCCAGTCGCCGTCGTCGAGTCGAACGGCCTCGTCGAATCGCTGTTGCATGGGCGTACCGCGAACGACCGGGACGGGCGTGGAATAGTAGGATGGACGTAGTCGGCACGGGGCGATCGATTGCCCGACCTTACTTTGCCGCGTTCGTCCTGCTGGCGTTCCATCGACCGGTGCCGCGGGTTCGCGGACCGTTCGATCGTCCCACGCCGTCCGGCGGTCCCCGCGACCACATCGGTTTTCACGCTGGCAAACGGAGTCGGCCACATGTCCCGCTCGCGGAAGCCCGAGTGGCTCCGATCACAGATCCCCACGGGCGCGGAGTTCACCCGCGTGAAGGCGACGCTCCGCGAGCACGACCTCACCACCGTCTGCGAGGAGGCCAACTGCCCGAACCTCGGCGAGTGCTGGTCCGGCGCCGAGGGTGGCGGGCCGGCGGCATCCGAAGGTGGTGGGAGCGCTGCTGGAGATCCGGGAGCAGCCGGAAACCGCGGCGGTACGGCGACGTTCATGCTGATGGGCGACCAGTGCACGCGCTCCTGTGGTTTCTGCGACGTCGACACTGGCGGCGGACAGCCCCTCGATCCCGACGAGCCGGCGAACGTCGCGAGCGCGGTCGCGGAGATCGGCCTCGAGTACGTCGTCCTCACCTCCGTCGATCGCGACGACCTCGACGGGCAGGGCGCGGCCCACTTCGCGGAGACGATCCGGGAGCTCAAGCGTCGGGATCCTGGCGTGCTCGTCGAGGTTCTGATTCCAGACTTCCAGGGCGATCCCGATCTCGTCGGAGAGATCATCGACGCTGGCCCGGACGTGATCGCGCACAACGTCGAGACCGTCGAGCGCCTGCAGGGCCGGGTCCGGGATCCGCGGGCGGGCTACGAACAGTCGCTGGCCGTCCTCGAGCAGGTCGCGGACGAGGCCGACGCGCACGCGAAGACGTCGATCATGCTCGGCCACGGCGAGCACGCCCACGAGATCTACCAGGCGCTCGCGGACTGTCGCGAGGCGGGCGTCGACGTGATCACGCTCGGCCAGTATCTCCGGCCCTCCCGTGACCACCTCCCGGTGCGGGAGTACGTCCATCCTCAGACGTTCGAGACGTGGCGCCAGGTGGCGGAGGAGGAACTGGAGTTTCTCTACTGTGCCTCCGGACCGATGGTTCGATCCTCCTATCGCGCCGGCGAACTGTTCGTCGAGGCGCTCCAGCGCGAGGACGTGAGCCTCGCGGAGGCGCGAGCAGAGGCTCGCGCCGCGACGGCCGGTCGCAGCGGGGCCACCGCCGACGCCGAGCGGCGCAGTGCAGACGCTGGCGATCGCGCCGACTGACCGGCGCCGAGCAGTGCCGTTCGATGCCCGGCAACTTTCGCCAGTGAATACATCCGTCCACTACTGCCCTGAAGAGAGAAATGTGCGTCCAGTTCTGAAGGCGTGTTCGAGACGGAACCCCCGTAGAACCGCCGTCCTGCGTTCGTCGTGAACAATGATGACGAAAGCACTATTAGCCGAGCGACCGACGCTTCTGGTATGCTTCGGAGGGATTCGTTTTGAGCGTCTTGCAGCCCACGCCCGACGATCGCAGGCGAGTGATCGACGAGTCGGGTGCGGTGGTCGAGGGAGCGGAGGTCCCCGACCTGACCGACGACGAGCTCGTCGAGATGTACGAACACCTGCGGCTCGCCCGCCACTTCGACGAGCGCGCGGTGAGCCTCCAGCGCCAGGGGCGGATGGGCACCTACCCGCCGCTCTCGGGACAGGAGGGCGCCCAGGTCGGGAGCGCGTTCGCGCTCGGGGACGAAGACTGGATCTTCCCGAGCTACCGGGAGCACGCGACCCTGGAGATCCGGGACGTCCCACTCGAGCGCATCCTCCTGTTCTGGATGGGGAGCGAGCGCGGCAGCAGGATGCCAGAGGACGCGAACGTGTTCACGCCGGCAGTGCCGATCGCGACCCAGATCCCCCACGCCACCGGCGCGGCCTGGGCCTCGAAGCTGAAGGACGAGGAGGACAAGGCATTCCTCTGTTACTTCGGCGACGGCGCCACGAGCGAGGGCGACTTCCACGAGGGGCTCAACTTCGCCGGGGTGTTCGACACGCCCAACGTCTTCTTCTGTAACAACAACCAGTGGGCGATCTCCGTGCCGCGGGAACGACAGACCGCGAGCGCCACGCTCGCCCAGAAGGCGACCGGGTACGGCTTCGAGGGGATCCAGGTCGACGGGATGGACCCGCTCGCGGTCTACCAGGAGACTCGCCGGGCGGTGAAGAAGGCGAAGGACCCCGATTCCGTCGAACCGCGGAGCGGGGGAACGAGCGATGGGACCGGCGGCGGTGCGGCCCCCGAGGAGATCGGCGACGCCCGTCGCCCGACGCTGATCGAAGCGGTGCAGTACCGCTACGGCGCCCACACGACCGCGGACGATCCCTCGGTCTACCGCGACGAGGCCGAGGTCGAGAAGTGGCGCGAGCTCGATCCGATCCCAAGAATGGAGTCGTTCCTGCGCGAGCACGGCCTGCTCGACGACGAGCGCGACGACGCGATCCAGGCCCGCGTCGAGGAGCGCGTCGCGGAGGCCATCGAGACTGCCGAGTCCGTCGAGCGACCCGACCCCGAGGAAATGTTCGCGGACGTGTACGCCGACATGCCAAAACGGCTCCAGGAACAGCTCGACTACCTCGAACGACTGCGCGCCGACCACGGCGACGAGACGCTGCTCGAATAATCATGGCAACGGACCAATCACCGCCCGAGACCGACGACGCTCGGGGGACCGACGCGGGCGTAGAGGAACCGGACCGATCCGACTGGACGGTGTCACCCGATCCCGAGACCGTCGAGACCGAGGACCTGACGCTCGTCCAGGGCGTGCAGGACGGCCTCGCCACCGAGATGGCGCGCGACGACAGCGTGCTCGTCCTGGGCGAGGACGTCGGCGAGAACGGCGGCGTGTTCCGCGCGACGGAGGGGCTCTACGACGAGTTCGGCGAGGATCGCGTGATCGACACGCCGCTGGCGGAGTCCGGCATCGTCGGCACCTCGATCGGGATGGCGGCCTACGGCCTCCGGCCCGTCGCCGAGATCCAGTTCATGGGGTTCATCTACCCCGCGTTCGACCAGATCGTCTCCCACGCAGCCCGGCTCCGCACCCGCTCGCGAGGGCGGTTCACCGCACCGCTGGTGATCCGGGCGCCCTACGGCGGCGGCATTCGCGCGCCCGAGCACCACTCGGAATCCACGGAGGCGATGTTCGCCCACCAGCCCGGGCTGAAGGTCGTCATGCCATCCACTCCCTACGACGCGAAGGGGCTGCTCGCGAGCGCGATCCGTTCGCCAGATCCGGTCGTCTTCCTCGAACCGAAGCTGATCTACCGGGCGTTCCGCGAGCCCGTGCCCACCGGCGAGTACACCGTCCCGATCGGCGAGGCCAACGTCCGGCGCGAGGGCTCTGACGTCTCCGTGTTCACCTGGGGTGCGATGGCCCACCGGACCGTGCAGGCCGCCGAGGACCTCGAGGGCGAGATTGACGTCGAGGTGGTCGATCTCCGGACGGTCTCGCCGTTGGACACCGACGCCATCGTCGAGTCGTTCAAGAAGACTGGCCGGGCCGCGGTCGTCCACGAGGCCCCCAAATCCGGCGGGCTCGCCGGCGAGATTGCCGCGACGATCCAGGAGGAGGCGCTCGTCTACCAGGAGGCACCGATCGAGCGGATCACCGGGTTCGACACGCCGTTCCCGCTGTACGCGCTGGAGGACTACTACCTGCCCGAGGCCGCCAGGATCGCAGACGGCATCCGGGAGGCGTTCGAGTTCTAGACCATGCCACGCGAGTTCAACCTCCCCGACGTCGGCGAAGGGGTCCACGAGGGCGAGCTGATCGAGTGGCTCGTCGAGCCCGGCGACACGGTCGCCGAAGACCAGCCGGTCGCGAAGGTCGAGACCGACAAGGCGCTCGTCGACGTGCCCTCCCCGTTCAACGGCACCGTGCAGGAGCTGCGCTGGGAGGAGGGCGACGTCGTCCCCGTCGGCGACGTACTGCTCGTGTTCAACGTCGAGGGCGAGGACGACGACGCGATCGCCGCCGGCGGCGAGACGGAGGGTGGCGATCCCCAGGCCGACGCTGCCACCGCCGACTCGGCCGACGAGCCGAGCGCGACGGAGAGCCCACCACCAGCCGGCTCGTCCGAAGCCGCCGAGGCCGCCAGCGCCGGCGACAGCGGTCGCGTGTTCGCCGCGCCGAGCGCCCGCCGACTCGCCCGCGAACTCGGCGTCGACATCGGCGCGATCGATGGCTCCGGCCCCGGCGGTCGCGTCTCGGAGCAGGACGTCTCCGCTGCGGCACAGGCCGAGCCCGAGCCGAGTGACGATGCGAGAGCCGACGCGGCTGGCGACGCCGCTACTGGCCCTGAAGACGGCGACGGCAGCCAGGACGACGACGGCATCGCGGCCGCCGTCGACGCGGGCGTCGCAGACGAATCCGCGTCGGCGACCGCCACGGAGCAGGGCTCCGGATCTGCGAACACGGCCGAGCCCGCCGACCGCGAGCGAACGCTCGCCGCACCGGCGACCCGACAGATCGCCGAGGAGGCTGGCGTCGATCTCGACGCCGTCCCCGCGACCGAGGAGCGCGACGGCGAGCCGTTCGTCACGCCCGAGGCGGTCCGGGAGTACGCCCAGGCCCAGCAGTCGGCCCAGGCCGCCGACGCGGCGGCCGTTCGGCAGGACGACGCTGCCAGCGAGAGCAGGCAGGCCGCAGACGCAGGTGAGGCCGGCGAAACGGCGGCCGGCCGCACCGCTGGCGATCGCGAGCGGCCCGAACGCCGCGAGCCCTACCGGGGCGTCCGCCGCTCGATCGGCGAGGCGATGGCCGAGTCGAAGTACACAGCTCCGCACGTCACCCACCACGACGAGGTCGACGTCACGCAGCTCGTCGAGACGAAGCAGCGACTCGCCGAGCGCGCCGAGGAGCGCGGGATCAAGCTGACCTACATGCCGTTCGTGCTGAAGGCCGTCGTCGCGGCGCTGAAGGAGTACCCGACGATGAACGCGGCGCTCGACGACGAGGCCGAGGAGATCGTCTTCAAGGAGTACTACGACCTCGGGATCGCGACAGCGACGGACGCCGGGCTGATGGTGCCGGTGCTCGAGGCCGTCGACGAGAAGGGGATCCTGCAGCTCGCCTCCGAGCTCGACGAGCTCGTCGAGAAGACCCGCGAACGCACGATCTCACGCGAGGAGCTCCAGGGCTCGACGTTCACCGTGACGAACGTCGGCGCGATCGGCGGCGAGTACGCGACGCCGATCCTCAACTACCCCGAGGTTGGGATCCTCGCGCTCGGGCAGATCCGACGGAAACCGCGCGTGGTCGAGCGCGAGGCCGCCGGCGAGGACGGCGGCACCGAGGAGTCGATCGAGCCTCGATCGATCCTCCCGCTGTCCCTGTCGATCGACCACCGGATCGTCGACGGTGCGATCGCCGCACACTTCACGAACACGGTGATGGAGTACCTCGAGGATCCCGAGCTACTGCTGCTGGAGTGAAGAAGCTCGGAGGGCGTGCGGGTCGTCCGGTGATCCGGCGAATGATGACAAACATTCTACAAAAACGCGCTTCAGGGAAGGGTTATCGGGGAGCCGGTCGTAAGTGAGAACGCAATGGCCGAACGCTCTACTCCCGATCTGCCGGCACTGCCCTACGACTACGACGCGCTCGAACCGCACATCTCCGAACAGGTCGTCACGTGGCATCACGACACCCATCACCAGGGCTACGTGAACGGCCTCGACAGCGCGGAAGAGACCCTCGCCGAGAACCGCGAGGCAGGCGAGTTCGACGGCTCCGCCGCCGCGATCCGGAACGTCACGCACAACGGCTCCGGTCACTACCTCCACACGCTGTTCTGGGAGAACATGGATCCCAACGGCGGAGGCGAGCCCGAGGGCGACCTCCGCGAGCGAATCGAGGAGGACTTCGGCTCCTACGAGGGCTGGAAGGGCGAGTTCGAGGCCGCCGCGTCCGGTGCCGGTGGCTGGGCGCTACTCGTGTACGACCCGGTCGCGAAACAGCTGCGCAATCTGGTCGTCGACAAGCACGACCAGGGCGCGCTCTGGGGCTCTCACCCGATCCTCGCACTCGACGTCTGGGAGCACTCCTACTACCACGACTACGGCCCTGCCCGCGGCGACTTCGTCGACAACTTCTTCGAGGTCGTCGACTGGGACGACGTGGCAGACCAGTACGCGAACGTCGTCTCCCGCGTCGAGTAAGCGAGACTCCCACGCCGAGTCGTCGTTCCCATCCCGAATCGTCTTTCCGCGGCCGAACCGTCGCACCCGCGGCCGAATCGACGACGCACCGCGGTGCGTGGCTGGCATCCCACCACCGCACCCGCAGCGTTTTCCCGCTGACCGCTCCGTATCAGAAGTTTTTCGCCCTCCGTCTTCGAGTCGCCAAGACGTGACGCCCTCCACCGCCATCCACGCCGACGGGCTCGCCAAGCGCTACGGCTCAACGACGGCAGTCCGCGGCGTCGACCTCGACGTCCCCGAGGGCTGCGTCTACGGGTTCCTCGGCCCGAACGGCGCCGGCAAGACGACGACCATGCGGATGCTGACCGGGCTGGTCGCGCCGTCCGACGGGACCGCACACGTCGCCGGCGTCGACTGCACGAACCGGGAGCGCCTCGTCGAGCAGATCGGCCTGCTGCCCGAGACGCCGCCGCTCTACGAAAAGCTGACCGGCCGCGAGCAGCTCCAGTTCGCCGCGGACCTCCGCGGGCTCGACTGGGAGACCGTCGCCGACCGCTCGCTGTCGCTGTGCGAGGATCTCGCGCTCCTGGAGGACCTCGACCAGCGCATCGAGGGGTACTCGAAGGGGATGCGCCAGAAGGCGGCGCTCGTGCAGGCGCTCCAGCACGATCCCGCCGTCGTGTTCGCCGACGAGCCGACGAGCAACCTCGATCCGCGCGTGTCGGCGATGGTCCGCGAGCTGCTCGTCGAGCACGCCGAGGACGGGACCGTCTTCCTCTCGACGCACGTGCTCTCGCTCGTCGAGGAGGTCGCCGACACCGTGGGCGTGCTCCACGAGGGGAAGCTGGTGGCGGAGGGGCCGCCCGAACAGCTCTCGACGGACGTCGGCGGGGACCTCGAGGACGCGTTCCTGTCGATCACCGGAACGCCCGGGACGTCCGGCAGGACAGGGACGCCCGATACGGCCGGAACGCCAGAAACGGCCGATACGCCCGATACGCCGTCGCAATGACGCGGAATCCACCGGACCGACAGGCAGACGGTGTCGATTCGCCCGGTAGTGCTGGCTCGACAGGCCGCGGCGGCGTGCCCGGCTGGAACCATCCCTCCGTGGTGATCGCCCGCATGGAGATCGTGACCGGCACGCGATCGGTGCTCGGCAACACCCGGCAGCTCGCCGGCTTCGCGCTGATGGCGCTGTTCGTGCTCCAGATGCAGTTTCTCATGCTCGGGCAGGCGATCGGTGCCGGGGAGGCGCTCGTCGGGAGCGATCCGCCGATCGGATCGGTGGCGGGCGTCCTCGTCGCCGTCGTGGGGATCGGTGCCTACAGCGGGATGCACCAGGTCGCCCGGGGGTCGGACGCGGCGACGCTGCGCCCGCTCCTGTTGACGTCGGCGTCGCCCCGCTCGGTCGTCTTCGGCCAGTCCCTCGCGGAGTACCTGAAGCTACTCGGCCTGTTGGGCGCGCTGACGGCGCTGCCGATCCTCGCCGTCGGCGCCGGCGCCCGGAACCCGCTCGTCCCGCTGGCGCTCGTGGCCGGTGCGCTCCCGCTCGCGTGGGCCGGGCTGCTCGTCGGCCGCGTCGTCGGACTCGCGCTGAAGAGCGCCTATCGCCGGATTCCCGGCGCGCAGGCCGTCCGGATCGTCGTGATCGGCGGCCTGACGATCGGCGCGATGATCTGGTGGCTGCGGGTCGTCGAGGCCGAGCGCGTCGGCGCCGCCGCGTCGAACCTGCTCACGCTGGCGTCGGTCGGGCCGATGGACGCCTACGTCCGGACGCTGCTGGTCCCGATTGGCGTGGCTGCCAGCCCGGTGGACGCGATCCTCGCAGCGGGCGTCCTCCTCGCCGTGTCTCTCACGACCGCGATCGTCGTCCGGATCGAAGTCGCTCGCGACGCGTGGGAGCGTCCCGAACGAGGGAGTACGGCGGGCAGCCGGTCCGTGCCGGTCGCAATCGGCTCGCGGCCGAGCCTCCGGATCGGCTGGCGCTATCTCGTGCTCGGGATCCGCAGCCCCTCGCGGTTCTCCCACCTCGCCGTGTTACTCATCATGTTCGTCTCCGCGGGCGCGCCGGCGCTCACCGATCCGTCGATCGCGGTCGCGTACGCGCCGGAGCTCGGCCTCGCCCTCGGTACCGCCCTCGCCGGCGGTGCATTCTGTCTGAACCCGCTCGGCGACGACCGGGAGCAGCACCCCCTCTTGCTGACGACGGCGCCGTCGTTCAAGCCGCTGTTGCGAGGCCGCGGCGTCGCCGGAATCGCACTCGCGAGCGTCGTGCTCGCACTGGGGCTGGCCGTCGGACTGCTCGACGGCCGCGTCCTCACCGTCGTTGGCTACCTCGCTCTCGCGCCGTTCCTCTTCCTCTCGAGCGTCGGGACCGCGCTCGGGTTCGGCGCAGCGGTCCCGTCCTACGAGTCGAACGAGGACGGCGGGACGATCCAGCCCTCGAGCATGGCGACGATCCCGTTCCTGTTCGGTGCGATGATCGTGGGGGCGCTCGGCGCACTGCTCGTCTACGCGACGGTCCAGGGAGCGGCTCTGTCCCGGCTCGTGGCCGGCTGGGTCCTGTTCGCGGCCACGATCGGTGCAACCGGGGTCCTCGGCTACCGCTACGCAGTTGGGCGGTTCGATGAGTTGACCCTCGACGCGTACTGACCGCCGGATCGACACACGGTGTCCCCGTGGTCACCGGTGTTCCCGGTGTGTTTTTCCCGGTTCCAGTCGATCGCACCAGTTGATGTCGATCTACCGCTCCGGGACTGGCCGCGAGCGCCTCCACGAGTGCTACGACCGGGCGCTGGACGGGCTCGACGTGCCGATCGACGAGCGGACAATCGCGACGCGCCACGGCGACACCCACGTCCTCCTCGCGGGGCCAGCCGACGCCCCGCCCGTCTACTGCTTCCACGGCGGGAACGCCACGAACCCGATGACGCTGGCCTGGTACACCGACCTCGCGGAGGACTACCGGCTGATCGCGCCGGACACGATCGGCCAACCTGGCTACAGCGCCGAAACGCGGGTGAATCCGGTCGGCGACGGCTACGGCGAGTGGGTCGTCGACCTGCTCGACGCATTCGACTGTGAGTCCGCGCCGATGATCGGGACATCCTACGGCGCCGGGATCGTGCTGCGGACGGCAGCGCTGACGCCCGAGCGCATCGATCGTACGGCGCTCGTCGTCCCCGCGGGGTTCGGGACCGGCTCGATCGGATCGCTGGCTCGCGTGGGCGTGCCCGCACTCCTGTATCGCTACCTCCACCGGCAGTGGGCGCTCGATCGGATGCTCGACGCGATGTGCACGTCACTGGCGCCCGACCCGATGGTCCGCGAGACGATCGCGGCGTCGCTGCGCTACGTCGATCTGGAGCGGGAGTTTCCGACCGCGACCGCCGAGGAGTTGCAGGCGTTCGACGCGCCGACGAGGGTGTACCTCGGCACCGAGGATCCGTTCTTCCCCGCCGATCCGATCGACGCGCAGGTTCGCGATCGGCTCTCGAACGTCGAGGTCGAGACGCTCGACGAAGAGAAGCATATCCTCTCCGATGCTGCACAGGAGCGGGTAACGGGTCGAATTGGGGCGTTTCTCGGGGACTGAGCGACAGGCCAGGTCTGGTGGCCCTCTCGACCGGAACGACGTGGTGGTGCACCGTGGCCCACTCCCCCTGGTCGCACGCTGTCGGAGGTGCCTCGCGAGCTGGTGATCCGATCCACTGGTGACTGGTCGAAGGTGAACAGGACGCCGCAGTGATCGCCAGATGGGCCCACCAGCACGCAGCGAGCTCCCTGCGGCATTTATGACGCCGGCGCCCCTCGGTTCGGACAACATGGTCGTCGGCGACGTCTCCACTGGCACGGACGTACTGGTCATCGGCGGCGGGCCCGCGGGTTACACCGCGGCGATCCGCGGCGGGCAACTGGGACTGGACGTCACGCTCGTCGAGAAGGAGGCCTACGGCGGCACCTGCCTGAACCACGGCTGCATCCCCTCGAAGGCGCTGATCACCGCGACGGATCTCGCGGATCGCGCCGGCGACGCCGAGCACATGGGGATCCACGCCGACCCGGCGGTCGATCTCAACGCGATGACCGACTGGAAGGACGGCGTCGTCGACCAGCTCACCAGCGGCGTCGAGAAGCTCTGCAAGGCCAACGGCGTGAATCTGATCGAAGGAACCGCGACGTTCGCGGGCGAGGGGCGCGCTCGCGTCGCCCACGGCGGCGAAGGCCAGGGCTCGGAGACGATCGAGTTCGAGCACGCGATCGTCGCGACGGGCTCCCGGGCGATGGCCCTCCCCGGCTTCGACTTCGGCGACGAGCCGATCCTCGACGCGCGGCAGGCGCTGGCGCTCGAGGAGGTACCCGACTCGATGGTGATCGTCGGCGCGGGCTATATCGGCATGGAGCTCGCCGGCGTCTTCGCGAAGCTCGGTACCGACGTCACGATCCTCGAACTGCTGGACTCCGCGCTCCCGAACTACGACGACGAGCTCGCACGGCCGGTCAAGAAGCGACTCGAGGATCACGGCGTCGAGTTCCACTTCGGCGTCGGCGCGGAGGAGTGGACCGACAACGGCGACGGGACGGTGACGGTGACCGCCGCGGCGATGGACGGCGGAGGCGGGAGTGACGGTCCGTCGGGCGGCGGAGAAACGATGGCGGACGGCGGCGAGGCCGAGACGGCGGACCCCGGGGGAGCGAGCGATGCGGACGAGGACGCCGCCGACCCCGAGCAGTTCGTCGCGGAGAATGTCCTCGTCGCCGTCGGTCGCGAGCCCGTCACCGACACGCTCGGCCTCGACGCGATCGGCCTCGAACCCAACGAGCAGGGCGTCCTCGAGACCGACGATCGGGCCGAAACCGCCGTCGACGGCGTCTACGCCGTCGGCGACGTCGCCGGGGAGCCGATGCTCGCTCACAAGGGCTCCGCGGAGGGCAAAGTCGCCGCCGAGGTCATCGCCGGCGAACCCGCCGCGCTCGACCACCAGGCGATCCCCGCGGCGGTGTTCACCGAGCCCGAGATCGCGACCGTCGGCCTCACCGAGGACGAGGCGTTCGAGGAGGGAATCGACCCCGTCGTCGGCGAGTTCCCGTTCCGCGCGTCGGGCCGGGCGCTGACCGCCGACGAGTCCGACGGGTTCGTCCGCGTCGTCGCCGACGCCGAGACGGAGTTCCTGCTCGGCGGGCAGATCGTCGGCCCGGACGCCTCCGAGCTGATCGCCGAGATCGCGCTCGGGATCGAACTCGGCGCGCGCCTGGAGGACGTCGCCTCGACGATCCACACGCATCCGACGCTCGCGGAGGCCGTGCTGGAGGCCTGCGAGAACGCTCGCGGCGAGGCCATTCACACCCTGAATCGGTAACGGTGCGGGCGTAGCGCCGTCGAACCAGCGCTTAACTCGACGCGCGCCCAACGCCGACCGTGCCCCACGCCGGCTTCCTCCCGGATATCACGGCCCTCGGCGATTACACCTATCTCGCGACGGAGGTCGCCTTCGGTGCGCTCGCGCTCGCCCTGCTCTATCGCGCCGACGCCCTGCGGAAAGCCGGCTGGACGGTCCTCGCGTTGTACCCGATCGCGTACATTTGGGACTGGTACACGCTCCACGTCGGCGTCTTTTCCATCGAGGAGCGGATCGGCGTCGATCTGCTCGGCATCCCGATCGAGGAGCACCTGTTCATGCTCGTCGTCCCGGCGCTCGTCGTCGGGATCCACGAGAATCTGCACGGAGAGGACGGACTGCTCCGCGAACGGAATCCTGAACACGATTGATCACACGGAGGGCAAGACCGCCCTCGCTCGGTTAGACCGACCAGTCGTCGGGCGCCACCGGCTCGATCGCGATCCGCTCGGCGTCGGCGGCGTCAGCCGCGGCGCGCTCGAAGAGATCGTCGGGTTCGCGCTCGCGGATGCGGTCCAGCGAGCCGCCCGTCTCCGCGCTGTCGGGGGCGAACCGGTTGCAGCCCGCGGGGATCGTCGACTCCGCGAAGGTGTCGAGCGCCCGAGCGCGGTTCGAGATGTCGTCCTTGTCGCGGGTGAGCAGCGGCCGGTGGACCGGCAGGTCGGTCGCGGCGTCGGTGACCGCGAGGTTCCGGACGGTCTGGGAGGACTTCTGGCCGATCGCCTCGCCGGTAACGATCCCGGCAGCGTGCTGGTCCTCGGCGATCGCTTCCGCGACGGCGACCATGTAACGCCGGAAGGCGAGCATCCGGCCGCGATCGAGCGCGTCGGCGATCTTCGCGACCGACTCGCCCGCAGGAACGCGGTGGAGCTCCCAGTCCTCGCCGGGCGCGTGCCAGGCCAGCTTCCGAACGGTCTCGACCGCGCGGGCCTCGTGATCGGGGCCGCCGTAGTCCCCGAGGTCGAGGTACACCGGGACGATCGGGCTGCCCCGCCGCATGACCTCGTAAGCCGCGACCGGCGAGTCGATGCCGCCGCTGATCAGCGCGACGAGCGGCGCCTGCGTGTCGTAGGGCAGGCCGCCAGGGCCGTCGATCCGCTCCAGCGAGACGTAGGCGCGCTCCTCCCGGACCTCGACCTCGAAGGTCAGGTCGGGATCGTCCAGGTCGACGTCCGGCTCGACGTGAGCCTGCGCGCCGGCCGCGACGGCGTCGCCGCCGAACCGGCCGACGTCCTCGCTGGTGAAGGGATGGCCGTCATACGAGCGCCGGGCGTCGACGGCGAACGTCCCGCCGTCGTAGTGGGCCGCCGATGCGTCCGCGAGCGCGCCCTCGATCGCAGACTTGGTCGGCTCGACGGCGAGTGCGGCACTCGTCGAGACCGCGCCGAAGACGTCCGCCGCGGTCCCTGCCACTGCCTCGACGCGTTCCGGATCCGTCTCGAGGACAGTCCGCGCGTGGCCGACGTCGACGGTCGCTTTGAGGTCCCGATCGTCGAGGAGCGATTCGAGGTGGACCGCCAGCTTGTCACGCATCCGGGTCCCGACGGCGTGGCTCTTCGTGGCCAGGTCGCCGTAGCGCAGGAGGACCGTCGAGGCGCCCGGGGGGTGCATGGGCGTGCGTAGCTGGTTCGGGCGTTTAGCTTCATCGCACTCGGGGCGGCTCCGTGGGATCTGGACGTTGGACGGCCTCCCAGACCTGCGACGATCGACCCACCCACTACCGTACACCGACGAGCAGAACCTATAGGCGGTCCGGCGGCGTAGGCGCGGCCGAGATGTCGTGGTACATTCTGCTCCTCGCGGGCCTGTTCGAGATCGGCTGGGCGATCGGGCTCGAGTACTCCGATGGACTGACGAAACCGGTCCCGACGCTCGGCACTGCCCTCGCGCTCGTCGTCAGCATGGTGTTACTGGCGCAGGCGGTGAAGGACCTCCCTATCGGCACGGCCTACGCCGTCTGGACGGGGATCGGGGCCGTCGGAACGGCCTCGCTTGGCATCGTCCTCTTCGACGAACCGGCCAGTCTCCTCCGGGTAGGGTTCATCGGCGTGATCGTCGTCGGGATCGTCGGCCTCCACACAGTTTCCGGCGGACACTGAACCGGGGTCCGCACAGACCCCCTTGAACTATCCCGGTCGCGGACAGGAGCCGCTACCGGAGCCGCTCCTGCACGGTGACCTTCAGGATAGACTTCAGGATCGCGGCACCGCCCTGGATCGGATCGAGCTTCGTCTCGCCGGCGCGCTCCCGGTAGGGGATCGGCCGCTCGCGGACGTCGTAGCCCCGCATCAGCGGGCGGATCAGTAGCTCCGCGGAGAGCCCGGTGTTTTCCGTCCACTCGATCGCGTCGATGACCTCCTTGCGGTAGGCGCGCATGCCGGTCGTGGTGTCGTGGACGCGCCGGAGCATGAGGACGCTCGCGACGAGCGCGAACACCTGATTTCCGAAGCGGTTGAATCCCGGCATCGCGTCGGCGCCGGGCGAGATCCTGTCGCCGCTGACGACGTCGGCGCCGTCGTTGATCTCCGCGAGAAAGGCTGGCAGTTCCTCCATCGGGTAGGTGTCGTCGCAATCGGTCGTGACGACGATCGGCCGGTCGGGTGCCTGGACCGCCGCCGCGACGGCGACGCCGTAGCCCTGGGGCTCCTGCTCGATGACGGTGGCGCCGTGCTCGCGGGCGATCTCCGGCGTGCGATCGGAGGAGCCATCGACGCAGACGACCTCGGCCTGCCCGTCGGTCACCTCGTCGACGTCTTCGAGCACCGTGGCGATGGCCTCCTCCTCGTTGTAGGTGCCCATCACGACCGCGAGGTCCTCGAAGGTGTAGCCGTCGGCGTCGCCGCCGTCGGCACTCGACGCCGTCTCGCCCGTCCCGTCCGCTGCAACCCCGTGCTGGCTCATTACAATCGATTCGCGACCGGCCACGGTTAAGTTTTTAGGTTTGCCTAAAACGATGCGACGGCGTCACACGGGGGAGGGGACCGGAGCCGCGGAACGGAAGCGCGGACCGGTGCTACAGCGCCTCGTTCACGTGATCCGCGGCCTTCAGCGCGAGTGCCGCGATCGTCAGCGTCGGGTTGAGCGCGCCGCCGGTCGGGAAGACGCTGCTGGAGGCGATCCAGCAGTTCTCGAGGTCGTGCGTCTGGAGGGAGGCGTCGACCACGCTCGAATCGGGATCGCTTCCCATCCGCGTCGTCCCCATGTGGTGGTAGGCGGGGCCGGTGGCGTCCGGGCCCACGGTCCAGGTGATCTCCGCGCCCAGCGCCTCCAGGATCTCGTGCTGGACTTCGTTGGCCCGCTCGATGGTCCGGCGGGCACGGTCGCCAATCGACCAGTGGACGTCGGGAACGGGGTTGCCGTGGCCGTCGGTCTGTTCGGGGTGGAGCCCGACGTAGCTCTCCGCGCGGGGGAGCTGCTCGACGAGCCCGCCGACGGCGACGTTGTTGCCGTAGGACTCCTGGAGCCGATCGAGTAGCTCGTCGCCCCAGTCGTCGCCGGTGAGCGCGAGTTCGACGGGCGAGGGGCCGGCGTAGTTGAAGAACTCGAGTTTGAACGGTCCGACCTGTTTGTCGGCGTCGTCGTAGAACTGGTGGGACTCGCTGGTCATGAACCCGACGTGGTTCTGCCGGGTCGGCTCGTCGAGGACGCCGCCGGCACCGGCAAAGAGGTGATCCATGAAATATCGGCCCACCGCGCCGCTGGAGTTCGCGAGGCCCGCTGGGTAGTGCTCGGATTCGGAGAGCAACAGCAATCTGGGCGTCTCGACGCCGCCGGCCGCGACGACGAACGCCGACGCCTCCTGTCGGTGCTCCTCGCCGTCCGGCGTCGCGTAGACTGCCGCCTCGATCCGATCCGGGCCGTGTTCGAGACGCTGGACGGGCGCCCTATCGATCACGGTCGCGCCCCGCTCGATCGCCCGATCGGCGTGGACCGTCGCGTCGTACTTCGCGCCGGAGGGACAGACGGGCTGGCAGGTCCCGTAGCCGACGCACTGGCTCCGGCCGTCGTAGGACTCGGAGTTGCGCGCGTTCGGCACGGAGTGCATCGCGATCTCGGCCTCCTCGCAAGCCTCCGCGAACAGGCTGTCGCTGTAGGAGGGCGGAAAGGCCGGCATCGGGTGGGGCTCCTCGCGGGGCGGCGCGAAGGGGTTGTCGTCGGCGCCCGAGACGCCAAGCTCCGTCTCGGCGTCGGCGTAGTAGGGCCGGAGGTCGGCGTAGTCGATCGGCCAGTCCGGGCCGACGCCGCGCCGGGTTCCGGAGGCGAAGTCGTCCTCGTGGAGCCGCATCACCATCCCCTGCCAGTGGAGCGTCGAGCCGCCGATGCCCTTCGCCCGCGCGTAGTTGAGCGGGTAGAACTGCTCGCCCGTCGAGGCGTAGGCGTCGCGCTCGCCGCCGCCGTCCCAGACGTCGGGCCGGTCGTAGGCCGGCCGGATCGCGCGTTCCATCCGCTCGATCCGGTCGGCGTCGTCGAAGCGCGGGCCAGCGTCGAGCACGACGACCTCGTGACCCCGCGCCGCGAGTCGGTCGGCGACCAGGGAGCCCGCCGGGCCGGCGCCGACGACGCAGACGTCGGCACCGGAGACGGGGGTGCGGTCGACGTCGTCCTGGGTGGCAGTCGCGTCCGCCCCGGACGCACCGGTGACCGAGCGACCGGACGCCGCCCCGGATCCGCCCGGCCCGCTCATCCGTTCGGCCCCCGCTGGTAGCTCTCCAGGCCGCCTGGGTGACCCTGTGGGTTCTCGATTCCGACCAGCTTGCCGCCCGTCGGCGACGTGTAGAGCGCGAGCAGGAGGTCGTTCACGACGTAGTAGCGGATCCGCTCGGCGGTGGAGCCGTCGGGTGCTTCGTCGACGCCGTCCGCGCCGGTCTCCCGGAGGAGCGCGTCACGGTCCTCGGGAGGGAGCTCCGCGACCGGCGCGTCGTACCAGGCTCGAGCGAGTTCGTCGAGCTCCGCAACCGCTCGCCGGAGTCCCTCGCCGTGGCCCTCGCGGTCGATCCTGCCCGCGAGGAACCCCTCGACGAACGGCTCGATGCCCGTGACCTCGCTGGGGTAGAGCACCGCCGCCGCCGCGACCATCGTTCGGCGCACCTGCTCGTCGTCCGCGAGATCGCCGGCCGCAGTCCCGTCGTCGACGGATCGCTGCCACTGCCGAGCGCCGAGCGCGACCGCGCCGCCGGACCCCAGCGCCGCCAGCGCCGCGGCGGCGTCCCGTCTGGTCAGCTTCACGCGGGGGATTAGGCAAACCTAAACCTTATACCCGTTGGAACGGCTTCGTGCAGGTATGCCGGTGCGCGAGCGGCTGGGCAGCGCGGACGCGGAGCGACCGCCACTGCCACTGCTCGCGCTCAGCGGCGCGATCGCGCTCGTGGTCGTGTTTCCACTCGGCTGGCTACTGGTGATGGCCGCGGGGATCGACCCCGGGACCGCGTGGGAGCTGACGAGTAGCGAGGGCGCCCGGGAGGTCATGCTCAACAGCGTCTACCTGATGGTGGGCGTCACGATCGGCTCGATCTGCCTCGGCGTGCCGCTGGCCTACCTCACCGTCCGGACGGATCTGCCCTTCCGCCGATTCTGGACGATCGTCGTGGCGCTCCCGCTGGTGATTCCCAGCTACGTCGGCGCGTTCACCGCCGTCTCGGCGTTCGGACCGCGCGGGGAGTTCCAGGAGGTGCTCGCGCCGCTGGGCGTCGAGGAGATCCCGGAGATCTACGGGCTCCCCGGCGCAGTGCTCGTGATCACGCTCTACACCTATCCCTACGTCTACCTCACGACGCGAGCCGCTTTGCTGAACTTCGACGCCAGGCTCGTCGACGCGGCGCGAACGCTCAACCACGGCCGGCTCTCGGCGTTCTGGCACGTCACGCTGCCACAGATCCGCCCGGCGATCGGCGCCGGGGCGCTGCTGGCAGCGCTCTACGCCATCTCCGATTTCGGCACGCCCGCGATCATGCGGCTCCCCGTCTTCACCCGCGAGATCTACCGGGAGTTCAACATCTCCGGGCTGACCGAGGCCGCCGTGCTCTCCCTCCAACTCCTCGCGCTCGTCGTGCTCGTGCTCGTGCTGGAACGGTGGATATCGAGTGACGGCACCGCCAGCGAGGCCGAAACCGGCAGGGGACGGCCGGTCCGGCTCGGGCGCTGGCGGTGGCCGGCGACGGCGTTCCCGGCGGCGGTCGCGACGCTCGCACTGGTCGTCCCGCTGTGGATCCTCTACCAGTGGCTCTCGAGCCCCGGAACGACCCGCCGGCAGGACCTGGCCTTCGAGTGGGCGATGGCGTCGAACTCCGTCCAGATCTCCTTCGCCGCGGCCGTGATCGCGGCGCTCGCGGCGATCCCGATCGGCTACCTCTCCGCCCACCACGACTCCCGGCTCGGCGACCTCTTCGAGCGGGGGACCTACCTCGGCTTCGCCGTCCCGGGGGTCGTGCTCGGGCTCGCGCTGGTCTACTTCGGGACGCGACTGGTCCCGTGGGCCTACCAGGCACTCCCGCTGTTGATCTTCGGCTACGTCGTGCGCTTCCTCCCGGAGGCCGTCGGCAACGTCCGCTCGACGTCGCTGCAGGTCGACGGGCGGCTCGTCGAGGCCGCACGGACGCTCGGCGACTCGCCGTTTCGGGCGTTCCGGCGGGTGACGCTCCCGCAGATCCTTCCGGGGATCGTCGCCGGCGGTGCGCTCGTCTTCCTCACGACGATGAAGGAGCTGCCGATCACGCTGATGATCAAGCCGACGGAGTTCGAGACGATCGCGACGCAAATCTGGCGCGCCCAGGACGCCGCCTACTACCAGTACGCCGCGATGCCGGCGTTCATCCTGATGGTGATCTCCGGGCTCTCGATGGTCGTGTTGCTCCTTTCGGAGGGCGGCGAGCGGGGCCTGTGAGTCCCGGCGTGGCGGTCCGGGCTGCTCGTTTCGGTCGATTCCCTCCGTTCGGTCTCGTGGCCGCGGATCGAACCGCCTGAGTACACGGGGCGAACCGTAGGGGGTTTAAGCCACGCCGCGCAACCGTTTCCCCAAGGTGATTACGCATGGAGATGCCACGCCGCTTTAACACGTACTGCCCGCACTGCAAGGCACACCACGAGCACGAGGTCGAGAAGGTCCGAACCGGCCGGACGACCGGTCTCAAGTGGGACGCGCGCCGCCAGCGCGCCGGTCGAAAGGGCATCGGGAACCGCGGTCGGTTCTCGAAGGTCCCCGGGGGCGACAAGCCCACCAAGAAGACCGACCTCAAGTACCGCTGTGGCGACTGCGGCAAGGCCCACCTCCGCGAGGGATGGCGCGCCGGGCGCCTGGAGTTCCAGGAGTAACGATGGCGGGAGATTTCATCCGGGTCGAGTGCCCGGACTGTGAGAACGAGCAGGTCGTCTTCGGCAAGGCCGCCAGCGAGGTCGTCTGTGCGGTCTGTGGCACCACGCTCGCGACGCCCACCGGCGGTCTGTCGGCGGTCGACGCCGACGTCGTCGACGTCGTCGAATCCCGAGAGTCCCACTCATGAAGTACAGCGGCTGGCCCGAGCCCGGCGAGCTCGTCGTCGGCGAGATCGACGAGATCGAGGACTTCGGCGTGTTCGTCGACCTCAAGGAGTACGAGGACAAGCGCGGGCTGGTCCACATTAGCGAGGTCGCCTCCGGCTGGATCAAGAACGTCCGCGACCACGTCCAGGAGGGCCAGACCGTCGTCGCGAAGGTCCTCGACGTCGACGAGTCCAGCCAGCAGATCGACCTCTCGATCAAGGACGTCAACGACCACCAGCGCTCGGATACCATCCAAGAGTGGAAGAACGAGCAGAAGGCCGACAACTGGATGGAGATCGCGTTCCCCGACGGCGACGACGAGGAACTCACGGAGATCGCGAACGCGCTGCTGGCCGAGTACGCCAGCCTCTACGACGCCTTCGAGGAGTCGGCGATCCACGGCCACGAGGTGCTGGAGGACGTCGATCTCGAGGACGACGAGATCGACGCGATCGTCGAGGCCGCCCGCGAGAACGTCTCGGTGCCCTACGTCACCGTCACGGGCTACGTCGATCTCGAGAGCCCGGACGCCGACGGCGTCGACGACGTCAAGGAGGCGCTGCAGGCCGCGGAGGGCAACGGCGAGATCCCCGACGAGATCGAACTCGAAGTGACCTACGTCGGCTCGCCGGAGTACCGCCTCCGCGTCAAGGCGCCCAACTACAAGACTGCCGAGCGCGAACTCGAGGAAAGCGGTGCGCGAGCGGTCGAGGCCATCGAGGGCATCGGCGGCGGTGGGGAGTTCCACCGAGACCGCCGCACCGAAGACGAGTAGCGGATCAGCGGCCTGACGCGGCCACCGTTTCCACTTCGATGAAATCCGACATCCACGTCTGTTCTGTCTGGGAGTCCGCCCACGAGCGACCGATGTACACGCTCGGCGAGACGTGTCCCGAGTGTGGCGCAGAGGCGATCAACAGCGCGCCCGCTCCGTTTTCTCCGGAAGATCGGTACGGCGAGTACCGGCGCAAGGCGCGGCGGCGACGCGAGTAGCTGACTGGGCCGACAGGAGCCAACGGATCGGACGATCTCGTATTCGATATCGCACTTCCGTTCGTTTTCGACTCGACCGAAACAGATGGGACAGAGCGATCGCTCCCGCGACGATTACGCCGGGATGACGTCCAAGTCGTCGGCGTCACCGGGCGCGACCTGGATGTCGATCTCGACGGTGTCGTACCAGACGACCGGTCGCTTGGCCCTCCCCTGGTCCTCGAGTTCGACGAGTCCGAGCTCGGCCAGCTCGTTCACCGCCGTCGAGACGTTCTTGATGTCGCGATCGACCAGCCTGGCGAGATCGCGAACGCTCTTTGGCTCCTCCGTCGCAATCGTCCGGACGAGTTCGAGATTCTTCGCGCGCAGCACTCGCTCGAGTGCGTCTTCGTCGGGGAGACTGAGGACGTACTCGTCGTCGGTGGCTTCGTCGGTCTGCAGCTGGCGAACGTCCTCGAGCGCCGCCTCGAAGAACGCCGCCGTCGGTTCGACCGTGATGTGAAGCGTTTTCGTCGTCATGGATCAGGGGGAGACGTGGTCGGGAAGTTCGCGGATGAACCGCTGGAGGAGCGCTTCGACGCCCGGATAGTCGATCTCCTCGCGGTCAGTGCCTTCGTGACGCTCGTGGATGCCGTGATGGTTGCGTACCGAATGATCGGATCGTCGCTCCCTTTGGAGCCGAAGTGGAATGCATACTTGATACCCTCCGGGAATTTCTCGGACGGCGGAACGCGCAGCACGCGAATCCGTACGATCTCGTCGCCGAAGTCGCGGCGGCGTTCGCGAACGACCTCGACTGCACCGTCGCCGTCACGCTCCATCCTCGATTGATGGTATGTCTGCCATCAAAATAAATGTGTTGGTGAATTCACCATCGAACTTCCGATAACGAGTTTCGTCGTTCGACCGACAGCTCTGTGATCGGGGCACTGTACCATACGGAAGGAGCCGATCGCTCCAGTGCGAGTCGGACGATCGGAAAACGAAACCATGCAGGGACGCTGAAACCAGTCACCGGTACGCTTAGACGTAATCCAGATCATTCGTCACGGCGTCGAACGCCGTCACGATCACGGCGCCGACGATCGCGACCGCGATCGCCGCGACGAGCTCCACGGCGGAGCCGCCCATCGCGTTGCCGGCCATGCGCCCGGGCGGGAACAGGCCGCCGGCCATCAGCCCGACGAGGATCGCGATCGTCGTCGCGCGATCGCGCTCGAGTGCGCGATCGACCAGCCGGCCGATCGTCAGCAGGCCGATGACCGCGCCGGAACAGAAGGCGACGACGACGATTCCCGGCTCGATTAGCGCGGAGGGCGAGTCGCCGGTCGCGGTGCCGGCGAGTGCGGAGAGGAACTCGTCGAGCTGCCCGAGGAGATACTCGTACTGCCCGAGGATCAGGAGGAGCAGGGCGCCGGAGAGCCCGGGAAGGATCATCGCCGAAATCGCGATCGCGCCCGCGACGAAGACGAACAGCGGCGAGGGGTTGGCGAGGCTGACGGTGACGGTCGCGACGGCCACGACCAGCGCCGCGGCGACTGTCGCGAGCCCGGCCCGGACCCGCGTCCAGGGCACGTCGCGTCCGATGAGGACGACGGAGGCGGCGATCAGCCCGACGAAGAAGGCGCCCGTCAGGGCCCGGTGTTCCTCCAGCGCGATGGGGATGAGCTGGGAGAGCACGACGACCGCCGAGATCATCCCCGTGCCGAGCACGAGCAGGAAGGTAATGTCCATCTCGCGCCAGGCGTCGGCGAAGGCCGCCCGCGAGTCGGGGTCGTGGGGGCGCAGGAGATGCCGGAGTGGCGCGGGATGCAGCGCAGCGATCGCGCCGATGAGCCGGTCGTAGATCCCGGCGATGAGCGCGACGGTGCCCCCGGAAACGCCCGGCACCATGTCGGCGGTGCCCATGGCCGCGCCCTTGAGCACCGTCGTGAGGGCAGCGCGTGGCTTCACGAGGTTACCCCACGAGCGGCAGGTTCTGGAGCGGATCCACCGTCGCTCGGACCGGTGCTGCGAGGTCGCTCGCGAACGCCGAGAGGCCGGAACTGACGCCGTCGAACGCCTGCGTGACGCTGGCGGTGACGGCTGCCGTCGAGTAGCTGTTCGCCGTGGACTGGCTCTGTGCCGCGCTGGTCGTCGACGAGGCGCTCACGGAGTCCCCGGCCGGCGACCCGGCGCTCGTCGCGTCAGCGGACGAGCCACTGGCCGTGATGGCCGAGGAGCCACTCGCAGTGTCGATGCTCGTCGCGTTGCCGGTCTGGTTGCCGCCGTCGGTGCCGTTCGTTCCGTTCGAGCCGTCGGAGTCCTCGACTTCCTCGAGGTCGACGTCGATCGTGTCGCCGTCGTAGATCGCCTGTTCGGGGACGGAGACGTTCTCCGCCTCGGCTTGAATATTCAGGAAGTTCCCGGCGCTGACCGTGTAGGTGCCGTTCGCGAGCACGGAGCTGTTCGTGTAGCCGTCCTCGGTCCCGAGGTCGTTCGTCGTCGCGTACGGGACGGTGATCGCGAACTGGCCGTCCTCGCCGACGGTAGTGGACTGGGCGTACGTGAACGTGCGGCCGGTGTTGGTCTCGAGCTCGACGGACGCCTGGACGGTCTGGTTCGGCTCGGCCTCGCCGGTGATCGTCGCGCCCTCGACGCGCTCGTAGGTCTTGACCGCGGACTCCGAACGGATGTCGTACGGAACGTACGGCCCAGTGCCACTGCTGATCGAGCTGTAGACGCTCGGGTAGTACTGCTGGAGCGTGCCGATGTCGATGCCGACGAGCCCCGTGCCCTCGAGCCCGTTCTGGGTCTGGCGGGCGATCGAGAGGACCGTCGACTGGGTCGGGCTCTCGTAGACGAGCCGGTAGTGCTCCAGCGCGTTGGCGTTGGCCTGACCGACCGAGCTCCCGTCGTTGAAGTACATCCGGGCGAGCATCGTGCTGTCGTACTGGTCGCTCAGCGCCGGCAGTGAGACGGACGAATCGTTGCCGGTCGGGAACTCCTGCTGGCCGTAGTAGGCGCCGCTTCCCGGGCCGGTCCACTCGGTGATCGCGCTGAACTTCCCGCCGGCCATCTGGTCGTCGATCATGACGTAGCGAGTCTCCTCACCGGCCTCCTGTTCGGTGCGGGCGTCGATGGCAGCCTGGAGTTCGGACTCGTTGGCGCTATACAGGGCACCACCCCCGATCTCGCCGGACGGGAGCGCCTCGAGATACATGTTGGCACGTGATTCGTTGGTCTCCTGGAAGTACGCGCTCGCCGACGTCGCGCCTTGCTGGAAGGGGTTCGCAACCGGAATTCGTTCTCCCTCGGTGGTGATCCAGTGGCCATAGTCCCACCACGACATCACGCCGTAGGCACCCTCGGGATACTCGTAGTCGTCGATGGAGTCGTAGGGCCCGTAGTAGCTCATTTCGTTGTCTGCACCGCCGTAGGTGCCTGGCACGGGCGTGTTCTCCTCCATCCAGTCGAGGTTGTCGTCCCAGAAGACGACGCTACCTGGTCCGTTGTTCTCAGCCTGCTCCGCGGAAGTCGCGACTGCGAGCGGCCCAGCGATCGGGACGACGAGGAGCATGATCACGGCGATGATCGTCAGGACCTGATAGGTCTGTATGTCCTTGAAGTCGGCGAGCGACGGGAAGGCAGCGAGGCGGGCGATCTGGACCACGAGCCAGCCGTTGAGCACCGCAACGGGGAGCACGAGGTAGTAGTGGAAGCGAACCTGTGTCAGCGTCATCAGCAGGACGAAAATCGTCCAGACCGCGATGAGGAGGTACTCCTCCTTCGGACGCTCGGCGAGGAATCCCCTCGCAGTCATCCAGAGGAGCGCACCGAGTGCGGTGAACGCCGTGAACCCGTACCCGTTCCAGAACTGCTCGCCGACTGGCGGGCGATTGTCGGCGAACATCGACTGGGCCTCGCTGATGGTGAGGGTGTTGTCCGACTGGCCGAGGAACAGGATGCGCTCCATGTTCGTCCAGACGGAACGTACGAGCTCGGGGAGGACCAGCCAGAGCACGCCGATCGTAACGATGCCGAGAACGCCGATGACGGCGGGGTATCCCCACGCCTCCAGATCTTCCCGCTCCCAGTAGCGCGCGAGGGCGCCCATCACTGCACAAGCGGCGGCAACGCCCGACAGTGCAAGCACCTGAAGGAGCGAGAGAGTGGTCGTCGTCGCCTCCAGTGACTGAACGAACGGTAGCGTGACCACGAGCGCAACCGTGAGCGAGATTGTACCGGTGAACGCCAGGTGCTCGGGACTCCGACCAGTCGCCACGGCGAACGTCATCGCGATCACGAAGAACACGCCGAAGATACCGACGAGGACCACGCCAGAGGGCCACGTGAGCAGATACGCGGCGAGAGCGATCCCAGCGAGAGTGCTCGCCGTGACCGTCGGTTTGAGCCCATCCCAGTCACGATCCTGGACCTGCTCGAAGACCGGGCGTTCTCGACGGACTTTCGAGAGCGCATACACCATGCCGAACACCGCGATCGCCATCATCAGCGACTCGGCGATGTGGTGATCGTAGAAACCGACGGTGCCGCGCCGGACCCAGCCACCCTGTGGGATCAAAGCGAGGATCACTGCGGCCGTGACGCCACCAATTCGTGACCCGGAGAGCTGTTTGGCGAGGAAGTAGACCGGGACCGCGATCAGAGCAGCGATGACAGCAGGTGCAACCACCGCGACGATAGCGATCTGTCGAGACGATGGATCGCCGAGCCCGACGATCAGTGCGGCGGTGCCGACGACCTGATCCATCAGCGTTCCGTACTGGCCCACGTTCGACCCGAACGGGAACTGTGTCCAGGCGTCCCCGTAGAGTCGTCGCGGCCAGTTCTCGACGGTGTACGTCGTCGAACGGAGGTGATAGTACGGGTCGTTACCGCCGAGGTAGACGGTGTCGTCTCGCACGAAATTGTCGTAGGCCCGCGTCCGGGCCCAGAGCATGAACGCGACGACGGCCGCAATCGCGGGAACGTGATACCACCGCTGGAGGGTCTCGGCGATCGCGTCGGGGTTCGCGATCCGATCGCCGTCGGACTCGGCACTCATTACGCAAAGTGGAGTCACAAACGGGGAATAAGCCTTGTGAAAGCCAATTTAGTGATGGTCCCGTTCCCCGCGAAAAAGAGGGCAGTATAGAGAGCCGTTTGGGAGAACGTTGGCGGGAGGCGCAGGGAGGTGAGACGAATATGACGTTTGCAGCCCTCAGCACCAGCGTTCCAGTAGAGAAAATGGTAAAACGAGTGTCTGCTCCGCACCGCGAACTCCGAAGACGAGAAAAAGAGCCACGGCGGAACTGGCTGTAGAGCGTTGGGTCCATTTGAAGACTCCACTAGTGGTAAGTAGGGGTCGTTCCCTACACAGAACTATGCCAAACACCGTCGTCGTCGGACTCGACGGAGCAAACTGGGAATTACTTCAGCCGTGGCTCGATGATGGCGACCTCCCGAATCTAGGAGAACTTCGCACGTCCGGCGTGGACGCGGATTTGCAGAGCTGTCTACCTCCCGTCACCTGTCCGAACTGGCGATGCTACTCGACGGGGAAGAATCCCGGCAAGCTCGGCGTCTACTGGTGGGAGAAGATCGACGCCGAAAACCGAACGCTTTCGACGCCGAACTCTCGATCGTTCAAGAGCGCCAACTTCTGGGACTACCTCAACGAAGACGGCCAGACGGCGGGCGTCGTCAATCTCCCGATGAGCTATCCGCCCTTCGAACTCGACGAATTCATGGTCGCCGGCGGACCTGGAAGTGAGCAGGAGGACTATACAACGCCACCGGAACTGGGCGACGAACTCGACGCGGCGGGCTACGACGTCCATCCAGCGGCCGCTGTTACGTCGTCGGACGACACTGACGCCGCCGAAGCCATCGTCGACCTCATCGATCAGCGATTAGAGACATACCGCAATCTATTGCAGGACCGGGACGTCGACGTGGCTCACTGCACGGTGTTCTACGTCAACGTCCTTCAGCACTACTTCTGGCGCGACGAACCGACCCATCGTGCCTGGCAAGTAATCGACGATCATCTGGGAGCGATTCGTGAGGAACATCCCGAAGCAACGCTCGTACTCCTCTCGGACCACGGCTGTGCGGAGATCGACACGATGTTCTACGCGAACGCGTGGCTCGAACGAGAGGGGTTCCTCCAGACGAAAACGGACGCAACGTCCGCGTTCGATCGGTTCGGAGTCAACAAGAAGCGCGTTTCAAAGATCGCCGAGCGCTTCGGAGCCCGGAATTTCGTCGCGACGATCACACCCGAATTCGTCAAGCGACGCGTTCCGATGGACGAGGAGGGTGCAAAGCGAGAGCAGAAGCTCGAACGCGTGGACTGGTCCAACAGCAGAGCGATCGCGAGCGGCCAGGGATTGATCTACGTCCTCGACGACTCCGAGGAGACCCGAAACGAGATCATGGATCGGCTGAGCGACCTCGAGAGCGACGTCTCCGGGACGCCCATTGCACGCGAGGTATTGACCCGGGAGGAAGCGTACGAGGGTCCATACGTCGAGGACGCTCCAGAGATCGTATTCGATCAGACGCCAGGGATTCACACCAGCGGTGCGATCGGGGACAACCCCGTCTTCGAGGACGTTAGCCACTGGCGCGCCGAGAACGTCCGAACCGGCCTCTTCCTCGCTGATGGCCCCGACGTTGTGACGTCGGACGTGGACGGCCCAGTCGACATCACGGCAGTCGCTCCGACCGTCCTCCACTCCGTCGGCTGTCCGGTTCCCGACGACGTCGACGGCGAGCCGCTCCAGCTCTTCGATCGCGGGGAACCGACCTACCGCGACCCAATCACACCCGAGTTCGTCACCGGAACAGGGAGCGAAGAAGTCGAAGACCGACTGGAGGATCTGGGCTACCTGCAATGACGGTCTGTGTCACTGGCGACGTCCACCACATGTCGCTGGGGACGCGCGACCAGGAGTACATGGACCGGACGGAGGTCGAGGTCGCGATCGAGTACGCGGAGATCGCTGCCGAGTACGACGTGCCGGTGACGCTGTTCTGTACTGGGAAGTGCGCCGTCGAGGAGCCGGATCGGATGCGCGAACTGGCCGCGATGGAGAACGTCGAGATCGGGGGGCACAATTTCTACGCGTTCGATACGGTGGTGCACAAGGGATGGCGGGGGCTGGCGAAGGTTACGGGAGGACGCGTGGGATCGTGGAACGGACCGCGGCGATTCCAGTCCTGGGAGATCGGGAAGACGATCGCGGCGTTCGAGGAGCTGGGGATCGAAATTACGTCGTGGCGAGATCACGCGTACCGGCACGACGGTCGGACTGCATCGCTGCTTGCTGAACACGAGGTCACACACTTTTCGGACGCCAGGGGTCCCGACGAGCGCCTTCGACGCGAAGACGGCCTCACTGTCGTCCCGATAAACACACCCCCGGACCACGAACACGTTTTTCACGCGTTCCGGCAACCTGATTCCGAAGCAGTTCGCACGTTCGAGGGACCGTTCGGCTCCGAATCGATGTATCCCGACGATTGGACCGAGTGGGTACTCGAGCACGTCAACGACGTCCGCGACACCGCAACGGTTCTCGGGCATCCGGCGTGTCTCTGGCTCGCCGACGAGTTCGAGTCGTTCACGAATCTCTGTCAAACCCTCCGAAACCGCGAATCCGTGCAAATGCGTGATATCGGCGTGGCACCCGCAGGCAGGGGCGGCCGGTCGACGGAACCGACCGATACACAGCAGACAACTGAAGTATGAATCAGAACCACGTCCACGTCGGATTCGTCGGCGGCTTCGCCATCGCTGGCAACGTCAGGACGCTCCTCGAAAACCTGCGACGGCTGCTGCGAAGCCAGCCAACGGAGTTCGAGTGCGATCTACTGCTGGCGGACGGCGAATCCCTACCCGCGGGCTATCGTGGCATTCGAATTGATGCGCCGCCCGTGAACACGGCACGCGAGCGAATCACCACGTTGTCGCGCGCGATTCGGCGCTACGTCGGTCGTGAGTCTCCGGACGTGCTCGTCCAGCTCACGAAGTTCCCGACACACGGAACGGCCGTTGCGATCGCTGGCAGACTAAGTGGGACACCGACGATCACACGGCTCGCTGGCGACAACTTTCGGGAACACAAGTTCGTCCGAGGGCTTGGAGCCAGAGCCAAGACGTTTGCTCTGAAGAACGTGATCGGGCTCGCCGCGGTCCACCTGCCGAACGCGGTGATCGCACTCGGTCCCCAGGGCCGCCGCGATCTGGCGAAACGGCTTCGACGCCGGAACGTCCGGGAGATCCCGCAGCCGATCGACCGAGAGCAGTTCTTCCCGGTCGAAATCCACGAGCGCGAGCAGATCCGAGAGGAGCTCGGGATGCCAGCGCTCGGTGATGGACGAATCCTGTTGACCGTCGGCCGCGTAAGCCGCCGGAAGGGTGCCGAGACGATCCGTAAGGTGGCCGACGAGCTGCCCTCGGACATCCGGTGGTACGTGGTCGGCGATGGACCGATGCGCGAGGAACTTTCGAGCGTCGACCGGGTCCGGGCCGTCGGTCGCGTGCCCCACGACCGGATCGCGGACTACTATCGGGCGGCAGATCTCTACGTTCATCCGTCGCTACACGACGGGCTCCCGAACGTGTTGCTGGAAGCTACTGCGTGTGGAACGCCGTCGATCGCTCGCGACGTCGGGGAGTGTTCGACCGTCGCGACGGAGACCTTCGACGACGAGGACCAGCTCCCCGGACTGGTACTCGCTAACTATCCCGAGCCTGAACTGCCGGGAAGGTTCAAACCGGATCGCCTTGGAGGAGTCTACGAGGATCTGCTTGCCAATTCAGACACGGCGTGACCCGAACGCATACCGTGTAAGGTGCCTGCGGAGTAACGGGAGAGTCATCACCTTTAGGATAGATACCAGGTGAATACAAAGATACCAAGCTCCACTGGTAGTTTGTCTCGGCCTCGATATCATTGGCTATGCCGCCAGCGCGGGCTTGCAGGTCGTAAGAAGCATTGATGGTACCGAACTACCATCTAGAACCGTTCATGAATGCTGTATGGCCTCGAAGCGAGGATATCGTCGTGCCGTCGAGTATCTCAGAGAGACTATGGAGTATGACGACATCGCTATTCCACTTCAGGAATGGAGTCGAAAACGGCCGCAGTAGCATCGGGAGCAGTTCAATTGGGGCTGGCAACGCTGGGGATGGGTCAAAGTTGTCGCCAACTCCGAAAACGTAGAGACATAGATTACCTCTGGGGTGCTATCGGTAGCCCAGCGCCTCGAGACGAGCCTCCGTTTCGCCGGAAACACCCCCATGCCGATCCCTGACGGCGTCGTCGGCCCGTTCGAGAGGAACGAATGCATCCGCGAAACGATCCCCGACATCGGTATCTAGGTACTCGGTAGACCGGACATGGGTGCAGTCGAGTCGCGCCAATCGATCCCCGGTAGTCACGTACTTCAGGACGCGATCGTCATGGCGCTCGTAGACGACGCGTGCGCTGCCCTCGTACGCTGAAATGTCGACTCCGTCGGGCACGCTTTCCCGGACGTGGGGCGGCAACGACCGCAGCGAGGCGAGAACCGGCCCCTCTGGCACGAATCCATCGTGGCTCCAATCGCCGTTGATGACGTCGTCGACGACTGCGGGAAACTGCGACAAAGTTGCAGGCTCCTTGACGTGCATCTGCTCGCGCTGACCGGGGAACTGCACGACCAGCGGGACTCGAAGTACGCCCTCCTCAACGCCGCCGGTGGAGCCGTGCCCGATCGACGGCGCGTCGCGGACCTCGCCGGGTTCGCCAAACCCTTCGCCATGGTCGGCCGTAACCACGACGAGGGTGTCCTCAAGGTCGCCAGCGCGCCGCAGGTGCTCCAGTAGCCGGCCGACTTCGGCGTCGGCCTGGCGGATTCCGCCATCGTAGCAGTCTTCCAGATCCTCCAGCGTCTCAAGGGGCTCCGAGCCGCGGACGAAGTCCCAGACATAGTCGTTGACCGACGCGGCGAGAGCCCGCGCCTTGGCGTCCGCCCATTGGTCGTGCTCCGAACGAGGCTGATATGGCGTGTGCGCGTCCATGTAGTTGACGCAGGCCGCCCAAGGACCGGACCGGTCCTTGTGCCAGTCGACGAACCGGTCCGTGAAGAGCTGGCCGTCCACAGTCGTGTCGCCGGGCAGCCAGTCGGTACTGGCCGCCTTCACGGCGAGCCCGTTGACCAGCGAAGTGCCGAGCGTCCCGTCGCGGCGGGCCGCCACGAGGAACTCGCGGACGCCAGCGTCCTCCGCGAAGTCGTAGGGATTCAGCGCCTCCGGGTAGGGGAGCCGCTGCTCGCCGGCGACAACCACGTCGAATGCGTCGGAAAGTCCGATCGGCGCCTGTGTGAGGTAGGAGTTGTACGAGAAGACGCCGGTGTCGTAGCCCCGCCCCGCGAGACGATCCCATACTGTGGCCTCAGGGTCGATGGCCTTCTCGGTGCTGTTCATACCATGTTCGGCCACGTGGAGACCGGTGAAGATGCTCACGTGACTCTGAACGCTGCCAGTTCCCGGCGCACGGGCCTGCGTATAGAGCGTTGCATCCTCTGCGAACGTCTCGAGGCACGGCGTCGTCTCCCGGTCATACCCGTAGAGACTCGTGTTGCGGGCGCGAACGCTGTCGAGGACGATCAGCAACACGTTCGGTGGCATTTCCCCTATACTATCACAGGGGCCTGTATATCGCTATTGATCAGTCGTGGACCGGATGGCGCTAGTGATCGGTCAATCGGTCCGCGAGCCCCCCAGGCTGAAACCGGCTAGCGGATCCGACGTGAGCCGGCGACCGAGTCGACATCTCGATTTATCCGGGCACACAGGTCCGGAGCTGGCGCGTGACCGCAGAGCGTAGCGAGTCAAGGCCGATAGCGTCGACGAACTCCTCTGGGTGGCGGTGTAACTCTAGGAGGCGCCGGAGGCCGAGCAGCTGGAGTGCGTCGAGTTGGAGCTCAAGCAAACGGACCTGCTGGTCGTAGTGCCGGATATCGCCCGCGCCGTACTTCTCGAGGATCTGCTTGCTCTCGGCGGCCATCTCGTCGGAGACCTGCTCGGTCTTGCGCTCCTCGTGCTCGCGGTGGCCGTATAGGAGGTCGGGTACGTAGGTGAACGTCGCTCCGTGGCTCGCGCCGCGCAGGTAGAGTTCGCGGTCGCTTACGTGCCGGTACTCGTCGTTGAGGCCGAGCGACCGGAACGTGTCGCCGTCGGCGAACACGATGATCGCGAAGTTCGACAGAAGGAGCCGCTTGTGCGTCGGCCACGGATACGGCACCTTCACCTGCTTGACAGTCCCCTCGGGCCCGAGAAAGGCGTGGGAGCCGTAAACGAAGTCCGTCTCTGGCTTCCGCTGGAACGTCGACACGACGCGGCTGATGGCGTCACGCCGCGGCAGCACGTCGTCGGCGTTCAGCCAGACGACGATGTCGCCGTCGGTCTCCTCGAGCCCTCTGTTGACCGCCCTCGTCATCCCGCGGTTCTCCTGGCGCACGAGGCGCAGTTCGTGGTCGTGATCGAACTCCCGGACGAGCTGTGGCGTTTCGTCGGTTGAGCCGTCGTCGACGACGACGTGTTCGATCCGCTCGTACTCCTGCTGGCTGACGCTGGAGAGCGTCTCCGACAGGAAGCCACGCGTGGCCTCGTTGTACGCGGGGGTGACCACGCTGACGAGTGAACCTCGACGACCGTCTCCGGACAGCGACCTCGTTCCCATTACAAGAACCGTCGGTGCTTTCCTACATACCTATTGTGACGCTAGAGTCGCGGCGATCGTGCTACGTCTCGACAGCTACTAGCGTTCGCAGTGGGGCATCAGTGACGTCGGGCTCTGCATCGCGTATCGGCGTTGTGCAATGACCAGTTTCCGCCGTCGCATGGTTTGTGGTCATCGGTACCACCTCGGCCATCGGTCACCGGCCCTCCGATCTGCCATTCGCGAGAAAGCGAAAGATAGTCGTCTACCCTCGTCGATTCAACTTTTCATGGCAAACGTTCTGGTGACTGGAGGACTCGGCGCAGTCGGTTCCCCACTCGTCAACGAGCTGGAGGACAGAGGCCACGATGTCTGGGTAGCCGATATCCCCTGGAACGAGCGAGATCAGTACTACCGGGTGGACGTTAGCGAGTACCGGCAGCTCGCCAGGATCTTCGAGGATCGCGAGTTTGACTACGTCTACCACCTTGCGGCGGAATTCGGCCGCAAGAACGGCGAGGACTACTACGAGACGATGTGGAACTCCAACGCCGTTGGAACCAAACACATGATCAGGCTCCAGCGCGAGCACGGGTTCCGTATGATCTTCTCCTCCTCCAGTGAGGTGTACGGCGACTACGACGACGTGATGGAGGAGTCGGTTCCCAGGGAGGTTCCAATCAGGCAACTCAACGATTACGCTATATCGAAGTGGGTGAACGAACTCCAGATCCGCAACGCCGCGGATCGGTCCGGCACCGAGACAGTCCGCGTCCGGCTGTTCAATACGTACGGACCCGGTGAGCGCTACAGCGAATACCGGAGCGTAGTGGCGAAATTCTGCTACCACGCCCTCCACGACCAGCCTTACCACGTCTACGAGGACCACCATCGTGCGTTCACGTACGTTGAGGACACGGTCGAGACCCTGGCGAACATCGTCGATGCATTCGAACCTGGCGAGGTATACAACGTCGCCAGCACCGACTACCGCAACATCAAGGAGCTATCGGACATCGTCCTCGACCACCTCGGCAAGGACGACTCAAAAGTCGAGTACAGGGGGCGAGAAGAGCACAACACGCTGAACAAGCGACCGAGTATAGAGAAGGCCAAACGGGATCTCGACCACGACCCTAGCACGCCGCTTGAGGAAGGTATTCCAGAGACCATCGAGTGGATGCGAGACGTCTACGATGTCTGATATCCAAAAAGTCGTCGTCGTCGGGACAGGGTTCGTCGGGCTCCCCCTCGCACTGGTACTGGCCGACAACGAAACCGATGTCGTCGGCGTCGACATCGACGAGAACCTGACGCAGGCGATCAACGACGGCACGCTGAACCTCGACGAGGACGAGCTCCAGTCGCTGCTCGAGGACGAGACCGTCCAGGAGCACCTGATCGCCCAGAACACGCCCGAGTCGGGCGACGCGTTCGTGATCTCGGTGCCGACACCACTGATCCACCCCGAGAAGAGTCCCGACCTCTCGCACGTCGAGGCCGCCATCGAGTCCGTGCTCCCGCACCTCTCCGAAGGCGACGTGCTCAACATCGAGTCGACGCTCCCGCCTCGCACCTCCGACACGCTCGTTACCGACCTCCTCACCGACGCCGGGCTCGTCCCCGGCGAAGACGTCCACCTGGCGCACTCCCCCGAGCGAATCCTCCCTGGGAACGTGTTCCACGAGATCGTCCACAATGATCGCGTGATCGGGGGGGCAACCCCGGAGTGCGCCCGCCAGGCCGCCGAGATCTACGAGCCGTTCCTCGAGGGCGAGGTGTTCCAGACAGACCTCGTCTCCGCCGAGCTGTGCAAGCTCATGGAGAACACGTACCGGGACATCAACGTCGGCGTCGCCAACGAGTTCGCACTCATCGGCGATGAGCTCGGCATCGACATCCACGAGGTCATCAAACTCGCGAACAACCATCCCCGCGTGGACATCCTCACGCCCGGCATCGGGGTTGGCGGGCACTGCCTTCCGGTCGATCCCTGGTTCCTCGAGGAGGTCGATCCTGAGCACACGAACCTGATCACCACTGCCCGCCGGGTGAACGAACTGATGCCGCCGCGAGCCGCGCGACAGATCCGTCGTCTCGTCGCCGATTACACTGATCCGCAAATTCTCGCTCTCGGCAAGTCCTATAAGCCCGGCACGTACGACCAGCGGAACAGTCCCGCCAACGAGATCGTCGAGGATCTACTACTCGACGGGTACGCCGTCGCCCAGTACGACCGCCACGTCTCGGAGGCCGACTACGGCGACCTCCGCACGCTCGTCGAGCGCGAGGAACCGGACGTGATCGTTCAACTGGTCCACCACGAGGAGACCGTCGCGGAGCTGGACGGCCTGACGGACTGGCTCGCCGACCGCGGCGTCGAATCCCTCCGGTTCGAGGGCGCCGCGCTCCGGCCGATTGGCGGGGACTGAGTGCCCCAGCTTCCGACATCGAGTGATCATGCCAAGCACCGATACCGAAGTCCTATTCGTACTCGGAACGCGCCCCGAGATCATCAAGCTCGCCCCAGTGCTCCGGTCGATGGCGAGTTCCGACCAACTCTCAAGTCGGCTCCTCCATACCGGCCAGCACTACGACGACGAGTTGAGCGACGCTTTCTTTGACGACCTCGGAGTACCTGCGCCCGACGATCACCTCGGTGTGGGCAGCGGGACGCAGGCCGAGCAGACCGGGGCCGCGATGAGGGGCGTTGAGCGCATCGTCCTCGAGCGCGAACCCGATGTCGTTATCGCCGTCGGCGATACCAACGCCGTGCTCTCGGCCGCCCTCGCGGCGGCGAAACTTGACCCGTTGTTTGCCCATGTGGAAGCCGGCATTCGGTCATTCGACCGAAGTATGCCTGAAGAGACTAACCGCGTCGTCGCGGATCACGTGGCCGACATTGCGTTCGCACCGACGGAAACGGCAGTCGAGCAACTCACCACCGAGAGCGTCGCGGCCGACGTCCACATCGTAGGGAACACCGTTGTGGACGCCTGTATCGAGCACGTCTCAATCGCTGAACGTCGTTCGACCATTCGTGAGGATCTAAGCGTTAATGATCGGCCCTATGCGGTCGCAACAATCCATCGACCTCGCAATACCGACGACCGGGCTCGGTTACAGACGATTGTTGAGGCACTTGACGAACAACCTTTCCCGGTTGTGTTTCCTGTTCACCCGCGGACCGGCGCTGCTCTCGAAGAGATTGAGTTCGAGCCAACCGACTCGCTACGATTGGTTGATCCCTTGGGCTATCTCGACTTTCTCAATCTCCTCAGTGGCGCAACGGTTGCGATCACCGATTCGGGAGGTGTTCAGGAGGAGGCGTCGATCCTTGGGGTTCCCTGCCTTACGGTTCGACCGAACACGGAGCGTCCCGAGACGGTGGAGGCAGGGGCGAACCGCCTGGTTGAGCCCCACGAGCTATTCGAGTGTCTCGGGGCGGTCACCAGTGACCCGGAGTTGCATGCGAAGATGACCGGAGCTACGGACCTCTATGGTGACGGGACTGCGGGGGACCAGATCGTATCAATCCTCGAAGAGGTCCTCGACTGATCGTGACTGGACCGTCGTAGCAACCATAGTGAAGAGTATCCGTAGTGCCGGAAATGGAGTCAGAAACCGGCTCACACGCCATAATCCACCTTGTCACTCGCCGATACCGTCAATGAAACATTAGTCTCACGTAACGGGCTGATCTTCGTCGTGAACGGCGGCACACGACACTGGAGGCATTTCCAAGAACGTACCAACGATACTTTTGTGAGTAACTCGTGTAAGAACACGGTGATGAAGTACCAGAATAACCTGCTGATGGCCTTGTTTAGACGCCTGAATTCATACGTTTGAGCCGCTAAGCGCGAGTTCGACGTTTCTGACGGCGCACTTCAGCACGAACTCGCGGAATTGACCGAACCACGTTCTCGCTTGCACGATCTCGCCGTATTTTCGCCGGAGCGCGAAAAAAAAAACGTCGCTTCGATTTTCGACCGTGGATGGTACGTAGTGTCATCGAGCAAGATATTGTTGGCGATGCCATGCCAACCGAATTCGCGGTGCTTGATCACCGGTTTGACACCCTCAGAACGAAGTTTTCGTCGAAGTAACTCCCAGTCGTAGCCTTTGTCGGGGTTAGTACGTTCAATTTGTCGAGATTTCTCATGAGCAGCTGCCATGCGACTTGCGAGTCTTGCGGTTGTTTCATCGAGCAATGTATATTTAGGATTATACAAGATCTCCAGTCGATCAACGCGGTCGTTTTGACCGCTCTAAACGTGTAATTCGTCCGTTTGGCATAGTGCTGGCTCGCCGCGATCCGATCCATGCCGGCTGCGTCAATTGCCTGGATCTCGCCCGTGTCGTGCAGTTCCGCCGACAGCCGCAGAAAGTCGCGCCAGATCGACATTTTTAGTCCCGGCATGCGCGAACAGACGGTGGTAAAATCGGGCAGTTTCCTTGGTTCTGGGTTGAGAATTCGATCGATCCGCGGCATTTCATACAGGACATCCAGGAGTCGGCGGTACGGCAGATCGAGATAGGTTTTGAGGCCATGAATCGAAACGATCACCCAGTCAGCATAGCCCCCTTTTGCCACACTGTACCGCGGGTTGCGGGATTCCGACGATGGCTTTTTGAGCGAGCGAATCGACGCGCCTAGTGAAGCGGGCTAGTTTCGATTGCACCAACCGAACCTACCCGCCTCACCCTCTCGTAAGTTAGACATTTATCGTGAGCTACTAGGAACATGATACTAGTTCGTGAGTCGCTGAGCTGCCGAGTTTCGAGCGTCTAAACAAGGCCCTATCATCTAGAATCGAAATAATTTCATAGTGAGAACTGTACCCATCCCTAAATTTCAGCGATAAGGATGCCCCGGCCGGGAATCTCTTGGTCGTGGGAAATCACCGTGTACCCCTTATCACAAAGCGCGTTTCGCACATCGTGTTCTGACGAGCCGAGGTCTGCATGGTATTCGACGATGACTTTATCGGGACCGATCGACATATCTTCAATAATCTCTAGTTCCGCACCTTCACAGTCCAATATCAGTGCGTCACATGAAGATAAGTCGGAGGGGGAGACTGTTTTCGATGAAATGGAGCGGCCGTATACAGACTTAGGATCACCTACCGCCGCCTGCTTGATTGAGACAATGTCATCAACATCGTTCAGCCAAATTGTTTTCTTGAGAGCCGATGCTCTCCCAGGGTTCGCTTCGTATGTGATGAGCTCACCATTTTTACCAATTTCTGAGGCAGTTGCTAGGCTTGAAACTCCAATACCACCACCCACCAGTATCACGGTGTCTCCGAGCTCAACCGTACGCTCAATCGCTGAGGTAAGATCACGTTCCCAGTCATCTTTCTTGTCGTCAACCCACGGGGCAAAGAGACTTGAAGAATAGACGGCATATTTACCGTTTACTAGCGCAAGACGTTTGGGGACGCAATGCTCTATACGGCCGATATATAAATATTCATATAGGAGCATGCCGAGCTTTTTGGCTAAGATACGAATTATGGATCTACTATACTGAAATTGCTGTATAAGTCTAATCTTTCGTTGCTTCCTTTGCATGTAGATAGCGAACAAAATTATCCAAATTAGAATTTAACGATAGGGGTTGATAGATCGTTGCGGGACGCCATTAACCGACTCTGTTGCTTTATATAAAATAGTATTTGCAGCGTATAACGATATTTTTGAACGGGCAGTGTGCCTTGGTATTCACGATGTAGCTAGATGGTGAAGCCCAGATCCCAACCGAATCCACAATGATGTAGAACATCGGAATTTACGCCATGTGATTCCAACACTATATTATATACAATATTATAATATATAATTAATGCGTATACCTGAGATTCATCGTTGAAATGTGAAACGAACAGGACGCCAAGCATGCATTCAAGGTCGGAACAGGGCACTTTTGTCAGTCGGAACTCTGACGATAGAGTAATGGACTGCCAGAATATCCTGCTAATCACGGTCGACAGTCTTCGGCAGGATTTTGTTGGTAGTACGCAAAATGGAGAGAGGGTATCTCCCCGCCTCGACGACCTGGCGAGTCAGGGTGTTCAGTTCTCACAAGCCGTTGCAAACGGATCCAACACGCCCTCGAGTTTTCCATCGATTCTGACCAGCACCTATCCACTGATGTTCGGTGGATATCGATACCTTGACAGGGCGAGGCCTTTCGTTGCGGAAACGCTTCAAAACGCCGGATTCGAGACCGCCGCTTACCACTCGAATCCCCATCTCGGACCAGATATGAATTATGACCAAGGGTTTGCGCGATTCAACGACCGAGGAGCTTCCGAGAATCGTTCAGATATCGGCGTTCTCAACAAGGCCAAGAACGCCGTGGAACAGCGGATAGATCGGGATAGCCGATTATACGGAATACTTCGCCGAGGATGGCATCTGCTGTCGTTGACGGCGGATACTGCAGCATACGCTGATGCGACTGAAATTACCCAGTCCGCAATCGAGTGGATCGAAGGGAGGGACCCCGAACGGCCGTTTTTTACCTGGCTTCACTACATGGACGTCCACTATCCGTTCATGCCGCCCGCGGAACACCTGGCGGCTCTGGACATTGATCCACCGTCGAAGCGACGGATCGCAAAGCTCAATGGGTTAATGCACGAGAATCCCGATCAGATAACCGAATCTGATCGAGAGCAGTTGTTGGATCTCTACCGGGCCGAACTCCACTACACCGACGCCGAAATCGGACGCGTCTTGGACAGATTGGCCGAAGCCAACGAGCTCGAAGATACGATCGTCGTCGTCACTGGCGACCACGGGGAAGCCTTCGGGGAGCACGGGCGATACGGTCACCATCCGTACCTCTACGACGAGCTACTGCGCGTTCCGCTCATTCTGAACGGGCCAGGGCTCGGTGCTGGGACAGTTGTCGACGATCAGGTGTCGTTGATCGACATCGGCCCGACGCTGTACGATCTCACGGGGGTCGAGACGCCCGAGGCAGTGCAGGGGGAGAGTCTCGTCCCATTGATCGACGGCGAGGAATCCGACGAACGAGTCGCACTCTGTACTGCCCTCGGCGGTGATACACTCGCTGCGAGAACGACGGAGTGGAAATGCTTTTGGCGGGTTCGAGATGGCGAGGTTGAACTCTACGATCTCGAGGAGGATCCAGAAGAGACGAACGACGTTAGCGCGCAACGGCCCGAGGTAGTGGAACGGTTCAAAGGCGAGCTGGAGTCGTATTTGGAGGCGGCCGAAGCGACGGACATCGACCTTCCCGAGCCGACGGTCTCCAGTGAGACGAAGGGGCGGCTCCGAGACCTCGGATACGTGGAGTAACATAATCGTACTATTGCCCTACGGTTTAATTCATGACATATATGAATAGGACAGAGTGGATAGCCAGCGGTGGTCAAAAATTTAGTTAGATCAGATAATCTGCCGAACTATCGCTGCGCATCACTGTAGACAAGTTTTTTCAGGAAATTCCAGCGCGCGTAGAACCGCCCGACATTTCGAAATGTTGATGCTACTCTCTGAATGAACTGCTCACAGTGTTCGAAACGCTAGAGCGCGTCTTTGCTGGTCTAGGGTACTGCACGGTATTTATTGCGCTGGTAGCATGTATCGGCGTAATCCTTCCGCAGTTTGCCGTGCCGATCTACGTTCCCCTCGCAGCCGTTTTGATCGCAATACTATGGTTCGTTCTGAGTTTTATCTCCTTTCGAAAGGTTGTCAACCAACAAGCACCCTCTGGAAACTACCTCTGGAAAATCGTATTCATTGCATTCGCTCTCTATATACCCTTTAATTTGATACTGCTCGCTGCTGGAGTTGTAGAACTGCGATTAAACGACTTCGGTGCCTACTACAACGCAGCCGTTCGCTTCCTCGAGAGCGCACCATTATACAAGACTACTGCGGAGATACCGACGCTCGAAGCCCGGACTTCCGAGAATATGGGATATCTCTACCCACCTCTCTATGTCTTGGTATTCGTCCCATTTACACTATTCTCACCGTTCGTGGCCGGGATTCTCTGGAACGTGATCGTACTTCTATTTCTGCTCTGGTCCGTATCCAGACTGATCTCCACGTTCGATTTAGATGTTACACGGAATGAGCGCATTCTTCTCTACGTGCTCGTTGCCTCGTTTGCCCCCACAATTACCTGGATGAAGTTGGGCCAGATATCTGGTTTGCTTGCAGCCTTCTTGTGTTTATCCGGGGCAGCCCTGCGCTCGAAGCGCCACAAGCTGAGCGCGGTGACAACCGTCCTCGGGAGTTCATTTAAACCATTTTATGCAACGAGCGGCGCACATCTTCTTCGAGATCGAAGGCGGTTTCTTAGCGCCATCGCGTCGGTAGGAGGAATCCTTCTGCTGAGCGTGATACTGTTCGGAGTCGAGACTCATCTCGAGTACATCGAGGTGCTGAGAGAAGGGAAAGGTTGGGAAACTAGCCGTGGCCCGAGTGATTGGCACGCAACGCATTTCAACCCATTTTATCTACTTGGTCCATTTAAACAGGTCCCGAGAGTTGGAATCGTTCTTGGGACTGCAGCGCTGGCGTTGTATTCCAACAAGCTTGAAACCCCCATAGAATACATATTTGCGCTTGGAGTTGCAATCGTTCCCCTGGCAGGACCGACGACGAATACACTCGCATTAAATGCAGTAATTCCAGCAATGCTGATGGTCGGGTTGTACGAGTTGGAGACAGAGGGAGAAGTCCCAGCCGTACTACTGATTAGCGCCCTTCTCATCCACATGCATCCGTACACCATCGAGATTCTCGGGAAGCTTGGCCCACAAATCTATCCTCCGCTCGAAATGCTCGCTCCCGCACTTCCACTCCTCCAGCCAGCGCTATACGGAATGATACTGTTGGTCGGCTATATTCTATATCGTTCGCTCGAGACTTCTTCGGTCCAAAGACCGTTCCTAGCGTGAAAGCGTATCGAGATAGATTCCAAATACCCGACCATCACGAGAAGCGGCGGATGAGATAGGAGAGTAGCCGGTTCTCGATACCATACTTGTCTTGAAACGATTCGAGAATCATGATTTCGGTCTCTGTGAGCCCCAATAGGAAGAATATCGCAGCGAAATACAAGGTGGAAAAGACTACACACACCCCAAATATCCAAAATAATGACGTGGGGACGTAAGTCGAGACGAGATATAGAAGTCCTGTCAGCGGAAGTAAGATGGCAATTGGATTCGCAACTTTCCAACCCATCGTGGTGAACCCGGAGATGTACTTCACCTCAAGGACCGGAAGAAGTCCGAGGACGAGAAATGAAACCGTCGTTGCAATTGCCGCTCCCGTATAGCTGTACTGTGGGATGAGCAGCAGATTCAATCCTAGATTGACCCCCGCAGCAGAAGTCGTATTGAAGGCCGATAGTTTCGAAAGACCAAGCGCCTCCATCAGCGGTCCGTGGGTCAGTAGGACGTTCTTCACAGCAAACCCTACTGCGAGAATTGCGAGAGCCGAGCCGCCGACCGCGTACCCAGGCCGGTAAATAATTGCAATAATTTCATCAGAAAAAATAACCATTGGAACCAGCGCCATCCCACTGGCGATAGTCAACCAACGAGCGAATTCCTGCTGTACCTCTACCGCATCGCTCAATCGATCCTCACTCTCGAGCTCGCTTGAGACGGGCGTTCCGAGATAACTGGCTGCAGTGGAAAACATCGCCAGCAGTCGCGCTAGTGCGTATGCGACCCCGTATATTCCAACGGCAGTGCTCCCGACGAAGTACAACAGAAGGAATATATCGATGGATCGGTAGATAAAGGATGCGAGGCCGGAAACAGTGAACGGCAGCGAATAGCGCACGATCTCTGGAAGTCGGTTACGTGCTGCTGTCGAATCGCCATCCTCGGGTAGAGTCCGCTCGAACAGAACTGTCGCGATGGCCGCTCCGACGACGAACGGAATCGCGTACGCAACAGCAAAGCCAGCCTGGCCTGCACCAATGACAACGGCGACGATGATGAGAGCGAACCGGGAAGCAGGATGGAGCAAGTTTCTGACGTAAACGCGGAAGCGAGAGATCTTCTGGCCCCGAATACCGCCAATCGCGAGGTTCATTATCGCGGCGAAAGGGATCGCAGCACCAAAGACACGGATACTCGACGCGACACTTGGGTCACGGAAGATTTCGGCCGCGATGAAGTCCGCATAGACCACGGTGACCGCTGCAAGGGAGATTCCGACGGGGATTGTGAACGCGAAGAGGTACGTCGCGATAGGCCGCTTCTCGGCTGCTTCGATACGAGGAAGGTATCGCGTCAGACCCGACGAAAGCCCCAGTCCAGCCACGATACCACCGAGACTCAAAAGCGCGGTCCCAGTAGTTAGTCCGCCGAATCCGCTGATCGAGAGATGCACTGCGGCGAACCGTTGTGCGAGGAATGCGAGCGCCATCTGGGCCACGAGACCACCGTAGACGACGCCAGCTCCTTTCACGATGTCGCGTACTGCCTGGTCCTGGGTGAGCGGGGACTCGCCTTCTGCAGATGAGTCGGCCTCCTCCACGGAACTCCGATCGTCCGTCCCGGACTCGTCCGATTTCTCCCCCATGCCTCATCCACCTACCTGCTCGAGATACCGCTCGTACCGATCGTAGAGCTGTTCCCATGACCACTGATCGACGACGCTCCCGCGGCCAGTTCGGCCGATAGAACGACACCGGTCAGGATTTGAAGCGAGTTCCTCCAGCGCATTGCCGAGTTCGGCCACATTCCCCGGTTCGTACAGCATGCCCGTCTCACCGTCGTCGACGACTTCGGGGACGCCGCCGACCCTAGACGCGATCACGGGCACTTCCATCGCCTGGGCTTCGAGCACTACCCGGGGGAGTCCCTCAGTGTATGACGGCAGCACGAGGGCGTCCATCACATCGTACACTGCAGGCATTGCATCATACGGAACCGATCCGAGAAAGGTCCCTTGATCCCCGAGCTCGTCGGCCAGCCTTTCCCGCTCCGGGCCGCCGCCAGCGACCAGTAGTTGAATGTCGGCCTCCGACTGTTCGATCGCTAGCGGAATATCGCGAACGCCTTTGTACTCGTGGAGCCCACCGACGTAGCCGAGGACGAACGAATCGCCCGCGTCGTCGACGGCGTTCTGGAGCCACGTCGGATGATCAGATGCGGCCCCAGGCGAGAAGACGTCCATGTCGACTGCGTTCTTTACGTCGTAAATGCGGTCGGCGGCGACGCCCAGCTCGGTCAGGACAGTAGCGATGGCCTCGCAGACGACGAAGTATCCATCGTGGGGAGCGCGGAGTCGAGTGCGAAATGAAGCCGCGTCGAGCCGATCGAAGAGGCTTCCACCAGTGGCTTCGGGGAGGGCGCCAACGTGCGCGACGTGGGGTACGCCGACTCTTCTGGCAGCGACCAGCCCCGCGAGGTAGGTCTTCCGCGTCTTGGAAACGATCACGTCGACGTCCTCCGCTCGTGCAACCTCGATCGCGCGTCGGGTCGTACGGAGCGGCCCGTCGACGAACCGCGTCTTCGGTTGAATCGAGTGCTGGAACGGCCGTTCCGGTGAATCGTTCCAATCGACGAGGTGCACCTCGTGGCCCCGCTCGCGAAGGCCTTCGACGACGTTGCGAACGTGGATTGCGCCCCCTCTCACCATGGCGTCGGTGAAGGAGATGGGTTCCTCGGTGAGATAGAGGACGCGCATACGCCCAAGTCCCGCGCCGATCCTGTATATGCTGTTCGTTTGCTATCCGGCCCGAGAGATAGCCTGCGTCCAGTCACGATCTGGAGAGGAGTGTTTCGTACAGATCGAGGTACGTAGCAGCGACGTCGTCCCACGTTTGCAGTGTGTTCTCGAGAGCTGTCTGCGTAGACGCTGATCGCACTGCATCGGCGATCGTCTCTGGATTCGTGTTCCCGACGCCAACCACGCCGTCGCGTCGCGTCCAATCGGCCAGTGCACGAGTTTCACGGACCACTGCCGGAGTGCCAGCCGAAAGTGTCTCCCCAACGGTCATACCGTACGCCTCGAATGCGGAGAGATTGAGATATGCATCCGCGCCAGCATAGAGTCCCGGAAGTCGTTCGTCGTCGACGTAGCCGAGGAAAACGACGCGATCCTCGACCCCTGCATCTCTTGCAGTGGTTTCGAGCGTCTCTCTGTGGGGCCCTGTCCCCGCAATGAGGAGGTCGTATTCGGGGAGCAGTGGTAGCGCCCGAATCGCGTACTGGACGCCCTTGTACTCCTCCAGTCGACCGACTGTGAGGAGGTACTTGCCGTCGTAGGACTCGGGCATCGCGTCCTCGAACCGGCCGACGTCGAGTCCGTTCGGAACGACTGTGGCAGCTACACCGAAGTCCGATCTGAGCTGTGTTCGCTCCCACTCGCTGACGGCGGTGACGGCGTCAGCACGCTGCAGAACCCATTTGCCCAAGGGGTGATAGATTGAGAGCATACGATCCCTGAGAGAGCTCGCGCTCCCACCGTGGTAGTGCGGAGTGACGACCAAGGGTGCGTCGCGTGCAGCGGCGCCAGCGAACAGAACGGGTAACGCATGGTAATTGTGAGCATGGACGATATCGGCGTCGTGTCGCCGGACGGCTCGATAGATTCCAGGGGCGATATGAAAGGCACCGCCAGGAGACAGGCCGTGATACCGCTCGATCGAAACCCCCGAACGAGTCTCCCGGCCAGGGACGTCGCCGCCAGCGTCCGCAGTCAGGACAGTTACCTCGATGCCGTTGTCGGCGAGTCGCTCGCTCACCGATTGGACGTGTGTCTCGACGCCCCCGGTACGTGGCGGATACCGTGGAACGACCTGCAACACCTTCATCGGCTGGACCAAGCCGGAAGATCAGCGTGCGATCGTTCGTTCGGTTCGCCGCGAACGGTCACTCGTAGACCTCCCTGAGTTCCGCATCGACGTCCCAGATGGCGCTGCCCTGACCGGCGAGTAACTTCACCGCGGCTCGGAGGAGTGACACTTGCGTGTCGAACACGGAATATAGCGGCTGCAGCGGGCCGAGCACGTCCCGTGATCCAGCGAGAACGAACAGACCGACTGCTGCGGGGACACCGAGACCGAGGGGACCGAGAACTAACAGGCTCGTTACGGTCGCGAGAACGAGACCCCCGGCGAGCAACCAGGGCGAGACGATCATGAACCACCAGTTGAACGGGAGCACCACACGGCCGTATCGGCCGTAGCTCCCGAGGGCGTCTCGCTGTCGGACCAGCAATCTGAGTAACCCCATGGCTCGACGATCCTTCTGTTTTCGGCGCTTTCGAAATGCAGAGTGGGCTGCCTCGCGGTACCGGATCGCTGGATCGAAGAGTACGCGCTGTCCCCCTCGCCGAATACGTAGTGCGAGTTCCGTGTCGTCCGCAATCGAGTCCTCGTCGATCGGAACGATCGCGTCGTTCTCGAAGGCAGAGAAGGGACCATGGAAGATCAGCGTCGAATCCAGGTGGGACTCCAGGGTCTGGATGTGTGACTGCACGCCGCGATAGCCTGCCTCCACGTCACTCCCTCCCAAAACGTCGGCGTTCCGCCCTGTAACGGCTGCAACGTTGGAGTCCGATAGATTGGCAACTGCCTCGCGGAGTGCGTCGTCCGCCACCTCCGAGTCGCAGTCGGTCTTGACCACGACCTCGTTAGTCGCGCTAGCGTAGGCGTCGTTGAGTGCGGGTGCGAGTCCGCGGCGAGTTTCCTCCTCGAGAAGTGTTAGCTCCGGATGTTCTCGATCCTCGAAAAACTCCCGGATCAGGTCGGGCGTTTCGTCGTCACTCGCGTCAACTACGACGATTTCCATCTTGTCGAGCGGATAGTCGAGCGAACAGATACCCTCGAGCTTGCCCTCGACGATTCGCTCTTCGTTGAAAGTAGGCAGGACGACACTCACCGTTGGTTCCTGTTGTTCTTTTCTGGCTGGCGACCCTGCCGGTCGAAGTACGGCGTATAGTCCAAGAAAGCAGACGTACGGTACGGCTGCGATGGCGAAGATGGCCACTGTCGCAGCCACCAAGAGTTCCATATCTCCGAGAAGCAGTCCAGCCATTAAAATGTCTATGGGGTCGACGTTTCGCAATACACCTCAAGCAGACAATCAGCAGTGTCGTGATTCGTGGCAAATTTCACTAGCTCTCGACGCACTCGTACCCCCACACCAGATCGAAATACCGCTTCATCCCCGCCACGAACGACCCGTTCTCCGTGATCGCGGCTTGCCGCCGGTGATTGGGCACCTCTGGTTCTTCGGTCAAGAAGATCGCCTGCCCGCTCTCGTACTCCCCGCTCGGATCGATAAACGTCCCGCGCCACGGTAGCCGCTCCTCGCTGAACCGATACTCTACGTCCGGATAGTCCGCCTCGATTCGATCCACCACCTCCGCCTGCACCTCGGCCTTCTCTTCTGGCAGATGCTCCGGATCCAGAAACAGCACCGAAACCCCAATACCACGCTCCAGCGCATCCTGTACGGCCGGATCCACCGCTTCGAAGTAGGCGAAACTGTTCGTGATCACATACACGGCCTCCTCCGCGACGTTGTACAATCGCCGCGTCTCGGTCTCGCTCGGCTCACCAACGTCGACGACGTGGAACAGCTCCGCCGTCGGCGAAACGTCCTCGTCGGCCTGCTCGTACAGCGGCCCGAACGTCTCGAGCACGTCCTCGCGAAGCTCCTCGACCTCCCCGCGGAAATCCTCGTACTCCTGCCGGCGATTCTCCTTGGCCCGCTCGAGTACCTCCTCGGGAGCCTTCGGCTGGTACTCCTTCGGACGGCCGGGAATGACCTTGACGTATCCCAGATCGCCCAGTTCGGCGAGCACCTCGTACACGCGAGCCTTCGGGATCCCCGTCGCGTCGGCAACGTCCGGTGCCGTGGTCCGCCCCGCGCGCAGGAGGTGGGCCAGCGCCGTGGCCTCGTACTCCCGCAAGTCCAGCGATTCGAGCAGTGCCACGCGCTCGGACTCGTCCCTCATCGATCGATTCTCACGCCCGCATCCTCATGAATCTCCCTTCCGCTCGAGCAGTTCGCGGACCGACGACTCGACGTCGAACTCGGGCACCCAGCCCAGTCGCTCGCGAGCGCGGGACGTGTCGACAGCGAAGTCCTCGACCATCGTCTCCGCGGATCGGGGGTTCTCGACCAGTTCGACGTCGATCTCCCGGTCCAGCTCCTCGGAAGCGAGCCGCTGGACTGTCTCGGCGACGCTCATCACGGACGGGTCTTCGTCGCTGGCGATCTCGTAGGTCTCGGTTCCGGTCTCCCCAGCTTCCAGCTGCTCCAGCAACCGCTCGGTGCTGTGGAGGTACACCCGCGCCACGTCCTTCACGTGGACGAAGTTCCGGGACTGCGTCCCCGGCTCGTAGACTGTCAGCGGCTCGCCCGCGAGCGCTCGGTTCACGAAGAAGTTGATCACCGTCGGCTTCGAGACGACCGTCCCGTCGACGACGTGATCGCCGTAGAGGTTCGACTTCATGAACAGGTGTGCTGGGAACGCGCCCGCAGCGAAGGACTCGATGCTGCCCTCGCTGATCGCCTTCGTGCGACCGTACCAGTTCATCGGATCCCGCGGGAGGTCGGCCGTGATCGGGAACTCCTCGGGATCGCCGAGCACCGCCATCGAGAAGGGGAACGCCATCGCCGCACCCGTCTTCCGGCAGAACCATGCGACGTTGTTCGTCCCGGTGACGTTCACGTCGTAGGCGAGGTCCGCGTTCTGATCGCAGTCGTCGACGCCGCTGACCGCCGCGAGGTGGAGGACGACGTCCGCGCCGTCGAGCGCAGCCTCGAGCCGACCGCGGTTCCGAATGTCGACGTGATCGATCTCGACGTCGCCGACGGACGCGACCTGTGAGCGGTAGCCGTTGTCGATGCCGACCAGCTCCCATTCGGGATGCTCGCGTTCGAGGATCTCGAGCACGCGGCTGCCGATGTAGCCGCCAGCGCCGGTCACCGCGATCCGCGGCGTATCGCCGACGGTCCGGCCGTTCTCCGACGGAGCGCTCGGCGTCACGCCTCGACCACCCCGGACTCCACTCCGGTTTCCAGGAGCTGCGTCGCGATGTCGCGGACGCCCTCCTGGAGCGTCCACTCCGTCTCGAATCCGGTCTCGTCGAGTCGGTCGAAGTTCACGTGATAGGACGGGCCGGGGTGTTCCTCCTCGAGGTAGGTGATCTCGAGTTCCCGATCGAGCTCCTCTCGGACGATCCGCGCGACGTCCTCGATGCGGTAGTTCGCCTCGCCGTTGCCGACGTTGTACACCTGCTGTGGCCACGTGTCGGGATCGAGCGCCGCCTCCAGATACGCCCGCGCCGCGTCCTCGACGTGGACGAAGGGCCGCCAGTTCGAGCCGTCGCCGTAGACCGTCAGCTGGCGGTCGGTCAGCCCGCGGAACACGAAGTGATTCACGACGAGATTGAAGCGGATCCCCGGTGCCCAGCCGTAGACGGTGCTCATCCGGAGTGCCGTGCCGTCGAACCCGTGCTCCGCCATCGAATCCGCGAGCAGTTCCTCGCTCGCGACCTTCGACTCGGCGTAGGGATTCAGCGGGTTCTGTTCGGCGGTCTCGTCGATGTCCGTGCTCGCGACGCGGCCGTAGTTGTTGCAGGACGACGCCAGAACGACGGTTTCGACGTCGAACTTCCCGGCCGCTGTGAGCACGTTCTCCGTGCCGTCGCGGTTGACGGCCATCGTCTCCTCGCGACGATCGTGCGTCGAGTCGGCGCCGGTGATCGCCGCGAGGTGGATCACCGCGTCCACGTCCCGCGTGGCGCTCTCGACGTCGCCGTACTCCCGAACGTCGCCGCGTCGGAATTCGAGGTGATCGCCCACCGACCCGGCGACGTTCGCGGGCGAGCCGGAAGCGAGCGAATCGAGAACGACGACCTCCTCGACCCGATCGTCCGTGAGCAGCTGTGGCACGAGCGCGCTGCCGATATAGCCACAGCCACCGGTGACGAGGACTCGCTTGCCGGCGACCGCCGCGGACTCAGCGCTCGAGGGCGCGTCACTCATCGTCGGTCAACACGCCCGGCAGGAACCGGTCCTCGTGGGCCTCGATCGTGCCCTGGTGCTCGACCAGCGTGCCCAGAATCTCCCGGACGCCCTCCTCGTACGTCACCGACTGCCCGCCGATGAGGTCGGCGTAGCGGTCGTTCGCCATCTCCATCTTGTGGGTCTCGTCCTCGTCGCGGGGGTTCTCGAAGTGTTCGACGGCGACGTCGAGGTCGAATTCCCCGGACACGTCGGCGATCGTCTGGGCGATCTCGACGATGCTGATCGCGCGGGTGACCTGATTGTAGACGACGTGGTCGCCGGGGCGATCGGCGGGCTCGGCGTCGGCGCTCTCCCCGACGGCGAGTCGCGCGAGCCCCTCCACGGCGTCCTCCAGCGCGACGAAGGGCTTGCGCTGCTCGCCCTTGCCGTAGACGGTCATCGGGTAGCCAGCGACGGCCTGGGCGCAGAAGCGATGCGCGACGACGCCGAAGTAGTAGTCGAAGTCGAAGCGCGTCGCGAGGTCGGGATGGGCGGCGGTTTCCGGCGTTTCCGTGCCGTAGGTGATCGCCGTCCGGACGTCCGAGATCGGAATGTCGAACTGGTCGTGCGCGAGGCGCATGTTCGCCGCGTCGTGGGACTTCGTGAGGTGGTACCAGCTGCCCGCCATCGCGGGGAAGGGCACCTCGTCGCGCTCGCCCTCGTTCTCCATCACGGCACCGCCCTCGGGGATCGGGAACTCCGGAGCACCATAGACGCCCGTCGTCGTGGTCTCGACGAAGTGCGTGTCGGTCATCCCCGCCTCTTCGAGGCCCCAGAGCAGGTTCCGCGTGGCCTGCATGTTGTTGTGCTGGGTGAAGTTCGCGCGCTCGCCGTTGATCTGGGAGTAGGGCGCGGAGGGCTGGGCCGCCGCGTGGACGATCGTATCGGGCTCGTGCACGGAGAGCAGCCGATCGACAGCAGCGCGATCGGTGAGGTCCGCCTCGACGGCAGAGAGGTTCGACAGGCCGAGTTCGCGCTCGGCGGCCGCGACCCGCTCGTCCATCGACGCGATGGGCACCGCGCTCGTCGAGCCGACCGACTCGACCCACTCGCGACGACCGCCGTTGTCCACGAGGACGACCCGGTCGTCCGTGCGATCCGCGATCCGGAGGGCGGTCGGCCAGCCGATGTAGCCGTCCGCACCCGTCACGATGACTGACATAGTTACTCAGTTCTTGAGTTACTCCGGCGAGCCATAAATCTTCTCCCACGAACCGGCGGTCGAGCGTGGCTGGAATTTGAAAGAGTCTCCAAAAACCTCCCTGCCCGAGGGTTCTTATACGAAAACGGCCAATCACCATCTACGGATGGCGACGACCGACAGCCCCGAAGAGGGCCAGCGGATCGATCTCATCGAGAACCCGAGCGGACGGTGGACCGCGCGGGACCGGGAAACTGGCGTCGCTAGCCAGGGCGAAACGCGGCAAACGGCCCTCGAGAATCTCGACGAGGCACTCGCTCTCTATCGGGGCGAAACCGGCCACGAGCCGACCGACGAGGAGCTGCGCGACCTCGGCGTCGACCCGGACGTGGCCCGGTCGCAGGGAGATACGCTGCCCGACGTGCTCGAATAGATGGGCACGCGAGATTTCTCGGGCGAAGACGTCTACAAGGTGCTGGTCAACACCGGCAATTTCCGTCACGTCCGGACCAGCGGCAGTCATCTCGTCGTGGAGGGACCCCACCGCCAGACCACGATACCGATCCGCGACACGTCACGATCCCACTACACGACAGAATCGATCAGGGCACGCTCCGGAGTATCGCCGAGCAGGCCGGAGCGCACGATTTCGACGCCTTCTGCGAGTGGATCGACAGGAACCGATAACTGAGCGTTCGGCACGTCGGGCAGGACTTGACAGACGACGAGCCACCAGAACCGTCCACGCGAACGAGGGGCTCCCACGGAGTCCCACCTGTCCGAGACACACCGCGCACTCGACGATTCTCATCCCGTTCGAACTCACTCCATGTAGCCGAGCTGCTTCAGCCGGTCCTCGACGTCGTCCTGGGCGCTCCCACGATCGTCACCGAGGTCGATGGGCTCCTGCGTCCCCGGATCCGAATCCTCTGCCAGAATCGGGAGCACATCCCCGTCGACGTCGGTCGGAATCGCCACGCCGTGAGCGGCCAGCAGCGTCGGAGCGAGATCCACCAGCGACACGTCGTCCAGCTCTCCCTGCGGCTCGAAGTCCGGCCCCTTCGCGAGGAAGATCCCGGTCATCGTGTTCTCCGCGGCCCAGCGATCGGGCTCGGTGACGACCTCGCCGCCACCGAGACCGTCGTTGACGTGGACGCCGGGACGCTGCTCGACGACGACGTCGGGGCCCTCCTCGACGTACTCGCCGGAGTAGACCTCCTCGCCGCGGTAGACTTCGGGGAAGAACGGCTCACCGTCGGCGTCGGTCACAGCAGCCAGCTCCTCGATCAGCCGCTCGCGCGTCGCCTCGTCCGCCACGTCGGGGTTCAGGTAGATCGGGCCCTGGCTGCTCGCGACGGCGGCGGTGTGCTCGAGGTCGATCGCCTCCATCTTGCGGCCGCGCTTGACGCCGGCCTCCTGGGGGACCATCTGCTGGAGCCGCTCGGGAACCACCCTCGCGAGCAGCCCCACCGCACCGAGTCGCTTGGCCACCGACAGCACGTTCTCCCGGGTCAGCCCGAGCCGCTGGAAGTAGTAGTCCGCGGAGCGGTCCTTCTGCAGGTAGCCGTGCTCGGCGAGCCACTCGTTGATATAGAACTCCGCCTCCGTCTCGATGGAGCCGTGATCGGAGGTGATCACGAGATTCACGTCCTCCATTTCGTCGATCTCCGCGAGGCGCTCGTCGACGAGCTGCCAGGCGCGCAGGCTGGGCTCCTCGTCCCAGAAGAAGTGGTGGATGACATTGAGATAGAACAGCGTGACGTGGACGAAGTCGTGATCGCGTGCTTCCAGCGCGTCGATGGCGACGTCGAAGCGGAGATCGAGCAGGCGGAGGATCTCCTCGACCTCCGCGCCGGTCTCGGCGTTCGAAGAGAGCAGCGGATCCGGATGGACGTCGTAGTCGAAGCGCTCGTGGAGTTCGTCGGCGAGTTCAGGCGGTTCGGTGTAGCCCGATTCGATCGAACGGTACTCGCCCTCTGCGGCGTCGGGCCCGCCGGCGACCATGATCCCGTCGATCTCGCGGGGCGGGTAGGTCGAGGGCATGTTGACGACGCCCGTCGAGTAGCCGGCGTCGTTGAGGTAGTCCCACAGCTCCGCGGTGTCGAAGTCCGCGCCCTCCATCACGTCGATGGAGCCGTTCTCCAGATCGACGCGTTCGAACCAGAACACGCCGAGCTTGCCGGGGTTCTTCCCCGAGGCGTACACCTTCCAGTTCGGGAAAGTGACCGGCGGATGGCAGCTCCGGTTCGTCGCCCAGCTCCCCTCCTTGCGGAGCGCCGCGATGGTGGGGAGGTGTCCGGCCTCGATCCAGGGGTCGAGCAGGTCCCAGCTCGCCCCGTCGAGGCCGACGACGATCGTCTTGGTCATAGACTCGGGTTCCGGTCCGTGAGGAAATACCGTTTCGCTTCTGATCGTCGACGGACACCGATCCACGGGTACTACAGCGACGAAAGCGACGGTTTGCGACCGGGCTACGACCTATCGCCACCTGCGGACTCCCCCTGCAACAGCCGACCGAGGTCCACGTTCATCATCGGCAGCCACCCCACGAACGCGGGGAGGTAGACCCCGAGGAACCGGTCGATCAGGATCGCCGAGACGATCGCGGCCTCGGGGACCCCGAGCGCGACGAACACGTACAGCGCGGAGAACTCGGCGACGCCGACCCCGCCCGGCGTGATCGGCATGATCGTCAGGCTGTATGCGGCGACGAGCGCGATCGGCAGGACGAGGGCGGGTTCGAACGGCTCGCCGAAGGCAGACAGCAGGAGTCCCACCCGAATCGCCGGAAACACGGCAACCGTGCCCGCCATCGCGAGCGCGTACTCGATCACGCTCCGGGGATCGGTGACGGTCGCTTGAAACGTCTCGCGTGCCGGGCCAGCAATCGCTGGCAGCGCACCCCCGGCGCGGGCGACGAATGAACCGACGACCGGGACGGACGCACCGATCGCGAGGAGCCGCTGGCCGTACCGCCTGCCCACGCCGAAGCCCGTGAGCCAGATCGCGACCGTCGCGAGTAGGTACAGCCCAGTCGAGGCGGCGATGCCGACGAGTAGCCACAGCGGGAGTTCGAACGCGAAGACGGCGAGGCCGACGATCGCCACCAGCCCGTAGCAGAGGCTGTAGAGCGCCGTGTTCGAGCCCGCGATGGCGACGGCGTCGCTCCACTCCAGATCCGCGAAGTGCCGGAGAACGAGCGGCGCGACGGCGTGGCCGGCGGCTTTCGAGGGCACCACGTGGTTGATAAATTTGATGCTGAGGTCGACCTCCGCGACGGTACGCGTCGAGTGCTGGCCGACGTTGCGAAGGAGTGCGTGCCACATCGCAAAGCGCGTCCCGAACTCGAGAGCGGTGACGGCGAGGATCGCGAGCAGGACCCACGCGTCCACTCGCACGAGATTGTCCTGGAGTGCGGACCAGTCGACGCTCGAGAGCACCCAGCCCAGCAGCGCGACGCCGACGAGGAACTTCGCCGCCGTCAGCAGGCGCTGTCGGTTCACGTTCGGCCCTCCGTATCGGGAGTCCGGGACGTGCTCGACCCGACCGGCGCCTCGGTCGCGAGCGTGCGTGCCGTCACGAACTCGAAGGGCTGGTCGAGGATGCGCTCAAGCGCCCGCCAGGTCCACTCGCCCGTCCGAACGGTCACGCGCCGCGGGACGCCCTCCACCGACGGCAAGTCGGCGAGCTCCCACGGATGGACGTAGAGTACGGGCGCACGGCCGCGTCGCGCCTGGAGGCGTATTCCCGCGAGCGCGTAGTGGATCCCGAAGAGCCGCAGCCACGCGCCCGTCAGTGGGAGGCGAAGCCCCGGCATCACGGACACCGGAAGCTCGCGCAGGGCGGCGGGAGCGTCAGACCGGACCGCCGTCGCGTCGCAGGGATCCTGCAGCTGCGGGCCGCCGCCGTACCACCCGATCGAGCGGGCGGCGACGACGCTCGAGTCGTACGCGTAGCCCGCGTCGGCGAGCAGATCGAGGTAGTCGTCGCTCCGCTGGAAGGAGGGCGCACGGAAGCCGACGACGTCGGTTCCAGCCGCACGTTCGAGCGTCGCCCGGGAGTCGACGATCTCCGCGCGGCGCTCGTCGGGATCGAGCTCGGGCAGGTGGCGGTGTGAGTGAGTGTGCGAGGCGATCTCGTGTCCTCGGTCGGCGACCTCGGCGAGCAGATCGGGGTGGTCCTCGGCGACGCTGGAGACGGTGAAGAACGTGCAAGTCGCGTTGTACTCGTCGAACAGGTCGAGGAGAGGCTCGACCTGCTCGATTCCGAGATCCTCGCGATCGGTGGTCCCTTTGGCGCTGCGGTAGGCCGGCAGCTGCTGGAAGGTCTCGAGGTCGACGGTCAGGGCAGCCCTGCCTCGCACCATCGTCTACCTGTGAGGATCAGTGACGCGTACTTGGGTCTGTTGACACCCACGAGACGGCTGGTGGCAGCCGAATTCGCAAGACAGGTGGGCGATCGGGCTCGGATAGGAGCCTCCTATTCAGCGTTTCGTAACGACTAACTCGCGGGAGCGTCGTTACTTCGGTGATACCCGTGTCCGTATCGTCGCTCCCGGCGGTTGCGATCCCCGGCCTCGGGAACACCGTACTCCAGCTGTTCCTGGTCGCCGTGGCGGTGATCGTCTTCGCGTGGGGGTTCGAACGCTACCGGACGAACTTCTCCCGTACGGAGCTAGCCGTCGCAACCGCGATCTCGCTCGGCATCCTGACCGTCGGCGTCCTCCCCGGCGTGTTCGGCGCGATCGGCGGCGTGCTCAACGTCGAACGGCGCTCGCTGGTCGTCTCGCTGCTCGCGAACACCGCCTTCGCCTTCCTGTTGCTCTACGCGCTCGCGATGATCCGGGACAACCAGCTCGCCGTCGGCGAGCTGACCCGACAGCTCGCGATCCGGAAGGTCGAGGGCCCCGAGCACGACGAGCCGACGGTCGGCGTCGTGATCCCGGCCTACAACGAGGCCGACAGCGTCCGCGGCGTGGTCGAGTCACTCCCCGGGCGGGTGCTGGACCACCGCGTCGAGGCGATCGTCGTCTCCGACGGCTCCGACGACGACACCCGTGACGTCGCGGCGAACGCCGACGCGATCGTCACCGAACATCCGATCAATCAGGGCCAGGGCGGCGCGCTCAAGACCGGCTTCGCGATCGCCCAGCAACACGGCGCCGACGTCGTCGTCACGATGGACGCCGACGGGCAACACCGCGCCGAGGACCTCCCCGCGCTCGTCGCGCCGATCGTCGAGGATCGCGCGGACTACGTCCTCGGCTCCCGGTATCTCGGCGAGGACGACTCCGGGAACAGCTCGACGCGGCAGGCCGGGATCCGCGCGTTCACGGCGTTCATCAACGCCGTCTCGAAGGCGGACATCACCGACTGCACGAACGGATTCCGTGCGATTCGTGGCGACCGCCTCGACGAACTCACGCTCACGGAAGAGCGCTTCAGCGCCCCGGAGCTCATCATCGAGGCCCGCAAGAACGGGCTGCGCATCGAGGAGGTGCCGATCACGGTCCGGAGCCGAGAGGCCGGCGAGACGAAGAAGCCGAAGCTCGGCTACGCGATGGGATTGACGCGAACCATCCTCGTGACCGTCGTCCGGTGAGACCGCGACGACTGTGGCGAGGGCTCGCTTTCACAACTATGATGCCACCCGGGCGCTCACGCCCGGATATCGACCGATCGCCGTTCGAGCATCACCGATCGCCGTTCAGACAAGACCGACCGTCATTCGAACAATCGCCATGATCGCACACCGCACCGATCGACGACCGTCGGCGGGTCCCATCACGACGGAATCGACGACGCCGAGGGACCCATGAGAGACGTCGTCCTCGTCACCGCCGACTCCGTCCGGCACGATTTCGTCGACGAGATGGCGTTCGTCGACTCCCTCGACCCGATCCTCGGCGTCACCGCCGGTCACTACACCCGACCGAGCCTCGGCGGCTTGCACTCGGCGCGCCTCGCCGGATCGGTGCGCTCGAAGGCCGTATCGCCGACCATCGCGGAGGTGCTCGACGATGCCGGCTACAGCTGCCTCGGCGCCGCCGCGACCGCCCAGGCCGACCCGGCCTTCGACTTCGACGCCGGGTTCGACGAGTACGAGAACTTCATGGACGGCGGCGGGAACGCGGTGGAGAACCGCCGGAGCTCGCTCAGAGAGTATCTCGGCCAGTTCGAGATCGTCCGCGCGGTCTACCACCGGTTCTTCCCGATGGAAGCCGTTCTCTCGGGGCTCCCGCCGGACGACGACGTGATCGACCACGCTATCCAGACGTTCAACGACGCCGAGGGGCCGCGCTTCCTGTGGGTCCACCTCATGGACAGCCACCGGCCCTACGGCCGCGGCGACGACGCGCTCCCCGTCGAGATCGACCGCAAGGCCGAGGCGAGCGGGCGGGACTCGATCCTCCCCGATCCCGAACTCACCGACGCCGAACACGAGGAGCTCCTGGACACCTACCGGGAGTCCCTCGGCCGGACGGACGAGCGGATCGAGCGACTCTACGAGGAGATCGACGCTGAGGATCCGATCTTCGCGGTCACGTCCGACCACGGCGACGAACTCGGCGAAGCGGGCTACTACTACCACCAGGGGTACCGCCGCCGGGTTCCCGATCCGATCGTCCAGGTGCCACTCGCGATCGACGGGCTCGACCTCGCCGCCGATCGCGGGAGCCTGCTCGACCTCGGCCCGACGATCGCCGGCGCCGTCGGCGCGGAGGCACCCGACGTCTGGCGCGGGAACGATCTCCGAGAGACGAGCACCGAGCGGGCCGTGACCGTCGCGCCGTGGCACGAGGACGCGACGGTCGCCGTGCGGGATCGGGAGAGCACGCTGATCGCCGCCGACGCCGACGTCTCCTTCGAAGAGGCCGGCGAGGAGGCCGCCGTTGGTCGCGCCGACGTCGACGAATCGGTCGAACAGCGTCTGCAGGAGCTGGGCTACACCGATGCCGGGTGAGGATGCGGCGGGTGGTGGCCGCGAGGGCGATACGGCGAACGAACGCGATGCCGTGACTGATACTGCGCCGACCGACCCGGCACCGCCCGACGCGCCGGACGTCCTCTTCGTCTGCATCGACTGCCTCCGCGCGGACTTCGTCGGGAGCGACCACGCCGACACGCCGTTCATCGACCGGCTCGTCACGGAGGGCACCGACTACGGTTCGATGTTCGCGACCGCGACGACGACCACGCCAGCCGTCGCGAGCTTCATGACCGGCCGCTACTCCGAGGGCAACGGCGTCCACTCCCTCGACGAGGGACGGCTGCGCGAGGACGTCGGGACGCTCGCGGAACGGTTCTCGGCGGCGGGCTACGACACCACCGCGATGGTGACGGGCCCGCTCGTCGAAGACACCGATCTCGATCGCGGGTTCGACGAGTACCGTTTCCGCGATCGGCGGGAGAAACTGACCGGCGAGTGGGAGGCAACGGCCACCGAAAGAATCGAGGCGCTCGCCGAGGGCGACGACCCGTTCTTCTGTTATCTCCACCTCTGGGCGATTCACAAGCCCATCGACGTGCCGCCCGCGTTCGACGACCCCGCCTACGGCGAGACGCCCTACGCCCGGACGCTCTCCGCGCTCGATCGCTCGCTCGAGCGGGTCTGCGACCGGCTGCCTGAGGACACCGTGATCGCCCTCCACGGTGACCACGGCGAGTCCATCACCTGGATCCACAACCCCGTCCACAAGCTCGGCAAGTACGCCCGGACCGGCCTCCGGTACTACCTGGGGCTGGACACCCGCGGGATCGAGCGCCGGATCGACCGGTTCGTCGAAGACCGGTGGCCGAGCCACGTTCCGGACCGCTTCCTCGACGACCGCCACGGCGAGAACGTCGCCGACCACGTCGCGAACGTGCCCTTCGTCCTCCACGGCCCCGGCGTTCCGACGGCCAGCGTCGACGCGCAGGTCCGGCAAGTCGACGTGTTCCCGACGCTCGTGGACGTGCTCGAACGAGGAGGCGACGAGCCGGCAGCGGACGAGGAGCCGACCGACGACGACGGCGACGCCGACGTCGACGGCGAGACGCTGCTACCACCCGAGAACGTCGGCGAGCGCGACGCATACATGCGCGCTTGCGGTGCCTCGCTGCTGAAACGCGAGAGCTGGGCGCGGGCGATCCGCGCGGACGGCAAGAAGCTCGTCGTCTACCCCGACCGCGACTGGGAGCCGGAGTTTTACGACCTGGAGGCCGATCCGCTCGAACATCACCCACTCGCTGACGCCGAGGACGAGATCGAGGCCTACCGCGAGAAGTTCCCCACGCCGGAGCTCACCGAGGGCGAGCGCCTCGAGATCGACGACCTGCTCGAGGATCTGGGGTACAAGTGAGGATTACGCCGCGCAATGCTCGCCCTCGCCGGCGGGGACCGTGGGCTTCATTACGACGATTCGTGGGTTGTTCTCGTTCCGGGAGGGCGGTTCGAGCGCGAGTGCGCGTTCGAAGTTCGCGTCGGCGTCGCGTTCGAGGTTCGGATCGCTCGGGCCGAAGTCGGTGACGACCTCGTAGCCCGCGTCACCGTCTAGCAGCGAGCGGTAGAACGCGGTGCGGTTCGGCGAGACCACTGGGTCCTCGAAGTAGCGCTCGTAGTGGAAACTCGAGAGCACGAGGAAATCGGTCCGGTGGCAGCGAACGCGCTCGAGGACCCGCTCCTTCCGTTCGGCCGTGTGTCTGTCGTAGAGTGGATCGATCGAGGCTTGCGTCACGTTCGCGCCGTCGGGGATCGAGGGCAGGTAGGTCGGCTTGGTGAGCAGCGTGACCCGATCGCCGTCCTCGATGTTCGCGTGCGTCCACTCCGACGCCTCGCCGCGGGAGGTGCTCCAGGCGACCGCGCCGCTGGCGGTGTAGAACAGGGAGAGCAGGAGGACGACCGCCAGCACGGGGCCAGCGACCCGTCGCAGCCCGCTGGGCCGCTCGGCGTCGATCGCCCACCCGCCGACGAGGCCGACGAAGAGGGCGAGCAGCGGCACGATCAGCAAGATGCGGTTGTACTGCGTACTCGAGGTGAACGAGTCGACGAGATAGAAGGCGACCGCGAACCCGAGTGGGTAGAGCGCGAAGGGGCTGATCCGATCCGTCAGCGCGAGTACGGCGACCCCGACGACGGCCAGGATCGACAGCGCCAGCAGCGGCACGCCGAGCGCGGTCACGAGGTGGCCGAGGTGGGCGATCCAGCCCGGCTCGTTGGCGGCGTAGAAGGTCGCACCGCCGGACTTGACGACGAAGTAGCGGCCGATCTCCGCGGCGTAGCGGTCGGGGCGGACGAGCAGGGATGGCGTCGTCGCCACGTACGTCGCGATGGCGAGCGCCGGATACCGGATGAGATCGCGGATCGCGTCGCGAGTCAGCAACTCTTCGGGCTCGTACCGCCGGAAGGCGAGGATCGCGACCACGAACACGAGCACGCCCGCGGTCGCCTTCGTCGAGATCGCGAGCCCGGTCGCCGCCGCGCCGTAGAGCAGGTAGCGGTCCTCGCCGGTGTCGTAGTGATACGCCAGCAGGAGGAAGCTCCAGACGACGAAACAGGCGACGACCACGTCCTCCGTCGCGTACTTCGCCGTCAGCACGAACCCGAGACTGACCGACAGCGTCGCACCCGCGAGGACGCCAGCGGGTCGCCCGCCAAGCCGACGTGCGAGCAATGCGACGCCGAGCACGGTCAGCAGTCCGGCCGTCGCAGAGACGAAGCGGCCCGTGGTCACGAGCAGGTGGTAGGTGTCGAGGAGTTGCTGGTTGGCCGCGGCCCACTGGCCGCCGGCAGTGTACTGGGAGACGCGCTGGGCCTCGTCGAGCACCGCCTCGACCTGTCCGGTCAGGAACCAGTAGGTGCCAAGCGGGATCAACACGACGAGGTAGGCGAGGACGAGCAGCCAGATGTGGAGATTCCCGCCCTTCTTGAACTCGTTCATTCCGTAGGGTTCCTGGGCGATCGTCAGCGGCTGGGTCGTCGCCGCGATCTCGTCGGGGATGAACTGGTAGGGCTCGACGCGCCAGATACCGAAATAGAGGAGGACAGCGGCGACGACGAGCACGCCCGCGAGCCAGGGGTTCGCCCGGATCGCGCGGCGGATCCGATCGCGATTCATCTACCCCGAGCCGAATCTCCACAGGCGTTTCAACAGTTCGATTCGGCCCGCCTCGGGGGATCGGCCGCGAACGCGTCGCTGCGTGCGATCACGCCGCCGATTCGGTGCAGGGGTAACGCGATCTCCAGCGACACCCACAGGACTTATTACGACTGCCAAATATGAGTGACTCATACAATGAGTAACTCGGATCCCGACCGCGAGGAGCCCTCCGACGACGACCACCTCGCGGACGTCGAAGCGGGTGCCGGCTGCACGGAGATCTGGGAGCATCTCTCCGAGCGACGCGCCGCTGCGGACGACTAGCAGTCTCCGGCAATTCGATCCGAATTCTGCTCTCGGTGGTTTTTCGATTCGTCGAGAAGCGAACGCGCTCAGTGTTGGAACGAAGTCCGTTCGCGGTACAGAAAGAGCAGGAGAAGAACGGAAAGCACAGCTGTAACTATAGCGCCACTGTCGCCGTTCAACGCCATCAATCCGCTCCGAACCGACTCGATAATGAACAGGAGCATTGCAGCTCCCAATCCCCAGAGAGAGTTCGTCCAGAGGCCGTATGCGGCTGCGAGCGAGATAGGTACGAGTATCGCGTGAAACAACGACCCCTGGGTAGCTGAGATGAGCGCGCCGATACCGATAAGAAGAGAGTACGCAGCGACGATCGTGAGTCCCACCGAATGAGTTCCATTCATGAGATTGGAGTGTCTCATCAAGGAAGAATTTTAACGCGGAATTGATAGTTCTTCGGTCCAAATGCGTCTCTGGTCTACCGGTAGCAAGCAGTTCTTCGACTGCTGCGGACGTACTGGATTTGTGTCGGCAGAGTCGAAAAATACGTAAGAGCAGACGCGGACGGCTGTGATCATGTCCGAGACACAGCTACTGACTGTTGCTGTGGTGGGGATTCTCTTTGGCCCTCCGCTGGCGATATGGCCGAGAAAGCTGGCTCGCTGGGAGGAGGTCCTCGACGCGATTGGGCGGAAACCAGCCGGGAGAGTTCAGCCAGCAGACTGGAAGGTCAAACTGACGCGAGTATTTGGAATCGGCCTCTCCATTGCCGGAGCGATATCGGCACTACTCTTTTTGTTCTGACGGTGTACCCGTCCGCTTACCAATCGACTGTTGCACAATGAACCGCGACGGCTGGATTTCGAAACCTGCACTCCCTACTCCACCGTCACGCTCTTCGCGAGGTTCCGCGGCTTGTCGATCGATCGCCCCTTCGAGTCGGCCACGTAGTACGCGAACAGCTGCCAGTAGACGTTCGTGATCAGCGGCTCCAGCAGTCCGGCGTCGGGCACCGGCCACTCGACGTCGAGGTACTGGCCCGCCCCGTCACCCGACGACGCGCCGACCACCGGCGCTTCGCGCGCCTGCGCCTCCTTCACGTTGTTCAGCGTCTCCGTCGGCCGCGATCCTTCGGTCAGCACCGCGAGCACCGGCGTCTCCGGCGTCACGAGTGCGAGCGGTCCGTGTTTCAGCTCGCCCGCGGCGAACCCCTCCGCGTGGTCGTAGGAGATCTCCTTGAGCTTCAGGGCGCCCTCCAGCGCGACGGGGTGGCCGAGCCACCGCCCGACGAAGAAGAACGCATCCGAATCCGCGAGCTCCAGCGCGACCTCCTCGACGGCGTCGGCCCGGTCGAGCACCTGCTGGATGGCGCCAGGAAGCCCGCGTAGCGAGGACAGAATTTCGCTCGCACGGTCGGACGAGAGCGTTCCGCGCTGGCGGCCCAGCGCCACCGAGAGCATCGTCATCGTCGCGACCTGCGAGCAGAACGTCTTGGTCGCGGCGACGCCGATCTCGGGCCCGGCACGGATGAACAGGCTGTCGTCGACCTCGCGGGTTACGGTACTGCCCAGCGTGTTCGTCACCGCGAGCGTCCGCGCGCCCGCTCGGCTCGCCTTCCGGATCGCCGCGAGCGTGTCCGCGGTCTCGCCGCTCTGGGTCACCGCGACGACGAGCGTCCGCCAGGGATCCCGGCCGCCGTCGAACTCGTACTCGCTGGCGATCTCGACGGTCGCCCGGACGTCGGCGAGTTCCTCGACCAGCTCCGCGGCGTAGCGCGCCGCGTAGTTCGAGGTACCGGCGGCGACGAACTGCACCTCCTCGAGCGAGCCGACGTACTCGGCGGGCAGGTCGAGGTCGAGATCGACGGTGCCCGCGTCGGGGTCGATCCGGCCGGAGAGCGCTTGCCGGAGCGCCGTGGGTTGCTCGTGGATCTCCTTGAGCATGTAGTGCTCGTAGCCGCCCTTCTCCGCGGCGTCGGCCTCCCACTCGAGCGTCTCGCGCTCGGGCTTGATCCGCTCGCCATCCCGCTCGATCGTCACGCCATCCGGATCCAGAATCGCCAGGTCACCGTCCTCGAGGTAGGTCACCTCCCGAGTGTGTTCGAGAAACGCGGTCACGTCGCTCGCGACGAACGCCTCGCCGTCGCCGTGTCCCACGACGAGCGGGCTGTCCTGCCGGGTCGCGAACAGCGCGTCGACGCCGGCCATCGTCACGACGACCGCGAAGCTTCCCTCGAGCCTGCCGACCGCCCACTGGACGGCGTCCTGCGGGGACTTCCCGTCGGCCAGCGCCGTCTCGATCAGGTGCGGGACGACCTCGGTGTCCGTCTCGCTCGTGAACTCGTGGCCTGCAGCCTCCAGCTCGGCTTTCAGCTCGTCGTAGTTCTCGACGATCCCGTTGTGGACGACCGCCACGTCGCCGGTGCAGTCGGTGTGGGGATGCGCGTTGGCGTCCGTTGGCGGGCCGTGTGTCGACCAGCGCGTGTGGCCGATCCCCAGTCGGTGCTCGGCGGACTCCGGCAGCGCGGCCAGCAACGCCGAGACCTCGCCGGAGCGCTTGTAGACGTCCACCGATCCATTCGAGAGCGCAACGCCCGCGGAGTCGTAACCCCGGTACTCCAGGTTCTCGAGCCCCTCGGTGACGATCGGGAGGGCCTGCCGTGGGCCGTTGTAGCCGACGATCCCACACATGCTACCCCCTCCGGATCTGCGTGCCCTGCTCGACCGTCCCGCTGACGCTCGCACCAGGAGCCACGTCGACCTCGTCGTGGAGGACTGCGCCGGGCGCCAGCACGGCACCGCCGCCGACGCTCGCGTTGTCGCCGACGACGCCGCCCAGGCGGACGTCCTCGTGGACGCTCCCCTCGACGATCACCGTCGCCTCGCCACCTGGAACCGTCGCGTTCGCGCCCACGGTCGCGTTCGCGCCGACGACGCAGTCCCGGACGACGGCGCCAGGGCCGATCGTCGCGTCCGGGAAGACCACCGAGCGCTCGACGACGGCGTTGGCGCCGACGCTGGCATTGTCGGCGACTGCCGTCCCTCTGCCGAGCGTCGCGTTCGGACCGACGCGCGCACCAATTGCCAGATGTGTGGCGTCCGAAACCGTCGCGCTCTCCGCGACGGGGCCGTCGACCGCCCCGCCCGACCGGTCGAGCATCCGGCCGGTCACCGAGAGGAGGTCCCAGAGGTGAGAGACGTCGAGCCAGAGCCCGTCGTAGCGGACAGCACTGACCGCACCCTCCGCGATGGAGTCCGCGATCGCCGCCGTGATCGACTGCTCGCCGTCGGCCCCGGTCGGCGTCGCCCGGATGGCGTCGAACACGGCCGGCGTGAACCCGTAGACGCCAGCGTTGATCAGCTCCGAGGGCGGCTCGTGCTCGGGCTTCTCGACGAGGTCGACGACGCGATCGCCTTCGACGGTGACGACGCCGTAGTCGGCGGGCGTCGGCGAGCGCGTGACTGCCATCGCGAAGTCGTTCCCAGCAGCCTCGGGGGACGTCTCGTCGAGCACCGCGTCGTTCGCCAACGTCTCGCGAACGGACTCGACCGCCGTGGGCTCGATGATCCGGTCGCCGTTGAGTACGAGGAACGGTCCCTCGACCAGATCCTCTGCCTGGAGGACGGCGTGGCCGGTGCCGAGCTGAGTCTCCTGGACGGCGTAGCTGATCTCGACGCCCCAGTCGTCGCCGTCCCCGAAGTGCGTCTGGATGCGGTCGCGCTCGTAACCGACCACGAAGACCACGTGGTCGATGCCCGCGTCCGCGACTGCCTCCAGCACGTACTCCAGCAGCGGCCGGTCCGCGATCGGAAGCATCGGCTTCGGCCGACGGTTCGTCAGCGGCTCCAGCCGGCGGCCCTCGCCCGCCGCGAGGATCACCGCCGTCGTCGCGTCTGTCATGTGACTTCGTATCGCTGGCGCACACTTGAATACACCGTCGGCCGGTGGCCGTTCGGGGCTGCTGTCGCTCACACCCAGCTCAGAAGAGTGGGCTCGGCCTCGGTACGTGCAGATTATCCAGCCATTCGGTCGGTCCCGCAGAAAGATGCGTCGAGACGACAACCGTTGTTTATGGTGCGGAGGTCGCCGTGTCGCCAGCATCCGGATCGAACGGGAGGTTAATGACCAGTTCGTCGAACCAGACGACAGGGCGCTTGCTCTGGCCGTCCTCCTCGAAGAAGATGATGCCTAGCTGGGCGAGTCGACTGAGTTCCTCGTGGACGTTCTTGACGTCTCTATCGACGACCCGTGCTGTCTCGTTGATACTGGATGGTTCCTCTCGCCGGATAGCTTCGATGAGATCGAGGACGCGTGGCGTCAGCGTCTCCATGAGGTCATCGTAGCTAGTAAACGAGAGCGTCGGCGTGGAATCGGCCTCGTTGCCACGTTCGAGATCCTCGATGCCAGTGAGTACGTCGTCGTAAAATTCACTAGAACTGGTGACGGTTACGACGAGGGTGGATTCGCCCCGGAGCTGTTCACGCTCCATCGGGTGCAGCGGTGGCGTTGAATCAGTCATGGTATCACCGTGGTGGGGTGGCTTCAGTTGACCTCGAATTCCAATTTCGGAATTTCGCTCCAGAACCGTTCCCAGAGTTCGACCATTCCGGGGAACGTAACGTTGGTTGGTTCGGGATCCGGTGCGACGTGGAGTTCGTGCCCTTTGGTGTCCTCGTGTGAGTTGTCGTATCGTCGAATCGTGCCGTCCTCGAGTGTGCGGGGCGGATCCGGCTCAGTGTCACCATAGTGGAGTTTGTAGGCCCATTCAGACGGGTACGCCTCACGATCTGTCCGCATGCAGAACACGCGGACGACGGTCCCATCGGGGTACTTTCTCCCCTCACTCACGCCATCCAGGTCGTCACCGGTCACCGAGGCCATCCTCTACCATTGGTACGCAGACCAATGCAATAAGCGTGCTGGTCGAGGGAACCCCTGAGCGTCCGGCGCAACCTTATATGCCGAGACGAACCACGATTGCCTATGGCGACTTCCGGATCGGGCTCCGGGACGCCCTCAGACGTCGACGTGCCACGAATCGTCAAGACCGAGGGTGTTCTCGGCGGCGACCCACGCATCGACGGGACGCGAATCGGCGTCTTTCACGTCTACCAGCGCTACGTCGATGGCGACGAAGACCCCAGTTCTATCGCCGGCGGGCTCGACATTTCGGTCGCCGAAGTCCACGCCGCGCTGGCGTACGCGTTTCACAACGGCGAGGAGATCCGTGCCATCGAGGAGCGCGACCCGGATCTCCCGGGTCGCCGCGTCACACCGGACGACTAGTTCTAGCGATATCGGCACGTACGACCGATCAATGAGCAACGGTGAGCCAGTATATCGCGACTGAACTCACTCCCGGCCGCGATCCCGCCGCACGGACTCGCCGGGCTCCGTCGCTGCTCCCGTCCCGAGCACGACTCCGGCGTTCAGGCTCGTGTCGATCCCGGTCTTCGCGCCGTCGCCGAGCACTACCCCGAGCTTCCGGCGACCGGTGTCGACCGCCTCGCCCTTCACGCGCATCCGGACGTTCGCGTCGTCGTGCCGGAGGTTGGCGACGACGGTCCCGGCGCCGAAGTTTACGTCGCGACCGAGCACGGAGTCGCCGACGTAGGAGAGGTGGGCGGCGTGTGCACCCGCCATCAGGACGGAGTTCTTGACCTCGACGGCGTTGCCCACGCGCACGTCCGGACCCAGGACGGTCGCACCGCGAACGTAGGCGTTCGGCCCGACGTCGGCACCGGAGCGGATCACCACCGGGCCCTCGACGTACGTACCGGAACGCACGCGAGCACCATCCTCGACAACGACCGCGCCGTACAGGTGAGCGCCGTCCTCGACAGTGCCTTCGATCATCTGCTCGGAAGCGTCGTCGCCATCCAGCTCCCCCAGCACCGCCTCGTTCGCCGTGAGGAGGTCCCAGGGCCGCCCGACGTCGAGCCACGTGCCGTCGTACTCGACGGCGGTGATCTCGGCGCCGTCCTCGAGAAGGAGCTCGATGGAGTCAGTGATCTCGTACTCGCCGCGGGGGCTCTTCGTCGTCCGGTCGATCGCGTCGAAAATCGATGGCTCGAAGGCGTAGACGCCGACGTTCCCGAGGTCCGAGGGCGGGTCGTCGGGTTTCTCGACGATCCCCGTGACGCGGGGGAGGCTGTCGTCCGCCCCGGACCCAGCGATGCCGTCGCCACCCGCGACGTCGACGACGCCGTACTCCGTCGGATTCGGCACGGTCGTCACCGTGAGCGCGTGGCCGTCGGTCGCCGCGAGCGCCTCGAACAGCGAGTCGTCGAGCACGAGGTCGCCGTTACAGACGACGAACCGATCGTCGACGACGTCGGCGACGCACCCGACGGCGTGGGCGGTTCCCAGCCGCTCGCGCTGTTCGACGTACTCGACCGGCGCGCCCTCGAAGGACTCGCCGATCGCCTCGCGGATCTGCTCGCCGCGGTAGCCCACGACCAGCACGAATCGCTCGACGTGGGGTGCACACTGTGCCATCGTCCGCTCGAGTAGCGTCGTCGTGCCGACGGGCAGGAGCGGCTTCGGTCGCTCGTCGGTCAGCGGGCGCATTCGGGTTCCCTTGCCCGCGGCGACGATCACGGCGTCCATGGCTGTGGGTTTTCGCGTGTCGAGGTAAAACGGTTCGGCTCGGCGTGCGGGTCGTCCATTTCCGCACGCCGACAGACGTATCGAGCCGACTCACTCCACGAGCGCGTCGTCGAGCAGCGAGTGGCCGGTTTCGAGGAGGTCGTCCGCCCGATCGGGCTCACGAGCCTCCGCGGTCAGGCGGATCAGCGGCTGGGTGCCACTCGCCCGGAGGAGGAGCCAGCCGTCGTCGGTCGTAATCCGGACGCCGTCGATATCGTCGACGTCGGCGTACTCCGCCGTCGCAGCTGCCCGGATCCGGTCCATCGTCGCGCCCTTCTCGGCGACCTCCCGGCTGTCGCGACGGATCGGATACTCGTCGAGCTGCCCGACGAGCTCTGAAAGCGGGCCGCGCTCTGCGACCATCGCTGCGAGGTTGCAGGCCGCCAGCGGGCCGTCCGGGCACAACGTCTCCGCTGGCCAGATCCACGCACCGCTCGGCTCGCCGCCGAAGACGACGTCCGGTTCGTTGGCTCGTTCCGCGACGAACACGTCGCCGACGCGCGTCCGGACGACCTCGGCGCCGACGGCCGCGAGCGCGTCGTCGACGGCGAGGCTGGTGTTGACCGGTGCGGCGACGCGGCGGTTTTCGCGGTCCGCATCGCCGTCGACGGGCGCCGAATGACGCACCGCGTCCACCGCGAACAGCGCGAGGAGCGCGTCGCCGCGGACGAACGCACCGGTCTCGTCGACGGCCATCGTTCGATCCGCGTCGCCGTCGTGGGCGACGCCGAGATCGGCGTCCGTCGCCGCCACGACGGAGCGAAGCGTCGAGAGCGTCTCCGCGGTCGGCTCGCTCGGACGGCTCGGGAAGTGACCGTCGGGCCGCTCGTTCAGCGCGGTCACCGAACAGCCGAGCGCGCGGAGCGCCTGGACGGTCAGCCCGCCCGCGCCGTTACCGACGTCGACGACGACATCGAGATCCGAGAGCGAGCTCGTGGAGTCTCCCCCAGTGACGGCGCTCTCGATCGCACCGACGTGGCGATCCGCCGCACCGTCCCACGCCGATCGCTCGCCGACCGCGTCCCACGCGGCCGCCGTCGCGTCGTCCGCCCGGACACGCTCGGCGATCCGCTCGCGGCGCTCCTCGTCGAAGGCCTGTCCCGAGCGCTGCCAGAGCTTGATCCCGTTGTCCTCCGGCGGGTTGTGCGAGGCCGTGACCGCGATTCCGGCGTCCGCGTCCTGCCACGCGACGCTCCGTGCGATCGTCGGCGTCGCAGCGACGCCGAGGTCGATCACGTCCGCGCCGCACTCGCGGGCACCCGCGGCGACCGCGTCCGCGAGGAGGTCGCCCGTCGTTCGCGGATCCCGGCCGATCACGATCCGGTCGGCGCCGTCGGCCGCGACCGCGCGGCCGATCGACAGCGCGAGATCTGCCGTCACGTCCGTGCCGAATGGCCCGCGGACGCCGCTCGTTCCGAACACGACCGGGCGTTCGGCGCAGGGGTACTAAGCAACACCGGAGGGGAGCGGCCGCTGGTCGGCGGCGTCCATTGGGTCCCGTCGTCCCGACCGAGGCGCCGCTACGGCTCCTCGTCGGGATCGGCGAGATACTCCTCCTGCACGGCCACGACGTCGGCCGAGTCGGCACATGCAGCGTACCGCCGTAGCGGCTCGTCGTTCATGTCGATGAACGCCTGGCCCCAGGAAAAGCCCGCGAGCAGCTCCTCCGCGGCCTCGCGCTCGCCCAGGATCGCGAGCCCGGCGGCAAGCGCCTCCGCCGTCGTCAGCTGGAACGGCTTGCCGAAGTTCACGGGGTTCGCCGCGACGAGGAATGGGAGCGCACGGTGCTCGCCGGCGATCGAGAACTGCGCGGCCTCGGCGGTCTCCCAGGAGCAATCGAGCGCGATCAGCCGGTTGCCGACGGCCCGATCGGCCGGCGAGAGCGCCTGCTCGGCGTGGGGGTTCAACACGATGCCGTAGGGCGTCTCGCGGTCGCTCCGGTGGAGCGTGAGGTGGCCCTCGCGTTCGAGCCGGCGGGCGGTGCACTTCTTGGGATCGTCGTCGCCCTCGTATCGCGCGTGCAGGGCCAGTGGCTCGCGGGCTGGGTCGTCGCTTGGAGCAGACGGGGAAGCGTCCCGTGGATCGCCTGGCGAATCGTCGAGCGAATCGTCGGCCACGTCCTGGCTACTCGGGCCGATACCAAAAGCGCCGCGGGGTAGGGCGGCCGCGCCGGGCTCGATCGTGTGGGCGTCTGCAGTGTGGGGGTCGGTGGCGCTCGCCGGTCGAAGCGCTACTCGGAGGGGTCGTTCCCGCGCCGGTGGAGGTACACCATCTCCCAGAGTGCCGCCTCGAGGTCCTCTTCGGCGGCCTGGTCGAGCTGGCTGTACAGGGAGTCTGACACCGTGATCTCGGGCATCATCGGAGGAAACGTCGGGGAGGAGCATTAAACTACTGCAATTCGTAATAGAGTTAATAAGGTGGTTCGGGGACGATCGTTTCCGGGGTCCCAGCGGGGCAGATCGCTGGAGCGGATGGTGTCCAGGTGGACGACGCCGGACCCGGAGCCCGGTCCGGACTGCCAGAACACTCTTGTCCGGTCCGCTCTCCCTCCCATATGATGCGCGTGGCAACAGGGGTCCCCGGGTTCGACGAACTCGTCGACGGCGGGTTGCTGACCGATCGGCTGTACATCGTCAGCGGTCCGCCTGGCAGCGGCAAGACGACGTTCGCGTCCCAGTTCGTCACCAAGGGGGCCATCGACGGGCAGACGTCGCTGTTCCTCTCCCTCCACGAGACGCGAGACGAGCTGGTCGAGGACATGGGCAACTACGAGTTCGGATTCGACAAGGCCGTCGGCTCGGGCCGGGTGAAGTTCCTCAACGTCTTCGAGAGCGAGGCCAAGCGCCTGCTGGCTCCCTCCTCTCGGTCCGGCGGGGACTTCCCCGACAACGTCGAGAACATGACCAACCAGATCGTCTCCTTCATCGAGAACAAGGAGATCGATCGGCTGGTCATCGACTCCGCGATGTTGCTCGAGTACTACTTCTCCGACGACCTCGACGACTTCATCAAGTTCCTCACCGCGCTCAAGCGCGCGGACGCGACCGCGCTCGTCATCTCGGAGATGACCGACCCGACCTCCTACTCCGACGAGCACTACCTCGCCCACGGCGTGTTCTTCATGCACAACTATCTGGAGGAGGGCGGCATGCAGCGGGGCGTCCAGATCATCAAGATGCGCGGGACCAAGATCGACAGCAACATCCACGCCGCCCGCTTCAGCGAGCGCGGGCTGCGCGTCGATCCCGACGCGATCATCGGTGACTGATCCGGTGAGTTCCATGCCCGGGAGACCCACCTGAGATGTACGAAGACCGCTTCGGCACCGACTGGACGTCGATCGACGACCGCGAAGAGGCCGTCCGCCGCGCGTTCGCACTCGGCGTCGACGCGCGAATGGGGGAGCACTACCCCGGCGAACTCGACCGGATCAGCGACGAGGTCGAGTCGAACTACGACCGGAGCTTCGTCGAGCTCGCCTACCACGAGGGCCGGGACAAGGCCGACCGCGTCGATCCCGAGCCCGGCGACGATCCCAACGACGTCTGGGAGCAGGTCGTCGCGGAGACGACCCAGCTCGACCCGTCAGACCGGCCCGACGCCCCCGAACCACACGAGAAAGAGGGCCTTCCGGGCGCGCTTGGCGGGTACGACCTCGACAGCCGTCCCGACGATTCCCGGGAGGCCGTCGGCCGGCCGAAGTTCCTCAGCAGGCAGGACGCCGAGGAGCCCGAGCACCGCCGTCGGCGCCGACGGAGTTCTGGCCCCTCGGGTGGCGGCGACGATGACGAGGAGGGGCCCAGCGAGGAGGAGCGTGCCGAGTTCGAGGAGATCCTCGATCCCGATAGCGGGAGCAGCAGTGGCAGCGACGGCGACAGCTGATCCGCGTCGGATCACACGTTCTGGTCGTTCGCTATGGAATCGGAAGCTCAGCGCCCGCAGCGCTGCGTGTGCGGTGCTCAGACCGCTCCGGACCGCGACTCGCCGTCCGTCGGGTCGCCGAGCCCGCGAAGGAGAAGCGCGACTCCCGCAGCGTAGAGCCCGAGCGGCACGAACACGATTAGGAGACCGACGATCGCGCCGGCGTCGACGGAGACCGCGACGGTGAACAGCAGGAACGCGATCGGCACCGTCAGGACCAGCCCCGCGATCCGGAGGAGCCGGAGTCTGGTCTGCACTCGCATACGCTCTCTCGGGTCGCCGGACGTTTCACGGTGGCGCTCACCTGCCCGGAGCGCCGGTGCTTTAGGCGGCACAGCCCAAGCGCGGGCATGAGCGGACCGACTGATCGCAACCGTCTCGACGCCGAGGCGAGCCCCTACCTCCAGCAGCACGCGGACAACCCCGTCAACTGGCAGCCCTGGGACGACGCCGCACTCGCGGCCGCCCGCGAGCGCGACGTCCCGATCTTCCTCTCGGTAGGCTACGCCGCCTGCCACTGGTGTCACGTGATGGAAGAGGAGAGCTTCGAGGATCCGGCCGTCGCCGAGACCCTCAACGAGAACTTCGTCCCGATCAAGGTCGACCGCGAGGAGCGCCCCGACCTCGACTCTGTCTACCAGACGGCTTGCCAGATGGTCTCGGGACGGGGCGGCTGGCCGCTCTCAGCGTGGCTGACGCCCGAGGGCGAGCCGTTCTACGTCGGGACCTACTTTCCCAGGGAGGCCCGCCAGGGGATGCCCGGCTTCCTGGATCTGCTCGACGACGTCGCCGACTCCTGGGCGGACCCCGAAGAGCGCGCCGAGTTCGAGGACCGCGCCGAGACGATCACTACTCGAATTCGCGGCGAACTGGAGCACACCGACGACGATACGCCGACGGCGTCGGCAACGGGCGTCGACAGCGACGGGGTTCCCGGCGGAGCGGACGACGAGGGGCCGAGCCCGCTGGAGCGCGCCGCCAGCGCCGCACTCCGGAACGCCGACCGCGAGCACGGCGGCTGGGGCCAGGGGCCGAAGTTTCCCCAGCCCGCCCGGATCGAGGCGCTGTTCGACGCCGGCGCGGGGGATCGGACCGACGATACCGAGGAGAATAGCGACACCGGATCGCACTCCGAGTTCCACGCCGTCGCGAACGCAGCGCTCGCGGCGATGGTGGACGGCGGCCTCTACGACCACGTCGGCGGCGGGTTCCACCGCTACTGCACCGACCGTGACTGGACGGTGCCCCACTTCGAGAAGATGCTCTACGACAACGCGGAGCTTCCGCGCGCCCTCCTCGCCGCCCACCAGCTCACCGGCCACGATCGCTACGCGACCGTGGCCAGGGAGACGTTCGACTTTCTCGACCGGGAGCTGGCCCACCCGGACGGCGCCTTCGCCGCCACGCTCGACGCGCGCAGCGCCGTGCCCGCGGATCGTACCGACGACGGCGAGCCCGGCGAGCAGGAGGAGGGCGCGTTCTACGTCTGGACGCCGGCGGAAGTCCGAGCCGTGCTCGAGGATCCCGAGCTCGACGACCTCGTCTGCGACCGCTACGGAATCACTGAGCGCGGGAACTTCGAGGGCGCGACGGTGCTCACGATCGCCGCCTCGATCGAGGAGCTCGCGGGGGAGCACGATCTCGATCCCGAGCCGATCCGTGCGCGCCTCGACGACGCTCGACAGCAGCTCCGCACCGCTCGCGAGGACCGCCCGCGCCCGCGTCGGGACGACAAGGTGATCGCGGGCTGGAACGGGCTCGCGATCCGCGCGCTGGCGGCGGGCGCGATCGTGCTCGAAGACGACGATCTCGCCGAGCGGGCGAGTGACGCGCTCGAGGCCGTCCGGACGAATCTCTGGGACGGCGAGTCCCTCGCGCGGCGATACGTGCCGATGGGCGACGGACAGGACGCCGACGGCTCGGCGGGGTCGGCGGCGGTCGACGTTCAGGGGCGGGGCTATCTCGAGGACTACGCCTTCCTCGGCCGCGGCGCGCTCGCGTGCTATGAAGCCACCGGCGACGTCGACGCCCTCGCGTTCGCGCTCGATCTCGGCGAGAGGATCGTCGAGCAGTTCTACGACGAAGGAGCCGCGACGCTCTACTCGACGCCTGCCGGTGGCGAGGACCTGATCGCCCGCCCGCAGGAGCCCCGCGACCAGTCGACGCCGTCGAGTCTCGCCGTCGGGACCGACCTGCTGCTCGCCCTCGACGCGTTCCGACCCGACGATCGGTTCGACCGGGTGGGCCGCCGCGTCCTCGCCACGCACGCCAGCCGGCTGGAGAAGCGACCGCTGGAGCATCCCTCCCTCGCGCTCGCGGCCGAGCGGGCCCGCGCCGGATCGACGGAGGTGACGATCTCGATAGAGGGACTCGGATCGAGTGCTGGCGACGACGAGTCTGCGGGACGCGTCGGCGTCCCGGGGCCGTGGGGAGCCTGGCTCGCCGACCGCTACCTCCCGCGACGGCTGCTCGCACCGCGACCCGCGACGGCAGACGGGCTGGCGGACTGGCTGGACCGGCTCGACCTCGACGAAGCGCCGCCGATCTGGGCGGGACGAGAGGCCCAGGACGCCGATGCTGCGGAGGCAGCCGGTAGCCCGACGGCGTACGTCTGCCGCGATTTCACGTGCTCGCGGCCGCTCACGGATCCGGCCGAGGCCGACGAGTGGCTCGACGGCTGAGTGGCGCACGCTGTCCGTCGTTCTCGGCCGGAGGGCGCCAGGAACCATTTGCCCCCGAGTCAACTTCCAATCAAAGCAAAGTTTATTGTCACCGCACTCGCTACGTGTGAGCATGGCAGACGAAGCCGAACTCCGCGAGCAGATGATCGAGGCGTTCGAAGGCGCAGACTACCCGATCTCGAGTCCGATGGACCTCGTGCCCGCGCTGCCCGAGGGGCCCTCGACGACGTTCGAGTCGGGCGACTTCTCGATGACGGCGATGGAGCTCAACACCAAGCTCGGCGGCGGGGACTTCCCCTACGACGACGTCGAGGCGTTCGTCGACGACGTCATCGACCAGCTGAACGACCAGGACCTCATCTAGGTCGAGCCGACGGTCGTCGGCCGAACCAGCGGACGATTTTTCGAAGCAGTAGTTCGAGCGACAGCAAGCGGGCCGAAACGAGCGAACCGAAGCGAGCCGGGGACGTCCTCAGTCGTCGCTGGCGGGCTCCGCATCGCCGAGGCCAGCGGACGCGTCGGAAGCCAGCTCGGTTCGGGCCCACTCGGGTCCGAGGAACCGCGTCCAGACGACCAGCAAACTCGGCAACACGGCGACGCTCGCGAGGAACGCGAACCCGATCGACGTCGCGGTGATGAGACCGAACTGCTGGAGCACCGGGAGGAAGGCGAACGTCAACACGCCGAACCCGCCGGCCGTCGTCGCCGCGCTGCCCAGCAGCGCGCCGCCAGTCCCAGTGACGGTCGACCGGAGTGCGTCCGCGACGCTGTCGCGATTCGCGAGCTCCTGATTGTAGCGCTCGGTGACGTGGATGGAGTAGGCGACGCCGATGCCGATCGTGAGGCTCGTGATCATCCCCGTCATCGAGTTGAAGGGCATCCCGATCAGCCACATCGTCCCCAGCACCCACGAGAGGGCGAGGAGGATCGGTGCCATCGCGACGAGGCCGAGCGTGCCCCGGCCGGCGGTGAACCGATACGCCACGATCAGGAGCACGCCGACGGCGGCGAGCGTGACGACGAGGCTCCAGAGCACCGTGTCGAGGATGTCCGAGGCGACCTGCTGGGTCAGCACCGTCCGCTGGCCGGTCGCAATCGCCTCGACGGCACCGTCTCCGCCTGCACTGGCTGCCGTTCCGCCCTTGGCGTCGATCCGCGACGCGGCGTCGCGAGCGTTCGCGACGAGCGCCGCCCGCTCGTCGCTCCCGGTAGCGAGCACGGTGAGTCGGAGCGAGCGATACGATCCGTCGTCGGTGCGATCGACGACGGCCGACGCCGCGGCGGGGTCCGCCGCGTAGAGCGCGTCGTAAACCTGCTCGACGTTGCGATCGGGGAGCCCGTCGCCGTCGGTGTCGCTGGCTGCGAGCGTCGCGTTGAACGACTCGTTCTCGGCGGCGACCCGTCGCATCGTCGTCGTGGGGCCCGTGATCGCGGCGCGGCCGTTCGGAAGCCTGGCCGTGGAGTCGGCGGCGGCGAGATCGCCCGACGCCGCGTCGACGCGCTCGAGCGTCGCCGGGTCCGTCACGGCCCCCTCGATCAATATCTGTGCGTCGAGGTCCTGGCGGACGAACTCGTTCTCCAGGACGTCCATCGACTCGACGGCAGTGTACTCGCTGGGCTGCATCGCACCGGGCAACGACTCGGTCCACCCCGGCGGATCGTCGGCGAGGAAGTCCCGACTCTCGAAGCTCGAGTCGACCTGCGTCGCGCCGTAGGCGCCGCCGAGGCTCACGAGCAAGGCGAGCACGAGGACGATCGCCGGTGCGCGGCGAGCGACCGTCGCGGTGGCCTCGAGGAGCCCGTTGAGTCGGCCACCGGAGCCGAAGGCCGCGGCGCTGCGATCGCGGCCACGGCGCTCGAGCCAGGCGTCGATCTCGACTTTGAGCGTGGGCACGAAGATCGTGAAGACGACCAGCGCGGCGACGATCCCCGCGGCGTTGACGATCCCGAACTGCGCGATCGGCTGGATCGGGCTGACGACGTTCGAGAGGAACCCGACCGCGGTCGTAACCGTCACGAGCACGAGGGCGAGGCCAACTCCAGCGAGCCCGCCCTTCATCGCTTCGTCGACCGAGGGCATGCGGGCGGCGGGAGCGGCGTCGGCGCGTGCAGTCGCGTCGGCGGTGTCGCCAGCCGTGCGGGCCTCCCGCGAGCGCATGAAGACGTGGATCGCGTAGTCGATCGAGAGCCCGATCAGGAGGACCGGCACCGCGACGAACAGCTGGTTGAACGGGATGCCGACCCAGCCCATGAAGCCGAAGGTCCAGACGAGCACGAGGAAGATGCCACCGAGCCCGAGCGCGACGTCGATCACGTCGCGGTACGCGATCGCGAGCACGACGAGCACGAACAGGAGCGCGAACGGCCCGACGATCGCGAGGCTCTCGTTCAGCGACGCGGTGAACTCGTTGGCCGTGACGCCGACGCCGAAGACGTGGTAGTCCGCGCCGGTTCGTGCGTCCCCGAGATCGATCATCGCCTGCTGACTCTCGATCAGGTGATCCGGCGCGGTGTCGATCGAGACGTACTTGCCGCGGGTGTCCTGCCGGACGAGCACCATCGTCGCGTCCGCGGAGGTGTCACCGACGGCGTAGTCCTCGGGGAGGAGCATCAGCAGCTCCGGACGATCGGCGGTGAGGACGGACTCGACGGTCGCGTCGATCTCCGCGTCGCTCATCGATTCGAGCTGTGCGATCTGGGCGTCGAGCGACGACGGCGCGGCGGCGCCCGCGGCGGCCGATCCGTTGTTGCTCCCGTTCGCGGAGCCGGAATCGCCCGGTTGGGCCAGTTGCTCCTGCCGGATCGCCGCGGTGGCGACCGTGGAGGCGACGCTCGTCGTCGGCGATCCCTCGGCGGCGAGCGTCGGCGCGATCGTCTCGTCGCTGGCGAGCGCGCGCTGGTAGCGCAGCGTCTCGAGCAGCCCGGCCTTGCTCAGGACGTCCTCGCGCTCGACGACGACCTGCGCCGTCGTCACGTTCTCGCCGGATCGGTCGTAGCGCTCCTGGATCCGATCGAGCGCCCGGGACTCCGGGGAGTCCGTCTGGAACCCGTCGAGCGAGCTCTGCTGTTCGACCTGCGTCGCCCCAGCGACCATCCCGGCAGTCACGAGGAGGAAGGCGACGATCACCAGCCGGCGGTGGTCGACGATCGTCGCAGCGAGATCGCTCACTCGCACGAGCCGTCACCACCGTCGGAGCCGACCGAACGTTCGGTCATATCTCGAACGAACGTTCGGTTTGCATTAACCGTTGCGGAACCGGGGCGCGGCTCGTTCGTCGCGTCGTTTAAACGGCGGCGGACCGAACGATCGGTCGAGATGGCCACGCAGGTCGACCTGTTCACGGACCCGGAGACGAGCGAGGAGGAGATCTTCCGGGCGACGTACCAGGCGCTCACGCGCCACGGTTTGGCGGACCTCTCGATCCAGCAAATCGCCGACGAGGCGACGCTGGGCAAGTCGACGATCTACCACCACTTCGACAGCAAGGATGACCTGCTCACCTCCTTCGTCTCGGAGTTCATGCGTGCCCACGTCGACGCGCTGCTGATCGAGCTTCCCGAGGGCGGCCTGCAGGAGCTCTTCGCCTACGCGCTCGACATCTTCATCACCGGCGAGGCGCCGGACGGCACCGAGCGCGCGGAGCTGGACGGTGCGGACATCGATCAGGTGTACCTGCAGCTCCGAGCGCAGGCGGCGATGGACCCCGCGTACAAGACCGCGATGGCCGAGGCCGACGCCGTCGCGCGCGAGCGGATGGCGGACCTCGCCGAGCTCGCTATCGACGAGGGGTTCTTCCGGGAGGACGCCGATCCACAGCGCGTCGCCGCCACGCTCTACGCGTTCATCGAGACGTCACTGCTCGTCCAGAGCACCAGTGACGACGTCGACTGGCTCCGCCACGTCCGGGCGAGCGCCGACGATTACATGGAGTCGATCGTCGCGGAGGACGTCGAGTGGCAGCGATCGGAGGTCCTCGCGCGCGACGACGCGTGAGTGTCCGAGGAAGAGCGAGCGGTCAGTGAATTTCGTCGAGCAGACAGCTGCCGGCTCACTCCGAGAGACTTTACCGGGGCGATCGCCAGCGCTCCAACGTGATCGGCATCGTCGAGAGCAGGGCGGACGAGGCCTCCGAGCACGTCTGTGAGCACCTGCACAGACTCGGCGCGTTCGAGGAGCGCACTGACGACACGCTGTCCGACGGCGCGGGCGGCGGCACCGTCTACCGCTCGGACGCCTTCGAGCTACGGAGCTTCGACGACCTCCACCTCGAACTGGACGGCGTCGCCGACGCCTTCGACGATCCCGAGTTCGTGATCTTCGCCTCGCGACATTCCGGGGACACCGGACCCCTCCTCTCCGCGCACTGTACCGGGAACTTCGGCGACGCGGAGTACGGCGGCGCGGACCGATCCCTCGCCCGCGCGCCGCCGAACGCGCTCGCGGCAGTGCTCGATCGGCTCGCCGAGCACGCCCCTGAGGAGTACGACGTCAGCCTGGAGTGCACCCACCACGGCCCGACCGACGTCGGCGTGCCGTCGATGTTCGTCGAACTCGGCAGCGGCCCCGAGGAGTGGGCGGATCCGGACGGTGCTGCGGCCGTCGCACGAGCGATCCTCGATCTCAGCGGTGTGGCCGCAGACGGAGAGCCTGACGCCTCCGCCGACGCTCCGTCATGCGAGGGTGCGTACCGTCATCTCGTGGGCTTCGGCGGCGGGCACTACGCGCCGCGGTTCACCCGGATCGCCCGCGAGACGGACTGGGCCGTCGGACACGTCGCCGCGGACTGGTCATTGGAAGAACTCGGTGCGCCCTCCGCGAACGCCGATGTCCTCGAGGCAGCCTTCGAGCAGAGTCGCGCAAGCCACGCCGTCGTCGAGGGCGAGCGACCCGGGCTGGCGTCCGCGATCGAGGATCTCGGCTACCGGATCGTCAGCGAGACCTGGGTGCGGGAGACGAGCGACGTTCCGCTGTCGCTCGTTGGGATTCTCGAGGAGCGGCTCTCGACCGTCGACGACGGGCTCCGGTTCGGGGATCCGGCGCGGGAGTGGGATAATGGAGGGTCGGCGGCGAACGCAGCGACTCCCGCCGAAGCCACCGAACTCGAGAACGTGACGGTCGTCGATCTCCCAACGGAGCTCCTCGACGCCGCGGCGAGCGTCGATCGCGAGGCGACGATGGCCGTGCTCGGAGAGACTGCGCTCGCGTTCGAGACGCGAGAGGGTGGCACGCTTCCCGGCGAGCGCGCGTGCTTCCCTGGCGGTGGGCTTCCGGAGACCGTGGTTGGACAGCTCGCCGCAATTCTGCGCGAGCGCTACGACTCGATCACCGTCGAGGCCGAGCGGATCGTCGCCGAGGAGACGGCGTTCGATCCGGGGTTGGCGAAGGCAGCCGGGGTTCCAGAGGGGCCCGCGTTCGGGAAGCTGTCGGCCGGGGAGTCGGTCGAGGTGGATGGCCGGACCGTCGAGGCATCAGACGTTCACGAGCGACGCACGGTGACCTTCGAGATTCCGAGTTGGCGGACGGGAGACTGATCGGCGGAGGCGAGGGCGTTGGTCGTTTCGATCTGCTGGAATCGGCGATAGTTCTGCTGGATTCGATCGTCGTTCTTCGGTGGCTTCGTCGCTGAAGTCCGGTGGCGGGTATCTCCGATCGCATCCCGGCCCGTACGGAAGCCCCCTCCCGCTCGTGCACTCTCACTCGCTGTGCTCCTCGCCGACCTCCGGTCGGCTGCGGTGCTTGCGTCGTGAGAGTACACGACCGGTCGGCCCCTTCCGGAGTCCCACCCGGAGAGTTGTTTATGCAACGCGATTCGGCAGTGGGAAGCGCGGTGGCGCGCGTTTCGCGGCTGTGAGCCGAGCGTAGCGGGGCGAACGCCGTCGGAGCAAGCTCCGACGGAAGCGTCAACAGCCGCGTAGCGTGCGAGGTCCTCGTGAGCGAATGAAGCGCGCAGCGAGCGTCACGCGAACGAAATGAGCGTGACCTCGAAAGACGAGCGAAGCGAAGTCGTTCGGTGCTGAGCCGAGCGAACGCGAGGCGAAGCCCGTCGGAGCTCGCTCCGACGGTGCCCGGGTCACCGAGCGGCCTGGGGCTTTCGGGGCTGGTTGTAACAGCCAGAACGGAACCAACCGCTACACAATTCGCCCGATCTTCGAAACGCGTGTTCGCTCCCCTAGCAGCCACTCGACACACCCCCACTCGCGACCTTCGATTCACGTGGAAATCAGGCCGACCTATCGAGTAAATAAGGATTGGGGAAGGGGAATCGCCGAAAATCGCCAGACTCGGCCACGTCTTGCGCGCGTCTGACAGAGGGGGAACAATAATAACCCTTCACCCGCTATCCGTTCGCCAAATGGACTCGCTCGTAGACGAGGCAATCGAAGAGGCGGAGGATGGGGAGACCGAATCCGGCGCTGAGCCGACCGACGACGAACCGGTCGAGTCCCAGAACCGGACCGGGAACATGACCGACGAGGAGCTCGAGGACGTCCTCGAGGACCTCCAGACGAACATCACCGTGGTCGGCTGTGGCGGCGCTGGCAACAACACGGTCAACCGGATGTTCGAGGAGGGCATCCACGGCGCGTCCCTCGTCGCGGCGAACACCGACGTGCAGCACCTCGTCGAGATCGAGGCCGACGAGAAGATCCTGATCGGCGAGGAGAAGACCGGCGGTCGCGGTGCCGGTTCGCTCCCGCAGGTCGGCGAAGAGGCGGCCCTGGAGAGCCAGGAGGAGATCAACGAGGCCATCGACGGCTCCGACATGATCTTCGTGACCGCGGGGCTCGGCGGCGGTACCGGGACCGGCGCGGCACCCGTCGTCGCGAAGGCCGCCCGCGAGTCCGGAGCGCTGACGATATCGATCGTCACGACGCCGTTCACCGCGGAGGGCGAGGTCCGGCGGACGAACGCCGAAGCAGGGCTCGAGCGCCTCCGCGATGTCTCCGACACCGTCATCGTCGTTCCGAACGACCGCCTCCTGGATTCGGTCGGCAAGCTCCCCGTCCGACAGGCGTTCAAGGTGTCCGACGAAGTCCTGATGCGCTCCGTCAAGGGCATCACCGAACTGATCACCAAGCCCGGCCTCGTCAACCTCGACTTCGCCGACGTACGAACCGTTATGGAGCGCGGTGGTGTCGCGATGATCGGTCTCGGCGAGTCCGACTCCGAGGCGAAGGCCCAGGACTCCGTCAAGTCCGCGCTCCGCTCGCCGCTGCTCGACGTCGACATCTCCGGTGCGAACTCCGCGCTCGTCAACGTCACCGGCGGCAACGACATGGCCATCGAGGAGGCCGAGGGCGTCGTCGAGGAGATCTATGACCGGATCGACCCCGACGCCCGCATCATCTGGGGGACCTCCATCGACGAGTCCCTCGAGGGCTCGATGCGTACGATGATCGTCGTCACGGGCGTCGAGTCGCCACAGATCTACGGCGGCGGCGACACCCAGCCCGACATGTCCGCAGCTGCCGCGAGCGCGCCCGAGCCCGCCGCGAGCCAGCCGCCTGTGGATGACGACGACGGCGACGACATCGACTTCGTCGAGTAATCGCGGCCGACCCTCGTCGGATCGATCCCGTTGCCGTAGCCTTCCACCGTTCCTCCCCCTTCCTTCCGGTGATCGACGATCTGTCTGCAGAATCAGTGAGGCCAATCGACATTTATCATCATTATTCATTTCAAAACCTTCTGTGTGCATTGTTGTGTATGCCCAAACTAAGAGCCATCTAAACTGACTATACAGCAAATATATTCCAGAATATCCAACAGACACAGATAGATTTCCCAGTGTGACCACAGTCCAGGAAGATATTTCCCAAATCCTCTCAAAGATCCACAAAATCATTTAAGTAGTTTCAGTGTACTAACTAGTCTGCAGCTAGAGACCGACCGCTATCTGGGGAGTAGCGGTACACTGGGTGGAGACAATGAACTGGAACAGTGGGGGAGACGACCACGCGAGAGGGAATCGAGAGCTGGACATCGGGAGAGAGCAGTCGGGACCGGACGACGGCGAGTTCACCAACCTGAAAGCCGAGACGAAGCAACTGGACTACGAGGGGCTGCTCGACGATCCCGAGTACGTGGATTTTCTCGAGGCGTTCGGCGAGCTCGAAATGCCGAGCGACGGCGGCGTCGACATCTCGGAACTGCTCGAATCCGACGAAGACGAAGAAGCGGAAGCGGTGGACGAGCCGGACGACGACACGAGCGCGAAGCTGTCCCTGGGCGAAATCCCCGAGGAGGTTGCCAACGGCGGGCGCTCTGATGCCGACGTGGCGGAGTCGAACGCCGACGAAACAGCCGACGTCGCCGTCGAGGGGACAGGAGACACTCGGGACGGCGATGTCACAGGCGAGCCCACCAGCGACAGGTCAGAAGATGGCGATGCCGTCGCCAGTGACGACGCCGAATCAGACGAGGTTCCCGAAACGCGTTCTCCACCCGTCGACGACTTCATCGAATCGGTCTCCGCGGAGGACGTGACCGACGAACAGCGGGCGGAGATTCGCAAGGCGCTCGGCGTCGGCCCGCCCAAGCGCGTCGAAGTACAGCTCAACCACCTCAAATCACGGTTTCTGGATCTCGAAGCGTACATCCAGGCGATGGAGGACATCCTCGACGCCGAGGCGGATCCGCTGGGCGACATCGAATCGCTCGAGGAGGACGTCGCATCGCTGCAGCGCGAACTCGACGCAGTGACTGACCAACTCGATTCGCTGGAGTCGTCGGTCGAGTCGTTAGAGGCCGCTCAGACGGACGACGTCGAGCGGATGGAGGCGTCGATCGAGGAACTCCGGTCGTCCGTCCAGCACGACGTTTCGGCGCTCGCCCAAAACCTCCGGTCGTTGCTCACGTGGCGCGAGCGACTCGGCGAGGCGATGCAGCACGACGAGTCGCGGGGCGCCACCCGCTCCACGGCGATCGGGCGCCGTGCGACGGACGAGGATCGGGATCCCGACGCTGCGATCGATCAAACGTTCGAATTCCCCGAGCAGTGAGCGTCAGGTCGGTCGTTACGCGGACTCGTCCAGTCGCTCGATTTTGTCGACCCGCTCGTCAGCGTCGGCCCACGCATCGAGCGTGGCATTGGCGCGACGCCGAGCCCCGACGGGTCGCTGAAATCCTGGACGAAGTGATCAATGTAGATGACGGTGCGCTCGAACGGGCAGAACGAGAGAGGGAGAAAACAGGGGCGTGAGAAGCATAAAAATTCAAAGAGTAGTAGAAATAACACAGAAGTGTGTCATATAACTATGGGGCGTGGAGATTGCGGACGGGATCTTCGGCCGTTCCGGCCCCAGAATCGACTATATGACACAAGATATCGCAAAAATATGGCCAGAGCGCGCATTTGTAGAATTAAGATTCAAATACCGAATGACACCCCCTTAGATCGTGGGGCCCCAGGATCGAGAGCCCGATCGATCCATCACTGCCGAACTATCCGACCCTTCTGAACGTAGTCAGCCACGTACTACCGTGAATTTGTGGCCATACTGAGGATGAAAAATTCATCTTGGAGGAGGCCACCGGACGGACCAGCAGATCCATTTCTGACGCCAATATATAAATTATAAATACAATACTACGAATTGGTAGTATTCTCTCCATCGGGGAGTGGCAGAGGGCCGACTGCTGTGACACGAGCGGCGATCCAGCGGAGCGAGTGAGAGCGAGAGAACCACAACAATCGGTGTCGACTCCGCTCGAGGCTCCGGGACTGGCGGCAGGTACGCACCCCGCCGGTCAGCGGCCAGTCACCGAGAGCGCCGACCGGTCACACTTGACGACGCAGAGATCGTAGGCGCCGACGGTGCCGTCACCGACGATCCAGGTCGCGTCCTCGGGCACGTCCACCGACCGGGGCTCCCCAGTGAAGTTCGTCACCCAGACGTAGCCGTCTCGCTGTGCGATGCGGACGCCGTCCCGGAGCGGATCGTGCGTGGGAACGCCAGCGCGCTCCAGCAGCGACCCCGTGATCGCGTCGGCGAGCTCGCGCTCCGGCCACACGCCGCAGTACGTGACGGAGCCGTCGCCGCGCTCGGCGTCGACGATCGCCGCGCGACCGGATCCCGTCCCGCTCTCGTACCGGCCGCGAACCGTCGCATCGTCGACGTCGAGCCACTCCGCCCATGTCCGGTAGTCGTAGGGATCGCCGTCGTAGGTGACGCGCGTCTCGAGCTGCTCGGGCAGGCTCTCGTGCTGGTCGACCGTCGCACCGACGAGCGGCGCGAGCGGGCCGGGCTGAAGCTCCTCGTGGAGCTGGTTGTACTGGTCCTTTTCGCCGGTTCGTGCCGTCAGGAGGAGCTCGCCGCCCTCCCGCACGTAGTCGGCCAGTCGCTCGCTCAGATCGTCGCCGAGGAGATACTGGAGCGGGGCGACGACCGCCGCGTAGTCGTCGAGATCACGGTCCGGCGGGACGACGTCGACCTGGACCCCACGGCGGCGGAGCGCGCCGTAGTAGGTTTCCAGGAAGTCCCAGTAGTCGAAGTCGGGTGAGTGGGGCTGGACGCCGATCGCCCAGAGGTTCTCGTAGCTGTGGAGCATCGCCACCGGGGCGTCGACGGGGCCGAGGTCGAACAGTTCCTCGGCGGCGTCGGCCGCATCGGCGTAGCCACGGTCCGGCGACCCGTCCTGCTTGCGGAGTCCGGCGTGGTACTGCTCCTGGCCCTCGCGGCAGCGACGCCAGCGGAAGTACACGACCGCGTCGCCGCCGTGGGCGACGGCGTGGTGGGCCCACAGCCGCATCGCTCCCTCGGCGGGCTGTGGCGCGTGGGGCGGCCAGTTGATGTCGCCGGGTTGCTGTTCCATCACCCAGAACGGCCGGTCGAGGGCTGCCCGGTAGACGTCGTGATTGATCCCCACCTGGTCGGGGTTGCCCGCCCGGAGTTCCTCGCGCGTCGGTTCGTCGGTGTGGCGGTCCTGGACGAACCCCGTCGGGTAGGAGTCCCACGAGACGAAGTCGAGGTCCTCGGCCACGTCGTAGGCGTCGAGCGTCGGGAACTTCCCCATGAAATTGTGCGTCACGGCCCAGTCGTCGTTGGCCTCGCGGAGGAGCTCCGTCTGTAGCTGGTTGTACTCGACGACGCTGTCGCTCGCGAACCGGTAGTACTCGAGCAGCCGCGAGGGATGCTGCTCTGCCGCGGTGTGTCCCGGCGGGTCGACGGCCTCGAAGGACGGGTACTGCTGGCTCCAGAACGTCGTCCCCCAGGCGTCGTTGAGCTCGTCGACGTCCTCGTAGCGTTCCCGGAGCCACGTGCGGAAGGCGCTCGCGCAGTCGTCGCAGTAACACCGGACGGTGCCGTGACAGCCGTACTCGTTGTCCGTCTGCCAGCCCGTCACGTGTGGATCGTCGGCGTACCGTTCCGCCATCTTCGTGACGATCCGGCGCGTCTCCTCGCGGTAGGCCGGCGAGTTGAAGCAGTAGTGCCGGCGGCTTCCGAACTGTCGAGTGGTGCCGTCGATCTCCTCCTGGAGGATTTCCGGGCGCTCGTCGACGAGCCACTTGGGCGGCGTCGCGGTCGGCGTACAGAGCACGACCTCCATCCCGTGGTCGCCGACCAGTTCGATCGCCTCGTCGAGCCACTCGAACTCGAACTGGCCGCGCTCGGGTTCGAGCCGTGCCCACGAGAACTCCGCCATCCGGACGTACTCCAGCCCGGCCTCGGCCATCTGTTCGACGTCGGTCTCCCAGCGGTCGGGGCTCCAGTGTTCCGGGAAGTAACAGACACCCACACTCATGGCGAACGAATCGCAATCCGCGGTTATAGGATTTCTGTTCGACCACCGATCAGACGCCGTGACGCCGAAACGATGCGAGGCTCGTCGTGGGGCTCCGTACAGAAGGAGCGGAAAGCGAGAGAGAGAGAGAGAGAGAAACCGCGTCGTCAGTGGCCCTTGAAGCCGCCACTCGCGAGTCCTTCGACGACCCACCGCTGGACGATGGCGAACAGCGCGACGACTGGCGCCATCGTCACGACGGCGGCTGCGATCAGCAGGTTCCACGCGACCGTGTTCTGTGACTGGAACAGCTGCAGACCGAACGGGAGCGTTCGCGTCGCGTTGGTCTGTGAGAGGATCGACACGAGCAGGAAGTCGTTCCACGACAGGATGAACGTGTAGAAGCCCGCGACCGCGATCCCGGGCATCGCTAGCGGGATGATGACCCGCCAGAGCACCTGCAGGCGCGAACAGCCGTCCATCATCGCCGCCTCGTCGAGCGCTTCGGGAATATCGTCGATGTACCCCTTCAGCAGCCACGTACCGAGCGGGATGCCGATCACCGAGTGCGCGATGATGATCCCGAGCAGCGTGTCGAGCAGCTCCAGCTGGAACATGACCACGTAGAACGGGATCAGGATGAGCACGATCGGGAGCATCTGGGTCGACAGGAACGCGTACAGCAGCCCAGAACGACCGGGGTACTCGAAGCGACTCATCGAATAGCCCGCCAGGAGACCGACGGTCAACACGAGCAACGTCGTCGAGGTCGCCACGATCACCGAGTTGACGAAGTACGTCTGGAACTCCCCGCGGCTCAGCACGGTCCGGTAGTTCTCCAGCGTGAGGTCGCTGATCGACGGGACGAGCTCCGGCGAGAACAGGAACTCCTGCGTGGTGAACGACACGATGACCATGTACAGCACCGGCGACAGCAGGAACGCGAAGTAGAACCCCAGGACTGCGTAGACGGCCAGCGCGCGACGGGGCGACACGTCGTTGTCGAGCCACGCGTCGAGCTTCTGGACGACGTTCCGGTCGTCGGTGTCGGACTGTGTCGCCATTAGTCGACCTCCTCCAGTTTGACGTAGATCACTGTGAACACGAGCATGAGGATCAGCATGACGACGCCGATGCTGGCGCCGTAGCCGAGTGCGTACTGCTGGAACGCCTGGTCGTAGACGTACGTCGCGAGCACCTCGGTGTTACCCAGCGGACCGCCGCCGGTCGCGAGGTAGATGATGTCGAAGTTCTTGAACGTGTAGGTAACGTGCAACACGATCATGATCATCGACACGTACGAGATCTGGGGCAGCGTGATGTACCGGAACCGTTCGAGCGGACCGGCACCGTCGAGCCGCGCCGCCTCGTACTGCTCCTCCGGGATCGCACTCATCGCTGCCAGCAACGAGATGGCGTAGAACGGGACGTTCCGCCAGACGTGCATGACCACGATCAGCGGGAAGGCGACGCCAGGTTCGCCGAACCAGTAGGTCGTCTCCATCCCCAGCGAGTCGAGGATGATGTTGACCGGGCCGAACCCGTTCTGCACCAGGAACCGGAAGATGATGACCATCACGATCACCGGCATCACCCAGGTCACCATCGACAGGCTCCGGAAGATCCCCGCGCCCGGCACCTTCTCGCGCAACGCGAGCGCGAGTCCGAGGCCGAGGAGGTACTGCAACGACACCGCGGCGCCGGTCAACACGACCGAGTGCCACAGCGCCTCCTTGAACACCGGGTCGCTGGCGAGAGCAGTGAAGTTCTCGAGCCCGACGAACTGCATCTCGTTGGGGCTCAACAGCGACACTTCGAAGAACGCCAGGTAGATCGCTCGAACCGTCGGATAGCCGATGACGACGGCCAGAAGCAACGCTGCCGGGACGACGAAGGCGTACCCGAGCCACGTCTCCCGCAGGAACGACGAGAATTCGTTCCTGTACCGACCGAACCACGATTCAGACTGGGTTGCCATTATCCGGGTTAGAGTTCACTTTCCAGACCCTTCAGCGTCTCGTGGAAGCTGTCGCCGGCGTTGTACGGATCGGTCTCCCCGTACGCGACCTCCTGCATCACGGTGTAGAACTCGTTCCGAACGGGCCCCCAGGTCACCTTCGCGAGGGCTCGGCCGGTCTCGAAGATCTCCGTGAACGGCTGCCAGTTCTCGTTCTCGATGGTCGACTCGACGTCCTCGTGGACGGGCGTCATCGCCTTCCCACTGGCCTCCGGGTCCTGTGCCATGCCCTGGTTCAGCGTCTCGGGGTCGGAGTAGGCTGCCGCAGCCGCCTCGCCGTTCTCGAGATTGTCGGCGTGAGCGTTGACCATCACCGGCTTGATCTCGAGGAAGGTCCCACGGGAGGCACTCTCGGCGTGTGGCGGATGCGCGATCTGCGTGCGGTTGTTGAGGATGTCGGCTGCCTGGTCGCTGTTCTGGATGTTCTCACCGGACGTCCAGTTTCGCATCCACGTCCCGCCCGGAACCATCGCGTAGTTCCCGTTGATGTAGCCGGGATCGTTGGTCTGCCACCCAGTGCCGAGATCGTCCGGATCGCCGATCGGGTCGTCCGCGGCGTAGATCTGGTAGTACCAGTTGTCGAAGATCTGGCCCAGCGCGTCCGCCTCGATGTTGAGCGACCAGCTATCGCCGTCCGGGACGTAGAGCTGGTCGGTGTGCTGGTACACGTGCGTCATCCACTCCTGGAACGACCTCGTGCCGCCTGCCATCGTGCAGTTGTGGAAGGCGGTCATGTCGTCGTACTCCTGGTTGATCAGCCGGCCGAGCTGCTGGAACTCTTCGGCGGTCTCCGGGACGTCCTGTCCGAGATCGTCGAGGACGTCCTGTCGCACGAAGAGCGCTCGAGCGTTGCCCTCGTAGGGCAGACCGTACAGCGTGTCCTGGTAGGTCATCGCGTCGATCGCACTGTCGAGATAGCCGTCGAAGTGTTCGAGCGACTCGGCCAGGTCGTCGAGTGGCTGCAGGTTGTCCGCCGCGATGTACTCGCCGAGGTGGTTCAGCGTCCCCTCGATCGCGTCGGGATCGCCCGTCTGGGCACCCGTGAGGAAGTTCTGCCGGAGGTCCTCGTAGGCGTATCGGGCGATTTCGATGTTCTCTCCCGTCCGTTCCTCGTAATTCGCTTCGAATTCGTTTCGCCAGACCGGCTCGGCGCCCTGGGTATTCGGGAAGCCGTACTCCCACAGCAGGGTTTTCCCGCCACCGCCGCCGGTCAGGAAGCTACAGCCGGCGAGTCCGGCCGTAGCTCCCACGCCGAGCGTTTTGATGAGCGATCGCCTGTTGAGTCCACTGGCATCCGGGTCGTTCACGATAGTACACCCAATACCCACGTGCTCCTCTTATTATTTATATTTTACTAGGGCACCCCGTGGGTCCGGTACAGAATTCTCGTGAGACCGGGGACGATCTACCGAGAGATCGAGGAGAACCCCGCCAGTGTTCGTGGTCGCCGACGGCGAGCCCTGCACGCGCAGTCGCCACCGGTGAATGGATACCGGTGAATGGAGGTGCGAATCGAGAGGAGTGGATCGGTCGGCGGCGTCACGAGCATCCGCGGGATCGCTGAACGACGGCCCGTTACGACGCTCCAGAAACGACGACCGCGGAGACGGCCGTCACTCGACCTCGGCGCCGACGCTCTCGCCGTCCTGGAGGCCACGGAGGGCGTCGATCGTATCGTCGTCAGTGGGCTCGCGGTGTCGAAGTGCCGCACCAGTTTCGCCGTCGAACAGGTGGATCCGGTTCTGGGGGAATCTGACCGTGAGCGCTCGCCCGGAGTCGATCACGAAATCGCCCTCGACCGTCGCCGTGTACTGCTCGCCCTCGACGTCGAGGTAGACGTACGTGACCTCTCCGAGCGGCTCCGTGACCTCGACCGTCGTCGGGATGGCGTTGCGTTCGTCCGCCGTCGCGACCTCGATGTCCTCCGGGCGAATGCCGAGCGTGAACCGATCGCCGTGATCGACGACGTCCTCGTAGACGTCCTCGTCGAGTTCGTAGGTGAACCCCGGATGGCTCAGCGCGGGGGTGCCGTCGTCGACCAGATCGACCTCGAAGAAGTTCATCGACGGCGATCCGATGAACCCGGCGACGAACTCGTTTTCCGGTTCGTGGTAACACTCCAGTGGCGTCCCGATCTGCTGGAGCTGCCCCTCGTCGAGCACGGCGATCCGATCGCTCATGGTCATCGCCTCGGTCTGGTCGTGGGTGACGTACAGCGTCGTCACGTCGAGATCCTGCTGCAGGGACTGCAACTCGGTGCGCATCTGGGTCCGGAGCTTCGCGTCGAGGTTCGAGAGTGGCTCGTCCATGAGGAACACTTCCGGATCGCGAACGATCGCGCGGCCGAGCGCGACCCGCTGTTGCTGGCCGCCGGAGAGCTCGTCGGGCTTCTTCCCCAGGAGCTCCGAGATGCCGAGCATCTCCGCCGTCTCGGTGACGCGGGACTCGATCTCGTCGCTCGAGAGGTCCGTCGCCATCTTGAGACCGAACGCCATGTTCTCGCGGGCCGTCATGTGCGGGTAGAGCGCGTAGCTCTGGAACACCATCGCCATGTCCCGCTTCTTGGGCTTCTGGTCGGTGACGTCGGTGCCGTCGAGGACGATGTCGCCGCTCGTCGGGTCTTCCAGCCCGGCGACGCAGCGCAACGTCGTGGACTTGCCACAGCCCGACGGTCCGACCAGTACGATCAGCTCCCCGTCCTCGATTTCGACGTCGAGGTCGTCTACTGCGACGATGTCGCCACCGTCGTCTTCGAATACCTTCGTGAGGCTCTGGATGTCGAGGTCTCCCATGGCAAGAGCATCTCGACTCGTACACTTATATTTCTAGTACCCGGAGGTCGGCGGCCCTCGCACGGACGCGAGCGGTGACGATCCGAGAAACGAGATTATCCGGGGGAACGAGGGGTTCCGGAGAAACGGGAGGTTCCGGAGGAACGAAGGCTCGAACGCGACGGGACGCTGACCGGGCGGCGAAACGTCGACAGATCGCCGGAACGGCGGTCCAACGGCGTGACAGCAGCGTGACAGCGGCGTGACAGCGGCGACCGGTGGAACGGCAGGGGACCACGAGACGCCGACCGCGCGAGGGGACGAGCCGGTCGTCGGGCCGAAAACCGGATCGGACGCTCCAGAACTAGGAAAGAGTTATTCCGATAGCCTCTTCATCCGCACTCATGTCCACCATCTCCTTCATTGGAGCCGGCAGTATGGTGTTTGCAACGAACCTCGTCGGAGACATCCTCTCCTACGACGCCCTGGCCGACAGCGAAATCCGACTGATGGACGTCGACGACGCCCGACTCCAGCAGACGACCGCGGTCGCCGAGGCCATGGTCGAGAACGAGGGGCTCGACGCCACGGTCGAGGCGACGACGGACCGCTCGGCCGCACTCGAGGGAGCGGACTACGTCCTCAACATGATCAACGTCGGCGGGGTCGAGCCATTCGAGAACGAGATCAGGATCCCCGAGAAGTACGGGATCGAGCAGGCCATCGGCGACACGACGGGGCCGGGTGGCGTGTTCCGCGGGCTCCGGACGATACCGACCATGCTCGACATCGCGCGGGACATGGAGGAGCTGTGTCCCGACGCGCTCCTGATGAACTACACCAATCCGATGGCGATCGTCTGCAAGGCGATCTACGAGGCGACCGACGTCGAGGTCGTCGGGCTCTGCCACTCGGTGCCTCACACCGCCGAGGCGATCGCGGAGTACGTCGACGTCCCGCAGGAGGAACTCGACTACTGGGTCTCGGGAATCAACCACATGGCGTTCTTCCACGAGGTTCGCCACGACGGCGAGTCCGTCTACCCCGAGCTCCGCGAAGCATACCACGACGAAGCGACGTATCGCAAGGACACGGTTCGCTTCGAGATGCTGCGCCACTTCGGGCTGTTCCCGACCGAGTCCAGCCACCACCTGAGCGAGTACGTCCCCTACTTCCGGACCGACGAGGCGACGATCGAGGCGATGAACGGGACCGGCTACGCCGAGCGAATGCCGACGGCGTCGTACCTGGAGGGTTGGACGGAGCGCTCTGTGGAACGGGACGATCCCGATCTCGACGTCGACCTCGCCGACGTCGAGGTCGAACGATCCGAGGAGTACGCCGCGCGACTCATCCACTCCCTGGAGACCGGCACGAAGCGCCGGTTCAACCTCAACGTCCCCAACCACGAGAACGCGATCGAGAACCTGCCGAACGACGCCTGCGTGGAAGTTCCGGCGTTCGTCGACGGAACCGGGATCCACCCGAGCGCCGTCGGCGAACTGCCGCCACAGATCGCAGCGCTCGACCAGCAACACACCGCCGTCTACGAGCTCGCCGTCGAGGGAGCCCTCGAGGGGAACCGGGAGAAAGTCCACCAGGCAATCAAGCTCGACCCGCTCTCGGCGGCGGCCTGTACGCTCGATGAACTCCACGAGATGACCGAGGAGCTCATCGAGGCCAACGAGGCGTACCTGCCGGAGCTTTCGTTCCCGGCCGAGACGCGGGCGAGGTCCGCACCGCCGCTCGACGACTGATGCCTGTCCCACGCGCGTTGCCGAGTGGCCGAGCCTGCCAGCGCCGAGGGTACGAACCGGCCGATCGGCGATCTGGGACCCAGTCGTTCACGAAACATGAACGGCTGCAGAACGGCTACAGAACGCCGACGAACGCGCGAATCCCTGTACGCTTCGCAGGGACGGAGCAGCGAGATCGGCGCGTGAACGTACGCCAGATCAGTTCACGCATCATGAACAGTTATCCCGCTGGACCGTGACCGATGCACATGGACAGAACGGAAATCCCGCCGGCGGACGAGTTCGACCGGCAGATCGCGACGACGCCCGTCACGACGTTCAGGATCGTCGAGACGCTCAAACGAGAATCACTCGCGCGCGTGAGCGACGTCGCCGAGGAGCTCGACCTGGCGAAAGGCACCGTACACAAACACCTCACGACGCTCGAGGCGGTGAACTACGTCGTCCAGGAGGGCGATCAGTACCGGCTGAGCCTCCGGTTTCTGGGGCTGGGGACGAGCGTCCGGTCGCAGCTGGACGTCTACCAGGCGGCGTACGCGCCCCTGGAGAACCTTGCCGAGGCGACGGGGGAAGTGGCGAGCGTCATGGTCCCCGAGAACGACCGGGGCGTCTACGTCGTCCGTATCAGCGCCCAGGGACGTCCCGACGTCAACATCCGGCAGGGAGAGAGCGTTCCGCTGACGGCGACGGCTGGCGGGAAGGCCATCCTCTCGCAGCTGGAGCCGGCCGCCTGGGACCGCATCGTCGAGCGCCAGGGGCTGCCGGAACTGACCAACGAGACCGTGACCGACGCCGAGGAGCTGAAAGCCGAACTCCGCCGCATCCGCGGCAAGGAGCACGCCGTCGATCGGGGGGAGTACCGGTCCGAGCACCACTGCGTCGCGTCCCCGATCACCGACTTCGACGGGACGGTCGTCGGATCCGTCACGGTGTCTGCACCCGCGGAACGGATGGACGAGAAGCTCTCCGGCGCGGACTTCGTGAGCCTCGTCGGCAGCACGGTCGACTCGATCCAGAGCAGACTGTGATTCGACGCACTCGCTGCGAGCGAAGAGTACATACGATCTCCGGCGCCATTCACGAACCATGAACGAAAACGAGGCCCGGCCGAACGTCGTCCTGGTGCTGACCGACCAGCAGCGGTGGGACACGCTGGGAGCCTACGACAACCCGATGGGGTTGACGCCCACGCTCGACGAGCTGGCCCGCGAGGGGACGACGATCGAGCAGGCCATCTCGCCACAGCCCCTCTGTGGCCCGTTCCGGGCCGCACTCCAGACCGGGACGTACGCCACGGAGACGGGGGTCTGGGAGAGCGCGATCCCGCTGGACGAGGACGAACAGACGCTCGCTCACCTGTTCAAAGCCGCTGGCTACGACGTCGGCTACGTCGGGAACTGGCACCTCGCCCGGACCTTCGACGATCCGGTGCCGCCGGAACAGCGAGGCGGCTACGAGGACTTCTGGGTCGCCGCCGACGTCCCGGAGTTCACCACCGAGCCCTACGAAGGGACGCTGTACGACGACGAGGAGGAGCCGGTAACCTTCGACCAGTACCGCGCCGACGCGTTCACCGAGTACGCGATCGACGGGATCGACTCCCTCTCGGAGCCGTTCTTCCTCGTCGTCGGCTACGTCGAGCCACACGACCAGAACGATCTCTGGACGTTCGTCGCGCCCGATGAGTACGCGGATCGGCACCGGACGGATCCGTACGTCCCAGCGGATCTGCGGGATCGCCCCGGGGACTGGAAACGCGAGCTCCCGGACTACTACGGGATCGTCCAGCGCCTCGACGAGTGCGTCGGCGACCTCATCGACGCCCTCTCCGACCGCGGAATCCGCGACCGGACCCTGTTCGGCTACACGGCCGACCACGGCTGCCACTTCCGGACCCAGCCCGGGGAGCACAAGCGGACGCCACACGACTCCGCGATCAGGGTCCCCGCGATCCTCTCCGGGCCGGGGTTCGACGACGGGCAGAACGTCCAGCGCGTGACGAGCCTGCTCGACCTGCCGCCGACCCTCCTCGACGTCGCCGATATCGACGTGCCCGAACACATGCGAGGTGAGAGCCTGCTCCCGGTCGTCAACGGCGACGTGCCCGACGAGGACGGCGAGGCGTTCGTCCAGGTCAGCGAGTCCCAGGTCGGACGCGCACTCCGGACCGATCGCTGGAAGTACGCCGTCGCCGCCCCGACGATGACGGGATGGCGTGGCGGGAGTGGCGAGCCCTCGAGCGATCTCTACGTCGATCGATACCTCTACGATCTGTGGCGCGATCCCGGTGAGCAGGTCAACCTCGTCGGCCACCCGAACTACCGCGATACCGCCGCGGACCTGCGGGAGCGGCTGCTCTCCTACATCGAGACGGTCGAAGACGAGCAGCCGACCATCAAACCGTTCGACATGGGGTATCCGTGACCGACCGGAGTGGCGCCGATACGCAGCAGAAATTTACAGAACTACGCCTGTAAAGCAATGGCCGATCCGTCCTCGCTGGTCCAGACAGCACCGCCGTAGCGAAGGAGAGCCACACAGTCAGCGAACCCACCGACTCAGATTTCCCGGACGTAGTCGTAGGAATCGGAGATCCCGGCGGCGTCCTCGGGGAGCAGGACGACGACGAGGTACTCCACGTACGACTCGAAGTACTCGATCAGGCTCGCGATGCGGTCCGTGTCGATCGCCTCCAGCGAGTCCAGGAGCATGACCGGCAGCTCCTCGCCGAGATCGTGGACCAGGAACCCGGCGAGCGCGAACACCAGCCCCGTCACCGCCCGCTCGCTCTCCGAGAGGTGCTCGACGGTGTCGCGATAGGTCGTTCCGTCGGCAGTCGTGCGGACGACGTGGAGGTCGAACACCGTCTTCGTGACCGTTCGGCGGCCCTCGCGCGTCTCGCGTTCGAGTCGCTCGATCCAGATCCGCTCGATGTTGTCGTACGCGAGCGTCTCGAGGATCGAGGCCATGTGGTCGTTGAACGACTCCACGGCGTCGGCCTCGATCGTGTCGACGCGCGTCCGGAGGTCGGTGAGCTCCCCCTGGAGGTCGTCGCGCTCCCCAGCGAGCTCGTCCCGGCGTTCGAGGTCCGCTTCGACCTCCTCGATCCGCTCGACGACGGACGCCCGGTCGCTCTCGAGGCGGTCGATCTCGAGCTCCAGCTCGTTGACCTCGCGATGGGCCTCGAGCAAGTCGTCCTGGTCGGCCGTCTCGAACTCGTCGACCTCGGTCTCGAGACGCTCGACCGCCTCGGCGGCCGACTCGCGATCCCGCTCGAGCGCCTCGATTCGCTCCCGAGTCCGCTCGACGTCGTCCTCGAGCGAGTCGAGGCGGTCGCGCTTGCGTTCACGCTCGCGCTTGCGCTTTCGACGCTCGTCCCGTTGCTCCGTGAGCGAGCCGATCTCGTCCTGCAGTTCGTTCCGATCGTCGACGAGATCCGTGCGAATGGACCGGAGCTCGTCGATCGTCTCCTCGACGTGGTCGGTCGTCACCTCGGAGCCACAGGTCCAGCAGCGGAGGTCGTCCGAGTCGGCGACGAGCGCGTCGGTGACTGGGCCGTCGTCGGCCGATCCGACGCTCCCTGCCAGATCGGGGCCACCACCCTCGAGCGCGTCCTCGTTGAAGCCGATCACGCGCTGGAGCTCGTTGAGGGTGCTGTCGAGGGACTGTTTCCGCTCCCGGAGGTCCTGGATGCGGCTCTCGAGCGCCGCGGGGTCCTCGACGTCGTCGGACGTCGCCTCGAGCTCGGCCGCCACGCTCTCCCGCTCGGCTTCGAGCGCCTCCAGGGACTCCCGCTCGGTCTCGAGGTCGAACTCGACGGATTCGAGGGCGGACTGTTTGTTCCGAAGCTCGTCGAACAGCGCCTCGAGCTCCTCCTTCTGTTCGCGGCGTTCAGCCACGTCGACGTCCCGTTCCTCGACCTCGGCCCTGCGTTCCTCCAGCTGCTCTCGCGTCTCCTCGAGTTCGTCCTCGATCTCCCGCTTTTTCGCCTCGAGCCCCGGGAGGTCGTCCGCGAGCGAGGAGAGTCGATCGAGTTCGTCGTCCAGCTCCTCCTTCTCGGCTTCGAGGCGCTCGATCTCGGCCTCGATCGAGGCGGTGTCGACGGGGTCCATGATGACGTCGTAGAGGTCGTCGCCGCGCTCGACCGCGAGCCGCGCCTCGTTGTCGCCGAGGAGGAAGGCGAAGGTGTCCGCCAGATCTGCGTCGTCGAGATATGGGTCGCCGGAGAAGGTGACGCCGGCGCTCGTTCGCTCGAGGGTCCGTCGGTACGTCTCGTCGCCGACGTCGAGGACCACCTCGCCCGACTCGGCGTCGCCTTTCAGCGACGACTCGGTGCTCCCCATCCCGGCCATCACCGCCTGGAGAAACGACGTCCGGTTCGTGGCGTTCCGACCGGTGAGGATCGTCACGCCGGGATCGATCGCGACCTCGGTGTGATCGATCCCGCCGATGTTGTCGGCAGTGATCGTCAGGGACTCCACGTCGGCGTCAGCCAGTGACATGTATCGATCCGCGACGCCCCGTATATTAAATCTGGTTGCTCCACGTCCGGATCGAATCACCCACGCACGTCGAGTAGCTGCAGACAGCTCGTGTCGGGCAAGTACCGACAGTCACGACGAGCAGGTACAGCCGCCTTCGCGCACCAGATCGGCCGCGTCGTAGCTCGTGCCACAGTCCTCGCAGACGACCTGGACGTCGGCGAAGACCTCGTACTCGTGGTCGGTCAGTGCGTCACGGTCGATCAGCCGATCGATCGTCGACTCGACGACGACCGTAGCGCGCCCCTGGAGGCGCTGAATACTGTCGGCTTCGCGCTCCGGCCTGGGAGGCGTTTCCGGCAGCGACGCACCACGCTCGGACGTGAGATACGTGTGGATCGTCTGGTGAGTCACGAAGTCCGAACGTACCGCGTCGACGTCTAGTCCCTCCTGCTCGAGTTCGCGCTCCTTTCGCAGCCGGTCCGCCTGCGAGACGGAATCGTCGGTGAGCGTCTCGTAGGCACTGCCGGCGTCGCGGTCCGTCATCGAGATGCCCGATCGATCGAGCGCCGTCTCGAAGACCGCGCGGTTCAGCGACGCAGCGAGGTCACGGAGGCTCTCCCGATCGCCGTCGGCCCCGGTCCAGCGGTCCTCGAGCCGCTGTCCCCAGCCGTCGAGGTCGTACTCGTCGATGACCCGCGCGACCTTGTTGTCGGGCGGTGAGTCGGCACCACTCATGTACTGACGAAACCATCTGTGCCGTCCAGTATAGGCGTACTGGTGTCTGTGCGGGCCGGTCCGTACGATCTCCGGACCGGGCCGTGGTCGTAGCCGGCCGAGGATTACAGTAGAATCGGCGTCAAGCGCTGTGCCTCACGGCTCCGTCGAACCGGCGTGATAGGTCCCAACGCCCGGCCTGTGGCCGGACCGCGGACGGTCGCTGGGGAGCGAGGGCGCGCTTGAGGACGGAAATATATAATATTTCGATAATAGAAAGGAAAATGAGTTCTATACACGAGAGAACGCGAGTCCTCTGCCACCGAGCGCAATAAGAGAGGCGACTGACGGTGCGATCGTTTGAAAGGGGACGGAATAATAGTAATCGGATAGAATACGTCGAAATATCACATAAATATCCCCATATACTACTTCATGGTTCCGGAAACAAAGATAGGTCAGCCAATCCCACAACGAATAGGAAGACAGTGAAATCGATACCCCCGACCAGTTTGTTCGCTCAGCTCGAACACGCGAAACGAGCCTGACACCACTAAACGGGAACGAATAAGCGGATATCGATACCGAGCTCGCCGGTCGATACCCTGGGCTGTTGGCGTGTCGGGAGTTCGTGACCGCAGCCACAGCGAGGCGTTTCACGGAGCTCGGACGATCCCGACGATCGAGGCCGACGGTTGATGATGGTTAGATTATGGAAATAGAATACGATCAAAAAATCGTTATTTAGTTTCACGGTTCAGTCGGCGCCACGCTCACCGGTCGGTTGTTTGCGGTGTGAGCGGTGGACGGAACGCGAAGCTACGGGGTAGCGTTCTCCAGACCGTCCAGGTCGCACGTCGCGATCGCTACCCGGCGGCTGAAATCGATTTCAGTAACGCTCGTTACAGAAGTATCATTCAGGATACAGTTAAGGAGTTCGCACCCCACCGTTCGCATATGAGGAGAAACACGCCCCTTCCAGCGTTCGACGCCAGAGCGAACCGTCCCGATCCCACGCTCAGAGGTACGCTCGGCGCGGCGTTGCTTCCCGTGGCATTCGTCGCACTGCTCGCCGTTCCCGAACTCGTGCTGGCCGGCGTGATCGGTGCCGTCGCCGTCCCGGCCTGGCGGCGCATTCGGAGCGGCATCGAGCGGCTGGCGAGCCGACGAGCGCCGGTGGCCGTCACCGACAGTCCGACCGCGTCCCGATAGCCCGTCCATTCTACGGCGGCCAAACCCGCCAATCGACCCGCGCCGGCGGGTCTCGCGGATCAGTCCTCGCCAGTCAGCGCCGCCGACCGCGATTCGTCGCCGATCTCCGCCAGCACTCGCTCGTGGAACTCCTGTAACACCGCGCTCTCGTCCTCGGCGAGCACCACGTCGCTGGCCGCGAGCGTCGCCAGCCCGAACGCCGCGGGCGACGGCGTGTCGACGGTGAACTGCTCGATCGCCAGATCGCCGGCCTGCACCCGCTGGCAGGCCCACTCGATCCCGGCGACGTGGAGTTTGTCCTCGAGGATCTCGCGGTAGGTCTCCTCGATCACCGCGAACTCCTCGAGCCCCTCGGCGAACGAGAGGAGCATCTCGCTGGAGACCTGCTGCTCGCTGGCGGACTTCTCGTAGCCCTTGTACCGCTTCAGGATGAGCAGCGACCGCGTCGCGTTGATCCGGAAGTAGCGCTGGAGGAGGTCGGTGCCCTCGAGCGACGCCCGGAGATCCTCGCGAACCGCCGCAGGGTCGAGGTCCTCGAGCAGCCCCTGGAGGTCGACCTTCCGGTTCAGCGGCATCGTGAGCGTGAAGCCGGTGTCCGCGACGGCGATCGAGACGTTCGCGCCGGTCGCCTGCGCACAGCGGTAGGCGAGCAGGCGCGAGAGCCCGTCGTTGAACCGCCGGCCGTAGCAGGAGCGGACGTGGTAGTGTCGACTGTAGTCGTCGTGGTCGCGCTCGACCTCGACGACGAGCCGGTCCGGCGTGCTGACGCTCTCCGCGCCGGCGAACTCGAGTTGCGTTTCGAAGAAGCGCACCAGCGCGCGGACGGTGTTGTCGTCGAGGGGGAACTCCCGCAGCCAGGTCCGGGCAGCGGCGGGCCCCCGGTTCTCGAGGACCTCGATCAGCTCCTGCTGGAAGGTCAGGATCTCCCGGCCGAGATCGAAGGAGAGGGGCAGGCGTTCGGAGTACCAGGAGGGGACCGTCGGCCGCGAACTCGTCGGATCGACGTAGACCTTCGATCCGCGTCGGTAGCGGTACTCGAAGCGCTCGCCGCCGAGGACGAACACGTCGCCGGGTTCGAGCGTGTCGAGGTAGCCTTCGTCGAGCTGGCCGGCCCACTCGTCGCTCCCGCGGGTCACGACCTGGCAGGTGAAGGAGTCCGGGATCGTCCCGATGTTCGTCATGTAGATGACCCGCGCCAGCCGGCCCCGCTTGCCGATCAGCCGCTGGCCCACGTCGTACTCGTCGTAGTGGTGCGGGCCGTCCGGCGGGTCGTTCTCGTCGCGCCAGATCTTCGCGTAGACGTTCCTGTCTTCCAGGTCGTCGTACTCCGCGCGGAGGTAGCGGACGAGCTGCTCCCACTGGGCGTCGTCGTAGTTCCGGTAGGGGTAGGCGCTGCGCAGGATTCCGACGACCTCCGATTCGGGCCGGGGCCCGTTGATCGCCATGCCGTAGACCTGCTGGGCGGCGACGTCCTGGGCGTTCTCCGGGATCGAGACGGAGTCGACGAACCCCTCCTCGGCCTTCTTCAGCATGACCGCACACTCGATCAGCTCGTCGCGGTCGAGCGCGATCACTCGCCCCGTCACGGTCTGGCCAACGCGGTGGCCCGCCCGCCCCACCCGCTGGAGCAGTTCGGCGACGGACTTCGGCGAGCCGACCTGGACGACCATGTCCACGTGAGGCATGTCGATTCCCAGTGCGAGGCTCGTCGAGGAGGTGACGACGTCGAGGTCGCCGTCCTTGAGGCCCTGCTCGATGCCTTCCCGCTTCTCCCGTGAGAGGCTGCCGTGGTGACAGCCCGACGTCTCCTCGTCGTAGTCGTCGTAGCGGTCCCGGAGCGTCTGGAGGACGCGCTCGGCGCCCGAGCGCGTGTTCGTAAAGACGATCGTGTTGGTGTTGGCCTGAATCAGTTCGTGCAGACGGTCGTAGAAGCGGCCGGTGACGGCCTCCCGTGGCGTCCCGATCAGATCGTCCGTCGGACACTCGAGCGCGAGGTCGAACTCGCGGGCGAAGCGGGTGTCGACGATCTCGACGTCGCGATGCGGTCCACCCGGTTCTCGCTGCCCGACGAGGAACTCACCCACCGCCTCCAGGGGCTCGATCGTCGCCGAGCAGCCGATCCGCGTCGGCGAGCCCTCCGCGAGCGCCTCGAGGCGCTCTAAGGAGACCGAGAGGTGGGTGCCGCGTTTGCCGTCGGCGAGCGCGTGGATCTCGTCGACGATCACGTACTCCACCGACCGCAGCTTCTCCTTGAACTTCGGCGAGTTCAGGAGGATCGCGAGCGTCTCGGGCGTCGTGTTGAGAATGTGGGGCGTCTCCTCGAGCATACGCTGGCGCTCGGCGTCGTCGGTGTCGCCGTGGCGGATCGCGTGGCGAATCTCGACGGGGTCGTCCTCGGCATCCGCTCCTGTCTGGCCGTCCGCCATGCGGTTGCCCTCGGCCATCAGCTCCTGAATGCCCTCCAGGGGCTCGGTGAGATTCCGGTGGATGTCGTTGGCGAGGCTCTTCAGCGGGGAGACGTAGAGGCAGTAGACCTCGTTGTCGAGGGTGTCCGCCCGGCCCTTGCGAATGAGGTCGTCGATGACCGCCGTAAAGCTGGCAAGGGTTTTGCCTGATCCGGTCGGCGCACAGATCAGCGCGTTCTCGCCGTCGAGCACGTGCGGGATCGCCTCCTCCTGTGGCGGCGTGAAGAAGCCCTCGTTCTCGGGGACGAACTCGCCGAACTGATCGATCCACCACTGGCGCACGGCGGGGTCGAGACGGTCGAGCAGGTCCGCGTCCGACACCCGATGCTCGTCGGGGTCGAATCCGGTTGCAGCGGCGAATCCGTCCCGCCAGGTCATCGCCACGTGTTCGGGCCCCAGGCCGTAAGACGATTCGCCTCCCGGAGTGAAAGTGGTCGATGGCGACCGGATGGAGACGGCTGGTACCCGGAAGCCGACGGAGTGGATCCGGTTCGATCTGGGCAGGCATCCGATGCCGGCCACGTACCGTCGATTCTGGATCTGGACGTCGCCGGGTGGGTGCGCGATCGAATCGCCCCGCCACGACCGGGGGACCATTATTGTCGTCCGTGCTGAACGAGTCCGTATGTCCGCTGACGGCGCCACCGAGGCCGAGACGGTGCTCGCCGATCTGGAACTGTCACGGAGCCTCGCGATCCAGTGGGCCGTCGTCGGGACGATGGGCGTCGGCGTCGCGCTCGGCGCGTTCAGCGGCCTCTATCAGGCCGCGACGGGGCAGACGCCGTCGTACCTGATCGCGCCGTCCGGGGTCGGTTGGTGGGTCGAGCCGCTCTCGGTGCTGGCGATCCTCGCCCTCGCGAGCGTGATCATCGTGCCCCACGAGTGGCTCCACGGCCTGGCGATCGCTACTACGGCGGCGAACCGCGGTACGGCGTCGGCGTCGCACACTTCGTCCTGCCCTATGCCTACGCGACGACGGACCACCGCTTTTCGCGGAACGAGTTCGTCGTCGTGTGCCTGACGCCGCTGATCGTCCTCACGCTGGTCGGCGTCCCGCTGATGATCGTCTTCGAGTGGGGCTGGCTGGTCCTTCCCCTCGCCGCGAACGCCGGCGGCGCGGTCGGTGATCTCTGGATGGCGATGGTGCTACTGGGCTACCCGTCCCACGTCCGGGCGGAGGACCACAAGACCGGGATCCGAATCCTCGGCCAGCCCGGCGACGAACCCCGCGATCTCCCGATGACGAGGGCGGTCTGGGACGCGCTCGTGGGGGCGGCCCTCGTGGCGATCGGACTTCTCGTCGTCCTGAGCTTCGGCGGCCTCTTCCTGCTCGACGCGCTCGGCGTCGAGTCGCTGACTGTCGGCGAACCGGGGACGATCACGTTCGTCTTCGAGTACGTCAACACGCCGGAGGAGATCTCGATCGGCGTCGGATCGGGCGTGTTGCTCATCGGCGCGCTGCTCGGACTCGTCTACTCGTTCGCCCGGAGCTATCTGCGGGTGCGGACGCCCAGCACGGCGGAAGCCTGAGCTGGCCGCGATGGCCCACGGACAGGCCGAGCTCCGCAACGTTTGTATACATTGTCTGCATTGTAAACAGCATGGGGACGATCTCCGCTCGCGTACCGGACGACCTCGAAGACGAACTGGAGGCCTATCTGGAGGCCGAACAGTTCGACCGCAGTACTGCCGTCCGAAAACTACTCGCCGAGGGACTCGACGCGTGGCGAAAGGAGCGTGCGCTCGATCTGCTGGAGGCTGGTGAGGTCTCGTTCGCCCGGGCCGCCGAGATCGCCGACGTGTCGGTGTGGGATTTCGCCAGGCTCGCGGAGGAACGAGACGTTACCTGGGTGGGCGGCGACCACCTCGCCGAGGACCTCGAGGAGCTTTGAGGAATGTACGTCTTCGACGCGACGCCGCTGATCTACCTCGCAAAAGTCGAGCGCCTCTCACTCGTCCTCGGTACCGTTTCGGAAGCGGTCGTTCCCGAGCCAGTCCACCGGGAGGTCGTCGTCGACGGGATCGAGGCGGGGCACGCCGACGCCCGGCGCGTCGAGCGAGCGATCGACGAAGCGGCGCTCCGGGTCGTTCCGGTGTCCGACGCCGATACGTTCGATCGGATCGTGCGGAACGAGCGACTGACCGACGCGGACGCAGCTGTCCTCGCAGTCGCAGCCTCGGCAGACGCGATCGCAGTCATGGACGAGCAGTACGGCCGCGACGTCGCCGACGCGGAGGGGATTCCCACGCGCGGGACGGCGTTCCTCGTGCTCCGCGCGCTGCGCGACGACCACATCGATGCCGAGGAAGCCCGGACGATCGTCGACGACATGGTCGACGCCGGCTGGTACTGTGCGCCCGATCTCTACGCCAAACTGCTCGAGAAGATCGAAGAGCTCGGCTGACCCACGCGGACCGGAGCGCTTTTGCTCGCGACGACAGCACTCCGATGCATGACCGAGGACGGGGCCGACGGGACGGACGACCCGGCGACCAAACCGGGCGAGGAGGGGCTCACCTACTCCGAGGCGGGCGTCGACATCGGCGAGAGCGAGGCCGCGACCGCCGCGTTGCTCGACGCCGTGGGCAACGTCGTCGACACTGAATACGCGGGCATGCTCGAGGTCGGCGACCAGTATCTCGCACTCGCAACCGACGGCGTCGGAACGAAGCTCATGGTCGCCGAGGCCATCGAGGACTACACCACGATCGGCATCGACTGCGTCGCGATGAACGTCAACGACCTCGTCGCCGCGGGCGTCGAGCCGCTGGCGTTCGTCGACTACCTCGCCGTCGACGAACCCGGAGAGACGCTCGCCAACGAGATCGGGCAGGGGCTCGCCGTCGCGGCGGAGGAGACCGGGATCGCGCTGCTCGGCGGCGAGACCGCCGTCCTCCCGGAGGTCGTCACCGGGTTCGACCTCGCGGGCGCCTGCGTCGGGATGGCCGATCAGGACGCCGTCTTCCCCGGCGAGGCCGAGCCGGGCGACGCGCTCGTCGGCGTTCCCTCAACGGGGATCCACTCCAACGGCCTCACGCTCGCTCGCGAGGCAGCCACGCTCGATCACGAGTACGCGGACCCGTTCCCCCCGGAGCCCGACCGGACGATCGGCGAGGTCCTCCTTGAACCGACCGCGCTCTACGTCGACCTGCTCGAGCCCATGCGAGCCCACGGCGTCCGCGCCGCTGCCCACGTCACCGGCGGCGGCTGGACGAACCTCGAGCGGATGGGCGAGTACCGTTACGAGATCGAGAACGCGTTCGATCCCCAGCCCGTCTTCGAGTTTATCCAGAAATGTGGCAACGTCTCCGAGGAAGAGATGCACCGGACGTTCAACATGGGCACGGGCTTCGTCGCTGCGCTGCCCGAGGATCGGGCCGCTGCACTCGCCGACGCCGTCGACGGGCGCGTGATCGGACGCGTCGAGGAAGGGAGCGGCGTCTCGATTCGCGACGTGGAACTCTGAAGAGTAGGTGCAAATCGGCGACAGCACAGGTCTGTCCGGCCGGGATCCAAATCGGAAAGGGCCAGCCCTATCTGGCGATACGCATCGTCGCTATGCACGCCAGATCGGACCATGGCAGTGACCTGGAGTCACACATGCAGACACGTTTATTACGCTGGGACGGCACGATCTGAACATGAGTCGTTCTCGTCCCGACGATGGGCAGGAAAACGGCGACGAGGATCCACAGCGTCCGGAGGTCCCGGAGGGTGTCCTTCGCGGGATCGAGGACATCGCGGAGGGACGGACGGCGAGCAAAGAGGATATCGAGGCGCTTCTGGAGTACTGATACGGTTTCGAGGTAGCTGTGCGTCGCGTTCCGCTATCGGACGAAGAAACGAGAGTAATCTTTGCTGGTGAAGCAGCGCGATGCCTGGCCGAGCTCGACGCAACGGGACAGGAAGAGATAGTCAGCAGACTTCTGAATATCGTCGCGAGCGATGCTCTCCCGAGTTCGTTTGTGCACGAACGAATTGCCAATCTCGATATTATCACTGTTGGCGATCAGTGCCGATTGTACACCAGAGTCGTGGACGAGATCCCGCGAGGAGACACGGAATACCACGTCCTATTTCTCTTCTTCATCGACCCCACACACGAGTATCCCCACGCTACAATGGCTGAATACAGCCGGAGTGCAGAGGCGAAGGCCGAGATCGTCACTGCCCTCGAGACGGTGCCGGACGTCGATAGTTTCTCGCGGCCCGCGATGCACTCGACGAAGATGACTTGCGGGATCTACTCCCATAGCGCTCTCTGGAACTCGAGGCACCGAATCGGTATTTCCCAGTCCACCGCATTCGGCCAGTGATTGTTCCCTACCCGAGGCTCACGTCGAGGAACAGCATCACGATCGTCCCGACCATGAGCCCGAGCGTCGCGAGCCGCTCGTTCCCGCGGAGGTGCGTCTCCGGGATGATCTCGTCGGAGATCACGAACAGCATCGCGCCCGCGGCGAAGCCCATCGCGTAGGGGAGCAACGGCTCGACCTGGGAGACGGCGACCGCGCCGAGCACCGCCAGCGGGATCTCGACGACGCCCGCACGCAGCCCTGCGACCGCCGCGTAGAAGCGCCGGTCGAGGCCGGCGTTGATGGCCGCGACGGAGACGGCCAGCCCCTCGGGCACGTTCTGCAGCCCGATCGCGACCATCAGCGCGAGTCCGTTCTCGACCTCGCCGGAGCCGAAGCCGACGCCGACGGCGAGCCCCTCCGGCATGTTGTGGAGCGTGATCGCGAGGATGAAGAGGACGACGGGCGCGAGACGCTCCTCGTCGAGGTCGATGTCGTCGGGCGGGTTCGCGGCGTCGCTGCGACGGCGCCCGGTCAGCAGGTAGTGGGCGTGGGGAACCAGCCGGTCGGCCTGGTCGAGAAAGAGGGCACCGAGCGCGACGCCGACGAGCGTCGGGATCGGGTCGCCGCCGGAGTACTGCTCGATTCCCGGGATGATGAGGCTCGTGAACGCCGCGGCGAGCATCACCCCTGCCGCGAACCCGAGCGCGGCGTCGAGCCCGCGCTGGGTCGGGTTCCGCCAGATGAGCACGAGCGACGCGCCGAGGAGGTTCATGGCCGCGATGACGAGCCCGCCGACGAACGCCTGGAGGACGGGATCCGTGCCGACGAGATCGACGAACGCCTCGGCGAGACTCATCACGACCGGACCTCGTCGAGACCGCCACACCACCGCGACGGCAGTCGATGCCCAGCGCTCCTTCGCATGTTTCTCGAACTACGAGACGGACTGCCAAGAACCCACATGGTCTGGATTGGGACCGTAGCCGGGATCGAACTGGATTCGGCGAAGGGTCCACTCACCGCCGCCGCTCAGGAGACCTGCGCGGCGATGTCGGCCTCGGTGATCACGCCGACGAGCTCGCCGTGGGAGACGACGAACACTGCCCGATTGTGGTCGAGGTAGCTGTCGACCTCGTCGAGCGGGGCGTCCGGCTCGACGGTGCTCACCGACTCGTGCATGACCTCGGAGACGGGCAGCTCGCCGATCGTGTCCTCCGGTCCCTCGCGGGCCTCCCGGATATCCGTGTTCGAGATGATCCCCTGCGGGGCGCCGTCCCGGACGACCGGGAGCTGGGAGTAGCCCTCCTCGAACATCACGTCCTTGGCCTCCCGGACGGCGTCGTCCGGGGCGACCGTGACGACGTCCTCGTACATCAGATCCTCGGCGCGGACGACGCCACCCTCTGCCTCCTCGAGCCCCTCGACGATCCGCCGCAGCGTCGAGAGCCGCGGATCCACGTCGCCGCCCTCGATGCGGGCGATCAGGGGCTGTGAGACTTCCGCGGCGTCGGCGAGCTCGCTCTGGGTGAGGTCGAGCTCGTTCCGGCGCTCTCGGAGGTCCGCAGGCGTGGGGAGTTCCATGACGGGTGATTACCTTGGGTTATACTAAAACGTTCGGGTGGACGGTGTTGGTCCCTGACGTCCACCCGACGGATCACGTCGGACCGCGTGCTCACCGATTCCCGATCCTTTTTCGCCGGCACGACCCACGAGCCGACCATGACAGTGCGACTGGTGGGCCAGGGGCCGGCGATCGACGCCGTCGCGGCCGCACTCGGCGACGTCGACGTCCGGGTCGAGCGCGGCGGCGTCGACGGACTGACCGACGCGAGCCTCGGCGTCGTCTGTGCCACCGCTGGCGACGGCGTCTTCGAGCGCGCGAATCGCCTGCTCGCGGACGGAGGAGCAACGGCCGACGACGGAGCTGGTGGCCGCTGGATCGCGATCGAGGTCGGCGGGATCGGCGGCGTGCCGATCGAGGGCATCGACGCAGCGATCACCGGCTTCGCGCCCGGCGGTCCCTGCTATCACTGCCTCCAGCAGCGCGTCGCGGCGAACGGGCCGGAGCCGGCCGACGCGGCCAGCGCGGACCGGAGCGCCGTGCGGATGGCAGGCGCGGTTGCGGGGCGGGAAGTCGTCCGCGCGCTCGCGGGCAAGGATCGGCTCTCCGGGCGCGTGATCGAGATCCCTCACGCCGAACGAGAGCTGTTGCCCGTCCCCGGCTGTGAGTGTGCGGACAGTGGGGAGAGTAGCGACGATCGCGACGCCGCCGGGGGATCGGTCCCACGAACGTTCGAGGATCGGCCGCTCGAGGAGACCGTCGCGCGGATGGACCGGGCGATCGACCCCCGCGTCGGGATCGTCTCCGAGATCGGCGAGGCCGAGTCGTTCCCAGCGCCGTACTACCTCGCGACGCTCGCGGACACGACCGGGTTCAGCGACGGCGACGCGCCGCGGCAGGCCGCCGGGATCGCCGACGACTGGAACGCAGCGCTCGCGAAGGGCGTCGGCGAGGCACTGGAGCGCTACGGTGGCGCGATCTACCGGGAGGACGCGTTCCGGCGGGCTGCACCCACATCGCTGGACGGCGCCGTGGCACCAGCGGCGTTCGCTGGCGCGGGCGAGGATGCGCCGGACGGCGAGGCCGAGCGATCGATCCCCTGGGTTCGTGGCGAAGCGCTTGCAACAGGCGACGAAATTGGGCGGAACGGCGAAGACGGCGACGCGTGGCTCCCCGCAGCGGCGGTCCACTTTCCGGGGCCCGAGCCCCGCGTGGTCCCCAGCATCACCACCGGTCTGGGCCTCGAATCCTCCGGCGTCGGCGCCTTGCTCGCAGGCCTCACGGAGTCGATCGAGCGCGACGCGACGATGCTCGCGTGGTACTCGACGTTCGAGCCGCTCGGGCTCACCGTCGACGACGAGGCCTTCGACCGGCTCGCGAAACGGGCCAAGAGCGAGGGGCTGGACGTGACCCCGCTGCTGGTCACCCAGGACGTCGACGTGCCGGTCGTCGCCGTCGCGGTCCACCGCGAGGATCCCTGGCCGCGGTTCGCAGTCGGCTCCGCCGCCGCGCTCGATCCGACCGCGGCCGCGACTGGTGCGCTCGAGGAGGCGATCCAGAACTGGATGGAGCTGCGCTCGATCGGCCCCGAGGCCGCTGCGGACCGCCAGGACGCGATCGGCCACTTCGCCGACTTCCCCGACTCCGCGCGGGAGTTCGTCGACGTCGACCCTACCGTCGCCGCGAGCGACGTCGGGCCCGCGGACCCGTCAGAGGGCGAGGCCGCGCTGACGGCGCTCCTCGAAGCGCTCGGCGACGCCGGAATGGAAGCCTACGCGGCTCGATTGACGACGCGAGATCTGGAACAGCTGGGGTTCGAGGCCGTTCGGGTGCTGGTACCCGACGCACAGCCGCTGTTTACCGGGACCGCTCGGTTCGGTGAGCGGGCCGAGCGCGTTCCGGAATCGCTGGGCTATGAATCCCGGCTGGATCGCGAGCACCACCCGTACCCCTGACTGGCGCCGTGGGAGTTCGCAACGTCTCGACATTGGCACAGCGACTCGATGCACGTCACGGTGGCGTGCGCGGGCCGGTTTCCCGGTAATCCCACACGACGGCGACGAGCCTTTCGGGCCAGCCGCCCTATCCTCTCCCACCCATGAACATGCTCGTCGACGGCGAGTGGCGGACGGACGCTTACGAATCCACGGACGACGACGGCTCCTTCCAGCGCCAGTCCACGGATTTCCACGACGTCGTCGAAGACGATCCCGATGCCGATCATCCCGCGGAGGCCGGTCGCTACCACCTGTACGTCTCGCTGGCGTGCCCGTGGGCCCACCGGACGCTCCTCGCCCGGTCGCTGAAGGGGCTCGAGGACGCGATCAGCGTCGACGTCGTCGACCCGTTCCGCGCCGACGACGGCTGGCAGTTCACGCCGGAAAAGGAGGGCTGCACGCCCGACACCGCCAACGGCGCGGACTACCTTCGGGAGATCTACGTGAAGGCCGACCCCGACGCGACCTGCCGGGTGACGGTGCCGGTGCTCTGGGACAAGGAAGCGGAGACCATCGTCAACAACGAGTCCGAGGAGATCCTCCGGATGCTCGACACCGCGTTCGACTCGATCGCGACCCGCGACGTGGACCTCTACCCAGAGGGCTACCAGGACGACGTCGACCGGATCATCGACGAGATCTACGAGCCGATCAACAACGGAGTCTATCGGACGGGGTTCGCCGAGACGCAGGAGGCCTACGACGAGGCAGTCCACGAACTGTTCGACGCGCTGGAGCACTGGGATTCGGTCCTCGCAGACCAGCGCTACCTCGCCGGCGATCGGCTGACTGAAGCCGATATCTGCATGTTCACGACGCTCGTGCGCTTCGATTCGGTCTACCACACGCACTTCATGTGCAACCACAAGCTGATCAGAGAGTACGAGAACCTCTGGCCGTACCTGCGCGACGTGTATCAGACGCCGGGCGTCGCGGACACCGTGAATCTGGATCACATCACGGAGCACTACTACACGACCCACCCCGACGTGAGCCCGAAGCGGATCGTCCCGATGGGCCCAGACCTCGATTTCGAGGCACCGCACGACCGCGACGAACTGGCCGGCGAGCCGCCCGAAGCGCTGGCCGCGCTGGTCTGAGGCGGCGTCCGGAGCCAGGTGTAGCCCCGTCCAGAATCGCAGAACCGCGCCTCGCCGAGGCCTCACGTTAAGGCCCTGCCTTCCCAACGTCGTAGCATGCCGAGCTTCCGGATCGGATCGGCCTTCGGCGTGCCGGTCAAGCTGGACCTGACCTTCCTCCTCGTGTTGCCGCTGTTCGCGTATCTCATCGGCTCCCGGATCGAGGACACCGCGGAGCTGTTCAACGAGACGCTCGACGCGGGACTGTCCGTCGGCTCGCTGACGGCCGGATCGACGCCGTGGCTCCTGGGGATCGTCGCTGCACTCGCACTGTTCGCCTGCGTGCTCGCCCACGAGTTCGGCCACTCGCTCGTCGCGATGCACTACGGCTATCCGATCGACTCGATCACCCTCTGGATCTTCGGCGGCATCGCGTCGCTGACGGAACTCCCCGAAGACTGGAAGCAGGAGTTCCAGATAGCGATCGCGGGACCGGCGGTGAGCGTCGCCATCGGGATCGGGAGCTTCGGGCTCGCGACGGTCCTCCCGATCGGCAGCGACGGTCTGACCTACCTCCTGCTCTACCTCGGCGTCTTGAACGTCGCCCTCGCCGCGTTCAATCTGCTACCGGCGTTTCCGATGGACGGGGGACGGATCCTCCGGGCGCTGCTCGGGCGGACCCGCTCGTTCGCGGAGGCGACCCAGACCGCCGCCAACGTCGGCAAGGCGATCGCGATCCTGATGGGGCTCGTCGGGCTGCTTCGGTTCGACATCATCCTCGTCGGCATCGCCTTCTTCGTGTACATCGCGGCGGCCGGCGAGGCCCAGCAGGTCACGACCAAGGCCGCATTCGAGGGCGTTCTCGTCTCTGACGTCATGACGCCCGTCGATCGCCTGCACGTGATCGCGCCGGACGCGTCGGTCCAGGAGCTCCTCCAGCGGATGGTCCAGGAGCGACACACCGGCTACCCAGTCGTCGAGAACGGCGAGCCCGTCGGCATCGTCACGCTCGACGACGCGCGTGAGGTCCGGGAGGTCGAGCGGGAAGCGTACGAGGTCGGCGAGATCATGAGCACCGACCTCGTCACGATCACGCCGGAAGAGGAAGCGATGACGGCAATGACCCGCATGCAGGAACACGGCGTCGGCAGACTCCCGGTCGTCCACGACGGCACGCTCGTCGGACTCGTTTCGCGGAGCGACCTGATGGCCGCGCTGGACGTGCTCCAGGAGGGCGGGAGTCTCACCGAGACCGCCGCGGCCGGTCGTGGCCCGGTGGACCGCCCCCGCTGACAGCACGCTGTCGTCGCCGACCCCCTATCGCTGGGGCGTCGATCGGCTCCGTGCCGGTTCCTTTATGGGGCGCGCAGGTCGTGATCCGGTCGATGGTTCGGGATCCGTTCGAGGAGGCCGACACGCCTGACCTCGCCACCCTCCTCGACGCGCTGAGCGACCCGGACTGCCGCGAACTCGTCAGCGCGATCGACTCCCCGATGACCGCGGCGGAGCTCTCGGAGGTCTGTGACATCCCGCAGTCGACGACCTACCGGAAGCTCGACCAGCTCTCGGAGGCGACGCTCCTCGAGGAGCTGACCGAGATCCGCTCGGACGGCCGGCACACGACCCGCTACGCCATCGCCTTCGAGAACGTCGACGTCGGCCTCGACGAGGATCGAACGTTTACGGTGGAGATCACGCGGCCCACGCGGACCGCCGACGAACGGCTGGCCCGCATGTGGTCGGAGGTACAGAAGGAACTATGAGCCCCCACGCAACCGTCGGCGTAGAGGTACAGCTCGCGATCATGATCGTCAAGACGTTGATCCTCGTGACCGGCGGAGCGGTCACCTTCTTCGCGTACAAGGCGTACGCCCGCACGGAGGAGCGATCGCTGGGGCTGCTCGCGACGGGTTTCGGGTTGATCACGCTCGGCGTGCTACTCGCGGGGTTCCTCTCGGAGCTACTGCACCAGTCCCTCGGCGTCGGCATCCTCTTCGAGAGCCTGCTCGTGCTCGCGGGGTTGCTCGTGATCGCGTACTCGCTGTACGAGCCCTGAGACGTCAGCTCGGAACCGTTCCGCGTCGCGTCCCGCGTTCGAGGAAAACGTTACTCCGCTGCCTCGGCTTCCTCGCCGCCGTCTGCGGCCGCCTGGTCTTCGCTCTCGTCCTCGGCATCGCCGTCTGCCTCGAGCGCAGCGGCAGCGTCCTCCAGATCGCCCCGAAGCTCCGGGATCGTCGAGGTGAGGTCGGCGACGTCCTCGTGGGCGTCCTCGACGGTCTCGAGCAGCTCCTCGACCGTCTCGATCTCGGCCTCCAGATCCTCGGCGTCGTCGAACGCGTCGGCGCGCTCGCCCATCGTGTACCACTTCTTGGCGTCCCGCAGGTGCTCCTCGGCGTCGCCGACGTCGAGGGCAGTCTTCAGCCCGTTGAGCACGCCGAGCGTGTTGTCCGCGTCGATCTCCCAGACGTCGTCGGCCGCGGGGAGGGCGCCGCGAGCCTGTGCGAGCGAGTCCTCGACGTCGGCGCGCATCTCGGTTGCCGCCTCGCCGAAGAGGTCGTCGTCCGCCAGCGTTGACTGGCTCATACCTCGGCTACGGGCCGCGGGTGATTAAGCGATGTCCCGAGAGTGAAAGTGAAACTGAACGACTCGACCGGCGAAACGGCAGAATTCGACCGGATGCCGTTTCACTATCGATTCGCAGCCAGATCGCGACGGGGTGGCCCCGCCGAGTACCAGTTCAGACGGTTGATCGTCGGGCCCGAACTGCGCAGCTCAGACAGCGATGCCGTCCTCGCTCCGGGTTTCCGCCCGGAGCTCCGGGATCAGGTCGAGTTCCCCGTCGACGTCGCCCAGCACGAGCAGGGCGTAGATCCAGAGGTAGCACTGGAAGGGCACGGCAATCACGGCCCACGCGGCGACCCCGACGAGCACGAAGATCGCGAGCAACACTCCGAGCACGGCGATCGCGACGCTCCCCAGCGAACCGAACCCCCCGGCGAGCACGATCGCGATCGCGGCGAGCGTCCCGAGCACGACTCCGGCGAGGGCCAGAATCACGACGATCGCGATCGCAGCCGCGATCCCCACCGCGACGCCCAGCCCGATCCGCACGACGCCGTAGAGCAGGTACTCGACGGGATCGCCACGGAGCGTCGGCCAGAACCGCCGCCAGCCGGCGACGACGCCGCGATCGGCCGCGATCATCGTCGGCACGACGAACTGCAGGGTCAGTACCTCGATCGCCCACGCGACGACGAGGACGACCGTCGCTGCTGTCCCGAGGACGGCCCCGCTGGTGCGGTCGAGCGAAGAAACGTCGAGCCCGGTGCCGACGACGGCCACCGCGACGAGTCCGAGCGTGACGATCGTCAGCCCCCAGATCACGATCCTGAGCACGAGCACCCCGATCGCGTTCCGGAGATGCCGCCGGCCGTCCCGCCGGATCCGGACCCCGTCGGTGCGCAGCGCCTCGACGAGAACGAACCGCATCAGCGTCCCGACCAACACGTACGCGACCGTCAACAGGAGGACGATTCCCAGCACTGCGAGCAGCCAGCCGGGCCAGGTCCCCGGCGACGCGAGTTCGACGCCGTCGGCGAGGATCGTCGCGTCGGGGTCGGCGTTCGTCGCGGCCGTCGGATCATATATCTCCCAGAACCGCGGATCGGCGAACTGTGGGTTCGCCGGGATCGGCGTCCCGGGCGTCCCCATGAACAGCACGACCAGCGCCAGCGACGCGACCCGGTGAATGGAGAGGGGCAGCACGAACAGCCGCGTGGCCTCGATCGCGTCACTGACGCTTCGAAGCGCCGTGCGAGCCATGACCGGTCGGTTGCGCCCAGGGCGGCTAATAGCTCCCGGTCGGACCGTCGACCACGACCGGGGCGGTTGAGCTCTCGTGCACGAGCGCGTCGGCCGGATTGCCGGTCACGAACGGGCCGGTCGGACGGGGCGTGGCGGTCACGCGGAGTCGTCGCTCGTCTCGTCCGCCCGCTCGACCTCGTCTCCTTCGGCCTCGTCTCCCCCGACTGCCTCCCGCTCCGCGTCGGTGCCCGCCGCTCCGTCGTCGGCGTCCTCGGCCGACGCTTCGACCTCGGCGGTCTCGACTTTCGGCAGTTCGACCTCCAGCGTCCCCCGGTCGGTCAGCGTCGCCTTCGCGTGCTCGGCCGTCACCACTGCGTTCTCCGGGAGCTCGACCTCGCCGTCGAGTGAGAGACCGCGGCCCGGGAAGCGCATGGAGAAGCCGTCGTGGAACTCCCGAAAGCGATCGACGCGGACGAGCACGCGACCGTCGGCGTAACGCACCTGCACGTCGCTGGTCGTCGCGCCGGGCGCGTCGAACACCGCCAGGTACCCCTCGTCGCTCTCGAGGAGATCGACCGGGAGCGAGCGTCGCTCCTGGACGCGCGCCGCTGCTCGCCCGGCGCGAGTCGCCACGGCGTCGCCGACGGACTCCCCGAACTCCCTGATCACAGCTCGATCGCCCGGAGATCCCCGGACTGGCAGACGGGACAGACGAGGTCGTCGATCCCGTAGTCGTCGGGCACGTCGTAGGTGTAGTGGTTCTCGAACATGTCGAGGAAGCAGTCCTCGTTCTCGCAGGCGACCTCCTGAGTCGGTGGCATGGGAGCGGGTTCGGTCGCGGCCCTATTCAATGGCGGGTGTCCGGGTGGCTCCGCCGGTACCGGGACGTCCGCGAGACGCCGGTCAGGCCCAGTGAGCGGTCGGATGCCCGTGAGCGGTCGGATGCGGCCGATCGGCGCGAACGAATCGGACAAACCAACTAAGATTGTCCTACACCAACTGAGTTGGGAAACCTTTATGGCCCGTCCAACAGACGCCACATATTGCGGCCAGTACGACCGACGCCCCATATGTAGGCTGAAGGGCCTGGAGGTACGACCAGTGACAACCATGCACTGCCCAGACTGCGGGCACGACCGGACGCGCGTCGTCGACACCGGCGCGAGCGACGACGGTTCGTCAGTGCGCCGTCGCCGCGAGTGCCAGCGCTGCAGCTTCCGGTTCACGACCTACGAGCGCCCGGAGTGGGACAGCCTCCAGGTGAAGAAACGAGACGGCGAGATCGAGCCGTTCCGCCGCGAGAAGCTGCGGGCGGGCGTCGAGCGCGCCGTCGAGAAGCGACCCGTCGACGACGCAGCGGTCGACGAACTCGTCGACGACGTCGAGGCGGAGCTGCGCGAGACCGACACCCGAATCGTGAACACGAGCGTCGTCGGCGACCTCGTCTCCTCTCGACTGCGGGAGCTCGACTCCGTCGCGTACATCCGCTTCGTCTCCGTCTACAAGGCCTTCAGCGAACCAGAGGAGTTCCTGCGAGAGCTCGACGCAGTGCTCGACGCGGAGCTCCCCGGCCACGGGGCGTCGGCTGCTGGCGCCGCCGACTCCCACCCAGATTCTCCCGATCATGAGCCAGACCACGACACCGACTGAGAGTCAGACCGAGACCGCTCGCTCGATCCTCGAGCGGGCACGCACCGGCCACGAAGCCAGCGTCACCGACGCCGACGTCGACGAGATCGTCGAGGACGCCCAGCGCGACCTCTACGACGGCGCCGACCGCGAGACGATTTACGAGGCACTCCTCAACGTGACGACCGCCCGGATCGAGCGCGATCCCGTCTACAAGCAGGTCGCCGCGGACGTCTTTCGACAGCGCTACTATCGCCGCCTGCTCGGCGACGAGTTCGGCCTCGACGCCGACGAGCCGGCACCGCTCGAGGGCTACGAGTTCGACCGCGCCTACCGGGAGACGTTCGTCGAGAACCTCCATCGCGGGATCGAGGCCGGCCGCCTCGACGACCGCCTGATCGAGGACGACCGGTTCGACCTCGCCGCGATCGGCGACGCGCTGGTCCCCGAACGTGACGAGAAGCTGGAGTACCTGGCGATGTCGACGCTGGAACAGCGGTACTTCCTCCAGCTCGACGGCGACGACCAGCCCCTCGAACTCCCGCAGGCGTTCTGGATGCGCGTCGCGATGGGCCTGGCCATCGAGGAGGACGATCCCACCGAGCGCGCCCTGGAGTTCTACGAGGTGCTCTCGACGCTGCGCTTCACGCCCTCCACGCCGACGCTCTTCCACGCCGGCACCGCCCACCCGCAGCTCTCCTCCTGCTATCTCACCACCGTCCAGGACGATCTGGAAGACATCTTCGAATCCTACAAACACCACGCCCAGCTCTCGAAGTGGAGCGGCGGGCTCGGCAACGACTGGACGAACCTCCGTGCGGCCGGCTCGCTGATCGAGTCGACCGGCGTCGAGTCCACCGGCGTCGTCCCCTTCCTCCGGATCAGCAACGACGTGACGGCCGCGATCAACCGCTCGGGGAAGCGCCGCGGCGCCGCCTGCGCGTACCTCGAGTGCTGGCACCTCGACTTCCCGCAGTTCCTCGATCTGAAGCGCAACACCGGCGACGAGCGCCGGCGCACCCCCGACATGAACACCGCCGCCTGGATCCCGGACCTGTTCATGGAGCGCGTCCAGGCCGGCGAGGAGTGGACGCTGTTCTCGCCCGACGAGGTGCCGGACCTCCACGGCACGTACGGGGAGGCGTTCGCCGAGCAATACGAACACTACGAGTCCCTCGCGGAGGCCGGCGAGCTTCGACAGTACGAGAAAATCGAGGCCGCCGAGCTCTGGCGACAGCTCCTCACCCGCCTCTTCGAGACTGGCCATCCCTGGGTGACGTTCAAGGACCCCTGCAACGTCCGCAGCCCGCAGGACCACGAGGGCGTGATCAACTCCTCCAATCTCTGTACGGAGATCACGCTCAACACGAGCCAGGACGAGCACGCGGTCTGCAACCTCGGGAGCGTGAACTTCGCGAACCACGTGGCCGCTGCCGCAGACGGGGAAAGCGCCGACGCGCCCGGCGCCGGATCGCTGGACCGCGACCTGCTCTCGGACACGATCGAGACCGCGATGCGGATGCTCGACGACGTCGTGGACCTCTGCTTCTACCCCACTGACGAGGCCGAGGACTCGAACATGCGCCACCGGCCAGTCGGCCTCGGCACGATGGGCTTTCACGACGCGCTGATGGAACTGGAGATTCCGATGGCCTCCGAGGACGCCGTCGAGGCCGCCAACCGCTGGCAGGAGTTCGTCTCCTACCACGCGATCCTCAACTCCTCGAAGCTCGCGAAGGAGCGGGGCACCTACCCCTCCTTCGAGGGCTCGAAGTGGGACCGCGGGCTGCTCCCACAGGACACCGTCGACCGGCTCGAGGAGGAACGAGGGCAGGAGATTCCGACCGAGCGCGAGGAGACGATGGACTGGTTCGTCGTCCGCGAGCACGTCGCAGAGCACGGCATGCGGAACTCGAACACGATGGCGATCGCGCCGACCGCGACGGTCTCGACGATCAACGGCACGACGGCCTCCATCGAGCCGATGTACTCGAACCTCTACGTGAAGTCCAACATGAGCGGCGACTTCACGATCGTCAACGACCACCTCGTCGAGGACCTCCAGTCCCGCGACCTGTGGGACGAGGAGATGATCGACCGGATCAAGTTCCACGACGGCTCGATCCAGGAGATCGACCGGGTGCCCGACGACGTCAAAGAGCTGTACCGTGGCGCCTTCGAGATCGACCCGCGCCACCAGCTCCGATTGACCGCCCATCGCCAGACCTGGATCGACCAGTCCGTCTCCCACAACGTCTTCTTCCCGTCGACGGACGGCTCGCTGCTCGACGACGTCTACACGGAGGCCTGGGAGCTCGGCCTGAAGACGACCTACTACCTCCGGACGCTCGGCGCGTCCCAGATCGAGAAGTCGACCCTGGACATGGCGGAGTACGGGAAGACGCAGCATCGCGACGGCGAGGCGATGACCGACGGTGGTTCGCGGCGATCCGGTGGAGCGGGCTTCGACGACGGCTCGAAAGAGCTCTGTTCGATCGAGGACCCGACCTGCGACGCCTGTCAATGATGGGCTGAGATCGGTTCAAATCCGGGAGGCGGAGTTGAAATCCCTCCACCGGCTTCGTTCCCTCCTCGACGTTCGAAGCCCTCCCCGGGCATCGGATCTCGGCGCACTGCACCGTTCGCTCACCGACTGCGGCCAATTCAAACGATACCACAATGCCAATCCTCGACACCGACACGCAGCACGACCCGAACAAGATCCTGCCCATCGACTACGACTGGGCACGAGAGTACTACGAGGCGGGCGTCGCCAACAACTGGGTTCCCGCAGAGATCCCGATGCAGGACGACGTCTCCCAGTGGAACGGCGACGAACTGACCGACGCCGAACGCCAGCTCGTCGAGTGGAACCTCGGCTTCTTCTCGACGGCCGAGTCCCTGACGGCGAACAACGTCGTCCTCGCGATCTACGAGCACGTCACCGCGCCGGAGTGCCGGCAGTACCTCCTCCGACAGGCCTACGAGGAAGCGATCCACACGGACACGTTCATCTACTGCTGTGACACGCTCGGGTTCGACCCCGAGTACCTCTACGGCATGTACGACCGCGTCCCCTCCATCGAGGAGAAGGACGAGTTCGTCGTCGAGCTTACCCGGACGATCGACCAGGACGACTTCGAGATCGAGACGGTCGAGGACGTCCGGGCGTTCCTCCGGGACCTCGTCGGCTTCTACGTGATCATGGAGGGGATCTTCTTCTACGCCGGCTTCGCGATGATGCTCGGGCTGCGCCGGCAGAACAAGCTCCCCGGCATCGGCCAGCAGTTCGAGTACATCATGCGCGACGAGTCCCTCCACGTCGGGTTCGGCGTGGACCTCATCCAGCAGCTCCGCGAGGAGCATCCCGGCGCCTGGACCGACGAGTTCGGCCAGGAGGTCACGGCGCTGATCGAGGAGGCGGTCGAACTCGAGCAGATCTACGCGCTGGAGGCCTGCCCCGAGGAGGTGCTGGGGATGAGCGGCGACCAGTTCGCAGAGTACGTCGAGTTCGTCGCCGACCGCCGACTCCGACAGCTCGACCTCGACGAGCGCTTCGGCACCGAGAACCCCTTCCCCTGGATGTCCGAGCAGGTCGACCTCAACAAGGAGAAGAACTTCTTCGAGACGCAGGTGACCGAGTACCAGAGCGGCGGGGCGCTGGAGTGGTGATCCGCGGTCACCGCCAGCGTCGCTGGAAGGGCGATCACAGAACGACCGACTGAACGAAGCTGGCCGAGGGGGAGCGAGCGTCGACCGCTAGATCGCTTCTTCGACGCCGTCGTCGATGTCGCCGCCCTGGGACTTCTCCATCGCCCGCAGCGTGTCCTCGTTCAGCTTGACGATGTGACAGAGCGGATTGCCGGGGTAGACCACCGGGTTCTCGAGCACCCCGGCCAGCAGCCCCGTGAACGGCGCCTCGACCACGTCGCCCTCGCGCTTGAACGGGCTGGTGATCGTGCAGATGGCCTCGCCCTCCCGGACGAGCCCGCCGCGGTCGGCGTGCATGTCGACGATCCCGCCGATGTCCGCGCGGAGCCACGTCTTCTCGGAGCTCTCCTCGATGACGGTGCGCCAGCCGGGCCACATTACCGGGGCGTCGGGATGGAGACCGAACTCGGCGAAGACGCTCGCGACGCCCGTGAGCGCACGGTCGATCAGCCCGCGCTGGAAGCGGTGGGCCTCGCCCATCTCGACGGTGATGGTCGGGACGCCCGCCTCGCTGGCCTCCCTGCGCAGCGAGCCACTCGGGCCGTCGGAGTCGATGATCACGTTGGAGGCGAACCCCCGCGCGACGCGGGCCACGTCGTCGTTCGCCATCTCCGCGCGGACGTGGAGCATGTTGGTCCGCCCGCGCGTCGAGGTGTGGAAGTCGATGCCGAGATCGCAGGGCTCGACGAAGTTCTGGAAGATCGCGTGGGCGATACGCTTGGCGCTCGTGGAGTCCGCGTCGCCCGGGAAGGATCGGTTGATGTCGCGGTCGTAGATCGGGAGGTAGCGCTGCTGGGCGAGGAATCCGGGGACGTTGAGCACCGGCAGACAGACGAGCGTGCCGTGGAGGCTCTCGTGCGACCAGTCGTGGGCGACCTCGCGCACGACCTCGATCCCGTTGAGTTCGTCGCCGTGGGCCGCCGCAGTCAAGCAGACCGTCGGTCCGGGATGAGCGCCGTTGACGATCGTGACGGGGATCCGGACGGGGTCGCCGAGGTACGTCTCGCTGACGGTGAAACGGAGGTTGGCGGTCTCGCCGGGCTCGACCTTGCCTCCGCTGTAGGTAAAGTCGGCCGCGTCGGGCATACGCACCGTGGGGGTGCCTGTGGGATAAAGCCGCTGGCACGGTGACGTCGCCGCCGGTTTTCGCGGATCCTGGCACAAGGCCCATCCGCCAAGGCGCCGTACGACCAGTGAGATGCCCGAGCAGCAGCTCGGTCTCGTGGCGTGCGTCTCGATGGCACTGGGCGGAATGATCGGCGGCGGGATCTTCGCAGTGCTCGGCGTCGTGGCCCAGCTCACGGGCCCGGCGACGTGGGCGGCGTTCGCGCTCGCCGGTGCGGTCGCGGGCTGTGCAGCCTACTCGTTCAACGCCCTCAACCGGATCGTCGACGACAACGGCGGCTCGGTCACGTTCGTCCAGACGTTCACCGGCAACTCGACGCTCGCCGGGATGACGGGCTGGACGTTGCTCGTCGGCTACGTCGGCTCGATGGCGATGTACGCGTACGCGTTCGGGAGCTTCGCCGTCGGCCTTTCCGTCGTCCCGGGGAGCCTCGCGGGGGTCGGTCTCCGGCCCGTCGTCTCCGTGCTCGCGATCGCCGCGTTCGTCGGGCTCAACCTCCTCGGCGCGCAGGCGACCGGCTCCACGGAGAACGTCCTCGTCGGGCTGAAGGTCGGCATCCTGCTCGTGATGGGGCTCGGCGGGCTCTACTACGGCGCGACACACGAGGGGCTCTCGACGGGCGTCGGCCGACTCACGCAGATCTCTCTGGACCCGATCATGGCCGCGGCGGTCTCCTTCGTCGCGTTCCAGGGCTGGCAGCTGCTCTTCTACGACCAGGAGTCGATCGAGAACGCCACGGAAACGATTCGAAACGCGATCTACGTGTCGATTCCGACGGCGGCGCTGCTCTACGTGATCGTCGCGATCACCACGCTGTCGCTGGCGCCCGACGACGTCATCCGGAGCCATCCCGAGCGCGCGCTGGCGGTGGCCGCCGATCCGTTCCTCCCGGCGGGCTTCCTGCTCATCTCGCTGGCGGCGCTGTTCTCGACGGGGAGCGCGATCAACGCCACGCTCTTCTCCTCGGGCTACCTCGCGAAGGGGATGCTCTCGGCCGACCTCCTGCCGGATCGCGCTGGCGATTCGAGCGCGAGCGGCGCGCCTCAGCGGACGGTCCTCTGGCTGGGCGCGATCACGGCACTCTTCTCCGTGGTCGGCAGCCTCGGCGCGATCACCTCCTTCGCCTCGCTGGCGTTCATCGTCGTGTTCGGCGCGATGTGTGCGATCGCTCTCGATCAGCGCGACGCCGAGGCGATCAACCCCGTCCTGCCCGCTGCCGGCCTGATCGGCTGTGTCTCCTTTTTCGTCCTCATGTTCTACCACCTCTACCGATCCGAGCCCGGAACGCTCGTGACGGTGATCGCGATCTCCGCTGCCGTCATCGGTACGGAGCTACTGTACTTCGAGCGGGACGTGCTCGAGGAGGAGATCGAGGAAGTCGAGGAGCTGGTCGAGGACGCGGTGCCGGGTAGAGCGGACGCGGCGGACGGGGAGTGATCCAGGCGAAGCGCTCGCTGCCACGTTCACGGAGCACGCTCGTCATCCTACTCTCAGCAAGCATCCGCGCGAGCGAAGCGAGCGCGGTTCACTCCGCGCGAACAGAGTGAGCGCCGAGGGCGGTCTTTTTCCCCAAGTTTTTGCGACCGAGTGGTTCCCGCAGCGAGCCAGCGGCGTAGCCGCTGGCGAGCGAGGAAACCCGAGGGAGTAAAAAGTGGGTGATGGAGCGGGCCGGGAGGGACTGAGCGATTCCATCGGAATCGCGAAGGTCGAAAGGCGAGCGAAGCGAGTCTTTCGGGAGTTGAACCACGCCGAGACGGTCCGGGCTGCGGCCTCGCTTGCGCTCGGCCGGTCCGGGCTGCGACTCGTCTACTTCAACTCCCTTCGTGGCCGCTTCGCTCCTCACGTCCGTTCGTCGCGAAGCGGGCCGGGAGGGAGTTGAACCCCCGACCATCTGGTTAAAAGCCAGACGCTCTGCCTGACTGAGCTACCGGCCCTACGAGACGACTCGCCGGCCGCCGATTAAAACGCTTCCCACTCCGCCAGCGCCTCGTCGACGATCTCGCCGGGGGACCGCCCCTCCGTCGCCGCCCGCCGTCGCAGCTCGCGGTAGGTGTCCATCGGGAGCTGGAGCCTGAGCGCGCCCGGCTGGACGCCGTGAGCGGAGAGCGCCGCTGCCGGCGTCGCGCCGTCGTTGATCTCGCTGGCGATCGAGCGGACGTCGCGAACGGTGAGATCGTGGTCGAGCGTCGCCCACGCGAGATCGTAGCGGGCGGGACCGCTGACGCGCGCGATGTGTTTGGCGGCGGTGGGCGCGATCTCGCCCATCGCGACGTGGCGGCGGACGGCCCGCGGGAGGTCGTGGACGCGCGCCCACTTGCGGATGAACGCGACTGTGACCTCCTCGCCCGCACGTTCGGCTGCGGCCTTGTATGAGCCCTCGCCACGGACGAGTGCGGCGCAGGCTGCGGCGCCGCGGAGCATGTAGATGTTGTCCTCGGCACCGACGGTGTCCGTGGCGAAGGAGTGCACGACGTCTGCGGCGCGAGCGAGGCTCTCGGGATCCTCCGGGTCGAACTGGACGGCCTCCTCGGCCCGCTGGCCGGCGATCTCCTCGTCGCCGCGGATCACGGGCTCGCCGACCGGCGACTCCCGGTCGGCCGGAATCTCCTCGGTCCCTCGCTCGCCAGTCATCGATTCCCGGTTCGACCCCAGCGGGTAAAAACGGTCGGCCTCCGGCGGATCCCCGGACGTGATCGATCCTGCGGCTGTCGAGCTACGGTGACAGCACTGGAGATGCGGCTCGTCACTCCTCCCGGCGCTCGGAGAGGTGCTCCCAGATCTCCGTACATCCGGCACCCTCCTCGACGTCGGCCAGGTGTTCGTCTGCGCGCTCTTCCTCCTGTTTCGTCGCCCCCTCGGTCATCGCGAACCCTCCGTGGGCGACCCTGCTCGATGCAGGTCGTCGGACGACACTGCGTAGACGCTCATCGATACCCCGTATTCGGGCGACGCTCATAAAGCAACGTGCGCCAACAAGCATGGCCCGCGCTAGCCAGAACAGGATATTGTTTCCTCTATCTGGGTCAGGTGAATCGGCGGAAATCGCCAGCAGGCAGCCCGATCCCTGGAAAACGGGCGTCGCGAGTCAGCCGTCGTCGTCCGGCGCCGGTACGGCCGAGCCGCGACGACGGTATCCCCCGGCGTTCGACCGGCGGGGCTGTCGAGACCCCCTTGCAGCGACGAGTGCTGCCAGACCTGGCCTGGCCGTGGACCAGGGCCCCGGTGAAATCTATCGGCAAAATCGTCCTGTTTCCCTGCCGACTGGCAGGGATCCACCCCAATGTCGGTCCCTGGACCCATGCTGCCACGCGACCGGCGCCATCCACGGCACCGCCGCCCAGTTCGTGGGCTACCCATAGGCCAACGATTAAGCGGCTCCCTCCCGATACTGTGAGCACATGATCGGGCGAAACAATCGAGGGGGCAGACGGGCGAGGCCCCCACTACATGCTTGAGGACAGTCAGGTCGAGCGGAGCCGGGCGATCCAGCGGCGCACGGGACCCACCTTCTACTTCGCGACGAAGTTTCTCCCGGACCGCGTCCGCGAACCGACGCACGTCCTCTACGCCTTCTTTCGGATCGCCGACGAGGTCGTCGACGACGTCGAGGCCGTGGACCGGCCCGCCGGGGAGAAGCGCGAAGCCCTCGAGTCGTTCCGGGCCGAGGCCATCGGCGACGCCGAGCCGAGTGACCCGGTGCTCGACGCGTTCCGCGAAGTGAAGGCCGCCCACGACATCCCCGACGAGGAGGTCCACGCCTTCGTCGACGCGATGGAGACCGACGTCGCGAAGTCCCGGTACGCCGACGTCACGGAGCTTCGCGAGTACATGCGCGGCTCCGCCGCCGCCGTCGGTGCCATGATGACCGCGATCATGGAGCCCGCCGATCGCGACCGGGCGATGCCCCACGCGAAGGCCCTCGGCGAGGCGTTCCAGCTGACGAACTTCCTGCGGGACGTCCGCGAGGACGTCGTCGACCGCGACCGGATCTACCTCCCACAGACCACGCTCGACCGCCACGGCGTCGATCCCCAGCAAATCGCCGACCTCGAGTTCGACGCGAGCGTCGCAGCCGCGATCCGGGAGGAGCTCCACCGCACCGAACGGTTCTACCGCCACGGCGTGAGCGGGATCGAGACGCTCCCCGCGGACTGTCAGTTTCCCGTGCTCCTCGCCGCGGTCCTCTACGCGGACTACCACCGCTCGATCCGCGCGAACGGCTGCAACGTGATCGACGCGGCGCCGACACTGACGCGGCGGCGCACGCTCTCGCTGTTCGCGAAGACCCGCCTGCGCTGGCAGTTCGATCGCGATCCCGCCTCCGTCTTCGACGCGGTCAGTCCCGTCGGAATGCCGGATCGGACCGACGAGGAACCGACCGGCGAGCCGTTGACGTTGCCGACGCCCTGATCCGTCGATCCGGGCGAAACGGCTGCTCTCGATAGACGGTCTCGAAATTACTCGATCGTTCAGTTATCGCTCGACTGTCCAGGGACCGACGGACAGTCCAGCGAAGTCGAACCACGGCGCCCGCACGAGCACGAGGAGGATCCCGAGTGCGATGAGCGCCGGAACGACCTGTAGCGACGCCGCGTTGACCAGCCCCCAGAAGATCGCGAAGTTGATCAAGTCGTCGAGCAGGTACGGACACGTCTCGAGCCGCGCGACGATCGCGTCGTGATCGAACGCGAGCGTGAGGATCCCCACCGCGACCGTCGCCGCGAGGATCCATCCGAGGAAGTTCACGATCGGCACGCCGTAGTACGGTCCCGGCTCCGCCCAGCCCCAGAACGACAGCGAGACTGCACCGGGATCGAGCACGAGATCGAGCACGACGACGAGCGCTACGACGATCGGGAACCGGACCGCGAGCCGATCGGCCCGATCGCCGAGGGCGAGCACGCCCAGGAGATAGCCGTTGAGCAGGATGGGAACGAAAAACACCGGCAACGCGAGCGGAATTTCGCCGAACAGCATCGGGCCCAGCTCGCGCTGATAGGCGAACTCGCCGTAGGGAAGCCCGGTGGTGACGCCGACGTACTCGATCGTCCAGGTGAACGCAGCGAGCGCAAGCAGTCCGAATGCGGCCCGGCGGTCCACGAGCGGCGCGATCCCGGCGATCAGCGGCAGGGCCATCACCGTCACCGCCGCGACCATCATGTAGGGGTTGAACGCGAGCGCGTCGGGGACGTAGCCCGCCTCGCCGGCGAGCAGCAGGACGACGCCCACGAGCGGGACCGTCACCGCGATCGTCACCCGGTTCTCGCGGACGATCGCATCGAGTGCGGACTCGACGCGCTCGCGATCCGTCGCACCGCCGAGGCGATCCATCGACTGTGGCTGGCAGCCGCTGGGACAAGAAGGGTGCGCTCGCGGCGGGATCTGGACCGTCAACTGTGCTGCGGTGGGTCGATCGTCACAGCAGCGAGGACGGCGGCACCACCTGCGCGAGCCCCCACATCGTCAGCCCGGCGCCGACGAGCCCGTTGATCGCGGGATACCACCAGTACGCGCGATCGACGGAAACGCTCGACAGCCAGACGGCGGCGACGAGCACCGGGTACAGCGCCAGCACCGCACCGGCCCGGAGATCCGCCAGCGCGAACGCCGCCGCGGCGAGCGCCCAGACGCCGAAGCAGTACGCGAGCGTCCGCGGCTCGCCCAGCAGCGTCGCGGTCGTCTCGATCCCGGCCGCACGGTCGGGCTCGACGTCCGGGATCGCCGAGAACGTGTGCATCGCCATCGTCCAGAGCACGCCGCCGAGGAGCGGCCAGAGCGGCGGCTGGGCTCCGGCGACGGTCGCGTACGCTGCGGCGCCCGGGAGCACGTAGAGCCCGTTCGAGAGCGAGTCCAGCAGCGGCGTAGTCTTGAATCGGAGCGGCGGCGCGCTGTAAGCCGTTGCGAGCAGCCCGAACCCCGCGAGCCAGGGCCACGCGATCGGATCGACCAGCGCGACGACGCCGAGGAGCGCGATGCCGGACGCGAACACGACGATCGGGACGAACCGCTGACCACGGTAGCGGACCTCCCGCTCGTCCTTCTTCGGGTTCTCAGCGTCGATCGGTGCGTCGAAGACGTCGTTGACGCCGTAGAGGTAGACGTTCGCGGGCAGGAGGAAGTAGGCGAACAGCGCGACTGTGGCCGGCGTCACGAGGTCGGCGCGGGCGTCCGCCGCGTAGACGACGCCGACCATGACCGGGCCGGCGAGGTAGAGCCAGAAGCGTGGCCGCGAGAGCGCGAGGAGGTAGGCGAGGGCGTCGCGCAGCCCAGCGTCGGACCCCTCGTCGCCGTAGTCGTCTTCCGAGTCCTCCGCACTCACTCCCGTCATCGGTTCAGGCGCCGTAGTCCTCGAGGACCTTCGTCGCCGTGTGCTCGCCACCGATCAGACACATCGGCACGCCGATACCGGGCGACGTGTAGGAGCCGGTGAAGTACAGGCCGTCGACGGCGTCCGAGCGGTGCGACGGTCGCATGACCGCAGTCTGGGTGAGCGTGTGGGCCAGCCCGAGCGCGGTGCCGCCCGGCGCGTTGTAGCGCTCGCCGAACTCCGACACGGAGAACGACTCCTCGACGACGATCCGATCCCGAACGTCCTCGCCGGCGTGCGCTGCGAGATCCGCGAGCACCTGGTCGCGGTAGGCCTGGCGCGTCGTCCGGTCGTCGTCGAGCCCGGGTGCGATCGGGACGAGTACGAAGAGGTTCGAGTGGCCGTCGGGAGCGACCGCCTCGTCGGTGACGGAGGGCGCACAGACGTAGTACGCCGGATCGTCGGGCCACGCCGGCTCCTCGAAGATCTGGTCGAAGTGGCCCGACCAGTCCGTGGGGAGGACGAGCGTGTGGTGGTCGAGGTTCGGCACGTCGCCCTCAACGCCGAGGTACAGCAAGAATGCCGAGGGCGCGTAGGTTCGATCCTCCCAGTACTCGGGGTCGCGATCGCGCCGGCCCGCTTCGAGGATCTCGGTCTCGACGTGGGCGAGGTCGGCGTCGGAGACGACGACGTCGGCAGGGACGGCGGCGGTGGGCGTCCGTCCGCTGGCCGTGCCGCCGTTTGGCGCGGCCGTGGGATCGGTCGATTCGGCTGCGTCGGCCTCCGCGCTCGGAACGAGCCGTCGGTTCCCCGTCGGCGGGCCGTCCTCGGCCAGCGCGATCGCTGGCGGGAGCTCGCCGGGGATCTCGGCGGCCGGATCGAACCCGCCGTTTCTCTGCGTCCGCGCCACGTCGAGGCTGAACCCGCCGCGACGGCCACGGATCGCGGTCACGTCGCAGTTGACGCGGTACTCGACGCCCAGCTCGGTGCCGAGCTCGACGAGCGCGTCGACGACGACGCCCATCCCGCCCTCGGGATACCAGACGCCGAGACCGAAGTCGACGTGGCTCATCAGGTTGTACAGCGCGGGCGTGTTCGAGGGCGAGCCGCCGAGGAAGACCAGCGAGTACTGGACGATCTGGCGGAGCTTCGGGTGCTCGAAGTAGTCCGCGACGTGGTCCTCCATCGAGCCAAGGAAGGAGAGTCCGCGGCCGTGTTTCGCGAGCCCGGGGTCGAGCCAGTCCTCGGGCCGCGAGCGGTCCTCGTAGACGAAGTGCTCCATCCCGGTCTCGTAGGTGCGCTCGGCCTCCGCGAGGTAGCGCTCGAAGGCGGCTCCGGCGCCCTCTTCGTACTCCTCGAAGAGGGGGATCGCGGCGCGGGGGTCCGCAGGAATCTCGACGCTGTCGCCGTCCTTGAAGAAGATCCCGTAGTGGGGATCGAGGTGTTCGAGGTCGTAGAAGTCAGTCGGCTCGCGATCGAAGTGAGCAAAAAAGCGCTCGAAGACGTCGGGCATCAGATACCACGACGGCCCCATGTCGAACCGGAAGCCGTCGCGGTAGAGTCGGCTGGCCCGCCCGCCGAGCTGCTCGTTGCGCTCGTAGACGGTGACGTCCGCGCCGGCGTCCGCGAGGAAGCACGCCGACGCGAGCCCGCCGAAGCCGCCCCCGATCACCGCGACGGACTGCTCCCCGATCTCGGTCATGCCACCGACTTCGGAGCGCCGGATGTTAAACAGTCACCATCCGGTGGCCCACGCCACCGCGATTTGGGAGTCGATCCGCCACCCGCAACGAACCGCGACCGCCACCGCTCGGCGCTCCACTCCACAGTCCACAGGGTAACAGCCTGCTCGACGATCACACCCGGGTGGGACTGGAAGGGGCCGACCGCTCGACGGATTAGGCGAAGGTGAGCCGAGCGTATGCGAGGCGAACGTCGAAAGGCGAGTGCAGCGAGCCTTTCGGAACAAGCACTGGACCGAACGAGCGTAGCGAGTGAGGGAAGCGCACAGCGAGCGTAATCCGTCGAGCAGGAGGGGGCTTCCGAGCGGTTCGCTGTTCCAGCAGTACAATCCGCGGAACTGAAGCGAAGGAACAGCAAACCGGCCGATCAGTACAGCTCGCCGACGAGCGGAACGTCCGAGTCCGGGGTCACGAGCACGGGATTGCCGTCCTCGCCCGGAACCCCGACAGTCAACGCCTCCGAGGTGAGTCAGCGATCTTCACGGTCCCGAGGTCGGTCGCACGGAGCACCTGTCGACCGGGGAGCTCGCCGATATCGTAGTTGAATCTGGCTGCGCTGCGGAGTACACAGTCTCCTCGCCCAGATCGATCTCGAGTTTCACCAGCGCCTCGGTCCGGGCTTCCTCGAAGGGCGCTGCGTCGACGATTTCGCCGACCTGGAACGTGGTCTCGAAGGGGCCGTCGCTCATGCGTGGATCGTCGGCAGCGGCCGAGAAAACGTTGGGGTCGCCAGTAATCGAGGTGCTCGCAGCAGGGTACCAGCCAGTCCGCCCTACCCGATGTAGCGCAGATCGTCGTCGGTCGGCGCGGGCGCCTGCTGCTGTTGCTCCATCTCGCGGATCTTGCCGACGACCTCCTCCATCTCCTCGGCGCGGTCCTCCAGGTCCTCGTCGTCGACCTCGATCTCGAGGACGGCCTCCAGCACCTCGAGCACTGCCTGGGCGGACTTCGGATCGACGAGGTAGCCGGAGGTCTCGCCCATGAGACACGCGGCGTCGAGGCCACGGCGGGCGCCCATCCCGAGCAGGAGGCCACTGACGCCGACGATGCCGCCGGCGGGCTCGTCCTCGCGGAACTCGACGCCGTGGCCCTCCAGCGCCTCGACGATCTCGTCGCTGCTCGCCGCGCCGAGGACGTCGTACTCCTCGATCAGTTCGCCCGTCGGGACGCCGCCGAGCGCGTAGACCTCGCTGACGTCGAACTCGCTCGCGACGTCGAGGATCGCGTCGGTGAGGTGGTAGTGCCCCTCGTTGCTCTGGGCCTGGTGATCGCCGGTGAGCATGAGGAGATCCCGCCCTTCCGTCGAGACGGCGTGGAACTCCGCCGCGGCGAGGCTCGCGACGCCGTCGTCGGCGACGGTGACCTGCGGCGGGAAGTGTTCGGAGTGGATCCGACAGACCGTCTCGGCGTCGAGCTCCTCGACGAGGTGCTCGGCCGTCAGCTTGCCAACGTGGCCGACGCCCGGCAGCCCCTCGATGAGCACTGCGTCCTCGAGGTCGACCTCGGCGGGTCGCTCGATTTCGAACTCGTCCATGCCCGAATCGGGGAGGTCACGGCGTATCAACGCGTCGGTCGCGGGACAGGTCTCGAAGGCAGGTGGCGAGAGCGAGCGCCGATACAGCCCGGCGATTCAGTCCCGCTGAACGTCCGCGATCGACATCAGCGGGTAGTCGCCCGCCGTCGCCATCTCGGCACGAACGGCGACTCCCTCGCGCTCGATCTCGATTTTCGCGTCGAAGAGCGTGCCCGTGAGTTCGGTGTAGTCGGCCTCGTCGGTGGCGTCGCCTGCGGTGGACTCGGCGTCGCTGGCAGTGGATTCGGCGTCGGAACTGGAATCGGTCGGGGCGTCGTCGCCGAGCGGATCCAGACCGGCGATCGCGCGCTCGATCCGATCCTCGTGGGGCCGGACCTCGACGTTCGTACAGAAGGGCTGGTTCTCGATCGACTCGGCCATCGCCGTCGCGAGGCTGTCGGCGCTGTCGGGGGAGACCGGGGTGCCGGCGAACTGGTGGTAGAGCGCGCCGAACTTGATGCCGGCCTCGAAGGCGGCCTGCTCGGCGTCCGTGGGCTCGGGCATGGAATTGGGTGAGTCCGCCTGTGGCAAGTGCGTGCCGGTCGAACGGATCAGATTGACGGGGAGAGAAATTGCTCGTGAGCTTGGGAATTGCTTGCACCGAGAACCGCCAGGAAGCCCCCTCCCGCTCGACTCGGGCGGCTCGTTGCGCTCCTCACCTCGCTCCGCTCGGTTGCGGTGCTAACGTCGCCGTCCTTCGTCGACCGGTCGGCCCCTTCCATTCCCACCCTGCCCGGGTGGCCCAGGAGCTACGATCCGGAGAGGTCCACCGGAGCTCTGCGGTAGGGGTTCACCAGGCTACGCTCGGTGGACATCCCCTGGCGCTACGCTCGGTATAATCACCAAAGGGTGGGACTTCGGAAGGGGCCGACTGCTCGTCGGATGTAACGAAGCAAGCACTGCAGCGAGGCCGGAGGCCGAGCGAAGGGCGCAGCGAGTTAGATCCGACGAGCGGGAGGGGGCTTCCGTGGGCGGTTGCAGTCACGATCCAGACTTCGCGACCGGTCGGAATCCCATCCGCAGATCCACCAGCACCAGATCGTCGTTCCCCACTCGCTCACACACCACCGCTCGAAGCGTAACCCCCTTATCGGCCCCATCCGTGGCTCCGGTCGAGCGATGGACGAACCGGTCGTACTGACGGGGGCAGGAGGTCGCGTCGGCACCGCGATTCTCGAGGGGATCGGCGAGGCGTACGACTGGCGGCTGTTCTACCACAGCCATCCCGACGAAGTACTCGTCGACGGCGAGGTGATCGTCGGCGACGTCACCGAGGAGGAGAAAGTCCGCGAGCTGGTCGAGGGCGCCGGCGCAGTCATCCACCTCGCTGGCGACCCGCGACCGGAAGCGCCCTGGGACAGCGTCCTCGACAACAACATCCACGGGACGAAGGTCATCATGGATGCCGCTGCCGAGGCCGGCGTCGAGAAGTTCGCCTACGCCTCCTCGAACCACGCCGTCGGCGCCTTCGAGACCGACGAGCGTACCCCGGAGATGTACCGTCCGGAGGACGAGTTCCGCCTCGACGGCTCGGAGTTCCCGCGCCCCTCCAATCTCTACGGCGTCTCGAAAGCCACCGGCGAGGTGCTAGGGCGCTACTACTACGACCACTCCGAGATGGACGTCGTGAGCGTCCGGATCGGGAATCTCACGCGGGACCACCCGCCGAAGGAGTACGAACGCGGCCAGGCGATGTGGCTCTCCTACCGCGACTGCGCCCACCTCTTCGATCGCTGTCTCCAGGCCGACTACGAGCACGCGATCGTCTACGGCATCTCCGACAACGAGCGGAAGTACTACTCGCTGGAGAGCGCTCGGGAGGTGCTGGGCTACGAACCGCAGGACGACTCGGCGGAGTTCACGTTCGAGGGCGAGCCGAAAGACGCGCAGTAGACTGCAACCGTCCGGCGTTTTCTCGGCAATCGTGGCGAACGTCCCAGTGGCGTCACCCACCCAGCGTCATCACGTTCCAGGTCTTCGTCGCAGCGTACGCACCGATCGGGAAGAAGATAATGCTCAGCATCAGGAGCACCGACGCCGCGAACCAGAGCGCGGCCAGCCACCACCCGATCAGCAGGAACCAGACGATGCGGATGAGGAGGTTCACGGACGGTCAGAGGGCCGCGACGCAGTTGGCGCTTGCTACCGATTCGAGGCACGATGGTGACGACGTTGGCCATCGACACACCTCCGCGAGGACGACCCGTACCGATCAGTCTTTCTCGGTCAGGAGTGGATACGCGACCTCCCACAGGTGACCGTCCGGATCCGCGAAGTACCCAGAATACCCACCCCAGAACGTATCCTGTGCGGGCTTGACGAGCTCGCCGCCAGCGTCGACCGCTTCGTCCAGCACGTCGTCGACTGCCGCCTTCGTGTCGACGTTGTGCGCGATCGTCACGCCGGCGAAGCCCGATCCGTCGTCGGGTACGGTCGCGTCCTCCGCGAGCAGTTCCCTGGGATACAGGGAAAGCCAGGTCCCATCGAGTTCGAAGAAGGCGACGTCGCTATCGGGCTCGCGATCCTGCATCGGCAATCCGAGCCCGTCGCGGTAGAACCGGATCGATTCCTCGAGGTCCGTGACGCCGAGCGTGACCAGCGAGATGGAGGGATCCATACGTGAGTATCGCTGCACCGTGGCATAACGGTACGCCCCATTGCGTGCGAGCGGTCCGGAATGCGAGCGAGAGGGCTAGATTCTTTGGCGTGGCACGAACCGGATGAAAGTATGCTACTTCCGCTACCGGAGAAGCGAGCGGCGTGGGTGGACGCCCTCGAAGCGATGTACGAGCTGCAGCTCGACCGGGAGCGGCCGGTAGTCTCGGACGACGAATCGGAGCACGCGTTCGCCGCCGGGCTGAGCGCCGAGCGCATCGCCGCGGAGGCGGACCTCACACGCGAAGCGATCCGCGACGCACTGGGCGTGCTCCGCGAGCTTGGGCTCGCTACGGGGAACGTGTCTGACGACACCCTCGACGACTTCGGACTGACAGCGGACGGGGTGACGATGGCGCACAGGGTCAAGACCGAACGACAGCAACGGCGAACCAATCAGCACTTGCTGAGCATCTCGATCCTCCTGTTGGTGCTCCTGACGTTCGCTATCGTCCTCTAGCTCCCCTCGAACAGTCCCTCCACGTCCCGATCCCGCGCTTCCTCCCGCTCGACGTGCTCGGCCAGCCGCTGGAGGACGATCCCCCGCGAGTCACTCGACGTGACGAGATCCTCCAGCAGCGCCCGGAACCGCGATGCGTTCTCCGTCGATCCTCGCTCCAGCCGTTCAGCGGCCCGCTCGGGGACCGTCGCGTCGAGCCCCTCGTCTGCAGCCACGGTCGCCGCCGCGATCCCCAGCTCCGTCGCCGACAGCTCCCCCACTACGATCGCCTCGCCGTCGATCGCGAGCGGCCACGCCGGCGCGCGCTCGATGCGCTCGGGATCGCTCGCGAGCAGGTCGAGGTACTCCCGCGCTCTCGCGACGTCGACGTCGCGGTAGTCCGTCGGGATCTCCGAGAAGTAGGCCGCTCCGCTCTCGGCGAGGCCCACCGCGCCGGCCCAGTTCCGATTGGTCGCGTGGTGGATGGCCGCGGTGTACTGGATGAGCCCGTGGAGCAGCCGCTCGTCGTCGGTGCCCGCCTCGAGATCGAGCCAGTGGGCCTCCCAGGCGTCGTGGGCGGCGTGGTACTCGCCAGCGTTGTAGACGGCGAGGCCGGCGCGGAGGCGCTGCTTCATAGCGGACTCCAGCGGCGCTGGCGACAAAAGGAACCCCGTCTACAGGTGGGGCATCGCCGCGATCGCCGCGCCGATCGCGAGCACGATCGCGCCGACGGCGCGTGCGGCCCAGCGGTGCCAGGATTTGAGTTCGAGCGTTCCGTCGTCGTCGCCCCAGCGGCCGCTGCGACCGGTGGTGGACGCGTCGAACAAGAACCACTGGAGGCGGAGCACGGCTTCGGGTTTGAGGACGAGCGCGATCCCGAGCACGCCGGCGAGGACGATCGCGAGCAGATCGCGAACGGTGTACATGGACGGGGGCAGTCACGCGGGATGCAAAAAGCTACCCGAGCGGATCGCTCGGCACGGCAAGAGCCGTTGCGGACTCGTGCGGGCTCGATGCGGTTGCTCACGCCTCCAGATCGTCGAGGAACCGTCCCATCGCCGAGTTGAACGCGTCGGGCCGTTCGAGCATCGCCATGTGCGCGGCGTCCTCGACGACGGCCAGCGCCGCATCGGGCAGCTCGCTCGCGAGATACTCGTGGTACCGCCGCGGCGTGAGCTGGTCGCCCTCGCCGACGATCGCGAGCGCCGGCGCGTCGATCTCGCCGAGGCGATCCCGCACGTCGAACGTGTGGCAGGTCAGGAAGTCCCGCTCGGTGACCGCACGCCCCGTATCGCGCATGACAGTCTCCGACGCGTCGACTAGCTCGGGCTCGGGATCGGCGAAGAGGCGGCCGGGCGCGTGGAGAAACTCGATCGCGCGCTCGAAGTCCTCGGCGAGCCACTCGCGCAGGGATTCGAGCACGGCGAGACGCGCGCCAGTGCCCGCGAGCACGAGCCCGTCGAGGTCGAGCTCGTCGGTGCGCTCGAGGGCGACGTGCATTGCGACGGCGCCGCCCATGGAGTTGCCCACGACGATCCGGGCGTCCGTGGCCTCGGCGACGGCGACGACGTCGTCCGCGTACGCGGCGAGCGTCTCGTAGCCCGGATCGGCGTCGACGTCGTCGGACTCGCCGTGGCCGCTGAGATCGAGCGCGACGACGGGTCGGTCGTCGGCGAGGCGGAACTGCGAGCGCCAGATGGCGTGGCAGCCGCCGCTGCCGTGAACGAGGAGGACCGGCGCGCCGTCGCCGCCACGGTCGGACTCGCGGTACGCCGTGGTCCGGCCGTGATGGCTGACCGTTTGCATACGTACCGGTACGGTCCGGTGAGGGATAAAACGCTCCACGTTCGAGTGCACGAGTCGGATCACCGGGTCCAGTCCGTGGAAGGCCGGAGCGAAGGTCGCCTCCTCGCGGGGGACGAGACGTCGGGTTCGATACCTTCCAGCCACCCGACCATACCTGCAGCCCCCTTCCACCGTCGGCCACCATCGACGTATCAGGTACGGTTTCATTAGTCGTGTGAGGGCGACGGTTCCAGCGACGTGTCAGGATATAACAATCAGGTGGTCTCCCCAATCCCGGGACGTGTTGTCTTCGAGATCGAACACAGCGGCCGTGGTACTGCTCACGATCGCGCTCGTCGGTGCTGCGGTGACGTTCGGCGGCGTCGCGGCGATGGACGGCGACGGACAGAGCGACGTCGACGTGCTGAGCCAGGACGACGAACAGGACCAGAGCGACGACCAGAATCAAACCGACGGACAGAACCAGACTGACCAGCAGAATCAGACCGACGGCGAGAACGAGACCGACCTGCAACGATCGGCGTACGTGAGAGCGGTACACGCCTCGCCCGACGCACCGGCGGTGGACGTGATGGTCGACAACGAGACGGTCCTCACCAACGTCTCCTTCGGTGACGTCAGTGACTACCTGGCCGTGGAGGCAGGCACCTACAACGTGACCATCGCAGCGACCGACGATCCCGATACCGTCGTGTTCGACGAGGCAGTCACCTTCGATCCGCGCACGGTGACGACGATGGCCGCCAGCGGCGAGATCAGCGAGGACGCGGAGACGACGTTCCAACCGATCCTCTTCGAGGACTCGGCGTTCACGCCCTCGGAGAATGAAAGCGCCCTCAGCATCGTTCACCTCGCGCCCGACGCGCCCGCCGTCGACGTCACGGCAGAGAACGGGAGCGTCGTGCTCGCCGAGAACGTGAGCTTCCAGAACGCGTCGGACTACGTGACCGTCCCCGCGGGCAACTACACGGCCGAGATCAGGGAGGCAGCAGCGGACAACAACGGCTCGATCGTCACGACCGTCGACGTGTCCCTGGAGGGTGAAACCGCGTACTCGGCACTCGCCGTCGGCTACCTGAACCCCGACGAGGCGCCCGCCAACACGTCCTTCGAAGTGATCCCGACGGAGGACGCCACGATGACGCTCCAGTTGCCATCCGACGACATGGACGAGATGACGGGGGGCGACGGAGGCAACGAAACGGAGAGTGACGAGAGCGAGGAAGACGGCGAGTCGCAGGAGGACGAAACTGTGCAGGAAGAAGAGTAGAGAGTGGAACGAGGAAGGAGGAGAACGAGAACGAATGGCGCCAGCGATCGCCGGCACTGAGCGATCGTAGGCCTCGACTCATTTTTCGAGCGGTCCGATACTACACTGCAACGTAGCCTCCAATCCGCCATTCGACTCCGTGAACTACAAATCCACTGAACACCGAATACGAGATGACGAATCGGTCGCAGTACCCGGGTTAGGCCGACGACATCTTTAAATACTTGCCGCACTAACGTGGGGTTAGTCGAATGGAATTACAACAGTTCATCGCAGACGACGATCAGGCGATTCGTTCCGTCCGCCGGGACGACGGCCAGACCGTGGTCGCGGACTTCGGTCCCGACGCGAGCGGCGCGTCGGTGGACCTGGTCGGCGACACCGCGATCGTCATGCACGACGAGGAGCAGACCGATATCGACCTTCCCGAGTCCGCCGCACGAGCGTTTATGCAGAACGGCGTGCTAACTATCGAGTTGGAGGACGACGAAGAATGAGACTGACTGTCAAACCACTCAAACAGAAGGACGCCGGCCGCGGACTCGCCGCGGTCGATCGCGCCTCGATGCAGGAGCTCGACGTCGAGAATGGCGACTACGTGCTCATCGAGGGCCCGGGCGAGGGCAAGGCCGTCGCCCGCGTGTGGCCCGGCTACCCCGAGGACCGGGGCAAGGACATCGTGCGCGTGGACGGCCGGATCCGCAAGCAGGCCGGCGTCAGCGTCGACGACCGCGTCGATATCGAGGCAGCTGACGTCCAGCCCGCCGACTCGGTCACCGTCGCGCTCCCCCAGAACCTCCGCATCCGCGGCAACATCGGCCCGCTCGTCCGCGACAAGCTGAGCGGCCGCGCCGTCGCGGAGGGCCAGACGATCCCCTTCCCGCTATCCTTCGGTCCCCTCTCGGACTCCAGCCAGGCCGTCCCCGTGAAGGTCGCAGAGACCGAGCCCACCGGCACAGTCGTCATCACCGACTCGACAGAGGTCGTCGTCAGCGAGACGCCCGCCGAGCAGATCGCCGAGTCCAGCGACGGCGCCCACGACGGCGTGCCCGACGTCACCTACGAGGACATCGGCGGGCTCGATTCCGAGCTCGAGCAGGTCCGCGAGATGATCGAGCTGCCGATGCGCCACCCCGAGCTGTTCCGCCAGCTCGGCATCGACCCCCCGAAGGGCGTGTTGCTCCACGGCCCGCCGGGCACCGGCAAGACGCTGATGGCCCGCGCGGTCGCCAGCGAGATCGACGCCCACTTCGAGACGATCTCGGGCCCCGAGATCATGTCGAAGTACTACGGAGAGAGCGAGGAGCAGCTCCGCGACATCTTCGAGGACGCCCAGGAGAACGAGCCGGCGATCATCTTCATCGACGAACTGGACTCCATCGCGCCCAAGCGCGGTGAGGCCCAGGGCGACGTGGAGCGCCGGGTCGTCGCACAGCTCCTCTCGCTGATGGACGGCCTTGAGGACCGCGGCCAGGTCACCGTCATCGCCGCGACGAACCGCGTCGACGACATCGACCCCGCGCTCCGCCGCGGCGGCCGCTTCGACCGCGAGATCGAAGTCGGCGTCCCCGACAGAGAGGGTCGCCACGAGATCCTGCAGGTCCACACCCGCGGGATGCCCCTCGTCGACGGCATCGACCTCGAGGAGTACGCCGAGAGCACCCACGGATTCGTGGGCGCAGACCTCGAGTCCCTGACGAAGGAGGCCGCGATGAACGCACTGCGGCGCATCCGCCCCGAAATCGACCTCGAGGAGGAGGAGATCGACGCCGAGATCCTCGATTCGCTGCAGGTGACCGAGAAGGACTTCCGCGAGGCCCAGAAGGGCATCGAGCCGTCCGCCCTCCGGGAGGTCTTCGTCGAGGTCCCCGACATTACCTGGGAGGACGTCGGCGGGCTCGAGGACACGAAGGAGCGCCTCCGTGAGACCATCCAGTGGCCCCTCGAGTACCCCGAGGTCTTCGAGGAGCTGGACATGCAGGCCGCGAAAGGCGTCCTCATGTACGGCCCGCCCGGCACCGGGAAGACGCTCCTCGCGAAGGCCGTCGCCAACGAGTCCCAGTCCAACTTCATCTCCGTGAAGGGGCCGGAGCTGCTGAACAAGTTCGTCGGGGAGTCCGAGAAGGGCGTCCGCGAGGTCTTCAGCAAGGCCCGCGAGAACGCCCCGACCGTGGTGTTCTTCGACGAGATCGACGCCATGGCCGGCGAACGCGGCCAGGGCTCCGGCGACTCACAGGTCGGCGAGCGCGTCGTCTCCCAGCTGCTGACCGAGCTGGACGGCGTCGAGGCCATGGAGGACGTCGTCGTCATCGCGACGACGAACCGCCCGGATCTCATCGACAACGCCCTGCTGCGGCCCGGCCGCCTGGACCGTCACGTCCACGTGCCCGTGCCCGACGAGGAGGCCCGCCGGAAGATCTTCCAGGTCCACACGAAGAACAAGCCCCTCGCCGACGGGATCGACCTCAACTGGCTCGCCCGCGAGACCGAGGGCTACGTCGGCGCCGACATCGAGGCCGTCACCCGCGAGGCCGCGATGGCCGCCAGCCGCGAGTTCGTCAAATCGGTCGAGAAGGACGAGATCGCCGAATCCGTCGGCAACGTCCGGATCAGCAAGGAGCACTTCGAGCACGCGCTCCAGGAAGTCAACCCCAGCGTGACCAAGGACGTCCGCGAGCGCTACGACGAGATCGAGAAGCAGTTCGATCGCGACGAGCCCGAGCCCGCGGGCGGGGAACCGAGCAGAACGTTCCAATAGAACCTTTTTCCGAGGCGGGGGTCGCGCGGCGACCCCCGCCTCGCAAAAACGTTCATGAAAAAGGCCGCCCCGCGGCGGCCGCACGCTACTTCTTTCCGCTACCGCACACAGCTCCGCTCTGCACAGCTACCGCACCGCACAGCAACCACACCGTACCGCAACCGCACCGCACAACAAAACCACACACCGTACCGCTACCGAACCGCACAGCAACCACACCGTACAGCTACCGCACCGCACAGCGAACGCCCTCAGGGCCGCTCAGCGCCCCGGTCCTTTCGCTCAGTCTTGCTCCTCCGGAGGGAGGAATCGCCGAATCAGCGGGATCCGCACCCCCAGCGAATTCTCCGCGAACTCGACGACGATCCGGTCGTCCTGCTGGAGACAGCCCGTCACGGCGACGACCGCGATGCTCAGCAGTCCGACGATCACGAGCCACGGCAAGAGCGTGAAGATCGACAGCGAGAGGTGCTGAGAGGCGAGGTACGCCGGCGGGACGAGCGCGATCGGAAGCACGAGGAAGGTCCTGATCGACCACCGCGAGAGCGGCGTGATCCCCCAGCGATACCAGAGGATGAGGCAGGCGGTGAAGTTCAGGACGGCGTAGGCGGTCGCCGAGGCGACGGCGGCGCCGACGAGTCCGTAGGGAGGGATGAGCCAGAGGTTCAGCACGACGTTGATGCCAAAGGCCGCACCGTTGACGACCATGAGGTACTTCGTCACGCCCAGCGCGGAGATCGTCTCGCGGTTCCGGCCGCCGATCGCGTTCGTGAAGAAGCCCACCGAGAGGATCGCGAGCGCGATCGGGGCCTCGCTGTACGCGCCGCCGAAGACGATCGCGACCACGTCGTCGGCGAACAGCACGAACGTCAGGAGCGCCGGGAAGGTGACGAGATAGATCCACTTCGTCGTGGTCGTGTAGATCGAGTCGATCTCCTCGTGTTCGTCGTCTGCGTCGAGCCGGGAGGCCATCGGGAGGTAGAGAAAGCCGAAGGAGGAGATCACGATGATCAGGCCGTTCGCGATCGGGTACGCCGCGGCGTACTGGCCGACCTCGTAGGTGTCCCGGAAGTAGGAGAGCATCAGCGTGTCCGTCCGCGTCAGGAGCACCGTCAGGACGCCCGAAACGACGACCGGGAGCGAGAACCGGCCCACCTCACGGACGTGCGTCCGGACCTGCCCGCGGAGCGCGGTGAGCCGGTGGAGGAGCAGTAGGGCGACGGCGAAGGACAGCGCGGCGGCCACGAGATACGCGTAGCCGGCCGCGAGGACGTCCAGCCCGACGAAGAGGAGGGCGACGAGGAGGACGATGCGCGTCAACGGGTAGGCGAGATCCTGGGCGTAGATCCGGTAGATCGCGTTGTTGTGCCCGCGGATCGCTGCGACGGTGATCTTCATCCCGACGACGAACGGCAGCGCCAGCACGAACAGCGCGAGCATCCGCGGCGAGTCCGCACGCGCGAGCAGCGTGTCGGTCAGGAGTTCGACGTTCACCAGCAGGACGGCCGTGAGCGCGATCGCGACGATCCCCGTGACGACGAGACCGCCGACCCAGACGCCGCGGCGGTCCGCGTCGTCGTCGAATCTGGAGACGTAGCGCGGGACGCCCTGTGAGAAGCCGACGAGCGACGCGGTCGTCGCGAACGCCAACAGCGCGAGCCCAACGGACACCTCGCCGTAGGCCTCCGGCGTGAGCACGCGCCCGATGATCACCCGCTCGCCCAGCGTGGTGAACGAGCCGACGAGCTTCCCGATCGTGACGAGCCCGGCACCGGTGAGCAGCGTGGTCAGGTGCTGTTCTCGCGTGGTCGTCACGCGTCGAACTCACTCCGAGCGCCCGCCGTTGCGGATCGATTCCGTCGTGCTGCGTCGCTGTTCCTCACGCGGGACGCCCCGATCCGCACGCGTGCCTCGGCGACGGTCATGCTGGCGAGAGGTGGCCGGCAGGCACCCATTGTTATGGTCGCGCTACGTCGGTAGGTCGCTCGTAGGGGCGCGGGATGGCGAGTGGGCAAGGCCCGACGAGGCCGGTGGACGCCGTGACTCCACCGGCGCTCCGCTCACAGCCTGTTGTTCGTTCGCTGGAGCTGGGAGTGGTCGAGGACGAGCGGATCCCCGGTGACGTCGATCTCGGAGTCCCGGAGCGTCGAGTTCGTCGTCCGCACGAGGTGCACGCCGTCCCTGCTCGTCCCGGTCTGCTGGATGTCGAGGTCGTCCAGCAGGCAGTTGTTCCGGTCGGAGATCTGCACTGCCGATCCGTCGCCCGAGCTACCGGTGACGGTCACGCCCTGGAAGTCGATCTCGGTGTCGGTCGCGTCGTGCTGGGCGGTCTTGACGTGGACGGCGGGGTAGCCGTCGACGGAACACTCGATGTCGACGTTCCGTACCGTCGCCGACTCCATCATCGGCTCGATCACGAGCCCGCCGTCGGTGTAGGTCAGATCGTGCATCTCGATCGTGCAGTTCTCGACGAGGATCGACTCGCCGTGGCGCAGTCGGATCCCGCGCATGTTGCGAAACCCCTGGGGCGACTGGTCACACCGGACGGTGACGTCGCGCACCGTCGCCGGACTGCTCACGCGGACGCTCGCGATCCCGTTGTTCTCGTAGGTGCCCCCGACGACCTCGATCGGCCCGTTCGAGGGCGAGGCGTAGAGTCCGTTGCCGGGGAAGCCCGAGACGCGGCAGTCCTCGAAACGGAGGCTCCCCTGGTTCGCCGGGCCGACGAGCACGCCGACGGGGTTGGGCTCCCGGCCGCCGTCGGGCATCTGCAGATTGCGAATCACACCCTCGCCGTCGGGGTCGGTCACGTCGAAGCGAGCGGTGCCACCGATCCCCTCGACGGTGACGTCCTGGACGACGAGCCCGTCCTCGATCTGGGCCTGGATCGGCCGCGGCGCGGTGTCTTCTGCGCTGAAGTCGAACTGCATCCCCTCGAAGCGAAGGTCGGCGGCGCTGTGATCGGGAAGCCCGAACACGAAGAGGTAGCCGAAGTCCCCGTCCTGTGGAACGATCGTCGCGTCCTCGCCGACGACGGCGAGGTGCTCGAAGGACGGCAGCTCCCAGAGATCGTTCAGCAGGTATCTGCCGGGCGGGAAGTAGAGCAGCGTATCGTCGCGGGCGTGCTCGTCGAGCACGGGGACGATCGACTCCGACGCGGTGGGATCCGCGCCGCCCTGGGCGACGACGTCGACGACGGTCCCGTACTCGTCGGCGTAGGGGATCTCGTCCGCGTCGGTTGGCGGCGGTGAGTCGGTCTCGTTCGTCGGCTCGTCGCGTCCGGAGTCGCCGCCCGAACAGCCTGCGACCGCGGTCGCGAGGCCGACCGCACCGAGCCGGAGGAGATCCCGGCGATCGAGGCGATCGGTGGACCGTGGGCTGGAGGTATCGTCCGGTGGCCGTTCTCCCGCCGAGCGGTCGGTTCGCGACGGACTGTCATCCGGTCGACCGGCCTCGCCAGTCATCGATCTACGCTCGCGCCGGTCTCGGTCGGTGATCCGGCGTTGCCGTGAGCGGCCTCGGCGCCGGAACGGTTCTCCACGGTACCCCGGCTCGCCCCGGCGACAGCGGCTGGTGCAGCGTCACCACCGACCACATCACCACCGTCGCCCTCCGGCGCCAGCCCGCGCCCGGGACGCTCGACCTCGCCGTCGGCCTCCAGCGTGCTCGCAAGCGCCGTGACCGTCGCGAGGAACTCGAGTTGTCCGGCGTCGTACGCGCCCGGCGAGGCGATCACGTCGGTCGTCGCGTCGCCGGAGAGTCCGGCGGGCTCCAGCCGCGGCAGGTCCGCCCGGATCGCGTCGGCGACGGATCGTGCGTCGGCACCGTCGCTCGTGACCAGATCGACGACGCGTCTGCGGACGTTCGGGTACCGCTCGAGCGCGTCGTAGACGAACTGCTTGGCGCGATACCGCCGCGTGGAGATCGGTGCGCCGTAGTTGGGGTAGGGTAGATCCACCAATCCGGGATCGAGCCGTTCGAGGATCGCCGACTGGAGCCGTCGGTAGGCCTTCTGGTCGTCCGGGCAGTCCATCGCGTACTCGAAGACGGGGAGCGCGTAGAACGGCGAGACGCTCCAGGCGTAGTAGCGGTTGCGGTCCTCGCCGTGGAGGAGGAAGTTGATGCCGCGCTCCCTGATCAGGAAGTGGACGTAGCTCCGTGTGAGGTCGGACTCGGGATAGCTGTCGATCCGCTCGGCGACGGAGGCCCGGATCGCGTCGGGATCGACGTTCGCGATCGCGGCCGCGTCGCCGATCGGGAGCCGGCTGTTGGCGTCGACGACGTGGTCGACCAGCGCAGCTTCCGAATCGAACGAGGTGGCTGGTTCGAGACCGACGAGGAGCTTGTCGCCGCCGTCGCCCGTGACGTAGGTCGTCGTGCCGTGGCGCGACCGGAGCTGCTCGAAGAAGTCGAGGACGAACGCCATGCCGAGATAGTTCAGCCCCTGCTTGGTCTGGAGGAGCGTCTCCCGGCGTTCCGGAGATGACGCGACCGTGTGGACCGTCCAATCGAGATCGAGATGGTCCGCAACGGCGCCCGCGGCCGCGACCTCCGGGGAGTTCCGATCGGTAGTGCGCTGGAACGTCGCCGCGATCGGGGTGCCGTCGTTCGTTTCTGCACCGCCGTTCCCGGCATCCGCTGCTGTGGTGGAATCGGTAGCCGCGTAGGCCGCCGCGACCGTTCGCGAGTCGAGCCCGCCGCTGAGCGAGACGACGGTCCGGCGCTCCGGATCGGACCGTCGCCGGCACGCGGCGGTGATTCGGTCGACCAGCTCGTCGGCGTTCGCCGCGACGCTCCGGTCGGCGTGGGCGCAGTGCTCGAAGTCGTGCTCGTAGAGGGACTGGATCTCGACGCCGGGGAGATTCGAGGCCTCGGCAGACACGCTCGCCGCCTCCGTCGCGGCAGCCGAACCGCCCCCGATCCGAACGAGCGATCCGGGCGGGATCGACCGGACGCCCTCGAACGGCGTCCGCGTCCCCAGAGGGTAGCCGAAGGCGAGGAGCTGGCCGATCGCGAGCCGGTCGAGGGCGAGTGGTTCCTCGCGACGGCGGGCGAACTCGCGGACGAACGCGAGCTCGCGCGAGCAGACGACGGTGCCGTCGATCGTCGCACAGTAGGCAGGCAGGCGTGCGAAGGCGTCGTTGAGGATCGTCGTCTCGGCGCCGTCGACGACCGCGATCAGGAAGTCACCGTCCCGGGCACCGACCCACTCGCGGAGCCCCTCGACGTCGTCGGGTGCGATCATCGCTGCGACGCGTTCGAGCTGCGCGTCGATCTCGCCAGGGTCGACGTCGTACAGTTTCCCCTCGAGGAACGCGGTTCCGTGCTCGGTCTCGACGCGCCGAACGGGGTAGCCCTCGTAGCTGGCAGCGCCGACCAGCACGTCTCCGGTGTCTGTGAAGGTACGGGTACCGCTGTCGGTGGCGCCGTCGGCGTCGGCCGGCCCGGCCGCGGATTCGCCGGTCGCGACGTCGAACCGCCCGGTTTCGTAGTGGTCGAACCACGCCGTGGCGTCGAGCGCAGCGGCGACCTCCCCGTCGATCACGTCGGCGTCGCCGTACGCAACGCTGAGTCCTGGCATGAACTACCGGGCTCCACGAAGGAGGTCGCCTTTGTAACGACGCGCGTATTCGCGGTGTAGGACCGCCGTACCCGGGATCGTCGCGTCGTTCACGGCGGCCGTCGTTCGGCGTGGCCCGCGATCGAGGCGGTCGTCGATCGCCGGGCGCCTGGGCGCACCGCGACGAACGCCATCGCGGCAGCGACGGCTCGTTGGGGGTAGGCCCCCGTTACCGAGGGTATGGTCTGCCCTCCCGGGCTGCGAACGCGCTCCCTCGTTCGTCGGGAGCCAGCGCGACCTGTCTGGAGCGAGGGGTTCCGTAGCACGGTGTGGCCGGGGAATTAACCAGTAGCTACGATCAACGAAGCCAGACGCCCGGGTAGCTGGCAACCGACTGGTACGCTCCCGGCGGTAGCAGGGGTCTAAAACAGCCAACGGCAGGCCGTTCTGGTGAGAACGGTTAAGCGAGTAACTCCGTCCTACCCGGCTATGGCACGAAGGCCAGATTCGAACGGTGGCGATACCGACGAACCTACCACGAGCGAGGGAACCGAGACGGGGGGAGAGGAACCGCTTACCCAGAGTAACGGAGATCATACCGAGGATGCAGCGGGCGCTACAGAGGGTACCGATGGCGCCACCGGAGGGAAGGAGGCCCATACCGTGGGCGGAGACGGCGAGAACGAACCGGCAGACGGCAGTGCCGACCTCGACGACGAGCCGTCGACGCTCGTCGACCGCCGCGATTGCATGAAGCTCCTGGGTGGCACGGCGGCGGCCGTCGTGGGACTCGGAGCGACGGCGACGGCAGGTGCCGCAGAGTCCTACGAGCTGATCGAGGTCGGGGCAGGCGAGTCCTACTCCGTCAGCCTCGGCAGCGGCGACACGCTTGAGAACGTGCTCATCGACGTGCGCGCCGACAACGCCGACGTGCACATCGGCGCCGACGGCGACGGCTGGGTGGTCAGGAACGTCGGCATCCGCGGACGCATCGACATCGGCGACGACAGCCCCGGCGGCGACGACGCCTCCTTCGAAGGGGGCTACAACTCCGTGTTCACCGTCGACGCCAGCGCAGGCGGCACCGGACTCATCGAGAACGTCTACCTCGGCGACGGGCTCGCGCCGGGCACGGACAAGTCCGCGCTCGTCACGGCGACCAACCACGAGGGACACATCGACGTACGGAACTTCAACTGCGGCGGGTTCTCGACGACCGCCTTCTACGTCTCCGGCTTCGGCCGCGAGCAGACCGGCGGCACGATGACCATCGAGGACTCCTACTTCGCGAACTCCGCGGGGACCGCCCACATTCGCCCCGCCGGGAACGTCGAGATCCGGAACTGCACGATCACGAACACTAACGAAGCGATCTACCTGCCGCGGACCTTCGGCGGCGTCGAACAGGCGATGACCGCCCGCGGGATCTGGACGAGCTACAGCGGCTCGACGACGCTCGTCGAGAACTGCGACGTCGACGTTCGCGAGGAGAACACCTGCGACGCGCCGTGGGACTACTCCGGCCCGTGCATGGCGACGTCCGTCTACGCCGGCGAGGCGCCGATCGACCTCGTCGACAGCCAGGTCCGGGGCACCGTCGGCGGCAACGTGAACGAGTCGAACGTCGGCTCCGAGCCCGACCTCTCGTTGCCGGCCGGCTGTCCCGCGGACCCAAAGGTAGCGGCGAACGGCACCAGCGGTAGCGGGTCCGGTGACACCGGGTCCGGTGGTTCGGGAAATGAAGACGGCGGTGATGGCAGCAGTGTCATCACCGTGAGCGGCGGCAGCGGCTCGAACGTCGTCACGTACGCCTTCGAGGTCAGCGAGTCCGTCGAGCTCGGCACCTCCGCCAACAGCGAGGACACCGCCTCCGGCACCACGGCGACGGGCAAGCTCGCTGGCGGCACCGACAGCTTCCGGTTCACCGACGAGGTGACCGACTTCGGCGCCGACGGCGAGGTCACCGTCAGCATCGACGGTCTGACCGTCGATCCGAACGAGCTGGCGAGCGACGGGGACTACCGAAACGACGAGGGAACCGACGACGCCGAAGAGGACCAGGCTGACGAGGAGCCAGTGCTCTCCCGGTCGATGACGCTCTCGGGGGGCACCCGCGACGACCCCGTCGAGTACGCCTTCTCTGTCAGCGAGGCCGTCGCCAAGGGCGACCGCGCCAACAGCGAGGAGTCCGTCTCCGGTACGAACGCGAGCGGGCTCGTCATCGGCGGTACGGACAGCTTCGACTTTGCCGGCGAGATCACGAGTTTCGACGCCACAGGCGACCTTACCGTCACGGTCGACGGCGAGACGGTCGACCAGACCGCGCTCGGCGACGACGCGGAGGACGAGTCGGGAAATGAAGAATCGCTCCCGAACGGAGTCGCGATCTCCGGCGGGAGCATCGACAGCCCCGTCGAGTACAGCTTCACCGTCAGCGAAGCCCTCGCGGAGGGTTCGAACGCCAACAGCGAGGACACCGTCTCGGGCACGAACGCCGAGGGACTCGTCGTCGGTGGCACGGACGACTACGAGTTCGCCGGCGAGATCGCGAGTTTCTCCGCCACCGGCGACCTCACCGTGACCGTCAATGGCTCCGAGGTCGATCAGGCCGAACTCGGAAACGACGAGTCGGACGGCTCCAGTGGAGACGAGGAGTCCCCCGAACTCGACCGGACGCTCACGGTGTCGGGCGGCAGCGCCTCGAACACCGTCGACTACTCCTTCACGGTCAGTGAGGCCGTGGCGAAGGGCGAGCGAGCGAACTCCGAGGAGTCCGTCGACGGAACTGCTGCACAGGGCCACGTCGGCGGCGGCACGGACAGTTTCGCGTTCGCCGGCGAGGTCACGAGCTTCGACGCCTCGGGCACCGTCTCGCTCACGATCGACGGGCAGACCGTCGATCCCGACGAGTTCGACACCGGCTCCGACGGCTCCAGTGACGACGGATCGGGCGATTCCAGCGAGGACGACGCGCCCGACCTCTCCCGGTCGCTCACCGTCTCCGGCGGGAGCACCACCAACACGATCGACTACTCCTTCGCCGTCAGTGAGGCCGTCGCCAAGGGCGAGCAGGCCAACAGCGAGGAGTCCGTCTCCGGCACGACCGCGAGCGGCCACGTCGTCGGCGGCACGGACAGTTTCGCGTTCGCTGGCGACGTGACCAGCTTCGAGGCATCCGGCGACGTGTCGCTGACGATCGACGGCGAGTCCGTCGATCCGGCGTCGTTCGGCGGCGGGAGCGACGAGCAGAAGGACGCTCCGACGCTGTCGAACACCGTCCGGATCTCCGGCGGGAGCATCGACAGCCCCGTCGAGTACAGCTTCATCGTCAGCGAGGCGGTCGCGAAGGGCGACCGTGCCAACAGCGAAGAGTCGATCGCCGGTGCGACCGCGAGCGGCCTCGTCGTCGGGGGCACGGACAGCTTCGATTTCGCCGGCGAGATCACGAGCTTCGAGTCCACCGGCGACCTCACCGTCACGGTCAACGGCTCCGACGTCGATCTGTAAGTCGGTCTATAGCGCGGCTGCGAGAAGCAGGGGAGCGCCACCGTGACCGTCCCGGCGCTCACCGGTCGGGCAGCTGAACCGGTCGGGCAACGGGGCAGCGACGCGCCCGTCCACGTTCTCCGTTCGAATCGCCACTGTTCGATCCCCAGCGGACCGGTAAGCAGTCCTTACTCCATGTAGCCGAGCCCGCGGAGGCGGTCCTCGACGGAGCCCATGTCCTCGGAGGCGTCTGCGCCCTCGCCGACGGCTCCGGCGGTACCGTCCTCCCCGTAGGGCACCGTCTGCACCGCCGTCCGCGCCGGGGGGCTCCCGGCGGCGAACAGCTCCGTGAGCACCCGGCCGTCGACGCGATCGGGGATCGGCTCGCCGAGGTCGTGCAACAGCGTCGGCGCGAGGTCGTAGACGGTGGCCTCGGCGGGCGACGCGCCAGCCTCGATCGAATCGCCCCACGCGAGGAGGACGCCGTCCATCCGATGGCCCGCCGCCATCGTGCCGGCGTCGGACAGGACCTCCTTCCCGCGCCAGCTATTCGCGACCTCGTAGCCGTCCCGGCCTTCGATCGCGAGATCCGGCGACTGGGGGTCGGCGGGGAACAGTTCGTCGCCGTCGACGACCTCGAGCACCGGCTCGCCGGTCGCCGGGTCGGTGATGGATTCGAGGACGTCCGCGACGGCCGCCGTCACCTCGGGCACGTCCGACGGCGCGACGATCCCGGAATCGAAGCGCTCGGTGTCGTTGACGTAGACGTTCCCGGGGCCGTGGACGAACGCCTGCGTCGCCTCGAAATCGACGTCGTAGAGCACGTCGTCGCCGGGGATCTGACTCGCGACGGAGTCGACGAGCGACCGCGGGAGGTGTGAGAGGAGGGTCTGCTGGTCGATGCCGACGCGATCGAGCGCGCCGAGCACGCGATCGCGGTCGATGCCGAGCCCCTCGAAGGTGCTCCGCGTCCCGGAGCCGTCCCGACCCTGGAGGAGCCCGGCGTCGGCCAGTGCCCGGTTCGGGGCAACGATCGTCTCGACCGGGCCGAAGCCGTGGTCGGAGACGACGTACAGCGTCGCGTTCCGCTCCTCGGCGTACTCCATGGCCTGCCCGACGACGCCGTCGAGGTAGCGGTAGTGATCGAGGAGGACGGACTCGTCCCAGCAGAGGTGCTGGAGTCGGTCGGGCGCGGTGTAGACGAAGAAGAAGAGGCGCCAGGGCTCCCGTTCGAGCAGGTGCTCCATCAGCGCGCGGCGGGATTCGACGAGCGACTGGAGGTCGGTCCGGAACTCGGGCGTCGCGCCGTCGTAGTCCTCCCAGTAGAGCCCGATCCGGTAGCCGGGGATCACGGCGTCGATCTCGTCGGCCAGCGTCGCTGGCGCGGTAAAGCCCTCGTCGTCGGTGTCCGGCGTCATCAGCCCGGCGACCATGCTCCCCTCGATCTCGCGGGCGGGGTAGGTCATCGGAACGTTCCCGACGACGGCCGGCGAGAGGAGGTCCCAGAGGAAGGGCCCGGAGACGTCGTTGCCTGTGTACATCCGATGACTGTAGGACTGCGAGAGGTCACGCCAGCCGTAGATTCCGTGTTTGTCGGGCCCGACGCCGGTCGCGATCGAGGGCCACGCGAGCGGCGTCGTCGCGGGCGTGGTGCTCTCCATCGGCCCGGCGGCGCCCTCCTCGAGCAGTCGTGCGACGTTGGGGAGCTCGCCGGCCTCGGCCCAGTCGCTGAGGAGATCCCAGGGGACGCCGTCGAGCCCGAGAACGAACGCGCGCGTGGCGCTGGTGGACTCGTCCGGGCCCGCCGAGCCGGCGGTCGTCGCCGTTGCCGACCCGTCGTCGGCGGTCGGTCCCTCGCTCATCGTCGCTGTCCGGCGCTCGAATCGGGCCACTCGAGACTCTCCGCTCGTGGCTGCTGGGGTGGGAACATCTGGTGATCTACCGGGCGGTGTCCCGAACCGGGCATTGTTATGCTCCGATTAGCCCGACGGCAGCGTCGATCGGGGGAGTAGCCGGTCGCTGCCGGTCGCTTCGCTCCCATCGATCACTCCACGGCGTCCCCATCCGTCATTCACTCCTCGCGCGTCGTTCCGTCCGTCATTCCTCCGTGCGCGTTGCCCCGCCCATCACTCAACGCGCGTCGCGGCGTCCTTCTCGACGAGCGGCATCGCGTTCTCCTCGGGGAGCGTCACGACGTCGTCTGCCTCGAGATCGTACGCGGTGCCGTCGACGCCGACGATCTCACCCACGTCGGCGGTGATCCGGACCGTCACGCGATCGGGCGACCCCATCGCCGCCGCGGCGTCTGTCGCGAGGTCGTCGGCCGCCTCCCCACCGGCCGCCGACCCGTCGTCGGAGGCGGTGTCCTCTCCGGCTGCGGTGACGGACGACTCGCCCGAATCGTCGGGGGCGGTCGCGGCGACCGCCTCCGCCGGCGGGCGGTCGGCATCGTCCTCGCCGTCGCCCGCTTCGTCCTCGTCCCCGTCGCTCGCGGCGTCGCCAGTGGGCGCGGCGTCGGGCGGACTCGGCGGTTCCGGCGGGCCGTCGTCGACGACGGGCGGTCCGCCGCTCTCCCGGTCCAGCGGTGACTCCGCGTCGCCCGGCGGTCCGGCACCGTCCTCGCCGGAGAGGACGTCGAGGACGGTCTCCTGGTTGTCCTCGATCCGGTCGACGAGGTCGTCGAAGAGGTCGGACTCCTCGGCGGTCAGCCCCTCCGTCTCCGCGCGGTAGCCGGCAGCGGCGAGGCTCGCGGTCTTGACGACCTTGCCCATGCGGCGCTCGTAGATCGACTCGGCGACCTCCTCGGCGGTCTCGATCTCGTCGGTGAGCCGGCGGACCTCCGCGTCGGCGAAGGGGTCCTCCGCGCGCTCGGCCTGGCGCTCGCGCTCGGCGCGGAGGTCGCCGATGTACTGGCCGACCTCGCTGTAGAAGGAATCGCGCAAGTGCTGGAGACTGTCCTTCTCGCGCTCGCGGTCCTGGACCGCGCGTAGCTCGTCGAGATTCACGGCGAGCACCTCGAGGGAGAGCTAGCGCTCGGGAGCGGCGAGCCGCCAGTGTGCCGGCGCGGCGTACTCCGGATCATTCCTTCTCCTTCTCCGCGCGATCCCTGGTCAGCAGGAAGATCGCGACGGGCTCTGGAAGCAGTTGTGTGCCGGGACCCACCCTAAAGCTGTCGCCGCCGATCTCCACGATCCCCTGCTGGTCGTCGTCGAAGGGGACCATGCCCGAGAGGTCAGTCACCTCGACGGTGATCTCGTTGCCGGCGAACGTCTCGGGGACGGCGTCGACCAGCGGGTCGAAGTCGTCGAGGTCCTCGCGGTCGATCCGCGTGACGGCGAGCCCGCTGCCGCCGTGGAGGCTGCCGGGCAGGCGAATCAGCCGGTGGGTGTCGGTCGTCACCGGCTCGTCGATCGGCGCGCTGTCGGCGGCGACGGTCTCCTCGATCAGCGCCTCGACGAGCCCCTTGAAGGAGCCGTGGACGTCGACGTTGCCCGCCCTGATCGCGTCGGCGTTCTCGTCGATGGCGTTCGCGATGGCCGCCGAGCGGCCCTCACCGATCCCCTCGAAGGACTGCAGCCGCTCCTTCGCGGTCGCCTCGTCGGCGGCTTCGAGCTCCTCCACGAGCTCGACGACGCGGCGGTGAACGCGCGCACTCCAGCCGCCGCTCGTATCGAGCGTTCGCTTGTCCGCAGGGGAGGTCCGGCCGGCCTCGCCGACGACGGCCTCGGTGTCGACGACGCTGTCGGCGTCGACGTTCACCCCGCGAACGTAGTCGACGATCTCGCGGCGAGCCTCGCGATCGAGCGTCCGCACGCCCTCGTCGCGCACGTGAACGTGGTAGCCGCGGCCCCCCGAAAACGCGATCGTCAGGTCCGAAAAGCCGAAGTCCTCCTCGAGGAAGGAGAGGAGCTTCATGAGCGCGCCCTTGCACGCCGCGAGCATGTCGGCGTAGCTCGTCGTTTCGGGGTCGACGCCCGGCAGGTGGTCGGCGTCGAGGTCGAAGACGAGGTCCGAGCCCCGCCAGCCCTTCGCCTCCATCGCGTCCGCGCCGGGGTCGTGGTAGACGCCCGCGGAGAAGTACACGTGTCGCGGGCGCTCGCGCTCGAGGAAGCTCTCGACCGCACCGAGTTCGAGCAGCGACTGGTGGCGCACCATCGTCGTCCCGCCCCGCGACCACGGGATGTAGCCCCACTCGCGGCGCTCCGCGAGGGGCGGCATCGTCAGCTCCGCCCGCCGGTAGTGGTCGCGAAACCGGCCGCGAAGATAGGCGCGGGTGCGCTCCTCCATCTCGCTTGCCTCGTTGGCGAGACTGGCCTAAAACGCTGCCGAACGTTGTATGTGGTAGTCGATGGGTTCGAAGCGGACTGGATTGTTGCCATGCGTGTGAGACTGGAACGGATTCGACGGCGAGAAGAAGACTGCGAACCGCCTGGAAGCCCCCTCCAGCCCCACCCAGAGATCGAATTGGGAGAGCTACGACGGTGGGAAGTCGATTCGAGTGTCGGACGTTTCGGAGCCGCTGACCGTAGCCCGCTGAACGATCCACCGGAGCTACGGCCTGCTCGAACAACACCGGGTGGGACTGGAAGGGGCCGACCGCTCGCGTTCGCTCGCGACGTCAAGCACCGCAGGAGAGCGAACGAAGTGAGCGAGCCGAGGAGCGCAGCGAGCGAGCGGACGCGAGCGGGAGGGGGCTTCCGAGCGGTTCGTTGCCGTCGAGTGAGTTCCCAAGCTACCCGCTAGAAACCGTAGTTCACGCTCGGCAGTATAGTTCAGTCAGCGGAGCGCGTCGGTGATGCGGCTCGTCAGGCCGGTGTCCTCGCCGAGTTTGAGGTAGTAGGCGTCGCCACCGTCCTCGTAGTAGTTGTCGATGCGTCGCTGGATTTCGAAACCGAGGCTTTCGTAGAACCCCAGCGCGTCGTCGTTCGAGGCGCGGGCGTGGCAGGTGATCGAGTCGTTCTCCTCGGCGACGCGGGCGATGAGTCGCTCGCCGAACCCCTGGCCGCGGTACTCCGTCGCGATCGCGAGGAAGAGCACGTAGCCGTCGCGCCGGACGGCGGCGAAGCCGACGAGCTGCTCGTCGGCCAGGAGGACGTGGACCCGCGAGCGGCGGAAGGCGTCCGCGAAGAACCCCCGGCGCTGTTTCAGAACGCCTTCGGAGCGCCGGATGCGCTCCTTGAGCTCCCAGGCCGCCTCGAGGTAGTCATCGCTCCCCGGAGCGACGGACCTGGTCTCGACGGTGACACTCACTGACGGAGCATAGCGGAGAGGCGATAATAACTCCACCGGCAGTTCGGCAGCTGCCGTACCGATCGCGCTCGCCTCCGGGAATCCGGCGGCTGGCTGCACCACCGCAGCCGAAACCGACGGCTGCGCTCGGTCCGATCGGCACGGTTTTCCGGCGGCCAGCCGATCGATGGAGTATGAGCGGCGACGTCGTAGACGGCGGTAGTGAGGGAGTGGGTGACAGCAGTGAAGCGACCGACGCGGAGGCGGCGGTCGACGGCGCGGAGGGCGCCGAGGAGGGTGCCGGCGACGCGACCGCGGCCGCGGCGACCGACGCCGTCCGCGTGGGCGTCCTGAGCCTCCACACGAGCAAGGAGACGAAGGCGATCTGCAACGCGATCGAGGGGCTCGGCCACGAGCCGGTCTGGCTCCGCGCGGAGAACCTCGCGGTCTCGATCGAGGCGGGCGAGGTGACCCTCGAGCCGGCTGTCGACGCGATCTGCAACCGCCTGCTGCTCTCGAACACCGAGGAGCCGGCGGAGGGGCTCGGGCTCGCGATGACGCTGAACCGGATCCGCCCGATGTGCAACGAGCCCGGGCCGGTGCTCGCGGCGCTGCACAAGTTCGCGACCGCCACCACGCTCGCCGACTGGAAGGTCAAGGTACCCGACGCGCTGCTCGCGCTCTCGAACGACCGGATGAACAGCGAGCGCGACCGGTTCGGCGACGTCGGCGTCTACAAGACCGCGATCGGAACCCACGGCGGCGGGACGTGGAAGGTCGACCTCGACGAGCCCGTCAATCCGAGGGTCGGCAACCGCATGGCGTTCCTGCAGGACCTCATCGAGCGCGACGAGGCCGAACACCGCGACGCGCGGGTCTACGTCGTCGACGACGAGATCGTCGGTGCGATGTACCGCTACGCGCCGGAAGGCGAGTGGCGCACGAACGTCGCGCTCGGCGGCGACGTCGAGGACGCGACCGACGACCTTCCCGAGGAGGCCCGCGACACCGCACTCTACGCCGCGGAAGTCATGGAACTGGACTACGCCGGCGTCGACCTGATCGAGGGTGAGGACGGCTGGTTCGTCCTCGAGGTCAACCCCACCGCCGGCTTCAAGGGGCTCTACCAGGCGACGGGCCGCAGCCCCGCCCCCTACATCGCGAAGCTCGGCATCGAACGCGCCGGCGGCGAGGTCGACCCGGAGCGCGTCGCGGAGCTCGCCGGCACGCTCGACGACTCCCGACCGAGCTGTGCGCCCCGCCCCGATCCGCGCGGCACCGGCGCCACCGTCCCGACGATCGGCTACACCGAGGAGGTCGTGGTCTCCGGCACCAGCGGCTCGACGACGACCCTCGCGAAGTCAGACACGGGAGCGACCCGCTCGAGCATCGACACCGGGCTCGCCGCCGAGATCGGCGCCGGCCCGATCAAGAGCATGACCAGGGTCAAGTCCGGGAGCGTCAAGCAGGGGAAGGCCCGCCCGGTCGTCGACCTCGTCGTCGGGATCGGCGGCACCCAGCACACCGTGACCGCGAGCGTCGAGGACCGGAGCCACATGAACTACCCGCTCCTGCTGGGCCGGGACATCCTCGAGCACTACCAGGTGGACGTGCGCAAGCGCGTCGACGCCGAGGAGCCCGACGAGCAGGAGCTCGAAGAGGAGTAGCCGAAGCGAGGAATCGGAGCGGAGCGGCTGAAGCGGAATAGTCGAAACCGTACAACTCGGCGGCTCGTTCGAACGAATCAATCCACGGCTCGCCAGAGCAGCAGGCTCGCGTACGACCGGTGTGGCGCCCACGTCTCGGCGTGCTCGACCATCTCGGCGCGGGTAAGCTCCGGGTCCACCAGTTCGTGCATCCCCTGCCGGATGCCCAGATCCCCGACGGGAAAGACGTCCTCGCGGCCGAGGCCGAACATGAGCACCATGTCGGCCGACCACGGCCCGACGCCGGCGATCTCGGTGAGTTCGTCGACGACGGCCTCGTCGCTCATCCCCGCGAAGTACTCGTGGTCGTAGCCGTTGGCGTCGAACGCCCTCGCGACGTTCTGGACGTACTCGGCCTTGCTCCCGGATAGCCCCGTCTCCCGGAGCGTCTCCTCCTCGGCGGCGAGGACGCCCGCGGGCGTAATCTCGACGGCCTCGAACAGCCGCTCGCGGATCGCCGCGGCGGAGTCCATCGACAGCTGCTGGCGGACGATCGAGACGATCGTCCGCTCGAAGAGGTCGTCGGCCGGCTCGATCGTCACCGGACCGTGGTCCTCCCAGAGCGGGTGAAGGTGTGGATCCGATTCGAACGTGTCACTCGGCGATGGCACGTCCGGGGATCGAACCGCGACCTACCTGTGTGTACCGATCCCCGACGGCGGAGCCGCCCGGGACACGCGCCGGCCAGCGGTCCGTCCCGTTGCCACCGTCGAAACGCCCATCCCGGACAGGCACCGACCCCAAATATGGCGACCGTCAGCGCCGGCGCGCGGCTCCACGTCGGCTTCTGCAATCTCTCGCTCGCGCACGAGCGCCTCTACGGTGGGATCGGCGTGGCGCTCGGGGAGCCCCGGGTGACGGTCACGGCCGAGCCAGCCGACGGGATCCACGCCGAGGCCGCGGACGCAGGCGAGCACGACGCGCTCGCGGCGGAGTACGCCTCGCTGGCGGCAGACCACCTCGCGGTCCCCGGCGCCGCGGTGACGGTCGAGGATCGGCTTCCGCGCCACGTCGGGCTTGGCAGCGGGACGCAGCTCGCGCTGACCGTCTACGCGGCGATCGCGCGGGCGTACGACGAACCGGTGGACGTCGTGGCCGCTGCGCCGGCGCTCGGGCGGGGCGGTCGAAGCGGGATCGGGGTCGCCGCATTCCAGCGCGGCGGGTTCGTCGTGGACGGCGGCCACCCGACGGCCCGGTTCACGACCGAGCGACCCGCTCGCGGCGAGTGGACGGTGCCGCCGGTCGTCGCCCGCCACGAGCTCCCCGACGACTGGCGGTTCGTGCTCGCGATGCCGGACGTCGAGAGCGACGAGCGGGCAGCCGGGGGCGAGCGACAGCGGACCGCGACCGAGCAGCGGGATACCGACTCCGAGCGTGGCCGCCACGGCGACGACGAGGACGCCGCGATGCGTGCGGTCGTCGAGACCGCGAATCCCGCCGTCGCCGACGAGGTCTCGGCCACGGTCGTCCGCCAGCTCCTGCCCGCGGCAGCGTCGGGAGATCGGGCTGCCTTCGGATCGGCGGTCGCCGAGATCGAGCGACTGAACGGGAGCTGGTACGCCGACGCCCAGGGCGGCGTCTTCCGGCCGCCGGCGGGCGCGATCGTCGAGTCGCTGACGACGGCCGACGCGATCGACGCCGCCGGACAGTCCTCCTGGGGACCGACGGTCTACGGACTCACGAGCGAGCGACAGGCCGACGCGGCGGCCGATGCAGCCGCCGACGCGCTCGCGGCGGCAGGCTGTACCGGGACCGTCGAGATCGTTCGGCCCGCGAACGAGGGCGCTGAGCTGTAGACGTCGACCCCGCCGGGGGTGACGCGACGACCGCTGCCGAGCCGCTGCTCGCGATCGCCAGCGAATCCGACGCGAAGGCCTTTGCCCGGGGGCTCCGATGAGTCGAGCATGTACCGGATCGCCTTCATCGCGCACGACGAGGAGAAACCCGCCCTCATCGCGTTCGTCCAGCGACACAGCGACGCCCTCGAGGACTGCTCGCTGGTCTGTACCGGAACGACGGGGAAGCGGGTCCAGGAGGAGACCGGCCTCGACGTCGAACGCAAGCAATCGGGACCGCTCGGTGGCGACCTCCAGATCGGCGCCGAGGTCGCCGACGAGAGCGTCGACGCAATCTGCTTCTTCCGGGATCCGCTGACCGCCCAGCCACACGAGCCGGACATCTCCGCCCTCCTTCGGATCTGCGACGTGCACGACGTGCCGCTGGCGACCAACGAGGCGTCGGCGCAGTACCTCCTGGAGGGGCTGCTCGACCTGTAGGAGAGGTAGGACGGCTGCTAGCGCCCGGACCCGTTCGCGATGGCTCAGTCGTGTGGGTGGAGCATCTCGAGGGCCTCGTGAACGGACGCAGTCCGCCCGAGCACGGTGAGGTGGTCTCCACACTCGAGTTCGAAGTCGGCGTCCGGGATCGTGTTCTCCCCGTCCCGGCTGACGAGCGCGACGATGCAGCCCTCGGGGAGTTCCTCCCCGACTTCGCCGACCGTTCGCCCCTCGAGCGCCTCGTCGGTCACCTCGATCTCCTGGACGTCGCCGCCCTGTCCCAGCTCGTTCATCCAGTCGGCGAGCGCCGGCCGCTCGATCAGGTTGTCGATCGCCCACGCCGAGGCCATCGACGACGAGACCGTCTGGACGTCCAGCTCCTCGAAGGCCTCGAGGTTCTCGGGCTGGTTGACGCGAGCGATCACCCGGTCGACGCCGAAACGGGAGCGTGCGAGCTGGGCGACGAGCAGGTTCGTGTCGTCGTCGCCGGTGGCCGCGACCACGATCTTCGCGTTGGCCGCCCCCGACGACTCGAGGAACTCGACGTCCGTCGCGTCGCCGGTACGGACCGCGTGTCCGTCCGCCCGTAGTTCGTCGGTCGTTTCGTCGTCGGAATCGAGAATGACGACGTTCTCTCCGCGTTCTTCGAGGCGGTCAGCGAGCGCGACGCCCACTCGACCACCCCCGATGATGAGTACTCGCATTGGAATCACGTCGAGTTTTGCCGCGATGCGCCGGGCGAAGCCGCCCTGGAAGACGACAGTGAGGAGAATGGCGAGGAAGACGGTGCCGGCGAGGACGTCGGCAGCGTAGGGATCCGTCGGTGCGACGGCCGTATTCCGCAGCTGGATGGCGAACAGCGTCGCGACGCTGGCGGGGATGATCCCGCGTGGGCCGACCAGGCTGATGAACAGCTTCTCGTTCGTGGTGAACCGGTCGCCACGCGTCGAGACGAAGACGAGGAGCGGCCGCAGGACGAGCGCGACCACGAAGACCACCGCCAGCTTCGCGATCCCGAGGTTGAACAGGACGTCGAACTCGATCAGCGCCGCGAGCGCGACGAAGACGAAGGAGAGCACGATGAGCGTGACGTCGCCTTTGAACTCCTCGATCTCCTCCTCGAAGGGGAGGTCCGCATTGCCGAGGATGACGCCAGCGGTCGCGACCGACGCAACGCCAGCCTCCGTCGCGATCTGGTCGGCGACGGCGAATGCCAGCACCGCGCTCGCGAGGGTCAGGAGCCGTGCGCTCTGTGGCGTCCAGCCGGAGCCCAGATCGACGTGCTCGAGGAGGTACCAGAGCAGGATCGCGGTTCCGATTCCGACCGCGACGCCGATACCGAGGCGCCGGGCGAACTCGAAGAGGTAGTCCTCCGGACGCGCTTGCCTGCTCGCGATGAGTTTGAAGATCACGACCGCGAGGATCGCCGCCGTCACGTCGTTGACGATCCCTTCGGTCTCGAGGACCGCACCGACGCGGTCGCGAACCGGAACGACCGCTAGAATCGGCGTGATGACGGTTGGGCCGGTCGCGACGAGCAGGGCACCGATCGTCGCCGAGATCCCCCAGCCAGGATCCAGGAGCAACTGGACGGCGAGCGTCGTGCCGACGAATGAGATCGCAGCGCCGAGGGTCACCATCAGGAGCGCTGCCGTCGGGGCCTCCCGAACCTTCTCGAACTTGAGGTGGAAGGCGCCCTCGAAGACGATGATGGCGACGCTGACGCCGACGATCGTCCGGAGCGCCGGCTCGAGGTCCTGGTACGTGACGAGCCCGAGCATCTCGGGACCCACCAGGATTCCGGCGACGATCAGGAAGACGACGCTCGGCACCCGAAACGCGTCGCCAAGTATCTGCGCGGTCACGCCGAGGGCGAGGATGATCGCGACGATGAGGAGCGTGTTCGAATCGCCGCTCCCCGCCAGCGGCAGTGCGACTGACGCGAGTGCGCTCCCGATCGATACCGTCACCACTGCTCGATCACTCGTGGTGGGGCCGGAACGGCGTTCTGTTCTCGCTCGGGGCCATCGACGGTCGAACGAATGAACGGGAGGCAGATAAAACGGCGCGATCGGTGTGCGTCGCTACGACGACAGCCAGCCCGTACCCAGGTGTGATGGTTCAGACGATCAGATCGCCGCCCTTCTTGCGAACCTCGACCTCGCTGTCCTCGACGCGCTCGACGTCGAGCCAGTGGGGGACGAAGTCCCGCTCGACGTACGTCTCGCGCTCGTCCTCGGTGCCGACGACACACCACAGCTGGACGCGCTCGGGGCCGTGCCAGTCGCCGTTGCGCGTGACCTGGAATGCCACGAGTTCCTCCCCGTCGACAGTAATCTCCGCGTCCTTCCGGAACCCGGCGTCCCCGTTGACGATGAGCCGCTTCATGGACGAGGGTTCGTGGGAGCGTCAATTAAGAGCTTCGAGAGCGGGTAGTTGGGAGGAACGCTCGCACACCGACCCAGACCTGCCTACGAAGAGTATGCCAGAAACGGAGCTACTCAGTGGGTCCGGCTGAAGTCGACGTTGTTGAACGCCTCGGGCTGTTCGCCCTCCGTCGCGTAGACGTACAGCGCCGTCCGGGCGACGTAGCCGAGCGCGCTGCCGAAGAGGTACGCTGCCAGCAGGACGGCCGCCCCGACGACGATGCCGCCGACGATGCCGATCGTTCCAGCACCGAGAACGAGGACGATCCCCAGCGCGAGCGCGAGGCCGACGATCGCGAACACGGCGGTGACGATCCCGACGCCGAACCCGGCGCCGGCGGTCTCGCCCCAGGTGGATTTGAACGTCTCACCGCTGCGTTTGAACATCTCCGCCGGACCGACGTCCTCGAAGACGATCACAGGAACGATGAAGTAGGTCAGGATCCCCCACGCGACGCTGAACAGCATGGCAGCGATCTGCGCGAGCGGATTGTCGTTGCCCTCGATCATCCGGAGGATGACCCCGACCGTCGCAGCCGCCAGCGCCCAGATCGCGAGCGGCCGCCGATGGCTCCACGCGGCGCGAAGTCCCTCCTCGAGCGTCGGATCGTGCCCGTGGAACACCTCGCGAGCGTTGTAGACGAGTGCGGCGTTGAAGAAGGCGGCAATGAACGTCGAACCGAAGTAGAGCACGAAGAGCAGGGCGTACGTGATCGGGCCCTGCTCGAGGCCCATCGTGACGTAACTTCCGCCGAACAGCGCAGCCATGAAGACGAGGCCGAAGATCCCGCTCAGAAGTGGGAACACCGCGAGCGAGGGCTCCTGGCGGAGCACGTGCATACTGTCTTTCGCGAGGTTCCATCCGGTCTTGAGCCGACTGAAGAATCCCATGGAGGGGCATTGACAGAGGGGTAGTTAGCTGTTGTCGTCTTGGTTCGGGCGTTCGGGAGCGACGAGACGCTGTTCGCCCAAGTGCTCGCGCCGAGACTCACCGAGCGAACGCGTCGAAGGGATTCGTCACCGTGAGCTGTTCGACGACGTCCTCCCCCGTCCCTGCGGCACGGAGTTCGGGCAGGAACTCGTCGATCAGGTAGGTGTAGGGCTTCACCTCGCCGCCACGGGGCTGGCTCGGGTCGTACCAGCCCCGATCCTGGCTCAGCAGAATCTGGTCGCCGAGTCCAGCCTCCAGGAGCCGCCGGATGCGCTCGACGTACTCGGCGTCGGGCTGGTCGTCGCCGCCGATCCAGTCGTACTCGATCCAGGCACCGCGCTCGGCGAGTTCGACGTGGCGATCGAGGTCCGCCTCCGCCTGCGCGTGGATCCAGACGAACCGGTCGGCTGCGTAGCCCACCTCTTCGATCACGTCGAGCTGTGTCTCGACGAGGTCGGCGTAGAGCGTGTGGCTCCCGATCGCGGCGCCGGTCTCCGCCCCAGCTCGTGCAGCAGCGCGGAGGATCTTCTCCTCGTCCTCGCTCAGGGCGTCTGGATCGTCGTCGTCCGTGCTGACCTTGATGAACGACGCCGTCGTCTCGGCCTCCTCGACGCCCTCGGTCAGCTCCTCGATCATCCAGTCGGTCAGTTCTTCCTCGCTGGCCGCCCGCGCCCAGTCAGGAATCCGGGGCTCCTGGTAGACGCCCGTTGCGACGGCGATCGGGAAGTCGGTCGCCTCGGAGACGGCCTCGACGGCGTCGACGCGTCGGCCGACGCCCGTCGGCGTGGGCTCGACCATCGCCGTGGCGCCGGCCGCTTTCGCCCGCTCGATCTCCGGGCCGATCACCTCGACGACCTCCTCGAGGTCAGCCGTCTCGTACGCTCGCTCCTCCATCGGGCCGAGGTCGGTGAAGACGTGCTCGTGGGGAAGAATCAAATCGAGATCGTCCCGATCGAGGGGCCCCTGCGTGGTGTGGAGTTTCGCCATACGGCCGCTCAGCGGGCCCGGTCAATCAAACGGCGGGCTCGCGGCAAACGACGTGTTGGCGGGGCGATCGCTCGAAGCGACGATCGAATTGCGGCATGCGGTGCGGTTGCTGTGCGGTAAGCGAAAAGCATCCGCGAGCGCCGTAGGCGCGAGCGGTTCACCGTCAACGAGGGGCGAAGCCCCGAGTTGGCGGCCTTTTTTGGTCCAGATTTTTTCGAGGAGGGTTCCCGCAGGTCGCGCGAAGCGCGACCGAGGAAACCCGACGAGAAAAAAGGTGGCTAGTCGTCCGCGGGACTCGCTCGGCTCGTCACGTCGACGTCGGGCGCGTCGACGTCGAGCTCGTCGAGAGCGGACTGTGCTGCGCGCTTGCCGGAGATGAGCATGGCACCGAAGGTCGGGCCCATGCGCGGGAGACCGTAGGTCGTCGCGGTCGCCATGCCGGTGACGATGAGGCCGTCGTGGGCGAGGCCGGTGTGCTCGACGACGGCGTCCTCGCTCTTGCCGACCCACATCGAGTCGTGACCGGGCGAGTCGTGGCCGGGGGCGCCGTAGGTGTCGTCGCCGGTCTGGTCCATGCCGGAGGCCTCCTCCTCGAGGCCGGGGGCGTTCAGGACGCCGCGCTCGTCGAGCTTCTTGACGGCCATCGCGTCGTGGCCGGTGGCGTCGATGACGAGGTCGGCCTCGACGGCGATCGGGTCGACGCAGGTGATCTCGCGGGGCAGCGCGTGGACGGGCGTCCAGTTCATGACGATGCCGCCGACGCGGTGGTCCTCGCGGATCACGATGTCGGTGAACTCCGTCATGTTCTGCATCTTCGCGCCGGCGTCACAGGCGGCCTTGATGAGCCCGGAACAGGCTTCGGGGCCGTTGGCGACGTAGAGGCCGTCGGAGTCCTGGGACTGCTTGAAGTCGACGTCGAGGTCGTCGAGGACGTGCTGGGCCGGGTCCCGGACGGTGACCTTGTTCATGAGGAAGCCACCGAGCCAGAACCCGCCGCCGAGATAGTTGTTCTTCTCGACGACCATGACCTGGACGCCGCGCTCGGAGAGCTCCTTCGCGGCCATGAGGCCGGAGGGCCCGCCGCCGATGATGATCACGTCGGAGTCCGAGAAGTCCATGAACTCCTCGGTCCACTCCTGGCCGATCGCTCGCGTGACTTCCGCCTCGCCGACGTCGCTGAACTTCTCGAATGAATCGGATTCGCTCATACCACCTGGTGTTACTACGGGGTGGTGGTTATGTGTTGCGTTCCCCTGCGTCCGGCGGCCCCGTACGTGGAGAATTCATATACCCACAAACGGACGATAGTAATAGACAGTCGAACAGTTAGTTCGTAATTAGTGTGTATGTAGGCCCCTGTAATCAGACTTTTACGTCGTACGTGAAGAAGGAGACCATGACGAACGTCGTCCAATCGCTGCAGCGGACTGCACTCGATCAGACGGACGCGGTCGCGATCGACGCCGATCGCGAGGTCAGCTTCTCGGAGCTCTGGTCGAAGACGGACCAGTTCGCTGGGGGACTGCGAGATCGGGACGTGACCGTCGGCGACGCCGTCGGGATCTGCCTCGGCAGTCCGGTCGAGTTCCTCGTTGCCGTCTACGGCACGCTCCGGAACGGGAGCGTTCCGGTCGTGATCCCGCCGTCCTACGACGGCGACGCGATCGAACGGGTCGCCGAAGACACTGGCGCACAGGCGCTCGTCGTCGACGATCGGCGATTCCTCTCGATCGTGGTCGGGATCCCGGAGATCCGCTTCGCCGTCACGGTCGACAACGAGCAGCTCCTCGGCGTCGACTTCGAGGCGTTCCTCGGCGGGACGGGGATCAACGCCGGGGGCTCACGGACCGGTCTCGACGTCATCGGTCGCAACGACGAGGATCCGGCGATCGTCTCCTACCTCGACCAGCCCGACGATCCCGTCGGCGTCGTCCGCTCACACGGTGCCCTCCAGGCCGCGGCGAACGCCGGCACCGACGCGGTTGTGGAGGGATCGATCGAGACCCACCTCGGCTGCCTCCCGCTGACGCGGCCCAGCGGCCTCGTCTTCGGTGCGACGGCGACGATCTTCGACGGCGGCTGTTATCGTGCGGTCACCGAGTGGGACCCGCGAGCGGTCACCGGCGCGCTCTACGAGGGCGAGATCGACCGAACGTTCCTGACGCCAGAGCAGTACGCGGCACTCCGCGAGGAGGGGCTGGAACCGGGCCACGACGGGGTCGCGGTCGTCGACCCACTGACCGATGCGGCGTCGGCGCCCTCCGACGGCTCGACCCGCCTCGTCGCAACCGAGGAGACGGGCATCACGCACGTTCGGAGCCCCGCCGACGTCCAGCGGGGGCACCTCGGGACGCCGCTCGACGGCGCCCGAGTCCGCGTGGCCGACGGCGGCGAGCGCGGCCGGCTCGCGGTGACGGGCGACACGGTCATGGACGGCTACTTCGGGCGACCGTCGCTGACGGACGACCGAGTCGAGGAGGCGGAGGGCGAGGAGTGGATCCGGACCGAAGCCACCGGCCAGGTTCAGGACGGCGAGGTCGTTCTCGTGGGGTAGCTCGGTTTCGACGACCCTGGCGCATATGACGGAATACCGCCAATATTCCGAGGTGCGTTCTTGCAGCGCTCGGGAAGTTGCGGTGCTCGCCGCGACGGTCGCGGTCTGCTGCTTCCTCGGTGCGCTGGGTTGGTATCTCCGAAGGCCGGGGTACACCACGTCACGGCTGGTCTTCTTCGCGATCCTCAGTGGCGCGGGCGTGCTCGCACTCTACGGAATCGTCACCGATCGGGGCACCGTTGCAAGCGCTGGCATCGTCGCCCGCTTCCTGCTCGGATTCTGGCAGGCCGTCCTCTGGTTCGTCATCTATCCGGTGATCGCCGTCTTGCTCGTCGCGATGCTGGTCGGTGACACCGAAACGACGGCCCAGGCTGCAGAAACTGACTGAGCGCCGCTCCACCGACGTCGGTGAAGGTCGCCTCTACTCCCACGCTGCCGTCCGAATCCGCTCCTCTGCGTCCCGGAGGTGGTCCTGGGCGTCGAACTCGGCGACGATCGTCTCGAGCTCCTCGTCGCTGGTCTCGGCGTCGAGCAGTTCGCGGGCGTGCTCGGTGATCGTGGGGATCGCCCGGACGACGTTGTCCACGATCGGGATCGTGGCGGTCTGGGGCGACCGGGAGAGCGGGTTCAGGTCAATCACGATCTCGGTCTTGCCCATCTCGCCGAGCGCCTCGGCGCGGTCGCCGTCCTCGAGCGGCACGAGCACCACGTCGGCGCCCTCGATGCCGTCGGCGTCGACGATCCCACGGTAGTGGCCGATCGCGGGCACCTCGCCGTCGCCCTCGAGGCCCTTCACCTCCTCGGCGCCGTGCTCGCGCAGGTGCTCGACGATGGCCTCCATGCGCTCCTCCGTTCGGTTGAACAGGTTCACCTCGAGATCGGCGTCCACCACGTCGGCGAGTTCGACGTACTCGTCGGGCACCAGCGCCGCGACGTTGCCGTTGACGGAGAGCACGGCGTGCTCGGCGAGCAGGAGCTGGGCGGCAGCAGCGCGGGCGGCCTCCTCGGCGCTCGGGATCGTCTCCTCGCCGAGCAGGTAGTCGAAGGCCGTGCCGCGGCCCTCCGCGTGCATCCCCTGGATGTGGGTGATCCCCTTCTCGACGCCGGCCTCGATCCGGTGGCGGGTCTCGAGGTCCTCGGATCGTGGGTGGTCGTCGGGGGTGTGCTCGGGCTCACCGGAGTCACCGTGGTCGGCAGCGTTCTCGGTGCCGTCGTCCCCGAGCGGCACGTCCGCGACCGCCTCCGCGACGGCCGACTGGCTCGCCGAGTTGGCGTCGGCCCGCTCGGCGTCAGTACCGCTGCTGCCGTCGGCGCCGGAGCCGCCGCTCCCGTCCGTGGCGGGGCCATCCCCGTCGCCGCCGGGCCTGGCCTCGCTCGCGTGGTCGTCGTCGCTCACGGTCCAGCGTGGGGGATCGGCCTGCAAAAGATATCCGGTCCTCCGGCCGGTGGGATCCGGTCATCATCGATCACCGCGACCGCAGCTACCCTGAAAGCCCTCGGCCGGCTCCGGTCGCGCGACTCGCTGCGCACTTCCCTCGCTCACTCCGTTCGCTCGGTCCAGTGCTTATTCTGAAAAGCTCGCTACGCTCGCTTTTCGACGTTCGCCTCGCTCCGCTCGGCTCACCTTCGTCGTGCTTCCCGGACCCGGCCTCGCCCTTTCAGTCCACCAGGAGGCGGATGGTCGGCGTCGCTACGAACGGCGGAAAATCGGCGACGGAAACGATCGGCGGAAAGTCAGCGGGCTGCGCTGGGGTTGCCGGCGGCTACCAGGTCACGACGGTCTCGCCGTTGGGGCCGTGCTCCTTGACGGTCAGCATCTCCTCGCGCGCTTCCTGGCGCGAGGGATGGGGTTCGACGGACTCGGCGAGCGAGTGGCCGTTCTCGTCGACGAGCCGCCAGATCCAGCCGCCGCCGCGCTCGTGGAACTCGAAGGCGGCCTCGTCGATCTCGAGGATGCTGGACTCGCCGACGACGTCCTTGGTATCGCCGATGGCGGTCTGGACGTCGTCCCGGACCTCGTAGTTCGCGGCGCTGACGGCGCGAACGCGCTCGCGCTCGTCGAGCAGGCGCCACGCCCAGCCCTCCGCGTCGTCCTGATGGAGCTCGAATGCCAGCGTCTCGAACTCCAGCGTCCCGGCGTCAGGCGCGCGAGACTGCACGTCCTCGACGGCCTCGACGGCGGCGTGCCGGCTCTCGAAGCGCTCGGCGGACACCGCGACCGTCTCGCGGTCGGCATCGAGAAGCCGCCAGCCCCAGCCGTCGTCGGTCTTGTCGATCCAGATCGCGCCGTCGCCGAGCTCGAAGACCGGCGCCTCGTCGGCACCGTCGATGACCGCGTGGGCGTCGGTGAGTGCCGCGCCGCGGTCCTCGTAGGTCCGGTCGCCCGTCGCGACGGGCTCGCGGTCACGGTCGATGAGCCGCCAGTGCCAGCCACTGCCGTTGCGGAGCTGGACGGTGAGCGCACCGACCTCGTCGACGTCGGCACCGTAACCGGCCTCGGACACGTCGGCGATCGCCGCGACGGCGTCGTCGCGGGTCGGGTAGCGCTCGGTCCCCTCCGCGAGGATCGTGCCGTCGGTGTCCACGAGCCACCAGTCCCAGACGTCGGCCTCGGCATCCGTCGAGAGCTGGAAGATCGCGGTCTCCATCCCGCGGACCCGGGCGTCGTCGAGGTGCTCGGTCAGGAACTCGACGGCGTCGCGAGCGGACGCGCGGGAGGGATGCGTGTCGGCGCCCTCCGCGACGAGCTTGCCAGCCTCGTCGATGAGCCGCCAGGCGTACTCCCCGGCGTCGGTCTTGTAGATCTCGAAGGCCGCAGTATCGATCTCGAGGACGTCGGCGTCGGGCGCGTTCTCCTTGAGCGTCGTCATACCGTCCATGACCTCCTCGCGGGAGCCGTACTCCTCGCCGCTGTCGGCCATCACCTGGCCGTCCTCGTCGATGAGCCGCCAGCGCCACTCGCCGCCGGACTCGTACTGCTGGAAGGCTGCCTGCTCGAACTCGATGAGGTCCGCCGCGAGCGCCTGCTCGCGAACGCGCGTCGCGGCGTCTTCCGCGGCCTCGCTGTCCGCGAACGTCTCGGTACTGTCGGCGAGCAGCCGGCGGTCCGCCGAAACGAGTCGCCAGTTCCAGGCTCGCCCCGCGCCGTTCTGACTCCCAGCCTCACTGTCGCCCGCGCCGCCAGCACCAGACGCGCCGGCATCGTCTACGGGATACACTTCGTAGTCCGCGCCAGCGACCTCGACGGTCTCGGCGCCCCCGACGACGTCACGGGCACGCTCGGCGTGCTGGCGATTCGTCTCCGCCCGCTCGACGGTGGCCGGACTCCGCGCGATCAAGTCGTCGGCGTCGTCGCGGAGCCGCCAGCGGTAGCCCTCGCCGACGCCGTAGCACTCGAAGCCGGGCACGCCACGCTCGACGATCGTGGCGTCGCCGACGCGCTCGGCGGCGTCGTTGGCGGCCTGTTCGGCGCTGCGGCGCGTCTCGTAGGCCGCCTCGCTCGTCACGAGCGCGCGATCCTCGCGGTCGACGATCCGCCAGTGCCAGCCGGCGTCGCCGGGCAGGAGTTCGATCCCGACGTGCGGGAAGGAGAGGATCCGCGTGCCGTCGACGCCCGCCACGAACTGATCGGTGGCGCGCTCGGCCGCCGCCTCGTCGTCGTAGCCGCCGGGGTCGGTGGCGAGGGGCTGGCGCTGGTCGTCGAGCAGCCGCCAGTGCCAGTCGCCGCGTTCGTCCTCCGAGACGTCGAACGCCGCCGAGCGGATCTCGATGACGCTCGCGCCCGGGATCGCCTCCTTGAGGAACGTGACCGTCGACTCGGCCTCGTCCCGCGTGGCGGCTGGCTTGTCGCTCCGGGCGAGGACGCTCCCGTCGTCGCGGACGAGCGACCAGCGCCAGCCGCCCTCGTCGGTCTTGTAGAGCCGGAAGGCCGCGGTCGTGATCTCGAGCATGCCGGCGTCGCCGATCGTCTCGCGCACGTCGTCGATCGCGAGCCGAGCGTCGGTGTCGGACGGCGCGAGGTCGGCGGACTCGCCGACGGCGTCCCGCTGGACGATCCGCCAGCCCCAGTCGTTCGTCGGGTGTTCATAGACCGCGAAGAAGGCGTCCTCCTTCTCCTCCCCGAGGAGGACCGGCGAGGCGTCCGAGTCGATCCCGAGTTCGGGCTCGACGAGCAGTCCCTTCTCGCCCGTCACGACCGGAACGAGCACCGCGACGCCGGCGACGACGCCCACGCCGAGGCTGTAGATCGCGATGATCAGCGGCGCGTAGTCGGTGCCGGTGCTGACGTTCCAGCTGCCTGGGTAGACCTGCCAGAAGACCGGCAAGGAGAGGAGCGCGATCGCGGAGCCGACGAGACTCGCCTGCATGGCCCGTCTGCGGACCGGCAGGAGTGTGACGATCCCGAGGAGCCCGAAGACGCCGCCGCCGGCCGCGAGCGTGATCGCGACCCTGCGGAGCGCCCAGTTCTGGCCGCCCATCACGACGCCGACCTCGTAGATCACGAAGCCGAGGATCCCCGCGACGGTGCCCATGAGGAACAGCCAGTAGCCGTAGACGTCGCGTTTGGAGTCCGGTTCGCCGACGTAGCGGTGGTAGAGTTCGACGAGCCGCCCGTCCTGAATGTCAGCTGCTGCCATGGTGGTGCGAAACGTGCTCACAGCGGGGGCATAAACCCCAGCACCTGTTCTCCGGCCGGCAGATCGACGGGTGGAGACGGGAATAATCGAGGGACTGCAACGGTATCGTCGGGCCGTCGGCATCGTGAACAGTTCGGTCGGCTTACCTGACGATCGGCCGAAAGCGATATTACGAACCCGTCGTTCGCGACCGTCGGTGGCGAAAAAAAACAGTGACGAGAACCCCACCGAATTACGGAAGCAAACTCGCCCCCGCCGGGTCGATCTCCGTCCGCTCGGCGTCGTAGCCCGCGTCGGTGAGGCCGGTACCCAGACAGAAGACGGTCTCGCCGAGCATCGCCATCGCGGCGTCGCCGCCGGCCTCGTTGGCCTCCTGGATCGCCTCGATCACCGGCGGGGTCAGTAGCTCCGTCTCGCGCGCGAACCGCCGCGACGCGCGCATGAACGTCTCGACGGTCGGCTCCGAGCGGACGATCTGGAGGCTCTGCTGACCGAACTCGCTCAGCGCGTCCGTCTCGCCGTCCAGCACCTCCGCGGTCGAGAGCTCGTCCATCGCGAGATACTCGACGGTCTCGCGGGCGGGAATCCCGTCGAGAGCACCCTCGCCGGGCGCGCCGGGCTCCGTCCGGAGGACCATTCCCCCACGAGCCTGCGCGACGACGTCTCCCAGGCCAGTGCCTGCCCGGACCTCTGCGCCGTGGGCCAGCGATATCAGCTCGTTGAGGGAGTACTCCAGCTCGAAGCACTTCGCCGCCGCGAGCACGGTGCCCAGCGTCGCCGCGCCGGACACGCCGAACCCACAGCCCGGCGGGAGCGCGCTCTCGACGAGCACCGTCGCGTCGACGTCCAGCGCCTCGCGGACGCGCTCGACCGGCGCGATCGGCGCGCTCGCGTCGTCGAGGTAGGTCTCGCGCTCGCCGGTCCGGACGGTGACCGTCACGCCGTCGGCGAGGGTGAGCCCGCCACCGATCGAGCCGGTGGCCATCGGACTCTCGCCCTCGTGGACGGCGAAGAAGCCGGTGACGTGGCCGGGGACGAACGCCGTGACCGCCTCGCCTGCCATGGGGCTGCCTTGGGGCCCTCCCAAAAACCGGTTTCGACCGAGCGACGTGGTTACTGATACAGCTCCAGGCCGGCGGGACCGGTTCGCGCGACCTCGCGGAGCTCGTCGCCCTCCTCGCCGACGTGCGCCTCGACCCAGACGGCCAGTGCTTCTTCGAGCTCGGCGGCCACCTCGGGACGTTCGGCGACCAGATTCTCCTGCTCCCAGGGATCGGCCGCCATATCGAACAGTGCGCGCTCCGGCAGCTCCCAGGCGCCCTCGTTGTACGTGCGGACGAACTTCCAGCGGTCGGTCCGGACGGCGCGCTGGGCGGTGTAGAGGCCGTGATCGACGACGATCCGGTCACGCCAGTCGGCACCGGGATCGTCGAGCACGGGGCGGAGCGAGCTGCCCTGCCACGCGCCGGGCGCCTCGAGCTCCGCGAACGCGGCGATCGTCGGTGCGAGGTCGACGTTCGTCACGAGCGCGTCGCTGGCGGTACCGCGAATGCCGGCATCGACTCCCGCGTCCGCGGGCGGTTTGACGAGCAGCGGGACGCGCTGGGTCCCGTCGTGGGTGCTCCAGTGCTCTCGATAGCAGCCGTGTTCGCCGAACTCCTCGCCGTGGTCGGCTGTGAGGACGATCAGCGCGTCGTCGTACAGGCCGCGCTCCCGGAGCTCGTCGAGGAAGCGACCGATATGCGCGTCGACGGAGCGGATCTCCGCGTCGTAGTGAGCGAGAAGTTCGCCGAGCGCCTCGCGATCCTCGACGCTGTCGTAGTCGGAGTGACGGAGCGAGTGGGCGAGGTCGGGGTCGGCGGCGCTCCGCCAGCGATCCCACTCGTGGTGCTCGTCGATCTGGTCCCGCGTCGGGTAGGGCGGGAGCTCGCCAGTGCGGAACGGCTCGACCTCCTCGTCGCTGCGGAGATACGGTGCGTGGGGATCCCAGAACTGGACGTAGAAGAGGCCGTCACCCAGGGCCCGGTCGGCGGTGCCGCTCCTGGCGAGGTCGTCCAGCCGCTCGATCGCGAGGTCGGCGACGTGCTCGCCCCTGGGCGTCTGGAAGTTCTCGATCTCACCTGGTTCGCCGGGACCGCCCCGCGTCGGCTCGCGGGGATGGTGGAAATCCGTCCAGAGGTGGTAGAACCACGGCGAGGGATGGCGCGGGAACGACGAGATCGCGACGGCGGCCTCGCCGGCGTCGAAGAAGAGCTCCGGCAGCGTGCGATAGGCGGGCGCCGCGTCGAAGATATCGCCATCGTAGTCCGTCCAGGAGGCTGGCGACGAGAGGACCTGCGAGCGCGGGCCGTGAGTCTCGATGCCGTTACTGACGCCGTGCCTGCCGGAGAGCAACGCGGCGCGGGACGGCATGCACGGCGAGTTCGCGGCGTACGCCCGGTCGAAGCGAACCGCGTCCGCCGCGAACTCGTCGATGCGCGGGCTCGTCGGCTTCTCGTACCCGTACGCGCCGAGGTGATCCGGCCGGAGCGAGTCGACGTCGATGACGAAGACGTTCACGCAGGCGGGATCGGGCCGACCGGTCCTAAAGCTTCGGCGCGGACGAGCCGCCCGGCGGTTCGGCAGCGGGCTTGACTGCCCTTGCGACTCGACAGCGGCCGGCTGTTCCGATGGCTCGGCAACGGCCTGACTTCCTCACCCCACGACACTGGGCCTGGCTGTCCACGTGACGCGACAGTGCAGCCGATCGATCCCGGCGGCCCCGGCCGCATGCCCGTGATTTGCGCACCGTGCCCCTGCCGAATCGATCACGTAAGGCATTTTGCCCAGCGTAATTATATCTCATTACACGATGTCCGACAGCACGACCGCAGTCCCCGAGGTCGACGTCGACTACGAGGACGGCGCCGGCGAGGACCCCGAGGACTACCCGAACCTGCAGGCGAAGATCGAGAAGGCGATCGACGTGACCCGCGAGGGGCTCGAATCCTACGACAACCCCGCGGTGATGTGGACTGGCGGGAAGGACTCCACGCTCACGCTGTACTTCATCAAGGAGGTCGCCGAGAAGTACGACCTCGAGGTGCCCCAGGCGGTGTTCATCGACCACTACCAGCACTTCGACGAGATCCACGACTTCGTCGATCACTGGGCCGAGGAGTGGGATCTCGACGTCGTCTACGCCCGCAACGAGGACGTCGGCGAGTACGTCGACGCCGAGGGGCTCGAGCCCGGTGACGACATCCCGATCGACGCGCTGTCAGAGCACAACCAGCACCACGTCCGGAACATCCTCGAGTACGAGGAAGAGGAGTTCCCGTTCCTGCTGGACACCTACGTCGGCAACCACCTGCTCAAGACCGTCGCGCTCAACGACGCCCTCGAGTCCGAGAACATCGACGGCGTCATCTCCGGCGTCCGCTGGGACGAGCAGGAGGCCCGCGCCGACGAGACGTTCTTCAGCGCGCGCCACGACCCCGACATCTACCCCCCGCACGACCGCATCCAGCCGATCCTGCAGTTCGACGAACGCGCAGTGTGGGACGCCTTCTGGCACTACGTCGTCCCCGACACCGTGCCCGCCTTCCCCGACGAGGGTCACGTCCCCCAGGACGCCGACGACCTCCCCGAGGGCGTCGAGTGGGAGGACATTCCGATCTCGCCGAAGTACGTCAAGGGCTTCCGCTCGCTCGGCAGCGAGGTCTCCACGGAGAAGACCACCGAGGACCCCGCGTGGCTGCAGGACCTCGAAGACACCACCGAGCGCGCCGGCCGCGCCCAGGACAAAGAAGACCTGATGGAGCGACTCCGGGATCTCGGCTACATGTGAACCATTTTGCGAGTCGGGTTCCCTCGCTCGTTGCGCTCGCTGCGGGAACCCTCCTCGCAAAAACGTTCATGAAAAAGACCTCCTGCTCGCTCCGCTCGCAGGAGTAAAACCGCGGCCTCCGGCCGTCGTACGGTTGCGCTGACCGCAACCGCACCGCACAGCACCGCACTACTCACTAACGAACCCGTACTTCTGTTCGGTTCACGAAGCGCCCCAATCCGGCAGCTCGGCTGTCGTGGCGATCCTGGTTCCCGATCCACCCACCTTTCCGTCCGGATCTCACAGTCCCCGGCATGAGCGATTCCGAGGACCTGAACGTCCACGGCGAGCCGCTGACGCCCTGCAGTCTCGATCCCGAGACGGGCTACGAACGCGACGGCTACTGCCGGGATATCCTTGCAGACGCCGGGCGGCACGAGATCTGCGCCGTGATGACCGAGGAGTTTCTGGAGTACACGGCCGCACAGGGCAACGACCTCCGGTCCGCCCAGCCGGAACTGAACTTCCCCGGTCTCGATTCGGGCGATCGCTGGTGCGTCTGCGTCCCGCGGTGGCTCGAAGCCGAGGAGGCGGACTGCGCACCGCCGATCGTTCCGGAGGCGACCGCGAAGAGCGTGCTGACCCACGTGTCGCGGGAGACGATCGAGGCGTACGCACAGGAGGCCAGCACCGAGGAGGGAGACGGCGCACCGTAGCGATCCCGGCGGCGATCACTCCTCGAGCCCGTCGATCAGCGACTCCAATGTCGCGACGTGTTCCTCGAACAGGGCCTCCCCGTCGTCGGTCAGCCGGTAGGTCGTCCGCGGTCTGCGATCGACGAACTCCTTCTCGACGGCGAGCGCGCCCGCATCCTCCATGGTCTGGGCGTGACTCGAGAGGTTCCCCTCCGTAACCTCGAGTTCCTCCTGCAGCTCCGGGAAGGTCGCCGCGCCGTGGCGGTAGAGATACGCGAAGATCCGCAGCCGCGTCGGCTGGTGGACCAGTTCGTCCAGCTCCATCGTTACTCCCTCGTCACGAGGTAGGCAGCCAGCGAGTGGACCGCGAAGAGCGCGCCGAAGATGGCCCACCCGCCGAGCTGGAGTGCCCGGACGTGCGGGATGAACGCCGCCAGGAGGAGCATCCACGCACCGCCGACGTAGAAGGGCAGGCGATCGCGGCGTTCGATCCGTTCGGCGCCGAGCACGATCCCGACGACGAGGAAGGTGAGCCCCAGGAAGACCAGTACGTGGCTGAAGTACTGGGCGCCCCGCTCTGGTCCTTCGATCGCAGCGTTCGCGATCAGGTCACCGAGCGCCGTCCAGAGCGCCAGCAGTGCGACGACCATCGCGCCGAACAGCTGGCGCCAGTCGACGCCCGGGGCGGAGCCGGCGGAGGTTCGCGAGACGAGTCGCCACTGCGCCGCGATCACGACCGCGACGAGCGCGAACCAGATCCCGACGTAGCCAGCGTTGGGCATGTCGACGGCGAACGCGACGTTGGTGACGATCGAGGCGAGCCCGATCGCGGCACCGTAGATCAGCCACATCTTCGCCTGGCCGGGGTAGCGTTGCTCGAGCCCCATCGCGGACTTGATCGCGTCGAGATCCTCGCGGAGGGCGTCGGGATCGACCTGCTCTCCGCCGCCGGACGGGTCGCCCGCCCGTCGATCGTCCTCGGTCATTGCTCGGGGGCAGCGGGGCCAGCCACGTCATCGTTCGGATCCGCCGTCGCGGCGGCCATCGCCGCACCGGTCGCCGACGTGCCGTCCACGTCGGTCGATTCCTCGCCCGCGAGATACGCGTAGTAGTTGAACAGGTCCGTGAAGGAGGGTGGGTCGATCTCGACGAGCGCGTCGTCGGGCAGCTCGGCCTCGATCGCCTCGATGGCCGCCTCCTCGCGGAGGAATCCCCGGACCTCGTCGCCGCGGCCGAACGCCCGATCGCCGACGAAGCGGTCGTCGTCGGGCACGGCACCCCGAACGCGGAGCACCGGCGGGAGACCGTCCAGCAGGGCGTCGGGCGCTCCGTCGGCGAAGACCCGCCCGTCGCGGAGGAAGACGAGCCGGTCGGCGATCTGGGCGTCCAGCGGCGTGTGGCTCGTCAGGAGGATCGAGGCCCCGTCGTCGCGGCGGGAGAGCAACTCGTCGTGGAGCACCCGGAGCATCGAGAGGTCCAGCGCGGCCGCGGGCTCGTCGAGCAGGAAGCAGGGGACGTCGGCGCTCAGCGCGCTCGCGAGTTCGACCTTCCGGGCCATCCCGCCGGAGTAGTCGGCCACCGTCCGATCGAGATCCGCCGACAGCTCGAGGCGATCGGCGAGCCGGCGCCAGTCGTCGGTCCCGGCGGGATGGAGCTGCGTGAAGAACTCGCAGTTCTCTGCGCCAGTGAGGTCGGGATCCGCCACGTCGCCCTGGATCGCGACGCTGAACAGCCCCCGGGCCGCGCGGGGCTCGTAGGCGTCGAAGTACTCGATTGAGCCGTCGTCGTGGGCGAGCGCACCGGCACACGCCGAGAGGAACATCGACTTGCCGGCGCCGTTGGGGCCCATGAGGACGACGATCTCGCCGTCGTCGATTCGCAGGTCGACGCCGTCGAGCACCCGCTGGTCGCCGATCGACAGCCCGACGTCACGCGCGACGAGGGTCGGTCGGTCGGTAGCGGCCCCGTCGGCGTCGCTCGCTAGGGCAGCCCCGGTCCCGTTCTCGATGTCCTTCTCGTCGGTCCCGCGGCTCGCCGCCGCGTCGAGGGCGCTCGCGATCCGCTCCATCGGGCCGGTCGACTCCCCGTCGTGAGCGGTCACAGCGGATCACCTCCGTACGCGACGCGGCGGACGAGAGCGATCGATCCGCCGAACAGGGCCACGGCGTAGCCGGCCGTCAGCGCGAGATACTCGATCCCGACGGGGAACTCCGGCGGGATCATTCCCGAGTCGGCGAAGTCCGCGTCGAACAGCGCGTAGATCTGCATCCGGGTCGTCAGCGAGTTCGGCAGCACGTTCACGAACCACGCGTCCTCGGCGATCATCCCGGGCTGGATCCCGTTGAACCCGGTGACGTAGTAGGCGATCAGCGCGGCAACGACGGCGATCGTGGTCATGTACTCGGGTTTCGAGACGATCGCTCCGAGGACCAGCGCGAGCGCGAGCGCGACCACGCAAAACGCGACGAGCGTGAGCAGGAGGACGCCCGGTGCCGTGATGCGGGGCTCGAAGCGGGCGCCGGTCGCGAACGCCACGCCGATCACCGCGACGTAGGAGCCGACCGCGAGCACGAGTCCGGCGAGAAACCTCCCCGCGAGGTCGGCGCTCGGCGCGATCGGCAGCGAGCGGAACTTCCGGTAGCGCCCGCCGTCGAGGTCGCCGGCGAACGCCCCGGCAAACACCGCGACGACGACCGTGAACGCACCGAACAGCGCGTAGCTCACGGCGGTTGCGCCGAAGGAGAGCGGGCCGGCGTCGTCGGGCAAGAACACGACCACGGTCAGTGCGTACCACGCGAGCGGCCAGCCGACCGCGAGGAAGAGGACCATCGGACTCCGCGCGAGCGCCCGGAGGTGGCGCTGTGCGAAGGCCCAGGCCTGTCGCTGCCAGGGGACCTGCTCGGGAACGGGCGGTGCGGTGGCGTCGGGTGTGGACGGCTGCGTAGACATCCTCCTGGCTGGTCGAAGGGCACACTCTCACAAAAAGATTTGCAGTACAAAGTGAATGGTTAGATAATCAACTACTGTGCGCAGATGATCCACGGTCTGCTTCAACGCGATTGGATTCCGGCGGGAGCCAGCCAGTCGCTCCGCCCACGGGGTGAAACCGCGACTCCCCACGTGGCGTCGTGCGATTCGATTGTATCTATGGGTGGGACTGGAAGGGGCCGTTGACGGCCTACGTCCGTCTGCTCGGGAGACCTTCGGTCCCCCGGTGACGGGTCGCGTTCGCTCGCGAAGGCAAGCACTGCAGTGAGGGAGTAGCGCGACCGAACGAAGTCGTTCGAGAGAGCGAAGCTCTCTCGTGATGACGAAAGACGCTTCGGGTCTTTCGAACCACGCGCAGCGAGCGAGCGGGCGCGAGCGGGAGGGCTTCCAAGGTGGCTGTTGCGGTACCGATTTCTGTCACAGCCCAACTCGACCCAATACCAACCCCAGAACGCGAACGGAAACCGTTAGGGTCGCCAGGCCACAGCATCGACCATGAGCAGCGAGGACTTCCCGACGGACCAGCCTGCCGTCGTCACCTGCGGGCTTCCCTACGCCAACGGGGACTTGCACATCGGCCATCTCCGCGGGTACACCGCCGCGGACGCGTTGAACCGCGCGCTGAACCGGATCGGCCAGCAGTCCGCCTACGTCTCCGGCTCCGACATGCACGGGACGCCGGTCGCCGTCAACGCATGGAAGGAGGGCGTCGATCCGGAAGAGTTCGCCCTCGAGTGGCACGAGCAGTACGCCGAGACCTTCCCGAAGTTCGACGTCGACTTCGACAACTACGGCCACACCCACGACGAGACCAACACGGAGCTGACCCGCGAAATCGTCCGCACGCTCGAGGCCGAGGGGTACGTCGAGGAGCGCACCATCGAGGTCGCCTGGGATCCCGAGGAGAACCAGGCGCTCCCCGATCGCTACGTCGAGGGGACCTGCCCCTACTGCGGCGAGCAGGCCCGCGGCGACGAGTGCGACGAGGGCTGTGGCCGCCACCTCGAACCGGGCGAGATCGAGGACCCCGTCTCGACGGTCACCGGGAACCCGGCGGAGTACCGCGAGCGCGAGCACAAGTTCTTCACCGTCTCGACGCTCGCCGACTTCCTCACCGAGTTCCTCGATGGACTGGAGGGCACCGACAACGCCCGGAACCAACCACGGCAGTGGATCGAGGAGGGCCTCCAGGACTGGTGTATCACCCGGGACATGGACTGGGGGATCGACTATCCCGCAGCGGAGGGCGACGACGGCGACGCGGAGGAGCTGGTCCTCTACGTCTGGGTGGACGCACCGATCGAGTACATCTCCTCGACGAAGCAGTACTCCGAACGCGTCGGCGCCGACGAGTACGACTGGGAGGACGCCTGGAAAGGCAGCAAGCGAGACGGTGACGCCGGCGACGGGAGCGGCGTGGCCGGCGAGATAATCCACGTCATCGGCCGGGACATCATCCAGCACCACACGATATTCTGGCCGGCGATGCTCCACGTCGCGGGCTACGACACCCCGCGAGCGGTCTGTGCGACAGGGTTCATCACGATCAACGGCAAGGGGCTCTCGACGAGCCGGAACCGTGCCATCTGGGCGAAGGAGTACCTCGACGAAGGGTTCCATCCCGACCTCCTGCGATATTACCTGACCACCAACGGCGGCCTCCAGCAGGACATCGACTTCGCGTGGTCGAAGTTCGCAGATCGCGTCAACGGCGAGCTCGTCGGCACGCTCGGAAACTTCTGCTACCGCGGCACCCTCTTCGCATTCCGAAACTACGACGGCACGCCCGACGCCTCCGTCTCCGAGGAGGTCGAGGGCGAGATTGAGGATGCCATCGAGGCGTTCCAGGACGCCGTCAACGAGTACGACGTGCGCGCGATCGGGACCGCCGCGGTCGAGCTCGCGCGCTTCGGCAACGAGTACATCCAGCGAAACGAGCCCTGGTCGCTCGTCGACGACGATCCCGACGCCGCTGCCCAGGTCATCTACGACTGCGTCCAGCTCTCGAAGGCCTGCGCCGTGCTCGCGGAGCCGGTCATGCCCGGGAAGGCAGCGGATCTCTGGGCCCAGCTCGGCGAGGACGGCTCCGTCCACGACGTCGGCGTCGAGGCCGCCCTCGAGCCGCCGGCCGACGAGTTCGACGAGCCCGGCGAGCTGTTCGAGGGCGTCGAGGACGAGCGCGTCGAGGAGCTCGACGCGAAGCTCGAGGACCGGGTCGCGTCGGCTGGCGGCGAGGACGGGGAAGCGGCCGACTCCGGGGCCGGCGACGATGCCGAGTCCGGAGCCAACGGCGATGCCGAGGCGGCCGCGGACGGCGACACCGAGGCCTCAGCGGCCGACGATCTCGACCCAGTCCTCGAGGACCGGATCAGCTTCGAGGAGTTCCAGGAGCTCGACCTCCGCGTCGGACGGATCAAGACCGCCGAGGGGATCGACGGTGCCGACGAACTCGTCCGGCTCGAGGTCGACATCGGCGTCGAGACCCGACAGATCGTCGCCGGGCTGAAACAGCTCCATGACGTCGACGAACTGCCCGGCACGAAGGTGGTCGTGATGGCGAACCTCGAGGCCACGGAGCTGTTCGGCGTCGAGTCCGACGGCATGGTGCTTGCTGCGGGCGAACAGGCCGACCTGCTGACGACCTACGAGGACGCGGTGCCGGGCGAGCGCGTGCGGTAACGGCGCCCTGATTCCCGGTACTGCAGGTGTTTCGCGACCTTCGCACGGTTTTCTCGACGCTGTCGCTCGTCACTGTGAGCGGACGGAAAGGAGGGCCGCACCGTCAGCTGAGAACGTGAACCGCACCGTGACGGGCCCTCGCGGGTCGATCGGAGGCGTTACGCGTCGGCGTCGTCGCTATCGTCCGAGTCGTCATCGTCGTCTGCTTCTTCGTCCTCGGACTCTTCCTCGTCAGCGTCGTCGTCGGCGTCCGATTCGCTGTCGTCGCCGTCGTCAGCGTCGTCGGCCTCCTCGGCGTCGTCCGCTTCGTCGGCGTCGTTCTCGGATTCGGCATCGTCGTCGCTCTCCTCGTCGTCGGCGTCATCCTCCACGCCGACGATATCCGAGATCGCGGTGCCGAGATCGTCGATCGTACCGTTCAGGAACTCGGTGATCGTCTGGTGGATCTGGACGACGTGGTCAGGCACCTGCTCGGGCATGTCCGTGGGCGGGCCCTGTTCGCCGTCCGGGCCGGCGTGGTCGGGCGCGCTGCCGTTGCGGTGCTCGGCTGCACTGCCGTCGTGTCCAGCGACGCTGTCGGAATCGTTCTCGGCGGCGCTGTCGTTCTCGTCGTCCGCGCTATCCGCCGCCGCGTCGGCCTCGTCCTGCGCGTGGCCGTTCTGCGCGGCGTCGTTCGCGAGCGGTGCGTCCTGGGGCATGGCGGCGCCCGTGGCAGCGACGCCACCCACGAGCAGGGTGGCCGCCAGGGCGACCGCGAGCAGTTTGCGTCCGATCATCGCATCCGACCCCTGTGGCCAGGGGATAAAGAGGGGGTCAGGCGCTGACCACGAGTTCCAGCGCCTCAGCGCGACTCAACCCCAATTAAGCCGAATTAAACGAGTGAATCGGCGGTCGCTCGCCACTGGCAGGCGCGGGGCGGCGGCTGGCGGCCACCTGCTGCCGGCGCGCACCGGCCGCGAGCTACTCGCGGTGATCGGCTGCGGCGCTGGACGCTGCGGGACGAACCGATCGCGAGGAAGGTGGCGACGGGCGAGCAGTATGCCGTCTCAGGCGAGCTTCTTCCGGAGCGAGTACCACGCCAGCCGGAGCCGGTAGCTCGTCGACTTGAGGAGGTAGATGATCATCTCGCCGAACTCGAGGATGACGCCGGCGAGCCCGCTCCGGTTCGCCGGCCGTTCCGGCGGCGTCGGTCGTCGCGGCGCCGTCGGCGTCGACGCCGACGCGCCATCAGTACCCGAGCCGGCCAGCGTCGTCTGTTTGGAATCCCGGGCCGGGGTCGGAGGCGTCGACTTCCTGGGCGAGGGCACCCCTCCGGCGTCGTCTGCCGTGCCGCTGGCGTCGCCGGTGCTCCCGCCGGCGCCAGTGGCGCTGGTGGCGGCGGTCGAGCCGTCGCCGTCGGCCGCGGTCGCGAACGACGGCTGGTCGGCGTGATCAGCGGCGTGTTCGTGGTCGGGCTCGATCGACTGGAGGAGCGTTCGGAGCTCCTCGACCTCCCGTTCGAGCACGCGATTGCGCTGTTGCAAACGCTGGACGGCCTCCTCCGGTTCGTCCCCGTCGACGTCGATTGGCTGAGTCTCGATCGGCGAGCCCGGTGGCCCCTCGACCTCGCCGGAATCGGTGGCCGCATCCCCGTCCGCAGCCCCGTCGCCAGTCCCGCCAGCCTCCTCCGTCTCGGTCGTGGCGTCGGGTGTCGATTCGGGTAGCGTCAGGTCCTCGAGACTGCCTGTCTCGGGCTCGGGTTCGGCCCGTTCGGCGTTCGCATCGGCTTCGGCCTTGCTCTGTTCGGAGGACTCGATCTCCTGGATGAGGTCGTTGCCGACGGTCTTCAGGTCCGGACGGTCGTAGGATTCGAGCCCGGGGGTCGCACCGGCGTCGTGGGTGTGCTTGCGCCGGAACTGGACGCGCTCGATCGTGTCGTCCCAGTCGGTCATGAGGAACGCCTCCCCCGGATCGAGGTCGGTGAGCGCCTCCTTGCGATCCGAGCCGATGATCTTCGAGACGACCTTCACGTCGGCCTCCCAGGTGAGCCGGTGCCAGGCCATCCAGTCACACTGCGTGATGAAGTCCTTGTCCACCGAGGAGGGGCGCTGGGAGACGCCGCACATGCCGAGGCCGCGCTTGCGGCCGCGCTTGGCGACGCGTTCGAGGATCTCACCGAGTTCGCCGCCGCTGCCCTGCTGTGGGAGGTACTCCTGCATCTCCTCGACGACGAGCAGGAACGGTTTGCGGACCTTCTTCTCGCGACGGAACAGCTCCTCGATCGTCCGCTTGATCAGCTCCTGGGACTCGTCGACGTCGTCGAACCCCGAGACGTCGAGGATGATGGGGACGTTGCGCTCGAGCCCGATCTCCGCGAGCTTCTCGGCGTGATCGGGGCCGACGCGGACGTCGGCGAACTCGTCGCCACCGACGTGGAGGAGCTGGTACTCCTCCTGGAGCCCGTAGTACTCGCCCTCCGTGTCCACGATGAGGAAGTTGTAGCCGTTCTCGAGCAGCTCCTCCGCGATGACGCCGACGGTGTTGGACTTGCCACTCCCGGACTTCCCGGAGACGAACCCCCTGCCCGTCAGGAGCTCGACAACCGGGAGCGACCGCGCGTCCGTGGTGGGCACGATCCACTCGGCGTTGCTGCCCTGGGCCATCAGTCCTCGGAGGGTAGCCCCGGAGTCGTTAAATGCTTGTTGTCACCCCGGTGGTTCGAGTTACTCAGCACGCCGACGGTGCTACGTCACAGCCTATCGAACCGGCCGACACGGGCGCTGAACGATCGCCGCTGCGAGGAAGGCGTAGCTTACTGTACCGAACTGGCAGTCTTCGAAGGGTTCGGTAGTGGCCCCAAACCACCTCAGCGATCGGACCTGTTCGACCACGGACGAACACGCTTATCACCCTGGTGTGCATGGCTCGTCGGTGTGCACTTTGCGGGACGTCCGGCGAAATCTGGACCGTACAATTCACCGGACGGCGGACCGTTCGCCTCCGCTGGGGGCGGCTGTGGGGATCAGGAATGAACGAGAACGACGCTTCCGCGACGGACGAGCCCGAGGACGCCGACCACGCCGACCGTGTCGGCGACCGCGGTGAGCAGTCGGAGGAGTCGCTCGGCCAGCAGGGGTCCGACGAGCAGCGGACCGGCACGCCCGACGGCGGCGCGAGCGACGCGCCCCAGGACGAGCAGGGGCGGGGCACCCTCGCGACCGGACGCAAGGCTGGCGACGATATCGACGACGATACCGACGAGCCAGCGAGCGACGGGCTCTTCGACGAACTGCTCGCCGGCGAGCGGATCTTCGAGGACAAGGAGGTGCTTCGGCCCTCCTACACGCCGAACCGACTGCCCCACCGCGGCACCCAGATCAACGACATCGCGACGGTGCTGGTCTCCGCGCTGCGGGGAGACACGCCGTCGAACATCCTCGTCTACGGGAAAACGGGGACGGGCAAGACCGCGAGCGCGAAGTACGTCAGCCAGGAGCTCGAACGCTCCGCCTCCGAGTACGAGGTCGACTGCGAGGTCGAGTACATCAACTGCGAGGTCACGGACACCCAGTACCGCGTGCTCGCACAGCTCGGCAACGAGTTCATCGAGGACAACCTCGAACGAGCGGAAGACGACATCTCCGAGCTGACCGCCATCGTCGACGCCGTCAACGTCGAGCGCGCCAACGAGCTCGGGTACGAGGATCTCGCGGCCGTCCGCGATCGCATCGAGGAGCTTCGTGCATACACGGAGACGACCGAGGAGATCCCGATGACCGGCTGGCCGACGGACCGGGTCTACCAGTCCTTCTTCGAGGCGATCGACCTCTACGAACGCGTGCTCGTCTTCATGTTCGACGAGATCGACAAGCTCGTCGAGAAGTCCGGCGACGACACGCTGTACAACCTCTCGCGGATCAACTCCGGACTCGAGCGCTCGAAAGTCTCGATCATCGGCATCTCGAACGACCTCAAGTTCACGGACTTCCTCGACCCTCGCGTCAAGTCCTCGCTAGGCGAGGAGGAGATCGTCTTCCCGCCCTACGACGCCCAGCAGATCTCGGACATCCTCGACCAGCGCGCGGAGATTGCGTTCAGCGAGGACGTCATCGAGCAGGACGTCATCCCGCTGTGTGCGGCCTTCGCTGCACAGGAACACGGCGACGCGCGACGCGCGCTCGACCTCCTGCGCTGTGCCGGCGAGTTCGCCGAGCGCGACGGCGAGGATCGCGTCGGTGACGAGCACGTCCGACGCGCCCAGGACAAGATCGAACTCGATCGGATCGTCGAGGCCGTTCGCACGCTCCCGACCCAGTCCAAGCTCGTCCTCCTCTCGATCATCGATCTCGACGAGAACGGCGAATCGCGCGTGACGACGGGCGAGGTCTACAACGTCTACCGCACGCTCGCCGAGGAGGCAGGGCTCGATCCGCTCACGCAACGCCGCGCCACCGACCTGATCTCCGAGCTCGACATGCTAGGAATCGTCAACGCCGTCGTGGTCTCCAAGGGCCGCTACGGCCGGACGAAGGAGATCAGCGTCTCCGTCCCGACCGACCGCACGCGGGAGGTCATCGAGCAGGACGCACGGCTAGGCGAGGACGAGTAACGGGCTGCGCTGTCGACTACATCTCTCCTCGACGAAGCGTCGCGAGGAGTGTCCGGGATCAGTTCTCTCGCAGCGCGACAGTCGCGTAGCCAGCGCCAGCACCGGCGACGATCGCTCCAACGGTCACGGCAGCGGCTGGCTCGAGGAGATCGACGACGTCCGGACTCGTTTCAGCTCCCGTGGTCACCAGCAGCCCGGACAGCACGACGAACGTGAGTCCCACGCCGAGGCCGTTCGCGGCGGCACTTCGAACCGCAGCGACGCCGCCAGTATCGGCCGACTGTGCCAGATAGATGCCGAGCACGATCGCAAGCAGGATACCGGACTGGAAGATCCTCGTGTACGCAACGAACGCCGCCCAGAACAGCGGTTGATCGGTGTTTCCGCCAGTGAATTGGATCGATCCCAGCGTAAACCGCGAGTCCAGCAACGACGTGCCGAGGAGCGACGTCGCCATCGCACCAACAGCCAGCACGCCGAAGACGGCGAGGCCGAACGTGATCGCTCCGAGAATGCCACCCATGCCAGTTCGCAGGTGGATGCCACCGTCCGGACGGGGCCGTCGGTCCGTCGTGGCGCTTGCCGCATCGTCGTGACCGGCGGACTGTGCCGGCTGTTTGTCATCACTTTCAGCCACAATAATTCGACGAATAAACGCACGGCACTTAGTCGTTGTTCGACCTAGACGGGGAGACGTTCACCTGGACTGTGCTGGAAGATCGCGCCGGGAACGGGTACTGCGTGAGCGAGGGGTCCTGAGCACTGGGACCTGGCAACCGCTGCGACGCTGTTCGTCGTAGCGTGCGGTAGAGAGGCCGGACCTCAATGAGCGTCCGCGAGCGAAGCGAGCGGTTCCCCGGTGGCTCGCTCCGCTCGCCACCGATCTTTTTTTGGTCCAGATTTTTTCGAGGAGGGTTCCCGCAGGTCGCGCGAAGCGCGACCGAGGAAACCCGACTCGAAAAAAGTGGGCTCTAGATGTAGTCGACGCCCTCGGGCAGCTCTTCCTTCATGCCCTTGCGCTCGCGGATTTCGCCGATGATCTCGCGCTGGAGGTTGTCGGCCAGCACGCGGAAGCCGGCGTTCTCGGTGTTCCAGGACGCGCGGCCCTCGGTCGCGGAGCGGATGTCGCTGGAGAAACCGATCATCTCGTCGACGGGCGCGACGCCCTCGACGACCATGAGGTCGCCCTCCTGGTACATGTCGTCGACGCGGCCACGACGCCCCTGGATCTCGCCGGAGGCGGCGCCCATGTGGTCGTTGGGCACGTCGATCCGGACCTCCTGGATCGGCTCGAGGAGCCGGATCTCGGTGTGGATCAGCGCGCGGTGGACCGCGTTGCGGACCGCGGGGATGACCTGTGCGGGTCCGCGGTGGATGGTGTCCTCGTGGAGCCGGGCGTCGTGGAGCCGGAGCAGCGACCCTTCGACGGGCTCGCCGGCGAGCGGGCCTTCGTCGAGGGCGTCCTCGAGGCCCTCGATAACGAGCTCCATCGTCTCGTTGAGGTGCTGAATCCCCTTCGTGTCGTCGATGAAGATGTTGGCGCCGTGGATCTCCTCGACGTTCTGGGAGGTGTCCTTGTCGAGGCCGGCGTCCTGGAGCGCCTCGCGGCGCTCGAGCTCGGGCATGTCCATCGACACTTCGCCCTTCTTCAGCGCATCGATGACGTCCTGGTCGAGCGGCTCGATGGAGATGTAGAAGCGGTTGTGGCGGTTCGGGGAGATCCCCTCGACCTCGCCACCGGTGGGCTGCTGGGGCGCCTCGCGGAAGACGACGATCGGCTCGCCGGTCTTGACGGGGATACCCTGGTTGCGCTCGATGCGCTGGGTCTGGACCTCGAGGTGGAGCTCGCCCTGCCCGGAGATGAGGTGCTCGCCCGTGTCCTCGTTGATCTCGATCTGGATCGTCGGGTCCTCCTTGGAGACCTGGCGCAGCGTCTCGATGAGCTTCGGCAGGTCGTCCATGCTCTTGGCCTCGACGGCCTTCGTGATGACGGGCTCGGAGATGTGGTCGACGCTCTCGAAGGGCGTCATCTCGACGGAGGAGACCGTCGAGCCGGCGATCGCGTCGGGGAGACCTGTCACGGACGCGATGTTCCCCGCTGGCACGCGATCCACTTCCTCGCGCTCGTCACCCATGAACAGCCCGACGCTCTGGACGCGGTTCTTCCCCGCAGTTCCGGAGACGTAGAGCTCCTGGCCCTCCTCGAGGGTCCCGGAGAAGACGCGCCCGGTGGCGATCTCGCCGGCGTGGGGGTCCACGCCGATGTCGGTGACCATGAACACGACCTCGCCCTCGGGGTCGACGTCACGCATCGTGCCGGCGAGCTCGGACTCGGCGTCGCCGCGCCAGACCCGCGGGATGCGGTGGGGCTGGGCGTCGACGGGGTTCGGGAAGTGCTCACAGACCATGTCGAGCACGACGTCGGAAAGCGGGGTTCGCTCGTGGAGCTCCTGGCGCTTGTCGGCGCGCTCGAGGTCGATGATGTCGCCGAAGTCCATGCCGGTCCGCTGCATCGAGGGCATGGAAACGCCCCACTTGTAGAGGGCGGAGCCGAAGCCGACGGTGCCGTCCTCGACGGAGACCGTCCAGTCCTCGGTGATGTCGTCCATCTCCTCGGTCATCCCGCGGATCAGCTCGTTGACGTCGCGGATGACGGCGAGGAGCCGCTCCTGCATCTCCTCGGGCCCCTCCTGGAGCTCGGAGATGAGGCGGTCGACCTTGTTGATGAACAGCGTGGGCTTGACGCCCTCGCGAAGCGCCTGTCGCAGCACGGTCTCCGTCTGGGGCATCGCGCCCTCGACGGCGTCGACGACCACGAGCGCACCGTCGACGGCGCGCATCGCGCGGGTGACGTCGCCGCCGAAGTCGACGTGGCCCGGCGTGTCGATGAGGTTGATGAGGAAGTCCTCGTCCTCGTACTCGTGGGTCATCGAGACGTTCGCGGCGTCGATCGTGATGCCGCGCTCCTGTTCGTCCTCCTCGGTGTCCATCGCAAGCTGCTCACCGGCGGTGTCGTCGGAGATCATGCCAGCGCCAGCGAGGAGATTGTCTGTCAGCGTCGTCTTGCCGTGGTCGACGTGGGCGGCGATGGCGATGTTCCGGATCTGCTCCGGATCGTCCATCAGCCGCTCGCACTGTTCCACGATCTTCTTGCGGCGTCCCATTGGGGAATCGTATCGCCAGCGGGGTCAAAAGGGTAGTGATCCGCGGGCGCGGGCGGCGACGCGCGGTGTCACGCACCGGCATCGCTCCAGGAACGACGCCGCGCGAGCGGGACCAGAACAGTTACCTGCCGATCGGCCGGAGCCAACGGCGTGCTCCGTCGTCTCGCCGCAGCGGTCGCCGGGATCGGATTGGCCGCCGGACTCACCGTTGCTCTCGGACAGCTCCTGGCGTTCCGCTACGCGCTCGCCATCGGCGCGGGGATCGGCACGGGCGTCTTCCTCGTCGTCGACGGCTCCGCCGGCGCCGGCGAGGGATGGGTCTACCACGAGGCCCGCCCCCGGAGCGAGCGGTTCGTGGACTTCCAGCGAACCGCGGGGATCGCAACCGCGATCGGGCTCCTGGTCGCGTGGGCGACCACCAACACGACCGTCGGTCGGATCGGCGCAGCGGTGATCGTGGTGGTCGCCACGCTGATCGTCGCTAACCTGGTCTTCCTCTACCGGCGTCCGGCGTACGAGGACGCGCTGGAGGAGTGAGGGCGGGGGTCTCGAACAGCCCACTGACCGAACTGACCGCTTATAGTCTGGCGAGGGCCCGTCCGCCGTTACTCGATTTCTTCCGGTACGAACTCGTGGAGGCGTTCCACGGCGCTCGTGACAATGTCGCCGTCGAGCGTTCCCTGTCGATCATCGAGATCTCGGTATTTGATGGTCGTGACGTACCACGGTGAGACGAACGCATCCGTGCGTGATCCACCGCGAATCCATGCAGTCTCTGGCACTGGAATACCCGCGTCGTGGTCCTGCGTCGTCATCGCGAGCGCGACCGCCTCGACGTCGGCGAACGGCGTAGTACCGTCGCTGACGATCAACCACGGTCGATAGGACGGAGAAGATTTGTGTGGTGCTGGCCCCCACCAGACCTCTCCACGTCGGTTCGTCATCTACGAGTCCGTCTCGACGCCAGGGCCCCAGTCGTCCGGGTCCTCTGGACCGAGCCGATCCGACGCAGTTCGGGCGGTCGACATGGCGGCGAGCGTCACGTCGACGTCGGCGTCGGGCTCGATTGCCCAGTACTCGCCGCGGTGGCGAACCAGCTCCCGATCTTCGAGCCGTGAAAGAACCACGCCGACACTCCCGCGAGGGATCTCCGTCGCCTCGTGGATCTCCTTGGGGGTGAACGCCTGCTCGGCGTTTGCTGAAAGGAAGGACAGCAGTATCTCGGCGTTCGTGTGCCCCTCGGCGCGCAACTCGGCTTCGTCGTCCTCGTCGAAGCGGTCGATGCGGATCGGCACAGGCGGAGTTTCCCACCCTAACGTAATAGGTGTAATGGGTATAATCGATGTAATAGTACTCCGTAGCACGTCACCTTCTGGCCGAGGCATCAGATAAAAAGGTCCGCACAGAAGCGACCGGAACTCAGTCGTCAGCGGGCGCGGGGCTGTCGCCGCCCTGCGCCTGCTCCTTCGTCCATGCGAGCTTGCCACCGGCGGCGAGCATGTCGCGCTCGCGCTCGGAGGCGTCGAGGGTAGCGGTGGCCTCCCAGTCGTCGTTCACGCGGATGGTGAACTCCTCCTGGCCGGAGGCGACCGCCTCGTGGACGTCGTCGACGACGGCGATGTCGTCGCCCTGCTCGATCTTCTCGTAGGTCTCCTCGTCGATGAGGAGCGGGACGAGCCCGAAGTTGAAGAGGTTCGCGCGGTGGATCCGGGCGAAGCTCTGTGCGAGGACGCCCTCGATGCCGAGGTACATCGGGCACATCGCGGCGTGCTCGCGGGAGGAGCCCTGCCCGTAGTTCTCGCCGGCGACGAGCCAGCCGCCGTCGGCGGCGGCCGCGCGGTCGGCGAAGGTGTCGTCGACGCGGGAGAGGGTGAACTCCGAGAGCTTGTCGATGTTCGACCGGTACATCAGAATGTCCTGGGTCGCAGGGATGATGTGGTCGGTCGTGATGTTGTCGCCCATCTTGAGGATCGCGGGGCCGTCGATGTCGGCGTCGAGCGCGTCCTTGATCGGCACGTCGCCGATGTTGGGGCCCTTGACGAGCCCGTCGTCGGGGGCCTCGTCTGGGGTGATAAGGTCGGCCTTGGAGCCGTCGTACTCCTCGGGGAGCTCGAAGCCTGGGTCCTCGAGGTCGCCGAGTTCGTCGGCGAGGTCTCGCGGATCGACGATCTCGCCCTTGATCGCTGCGGCGGTCGCGACCTCGGGGCTACAGAGGTAGACGTTGTCGTCCTCGATGCCCGAGCGACCCTCGAAGTTGCGGTTGAAGGTGCGCAGCGAGACGGAGTCGGAGGCGGGCACGTGACCGATGCCGATACACGCACCGCAGGTGGCCTCCGAGAAGTTGACGCCGGCGGCCATCATCTCGGCGACCCAGCCCTGTCGGGCCAGCATCTCCGAGGCCTGCTTGGAGCCGGGTGCGACGATCATCTCGGTCGTCATGTTGACCTCGCGCCCCTCGAGCATCTTCGCGGCGGGGAGGATGTCGGCGAAGGCGCCGTTCGTACACGAGCCGACCATGACCTGATCGACGTCCTGGCCCGCGACTTCGCGAACCGGGACGACGTTGTCGGGCATCGAGGGCTCGGCGATGAGCGGCTCGAGGTCCGACAGGTCGACGACGATCTCGTCGGCGTACTCGGCGTCGTCGTCGGGCTGGAGCTCGACGTACTCCTCCGCGCGGTCGACCTTCTCGAGGTACTCCTGGGTGCGCTCGTCCGTCGGGAAGATCGACGACGTGGCGCCGAGCTCGGTGCCCATGTTGGTGATCGTCATCCGCTCGGGCGCGGAGAGGGTCTCGACGCCGGGACCGGTGTACTCGAGCACCTTGCCCACGCCGCCCTTGACGGAGAGGCGTCGGAGCAGCTCGAGGATGACGTCCTTCGCGGTCGCCCACTCGGGCAGCTCGCCCTCGAGGCGAACGTTGTGGACCTCGGGCATCTCGATGTAGTAGGGAGCGCCACCCATCGCGACGGTGACGTCGATCCCGCCAGCGCCGATGGCGAGCTCGCCGAGCCCGCCGGGCGTCGGCGTGTGGGAGTCCGAACCCAGCATCGTCTTGCCGGGCGCCGCGAAGTTCTCGCGGTGGACGTTGTGGCAGATACCGTTGCCGGGCCGAGAGAAGTACGCGCCGTAGGTGCCGGCTGCAGAGCGCAGGAAGCGGTGGTCGTCCGTGTTCTTGAAGTCGAACTGGTAGGTCTGGTGGTCGCAGTACTGTGCGGCGATCTCGGTCTGGACCTCGTCCAGCCCCATCGCCTCGAACTGCAGCCACACCATCGTCCCCGTGGTGTCCTGGGTCAGGACCTGGTCGATCTCGATACCGATCTCCTCGCCGGGCGTCAGCTCGCCCTCGACGAGGTGGTCATCGAGAATTTTCTCGGTGAGAGTTTGTCCCATAGCGGCCGAATATCGTCACCGCGCGGGTATAAATCCCGCGAGATCCGCGTGTACGACCGTGGGAGATTCGGCCGGCCGAACGCAAGAACTGCCCGTAGTTTGCCGGGTTCGACACGCTCGACGGATTCGTTCGCACCGTCTGGCCCCGAAACCCACTTGCCTGCCCCCGGGCCAGGAATCGTATGTTCCGTTCCGGAGCCTTCGTCGCAGACCAGCTCGGGGAGATCACGGAGGAGCAGGTGCAGCCAAACGGCGTCGATCTCACGCTCGACGCGGTGCTCGAACCCGATGACGTCGGGCGGATCGGGCGCGACGGCAAGACCGTCGCCGACCGGACCGAGATCGAGCCCACCGGCGAGGAGCGGACCTACCACCTGCAGCCGGGCGGCTACGTCGTTCGCTACGCCGAGACCGTGGCCATCCCGGAGGAGCACGTCGGGTTCATCCTCCCGCGCTCCTCGCTGATGCGCAACGGAACGACGCTGGAGACCGCCGTCTGGGACGCCGGTTACGAGGGCAAGGGCGAGGGGCTCCTGCAGGTCACCCATCCCATCGAGATCGAGCAGGGCGCTCGATTCGGCCAGCTCGTGCTGGCGGCCGCCGATCACGAGGGGCTCTACGACGGCGCCTACCAGGGAGAGCGGCTGGAGTGAGACAGGCGGGATCGCAGCCATCGCGATCCCGCCCACGTGGCGAATAGCGGGCTCCGCCCGTTCGATGCGGCAGGAAACGGGTCTACGCGTCCCGAGCGGCCTCGACGGTCTCGCGGACCGCGTCGACGCCCTCGTCGTGTACCAGGTCGCCGACGATCACGACATCGGCTTCGCTCGCCATCGTATGCGCAGAGTCGTAGTCGTGGATGCCGCCGCCGTAGAACAGCGTGGCCTCCTCGAGCGCGTCCGCGGCGGCGCGGACCTTCTCGGGGTCACCGAACATGCCGGAGTACTCGACGTAGACGATATCTTGGCCGAACATCTCCTCCGCGATCTCGGCGTAGGCACCGACGTCCTCGGCGTCGAGGTCGCACTCGGCCTCGGTGAGCTGGGCGACGCTCGAGTCGGGGTTGAGGATGATGTACCCCTCCGTCGTCGTCCGGGACCAGTCCACCGGTTGGGACTTCACCCACTCCTTGTGAAAGCCCGTCATCCAGGCCATGTCGCCGGCGTTGAACACGACCGGGACGAGAAACCCGTCGACGGCCTCGTCGTCGACGACGACGGCGGGGTTGCTCGGCTCCTGGTAGAGCGGCACGTCGTACTCGGCGCAGGCCTCGATCACCCGGCTCATCTTCTCGCTGGTGATGTCGAGGGTCCCGCCGATCTCGATGGCGTCGGTTCCGGTCTGGCAGACGTCGGCGTAGGTCTCGCCCTCGACGAGGGACTTGTCGGGATCGATCTTCAAGATGTGATCCCACTCCGTCCACGGCGCAGTCATTACGCAGGGGGTATCCAGCGGTCGCCAAAAAGCCGTCGAAAGTGGGGGTCCAGACGGCCGATCACGACGAGTCGAGGGGATCGACTCAGGCCTTGGCCTTCCACTCGCGCAGCCGCTCGGCGCTGACGCCGTCGACGTCCGCGGCGACGTGCTCGGGATCGGACTCCACGAGGTCGTCGATGCTCTCGACGCCCGCGTCCATGAGCTTCTGGGCGGTCGCCGCACCGACGCCCTCCAGCGCTTCGAGGTCGCTCCCGGACTCGGACTCCCGGGCCTGGTACTCCCGGAAGTTGCAGATCGGACAGCCCAGCTCCCAGGGCTCGTCGTCCTCGTCGTCGTCCTTGACGAGGAGTTCTGGGAGGCCGTGTTGCTCGCAGGTCTCCTCGGTCACCTCGATCTCGCCGTTGCGGGGCAGCGGCAGCGAGTAGTCGCAGTCGGGGTAGCGCGTACAGCCCACGAGCCGCGAGCCGTTCTCGAGGGTCTTGATCGCCAGTTCGCCATCGTGCGCGGTCCCACACTCCGGACACTCGCCGAGGATCGCGCCCTCGCCGGCCTCCTCCTTCCGGCAGAGTGGGCAGCCGTGGACGAACGTGCTCCGGCCGGCGAGCATCTTGACGTGCAGGAGGCCGTGCTCTTCACAGCGCTCCTCGAGCAGGAGGGGGTCGCCGGTGTCGGGCAGCGGCAGCGTGTACTCACAGTCGGGGTAGCCGTCGCAGCCGACGAAGGAGCCGCCGTAGCGCGATTCGCGCAAGAGCAGGTCCTCGCCGCAGTCGGGACACTCGCCGAGCGCCTTGTCGGCCTTCAGCGAGTCCCGGAGGTGCTCGCCGATCTCCTCGCGGGACTCGACGAGCGCCTCGAAGACGACCTCGAGCATCTCGCGGGACTCGTCGGTCACCTCGTCGAGGTCGATCTCGCCCTCGGCGATCGCCGTCATGTCGGCTTCCAGCTCCGCAGTCATCTCCTCGCTGACGACGGTGTCGGCGTGCTCTTCGGCGGCCTCGACGACCGCCATCGCGAGCTGGGTGGGCCGCGGCGGATCGCCCTCGATGTAGCCCCGGTCGTAGAGCTTCTCGATGGTGTTGTGCCGCGTCGACTTCGTGCCGATCCCCATGTCCTCCATCGTCTCGATGAGCCGGGACTGGCCGTACCGGCGCGGCGGCTGGGTCTGCTTGGCCTCCAGCCGCGAGTCGTCGATCGGGAGGACCTCGCCCTCGGTAACGTCGGGCACGTAGTTCTCGCTGGTGGAGAAGTAGGGATAGACGTCGTGGTAGCCGGCCTTGAGCAGGCGCTTGCCGTTAGCCTTCAGGCTCACATCCTTGCTGCCGTCGGGCAGCACCGTTTCCGGGCTCGCCAGCGCATCGTCGGCCGGCACCGACGCAGTGACGCGGAGATGTTCCCAGCGAGCCGGATCGGCGACGGTCGCGAAAAAGCGCCGGACGACCAGCTCGAAGATCTCCCACTCGTCGTCGGAGAGCTCGCCGCGGTCGGGCCACTCGCCCGTCGGGTGGATCGGCGGGTGGTCGGTCGTCTCGTCGTCGCCCTCGGTGGGGTCGTTCAGTCCCGCCTCCAGCAGCGCTTCGGCGTCCTCGCCGAGCGTCGGGTGGCCCTCGTAGGCCGACACCAGCTCCTCGGGATCGAGGTCGTCTGGATAGACCGTGTTGTCCGTCCGCGGGTAGGTGATGAAGCCAGCGGTGTAGAGGTCCTCGGCGATCGACATCCCGCGCTGGGCGCCGTAGCCCAGCGCGCCCGCCGCACGGATGAACGCGGTCGTGTTGAACGGCGCCGGCGGATCGTCGCTCCGGGTGCGACGGTTGACGTCTTCGACCGTCGCCGCAGCCGAGTCCGCGGCCAGCACCTGCTCGACTGCTTCCGCCGCCGACTCGTCCCAGACGCGCTCGGCCTCGGTGTCGTCCTCGTCGAGGTAGAAGTACTGGGACTCGAACGTCGCAGCATCGCCGCCCTCGGTCTTCTGCAGATCCGCAAAGAGCTCCCAGTAGTCCTCCGGATCGAACGCCTGGATCTCTCGCTCCCGATCCACGAGGAGCTTCAGCGTCGGCGTCTGTACCCGGCCCACGGAGATGAAGTCGTCCCCGAGCTGTCGGGACGAGAGGGAGAGGAATCGCGTCAGTGCGGCACCCCAGACGAGGTCGATGACCTGCCGGGCCTCTCCCGCGGCCGCCAGCTCGAAGTCGATCTCGTCGGCGTCGGCGAACGCCGATCGGACCTCAGTTTGCGTGATCGAGGAGAAGCGCACGCGGTCGATCGGCACGTCCTCGTTGACGTCGCGGACGAGCTCGTAGGCCTCCTTGCCGATCAGCTCGCCCTCGCGGTCGTAGTCCGTGGCGATCGTGACCCGGTCGGCCCCCTCCGCCAGTGACGTCAACGTGTTGACGATCCCCTCCTGGGTGGCCCGCTTCTCGATCGGCGCGTCGATCAGTTCGACGGGCTCGACGTCGCGCCAGTCGGAGTACTCCGGTGGGAAGTCGACCCCGACGACGTGGCCGGAGAGCCCGACGCAGGCGCGGTCGCCCCAGCGGTAGACGTTCACGTCTCCCTGGCGATCGACGTCGGCGCCGCCGTCGCTGAGAATCTCGGCGATGCGACGGGCGGCGTTCTCCTTCTCGGTGACGATGAGATCCATTCGGTCGTCTCTCGATACGGCGATCGGGATCCTAAATCTTCCGGAACCGCAAGAAGGCGCGGGTGTGCGTGGGTGCGCGCAGCGGGTGTGGGCGGGTGCGCACGCCGGGTGCGGTCGCGGGAGTGGGCCCGCGTGTGAGCGTGCGCGAGGACTGTGATCCCTCGAAGGATTTGGCCCGTGATCCCTCGGTGGGTATGATCGGTCATCTCTCGGCGAGGATGATCCGATGGCACGCGAGTAATCGATCCATTACAACGGCCGGTCCCGTCGAGCCACCGACCGTGTCCCAGTTCGACCGATCCGCCCAGCACCCCGAGTTCGAGCCGTGAGTTTCCTCCACGTACTGCCGCTCGCGGTCGTCATGATCGCCGGGCCGCAGTTTCTCAGCGCGATCTTCCTCGCCACGTCGGAGCGGTGGCGGGCGAACTCCCTGGCCTACGTCGCCGGCGCGGCGATATCGATCAGCGCCGTCGTCACGGTGGCCTACCTCCTGAGCGACGGTGCCGTCGACCGGACGGGGGCGAGCGGGCCCCTCGACCTCGTGATCCTCGCTCTGCTCCTCCTGGCCATGCTCTACGTCTACCTGCACCGCGAGGGGTCCGAGCCACCGGGGTGGATGGGGAGACTCGCGACCGCCACGCCGCGATTCTCCTTCGCGCTCGGCGCGTCGCTGCTGGGCGTCTTTCCCACCGATCTGCTCACCAGCGTCTCCGTCGGCTCCTACCTCGCGAGTCAGGAACTGCCGTTGACCGACGCCCTCGGCTTCCTCGCGCTCACGCTCGCCCTGCTCGCGACGCCCGCGCTCGCCGTGGTCGCCTTTGGCGAGCGAGCGGAGGCGTCGTTGCCGCGGGCTCGAGAGTGGATGAACGAGAACGCCTGGCTCGTCAACGAAGCAGTACTCCTGTTCTTCGTCGCGATCGTCGGCAGCAACGTCGTCAGCTAGCCCAACCCGGGAGGCCCAGCAGTGACGGCGCCGACGCGCTCACGTGCCCTGCCCGGTTGCAGGGGGTCACTCCGATCGCAGGTTTCACTCCGGTCGCAGATCACTCGCGCTGGCGGAGCGCGAACACCGCACCGAGCAGCGCGACGATCGCGACCGGCACGCCGAAGCCGGGCGAGCCGTCGTCGCCGCCGTCGTCGGACGCGTTCGGCTCACCGTCGTCAGCCGACCCGTCCGGATCGCTCGCTCCGTCGTCGACCGAGTCGCCGTCGGTGCCGTTCTCACCCGACTCCGCGTACGCCTCGGAGTGGAGCTGTTCGGAGACCTGCTGGATCGCCAGCACGAACCGGGGTGCCGGCTGGTTCCAGTAGTTCGAGTCCACCGTGAGCACGTCGCCCTCCTGTGCGGCGGTGGTCTGCTGGACGGGGTGATCCTCGGGGAGAGAGCCGCCTTCGGTCACCAGGAAGTAGTCGGGATCCTCGGCGACGATCTCCTCGGGCTCGGCCTGTGGCGGCTGGCCGAGGTCGATGTTCGCGGCCGCGTTCGTGGCGCCAGCGAGTGTGATCCCCTCGTCCTGGAAGCTGCCCGGCGTCGCGGTGAACCCGCTGCCGAGCCAGTAGAAGACGCTCGGTCGGTCCTCGTCGGCGACGGTCTCCTCGACCGTCGAGAGCGTCTCGTTCATCCACTCGATGGTGTCGTCGGCTGCGCCACAGGCGCCGAGCAGTCGACCGGTCGTCTCGGTGCGCTCTCGAATGTCAGCGACCGAGCTGGCGTCGTTCTCTCGGTAGACGGTGTGGCCGGCGTCGCGGAGCGCCTGGACGTCCTCGCTCGCGATGATGTTCGGCGCGATCACGAGGTCGGGGTCGAGGTCGGTGACGACCTCGAGATCGACGTTGATGCCGTCGAGCACGTGCGTCCGGTTGTCGGAGCCGTTCAGGTAGGCCGTGCTGCTGTCGACGGGCATCCCGACGACCTTCTCCTGCTCGCCGATCTCCCAGACGGTCTGGGCGCTACTGGCCCCGAGCGTGACCACGGTCTCGGGCTCCTCTTCGAGCGTCACTTCGGTTCCCGACGCGTCCGTGAGCGTCACCGGGAACGAACAGTCCTCCTGTGCGACCGCGGCATTCGCCGACGGTGCGGCGCCTGCGGCCGCCAGGCCGCCGGTCGTCGCGCCGACCTGCGAGTCAGCAGTCGCGCCGACGTGGCCGACGCCCCCCACGAGGGCGGCGAGCACGACGAGCGCTGTGAGTACCACGTGTGTCGTTCGCGTCATCGTCAGATCGAGACCGCGGGAGCAACAAAAGTGTATCTACTTCAACCCAGCTTGACCGGCGATTTCGGCGGCGTGCGGAGCCACAGACTGCGTCGAACGGCGCCCTGTGGCCCGAAATCGGCGTGAACCACCAGACTTTAGCAAACACAACTCCGATGAACGACCGATGCACGCCCACCGGCGCGCCGCGACGTACTCCACCGGGCTGCTCGCAGTGCTCCTCGCGGTGGTGGTCGCGAGCGCGGCGATCGGGAGCGTCGACGTGCCGCCCGAGCACGTCGTCAAGGCCGTGATCAACCAGATCGCGATCCCGACGTCGGTGGGCATCACGACGACCGCGGTCGGACTCCCCTTCGTGGACGCAGCGATCCCGGTTCCGACGCCGACCGCCACCTTCTACGAGCCGTTCTCGCTGGCCGTCCCGAGCACGGACGAGACGATCGTCGTCGACATTCGCCTGCCCCGAGTCGTGCTCGCCGCGACCGTCGGCTGTGGGCTCGCCGCGGCCGGGACCGTCATGCAGGGGCTCTTCCGGAACCCGCTCGCGGACCCCTCGATCATCGGCGTCTCGACAGGCGCGGCCGTCGGCGCCGTCGCCGCGATGACGCTGCCCGCGCTCGTTCCGCTCGGCCTCCAGCCGATGGCCTTCATTACGGGCCTGTGCACGGCCTTCGCCGTCTACTGGATCGCGACCGAGAACGGCCGAACGCCCGTCGCGACGCTCCTCCTCGCGGGCGTCGCGATCCAGGCACTACTGGGCGCGGCGACCTCCTACATGCTCATCACCAGCGGCGACAGCATGGAAGAGGTCGTCTTCTGGCTGATGGGGAACCTCCACGCGGCACAGTGGCCGGACCTCCACTACACGTTCCCGATCGTCCTGCTCGGCACGCTCGCGCTCTGGGCGTTCGCGGCGGATCTCAACGTCCTCGTCATGGGCGAGGAGGACGCCCACCACCTCGGCGTCGAGGTCGAGCGCACCAAGCGGATCCTGCTGGGCCTCGCGACCATCGTCACAGCCGCCGGCGTCGCCGTCGCGGGCGTCATCGGCTTCGTCGGGCTGATCGTTCCCCACGTTCTCCGCCTCCTCGTCGGGCCGGACCATCGCGTGCTCGTCCCGACGAGCGCGCTCACCGGTGGCGCCTTCCTCGTCGCCGCGGACGCGATCTCGCGCACCACGCCGGAGGCCATCCCGGTGGGGATCGTCACCGCGGTCGCCGGCGGACCGTTCTTCCTCTATCTGCTCCGGGAACGGGAGGTGCACGGACTGTGACCTCGACCGACGGCGACGCCGACGTGAACGAGAGCGATCCGCCGGAACGGCCGGCCGTCGAAGTCGACGGTGTCGCGATGGCATTTGACGACGAGGGCGTCCTCGACGGCGTCGACGCGACGGTCGAGCCGGGCGAGCTCGTCGGACTCGTCGGTCCGAACGGCGCCGGGAAGACGACGCTGCTGCGAGCGATCAGCGGCGCGCTCACACCGGACGCCGGCAGCGTCCGCGTCGCCAGCGACGATCCAGGACGAGCGCTCGAGGACGTCCAGGCGCTGTCCTCGGCGGCCTCCAGCCGCAGGATCGCCGTCGTTCCACAGACGACGACGCTCTCCTTCTCATTCACCGTGCGGCAGCTCGTCGAGATGGGCCGACATCCCCACCGCTCGCGGTTCCAGCCACCATCGCGAGAGGACCGCAAACTGGTCGACGACGCGATGGAACACACCCGGACTGCCCGCTTCGCCGACCGGTCGATCGAGGACGTCAGCGGCGGCGAGCGCCAGCGAATCCTGCTCGCGAGAGCGATCGCCCAGGACGCGCCGGTACTCCTGCTCGACGAACCCACCGCGAACCTCGACCTCCACCACGCAGTCGAGACGATGTCCCTCGTCCGCAAGCTCGTCGAGACCGACGACACCGCGGCGCTCGCCGCAATCCACGACCTCGAACTCGCCGCGCGCTTCTGCGACCGGATTCTCGTCCTCGCCGGCGGCGAGATCGTCGCGTCGGGCGCCCCCGAGTCCGTCCTCGAACGCGACGTGCTCGAAGCCGCCTTCGACGCCCGGATCGCCGTCGAACCCTCGCCGATGGACGGCGGCGTGACGGTCCGGGCGCTGGACGATTCCGAGATCGACCACCGGGTCCACGTCGTTGGCGGTGGCGAGCCCGCCGCGGCCGCGATCGGCCGGCTCGGCGAGGCTGGCGCCGACTGCTCGCTCGGCCCGGTGCCGGCGGGCGACCGCGCGGTCTCGACGGTCCGGGCGTTCGATGGGGCGGTCGCCACTGCGCCGCGGTTCGCTGGCGTGGACGAGCAGACGCGAGCGCGAGCGCACGACCTCGCCGCCGCGGCCGACGTCGTCGTACTCGCCGCCGATCGGGTGGCCGCCGAAGACGAGCCGTGGCTGGACTGCTGTGGATCGGCCGACGGGGCCCCACTGGTGGTCCTCGAGGGCACCGAAATCTCGCCAGAGATTCCGACCGCCGATTCGGCGTCGTCGCTGCTGGATCGCGCTCCGAAGACGAACGTCGACTCGTTGCCAGGGACCGTCGAGGCAGCCGCCGGCCGGAGCGGGGCCACCGACGAGCCTTCGAACGCCGACGCGCTGGCGGACGCGACGCTCGCGGACGGCGGGACCGATTCCGACGCCGACGGTGCCGGAGCCCCCGCCGACGGCGTCGACGACCCCGACGACGCGTCCTGAGATCGGCCTCGCGGAATGCCTCGAACCGCGCGACCGCCGGCGAGCGTTTTTGAACGCGTCGCGACAACAAACACGCGTGAGAGACCCTTCGTTCGACGACGGCTCCGGCCCGTTTCGCCTCGCCTACGATCCGGGGGCGATCCGGTACGGCGCGGGCGCCGTCGGCTCGCTCGCCGAGGACCTCGCGACGCTCGGATTCGACCGCGCGCTCGTCGTGACCGGCAGCACGATCGGCGAGACCGCCGCCGTGATGGACCCGATCCGGGCCGGTCTGGGCGACCGACTCGCCGGAGTCTTCGCCGAGACGACGCCCGAGAAGCGGCTCGCGACGGCCGTCGACGGCGCCGCAGCCGCACGCGAGTGCGACGCCGACGTGCTCGTCGCCGTCGGCGGCGGCAGCTCGATCGACACCGCGAAAGCGATCGCTACGGTCGCTGGTCGGCGGCATGAGAGTGACGGCAGTCCCTCGACGGGAGACGACGCCACCTCCGCAGAACTCGGCGAGGAGTTCGCCGCGACCGGCACCCTGGCGGTGCCGGACGATCCGCTGCCGATCGTCACCGTGCCGACGACGCTCGCCGGCGCGGACTTCACGCAGGGTGCTGGACTCTCCGCTGGGCCCGAGGGCGGCCTCGTCGACGATCCGATCGCCGGCGGACTCGGCGATCCCGCGCTCGCACCCGCCCAGGCGGTCTACGACCCCGACCTCGTCGCGACCACGCCGAGATCGATTCTCGCCGGCTCCGCGATGAACGGGTTCGACAAGGCGCTGGAGACGCTCTACTCCCGGCACGCCACGGCAGTGACGGACGCGACGGCGGTGCGGGGGCTCCGTCGGTTCCGCGAGGGGTTGCTCGCGTTCGGCGGCGGAGCCGACGTGGACGAATCCCATCTCGACGGGATTCCCGCCGCCGTCGAGGGGCTCCTTCTCGCGCAGTACGGCATCTCCAGAGCGGACTGCACGACGATGTCCGTGATCCACGCGTTCGGGCAGGAGGTCTCCGCTGTCGGCGACGTGCAGCAGGGCGTCGCCCACGCGATCTGTGCGCCCCACGTACTCGAAGCGACGCTGGCAAACGCCGACGTGCGGACTGGGCTCCTCGCCGACGCCGTCGGCGTGGCTGACGCCGCCGATCCCGCGGCAGCTGCCGTCGAGGCCGTCGCCGAAACGCGGGACGCGCTGGGGGTGACGACGCGACTCCGCGACGTAGACGGACTGACACGCGACGACCTGGCGGCGGTCGCGACGACGATCGCAGGGCATCGGTTCCTCGAAAACGGACCGCCCGGCTACGATCCCAGCGCCACAGAGCTGGGGGCGGTGCTCGACGCTGCCTGGTGAACAGCGGTGACGCCGCGGAAGCAGTCGGCCAGCAGCCGGCTACTCCGACTCCGGCAACTGGTCGGGGAGATCCCACCCCTGGCCTTCCAGATCTTCCACAGCGGCGTTCTCGCTGTCGATCCGATACATCGGACTGATACCGACGGTGCGAGGCTGCTCGACCGACATCGCAGTGGTCTCTTCCAGTTCGGAGTGACCTTTTCGGCCCCGTTCGCCGTCGTTCAGGGAGGTGTACCAGGGATCGTCTCCTGTGGCAACAGCATTCTAGGCCCGGAACGGTCACGCGGTGCTACAGTACGAAACTGGCGCGCAAGTTGGTAGCGCGCCCGAGAAAAGTGACTATTTTGTGCGCCAACTACTGCCGAATGAGAGCAAACAATTATTCATATTTGCATAAATATACCACATTAAACGGCAATTAATACCACCAGTTCAAGATTATTCCAACACAATGAATAAATTACATGCCTAACTATCCTATATAAAGAGCAGAGGTGCCAGGCCAGGAGAGGTTTGAATACTACAGCATACGATCGTGATAGATCGGGAATATTCACACATTCTGCCGATCGACAGTGACATCGTTAGCGTTCGATCCGGATGTCCATGCATTGAATACCGTATTATATTCCTGAAACGATCGAAGCCGATATATGGGTGAACTCGTTTGCGGATTTCTGTTGGTTGTGATCCCTGTTACACAATACCGCGGCTGTGCAGGTGGCTGTCGACGACGCGACTGGATCGACGCAGATCGAACACCGGCCACCTCGGTTGGTGGCCAGCCACTACGGACCCACGCCGATCGACAGGGGATCGGCGGACAGAGCGGCAGGCAGTGGACACGGCACAATAGATCTACCGTATGAACGAAACTCGACGCAGCATCCTACGGAAGGCATCGGCACTGTCAGCGCTCGCTGTCGGAGCGAGCGCCACAGCAGCAGCGGCTGACTGCAGCGGCGTCCCGGAGTGGGACGCCAGCGTCGCCTACAGCGGCGGCGACCAGGTCACCTACGACGGCACCCTCTTCACCGCCGAATGGTGGACGAAAGGCTCCCAGCCCGACGGATCAAAGTCCGTCTGGACGGAGGAGGGTGCCTGTGGCGGCGGAGGCGGTGGTGGCGGTGGCAGCAAGGCTGACTGCAGCGGCGTGTCCGCGTGGGACGCCTCGTCGGCCTACACGGGTGGCGAGCAGGTGTCCCACGACGGCACACTCTGGACTGCCGAATGGTGGACCCAGGGCACCGAGCCAGCGACCAGTGAGAACGTCTGGACCGCGGAGGGACCCTGCGTCACGAACGAGGTTCCCTCGGCGTCCTTCACAGTAACCCCGTCGAACCCCTCGCCCGGCTCCAGTGCCAGCTTCGACGCCTCGGACGCTTCGGACCCCGACGGCTCGATCAGCTCCTACGACTGGGCGTTCGGCGACGGCTCGAGCGGGAGCGGTGAATCGACGACGCACACCTACGAAGCCGCCCAGATAGTCACGGTCACGCTGACCGTCACCGACGACGACGGCGAGACCGCGAGCACGACCCAAGACGTGACGGTTGGCGATCCCAACGCCGCGCCGACGGCGGCGTTCACCACGGACCCGGCCTCGCCGGACCCCGGACAAACCGCGACGTTCGACGCTGGCGGCTCCGGTGACGCCGACGGCTCGATCAGCTCGTATCAGTGGGAGTTTGGCGACGGCAGCTCCGCGACCGGTCAGACAGTCGACCACACGTTCGCCAGCGAGGGCGTCTACGCCGTCACCCTCACCGTGACGGACGACGAGGGAGCGGCCGGTACCACGACGACGGACGTCAACGTGACGACCGGGCCGTCCGACGAGTTCAAGGTCATCGGCTACTACCCTGGCTGGAAGGCGTCCTCGCCCTACGACTACTACCCCGAGGATATCCCGTGGGGGAAGGTCACTGACGTGCAGTACGCCTTCCTCGGTGTCGACCCGGCCGCCGCGGAGCCGACGATCATGAGCAAACAAGACGAACAGAACTTACAGACGTTCAAGGAGCTCAAGTCGGGGCCCGCATCGGACACGCGCATCACGCTCTCCGTGGGCGGCTGGGCAGACTCGGAGGGCTTCTCGCAGATCGCGTCGACGCAGGCCAACCGCGAGTCCTTCGCGAACCGCTGTGTCGAAATTCTGCGAGAGTACGACCTGGACGGGATCGACATCGACTGGGAGCACCCCGGCAGCTCCCAGGGCAAGTGTCAGTGCGGGTCGAACGAGGACTACGTCACGCACGTCGATCTGCTGCAGGCGATTCGCGATGCGCTAGACGCCGCCGGACAGGAGGACGGCAAACACTACAACCTCTCGGTTGCTAACGGCGGCTCCGACTGGAACGCCGGTGGCCTGCGCCACGGTGACGTCGGCGAGGTGTGTGACTACACCTCGATCATGGCCTACGACTTCACAGGGTCCTGGCAGGACCAGGTCGGCCAGAATGCGCCGATCTACGGCACCCAGCATCCCCTGGAGACGACGGAGTACGGGACGAAGTACCAGAATCAGTACTTCGTCGAGTACGCCGTCGACGAACTCTACGCTGGCAATCACGACGAAACGGGCTACTGGCCTGGCCAGTGGGAGTACCCGCCCGCGGAGCCTGCCGACTACGACGAGCTCGTGCTCGGCCTGCCGTTCTACGGCCGCGGCTTCAACGGCACCGAGATGTACGGCAGCTACTCCGGATTGCCGAAAGGCACCTGGCACAGCGCACTCGAGGACGGCGCCGATCCGACCGGCGCGTTCGACTACGGTGACATCGAAGAGAACAAGGAGGGCGCAAGTGACTGGAGCAAATTCCGCCACGAGCCCGGCGCGGTGCCCTACATCGTCAACGAGTCCGAGGAGACGATCATCAGCTATGACGACGCGCAGTCGATCGCGGAGAAGGTCTCTTTCGCAAAGGAACGTGGCATGCAGGGTGTGATGTTCTGGGAGCTCTCCCAGGACTGGAACCACACGCTGCTCGACGCGATCCTCGAGGAGATCTGAGGGAAGACGGTCGCGGGCGATCGCCGCCTGCACCGTTCGCTATCCGTACCATGCTCGTCCGGGAGCCGTCGTTCCGGTGCGTACGACCGATTCGCACCAACGACGAATACTGTCCGTGTACATCCTTGCCTACCGGACAGGATCGGCCGAGTTACACAGGAGAGGAACGATTCGCGACCTCACGCACCATTCGAACGTGTGGTTGAAGCGGAGTCGGCGTTCGCCGTCCGAGCATCGGGGCTGTAAATCCGTACATCGAAGCGCACGGCAAGAGGAGATCGTTTTTCGTCGGAGACACTCCCAACGTGGGCCGACTCCCCCGTATCGGACCACTGCCAGTACGGGACGCCACAGCTGTTTCCGTGAAACCGAGGCGGACCGCAGGTACCGTGGAGGACGACCAGACGCTTCGAAACAAGATCGTCCTGCAGCGCGCCCGCGAGAAGATCGTCGGACGCCACAAGAAGCACGCCAATACCGCCAAAAACTGGTTCGCGCCGAGTGATCAGGGCCACGTCGAATCGCCGTCGAGAGACGATGTGCGATCCTGCCTCGCCGATCGAGGGGTGCGGGAGCCGAGACGACGTTCGGCTCACGAGTATCGAGGCGGCCGAGACGTACATCCAATCGGACTGTGGCGACCTACCGTGGGGACTCAGAGACGAGTGAGCCTGACCTTCCCAGACCGCACGCAGCTGGGGCGAGGCCAGCTGGACCCGGTATCGACCTACTGTCCGCTTCCAGCTACCCCACCAAGCCGCTCGATCCGGCTTCCGACCGTCGGCTCGACGTCGAACAGCGCGCGCCAGAGCCGGCCGGATTCGAGCGAATCGCCGCGCAGTTCGGCGGCCCACTCGACGGACTCGCGCAACGTTTCCCGCCCGACGAGATCGCCGGCCGCGGCGTCGGCAGCGTAGTACTGCCGGCGGACGAGCGCGATCCCCGCGATGACGATCGCCCACCCGACGACCATCGCGGGCAGGAAATCGATCGGCGTGACGTACGCCGCTGCGATGATCCCGACGGCGAGCCCGGTCGAGAGCGACTGGGCGACCTGGATCCGCGAACGGCCACGCGCGACCTCGACCGCGAGGAGCGCGCGGAGCGCCTCGTCGTCGAGCGCCTGGAGAGCCGCGTCCGTGATCACCAGCGTTCGGCGGCCCGGAAGCCCGATCACGTCGCACTCGACGGCGCCGTCGTAGTTCGTCGTCCGGATCGCGACGTCGAGGTCGGACGCTCCGAGATCGGCGCGGAGCCGACCGAGACGCTCGCGTTCGTCGTCGGTCGGGTCGCGGAGGGAGTAGCCCATTCGCGGACCGAACGCGACCAGCGCCAGCGAGAGCGCGGCCCCGAGGACCCCGACGAGGACGGCGAGCCAGAGCATGTCGGTCGAGGAGAGACGGTCGCGCCGAAAAAGCGTTGCCTCCCGATCACGGGCGAGGCGGCGCTCCGTCGCCAGCCGCGGGCTCAGCGGGACTCGGGGGGTCAGGACGCAGGGACTCAGGACACAGGGGGTCAGGACTCCAGGGAGTCCCGGAGGAGCTCGTTGACGGTGCCGGGATCCGCGCTGCCGCCGGTAGCCTGCATCACCTGGCCGACGAGGAAGTTCAGGGCGCCGTCGTCGCCGTCGTGATAGTCCGCGACGGCGTCGGGGTTCTCCTCGATCGCAGTCTCGACGGCGGCCTCGATCTCGCCCTCGCCAGTCTTCCCGAGGTTCTCGGCTTCGACGACGTCGTCGGGCGCGGCGCCGTCGTCGAGCATCGTCCGGAGCACGATCTCGCGGGCGTTCTTCGCGGTGATCTCGTCCTCGGCGACGAGCTCGACGAGGCGGTGGATCTCCCCGAACCGGTCGTCGACGTCCGTGATCGCCATGTCGCGGTAGTTGAGCTCACCCAGCAGCTCGTCGGCGACCCACGTCGCGGCGAGGTCGGGGTCAAACTCGGCGGCGACGTCCTCGAAGAAGTCCGCGACCTGCTTCGTCGAGGTGAGCTTGTCAGCTGCTTCCTCGCCGAGGCCGTACTCCTCGCGGAACCGCTCGCGGCGGGCGTCGGGGAGCTCGGGGATCTCGATTTTCTCCTTCCAGTCGGCGACCTCCAGGGGCGGCAGGTCGGCCTCCTCGAAGTAGCGGTAGTCCTTCTCGGCCTCCTTCGATCGCATCGAGACGGTGACTCCCTTGCCCTCGTCCCAGTGGCGGGTCTCCTGTTGCACCTCGCGACCGCGCGAGACGGCGTTCTTCTGGCGAGTGACCTCGTAGGCGAGCGCCTGCTCGGCAGCCTTGTGCGAGGAGATGTTCTTGACCTCGGTGCGGTTGGCGTCCTCGAGCACCGACGTCGGGATCGCGCCGGTCTCGTCGTCGACCTCGTCGGCGTCGACGATCGAGATGTTCGCGTCGACGCGCAGCGAGCCGTCGCGCTCGGCGTCGAACACGGCGAGGTACTCCAGCACCTCAGTGAGCTTCGCGAGGAACGCCCGGACCTCCTGTGGCGCGCGGAAGTCCGGCTCCGTGACGATCTCGAGGAGAGGCGTGCCCGCGCGGTTGTAGTCGACGAGCGTGTACTCCGCGGTGTCGATCGAGCCGCCGACGTGTCGCAGCGAGCCGGGGTCCTCCTCGAGGTGGGCGCGCTCGATGCCGACGACGCGTCGCTCGCCCTCGTGGCTGATCTCCAGTTCACCGTCCTGGCAGATCGGCTCGTCGTACTGCGTGATCTGGAAGTTCTTCGGCAGGTCGGGGTAGAAGTAGTTCTTCCGGTGGAACCGGGTGGTCTCGGGGATCTCCGCGTCGATGGCCTTTCCGACCTTCACCGCCGCCTCGACGGCGCCCTCGTTCAGCACGGGCAGGGCGCCGGGGAGACCGAGACAGACGGGGCAGGTCCGGGTATTTGGCTCCTCGGCGGGCTCCGTCGAGCAGCCACAGAAGATCTTCGTCTCCGTCTCGAGCTGGACGTGGACCTCCAGCCCGATGACGACCGCGAGGTCCTCCGTCGATGCGGCCTGAGCGCTCATTGCCGACGGATTCGGGGTTGCCTCGCTAAAGCGCTTCGCTGCGTCGCGGGGGTCGCGACCGGGTCGCCGTTACCGGGGTACATGTTGGTCGGCAGATCCCGTCTATCGCCCGATTCAGAAGAACTCTCGCAAGCAGACCGGCTCGGGCGCGAACAGCTCCTCGAGCGTCGATCGAACGCCCCCGTTTCGAACCGACAGATCACCGAGCCGCTCCGCTCGCTCGACGCCGATCCCGCCCATGGCGAGCCGCGAGAGCGTCCCGTTCCCCAACGTCGCGTCGGGATCCCCTCCCGCTCCAGCCGGATCTACGGTTGCCTCGCCGTCGCCGACCTCGACGACGAACGTCCCGTCGTTGTGATCGAGCAGCGGGTCCGCGACGTCGAGAACGAATTGCCCCTCCATCCCTGCCGGCCACGCGATCGAGGCGAGCCCCCGTTCGACGTCGGTCAGCCGGATCATCGGCCCATCGGTCGTCTCGGCGTCGAGCTCTCCGGGATCTGGCACGAGTTCGTGGAGCTCGCCAGCGAGCGGCCCCTCCAGTCTGACTGTCTCGACCTGCGAGTCGAAGTTCGCGAGCCAGCGCAGGAGCCGTCGTTCCGTCGCGTGATCGACGCCCGCGAGGTCCTGGACGTCGAGCCGCCTCCCGTCCTCGCCCTCGCGCGCCTCAGTGAGGACGTACCCGCGGAGCTCCCCGTCGGCCTCGTAGCCGTGGACGTACGGCGCCGTGTCGCCGGGCCACGCCGCGAGCGTGCGCTTGCGCCACCAGTCCCCGGAGCGCCGGAGGGAGAGTCCGAACCGCTGGGCACGCGCGACCTCGACCTCGCGGAGGCGCTCCCAGTCCTCGGCTTCGAGCTGCCGGAATCGGCCGCCCTTGGCGTCGACCGACCCGTCGGCGATTCCCGCCAGCTGGTCGGGTGGAACGTCGGCCTTCGTACTCCAAGCGGCGGTCCCCCAGCCCAGCCCATGGTAGAACCGGACCGTCGAGGGCCACAGCGCGACGAGGTCGACGCCGCGGTCGCGGTACTCCTGCAGCGCGCCCCGGAGCGTCTCGCGGGAGTACCCTTTCCGGCGGTGTTCGGGCGGGGTCGCGACGCCGCCCAGTCCGCCGATCTCGGTCCACTCGCCACGGACGGTCGCGTCGAGGTAGTAGAGTTTGCACACCGAGCGGAGTTCGCCGTCGTCGACGACGCCGCGGGGATCGGAGAGGTCGGGTGGCCACTCGTCGGGCTCGTCGGCTTCGTACGTCGGCGCCGGGCCGCTCTCCAGATCGAACGCCTGCTGCAGGATCGCGTGGTATCGCTCCCGGCGTTCGTCGGAGATGGGTCGGTACTCGGTCATACGACGAGATGGGGCTGGCCGTCAATCAGGATGTCCATTCGTCGCCTTCGAGGCGTCTCGCTCGGCGGCGGCCGGAGCGATTATGCCACTACCGCTCCCAGAAAGTGGGTATGCGCCGACGGGATTTCGTCGTCGGAGCGAGCGCCGTCACGATCGCGGCCTCGACTGCCGGCTGTTTCGTGGTCATCGACGAGATTCTCGACCGGACGGACACCACCCGTCGACACAGGCTGGTCGATCCGTCGAGGTGGACGGATCGAGAGACCAGCGGCTCCGTGGCGACGTCGCGGATCAGCGGGACCGTCGAGATCCCGGCAGGGTACTACGCGACGCAGTCCCTGGAGCCGGAGGCTCCCGTCGAGTACCACTGTGAGTGGGAGACGGAGGGGAACCCGCTCGACGTCCTGCTCATGGAGGAAGAGGAGTACGACGATCGGTTTCGCGACGCCGAGGTGAGCGAGTTCCTGTCCTCGCCGTCGAGAGAGGGGACGACCGGCGGCTCGGTGACCGAGGAGATCGGCGACGGCGAGTACGTCCTCGTGCTCAGCAACTCCGAGAAACTCGGCACGAGACCGGACGGGACGGTCGTCGTGGACGTGACGATCGAGACGACGTACCTGTGACCGGTGGTGCCGTCGGGAGCGCCGCAGGGAGCGACGCCGATCGTCCGCGTCGACCCAACCGAGCCGTACCGGACGGTAGCGGCCGTGGCACTGACGCGTCCACGGAGATTGCCCACGCCCCGATCGTTTTTGCGGGGGCGGCCGAACGTCCTCTATGGAGTACACGACCCTCGGCTCGACGGGGATGGAGGTCAGCCGGCTCTGTCTGGGCTGCATGAGCTTCGGCAACAGCGACTGGCGCGAGTGGGTCCTCGACGAGGAGGAGTCCCGCGAGATCATCGAGCGGGCGATCGACCTCGGGATCAACTTCTTCGACACGGCGAACATGTACTCGGCGGGCGAGTCCGAGCGGGTGCTCGGGAACGTCCTCGCCGAGTACGACCGGGACGAGCAGGTCGTCGCCACGAAGGGCTACTTCCAGATGGACGAGGCGAACCCGAACTCGGGCGGGCTCTCCCGGAAGGCGATCGAGCAGGAACTGGTGAACTCGCTCGATCGGCTGGGGATGGACACGATCGACCTCTACCAGATTCACCGGTACGATGACGACACGCCGATCGAGGAGACGCTCCGCGCGCTCGACGACGCCGTGCGACGCGGCCAGATCCGCTACGCCGGCGCGTCGTCGATGTGGGCCCACCAGTTCGCCGACGCGTTACAGACGAGCGACGGGCTCGGGCTCGACCGGTTCCAGACGATGCAGAACCACTACAACCTCGTCTACCGCGAGGAGGAGCGGGAGATGCTGCCGCTCTGCGAGCAGGAAGGCGTCGGCGTCATTCCGTGGAGCCCGCTGGCCCGGGGCTACCTCACGCGCCCGCACGAGGAAATCGACGCGACGACCCGGGGCGAGACGGAGGAGCACATGTACGAACACCCCTACCGCGAGGGCGGCGGCCGCGAGATCAACGAGCGCGTCGCGGAGCTGGCCGCGGAGAAGGGCGTGACGATGGCCCAGATCGCGCTCGCCTGGCTGCTCCACCAGGAGGCCGTCGACGCGCCGATCGTCGGCACGACGAGCGTCGAGCACCTCGAGCAGGCCGTCGAAGCACTGGAGATCGACCTCTCGGAGAGCGACCAGGCGTACCTCGAGGAGCCCTACGAGCCCGTGCGGGTCTCCGGGCACGAGTAATCAGAGCGAAGGAACGCGGCTGCAGGCCGTGGCCGCTCACTCTACCGAGGCTTGCCAGTAAGAGACCGACGCGAGGTGGTCCCCGCCGGGCAGCGACCCGAGCCCGCCGTCCACGAAGCGGAACGGCTTGGCGATAGCGCCGGGGAGCTGGCGGTAGAAGCCGTAGGGGAACACCCAGTCGTGGTCGGCGTCGGCGAGTTCGAGGTTCGCGCTCTCGAGCAGCGACTCGACCTCCGATCGCGAGTAGAGCCGGGAGCCCATCGGCAGCGCCCAGTTGTAGATCGACCGGAAGCTGTACCGCCGGAAGGTGTCGAAGACGATCGTGTCCGTCGTCACGCGCTCCATCTCGGAAAGGAACGCCTCGGGGGCGTCCGCGAGGTGGAAGAAACGCATCGCGAGCACCGCGTCGAAGTGATCGTCGGGGAAGGGTAGGCGGCCGGCGTCGCCGCGCAGGAAGTCGAGGTGGTCCTCGACGCCGGCGGCGCGGGCCTTCTCGCGGCCCTGGGTGAGCATGGCCTCGGAGATGTCGAGCCCGACGACGTCGGCGCCGCGCTCGGCGAGGAGGACGGTGAACCGGCCGGTGCCACAGGCGATTTCGAGGATGCGATCGCCGTCGACGGGGCCCAGCGCGTCGAGCACCGCCTCTTTCTCGCGTCGGTCGATGAGCCGGCCACCGCCGGAGAAGCGCTTGTCCTCGTACGCCTCGGCGACGTCGTGCTCCTGGTACCACTCCTGTCCCTTCACGCTATGGGACGGATCGACACTCCGGTGATAAAACTGTGCTGAATGCGATCGACCGCGGGGAGCGATCCACGCGGAGCGGTCCGTCGGCCGACGATCCCGGTTACTGCCCGGTCACGACCTCGTCCGGCTCGATCCGAACGATCACGCGAGCGCCCTCGTCGGCGTCCTTGTAGGGGTACTCCTCGACGTCCATGTACCGCCGCGCGAGCTCGTCGATGTGGTCGACGGCGCCGTCCTCCGACGTCTCCACGACCTCGCCCCAGGCCGAGCAGTAGCGATAGGGGTTCTCGGGATCGCACATAGAGACGCCGACGGCCGGGTTGGCCTGGATGTTGCGCTCCTTCCGGCGGCCGCGAGCGGTGTTGAAGAGGACGTGATCCCGCTCGGGATCGTAGTCGATCCAGACCGGCGTGACGTGTGGGAGGCCGTTGGGTAGCATCGTCGCGACGTGTGCGAGCGTTTCCTTCTCGAAGAGATCCTGGAACTCCGCTGGAATTGGCTCCATGTGCTGTCTCTGGAAGGCGAGTCTGAAGTGTGCGACGGCTGCCGAGGATTCGGCCGCATTCCTCGTCGGCCCCTGGAGGTGCCGGTCCGATTTGCTCAAATTCGCAAGCGGGCGGAGACCAGGACGGGCGAGGGAGCAGCCGAATATAAGTGGGAATTAAACACCTTATATTGTACCTATAATATTTACAAGAGTATACCAAGTTTTACCACTGGTTGAATCTTGCAGTGGACGTATGAGCACGACCACCGCGGAAGAACGTGCGGAGGAGGCAGAAACGCTCTCGGAGACCGAGTACCGCGACCGACTCCGCGAGCTGCCACCCAGTGCGAAGCTCGTCGCGAAGGTGCTCGAGAGCGATCACCCGCTCTCCCAGGGACAGCTCGCAGAGGAGTCCCTGCTGCCGGATCGGACGGTTCGCTACGCGCTCAACAGGCTCGAGGACGCCGACATCATCGGCTCCCGCTACTCCTTCCGGGACGCCCGCAAGCAGGTCTACTACCTCCGAACCTGAGGAGCCGGTCGGCCCCAGTAACGACCGTTCCACCGCCAGCCCCGCCCGAAGCAGAGTTTTCGAACGTCCATATTTTCTGGAAATAGCAATTCATTCGTCAAATAGCAGTCCGTCGGGCAAAGGGCGTCCTCGCTCCACGTGGCCTGCATCGAATCAACAGATGTGGAGTGTCCGGTACGTAAACGGCCCAGAAAGGACGCTTTGCGAGGAATGGAACGGAACGCTCTGGGAGGGACCGATCAGGAGCGACGGAGCGCGGCGCCCGGCCCCGACTCAGTCGTCGGTGGCCGGAACCGCGCTGCGTCGAACCGCCCGGACGTCCGCGAGGAACGCCTCGAGCGTCTCCTCGGTCACGTGGGGCATGCAGACGACGCGGAGCTCCCCAGCGCGGGTACGAGAAATTCGCCAGCCCTCCTCGCGCAGGGCGTCGAAGGCCGACGCGCCGATATCGGCGGCCACGAGGGGGAGCGACGGCTCGACGACGTCGAGGCCAAGGTCGGAGAGCTCCCCCGCGAACCACTCCGCGAGCGTCTGCTGGCGCTCGTAGGTCTCGCGGTAGCCCTCCGGCCAGAGCTCCTCGATGGCCGCCGCGGCGCTCGCCACGCCGGCACCGGAGCGGGTCCCCGTGAGCGTGGCCTGGGTCGTCGACTCGAGGTAGGGCGTCTCGACGGCGAGTGCGTCGACGGTCGCTTTCTCGCGGGCCAACAGGCCGCCGGCGGGGATCGCCGCGCGGCCGAGCTTGTGGGGATCGATCGTCAGCGTGTCGACCGCGTCGACCGCGAAGTCCCAGTCGTAGTCGGTGAACGGCAGCGCGAACCCGCCCCACGCCGCGTCGACGTGGAGCATGGCGCCCGCGTCGGTCGCGACCTCGCCGAGCGCCGGGATCGGATCGACGCGGCCGTACTCGGTCGATCCGGCGACCCCGACGACCAGCGCCGTGTCGGCGTCCGTCGCGGCGTCGATCGCGGCAGGGTCGGCGCGGAAATCCTCGTCGACGGGCGTCGTCCGAAGCTCGACGTCGAGGACCTCGGCGGCTTTCCGGACGGAGAAGTGGACGGTCTCCGGTGCGACGACGTTCGGATCGCGGGCGTCCGAGCGATCTCGCGCCGCCCGGACCGCCTGGATGTTGGCTTCGGTGCCGCCGCTGGCGACGAAGCCGTGTGGAGTCGAGAGCGACGTGATCTCGCCGAGCGCGTCGACGACCTCGGCTTCCATCTCCGCGACGGCCGGGTAGGTCGCCGGATCGCCGGGGTTCGTCGCGAGGAACCGCTCGGCGGCCTCGCGCGCTGCCGGATGTGGCGGCGTGCACATCGAGGACAGCACCCGGTCGAAAGACTGGGGCTCGGCGCGCATACGAGCGACGACGGGAGCCGCGATGTTAGGGGTTGCGCTTCACGAAGGCGGCCCCTGCAGTCGGTCTCCCGGTCGATTCAGGCGTTTCCGGAGTACAGTGCACGTCGTCGGTCACCGACGGACGACGATGATCGGACGCGTGCCGGATCCGCCGCGGTTTAGGGGCTGGGACCCCCACTGAACCCCAATGGAGTACGTGCAGGAGCGGGTCGCGACGCTCCACGACCTCGGCGGGACGGTGCCCGAGGCACCGTTGTCGGAGACTGCGGTCGTCGTGCCGACGATGCCCAGGGAGATCGGGCGGCCCGCTGCCGAGCACACATTCGAGACGCTGGCGGAGCTCGACGTCGGGCGGGTCGTCGTCCCCGTCCGCGCGCCCGCCGAGCGGATCGGGGAGATCCGGGCCTGGCTCCGCGGATTCGATCTGCCGCTGACGGTGCTGTGGTGCAACGGCCCCGCCGTCGAGCAGCTGCTCGCCGACGCTGGCCTCACCGACGCCGACCTCGCCAGCGACGGCGACGAGCCGACCCAGCAGGGGAAGGGAGCGGACGTCTGGCTCGGACTCGGCGTCGCAGCGAGCGGCGCCGGCACGCACGACGGTGCCGACGATGCGAGCGACGTGGGGTACCCGCGCGACGCTGCCGCGGCGAGCGGTCCCGAGTACGTCGTCGTCCACGACGCCGACGCGACGAGCTACGACGCGGGCCACGTCCCCCGGCTCGTCGCGCCGCTGGCCGGCGAGTTCTCCTTCTCGAAGGGGTACTACGCCCGCGTCGAGGACGACGGGCTCTACGGCCGGCTCTTCCGGCTGTTCTACGAGCCGCTGTTGGCCGCGCTCGACGACGTGTCGGCCGATCCGGCCGTCGACTACTTCGGCGCGTTCCGCTACGCGCTGGCCGGCGAGTTCGCCATGACCGCGGACCTCGCGCGGTCGATGCGCGCCCAGCGCGCCTGGGGCCTCGAGATCGGCACGCTGGGGGAGGCGTTCCGACTCGCCGGCGCGGCCGGCTCCGCACAGGTCGACCTCGGAATCCACCGCCACGATCACCGCAGCGTCGACGGCGACGGCGGTCTCGCGTCGATGAGCGAGCAGGTCGGCGCGGCGCTGTTCCGGGCGCTGGCCGACCAGGACGTCGACCCCGACTACGAGGAACTGCGTACGCACTACCGCGAGCACGGTGATCGGCTCGTCGAGCAGTACGCCGCGGACGCCGCGCACAACGGGCTATCGTTCGACCGCGCGGCCGAGCGCGAGCAGGTCCGGGCGTACGCGGACGCGATCCGGCCACCGGGGGCAGACTCGCGGCTGCCGGCGTGGACGGAGGTGTCGCTGGAGCCAGCGGCGGTCCTGGCGGCGTCCGAGCGAGCGCTCGCGAACGTCGACGCCGCGTCGTCCCCGCATCGAGCGGAGTAGCCGACGCCGTTCGTCCGTGGGATGGAGCCTCGCCCCTTCGGGACGCTTTTTATCCCTTCGCGACGCACACACCGAGTATGAGCCAGCAGCCCGAGCCCACGGACCAGGGCGAAGACGCAGCGGGCGGCAAGCCCGAGAAACGTGAGGACCTCCCGTCGACGGAGGTCACCGAAGGCTACGACAAGGCGCCCCACCGCGCGATGTTCCGCGCGATGGGCTACGACGACCAGGACCTCTCCTCGCCGATGATCGGCGTCGCGAACCCCGCCGCTGACGTCACGCCGTGTAACGTCCATCTCGACGACGTGGCCGCGTCGGCCTACGACGCCGTCGACGCGGGCGAGGGGATGCCCATCGAGTTCGGAACGATCACGATCTCGGACGCGATCTCGATGGGGACGGAGGGGATGAAGGCCTCGCTGATTTCGCGGGAGGTCATCGCGGACTCCGTCGAACTCGTCGCCTTCGGCGAGCACATGGACGGCCTGGTCACCGTCGGTGGCTGCGACAAGAACATGCCGGGGATGATGATGGCGATGATCCGCACCGATCTCCCCTCGGCCTTCCTCTACGGCGGCTCGATCATGCCCGGCGAGCACGACGGCCGCGAGATCACGATCCAGAACATGTTCGAGGGCGTCGGCGCGGTCGCCACCGGCGACATGAGCGAGGACGAACTCGTCGAGATGGAGCACCAGGCCTGCCCCGGCGCGGGCTCCTGTGGCGGGATGTTCACCGCGAACACGATGGCGAGCCTCTCCGAGGCGCTCGGGTTCTCCCCGCTTGGCAGCGCCGGCCCGCCCGCGGAGGTCGAGGAGCGCTACGACGTCGCGAGCGAGACCGGCGAGCTCGTCGTCGAGGCCGTCGAGCGGGGCTGGTCGCCCTCTGACTTCCTCACCCGGGAGAGCTTCGAGAATGCGATCGCGCTGCAGGTGGCCATCGGCGGCTCCACGAACGCCGTGCTCCACCTGCTCGCGCTCGCCGCCGAGGCCGACATCCCCCTCGACATCGAGGACTTCGACGAGATCTCCAAGCGGACGCCCAAGATCGCAGATCTCCAGCCAGGCGGCTCGAAGGTCATGAACGACCTCCACGAGGTCGGCGGCGTCCCCGTCGTCCTGAACGCCCTGTACGAGGGCGGCTACCTCCACGAGGACGCGCTCACCGTCACCGGCAACACGATCGGCGAGGAGCTCGAGCGCATCGACCCGCCCGCAATCTCCGAGCTCGACGTCGACTTCCTCTACCCCGTCGACGACCCGATCCACGAGGAGGGCGCGATCAAGATCCTCACGGGATCGCTCGCACCGGAGGGCGGCGTCATCAAGATCACCGCCAAGGACGGCACGATGCACCACGAGGGGCCCGCCCGCGTGTTCGAGGACGAGGAGGACGCCATGGAGTACGTGCAGGAAGGCAACGTCGAGTCCGGCGACGTCATCGTCATCCGCAACGAGGGGCCCCGCGGCGGCCCGGGCATGCGCGAGATGCTCGGCGTCACCGCGGCCCGCGACGGCCAGGGCCACTCTGAGGACGTCGCGCTGATCACCGACGGCCGGTTCTCCGGCGCGACCCGCGGGCTCTCGATCGGCCACGTTGCTCCCGAGGCCCACGACGGCGGCCCGATCGGCCTCCTTGAGGACGGCGACCAGATCACGATCGACATCCCCGAGCGCACGCTCGACGTCGACGTCCCCGAGGACGAACTCGACGCCCGCCGCGAGGACTGGGAGCAGCCCGACACCGGCTACGAGAGCGGCGTCCTCGCGAAGTACGGCGCGCTCTTTGGCTCCGCCGCGAACGGCGCGATCACGAACCCCGGCGCGACGCAGGAGTAGCCCGACCACCACGACGCAGCTCGATCGACCAACACCGACCGACGCTCTTCTTCACGTTCCACCGAGGTTTCGCGTCCACTCGACGATCATCTCCGGGTGGGACTGGAAGGGGCCGACCGCTCGTCGCAGGTACCGACGGTGAGCCGAGCACCGCGAGGCGAACCTCGACAGACGAGCGGAGCGAGTCTGTCGGTGTAAGCACCACAGCCGAACGAGCGAAGCGAGTGAGGCGAGGAGCGCAGCGAGGTAGCTGCGTCGAGCGGGAGGGGGCTTCCAAGCGGTTCGCGGTCGCAGTATCAGTAGTCGCGGTCGCGTCACTCACAGTCAAACATAGAACAGCTACCCCTAGCGGGCCAATCTATTAGTCCGCTCCACACCAAGTTCCTCGCGGTGAATCCCCGCATGAGCACCTCCTCTGCAGAACCGGCCACGCTCGTCTGTCACCAGTGCCGATTCACGGCGCCCGCTGGCGACGACTGGGAGAAAATTGAGGTCACGGGCGTCGGCACGATGACGCGCTGTCCGGAGTGTGGCAGCACGCGCGTCGAGCACAAGCGCTGAGCAGCACGACCGCTGCTGTCCCCGTCCGTCGGTGGCGTCGGCTCAGATGTAGCCCCGCTCGCGGAAGCCCCAGGCCATCAACAGTGCGACGAGCAACATCCCGAGCATCACCGCCGGATAGCCAAACTGCCAGCCCAGCTCCGGCATGTTGTAGGGACCGCCCTCGAAGTTCATGCCGTAGACGCCGACGACGAAGGTCAGCGGCAGGAAGATCGTCGCGATGACGGTCAGCACCTTCATCACCTCGTTGGTGGACTGGGAGACGGTGTTGAGGTAGATGTCCCGCGCGCCGATCGTCAGGTCGCGGTAGGTCTCGACGAGGTCGACGACCTGGACGAGGTGGTCGTAGACGTCGCGGTAGTACTTCTCGGTCTCCTGGGCGACCTGGTCGGGGTCGCCGCGGGAGAGCACCGCGAGTGCCTCGCGCATGGGCCAGGCCAGCTTCCGGAAAGAGAGGAGGTCCCGGCGGACGGCGTTGATCGCCTCCAGCGTCTCGATCTCCGTCGAGACGAGCACTGCCTCCTCGACCTGTTCGATCTGGTCGCCGACGCGATCGAGGAGCGTGAAGTACTCGTCGACGACGGCGTCGATGATCCGATACGCAGTGAAGTCGGGGCCGCGCTGGAGGATGCGCTCGTCGCCGCGCGCGACGGCGTCCCAGACGCGGCCGATCGGCTCGTCGTCGCCGGGCGCCAGCGAGACGATCCAGTCCTCGCCGACGAAGACGCCGATCGGCTCCTCGACGACCTCCTCCTCGAAGCTCGTCTCGCCGCGAGAGAGCTCCGCGCTCTTGATCAGGACGAAGGTGTAGGCGGGGAACTCCTCGGTCTTCGCCCGGACCTCGCCGAACACGTCCTCGATCGCGAGTGGGTGGATGCCGAACGTCTCCGAGATCGTCTCGCGCTCGGCCGCCGTGGCGTCGGCGACGCGAATCCAGGTCGTGCCCTCGGCTTCCCGGGCCGTCGCCACGTCGTCGTACTCGGTCGTCCCGCGCTCGTCGTAGACCACGGCCTGGACCGTCACGGCGCCACCTCCTGGCCAGTACGGCCGAGGCCGAGGAACCCGATCCCGACCATGATCGCCGTGACGGAGAACGCCCGGCCCGGATACGCGGTCTCGATTCCGACGACGTAGCCCAGGAGCCCCAGGCCGAGCAGCGCGACGCCGACGGCGACCAGCCGGTGCATAGCCGGCCAATTGCGCGCTCGCGAGATAACGTTTGGGCGGGCCGAACGGCGATCGCTGGCGAGGCCGGCCCACGAGCGGTCGCCGACAGACTGACCTCGCTGACGCCCCCAGCGTCCCACATGCCCGAGGAGCCCGCACGGAACATCAGCGGCGGCGCGTCGGGAGGCGGCCGCGACGCCCGCTTCGACGCAGCCGAGCCGGCCACGCGCGCCGAGGCAGTGGTCGATCGACTCGGCGAGCTGTTCTGGCAGAAGTCCTACGGCGGCCGCGATCCCTTCGACTGCCTCGTCCGGACGATCCTCTCTCAGAACACCTCCGACGCGGCGAGCCAGCCAGCCTACGACGCGCTGATCGAGCGGTTCGATCCGGCGACCGACGACGGACTGGACCCCGACCTCACGTTCGCCGAGGGCTCGCCTGCAGATCTCGCGGAAGCACTCGCGACGACCGACCGCACCGCGATCGCCGAGACGATCGCACCGGCCGGCCTCCACAACCAGAAGTCGAAGGTCCTCCAGACCGTCGCGGAGCTGATCCTCGCGGAGTACGGCTCCGCGGCGGCCTTCGATCAGTTCGTCGCCACCGCGGAGTACGAGACGGTTCGCGAGACGCTCCTCGCGATGAACGGCGTCGGGCCGAAGACCGCGGACTGCGTCCTCCTCTTCGCCGCGGGGCGCGACGGCGTCTTCCCCGTCGATACTCACGTCCACCGGATCTACCGACGGCTCGGGATCGCGCCCCCAGACGCCGATCACGAGGCGGTCCGGGCGGTGCTCGAAGCGGAGCTCCCCGGCGAGAAATGCGGGTTCGGTCACACCGCGAGCATCCAGTTCGGGCGCGAGTACTGCTCGGCCCGGACGCCCGCGTGCCTCGACGGCCCCGAGGCCTGCCCGCTGTTCGATTTGTGCGATCGGGTGGGCGTCGATCCGGAGACGGGCGAGGTCGTCGACCCGGCCGACGCGGCGGCAGCCGGCAGCGACGGCTGACGGCGGAGGAGCGAGTCGACCAGCCCGCGGCGACGTACTATGCGCTCTCCTCGACCACGAGATGCATCGCGAGGAGCATCGCCGGCACCGCGAGCACGGAAAGCTCCAGCCCGCGAAGTGGCAGCGCAGTCAGGCCCCCGTCCTCCCCAGCAAATCCCGCGAGGCCCGCGAGTACGGCGGGACCGAACGCTGCGGCGACCACCGCGAGTACGCCGACGACGACGCCCGCGTCGCGACGGTCGGGATCCGTCGAGCCACGATCCGGTACGATCGCCTCGCCGAACAGCACCGCGACGGTGACGCCAGCGACCACCGCAACGACCAGCCCCGCTACGTCGGCGACGCTCGCGGGCAGTCCGCCGACGAACGGGAGGTAGAGCAGCAGGAACTCGGCCTTCGCGCCGATCGAGAGATCGCCGGCGAGGACGTCCGCGACGAAGGGGAGCCGTCGGGATATCGAGGTCGCGGTCGCGACGAGCACCGCGACGAGCAACGCCAGCGGGAGCAGCCCGGGCGTCGTGAGCGTCCGGCGGATCGCCCGCCAGATCGACGACCACCCCGATCGAGTCGTGGGGAGGTCGATCACGGACCGGGACCCCCCGCGGCGCCGCGTCGTTCCTGGGTCGACACGGTACTCGATAGGGCTGCCGACTGGCATAAATCGGTCCCCGGAGTCGAGCGCGATCGCGGGGAGACCGGAGGCGGTGGACGTTCGGGGATCGATCGCAACCGTTACTCCAGGTCGGCCGCGCTGAACCGTCGGTAGCCGATCGCGAGCGGAACCAGGGTCCAGCCGAGGAAGGTCACGATGGAGAACCACGGCTGGAGGTAGAACGGCTCGCTCCCCTCCACCCGGGCGCTCGTCCGGAGGTCCGAGGCACTGGCGTCGGCGTAGGAGACGTCCTCGAGGCCGAGCTGGACGAACGGCCAGACGTAGGAGTCCGTGATCGCGCCGATCGCGATCCGGTAGCTCTCCAGGGGGTTCGCCTGGTAGAGCGCGAAGTACCAGGCCTCCGCTTCGAGGCCGGGTCGGGTCCCCTCGACGAGGTAGTAGATCCCGACGGCGAGCGCCTCCCACATGACCAGCATGAGGAAGAAGAGCCCGACGGCCCAGGCGAGTGCCCTGCCGCGGGAGGAGGTCGCGGCGGAGATGCCGACCGCGAGCGCGGTGAACGTCACGCCCAGCATGATCGTGAATCCGGCGACCAGCACGAGATCGACGACCGCGACGTCGCCGGTCATCGGCACACCGAGGACCGTCACCACGAGGAAGCCGAACAGGATCGTCGCCGCGACGGCGACGCTCCGACCGACGGCCTTGCCGGTGACGATCTCCGAGCGCGAGAACGGGTAGCTCAGGAGGACCCGGAGGCTCCCGGATCTGCGCTCGCCGACGATCGCCATGTAGCCCGCGATCAGCGCGATCAGCGGAACGAAGAAGGCCACGAACTGCGCCATCCCCGAGAGCAGGTCCGTCATCGTCGCGTCGTCGGTGTCGCCGGAGAGCCATCCGACGATTAGGAAGAACGTGAGCAGCCCGACGAACCCGAGGGTGATCCCCCAGAGGAGCTTCGAGCGGACGACGTCCTCGAAGTCCTTGCGCGCGACGTCCCGCCAGGAGACCGTCATCGGAGCACCCCCGCGAGCCGGCCGGAGTCAGCTGCCTGTTCGCCCGCCGCCCCGGCGTCCTCCTCGACGAGTTCGACCTCGCCGTTGGTGTAGGCGGCGAACACGTCCTCCAGCGAGACCGACGAGGCGTCCACGTCGAGCACCTCGACGCCGGCGTCGAGCAGCGTGCCGATCACCCGAGCCTTCGCGCGGGGGTCGTCGCAGGTCACCGTCAGCCGGCTGTCCTCGTAAACGACGTCGGCGACGCCGTCGATCCCGTGGAGGTCGACAGGTGGCTCGGTGGCGACCCTGAGGTACAGCTCCGCGTGGGCGCCGATCGCCTCCCGGAGCCCGTCGACGGTGTCCACCGCGACCAGTTCGCCGTCGTTGAGGATGCCGACGCGGTCACAGACCGACTCGACCTGGCCGAGGTCGTGGCTCGAGAAGAAGACCGTCGCGCCGTCGTCGGCCGCGTCACGGACCAGCTGGCGCATCGTGCGGATCCCGTTGGGGTCGAGACCCGTGGCGGGTTCGTCGAGGATCAGCAGGTCCGGATCGCCAGCCAGCGCCATCGCCAGCGCGAGCCGCTGTTTCATCCCCTTCGAGTAGCCCGCGACCGTGCGCTCGGCAGCGTCGACGGAGAGACCGACGCGCTCGAGCAGCGACTCCGGGGGCTCCGTGCCGTCGGCCCAGTCGAGCGCGAGTTCGAGGTGTCGGCGGCCGGTTAGCCGGCCGTAGAGGTCGATGCCCTCCGCGAGCACGCCGATGCGTTCGCGGATCGCCTGGCTCTCCGCACGGGCGTCCATCTCGAGGACCGTCGCACTGCCCGACGTCGGCCGGACGAAGTCCAGCAGCATGTTGATCGTCGTCGACTTGCCGGCGCCGTTCGGGCCGAGGAAGCCGAACACCTCGCCCTCCTCGACGACGAGATCGAGCCCGTCGACGGCGGCCTCGTCGCCGTACCGTTTCGTCAGCGTCTGCGTTTCGATGGCCGTCATCGATCGCTCCGACGGGTGGAACCGCGGTATAAACAGGGTGCGGGCTTCCGCCCCGGTATCCGGGCCGAGCGTTTATATAGGAGGAGCGAGGCGCGGTGGGTCGCGAACGAGCCGAAACGAGTCCGCCCGGCGACCGATCGCGGCCCGCGCTACTTGAACCGGAACGTCTCGAGGTTCTTCGGCGCGAACGTTCGCATGTCGAACTTGTGGTAGAGCGCCGAGGAGAGGTCCTGTACGGAGGACTCGTCGCCGTGGACGCAGAGCACCTTCTCGGGGCGCGGGTTCATCGTCTTCACGAAGTCGACGAGCCCCTGGCGGTCGGCGTGGCCGGAGAAGCCGTCGACGGTCTCGATGTTCATCTTGAGCTTGAGGGTGCCCGAGCGACCACCGTTGTTCCCGCGATCGTCCATCGGGATCTCGTCCCACCCGTTCTGGATCCGGCGGCCGAGGGTTCCCTGGGCCTGGTAGCCGACGAACGCGAAGGTCGTGTCCGGGTCCGGGCCGAGGTGGCGCAGCCAGGACATGATCGGGCCGCCTTCGACCATCCCCGAGGTCGAGAGGACGATGCAGGGGCCGCCGTCGGCGACCTCCTGGCGCTCCTCCTCGCCACCGTCGATGTGGTTGAACTGGTCGGCGAGGAACGGGTTCTCGTCGTCGTGGAAGATGCGATCGCGGAGGTCGTCACGGAGATACTCCGGATAGGTGGAGTGGATCGCGGTCGCCTCCCAGATCATCCCGTCGAGGTGAACCGGCATCTCGGGGATCTCGCCCTCGCGCATCGCCTCCTCGAGCACGAGCATGAGCTCCTGGGAGCGTCCGACGGCGAACGCGGGAATGAGGACCTTACCGTCGATCTCGTGGGCCTCGTTGATGATCCGCTTCAGCTTGCGTTCCGAATCGGCCTGGTCGGTCTGGTAGTCGTTGCGCCCGCCGTAGGTCGACTCGAGGACGAGCGTCTCGACGCGCGGGAAGTCGTTGTGCGCGCCGTTGAACAGCCGAGTGTCGTCGTAGTGAATGTCCCCGGAGAAGCAGACGTTGTAGAGGCCGTCGCCGATGTGGAAGTGCGAGACCGCGGAGCCGAGGATGTGGCCGGCGTTGTGGAGCGTGAGCTTGACGTCCGGCGCGATGTCGGTGACGTCGCCGTACTCCAGCGGGATGGTGTGTTTGATCGTCTCGCGAACCATCTCGGACTCGTACGGCGGCGCGCGACCCTCCTTGGCGGCGACGTCGAGGTAGTCGAGCTGGAGGAGCCCCATCAGGTCCCGCGTCGGCTCGGTCGTGTAGATCGGGCCGTCGTAGCCGTACTTGAAGATCAGCGGGAGGAGCGCGGAGTGGTCGAGGTGCGCGTGCGTGAGCACGACGGCGTCGAGGTTCTGTGCACCCGCGCCGAGCGCCTCGGGCACCTGAAGGTATGGTACCTCGCCCTCCGCACCGGGCTTGTCACCGCAGTCGATGAGGATCCGCGTTTCGGGGGTCGAGAGGATGAAGGCGGCGCGGCCGACCTCCCGGCAGCAGCCGAGCGTCGTGATCCGCACGTACTCGTCGTCGGAGAGCTCCTCGCGGTGGATCTGCCGGCCGATCCGCTCGAGGATGTCGCGACGGTCGTCCCGTTCCTGTTTGAGGAAGTTCCGGACGTTCGAGACCGTCGAGGACTCGATCGGTGGCGTCCGGACGACCTCGGGTGTCCAGCCGACCTCCTTCGTGATGTCGCGGAGCGTCGAGCCGTGACGGCCGATGACCATCCCGGGCTTCTCGGCCTCGATGACGACCTCTCCGGTGTCGGCGTGGAAGTCGAGGTCCGTGACGCCCGCGTCCTCGGGAATGACGTCCATGACCTTCTCCTCGGCCTCCTCGGGCCGCAGGAGGACGTCGGGATCCGGGCGGACCGTGATGCGCTTGCGGAGCTTCGAGGCCAGCTGGCGCACGAGGTCGCCCTGCTGGGCGAACTCCTTGGGATCGCGGGTGTAGACGACCAGTTCGGGGCCTTCGTAGGTGACCTCCGAGACGGTGACGCTGCTCGGAAGTTCGCTGACGATCTCTGCTTTCAGTTCGTCGAGTTGTTGCTCTACAGCACTCATATGTAGCTACGGGAATACCGACGGGGCACCGGACTGCGTCGAATCGCCGGCCGATCGTCGGTCAGGTCGGACGAGTCGATCGCCCGTGGCGACGCCGGCAGTGATACCGTTACAGGACATCGTACGCTCCGATCGAAGTCGGTGACCGCGGCGGTAGAAACCGCTTGCTTCGTTTTATCCACTCACCATTATAAAAGCCTTGGCAAAAATCGGGAACGGCACGCAGACGCCGCGCTTCCCGCCGAAAACGGCATTGCGATCGCACCACCAGGGTCGGTATGGCCGCGCCACCGACGCCCGACATCGACGTCACCCCCGACCGGGTCGCCGCGGAGTGCTCCTGGGTGCTCGATCGCTCGACGACCGTCGTCCCGCTCGTCAACGACGTTCGCACCGATCTCGACGACGCCTTCGACACCACCGTCGATCCGATCGACGCTGCGGACTACGAACGAGCCGTCACCGAGACGTTCGCCGACGGCGACCGCGCGGTGAACGTCGCCGCACTCGTCGCGATCCTCCGCGGGCTCGACGTCGAGGACGACTACCCCGGCTTCGTCGTCGACGAGTGGTTGGGGCGGGAGCTCGCCGCCACGATTGCCGGGGAGCAACCGTTCCGGCTGCTCGCGGAGGCGACGTTCCACTACGCGGATATTCGGCACCACGCCGGTGAGAGCGCCGGGATGGACGATCTGGATGCCGCCCTGGCTGCCGGCGTCCAGACCCGGCTTCCCGGGTGGGACTGGACCGAAGGGGAGAGCCCCTTCGGGGTAGATGCAGCGCCGGAGTGAGTCGCCCCTGCAGCCGGCACACTTTCAAGTAGGATTCCGCGGCGAACCCGCCCATGGTCGAACTCGAGTGCACGACGGCACGGCCGGGCGGCGTCACGCTCGTCGCCGTGCGACTCGACAACCGCGTCGAGGCGCCCGGCGTCGATGCGCATCTGGTCCGCCTCGTCTCGGAGATCGACGGGGCGACGTGGCCGCCACGCGTGGAGGGCGTCCCCGCCGCGCCGTGGGACGGCGACGCCGCGTCGGTCGTGGTCCCGACCGGCGCGGTGGGGAGCCTCGGCTTCGCGAGTCCCGAACCGCCCGTCGAGCCACCGGTGACGATCGAATCGGTCGAACCAGCCGACGAAACAGCGCAGGACGGGACTGCCGCCGGTGCGATCGCGACCGCCGGCAGCAGTGGCGATCCGACGGCCAACGACGTCCTGCGCGTGCTCGGTGACCCGACACCGCCGCGGGACGCCGTCGCGCCGACTGCAACGGATGCACGGCCAACTGGAGACGACGCAGACGAGACCGCCGAGATTGGTGAGGAGCCGGCGGGTGCCAGCCCGTGATCCTCGCAGTCGTCGGCGGGAAAGGAGGCGTCGGGAAGTCGACGGTCGCTCTCAACGTCGCGGACGCCCTCGGCGGGGTGGTGGTCGACGCCGACCTCGGGATGGCCGATCTGCCGTACGGGCCCGGTCCGGACCTCCACGACGTGCTCGCCGATCGGGCCGGCGCGATCGAAGCGGTTCGCGAGGGTGGCGAGGCTGCGAGCGGCCCCGGCGTCGACGTCCTGCCGTGCGGACGGACGCTCGCGGGCGCCCGTGCAGCCGATGCGACGGCACTGGTCACAGCCCTGGACACCGTCGACGACCACTATGGCCCGGTCGTCGTCGACTGTCCCGCGGGGATGGCCGCCGACGCCGGACTGCCGCTCTACGCCGCGGACAGCTGCCTGCTCGTGACGACTCCCGACGGCGTCGCCGTCCCCGACGCGCTCCGGACCCGCGCGCTCGCTCGCGTCCTCGACGCCGGCGTCGAGCGCGTGGTGCTCAACCGCGCCCACGATCCGCCGGTCGAGCACGTCGAGCGAACGCTCGGTGCGCCGGTGACGGTCGTGCCCGAACACGAGGCGGTCGATCGCGCCAGGACCGACGGTCGGCCCGTCGGCGCACTCGCGCCCGAGAGCGTCCCGGCGGCGCGGTTTCGCGAACTGGCAGCCGCGTTACGATGAGCGTGGCTGGTCGCTGCAGTCGAAACGAGGCCGGCGACGGACTGCGTCCGCCTACCGTAGCCGCTCGTGGTGCAGCAGATCGTCGTACCCCTCGCGACCGCGGAGCACGGAGACCTCGCCGGCGGCCAGCCCGACCTCCGCAGGCTTGGGCTGGGAGTGGAACTGGTTGGCGAGTTCGATGCCGTAGGCGCCGGTGTTGCCGATCGCGAGGAGGTCGCCCCGCCGGGGCTCGGCGATCGGCCGGTCCGTGCAGAACACGTCCGCGCTGGTACAGAGCGGCCCGCCGACCGAGGCGGGGATCGCGTCGCGATCGGTGGCGTCTGGCCCAGTCACGGCGCTGCCGTTGCCGTAGGCGGAGAGGTTCCGGATCGGGTGATAGGAGTCGAACATCGCCGGCCGGATCATCGTCGCGAGACTGGCGTCGACGCCGACGACGTACGCGTCGGGCGCCTCCTTGATCGTGTTGACCTCGGTCAGCACGAGGCTGGCGTCGGCGACGACGTACCGGCCGGGCTCGGCCTTGAGACGAGCCTCGACGTCCGCGAACGTCTCGTGGAGGTAGTCTGCGACGGCGTCGAGGTCGAGTGGGTCCTCGTCCTCGCGATAGGGGACGCCGAAGCCGCCGCCGACGTCGACGAACTCGAGCGCTCCCGATCCCTGTTCGGCTTCGATCGCCGCCGCGCAGTCGGCGACCCGCGCGAGCGCGCGGCGGTGGGCGTCGAGGTCCTCCTCGGTCAACATGCCGCTGCCGACGTGGGCGTGGAGGCCGACGAGATCGAACCGCTCGGCTGCGTCGGCGGCGACGTCGGGCACGGCCTCGTGCGGGATCCCGAACTTCGCGTCCTTGCCGGTCGCGACCTTCTCGTGGTGGCCGGCACCGATTCCGGGGTTGACGCGGATCGCGAGTCGGCCGTCGAAGCCACGCGCTTCGAGCCGGTCGAGGGTATCCGTCGCGCCGATGGTGACAGTCAGCTTCGGGGCGTCGGTCTCCCAGAAATCGACGACCCAGTCGAGGTCCCTGGCCGGTGGGTTGGTCGCGGTGTACTGGAGAGTGTTCGGATCGGCACCGGCCTCGACTGCACGGTGGAGCTCGCCCGCGGCGGCACACTCGATCGTCGCGCCTTCCTCGAGCAGTCGGGCCATCACGGCCTGGCCGGTGTTGGCCTTCGCGGCGTACATGCACTCGATCCCCTCGAAGGCGTCGTCGATCCGGGCGTAGTTCTCCGCGACCCGATCGAGGTCGGTGACGTACAGCGGCGTGTCGTACTCGTCGGCGAGGGCGGTCAGGGCGTCGTGGTCCCAGTCCGCGAGACGGCGGATCGGGGGCGAGGAATCGGTCATTGGGCTACGAACGGCGGCTTGGCCCAACAAAGGTTCCGTTTCGGCCGAATCGAGGGCTGCGGACCGTACGGCCCCAAAAGGTCTATTGCGGCATGTGTGGGGACCCCACGGGCGGAGTAGCTCACAGGACTTTTCAACGTCGTTTCGCAAGACGCCAGGCAACGAATGGTTCGTACGTTCGACGGCGACCCGCCCGACCGACCGCAACAGCCCCCGCTGGGAGGGATCACCTGAATGCCCGCCCCGCGACGATCCAACCCACGCCCCCGAGCAACGGCCCAGAACTAACATCCATGGCACCAACGTCCTCCGCGGAAGTTCAGAAGTCATTCCTCAAGTACCAGCACTTCTTCGTGTTCGCGGCGCCGGTGCTGTTCGTCGTGCTCGTCGTCGCGGCGGCGCCGACGCCCGCGAACGCGGGGCTGGACTACTGGCTCGAGTACTGGTGGCTCTTCTTTTTCTTCCTGCTGGGCGCGACGATCGTCAACACGGTCGGCATCAGCGGGTCGGCGATGTTCGTCCCGTTCCTGATCTTCATCTTCCCGTTACTCGCGTACGAACTCGAGCCGGAGACGATCGTCAAGGTCGGCCTGATCAGCGAGTCCTTCGGCCTCTCGAGTTCGGCGGTCGCGTTCATCCAGTACGGGCTCGTCGACCGGCGGCTCGGACTGTCCCTCGTCGTCGGGAGCATCCCCTTCGTCGTGGGCGGCGCACTCCTCTCATTCTACATCCCGGAGCCACTGTTCCACGCCGCGCTCGCGGTCGCGTTGCTGGGCGCCGCCTATCTCCTCTACACCGCCGATCTGGCCCACGACGGCCACGAGGGCGAATCGGCGGACGGAGCGGGGTCCGGAGACGCCACGGACGCCCACCAGAGCGCCCCCGACGGCGGCGAGCCGGCGAGCGCTGGCGGCGGCGAGCTGCCCGACGACGACGGCAAGCTCGGCCCTGCCGGCGTCGGCGTCGACGACGAGGGGACGGTTACCCGCGTCGACCGCGAGGGCGACAGCTACAGTTACACCTGGGGCGGCTACCTCGAGCGGTTCGCGAACTACGGCGTCGGCGGCGTGTTCCAGGGCCTCGCCGGCTTCGGGATCGGCGAACTCGGAATCATCTCGATGCTCAGGACGAACGTCCCGGTCCGCGTCGCCATCGGCACGAACCACGTCATCGTGGCGCTGACGGCGGTGCTGGCGTCGCTGGTCCACGTCTTCGCGGGTGGGTTCCTTCCCGGCGCTCACTCGCTGAGCCTGGCGTCGACGCCCTGGAACATGGTGGTGTTCACCGTACCGGCGACGACGCTCGGCGGCCAGATCGCCCCCTACGTCTCGAACGCGCTGGACACCGACACGATCACGATGGGCGTCGCCGGCCTGTTCAGCGTGATCTCCGTCGCGCTGTTCCTGATGGCCGTCGGGATCTGAGCGGGCGTTTCGCCCCGCCAATCTCCGCGCCGAGGACCTCCGCCCATCGCGTCGTGACCGCCACGGTCGGTCCGCAGGACGGCGTTTTTCAGCAAGGAGCCACAACCTCCCGGAGACAGATGTACGACGACGTACTGTTGCCGACGGACGGGAGCGAGGGAACGACCGCCGTCGCGGCCCACGCCGCGAACCTGGCACAGGCCAACGACGCGCTGATCCACGTCCTCTCCGTCGCAGACGCGCGGAACCGGTTCGAGAGCCCGAGCAGCGGCCTCGCCGGGGACGCCTGGGAGGACGCCGAACGCGAGCGCGCAACTGCGGCGATCGACTCGGTCGTCGCGGCGCTGCCCGAAGACGTCCCGATCGAGCGCGAAGTGGTCGCCGGAGTGCCACACGAGGCCATCCTCGATCGGGCACGCGAGGGCGCAGTCGACGCGATCGTGATGGGAACCCACGGCCGGACGGGACTCGATCACTACCTCATCGGCAGCGTCGCCGAACGCGTCGTCCGGCAGTCCCCCGTTCCGGTGATGACGGTCAGGGTCGGCGAGGCGGAGGAGAAAGAGGAGGCGGCGGAGTAACCACGTGAGAGTATCCCGAACTATTATGCATCACACGTGCGAACGTCTAGCAAGATGAGCTATCCCGAGGATCCACGGCCGGGTGATGGGGCGAACGCGTCCGATCCACGGGGCGTCGAGACACAGCCACAGGGCGTCCTGGGGACGCTCGTTCGAGGGTTCAGGCGCCACGTCCGGACCTGGCCCGGACGCTACGTGGAGATGCGGATCGAGGCGCGGACCGAGAAACGAGACTGATCGAAGACGAACGGTCGGCTCAGTAGGAGACGACCTCCAGCGCTTCGATCCGCTCGAAGTGGCTCGTGTTTCGCGTTACCACTGGGAGATCGTAATCTATCGCCGTCGCAGCGATCATGACGTCTGTCTCGTCGACGGGCTGTCCGGAGGCGACGAGTTCGGCGTTGATCTGGCCGGCTCGTTTCGCGCAGGCTCGATCGAACGGGATCTCGTTGATGCCGTCCAGCATCTCTTCGACGACCGCACGCTCTCGTTCGGTCGACTCCGCGAGATAGATCCCCTCGTAGAGTTCCATGACTGTCACGCTCGTCACGAACGGCGGCCCCGAACCGTCCACCTCCCCGAGGAGCTCCTCGACGGTCCCTTCACCACGCAGTACGTCGATCAGGAACGTCGAATCGAGGATCACTTTTCCAGCTCGTCGACGATGCGATCGACGCGTTCACGGTGCGTGTCGGATCTGGCTTCTCGTCGCTTCTCGACGATGCGATCGAGTTCCTCACCCGTATCGTCGTCGAGCACCCCGTAGTACTCCCGCAGGGAGAAATCGTCGCCCGTGAGCCGACGAACGACGTCGCTAAAGCTCTCTCCTTCACGCTTGTGACGCTTCAGCCGGTCGTAGGCGTCGTCGGCGAGTGAGATCGTCTTCGTCCCCATGTCTGTGTATGTGTGCACATACAAATATAAAATTGTGCCAACGAGCGTCTGGCTCAGACGCGGCGCGTCCGGGGCGACTCGATCCATCCTGGACGAACAATCCGCTCACTCCCGCAGCGCGTCCTCCCGCTCCGTCGCCTCCAGCGTCTCACTCCCACCTTTTTCGTCGTCGAGATCGCTCGCGCTGCTCGCGATCCGACTCGAAAAACGTGGGTGAAAAACGCCACTGTCCGGCACTCCACTCACTCCCGCAGCGCGTCCTCGCGCTCGGTCGCCTCCAGCGTCTCTTCCTCGACGTGCGTGGCGACGACGGCTGGCTTGTACGCACTGCCCGGGATCAGGTCCTCGTCGCTGACCGAGGATTCGACGAAGCGCTGGAAGGCGCGGCGTTCCGGCGGCAGTCGGCCGTAGAGCACCTCGTCCTCGACGAGGTCGTAGACGGGAATTCGCGGCGTGAGCAGCGTGTTCTCGCCGACGATCGAGTCGTGGCCGACGACGAACCCGGAGGTCACGCGACAGCCCGCGCCCAGCGAGACACCGTCCTCGATCACGACCGGCGCGTCCTCGACGGGTTCGAGCACGCCGCCGATCAGGGTGTTCGCGCCGAGCTTGACGTTCGCCCCGATCTGGGCAGCGGAGCCGACAGTGTCACAGGAGTCGATCAGGGTGCCGTCGCCGACGTAGGCGCCGATGTTGACGAAGCTCGGGCTCATCATGATGCAGTCGCTGCCGAGATAGCAACCGCGGCGCATGACGGTGCCGTCGGGCGTGTTCCGGGTGCCACGCTCCGCGAGGTCGTCCGTGCGGCGGAGCGGCAGGACGTCGGTGTAGGTGACGTCGCCGTACTCGTGACCGACGTTCTCGCGCAGGCCGAAGTTCAGGAGGACGCCCTGTTTGACCCACTCGACGGCCGCCCACTCGGCGGTCGCGGAGGCGACTTCTGGCTCGTTCTCGCCGTCGCCCACGGAGGCCGCGTCGGCGGGTTCGACGGGCTCGGCGGCGCGGAGTTCGCCAGCTTCGAGCGATTCGAGGAACGCTTCGAGGGTTGCGAGGTCGTCCTCGCTGGCGGTCGCGGCGTCGACTGCGCCGTCCTGGTAGCGGCCCCAGAGGGCCTCGACGTCGGATTGCAGGCTCATGGACGCTCCGAGTCAGCCCCCGGACAAAACGTCCCCGAAGTCGTACCACCCAGCGTCGCGACCGTCGAGCCAGACCGCGGCGTCGACCGCGCCGGCCGCGAAGACGCCGCGATCCTCCGCGCGGTGGGTCAGACGCAGTTCCTCGCCGTTTCCGGCGAGGAGGACCTCGTGGATCCCTGTGATGTCGCCAGCGCGGACCGCGTGGACGCCGACGTCGCCGTCCTCCCGCGGCGCGTGCCCCTCGCGACCGTGGACGCGATCGTCCTCGCTGCCGTCGCGAGCGCCCTCCAGTTCACGCAGGATCGCCTTCGCGGTGCCGCTGGGCGCGTCGCGCTTCCCGTTGTGGTGGGTCTCGATCAGCTCCGCGTCGTACCCCTCCATCGCCGCGGCGGCCTCGCCGACGATCTGCAGGAGCGCCTGCACGCCGCGGGCGAAGTTCGCGGCCTTGAGCAAGGGCGTCCGCTCGCTGGCGTCCCGCAGCGCCGCGGTCTCGGTGCTGTCGAAGCCGGTGGTGCCGACGACGGCGGCGACGCCGGCCTCGGCTGCAGCTTCGACGGCGCCGACGCAGGGCTCGGGAACGGTGAAGTCGATCAGCACGTCGACGTCGCGCTCGGCGAGGAGCGCGGGCAGGTCGTCGGCGTCCGCCAGCTCGACGCCCTCGATCGGCCCGTCCGCTGGCGTCCGGCTCGTCGCAAGGGCAACCTCGACGTCGTCCCGGCCCGTTACCTCGGCGAGCAGCTCCTCGCCCATCCGACCGGTCGCGCCCGTGATCGCGACCCGCGTTGCGTCGGTCATTGGTCGATCGGCGTCGGCGCGAACGTCGCGTTCGCCAGCGATTCCTCGCGCGTCGCTTCCAGTTCGTCGAGCAGCTCGCGAAGTGGCTCGCGGTGCTCCTCGGCGAGCCGCGAGAGCGGCGGCCGGATCGTCGGCTCACAGTGGCCGCGCATCGCGACTGCCTCCTTGACCGGGATCGGGTTCGTCTCCACGAACAGCTCGCGGAACAGCGGGCCGAGCTCGTGGTGGAGTTCCCGAGCCGTGTCGTACTCCGGCGCGCGCTCACCGTTGGCGCCCCCGAGGGCACTGTGGACCATCGCGACGGTGCGTTCGGGCTCGACGTTGGCGGCGACGGAGATGGTCCCGGTCGCGCCGACGGAGCACATCGGCAGCGTGAGCGCGTCGTCGCCCGAGAGGACCGAAAAGTCGTACTCCCGCGTTCGCTCGACGACCTCGGTGACCTGCCCGAGATCGCCGCTGGCGGCCTTGTAGCCCGCGACGTTGGGGTGGTCGGCGAGATTCACGACGGTGTCCGGTTCGACGTTCTGGCCGGTCCGGCTCGGAACGTTGTAGACGATCTGTGGGAGGTCGATCGCGTCGGCGATCTCACGGAAGTGGGCCTCGAGGCCGCGCTGTTCGGGCTTGTTGTAGTACGGCGAGATGAGCAGGAGTGCGTCCGCGCCGACGTCCGCCGCGGCGTGGGAGAGCTCCAGGGCTTCGCGGGTGTTATTGGATCCCGTGCCGGCGATAACGGGGACGTCCTCGACGGCGTCAACGACCGCCTCGACGACGTCGACGTGTTCGTCGTGGGAGAGCGTCGCGCTCTCGCCGGTCGATCCGACCGGGACGAGGCCGTCGACGCCGGCGGCCTCGAGCCGGCGGGCTTCGGATCGAAGCTGGTCGTAGTCGATGCTTCCACCCTCCGCGAACGGCGTGACCATCGCCGGATAGACGCCGCGGAAGGGGTCGTCCGTGGAGTGGGTGTCTGCTGTCATTGGTCGAACGTGGTGTCGTGGGGACGTAAGTCCCCGCGTCTGGGGCTCGGCCTTCGCGTGCGTCGATCGCGGTCGAACCGATCGAGTACGGGCGAAACGGTCGAACCGATCGAGTACGAGCGAAACGGCCGAACCTGGTCGAAACCGTCGGTTCGGAGAATCGAGATCGCCCGGGACGGGTCGCCAGCCTCGCCCCGAGCGTATTACTGGGCGCGTTTGACGGGGCTGCGTTTCCCGGGCGCGTCGCTCGCCGACGAACTGTGATCGCGAGCGGCGAGTGGCTGCATACGTCCACGCCCGGTCGCCGCGTGCTTGAACGTTACGTCGTTTCGCTGCGGAACGGCGTTCCGACGCGTCGATTCCCGGGCGGACCGCCCGGACGACCGGTGGCGGGCGCGGGGGACTGCGGCGCCGGGTACCTGCACCGTGATAAATTTATGCGTCGGCTAACGGTGAAAATTTTTATTGCTGTCGGGATTGTTTGATCCGACTCCATGACACGCGCCCACGCATCGGACCGCGCCGGTCGCGGAGCCGTCTACGAGACGGAGGTGGCGACCGTCAGCGTCCGGCCGCGCGCCAGCGACGGCGGCCGGCAGGCGCTGGAGTACGCGGTCGAGACGGACCATCCAGCACCCGTGCGCGTTCGCGTCCGCCAGCCGATTCCCGACGGGACCGCCATCGACGACCTCGGCTTTCCCGGGGACTGCGGCGAAGACTGGGAGCGCGACGGCGACGCGCTCTGTTTCGAGCGCGAGATCACGCCAGGGACCATCGTCCGGACGGCCTGGGGCATCGAGGGCGACCTCGATCCCGATCTCGAACCACCCACTGTCGAGGCCGACCCGGTGACTTCCGACGCGGGATCGATCGCCGATCTGGCGTCCAAATCCGACGGCGCAGGGGAGTTCGAGGCACGTCCCAGTTCGGGAGCACCGGACGCCGCAGGCGAGCAATCGGAGAGGAACCCGGCCGCTGGCGCTGCTGTGGACGCTCCGGGGGCCGAGGCTGCCCCTGACGACGCTCTCGACGAGGACGCCGCCCCTGGAGACAGCGGTGAGGTCGACGCGGAAGCGGACGCGTCACTGGTGCTCGATCTCGACGATCCGATGGGGGACTCCGACGGCGACGAGCCGCCCGCGGACCAGTCGCCGGACGAACCAGCCGACGCGAGTGACGTCGAACTCGACAGCGTGCCCGATCTTCGGGACCTGTCGGAGCAGACCGCGGAAGCGAGCGAGTCGATCCCATCGTCGGGCGGGGCCGACGGACGCGACGGTGGCGAGGGAATCGAAGCCGTCGAGGAAATCGAACGGACCGAAGAGATCGAAGAGACCGACTCCGGATTGCGATCAGCAGCCGACGCAGACGGCGGGGACGGCAGTGCCAATACCACCAGAACCGGGGCAGACGGCGTCGGGTCGTCGACCGACGAGGACGATAGCGGTAACGCTGCGTCGGAGCGGACGGGCGAGGAGGACGCCGACACGGACGACGACGCGTCCGACGACGCGACGGACTCCGTCGTCCATCAGCTCCTCGAAGAACTCCACGGCGAGGAACTCGAGGAGCGCCACCGCGACGCGCTCGCGGACGCACTCGAGGTCCGGCTCTCTGACTCGACCAACGCGTTCGTCGAGCACGTTCGCGATCGCCAGCAGCGGCGAACCGAGCGACTCCGCGACGACGTCGAGACCCTCGAGGAGAGCGTCGAGGGGCTCTACGGGCTGAAAGCCGACGCCAACGAGGTCGCGACGCTGAAACGAGCGATCACGCGGCTCGACGACGCGAAGGCCAGCGACGGCGACCTCCGGGATCTCCGGGACGAACTGGACGACGTCGCCGAGACGAGTGCGACCCGGGAGACCGTCGACGGGCTCCGCGATGACCACGAGTCCCTGTCCACGTCGGTCGAGGCGCTCGCCGAGGACCTCCAGGCGACCGCTGACGACCTCGACGAACTCGACGAGACCGCTGCGGCCGAGCGGGCGTCGATCCGCTCGGACGTCGACGGCGTCCGGGAATCGCTCGAAGCGCTCGAGGACGACGCGGCGTCGGAGCAGCGAGTCGACACCGTCGCCGACGACGTCGCGACGCTCCGGGACGCGGCCGCGACTGAGGAGGCGCTCGATCGCCTCGAAGACCGCGTCGACGACGTCAAGGCCGAGTCCGCGACGGAGGCCGACCTCGACGCGCTTCGCTCGGAACTGGAGTCCGTCGAGAGCGAACTCGACGAGCGCATCGACCTGCTCGCGGATCGCCACGACGAACTCGCCGCCGAGTCCGCCACCGACGCGGCACTCGAGTCCCTCCGCGAGGAACAGCTCGAACGACACAACGCGACGACCTCCGAGATCCAGTCGCTCCGGGAGACCCTGGAGGCCGAGTACACCAGCGACCAGGAGATCAGCGCCGAGATCGACCGGCGAGTCCACCGCGGGCTCGGCCACCTCGTTGCGTTCGCCGTCGGCGCCGTCGGCCTCGTCGCGAGCGTCGCGCTGGCGGTCGCCGGCTCGCCCGCTGCGGCGGTGACGTTCCTCGGTGGTGCCGGCGTGCTGGGACTCTGGTGGCGAGCGATCGGACCTGGGGCTGCTACGGACGAGGGCCGTTCGTCGGCGAGCAGCGCCGAGCACGGTGGGGAGAGCGACGCGGAAGGAACGTGAGAGAGATAGCGAACGACGAGCGGCAGAGAGACTAGGGAGTGGTTCGGGGATCGCCGCTCCGCGGCTCGTTCGGCCGGCGGTGTGTGCCGATCGGCAACGGTGCTGCCGCCGACCCGTGTCCTTAAGACATCTCGGTGGCTACTTTTTCGCGATGAATCACAGAGGATTGCAGCTCAGGATGGCGATCGTGGGGACCATCCTGTTCGGGTTCTATCTCGCGATCGCGACCATCGCGTACGCGGCCCTGGGGATTCCCCTCGCGATCGTCCTGGTCGGATCGTTCGCACTCGTCGGCATCCAGTACGTCATCGGTAAGAAGATGGCAATCTGGTCGACTGGGGCGGAGGACATGCCCGAGGACGGCGAGTACGCCAGAGTCCACCGGAGCGTCGAGGAGTTCTCCGAGGAGATGGGGATCGAGAAGCCCCGACTGATGGTCGCCCGGATGGGCGTCCCCAACGCGTTCGCGACCGGCCGTCGCGGCGCCGGGATCGTCGTCGTCTCCGAGGAGCTGATGGCGGTCCTCGACCACGACGAGCTGGAGGGCGTTCTCGCCCACGAGCTCGCCCACATCGAGAACCGCGACGTCCTGACGATGACGATCGGCCAGTCGATCGCGATGATCGTCGGGATCGGCGTCCACTGGATCGTGATGATGACCGGCGAGCGCTCCATCGCGAACTACTTCCTCGGCTGGATCGCCGGCATGCTCGCCCAGATGCTGGTGATGGTGTTCGTGATGGCGATCTCGCGGTACCGCGAGTACGTCGCCGACGCCGACGCTGCAGCCGTGATCGGCAGCGGCGACCCGCTCGCTCGCGCGCTCGAGAAGATCTCGCGTGGCGCCCAGTCCAGCGGCAACGAGGTCGACGACTCGGTCGCCGCGCTGTGTATCTTCGGCGGTGCCGACAGGCTCCTCTCGACGCACCCGCCGACGGAAGAGCGGATCTCCCGACTCCGGTCGCTCTGAGGCAGCCCGGTCCGGCTTTCAGCCAGTCATTTTCCCGTCGTCGTAGCGTCGAGAGGCGTCCCCAGCGTTTTCGGTCCCCCGCCACCAACGGCGAGGTATGCGCGTCACCATCTCGGACGCTCGCGAGTCCCCCATCGCCGCAACAGTGTTCCTCCTGGGCGTCGCGGCCGCCGGCGTCGCGATCGTCTTCGGCGACGGCGAGTTCGGTGCACCGGCGGGGAGCCCGCTGTTCCTCGCTGGGCTCGCCTTCGCGGCGATCGCCGTCGTGGGCTCGATCGTCTACCGGGGCCGGTCCTGACGCCGGCTGGAGACCGGTGCCCCTGGCCGTCCAGCGGCACCGCCAATCGGCAGCCAGCGAACCGCGCCACCAAGCTTCAAGGGTTCGCCTGCCGTCGGCACGGGTATGAGCGCCGACTGCATCTTCTGTGCGATCGTCGACGGCGAGATTCCCGGTACCGTCGTCTACGAGGACGAGGACGTGCTCGCCTTTCTCGACGCGAACCCACTCGCGAAGGGCCATACGCTGGTGATCCCGAAGACACACCACGAGACGCTCGCCGACCTTCCCGGCGATCTCGGCGCCGCGATCGGTCGCGTCGCGACCGAGCTCGCGCCGGCGGTCGAGGCCGCCGTCGACGCCGACGGGACCACGGTCGCGTTCAACAACGGCAAGGCCGCCGGCCAGGAGGTGCCCCACGTGCACTGCCACGTCGTCCCGCGCTTCGACGGCGACGGCTACGGGCCCGTCCACGCCCTCTTCGGCGCCGGACCCGAGCTCGACGAGAATGAAACCGCGGCCGTCGCCGACGCGATTCGGGACGCCCAGTAGCCCCGGATCGAATCTGGCACCTCCGGCCCCGTCGGCTGCAGCCGCTCGCGGCCGCTGCGCTCGACAGCTGGCCACGGTCCGCCGCAGTGACGGCGCCACCGGGGGAGAGGACACACCTTTATTGCAGTTGCCGAACCACGAATCGTGTGATGTCCTCGACGACAGCCGCCGTCGTGAAGGCCACTGGTGGTGCCGGCGCGACCCGGACCAGCCTCGAACTCGCGACGACGCTCGGTCGCGGCGGTTACGCCGTCGGCGTCCTCGACGTCGACTTCGCCACGCAGGGGCTCGCCGCGCACGTTCCCGGGCGGATCGAAGACGACCTCACCCGAGTACTCGTCGAGGGAGCATCCCTGCCCGCGGCGACCGTCGAGCTCGATCTCGACGCGGTCAGCGAGGCCGGTGGACGGGTTGCCGTCTGTCCCGCACGAGCGCCGTTCGAACGGCTGGCACGCGCGAAGACGCCCGACGCAGCGCAAGCCTTCGAGGAGCTCCTCGCCAGCGCCGGCGAGCGCTTCGAGTTCGTACTCGTGGACGCGCCGCCAGTCGCGACGAATCCGGCCGTCAGCGCCGTGACGACGGCCGACCGCGTCGCCGCCGTCACCCCCGCGAGCGAGCGCGGCGTGGACGCACTCCAGACGCTCCGCGAGCGCCTGGAGGACGTCGGCGCGGCGCCCGGACTCGCGATCGCGAACCGCGCCGACGGCGACCATCCCGTCGACGCCGCTGACGCAGCGCTGCCGACCCACGAGGTGCCCGAGGACGCAGTGCCGAGCACCGCAGAGCCCCATCCCGCCTACGCGCCGGCCGTCGCCGAGGCGACGAAGGCGCTGTTCGACGTCGAGCTCGATCTCGAGTTTCCCGACGACGGGTTGCTCGCCGGTCGGTTCGGATAGCGCGGACTGGTCGCCGAGGGCCGCCGCAGTGCCCCGGACGGCGAGCAGCGCAGCTGCTCCGTGGCGACGGCAGAACGCGACGAGGAGCATTTCGATCGGAATCGATCGCCCGGAATCGCTGGACCTGTTGCTCAGAGGAACTCCGCTGCGTCGGTCATCGTCTCGGCGAGGTGGTCGTCGGTTGCCAGCGGCGCGTCGCCCGGCCCCAGGACGGGTTCGACAGCCGTCCGCGCGGCTGGGATCGGTTCGTGCGTCTCGAGGAAGGCCGTCAGCAGGAACTCGGTCTCGGAGGCACCGGTGAGCTCCCGGGCCTCGCTTCGCGGAAGCTCGCCGGCGATCCAGTCGCCGACGATCTCGCGGACCATCGGCGCGAGCGGGCAGACGCCGTCGACGCCGACGAGGTGGAGGGTCTTCGCGGCGGTGATCGGGGGAACGCCCGCAGCGTCGCCGGCGCCACCGACGCTCGCCCCGGCTGCGTAGGCCTCGACCAGCGCGGCCGCGGCGTCGGCCGAACAGGGAAGCTCGTCGGCGACCGGTGCGAGGCGCTCGGCGAGCGCGCCGTCGGTCTCGTCGACCGTCGCGACCCCGCGGTCGCACTGCTCGGCGGTGACGGCGAGATCGGCGGCGATGTCCGAGAGCCCCATCGACAGATGGTTTCGGAGAAGACTGGTTAAAATTTTCGTCATCGGGCCGGCTGCGTCGGACCGAACTCCTTCCGAGCCGATCGCCACGGGCGGTAACCTACCGGTTACCGGTAGGTTCGTCACCTCGCTTCCTGCCGATTCGTTGCGGTCCGAGAAGTGTTTAAATAACCCTTCCGTGCGTAGCTCCACTCGTGATGAGCGCCGACGATCGCTGTCCCGAATGTACCGCTTCGCTCGTCCGGGAGGACGACGAGACCGTCTGTACCGCCTGTGGCCTGGTCGTGGACACCGACCGGCTGGATCGCGGGCCCGAGTGGCGCTCCTTCGCGGGCGAGGAGTCGAACCGCGAACGGACCGGCGCACCCCTGACCCGCAGCCGCCACGACAGGGGGCTCAGCACCGAGATCGGCTCGGACGCGGGCGTCCGCGTGACCGGCCGGAAGCGCAAACGGCTCGCGCGGATGCGCCGCGAGCACAGCCGCGCCCAGCTGGCGACCAAGCAGGACCGCAATCAGGTGTACGCTTTCACCGAGATCCGCCGACTGATCGGCGAGATCGACCTGCCGCGAAACGTCCGCGAGCAGGCCTGTGCGCTGTTCGACTCCGCCCAGTCCGAGGACCTCATCAAGGGGCGCTCGCTGGAGGGGTTCGCTGCGGCGACGGTCTACGCAGTCTGTCGGACGCGATCGATCGCGCGTACCGTCGACGAGGTCGTCGCAGGTGCCCGCGCGGACGAGGACGAACTCCGCGCCGCCTACGACGCACTGAACCGGGAGCTCGGGCTGCCCACCGGCCCGATCGACCCCGGCGAGTACGTCCCGCGGTTCGCCTCCGAGCTCGACCTCCCGGACGCCGTGGAACGCCGGGCGCTCGAGCTCGCGGTCCTGGGCCAGGACGCCGCGATCGCCGGCGGGCGCGACCCCAGCGGGTTCGCCGCAGGCTGCCTCTACACGGCGGCACAGGACTGCGGACACGGCCTGACCCAGTGCGACGCCGCGGACGCCGCCGGCGTCTCGCCCGTAACGCTCCGGAAGGCCCACTACGACATCGAGGAGGTCAGGGCCGAGCGGGAGGAGAATGCAGTGGGCGCCGGGGAGCAAGCCACCGAAGATCAGGCCACCGAGGAACAGGCTGCCGACCAGTCCCAGCCCGAGAGGGTACCGGACCAGAAGGAGGCCGATCACGGCTCGGAAGACGGCCACGTACCGCGGACGTCGACGGCGAGTCCGGCGGCGACCTTCGCGCCGAGCGACGACTGACCTGCGGGCCCCATTGCGATCGACGACGAGACGTCGGAAGCGTGAACGCCGACGCCGCGACGCACCGATCACCAGCGTCGGCGCGCCGGCCCAACGACTAAGCGCCGGGGCGTTGGCATCCCTCCATGGTCTACGTGGTTCCGTTCGACAACTCCCCACTCTCGCGCACCGCCCTCCGACGCGCCGGCGAGTTCGCCAGCGCGATGGACGAGTCCGTCGTCGCGCTGGTCGTCGTCCCGCCGAGCACGGAGTACGCCCGCGAGAAAGGGTGGATCGGCCCCGACGAGCCCTTCGACGCCGATCGAATCGCACGCGGGCTCCGGACGGTCGTACGCGACCTCGCACCCGACGCGGAAATCGAGGTCGAGACGACGGAGGAGACGGACTACCGCGCGTCGGTCACGACCGACGTCGTTCGGCGAATCCGACAGACCGCCGCGGAGTTGGGCGCGTCGGTGCTGTTCGTCGGGAGCGCGAACGCCGGCTCGGTGACCACGCCGGTCACGAGCGTCGGTTCGCCGGTCTCGGACGACCCCCAGTACGACGTCCACGTGATTCGCCACGCGGACGAGGATCTGCAGGACTGAGCTGCCGGTGTGGTCGCTGGACCGTCGAAACGGCCGAGGTCAGAGGTCGCGTCGACGCCCCTTCGGCACCATCGATCGCAGCTCGCCGTGCACGTAGAGGCCGACGCCGAGGATCGCCCGCTCGCCAGCGATCTCGTGGGCGGCGATCAGATAGCCCCAGTCGCCGTCCCAGCGATCGATCTCCTGATCGTCGCCAGCGGCGAACCGGCGGGCCTCCTCGCGTTCGAGGTCGATCACGTTCCGCGTCGCGAGCGGGCCGAAGCGCTGGACGGCGTCGGTCGTTGGCTTCCAGTGCTCCTGGCGAGTCCGGAGGAACGTCAGTCCGAGCGCCTCGACGTCGCAGGGATCGGGCGCGTCGCCGGCCAGCACCCAGAGCTTGCCGTTACCCTTCTCCCAGAAGGAGTGGTCGTCGAAGGTGTCCGTCGGAATGCCGAACCGCTCCGCCCACCACTCGAGGACGGCCTCGCGAGAGGGGCGGCCCTCGACCGTCCGCTCGGCGTCCGTCGGGGCAAGCCGGTCGAAGCGGTGGCTGACGTTCTCGGCGAGGTCGCGGTCGTCCGGCACGTCCGCCCCGGCGCCGTCGTCGCTCATCCGCCCACCTCCAGCGTCGCGAGGAAGAACCCGCCGGTGTCGTTCAGGTGTGGATAGACCCGCGCGGCGCGCGCGACGCTCGGATCGAACTGCTCGCCCTGCCACTCGGTGACGCCGGGGCGGGTCTCGACGGGCAGCGCCTGATCGACGATCCGACAGTCCTCGGCGTCGAGGACGGCGTCGAGCACCGCCTCGTTCTCCTCGGGCGCGTAGGTGCAGGTGGAGTAGACCACTCGGCCGCCCGGCTTCGTGGCCTGGATCGCCCGTCGAAGGATGTCCGCCTGAACGCCGGAGACGTCCGCGAGGAACCCCTCGCTCCAGCTCTCGAGGGCGGCGGGATTTTTCCGGAGCGTCCCCTCGCCCGAGCAGGGCGCGTCGACGAGCGCGCGGTCGAACTCGTCGACGGCCAGCGGGTCCAGCGAGTAGTTCCGGGCGTCGCGGTTCGTGACGATCGCGTTGGTCACGCCGAGGCGCTCGGCGTTGAACCGTAGCGCCGAGAGCCGGCCCATGTTCCGGTCGTTTGCGACGACCCGCCCCCCGTCGTCCATCATCGCGGCGAGCTGGGTCGTCTTGCTCCCCGGCGCGGCGCAGGCGTCCCAGACCGTCTCGCCGGGCCGTGGATCCAGGGCGATCGGCGGGAGCGTGGAGACCGCCTCCTGGGTGTGGATCCAGCCGTGAAAGGCCGGCCACGTCGAACCGGGACCGTCCGTGTCGACGGCGAGGAGGTCCGCGTTCCACTCGGTCGGCTGGGCGGCGATCCCGGCCTCCTCGAACGCCGCGCGGACGCGATCGGCGTCGGCCTTGATCGTGTTCACCCGGACCGTCTTCCCGAGCGGCCGCTCGATCGCCGCCGTGAAGGCGTCGAACTCGTCGACGATCGGCCGGTAGCGCTCGAGGACCTCGTGCATTCGACTCTATCAGCGGTGGGACCGGGTTTGTGGGTGTCGGTTCCGAGATGAGATCGCTGGAGTGTGGGCGTCCGTTCGACCGATACTGCCTACGGAAGCCCCCTCCCGCTCGACTCGGGCGGCTCGCTGCGGTCCTCGGTTCGCTCGCTGTCACTCGCTCACCTGCGGTCCTTACTTCGCCGGCCTTCGTCGAGCAGTCGGTCCCTTCCAGTCCCACCCGGTGCATATGGGTAATCAGCGATACGCGATGGAGAGCGGCAGCGCACGGTTCGGGCCTCTGGCAGGCGGAGCGATGCGATCTGGAGCGTAGTGAGTGACGAGGACAGTCGACCGTCGCGTCCGAAGCGGACGATCGAATCCGGTGCGACGAATCGTCTCGCCCGGACCATTAAGCCGCCGGCCCGCCAACCCTCACGGCATGGCAGGAATCACCGTCCACGCCGATCTCGACCTCCAGTCCCCGACGCTCGTCGAGGGGCTCCCCGGCGTCGGCCTCGTCGGGAAGATCGCGACCGATCACCTCGTCGAAGAACTCGACATGACCTACTACGCGAGCGTCGAGTGCGAGGGACTGCCGCGGCTCGGCGTGTACGCCGAGGGCGAACGCGACGTCCAGCCGCCGGTTCGCCTCTACGCCGACGCGGCCAACGACCTGCTCGCCCTCCAGAGCGACGTCCCCGTCTCGCCCCAGGCCGCGCCGGCGTTCGCGGACTGCGTCACGGGCTGGCTCGACGCCGAGAACGTCACGCCGGTGTACATCAGCGGCCTCGGCACCGAAGAGCGGGCCACGCCGCCGGAGCTCTTCGGCGTCGCGACCGGCGGTACCGGCGATCGTCTCGACGACCTCGATCTCGCGACGCCGAGCGAACGCGGCGCGATCTCCGGGCCGACCGGCGCGCTGGTGGCCGCCGCGACCGAGCGATCGCTCCCCGGGTTCGGGCTCGTCGTCGAGACCAATCCGCAGTTCCCCGATCCCGAAGCCGCCCGCGTGCTGATCGAAGACGGCGTCGGGCCACTGGCCGGCGTCGAGGTCGATACCGACGCCCTCGTGGAGCAGGCCGAGGACGTCCAGGCCCAGCGCGAGCAGCTCGCGAAGAAGCTCCAGGAGGCAGAGGGCGACGCGAGTTCGGAGGCGAAGCCGCTCAGGATGTACCAATAGCACCTTTTTCGGGCGGTCCCGCAGCGAGCGCCCGGACGGCGCGAGCGAGGAAACCCGCCCGAAAAATCTGCACCAAAAACCGCACCGCCACATCCAACCGTAGGTCGATCGATACCGGCACCGGCCCTGGCGCCGTCGAACGCCACAGAACTGCCGATCATCGCACTTTTGCGGGGTCCGCTCCTACGGACTGCCAGTGAGCGATCCGATCCCGACCGGCTGTGGGGCACTCGACGAGCTGCTGGACGGCGGCTTCGAGCGCGGGACCGTCACGCAGCTCTACGGCCCGCCGGCGGCCGGGAAGACGAACGTCGTGCTCTCCGCCGCGGCGGCGGTCGCGGCCGACGGCGGCACCACGGTCATCGTCGACACGGAGGGGATCTCGATCGACCGGTTCGAGCAGGTCGTCGGTGCACGCGCCGCGGGAAATGGAGAACGGCGTGACGCCGAGGGTGGCACTGGCGAGGGCGGCGTGAGCGACGCCGAGGGCGGCATCGGCATCGACGACGCGATCGGTGCCGGACAGGCCAGCGAGGAGGGAACGGCGAACGCCGACCCCAATCCTGCCGGCGAGGACCTCCAGGCGCTCGCCGAGCGGATCGTCGTCCAGGACGCCCTGGACTTCGACGAGCAACGCGAGGCAGTGCGAGACGTCGAGGCGTTCGCCGAACAGGCCGACCTGATCGCTCTCGACAGCGCGACGGGGTTCTACCGCCTCCAGCGCGACAAGGACGAGGAGGGCGGCGAGGCGCTCCGGGCCGTCGCCGACCAGATCACGCACCTCCTCTCGCTGGCGCGCCGGGAGGACCTCGCGATCGTGATCACGAACCAGGTCTACACCGACCCCGAGGAGGACCGGATCAGTGCGCTCGGCGGGCACACGCTCGATCACTGGACCGGGACGATCCTCCGGCTGGACCGGTTCCGCGGCGGGAATCGCCGTGCGACGCTCGAGAAACACCGCGCGAAGCCCGCCGGCGAGACCGCCCAGTTCCAGATCACGGACCAGGGGCTGGCCGGGAGCGAGGGCGATCGGCTGTAGCGCGACGCCGACTGCGGAATCCAACCCGGGACGGTATCGCAGCAGCCCCGTCCGCCGCCAGACGGAACGCTTAGGCGCGCGCCGCTCCCCAGGCACTGTCGTGCGCGAGTGCTTCGAACTGCGGGACGTCGACGCCGCCGGACGCATCGGCGAGCTGACGGTCCCGCGCGCGGACGTCACGGTGGAGACGCCCGCACTTCTGCCGGTGATCAACCCCAACATCGACACCGTCTCGCCGGCCGATCTCGAAATGGAGTTCGGCGCGGAGATCCTCATCACGAACGCCTACATCATCCACGGGAACGAGGGGCTCCGCGAGCAGGCGCTCGATGAGGGGCTCCACGAGATGCTCGGCTTCGACGGCGCGATCATGACCGACTCCGGCGCCTTTCAGCTCGCGGAGTACGGCGAGATCGACGTGACGACGGAGGAGATCCTGGCGTTTCAACGCGAGATCGGCTCGGACGTCGGCACGCCGGTCGACCTCCCGACGCCGCCGGACGCGAGCAGGGAGCGCGCCGAAGCCGAACTCGACACCACGCTCGAGCGCCTCGAGATCGCCGACGATGCCGACACGGGCGAGATGCTCGTCACGGCGCCGATCCAGGGTGCGACGTTCCCCGACCTCCGGGAGCGCGCAGCGCGAGCGGCCTACGCCACCGACCTCGACGTGTTCCCGGTCGGCGCGGTCGTCCCGCTGCTCGGTGATTACCGCTTCGCAGAGATCGTCGACGTCGTCGCGGCGGCCAAACGCGGGCTCGGTGAGGACGCCCCCGTCCACCTCTTCGGCGCCGGTCACCCGATGACGTTCGCACTCGCCGCGGCGGCGGGCTGTGACCTCTTCGACTCCGCGGCGTACGCCCTCTTCGCTCGCGACGACCGCTACATGACGGTGCGGGGCACCGAACAGCTCGACGAACTCGAGTATCTCCCCTGTTCCTGTCCGGTCTGTACGGAGTACGACGCCGACGGGCTCCGCGCACTCTCGAGTGGCCAGCGTGAGCGCCGGCTCGCCGAGCACAACCTCTCGGTCAGCTTCGCGGAGATCCGTCGGATCAGGCAGGCGATTCGGCAGGGGAACCTCCTCGAACTCGTCGAGACCAGGGCCCGGGGGCATCCCGCACTGCTCGCTGGCTACCGCGCCCTGCTCGAACACGAGGAGTGGCTGGAGGCGTCCGATCCCGTCGTCAAGGACACGTTCTTCTACACCTCCGCGGAGAGCGCCGACCGCCCGGAGGTCGGACGTTACCACGACCGCCTCGCGCGCCTCGACGTCGAGGCCGACTCGCTGCTCGTCTCCGAAGCCGATCCACACGGCGACTACGAGGAGTGCTGGGACCTCCGACCGCCGTTCGGGCCGGTACCGCCCGCACTCGCACGCGCCTACCCGCTCACCGCGGAGCTGCCGGAACGACCGGATCGCCGCGCTCGCGAGCGGGCCGTCGAGGCGATCGCACGACTCGACGCCGAGCACGCGGACGTCTCGATCACGGTCGGGCACCGCGGCTGGCCGGCAGCGGTGATCCACGGACTGCCCGAGGCGGTCGAGGCCGTCGACGTGTCGGGCATAGACGAGTAGACGGAACAGTGCTCGGCGCGTCTGGGAGGAGTAGACGGAGCCGTGTTCGGTACGTGGAAACGAGTAGGCAGAATCGTGTTCGGCGCGTCGGAGCGGAGAGCAAACGCCCGAGTGGTGGCGCCGGAGCGATCAGGCCGATTCGGCGTCGTCGGAGTCCTCCTCGTGTGGCTCTCCACGGGCCGCGACGGCCGTGGACTGCGCGGCGGTGTTCTCGAGGCGGCGCTCGATGAGCGCCTCGAAGTCCTCCGTGCGGTCGTACTCCTCGCGGAGTTCGACGGCTGCACGACCCTCGTCGGTGATCTCGTAGAGCCCGGAGCGCTCTGCGGGCCCGATCTTGCGGACGAGACCGTAGTCGGCCAGGACCGGGAGGCGGTTGTTGACGTTCTTGCGGCTCTTGCCGGTCGTCTCCGCGACGTTCGTGGCGACGTTCCGGCCGTACGTGTGCAGAGCCTCGAGTATCAGGAAGTCAGTCGGCTGGCGAAGGCGCATGGGCGAACTGTTACTGGATATGGCGGATTTCCTTATAATACTTTGGGCCATCTGGATAATTGTACGACTCCACCGGGGCATTCTACGATCGACCCCGCATTGGAATCGGCAACGCCAGCACACTTTTGGCGTTGGGAAGCTAGCACTCTTCCACTACTCCCCATGGCCGACCCCCATTCACCGGGTACCCTGATCACCCCGTCGTTCGGGGTCGACCACGGGCTCGACGTCGTCGATCCGATCGAACGACTCAGGCGCACGATCCGGACCGCGGAGCCGATCGACCCCGAACCGATCGACGGCGACGTCTTCGCCCTGCCCGTCGAGTCGGCCGTCGAGATCGAGACGTCGGGCCTCACGCTGCCGCTGGAGTCACAGGTCTACGTCCGGGACGGCGACGGCCACATGATCGACGAGGTGCAGCTGGGAAGCACGCGATCCTTCCCCGAGGGCACCTACTGCATCGAACCGACGTGGATCCTCAAAGTGTATCTCCGCGTCGAGAGCGGCGTCGAGATCCGACAGAAAGGCAACACCACCGAGATCGAGTTCGACGACGTCGTTTCGGTCCGCGTCGGGAGCTGCTCGACCCACGAACGGCCGGCAGCGACGGTGACGGTCACGGAGGATCCGGCCGACGTCCTCGCGGGGATCTCGACGTTCGGGTCCGCGCTGAAGACGCTCAGCCCCGAACGGTCCTTCCCGACCCACAGGGGCCATCCACCCACGATCGAGCTCGGCGAGGAACGCGACATTCCCGAAGGGCTGACGCCACCGGCCGAGGACGTCCACGTCGAGGTCCCGGGAGACCTCGCCGCCGCGTTCGCGGTCGCACCGCTCGCCTACTACCTCGGAGCGGGCGTCCGGGAGGGCCCGGTCGCGCGCATCGTCGGCGAGTCGATCGACTATCCACTCGCTCACCGGGGAAACCTCGAGGACGGCGTCGAGCGGACGCTCGGCAAGCTGTTCCTGCTGGATTGTGTCACCCGAACGGAGGGGATCTACCAGCTCGATCTCCACGAACGGGAGCTGTTCGAGCAACGGATCGACCTCCCGCTCGCCGACCTCTACGACGCCCCGCACGCCGAGCGACTGGCATCGTATCTCGAGGTCCCCTACGATCAGATCGCCGACCTGCTCCCGGACTGGAAGCAGGTCGCGCACGTCGATCCGTCGGTGGACGCCGTCGAGGCGCTGCCGTATCTGGTCGACGACCTCTCGATCGTCAAGACCGAGGATCCCGACCCGGTTCCCGCAGAGGAGCTGCAAAACGGCGGGATGCAAGGGCGACTCATGCGCGGTGACGTCGCCACCGAGACGTCGTTCGTCCATCCCGTCCAATCCGAAACTGCGATCGAAGAGACGTGGGTTGGCGACGGAACGCCACTCGGCGTCTCCAAGGCGCTTCCGGAGGCCTTCGAGAACCGCGTCGGCCGGTCCACCTCGACGGGTAGCATCGACATCTCCGTGATCTGCAACGACCCCGAGATGGCCGACGAGGAGGACGTCGTCGACGACACGTACGGCTCCCGGAGCGAGCTGCCCTTCGACGTCACCGTCGAGACGGATACGACCAAGGCGGAACTCGCCGACCTGCTCGCGGAGGACCGGGATTTCCTCCACTACATCGGCCACATCGACGACGACGGCTTCCGCTGCTCGGACGGTCGCCTCGACGCGACGACCATCGACGAGGCCGGCATGGACGCGTTCTTCCTGAACGCCTGCCAGTCCTACGAACAGGGGATGGAGCTCGTCCGGAAAGGCGCAATCGGCGGCATCGTCACGGTCAGGGACGTGGCGAACATGGGCGCCGTTCGGATCGGGCAGGCCGTGGCGAGGCTGCTCAACTGCGGATTCCCGCTCCGCCCCGCGCTCAACGTCGCGCGCGACGAGAGCGTCATCGGCTCTCACTACATCGTCATCGGCGACGGCGGGCTCTCGATCGTGCAGCCCGAGAGCGGAACGCCGCACCTGCTTGAAATCGGGAAATCGGGCGACGAGTACCAGATCGATATCGACCTCTTCGGCGCTCATCCGGGTATGGGCGGCCTCTTCTGTCCCCACCTGCAGGGGAACGACGACAGGACCCAGTACTATCTGGCGTCGGGGAACGTATCCAACGTCGACATTCCTGCAGAAGACTTCGAGGAGTTCCTGCACCGCGAAACCTGTCCCGTTCGTCGGAACGGGTTCCTCTCCTGGAGTAACGAACTAACAGCGTCTGACTTTTAGACGACCGTCGATCCGTGCGCAGCGGCGGCGCCGCCGACCTGGGACAGCACCAGCAGGAGCGTGAACAGCACGCCGATCTTTCGGGGGTTGTTCGCAAGGTACTGCTTCATACGACCATTGGTATCGGACATTGCGATTGGATACAGAACCGGCCCCAAATTAAAATTATCTAATACTTTCCGATGAAAGATGGGTGTATGCCAGTCCATCGCCGGGTGGTAACCAGCCTATGAAAGAGAATTCCGAGATGCCGTTAGCCATTCGTATCGGCCCCCAGCCGCACGAATTCGAGCGGTGAGAGCGGCCGGAGGCGGCGTCGAAGTCGTCCACACGGCAAGAGGAGGCAGGACCGTCGCCTGCCCGAACACACAAGCCACAGCGGGAGGGTTTCACACTCATGGACCACCAGACCGACCGCGTCCGGGAGCTCGTCGACGAGCTCACGCGAGAGGAGAAGCTATCGCTCGTCCACGGCGACGTGGACCCGACACGCACTGCGACCGGCTATCTGCCGGGCGTCGAACGCCTCGACGTCCCCGACTTCCGGCTCGTCGACGGCCCGCTCGGCGTCCGGGTGCCCGGGGAACCCGCGACGGCGTTTCCGGCGCCGCTGGCGGCCGCGGCGACGTTCGATCCCGAGCTGTCCCGGAAGAAGGGAGCAGCCATCGCACGCGAGGCGCGGGCGCTCGATCAGGACGTGCTGCTCGCGCCGGGGCTCAACCTCATCCGGGTACCCCACTGTGGACGCAACTTCGAGTACTTCAGCGAGGATCCAGTGGTGACGGGGGCGTTCGCCGCCGCGTCCGTCGAGGGCGTCCAGTCCGAAGACGTGATCGCGACGCCGAAACACTACGTCGCGAACAGCCAGGAGACCGACCGCGCCGTCGTCAGCGCGGACGTCTCCGAGCGCGCGCTCCGGGAGTGCTACCTGCCGGGATTCGAGGCCGCCGTCGAGGCGGGTGCGGGATCGGTGATGACCGCGTACAACCGCGTCAACGGCACGTACATGTCCGAGCACCGGGAGCTGGTCACGGACGTCCTGAAAGACGACTTCGGGTTCGACGGGTTCGTCGTCTCGGACTGGTACGGCACCGAGAGCACCGTCGACGCCGCAAACGCCGGCCTCGACCTCGAGATGCCGGGTGTGCCCATGCACCTGATGATGGCCGGGGCAGCGGAGGAGGGCGACGGCGGTGACGCCGACGGCGAAGGAGTGGCGGACGCCGGTGGGGAAGCGGACGGCGAGCCCGACGCCTCGCCGGAGGAGATGGACTTCGGCGAGTTCGAGGGCGGCATGCCCGACCCCGAGAACCACGGCCAGTTCGCCGAGGCGCTGGGCGAGGCCGTCGACGCCGGCGAGGTGCCCGAGTCCCGCCTCGACGACATGGTCGCGCGCGTGCTCGGCCAGATGGCAGCGTGTGGCGCGCTCGACGACACCCAGATCCAGGGCGAGCTGGACACCGACGAGCACCGCGAGCTCGCCACGGAGATCGCGAGCCGGGGGCAGGTCCTGCTCGAGAACGACGGCGTCCTCCCGATCGCTGACGACGCCGACGTCGCGCTGATTGGGCCGAACCTCCACGAGCCGACGCTGGGCGGCGGGGGCTCCTCGGAGACGACGCCTGTCGAGGCGACGCCGACCGCCGAGGGCGTCGAAGCCCGCGCCGAGTCAGGCGGCGGCTCAGTGAGCGTCGCGCGCGGTGTCCCCGAGATCGAGGACCGGTCCTTCTTCGACCTCGGCGGGGACGACGAGGACGAGCCCGAGCCCGACGTCTCGATCGACGACGCGGTCGCGGCCGCCGAAGCCGCCGACGTCGCAGTCGTGGTCGTCCGCGATCGCGCGACGGAGGCCGCGGATCGCGAGTCCCTGGAGCTCCCCGGCGAGCAGGACGAGCTCGTCGAAGCGGTCGCGGCTGCCAACGACCGGACCGTCGTCGCGGTTCGCTCCAGCGGCCCGGTCGAACTCCCGTGGCGCGAGGACGTCGCTGCGATCGTCGCGTCGTGGTACCCCGGACAGGCCGACGGTGAGGCGCTGGCCGCGCTCTGCTACGGCGACGTCGATGCCTCCGGGCGGCTGCCGGTCACGTTCGCTCCGGAAGCGGAGTACCCAGCGGGCGAGCCCGAGCAGTACCCGGGCGTGGACGGCGCCGCGACCTACGAGGAAGGCGTCTTCGTGGGGTACAAACACTTCGACGCGGGGCGTGGGAGCGCTACCTACCCCTTCGGCCACGGCCACTCCTACGCGGCCTTCGAGTACCGCGACGTGGAGGCTGTCGACGACTCGACGATCGCAGTGACCGTCGCGAACGTCGCCGACCGTGACGGCCGCGAGGTCGTCCAGGCCTACGTGCGGCCGCCCGAAGCTGACGGCGAGACCGACGGCCCCGATCGCCCCGTGCGCGAGCTCGGCGGCTTCGCCGCGGTCGACGTCCCCGCCGGCGAGGCGGTCCGCGTCGAGCTCGAGCTGGACGAGCTGGCGCTCGAACACTACGACGAAGCGGGCGACGGCTGGACGACGCCGGCCGGCGAGTACGCCGTGGAAGTCGGCCGCTCTGCGGGCGATCTGCGCCTCGAGACGGCGATCGAACGATAGCTTAGCGACGCCGGCCGTCGCCACTCCTCTCGCCGGCCGATCGTCGCTCGATCCGACATCCGATCCGTCTCCCGCACGCAGTCGCTACGAACTCGCCGCCTCGGTCGAGATCCGGGCCAGCAGTTCGCCAGTTTTCACGTCCATTGTCAACACTTATCACAGTTCGCGGCGTAGCTGCTCGTTGGGCCAGCCCATGAGCATCAAAGACGCGGTCCAGAACCTGCTCGGTGGCTCGGACGACGCGAGCGAGACGTCGACCGAGACGCCGGACGAACCCCCGACCCACCGCTGTCAGAGCTGTGGCGAGGAGTACTACGCCGATCCGGAGATGGAGATCACCTCGTGCCGGAGCTGCGGCGGCGTCAAGATCGAGCGGCTGTAGATCGCGTCGCTCCCGTCGTTTTTCACCGCGGGATCGTCGTTCGCACGGGCTCGATCGCAAGCCAACGAATTCTCTCACTCATTCTCACTCACACTCACTCTCGCCGTGCGTCGCCCCTCGTCCAACAGACCGACACGCCTATTCGCCGAGCGGTGCCGAGACTGGGGTATGACGGAGTACTTCGAGGTCCACGAGCGCGACGGGGCGGCCCGTGCCGGCGAGCTTCGCCTGGCAGATGCGCTTCTCACGCCCGCGCTCGTGGACGGCGGTCGCGACCGCGACGGCGTCCTCGCGGACGCGGGCAGTCTGTGGAGCGAGGAGCGCGACGTGCCCGACGCAGGCGCGGACGACGTCCTCACCGTCCTCCCATACCGCGGGTTCCCAGCAGGCACCGACCCCGAGGTGCAGTCCTCGTTCCAGCCCGAGTACCCCGACGTCGACTACCCCAGCGCCGCAGTCGTTCACCAGGACACAGCCGCGGCGCTGGGCCAAGACGCCTACGTGCTCTCGACCGCGCAGGGGATCGTCGGCCACGCCGCCGCGTTCGTCGACGCGATCGTCGCAGTCAGGGAGGCGATCGAGCCGGATTCGGCGCTCTACCTCCCGGGCGTCGCCACCCCCGGAAACGTCGCGACGCTCGCGTACGCGGGCGTGGACCTGTTCGACGCCGACCGGGCGGTCGTCAGGGGAACGCAAGGCTGGTATCTCACGGCCGACGGCGAGCAGCGGATCGGCGAGCTGGAGGGCGACGAACTGCCCTGCCCCTGTCCGGCCTGTCGCGGCCCCGCCAGCGAGTTCGACCGGGAGGACTGCGTCGAGCACAACGTCGCGGCGCTGCGCGCGGAACTCGCACGCGTTCGCGCGAAGATCCGGAGCGGAACGCTCCGGGACTACCTCGAAGGGCAGGCCCGCCACGAGCAGTGGTACACGGCCGTGTTCCGCCGGCTCGACCGGCAGTGGAGCTACCTCGAGGAGCGGACCCCGCTGGTCCGCCGCGCGGAGATCACCGCGGCGAGCGAGGACACCCTCCGCCGCGTCGAGATTCAGCGCTACGCCGAGCGCGTCACCTCGCGCTACCGACCGCGCTTCGACTCCTACCCGCTCGTGCTCGTGCCCTGCTCTGCATCGAAACCCTACAGCGACTCCCAGAGCCACCGACAGTTCCACGACGCGATCGACTTCCGGGGCCACGTCGTCTCGATCACGAGCCCGATCGGGGTCGTCCCCGCCGAACTCGAACTCACCTACCCCGCCCAGCACTACGACTCGGTGGTCACCGGCGACTGGTCGGAGACGGAGGTCGCGTTCGTCGCGCGCGTCCTCGCGGCCTATCTCGAACGGGCGGACTACCCCCGGATCGTCGCGCACGTCCCCGAGGACTACCGGCCGATCGTCGAGCGCGCGATCGCAGAGCTCGGCGGGGGCGAGCACGAGAATGGCGCCGACGACGATCCTGCCGACCTCCCCGTGGAGTACACCGTCGCCGACCACCCGACGACGGTGGAATCTCTTTCGAACCTCCGGGACGCCCTCGACGGCGAGCTTCGCTACAGCAGGGGCCAGCGCTACCGCTCGATCGTCCGCGGGATCGCCGACTACATGCTCGGTGACGGCGCTGGCGACGAGCTCTTCGAGGACGTCACCGTCCACGGCCGCTACCCCAAGCTGCAGGTCGACCGGGCCGACGCGAGCGAGCGATCCGACGAGGGGCAGCTCGCCGCCGTCGTCCCGCAGTACGGCACGCTGGCGTTCACGCTCGAGGGCGCGAAGCAGTGGGTCGAGTCGGACGCGCCGGTCAAGCGCGTCGAGATCGACGAGTTCGTCCCCCACGGCAGCGCGCTCGCGCCGGGCGTCGTCGACGCGGACGAGGAGATCCGTCCCGGCGACGAGGTGATCGTCGAGGGGCCGCTGGCGTTCGGCGTCGGCCGCGCCGTGACGTCCGGGCCGGAGATGGTCCGGAGTTCGCGGGGCGTGGCGGTCGACGTGCGCCACGTCGAGGAGCGGTGAAGCGGGCTCGAAGAGAGCCGACGAGCACAGACGAGTCGCCGCGATCGGTCACCGAGGGATGCAAGTGCCCGGCCGACCGATCCGGCGGCATGGCCGACACCGCAGTCTGGTTCGACCTCGACGGCACGCTCTGTCAGTTCGACCAGTCCTTCGACGTGTTCGTACGAGACGCGCTCGTCGCCTCGGGGGTCCGGAACCCGCCGGAGGCCGCCCACGACGTGTTCGCCGAGCGGATCTTCTCCGCGCTGGAACAGTGTGAGGCCGAGCCGTTCGAGCTCGCGTTCGAGGCCGTCGCCGCGGAGCTCGGCGTCAGCGTCGATCCGGCCGAGGCAGCCACCGCCTACCGCGAGATCGAGGTCGAGTCGACGAGCCTGGTCGACGGCGCCCGGGAGACCGTCGAGGCAGCGGCGGACCGCGCGGCCGCCGTCGGCGTCCTCTCCAACGGCGAGGGCGAACTCCAGCGCGAGAAGCTCGCCGCTCACGGGCTCGAGGACGCCTTCGACGCCGTCGTGATCTCCAACGAGATCGGCGTCCGCAAACCCGACACGGAGATATTTGCGACCGCTGCCGACCGGCTCGCTTCGAACGGCGTCGAGGCCACCGAGCACGTCTACGTGGCCGACGAGTACGAGACCGACGTCGGCCCGGCGGAGCAGGCCGGCTGGACGGCGATCCACGTCCGGAACGACGAGGGGCCGTCCGCGAGCGTGAACCGGCTCGGGTCGCTGGAGACGCTGTTGTTGTAGGAATTCGCGTCTGGCCGCTTCCAGGGCGGTCTGTTACTCGGCGAGGCGCTGCAACGCCACGCCATCGAGTTCGTAGCACTTCGTAGCTACCGGGGAGTCCGCCGTCCGGTACCGCGTTCCACTGCTCGCGTCGACGGGCTCGGCGACGCCGAGTGCCACGAGATCGTCGATGTGGTTGTAGACGCTCTTGCGGGAGATTCCGGCGTTCTCGGCCAGCTCTGCTATCGTGAACTCCCGCGAGCGCTTCCCGACGAATACGGAGATGAGCTTCACGCGCGCCGTGTCTCCCAGCAGTTCGACGAGCGGCGTCCCATCGGCGTAGGCCTCCGCTTCGCCGGATTGCGTCGTCGCCATGGGGAGTACTACGGTTCCCATCGGTCAAAAGTGTGTTGTGAAATCCTCCATCTGTGAAAATATTTTCATACTCGGGTTTATCCAGGACGACGCGGCGAAATCGTGCCGATGGACGACCAGGCAATCAAGAACGAGATCGTCTACACGATGGTCCGAAAGCGGGTGACCGGCGGCCACAAGAAGCAGGTCACCACGCTCGTCGGGATGGCACTCCCGTCCCATCTGGAGGGCCGCGGCAAGGACCTCGTGGACGATCTCGTGCAAGTGGGCGTCGTCGAGCGATACGGCGGCGGCCATCGTGCGAACGTCCGGCTGTGCAGCCTCGACGCCGGAATCTCTTATCTCGAGCGCAACGACGGTGAGGTCCCGTTCGGATTCGACTGAGGACGAGCGGGTCGGTCGAACGCGCCGGTCGACCGATCGACCAATTTCGCGACTACTACCCCGCTCCAACTGGCGGATTCGCCACCGCGCGCCGGGAACGGCGGAGCGGCCAACCACCGTGTTTTTCCCGGGGTCCGTCCATAGCTCTCGCATGCGCAACGCGAAAATCGTCTGCACGCTGGGGCCTGCCTCCGGCTCCCGCGAGACAATCCGCGAGCTGGCCCAGGCCGGGATGTCCGTCGCCCGCCTGAACGCCAGCCACGGGAGCCGGGAGGATCGACGCGCCATGATCGAGCGCGTCCGGTCGGTGGACCGGGAGCTCGATCGGCCCGTCGCCGTCATGCTGGACCTCCAGGGGCCGGAGATCCGAACCGCGCCGCTCGAGGAGCCCATCGAACTCGAGACCGGGTCGATGGTCCGCTTCGCCGAGGGGGACGACGCGACGCCCGAGGAGGTCGGGCTGTCGATCCCGCTCTCTGGCGTCGAGCCCGACGATCAGGTGCTGCTCGACGACGGCCGGATCGAGACGATCGTCGCCGAGGTCGACGGCGACGAGGTGGTCGCCCGCGTCGTCAGCGGCGGCGAACTCGGCGGCCGGAAGGGCGTGAACGTCCCCGGCGTCGACCTCGAACTCGACGTCGTCACGGAGAAGGATCGCGCGGACCTCGAACTCGCGGCGGATCCGGGCGTGGACTTCGTCGCGGCGAGCTTCGTTCGGGATCGCGAGGACGTCCTCGCGGTCAACGGCGTCCTCGAAGACGTCGGCGCGGACGTCCCGATCATCGCGAAGATCGAGCGCGCGGGCGCCGTGGACAACCTGGAGGGGATCGTCGACGCCGCCTACGGCGTGATGGTCGCCCGCGGCGACCTCGGCGTCGAGTGCCCGATGGAGGACGTTCCGATCATCCAGAAGCGGATCATCCGGGAAGCCCGCTCGGCCGGCGTTCCCGTCATCACCGCGACGGAGATGCTCGACTCGATGATCGCCGAGCGCCGGCCGACCCGTGCGGAGGCCTCCGACGTCGCCAACGCCGTCCTCGACGGCACCGACGCGGTGATGCTCTCCGGCGAGACCGCCATCGGCGCACACCCCGTCCGCGTCGTCGAGGCGATGGATCGGATCGTCCGCGAGGCCGAGGAGAGCGACGAGTACGCCGAGCTCCGGGAGCAACGGGTCCCCGCCGCGGGTGAGAGTCGCACGGGCGCGCTCGCTCGCTCGGCCCGCTTCCTCGCCCGGGACCTCGGCGCCACGGCGGTCGTGGCCGCCTCCGAGTCAGGCTACACCGCGCTCAAGACCGCGAAGTTCCGACCCGGGGTCCCGGTCGTCGCGACGACGCCCAGCGAGACCGTCCGCCGGCAGCTCGCGCTCTCCGGCGGCGTCATTCCGATGACCCGATCCTTCGTCGAGGGCGGCGCGGACAAGGTGGTCGAGACCTCCGTCGAGTCCGCGCTGGCCGCCGGCGTCGCCAACAGCGGTGACACCGTCGTCGTGCTGTCGGGCATGATGACCGAGCTCGAGGGTGCCCAGACGACGAACATGCTGAAAGTCCACGTCGCCGCCGAGACCGTCGCGACCGGGCGCTCCGTCGTCGCCGGTCGGGTCAGTGGCCCCGTCTCGCGCGCTCCCGACGGCGACCTGACGTCGGTCGAGGCCGGCTCGCTCCTGGTGCTCGACGAGTCGTTCGACGCCGAGTTCACCGGCGACGCCGCCCGACTCGCCGGCATCGTCGACGCCCGGGAAGGCATGACCGGCTACCCGGCGATGGTCGCGCGGGAGCTCGACCTGCCGATGATCAGCGGCGCACCGGTCGACGACTGGATCGAGGCCGGCGACGTCGTGACCCTCGACGCCGAGCGCGGCGTGGTCTACGCCGGCAACATCGATCGCGGGCGCGACGGTCGGCGGGCGGATCCCGACCGCGACCGGCCAGATACCCCCTGATCGGCCCGGGGACGGTGCATTTCGCGACGGGACGCGCCCTTTTTGCGTCGGGAGCACCGAACCGACTGTATGAGCGACGGGTCCGACGGCGTCGGATGGGACGACGAGCACGGCGAGGACGCCGGTCGGGGCGGGGACGCTGATCGGGCCGTCGGCGACGATCGCAACGGGGGCGATCGCAGGAACGAGGATGGCGACCATCGAGCCGAGGACGGCGATCCCAGCGCCGAGGAAGCGGAGTACGAGCCGTCGATTGCGGGGGTGTTCGGCGCTCGACCGGACGACGCACCGCCGCGACGGCCGATCGTGCCCGAGACGCCGGAGCTCGAGAACGTCGCGTTCGTCCTGCTGGGCGTCCTGCTGGGGCTGTTCGTGATCTATCGGGCGGCCGTGGTCTTCGGCGGCTGATCGGCGTGCCGCCCGGCGACGGCGCCGCGATTTCACGTCGTGGCCAGCGGAAGGATTAATCGGCCGGGGCGGGAAGCTGTAGCCATGGCAGTCTTCGGGTTCGAGTTGCCGGTCCTGCTGATGCTGATCGGGCTTGGCCTCATGATCGCCGAGGCGATGTCGCCGGGCGCCCACCTCATCGTACTCGGCGTCGCCCTGCTCTTCGCGGGGATGCTCGGCGTCGTGGTCACGCCGCTGGCCTCGCCGATCGCGCTCGCGGGCACCACGCTGGCGATCGGCGCGATCGCACTGTTCGTCTACCGCGAGTACGATCTCTACGGGGGGACCACCGCCCAGACGAGCAGCTCGGACTCGCTACGCGGTGCGACCGGACGCGTCGTCGACCGCGTCACAGAGACCGACGGCCGGGTCAAGCTCGAAGACGGCGGCTTCAACCCCGTCTACCAGGCCCGTGCCGTCGATCGAGAGATCGAGGAGGGCGAGGAAGTGATCGTCGTGGACCCCGGCGGCGGCAACGTCGTCACCGTGACCGCGCTGGAGGGGCTCGAGGACGACGAGATCGACCGAGAACTCGCCCGAGAGACCGAGGCGGGAGCACAAAGCGACGACGAGTCGGTCGGGGACGAGGGAGACGGCGACGGCACAGTCGAGGAGCGCGGCTCGCACTCGAGCGTGTAGCGCCGTCGACGACCGCAACAGCCCGACCGCGGTGCGAGAGACGCGATCGCCGGGCTGCAAGGATTTTTCACCCGGCTGCTTGAAGAAGGAACTATGATCGGGGTCCTCCCGCTGCAAGCAGTCACACAGGGCGCGACGATCGTCGGCGCCGTCCTGTTGATCCTCGCGATCGTGGCGGTCGCGAGCTCCATCGAGATCGTGAACGCCTACGAGAAGCGCGCGCTCACCGTCTTCGGGGAGTACCGAAAGCTCCTCGAACCGGGCATCAACTTCGTGCCGCCGTTCGTCTCGAAGACCTACACCTTCGACATGCGAACCCAGACCCTCGACGTCCCCCGCCAGGAGGCGATCACGCGGGACAACTCGCCGGTCACCGCCGACGCGGTCGTCTACATCAAGGTGATGGACGCCAAGAAGGCGTTCCTCGAGGTCGACGACTACAAGAACGCCGTCTCCAACCTCGCCCAGACCACGCTGCGGGCCGTGCTCGGCGACATGGAGCTGGACGACACGCTCAACAAGCGCCAGCAGATCAACGCCAAGATCCGCACTGAACTTGACGAACCCACCGACGAGTGGGGGATCCGCGTCGAGTCCGTGGAGGTCCGCGAGGTCAACCCCTCGCCGGACGTCCAGCAGGCGATGGAGGAACAGACCTCCGCCGAGCGCCGTCGCCGCGCCATGATCCTCGAGGCGCAGGGTGAACGCCGGAGCGCGATCGAGACCGCCGAGGGTGACAAGCAGTCCAACATCATCCGCGCCCAGGGGGAGAAGCAGTCCCAGATCCTCGAGGCCCAGGGTGACGCCATCTCCACCGTGTTGCGCGCCCGCTCCGCGGAATCGATGGGCGAGCGCGCGGTCATCGAGAAGGGGATGGAGACTCTCGAATCGATCGGCCAGGGCGAATCCACGACGTTCGTGCTCCCACAGGAGCTGTCCTCGCTGGTCGGCCGCTACGGCAAGCACCTCACCGGCTCGGACGTCCAGGGCGACGGCGCGGAGCTCGACTCGCTCGATTTCGACGCCGAGACCCGCGAGATGCTCGGGCTCGACGACATCGACGAGATCCTGCAGAACATCGACGAGGAGGCCGACATGCAGGGCGCGATCGAGGAAATCGAGGAGCAGGCCGAGGCCGTCAAGGAGGGCCAGACCTCCGCGAACATCAAGGACCCCGACGAGGTCGTCGACGAGGCCGACGACGAGTTCGAGTTCGACGACTCGAAGGACTCCTGACGCGCTTCGTTTCGAGACTGTCGTCCTGCGTTTCGCCGATCGGCGCGGAGAGACAACGGCGCTGACCGGTCGAAATGCGCGGATTTAGCCCGTCAACGAGACGCTTCTCACTCCTCTCCGAACCGCTCAGCAGCGGTGTCGAAGCTGGCTTCCTCGAACTCCTTACCGCGTCGTTGTTCCCGCACGGCCATCGCCTCCGGATCGGGCGAGACGTCGTCGTCGATCCGCGCCCAGGACTTGTGGACCTTGGTGTGACACCACCGGCAGAGTGCGACGGTCACCTCGTGGTCGCACTCGTCTCCGTCTCGCGGCTCCGTGCCGTCACCGCTCGATCGGTCCGAGCCGCTTGGCGCCTCCTCATCGGCGTAGGAGAGGTGGTGTTCCTCGATCAGCGGTCGGTCGCCGGAGTGGGCCATCCGGCGTTCCTCGAGCCCGCAGCGGCGACACTCCTTTCCGTCGGTCGTGGCGGTGAAGTTCGGGCACTCGCTGGCCTCCCAGTCCCGGTCTGCGTCGGGATTCACGACGGGACAGCGGTACTCGTCGTCGCGGCGCTGCTCCGCGAACGTCGGGTCCTCGGTGAACCGCTCGAACGCGAACCGGCAGGTCCCCTCGTCGGTGCAGTGATCGCAGCGGTCGACGTGCAGATAGGGGTCGTCGACCCCGACCGGGGTGCCCGTCGGCGTCTCCTCCATCGACTACGACGTCCGGTCGGATCGACCAAAAGCCCTCCGAGGTGTGACGGTCTATCGGCCGTGCCGACGCAGCTGTCCCAGTGCAGTGGACATCGAGGAGGATATCGGGGAGGGTGTCGGGGAGGGTGTCGGGGAGGGTGTCGGGGCACACGGCATCGTATATAAACCCACGCCCGTCACGGAGTAACACACCCGCTGAGGGCGCCCCCGTCCCGCGATGTCGCGATCGTGTACGGAACATTTATATAGAATCACAATCAATCCTCCAGATAGCCATGTCACAGCAGATGGGCAACCAGCCGCTGATCGTACTCTCCGACGACAGCCAGCGCACGTCGGGGAAGGACGCCCAGTCGATGAACATCACGGCCGGCAAGGCCGTTTCCGAGTCCGTCCGGACCACACTCGGTCCGAAAGGGATGGACAAGATGCTCGTCGACTCCACGGGCAACGTCGTCGTCACGAACGACGGCGTCACTATTCTCAAAGAGATGGAGATCGAGCACCCCGCGGCCAACATGATCGTCGAGGTCGCGGAGACCCAGGAGAGCGAGGTCGGCGACGGGACGACGACCGCCGTGGTCGTCGCCGGCGAGCTGCTCAAGAAGGCCGAGGACCAGCTCGACCAGGAGATCCACGCGACCACGCTCGCGCAGGGCTACCGCCAGGCCGCCGAGGAGGCCAAGGCCGCCCTCGAGGACATCGCCATCGACGTCGAGGAGTCCGACACCGAGATCCTCGAGAACATCGCCGCGACGGCGATGACCGGCAAGGGCGCGGAGAACGCCCGCGACCACCTCGCCAGCCTCGTCGTCCAGGCGGTCCGCTCCGTCGCCGACGAGGACGGCATCGACACTGACAACATCAAGGTCGAGGACGTCGTCGGCGGCGCCATCGAGGAGTCCGAGCTCGTCGAGGGCGTCATCGTCTCGAAGGAGCGCGTCCACGACGACATGCCCTACGCGGTCGAGGACGCCAACGTGGCCGTGCTCGACGACGCACTCGAGGTCCGCGAGACCGAGATCGACGCCGAGGTCAACGTCACCGACCCCGACCAGCTCCAGGAGTTCCTCGACCAGGAGGAAGAACAGCTCAAGGAGATGGTCGACGACCTCGCCGAGGCCGGCGCCGACGTCGTCTTCGCACAGGACGGCATCGACGATATGGCCCAGCACTTCCTCGCCCAGGAGGGCATCCTGGCCGCACGCCGCGTCAAATCCAGTGACGCCGGCAAGCTCGCCCGCGCGACGGGCGCGAACGTCGTCTCCAACGTCTCCGACATCGAGGCCGACGACCTCGGCTTCGCGGGCTCCGTCGCCCAGAAGGACGTCGGCGGCGACCAGCAGCTCTTCGTCGAGGACGTCGAGGAGGCCAAGTCCGTCACCCTGATCCTCCGTGGTGGCACCGAGCACGTCGTCGACGAGGTCGAGCGCGCCATCGAGGACGCGCTCGGCGTCGTCCGCACCACGCTCGAGGACGGCAAGGTCGTCCCCGGCGGCGGTGCACCCGAGATCGCGGTCGGCCTCGCGCTGCAGGACTTCGCCGACTCCGTCGGCGGCCGCGAGCAGATCGCCGTCGAAGCGTTCGCCGAATCGCTGGACGTCATCCCGCGCACGCTCGCGGAGAACGCTGGCCTCGATCCGATCGACTCCATCGTCGAGCTCCGCTCCGAGCACGCCGACGGCGACTCCAACGCCGGGCTCGACGCCTACACCGGCGACGTCACCGACCTCTCCGAGGACGGCGTCGTCGAACCCCTCCGCGTCAAGACCCAGGCCATCGAGTCCGCCACCGAGGCGGCCGTGATGATCCTGCGCATCGACGACGTGATCGCCGCTGGTGACCTGAAAGGTGGCCAGGTCGGCGACGATGACGACGCAGGCGGTCCCGGCGGTCCCGGTGGCGCCCCCGGCGGAATGGGCGGCGGCATGGGTGGCATGGGCGGTATGGGCGGCATGGGCGGCGCAATGTAGCGCAGGCCACCGCCACGCTCACCACCTGACCCACTGCGGTTCTGTACCGACCGACGACCGATCCGCTCCGATCGGCTCCCCACCCGATCGCGGCGATACGAATTTCCGTCGGCCGACCCGCTTTGATCGGCCGTTTTCTCGGTTAGAACAGCTCCTTTCTGTAGAGTAGCACGTCGTACTCTCGCCACTGCACCGAATCCGCCTGCTCGTAGCCGAAGGACTCGTAGAGCCGCTGGGCGCCGTCCTGCCGAGCGGTCGTGTCGAGCACGAGCACCTCGTAGTCGAGCTCGCGGGCGCGCTCCTCCAGGCGTTCGACGAGCTGCGTGCCGATCCCCTGCCGCTGGAACGCCGGGTCGACGCGCATCCGCGTGATCTCGGCGGCGGGGCCGTCGTCCTGGCGGACGATCTGATCGGCCTGGAAGGTCCCTTCACCGATCGGTTCGAGGGCGCCCATGCCCACGATTCGCTGCTCGGAGGAGGGACGATCGCCGGCGTCCGCATCGCTTTCGTCGTCGGGGACCGTCTCGGCGACGAGGAAGTCCCCGCCGACCTCGACGTAGTTCGTCTCGACGTCTTCGAGGTCCTCGTCCATGCCCGCCTCGACCGCATCCTCCGCGTAGGCGTCGACCTGCCGGAGCGCAACCTCGTTGAGCTCTCGGATGCGGGGTGCGTCGGCGGCCTCGGCGCGGCGGATCGCGATCTCCTGGGGCACGATTACGGCGCGCCGACGAGGACCCACTGGCTGTCCTCCTCGACCTCGATGGATCGCGAGGCGTCGGCGTCGATCCGGACGGCGTCGCCCGCCTCCATCGCGACCTCCTCGCCTTCGATCGTCACGGTCGCGGCACCCTCGAGTAGGACGTAGACCTCCTCCTGGCCGTCCTCGGCGTGGTCGTGCTCCATGCCGTCCCAGCCCGCTTCGGCGTCGAGGACGGTGACGCCGAGGTTCTCGGCGTCGAGTGCGTCGCGAAGGAAGTGCATGCCCGGTGCGGCCGGCTCGACGGATTCGTAGTTGACGGTGTCGTATGCCATCGACCGGGGGTTCGTGAGCCAGCCACTTCATGGCTGGTCAGCCGGCGAAGGAGACGGATCGGCGAGCGCGTCTCGTAGCGATCAGTCGTCGGCGGCCGGCGCCGCGGAGGGATCGTCCGTGAGGTCCGCCTCGCGCCAGGTTCCCCGGGAGAACCACGCGTAGGCGAGGGCGGCGGCGGCGACGTTCGAGATCGTGAACGCCACCCAGATTCCGGTCTCGGCCATCGAGGCCGCCATGAGGTCCGCGATCACGGTGCCGGCGAGGACGTCCGTGGCGACGCGGCCGATCACGGGGAGGTCAATGGCGATCGTGGAGACGTCGATCGATCGGGAGGCGACCCACGCGATCGGAACGCGGATGCCGGCGAGCATGATGATCGCGAGCGCGGCGGCGGTGAGCGTGCGGCCGGCACCGCGGAACCCGCCGGAGTAGGCACGGACCACGCCGATGAAGCCGAACGTCGGTGCCGTCCAGCGGAGGAAGTCGGCGCCGACCCTGACGACCTCCGGATCGTCGTCGAACACGCGGACGATCTGGGGCGCGAAGACGAACACGATCACGCCGACGCCCGCGAGGATCAGGAAGGAAACCTTCGCGGCGAAGTGGTTCGCGACGGCAGCGCGATCGGGTTTGCCGGCACCGATGTTCTGGCCGGTCATCGTCTCGACGCCGCGGTCGACCGCGATCGCGGGCATGAAGATCAGCGAGAAGATCCGGACGCCGACGCCGAAGGCCGCGACGACCGGCGTCGCGAAGGTCCCGACGACGAACAGCATCATGTTGACCGAGATCGAGCGGCCCGTTCCCTCGACGGTCGCCGGGCCGCCGATGCGGACCAGGCGCCGCGCGTAGCCGGGATCGGGCACCATCTCACTGAGCCGGATCTGGATGCCGTGGTAGCCACGGAACATGATCGTGACGCCGACCAGCATCGCGACGATGCGGGAGAACACCGTCGCGATGGCGGCGCCCTGCACGCCCAGCTCCGGGAACGGGCCGACCCCGAAGATCAGGAACGGGTCGAGCACGACGTTGAGGATCACCGTCCCGAGCATGACCAACATCGGCGTCACCGTGTCGCCGGCACCCCGCATCAGGTCGATGAACACGATGAAGCCGAACATCGCGAACAGCCCCAGCGACATGACCTCGAGGTAGTTCGTGGCCTGCGGGGCGACGTCCGGCTGCGCGCCGAGCGCCCGGACGAACCGGCCGACGAAGAAGTAGCCCACGGAGCCGAGCACGACCGAGAACAACAGCGCGTACGTGACCGTCTGCGAGGCTGCGAACTCCGCCTGCTCGTACTCCTCGGCACCGGTGTGCTGGGCGACGAGGACGCTGCCCGCCACCGCGACGCCCATCCCCAGCGAGATGAGGAAGAAGACGAGCGGGAACCCGAAGGTCACGGCCGCGAGCGCCTCGGTGCTGTACTGGCCGAGCCAGAACGTGTCGGCGAGGTTGTACGCGACCTGCAGGAGGTTGGTGACGACGATCGGCGCCGAGAGATAGAGCAGCGGCTTGCCGATCGGGCCGTCGGTCAGCTCGAGGTTCTCCTGGTCACGGAACGGCGCAGCCAGCGTGTTGCCGGCCGAGCGGAGCCGCTGCCGGAGCCGATCGAGCCGTCCGCTCACTGCGATCCCTCCGCGACGGATCCGTCGTCGCCGTCCTCTCCGCTACCGTCGGTGACCGGCGGCTCCGCGGATCCGGCGGCGCGACTGGCTGCCGGCTCGCGGCCCTCGACGAGCAGGTGGTCGTCGACGTAGTCGTTCAGCGACGCGATCGCGCATTCCACGGGTGCGTCGGCGACGACGTGGCGCGTGCCCGCGCCGTCGAACACCGTGAGCACGAACTGGCCGACGTGGTCGGGATCGACCGAATCGCGGTAGATGCCTTCGGCTTGCCCCGCTGCGACCAACGCGCTGACGGTGGTCGTGACGAACTCGTCGAACTGGCGGATCTGCTCCTGGAAGGCGTCCTGATAGGGCACCTGTGCCTTGATCTCCATCAGCGCAGTCCGGAACTCCCGGGCGTCGCCGTCCGCTGGCGGATGGAGGGCGGCGTCGATAAACGCCCGGAGCTGCTCGTCGGGATCGACGTCCGCGTCGACGGTCCGCGCCGCTTCCGCGTCGTCCTCGCGCGCGGCGTCGAGCCGGTACTCGCCGAGCCGGTCGTCGAACGAATCGTAGAGGTGCTCGAGAAAGGCGACCAGCAGCCCCTCCTTGTCGTCGTAGTGGTAGTGGAGGGCGGCCTTGCTGCGGTCGGACTCCTCCGCGATATCCCGCATCGTGAGATCCGCATAGCCGTGTTCGCAGAGCGCCCGAAACGTGGCGCCCATGATGTCTTCTGCAGGATCGTCCATCACCGTAGCTGACCAACCGGTCAGTCAAAAGAGTTCTGAAAGACAAGGGCCGTGTCGGTAGCTCGCATCCCCTACAAGCCCGCCCCCGCACGCGATTCGGCAGCGAGGATCCCGCTCCCCAACCCTCATGCGTCCGGCAGCCGATTTGCTCGCATGCCCACGCTTCTGGACACCTACATCGAGAACCGCCACCGCGTGCAGCCCAACCACGCCAACACCGTCGGCACCGCACACGGTGGCAACGTGATGAAGTGGCTCGACGAGGTCGGCGCGATGTCGGCGATGCGCTTCGCCGCCGAGACCTGCGTCACCGCGCGGATGGACCCCATCGAGTTCCACCGCCCGATCGGCGTCGGCGACGTCACCGTCATCGAATCCTACGTCTACGAAACCGGCGAGACGAGCGTCCGCGTCCGACTCACCGCCGATCGCGAGGACCCCCGCACCGGCGAGCGCGAACGAACGACCACCTCCCACGCCGTCTTCGTCGCCGTCGACGAGGACATGCAGCCGACCGAAGTCCCTGACCTGACCGTCGAGACCGAGCGCGGCGAGAACCTCCGTGCTGCAGCCCAGGAGTCCCGCGAAGAGTACTGAGCAGCCGCCAAACGAACGGCAGCAGCCGCCACACCTCACAGCTGCTTCCACCGTCCACCGGGGTTTCGCGACCTCTCCAAACCACCATCGGGTGGGACTGGAAGGGGCCGACCGGTCGACGATATCTGACGACGTAAGCACCGGAAGGAGGGAGCGAAGCGACCGACTGAGGAGCACAGCGAGTCAGGATCGGCGAGCGGGAGGGGGCTTCCAGGCTGTTCGCGGTCGCGGCCCCAACTCCAGCGGACGCTGGATCGATCCCTCGCGAACTTCGCGGCAATTGCCCCAGACGGTTCAAGCCCGAGTATTTTCGAGGTGCCGGACCGGGACAGAGTCGCCCTCGCGATTGGCGACGAGGTAACTGTCCATGAGGCTCGAGAACAGATCAAGGCGGACCTCGGGCTCGTCGACGCGGAGGAAGCCCCGAGGAGCCACCGCGAGTGGGCAGATGGGTGTCGACGACTAAATGTTGGCTCGTTATTAACGGGTCGCGATTGATTGACACCTCGGCGACAGCAAGTGATTGAGGGGTCTTCAGCATGTATCGATATCAGAGATAAATGGAAATGGAATTTTTTTGATAAAACCGTGGCTTATATGTTGGTGGAAATAATATGAATTGGTAATGGATGGAAATCAATACCGGACGACAGATATACTCCTGCTTCTTTTTGCAATAGTGTTTATTCTACTTGATGGATTTTCATCATCACCAACCTGGTTTTCTTCCTTCGAAATACTTGGAATTCTGATCGCATTATTTGTCCTATTTAGAGAATTATACCATCTAACGACGTAGGCTATCCATCAGTAGCAGTAACGAAAAACGTGTAAAAACTACTCCTCGTCGGTGTGGTCCCAGGAGCCGATACTGTCGAAGAACTCCTCCTCCTCTTCGTCGACGTCGACGAGGAGATGCAGCCCACGGAGGTCCCGGATCTGACGGTCGAGACCGAGCGCGGGGAGAACCTCCGCGCTGCTGCTCAGGACTCCCGCGAGGAGTACTGAGCAGCCGCCACCTGACGACAGCGGCCGCCCTGCCCACCGCAAACGTTGCTTCCACCGTCCACCGGGGTTTTGCGCCACTCGGCCATCACCACAGGGTGGGACTGGAAGGGGCCGACCGATCGTCGGTTTAGGGGACGCAAGCACTGGACTGAACGAGCGAAGCGCGTGGTTCGAAAGAGCGAAGCTCTTTCGCCATCTCGAAAATCTTCGATTGTCGGCGACAGCAAGCATAAACCGACGATCGGGAGGGGCTTCCAAGCTGTTTGCTGTCGCGGTCCCAACTGCACTGACGGGTCAACAGCCGTTCCCTCCCCAATTTCGCAGGCTCTATCCTCCAGGCCGCCCAAGTCCGATCATGTTCGAGGTGCCGGACCGAGACGCGCTCGGCCTCGCCGTCGGCGACCACCTCACGGTGATCGCGATCGTCGGATGGGGCGTCGTCGACCACAACGGCGTGGCCGGGCTGACCGACCCGACGGAACTCCTGCGGACGATCGGTCCGTTTCTGGCCGGGTTCGCCGTCGCCGCACTCCTCGTGGGCTGTTACGAGCCGACGCGAACCGCGACCGCAGCGACGCAGCTCCGATCGGTCGCGGCGGCCGCCGTCGGCGCGGTCGGACTCGGGCTCGTGATTCGCATCTCGCCGCTAGTGGCGGGCGGTGCCGCGTGGCCGTTCCCGCTCGTGATGCTCGGGACGATCACGGTCGGGCTGCTCGGCTGGCGAACCGTCGCGCTCGCCGTCGGCCGCTATCGCTCAGGCGTGACCGAGGCGGCCGGTGGCGAGCCCGCCGGCGAGTAGCGCCGCGACTGCTGCGATAGCGGCCAGTCCGGCGAACAGCACGCCGGCAGTGGCAACCGTGAGCAGCCCGCCAGCGAGCGCGCCGCCGAGCGCACCGATACCGAACACGCAGAGGTAGGTGAGTCCGTACGAGGCGCCGCGTGCCGCCTCGGGAGTGTACTCGGCGACCGCCGCCTGGTAGAGGGGCTGGACGACGAACAGCGCCCCGCCGAGCAGCGCGGCGATCGCGAGCAACGGCACGGCACCGGCCGCCGCGGCGATCGGGAACGCCAGCGCCAGCACCGCCAGTCCGACGAAGGCGACGGCAATTCCGCGCTCCGGCGCGACGGTATCTGAGAGCCGGCCGCCGACGAGCTGGCCGACGACGCCGACGGCGAGCACGCCGACGTAGACCAGTCGCGACGCTGGCAGCTCCCTGCTCCCGAGGTCGACCGGCGTCAGCCACTCGAGGTCGGCCAGGATCTCCGGGAGGAAGGTGAGCGCGCCGCGGTAGTACAGCCCGGAGGCGATCACGATCGCGAGCACGACGAGAAACGGGCCGCCGACGACCGATCGGATCGTGGCGAGCTCGTCGCGCAGGGACCTGGGCTGGGATTCGGAGTCGGCCGCGCCGCCGTCCGGCGTCGCCTCGGCAGCTGTGTCGGCGTCGGTACCAGCCTCGGCCGATTCGACGTCGAGCAGCGTGGCCGCCGTGCCGACGAGGAGCGCACCGATCCCAAGCACCACGGCGACGGTCTGCCACGCGACGACTTCGAGCAGCAGGATCGTCACGAGCGGGCCGACCGCGATCCCGACGTTCCCCGCCGCGCCGTGGAGTGCGAACCCGCGGCCGCGTTGCTCGACGGCGGTGCTGAGCAGCGTCAGCCCCGACGGATGGTACGCGCTCGCGGCGACGCCCCAGCACGCGAGCGCCAGCGAGATGGCCCAGATCGGCCCCGGCACGCCCAGCGGGGCGACGCTCTCGATTGGGAGCCAGCCAGCGCCCCCGACGAGCAGGAACGCCGCGCCGGAGCCGAGCAGACTCGCACCGATCAGCCTGCTCGCGCCGACGCGATCGGCGAGAATCCCCGCCGGGAGTGCGCCGGCGCCGAAGCAGCCGTAGGCGATCGTCGCGACGACGCCCAGCAGCGCCGGCGTGACGGCGTACTCCGAGAGCCAGACCGAGATGAGGATGGGGATCGACAGCTCGTGGGCGTGGACGAGCGCGTGGGACGCCGCCGCGGTACCGACGACGCGTCGATCCTCCGATTGCACGGATGAGCAGCGCTACGAGTGGGGGTCGTTTGAATGCGTTGGGAGGCGAACGTTTGGTGGGTTTCTCGCTGGAGAACGGACGCAACGAACCGCTCGGAAGCCCCCTCCCGCTCGACGATCCTGCCTCGCTGTCGTCCGAGAGAGCAGAGCTCTCTCGTGATCAGACGGGAGCAAAGCTCCCGTCGACCTCGCGGGATCGAAGATCCCGCTCAGTCACGAAAGGCGCTGTGCGCCTTTCGAACGACGGTCCTCAGTCGCTACGCTCCTTGCGGTCCTTACGTCGGTACGATCGCCGAGCGGTCGGCCCCTTCCAGTCCCACCCAGAGGTACGTTCGGTAGTGTCGGTGCATGGGACGACGCGGCTGCACTGAAGAGTGGACCCCAGCGAAGCGCCGCCGTAGGGATCCGGACTGCGCGTGCGGAAACTCAGGACACCGACAGCGCGGTCTCGATGTCCTCGCCGGCGATCAGCGAGCGGACGCGCTCCTCCGGGGAGTCCGTCTCGACGACGTTCTCCATGAGCACCGTCTCGCTCGGGAACAGCTTTGCCCCGAGATCGAGCCCGTGGTCGCGGGCCGTCGACCCGGTGACGGTGAGGTAGACGCCCAGTCCCGCGTCGGCGATGGCGGCCTCCTCCTCGCGACCGTTCTCGGGGTGAACGAACTCGACGCCCTCGATGGCGTCGGTGCCGAGCACGGCGGCGACGAGGCGTTCGTACCGCGGCGAGACGCAGAGTGGCCCCTCGTACTCCGTGACGAACTCGCGGTCGAGATCGGCGGGCTGTCCCCCATCCGAACGTCGTAGCTCTGGCGTCCCGAGCAGCGTGTGATAGACCGTGTCGCCGAGTCCGGTCGCGACCCGGACGTCGGTGTCCTGTGGGTCGATCCGGGCGTTGAGGTCCGCGATCGTGGTGAGTGGCTCGGGCCGCAGTTCGACGACCTCCTCGAGGACGAGGTCGGCGCTGTCGAAGGCCAGTGGCACCTCGTGGGTTCGCACCGCGCGGAATGGCTCCTCGCGGCCGACCAGCCGGATCGCGACGCCGTCGATCCACAGCGTCAGCGCGTCGAAGACGATCCGGCGCGGGCGACCGGCGCGGTCGTCGCGGAGCAGCGTGAACTCGGGACGGTAGGGAACCTCGAGATCGCTGTACTCGGCGAGCCGGTCGTAGACCGATTCATCGGCGTTCGCGTCGTCCTTCGTGATCTCCTTCTCGTAGCGCAGGGTCGAGATGACCTCGTCGGCGACCTCGGCGACCGTTGGGGCGTCCTGGGGATTCCCGTGGCCGTCGCTCGAACGATCGACCTTCGCGGCGTCGCCCGTGCGATCGGCGCCACTCGACGGAGCCTCGTCGCCGGCAGGGGCGGCGCTCGCGTCGCCGGCCCGGTCGGCGAGTCGCCCGAGGACGGCCTCCAGCGGGCGACCCTTGCGTGGCACTGCGACGTCGACCGGCTCGCTCATGTCCAGACGGCCGCGACGACCGACTTTACCCGTTGCGTTTCCGATCGAACCGTGATCGGGCGCTGACCGGCAGGTCACCCGAACGAACCGATCTGCAGAACGGAGCGACGGATCGAGCCGTAGTCGCGACCGCGACGTGATCGACAGTGAGACCGACGGTCAGTCCGTGAACATCTCGCCGAGCTGGCTGCGCCACTGCTTGATGTCCTCGACGTCGGAGGAGAGGGAGTCGACCTCGTCCTCGAGCGCGGAGAGCTCGTCGAGGCGGCTGCGGAGTTCCTCGACGTCGCCCTGCAGGTCCGCCTCGAGGTCGTCGACGTGGGTCTCGACGTCGTCCACCGACCCCTCGACGGTGCCGACTCGGTTCTCCACGCCGTCCACGCGGCCCTGGACGCTGTCGACGCTACTCCGGACGCTGTCGACGTTGCTCTCGACGCTCCCGAGTCGTTTCCGGACGTCGTCGACGGACGCCGACACGTCGTTCGTCGTCGCTTCGACGTCGTCCACGGACGTCTGCAGGTCGTCGATCTCGCCGGTCGCCGACGCGAGGTCCTCCTCGACGCCGGCGACGTCGTCGGCGACGTCGTCGACGTCCGTGGTGACCGCCGAGACGTCGTCGTCGAGATCGCCGACCCAGCCGGTGAGGTCCTCGACGTCGGTCGTCACGTCGTCGACGTCGCCCTCCACGGCGTCGAGCTGCTCGGCCATCCCGTCGACCTCCGCGTCGAGCGCCGCAACGTCCTCGCGGAACTCCTGGATGAGCTGCTCGCCGGTGCCCTCCTCGTCGAGGAACTGTTCCATCGCGTCCGCGTAGGCCGCCACCTCGTCGACGCGGCCCTGGAGGTGGCTCAGGCGCGCTTCGACGCTGCCGCCACTCGTCGCAGCGTCGGCTTCGTCGTCGCCGACGTCGAGTGCGTCCTCGAGCGCCTCGCGCTCGTCGTCGGGCACGTCGCCGGACTCCAGTTCGGCGGCGAGCGCCCCGGCCAGCGAGTCGTACTCGGCGAGCGCGTCGGCGGTCGCTCCGGTGACGGCGGGTTCCACACTCGCATCCGCCTCGTCCGTCGATTCGTCGGCAGCTGCGTCGTCCGTCTCGGCCGCGGCCGCAGCGGGCGCTTCGGCCTCCGCGTCGGCGACGGCTTCGTCGACGGCCGCCTCGATGCCGCTTTCGGCCGTCTCATCCTCGGGCGCCGCCGCTTCCTCGGCCGCCTCCGCTTCGGCTGCCTCCGCTTCAGCCGCCTCGTCCGCCGAGTCCGCGTCGTCGAGTTCCGCCTCGGTTTCGGTCGCGTCGTCCGTCTCTGCCACTGCATCCGGCGCTTCCTCGGCGTCCGCCTCGACGACGTCGGAGGCATCGGCGTCGTCCTGGGTCTCCTCGTCCGCCAGTGCTTCGTCGTCCGCCGGAGCTTCCTCGTCCGCCGATGCTTCCTCGTCGAGCACCGCCTCGTCGTCCACCGTCTCTTCGTCCTCGCTCGCAGCCTCGTCTTCGGAGGCCTCCGCGTCCTCGTCGGCCACTGTGCTCTCTCCGTCCTCGTCCTCCGATACAAGTTCCTCGTCGGCAGCCGGCTCCGCGTCCGTCACGTCACCCTCCGCGTCGTCGTCCTCGCCACCGAGGTCGAGGATCGGCTCGTCGTCCTCGGGCGCGAGCGGGTCGTCGGATTCAGCCTCGCCCACCGCCGCGTCGTCCGCGGTCGCTGCAGCCGCATCCTCGTCCTCGGCGGCGTCCACCTTCTCCTCGGCTGCGTCGACGTCGATCTCGATCTCCGGCGCGTCGTCGGCCGCGTCCGCTTCCGCCGCATCCCCCGTCGATTCGTCGGCAGCTTCGTCGCCCTCCGCCGCGGCAGCATCCGTCTCGAGATCATCGAGGTCCTCGTCGCCGAGCCCCAGGTCGAGGTCCACGTCGTCGGCGTCCTCGAGATCGTCCTCGGCCTCGTCGGGCGCCGCCTCGCCGAAGTCGAGGTCGATGTCCGGCACGTCCTCTTCGCTCGCACCCGCCGGGTCGGCCTCTGGCTCGTCGGCGGTCTCGTCGGGCTCCGTGTCGACGTCGCCGAGATCGAGGTCGAGCCCGTCGTCGAGATCGTCGGCGGCGACGTCGTCCTCGCCGCCGATCATCTCCTTGACCGCTTCGTCGTCCTCCGCGGGCGCGATGTCGTCGATGGTCGTGCCGTCGATGGACTCGCCCTCGCCGGGTTCGAGCGTGACGCCGTCACCCGCCGGGCTGACTTCCGCGATCTCGGGATCGGTCATGAACGGGCCGGCCTCGCTGGGGTCGTCGATCCTGATGCCGTAGACCGTCTCGATCTCGTCGTCGGGCTCGATCGTGCGCTCGTACTCGACGTGGTGGTCCTGGAACGCCGCCCAGTTGTCGCTCTCGTAGTCGGGGTGAAAGCCGACGCCGTCCATCGGGAACTCCTCGGGGATCGTCTCCGAGAGCCGGACGGAGACGGTCTCCGACCGCTCCGACGCGATCAGGAATCTGATCGCCGGAACGGGGAAGTCGTCCGCACTGAACTCCTTCTGGACCGTGATCCCGTTGTCGGACACGGTGATCTCGTCGTCGGGGGCGCCCTCGGTACTCATATGGGGTACGTTCCCCGAGCACGCCTATAAATGGAACGACGGGGGGCACGTCCCGCCAGCCAAACGCGAGTGGAAGTTTCGACCGCGTCCGTCGCGCTCTGGTGGCCCCTCGCCGCGGAGCGCGGGCGGCTGCTCGCCGGGAAGCGCGGACGGTCGCTCACCGGAGAGCGCAAGCGCCCGCTCCGCCACACCACGGCCGCGTTCTGCGCCGTCGACGTCGGCCCGCGTCTGACGCCGGACAGCCCTGCGTCGGACGGACGTCGTATCGGCTTGTAGCTTGCGGCCGAAGCCTTATAGCCGGTCCCGCTGCAACGTGTATTCCGAATGCCAGCACGGCTCGAAACGGGGATCGACGTCCTCGACCGGAAGCTCGCCGGGGGGATCCCCGCCGGGAGTCTGATCGCCGTCTGCGCCTCGCCCGCGAGCCAGGCAGAACTACTGCTCTACCAGCTCACCAACACACGCGGGACACTCTACATCACGACCAAGCGCTCCGATCAGGCCGTCCGGGACGCGATCGACGCGACGCAGGCGCCCGTCGGCAGTCCGACGGTCCGCGACATCGCCGGCAGTGAGCCCCTCGACCAGGCCAACCGGCTGATCCGGGCGCTCCCGGAGGGGGCGAACCTCATCATCGACCCCGTGGACGTGCTCGAACGCCGCGAGGACGCGCGCTACACGAACTTCCTCAACGAGCTCCAGACCCACATGGTCAACACCGGCTCGATCGCCTTCCTCCACTGCCTCGACGGCGGCGATCCTCCGGACAACCGCGACACCACCCAGCACATGGCCGACGTCGTCTTCGACCTCGAGACGACGACCCGGGGCAGCGACCTCGTGAACTTCCTCTCCATCCCGAAGTTCCGCGGCGGCCAGCCGCTGACGGAGACCATCAAGCTGCAGCTGACCGGCGAGGTCGACATCGACACCAGCCGCGACATCGCGTAATCGCAGGTGACGGTGCTACCCGGAGCCGCAACCGTCGGCGGCCAGCGGCGCTTTTCAGGCCTGTTCCGGTTCGGAGCAGTACTGCTGATCGTCGCTCCACAGCAACATGACGTTTCGATCGCCTTCGACCGACCCGAACACAGTGAAACAGTCCGGATAGTCCCAGCTGGCCGGGTCGAGTTCCAGCCACTCCTTGCCCCGAACGCGGGCTTCGACGAGGAACCGGCCAGGCTCGTCCGGCCACGTTTGCTCGGCGACCATCCTCGACGGCGTATCGGCGTCCGGTTGCTCCGCCGCGAGCTCGTAGGATCTGTCGTGGACGACCTCGCCATCCCACGTCACGCGGATATCGACCGTCCGGGGCCCCTCGGCCCCGTTCGAGAGGGTCACTTCGTTGAGTCGGCTCTGTCCGCCGTTGCCGTCGCCGCCGAGCGAGAGACAGCCGGCGACGCTGGCCGTCCCGATCGCTGCGAGCAGTTGTCGTCTGGAGGGGCTCGTCACGCATAGACGCGCGACTGGCGAGGCCGTAATCGTTTCGGCAGGAACCGAACGCAACGAATGGGGCGGAAAACGGGGATTTCGGGGCGTCTACGCGTCGTCTTCGAGCTCCTCGACGAGCTCGTCCGCGTCGACGTCGGCGTCCTCCAGCGCGTCCTCGATGTCGCCGCCACCGCCGCCCATGCCGCCCATCATGCCACCCATCGGGCCCATGCCCATGCCGTCGATGGTCTCCTGGACGATCACGCGGTCGATGCCCAGGCGGTCGATGAGCTGCTGGGCGATCTGCTGCTTGCCCATCATCCACTGCTGGTTCATCGTCAGCTGCGGAGTCGCCTCGACGTAGAGGGTCTCCTTCTCGACGACCTCGGTCTCGTACTCGGGCTCGGCGTCCTCGTCGTCATCTCCGTCCGTATCCTCGCCATCCTCGGGCTCGACGAGCGTCTCCTCCTCGACCTCGTCGGTCTGGAGCCACATCTCGAGGTCGATGTCGAGGAACGCGCCCATGAGGCCCTTGGCCTGCTCGAGCCGGTCGTCGACCTCCTCGAGGATCTCGTACTCGTACTCGATGTCGCGGCCCGCCAGCGCGTGGTTGAAGTCGACGCGGGCGCGGCCGCCGATGATCGCCTCGACGTGCCCGTGCTCGCCGTCGACGTTGACGTGCGCGCCGGGGTAGCGGTCGTCCTCGGGGATCTTGTCGGCGCTGACGGTGCGGACCTCGTCGGAGTCCTTCTCGCCGAAGGCCTCTGCGGCGGGGACGACGACGGACCCCTCATCGCCGGCTTCCTTGCCGCGGATGTCCTCCTCGACGGGCGGGAAGAGGTGGCCCTCGCCGAGCACGATGACGCGGGGCTCGAAGGTCTGGTCCTCCTCGTCGACGCCCTCCTCCTCGGCGACCTCCTGGGAGGTGGTGTCGACGAGTCCGTCGTTCTCTGTCTCGCGGGCGGTGTAGGCGATACGGACGAAGTCGCCGTCCTGCAGTCCATCGGGCGCTTCTTCCTCGGCGTCTTCGGCCGCGTCCTCGGCTGCGTCGTCCTCGGGGGCAGCCTCGGCGTCTTCCTCGGTCATACGGAGTACGACTGCCGTTCGGCATATAAGGGCCACGTTTCGGGTGCGAGCGGTGGCGGGCGCGTCGCCGTCCGGGAGACTGCCGCGACACCGTGGGGACTGCCAAAAAACCGGTCGCAGCCGTCGACCCGATCAGACCTCGAACTCGTGCTCGTGGAGCTGGACGTAGCCGCCGTCGCGGAATTTGCGCTTCGTCCACCAGTACTGGAGGTAGAGCTTCAGGCCCGACAGCCCCGCCGACGGCGAGAAGCCGACCAGCGAGCCCTCCCGCTGCATGAGCTTCCGGGCCGTGCTGAACGCGTTATCCCAGTCGGCGGGCTCGTAGTCCGCGACGATGTCCGCGAAGGAGACGTTCCGGAGGATCTCGTCGCCGATGGCCTCCTTCCAGGCGTCGTTGTAGGCGTCGAGGCGTCGGGTCGCCGCAAGCTCGCCCGCGATCGCGCCCGAACGCACGGCGACGTGATAGCCACCCTCGTGGAACGCTGAGGTCGTGCCCATCGCGCCGCCGGCGACGGCGATCCCGGCGGCGGTCGGCGAGTCGATCGGGCGCGTCGAGGAGATGGCGTAGGTCTCGGTGCCGTCTCGCTTGCCCCGATCCTCCACGAGCGGGAAGTCTGAAAGCTCGTATTCGGGGTACGCGCGCTCGAGCAGGCGCTCGATGTACTCCGAGCCCGAGGGGATCGACTCGTCGTCTTCGTCGAGCAGGAGGTAATCCTCCTGATTCTCGATCTCGTCGAGATCCAGGCCGATCGGCATCGTCAGCCCGACGCGGGCGACGTCGCCGTCGTTGGGGAACACCCACGGATACGCCGTCTCGCCGGGCATCGCACCCCACCAGAACTTGAGGAAGTCCTTCTCGATGGCGTCCTCCGGAAACTCGCGATGCTCCTGGTAGGCGATGTGGTTGGCGTCCGTCGTGCCGAGGTAGTCAGTGATCGCCTGGCCCTCGGGAAGCAGCGGGTCGAGCACCCGGTTGGTCACCTGGCGCTGCGGGCCGTCGGCGAGGACGAGGCGCTGGGCCTCGATCTCTTCGCCGTCGCGCAGCGAGAGGACGTGCTCGGGATCGCCGGTCAGCTCCGAGTCGACGCCCGTCACGCTCGCCTCGACGCGGTACTCCGCGCCGGCGCCCTCCGCGCGCTCGATGAGCCAGTCGTCCATCCGGGCGCGCTGGAAGGTGTACCCAAAGTGGGGATACTCGGCGTCCATCCCCGTGCGCTCCAGCCGGAGGGACTCCGTCGGCCCCTCGAACTCCGTGCCAGAAAGCTCCCGCAGGATCACGTCGTCGGGCAGCTCGGACGGATCGATCCCCATGATCTCGATCCAGTAGTCGAGCATCCCCGCCGCGTCCGTCGAGTCCGGGCCCAGGCCGTCCCGGTCCGCCCGCGGGACGCCCTTCTCGAGGACGACCGTCTCCGCGCCCCGGCTGGCGGCCTCGTACGCTGCTGCGGCGCCAGCCGGACCCCCGCCGACGATCGCCACGTCGTACCGGTCCATACCGTCAACGCCCGCCCCCGACCCCTATAATAACCCCGTTTCGCAGTACCGGGTACAGCGCTGCGCTTCCACCCCCGACTGCAACCGCCCGCACCACCGTTTCCCGCGAGCACCCGCCATCCACAGGGAATCGCACCCTTCGACACGACCTCCGGGTGGGACTGGAAGGGGCCGACCGCTCGATCCGTCCCCGACGACGTAAGCACCGCAAGGAGGGAGCGTCAGCGACCGACTGAGGAGCGCAACGAGTCGCGGACGGTCGAGCGGGAGGGGGCTTCAGGGCTGTTTGCTGTCCCGCAAGCATCCGTAGCTGTGCGGCCACGAGCCCCACGCGAAACCACCGCACAGAAGCGCGGATCGACCTTCAACAGGTACTTACACCGAGCGGAGCCACATTTACACAATGAGCGAGCAGGAGGCCGAACAGAGCGATCGACAAAAGTACGAGTTCAAGAAGGTCATCGAGAAGCTCGACGAGTACGAGGGCTCGGGGACCCAGCTCGTCTCGATCTACGTTCCCGGCGGCACCCGTATCAGCGAGGTCCAGGCCCACGTCACGCAGGAGCACAGCGAGGCCTCCAACATCAAGTCCAAGCAGACGCGGACGAACGTCCAGGACGCCCTCTCCTCGATCAAGTCTCGTCTCCAGTACTACGAGGAGGCCCCCGAGAACGGGATGGTGCTGTTCTCCGGGGCGATCGACGCCGGCGGCGGCCAGACCGACATGGTGACGGAGGTCTTAGAGAGCCCGCCGGACCCCATCGAGTCCTTCCGCTACCACTGCGACTCACACTTCCTCACGGAGCCCCTGGAGTACATGCTGGCGGACAAGGGGCTCTACGGACTGGTCGTCCTCGACCGCCGCGAGGCGAACGTCGGCTGGCTGAAGGGCAAGCGCGTCGAGCCCGTCAAGAGCGCGTCGTCGCTGGTCCCGGGCAAGCAGCGCAAAGGGGGTCAGTCAGCCCAGCGATTCGCCCGACTGCGCCTCGAGGCGATCGACAACTTCTACCAGGAGGTCGCGGGGATGGCCGACGAACTGTTCGTCCCCGAGCGCCACGAGATGGACGGCATCCTCGTCGGCGGCCCCTCGCCGACGAAGGACGAGTTCCTCGACGGCGACTACCTCCACCACGAGCTCCAGGACCTCGTCCTCGGCAAGTTCGACGTCTCCTACACCGACGAGTCCGGGCTCCACGACCTCGTGGACAACGCCTCGGAGGTCCTCGCCGACGCGGAGATCATGGAGGACAAGAACCTCATGGAGACATTCTTCAGGCAGCTCCACGAGGGCGAGGAGGCCACCTACGGGTTCGGCGCGACGCGCCAGAACCTGATGATGGGCTCCGTCGAGACGCTGCTCCTCTCGGAGGACCTCCGCCAGGACGTGGTCGTCGCCGACTGCGATGCCTGTACGAACACGACCTACGAGCTCGTCGATCGTCGCCACGCGACGCCCGACGCCGTCGACTGCGAGGACTGCGGCGAGACGGTCGAGGTGACCGAGGAGGATCGCGAGGACGTCATCGAGCACCTGATGGCCATCGCCGAGCAGCGCGGCACGGAGACGGCCTTCATCTCGACGGACTTCGAGAAGGGCGAGCAGCTCCACGACGCGTTCGGTGGAATCGCGGGCATTCTGCGGTACTCTACTGGTGTGTAAGGACTGTTCCGTCAACGATCGAATCGGGTCCGTGGAGCTCAATTGAGTGGATCTCGGCAGTGAGGAAGTACCAATGATCTACCTCTCAAGCAGCCGCCTGTCGTCCCATCTGGCGCTGCACACCGTTCAGTAGGGTTCCACGATGTCGAGTACCTCGCGGGCCTGGTACCGCCGATTTCGGTCGTTTCCAGTCGTCTCCTCGACGACACCGTCGTCCCAGAGCGTACGGATGGCGCCGTTGATCGCGGGCTGAGATCGGTCGAGGGTATCGACGGCCTGCGGTTCAGTGAAGTACGGTTGCTGAATGATAAAATCGAGTACCTCCTGAATCACTGGGCCCTTCCCGTGATACTCAGATCGGTACCTATCGCGGATAGAAATGAGCGCCCGTGCGACGTCATATGCTTCTTCACCCTGTTCGCTAAGGGCGTCGAGGAAGAATCCGATCCACTCGTCCCACGCTGCCTCCTGGCTCACGGAGAGGAGTAGGTCGAGGTATGCATCGCGATTCACGTTGAAGTACGACGACGGGTACAGATACGGTCCGGGGACTAACTCCCACTCGTACAACAACAGCATCACTAGCAGACGCCCGAGGCGCCCATTTCCATCCTCAAACGGATGTATCGTCTCGAACTGATAGTGCACCAGACCGATGTCGATGAGTGGAGCGAACGTCGGCCCGCCCCTCGCATAGTGTATCAGGCTACGGAGGGCGTAGGGGACTGTCGAAGCTGGTGCTGCGACGAATCTCGCCTCCGAGAGCGGTGTTCCAGGTTCATCAAGGCCTGCAGGCTCCTCTCGAAGCTCACCTGGGTTCTTCTCTTCCCCTCTCACTCCGCCGCTCAGTAAAATCTCGTGAAGTTCACAGAGTAGTTCGACGTCGATGTCATCACCGGATCGGAGCCTATCTATCCCCGTGGTTATGGCACGCACGTAGTTCGATGCCTCGAGGATGTCCTCCCGCTCCGTGCTCGACTCGCCGGGAGTCCCTCCGGCTTCACGCTCGTAGAGATCCGAGAGGGTAACGCCCGTCGTAGTTTCGATGTTCGATGATTCGGTTGCCTCCCTATGGACCAAGGGGCTGAGGATTATCTCGGGAGTGTCCAGCCACACTTCAAGGTCCGCCAATCGCCCAAGGGCGTACATCGCGTCACCGTGCTTCCGAGCGAGTTCGTGTGACGGAGCGAGTTCAGGGGGGAGTGGGTCGGGACTGTACGAGAAGACGCCATCGACCATCTGTACGTCCCCAGGATGCCCCTCTTCGAAATCTTCCGGACGCATCGTTATCTACAGGACGTTACAGGCGGCCATATATAGAGTTTCTCCACTATCCTTATCCAAGGATGGATTATTTGCCCGTATACAAAACAGTTCTCGGAAACGGAAATCGATAGATCTCCGATCCATCGAGCCAAATCCCGTGCAGATGCGAGTCATGCGGCAGGACTACGCCGTGTGGGGGGCCCATGCAAAACGAATTGGGAGTATCGTTATTTAATACCCCGTCAGCACGTCCTATCGATAACGACGCGTAACTGAGCTTCACCCTTCGGAGAGGGTAGGCGGTCCGCGACAACCAGCGAATGTCGGTCTCGCATCGAGTCCCGGACGCCATTGGACAGGTGGTGCTGATCGACGACACCGAGCGTAGCCGGCGGGGGTGTCGCTTGCAACGTTCGCCGAAAATCCAGAATCGCGAACCGCCGTGGACGGCGGTCAGTACGTCTCGCGGAGGTGGGTCACCGAGAGCGCGTCGGCGACGGAGCCATCCTCGCCGCTCTGGTGATCGAAGGTCACCGTTCGCTCCTCGCCGGCGGCGAGGTGGAAGAAGTTGTCCGAGAAGTGGCCCTGGAGCTCGCCGGGATCGAGCCGGACGTAGAGTGCTGCGTCGTCGGCAGCGACGGCCACCTCGTCGCCGTCGACGGTGACGTCGAGGTCGACCTCGGGGAGGTCGAGGCGCTTGTAGACGTTCAGCACTTCGTGGGCGACGTAGGATTCCTCGGGACCGGTGTACTCCGCGCGGAGCAGGAGATCGGATCGGTCTGCGTCGATCTCGTCGTCGCCGAGCGCGTCGGGATCGAGCGTGGCGACGACCGCGCTCTCCTGTGCGCCGACGTCGGCCGGGACGGTCTCCTCGTGGTGGATCGTCTCGCCGTCGAACGTCTCCGCCGTGATCTCGATGTCGCCATCCAGCGCGTGGGTCTCGTCACTGGTGACCCAGACCTGTGCAGCGGCGGGCTCCTCGTCGCGACCGATCGGATCGCCCTCCTCGTCGACGGGGACGATCGAGACGAGCACCGGCGCGTAGAACCGCCGAGTCATGTGCTGGAGCGCCTTCCAGCGGCCGCCGTACTCGATCGACGACCAGGAGGCGACCTGCCACATGTCGTTGAGCTGCCAGTAGATCGTCCCGCCACAGTGGGGCTTGATCCGCCGCCAGTGCTCGATGGCGGTCTCGATCGCGAGCCCCTGCTGGACCTGGCTGAGGTAGACGAAGTCCGCCATGTCGAAGGGGACCCGGAAGTGGTCGACCATCCGCTGGAGGATCCGACCGTTCCCACCGGGGTTGCGCTGGTGGTGTTCCATCAGCGGCGCCGTCGGGTTCATGTCCGCCGGCTCGAGTACGTCCGAGAGCGTCTCGATCGAGGGGAACGACTGGTAGCCGAACTCGGAGGCGAAGCGCGGCTCGGCGTCGAGGTAGGCCGAGAACGGCTTGCCGGAGTGCCAGACGTCCCAGAAGTGGACGTCGCCCTCGCTGTTGTCGTTGGGGAGCACGTCGGGGCTCGAACTGTGCGGGGAGGCCGGCCAGAACGCGCGGTCGTCGGGGTCGACGTTCTCGACGACGGGTCCGAGCGTGTCGAGGTAGAGCGCGTCGTAGTCCTCGGCGTAGGTGTCGTAGTCCTCCGCGCCCTCGCCGATCCACTCCCGGAGCATCTCCTCGTTCTCGTTGTTCCCACACCACAGCGCGATCGAGGGATGGGAGGAGAGCCGGCGGACCTGGTACTCCGCCTCGGCCGCGACGGTGTCGATGAACGCGTCGTCGCTGGGGTAGAGCGCGCAGGCGAACATGAAGTCCTGCCAGACGAGCAGCCCCTGCTCGTCGCACGTTTCGTAGAATTCGTCGCGCTCGTAGATGCCGCCGCCCCAGACGCGGATGCAGTTCATGTTCGCGTCGACGGCGTCGGAGAGGAGGCGCTCGTAGTCCGAATCGTCGACGCGGGTCGGGATGCCGTCTGTCGGGATCCAGTTCGCGCCCTTCGCGTAGACCGGCTGGCCGTTGACCTCGAAGCCGAAGGACTCGCCGGCGTCGTCGATCTCGCGAACGAGTTCGATCTCGCGGAAGCCGATCCGTTCGGTGGCGGCGTCGGCCGTGATTCCCTCGGCAGTCGAGAGTTCGACGCTTAGGTCGTAGAGGGGCTGGTCGCCGTGGCCCGCGGGCCACCACAGCTCGGGATCCTCGACGGTCAGCGAGACGCTCGGCTCGGAGACGCCGGCGTCGATCGAGACGGTGGTCGTCGCCGCTGCGTCGAGTGTCTCGTCGTCGATCGCGACGGCGACGTCGTACTCGCCGGCCTCGGGTGCCTCGACGCGGAGGTCGACCTGGAGGTCGACGGTGTGTGCGCCACCGCTGTCGTCGTGGTCCTGTCCAACGGCGACGTCCGTGATCCGGGGCTCGGAGAAGCCGACGAGTTCGACGTTACGCCAGATCCCCATCGTCGGCAGACAGGTGCCCCAGTCCCAGCCGAAGTGACACTGAGCCTTCCGGATGAAGTTCCGGTGGGGCTGCTCGACGGGGAACTCGATCGAGCGCACGTCGTAGGGGTACTCGGCGGCGCGTTCGGCGGCGTAGTCGACGGGGGATGCGAAGGCCACTTCGAGCTCGTTCGCGCCGGCCTCGAGTGCTGCGCCCACGTCGAACTCGTACCGGCGATGCATGTTGTCGCTCGTCCCGACGACCTCACCGTTGACGGAGACCTCCGCGACGGTGTCGAGGCCTTCGAAGACGAGCCGGTGCTCGTCGTGAGCGAGCGTCTCGTCGTCGACCTCGATCGTCGTCTCGTAGGTCCAGTCGGTTTCGCCGACCCACTGGACGTCGAGTTCGTTGTCCTCGACGAACGGGTCGGCGATCTCCTCGGCGCGGAGCAGGTCGTGGTAGACGTCGCCCGGCACCTCGGCGGCGAGCGAGCCGTCGAGCCCGGCGTCCGCGGGGGCGTCCTGTGGCGTCGCGCCCGTCTGGCGGACGCTCCACTCGCCCGCGAGCGACTGTCGGGTGATCTGATCGGCCATACGGGTAGGCGCTCGCGCTGTGCCTTGTAGCTGACTCCTCCGGGTCGGGTCGCCGGATTCGGTGGTTGCTGGCCAGCCAAACGTCCGCGATCAGCAGGGGTCTTTCGAGGTTCCTCGAGGCTTCGACCGGCGCTACCACTCCAGCCGAACGGCCATCGCGCCGGTCCGGTCGGCGAGCAGCGATTCGTAGAGCGCCGGTGCCTCCTCGTAGGCCACCTCGTGCGTGTAGAGGTCGGTCACGGAGAGCCGCCCCTGCTGGAGATACTCGAAGAACAGTTCGGCGTGACGGGGCTTCGTCCAGGGGTTCGCCGGCGTCGCCACGGGCGGATGCGATTCCTGGTGAGCGCCGATGATCTCGTGGCTCGGCCCGTTGACGAGGTCGTGGAAGTCGAGCGTCGTCTCGCCGTGGGGACTCGAGAGGAGCACCAGTCGGCCCTGCTCGCGGAGCACGTCGAACTCGCCGGGGACCGCATCGGGGTTGCCGGTGACCTCGATAGCGACGTCGGCGAGCCGACCGTCCGTAACGGTCTTGACGGCCTCCGCTGAATCGCGCTCGGTCGGATTCACGCCGACGACGCCGGGGTCGTCGGGGAGGTAGTCGAGCCGGTCCTCGGCGAGGTCGATCCCGACGACGGTCTCGGCGCCCGCAACCTGCGCGAACCGGACCGCGAGCTGGCCAAGGATGCCGAGGCCGTAGACCGCCACCGTCTCGCCCCAACGCACCCGACCGCGCCGGAGCCCGTTCATGACGATCTGGGCGATCGCGAACAGCGCGGCCTGGTCGTCGTCGATCGCCTCGGGCACGACGACGCAGTCCTCGGCACTGGCGGTGACGAACGCCGCGTGTGGCGTCCAGGTCGCGACGCGGGTTCCGGGCTCGATCGTCGCGCCGGTCGCCGACGTCACAGCGGTTTCCGAATCCTCGCCGCCGATCTCGACGACCGTCCCGACGTTGGTGTAGCCCGCGACGAAGGGGTACTCCGCGTAGCCGTCCCAGTTCGAGCCCTCGGGGAATTCCCCGGAGAGCACCGTTAGCTCCGTCCCCGTGCTGACGAGCGATGTATCGGTCTCGATCAGCACCTCGCCGGGGCCTGGTGCCGGGCGTTCGCGGTCCTCGATCTCGACGGAGCGGGCCTCCGGAAACACGACTGTCGGATTCACGGGTTCGACGGTCGCGGAGCGATCTGATAGTCGTTTGCCTCGCGGTGAAGGAGTCGGCGGGAAAGCGCGGATTGGCTACTTCTGTGACCTCCGAACGCCCGGGCGATCGATACCCCGGGCTCGCCACGCAACCGGAGCGGGTGGCATTCAGATGCGCCGGTGTTCCTGACCGATCCCATCGTCAGCTCCCGGCGGTCTTATTTCGCGGAGGGCCCAACCTCGAACGTGATCGTCGTCGCGACGGAGGACTTCGAGGTCTACCACGACGTCGTCGCGGAGCTGCGGGATCGCGACGCCGTCTTCACCACGGTCGAACAGGGCGAGGCGCTGCCCGAGCGGGCATCGGTCCTGATCGTCGCGAGCGAAGAGGTTGAGGACGCGCGTGCGGAGCTACGGGACGCCGAGGAGCCCCACGATGGCATCGAGGTCGTCGGCGCAGAGCCCGGCGACGCACGGACCGCCGTCGAGGCGGCCCTCCAGCTCGCTCGTGGCGAGGACGGACGGGTCGTCGTCGGGATCGATCCGGGCGACCGGCCGGGGATCGCGGTGCTGATCGGGGACACCGTCGTCGCGGCCTACCACGTGCCGCTGGCGGACGTCGGCGAGATCGTCCGGGAGGAGGTCGGGGACGCGCCGGACCCGGTCGTCCGGATCGGTGACGGCGCGCGGCTGCAGGGCGCGCGGCTCGTCGATTCGCTCGAAGAACTCCGCGTCGAGCTGGTCGACGAGACCGGCACCACGCCGTCGCTGGGCGCGGGCGCCAGCGGCATGGGCGACGTGCTCGCGGCAGCGAACATCGCCCGGCGCGAGGGCGAGGTTATCGAGGCGCGGGACGTCGATCCCACCGTCGGCGAGCTCCGGCGGATCCAGGAACGCTCCCGCGAGGCGGGCGAGGACAATCGTGCGATCGACGAGCGGCTCGCACGCCGGGTCGCCAGCGGCGAGTTCACCGTCGACGAAGCGCTGGAGGAACACCGCGAGGAGTGAGCTGATCGGGAGCACGGCGTTCGACGCCGTGCTGTGCGTCGGTAGCGTGCTGCAGGAACGGAAATCGGCCCGGGACAACCACCGGGCCGAGATCGGACGTGTATGCCAGTCAAGTGAGGATCGTGAGGCGAACGGGCCGGACGGACCGTCGGTCGGCCGGGCGTCCTACGCGGCGGATCGCGCCTCCGTCCACGTGCACTCCGGGCAGTCGAGCCTGCCGTGGCAGTTGATCCTCCCGGTGCCACAGTGTGGACAGTCGGTCGCGCCCGGTGTCGCGGTCCGAACTGTCCCGACGCCGGTCGTTCGCGTCGGGGTGGCCACGGCGGGCGTCGTCGCCGCCGAGTGTGGAAGTTCGTCGGGCATCGCATCGGGCGCCAGGTCGTTCGGTGGTCGGTCTGTGGTCGGCATCCACGTGAATCGTCCGCATGGTAGTGTAAAAGGCTGACCCTGATACGAACGCTAGGCATTTTATCGATATAAGGGCCATTCAGGACAGAATTGCACCGAATACAGAACGTACGTCGATCGCCAACGGAACGCTCCAACAGAACCACTCCCGGCGCTATCGCTCGAGTCGGTCCCGCGCCGCAGCCTCCGCCCGCCGGCGGACCTCCCGGACCGGAAGCCCACTCTCCCGCGCGAGCGCCGCCGCGTCGTCGAACTCGGCGCTAACGTCGAAGATCTCGCCGTCGGTGTCCGTCCCGATCTTGACGGGGAGCTCGTGGGCGTCGCCGTCGATCTCGACGGTCACCGACTCGATCCGGCGCTCGGCGACCCACCGGTGCGCCGCGCCGGCCTCGCGGACACCGAGGGTCCCCGTCTCCTCGGCGAGCCGGCGGGCGACCGCCGCCGAGTCGGCCGGGTCGACGATCACCTTGATCAGGTGGCCGGGCCGTGACTTCTTCATCGTCGTCGGGACGATCGAGACGTCCTTCGCCCCGACCGCGGCCAGCGAGTCCTGGAGATCGCCGAGCACCTCCGGCGACACGTCGTCGACGTTCGTCTCCAGCACCGAGATCGGCTGGCACTCGAACGCGGCGCGCTCCTCGCCGACGACCGCGCGGAGCACGTTCGGGCGGTCGCCGAGGTCGTAGCCGCCGGCGCCGTAGCCCGAGCCGGCGACGCGCAGCGGCGGAACGCGGGTCCGGCCCTCGGCGACGTGCGCGAGGATCGCCGCACCGGTAGGCGTCAGCAGCTCCCGGTCGACCGGCCCGTGTTCGAGCTCCCAGCTCGCGCGTTCCGCCAGCTCGACGACGGCGGGTGCTGGGACGGGGTAGGTGCCGTGGCTCGACTCGACCTCGCCACCGCCGGCGGCGACGGGCGTCGTCACCACGGTATCGACGTCCAGATCGTCGAGGAGCACCGCCGCACCGACCACGTCCGCGATCGCGTCGTCGGCACCGACCTCGTGAAAGTGCGTCGCGTCGAGGTCGGTGCCGTGGACCGCGGCCTCGGCCTCGCCAAGCAGCTCGAAGATGGCAAGTGCGTCCTCGCGAGCGGCCTCGGGGATCGGCAGCTCCCCGACGATCTCGCGGACCTCGGCGTAGGAGCGGTGAGGGCCGTGGCCCTCGGCGGGCGTGGCGTCGTGGTCGTCGGCGTGGTCGTGGGATCCCTCGTGGTGGTGATCGTGGCTGTGGCCGTGTTCGTGTCCGTGGCCGTCGTCATCGGCGTGACTGTGATCGCGAGTGTGACCGTTGCCGTGATCGTCTCCCCCGTCGTCGCCGTCGGACTCGTCGCGGAGCACGCGAACCCGCGTGGCTTCGATCCCGACTTCGTCGACGGACGCGACGTCGTAGGCGATGGGAAGCGCGGCTTCGACCGGGTCGAACGCCGAGCGATCCGCGCCGGCAGCCAGCAGGGCGCCGAGGAGGAGGTCGCCGCTCGCACCGGTCCGACCGTCGAACGCGAGCGTCGTCATGTGTTCGGGAACGCAGGGCGTCCCGAAAAGCACCGCGGTCGGCCGGGGGGACGAGATGCGGCGGTAGCGTCCTCGATCGGCACGACGCGCCAGCGTCAGGCGGCGTCGTCGCTGGTCTCCCGATCGAGCACGTGTGCCTCGAGCGAGCCCCAGATCACGGCGAGCAGGAGCGCCCCACCGCCGAACAGCGTCAGATAGAGGCCGAGCTTCGGCTCGTGGGTCGGGTAGTCGCTGACCTGGTCCCAGGCGTTGTAGCCGACGGCGATCGTGACCACGCTCGCGAGCGCGCCGCCGAGCCGCGTGACGACGCCCCACTCGAAGGCCGCACCGAGCGCAAGCGTACCCAGCGCGACGCCCAATGTGGTGTAGCCGTCGTCGTACTCGAGCCCCGTCGTGGGATCGCCGTTCTGGACGAACCAGGGGAGCAACGCTGCGACGATCACCGCGAAGACGCCGCCGAGCGCGAGGTACGCGCTCCAGGGCACCTCGTCTGGGTCCGTGTACACCATCGTGTCGAGGGCACGCGCCGGGTTACTAAATGCATCGGGGAACGGTCCGGCCGACTGACCGATCGGGTGCCCCCGACCGGGTGCCGTCGGACGCTCGTCTGACGATGTCGCCGACATTCCTAAGTCGGCAGACACCGGAGTTAGGTACGTTAGCACGAACCATGCATACGGGACACTCGGCGCGGTCGAGGCGAGGGGTACCGCGTGGCAACCGCCCAGGATTGCCAGGACCGAAATCCAGGGCCAGTAGACGGTCGCGTACCAGCACAAGACATATCGGGCACCGCACCCGAGCACGCCACAACCCTCCCCACCAATGAACGAAGTCCAACTCGAAGTCGCGAAGGCCTACCCCAACGACTCTGGGCGAGGCATCGCCCGGCTGGATCCGGACACGCTGCTCCACCTGAAGCTCTCGCCCGGCGACATCATCGAGATCGAGGGCGCGGACTCGACCGCGGCGAAGGTCTGGCGCGCCGACCGCCAGGACTGGAACACCGACACCGTTCGCATCGACGGGTTCACGCGCCAGAACGCCGACGTCGGCATCGGCGAACGCGTCGAGATCCGGAAGGCCGAAGCGACGAAAGCCGACTCGCTCGTGCTCGCGCCGCCGGAGGAGGCCTCGGTGCAGTTCGGCTCCGACGCCGCCGGCATGGTGAAACGCCAGATTCTGAAGCGGCCGGTCGTCGAGCGCGACATCGTCCCGGTCATGTCCTCGACGAACCATCCGTTCATGCGGTCGCCGGGGCAGGCGATCCCCCTCATTGCGGTCGAAACGGAGCCCGAGGGCGTCGTCCTCGTCACCGAGGACACCGACGTCGAGCTGCGCGAGGAGCCCATCTCCGGGTTCGAGAAGACCGGTGGCGGCATCACGTACGAAGACATCGGCGGCCTCTCCGGCGAGATCCAGCGCGTTCGCGAGATGGTCGAGCTGCCGATGAAACACCCCCAGATCTTCAAGAAACTGGGGATCGAGCCGCCACAGGGTGTCCTGCTGCACGGCCCGCCGGGGACGGGCAAGACGCTGCTCGCGAAGGCAGTCGCCAACGAGACCTCTGCGAGTTTCTTCTCTATCGCCGGCCCGGAGATCATCTCGAAGTACTACGGGGAGTCCGAACAGCAACTCCGGGAGATATTCGAGGACGCGACCGAGGAGTCGCCGTCGATCATCTTCATCGACGAGCTCGACTCCATCGCGCCCAAGCGCGAGGACGTCACCGGCGAGGTCGAACGCCGGGTCGTCGCCCAGCTGCTGACGATGATGGACGGCCTCGAGAGCCGGGGCCAGGTCATCGTCATCGCGGCGACGAACCGCGTCGACTCGGTCGACCCGGCCCTGCGACGGCCCGGCCGCTTCGACCGCGAGATCGAGATCGGCGTCCCCGACGAGACGGGTCGCGAGGAGATTCTCCAGATCCACACTCGTGGGATGCCCCTCTCCGACGACGTCGACCTCGGCCACCTCGCCGACGAGACCCACGGCTTCGTCGGCGCGGACATCGAGAGCCTGACGAAGGAGGCCGCGATGAAGGCGCTGCGCCGCTACCTCCCCGAGATCGACCTCGACGAGGAGGACATCCCGCCGAGCCTCATCGACCGGATGATCGTCAAACGGGACGACTTCCGCGGCGCGCTCAACGAGGTCGAGCCCTCCGCGATGCGCGAGGTGCTCGTCGAGCTCCCGAAGGTCTCCTGGGACGACGTCGGCGGTCTCGACGATGCCAAACGCGACATCAAGGAGTCCGTGGAGTGGCCGATGCGTGATCCCGAGCGGTTCGTCCGGATGGGGATCGAGCCGCCGAAGGGGATCCTGCTCTACGGCCCGCCCGGCACCGGGAAGACGCTGATGGCGAAGGCCGTCGCCAACGAGACGAACGCGAACTTCATCTCAGTGCGGGGGCCACAGCTCCTCTCGAAGTGGGTCGGCGAGTCCGAAAAGGCGATCCGGCAGACGTTCCGGAAGGCCCGCCAGGTCGCCCCGACGGTGATCTTCTTCGACGAGCTCGACTCGCTGGCGCCCAACCGGAGCCAGGAGATGGGGAGCAACGTCTCCGAGCGCGTCGTCAACCAGCTGCTGACCGAGCTCGACGGCCTCGAGGAGATGGAGCACGTCATGGTCATCGGCGCGACGAACCGCCCGGACATGATCGACCCCGCACTGATCCGCTCCGGACGGTTCGACCGCCTCGTCATGGTCGGCCAGCCCGACCAGGAGGGCCGCGAGCAGATCCTCCGGATCCACACCGACGACACGCCGCTGGCCGCCGACGTCAGCCTCCGCGAGATCGCCGAGCGCTCCGACGGCTACGTCGGTTCCGACCTCGAGACGATCGCGCGCGAGGCTGCCATCGAAGCGCTGCGCGACGACGACGATGCCGAGGAGGTCCAGATGAAACACTTCCGAGCGGGCATGGAGACCGTCCGGCCGACGATCACGGAGGAGCTCCTCGAGTACTACGACGGCGTCGAAGAGGAGTTCCGCGGCGGCAGTGCCGAGCCCGGCCGCAGAGGCAGTCGAATCGGTTTCCAATAGCGGACCTTTTTACTTCGTCGGGTTTCCTCGGTCGCGCAAAGCGCGACCTGCGAGAACCACTCCTCGCAAAAATCTCCACCAAAAACAATCTGGTCGCTCACGAAGTTCGCGACCAGCGAAACCGCTCGCGCCTGACGGCGCTCGCGGTATGCCAGTGTGCAGCAGCGGTGGGGAACGCACTTGATCCCCGGCTGCGGAGCATCGAACGACTCCGATGGCCACGGCCAGATCCATCCGCGCCGACGAACTCGACGAGCTGCTGGAGCTGTACGAGATGCTGAGCACGAGCAACGAGTCGCTCGATCCCGACGACCCCACGGTTCGCGAGGAGTTCGACCGGATGCGCGCGGACGATTCGCTGACGATCGTCGCGGTCGAACGCGACGATCGCGTCGTCGCGACCTGCATGGTCTCGGTCACCCGGAACCTCACGCACGACGTGCAGCCGTGGGCGGTGATGGAGAACGTCGTAAGTCACGAGGACTACCGCGGCGAGGGGTTCGGGACGGCCGCCGTCGAGTACGGGTTCGAGGTCGCGGACGACGCGGGCTGTTTCAAGGTCATGCTACTGACAGGGCGCGAGTCAGCCGCCGTGCACGGCTTCTACGAGGACTGCGGGTTCGATCGCGAGGAGAAGACCGGTTACGTCCGGTATCTCGACGAGAACTGACCGCGGTTGCACACCGCGGCTCGGCGGGGAGCCGGCGATGGCCGCAGTGACGCGCCGGTCGGGACCGGCCCAGTAGCTTGAAGGAGCCGAGCCATCCACCTACCGTCATGTCTCCCGCCGAAGCGTCGCTCGAGAACGGTGGCCCACCTGGGGTCGCCACGATCGTCGTCGGGATCGCAATGGTACTGATCGACGTCGCCGTGGTCTACGCGTTGCTCGTGACCAGCGGGCTCCCAGCGACGGCGACCTACGGCGGGACCGCACTCGTCGTGCTCGTGATCGGCGGCTCCTTCCTCGCAGTGGTTGGCCGACGGCTGTCCGGGAGCGCGGCCACGGCCGGGACCGATCCGTCGCCGCTCACGCGAGTGAGCCGGGTCGTGGTCTCGATCACCGTGCTGACGGGCGTGACCGTGCTGCTGGGCTACGGCGGTGGCCTCCTGCTGGCCCTCTCGGCCGCGCTCGGCGGCCCGGATCCGACGACGGCGGACGGTGCGCTCCTCCGAGATCGCCTGCTCGAATGGCCCGAACGGAATCGCCAGTTCCTGGACACCAACGGGCACGGGGCGGTGCCGCTCCGGCCCTGATCCTCCCGCTGACAGCGTTCTCACTCTCCACGCCCCCGGCTCGCTGATCGGGACGCTCCCGACCGGCGTGATCGGCGGACGGCGTTCCGGGGCGCCGTCGACCGGCGTGCCCGACCGTACCAATGGTCACCGCTGTGGTCGCTCAGCCGGGATCACCGTTCGGTCGTGAGCACCACACGAGCAGGAAATCGCAAGCGGGCGCTGCGTTGCACGACCGTACCAAACCCGCTAAGGGAGTCCCAGCCCTCCAGACGAATATGAGCGCGACCGCCGCGGCCTCGGCAACCAGCCTCTCGGACAAACAACAGCGAATCCTGGGCTACCTTCGCGAGCACGTGCCCGCGAAGACCTACTTCAAGTCCCGGCTCATCGCCGAGGAACTGGGCCTGAGCGCGAAAGAGGTGGGGACGAACATGACCGCCATCGCCGACGGCGACCTGGACGTCAACGTCGAGCGGTGGGGGTACTCGTCGTCGACCACCTGGAAGGTGACCGTGTAAGGGGCGTAGCCGCGCCGACCCCAAATTTCCGTCGCGGACCACGGTTGCGGTGCGGTTGCGGCCCGTTTTTCTCGCAGTTGCCGCTCGAATCACGCCGAACTCGATCGCGGCTTCGGGTCGATCGTTCCGCAACGACGACGCGAGACGATCGCACGACGTGAGCCGTACGGAGTGCTCCGGAGCCAACCCCTGCACGATATATCAGTTTTAAGATAGGTTGAAGGTGATGGGAACGGTAGCAGCAGGTGGAGCATGTCCGAACCGGACGTACGGGAGCCCACGACGACTCGCGACGGCGTCGGCGGCGTCGCCGCCACCCTCGCGCGGTTCGATCGACCGCGCGGCCCCAAGACCACCTTCGCGGTCCTCGCCGACACACACCTGACGGAGCCGGGGAACAGCCAGCGACCGACCGTAGCGGAGGAGGGATCGGCAACGACCGCCCGGCAGCAACGCGAGCCGAGCCGGCGGCGACTTCAGCGTGCCCTCGCCGACGCGGAGCGCCTCGACGTCGACGCCGTGCTCGTTGCTGGCGACCTCACGAGGACCGGCGCGGGCGTCGAGCACGAACTCGCCGCCGACCTGCTCGGGGACGCGCCAGCGCCGGTGATCACGGTCCCGGGCGACCGCGACGTCGCCGCCGACGGCGAACCGCCCTATCCCGAAGACTGGACCGCGGCCGCAGGCCCGACGGCCTGTCCCTACGCGCGCCGCATCGACGGCGTCACCGTGCTCGGCGTCGACACCGCGACGGGCGACGACGCCGTGCCGACCGCGACGCACGGCGGTGCGATCACGCGCGCCGAGCGCTCCTGGATCGCGCGAACCGCTCGCGCCGATCCGGACCCGACGATCTGCCTGACCCACCACCCGATCGCGCCGCTCCCGGGCACCTTCGACGACGAACTCGACGACCGACGGCACAGGGTGCGTTCGCCAGCCAGGACCGCCGACGTGCTCGCCGACGCCGGCGTCGAGCTCGCGATCGGCGGCCACCTCCGCTGGCCGACCGCGACGCGCTACCGCGGATGCAACGTCGTCGGAGCGCCTTCCACGACCGCCTTCCCGCCGTCCTACCTCCTGATCGACGTCGAGCCCCGCGGCACGACCGTCTCGCTGGTCCCGCTGACCGACTGGGCCGGGCTCGAGTCGGCCTACGAGACCGCCTGTAGAGCGGGCAGCCGCGGCGACGCCGTCCGCAGCGCGGTCACCGACGGCTACTTCGGCGACCTCCCGGCCGTCGACGCCCAGCGCGATCCCTCCCCACAGCGGACTGCGTCGCCCACACCCCTCCGGCGACCATGAGTGCTCCGGACGACGCGCCGTCGAAGCAGTCCCCCAGCTCGATGGACGACGGGCAGATGGATCCGCGATCGAGGGTCGACGACCGCCTCAAGGCTGCACGCGGATGCCTCCGCGTCGAGCGCCGAATCCTGAGCGACGAACGCGCCGCCTTTCGGAGCTTCGGCGATCGGCTGCTCGCCCTCGACGCCCCCGTTCGAACGGCGACGATCGAGTCTCACTACCGCGAGACCGTGATGGCGGTTCCCCACTATCGATCGGAGTACGGCGACACGTTCGCCCAGAGCGTGGCGGCGGAGTTCGGCTCCACGATCGCGTTCGACTGCACGTGCGATCGGCGTCTCGAAGCGCCCGCCGTCGGCGCCATCCGGGACGCGACCCGGCGCTGCTGGCGCGCCCGCGACGAACTCGTGGATCGGATCGACGCCGAGAGACACGCCGTCGCCACTGCAGCGGACGCCCTCGAGAAACTGTGGGACAGCCTGGAGTCACTCGACGACAGCGCGGGCGAGGAGAACGGCGCGCGACTCCGCCTCGCCGTGCTCAGAGAGCGCTGTGACGCGCTCGCTCGGCGCAGACGGGCGACGCTGGGTGGCGACGGACGGGACAGTGACGAGGGACGGACGCCAGCCGAGAACCAGCCGGCAGACGGCGAGGCCGGGCCGCCGCCGGGCTGTGAGGAACGGATCGTCGACGGCGACCTCCGGTCGCTGTGCTATCGCGACCTCGACGCCGATCGGCCCGTGCTCGCGGCGATCGACGAGCTCCGGCGAGCGATCGAGCGACGACGCCGGACGACGATCGGTCGAGGGGCGGACGATCAGTGAGGTAACCTCGTCGTCTGGCAGCGAGCGAACGCTCCGCTGGCGTCGATCGAAAATCGACTGCTCGTCGCACTGGTCGGCACGCTCAGGGATCGAACGCGATCAGCTCGTCCGCCTCGCTGGCGAGGGCGACCGCGTCGGCGTCGAATGAGTTCGCGTACCGCACCACCAGCGACAGGACGGTCTCGGGCTGTTCGAGCGCGTAGCCGTCCTCGCCGCGCCCGAGCAGCCCTGCGCTCTCGAGAGCACCCGCGTGACGACTGACCGTCGAGCGGGAGACCCCGGCGGCGTCGGCGAGGCTCGTGCCGGACTGACCGGGCTCCCGGAGGAGTGCGATCACCATCGCCCGCGGCGTCTCCTTTCGTAATGCCGCGAGCGCGGTCCGCTCGACGTCGGAGAACGTGTCGGCGGGGTAGTAGCGCGCGTAGTCGCCGTCTTCCTCCCGGACGACGGCGCCGTCGGCGGCGAGCTGCCGGAGGTGGTGCTGGGTCTCGCCGGTGCCCAGCCGGAGGTCGTCGCGGACCTTCGAGAAGTGAGCGCCGGGAGTGGCCGAGAGGTAGCCGACGATCGCCTCGCGGGCGTCGCTGCCCGCCGCCGCACTGCTGCCGGAGGCCGCGAGACCCGTCGGGATCGCGGCACCCAGCGCTGCGAATCGTCGCAGCGTGGCCCGCTTGTCCTCGTCGACGCCCCGGTCTGTCATTGGTGAAAGTACGGCGGTTGGACGGTTACGTCCGTTGGTCGTGACCCGGTGCGCGCGGTAAAAAGGGTTGCGTCGGCGGATTGCGGTGGTATGGATCGGGGGAGTATCGGGAGCCCCGGAGAGATCGAATACCGCGGAACACGGACGGTCGCTCAGTTCGCGCGGAGAATGTCGCCGACGCGGCGGGGTTCCCCGCGCAGCTCCGGGCCCTTCTCGACCATCTGGAGGACCTCGTGGTCGGTGACCTCCCAGTAGTTCTTCTGGGTGGCCTCCTCGATGAGCTCCTTCTCGAGGCGGAACTCGGTGCCCTGGTAGACGACGTCCACGCCCTGCTCGTCGAACGCGAGTGACGTCATACCTGCAGTTCGTCCCGGGGTGGCAAAAGCGCCTCGGCAGCAACGAATACCGCCGGTCCGATCGCGCCCACTCGCCGCGACGGCCTACCGTTTTTGCCCGCCGCAGCCGATTACCCGGGTATGAGTATCACCGACCACGTCGATGGAATCGTCCACGAGCCGACGCAGCTCCACGAGAAGGGGACGGCGATCGACCTCACCGCAGCCGAGATCTACGAGATCACGGATCCGGGCCGCATCGACTTTGGAGGGGGCGAGCTCGAACCCGCCGAACTGGAGCCCCACGACCGCGTCTGGCGAAACGAATCCGACGACTACCAGTGGTGGCACCTCGACGCGGGACAGTACCTCGTCGAGTTCAACGAGACCGTTTCAGCGAGCGATCGACTCGTCCTCCAGCCCCGTGACGCGGTCCTCGAACGCGGCGCGAGCCACCCGACGCTCCACGTCGAGTCGATCGAGCGGATTCCACTGTCAGTCGGCGGCGCCGGCCTCCGATTGAAGGAGAACGCCCGGGTTTCGACGTTGCTGGCGCCCTGATCGGCCGCTCCGGTCGAGGGGCCCCGATTTCAGCCGAAAGCGGGTACCGACGCACGCCTTTATCTCCGCTCCTGCCGTAGGAACGGGTATGGAAGAGACAGTCTTCGAGAGCGAGGGCCGGATGGAACGCGCGGAGATCGCCGAGTACCTGCGGGCAATCGCCGAGTCGCTGGACCGCGGCGCGACGTTCACGCTCACGGAGGGCGAGGAGTCGGTAACCCTCGACGTGCCCGAGGAGCCGACCTTCGAGGTCAAAGTGGAACACGAGGGGCCGGAGGGCGCGATGACCGAGCGCTCCGTCGAGTTCGAGATCGAGTGGGACGAGGCCGAGGAAGCCACCGGCACCGAAGCCGGGGAGCTGACGATCGAGTAAGGCGGCCGGACTCGGGGGCGAAGGACCGGACCGGGGACGAAGCGGCCGGATCGAGGACGGAGCGACCGGACCGGGGACGGAGCGGTCCGCTCGGGAGCGAAGCCACCGACGCTCGAACCGCGACGTCCGCGCTACTCCCAGCCCGCGAGCACCCGCTCGTGCTGGTCGGGATCGTGGCCGTAGATCACCTCGGCGTCGTGGCGGCGCTCGAGGTCCTTCAGCGTCCGAATGCTGTCTTCCCACGCCTGTCGGTCCCGCAGGAGGGATGCGCCCAGCGGCCGCTCGTCCTCGTAGTTCGCGGAGAGCTCGGCGACGTCGCTACCGAAGAGCACCGAGCCGTGGTCGTCGAGGTGGACGAGCATCCCCAGGAGGCCGGGCGAGTGGCCGGGAAGCCGGACGAGTTCGACGTCCGCGAATGGCTCCACGCGGTCCCGGTGGAGGAGCTGCCACGCGAGGTCGTGGTCGAAGTCCTCGCGAACGTAGCCGCCACCGTCCCCACCGGGTGTGCAGGCACTGTAGTAGGCGAACTGCAGCTCCTCGGCGTGGACGTAGATCGGCGTCTCCGTGCCGGCGAACGCCTGGAGGCCACCGGCGTGGTCGACGTGAAGGTGTGAGCAGACCACGGCGTCGACGTCGGCGACGTCGTAGCCGGCGTCCGCGAGATCGTCCACCAGGTGGTGGTCCGCGGCGTCGGGCTGTTCGAACGCCTGGTAGGTAGCGGCGGGCCAGTGCCCCTCGCCCGCTGCCGGATGGGAGCCGGTATCCCAGAGGATCGTCGCGTCGGGATGGTCGATCACGAGGTTGTAGATCGGCGTCGCGATCCGCTCGGCGGTCGGTGCCGGTTCGGCGGCGGTCGCGACGGTCTCCGCCTCGAGGTGGAAGTTCACGTCGCTGCAGATCGTGCCGCGGTGGATGCCCTGGATCGTCGCGTCGACCATGCGCGTACTCGCCGCTCCAGGCGCAAATGCTTCGGCCCAAGTGTGTGACCAAGCCACACGGCGAGCGCAGCCGCTGGCGCCCACATAGCAACCGTTAACGGCCCCCCACGGCTTGCCGGAGGTATGAAGGTACTCGTCACCGACCCCATCGCGGAGGAAGGTATCGCAACGCTCCGCGACGCGGGCCACGAGGTCGAGACGGCCTACGACGTGGAGGGCGACGCGCTGCTCGAAGCCATCGCGGACGCCCACGCGCTGATCGTCCGCTCCGGCACCGACGTCAGCGAGGCGGTGTTCGACGCCGCCGAGGAGCTCGTCATCGTCGGGCGTGCCGGCATCGGCGTCGACAACATCGACATCGAAGCGGCGACCGACCACGGCGTCATCGTCGCGAACGCGCCGGACCCGAACGTCCGCGCGACCGCCGAGCACACCGTCGGCATGATCTTCGCCGCCGCGCGCTCGATTCCGCAGGCGCACAGCCGCCTGCAGGACGGCGAGTGGGCCAAGAGCGACTACCTCGGCACCGAGCTCAACGGCAAGACGCTCGGCGTCGTCGGGCTGGGCCGCGTCGGCCAGCAGGTCGCCAAGAAGTGCGACGCGCTCGGGATGGACGTGGTCGCGTTCGACCCCTACATCTCCGCCGAGCGCGCCGAGCAGATCGGCGCGGAGCTCTACGAGGACCTCGACGACGCGCTCGCGAAGGCGGACGTCGCGACCGTCCATACGCCGCTGACTCCCGACACCGAGGGGCTGCTCGGCGAGGAAGAGTTCGCACAGCTCGAGGACGGCTACGTCGTCAACTGCGCACGCGGCGGTATCCTCGACGAGGACGCGCTCGCCGATGCGGTGGCCGACGGCGTCATGCAGGGCGCCGCGCTGGACGTCTACGAGACGGAGCCGCTCCCGAAGGACTCCCCGATCCTCGACGTCGACGAGATCGTCACGACGCCCCACCTCGGCGCGAGCACCGCCGCCGCCCAGACCGGCGTCGCGACGCTCACCGCCGAGCAGGTGCTGGCTGCCTTCGAGGGCGAGCCAGTGCTGAACGCGCTCAACGCGCCTTCCGTCGACGAGAGCGCGTTCCCTCGCATCGAGCCGTACCTCGACGTCGCCGAGACCGCCGGCAAGATCGCCGCCCAGCTGTTCGACGGGCGAATCGAGTCCGTCGAGGTGCGCTACGAAGGCGAGATCGCCGAGGAGGACCTCGACCTCGTCACCGCCTCGGCCCTGAAGGGCGTCTTCGAGCCCCTCGAGTGGCAGGTCAACGCCGTCAACGCCCCGCAGGTCGCGGAGGATCGCGGCGTCGACGTCACCGAGTCGAAGTCCCACCAGACCGAGGACTTCCAGAGCGTCGTTCGCGTCACCGTCGCGAACAACGGCGAGGAGATCAGCGTCGACGGCACGCTCTTCGCCGGCGAGGACCCCCGCATCGTCCGCATCGACGGCTACCGCGTCGACGCGATTCCCTACGGCACGATGCTCGTCGCCCGGAACAAGGACGAACCCGGCACCATCGGCCTCATCGGCACCGTGCTGGGCAACGCAGGCGTCAACATCGCGGGGATGTTCAACGCCCGCGAGACCATCGGCGGCGAGGCGCTGACCGTCTACAACCTCGACGACCCCGTGCCCGACGAGGTCGAGGCCGAGCTGCTCGCCGACGACCGGATCACCGAGGTCCGCGAGATCACGCTCGACGGCCGGGAGTAAGCAGTCGTTCGGGCGCGTAGTCGTAACTGCCCGGGAACGACGTCGTTCATCCGACCGCGAACGTCGCCATCTATAATTATTCCAGCACTGAGCTGTTGCTAGCAACCATGGAGAGCGACGTCAGAGGAGCCCTCGTCGGGCTCCAGATCAGCATCTCGGCACAGCATTACTTGCACTCTCGAGCGATCCTGACGAGACAGCCACGATGGGAACGGTGGGAGCGGTCGTTCTCATCGCAGGAATCGTCCTGGCAGCGAAATATCTGTACTGATCCGTACTGACGGGTCGGATCGGTCGCTACACGCCGAGAGGCCCCGAGACGGTGCTGTCGGCCGGAATCGAGACTCGCAGTTCACTGTGCTCCGGGCAACGTTTATCCGCCTTCTTCGCCTACGCCCACGCGAGAACAGATCATGGGAGGGAAACGCACGGAGGCCTGTGGCCGCTGTAGCGTCACCACGGTTATCGACGCCAAGGAGGCCGTCGATGGCGAGGAGGGCCCTGGCAGCAGCGACGGTGGCGAGAGCGGTGCCGACGCTGCTGGCGCCGATACCGCCGCTACCGCCGGCCAGAACCCCTTCGACGGCGAGCGCATCGAGCTCTCCGAGCGCGAGCTGACCTCGGTCGTGCGGCACGAGGTTGCGATCGGGAAGCTCCGCGCAAAGCTCGACTCGTTCGCCAGCCGGCTCATCTACGGAGCCTAGTTGGCCACCGACACGGGACCAGCGAGCCAGAACGCATTTCACGCAGCCCCACTGACCCACGTTCCCACCAGATGGAAGAGCGCGTTTCCGGCTTCCGCGTGACCGGCGACTGGCCGGCGATCGTCGAGCATGGCGAGCGTATCACCCGCGCCCTCCGCGACCTCGACGTCAACGAGGACGGCCCGTTCGTCGACGCCTTCGACGAGTGGGAGGAGTGGCGCCCCAAGACCCACGAACGCATCGAGGAGGACGTCCCCGAGAAGACCGCCGAGCAGGCCAGCGTCGCCGAGGGCGAGGGCGAGAAGGCAGGGGAATCCCCCGAGGACGACGTTCGCAACGCTGGCGAGAAGCTCTCCGAGTCCTACGAGAAACTCGAGCACGACGGCGACGCGGCCGGCGCCCGCGAGAAGTGGGGCGAGTCCATCGAGTACGTCGCCCGCGCGGCCGACTCCGCGGGCCGCAAGGCCCTCCGGAAGGTCGAGGGGACCGTCTACCAGCGCGTGATGACCCAGCTCGCGCCCTACTACTTCGACAACGCGCTGATCAGCGCGAACCTCCAGCAGTCGGGTCGCGGCGACGAGCGGTTCGTGTTCGAAGTGAACGTCAACGACGACGAACTGAAGACCGAGGTCGGCGACCGCCTCCGCGAGTACGAGGACGCGGTCGATCGCTGGCACGTCGACACGGAGAAAGAGACCGAACACGTCGAGGCCGCCGAAGGCGTCGAGACGCCCGTCGAGGACGGCAACGGCCGCTCGAAGCATACGACGAACTGAGCGTTCCATTCCTGCCGAGTTCGGCGGCCCGACGCAGTGACCGCGCTCCTATAGCCCGAACGCCAGTGCCATCACGGTGTAGAGCCCGAACCCGAGTCCGATCGCGAGCACCAGCGACGCGATCCACGCCAGCACGGTGTAGCCCATCTTCGACTTCGAGACGCCCTCGCCGCCGGCGTAGCCCGCGCCGACGATCGAAGAGACGATGATCTCGTTGAACGAGACCGGGATACCGAAGAGGACGGCGGCCTGCGCGATCGCGAAGGAGGGGATCAGCGCCGCGATCGAGCGCCGGGGCCCCAGCGAGGAGTAGTCCTGCGAGATCGCCTTGATCATCCGCGGCGCGCCGGTCCAGGAGCCGACCAGGAGCCCGAGCCCGCCGCCCGCCAGCACCGCGAAGACGTTGACGTCGTAGGGGTCGAGTAGCGGGAGGAGCGGGCCGATCGCGAGCCCGACCTGACTGCCGCCGGCGGAGAAGGCGACGAGACCACCGAGCGCGAGCAGGAATCGTCGCTGGCCACGCGAGGGGTCGATCCCCATCTCGCGATAGAGCGCGACGGCGAACGTCACCGCGAACGCTACGGTCACGAGACCGTGGCCGACGGTGCCGGCGGCCGGGACGCCACCGCCAGCCTCGGCGGCCAGGGTGCCGCCAGCCGCCGCGGCGATCGAGGCGCCGCCGTCGCCGAGCAAGGCGACGTCGACGTTCGCGATGAGCGCGCCGACGACCCCCGCGAGCACGGGCAGGGCGACCCGCTCGGCGGTCGCCTCGCTACGGAGGAACCGTGCCGTCCCGAAGGCGATGCCGCCGCCGACGAAGGGGACGAGCACCCACAGCGCGCCGATCTCGGTGTACTTCGCCCACGCGGGGTCGCCGCCCATCGCGAGCCCGACGCCGACGACGGCGCCGGTGACGGTGAAGGCGGTCGCGATCGGATACCCCGCGAAGATTCCAATTGCGACGAGCGCGGCGGCGATCGTCAGCGCGAGCGCGGCCGCCTGGGCCGTGAGCGGATCGCCGACGATCAGCTCCCGGCCCACGGCCTCCGTGACGTTCGCACCCTGGACGACCGCGCCGGCAAAGCCCAGCAGGCCGACGACGAACCCCGCACGCATGATGGAAATCGCGTTGGCGCCGACGGCGGGCGCGAACGGCGTCGAGCCGGAGGAGCCCGCACCGATGGCCCACGCCATGAAGAGACTGGCGAGTCCTGCGACGAGGAAGGTCGCGATCGTCGCGGGGTCGACCATTCGTCCGACGGTTCTCGCGCGTGGTACAATAGGCTACCGGGCTCGGCGACGCAGTGGGGGTTCGGCCCGCACCACGCCAGGGATCGACGCCAGCTGCGCCCCGTTCGAGAGCGCAACGTAGTTGGCGACGGCGGGGGTGCCGTCGGTATGGATCGGAACCGTCGTGCGGGGGTCGTTCGCCTCGCTGGAGTTGCGGTAGGGGTCCTCGGCGGCGTGCTGGCGGTCGCCGGCACGCTGTCGCTGGTCCCGTGGCCGGTCGGGGCGCTCCTGGTCGGACTCGGCTGCGTGCCGATCGGACTGCTCGTCGTGACCGCGGGGCGGCGCCTGGACGGGCGCCGCGAGGCCGGCGACGCCCTCGTCGTTCGCGGCGGGTTCGGGCTCCACCTGATCGCGCTGCTCGTGACGCTCGCACTCGCTGGACGCTGGCTGCTCGGCGATGCCGGCGGCGTGCCCGTGGCTGCACTCGGCTGGGGCGGCGCGGCTGCCGGATACGCGGCGCTGGCCTACGGCTGGGATCGGGCAGTGCCGACGGACGTCGACGCGGTCTGAGCCGGCGATCGCCGGCCGGCCGGTCAGTTCTCGGCCTCGTCCTCGGCCAGCAGCTCGGCGTCGCCGTCCTCGATCTCGTGTTTCTGGAGCCGGGCCTCGAGGATGCGCGTGTTCTCTACGCGCTCGACGCGGATGTCGACGTTCTCGTAGCTGATCTCCTCGCCGGCCTCGACGAGCCGCCCGGCACGGTTGAAGATGAAGCCGGCGATGGTCTCGAACTCCTCGCCCTCGGGGATGTCGACGCCGAGGGCCTCGTTGACCTCCTCGATGTTGACCTCGCCCCGGACGACCACGGTGTCGTCGTCGATTCGCTCGATGGGCTGGTCCTCCTCGCCCTCGAGGATCTCGCCGACGATCTCCTCGACCATGTCCTCCATCGTGATCAGTCCCTCCGTGGTGCCGAACTCGTCGATGACGACGACCATGTGGACGCGCTCCTCGCGCATCTCGCTGAGGAGCTCGTCCGCGTTCTTGGACTCGGGGACGTGCAGCGTCGGGTTGATGAGGTCGCGGATGTCCACGTCGTTCTCGCCGAACTGGGTGTCCCGGACGAGATCCCGGATGTGCACGACGCCGATGACGTTGTCGAGGCTGCCCTCGTAGACGGGGATTCGGGCGTGGCCGCTCTGGACGCAGGTCGTCAGCGCCTCGTCGGCGCTGGCCTCGACGTCGACGGCGGTCATGTCCAGGCGCGGCGTCATGACCTCCTTCGCGATGGTGTTGTTGAACCGGAAGATGCGCTGGAGGAGCTGGTGTTCGTCCTCCTCGAGCACGCCGGCGCGCTCGCCGGTCTCGATCATGTCCTTGATCTCCGAGCGGGTGACGTACGTGCTCTCGATCGAGGATCGACCGCCGGTGACGCGGTTGAGGATCCGCGTGAGGTAGTCGACCAGCACGACCATCGGGAGCATGACGTACTCCGAGAACTTCAGCGGGCGAGAGACCTTGAGCGCCCACGACTCGGTGTTCTCGACCGCGTAGGATTTGGGTGCGCTCTCCCCGAACAGCAGGACGATCATGGTGATCCCGAAGGTGCTCACCAGCACCGCCGTCCCGGGGCTGTAGTAGATCCCGACGATGGCGGTCGCGATCGACGACATCGCGATGTTGACGACGTTGTTCCCGACGAGGATCGTCACGAGCAGCCGGTGTGGGTCGTCCTTGAGCGACTTCAGCGTCCCAGCTCCGGGAACGTCGTCCTCGGCGAGATTGTCGACGGCGTGGGCCGGGAGCGAGAACATCGCGATCTCCGAGGAGGAGAAGAAGGCCGACAGGCCCAGCAACAACAGGATCGCCAGCGCGCCGAGAATCGTGATCGTCGACGTGGAGGGGTCGACGAGCTGCAAGACGAACTCAGGAGTCGTCAGTACGGGCACCCAATGCATCGAGCCGATAGTTGCTCGGGTACTGAAGTAAGTCTGTTGACCTGGCACGAGGAAACGGGCAGTTCTGACCGGGAAATTCCCCCGATCCGTCGATCGGCGCGGTGGTGCCGATGGTGCCGCCCAGCCGAAGATCACTCCGAGCGCCCGATCCGCCCGAGATGGGTGTCCCGGAAGCTCCCCTCCTTCAGCCCGTAGCCGATCGAGCGGTCCATGCCGACGTGGAACAGCCAGACCAGCCCGCCGCTGATCGCCAGCGCCCCGCCGCTCCAGAGCCCGATCCCGATCAACGCCAGCGGCCAGGTGTAGACGTGCGCCAGGTTGTAGGTGAACGCACCGACCTCGTCGCCGAGCAGGTAGCCAGCCGACGACAGGTCCGGTGCGAACAGCAGGAGGACGAACAGCAGGAGCCCGCCCCCGTTCCAGTAGTAGCCGACGCCAGCGGCCGCGAGGACCGCCAGCGCCTCGAACCGCAGGTACAGCCTCGTGTCCATGCAGGCCGCTCGCGGGCCGCAGAGAAAAGCGTGTACCAAACGCATCCGCAGCGAACGGGAACTGATCCACCGCCGAAGCGCCGGGGCCACCGCCACCACCGCCGGACGCTCCGCGACGCAATCCACCGGGGTAACGCGAGATTCGACAGAGTATCCGGGTGGGAATGGAAGGGGCCGTTGACGGACTACGTCCGTCTGCTCGGGAGACCTTTGGTCTCCCGGTGACCGCTCGTCGATTCTAACGAAGGTGAGCCGAGCCTCGGCGAGGCGAACCTCGACAGACGAGCGCAGCGAGTCTGTCGGTGTAAGCACTGCAGCGAGGCCGAAGGCCGAGCGAAGCGCGCAGCGAGTTAGCTGCGACGAGCGGGAGGGGGCTTCCAAGCCGTTGCCGGTGCGGTCCGAGCTAGTCAACGAACAGCTACAGCTTCACCTATTCGCCGTCGAGCTGTTCGGCGATGGAAGCCAGCGAGTCGTCTGGCGAACTCGAGGGCGCGTCGTACACGGTCGACGCCCCGGGCGCTCGCAGCCCGTAGGCGAACCCGGGCTCGATCACGTCGAGGTGGACGGTCCGACCCAGCGACAGCCCGGTGTCGTCCATCCACTCCCGCAGCCGGTTCTCGCCGTCGGCGGGCGAGCGGACGAGGTCGGGCGCGTCGAAGACGCCGGTCGTGCGGACGCTTCCCGAGTACGTCTCGAACCGACAGCGTCGGGTCGAGCCGTCGAGCACGATCCGCAGCATCTCGTCGGTCGGCACTGTGCCGTCAGTGCCAGTGTCGACGTCCGCCGGTAGCTCGATCGCCGGGCGGTCGATCGCGCCGTGGCCGACGAGGCTCGCGTCGATCGTCTGGAGGGCGTCGGAGCGCACGCGGTTCATGCACGACGCTGGGCGCTCTGCGCGCAAAACGGTGGCGAAGCGGGGGCTGGCGAGCCCGCCGTCGCCGGCCGTGGCCGACGCGGACCGACTCGCACGACCGTCACGGCTAAGCGAGCGGAGCAGCAAGCACCGCCAGTGTCGCACTTCGCGTACCCGTGTCCGGACTGCCGGTCCACCACCGACCTGCACGATCCGGACTGCGACTTCGGCGGCCGTTCCCGCTCGGAGATCGAGCGGGCCTACACCGACGTGCTGGCGATTCTCTCGACGGGACCGCTGCCGGCGACGGAGCTCCGGCGAAGCGTGCCCGGCGAGTGGTCGCCGCTGCACGACGGCGCGCTCGCCAGACTCCGCCGCGAGCACCGGGTGCGCGAGGACGGGGACGCCCTCGAGATGCTGACGCCGGAGGAGCGCACGGAGGCGATCAGCACGCCGACCCACGAGCCGCTGCGGACTGTCTACGAGCAGGGGACGGTGCCCGGCTGCCACGACAACGGCGTCTTCGCGATGATCGCCTACTACGAGATGGTCGGGCTCTCCTGGGAGGAGACGAGAGAGCGCGTCGTCGAGTGGCTCGAGGAGAGCGGCGCCTGGGCCCGCGGCGGGTTCGAGGAGTCCTCGCCCGAGAAGCTCGTCGAGGACAAGCGCCACGTCTACGACCAGGGCTACGGCTGGAAGGAGAAGGCGACCGCCGCCAAGCGAGTCATCGAGCGGCGGGCGTGACCGAAGCTCGGGAGCTTCGACGGACGGACGCTGGCGGGGGCTGAACGGCCCCAGGGCGAACGTTCTCCAGCCGGTGCGCCGCCGAACGCCCCGAGCAACGAGCCCGCAGGCCGCCAGCGTCGCCGAGCCGCCCGATAACAGAGCAACATGGCTAAGTGACGGCGCGTCGGAGCACGCGCCAATGGGGCCGGATCTGGAGGGCGAGGCGACGGACGCCGCCGGGGCCGCCAGCGAGGCGGCCGACGAACGCGACGACGCACCCGAGATCGCCGCGACGATCGGCGCGGCGTCGCCCGGCGAGGTCGTCACCTCGATCGTCCTCCCGGCGTACGACGAGGTCGGGAACCTCCGGCCGCTGGTCGAGGAGATCGTCGAGGTCGTCGCGAGCGACGCGATGGCGGCCTACCGACCGGTCGAGGTCCTGATCGTCGACGACGGCAGCACCGACGGCACCGCGGAGGTCATTCGCGAGCTCACCGAGGAGTACGACGCCGTCGCGGGCGTCTTCCTCCGGCGGAACTTCGGCCAGAGCGCGGCGCTCTGTGCCGGCTTCGACACTGCCGCCGGCGAGTACGTCGTGCCGCTCGACGCCGACGGCCAGAACAACCCCGCGGACATCCCGATGCTGCTCGACCGGCTCGGCGACGGGTACGACTGCGTCTCCGGCTGGCGCAAGGACCGGGACGACCCGATCACGAAGACGATCCCCTCGGGGATCCAGACCTACCTCGCTCGATTCACCGGCCCGGACATCCACGACTTCGGCTGCACGCTCAAGGCCTACCGCCGCGAGGCCGTCGACGAGCTGAATCTGCGGGGCGAAGGGCACCGCTACATCCCCGCGAAGCTCTACGATCGCGGCTACAAGATCACGGAGGAGCCCGTCGACCACCGACCGCGAACCCACGGCTCGACGAAGTACGGCGCCGGCCGGCTGGTTCGCGGGTTCGTCGATCTCGCGTTCAACATCTTCTGGAACAAGTACTCGATGCGCCCGATGCACATCATGGGCGGCATCGGACTGCTCCTGCTCGCGGTCGGCGGCCTGATCGGCAGCCACGCGGTGTTCATGAAGTACGTCCTCGGCGACGCACTGTTGCCCCACCTTCCGCGACTGGTACTTGCGGTCGCGCTGATCCTCTTTGGCTTCCAGATGCTGATGTTCGGCGTCCTCGCGGAGATGCTGACGAAGATCCACTACAAGGGCGAGGTGCCCTACCGGATCGAGTCCGTCGAGCGCGGCGACGACGAGTCCTCGGCGTGATCGAGGGCACGATGGAGGTCGGGCCGCTGGCGTCCTTCTCGCCACGCGCGAACCACGACCGTATATTAGGCTGCCTGGGATAGGCAGATCCAACGTGTCCACGCCCCAGGACTGCGACGCGGAGCCGACCCGAACGTCGAGCGACCGCTTCGCCGCGCTCTCCCGTCGCCTTCCGGCGGGCCTCACGGCGGGCCACCTCCTCTTCGCCGCGATCGTCGGTATCTGGGCCGCGCTCTACCTCTACGGCCTCGGCGACCTCTCGCTTCGCGTCTGGGACGAGTCCCGCTACGCGACGCCCGCCCGGATCATGGCCGACGGCGGCAGCTGGCTCGATCCGAAGATACGCGTGCCGACCCACGAGGACGCCCTCGGCGAGCAGCTCCGGCTGAACAAACCGCCGCTTGGCTACTGGCTCCAGGCGACTGCGATGACGATCTTCGGCGTCTCGGAGTTCGCGGCGCGGCTCCCGACCGCGCTCGCGACCCTGGGGTGTGCCGCCCTCGTCTACCACGTCGCGACGGTGACCTACCGCGGTGGAGTCGATCATGACGACGACGGCGAGCGGAGCGGGATCGACCGCCGGGCTGGATTCGCCGGCGCGCTCGCCTTCCTCGCGTTCCCGGGAATGTTGCTGGGGAGCCACGGCGGCGCGGCGGCGGTCGTCGACACCCCGCTCGCCCTGTTCGGCTCGCTGTTCGTCTGGCTCACCTGGCGGGGCAGGAAGGATCCACGGCTCCTCCTGCCCGCCGGAATCGCGGCCGGCCTCGCGGTCATGGTCAAGGGGCTCGCCGCGGGCGTGTTCGTGATCGTCCTGCTGCCGGTCGGCGCGATCTACCTCCGCAGATATCTCAACCGCTGGACCGTCGCCGCCGTCGCGAGCACGACGCTCATCGCGCTCCCCTGGCACCTCTACGCCTACCTCGAACACGGCGACCTGTTCGTCGAAGAGTACTTCCTCACGAGCGTCGGCCAGCGCGTCGCCGGGCAGGCGACGGAGCCGCCCGCCGAGCCACTGCTGCCATTCCTGAACTACCCATGGATCAAGTTCGCCGCCGGAACGCTCGTGCCGCCCTACCAGTACGCGATTCCGTTCTTCGGCACCGGCGTCGTCCTCGCGTTTGCGTTCGCCTGGTGGCGCCTGCGCGCGGACGGGCTCCGGCTGCGCTCCAGCGGATCGGAAGCCAACGCTGCTGGCGGCTGGAGGGGATATCTCCCCACCGGCCCCCGCAGCGATCCGACCCTCCTGCTGCTCGTCTGGTGGACGCTCGCCGTTCCGGCCACGTTCGTCTTCGGCGGCGGCAACCACGCCTGGTACCTCCTGCCGATGTACGTCCCCGGCGCCGTGTTGCTTGGCCACCTCGTCGCCGGGATCGCGGACGGCAGCTTCGGCGATCGACTGGACGACGCGATCGCGGGGACGCGTCTCGACAGTGCTGGGGAACGCCGGGGCCGCATCGCCGGAGCACTCGCCGGGTTCCGTGCCCGACTCCCCTCGACGCGGGCGGTCAAAGCTGGCGCCGCGGAGCGCTGGGGCGGAGCCGCCGGCGCGGCGGTCTACCCGGCGACCTGCGTCCTGCTCGTCGTCCTGTTGCTCGCGAGCTACGGCGCGCCGCTCCACGAGTCCTACAACGACGAGCAACGCGCGATCGGAACGACCATCGCCGAGGAGGTGCCCGAGGGCGAGACCGTCCACGTCTGGCTCGGCGAGGACGGCGACACGCAGTCGATCATGAGCGTGGACTTCTACGCCGACCGGGCGCTCGAACGGACGACGCCCGACGAGCTCGAGGGCGATCCAGCGATCCGCTACGCGATCGTTCCCTACGGACAGGCCGAGACGATCGATCGGTCCCACCGCGTCGTGATCGAAGGGCCCGCGAACGGGATCACGGTGATCGCGTTCGAGGGATCGTAGGAGACGGAGCAGCCAGTCGGGACTGCGCCGACGGAGCGTCCGCTCCGAGAGCGTCGCTACCCTTCGACGGCGTCGTCGACGACGTCGGCAATCTGGAGCGCGCCGTTCTCGTGGCCGACGGGCGCGTCGAGCGTCCCGAGGTGGCCGAGCACGTCCTCGATCGTCTCGGCGACGCCGAACCCGCGCTCGTCGGCGATCGCCCTGGCGACGCCGCGTTGCTCGGAGGTTTCGGGCAGGACCACGCAAGGCGTCCCCGCCACGGCGGCCTCCATCACCGTCGAGTAGCCGCTACAGACGACGAGGTCGGCCGCGCGGACGTAGGGCTGGAGCGAGGGCTGGAGCTCCCAGTCCTCGCCGCCGACCAGCGTCGTTCGTCGGTCGCGCTCGGCGAGGGCGGCGGCGAGCTCCCGTTCGTCGACGGAGAAGGCGCTGGGGACGACGAGCACGTCGACGTCGGGGAGCTCCGACTCGGGCGTGTCGTCGACGGGGGCCATCGGCCCGACCTCCATCGCGCCCTCGATCACGGGGTCGCCCGACCAGACCTTTGGGAAGCAGAAGCTCGCCGCGCTCACCGCGGGGAGTCCGTTGCGGAGCCTGGCGCTGGCCCGTTCGGGGAGGGTCTCGTAGAACCCGACGGGATCGTGAGAGACGTAGACGAATCGCTCGCGGGCGAGCGTGGCGGCGACCGCGCCGCCGAAGTCGTCGGTGACGAACGCGACGGGGTCGAGCTCGCGAAGCCAGGCGACGTAGGCACGCACCCGCGCGCCGAAGTCCGACATGCCGCCGGCGACGGCGCGGAGCGATCCCTCCGATGCCCCGTTTCCCTGGTAGCGATCGATGAAATCCACCGTCGGGAGCGGATGCTCGGTGTAGCCGTTCGCCTCGACGAACGGCTCGCCGGGGCCGCCGCCGGCGATCTCGAACGCGTAACCGGCGTCGGCGAGCGCCTCGGCGACGGCGAGCATCCGCGTCGCGTGACCCGCCCCTTCGCAGTAGTGCCCGACCGCGATCGTTCCGCTGCTGGCCGCGCTCGCACCGCCGCGCTCTCGATCCCCGACGGTCGTCACAGTTGGAAGATCGTAGTCGCGTCTCCGGCATAAGTATGCGCACATCCGACCGTCAGTTCGGCAGGGGCCGCCGGCGACGCACCACAACGAATTTCTTCCGGCAGCGGGAACGGAAGATTATGCTCCCGCTCGCTGGCGTTCCACTCGGCCCCGAGATCCTGATTCTCGTGCTCCTCGGACTGTTCGCCCTTCCGTTCGTCCTCGCGATCTGGGTGTATCAGGACGCCACGGAGCGTGGCAACGACAGCGCCGCGATCTGGGCCGTCCTGGTCGGTGGACTGGGCTTTCTCACCTTCTTCGGCGGCATCCTCGCGTTCGTGATCTATCTCCTGGATCGCGAGTGACTGGGGGTTCGGGGCGACGCCTCCGCGCCGTCGACCCGTCGGTGACCGGGGCGTCGAGCGCCGCGGCGCTCGGCCGCGAGCGGGGATACGGAACCTTGATATGCGTTCTGTCTGATTGGTTTCCCTATAGCCAGCATGACAGAGAGCCAGCCGTGGCCACCGCGCGGGCCGGGGGGATCCCGCGGTCGCGAGCTGCTCGCCGGGATGGCTGTGAGCGCACCAGAGCCGACCGGCGTCGCCGGAACGGAGGCGGATCGATAGCATGCGCATCGGCTTCTTCACGGACAGCTACTTCCCCGAGATCGACGGGGTGACCTACACCATCCAGCTCTGGCGCGAGCGTCTCGAAGCGGCCGGGCACGAGGTGTACGTGGTCTATCCCGACGGCGACTACGAGCCCGACGGGCGCGAGATTCCCGTCTGCTCGCTCCCCAACCCGTTCTACGCGGGCTACCGGCTCCCGACGTTCCGCCGGCCCTCGACGCTTCCCGATCTCGACGTCGTCCACTGCCACGGGCCGGCGTCGGTCGGAATGCTCGGGCGCTACTACGCCCGGAAACACGACCTGCCGGCGATCTACACCCACCACACGCCCGTCGAGGAGTACTTCCACCAGAGCGTGAAGTCCAAGCGGCTCGGCGACGCCCTCGGCAAGCTCTACGTGCCCTACGAGAACGCCTTCCTCGGCACCTTCGACGTCGTGACCGCCTCGACGAGCCGGATCGACCGCGACGTCGACCACGTCGAACTCCCGGTCGGCATCGACATGGAGTTCTTCCAGCCAGACGGCGAGGACTGGTACCCCGACGAGACGGTGATCGGCTACAGCGGCCGCATCTCCAACGAGAAGAACGTCGGCGAGATCCTCGAGCTCGCCGAGATGCTCGCGGACTACCGGTTCGTCATCGTCGGCGAGGGGCCCTACCGCGAAAAGCTCGAGAAGAAGGCGCCGCCCAACGTGGAGTTCCGTGACTTCCTCCCCCGCGAGGACCTCCCCGCTTTCCTCACCTCGATCGACGCCTTCGTCACCGCCTCGACCGCCGACACGCTCGGCCTCTCGACGCTGGAAGCCAACGCCTGTGGCACGCCCGTCGTCGCCGCCGACGTCCCGCCGTTCACGGACACGATCGGCCGCGAGAACGGCCACCGCTTCCCCTACGGCGACGTCCCCGCGATGGCCGGCGCCGTCGAGGACTGCCTCGCCAGTGAGTGGGACACCCGCACCGCCGTCGAGCGCTTCTCGGTCACCCGGACGATGGCCCAGCTCCAGTCGATCTACCGCGAGGCCGCTGGGCTGGAGACGCCGAACACGGCCGCCGCGACGGAGACGCCAGCGTCCTCCTCCGTCGCCGAAGCGGGCACGGACTGAGGACCGTTTCTCGACCCCGGTTTTCCACGACTCAGCAGCGACACCGTCCACTGGAACATCGACTCCACCGCACCACCGCGGGCGGGACTGGAAGGGGCCGACCGCTCGATCCGTCCCCGGCGAAGTAAGCACTGCAGCGAAGGAGCATTGCGACTGAGCGAAGCGCGCAACGAGCCGCGGGCGGTCGAGCGGGAGGGGGCTTCCAAGTGGTTCGCAGTGCGACCAGTTGTAGTCGAAGCGCTTGCAACCCGAATCACCAAACCACACCATCGCAACCGGATCGGTACGACTTTTCCCCGCCCACCCCGTACCCGACCTCGTGCAGGTCGTCGACTACGTCCGGACGGGCCACGACGGCGGGCCAGCGCTGCTGCTCGCCGAGGAGAGCGGCGAGATCGAGCGGCTCGCGCTCGAACCGGGCGTCGACCTCGCCTACAGCCTCGGGGAGCGCCGCTGTGCGGGGACGCTCGCCGACGGCACCCACGAGGCCTGCGAGGCGACCGCAGCGCCCTACTGCGACGTCCACACCCACACCTGGGTCTGTGCGCGCTGTACCGGCGACTGCCTGAAACCGGAGATGGACTGCCACGGCGAGCACGCGATCTACCTCGCCGGCTTCGCGCCGGACGTCCACAAGATCGGCGTCACGTATCTCGACCGGCTCCCGACGCGGCTACAGGAGCAGGGCGCCGACCGCGCGGCGCACGTCCGCACCGTCGCGAACGGGCGGATCGCTCGCGAACTGGAGTCCGAGATCGCCGAGCGGATCCCCGATCGCGTCCGGGTGCCGACGAAGATCGCGGGGCTCCACGCCGAGTTCGACGAGGGGGCCTTCGCCGAGACGCTCGAATCCGATCTTCCACCGGACTTCGAGGTCCACGACCAGTTTTCGTTCGACTACGGGTTCGAGGTCGAGGACGCGCCCGTTCCCGAGACGACCGCGACGGGGACCGTCCGCGGCGTGAAGGGCCGGATCCTCGTCCTCGAAGAGCACGGGACGAACTACGCCGTGGACATGCGGGACCTGCTGGGCTACGAGCTCGAAGCCGGTGCGAGCGATCGGGGCAAGCAGGCCAGTTTCGGCGCCTTCTCCTGAGACTGGTCGCTCGACGCAGCGTCACATCGAGACCGCCCAGCAGTCACTCGTCGAGTCCGGCGTCGGTGCCCACCGGACGCCGCCAGTCACGGTAGCCGGAACCGGCCAGCGGTGCTTCGGCTGGCGGCGCCAGCGCCGTGACGGCGCCACTCCCGGCCTCGACCGGCAGTTCGTGTGCGACCGGATCGTAGCGCGGCGTCCGGGGATCCAGCCGCCGCAGCCGCTCGCGGTACTCGATCGTCACAGTGGCTGCCTGGGCCGCAGTCTCCCGATCCGGGAAGCGATAGCCGTCGATCGGCACCGGCGACTCGCCGGTCCGCGCACAGGCGACGACGAACTCGCCGTCGACCGTCGAGAGCTCGCGGATGCGCTCGCGCAGCTCCGCGAGCGTCGCCGGCGAATCGGACGGGTCGCCGGCGTCGTTCATCGCCGCTACACCTCCCCACGGACGATCGACGCGACCGTCTCGCGGTCGAACAGCCGTTCCTCGGCGGGAATCTCGGGGTAGTGCTCGCCGTCCTCGTAGGCGGGCCACTCGCCGAAACGCTCCGGGTAGAGCTGCTTGGCGCCCATCTCGATCTGGAACAGGTTCATGATCGGGCCGTGGTAGCGCATCCCGGCGGGGTAGACACGATCGTTCTCCACCGCGGTCAGCCGGCTGCCCGCGTCGTGGGCTTCGAGTTTCGACCGCGTCTCCGCCATGCTGTAGTTGGGCGTCAGGCCCCAGAGGTGGAGGAACACGTCGGGGTCGGCCTCGAGCATCGTCTCGTAGCCGACGGTGCCCCAGAGCCCGTCCCAGTCGGCGTCCGCGAAGGCGTCGTTCGCGCCGAGCGGCCGGGTGTCCGCGAGCCAGTAGCCCGGTTCGTTCAGATGGTAGGTGTAGAACGAGCTGCCGTCCGCGGCGAGCGTCGCGCGGACCGCCGTCGGCCGCTCCTCGGGCGGCGGGAGCTCCGCCTGGATCGACGTGACGAGATTCGAGTGCACTTCGGCGAGCGCCTCGTAGCGCTCGCGCTCGTCGAAGACGTCCGCGACGTGGCCGAACAGCTCCCAGAGCGTGTAGTACTCGTAGTCGCTCCCCCAGTCGCCGGGCGGCGTGGCCCGGGTCCCGCTGTAGAAGTTCCCGAACCACGGCGCCACGGTCCCGGCGATCTCCACGGTGTCCGAGCGATCCCAGTTGTTCTGGCTGGCCGCCCACGCGGGATCCGTGAGGTGGACGTCGCTGTCCAGCGAGTACAGCTGCTCCTTGCCGAACCCGTCGCTGAGCGGATCGACCAGTCCGTCCCACTCGAAGGCGACGCCGTCGAGGTGCTCGTAGTAGTGGTTCATCGTCGTCCCCGACATCTCGGGGACGTAGACGGCGTTGATCGCGTCGCCGTGGCCCAGCGCAACGGCCATGTCGGCGTACTGGGTGAAGACGGTGAACACGTCCTCGGGGACCTGGTCGAAGCTCACCTCGCCCACCGGCGAGACCGAGGCCGTGTAGGAGCCGTCACCGGCGTCACCGTCGCCGCTCGGCGTGTAGCCCGCACAGCCCGCGAGGAGGCCAGTCCCGAGGAGCGCGCCGGCCCCCGCTACGTACTCGCGTCGCGTCGATCCGTCGGCCGTCGGCTCGTCCGTTGCCATGTGTTTTAGGCCCGCCTAAACAAATATAGGCCTATCGGTTTTTTGGCTGGCCTAAATTCCGGGTCGTCCAGTCCGAACGAAGCGCAGAAGGTGGTCAGAACGGCGCGCCACAGCCCGGGCAGACTGGCGGTCCCTGTGGCGGTCTGGCGATCCCGCAGTCCGGGCAGGCGTCGTCGGGTGCAGTCATCGCCTCGACGGCGTCGTCGGTGGTCGCTTCGATGCCCTCGACCGTGCCGATCGTCGCTGGCAGGTCGACGTCGGTTCGATCGTGCGGAGATGCGGCGCTCCTGGCGAACTCGATCCGATCGACGGCGAACGGTTCGTCCGGTCGTTCGACGGCGGACGGCTCCCCGGGTTCGTCGAATTCTCGGCAGATCGTCTCCGGGACGTCGACGGCCGCGGAACGAGCGAGGATCCCGAGCGTCTCGCAGAGTCGGCCGAGTACGAACGCACCGTCCTCTCCATCTTGCGATTCTACTGCCACGCGCTCGGCCAGCTCGTCGCTGACCGGAACGACGGCATCGGGCCGCTCGCTGGCGATCGCAGCCAGTGCGGTAGAGCAGTGATAGCGCACGAGCTCGTCCTCGTCGTCGACGTGCTCGGCGATCGTCTCGGCGTGGTGGGCGAGCCGCGCCGGATCGCCCAGTGCGACGTGTTCGAGCGCCTTCGCGAGCTTCGTCTTCACGGCCGGCTCGTCGAAGGCGAGGCCGACCGTCAGGTCGGCGAGCGTGTCCGGGCTCGCGACCACGTCCGGGGAGGCGAGCGCGACGTAGCCCAGCGCCTCGGCGGCCCGTGCGCGAACGAAGTAGAACTCCTCGTCGTCGGCGAGCCGCTCGCCCAGCGCGGGAACGGTCGGCTCGACCGCCTCGGGCAGCGGTCTGGCGACGGCGACGAACAGCTTCGCCGTCGTCAGGCGCACCGCCCGCTCCTCGTCGGTCAGGAACGTGACGAGCGCCGCGAGTAGCTCCTCGACCTCGTCCCGGGCGCGCTCGAGGCGATCGGGATCCGCCTCGATGCGATCGCGGAGCGACCGGATCGTCGCCTTCCGGTCGTCTGCCGGCGCAGACTCGAGTTCGGCGATCGCGTCCTCGATCGATCGCTCGGCCGCCTCCGGTTCGTCGAGATCAAGCAGTCGAGTCGCGGTGGGTGCGGTCGGGGCGTCGTCCATCGGTGCGGTTCGTCTTGCTCTCACACGGCCGCCGTCAAAAATGCCCCGTGCCCACGAGCGACGGGGACGGACGGGGCCTCGACACGGGAATCAGCACCGCCGCACCAGGTGTTTGCGAACCGCCCGCTGGCAGTCGGCACAGACGTCGTCGAGCCGGACGACGGTGACGAGCACCGGGTGGTCGATCGGGAAGTCCTGGTAGCAGTACTCCAGGATGTGCCGGTGGCGGACCCCCAGTTCCGCGCCCTCGCTCGTCGTCCCCTGGAGGAACGCCTGCCGGTCCATCGCGAGCGCCTCGCAGCGATCGCGGTCGCTCGCGAGCCGCTCGTGGCGACGCCGGAGCGCGTCGAAGCCGAGCTCGGAGAGGGGCCGTTCGTCGGCCTCGACGATCCAGCCGGTGATCTCGTCGACGACGTCGGCTGCGGCCGCGAGCTGGGCCGCCTCCCGATCGAGGGCGCGACGGAAGACGGCGGCTTCAGCACGCCGCTTCCTGGCCTCTGAGACGATTAGCTCCACCAGCCCAGGGGAGAGTGTGGTGTCCGTCGTCGGCGCGAGCGCGACCGCGATCGAATCGGAGAGCTCCGACCGGATCGTCTCGAGGAGCGGCTCCGGATCGTCGAGGTCGTCGACGCTGTGGGGACGGACCGTCTCCGCGAACGCCGACCGGACCGCCGCACAGCCGTCGTCGTTCGGGGACGAGGTCCGGGCGAGCAGCCCGTTTGCGGCCGTCGCCACCGCGCCCGTCGTCGACGGCGCCGGCGAGAGCTCCTCGACCCGATCGACGAACGAGTCGAACGCCGCTTGCTTCGCCTCGACCGCGTCTCGCTCGGCGTCGATCCGATCCCGTGCGCGATCGACGTGCGTCGTCACCATCGCTATGCCCTCCGTCGAATCGGCGCGCTGGCGAGCCCGCGTGGCGGCGTCTCGTCGGCCAGCGTCAGGCGGAGCTTCCAGCCCACGTCGAGGGCGACGACGTCGAGCGTCGCCGGCTGCCAGTCTGGCTGGCGTCGAAGCAGTTCGACGACGACCGGGAGCACGGGCAGCCGTCCGTCACGCGGCGACAGCACGTAGCCGTCCACGAGCGCGACGACGGATCTGGCGCCATCGGGGTCGGCGGACCACCGCGACCGGGCGTGGCCGGCGAGCAGCCCGCGCGCCTGAAGGTCCTCGAGCGTCGCCGAGAGCGGCCGGTCCGTCGGCTGCGGTGCGGGCAGCCGGTCGGCGGCGTCCGCGACGACGGCGGCCTGCTGGCGCGGAGAGAGTTCTCGGTCGATCTCGGCCGCCATGCACTCGAGGAGACAACAGCAGAGCTCGTCGGGATCCTCGACCGCCTCTGCAAGCTCGACGTAGGCGTCCATCACCGCGGACTCCACGGCGTCGTGGCCGGCCGCCGAGAGCGCCTCGAACGCCGCGGCGACGACGCGGTGGCAACACTCGACGAGCGCCGATCGCTCGCCGGAACTCGCACTGGCCGCTGGCGTGAACCGACCGCTATCCCCCGCGTCACCGCCAGCGCGTCGGTCCCTCCCAGCAGTGGCCGTCCAGACGCCCCCACTGCGCCCGTCGGATTCGGTCTCGCCGGCCTGGCAGGCGACGACGTCGTAGTAGGGGAGCTGGGGATCGTACCGGCGGAGCGCCGCGCGGTACTGCTCGGTCGCGGTCGCGGCTGCGCGGGCACACGCCCTGCTATCGAAGCGGAGGTCGGCCGCCGGCACCGGGCGATCGCCGGTGCGAGCGCAGACGAGGTAGTAGCTCCCGTCCTCGCTGGAGAGCGCCTCGACGGCGGAGCGGATCTCGCCGAGCGTCGTTCCGATCACGAACGGACCACCTCCGACGGGCGGGAGCGCGGCCGAACGCCCGGTTGAGTCCCAGTGCGTGTCATGGCTCAGAAATCGCCGGCGACGACGTCCGCGACCTGCTGGCGATCGAACAGTCGTTTGCTCTCGGGGACGTCGGGGAACGACTCGACGTCGAACGATCCGAACGCCTCCGGATAGAGCTGCTGGGCGACCATCTCCGTCTGGAGCAGATTGACGAGCGGTCCCTGGGACCCGTACGCTCCAGGGTAGACGTCGCCGTTCTCCACGGCCGTCAGCCGACTGCCCGCGGAGTGGGCCTCGAAGGGTTCGACGTACTGCTCACGGAAGGCAGCGGGCGAGAACTGGTCGCCGCCACCAGTCGTTCCGATACCCCAGTGGACGACGATGACGTCCGGATCGAGGGCCAGCAGCAGTTCGTAGTCGATCGACCCACCTGCTGCCGTCTCGGCGGAGAAGACGCTCCCGACGCCGAGGTCGCGGTACGGTTTCGTCTCGACGCCCTCCGCTTGCGTGTGCATCGGGTAGAACGTTCCCTCCGCCGGACTCGACGCGCTGTTGATGAGCGCGATCGACGGCCGCTCGTCCTCGGGCGGCAATCGGGACTGGACCTCCGCCTGGACGCTATCGTGGATCTCGGCGATGGCTTCGTAGCGCTCGCGCTCCTGGAAACACTCCGCCAGCCGCTCGAACGCCTCGTACAGGGAGTAGAGCCGGTAGTCGTGCCACTCGCGTCGCCGCAGGATGTTGTTGCCGAAGAAGGGTGCGACCTTCTCCGCGATCTCCTGCGTGTCGGACTCGTCCCACGTGCTGTCCCAGCCGGTGGCGTGCATGTAGTTCGGGTCCATCAGGATGACGTCCGGCTCCTCCTCGTAGAACACCTCCTTGTCCCAGCTGGTGGTGTCGAGGCTGGCCGTCTCCGAGCGCGGCGGAACGTCCAGTCCGAAGGGCTCGAAGAGGAACCCGGGGGTCATCGTCGTCGCCGTCAGGAACCCGTCGCGCTGCCCGAGGGCGAACGCCATGTCGGCCCACTCGCCGTTGTTGACGATGTAGGTCTCCGGCACCGCCTCGAACCCGACACAGCCCACCGGCTCGATACAGGCCTGGTAGCGCTCCGTCGCATCGTCGCCGGAACCGTTCGAATCCCCGCTCAGACAGCCGGCGAGTACGCCACCGCCCAGGACCGCGCCGCCGTACTTCACACAGTCTCGTCGCGTCGGTGCCTCGCGCGTGTTCTCGTTGTCAGTCATGATCAGAACCCTCCGTTGACGACGTCCGCGACTTCCTCGCGATCGAACAGCTGCTCTCCACCGCCGACCTCCCCGAACTCCCCGGGGTAGAGTCCCTTGGCCGCCTGCTCGAGCTGGAAGAGGTGGATGATCGGCCCCTGGTAGGTCAGGCCGCCGTAGACCACGCGGTCGTTCTCGACGGCGGTGAGCTGGCTGGCGAGGTCGTGGTCCTGCATGTGGGACGTGATCTCCTCGTCGATGTAGGACTGGGTCACCTCGCCCTGGAGCCGGATCGCGATCACGTCCGGATCGATCTCGATGAGCCCCTCGTAGTCCAGCGTGCCGCCGCCGGCCTGCGCGTCCGTGACGCCCGCCTGCGTCAGCGCGCACTCCACGCCGAGGTCGTTCCAGTGCTTGGATTGGGCGCCATCGCCGATCAGGTACGGGTAGAAGGCGTCCGGTGGCACCTCCGCCGGGTAGAGGATCGCTACGCTCGGCGTCTCGTCGGGCAGGCGGGCCTGCACGTCCGCGAGGACCTCGTCGTGGTAGGAGCGGAAGGCCTCGAACCGTTCCTGCTCCTGGAACAGCTCGGCCAGCTTCTCGAAGGCCTCGTAGAGCGAGTAGTAGGCGTAGTCGTCGTGCCAGCCGTAGGCCCGCGAGAAGATCGTGTTGCCGAAAAAGGGGCCGACGCCGTCACCGATCTCCTCGACGTCGCCCTGGTCCCACCCGATCCGGTTGATCATGAAGTTCGGATCGATGACGTGGACGTCGGCGTCGAGTTCGTAGAAGATCTCCTTGCCCGTGCCGCCCTGCCAGAGCTCGGTCAAGCCGGATTTGTCGACGGAGACGCCGGGTAGCTCCTCGTAGTGGTGGGTCCCGAACCGGGCCTTGACGCCGATCGCCGAGAGCCCGTCGGCCTGTCCGAGCGCGACGCCCATGTCGGCGTAGTCACCGGTGTAGGGGAACCACGTCTCGGGCACCTCGTCGAACTCGACGGTGCCGACGGGCTCCATCGAGACCGAGTAGGGGCCGGACTCGCTGGCGTCGCCGTCCCCGGTGCCCCCGTCGCTCGCGGAGTCGTTTCCGTTCGGCTCGGCGTCGCCGGTCTCGCCGTCGCCGGCCTGGCCGTCGTCGGTCCCACCGTCGTCGTTCCCGCTCAGACAGCCGGCGAGCAGGACGCCGCCGACGGCAGCACCGCCGATCTTCACGTACTCTCTCCGGGTCGGTGCTCCGACCGGGACCCCGTCGTCCTCGGTCATGGCTACAGATCCCCGTTGACGATCTCCGCGACGCGGTCGCGGTCGAACAGCTGCTCCCCGGCTGGAATCTCGGGGTACGGATCGCCGTGGCTGTATCCCGGCCACTCGCCGAAGGCGTCGGGATAGAGCTGCTTGGCGGTCATCTCCAGCTGGAAGAGGTTGGCGAGGGGTCCCTGGTTCCGCGTCCCTTGCGTGTAGACGCGTCCCTCCTCGACCGCCGCAATCTGGCTCGCCGCCTCGTGAGACTCCAGCTCCGCGCGAACGTCCGAGATCTTCGGTGAGCCCGACATCGGACCCAGCACCAGGAGCACGTCCGGATCGGCGTCGATGAGGAGTTCGTAATCCAGCGTGATGTTTCCGCCATCGGCACCGTAGCCCGAGCCGACGGCGTCGGCGAGCGCGTCCGTCGCACCGAGTGGTCTGGTGTGGGCTGCGTAGTATCCCGGATGGTTGAGCTTGTAGCCCCAGATACTGTCACTCGACGTAGAGAACAGTACGAGCGCGGCGTCCGGCCGCTCGCTCTCGGGCGGCAGATCGGTCTCGATCGTTCCCAGCAGTGAGTCGTGAACCTCCGCGAGTGCCTCGTAGCGTTCCTGCTCCTGGAACACCTGTGCGACCTTCTCGAAGATCTCCCAGAGCGTGTAGTACTCGTAGCTTCCCGCCCAGGAGTCCGGCGGGCTCTGGTGCGTATCGCTGAACGTGTTCCCGAACCAGGGTGCGACGCTCTCGGCGATTTCGTCGACGGCGTCGCGATCCCACCCGTCGGCCGATTCGACCTTCGCCGGGTCCGCGAGATGGACGTCGCTGTCGAGTTCGTAGAGCATCTCCTCCGCCGGTGGCCACGAGGAGTACAGTCCCTCCCAGTCGACGCTCACGCCGTCGAGGTGGTGCGTGAACTTTCGCCACAGCGACTGGTAGTACTCCGGTCCGTGTATCGCGTTGATCGCGTCGCCGTAGCCCAGCGCCAGCGCCATGTCCGCGTGGTGTGTCAGAATCGTGAACACGCTCTCGGGCACCGAGTCGAACGTCACCTCACCCATCGGCGCCATCTCGACGGTGTAGCTACCGTCGCCACCAGTCGAGTCGGTCTCGTTCCCCGATCCGCCATCCCTGTTGCCGGTTGCGGTGTCGTCGGAATCGCCAGAGTCGTTCCCGCTCAGACAGCCGGCGAGCACGCCACCGCCCAGGACTGTGCCACCGTACTTCACGCAGTCCCGTCGCGTGGGTGCAGCGCGTTCCGTGCCGGCGTCGTCGCGAGCCATGCTCAGAACTCACCCCGGATGATCGCGGCGACCTGGTCGCGATCGAAGAGCGCCTCGTCCTCGGGGATCTCCGGGTACGGCCCCTCCGCGTAGTAGGGCCACTCGCCGAAGACGTCGGGATAGAGCTGCTTCGCGGTCATCTCCAGCTGGAAGAGGTTCAGGATCGGTCCCTGGTACCGGGCGCCCTGGGCGTAGACGCGGTCGTTCTGGACGGCGGTGAGCTCGCTGCCGACGTCGTGGTCCTCGAAGCTCTGCCGGATGCCTTCCATCCCCGTGTCGGGGTGCATCCCGCCGAGCGCGAAGATCACGTCCGGATCCGCCTCGAACATCGTCTCCATGTCGACCGTCGACTGGGAGGTGACCTCGTCGCTGAACGCGGGATTGGGCTTCAGCGGTCGAACGTGGGAGCTCAGGAAGCCGGGGTTGTCGAGCGTGTAGGCGTAGATGCTCTCGATCGAGCTCGCACCGATCAACACCGCACTCGGGCGCTCCCCCTCGGGCGGCAGATCGGCCTCGATGGTCGCCAGCAGCGAGTCGTGGATCTCCGCGAGCGCCTCGTAGCGTGCCTGCTCCTGGAACACCTGCGCGACCTTCTCGAAGATTTCCCAGAGCGTGTAGTACTCGTAGGCGTCGCGCCACCCGCTGGGCGCCTGGGTGTGACGATCGCTGAGCGTGTTGCCGAACCACGGACCGACGCCGTCGCCGATCTCCTCGAGATCGGACTTTCCCCAGTCCGAGAGCTGGGCGACGCTCGCGGGATCGGCGAGGTGGACGTCGCTGTCGAGGGAGTAGAGCTTCTCCTTGCCCGGCTCCCAGGAGGAGTACAGCCCCGTCCAGTCGAGTGAGACGCCCTCGAGGCGCGGCGTGAACTGGTTCCAGAGCGCGTCGTAGTAGCCGGGTGCGTGCATCGAGTTTACGTCGTTGCCGCGACCGAGCGCGAAGGCCATGCCGGCGTGGTGGGTCAGCCGCGTGAAGATGGTCTCCGGGACGGTGTCGAACTCGACCTCGCCCATCGGCGCCATCTCGACGGTGTAGCTGCCGTCGTCACCGGTCGGATCAGACTCGTTGCCGGATCCCCCGTCGCCGTCACCGCCGTCGGCGGCGTCGTCCGAGTCGCCGGAGTCGTTCCCGGACAGACAGCCGGCGAGCAGGGTGCCACCCACGGCCGCACCGCCGAGTCGCACGTACTCACGTCGGGTCGGTTCCACACTGCTCCACTGATCCCGTTCCATGGTTTTAGGCTTGCCTAAATATTTAAATGCGTTTCGATTTCTTAGGCCAGCCGAAAAACGCGGCGCCACGGTGCGGTCGTACGGCGACGTCCCGGAGCGGAAGGCAGCGCATTCGCTCAGCCCGGGCGGACAGTCCCAACGTAGCGCCGTCATCGAACTCCAGATTTGATCGGACGAACCCGTCACCGTCCGTCGGTTGGACCCCAATCGAGGGTCGGCAATCCGATACCGCAGTAGATGGGCGCTCCGGCAGCGTACGCAGGAATATGGCCGGTTTTTGATATTGCGTTATACGATATACTATATAAATAACGCCAGCTGCGACGGGACGTTTTCGCTGTGTCAGGCTCCATTCGATCATCGTATCGGGCGGCACTAATGCGATTACGAAGAACGTGCGTACAAAATTCCCTGCACTTGCAGGATCGAATTCCAATTCCAGACGGAATCATTGCCACAGCAACCAACGACTTATCTCTCGTTAGGCCCAATTGGTCCGTGAATCCCTATGAGAACCAAGATCGCAGCTCTCGTCGCACTCGGCGCCGGCGTACTGACCGTCCGCACCATCCGCAAGCGGCGAGCGGAGGACGAAGCGCCCGACCCGCGCACCGAGGCCCGGGCAGAAGCGAACGAGGCGACCGACCACGCGACGGCGGCGCTCTCGCACGCGCGAACGGCCGGCGGGCACGCTGTCGAGTATGCACGCGGCGAGATCGAGAACGCCGACGTCCCGGCTCCACGCGAGACCGAACAGACGAGTCCCCGACTGCTGCAGCGGCTGCGGTAAGAAGCGTCCACACGATTCGAGGGACCGGACGGCCTCGCGGCATCGGGACCACCGTAATCCTCCCGACGTTTTTCCGGCCAGGCCGTCGACTGCCCGTATGCCACCACTCTTCCTCGGCGTGACGGTCGGCGTCCTCGTCTGTCTCGTCACGATCAGCGCGTTCTTTTCGAGCAGTGAATCGGCCATCTTCTCGCTCACCGACGACTGGATCGACGAGCACGAGCGAACCGACGATCCCCGCGTCGCGACGCTCCAGGCGCTCCGGAGCGATCCCCACCGGCTGCTCGTGACGATCCTCGTCGGGAACAACGTGGTCAACGTCGCGATCGCGAGCATCACGACCGTCGTCGCGATCGAATATCTCCCGGCGGGCAGCGCCATCACGGTCGCGACGGTGGTCGCGAGTTTCGTCGTCCTCGTCTTCGGCGAGATCGTCCCGAAGTCCTACGGGCTGGGCCAGTCCGAGCGGTGGTCGCTGGTCGTCGCGACCCCGCTCTCGATCGCCGGCCGCGTGCTCTACCCACTGGTCGCCGTCTTCGACGCCGTGACCCGCCGGGTGAACGAACGGATCGGCGGCGAGACGCGAATCGAGACGGCATACCTCGAGGAGTGATCAGTCTGGTCAGGGGGCGATTTCGACAGGGGGACGCGGTGACAAACCATATGACGCGATATGAAATGATTGCGTGTAGCCGTCCCGCCCAGTTCGAGCAGTCTTCGGCACGCGACGCCGCTGAGGTCGGTCTGTCACACCCAGTAGGCGGACGATCGGCGCGACGGGACCGGCCGTTCCCTGGCGATCCAGACTCACTCGGCCTCGAGCCAGTCGGCGATCGGCGTCGACGCGGCTGCAGCGGCCTCGAACTGGCTGTCGAGCCACGCCCGGGCGGCGAGGGCATCGGATTCGACGAGCACCGTAGGAAGACCAGTGTTGGGATCGTGCCCCGTGATCGAGACGTCATCGTCGTCGACGGTGAAGGAGAAGGGAATCGCGTCGTCGGGGGCGACAGAGAGCGAGACGTGCGGGCGCTCGATCGAATCGAAGAACGTCTCGTCGGCGACGGTCGCGTGGGCCTCGAGCGCGCTCTCTGCGAAGATCCACTCCAGGCGTTCGACCGCGTCGATCATCGAGACGGCGTCCTCCAGCGCCTCGGCATCGTTGATGCTGGCGCTGACGCCGCGAGCGCGGTCGGCCGCCTCGAAGCGTTCGATCGCCCGCTCGACGACCCGGTAGGGGTTCGAGGCGTCGACGGTGGTCACCCGTGGATCACCGAGCAGGTGGGCGTTCGCCCGGAGCTCCGGGGAGGGGATCGCGTCGAAGAGCGGACCGAGCCGTTCGATGGAAACGATCGCGTCGAGAAACGAGTCGGCGGCACCGGCGAGTGCGATCCCACGATCCGTCGTTCGATAGCCGTCGGTGGTTCCTTCGAGCCAGCCGCGCTCCTGGAGCTCGACGGTGGCCCGATAGGCGGTCGTCCGTGAAAGCCCGGTGCACTCGACGAGCTGCCGGCGATCGAGGGCAGCCTCAGCGCAGGCGTCGAGCACCAGACGGCGACGAAGCACCGCGCGACCTGCATCCCCCTCCCCCTCTTCCATGGGATCGACTCTCGTGGCGACGACTATAACGGTTCACACTCGGACCGGCTGTTCAGGGCTGAACAGCTGGCTCATCGGTGGCTATAACCTCGGTATCGGGCAGTTCTCGTCTATGCGTACCAGGGGAGTCAGGGTGGGTGTGCTGGTGGTAGCGTGCTGTCTCGTCGGGCTCGCAATGGCGTCGGCGCCAGCCACGGCGTCGGGGCCAGAGGGAATGGAGGGATCCGGGACCGCGAGTGACCCATACGAGATCACGAACGCGACGCAACTGCAGGCGATGGAGAACGATTTGGATGCCCACTACGTGCTCGTCGAGGACGTGGACGCGAGCGCAACAGCAGGCTGGAACGGCGGTGCGGGTTTCGATCCGATAGGCACCAGCGGCAACGAATTCAGCGGCACCTTCAACGGTAACGGGTACACGATCGATGGGGTCACAATCGATCGCTCCGGGGTGGCTATCGGGTTGTTTGGAAGCAACAGTGGGACGATAACGAACGTCAGTCTCGCCAATGTCGCGTTTACTGGCGATCCCGACACCACCGTCGGTGGCGTCGTCGGAGTCAATGTGGGAGTAGTCTCCAAATCATCCGTTGCAAGCGGCGTGGTTGAAGGGGGACACGGGGGAGGTATTGCTGGCGAGGTTTTGAACGATGCGAGCGTGTCTGACTCGTACGCGAACGCCACAGTCACTGCCCAAGAGAATGCGGGCGGGCTCGCCGGAACAAACTACGGTGCAATATCAACCAGCTACGCAACAGGCGTCGTAACGCTCGGCGATACCGACGATCGGGTCGGTGGCATCGTCGGCTACAACCAGGGGTCGGTTTCGGATTCGTACTGGAACCAGGACAGCGACGGCGACGCGACGTCCGGCGTCGGGAGGAATGCCGACACCGTCACCAATGTGGCTGGCCTTTCGACCGGCGAAATGACCGGCGCGAATGCCACCCAGACGATGAACGGCCTCTCGTTCGATTCGACCTGGACCGCCATCGATGGCGACTATCCCGTGCTTTCCAGCCAGGTCGAGAGCTACGACCTCGCGCTCGCGAACGACGAGATCGCAGTCGACGGCGGTCCGACTGACGCCACGGTCACCGTCACGCTCCGGGACGGAACGACGAGGACCGCGACGACCACCTCGACCTACGCCACGGGCGGAAACGTCTCGGTCGCGGCGGACGGCACCGTCACCGCAGACGCCTACGGCCCGGACACCGTGACCGCCACTGCTGGTGGCTTCTCTGGTGCAGTGGCTGTCACCGCGCTCGACGCCGACTACGAGGTCACGTTCACCGATGCCCCGGCTACCGTCGCTGCTGGGGAATCGTACTGGATCAACGCGACCGTCGAGAACGTCGGGAACGACGAGGGGTCCGACAACGTCTCACTGACGTTCGGCAACGCGACGATCTACGACGAACCGACGACCGTCCCTGCTGGCGCGGCCGAGCGGATCGCGGTCGGGTACGAGATTCCGGAGGATACGGCCATCGGAGTGGTCGCCCTGAACGCCACGACGCCCGACGACCAGGCGACCCGGAGCGTCCACGTGAACAGCACCGAGACGCTCTCGGGTACCGTCACTGACGGCGTCACCGGCGATGCGCTCTCGGGCCTGACGGTCACGATCGACGACGGTACCTCGACGAAGACGAGCACGACGAACGCGAGCGGCGCATATTCGATCGAGATCCTCAACGCCTCGAACGTCAGCGTCTCCGCGACCACGACGATGGACTGGGGCGAGGGGGCCGTCGCGATCTCTGGCTCGAACGCGACGACGATCGACGACGCGACGACGCTCGATCTCACACTCTATCGGACACTTCCCGGAAACGGCACCGAGAGTGATCCCTACCGGATCGACACGGCCGCCGAGTTACAGACGGTGAGTCAGAATCTGTCGGCGAACTACACGCTCGTTGGCGACGTGGACGCGAGTGGGACGGCCGCCTGGAACGACGGCGCGGGCTTCGAACCAATCGGGCAGGACGACGGTCGCTTCTCGGGGACCTTCGACGGCGACGGCAACGAAATCGAGGGGCTGACGATCGATCGGCCGGGGGAAGACAACGTCGGGCTGTTTAGCGAGACGAACGGCACCATCCACGACGTGGCGCTCTCGAACGCGTCGGTCGTCGGAGACCAGACCGTCGGTGGCCTGGTTGGGTTGGGCCACTCGGATGGCATGATTCGGAACGCGACGGTGAGCGGAGACGTTCGTGGAGATTGGTGGGTCGGTGGATTGGCCGGAGAGACCTATCTTCCCGTCACGAACGCCTCTGCTAGCGCGAACGTAAACGGATCCGGGAACGTCGGCGGACTCGTGGGGACCGTGAATAGCCTCGCACCGATCGATCGTTCGTGGGCCAGCGGGACCGTAACTGGGACCGACAACGGCATCGGTGGACTGGTCGGAAGTACTGTTGGAAACCCGTCCATCACCAACTCGTGGGCGAGCGGCGACGTGATCGGTGTCGGGGCTACCAGATACGTCGGCGGATTGGGTGGGAATATCGAACCGGACCTGTCGAACGTGAGCGCCACCGGTGACGTGACGGCGCCGGACGCCGACAACGTAGGCGGGCTCGTCGGGGCGGCAGGCGCGGGAGAAATCACGAACACGTGGGCTAGCGGGAACGTGACCGGCGACGAAGACGTCGGCGGGCTGATCGGTCACGGGTACGAGACCTCCAGATCGTACGCGACCGGGACCGTGACCGGCAACGCGTCGGTCGGCGGGGCCATCGGATACGTCTCGTCCTACGGTTCGACTATCGACGTCTACTGGGATGCCGACGCGTCAGGGCAGAACACCTCCGCCGGCAACGCGACCGGGCTCACCACCGCGCAGCTGACTGGCGCGGCAGCGAACGGCTCGCTCACGGGCTTCGACTTCGAGAACACCTGGACCCTCACGGACGGCTCCCCACGACTCCAGGCAGCCGTCGAGGGGCTCGATCTCTCGATCAACGACGCGTCGCTGCAGCCCGGCGACGCTGCGACGGTAACGGTCGCGCTCGATCTCGTCGGGGGCGAAACTGCGACTGCGACGACGGTCGCGAACTACACGGTTTCGGACTCCAGCGTCGTCGCTGTCGACGAGGGCGCGATCACCGCGGTTGGTGCGGGTACCGCGACGATTTCGGCGACGGTCGCGGGCGTGAACGATTCGGTCACGATCTCGGTCGACGCGCCGCCATCGGAGGGTTCCGACGACGATTCGGACGGGCCCACGACCATCGACCTGCTCGACGACGGCCCGGCTGCCGGCATCGAACTGGCCGTCGAAAACGCAAAGCAGGGCGACGTGGTCGTCCTCGACGGAGAGACCGCTGGGACCGACGACGGCGGGATCGTCACAGCGGGGAACGCCTCGATCGACGCGATCGAGATCGAAATGGGACAGGACCGGGACTTCACGCTGACCGCCACCGGCGGTCCAGAGCCGCCTGGAGAGTTCGGGTCAGCGACGGGAACGGCGCCGCTCGGCACGCTCGATATCGAGCACGATCTCTGGCCCGTCGACGTCGAATCGGTGACGTTCACCTACACCGTCCCGCGAGCTGCGCTGGAGGAAAGTGCGGCAGGGGACGGGATCGGTGCGGCGCCCGAGGACGTCGCACTCCACCGGCTCGCCGACGGCGAGTGGCAGCGGCTCTCCACGACCGTCACTGGCGGGAACGACACCCAGGTGACCTTCCAGAGCGTCTCGCCCGGCTTCTCGACGTTCACCATCGGCGCGGACGCGGCCGTCTACGAGGTCGCGGAGTTCGCCGCCGCCGAGACCGTCGCTGTTGGGGAAACAGTGACCGCGACGGCGACCGTCGAGAACCAGGGCCTCCGGAACGGCACGTTCGAGCGGGCGGTCGTCGTCGTCGACGGCACGGTCGTCGACACCATCTCCGTCGCCGTCCCATCGGACGGAACCGCGACAGTGAACGCGACGCACGCCTTCGAGACCGCGGGAACGCACGAACTCTGTCTCGGAGGGACCTGTACGTCGGTGACGGTGGCGGAGGAAACCGGCGGTTCCAGCGACTCGACCGACCCAGGGGACCGCGCGGAGGGCGATAGCGGGACCGACGATAGCCTCCCCGGATTTGGAGTACTCGTTACGCTGTTCGCGATCGCTCTATTGGCCGCTGTGGGGCGACTTCGTCGGGAATAGCAACCGTCGAGAGTCGGGTCGGCCGCTCGCGTACGGGTTTCGAGTGCAGCGTGCGTAATCGATTCGACTACTAGGGAAATCAATCGCTAACCGCGGAGTGACTTGAACAGCAGACAGCTTGGATACCGGGAGATCGCAGATCTCCCGACGTCGCGGGCGTGGCCCGCGACAGCCCCCTCCCGCTCGCGTCCGCTCGCTCGCTGCGCGCCTCGCTCAGTCGCTCCGCTCCTTCGCTACGGTGCTTATTCCGAAAAGCTCGCTGACGCTCGCTTTTCGACGTTCGCCTCGCGTTGCTCGGCTCACCTTCGCGAGCGAACGCGACCGGTCGGCCCCTTCCAGTTCCGGAAGAGCAAGCTCTTCCGACCTTCGCAGGATCAGAGATCCTGCTCAGTCCCACCCAGTGGATTTTTATCGGTCGCCGCTCCGGTGGATCGCCAGCGAGTGGAAGCTAGCGGGCGATCCCCAGTGCTGCACGCACCCGAATTCCCGCCGCACTTCGCTCTTCGATCAATTCTTGGGTGGGGCTCCGGAAGGGGCCGACAGCTCCGGGAAGCACGGCGAAATAAGCACTGCAGCGAGCGCTAGCGAGCGAAGTCGTTCGAGAGAGCAAAGCTCTCTCGTGATGACGAAAGACGCTTCGCGTCTTTCGAACCACGCGCAGCGAGCCGCGCGACCGGAGCGGGAGGGGGCTTCCGTGGCGGTTCGCTGCCCAGCCTACTCCATAGCTCCACACTGATTTCCCTGGTAGTCGAATCACGCGCATCGCTCCGTGGACGGACCGTGAACACCGCACCCATTCCCGGTTCCAGAACCCACCCAGCACGTAGAAATCCAGCGCTCACTCCGGCACGGGCGGATCGCCGTCGTAGGCCGAGTGGTCGGTGTAGAAGTTCCGAATGGCGAACTTGAGCTTCTCCGGCGCGACGTCGATCAGCTCCTCGCGTTCCTCCTGCGGGAACGTGTCGTGGACGCTGTACTGGCCAAGCTGTCCCTGCCCCGCGGCAGTGTAGCGCCGATCGAGGAGCACCCGGACGCCCAGGTCCTCCGGCGATCGGAGCACGCGGCCGAGCGCCTGCCGCGTCTTGCGAACCGTGGGGATCTCCACGGCGTACCGCCACCCGGGGTCGTCGACCGGCCGGTCCTGGAAGGCGAGCTCGTAGGCGTCCTGGACGGCCTTCGCGCGGTCGTCGAGATGGGGATAGGGGACGCCGACGACGGCGACGGTAGTCGCGTCGTCGCCGTCGAAGCTCACGCCCTCGGTGAGGGTGCCCCAGAGCGAGGTGAAGAGCACGGCGTGGTCGTCGTCGACGAAGCGCTGGCGGAGATCCTCGGCGGCCGTGCCGGGGCGATCGAGGTAGACCGAGGTGTCGTCGTCGAGGCGGAGCGTGGCCGTGCCGGCGTCGACGCTGCTCCCCGCAGTGCTCCCGGCGGCGACCGTGCGCTCCCCCGTCAGCAGGTCGTGGTAGCGCTCGGCCTCGCTGTAGCTCGGGAAGAAGGCGAGGGCGTTGCCGGGCGTGAACTCGACGGCGTCGCGAAGCGCCGCGGCGACAGTGGCCTGGACCTCGGGATCGTCGCGATCGCTCGAGAAGAGCGGTGGGGTGTCGACCGCGAACGTCCGACGTCGCTCCTCCGGGAAGGAGAGCCCGTAGGCCATCGTCGCGGGATCGTCGAGCCCGAGGACGTCCTCCAGCACGTCGAAGGGGCGCAACGTCGCGCTCATCAGCACCGTCGCGTGAGTCTCGGCGGCGAGATCGCCGGTCACCGAGCCGGGCAGGCAGGCGAACAGCTCCGCGCGGCCGTAGATTTCCTCGGTACCCTGATCGCGCCGGACGCCGAGCGTGGGGTAGTAGCCCGGATCGGGCGCGTCCTCGAGCCACCGATCGAGGAAGCGGGCCGACTGCAGCGTCTGGCATTCCTTTCGTTCCTCGGCGTCGCCCTCGCGATAGGCGTCATCGTACTCCGAATCGAGCTCCTGACCGAGGGCGATCGCGTCCTCGAGGTCGTCCTCGACGCCGCGGCCGGAGTACGCCTGGAGGAAGGCGAGCGTGAGGTCGTCCCGGCGGTCCTCGTTGTCGATGGCGACGTCGGTCCAGTGCTCGCCGACCTCGCCGAAGCCCAGCCCGTCCTCGTAGCTCTCGCGGAGCGCGGCCAGGAACGGTTCGAGGACGTTCGCGGCGGCGTCGGTGCGGGGATCCGGCGTGGCCTCGAGCTCGTCCAGTGCCTGTTCGATCGTGTTCTCGGTACAGGTCCGGGTCGCGTGCTCGCGAGCGGCATCGGCGACGTTGTGGGCCTCGTCGAAGACGACGATGACGTCCTCGGGATCGCAGTCCAGCCAGCGGAGGAACGCCTCGCGGATCTGCGGATCGAGCAGATGGTGGTAGTTGCAGATCGCCAGATCGACGTCGTCGACGCCCTCCTTGAGCAGCTCGTAGCCACAGAAGCCCGCGGCCTGGGCGCGCTCGTAGATCTCGTCGGGCATCCGGACGTCGTCGTAGAGCCACTGGTAGAACTCGGTGGGGTCGCGTTCGAGGTTCGCGCGGTAGTGGTCGCAGGTCGCGGCGTCGTCGAGGTTCTCGAGGTCGGCCTCGACGGCCTCCAGCTCGTCGACGACCGCACTGTAGGCCTCCGCGGCGTCGGTGCCGGAGTCACCGCCGTCACCGCCTCCCTCGCCGCCATCGCTCGCGCCGGCCTCCGCACTCGCCCGCAACGCTTCCGCCCGCCGCTCGAGTTCGTCTCGCTCCTGTTCGAGGTCGACCCGCTCCCGGGTCGCGTCCCGGAGCACCTGACACTCCTGGTAGTCGACGTCGATGTGGCACATCGACCCCTTCCCGCGGAAAACGACCGCGCGGATGTCCTCCTGGTCGTTGATCCGGCGGGCCTCCCGGACGAACTGGCGCTGTTGCTGGTGGACGTTCGTGGTGATGACGACGGTCTTGTCGGTCTCGCGGGCGTGCTCGAGCGCGGGCGCGAGCGCGGCGAGGGTCTTCCCGGTCCCACAGGCGCCTTCAAACGTGACGTCCTGGCCGCGGGTGAGGGCGTTGTAGATCCGGTCCATCGCCTCCCGCTGGTGTTCGAAGGGCTCGCCGTAGGGGAAGAAGCGGGTGTAGCCGTTCGTCGACGCCACGGTCCTATCTGGCTACCATTTCGACGCCGAGCGGTAAAGCGTTCGCGTCCCCCGCAGCGAAAGTGATCGTCGTCGGACCGGTCGCAGCCGCCCGGCTGCCCACTGACGACACCTGCGAGCGCCGGCAGCCGGCGCAGCGCTCGGCCGATCAGTCCACCGGGGTATCGTGCCATTTCACGTACCACCATCGGGTAGGAATGGAAGGGGCCGACCGCTCGCGTTCGCTCGCGAAGCAAGCACCGCAACCGAGCGACCGAAGGGAGCGAGGTGAGGAGCGCAGCGAGCGAGCGGGCGCGAGCGGGAGGGGGCTTCCGAGCGGTTCGCGGCACGGCGATCCCCTGTCGCTGTTGCGGTACGTAGGACCGAACGCCCAAGACGCTCGGGCACTCACTCTGCAGACATGCCCCAACTGACCCTCCTCGGAACGCGCCTCGCGACGGAGGGCCAGGAGTTCGTTTACCAGGGCGAGACGGCGGCCTGCGAGGGCTGCCCGTATCGCAGCCAGTGCCTCAATCTCACGGAGGGCGTGAAGTACGCAGTCACCGAGGTCCGGGAGAACACGCAGAAGCTCGACTGCGCCGTCCACGACGACGGCGTTCGCGCGGTCGAGGTCGAACCCGCGTCCGTCACCGCGAACGTCCCCAGCACCGGCGCCTACGCCGGGAGCGCGACGTCGCTCGCGGGCCCCTGCCCGCACACGTCCTGTCCGAGCCACGAACTCTGTGAGCCCGACGGCGCGGCGTTCGACGAAACGTACCAGATCCAGGAGGTGCTGGGTGATCCCCCACACGAGTACTGCGAGCTGGACCGGGAGCTGACGACAGTGGAGTTCGCGCCGAAAGAGGAGTAGCACGCTTCAGCTGGACGATTTTTCAGTTATAGCCATTCAGATCCGACGTAGATCAGCCCCTGGAGTTCCGCTTGCGGGTACCGAGTCATGATCTCGTGCAGGGCATCAGCAGCGTGATCGGTCGGAACGGTGGCATCGGGCAGATAGAGCGGAGCGGTGTACCCGTCCTCGGAGATCTCGAGGACGAAATCGTCGTCGTACGTGACGATCACCCGATCTTCGTGGCGAGAGTATCGACCGAGTGCCTCATCCTCGGCCCCTTTACCGAGGGCCGCGACGAAGTCGACGTGCTCGACGTCGTGGCCGTAGTGCTCCAGACGATGGCCGATTTCGTGCTCGACGTTTTCGTCGAGAAGGAGTCGATAGGCCACGCTCAGTCTTCGGATGGATCGACCGACGACCGCCGCTTCGCTTCCTCGATCGCCCGCTCGTGACGTTCCTCGACCTCGTGCATCGCTACGGGGTTGGCGTGGTAGTACGCGAGCGCCTCGTAGACGATGCCGATGTCGAGATCGTAACGCTCGGCGACCCGTTCGGGAGCGATTCCCCGCCCCTCGACGCGCTGTTGGATGTCTCGAACCGTAATTCGGCTCCCCTCGACGTGTGGCTCGCCGTGGAGCGTCGAGTCGGCAGCGGAGACGATACGATACTGCTGGGTCGCCATGACGGGCGAACGTTGGCGCGGAATCCGATTTAAAGTTTCGCCACTTCAGAACCGCTCAGCCGAGTAGTGGCGGGCATCTTACCCCTCGATCGAACCCACGCGCTCGGCGGCGTAACCGTAGATCCCCTCGTACCCCTCCGCGGACATGAGCACCGGGTAGAACGGCTCGTCGGCCACGATCTGCTCGTCGTCTGCCGACGCGAACGGCTCGCCGGAGCCGACGCGCTCGAAGTTCGCGACGAGGAGGTCGTAGTCGGTCGCAGCGGCCTTGGGCACCGAGCGGGAGAGGCGGTAGACTGGCAGATGCGTGCTGCGCTCGATCTCGCCGGGGAGCACACCGGTCGCTTTCAGGAAGGCGTCGACGAGCAGCGCGGCGTTCTCGGCGGCCCGCTCGCTGCCCTGGTGACCGGCCTCGACCTCGATGACGTTCGCGACGTCGAGAAGCCGCCCGTCGGTGAAATCGCCGGACGTGACCAGTGCGTCGACCGGCAGCGCGGGGACGATCTCCCGCGCGAGGTCGTTGACGGACGCGGTGATCGCGAACGGCTTCGGATAGGACTGCGTCGAGTGCAGGGAGAAGGCGACGGTGCCATCCAGTTCCTCGGTGAGCCGCGCCGCGAGCCGCCCCTCGTGAGTCTCGGCGTCGTGGCTGCCCGGGAACGCGCGATTGAGGTCCTCGTCGAGATAGCGCTCGTTGGCTGCGAGCGCCTCCTCGTTCGCGACGATCAGCTTGACCGGGCGCTCGACCTCGGGCGGATCCTCCATGAGAGCCTCGACGGCTCGCTGGCCCGAGGGCTCGTCGCCGTGGATGCCACCGACGACTGCGACCTCCGGCTCCCCGTCCCCGATCGTTTCGACCCGCATTCGGACAGTAATCGGCACCGTGGGCTGTTAGGCCATTCGGTCGCGGACCGCCATCGCCACGCGACGAATGCGCCCAGCAAGCGTCGGAATTTAGGGAGGCGCGCGGGATCCGACGAACGAATGACCGACCCGGAGACCATCGCGACCTACGAGGCCGTCGCCGAGGAGTACCGCGAGCGCCACGGCGACCGCGAGGCCGTCGCCGGAATCGTCGAGGCGTTCCTGGCGGCGCTCGACGATGCGCAGGCCGAGCGATCTGCCACGGCCCCCGCTCGCGTGCTCGACGTCGGCTGCGGTCCGGGCTGGGAGTCGGCGACGTTCGCCGAGGCTGGCTACGACGTGTTCGGAATCGACGTCACGAACGCCTTCCTCGACGCAGCAAGCGATACCGCGCCGGACGGCGACTTCGCACGAATGGACATGCGCCGGCTCGGCATCGCCGAGGACGCGTTCGCTGGGCTCTGGGCATGCGCGTCCTTCCTGCACGTCCCCCGCGAGGCGGCACCGGCCACGCTCGAGGGGTTCTCCCGGGTACTCGAACCCAGCGGCGTGCTCGCACTGACCGTCAAGCGCGGCGACGGCCGGCGGGACGGCGACGCGTACGAAGCCGACGAACGGGAGTTCGTGCTCTACCAGCCCACGGAGCTCCGGGGGCTCGTCGCGGATGCGGGGTTCGATATCGAGCGGGTCGACGCTGACGAGGAAAACTGGATGTTCCTGCTCGCAAGGGTCTGAGAGACGCCGAAGCCGCTCCCCCGTTCGCTCAGTGCTCCAGCGCCTCGACGTACGCGTAATCGGCATCCCCGGCCACCCGCACCGCTCCGTCGAGGCGGAGCTGCCAGCCCTCGATCACGTCGGGATCGTCCAAGGCCCGGGTGAGCTGCGTCCGCACGTCGAGCAATTCGACGCCGTAGTAGTCCCGCGGGAGGTGGGCGAGGTAGTCCAGCGCGGTCTCGAAGAGACTCGCCATGCCGACGTCGTCCTCGAAATCGTGGTGTTTGTACGCGCCTGCGGCGACCTGGACCATCCCGTGGAGAAAGCGGCTCTCGTCGGTCCCGTTGCCGTAGTTGTACCACTCGTCCTCGAAACAGTCGTGGGACTCGTGGTAGTCGCCGGCGTTGAACAGGCGGACGCCGTGGACGAGCGCACGGCGGAGGGTGGCGTGCTCCCAGTGCCTGGCCGTCTGATCCCAGCCCGTCGGTGCGCCGCTCGCTGGCGGCGCGACGGAGTCATCGCGGGTGTGGTCGTTCATCGAAGCGAAGCAGACGGCGAACGCTACCGTTCGTCGGTGTCGCGCTCCGACGACCCGAAGCGAGGAAGGCGGTCGACGAGCCACCGCGGCCCCTTGTAGACGCGCGTCGTCTCCGGTCGGCCGGATTCCTCGGTATCGCTCATGCCCACAGGTAGGTCGGCTCGGCGTAAAAGGCTGTGCCGTCAGAGGAGCCGAAACATTCCAACGGCGACAGCCGCCAGGCCAATCACGAGCAACCACTGTGAGACGAGCAGATACGTGCTATTCGATCCGATCTCCCGGTTGTTGTCGGCGATCCACTCTGCGTACCGGTGCAACAGATCGGCTTCCACAGAATCACCCGACTCGAGCCGTTGATCGGCAGTATCGAGATAGCCGGATCCAATGCCGAGACTCGGACGATCGACGGAGTAGGTCATCACGGCGACGATGAGCGACCCCAACAGCGAGGCACTCCCCGCCACGTGCCAGCGGTTCAACGAGTCTCCCGGCGCATCCGCGAGCGACGCTGCCGAGAGCAACAGTCCCAGAATCACGGCCACAACACGAGCGGTCGCCATCGCCTTCCGGTCGGTTTCGCGGAGAACCGCTAGCTGACTCTCAAGAACGTGACGGGATTCCTCACGGACGATCGAGGCGTGGTGCTCTCGATCGTTCGTGCGATCCGAGTCCGCCGCAGACGGTGCCATCGCTTTGGGCTGGCCTCGGGTTCGTACAAGAACCTGTTCGGATATCCCGCTGAAGCCTTCAGCGATCGCTCAACGCCGCCACCACGTCCTCGCCCTCCAGAAACGGAATCCCGTGTCGGTCCGCGTACTCCCGTGCGCCGGCCACGGACAGCTCCTCGCCGGTCGCGTCGTCGAGCATCTCACAGACGACGACGGCGGGCGAGATCTCGGCCGCTGCGGCGAGTGCGATCGCGAACTCCGTGTGGCCGCGGCGGTCGGCGAGCAGGTTCGGGGCCGCGCGCAGCAGGTGGACGTGGCCCGGAACCCGGAACGCGTCCGCGAAGGCGGCGGTCGGATCGGCGACGTCGCCGCCCTGGGTGTGCTCGCCAGCGCCGTCGTCCGCGCCGACGGCCGCGGCGAACGCGCCCAGCTCCGAGATCGTCAGCGCACGATCGTCGTCCGTGACGCCGGTGTAGGTGTCGCGGTGGTTCACCGTCAGTGAGAAGGAGGGCCGGTCGCCGTAGGCCGTCTCACCGCCCCCTGCCGCGGGATGGTCCACGGCGTCTGCGTAGTAGGGAAGGTCCGCCGCGTCGGCAACGGCCGCGGAGAGCGCGACGCAGACCAGCCCGCCGGCGTCGTTTCGCAGTTGGGCGAGCGCGTCCGCGTCGACGGCCGTCGCGGGGTAGAAGAGGTCCGTCTCGCCCTCGCGATCGTCGGCGTCGTGGACGCAGACTGGCTCGCCGGCCCGGAATGCCGCCACCGCGCGGCCGAGTGCCGTCTCGGCCTCCGCGCCGACGTCACCATCGACGTCGTCGACGCGCTGCTCGCCGTCGGGCGCCGTGGCGTCCCCTTCGCCCTGGGCGTCGCTCCGTCCCATTTCAGGTCCCCCGAACGGTGACCGTGACGTGGTCGCCGTCGTCGAGATCGATCTCGTCGCGGAGCTTGTCCGACGCGATGACCTCGAGCTGGTCCTCGTCGTGGTGGGTACGCTCGGGGGCGATGACGTGCGCGCCGTCGTAGGCTGGTGCGTCGTCCTCCCCGCTCGAGCCGCCGGCGTCGGGATCGCTCTTCGCAATCGTCGCAGGATAGCAGACCGCGGGACCGTAGGTGCGTTCGTCGTCCTCCCAGCCGTCGATCGGCACCGGATCCATCGCCTCGAGTGCACCGCGGCGGCGCACGCTCGCCTCGGTGAGGTCGACGTTCAGCGTGCCCGGGAACGGTTCGTAGCCCAGGCGCTCACGGAACTGCTCCATGTAGCCCGGGAGCGTGATGTAGTGTCGCCCCTCGCCCATCCCGCCGGTGACGGTGCCGAGCAGAGCGACGCGGGAGACGCCCTCGAAGATGCGCCGGTAGTCCTCGTACTCGTTGCGGAGCTCGCGCTCGCCGTCCTCGGTCAGCTCGACCCACTGGCCGTCGCTGACGGTGTCGCGGACGAGCAGGCCCGCGTCCTCAAGGCGCTGGAGGCGGCGCGAGGCCGTCTGCGTGGACGCGCCCACGGCGTCGCCGAGCGCGCCACAGGAGGTCTTGACCTCCCCGTCCAGCCCGCCGTCGAGGGCGAGCAGCTTCAGGACCGCCAGCTCGTCGTAGCCGACCGCACCGCGTGCGGCGTTGCTCATGCCCGTCGTTTGCGCCCGATCGCGCATAAGCGTGCCGAATGCGTGATGCGTCCAGAAATTGGGACGACCGCTGGTGGCAACGGGGACGGAAGCGGAGATAGCAGCCGCCGTCGACCCAGCGCTTTCGCCGCCGAACCCCCGCAGGTTCAAGACGGATGCCGCGGCGAGCAGTGGATGGTCCCCGCGACCTTCGGCGTTGTACTGGCGATTCCGGCGTCGTACTGCCGGCCCAGCGGGGCATCTGCGCGCCGGACCACACCGAGTCCGGCCGACACCGGAGATCGCCGGATTGCTCGGCGTCGATCCGTCTGATTTTCACTTTCACTCCCCTGTAAACGGGGGTTTATGTCCCATCCCGCCTGACTCCCTGGTATGGCAGCAGACGCTGACCTCGAAGACCTCCCGGGCGTCGGCCCGGCGACCGCAGAGAAGCTGACAGACAACGGCTTCGAATCCTACCAGAGCCTCGCCGTCGCGAGCCCCGGCGAGCTCTCGAACACGGCGGACGTCGGCGAGTCCACCGCCGCTGACATCGTCAACGCCGCGCGCGAGGCCGCCGACATCGGCGGGTTCGAGACCGGCGCGGCCGTGCTCGAGCGCCGCGAGCGCATCGGCAAACTTTCCTGGATGGTCGACGAGGTCGACGAGCTCCTCGGCGGCGGCGTCGAGACCCAGTCGATCACCGAGGTCTACGGCGAGTTCGGCTCCGGCAAGTCCCAGGTGACCCACCAGCTCTCGATCAACGTCCAGCTCCCCAAGGAGCACGGCGGACTCGGCGGCTCCGCGATCTTCGTCGACAGCGAGGACACGTTCCGCCCCGAACGCATCGACGACATGGTCAAGGGACTCCCCGAGGAGGCCCAGGAGGCCATGCTCGAGGAACGGGAGATCGAGGGCGACCTCGACGACGACGAGACGATGGAGGCACTCGTCGACTCCTTCCTCGAGTACATCCACGTCGCGAAGGCGTTCAACTCCAACCACCAGATGCTGCTCGCGGAGAAGGCCCTGGATCTGGCCAGCGAGACCCAGGACGACGAGTACCCCGTCCGCCTGCTCTGCATCGACTCCCTCACCGCGCACTTCCGCGCGGAGTACGTCGGCCGCGGGGAGCTCGCCGACCGCCAGCAGAAGCTCAACAAGCACCTCCACGACCTCGACAAGGTCGGCAACCTCCACAACACGGCCGTCGTCGTGACGAACCAGGTCGCCTCCAACCCCGACTCCTTCTTCGGGGACCCGACCCAGCCGATCGGGGGCAACATCCTCGGCCACAAGTCCACCTTCCGGATGTACCTCCGGAAGTCCAAGGGCGACAAGCGGATCGTCCGGCTCGTCGACGCCCCGAACCTCGCCGACGGCGAGGCCGTCATGCGGATCGAGGGCGGCGGTCTCAAGCCGGAATAACGAGGACCTTTTTTGCGCTCGGGTGTCCTCGGCCGCTCTTCGAGCGGCCTGCGGGCACCACTCGCGCAAAAAATCTCCGCCAAAAAAGACCGATAGCTCGGGCTTCGCCCTCGCTATCGGAGAACCACTCGCTCCCTTCGGTCGCTCGCGGACGTTGACAACCGCAAACTGTGACTCGACCAGCTACCGCCGGGTGGGACTGGAAGGGGCCGACCGCTCGTCCGTTTAGGCGACGTAAGGACCGCAACCGAGCGGAGTCCTCGTGAGCGAAGCGAACGAGGGCTCGAGAGACGAGCAACGCGAGTCTCTCGGCGCGAGGTGAGGACCGCAACGAGCGTAAACGGACGAGCGGGAGGGGGCTTCCAAGCTGTCTGCTGTTCGCAAGCGAGAAACCACGGCTGTTTTGCTTCCAACCGTCATTCCCACACTCGAATGAATCGCTCGCGGGCCGCGACCCAGGAGGTCTACGATAGAATCGCGGCCCACTTCGCGGAGACGCGACAGTACCCCTGGCCGGAGGTCACCGAGTTCCTCGAAGCCGCACCCAGTGGCGCCGTGGGCCTCGACGTCGGCTGTGGAAACGGCCGCCACCTCCCACCGCTCGCCGACCGCGTCGACCGGCCGATCGGGCTCGACATCAGCACGGAACTGCTCGACATCGCGGACGAACGCACAGACGTCGACGCCGACCTCCTCGCCGGTGACGCGGCCCGACTCCCCCTCGCCAGCGATTCAGTGGCCGTCGCGATCTCCATCGCGACGCTCCACCACCTCCCAACGCGGGAACTCCGGGTCCGGAGCCTCGACGAAATCGCTCGCGTCCTCGAACCCGACGGTCGCGCGCTCGTCTCCGCGTGGAGCGTGGCGGCCGATCGCTTCGAGGCGACGGAGAGCTTCGACGCAGACATCGAGTGGGAACTCCCCAACGGCGATACCGTCGATCGGTTCTACCACGTCTACGACGAAGTGGAGTTCGAGGCCGACCTCGCGGCGAGCGACCTCGAGATCGTCGGATCCGAGATCTCCAGCGGGAACTGCTACGCGACTGTCACCGTCAAGTAGCCCGATGCTGGCCCGGAATCCGGGATCTCAGTTCGCGTCGAGCCACGCCTCGATCTCGTCGGCCATCGCGCCGCGGCGGTGGATTTCCCCGGCCTCGACGTCGACGACGGTGCTCTCCGTTCCCGGCGTCTCGGCATCGTCGAGAACGGCCGCGACCGATTCGAGGACGGATTGGTCCAGCGCGTCGGCGGTTCGAACGCTCCCGGTGCCGCTCAGGTTCGCGCTCGTGGCGGTGATCGGCGCATCGGCGGCCTCCAGCAACGCCAGCGCGACCTCGTGATCGGGAATCCGTACGCCGACCCGATCGCTTCCGGCGGTCAGCATGTCCGGCACGACTGCTTTGCGCTCGACGACGACCGTCACCGGCCCCGGGAGAAACTCGTGCATGAAGCGCCGCTCGCGAGCGGTCGGAACGGTGTACTTCAGGGCCGCCTCGACGTCGGGGACGCCCAGCGAGATCGGGTTCGATCGGTCCCGGCCCTTGACGTCGAAGACGCGCTCGACCGCATGTGCGTCGATCGCATCCGCGCCGAGTCCGTAGACCGTCTCCGTCGGGTAGACGACGAGGTCGCCGCGCTCGATGGCGGCCGCGGCGGCGTCGACGTCCGCGTCGATGGGACCGTCGGCAGTCATCGACCTGTAGTCGATGCTCCATCCGCAAAAGCCGGCCGGGTTCGATGTCGAAGGGAGAGGAGGATCGAACGCGAGGTCGTTACAGCGCTGACAGTTCCTCTTCGATCTCGTCGTACGGCGGGAACTCGGGCCACTCCTCGGCGACCCAGGCGTACTGGACCACGCGCTCCTCGTCGATCAGGTAGACGGCGGGCCGGGGCTCGGAGACGCCCGCCATCCCGTCGAGGTCGTTGACGATGCCGAACTGCTCGGCGACGCTGTTTGCGGGATCCGAAAAGAGCGGCGCGTCGATCCCGCGGTCCTCGATCAGGTCAGCGTGCTCGTAGGGCGTCGAGATCGACAGGCCGACGACCTGGAGATCGTACTCGCCCGCCCAGTCGCGATCCCGGAGTTCGCTCCAGACGTAGGTCGCGGGGAACGCGCCGTCCATCGAGTGGAAGACGAGTGCGACCGGGCCGTCGTCGGTCAGTTCGGAGAGCGCGACGTCCTCCCAGAACTCGTCGTTGACCAGCGGGCGCTCGAAGTCGGGCGCCTGCTCGCCGGTCTCGACGTGGTCGGTCTCGGGGAGCGGCGAAACGTCGAAATCTGGCATCAGACGTCACCTCCGGCGTGGTGGTCTCCGTCGGTTGCCGTGTGGCCGCCGTCCGTCGCCACGCGGTCGCCACCCTCGTCGTACGTTCCGTCGAGGTACTCGACGACGTTCGCGCTCTCGGCCATCGTGACGCCGGTGTTCTCGTCGACGATCACGGGCACTGTCCGGACGCCCGCGACCCGCTTCACCACGTCCCGATCGCCGTGCATCGGTTCGATGAACCGAGACTGGAAGTCGAGGTCGAGTTCGTGCAGGCGGCGGACCACCCGCTCGCAGAAGGGGCAGGCCTGGAGCCGGTACAGCGTGATCGCGGGCTGCTCTCCGGTCGATTCGGCTGGCATGGGCGACCGTAGGGCCGAACGCCGGGTAAGCCCATCGACGACCCGGGCGGCTTGCCGGCGACACACTCGATGGGCACCGCACCAACCGCATACCGCTCGACCGCTCGCTCACCCCAACGTTCAGGATCCACCGCTTGGAAGCACGAGCTCGTGGGCGAGCACGCGCGCCGGATCCAGGAACGCCTCGCGGAGGGACTGACAGCCGAGCGGCCCGACGCCGCGTGGAGCGTCGAGCACCGCGTCGGCGGAACGCCCGTCGACGTCGCGGGGGAGACCGACGAACGGCTGATGCTCGTCGAACTCGAGTGGCGCCGGGCCGATCCTGCGAACAACACCGCGAAACTGTTCCGCCATCTCGCCGAGGGCGGCGCGCTCCGGGAGGAACTCGACGGCCGCGACGCCGTCGTGATACAGGTGTTCACGCGTCACTACGAGCTACAGGACGGGAGCCCCTCCTCGAAGCGACGGGACGCGACGTTCGTCGGCGCCGCGGCAGCGGAGTACCTCGACGACGTGCGCTATCGGGCCATCACGCTGGACGTCGAACCGCCGAAAGCCGGCGGCGACCTGCCGGAGGGCTGGACCGACGCCGTCGACGCCGCGGTGGAATCGGTCCGCGAATGCGTCGACGAGGGCAACGGTGGCAGCGACCGTCGGTAGCGGCGGGATTACTCGCCGATCTCGATCCGCTGGCCGACCTCCTCGGGAGCCTCCTTCGGGAGCGTGATCCGGAGCACGCCGCGCTCGTCGAGGTCGGCGTCGATGCCGTCGGCGTCGACCGGATCGGGCAGTCGAATCGTGCGCTCGACGGCGGTGCGACGCTCGTTCCGGACGAACTCGGTCTCGACGCGCTCCTCGCGCTCGGCGGCGATCGAGAGCCGCCCCTCCGAGTACGTGAGGTCGAGATCCTCGGCCTCGAAGCCGGGGAGTTCGGCCTCGACGAGGAACTCGTCGTCCTCGTCGATCACGTCGACGGCGATCCCGCGGCCAATGGTTCCCTGTCCCTCGAACTGGGACTCCATCCTGTCGAACAGTCGCTCGAGTTCCGCAAATGGTGTGCGTGCCATGACGTTCTGTCCTTCGTCCCGGGGCGTAATAAGCCTCTGCGAGAATTTGCTGTCTGATCTGGGAATACTGGGTAGGGAACCGCTTGGAAGCCCCCTCCCGCTCGACCGTCCGCGACTCGCTGTGCTCCTCGCTCACTTCGTTCGCTGCGGTGGCCGGAGGTTTCCTCCGGCACTTGACGAGCTTCGCTCGTCATCGCTTACTTCGTCGGGGACGGATCGAGCGGTCGGCCCCTTCCAGTCCCATCCCATAGTAGATGGTCAGGGGCCGCGAAACCCCGGTGGATGTCGAAAATCGCGATACCAGCCGGCGGTGTCGGGTGCCGTTACTCGCTCAGTTCGACGACGCCAGCGTCGAGGAGGTCCGCGAGCACGTCGCGAGCGTGGCCGTCGGGCGAGACGTCCTCGTAGACCCGCCAGATTTCGCCATCGAGGAGCACGAAGGTCGTCCGGGCGGCGGCACCGCGGCTCGCGTCGACGTCGAACGCGTCGGCGACCTCCGCGTCGGGATCGGCCAGCAGGTCGAAGGCGAGACCCTGCGCGTTGCAGAAATCGCGGTGGGACTCGACGGAGTCAGTCGAGACGCCGTAGACGGCGACGCCGGCGTCGCGGTAGCTCTCCAGTTCCGCCTGGAACTGGTTGGCCTCGGTGGTACAGCCCGGCGTGTCGTCGCGGGGGTAGAAGTAGACGACCGTGGGGCCGTCCGTCGAGGGGCTGACGACCTCGCCGTCCTGGTTCGGTGCCGTGATCTCGGGGGCTGGCGCGCCGGCGTCGAGTGACATATCGGAGTCCTGCCGGGCCGGGGGCTTACCGCCACCGATTCGAGTGAGTTCGCGAAACGGCTATCGCCACCGACGGAAAGCCCGGAAAATCGAACGCCGAAGTGGTCAGTTCTGGGTGACGTTCGTGGCGGACATGATGACGTCTGCACCGACGTCCACCGGGTTCGCGTACGCGGTGCCGCTGACGGTCACGCAGTCGCCCTCTTCGACGCCGTCGGGGACGACGGGGATGAACGCAGTGCCGGAGCCGTCGTCGATGGCGTAGGAGTTGCCCTGATTCGTACCCTGCCCCTCGGGCGTGGCAGTCTTGATGACCTCGCCAGTGAAGGTGACCTGCTGTTGCTCGGTCATGCTTGTGCCGGCGACGGACGAAATCTTCGTCTCACCGGGGCCGCAGCTACTTCCGCCGCCATCGCCGCCACCAATAGCGCCACAGCCGGCGAGTGAGACCGCGAGAACGAGTGTGAGAGCGATACCGATCGAGCGGAGAGAGCGTCCCCGTTCCATGGAGAAGTATCCGCGCGTGGGATGCCCTAAAATTATCGAATCGTTGCGGGGAGAAACGTTCGATTCTCGGCCACCGTCGCTCAGACCACCGTCTCGACGTCGTAGGAGCCGAGCTCCCGCACCCAGCCCGCCGATGCAATCTCGCGGATGTCGTCGAGCGCAGCTTGCGTGCGATCTTCGTAGAGCCCCGCCGCGACGTCGAAGTGGAAGACGTAATCGCCGAGGCGCTCGCCACTGGGCCGGGACTCGACGCGCGTGAGGTTCACGTCGCGGTCGGCGAAGGGCTCGAGCAGCTCGAGCAGGAGCCCGGGGTAGTCCGTGTTCGGGTAGACGACGAAGGAAGACTTGCCGCCCGCGTCGGTGGCGTCCTCCGGTGCAGCGATGACGAAGAAGCGCGTCGAGTTCGAGGAGCTGTCCTGGATATCCTCCGCGAGCACCTGGAGGTCGTCGCCCGCATTGGCAGGGTGGCCGATCGCCGCGACGGCGGGATCCTCGCGAGCGTGCGCGACGCCGCGGGCAGTGGAGGCGACGGCCTCGCGGTCCGCGTCCGGGTAGTGCTCGTTGAGGTACTGCCGGCACTGCGCGAGCGCCTGCGTGTGGCTCTCGATCCGCTCGAAGGACTCGCTTTGGGCGAGCAGCGCGTGGCGGATCGGCGTCACGATCTCCCTGACGACGGCGACCTCGCTGTTGGCCAGCGCGTCGAGGCTCTCCGTGACCGAGCCCTCGATGCTGTTCTCGATGGCGATGACGCCCCGCTCGAACTCGCCGCTCGCGACGGCCTCGACGATAGCCGTCACGGACTCGCGGAACGCGACGCTGTCGTCGACGGCCTTCGCGGCGCGGTGTGAGTAGGTGCCTTCGGGCCCGAGCGTGACTGCGGTCATGCTCGCGAGTTCTCCGCGTCGGGACAAAAGGCCACCGCCGTAGGTTTTTGCCCACGCAGTCCCTTGGTTCGCCCAGTGAGCCCACGCACGCGGGCACTCGACGAGGCCATCTTCGGCGTCGACGTCCACAGCGGGGACGTTCGCGGCGACGCACCCTCCTACGCGCTGGTCGTCCTCGAAGACGATCCGGACGGCGAGGAGAACGAGCAATCCGGTGGCGACGGCGTCTCGATCGAGCGCGACGTCGTCTCCCACCGGAAGCTCCGCCGACAGATCGAGTCCGAGGAGCCAGCCTTGCTGGCGACGGACAACGTCTACGAACTGGCGAGTGACGCCGACGACCTCGTGCGCTTCCTCCGGGAGCTACCCGACGGAACGCGGCTCGTCCAGGTCACCGGCGACGAGCAGCCCGAACCACTCTCCCGGGTCGCCAAGCGCCACGACGTGCCCTATGGTAAGGACCCGATGCAGGAAGCGGAGGCGTCGGCTCGCCTCGCCGCGGCGAACGTCGGGCAGATCGTCTCCGCCTTCACGGACACGACGGAAGTCAAGGTCGCTCGGGGGCGCTCGACCGGCGGCGGTGGCGGCTGGAGCGAGGACCGCTACACCCGGAAGATCCACGGCGCTGTGCGACGGCGGAGCCGCGAGGTCGAGTCGGCGCTCGACGCCGCGGGGCTGGAGTACGAACAGGAGATCACCGAGAAGTACGGCGGGTTCTCCCGTTCGGTGTTCCGCGTCGAAGCCAGCCCCGACGAGCTGCCGGTCGGCCGCGAGCGTTCCGGCGACGTCCGCATCGAGATCGAACGCGAGCGCCGCGACGGTATCGAGTTCGAACCGCTCGCGAAGCGCCGCGATCACGTCCTGGTGGGCGTGGATCCGGGCACGACGACGGCGGTCGCACTGGTGGGTCTCGACGGCGAGATTCTGGACGTTCGATCGACGCGGACTGCCGACGCCGCCGAGATCACCGAGTGGATCGTCGAGCGCGGCCGACCGCTCCTCGTCGCCGCCGACGTCGAGCCGATGCCCGAGACCGTCGAGAAGCTCCGCCGGAGCTTCGACGCCGCGGGCTGGATTCCCGAGACGGATCTGCCGGTCGACGAGAAGCTCCACCGCGCGCCCGATCACAGCTACGACAACGACCACGAGCGCGACGCCGTCGCTGCAGCGCTCTTCGCCTATGACGACCACGCCGACCAGTTCGAGCGGATCGCACGGAAGGTCCCCCGTGACGTCGATCGCGGCGCGGTGACCGCGCGAGTGCTCGCCGAGGACCTCTCGGTGGAGGCCGTCCTCGAGGAACTGCGAGCTGACGAGGACGGCGGGGGCGGGGACGGTGAGGAGGGCGAGGGCGACCACCAGCCCCGGGAGCTCTCCGCCGACGAGAAGCGCATTCGCGACCTGGAGTCGCAGGTCGAACGCCTCCAGGATCACGTCGCGGAGCTCGAGGAGACCGTCACGGAGAAAGACGACCGGATCGAGGAGCTCGAGTCCGACCTCGAAGCCGCGCGGAGTCGCGAGCGCCAGGAGGTCCGCGAGACCCGCGAAGTCACGCGGCTGCAACGCCGGAACGAGGCCCTGGAGCGCGATCTCGACGAGAAGGACGAGGAGATCGAGGCCCTCGAAGGGAAGCTCGATCGCCTGAAGGCGCTCTGGAAGCTCGACCACTCGAACTTCGCCGACGTCGATCCCGAGAAGCGCGGGCTCGTCCCCGTCAAGCCCGTCGACGAGTTCACCTCCTCGGCGATCGAGGCCGCACACGAGACCTACGGGCTCGCCGAGGACGACGTCGTCTACCTGCGGGACGCGGGCGGAGCGGGGCGGTCGACCGCCGAGACGCTCGTCGACATCGGCCCGCGTGCGGTGCTGCTCGGGAACGGAAATCTCTCGGAGATCGCCGACGCCGTGCTCTTCCAGGCCGACATTCCGGTCGGGCCGGCCGAAGACGTCGCGATGCAGGAGGTCGACGAGCTCGCCGTTGCAAGGGAGTCCGACGTCGAGGCCGTCGTCGACGACTGGGAGCGTCGCGCGCGGGAGCGCGAGCGCGAACAGACTGCCGAGATGGTCGATCAGCTGATCAGCGAGCACCGCGCCGGCGACAACGAAGCCTGAAATTCGTTGTTCGGTGGACTCTGGGTGTTCTTTCGGCAGTCGCAGCGACCTGTTCGGAGCAGGTTTGCACGACCGCAACAGCGAACGTTTGGAAGCCCCCTCCCGCTCGCCGCACCTAACTCGCTGCGCTCCTCGCTCCCTGCGGTCGCTGCGGTGCTTGCTTCGTTACGCGCGACGAGCGGTCGGCCCCTTCCAGTCCCACCCGGAGTGGTTTTCTGGCGACGGATTGCCCGGTGGATAGCGCGGTGGCGCGCGTTTCGCGGCTGTGAGCCGAGCGAAGCGAGGCGAACGCCGTCGGAGCTTGCTCCGACGGAAGCGTCAACAGCCGCGTAGCGTGCGAGGGACGAGCAGCGTCGTTCGAAAGGCGCTACGCGCCTTTCGTGATCACGAGAGAGCTTCGCTCTCTCGGACGACAACGAGCGCCAGCGACGTGAGCAGCGCAGGAGGTTGGGGAGGATCGAGGTGCGGTGGGTGGGACTGAGCGAGAGCGAAGCTCTCGCGAGGTACGGAAGATCTCCGATCTTCCGGCACTTCGAAAGGGGCAGGGCGTTCACGGCGCACAGCGCCGTGAGCTCGGGAGAGCTCTGCTCTCCCGGTGGTCGGCTGTCCCCGGGCGACGGTGAGCCGAGCAATGTCCTGCTGAGCGAAGCGAAGCAGGACTCGAGAGACGAACGAAGAGAGTCTCTCGGTGCGAGGCGAACGCCGAAAGACGAGTGAAGTCCTGCCGAGCGGAGCGAGGCAGGGCTCGAGAGGCGAGCGAAGCGAGTCTCTCGGCGCGATGTCTTTCGGAATAAGCACTGGACTGACTGAGCGTAGCGAAGGAGAGAAGCGCGCAGCGAGCGTCACGCGAACGTAAGTGAGTGTGACCTCGAAAGACGAGCGAAGCGAAGTCTTTCGGTGCTGAGCCGAGCGAACGCGAGGCGAAGCCCGTCGGAGCGAGCTCCGACGGTGCCCGGGATTCCGAGCGCTCTGGGGCTTTCGTAGGCCACAGCTCAATAAACACGGCCTCAAACACGCGAACCCCAGGCCCACACACGATATCGTGCTAGTCGGCGACACGCTTTTGCGAGCCGGTCCGATACACGACCTACATGACGCTCGCAGAACGCATCGACGAGTACCTCGACGCCCTGGAGGTGTGGGCGCGGGGGCTCTATCACGGCATGCTCACCCACCCGGCCTACGAGAAGATTGAGAAGGAGGCCGAGGATCTGGAGGATGCGTTCATGCTCGCCTGCTTCCCGGACGCCTTCGGCATCCCCAGCCCGGTCTCCTACTACACGGCGGAGTTCCTGCCCTACCTCTCCGAGGAGTTCGAGGCCTGGCAGCGTCGGATGTGGGATCGGGACTCGGTGGTCGAACGCAAGGGGCAGCAGTACCACTTCTGATGGCAGGGAGCCAGCGGACCGCGGCGACAGGGCCGCCGACGGCCAGGGAGGCTCGCTGATGGCCCGCTTTCGGTTCTTCGGCGGGAAAGGCGGCGTCGGGAAGACGACCGTCTCCTCGGCGTACGGGCTGAAGTGCGCGAACGCGGGGCTGGAGACGCTCGTGGTCTCGACGGATCCGGCCCACAGCACCTCCGACGTATTCGATCAGGACTTCTCAGATACGCCCGAATCCGTCGCGGCCCACGACCACCTCCACGCCATGGAGATCGACCCCGACGAAGAGGTCCAGAACCACCTGCAAGAGCTCCGCCAGCAGCTCGGCGAGCAGCTCAGCCCCGCGATGGTCAACGAGGTCTCCCTGCAGCTCGAGATGGCCCACCAGACGCCGGGCGCGTACGAGGCCGCCCTCTTCGATCGGTTCATCGAGGTGATGAAGGAGTCCGATCCGTACGACCGCGTGGTGTTCGACACCTCGCCGACTGGCGGCACGCTACGGCTGCTCGCCCTCCCGGAGCTCCTCGAGGGGTGGATCGATCGGCTGTACCACAAGCGCGAGAAGTCCATCGACTACTACGAGAAGGCCGCCGTCGGGAAGCAACAGGCCCGCCGAATGAAGGAGGGTGATCCGATCCTGCAGCGGCTCCAGGAACGGAAGGAGCGGTTCGCGTACGCGGGCGAAACGCTCCGCGAGCAGGCGACGTTCACGTTCGTCCTGAATCCCGACGAGCTGTCGATCCGGGAGACCACCCGGGCGATCGGCGGCATCGAGGACACGGAGCTTCGCGTGGACGGACTCGTCGTGAACAAACTCACGCCCGAACCCGATCCCGAGGAGGAGGGCCGCGGGGCAACGTTTCTCCGGGATCGCGTCGAGACGGAGCGCGAGCGCCTCGAAGAGATCCGGTCGGGGTTCGACGTGCCGGTCGTCGGCGAAATCGAGACGCGCGTTCGCGAGGTCAAGGGCACGCTGCTCGACGACGTCGCACGGGAGATCGAGATCGATCCAACGACCGAAATCGCCGCCGGGGACTGAGGCGATCGGCTCGCGTCCCGCCGCGGGTGGTGCGTTCTTCGCCGTTTGCCCGCCACGATCGCATGCGCTTCGTCCGTCAGCTGGTGACGCGCCACGGCCCCACACGATGTTTAGAACCCGTTCTGTCGGCGGCGATTGTCCAGAATACTATCAATTTTAATGGATTATATTTATGAGTGTGATCTTCATGATCGTACCTGTGGTATGTCATGGCAGGGGTAATTTGGATCGTGGCGCTGGTACTCGCGGCGTTCTCCGTCTCGTACTTCACGTACGGACGGTATCTGTCCCAGTTCGCGGAACTGGACGATAGTCGCGACACGCCGGCCCACAAATACGACGACGGTCAGGAGTACGTACCGGCAAAGAAACCGGTGTTGCTCGGGCACCACTACTCGAGCATCGCCGGCGGGGCCCCGATCGTTGGGCCGATCATGGCGTCACTGATTTGGGGCTGGGTCCCGGCGTTATTGTGGGTCGCGATCGGTAACCCACTGCTGGGCGCCGTCCACGACTTCACGTCGCTGTCGAGCAGTCTCCGGCACGAGGGGAAGTCGATCGGGTACATCATCGGCGAGTACGTCGGGGAACGGGGGAAGGACATGCTGCTGTGGTTCGCCTTCCTCCTGATCATCCTCGTCGTCGCCGTGTTCGCCCTGGTGATCGGCGTCGTGTTCAACGCCTATCCCTCGGCCGCGACCGCCAGCCTGATCTACATCACGCTGGCGATCCTGTTCGGGTTCTGGCTCTACCAGTTCGACCTGCCCTTTAGCGTCGGGACGGTGCTGTTCGTCGCTGGCGTGTTCGGGTCGGTCTGGGTTGGCGTCAACTACCCGCTGGCGCTGTTCGGCACGCAGAGCGCCTTCGGCAACGCCAGCAACGACGTGATCATCCTGCTGGGAGACTCCGGGCCAGACGTCCTGGAGATATCCGGTAGCACCAACATTGGTGCCTGGCTGGTCACGGTTCTGGTTTACGGCGGCATCGCGAGTATCCTGCCGGTCTGGATGCTGCTCCAGCCGAGAGATTACCTCTCCTCCTTCCTGCTGTATACGGGGGTCGGAGGGGCACTGCTCGCGGTCGTCGTCGGCACCTTCATCACTGGGCTCGACGCGTCGCATCAGGATGCAGCGCTCGATCTCAGTATCGAACTCGACATGTGGTACGGCTTCATGGGCGACGGAAGTCCGTTCGGGGACACGCTCCCGCTCATGCCGCTGTTCCCGGTCCTGTTCGTCACGATCGCCTGCGGGACGATCAGTGGGTTCCACTCGCTCGTCTCCTCGGGGACGACGGCGAAACAGCTCGATAAGGAGTCCGACGCCCGCCTGATCGGCTACGGCGGGATGCTCGGCGAGGGGCTCCTGGCGTCGGTCGCGATCGCTGCAGTCGCCATCGTCGCACTGCCCGTCGATCCGAGCAGTGGTATCGCGAACGCGTTACCCAACTTCGCGACTGGCGGTGGAGCGATCCTCACCGCGCTCGGGATTCCGATGGAGTACGCGGCGCCGTTCATGGCACTCGTGCTCGCGAGCTTCCTCCTGACGAGCATGGACACGGCCTGCAGATTGGGCCGGTACATGATGGAGGAAATCGTCGGCACGCCGGAGACGACTGCCGATGAGTTCGCGGCGAACCGCTACGCGAACACGAGCGTGATCGTCGTCGCCGCATTCCTCCTCGTGTACACTGGCAACTGGGCCGACCTCTGGACGCTGTTCGGCGGCGCCAACCAGTTGCTGGCAGCGATGGCGCTGCTGACCGCGACCGTCTGGATCGCCAACTGGGACGACACGAAGCAGCTCGTCTCGACGGGTGTGCCGATGGCACTCATGGCGGTGTTCTCGATCTGTGGCCTGCTGTGGACGACGCTGTACACAGTGCTCGGGGGACGCTTGCTCGGCGAAACCGCCGACGCAGAAACCGAGATACTGGCACAGCTGTCCGCGGTCGCACAGCTGATCATCGGCCTGACGCTGGTCGGACTCGCGCTCGGCCTGCTCTGGATGGGCTACAACAACATCACGGAGGTACGGGACTTCGGCGGCGAGCGCGTCGCCGCGGATGGAGGAGACCCGGACCAACCGAGTGACGACTGACGGCCGTCATCGCTGACGGTGCTCATTTTTCGGACCGATCGACGGCGAGCCAGCCCACAGAACCGCCCACCTGCCGCAGTGTCGAACTGCCGTGACACGTATGTCGTCGGACCGAGACACGTGGACGTATGCCGACCCTGGACGCCTGGGTGCTCGGAGTCCACATCGCCGCCGGGGCGGTGGCCGTCCTCGCGGGCGTGGGAGCGCTCGTCACGACGAAAGGCGGACTGCGACACCGGCGAGCCGGTCGAATTTTCGTGTGGGCAATGGCAGTCGTCGTCGGGACGGTGTTCGTGCTGACGCTCCGTGACGCCACGTCGTTCCGGATCGCCCTCTCGCTCGTCGCGATCTTCAGCGGCTATCTCGCGTTTTCGGGCTATCGCGTCCTGGCCAGAAAGCGTCCTGTAGCGACCGCGCAGCCACTGGACTGGGCGGTCGTGGGAACTGTCATAGTCGCCTGCCTCGCGCTGGGGACGTGGGGGGTCACGTTGGCCGCCGACGGGCAGTCCTTCGGCATCGTGATGGTCGTGTTCGGCGGGATCGGGGCCGCATTCGGAACGCTGGAGATTCGAGAGTTCCGGAGCGACGGCGTCGGCGAGTGGCGGGTGGCCCACCTCCAGCGGATGATCGCTGCGTTCGTCGCGACGGTCAGCGCGGTGTCCGCAGTGAATCTCACGCCGCTGCTTGGCGTCGTGGCGTGGCTGTGGCCGACGGTCGTCGGTACGCCGCTCATCTACTACTGGTCGAGGGAGTACAGTACCGCCGGATCGTAGCCGATCACGTCGCGAGCGGTTCGCGAGACGATCTAGATCTGCAGCCGCCGCGAGATCAGCCCGAGCAGTCCCCGTTCCTTCTTCTCGATTGACTCCCAGAGCGTGAGCGCCTCGCGAACGTCCGCCTCGTCGCTGGCGACCAGCTCCTCGCTGTCGGGCGATACCACGGCGGCGTGGACGTCGTAGTGGCCGTTGTAGCCGTACTTCAGGAGCGTGCGCTCGTCGATCCCCTCGATCCGTTCCCGGACGTCCGCGGGGATCTCCGGGGCGACGAGCACGAACGTGAAGTCCGTGCTGTAGTGCTCCGGGTCCGGATCGATCCAGTCGTCGGCGAGGTCGTGGCCCAGTTCGACCAGCCGATCGATCTCCGCGACCGTGGCGGAGGACACCCGGCGGAGGAAGAGGTGCTCGCGGGACTCGTGGTGAGCGAAGGAGATCGAGGGGTGGAGCACGTGTTTCTGGCTGTGCAGTTCCATCTCGCCGTAGAGGTCGAAGGTCTCGCCCTCGACAGTACGATCCTGCTCGAGGTCGTAGTTGTGGACGAGCCGGCCCGCGACCTCGTTGACGTACTCGTCGTCCCACTCGGGGACGTCGGCGAAGGGATCCTCTGCGTCGTCTCCCGCGCCGGTCTCCGCCTCTCCGGGGTTGCCTGCCTCGCTCATGGTTCGTAGGGATGGGCGTCGTCGACGGACGGCGCGCCGATCACGAGCACTTCCGCGGGCCCGCTCGCGTCCTCGGCGACGTATGCTCGCTGTGGGCTGTCCGGTTCGACCACGAGCACCTCGCCAGCGTCGACGGAGAGGACCTCCTCCGGCGTCTCGACGGAGAGCGTTCCCGACGTCACGTAGAACAGCTCCTCCTGTTCGTCGTGGTAGTGGTAGGCCAGCGGGACCGTCTCGCCCGGCGCGGCCTCGTAGACGTGTGCGCCGAGGTTCCCGAGCCCCACCGCGTCGCTGATCGATCGCTTGCTCGCCTCCCTGTCCCCGTCGTCGGCGACCGGCAGTTCCGCAGGATCGATCACTGCATATCCCATGTGTGAACACCTGCCACCCGGGAGGTACATACCTTTCGCCCGTGGAGTCGACGGCCACAACGTCACTCGCTGGATTCGTGCGAGGGAAGAAAGAGCGAGGCCCAGCGACGTCGAACGGTCCGATCTGCCGGTCGACTACCGGAGGAGGTCGAGCAGTCCGGCGCCGGCGTCGGGTACCGGCCCGTCCCCTGCGGCCCCGTCGTCGTACGCCCCGCGATCCAGAATCGCCTCGTACTGCCGGCGGACGGCCTCGATCTCTGCGTCCTTCCGTTCGATCTCGGTTTCTAGCTGGCTGACACGCGAACGGAGTCGGCTCACTTCCCCGTCCCCGTTGATCTCTGCGGCGGCCTGGGCCGCAGCGGGCCTGTCACCGTTCCCGCCTGCGGTCGTTCCGTCCTCTGGAGGTGCGGACATGGCGACACACGTCCAGGGGACGATCGGTCAAAAGGGTTTGTCAGACGACCGTCACACGCCCGGCCCTGCTTGCGATTCGGCGGGTGCTGGTGGGGGTCGTTCTGGTCGCGGAGTGGGCGGGTCGAAGCGTGGCTCGACGATCCGACTACTCGCCGAGGTGCTCGAGCACGCCGTCGGTCGTCCCGGGAACGGGCTCGGGCTCGGCACCCGCCGCAGCGGCCGCGTCGGGGTCCTTCAGCAGATGCCCCGTCGTCAGGCAGACGACCTGCTCGTCGTCGCCGACCACGCCGCGATCCCGGAGCTCGCGGAGGCCTGCCAGCGAGGCCGCTGAAGCGGGCTCGACGCCGACGCCCTCTTCGGCGAGGTCGCGCTGGGCCTCGGTGATCGCCTCGTCGTCGACGGCGACGGCGGTGCCCCCGGTCTCGCGGATCCCCGGGAGCGCCTTCGGCCCGTTGACGGGGTTGCCGATCCGGATCGCCGTCGCGCGCGTTTCGACACTGTCCCAGCGCTGGATCTCGTCCAGGTCGTTCTCGATGGCCTCGACCATCGGCGCGGCGCCGCTCGCCTGGACGCCGGTGAGCTTCGGGACCTGCTCCGGCGCCAGCTCGCCGGCCTGGACGAGCTCGCGGAAACACTTGTACAGCGCCGCCGTGTTGCCGGCGTTGCCGACGGGGAGCACGATCCGATCGGGGAAGCTCCCGAGGCGCTCGCGGTGAGCCTCGAGGATCTCCAGCCCGATCGTCTTCTGGCCCTCGAGGCGGAAGGGGTTCAGGGAGTTCAGGAGGTACGCCTCGCCCTGGCTCGCGAGGTCCTGTACGATGTCGAGGCAGACGTCGAAGTTCCCGTCCACTTCGAGGATCCGCGCGCCGTGGAGGCTCGCCTGCGCGACCTTTCCGGCCGCCACCTTCCCGGCAGGGAGCAGGACGAGCGTCTCCATCCCGGCGCGTGCGCCGTACGCCGCCAGCGCCGCGGAGGTGTTGCCCGTCGAGGCACAGGCGAGGCGGTCGACGCCGAGTTCCTTCGCGGCGCCGACGCCCACCGTCATTCCGCGATCCTTGAAGCTGCCCGTGCCGTTCATCCCCTCGTGCTTGACCTGGAGGGAGTCGACGCCGACCTCGGTCTCGAGGCGGGGGACCGAGTACAGCGGCGTATCGCCCTCGTCGATCGAGACGTGCTTCGGGACCGGCAGGGCGGCGTCGTAGCGCCAGACGCCCGATCCCTCGAACTGGTCGAAGGTCGGCGGCTCCGCGTAGCGCACCTCCAGCAGGCTATCGCACTCGGGGCAGGTGTAGACGACCGATTCGAAGGGTGCGAGGGTCTCCCCGCAGTCGATGCAGGCCAGCCAGACGCCGTCGTCGGCGACGTCGGGCGCCGCGGACGCGGGCTCGGTGAGTGAGAGGCTCATTGGAAGTAGCGTCGCGGGCCGCGGCCAAAAGCGGGGTGGTTCACCGCGTCGGACTGCGTGGCGGACAGAGCAGTCGGCCCGCTCGAAACGTCGTCGCGCGGGGACGCGCATCACTCCACGTTCGGCTCGAACTCCTCGATGGCGCCGTGGACCGCCTCCGTCCAGGCGTCGAGCGCCTCGTGGAGCAGCTCCTTGGCTTCCGGGAGCGGGACCGCGGTGTACTGGTAGACGTAGCCGCCGGGGTCGAGCAGGCGACGGTTCCGTGTGACGAGGCCCTTCTCCAGCAGCGTCGTCAGCGATCGGTTGACGTTCGAGCGGTCGCGGTCGAGGACGTCGGCGATCTCTTCGGCAGTCGTGCCCGGCTGCTCGAGGAGCGTGAGGTACGTTCGCGTCTCGTGCTCCTGGATCCCGAACACGCAGGTCATCACGGCGTCGAACTCGGGATCCGCCGTCTCCATCAACGACGCCATGTCGTGATCGGGGTCGCTCATGGGGCGGATTGGAGACGGCGGCTCCTAAGCGTGTTCCTCGGCGGTATGGCGGTCGAACTGCGACGTGGATCGGAGACCACGAGAAGAGTTAGCTGTCCGTGGCGGTGCCGTGCTCGATGCACCGACGCATCGCTTCGCGGGAGACGTTCGCGTCGAGCGTCGTCGAGGAGTCGCAGTAGTAGTACTGCTCGCCGTCGTGGCGGAGCCTGCCGTCGTGGGCCACCCGGAGCGTCGATGCTGACGACGACCGACTGGCCCTCGCTGAGCGCGGACAGGAGTAGCTCGACCGTCACTTCACCCGCTTCGATCCGTAGCGGCCCGCTCGTACGTCGCCCGTCGCTCGCGCTCCACTCCGCTCCCCTCGTCGTCTTTTGATCCGTTGTTCACGAAACGTGATACTTTTACCCGACCGAAGCAGAGGTGAACGGTAATGCCGGTCATTCCGTGGGACGTACTGGGCTACACGCTTGGGCCCACGGTCGCCCTCGTCGTGGTGTTCGCCCTCGTAACGGGGTGGATTAGCCACGCCAGGGCGGCGCTGGAGCGCGACCTGGTCGGGCGGGCGCTGGAGCTACTGCCGTACACGAGCGTGCTCGCGCTCGTGTTGTTGTTCAACGCGTCCCTCCGCCCCCGCATCGACGAGTTCTCCTCCGCGTTCGCGGTGAACTTCACCCACGAGATCCACGACTTCGAGGGGAATCTCGTCGCCCACCTCCAGGAGGCGATCCCAGAGCCGATGTTTCTCTACTTCTCGGCGGTCTACGTCGTCGGCTACGGCGCCCTGCTCATTTACCCGCCGGTCGCCTACGTCGTCCTCGAAGACGTCGTCAAGCCGGCCATGCTGTTCGTCGCCTACGCGGTGAACTACTTCGTCGGCGCGCTCTGTTACATCGTCTTCAACGTGTTCGGGCCGCGGAACCTCCAGGTCGGACGGGTCCGACAGCCACTGTTCGAGGAGTTCCCCGAGGTGATGTACATCACGAGCGCGATCAACACCAACTCCAACGCCTTCCCGTCGCTGCACACCTCGATGGCGGTGATGGTGCTGATCTTCGCCTGGTACACGCGCGAGGAGTACCCCCGCTGGCTGGCGATCGTTGCGGTGATCGCGCCCAGCGTCGTGATCGCGACGATGGCGCTGGGCATCCACTGGTTCACCGACGTCGTCGCGGGGATCGGGCTCGCGCTGCTGAGCGTCGGCACCGCGCAGTGGAGCGTCGCACGCTATCGCGGCGAGACCGACGACGACCGACGGCCGCTCGACCCGGTGCGGCTCTGAGCGAACGGCTGTAGCGACTTCGACGGCCTCGATCGGCAGTACAGACGCGAGACGATTCACTCGACGACGCAACAGCCCGTTACGTTCCGGAGCCCGATCGAACGCGTTCGCCAGCCGTCGCCGGCGTCGGCACAGACCGTGCCGTCCGCCGCGACGGCGTAGATCGGGTTGCCGTCGTCGTCACAGGCGACGCCCGCGACCGGCGAAGCGGCCGGCCACTCGATCGGCGACCAGGCGCCGTCCGTCCGGGCGAGAAGGTCGGTACCCGCCGCTGCGTAGGCGGCTGGCCCCCGTTCGTCGCCAGCGTCCGAGGCTGGTTCGGTCGCGCCGTCGACGGTCGCGACGAGATCGAACGCTCCGGCGCGCTCCTCGGTCCACCCCGGCCCGAGCCGGAAGAGCCCGGATCCCGTCGCGGCGAAGGGGCCGGCAGTGCCGTTCGCGGGGGCGGCGACGTCCCGCGCGTCGTCGAGCCCCACGTGTTCGATCGACGAGTCACCGGCCCGGTAGACGCCGCCTGGCGTCGCCAGGAGCGTCCGATCTGCGGCTCGAACCGTCGCTTCGCCGAGATCGGTCCACGCGGCGGGGTCGTCATCGCCGGCGTGCTCGATCGCGGTTCCGAGGACGGCCGAGCGAGGGGCGCGACGGACGACGCCGTCGCTGCCGGCCGCGACGACGGCGTCGTCGGCGACCGTAACGGCGGCCGTTCCACCGGCGCCCGTTCCCGCGCTACTGACGGTCGCTGCCACGCCGTCGTCGCCGAGTGCGACGACGAGCAGGTCCTCGTCGGTCGCCACGAGCAGCCGGCCGTCGCCCGCAGCCACGACGTCGCGAACCGGCTCGCGGAGCGCCAGCCCGAACTCGCCGATGACGTCCGCGGAGATGCCGACGACCGCGAGCCCCTGCCCGGTAGCGACCGCGAGCCGAGTCCGGCCGGCGTTCGCCGCGTCGTAGACGCGCTTCTCGGCGATGTCCATGCAGGAGTGTGATCGGAGGCGTGAGGAAAGCGTTCCGTTGGCGGCCGCGCGATAGCGACGAGCGGGCCAGACGCCGGGCGGCGTTCCACCCTGCGCGGCCGTCGATCCTACTCGGCAGCAGCGAGCAGCTCGGCGACGATGCGTTCGTACCCCAGCAGGTAGATGCCGGCGTAGAGGAAGAGCATGCCGAGCAGTGCGAACCACACGCCCGTGCTGGGGTGGCCACCGGCGAAGCTGAGCATGCTCTGGAGTTCGACGAACAGCCCCAGGAGCGTGAACGCCAGCGCGCCAGCGAGCGAGACGGCGAGTTCGGCGATCGAGTTCATCGCCAGAACGCAGCCTCCGGAGTGCTATCACCCTTTCGGAGGACAGCGGCGCTCGACCGGCCGCGACCACCGGTCCGAGCAACCGGCCGTCTGCGCCGGGAGCGGAACGGGGTCGACGCTCAGGCGAGGTGATCGGCGACGTCTTCGATCGCCCCACGACAGTACGGGCAGCGGTAGCTCGTCGAGAACCCGTCGGACTGGGTGACGGTGTTCGCTTCGAGTTCGTGCATCGCGACCTCGCGATCGCACTCGGGGCACGAGACTTTCGGCACGTACGTTCGTTCCCGACGACGGCAAAAAAGCCCCCGATCCGTGTGGCGTGCTGCCCCTTCACACGGAGAGCGGCTTGGAGGCGCTCGAGGCGGCGCCGACGCCGGAACTGCCACGCCGTCGCGCCCGGTCAGCGCTCCAGGCGATCGAGCACCGCGTCGGCCTCGTAGGCGAGTCGAATCTCCCTGGAGCGCCCGCGGCCCTCGAGGTCGGCGTACTCCGTCTCGACGATCCCCAGCTCGTCGAGCTTGTTGACGATCTCGGAGTAGCGGGTGTAGCCGAGGTCGGTCGCGTCGCGGAACGCCTCGTAGACGTCGCCGGCCTGCTCGCCGTCGTGCTCGGCGAGCACCTCGACCAGCTCGGCTTCCGAATCGGAGAGCGTCCGGAGGCTGTGCGTGAGGTGGACGTACTTCGCGGCGTCGAAGGCCTCCTCGACGTCCTCGAGAATCACCTCGCGGCTCCCGCGCATCTCGGCGTTGAGCCCCGCCCGGCGCAGGAGGTCGAGGCCGACGCGGACGTCGCCGCTCTGGGCGGTCAGCTCCGCGACGCGGTCGAGCACCACCTGCCCGACGACGCCCTCGTTGAACCCGCGTTCGACGCGCGCGCCGAGGATGTCCACGAGCTCCGCCTGGCCGTAGGTGGGGAAGTACACCTTCTCCGGGCGGAACACGCTCTGGACGCGGCCGTCGAGCGCCTCGATCACGTCGAGATCCGGATCCGAGGAGACGACGAACACGCCGATCTTTGCGCCGCCGCGCTCCTCGTGGGCCCGCAGCATCGAGTAGAGCGTGTCCGAGGCCTCGTTCTCGTAGAACAGGTAGTTCACGTCGTCGAGCGCGACGATGAGGATTTCCTCGTTCTCGACGAGCCGCTCGGTTATCTGGCGAAACAGCTTCTTGAAGGAGACGCCCGAGGCCGGCGGTTCGTAGTCGAAGACGTGCTCGAACAGCCGGGAGAAGACGGCGTAGCGGGTGTCGTTCACCTGGCAGTTCACCCGCACCGTCGAGACGTCCGCGGCGGCGCCGAGCTCGCCGAAGAGCTTGTGGATCGCCGTCGTCTTGCCGGTGCCGGGCGGCCCCCGCACCAGCGCGTTCAGCGGCCGCGAACCCCGCACCGCCGGCCGGAGCGCGTACTTCAGGCTCTCGAGTTCGGACTCGCGGTGTGCGAACGTCTCGGGCACGTAGTCGATTTCGAAGACGCGCTCGTCACGGAACACCGTCTCGTCCCACGCGAGCATCCCCTCATCGGGGTCCCCATCCATCACTTTCACCACGCTGCCCAGTGGCCTTAAGCTTTCGGCGTTCCCGGCGGCGAGCGCGCGCCTTCCGGCGATCTCTCGGAGCGGACCGGCGCGCGAGTCACGCACCGCGCCGTTGGAAGAGCCCGCCGGAATCGTTACTCGTCGCCAGCGACCTCGCGCTGTCGGCGACGTGCGGCGACGAACGCCCCACCGAGCGCCGGCACCGTCAGCGCGCCGAGGAGCCAGCCGTACTCGCTGCCGTACCGTCGGACCGAGGTCGCTGTCGCGGACTCCACGCGGAGCGTACCCGCTCCACTCCCGCTGATCGCGATCTCGTACTGCCCGCGCTGGTCGAACGATCGCTCGAAGGTCACCTGCTCCGTCGCGCCGGGTCCGACCTGGACCGCTCGCTCGTCCACGACCACGCCGCCGACCACGAGCTCGGCCGTGAACGTGTCGGTCGCGGCGCCGTCGTTCGTCACGTCCGCAGTGATCGTCGTCGACTCGCCGGGCTCGATCGCCGCCGGCGAGAGCGAGGCGTTCGAGATCGTGAATCCGCCGCCGGAGGTCGGCTCCGTGACCGTGACCGTTCCTGCGGTCCGCCAGCCAAGTTCGACGGTGAACTCACCAGCCTGCTGGAACGTGCGCTCGAAGGAAACGGTCCGCGTGCTGCCGGCGTCCACGCCCACGGTTCGCTGCTCGACGACCGTGCCGTCGACGGACAGCCGAACGGTGTGAGGCTCCCGCGTGGAGCCCTCGTTGTAGATCGTCGCGGTCGCGGTCACCGACTCGCCGACAGTGATCTCGGTGGGCGAGACGTCCGCCTCGACGATCGACGTCGAGGAGTTCTCGTCATCGTCCGCCTCCTGTTCGTCGATCTCTGCGACGACGGTGAACTCCCCGCCGTCGACGTCGTCGTAGCTGTCGATGCGGACGCCGACAGCGACGGAGTCGCCGGGCTGGACCGTTCGTGCGTCGCTGGCGTCGGCGCTCGGATCGCCGCCCCAGTAGAAAGTGACCCCCGGCGCGTCGGTTTCGATCGAGACGTCCGCAGCTTCGGTGGCGGTGACGTCGACGGTGAACACATCGTCGACCGTGGTCTCGGCGTCCTCGTTGAGGTCCTCGAACAGCAGCGCCAGCTCGCCGTTGCCGTTCACCTCGGCGTAGTCGCCATTGGCGCCGGAGGCCGGCGAGAGAGAAATGACCGAGCCGTTGGACGTGTCCACGGTCGCCGCGGCGGTCCCGGGGCCGCCGTCAGTCCCAGCGGCACCGCCAGCCAGCACGATCGCCGACCCCCCCACGAGCGCGAGTGCGAGCGCGACGTACGCGAGCCGGGTGTGCATAATCTGAGGCCGTCAGGTCTGCGGATGTCAGAAAGCGGTACACCGGTCAATTAGTGACCGAAAAACCCGTCAGTGGTTATTGCTCTTCGGCGACTATCGTGATTTCGTCCGGCGCATTCGCTGCATCGTCCGTGTTGAACACGAACGTGAGATTTGCCGACTCGCCGGCATTGGCGTCAGCAGTAACCACGTTCGTGCCATTTACGACAGAATTGCCGCTCCCGTCCTGGATGTCCATAGGCTTGCCAGCCCCCAGGTCCGTAGCGCTCTCAACGTAGATATCGTACGTCCCGGAGCTGTCTGCGGGGCTTGGAGTAACCGTGAGAACGTCCGCAAACTCGGTGGATGCGTTCTTGTTGAGGCTATCGAATGTGAACTCTATGGTTCCATCGCCGGATTCACTCACGTAGTCTCCATCGCCGGAAAGCTGGAGATTGGCGTTTGAGTCAGAAACTGTTTCGGCAGTAACCGATCTGTCCGCGGATACTTGCGTAAACGCGCCCGTACCGAACAGTGCGCCGCCCACGATCGTCAGTACGCCCAGGATAACCAGGACGTTGCGTCGAGTTGCTCTCATTGTTGGATCGTTGTGTTTGTCACACGCGGTCCGTGGCACCTCTCCCCCGGTCCACGCGGTGTAAGCAACCCATACCACCCCACCCCCTTCGTATTGAGCCGCTTGAACAGCTCCAAGGTGGGCTTGAACATCCTCCGCTGGGGCCGAAAGCCCTGCTTGAACCCCGACGCCCTCCGGGGATCGGGCCGGAAACACTTTGTGTCGGGCAATCCAGGGCTGAAACCACAGTGGCGACGAGTGAGGCTGGCGACGGCGGCCCGGGCCGGGACGAGGTGTTCGACCTCCTCTCGAATCACCGCCGGCGCTACACGCTGCACTACTGCAAGCAGGCCGACGAGCCAGTGACGACCTCAGATCTGGCCGAGACAGTGGCGTCATGGGAACTCGACAAGGAGGTCGCCGAGCTGACCTCGGACGAGCGGAAGCGCGTGTACACCTCGTTACAGCAGACGCACCTACCGACGTTGGCGGATGCGGGGATGATCACCTACGAGGATCACGAGGTCGAGCTGACTGAGGACGCGCGGCGGCTGGAGGTCTATATGGACATCGTCCCCGAGGGCGAGATCCCGTGGGGCGTCTACTATCTGGGGTTGTCGGTGGTCGGTTTTGCGGTGCTCGGCGGCGTTTCGGCAGGGTACTTGCCGAGTGAGGGGCTGTCGGCGATCGGCTGGGCGGGACTCGTCGTCGGTATCTTCGCGGTGTCGGCTGCGGTCCATACGTACACGAGTCGCCGGCACCGGCTCGGGGATCGGGAGCGGCCGCCGTGACGAAAACGTGGTGACAATCGTCGCCTATCGCTACACTGGCTCGAATACCCACTTCTGATTCTCGACCGCTACGTCGTTGCCTTTCCAGCCATAGAGTATGACGTTCGCTCCCTCAGAAGTGGATCCCCCCTCGACGTCGAGGACGTCGCCCGGATTCGCGGCGTTTTCGATTCGATACGTTCCGTCAGCATTCTCGATCAGATTCCACTGTTCTCCGTTTGATGCCCACCAATCGGGTGTACCTACGTTGACGGCTTCCTGGAAGCTATTTCCTTGCTCGGCTGTCCCGATCCTGCCACCGGAAGAAACCTGCTCAAGCGTAGTCCCAGACCAATCTTCTTGAACTGTCCAGTGTTGCGTTTCCGACTCTTGGAACGAGGACTGATACACGTCTCCAGTCGGAGGGTCCCACCAAGGGTCGTCTCCTGGTGCATCGGCGTCGAGATAGAGCCCGCTGTGGACGTTTCTGATACGGAAAGTGGAGCCAGGGTCGGGGGTGGCAGGCAAGGAGATAGTTCGCTCGAGATCGATCGTGAAGGGTTGGTCGTCACTGTTCTGCACCTCTGCGACGAATGAAACCGCGTCCCGATTCCCGTTTTCAGGCGCAAACTGAATATCCCGAGAACCGCCGGATACGAGTGTGAAAGACGGCTGGTGGTCGCTGGGACCGTTCTCGATCCGGAACGCCTGCGTCGAAACCGTGAGGGCCATCGCGCCGTCGGCGTTGTTGATCACCGTGATCTCGTCATATGGAGCTCCGTCGACACCCTGTATTCCAAGCAACGCGTTCGGATCGTCCGCTGTCTCGACGTTTGTCAGCCGATTCGCGACGGTGCTCGTCATCCCGCGAGTGTAAGGGATTGCCGTCGCTATGCCCACACCGACGAGGGCGATCCCTGCTCGCCGCGTCATCCGCGTTCGATCCACCATTCTCTACCGATCCCATTGACTCGCGAGATGGCGAGTCGCTATTTTCGATCGCGGACCCAACCTCCGGAGCGACCCGGGCCACCAACCCGGGCCGTCCACCAGACGGCTGCGACTGAACCGGTCGCAGCGCACCGGAGACGGGTTCCTGTAAACTGGTGAAAAGATCCACTCGCTAAAATCTTCTGGCAGATATGCTCCAAATTCTTATCTCTTAATGGTAATTGGCAATGGAATTCTTAGCCATCCAAGGCCAGCAATATTACATAGCTCCGGCTAATATTCATCTCATCACGCGCGGCTGCGAACGTTCGCTGCGGTGGAACATATGCACTGGAACGTGGGCTACCTCGGGCTGGCGTTAGTCCTAGTCGGAGCCACGCTGCTCGCAACCCCCACGCTCGGCTTCCAGACGATCGCAGCTGATCGGACGACGCAGATCGAAACTGCACCCGACGAAAGTGCGCTAATCGGATTCGAGCCGACTGGCGACTCGATCGATAGTATCGGTGACACTGCAACGGTGTTTACCCTTCACAATAACGCGGACGAGCCGCTCACTTTCTCGGTCGAGACCGCCCCCCAATCGGGAGACGTTCAAATCGGGACCTCCGGGAGCGGTGAAGTCGCAGTTGGTGGGACGACCAACGTCACGGTTCAGTGTAACGGTGAAAGTGGCTCGGGTACCACTACTGTGACGACGACGGTCACTCACGCCACTGGTGAGCGGATCGAGATCTCGGGCGCGTCGGCTTCGACGTCACTCGACTACCAGTGCACTGGCGGTGGCGGTGGTAAGCCGGGGAGCGGTCCGGCAAGCTTCGCGGCGAACACTCCGTACTACGACGGGCAGCAGTGGGTTCAGGAGTTCGAAATTAATGCCGACAGAATGGGGAACAAAGACGAGTTCACGATCGACCTGAGTGATGCGCAAGCCAACGCCGGCGTCGACTACAGTGATGCGACTGCGACCGTCGCCAGTGGACAGGGATACCGCGATTTCGAGTTTGACAAGGGTAGCTGGACAATATCCTATTCCGCACAGGGGGCAACCGACGGTCCGTTCGTCATCAGGCTGACCGGCGTTCAGATCACGAGCGATCAGGACGGGACGGCGTACTTCTCCGATTGGAATGGGGAGGAAGACTCGGATACGTTCGACGTGCCGGCAATTGGGAACGACGGTACTACCGAAACCGATGGCGATCTCGTCGTCGAAGACGGAACGAGTGCGGACGACGAGATCGACGCGGGCGGTAGCGTCACTATCGGCGACGGCGCAACAGCCAACGACGACGTCGACGCTGGTAGTGACGTCACCGTGGGGGACAGCGGCACGATCCACGGTGACCTCGATTCTGGTGGCGACGTCTCGCTCGGCGACGGTGCAACTGCGAACAATGAGGTCGAAGCGGACGGCGACGTCGCCGTCGGCGCCGACGGAACTATTCACGGCGAACTCTCTGCAGGCGGCGACGTAACCATCGGCCCAGACGGGACCGCAAGTGATGACGTGACAGCCGGAGGCGACGTGACGGTCGGGATGGCGGTACCATCGACGGCGACGTAGATGCCGACGGCTCGCTCTTCCTCGGGACCGACGCCACAGTAAACGGTGAAGTTGACGTTGGAGGAACCGTGACAGCAGAAAGTGGCTCGACGCTGAATGACGATATCACCGCTGGTGGAAATATCACTCTCGAGGATGGTGTCACCGCTTGGAATGACATTGAGACCAGCGGAACGCTGTACGTGGGGTGTAACGTCGATTACAGTGAGACAAACGTCGACGCAGACGGTGGCGTGGTAAACACTTGCAACAACTGATTCCGGCCAGCCGCTTTCAGCTATCCTCCACCGGCCGCCCCTCCTCCGTCCGCGGCGCGACGTGATCGACGTAGGCCTCGACGCTGGGTTCTTCCACCCGTACCCGCACGTGAATCTCACCGAGCTCGTCGGGCTTCCCGACGGCGAAGTTCACGACGCCGACGAAGGCGGCCTGTTTCTTGAGGTCGAAGGCAATCGTGTCGCCTCGATGGTTCGCGAAGAACTGGTCGCGGGCGGTGTCGAGGATCTCGCGCTCGTGCAGGAGCTCCGAGAAGCGCTCCATCGAGTGAGCGGTGCCGGCCAGTTCGCCCTCGCGGTGCTCGATCTCGGCCGTGGGGAAGACGTTGTGGACCGCGTCGGCGACGCGGTCGGTGACTTCGGTGGCGTAGACCGGTGCGGTGATCTCGACGTCGACCTTGTAGACGTCGTCGGGTGAGTCCTCGGCAGGCGCGGCGGCGTCGACGGGGCTCGGGTCGCCGTCGCTCGGCTCGTCCCCACCGTCGAGTGCTGCTTCGAGGATGCCGCGGATGCGCTCCTGGAACGCGTCGAGACTGTCGGTGTTCTCGATCGTGACGTCGGCGCGCTCCATCGCGTCGTCCATCCCGAAACCACGCTCGCGCTCGTCGCGATCCTCGAGGGACTCGCCCTCGAGGTTGTCCCGGCCGCGCTCGGTCAGGCGATCCTGCCGGAGTTCGAAGGGCGCCTCGATCGAGACGAGGTGGAAGTCCTCGCCGAAGGCCTCCTCGAACTCGTCGACCTCGACGCCGCTGCGGACGCCGTCAACGAGGACCACGTCGCTGTCTTCGAGGGCGTCGCGAATCTGTGGCAGCGATTCGGCTGCGATCGCGCCGGGGCCGTTCTCCTCCCGGAGCGCCTGTGCGACCTCGCCGTGGTGCTCGGCGGGGTCGAGCCCGCGATCCCGGCACGCCTCGCGAATCACGTCGCCCATCGTCACCACCGGAACGCCGAGCGACTCGGCCTGGTTGGCGGCCTCCCCTTTCCCGCTGCCGGGCAGGCCGACCGTCGCGATAACCGTCATTGCGCCCGGCTAGACCGCTGTGGACCTTACGGCTTGTTATCCGGCGAGCGCCGGCGGAGCGCGTGAGAGTGCGGGGCGGGCCCCGAGCTGGAACAGCGAACGGGCGGGGAGTGAACCACGACGAGCCGTCAGTCGCCGCGACCGGTCAGCTCGTCGAGCTCGTCGAGGTACGTCTCGCGGGGGACCTGGTAGCTCGCGCGGTAGTCGATCGCACCGTCGGCGAAGTCCGCGGCGATCTGTTCGAGCCGATCGAGCGCGTCGGAGCGCCGCTCGAAGCGCTCCTCGGTGACCGTGACCTCGGGTTCGAGGAAGAGCGTGACGAACCAGTCCGCCCCGGCGTCGCGATCGGGGCCGGGGCGCCGGTCGTTGCGCCGGCCGCGGGTGAGATAGCACGTCGGTATGCAGGCGGCGGGGAAGGCGTCGCCGTCGAAGACGTCCGGACGGTAGGCCAGCACGATCCGGCCGTCGTCGCCAGCGCTCCACACCGTCCAGCCCGCCGGAGCGTCGTCCATGGGCGCGGTAGGGACGGTGGCCGGTAAAGTCGTGCGGACTGCTCGGCGGCTGCGCCGCTGGCACGCCATCGAGCGCCGATATCGGCGGACGCGAGATCGATTGCTATCATACCCTATTTAAATCCCTCAGCGGACTGTGGCGGCGCGATACCGACCACAGCGCCCGCAGTCGATCTCGGTGGCCGAGAACGGGGTTAATATTGCCATCATATATCTTTTGGGGCCACGCTTATGTCGCTGGAAACCTGGTAATGAAAGGAGTATCGGTACACCGCTACCGATCAGCCCGCCGGTCCCCGCCGAGTCCCTCGCCGTCGCGCCGTGTCCCGTCGCCGCCGGGTGTGGTATGTATACACATGTCTAAGAACGACCGACGCGCCCGCCGCCGCGGGCGGCACGAGCGCGCACGAAACAGGCCAGAGCGATCGAACTGCGGACAGAGCGATCGAACGCACCAGAACTGCGGTCGGCACGGCGGCGGGAGTTCCCGAGGCGGAGACCCCGCCGACCGGAGGTGGACAGATGAGCGACGGTAGCGTCGAACTCGAGGAGCTGAGCGCGGAGTACCAGGCGTCGATTCCGGAAGATCTCCGGGAGCCTCGCTCCTTCGAGTGGTACCTCGACACGCTGACGGCGGAACCCGCGGTCGCGCGCAACGCCCACCAGCGGGTCGCCGACATGTTCGATCACTACGGTGCGGAGTACGACGAGGAACGCGGCGTCGTGGAGTACCAGCTCGCCAGCGAGGACCCGCTCCACGACGGCGAGAACACGTTCTACGGCCGGGTCGTCCACGAGGCGATCCACGAGTTCGTCAACAAGGTCAAGTCGGGTGCCCGCGGGCTCGGGCCCGAGCGCCGGATCCTGCTCCTGCTCGGTCCCGTCGGCTCGGGCAAGTCCGCCTTCGACGCACAGCTCCGGCGGTACTTCGAGGACTACACCATGCGCGACGAGGGGCGGATGTACACGTTCCGCTGGACGAACCTCCGGGACGTCGTCCCCGACCAGGATCCGGCGGACGACACCGTCCGCTCGCCGATGCAGCAGGATCCCCTCGTCCTCCTGCCCCAGGAGCAGCGCGACCAGGTGCTCGAGCAGCTCAACGAGGCGCTCGACGCTCCCTACACCATCCGGAACGAGCAGAACCTCGACCCGGAGAGCGAGTTCTACATGGACGAGCTGCTCGCCCACTACGACGACGACCTCGAGGCCGTCCTCGAGAACCACGTCGAGGTCGTCCGGCTCGTCGCCGACGAGAACAAGCGCCGGGCGCTGGAGACCTTCGAGCCCAAGGACAAGAAGAACCAGGACGAGACGGAGCTGACCGGCGACGTCAACTACTCGAAGATCGCGGTCTACGGCGAGTCCGACCCGCGTGCCTTCGACTACTCCGGCGCGTTCTGTAACGCGAATCGCGGCATCTTCTCCGGCGAGGAGCTGCTGAAACTCCAGCGGGAGTTCCTCTACGACTTCCTCCACGCCACCCAGGAGCAGACGATCAAACCCCGGAACAACCCCCGGATCGACATCGACCAGGTGATCGTCGGGCGCACGAACATGCCCGAGTACAAGGACAAGAAGGGCGACGAGAAGATGGAGGCGTTCAACGACCGCACGAAGCGGATCGACGTTCCCTACGTGATGGCCTACGAGGACGAGGCCGAGATCTACCGGAAGCTGCTCGACAACGCCGACGTTCCCGACGTCCACATCGAACCCCACTCCCTCGAGATGGCGGGCCTGTTCGGCGTGCTCACCCGGATCGAGGAGCCCGACGCCGACACCGTCGACGTCCTCCAGAAGGCCAAGGCCTACAACGGCGAGGGCGACGCCCTCGAGGACGTCGACGTCAAGAAGCTCCGCGAGGAGGCCCAGGAAGCAGCCGCCGTCGGCGAGGGGATGGAGGGCGTCTCGCCGCGGTTCATCGGCGACGAGATCGCGGAGGCGATCATGGACTCGACCCACCGCGGTCGAGACTACCTCTCGCCGCTGACGGCGTTCGCCTTCTTCGAGGAGAACCTCGAACACCACGGTTCGATCCCCGAGGAACGTTTCGAGGAGTACTACCGCTACCTCGAGACCGTCCGCGAGGAGTACCGCGAGCGCGCCATCGAGGACGTCCGGAACGCGCTGGCCTACGACGTCGAGGAGATCCAGCGACAGGGCGAGAAGTACATGGACCACGTGATGGCCTACATCGACGACGACACCGTCGAGGACGACATTACGGGCGCGGAGTCCGAACCCGACGAAACCTTCCTCCGTGCCGTCGAGGAGAAACTCGACATTCCCGAGGACCGCAAGGACGACTTCCGCCAGGAGGTCTCCAACTGGGTCTCCCGCCGGGCCCGCGAGGGCGAGGCGTTCGATCCGACGGACAACGAGCGGCTCCGCCGCGCACTGGAGCGCAAGCTCTGGGAGGACAAGAAACACAACATCAACTTCTCCGCGCTGGTCAGCGCCAACGACCTCGACGAGGACGAGCGCACGAAGTGGGTGGACTCGCTGATCGACCTCGGCTACTCCGAGGCCGGCGCCGGCGAGGTCCTCGAGTTCGCGGGCGCGGAGGTCGCCAAGGCGGAGCTGGAGGACGACTGATGGCGGGGGAGCACCCGGAACCGACGATCGGCCCGTCGACGACGTCCGCTCCGCTTCGGCGGCTCCGAGAGAGGGCGGACGCCCGTGCGGTTCGCGGGCCGTCCGACCAGCGTCAGCTCGGGGACGACGGCGACGTCGGGGACTGTGCCGATCATTCTGACCGTGGCGGTGGTGTGGGATGAGCGGCGAGGAGTACGTCGAAGCGGCGGACCGCTCGCTCGCGGCGGCCTACGAACCACCCACGAGCCTCGCCGAGTACGTCGATCGCGTGCTCGAGGAGCCGGGCGTCGCGGCCCACGCCGCGAAGTATCTCGTCGACGCCATCGAGGCCGCGGGTACGCGCACGGTGATCGAGCGTGGTGAGGAGTTCGAGCGCTACCGCTTCTTCGACGATCCCCACAACGACGGCGAGCACGCCATCCTCGGCAACACGGCGACGCTGAACGCACTGGTCGACGATCTGCGCTCGATCGCCGCCGGCCGGGGAAAACGCGAGAAGATCGTCTGGATCGAGGGACCGACGGCGACTGGGAAGTCCGAACTCAAGCGCTGTCTCGTCAACGGGCTGCGCGAGTACTCGAAGACCGACGCCGGTCGCCGGTACACGATCGAGTGGAACGTCCAGGGCACCGGCGACGCCCGCGGGCTCTCCTACGGCGACGAGGAGCCAGCCGACGAGGACGACTGGCACCAGAGCCCCGTCCAGACCCACCCGCTGGCAGTGTTCCCCGAGGACGTTCGCGAGGACGTCGTCGCCGCGATCAACGACGCGCACGACGATCACGTGCCGATCCGCGTCGAGACGGATCTCGATCCGTTCTCGCGGGAGGCCTACGAGTATCTCGAGGAGCGCTACCGGCGGCAGGGCGTCGAGGACCTGTTCTCGGCGATCACCGACCCGGACCACCTCCGGGTGAAGAACTACGTCGTCGACATCGGCCAGGGCATCGGCATCCTCCACGCGGAGGACACCGGCGGCCCGAAGGAACGCCTCGTCGGCTCCTGGATGGCGGGTATGCTCCAGGAGCTGGACTCTCGCGGGCGAAAGAACCCGCAGGCGTTCAGCTACGACGGCGTGCTCGCACAGGGGAACGGCCTCGTGACGATCGTCGAGGACGCCGCCCAGCACGCCGACCTGCTCCAGAAGCTGCTCTCCGTGCCCGACGAGGGACGGGTGAAACTCGACAAGGGCATCGGGATGGACCTCGATACGCAGCTGCTGGTCATCTCGAACCCCGACCTCGAGGCGACGCTCAACCAGCACGCCGAGCGCGCCGACGCTGACCCGCTCAAGGCGCTCAAGCGCCGGCTCGACCGCCACGATTTCACCTATCTGACGAACATCTCGCTGGAGGCCCAGCTCGTCCGGCGGGAGCTGACCGGCGAGCACGAGGTCTGGACCCGCGACGACGCCGAAGCTCGCGGCGAGCGCGTCCGTGCGCCCGCCACGCTGTCGGTGCGAGGATCGGGATCGATCGCGGCCAGCGGCGAGGACGCGATCGCCAGCGTCGACGGAGCGGCCGGCACCACCGTGAAGACCGCCACCGGGCGGGAAAGTGACGACGGGAACGGGCACGATCCTGCCAGCGTCCGCGAGATCGAGCTCGCGCCACACGCGATCGAGGCCGCCGCGACGTTCAGCGTCCTCACGCGGCTCGCCGACGAGGAGGGCAACTCGGCCGATCTCGATCTCGTCGAGAAGGCGCTACTCTTCGACCAGGGGTACCTCACCGAGGGCGACGAGCGCGTCGGGATCGAGGCGTTCGACGTGGACGGTGCCCGCGACGGCCGCCACGGGATCCCGGTGACGTTCACGCGGGACGTCCTCGCCGAGCTGCTCCAGGCCGACAGAGACCGCCACCACCCAGATCTCCCCGTCGAAGACGTGGTGCTGCCCGAGGACGTGCTCGACGCAATGGTCGCAGGGCTCGAAATCGCGCCCGTGTTCTCGCCAAAGGAACGCACGGAGTTCGCGTCCCGGGCCGATCCAGTTCGCAAGCGGATTCGCGAGCGCCAGGCGGAGGACGTGATCGCCGCGATCACCGCCGATCGCTCCGTGGACGCCGACGCTGTCGAGGAGTACGTCAGGCACGTCTACGGCTGGGCGACGGGCGAGCCCATCGAGAACGACCGTGGCGAGCGGATCCAGCCCGATCCGCTGACGATGAAGGTCTTCGAGATCGAATCGCTTGGCCGGTTCGTCGAGGGCGACTACGCCGGGAACGAGGCCAGCGACGAGGTCGCCCAGTTCCGGCAAGAGCAGGTGGTGACCGCGCTGAACCGTCACGCCTGGGAGCACCGCGGCGAGGACTTCGCCGTCGACGACGTCGACCTGACCGCGATTCCCGTGATCGCCGACGTCCTCGAGACCGCCGACTGGGACGACGTCCGCCGGCGTCACGAAGAGTTCGATCCGAGCCAGTGGGCGGACCCGCCGGGCTCGACGGAGACGGCGGCCGTCAAGGAGCGAGCGATCGAGCACATGGTCGAGGCACAGCAGTACTCGCCGGCCTCCGCGGAGCTGACCAGCCGGCGGGTGATGGCATCTGTCGCCGACGACTGGGCGGACAGCGATCGAGACGCCGGCGGCGGCCGAGGCACCGACGACGGACCCGCCGACCGGCGGGGCGGTCGAGACGGGGGTGCGTAGTCGATGGGACTGATCGACGACCTCGAACGGTTTCGGTCGGTTGGCGAGGACCGCCGCGAGGACCTCCGGGAGTTCGTCGCCTACGGCGACCTCTCGGCGAGCGACGCCGACAGCGTCCGCGTGCCGATCAAGATCGTCGACCTCCCCGAGTTCGAGTACGACCAGCGCGATCGGGGCGGCGTCGGCCAGGGCGACGCCGAGGTCGGCCAGCCCGTCGACGCCGAGCCCCAACGCGACGAGGAGGGCGATCCCGGCGAGGAGGGCGGCGAGCACGAGTACTACGAGATGGACCCCGAGGAGTTCGCCCAGGAGCTCGACGAGGAGCTCGGGCTGGACCTCGATCCGAAGGGCAAGCAGGTCGTCGAGGAGGTCGAGGGTGACTACACCGACGTCGCCCGCGCGGGCCCGGACTCGACGCTCGACTTCGAGCGGATGTTCACGGAGGGGCTCAAACGCAAGCTCGCGACGGAGTACGACGAGGCGTTCCTGCGGGAGGTCTGCAAGGTCGAGGGCGTCACCGTCGAGGCAGTCTTCGAATGGGCCCGGAGCGAGCACGTCCCCGTCTCCTACGCCGCGATCGAGGGGATCCACGAGGACGTCGCCGCCGACCGCGGCACGTGGGACTCGATCGCCGATGTCGAGGCGAACGTCGAGCGGACGCCCGTCCGCCAGCGCATCCGACAGGAAGGGCTCGACCACGTCCCCTACCGTCGCGAGGACGAGCGCTACCGCTACCCGGAGGTCGTCGAGGAGCGCGAGCGCAACGTCGTCGTGGTCAACATCCGCGACGTCTCCGGGTCGATGCGCCAGAACAAGCGCGAGCTCGTCGAGCGGGTGTTCACCCCACTCGATTGGTATCTCCAGGGGAAGTACGACACCGCGGAGTTCGTCTACATCGCCCACGACGCGGAGGCCTGGGAGGTCGAGCGCGAGGAGTTCTTCGGGATTCGCTCCGGCGGCGGGACGAAGATCTCCTCGGCGTACGAGCTGGCCGAGGAGCTGCTGGAGTCCTACCCCTACAGCGAGTGGAACCGCTACGTGTTCGCCGCGGGCGACTCGGAGAACTCGAGCAACGACACGGAGCAGGCCGTGATCCCGAAGATGGAGGCCATCGACGCGAACCTCCACGCCTACGTCGAGACCCAGCCAAGCGGCAACGCGATCAACGCCACCCACGCCGAGGAGCTGGAGACCTACTTCGGTGAGGACGCCGAGGACATCGCGGTCGCCTACGTCGGCGGCCCGGAGGACGTCGCCGGCGCGATCTACGACGTACTGTCCACGGAGGAGGAGGCCAGTGAGTAAGACAGACCGCTACGAGGCACGACGACAGGCGCGCCAGCTCGAACGACCGGTGGCCGCCGCCCGCGAGCTCGCCGAGAAACTCGGGCTCGAGCCGGTCCCGGTGAACTACTGGATCGTCGACCACGACGAGATGAACGAGCTCATCGCCTACGACGGGTTCCAGACGCGCTACCCACACTGGCGGTGGGGGATGAAGTACGACCGCCAGCGCAAGCAGGACCGCTACACCGGCGGCAAGGCCTTCGAGATCGTCAACAACGACAGCCCGGCCAACGCCTTCCTCCAGGAGTCGAACCCGCTGGCCGACCAGAAGGCCGTCATCACCCACGTCGAGGCCCACGCGGACTTCTTCGCGAACAACCAGTGGTTCGGGCTCTTCCCCGGCGAGGAGGGCGGTGCCGCGGCGATGCTGGAGCGCCACGCCACGCGGATCAGGGAGATCGTGAACGATCCAGAGATCGATCGGGAGGCCGTCGAGTCCTGGATCGACACCGTGGTAGCGCTGAGCGACACGATCGACCAGCAGCGAGCCTTCCAGCGCGATCTCGGCGGTGACGGCGAGAGCGCGGCCGAGGAGGTCGATCTCGCCGAGCAGCTCGCCGACCTCGACGTCAGCGACGAGGTCCGCTCCGAGGTCTTCGACGACGAGTGGCTCGACGCCCAGGCCGAGGCGGACCAGATCGACCGCGACGCACCGGAGGCTGACGTGCTCGCCTTCCTCCGGGAACACGGCATGGCCTACGACGAAGACGCCGAGCGCGCCGTCGAGCTCGACGAGTGGCAGCGGGAGGTCATCGAGCTGCTCCGCGCTGAGGCCTACTACTTCGCCGCCCAGCGGATGACGAAGGTCATGAACGAGGGGTGGGCGGCCTACTGGGAGTCGATCATGATGTCCAGGGAGGCGTTCGCCGACGCCGACGAGTTCGTCACGTACGCCGACCACATGGCGAAGGTGCTCGCCTCGCCCGGGCTCAACCCATACGCGCTTGGGCTCGAGCTCTGGACCTACGTCGAGAACCGGACGAACCGCCGCGAGGTCCTCGAACGGCTGCTGGCCGTCGAGGGCGTCTCCTGGCGGAGCTTCAGCGACGACGTGGACGTCGACGCCGTCCTCGAGACGCTCGAGCCGCCAGCGGCACTGGCGAACCTCGCTGGCGCATCACTCGAGGCGATCGCCGACCTGCCCGAGGCCTACGTCGACCAGTCGGCGCTCGATCGCGCGGCGTCGGGGGACCTCGAGTGGACCGACGAGCCGTGGCGCCTGCTGACCTATGAGGGGCTGGCCCGGCGCCACTACTCGCTGTGCCGTCCGGAACACCGCAGCTTCCTCGCCGACGTCTCGCGGGACGAACTCGAAACGATCGGCCGGTACACGTTCGACGACGCGCGCTACGCGAAAATCGAGGCGGCGCTCGCCGACGTCGAGTGGACCGCCGGCTGGGACCGGATGCGCGAGATTCGGGAGAGTCACAACGACGTGACCTTCCTCGATTCCTTCCTCACCGAGGAGTTCGTCGACGCCAACGACTACTTCACCTACGAGTACTCCCGGGCGGCCGAGGAACACCGCGTCGCGAGCACCGATCCCGAGGACGTCAAGCAGAAGCTGTTGCTCCAGTTCACGAACCTCGGCAAGCCGACGATCACCGTCGAGGACGGCAACTACGGCAACCGGAACGAGCTGCTGCTGGGCCATCACTACAACGGCGTCGCGCTCGACCTCGAACAGGCCGAGCGCGTCCTCGAGCGGACCTTCGAGCTCTGGGGTCGCCCCGTCAATCTCGCGACGATCGTCAAGGAGGTCGACGAGCACGACGTCGAAGTCGCTCGCAGGCGGAGCCGCGAGCCCGAACCGGAGGAAGCCGGCAAACTCCTCCGCTACGACGGCGAGGAAATCGACGTCCGCGACCTCCCCTGGGGCGAGGTCGAACACCTCGCGGCCGACGACGTCGATTACGACACCAAACCCGAGGACTGGCTGCAGTGAGGTCGGAGGGCGAACGCGGTCGAACGCTCGGTGCGACGGACCACGACGTTTGACCGGTCTAACCGCCATTACCGACCTCAACTGCGTAATTGTATTACTACTACGAGATAGTACAACGCTATACTTAACAAGTAAGAAAGCGAACTGACGACCATGACGATCGACGCCACCGACGGTGCCGCGATCGGCACCGAGCTCATCAACTCCCGGACCTGTGCCGACGACACCATCGCCTGCCACCTGCACGCGGCACTCGAACGGACGGACGATCCCGCCGCTCGATTCCACATTCGAGAGGCGTTGCAGCTGCTCGTGACGGAGTAACGATCGTCCAGTTCGCGACCGGAGCGATCTGGAGTCGGCGAGTAGGAAACAGCAGCTCCCCGCCGTGTAGTACTAGTTCGTCCCGTAGTCGTCGGTGTCCATCGTTCCGGAGATGATGACCGAGCGACCGCTCCTGTTGAGACTCACGTCGTCGATGTCGTCGAACGAGTCGGACTCGTCCCGGTAATCCTCGACGTCTCCCATGTCGATGTCGTCAGCGGAGTCGAAGAGGTAGATCGCCTGTATGTCCATCGTTTCCCCCTTGACGTCCGAGGCGGAGCCCTGTGCGACGGCGCCCTCGAACCGACCGTTCGGGGCGTCCGTCTCCTCGGTCTCCTCGTGCGTCGCCGCGAAGCCGAACGTGCCGCCGTTGAGCCGGCTGGTGAGTGCCGCGAAGTTCTCGTTCTCGTCGACGTAGCGATCCTCCTCGCCGTTGTAGGTGTCCACGGCCGTCTCGAGCACGTCGATCGCCTCGTCGTCGGTGTTCCAGCTGCCACTCGTCACGACGATCTCGTTGTTCGTGACGCCGACTGCCCGGGACTCGTTGGGGCCGAGGAACACCTGGACGCCCTCGTACTCGTCGTCGTCCTCGTAGTCGTTGTCCTCGAGGGACTCGACGATCTCCGAGCGGTCCACAGTGTATCCGGAGAGCAACGTAGCGAGGAACCCGCCGAAGTACGTACGGGATTCGACTTCGTCGAAGTCGAGTCCGAGGTATTCGTAGCTATCCTCGAAGCTCTGCTCGGTATCGTCGTAGTAGTCGCTGTCGAACTGGTCCTCGTTGTTGGCGATCTCCATGGTCCCCTGGTACGAGATCGTGTGGTGGTCAGTGTCGGCGATCGCACCCGGTTCGAAGTACCAGTCCGTGTGCGCAGTCAGTCCGCTGCCGCCACCGCCGCCACCGCCGCCGAGGATGCCAGTACAGCCCGCCGATGCACCCAGTAGTCCCGTTCCAACCACTGCACCGCTCGCCTTGAGGAAGCGCCGCCGTGATCCTTCCATAGTAGCACCTTCATTTGGCTATCAGGTACTTATACCCAACGGCTGTTCGGTCAGGCGATTTCTCCCGTTGGGACTCGTACGAGGAGAACAGATCTCCCGCCCGTGTGCCCACTATTCCCACGACCGGTGGGACTCGATCGGGAGCGCGAGAATTGCAGAGCGGACGCCCTGGAACGCGTCGTCGAAGGTCGCTCCTACACTCCGATGTCGTCGGTGTCCATCGTGCCGGTGACGACGGCGGACCGGCCGCTGGTGCTGATCGAGATGTCGTCGACGTCGTCGAACGTCTCGACCTCTGAGCTTTCCGTCCAGTCCTCGAGGTCGCCGGTGTCGACGTCGTCCGCGTCGCCGAAGGTGACGACCCACTCGACGTCGGAGGTCTCGCCGTTGACCGTCGCGGACTGGCCCCTGGCGACCGCACCCTCGAACTGGCCGTAATCTTCCTCGGTCTCTTCGGTCTCTTCGAACGTCTGCCCGCTGATGATGGTCCCGGTGGTCAGCGTGCTCGTCAGCTCGGCGAAGGCCTCGCTGTCGTCGACGTACCGACTGCCGTTCCCGTTGTACGTGTCGACGATCGCCTGGAGGACCGTCGTGGGGTCCACCGGCGTGCCGACGAGCGTGAGCGTCAGCGTGTACGGCGTCGTCTCGCCGGAAGAGTACGTCTGAGCGTTGATCGTGTACTGGCCGCTCTGCGGGAGTTCGTACTCCTCGATCCGCGCCGAACCGCTGGAGCCGCCGTCACTGGGGCCCGCTCCGTCGGGACCCTCGAGTGCGATCCAAGGGTCAGCCTCCGTCGCCTCCATGACGATCGTGATGATGTCGCCGGCAGATCCCTCGAACGTCACCGGCTCGTTGTGGTACAGACCGCTGTACTCCGGATCACTCTCTTCGATCTGGCCCTGCCAGCTCTCGCCGTAGCTGATCGAGCGGAGGTCCTGCGTGCTGCCGCTCTGCCCGTCGCCAGCGACCGGGTTGTCCGTCCCGCCGGTCATCGCGGTCGAGCGACCGATGACGATGTCGCTGTCGTCGATACCCACTGCTCGCTGCTGGTTCGGGCCGACGAACTGCTGGTAGCCCTCGTACTCATCGCCCTCCTCGAACTCGTTGTCTTCGAGCGCCTCGGTGACGTCCTCTCGATCGGCCGTGTAGCCCAGGAGCACCTGTGCTGTGTTGCCGTCGAAGCTGAGCGTGGTCTCGATCTCGTCGAAGTCGATGTCGAGGAACTCGTACTGGCTTTCGAAGGTCTGCTCGGTGGAGTCGAAGAACTCCTCGTCGAAGGAGTCCTCGTACTCGTCGACCTCGATCGGCGCCATCGCGCTGAACGAGTAGTGATCGGTGTCACGGATCTCGCCGGGCGCGTACTGCCAATCGACGTAGCTGCCGGGAATGGCACCGCCGCCACCCCCACCACCACCGCCGAGGATGCCCGTACAGCCCGCCGATGCACCCAGTAGTCCCGTTCCAACCACTGCACCGCTCGCCTTGAGGAAGCGTCGTCGTGATCCTTCCATGTGTATCGACCCTTCGTTTGGCTATCAGGTACTTATACCCAACGGCCTGTTTCCATGATATCGATAGTAATTCCTCTCAAAAAATGACATTGTCGTCCATACAGTTCGGCAACCAGAACCTTCTGCAGCGGCGCGCTTTTCAATCCACAATTCTTGGAGAGTTTCGCCAGGCTCCGGTGTCAATCGATCGAGTTGCGATCGGAGTCCCCACATCCCCGGGACGGTTCGGCGGCCGTTCGTCCCCGACGTTCATGCCCGGGGAGTCTGTAGAGTGCTAGCATGTATCGGAACGTTCTCGTGCCAACCGACGGGAGCGACGCGGTCGAGACGGCGCTCGAACACGGGCTGCGCATCGCCGAAAACGACGGCGCAACCGTCCACGCGCTCTCCGTCGTCGACAGGCGAATCACCACGGCCGCGGACCCGGAGACCCGTCCGGACGTCGAGGCGACGCTGACCGAGGAGGCCAACGACGCGCTCCAGCGGGTCGCGGCGGCAGCGGATCGGAAGGGACTCGCCGCGGTGACAGAACTGCGTCACGGGACGCCACACAAGGAGATTCTCGACTACGCCGAAACGGAGGCAATCGACCTCGTGACCATCGCGTCTCACGGGAAATCTCCCCGCGAGAAGATGACGTCGATGGGGAGCGTCTCCGAGCGCGTCGTCGACGGAGCCAGGACGCCGGTGCTCGTCGTCCGCGCAGACGACCAGTCGGCCGAAGTGAACTGAGTCGGAGACGCCGCCGTGAGGGCGGCACTGGCCGGCCGTCACGATCGTCGGAGACACCACCCATCCGCTCGGCTGCTCCATTTAGTCCTCGAGGGTCCAGGCGCCCTGCTCGACCACGACGCCGGGCAGCCGGGCCAGTCGCGGGCGAACGAACGCCCACCACGACTCCGCGTCGTCGAACCCCGCTTCGTGCGCCGGGTAGACCACGTCCCGAATCTCGTCGGGGGCGCAGGGGCCCGCCGTCTCCAGGTGCTCGCGAGCGGCACGTACGGCGTCGCGCTTCCAGTCCCGCATCATCTCGCTGGCGCCGGGGACGTCCATCCGAGCGAGTCGGCGGGCGATCGGGTCGGCGTCAGCGTGCATCTCGCTCCCGTCGCGCGTGCCGACGGTCTCGACGAGATCCGCCGCCGGCCGGTGATAGACGTCGATCGCCGCGCCGAGGTCGACGGTATCGTCGTTCTCCGCGTGCTTGCGCTGTCGGATGTCGACGCCGCGGACCGAGGCGTGGCGCAGGTCGCCAGCCGCGACGAGCTCCTCGAGGGCGTCCCTCGCCGCGGGCTCCGGGACGTCCGCTGCCACGGCGACCTCCGCCGTGCGCAACGGCTCCGCGTCGACGAACGCGCTCCGGACCCGCTCGAGCAGTTCGGGCCCGTCGACCTCCAGCGACATGGACGGAGGTTCGTGAGCCGACCACTTGTGGCTACCCCTCGCGGCGTCGGAGCCGGGAGGCGCGGTCGGATCGTCGGGAGAAGGGGTACGAAGTGGAGGGCCGAACAGCGGGTACCTGTGGAGCACCCGAGTTCGGCTTCACGTCCCGTACAAAAGGGACTGCTGTAGACTCAAACGCGCGTTTCACGCTTGTCGCCAGTACCAGCCGGCGAGCCCGATCGCGAGCAGACAGCTCCCGACCAGGAACACGAGCAATGCGGGCGGAAGCCCGGCAACGTCGAGTGGCTCCACCATCCAGGCGAACTCCTGGGCGAGTGGCTCGACGGTCTGCTCGCTGGAGGACTGGGCGTCGTGGGCGACCTCGGTCGTTCCGTCGGTCGCGTCCACGCTCACGTCCAGCGTGTAGTCGCCCGAGCCCGCCGCGTCGTCGGCCGTCGCGTCGGCCCCACCGTCGCTGGCGTCCGTGAACTCCACCGACGCTGCACCGGTGCCGGCCGATTCGCTGGCGGTCTGCGTCTCGGTCGCGTCGACGAGCCCACGCACCGCGAGGCTCAGCCCGGTCAGCGCACCGAGGCCGCCGAGCAACCGGCCCAGCGCACGCTGGAGCAGGGTCTCGTCCTCCGCGTCGCCGGCGAACAGCACGAGCGGCCGGTCCGCTGGGGCGTAGACGTCCATCTCGCGCCCCTTCTCCGAGTACGCGGTGTCGACGACCTCGATCACGCCCGCGTCCTCGAGGTTCCCGAGGTGGTACTGGACGTTCTGGAGCGAGGTATCCACGCGGTCGGCCAGGGCGGAGGGATGGCCTGGGTCGTCGTTCAGCGTAGCGAGCAACTCACGGGCAGTCGAGGACGCGAGCGCACCGAGCACCGCGTCCGCGTCCTCGTCCTCGAGGCCGACGACGCGCGGCTCGGCGTCGTCCCGAGCCGACGCGTCCGGGATGGAGGGCAGGAGGTCGGCCATTCGTACGGCGCATGGAGGCGATCGTATATGGGCTTTCGGTCAGCGCGCGGCGAACGAGCCGGTACGGACGGGAGCGCACGGGGAGTCGGCGACAGCGCACGGGGAATCCCCGGCCGTCGAAACGCCTTTGCGGACGCCCCCGGTACCCCCGTCTATGCCACCAGTCCCTGCGCTGCTCGGCTTCGATCCCCTCTTCTGGATCCTCGCAGTGGTCCTGCTCGGGCTGATCTTCTTCGGCTTCCTCCTCTTCCGACGGACCGTGATGGGGTTCAAGGAAGGGGTCGACGACGCCAAGCGCTGATCGGAGCGGACGTCACCGATCGAACGGCCGAGATTAGCCGTCGGCGAGCGCCGCTTTGACCAGTGACAGCGCCTCCTCGACGTCACCCGCGTCGACGTCGCGGTGGGTGCAAAAGCGCGCTGTCGTCTCGTCCATCACGGTGCAGGCGACGCCGGCGTCGGCACATCGCTCCGTGAACGCCTCGGCACTCGCTGCGGCGTCGGCGACGTCGACGAGCACGATGTTGGTCTCGGGGGCGACGACCTCGAGATCCGGAAGGTCGGCGAGGCCGGTGGCGAGTCGCTCGGCGTTGCGGTGGTCCTCCGCGAGCCTGTCGACGGCGTCGAGCGCCAGGAGGCCGGGGCCAGCGATCACGCCAGCCTGGCGCATTCCGCCGCCGAGCAGTTTCCGATTCCGTCGGGCCCGCTCGACGAACTCCGCGGGGCCGGCGAGCATCGAGCCGATCGGCGCGCCGAGCCCCTTCGAGAGACAGGTCATCGTCGTGTCGACGTTCCGTGTCAGTCGCTCGGCAGGGACGTCGTGGGCTACGGCGGCGTTGAACAGCCGTGCGCCGTCGAGATGTACCGGCACGCCGCGGTCGTGCGCAGCCTCGGCCGCTGCGTCGATCCGTTCCGGCGCGATCGCGAGTCCGCCGCGGCCGTTGTGGGTGTTCTCGAGGCAGACGAGCCCGGTGCCGGCGCGGTGGACGGACTCCTCGACGTACCCCTCCTCGATCGCCGCAGGCGTGGGCACCCCACGCTCGCGGCCGTCACGCTGGACGGTCTCGGCGTAGGGGCGGGGCTGGAGCCCACCGTGCTGAGCGAGCCCGCCGACCTCCCAGTTGTAGACGTGGGCCTCGCGGTCGACCAGGATCTCCTGGCCGCGCTCGGTGTGCGTGCGGATCGCGATCTGGTTGCCCATCGTCCCCGTCGGGACGAAGACGGCGGCCTCGTGGCCGAGCCGGTCCGCGACGGCGGCCTCGAGTTCGTTGACGGTCGGGTCCTCGCCGTAGACGTCGTCGCCGACGTCGGCGTCGCGAGCGGCGTCGCGCATCGCATCGGTCGGCGTCGTGACGGTATCGGAGCGAAGGTCGATCACGACTCGGCGTTGGTCGGGGCGGCTGAAATAGCTGGCCTGGTTGCCGGGATCCGTAGCGCGACCACTATTTGATAAGTGGTACCACGTCACAGTTTAGCACTTCAGTCAGTGGTTCGTCGATTCAGATATGTCGCGACTGGCGACCCATTACGAGAGCGTCCGGAAGCGGTTCGGATACGACGCTGTCGATGACACGGTGGCGCCACCCTGGCTCCAGCCACTCCGGCGGCGCTTCGTCGCCGCCGATGACGCAGTGGTCCTCGAATCAGCACTCGATCGTCCGACCCTCGTCTGCATGGGCGTGGGGATGACGGGGTCACCGCACCTCGGCACCGTTGGGCAGCTCCTGACGGCGATCGAGCTGCAGGAAGCCGGCCTAGACGTGCAGTTCGTGCTCGCCGATCTGGAGCCCTACCACGACGGCGCGAACGCGGAGCGAATCGGCCGGCTCGCCGAGCGATACCGCGAGTTCGCGCTCGATCTCGGGTTCGATCCCGATCGCGGCGTGCTACGGACCCAATCGGAAGCCTACGACGTCATGGCGACGGGCCACCGGCTCGCGCGATACTATCAGCCGGCGGATTGGCAGGGTGCGGACGACGAGGCGAGCGAAACCGCGTGGGAGGAAGCAGTCGAATCGCTCTACGCAAGCGAGGACGGCAAGAGTGGCAACGGCGAGAGCCGATCTGCCGGACCGACATCCGATGCCGCGGCCGCCCACAGCTCGGTGCTCCACGGCGCGGACTTCCTCCATCCGCTGTGCGAGAGAGGGCACGAAGAAGGGTCCGTAGGAGAGTATGAGCAAATCCTCCTCGCGTTCGGTATCGACGAGCACGGGCTGGCGTCCTGGACCAGACAGTTCCGTGACGCCGCAGGCGTGTCGGGGCGCATCGGCGGTCTCTACACCCGGATGGTGCCGGGGTTCGACGGCGTCCCGAAGCAGTCGAAGTCGATCGGTGCGGGGGTGTCCCTCGACGCCGATCCAGGGATCGTCCACGAGCAGATTGCGTCGGCACCGGACGCGAACGAGCCGGAGCGCTCGACCGTCTTCGAGGCGATGTGTTTCGCCTCGCGGTACGACGTCGATCGCCTCGACGCGTTCGAAGCCGCGTGCGAGTCGGGTGGTGCCGAGTGGGACGACGCCCGCCGGGCGTTCGCCGAGTCCGTGGCCGGACTCGCAGAGCGATGGCACGCGACGGCTGACGGCGACGAGTAGCCCGGATCGCCCGACAACCGGAACCGGTTTGGTCGCCGAAACGTCACGATCCTCCATGGACCCGCGCATTCGCGAGCACGCGGAGATTCTGATCGATCACTCGGTCGGCCTCGAGGAGGGAGACAACGTCGTCGTCAGCGCGCCCCCGGTCGCGGAGGACCTGGTCGTCGCGCTCGTCGAAGTCATCGGCGATCGCGGCGGCAAGCCGCTGACGCTCCTCGGCAGCGACCGGGTGCACCGGGCGTACCTGAAATCCTGCGAGGAGTTCGAGACCCCCGAGCACACGCTGGCGATGGTCGAGGAGAGCGACGTGCACGTCTCGATCCGCGCCAACGAGAACGTGACCGAGACCAGCGACGTCGATCCCGAGACGAACTCGGCACACACCAAGGCGATGATGCCGATCCGCGAGGAGCGCCTCGGCAAGCAGTGGAACCTCACCCAGTATCCCGCGCCCGCGAACGCCCAGCTGGCGGAGATGAGCACCGAGGCCTACGAGAACTTCGTCTGGGACGCCATCACGAAGGACTGGGAGGCCCAGGCCGCCCACCAGCAGCAGATGGTCGATCTCATGGACGACGCCGACGAGGTCCGGATCGTCTCCGGCGACACCACGGACGTCACCATGAAACTCGGCGACAACCCGACGATCAACGACGACGCCGAGCACAACCTCCCCGGCGGCGAGGTGTTCACCGCCCCGATCCCCGACAGCGTCGAGGGCGAGGTGCTCTTCGACATGCCGCTCTATCACCAGGGCCGAGAGGTCACCGACGCCCGGCTGACCTTCGAGGGCGGCGAGGTCGTCGAGCACGCTGCTGCGAAGAACGAGGACACGCTGACCGAGGTGCTGGAGACCGACGCCGGCGCCCGCCGACTCGGTGAACTCGGCATCGGGATGAACCGCGACATCGACCAGTTCACCTACAACATGCTCTTCGATGAAAAGATGGGCGACACCGTCCACATGGCGGTGGGTCGTGCGTACGGAGATACCGTCGCCGAGGGCAACGAGCAGAACAAGTCCGCCGTCCACGTCGACATGATCGTCGACATGAGCGAGGACTCCAAGATCGAGCTCGACGGCGAGGTCGTGCAGAAGAACGGGACGTTCGTCTTCGAGGACGACTTCTAGGGATCGGTGGGGTTGTTGAGCGATCTTTTTGAGGGGCCGCTGAAGGTAGAGGCCTTCGAAAGGGCCCCACCCACCGCACCTCGGTCTTCCCCAATCTTGCGCTGCTCGGCCTTCGGCCTGCGCTGCCGTCCCTCGCGCGCCTAGAGCGCCGGCACGAGGTCGGCGCAGCGCGCCGACGTGGTTATCGGGCTCGAAACGATGGAAGTTCAGGCGATCTGGGACTGCTATGGGGCTTCTCCTGCCAGGAACCGGAAGATAGCACGGCTCCTGCGATATGATATTGCCACTGAACATTGCACAAGACATTTTCAGCGTGCCTGAATCATTGGTAGTATGAAACGTCGTGCGTTCCTCGGTGCGGCCGTTACCACAGGCGCCGTGGCGATCGCTGGCTGCTCGAGTGCGGGCAGCTCCACCGCCGGCTCGCCCGAGGGCATCAGGCGGAAAATCGACGTCGAAGTGGATTCCCCGCTACCGGACGAGGCACCGGTCGACTTCTCGATCGCCGTCGCCGATCAGTGGGCGACGAGTGAATCGACTGCGACGCTGGAGGCTACTGTCGAAAATACTAGTGACGAGGCTCGAAGCTGCCCACCGCCGTACTACAAGGGACACAGCGACGATGCTGGCGAGGAGGGAATCATCCTGTACAATCTCCAAGCGGCCAACGATCTAACTGCCAGTTTCGTACCATCGTGCTTTGTGGACGATCGAGCGGAAGAGGACGTAAACAACGACAATAGGTTCGTGTACTGGTCGCAGGAAACCTACTTTGGCCCGGAACTCTCGCCGGGCGAGTCGACCACCGATACAATTCTCGTCGTCGACGATCCCACCACGAACGGCTGTCTCCCTGCGGGAAGCTACGCGTTTCGATCGAGCGTCTCCGACGGTGACGACGTTTCCTTCGATTGGTCGTTCACGGTCACCGTCGAGGACGTCTCCGAATCGCAGCCCTAGACTACCGAGTTAGTCACTCGCGTGCCGATCAGCCCTCGACGGCGGCGGGATCTGCTCGCCGTCGGCCAGCGGATCCGGGCCGGGGCGAACGCAGCGATCGCGCTCCTCGTTCACGTGGGCGTAGCGATCCGGGGAGTTCGCGAGCGGATGCGCTGGATTCGCGTCGCTGTCGATCCGCGCGGCGCGGAATCCGTCGAAGCCGGCGATCCTGGCGCGGATCCCTCGCCAGTGGTGGCCCGTCGCGGGCGGGAGATGCACCTCAGGGAACGGTTCGCGGGTGCGAGATCGGTCGGCCAGCACGGTCGCGTTGACGTTGGCGGCGAGCTCGTCGTGGTCGATGAGAACGCCGACGCTGGAGCCACGTGGAACGCGTTCGGCGAGGACGTCGAGGCCGAGATGCAGCGCGCGATACTCGGCGACGTTGTTGTCGGGGGCGGCGTCGGGCAGGGAGAGCCGGAGCACCCGATCGCCGGTCCGCGTTTCGGCCACGACGCCCAGCCCGCCGCCGGACTCCCGGAAGGAGCCGTCGGTCGCGAGGTAGTACTCGCGGTGGTGTGTGCGGGGCGGGTGAGCAATGTGCGGAGTGGGTGAGTCGTCGAACAACTCGCGCAACGCCGGCCGGCCGTGTGCGGCCATACGCCAGTTTGTAGCGGATCGAACATGAATGCTATGGTTACGTCAACTGTTGGCACGCACTGCGAGTGCGGGACGGCAGTGGGTCGGTCGCCGGGCAGGGAGGCCTGACGGCCGCCGGGATACGTCGGGTGCGACGGCCAGTACCCGGGAGGACGTGCGTTGGCCAGTGCTCGGGAGGATCCAGCACTCATTTCGAACCGAAACGCTTGCACCCCCGCCGCGCGGAGCGTCGAGCGTGTCCGCTCGCCGGAATGCGCTCCTGTTCTTCGCCCTCGCCGTGGTCTGGGGCTCGGCGTTCGTGGCGATCACCGCCGGCCTGGAGTATTTCCCGCCGGTGCTGTTCGCGGCGTTGCGATACGACGTCGCCGGGATCGTCATGCTCGCCTACGCGTATTTCGCGACCGAGCAGCCGCTACCACGCGGCCGCGACCAGTGGCGCGTCGTCGCCGTCGCGGCAGTCTTCCTCATCGCGGCCTACCACGCGCTGTTGTTCGTCGGACAACAGCACACGACGAGTGCGACCGCGGCGATCGTAGTGAGCCTCTCGCCCGTGCTGACGACCGGGTTCGCCCGGCTGATCCTCCCCCAGGAGCGACTCACGCCGATCGGGCTCGCCGGGCTCGGCCTCGGGGTCGTCGGCGTCGCCCTCATTGCACGGCCGGATCCCGACGCACTCCTCGCGCCGGACGCCGTCGGCGTCCCGCTGATCGCCGGCGCCGCGGCCGCGTTCGCCCTCGGGAGCGTCCTGACCCGCCGCGCCGAGACGGGGCTACCGACGATCACGATGGAGGCCTGGGCCATGGTCGTCGGCGCGGCGATCATGCACGCCGGCAGCCTCGCGATGCCCGGCGAGTCGATCGCCGACGTGTCGCTCACGGCGGAGGCGCTCCTCGCGATCGGGTACCTCTCGCTGGTCGCCAGCGCCGCCGGATTCATGCTGTACTTCGCGCTCCTCGATCGGCTCGGGCCCATCGAGGTCAATCTCGTCTCGTACGTCGCGCCGATCGTCGCCGCCGTGGTGGGCTGGCTCCTGCTCGGCGAGACGGTCGACGCGGTCGCGATCGTCGGCTTCGGGACGATCGCCGTCGGGTTCGCGCTCGTCAAACGCCGCGCGATCGCCGCGGAGCTGGCGGCGCTACGCGCGTGACGGAGCGACGAGTGGCGGACAGTCGGTGGCTAACCGCCCTGGCGGCGGTACTGGTCGAACGTGCCCGTCGCTCGCGGAGAATGCTCGGGTGCTGAACGAAGGACGGCGAGGTGCGCCGTGCCGGGGAGCCCGCCGGAGTCATCCTGGCAGGGATCGGGATCCGGCGCGGGCCGACCGGCGTCGACGACGCGGATCGGGGTGGGTGCGGGTCGGAGTCAGTTGTGTGGCTGTGCAACGCTCGCGCGGACGGTCGTATCAGGAGCGCCCGGGCGAGTGAGAGTGTCCCAGCGCGACCGCGACGACGTTCGCCGCCAGCAGCGCGAGGAACACGGAGAGTTCGGCCTGGGTCTCGAGCCCCGTTGCGACGAGCGGTACGTAGAGGAAGGGCAGAGCGACCGCGCTCCAGAAGCCGACGGCACGCACGGGCGTGAACACGTGGTGGCGGGCCGTCTGGAGGACCGAGCGGGCGCGCTCGTCGAACGATGCGTCGGCACCGTCGGAGGGCAGCTCGAGGTTGGATGGGGGACTCGACATTGGAGTGGGCACCTCGCCTGAATACGGCAAGGGACCCTACCCCCATATAACGGCGCGAGCTTTGGGTCGCTTTCGCGTCGTTTTACGCGGTTACAAGGGTGCTTCGGGACGTTTTACGACGGCTTCTCCGGGCAGCTAAAAATTTATCGAGCGCTCTCGTGGCGTAACGCCGTTCCCTCGGAGATCTGTCGGATTCGCCGCCGACGCTCGGCCGCGACCGACTCCGGATCGGAGCCAGAATTCACACCGCGAACGACCGCCGAATCGGAGCCGTTTCGCCTCGATCGCCGGTTCGATCGGGCCGTCGTCCGACGAGCGCGCCGACGGCGGCGCAGTTCAGGACTCGACGACGATCGTCCCGGTCGCGGTACCGTCGCTCCCATGGACGGCAACCTCGTAGCTCCCCGGCTCCGCGGGCGCGCTGAACTGGAAGGTCACGGGTGCTTGCTCTCCGGAGGCCAGCGCGTGGACCTCGCTCGCGAGGCGCTCGCCGTCCAGCGAGAGGACGAGGGTATCCGATCCGTCGTCCGGACCGAGATTGGTCGCGGTCGTCGAGACCGTCACCGTCGCGCCTGGCTCCGAGGCGTTGGGTGCGTCGAGCTCCCCGAGTTCGAACGTCGCGTTCGTCACCGACAGCGACAGTTCGGCGGCCTCGAACGTCGTCGAGGAGCTGTTCGCAGCCGTGACGACGATCGCGTGCTCGCCCGGCGTCGCGACGGTCGTCTCGAGTTCGCCGTCGGGGCCGGTCGCGTACGCGTCGCCGGCGACGGTGACCGTCGCGTCGACCGGTGCGCCGGTGTCCGCTCTGGTGACGGTCACCGAGATCGAACCGCCAGTGGTGATCGCGCTCCGATCGACGCTCGCCGCGAGTGCCACCTGGCGGCGCTGTACGCTCACCGACGCCGAGTCGGGCGTGAACGTCACGGCCGGCGTCGAGGGGACGGTCGCCTCGATCGTTCGATCGCCGGCCGACTCGAGCGCGACCGCGACCTCGCCGTCCGGGCCGGTTTCGATCGATCGGCCGTCGACGGAGAGCGTGGCAGCGATCGGCTCGCCCGTGTCCGCCCGGCGGACCGTCGCAGTCACCGCCTCGCCGGCGACGGATTCGGAGGGATCGACGGAGAGGTTCAGCGGCACAGTCCGGCGCTCTACCTCCAGGGCCACGCTGGCCGTCTCGAACGTCTCGTCGACGTCGGTCGCTCGCGTGCCGTCGACGTAGAGCGTCCCCGCTCGGTCGGGGACCAGCACCAACGTCGCGCCGTCGACCGTCTCGAACTGCGAGGGAACCGTTGCGCCCTCGCCGGCGACCGCGGCGGCGATCGACCCCTCGACCGGCTCGCCGCTGTCGGCCCGGACCAGCGTCAGCGCGATCGGCTCGCCGGCAGTCGCGACCGAACGGTTCGCCTCGATCTCGAGCTGGACGCGTCGGTGCGCGACCGAGAGGCCGACGTCATTGCTCTCGCGCCACGTGTCGTTCGCGCCCGGCGCGGTGGCCGTCGCGGTGTGTGCTCCGGCCGTCGCGACCCGGATGACCACGCGCCCCTCGTCGTCGACCGTGCGGCGAGTCGCACCGATCGACACCGTCGCGTCGCGCACCGCGGAGCCGTTGGCGTTCGTCACCGTGAACGCGACCGGATCGCCGGCGGTGAGTTCCGTTCGGTTCGCCGCGAGGGTGAGCTCCGCGTCGCTGCCGCCGTCGCCGGAGAGAATGTCCATCACCGGAAACACGCCGTCGCCGTCGTCGCCGGTCAGCGCCGGGCCGATCGTCGCGCCACCGACGAACATGAGCCCCGCGAGCAGCGAGATCGTCAGCAATACGAGCACCGTCGGATCCTTCCACGGCGAGTAGCCCGGGCCGAATCCGAACGGGCCCGCTCGATCAGCCGGCGACGATCCACGGTCCGCGTCGCTATCCGGCACCGGACGCGGCGCTCTCCGCGGGTCGGATCCCCTGCACCGGACCGACTCGCCAGCGCGCACGATGGCCGTGTAGTCACCCGAGCGGGAAAGCCGTGCGGGCCGATCAGCGGAAGTGCGACACTCGTCGACAGACCTGCCCACTGACGCGGGGCTACCGTCACGAACGTGCCCGCCGCGCGGGCGAACCACTATACCGCTCGCCTGCTGACCCCAACGCATGCAGACGCTCCTACTGGATAGCGACGCCGTCGCGGCCAACGCGCAGATGCCGGACGTGATTCCCGCGGTGGAGGAGGCATTCGCGGCCGACGACCGCGGCGACGTCCAGATGCCCGCGAAGTCCTACATCGAACTCGAACAGTACAACGGCGACTTCCGCTCGATGCCCGCGTACCTGGACGTATCGGGATCCGCGACGGCCGAAGACTGGGACGCCGCGGCGGTCAAGTGGGTCAACGTCCACCCCGACAATCCGGCCGACCACGATCTGCCGACCGTCATGGGCACGCTGATCTACTCGGACCCCGAGACGGCGTTCCCGCTGTCGATCATGGACGGCACGGAGCTGACCCTCCAGCGCACGGGCGCGGCCGCGGCGGTCGCGACGGATCACCTCGCGATCGAGAACGCGACAAGCCTCGGGATCGTCGGGGCGGGCGTCCAGTCCTACTCACAGCTCGAAGCCATCGCCGAGGTGCGACCGATCGAGACGGTCGTGGTGTCGGACCTGGACGACGCGCGGATCGAGGCGTTCGTCGAGGCCTTCGGCGACCGGTTCGACGTCCGCAGCGGCTCCATCGAGGAAGCCGCCGGCTGTGACGTGCTCTCGACGGTGACGCCGGTCCGGGAGCCGATCGTCCCGCGTGACGCGCTCGGCGAGCACACCCACGTCAACGCGATCGGTGCCGACGCCGAAGGGAAACAGGAGCACGAGGCCCAGACGCTGCTCGACGCGAAGGTCGTCATCGACGACTACGAGCAGTGCACCCACTCCGGCGAGATCAACGTCCCCTGGGCGAGCGGGGTGTTCGGCGAGGCGGACCTCTACGGCGAACTCGGCGCAATCGTCACCGGACGGATCGAGGGCCGGACCGCCGAGGACGGGATCACCCTCTTCGACTCGACGGGGCTGGCGATCCAGGACGTGGCCGCGGCGCACGTGGTGTACGAGCGAGCGAGGGCAGACGGGGAGGGCACCGAGTTCGACCTGCTGGGGCTGGACTGATCGACCGCTCCCTCTCGGTTTCGGGGGGGACCGTCCGCCGCAGAGATCCGACGTCCGCCTGCGCCCCGCGCAGGTCCGAAACGACTGTATGCCACGCTTCGGGAGTTCGTTGCATGTCGACGGGCGTCGATCAAACCCACGCCGTGACCGTCGAATCGGAGCTTCACGGGCTGCGGGCCGCTCCAGTTCGGATCGCGCTCGGTGTGCTGTCGATCGGCACCGCACTCTGGGCGGGACTCGTCGTTGCCGTTCCGGTGGCGTTGCTGGTCGGTATCCTCCTCCTGCCCGTTCCGCCTGTGATCGGCGTGCAGATCGTGCTGTTCCTCGCGTTCGTGTTCTGGGCGAATGGCGGTGGCTACAACCGCAAGCGAACGACCGTCGATCCGGCTGCGGGCACGGTCAGCATCGAGCGACCCTCGGGCATCGACGGTCGAAAGGCCGACGTCCACGATCTCGAGGCGGTCGAGGCCGTCGCGATCCAGCGGCTGGGCCGGGTCGGGCTCGTCACGATCTGGTCCGAAGCCTCGCTGATGACTGCGTCGCGGTTCGTGGCGCCGGCGACCGATCTCCCCGCCGTCACGAAGGCCATCCGGTCAACTGGCGTTCCGGTGGTCGGCTCCGAGGTCGGGCTGTTCGGCGACGGAGCCGACGGCGCGGATCGGACCGAGATCGAGAGCGCCAGTGACGCGAACACGCCGGGACCGCGCACCAGGCTCGTGGCGACGGCACTGCTGCTGCTCGGCATTCCGGTCGTGATCCTGGTGGCGTTCGGCTCGGGGCCAGTGGCACTGGGCGCGGCCTGGGTGCTGATGGTCGGCGGGATCGCCGTGATCGGCGGCGGTCTCCTCCGATTCCTGGCAGGCGGGTGAGCCATTGGCACTCCGACGCCAGTCCTGCACGCCGCGACGGCGGATCGGTCGCTTCTCGTCACAGGGATCCCCGCCCACAGCACCCGGGAACGCTACCCGAACCCCTCGGACTCGATCCGCGTCGCGGGCACGCCCAGGCGTTCGGCCGCTCGCACGAGGCTGTAGACCATCGCGTTGATCCCGCAGGCGTAGACGTCGACGTTCGTCGGGTCCAGCCGGGCCGAAACCCCGGACTGTGGTTCCTTCGCGAGCCATCGCTCGAGGCGTTCGCCGATCCCGGCCGCGACCGTCGTGGCATCGGTGTGCTTGAGGAGGGCGTGCTGGACGTAGTCGGTTTCACCCTCCCAGTCGGAGAGCGTCGGCTCCCGGCTCAGACAGGGGACGAAGTGGAAGTTCTCGCGGCGCTGGTGGAGGCTCCGGAATGCGTCCCTGTACGGCAGATCGTCCTTCCAGGCTGCGCCGAGGAACAGCCACACGTCCCGGCGCTCGCCCTCGTACTCGTCACGGCCGGTCTCGACGACGTAGTCGATCATGCTCTTGAAGGGCGCGACGCCGGTCCCGGTCGCGAGGAAGACCATGTCCCGGGCAGAGCGCTCCTGGAGCACCAGGTCGCCGTAGGGCCCGCGGACGGTTACCTCGTCGCCGACGTCGAGGTCGTCGCAGATCCGCGGCGAGAGCCGCCCGCCCGCGACGCGCCGCACGCAGATTTCGAGGTCCTCGCGGGTCGGCGAGGACGCCAGGGAGTACGCCCGGGAGGTTCCGTCGTACCTGAGCCCGACGTACTGGCCCGCGAGGAAGTCGACCTCCTCCTCGGTCTCCAGTTTGACGCGGGTCAACATCGGTTTCGGCCGGTCGTAGCGCTCGGCGAGCGTCGCGATCCGCCGCGCGACCGTCGGGTGGCCGTCGTCGGCCAGGCGACGGTGGAGCGCGGTCCAGTCCTCGACGTTTTCGACCGGCCCGTAGCGATCGAGCAGGCCGTGGCCCTCCAGCCACCGGACGATGGCGTCGGTGACTTCGGGGCGCCGGTCCTGATCCATCTTGGTGACGTGGGCTACCCGGGCGGACTCCGTGATCAGCGGGAGCTCCCCGATCGCGTCGTGCTGGGACGCGTGCTCGACGACGTCGGCGTCCATGTTGGATTGTACGGGGAGGTGTGACCGGAAAGGCGTACCGGTGACCGAGGAATGGAGGATCGAGATTCGCGTCAGAGAGGGGCGTGGCGGCAGGGACCCCCGAAAGCCCCAGGGCGCTCGGGGCTCCGGAAGGGGCCGACCGGTCGACCCGTCCCCGACGAGGCAAGCACCGCAGCCCGGAGGGCGAGGAGCGCAGCGAGTCGCGGACGGTTTCGCGAGCGCAAGCGAGCGAAACCTCGTCGGAGCTTGCTCCGACGGCGGTCGAGCGGGAGGGGCTTCCGTGGGCGGTAGCTGTCGCGTTCGCTGTCGATCGGGGATCTCCAGACCCACGCCACGCCGTCTCAGAGAATGAAAAGCTATAGCACCGCCGAACCCGGAGACGAACCCATGACCACCGGAGAGCCGGAGCCACAGGAGCGCCGGTTCGACCACGCGGAGATCGAACCTGCCTGGCAGGCGGCCTGGGACGAAGCGGACGTGTTCCGTATCGAGGACGAGGAGACCGACCCCGAGTACGTGCTGGCGATGTTCCCCTACACGTCGGGGAGCCTCCACATGGGCCACGTGCGGAACTACACCATCACGGACGCCTACGCTCGCTTCGAGCGCCTGCGCGGGGAGAGCGTCCTCCACCCGATGGGCTGGGACTCCTTCGGCCTGCCCGCAGAGAACGCCGCCGAGGAGCGAGACACCAACCCCCGCGAGTGGACGATGCAGTGCATCGACTCGATGAAGGACCAGCTCGGTGCGATGGGCTTTGGCTACGACTGGGAGCGCGAGATCACCACGTGCGAGCCGGAGTACTACCAGTGGAACCAGTGGCTCTTCCAGCGGTTCCGCGAGGAGGGGCTGGTCGATCGCCGCGCCGAGGAGATCAACTGGTGTCCCTCGTGTGAGACCGTCCTCGCCGACGAGCAGGTCGAGACGCCCGACGGCGAGGCCGGCAGCGGCGACGGCGGCGTCGCCGGCGAGGGGATCTGCTGGCGCTGTGACTCCGTCGTCGAGACGCGCGAGCTCGACCAGTGGGTGTTCACGATCACGGACTACGCCGACGAGCTGCTCGAAGAGCTCGACGAGCTCGACGGTTGGCCGGCGAACGTCCGGGAGATGCAGCGCAACTGGATCGGGCGCCAGGAGGGCGACTCCGTCGAGTTCGACCTCTCCACCGGCGATGCGGTCGAGATCTTCACCACCCGCCTGGACACGATCCACGGCGCGACCTTCTTCGCGATGAGCCCCGGCCACGAGGTCGCCCAGCGGATGGCCGACGCCCCGGAGGAGTACCCCGAGGTCGCCGAGTACGTCGAGCGCGCCGAGGCTGCTGGCGACGACGAGGACCTCCCTGAGACCTCCGGTGTGTTCACCGGCGAGTACGCGAAGAACCCCGCGACGGGCGAGGAGATCCCCGTCTACGTCGCCGACTACGTCCTCGAGGACGTCGGCACCGGCGCGCTCTACGCCGTGCCGGCCCACGACGAGCGCGACCACGCGTTCGCGAAAGAGCACGACGTCCCGATCCAACAGGTCGTCGAGCCGAGCGAGGACGCGGCGGCCGATCCCGACGAGATCGACGTCCAGAAGGCTGCGTATCCCGAGGACGGGGTGCTCGTCAACTCCGGCGAGTACGACGGCCTCGAGAGCGCTGCGGCCCGCGAGCAGTTCGTCGACGTCTTCGACGGCGAGCACCGGGTGGAGTACCGACTGCGGGACTGGCTGATCTCGCGGCAGCGCTACTGGGGCACGCCGATCCCGATGATCGACTGTCCCGACTGCGGCTACGTTCCGGTGCCCGAGGACGACCTCCCCGTCGAGCTCCCCGAGTTCGTCCACACGACCGGGAACCCCCTCGACGCCGCCGAGGACTGGAAGCACGTCCAATGTCCCGACTGTGGCGGTGACGCCGTCCGCGAGACGGACACGATGGACACCTTCGTCGACTCCTCGTGGTACTTCCTGCGCTACTGCTCGCCGGACCTGTCGGACGCGCCGTTCGACTCCGAGCGAGCCAGCGACTGGATGCCCGTCGACCAGTACGTCGGCGGGATCGAGCACGCCGTCATGCATCTGCTCTACGCCCGCTTCTTCACGAAGGTGCTCGACGACGTCGACCTGATCGATGGGACGCGCGAGCCGTTCCAGAACCTGACGAACCAGGGGATGGTGCTCGGCGAGGACGGCAACAAGATGTCCAAGAGCCGGGACAACGGCGTCTCGCCCCAGCGGATCGTGGACGAGTACGGCGCCGACACCGCCCGACTGTTCATCATGGAGGCCGCCCAGCCCGAGAAGGAGTTCGCCTGGAGCCCCGAGGGCGTCGCATCCGCCCACCAGTTCCTCCAGGGCGTCTACGAGCTGGCGACGCGGGTGGCGGACGGCGACGAATTCGACGCGGAGGCTGGGGACGTCTCCGCGAGCGAAGCGAGCGGAGGCTCGTCGGAGCGGAGCTCCGACGGTGTCGCGGACTACGTCGACCGCGAGATCGACGCGACCGCCGCCGTCGCCACCGAGGAGTACGGGGCGTTCCGGTTCAACCACGCGCTGCAGTCCACGCGCGAACTGGTCTCCCTGCTCCGCCGGTACGCCGACCGCGACGACGCGGCCAGCGCACCACTCGAGCGCGGCGTCGACGTCGTGGCGCGGATCCTCGGTCCGGTCGCACCCCACGTCGCCGAGGAGATCTGGGACCTGCTCGACCGCGACGGCCTCCTCGCCGAGGCCGAGTGGCCCGAGGCCGAGCCGCCAGAAGACTACGATATCGCCCAGCGGCTCGTCGAGAGCACCCGAGAGGACGTCCGGGACATCGTCGACGTCGCCGACATCGACGATCCACAGACGATCGACGTCGCCGTCGCCCCGGCGTGGAAGCATCGCGCACTCGAGATCGCCAGGAACGCCGACGGCGACGTCGTCGGCACCGTCATGGGCGACGAGGAGCTCCGCCAGCGCGGGAACGAGGCCGCGGACTTCGCGAAGGACCTGGCAAGCGAAGCTGAGGCCCTCGACGACCAGCTCTCGCCCGAGGACGAACGTGCAGCGCTCGAGCGAGCGGCGTGGCTGCTCCGGGACGAGTTCGGGGCCGAGGTGCGGATCCTGCGCGCCGAGGACGCCGACGACGATCTCGCGAGCAAGGCCGAACCGGGACGTCCCGCCATTCATATCGAGGAGTAGCGCCGCGATGCGGGCGCGGCGGTTTCGTTCTCTTTCGACCGTCCGTGAGCGACGCCTTCGTAACGCAGGTGCCCCGTGAAATGAGTCGAGCGTCGAACTGACTGGACCGTCGGCTCGTTTCTCTCACTCACGTCAGCGTCACGAACGGTGCTCCCGCTCGGTGTGAGAACTCGGAGACGTCGGCCTCGAAGAAAACTGCAACGGCGAGAAATCGAATCCCGACGCCCTACATCAGGTAGAACATCGGGAACAGGAACACCCACACGATGTCGACGAAGTGCCAGTAGAGCCCGAACAGCTCGACCGGCTCGTCGTCCTCGAGATAGGCGCCGTTCGTCGCCCGCCAGAGCATGAAGATGGCGACCGCCATCCCCAGGATGACGTGCAGCCCGTGGAGGCCGGTGGTCACGAAGTAGGACGTGTACCAGATGTCCGTCCACGGGTAGATCCCGTGGCTGAACTCGTAGGACCACTCCCAGGCCTTGATGCCGAGGAACACGAACCCGAGCAGGATCGTCGTTCCCAGCGAGGCGACGAGGCCACGCTTGCTACCACGTTCGGCGTAGACCATCGCCAGCACGACCGTGAAGCTGGAGGTCAGCAGGACGAGGGTGTTGACCATCCCTGGCCAGAGGAACGGCGGGACGACCTCGCCGTGGGCCCACTCCGACCAGCCGTACGCGATCCGGCTGAAGATGTAGGCGCCGATGACGGCGCCGAAGACGACGACGTCGGAGGCGAGGAAGAACCACATCCCGAGCTTGTTCTTCCCGACGCCTTCGAACGGCCAGCGCTCGGCGACCGCCGGCTCGGGCGCGTTGAACTCCTCCAGCCCGAAGCCGAGACAGGCGCCGAGGAAGAGGAGGAGCCCGACGCCCGTGACCGCGGTGTACATCGGACCGCCCGTGGTGAGCCCCGAGAGCCCGAGGAACAGCACGAACATCCCGAGCCCGATCGCCGCCGGCCAGATGCTCGCGTGGTCGGGATGGACGTCCTCGTGGTCGTCGGAGTGGGGCTCGATGGCGTCGGTCTGGCTCGCGACCATCGAACCGCCGTCCGTCGCAGCGGTGCCGCCGTCGGCGGCTGCCGCCCCGCCATCACCTGCACCGGTGTCCGTCGAGACGAACTCCAGCGACCCGCTCGCGTAGCTCACGCGCCCGTCCCAGTTCTCGAGTGTCGGTGGGGAGTCGACGGCCCACTCGGCGGTCTGGGAGTACTCCCAGGGGTTGGCGGGGGCGTCAGCGCCGTGGAGATAGCTCCGCGCGAGCGTGTAGAACATGATGACGAACGAGAAGGCGAACACGAACGCGCCCACCGTCGCTAGCTGGTGCCAGATCGTGTGCGAGCCGCCGTAGTTGAACACGCGGCGTGGCGTCTCCCAGGCGAAGAACATCGGGAGGTAGAGCAGGTTGAACCCGATGAAGTACGTCGCGAAGTGGAGTTTTCCGAGATACTCCGAGTACATCTTCCCCGTCATCTTCGGCCACCAGTAGTAGATGCCGCCGACCAGCGCGGTGACCCCGGAGACCATCACGTAGTGGAAGTGCGCGACGACCCAGTAGGTGCCGCGGAACTCGTAGTCGAGCACGACCGCGCCGAGGAAGACGCCGGTGATCCCACCGAGGATGAACAGGAGGAGCGCGCCCAGCACGAACAGGAACGGCGTCGCGAAGCGCACCTTCCCCTTCACCGTCGTGTAGATCATCGAGAAGACCATCAGGTCGAACGGCAGGCTGATCCCGATGGTCGTCGCCATCATCAGCGTCTTGATCTCGAGGTTGATCGCGGAGAGGAACATGTGGTGCATCCAGACGAGGAACGACTGGACCGCGACCAGCACCATCGCCAGAATGACCCACTTCCGGCCCACGATGCGGCGGCCGGTGAACGTCTGGAACACCTCGAACATGATGCCCAGCGCGGGGAAGAAGACGATGTACACCTCGGGGTGACCGAAGAACCAGAACAGGTGTGCCCAGAGCAGGGAGCCACTCGCCTCCGGGCCGAAGTAGTGGATCGCGTCGGCGCCACCGATCCCGTAGGCGATGATGCGATCGTAGGCCAGGAGGAGCAGTGCGGCCAGCAGCGCCGCGAACGCGAAGAGCATCATCCAGACCGTCAGCAGGATCGACCAGGTGAACATCGGGAGGTTCCAGAGGCCCATGCCCTCGGCCCGACCGCGGTGGATGCTGGTCAGGAAGTTGATCGTACTGACCGTCGTCGAAATGATGAAGAGCATGAGACCGAGAATCGTCGCGGTCCCGCCGATCGTCGGCGTGTTGATCGGCATGTTCAACGGCGCGTACATCGTCCAGCCGCCGGAGAACGCACCGCCCTGGAAGAATGACGCGAACACGACCAGCCCGGACGCCAGGTAGAGCCAGTAGCTCAGCGCGTTGAGCCGGGGGAAGGCCAGGTCCTTGGCCCCGATCTGGAGCGGGACGAAGTAGTTCGCGAAGCCGAAGCCGATCGGCGAGAGGAACCAGAAGACCATCAACAGACCGTGGAGCGTCACCGCCTGGTTGTAGTCGACGGCGCTGAGGATCGTCCCGCCGGAGCTCCAGAGCTGCACCCGGATGAGGAGCGCGAGGGTCCCACCGGCGACGAGGAAGAAGAGGGCGGTGAGGATGTAGAGGATGCCGATGTCCTTGTGGTTGGTCGTGACCAGCCAGCGCTTGATGGAGGATTTCGGCGGCAGGTGCCCGCCGTCGTCGTGGTCACCGCCGTGAGCTGCCTCGGTCATGCGCCGACACCTCCGGCGCTACCGGCGGTCGCAGCACTCGCGTTGGTGCTCGCCGAGGCGTTGCCCGTCGAGTCCGACCCGTTCGCCCCGTCGGTGACGGTACTCTGGCCGTACGTGCCCGCCTCGAGCGCTTCGATGGCTGCGTCGATTTCGATCACCTGTCCCTCGTACCAGTTCTCGTACGATTCGTTGTCCATTGCGATCACGGTGCCCGTCATGCCGGAGTGGCCGGAGCCACACAGCTCGTAGCAGGCGATGTCGAACTCGCCCGTCTCGTCGGCCACGAACCACGTCTCGGAGGTTTCGTCGGGGATGGCGTCGGACTTGACCCGGAACTCCGGGATCCCGAAGTTGTGCCAGACGTCGCCTGAGGTCGTGTCGATGTGGATCTCCCTGGCGATCGGCACGCGCATCGTCGAGACCGTCTCGTAGTTCGTCACGACGTCACTCTCGGTGACGCTCTCGTTCGATGCGGCGTCCATCCGTGCGGCCAGCGCCGCCGAATAGGAGAGGCTGTCGTTCGATCGCGCCTCCGCCAACGCCTCGGCTGTCGCCTCCTGGCCCATCATCTCGACGGAGTCGTTGAGCTGGTCGCGGGGGAGCGTGTCCCCGTCAGTGTACTCGTACTCCCAGGCGAAGTTGTCCCCGACGACGTCGATTTCGACGCCGTTTTCGGGGACTTCGGCGCCTCCCGTCTCGACGTAGAGCAAGAGCCCGTAGGTCCACGCGATCAGCGAGATGACGATGATCGCCGAGAGGGTGAAGGAGAGGAAGAGTTTCCGACCACCCTTGTCCGCCCCCGTCGGGAGCTCGCCGAGCTGTGGTCGTCCGACGTCGTATTCGTGATCGTTGCCGGCTCGATACTTGTACACCTTGTAGAGAGTGTACGTGACGACGACGGTGCCGACGATCGTCCCGAGAACGAGGAAGACCAGGTAGATCTGCGAGAAGACGTCGACCCGCGTCATGCCGTCGTACCCCCCGCTCTGGAGGAGCAGGTCTACGGCGGCAGCCGGATGTGCGATGTCTGGTGCCACGTCTTCCCGAGGGTTTCGGGCTCACGACCTTGAACGTTTGGAGTTACGCGCATGGCGCGCGGGCGCTCACCCGTCCAGCGTCCCCCGGTATACGGGGGGCGAACCGGTTCGGCAGTGGGGTCTACTGGCGCCCTGGCGGGTCGCCCGGGGCAGTCACCGGAGCGAGAGCACCTGCGCGTGCCGCGTGCCGTCGACCTCGAGGACGTTCTCCTCGTCGACGATCCCCGCCTCGATCGCCATGCCGACGGCGCGCTCGCCGACGAGGTTCGCGACGGTGGCGCGGCGCAGGCTCGCCAGCGCGGACGCTTCGTCGACCGTCTCGCCGCCGTAGAACTCCTCGGTGACCGTCAGCGATATCTCGCCCTCTTCGAAGGACTCGCCGAGCACTTCGTCGTCGCAGATCGCGACGAGTAGCCCCTCGTCCGTCGAGCGTTCGCTACAGATCATTCGGTGTGCCGATCGACCATCTCGGCCTCGGCCTGTTCGCGGAGCTCCTGGGCCTCGTCGGCGACCTCTTCGGCGCGGTCGTACTCCCCGATCTCCTCGTGGGCGCGAGCCTTCTCCTCGAGCAGCTCCGGCGTCCGCATCCCGAGCCGCTGGGCGTTCTCGAAGGCATCGAGAGCGTCCTCGGCGAGCCCACGCTCGAGCAGGAAGAAGCCACGATTGTACCAGCCGCGGGCGAAGCGCTCGTCAGCCTCGACGGCACGTTCGGCGTGCTCCAGCGCCTGGGCGGTCTGGCCGGCCTCCCAGAGCGCGTACGCGAGGTTCGTCTCGGCGGAGGCCTCGTGATCGCTCGTACCGTCGATCGACAGGGCCTCGCGGTAGGCGCCGATCGCGGCGTCGTACTCCTCGAGTTCGGCGTGGGCGACGCCCTTGTTCGTCCAGGCCTCCTGTTCGACGTCCTCGCGATCGGCGTAGCGAGCGGCCCGTTCGAACGTCTCCGTGGCCTCCTCGTAGCGGTTGATCCCGATGTAGTTCAGCCCGACCTCCAGCAGCTCCTCGGCCTCGACGTTCTCGCTGGCGATCTGGCGATCGTCGATCTGGTCGGCGACGACCCGCGAGTCCACGGGGTCGACCTGGTCGGGATCGACGGCGAGCTCCGGCGGGTCGAGGTCGAACCCTTCCGGCGACTCCGGAAGCCCCTGCCCCTCCGAGTACTCGTGATCCTCTGGATCTGTCATTGCACGGAATTGGCGTCCAGCGATGTTAAGGCCTGCGTCACCGGGACGAGGACGGACAGGAGACGGCTACGCGAACCGGGCCGGGGGAATCCGGTCGGCCCGAAACTCAAAATGCCCGCAGCGCTGCCAGCACGGCCTCGGCGCTGCCGTCGTCGATGGCCGCGCGAGCGTCCTCGAGTCCCGCTTCCAGCGAATCGGCGTCCCCACCGGCGTAGATCCTGAACGCTGCGTTGAGCGCGACGGCGTCCGCGAACTGGTCCTCGCGCTCGCCAGCGACGACGGCCTCCGTGATCGCCGCGGACTCGCCGGCCACGTCGTCGACGCCGAGGTCCTCCTCCTCGAAGTCCATCCCGTACTCCGCGGTCTCGATCTCGAAGTCGTCGAGCGCCTCGCCGGCCTGCCAGTCGGCGACCTTCGTGTAGCCCGGCCGGATGTCGTCGTAGCCCTCCATCCCCTGGAACATCACGACGCGGTCGGGAGACCACTGCTTGCTCTCCTGGGCAGTCTCGACGATCTTCTTCGCAAACGCCAGGTGGTAGAAGCTGCCGAGGTGGACCGAGGCCTCGGCGGGGTTGGCCAGCGTCTCGATCGTGTTGACGAAGGTTCGAACGCCCATCTGGTCGCGCCGGTCCGCCAGGGCGTCGATGCCGGGGTTGAACGCCGGCTGGTAGTAGAAGCCGAAGCCAGTCTCGTCAGTCATGTCGGCACTTCCCTGCGGGTCGAGTTCGGTGCGGACGCCCAGCTCGTCGAGAACGTGCTTGTACGCGTCCTGCTTCTGCGTGGGAACCCGATCGCCGCTGTGGGTGACGACGGGGGTTCCCGCGCCGGCCGCGACGATCCCCGCCGCGACGCCGAGGATCGCGCTCCGGCCCTTGCCGTCGTAGTTCGCGCCGCAGTCGACGGGATCGCACTCGGGCGCGACCGTCTCGACGCATTCCTCGTGCATGACGTCGACGTAGGCGCCGAGCTCCTCGGGGACGTTTCGCTTCCATCGATTGGCGAGCCAGAACGCGCCGAGGGTGGTCTGGTCGGGCTCGCCGGCGAGGATGCGCTGGAACGCCTCGCGGGCCTGCTCGCGGTCCATGTCGTCGGCCGATTTCGGTCCCGAGCCGACGACCGCCGTCATCAGCCGCTTCAGGGGCCACTCGCCGAACTCGCTGGTCGCCTGGGCCATGTCTGTTCGTGGGTTGGCGCGTGGCCGTCAAAGGCCCGTCGCTCCCCCACGAACGAGTGGACGAACGTGTTCGATTCTCGGACGCTCGGGGCCTCGATCGTTCCACTCGAGGAGTTCGACGAAGGTTCGTGTCCCGGACACTCTGGGCCCGAATACTGGCGGCAGTGGCTGGACGCGTTCGTGGGGCTTGAAATAGCACTCGAGCGACAATCCACGTATGGGCGATACGTTCGTCGAGGGGGAGCAGGTTCGAGACGACCGCGTCTCCGGTCGCCTCTACACAGGACTTGGTGCCGAACCAGGCCCAGGCGCCCTCGTCCTCCACGGTGGCGGTGGCGCAGGCGGGTACGAGCGGAACTACGCCGAACTGCTCGCCGAGCACGGGTATACGACGCTGTGCGTCGAGTACTTCGGAGCGTGCGGCGTCCCCGATTCGCTCTGTGAAATCTCACTGGAACGGTTCGGTCGGGCGGCGCGCTGGCTCCTCGAGCGGGACGACGTCACTGGTGAACGGGTCGGCGTCGCCGGCTTCTCCCGCGGCGGCGAAGCAGCCCTGCTTACGGGCGCTCACTTCGGGACCGTCGGCTCGGTCGTCGCGTACGTGCCGAGCTGCTACGCCTGGCCAGCGCCGTCCTGGATGGACGGCGTCGATCCGCACGAAGCCGCGTGGACGCTCGATGGCGAACCGCTGCCGTTCATCGACGTCGACGCTCACGTCGACGAGGGAGAGGTGAGCGATCCACTGACCGGCGAACCCGACGCTGCCACGCTGGCGGTCGAGCGAGCCCCATCCCAGGAGCGAGAGCGTGCAATGATCCCCGTCGAGGACATCGACGGCCCGGTACTGCTGGTCTCGGGCGGCGAGGACACCGTCTGGCCCGCCACAGAGTTCGCAGATCGGGCACTGAGACGTCTCGAAGCGCACGACCACGACTGGCCGACGGAACACCGCCACTACTCCGACGCAGGACACGCCATCCGGGTCCCGTACCGGTTCGACGGGGAGGCTCCCCACGCGGAAACGCACGAGTACGGCGGCACGAACGCAGCCAACGCCAGCGCCGCAGCGGACGCCTGGCACGGGGCGTTGCAGTGCCTCTCCGAAGGGTTGCGCTCGGAGCGATGACACTGGACATTCCGTGGAGGTGACGATCCGTGAGGCCCAGTGGCAGGGTGCGGAACTTGCCGGTCATCGAACGGTACCGTCAATTAGATCGGTTCTCGCCGTTGTTCGGCGCGTCTATTTCTGATTGCTTCGACTACTAGGAAAATCAGATGGGAGCGTGGGAACCGGTTGGACCGCGACCGCCTTCGGAAGCCCCCTCCCGCTCGACGGTGTACGCTCGCTGTCGTCCGAGAGAGCAAAGCTCTCTCGTGATCACGAAAGGCGCGGAGCGCCTTTCGAACGACGCTCCTCGGCTCGCACCGGAAGACGTTCCTGCTCGTCGCTACGCTCCTGTGCGGGCTGCGACTTCCGAGCCCTGTCTCACTTCGCTCGACAGAACTCCGCTCGCCTGCGGTGCTTGCATCGCCTAAACCGACGAGCGGTCGGCCCCTTCCGGAGTCCCTCCCTGGGAACGGTTCGAGGAGTGATGTGCGGCGGTTGTTCGGGTGCGCTCAGCACTGGAGATCGACCGCCGGCTCCGCCCCGCTGGACGATCCACCGGAGTGAAGACTCTCCCAAAATTCACCGGGTGGGACTGGAAGGGGCCGACCGCTCGCGTTTGCTCGGGAAGCAAGGACCGCAGCGAGTGAGCGGGCGCGAGCGGGAGGGGGCTGTCGCGGGCCACGCCCGCGACGTCGGGAGATCGCAGATCTCCCGGTATCCAAGCGGTTCGCCGTCCAGCTCACTCCGCGGTCAGCGATTTGCAATACCCAGTAGTCGGATCGATCACGAAGTCACGCTGACGGCCAGTCGGGATCGACGCCGACCAGGTCCGCGCTGCGCTCCCAGAGCCGCTCACGTATCGTCGAATCCCGCGCTTCGGCGGAGGGCTCGGAAACGGAGCCACCGCTGACGTAACAGCCCGTCCGCTCGCCGAACTCGGGATCGGCAGCCAGCTGGACGAGCCGGTCCCCGCCGTCGGCCTCCGTGCTGCCGAGTCCCGGTAGCAGCCCGGCGAGGCGGACCGCCGCGCGGACGTGGAACTTCGCGTCGCGCCAGAGGTCGGTGTCGGGCACGAACCCCGGATGGAAGCAGTTCGCCGTCACGAGCGGCGAGCCGGCTGCGTCGGTACCCGAGATCGCTTCGAACCGTTCGGCGAGCTCGATCGTGAACGCGACGTTCGCGAGCTTCGAGCGGGAGTACGCCGAAAGCGTGTCGTACCCCGACTCGAACTGGAGATCGTCGAACTCCAGGTGGCCCTGGGATTCGAGGGCGGACGCGGTGACGACGACGCGCCCGCCGCCGTCGAGGAGCCGGTCGGCCAGCTCGTGGGTCAGCAGGTAGGGCGCGAGGTGGTTGACGGCGAGTGTCAGCTCGATGCCGTCGGGGGATTCCGTCCGCGTCCCGGCGCTCAGGCCGGCGTTGTGCGCGAGGACGTCGAGCCGGTCGTAGCTCGCGCGCAGCTCCGCGGCGAGGTCTCGAACGGTCGCCTGCTCGGCGAGGTCAGCGCGGTGAAACCGGACCGCTCCCGGTGCGTCCGCTGCCTCGTCGACGACAGCGTTTCCTGCCTGCTCGTCCCGGCCGACGACGGCGACCGTCGCTCCACGATCCGCGAGTTCGAGTGCGGCGTGGCGACCGATACCGCTGGTCCCGCCGGTCAGCACGACGGTGGACTCGCCCGGCGCGTTCACGCCGTCGGCGGCACCGTCGGTCGCCGCTGCTGAGTCCGTCACGGCCGTTCCTGCGGACGCCAGCGCTATAGGAATGACGTACGCGAACCAGGGAGAAACACGCCGCGTGGCGAACTCCCTAAAGCGGCGATACTACCGGCCGGAGAACGCCCCGGAGACAGCTACCGATCGGAGAGCGAGCCGAAGGCAGCTACCGGCCGTACAGCAGGTAGGAAACCGCAACGAAGCCGATCGCTCCACCGACGACCGCGCCGATGCTGGGGATCAGCGGGTCCGTCGGGGCGTCGCCGCTACTGGCTCCGACCGCTCGAAGTCGCGACGTACCACACGTCCGTTAGTACCCCACGCCCGTTGCCGGGAACGGACGAACAGCGCGATTCGATCCCGAAAGCGATACACCGGCACTGCTCCTAGCCCGCACGATGAGCGAGGCGACGGGGGAGTGGCGAGCGGCGATCGACGGGATCGACGCGCGCATCCTCGACGGGTTCCAGAGCGGGTTTCCGATCGAACAGCGGCCGTTCCGCGCGGTCGGCGACGCGATCGGGACCGACGAAGCGGACGCACTCGCCCGCGTCGAGGCGCTGCTCGATCGCGGGCTGCTCCGGCGGTTCGGACCGGTGCTGAATCCGCCGGTGATCGGTTCCTCGACGCTCGCGGCGCTGAAAGTCCCGGAGGGTGACGGCGCCCGGGACACCCGAAGCGCAGCCACAGCGGATCGCTTCGACGCGGTCGCCGAGGCCGTCAACGCCCACGAACAGGTGAACCACAACTATCGGCGCGACCACGAGTGGAACATGTGGTTCGTCGTGACGGCGGGCTCCCTCGATCGCCGCGACGCCATCCTCGAAGAGATCGCGGCGGAGACCGGTCTCGAGCCCCTCGTCCTCCCGATGCTCACGGACTACTACATCGACCTCGAGTTCCCGGTGGTCAACGACGACCGCTTCGCCCGGGAGAGCGCCGCCGCGGAGGGCGTCGAGGCGACCCGGATCGCCGAATCCGCCAGGGGAGACCTCTCGGCGTTCGACGCCGATCTCCTGCTCGCGATCCAGGAGGGGTTCCCTCTCACGACGACGCCGTACGCCGACCTCGCGGCTGCCCTCGACGCGCCCCACGGGGCGAGCGCCAACGCGACCGCCGAGGACGTCCTCGACGGCGTCCGGCGGCTCCGCGACGCGAACTGCATCAAGCGGATCGGCTGCGTCGTCAACCACGTCGCGACCGGGTTCGACAACAACTGCATGGTCGTCTGGGACGTGCCCGACGACGAACTCGACGAGCGGGGGCGCACCGTGGGCGGGCTCCCATCCGTAACGCTGTGCTACCACCGCCCGCGACGGCCCGAGCGCGACTGGCCGTACAACCTCTTCACGATGATCCACGGCCGGGACGCCGACGCCGTCGACGCCAAGGTCGACGAACTGGCCGAAACGTACCTGCCGGTCGAGCACGAGCGACTGTTCTCGACGGCGACGCTCAAACAGACCGGCGCCCGGTACGAGGCGCTGCTGGAGTAGTCACTGCAGGCAGTCGAAGCGTACGTGCGTGACGAAGCGACCGTCCGACCGAGTTACTCGTCCGACGTAAGGTAGAGCAGTGGCGCGAGGACGATCAGGACGATGCCCAGCAGCCGCCACTGGAAGCCGCTCGCCGAGATCGGTGCGAGCGCGAAGATCACGCCGAACAGGCCGGCGTTCAGCGCGAATAGCTTCCGGGACTGCAGGGGCAGGACGGCGACGATAGAGAGGACGAAGCCCACGAAGAGCGCGTGCCCGATGTTGTATTCCAGCAGGAAGTCGTTCATCCACTGGAGCGGTACCGGCGTCATTCCTGCTCGTATCTCCCCGAGTTGCACCCTTGAAAGTTCCGTTCCGGCGCCGTCTCGAGACCGATCGAGCCGCGAACTGCCCCATCGCGTCGGTGACTGCACCCGGAACCCATTCCTGCAGCCGTACGCTCGCGCAGTGGAGCCCCCAGCATCGAGGGTCCGGCGAGACGGCGGCGCGTCGCCTGCCAGTGCAGCCGCTCCGGAGAGCAGGGAGCGGACGCACGGAATCCCATGGAGCGTGTGACGTGGGCGTGCGTCCGGTCGCCGCTAGCGGCCGAGCACGCTACAATCTTGTTCCCAACTGGTGACGCCGAGCGGGCGCCGATCCGCCGATCCACGGTCTCCGGTGGCTGCCCGCCGTCGGCGCGAGTTCCGCCCGTTACGGCACGTTTTTCTCCCTCCACCTCGCACCGACGCCAAATGGTAGATCCGACGTCGGACCTCGGCGAGGACGTCACCGCCGAGAACGCGCCAACGTGTGCGACCTGCGGAGATCCGATCGTGCAGGACCCCGAACACGTCGTCGAGACGTGGGTCGAGGACGGAAGCGTGCAGTCCCGACACTTCTGCGGCCAGGACTGCCGAGCGGAGTTCTGAGAGGCCCGCGACGCCACGATCGCGACCGCTGCCACCGAGTCAGTTCTCGACGCCGAAGCGATCCCACCGCAGAATCCGAACCGCTCCGCCGGTCAGTCGGTCGTTCCGCCCGCTTCCTCGCTCTGGACCGCGTCCCCGAGCCCGTCGACCGGCCGGTCGGGGTTCGCCAGCCGCGCTTCGCGGGAGAGCCCGAGCTGGTAGGCGGATGGATCCGCCTCGTCGCGGAGGTGGGTGCGCCCGCGGTGGACGTGGACCTCGCCCTCGAGGTGGAGCCGGACGGCCTCCAGCAGTGCCTCGGCCTCCAGGGGCTGCCCGCGCTGCTCTAGCTCCTCGGCGGTCGCGCCGTCGGGCACGTCGAAGGCGCGCTGCGTGATGATCGGCCCCTGATCGAGGTCCGTGGTGACGTAGTGGGCCGTGACGCCCGCGATGCGGACGCCCTCCTGGCGGGCCTGCTCGTAGGCGCGAGCGCCTGGGAAGGAGGGCAGCAGGCTCGGGTGAATGTTGATGATCCGGTCCTCGTAGCGGAAGACGACCTTTGGCGAGAGGATCCGCATGTAGCGGGCGAGGACGATGAGGTCGACGTCGTATTCGCCGAGCAGCTCGAGCAGTTCCTCCTCGTCGGGCTGGCCGCCGTCGCTGCCGACGTCGTGGAAGGGGACGCCGTGGCTCGCGGCGAGAGGCTCGAGGTCGTCGTGGTTCCCGATGACGACGGAGACCTCCGCGCCCAGTTCGTCGTTCGTCCAGGCGTCGAGGAGCGCCTCGAGGCAGTGTGACTCCTGGGTCACGAGGACGGCGATCCGTCGCGTCTGTCGCTCGGCGGGAAAGCGGACCTGCACCTCGACGCCGAGGTCGTCGCCGAGCTCCTGGAGGTCCGCGCGGAGTTCGTCCTTCGTGCACTCCATTCCCGAGGCGTCGACCGTCATCGACATCCGGAAGAGCCCCTCCCGGACCGCCTGGTCGAGGTCCTCGATGTTGATCCCCCGCTCGAACAGGAGCGTGGTGACTCGCGCGATCAGTCCCGTGTCGTCGTCTCCGATCACCGTGATCTCGGTGAACTCGCTCGTCATCGCTGCCACCTCCGCGGGACTGTGCGCTGCATACCCGGTCCGTGGCGCGTCTGCGAGCAAAAGGCTTCCCGTCTCCCGGCAGTCGCCGGACGGCAGAACGAGGCCGGCGGCGACGGTGCCGTCCCACCGTTTTCGGGCGGAGCGGCCGCTCGGTTACGACCTGCAGACGACGTAGTTGCGGCCTGGGGACGAGAACCGGCCATCCGCCGACGCTCAGCAAACAAATACTTCCGAACTGCTACCGAATTTGTTCCCAATGAATCGGCTACGTGTCGCGATTGCTGCGGTCGTCGTTATCGCGATCGCGACGGTGGCGATCGTCGGCGCGACCTCACTGGTCGGGGTCGACGGGGACGACGAACCAGCGTTCGCCGAACTGGCGGAGGGGACGGATCCGCTCGCCGCCGACAGCGACGGCGACGGCCTCGACGACACCGCCGAGCAGGCAGCCGGGACGAACCCTACCAATCCCGACTCCGACGACGACGGGCTGGAGGACGGGCCGGAGGTCGACGCCGGCGCGGATCCACTGACGGCGGACACTGACGGGGACGGTCTCGAGGACGGCGACGAGGTCCACGAGCACGGGACCGATCCGACCGCCGCCGACACCGACGAGGACGGGCTCGACGACGGCGAGGAAGTGAACGAGTACGGGACCGATCCGACCGCCGCCGACTCCGACGCCGACGGCCTCGAGGACGGTGCCGAGATCGAGACGTACGGAACCGAGCCGACCGTTGCGGACACCGATGGCGACGGGCTGGAGGACGGGCCGGAGGTCAACCAGTACGGCACGAACCCGCAGGTCGCCGACTCCGACAGCGACGGACTGGACGACGGGGCCGAGGTGACCATCTACGGCACGGACCCGGGGAGCGCCGACACCGACGCGGACGGCCTCGACGACGGTGCGGAGGTCGACGTCTACGCCACGGACCCGGCAGACGCCGACACCGACGCCGATGGCCTGGAGGACGGCGAAGAAGTCGCGACGTACGGCACCGATCCGACCGACGACGACACCGACGGCGACGGGCTGCTCGACGGCCCGGAGGTCCACCAGACCCAGCTCTACCCCGGCGCGGATCCACTCCGAACGGACGTCTACGTCGAGGTCGACGTGATGCAGGGAACGTCGCTCCCCTACACCGACCGGAGTGAGATCGTGGACAGGTTCGCGAACGCCCCGATCTCGAACCCCGACGGCTCGACGGGGATCAGCCTACACTTCGAACACAGCGACGTCGTCCCCGCGGAGTCCACGACGAGCTGGGAGGGCTCCTACCAGAACTACCGGGCGGCGTACAAGGACTACGGCGGCGAGGGGTACCACTACCTCCTCATCGTCGAGGACGCGTACTCGAGCGGGACGAACGTCGCTGGAGTTGCATCCTCACCGGACATGATGGTCCAGTACTTCGCCTACGAGGACTACACCGGAAGCACGGTGATGCACGAACTCGGCCACTCGCTGGGACTCTACTCGAGCACGTTCAACGGCGTCGACTCGTACCGCTACGACTACTGGGAGTACCCCAGCGTGATGAACTACAACGCACCGGGCGACGCCTACGGGTTCTCGAACGGCGACGCGTCGATCTACGACTTCGACGACTGGGGCTACATCGAGGACAACATGTACACGCCGCCGACGTACGCCGTCACGGTGGAAGACTGACGATCGCGTCCGGCACAGCAGTCGGCCCGATCGATCCCCTCCACGCCGATACCCTACGCGCCTACGTCGATGTCTACGCCTCAACGTCGATGCTTACGCCTCCACGTCGATCTCGAAGAGTCCCGCAGCCGTCCGGTAGCCGACGTTTCGCGCCTTCGCCTCGGGGAGCCGCCCGAGCGCCGAGCGCCCCACGTCGACCCACGTGTCGAGCACCCAGTCGTTGAAGTGCCACTGCCAGCTGGCGTCCATCCCCCACGTCACGCGCTCGGAGTAGTTCTCGAGAATCGGCTGGAACCGGTCGTAGAGCCGCTGGGCGTGGCCCTCGACTCCGCCGTGTTGTCGCATCTGGGTCTCGAACCACGTCTGTGAGCGAGTCTCCTGGTCGCTGATCGTCGTGGGATCGTCGTCGGGCGGCCGGCGCCAGTTGTAGGCGTAGGGCGAGGCCTGTCCGGAGATGTCGAACACGAAGTTCGGATGTCGATCGAAGAGGGTCGCGACGGCCTCGCCGACCGGCACCTCCGTCTCGCCGTCGATCGTGACGCCGTTGATGAAGGTGCCGTGGACGAGAAAGGTGCAGTCGCGGTTGTGCTCGAACGCCGCCACCATGTGGTCGACGGGGTCCTCGCCGTTGCCGTAGATGCCCTGCTGACCGCCGTGGACCATCACCGGGAGATCGCGCTCCGCGGCGAGGTCGTACACGTCGAGCAACACCGGATCGTTCGCCGGCAGCGGCGGCTCGCCGCTGGGACCCGCGACGTGAAAGAGCCCGAACTCGCCGACCCCCTCATAGAGCGGGTACTCGTCGAGGCGCTCCGCGATCGCAGCGGCGAGCCGGTCGCGTTCGTCCCGAACGAGATCCATGGCGTGGCAGTAGGGCACCAGCCGGTCGTCGTGGGCGCTGACCACGGGCGCGTAGTCGGTGTACGTGATCGCCATCGCCTGGGCGACCCGATTGCGCGCCATCCACCGGACGTACCAGTCCATCGTCTCGTCGGTCATGCCGAACCCGTCCGGCCCGTGCATGTGCTCGTGGGCCGAGACCAGCGGGCCGCCGTAGTACGCGGCGGGCCACTCCCGTGGCTCGACCGACGCTGCCGGGTCGCCCGATCCGAACACGTCCTCGAGGCAGCCCGCTGTCGCCGCGATCGTGGCGAGCGCGCCGCGCCGGGTCAGCCGACGGCGCATGCGAATTGGTCGCATGCCAGATCACAAATAGCCGTTGGCCGGCCGCGAAGAGCCCGTACAGACACTTGCCGGATTCTCGAACCCGACACCGCAAACGCGACGCGGCCACCGCCGAAGGGGCGCTCGATCCGCCAACCAAAGGCCTAAGCACGTTCGTAGCCAATCCGGGCGTATGAGCACCGAGACACAGGGCGGCGACGACCTGGAGGATCGCGTCGCGAACTTCCTCCGGCGTAACTTCCCGCAGATTCAGATGCACGGCGGCTCCGCGGCGATCCAGGACCTCGACCGCGAGACCGGCGAGGTCACGATCCAGCTCGGCGGCGCCTGCAGCGGCTGTGGTATCTCCCCGATGACGATCCAGGCGATCAAGTCCCGGATGGTCCAGGAGATCCCCGAGATCGAGAAGGTCAACGCCTCGACCGGCATGGACGGCGGCGGCCACGGCGGCGGTGAGGGCATGAGCCCCTCCTTCCCCGGCGAGGAGGCCGGCGGCGAGGAGCCCGAATCCGACGAAGGCCCGCAGGCGCCGTTCTGAGGCCGTCGAACTGACGGTTTTTCTGTTGGCGGTTTCGATCACGACGCCGAGCGACGACCACGGCGACCCCGACCAGTGATCGGCCCACGAACCGACGCTATCGCAGTTCCTGTCCGCGCTCCCAGGCCCGAACGAGCGACGCGAGCGTCCGGACGGTCGGCACGGAGACGCCGTGCTCGTCGGCGCGGTCGATCACGGTCCCCGCGATCGCGTCGATCTCGGTCCGCCGGCCGGCCTCGACGTCCTGGAGCATCGAGGAGCGATTGTCCGCCGTCGCCTCGATCACGGCCTCGAGCTCCGCAACGACCTCGGCGTCGTCGAGGTCGATGCCGGACGCTCGCGCCACGCGTGCGACTTCGATCGCAGCTCGCTCGGCGGTGTCGCCAGCGTCGCCCCTGGCGAGTGCGCCGTTCTGGACCCGGGCGAGCGCGGTGACGGGGTTGATCCCGGCGTTCACGGCCAGCTTCAGCCAGAGCCGCTCGGGCATCGCCTCGTCGACGACGACCCGGGGGTGAGCGCCGAACGCCGACTGCTCGTCCGCCGATCCCGACAGCGCTACGCCGATCCGCTCGGCGAGCGCAACGTCCACTTCGGGCGCCGGCGTGCCAGGACGAGGGCCGATCGCGAGCTCACCGAGTCCCGTGCAGGTCACCGAGCCGGGTGCGCTTCGATCCGCGCCGTAGGTCGCCGTTCCCGCGAGGACCGGCGCGTCGAGCGTCGCCGCCAATTTCGCCTCGTTGTCCAGGCCATTCTGGAGCGACCAGACGGCGTCGACGTCGACGGAGCCCAGGCGCTCCGCTGCGCGCTCGGTATCGGAGGCCTTCACCGCCACGATCGCGAGGTCGAAACCGCTCCCACCGAGATCCGTCGTCGCCGACGGACTGACCAGTTCCTCGAGTTCGCCGCCGATCGCGAGTCCGGACTCGCGGACCGCCTCGACGTGTGGCTCCCGGCCGAGCAGCGTGACGTCGTGGTCAGGGGCGAGGAGCCCGCCGACGAGGCTGCCGAGGCTCCCCGCGCCGATCACGAGTACGTCCATAGTTCGCAGTTGGGCCGGCCCGGCTTTTGCGTGCCGGTCGCTGGGGCGCACCGACACGTGAGCGCGACCCGGCGAGTCCGCTCTCCGCCGGGATCAGAGCCCGACCGAAACGAGGATTCCCGCACCCACCGCCAGCAGCCCGAGCCCGAGCAGGCCGTACGTCCGGCAGAATCGCCGCGCGTGGGCTTTCGCCGCCTCGGCGGTGACGCGGACGACGAGCAGCGGCGGACCGTCGGGTTCGTCGACGATCTCGATCTCCCCGTCGGCGGTCTCGCGGGCCGTGCCGAGCACGTACACCGGATCGCCGGGATCGAGCCGGCGCTCGCTGTACTCGCGCGGTCGCGATCGGGTGCCGCGGGCGAGTTCGTCGGAGACGGGCGCCGTGGCGCCCGGCTCCGCGGGTACCGTGCGCTCGAGCCCGTCGAGCGTCGACCCCGCCGGCCCAGCCCGGGCGAGCCGGCTGGTCGGCGAGAGCAGCGGGAACTCCGCGTTCGGGCCGTCAACGGCGACAGATTTCGCGTCTGCTGGGAGTTCCACGTCGGAATCGCCGAGCTCCGCACGGAGCGTCCCCGGCAGCTCACGACCGCCCTCGGCGGCCTCGCCGCCCAGCGCAGCCGCGCTGACGATGCCGAACGGAACCGCGTCGTCGGCCACGGAGACCGACGACCACGTCGAGTGGGCGTACCCCCTGCCGAGGACGGCGTACTCTTCGTGGGTCACCGCACGGTAGGCAAGGGTGTCCGTCTGGGTGACCGAGGAGGGCACGCGATCGTCGAGGGGGATCGCCCGCCCCTCGAGCTGAACGGGGCCCGGCTCGACCTCGTCGGGAGCGACCACCGGCAGTTGGCGGCTCCAGCGGTACCAGTCGCGGTTGCCCACGGCGACGGTGACGGCGGCCGTTCCGAGCGCGAGCAGCCCCGCACAGATCGTCATCGTGACGGGCGAGTCCGGAACCCACGCGAGGACGAGGAGCGCCGCGCTCGCGGCGAGCAACAGTCCGCCGACCGCGAGCGCCAGGGCGTCCAGCCGGAACACCCGACGGACCGTTCGGAGGTCCTGGCGGACGGCGTAATGTCTGGCCACCCACGCGAGCGGGACGAGGACCAGGGCGAGCAAGAGCGCAAGCGAGAGGAGTCCGCCGACGTCGGGAGCCATCTGAGCGGAATGTGGCGCGCCGACGGTGCTTCAACGCTTCCCTTCGGCGCTCGACGACCCGGTCGCGCCGCGGACGTGATCGCGAGGAGAGCGTCTCGCGACGGGTCAGTCCTCCGTCCAGTAGTAGAGCTCCTCCTTCCCGGAGCCACAGGAGGGGCAGCTGTCGGGGATTTCCTCGATGCGCCCGGTCTCGCCACACTGCCAGCACCGCCACATCAGGTTGATCTCGCCGACGTCGCCAGTCGTGCTCCGGGACTGGGGATGCGGGGCGTCGACGCCGTCTCGCAGCGTGACGTAGAACCCGTTGTCGTCGAACCCACGGACGGTGCCGAGTCGCTGGCCGTCCTCGGTGTAGATGCCGTCGCCGAACGCGACGCTGGGAGCGTCCTGTGTTGCCATGTGTGAGCATTCAACACGGATCGGCATAAATGAACCGCAGCGGTTGGTTCGAGAATCGCCGATCCCACGAACCCCAGCCGGCGACGCGCTGTGGAGCTACGTCGCCGTGCCGACCGACCGCCGACCCGCTCGCCTCGCCAGCGAGCTACCGCAGCCCGTACTCGAGGTTCTCGAGCAGTCGCCCGACGAAGAGTCCGAGCCGCGGCGAGATGCCCGCCTCGTCCGCCGTATCGACCGGCTGTGCGGCCAGCGTCTCGACGAAGGTGTCGCCGAAGGTCATCGCGTTGATCGTGTCGACCACGTCGACGGTCAACCCCTCGTCGGCGGTGCTCAGTTCGGGATGGGCCTGTTTCTCGCGATCGGAGTACTCGATCGTCCAGGCGGGGCCGCCGACGAGCTCGACGATCGTCGCCAGGTCGCCGACCTCGAGGCGCTCCTCGCTCGTGGCGACGTAGACGACGTCGTCCTCGACGACGGTCTCGTAGCGAGCCATCCCGGGATCGTTCCCACGATAGGCGCTCACACACCGTCAGTGTTCGGGCAGTTCGCCGGAGACGGGCCGGCTGCTCACTCGTCGATGTCGCCCAGTCCGTGAAGTCGCCGGGGGACGTAGCCCTCGAGCGCGTCGTCGAAGCCGGGGACGATGCCCGGGAGCGCGATGATCGTCGCCACACCGAGTCCGGCGGCACCGGCCAGCGCGAACGTCGCGTCGCTGGCGAGCACTCCGGCGGATCCGATAACGAGTACTGCGCCGGCGCCGCCAATGGCCGCCAGTCCACGCCACGCCGACCGCTCAGCGACCGCACGCTGCCGGTACTCGTGCGCCTGCCAGCCCGCGAATGCCCCAAGTGCGACGACCAGCGCAAGGAAAGGGTGATGAGCGACGTGGAAGCGCCCGGAGGCGGCGGAATCGAGGGGCAGCGTCGTCAGCGCGACGCCGGCGACGCCGACCGCGACGGCGAGTCCGAACGCCGTCGTCGGCGGGGTCGCCGGGGAACTCCGCACGGCGACGGCCACGCCGGTGAGCACTGCCAGTCCGAGCATGACCCCGACGACCACGTCGACGAGGAAGTGGACGCCGAGCGCGACGCGCGTGAGCGAAATCACGCCGATCAGCCCGATCGCGAGCCCCGCACGCCGACGCGGCGATCCGATCCGAACCGCACCGGCGAGCGCGAGCAGCATGGCCGTCGAGAGCGTGGCGTGGCCGCTGGGAAATCCGTGGCCGCCGGCGGTCGCCGTCGCCTCGACGATCCCGTGGAGAACCGTCGGGTAGCCGTCGGTCGTCGCGAGCGGCGTTCCGGGTCGCGGGACGCCGAAGAGGCCCTTGAGCGCTTCGACGACCGCCGCCGTCGTGATCCCGATGCCGATTGCGACCGCGACCAGGTCGCGATCCGCGGGACGGAACCAGTAGCAGGCGATCGCCACCGCGAAGAGGAACCAGACGTCGCCGAACTGGGTCAACAGTCCGAACGGCAGCGCTGCCGCCTCGGGTAGCACCGAGTGCACGGCGTCGACGGCACCGATGTCACGCGACACGGCCCGGAGTATCCCGTCGAGCGTCGTAAGGACTGTGGAGGCGGCGCTCGTCGGGCCCCAGTCCGAGACGGCACCGGCGCGTGGGAGGTCGCCGCACGCACCCGGAAGGCAAAAGGCCGCTGCGCCACCGAGATCGGTCGATGGCGGACGTCTTCGGGCGGATGGTCGCGGACTACCACCGGGACCAGCTGGCGGGACAGCCAGTCTACGAGCGCAGCGATGGCGACGAGTCGCCCGCCCACTGTGCGTGGTACTTCGCCGGCCCCGAGGAGTGGGGCCCGCTCGAACGGGCGGCGATCGACGCCTGCGACGGCGGACCCGATTCCGACCGATCCGACGACGCCCACCGCTCCACTCGCGTCCTCGACGCCGGCTGCGGCCCGGGCCGTGCGCTCGGTCCGCTCGCCGACCGGGGCCACGAGGTGCTCGGGATCGACGAGAGCCCGGGCGCGATCGCGGTCGCTCGCGAGTGGACCGGCCTGCCCGCGATCGTCGGCGACCTCGCGACGCTCCCGCTGGCTGGCGGCGTCGAAGCACGGGAAGCGGACCGGCTCGACGCGGCACTGTTTCTCGGCACGCACGTCGGCACCGGCGGCACCGTCGCGAAACTCCGCTCCCTCCTCGCCGAACTCGACCGTGTGCTGGCGCCGGGGGGACGGATCGTCGCCGATCTCTACGACCCGACTGCCGTCGAGAGCGATGCGCTCCGGGCGTATCTCTCGGATCGATGGCTGGAATCGCCCGATGTCGGAGGATCCGACGACGCCGGCACCGATCGCGGCGACGAGATCGCCACGCGACAGTTCCGACTGCGCTACGACGGCGAGAACGGACGCTGGCGGACGCTCCTGATGGCCTCACCCGCGGCGCTCGAATCGATCGTGGCGCCGACGGCGTGGTCGGTCGCCGAGATCGAGCGGGGCGAGGACACGCGCTACCTGTTCGTCCTCGAACGGGACTGAGCGGCCGGTCCAGGGGCAGCGAAGGTCGGTCTCTCGATCGCTACAGCTCGAAGGATTCGACCGTCTCGTACACGGGGCCGTCCGGCCCCAGCGTCGATTCGGTGAGGCGCACCTCCTCGACGCGGAACGATCCGACGTTCGGCGAGCGCTCGGCCAGCACCTCTTGAACGAGCTCTTTGCCGCCGGCGTGGTCCATCCGCCCGATCGTGACGTGCGGGGTGAACTCGTGGTCCTCGGGATCGAAGCCGATCCCTACAGTCTGCTCCTCGACGTGCTCGTGGAGGGTCGCGAGCTCCGCGGTGCCGTCCCCGAACCCCAGCCAGAGCACGTTGATGTACTCGGGAGAGGGGAACGCACCCAGCCCCTCGACCGACGCTTCGAACGGCTCCACGTCCGCGGCCTCGACGCCACGGCGAACCGCCTCGATCGTCGCGTCGAGATCCGGACCGTCGTCGGCGCCGTCAGCACTCGATCGCGGGACGTCACCGAGGAATTTCAGCGTGACGTGGGCCTGTCCGGGGTCGGTGGGCCGGACGCCGCTGGCGTCCTCGAAAGCTGCTTGCACCTCGGCCACTGCGGCCGAAAGTTCGTCGGGCAGGTCGACGCTGACGAACAGTCGCATGGTCGAAGTCGGGCGAGCGGAGACAAAAGCTCACTGCGGTCGGTGCGGACGGAGCGGCGGTGCGGTGGTGCAGCGGTGCGGACGTGGGTGCGGATGTGGCTACAGTTGTGGTCGGTGGATGGTGGCTATCGCGGTACGGTAGCGGCGGCAGCGGTTGCCGTGCGGTAGCGGCGGCGGTTGCGGTGCAGTGGCTGCAGGCTGGCCTTTTTCATGAACGTTTTTGCGGAGCGCGGGCGCTGAGAGCGCCCGCGCTCCGGAAAAAGGTTCACATGAAGTCGTCTAGACTGCTCGCCTTGTTCTTGTCGTTCTCGAACACCCGGTCGATCGACTTCTCGAGGACCTCCAGACGCTGCTTGGTGTAGTTCCGGGCGCCGTACTCCTCGGCGACCTCCATGGCGGTCTCCATGTACTTGTTCACCGAGCCCTCGTGGACGGTGAGCGTGATGTCGCCACCACACTCCCGACAGTCCCGGGAGAGTGGTGCGCGGCGGAACTTTTGCCCGCAGTCGAGACACCGGACCTCCTGCCGGGAGAAGGCCCGGAGGTTGCCGATCAGATCCGGAAGGAAGTGGTACTCAATGACCCGCTCGGCGACGTCGGTCTCGTCGACTGCCCGGAGCGTGCGGGCGAGCTCGAGCTGGGCGTTCATCTTGTCCATCATCGAGTCGAGGGTCTTGTACGCCGAGAGGTCCGGCCCGGCGGCGATGTCGGTGGTCTCGTGGGTGAACCCGAAGCCGGAGTACTCCGCGTCGGTGCCGAGCGTGTCCTCGACGATCTCGATGTCGACGTCCTCGGGATCGGCCTGCTCGCGGGTGGCCTCGTAGAACTCGCGGGGGTACTGGTCGACGACGTCGACGTTGTGGGCCTCGTCGTCGATCTCCTGGGGATCGATCCGGGAGGACATCACGAGCGGGGCGTCCATTCGGCCGCCGCGCTGGTCGGGGAGGTAGGTCTTGCTGAAATTCAACAGACCATCCAACAATAACATCACACAATCTTCGTCCCCATCGCAATTCCGGCGCTTCGCTGCATGAAAGTACGGATGCGCGTACCCTCCAGCTACGTTCGTAAATCCAATAACTCGGCCGACGACCGCCGCGGACGTGTGGGGCGCCATCCCGAAGACCAGTTCGCCGACGAGGTCGTCGTTGTCCTCGAGCTCGTAGTAGGGGTCGAGCCCGTAGTAGGACTCGAGAAGGTCGTCGACGAAGTCGGCGGTTTTGAGCATGTGCTCTGCCCCGCCCTCGGAGAGGATCACGTCCTGCACTTTCAGCTCGACCACCTGATCCTCGTGCGTGAGCGGCTCGCCGTCGACGTCTTCCTCGTAGCCGAGTTCGCGGAACTGGTCGACGGAGACGTCGAGTTCGGCTGGCTTGACCGACGTGACGGGGAGGTCCGTCATGTCGTAGCGAACGGTGCCGTCCTTGAACGCGGAGACGTCGTGTTTGGCCCGCAGGACCCCCTTCTCGATGGGTTCGGGCGTCTTAAGGCTGGAGGTGAGCCCCTTGACGCCTTTGAGCATGTCGAAGGCGTGCTCGCGCTCGCCGACCGCGTTCATCGCGTCGTGGTAGGCCTCGCCGACGTCGATCCGGCGCTCCTCGACGGCGGAGCCCTCGACCTCGCAACGATCGCACTGCACCCGGCCTGCGTCGTCGGGTTCGAGCACCATTTCGCAGTCCGGGCAGGTGTAGTGGGGTTCGATATGCTCGCCGCAGTCCGGACAGCGCGATTTGTGCGTCTCGAGGTCGCAGTCGTCACACCGCCGGACGCCGATCTCGACGGAGATCTCGCCGGGCGTCTCCGAGAGGGAGTCCGCGTGGTGGGTCGCCGCGCCGACGTCGCGCTGGTCGCCGCCGGCGTCGCCGATCGGGAACAGGGTGTGGACCGCCGGCGAGAGCTCGCGGTCCTCCGATTTCTCGGGACGGCCCATTCGACAGCCGACGCGGGTCGGAGCCTTCTCGCGGATCTCGAAGGGGGCGACGGCGTTGACGGCCTTCACGGCGTTCTCCCACTCCCGAGCCTCCGCCGGGAGGTCGTCGAGCTCCCAGTCCCGCTCGCGATCCGCGTCGAGGCCCAGCGAGCGGGCGAGCGGTCGCCACGTCGGGACGAATATCCGATCTTCGCGCTGGCGGTGGGGAACGAGCAGCGTCTCCAGCGTCCGCGCGACGTCGCCGTCGGAATCTGACTCCAGGACGAGTTCGGCGGTAGGCTCCCCGGCGTCCTCGGCGGGCGACGTCGTCGCGGTGCCGCCGTCGGAGCGGAACTCCGACGAGGTTCGCCTCGCACCGGAAGACTCGCGTCGCTCGCCTTCCGAGCCCCGCCTCGCTTCGCTCGACGGGGCCTCGCTCGGCTCACCGCCGTCGGCCACTGCACCGCCGGCCCCCGAGCTGGCGCCCTCGACGTCGCCGGCCTCGATCGCTGCGGCGAGTCGGTCGGCGTCCTCGACGGAAACGTCGTGCCAGACGTATGTGTAGTCGGGGTGGAGCGGCGCGTCGTGTTCGACCGCCCACTCGATCGCGGTCTCGGGCCCCGGGTCCGCGAGGTCGACGGCGGGATCGTCCTGGAGGGCTTGCACGTCGACGCCCGCGGCCTCGAGGTCCTGGATCCACCACTCCGTCGCGTACGCGGCGGGCGCGAGCGGATGATTGTTCTCGACGAACTCGCCGTAGTTCACGAGGTACTCGCCGAGGTCGAGGATCGCCTCGACGCCGTTGCGGACCTCCTTGGCCTCCGCGTCGTCGGCGATCCGGCGGACGTCGCCGTTGGCGAGGCGGACTGTCGGCCCCTCGATGGAGTCGACGGGGACGACGCCCGCGGCCTTGCCGGGCAGTTCGGTCTTGATCTGGGTGCCCGGCGCGAGGAAGTCGTCGACGAGGCGCATCGTCGCGGGGTGGACGCCCGCGGTCGCGTCGCCGAGGTTCCGGCTCCGCCCGTAGCGCAGCCGGAAGCCCCCGGACTCACTGGGGTGGCCGAACACAGGGCGACCGGCGATGAGGTCACGGAGGAACTTGCCGTTGGGATCGACGCGGGGCGGTCCGGCGGGCTCGTCGGCGCTGTCCTCTTCGGCACGCTCGGCGTCGTCGTTCGTTGCCTCTGACGTGCCGTCGTCGGCCGCTTCGTCCGCGTCGTCGCCGCTGTCGTCCCCGATCGTGCCGTCGATGAGATCCTGGAGCCAGGGCCACTCGACCTCGTCGAGGTCCCGGGTGTAGCGCTGGATCTTCGGGGCTTTGAGCGCGATCCCCTCCGCGAGCACGAGACACATCCCGCCGCGGGCGGCGTTGGTGTCGATGCGCTCGAGATCCCGGAACCCCGAGACCTCCTCGTCGCTGGTGGCCTCGCCGTCGAGCATGACGGGGCAGTGTTTCGTGATGAACTTCGACTCCTTGTCCTTGGGCGTGTACTGGAGCCCGGTTTCGTTCGAGTAGAGCTCGATCTCCTCGGCGTAGCGCTCGATCTCGTCGTCGCGTGGCTGGAACGCGCCGACGTCGAGCAGGCTGCGGGCGTAGTCTGCGACGAGCACCGACAGTGCCTGGGCGGTCCCGCCCGCGGAGCGGATCGGGCCGGCGTAGGCGACGGTGACGTACTCGGTGCCGTCGTCGTTTTGCTGGATCTCGACGCGGTCGATCCCCTCGATCGGCGCGGCGACGACGCCCTCCGTGAGCAGCGCGACCGCGGTGCGGACCGCGCCCTCGATCTTGCCGGCGTCGGACTCGTAGCTGCCGACCCGTCCCTCGACGAAATCCTCGACGAGTTCGAGGGCGGCCTCCTCGCGGCTGAACTCCTCCTCGAGTTCGCGGACGCGCTCGGCGACGCCCTCGATGCCGAGAATGTTCTCGACGCGGTCGGCCATGTCCCGCGCCGTCGGGATCTCGACCTCCGGCCGCGGATCTTCGCCGCGGGACTTCGCTTCTTCGGCGAGCTCGATTGCCCGGTCGAGCTCCGTCTCGATCTCGTCGAAGTACGCCTCGTCCTCGGGTCTCACTCGTGCCACCTCGCTGGCGCTCCCGGCGACGCGGTTCGAGGCGACGCTCGGCGATCGCTCGTCACAGCCACAGGTCCAGATCGGTCGGCTCGTGGTGGTCTCGTTCGAGCGGTTCCGCGAACGCCCGGAAGTGGATCTCGCCGGCGAACACCGTCGCGGCGTCGATGTGGCCCGCGAGCGCAGTGCCGTCCGGCCGCGAGAGCACCGCGTGGGTGTGGGCGAACCGATCCCCCTCCAGCAGCGAGACGTTGCCCACGCACGCCGCGACTTCCAGCGGTTCGTCGAAGGAGACCGGTTCGTACTCCTTCGTCTCCTGGTCGTAGAACCAGACCTCGGCGTCCGAGACGGAGCCGAGCCCGGTGAACCAGCCCGCGTCGGCGTCGACGTCCTCGGCGAGCGCCTCGATCTCTGCGCGCCAGTCCGCGCCCGTCTCCATCCGGGCGACGTACTCCGCGGTCGTCTCGACGGCCCGGTAGTCCATGTGCGAGCCAGACGGCGGCCGACTCCTTTAGTGTTGACTTCGCGGACGGCTTGGGATGGGTGGCGGCCCCGAAGACCCCGCTCGCTCCCCCCTGTCCACCGCGTCGCTCTCTTGCGAATCGGTGGTGCAGCCCTCGGGTGCGCAGTGGTCGAGTCCTGAGCGAGAGCGGTCCGGTCACAGTCAGGTACCGGCACCCCCGAAAGGCTGTTTCCCCGTCGCACCCGCCATCGGGTATGCCAAGCGAGAAGGAGAAGATGCTCGCAGGCGAGCGCTACGACGCCAGCGATCCCGAACTCGCGGCCGAGCGCCAGCACGCCAGCGAGCTGACCAAACGGCTCAACGACAGCGATCCGAACGAGGACGACCGCCGGCGCGAGCTGCTCGTCGAGCTGGTGGGGTCGGCCGGCACGTCGCCGTGGGTCGAGCCGCCGTTCCGGTGTGACTACGGCTACAACATTCACCTCGGCGACGACTTCTACGCGAACTTCGACTGCGTGTTCCTGGACGTGTGCCGGATCGAATTTGGCGACGGCTGCCTGCTCGGACCGGGTGTCCACGTCTACACCGCCACGCACCCCATCGATCCGGAGACCCGCGGCGACGGGCTGGAGTCTGGTGATCCGGTGACGGTCGGCGACGACGTCTGGATCGGTGGGCAGGCCGTGATCAACCCCGGCGTGTCCGTCGGCGACGGCGCGGTGATCGGCTCCGGTGCAGTCGTCACGAAGGACGTCCCCGAGCGGGTCGTCGTGCAGGGGAACCCCGCCGAGGTCGTGAAAGAGATCGAGTGAGGAGAGCGGTGTGATCGGCACAACGCCCGGCGAAACGGGGATCCTGACGCGTCACTCGGCGTCGATCGCGACGCTCGCGAGCCGATCGCCCGCGGTGACCGTTGCCTCCCGGGTGAGCGCGTAGAGCACGCCCGCGCGGTCGGTTTCGACGGACTCCAGCGGCTCGTAGGTCGTCGGCTGGTAGACGGTCCCGAGCTGGTGCCCCTCGGGAACGCGCTGGCCGAGTTCGACGTCGGCGGTGATCCGGAACAGGCCGGAGTGGTTCGCGGTCACGCGACCGAGGTGGTTCCGGGCGATCGTGGGCTCCTCGCCGGAGATCCGCTGGCCGCGGAGCGCGTCCATCTCCCGGAGGACGCCGAGCACGCCCCGGACGCCGACGTCGATGGCGTCCTCGACGAGCTGCTTGTTGTGGGCGAGCTCGGGCGTGATCGCCGGGATCCCCTCGTTTGCGGCCGCCACCCGGAGCTTGCCGTCGAAGCTGCGCTCGTGCCACTCGTCGCTGGCGGACTCGCCGGCGGGCTCCGCGAGGAGGAGCTCGGTACCGAACGCGATCGCGAGCTCGCGAGCCCGCTGATCGCCTTCCGTGAAGACGGCGTGGGTCAGCATCTCGACGGAGCCGGTGTGGAGGTCGACGATGGCGTCGGCCTCGCCGGCAACCTCCCAGAGCCTCGCGGCCATGCGCTCGTGGATCGTGCCCTCGGCGTCGCCGGGCCAGACCCGGTTCATGTTGGGGTTGACGCCGTCCAGCGCCTCCGGGGTCGTGTAGGAGACGCGATCGAAGGTGAGCGGGTTGGCGACGGGAACGACGATCACTCGACCGAACAGCTCCTCGGGGTCGAGCCGGTCGTCGAGGCGGCGACAGACCTCGGTGCCGTTGATCTCCTGGCCGTGCTGGGCGGCCTGGACGTACACCGTCGGTCCGTCGCCTGCGCCCTCGTACGTGTGGATCGTGGTGGCCACCTCGGTGCCAGCGGGGAGCCGGGCCAGGGTGACGGGTTCGGCGTGGTGGCCGGCCATAGTCTAGCCATGGGAGTCGGTGTAATTAGTGGTTCTGCCCGTTTTCGACAGCAGGCGCCGGCTACCGGACGGCCGATCGCGGGGATGCCAGCGACGTCCCTGGCGGTCCGGGCCGAAGCGAGGCGACGGCTCGTGATCGGGGCCGGAGCCAGGAGACAGCTCGTGACCTGCGGTCGAGAGCGCCAACCTGGAACGGCAGGGCGGGGCCACGACGATCCTCAGAACGACCGCCGCCGGTGGATTCGGGCGAGGAGTGCCGCACCCAGAACCCCCGCGACAGCCGCCAGCACGCCGAAGCCGGGGAGCCCGTCGCCGCCGCTCGCGTCGGTGCCGTTGGCGTCGCTGGCGTTCCCAGCGGCGCCGTCGCCAGCAGTTCCGTTGCCGTCAGCGCCACCCTCGGTCGGCGAGATCGACGTAGCGGCCTCGGTGCCCATCGTCACCGATTCGAAGCAGACGTCGCCGTCGCTCACGCCGATCAGCGATCCCTTGAGCGAGATGCGGAAGTCGTGGCCGCCGTGCGTCGTGAGACCGCTCTTGCCCGTGGAGAACGTGGCGTCGGAGAGGTCGAACGTGTGGGTCTCCCAGGCGCCGTCGCCGTCGAGTTCCACGACTTCGGAGACGCCGCCCTCGTACTCGATGCCGAAGGAGCCGTTGCCGTCGTCGAAGTAGCGGACGGTGACGGCAGCGTCGGTCCCGGTCCCCGAGAAGTGGTCGTCGGAGAGGTCGACGGAGAGCGTGTGGCCCGTCGGGCCGGCCGCGACGTCGCTCTGGTAGCAGGCGACGCCGTTCCGACTCGTCGCCGTGAACGCGCTGTGGTCGGTGCCGACGTCGTTGACCTCGGAGTAGCCGTTCCACTGCCCCTCGTTGATCGTCTCGACGGTCATCCCGGTCGCGAAGGCGGGCTCCGTGAACTGCGCTCGCGGGACGCCGACGGGCGCCTCCAGCCGCCCGACGACCTGCCCGTCGATCCGCACGGTGTCGACGGCGACGGCGGCCTGGTCGCCGTACGCGTCGGGGACGGCCATCGTCGAACTCGCGGTAGCGCCGCTCTCGGCGGTGAGCGAGACGGAGTCGCCAGCGACGTCGTGCGTGAGCGTGCGTTCCGTGGAGCCGCCGTTCTCGTAGGTCGCGGTGAGCTGGCCGGCAGCGGAGCCGCTCTGGACGGACGACTGGAGGTCGACCGGCGCGCCCGCCTCGATCTCGTCGATCGCCCCGTCGAGGTACAGCGGATCCGGACCGGCCGTGAGATAGACCTCGCCGTCGACGGGCGTGAGCGTCTGCTCCGCACCGGTCATCGTGGTGAGCGTGAGCGGTTCGTCGGTCTGGATCGTGACGTCGGTGCGCGCCTCGTTCCAGAGCACGTTCGTCTCCTGCTCGCCGTCGGCGAACGTGTAGCGCTCGACCGGGTCGGAGTAGGATGCTTCGAACTCCCTATCGGCGAGCTGGCGGGTCATCGTGGCGTAGGCGAGATAGCTGGGCTTGGGGGTGTAGCCACCCAGCGGATTGCCCGCACCACGCAGGAGGCCGAACTGGTCGCTGCCGCCCTCGTGCTGCCAGACGTCGTCCTTGTAGTAGGTGTCGACCTGGGTGTACCAGTAGTAGCGCTCGATCCCGGCCGCCTGGAGGCGGGCGTGGCTCTGGACGAGGTGGCGGGCCTGCGTGGACTCCCCGTCGCCACCCGCGAGGTGGGGCGAGGTCGCCCAGCCGAGCTCCGTCACCCAGATCGGGAGCGACTCGCCGTCGTTGTACTCGCGGGTGAGCTCGCGGAGCTGGGCGAGGTCGCCCTCGAATCCGGCCGGCTCGTTACGATAGAGGTGGACAGACATCGCGTCCATGTGCTCGGCGCCGCCGGACTCGAAGATCCCCTCCCAGTAGCCGTAGTCGACGTTCGGCGGAACCCCGCTCGCGCTGTAGTTCCGGGTCGTGCTCCCGCCGACGACGGTGACGTCCGAGCGGACCTCCTGTACCGCGTCGTAGGTCGTCTCGAGGAGGTTCGCGTAGGCCGTCGGATCCTGACCGGCGGGGCCGACGGAGAAGCTCTCGATGTTGGGCTCGTTCCAGACCTCGACGTGCTCGAGATCGGGGTACTCCTCGAGCACCGCTTTGGTGTAGTTGGCGTAGCCCTGCCTGGCTTCCTCGGTGCTCGGGAACGTGAAGATCCCGTCCCACTCGTCGGCGTAGAGCTGGTTCGCGTAGACGAGGAGGAACAGCCGGTCGAAACCGCGCTCCTCGAGTTTCGCCATGAACTCCGAGCGGGTCGCTCCGGAGAAGTCGTACTCGCCGGGGGACTGCTCGACGTCGTGCCAGCCGTGCTCGTCGCGGACAGTTCCGACGCCGATCTGCTCGAGCGTGTCCATCATCTCGTGGTCGCGACCGGCCCCGAACTTCGTCGACATCGCGTAGAACTCGTCGTCGGTTTCGAAGCCGTCGGCGGGGAGCACGCCGATCGAAGTCCGTGTGATCGTCGGGGCCTTGGCCTGTCCGGCAGCGCCCGCGTCGTCCGCCGCGTCGTCGCCCTCTGCGGGTCCGTCGGCGGGGAGCACCCGGAACGTGTAGTGACCGACCGCGTCGATCGGCAGCTCGATCGTCGTCTGGTCGTCGACGGACTCGGTGCCGCTGGCGACGACCTTGCCGTAGTAATCTTCGACGCGCCACGCGATTTCGCCGTCGGCGTGGAGGGTGAGGCGTGGCGTCTGGTTCGTGAGGAAGAGGTTCCCGCGCTCTTCCTGATCGATCGCGACGGAGACGGTCGACTGCGCCGCTCTCGTGGCGGTTGGCGTCGACGACGCGGCGGCCGGCGTGCTCGGAGCCGCGCTGCTATCTCCGGGCGCGAGCACGCCCGCTGCCGGGAGCGCGATCGCTGCCCCTGCCAGCAGACAGAGTGCGGCGCCGATCGTGAGCAGAGCACCGCGCCGGTCGTCGAGCGGTCCGGACATGGATCGGTGAGACGGATGTACGTCCCCGGAAAGGCGGAAAAAAGTTCCGGGTGTAGAGAAGCGCCGATCCCCGAATCAGTCCGCGTCGACCGTACAGCCGCCCTCGTAGGTCACGTCACCGACCGCCTGGATCGTCGCGTCCTCACCACAGACCGGACAGTCTGGCCGCCGTCGCAGCTCGACGGTCTCGGTGCCGGGATTCCGCGCGTCGTAGTAGACCACGGCCTCCGTCAGCGGCTCGCCGACGTCCAGCAGGAGCTTGATCGCCTCCGTCGCCTGCATCGCGCCGATGGTGCCGGGGAGCACCCCGAGCACGCCCGCCGTCGCGCAGTTCGGAACGGTGCCCGCCGGCGGTGCCTCCGGAAAGAGGCAGCGATAGCACGGGCGTCCGCCGGCCGCGATCGTCGTCAGCTGTCCCTCGAACTGGAAGACGGCGCCGTGGGCGAACGGCGTCTCCGCGAGCACGCAGGCGTCGTTGACCAGAAACCGCGTCGGGAAGTTGTCGCTGGCATCGAGGACGACGTCGTAGTCGGCGATCAGCTCCGGCGCGTTCTCGGCAGTGAGCCGCGTTTCGTGGGGTTCGACCGTGACGTCCGGGTTCAACGCTGCGACCGACTCCGCCGCGCTCTCGACCTTCGGCCGGTCGAGGTCGGCCTCGCCGTGGAGCACCTGCCGCTGGAGATTCGAGCGCTCGACCACGTCGTCGTCGACGATCCCGAGTCGCCCGATTCCAGCGGCGGCGAGGTACTGGATCGCCGGACAGCCCAGCCCGCCCGCGCCGACGACCAGGATCGAGGCGTCGAGGAGGGCGGCCTGCCCCTCGGGCCCGACGTCGTCCATGACCACGTGCCGGGCGTAGCGTTCGAGCTGCTCCGGCCCGAGGTCGAGCTCGCTCATGCGCGGAACGTAGTGGGGAACGGCAAAAAGCAGTCGGGACCGAACTGCTGTATCTGGAGTGGTAGTCGAATAACGGATACGCCCGAAAGCCCCAGAACGCTCGGTATCCCGGGGCTCGCTGCGCGCTTCGCTCGGTCGTTCCTCCCTCGCTCCAGTGCTTGCTTCGCCCGGGGACAGCCGACCACCGGGAGAGCGGAGCTCTCCCGAGCTCACGGCGCGCAGCGCCGTGAACGCCCTGCCCCTTTCGATGTCCCACCCACCGCACCTCGATCCTCCCCAACCTCTTGCGCTGCTCACGTCGCTTCGCTCGTTGCGCTGCTCATCCCTCGCACGACGTCGGCGAGTGGCCGCTCGCCCGTAAGCGGGCTCGCGGCCATCGCGCAGCGCGCGCCGACGTGGTCCACCGGGGTGTCGCGATCGGTGGAAAATCCACGGGGTGGGGCTCCGGAAGGGGCCGACCGCTCGACGATATCTGACGAAGTAAGCACTGCAGCGACCGCAGGGAGCGAAGCGCGCAGCGAGTCAGGATCGTCGAGCGGGAGGGGGCTTCCGAGCGGTTCTCGGTCCTTGGCGAGCGTCCGTTGCACTCGACGACGGTTCCTAGCCCTCGATTAGTTCGAGATTCAGGTTCCCATCCAGCACCTCGGCGCGGTACATCGTGGCCCGATCTGCAGGCGCGGCCCCGGTCGCGCTGCCGGGGTTCAACAGCCGCATGCCCTCGACCGTTTCGTCCATCACCGCGTGCGTGTGGCCGGACACGCCGACGGCATCCCCATCCTGCTCGCGAACGATGCCGGCGACGCGCTCCTGGTAGTCCGGTTTCGCCTTCGAGCCGGTGCCGTGGGTCACCACGAACGTCACGCCGCCGACGGTTCTGACTGCGACCCGCGGGAGCCCCATCGGTGGGTCCGTGTTCCCGGCGACGGCGGTGAGGTCGCCGGCGAGGTCCTCGATGGCCTCGTAGCTCTCCCGGCTGTCGAAGTCGCCGGCGTGGATGGTGCAGTCGGCAGCGGCGAGTTCCTCGCGGACGAACCCCGGGAGGGCGGCCCGTCGCGATGGTATGTGGGTATCGGAGCAGATCGCAATCCGTGGCATTGGCGGGCGTTCACCGCCGAGGCCCGTAGCCGTTTCCGTCGACGACGCCGCGTCGCGTCACGGCGCGAGCGGCGTGGGTCGCCGTCGGGAGCGTCGCGGGGCGACCACTCGCCGGCCGCCGTCGAAAGGGATAGGCCGCTACCCCACGACCCGCCGGACATGGAGGCAGTCGCGGTCGCGACGGCGTTCGTGCGCCACGACGGGGAGATACTCGCCGTCAGTCGGAGTGACGACGCCCCGACCTACCCCGGGCGGTGGGATGGAATCTCCGGGACGATCGAAGCAGCAGAAATCCAGTCGGGGGCCAAAGCCCCGATCGCAGCGGCCCGCCGGGAGGTCAGGGAGGAGGCTGGCCTCGAGGACTTCGACTTAGTCCGCGCGGGCGAGCCCCTCCGCGTCGAAGCGCCGGAGTACGACGCTGCGTTCGAGATCCACCCGATGCTGTTCGACGCGCGCGACCGGACGGTCGCGCTCGATTCGGAGTTCCAGGCCGCCGAGTGGGTGCCCGCGACGGAGCTGCTCCGCCGGGAGACCGTCCCGCGACTGTTCGAAACCTACCAGCAGGTGGCGCCGACGGTTCAGTCCGTCGCGGCGGACGACGAGCACGGCGCGGCGACGCTGTCGATCCGTGCGCTCGAAGTCCTCCGGGACCGGGCGGGGCTGCTCGCCGTCGAGGGGGAGACCGACCTCGGCGAACTGGAGTACCTCGCGGACCAGCTGCGGACCGCCCGGCCGAGCATGGCGGTGCTCCGCAACCGGGTGAATCGGACGCTCGCGGAGGCACGGAGCGGCAGCGTCGGCGGTGGCGAGGGACAGCCCGACGATGCCGCGGCCGCCACGCCGGCGGCCGTCGAACAAGCCGCGATCGCCGGAATCAATCGCGCGCTCGCCGCGGACGCGGAGGCGGCGATGCGCGCTGCCGGTCTCGTCTCGGGCTGGCACGTCCTGACGCTCTCGCGATCGAAGACGGTGCTCGAAGTGCTGCAAGCCGACACCGTCACCGAACTCTCGATCGCCGAATCCCGTCCGGCGCGGGAGGGAATCGGCGTGGCGGAGACGCTCGCTGGCAGCGGTGGAGAGGATACTGCACCGAACGCCACCGCAGCGCGCATCGACGCACCGATCACTGTCCACACCGACGCTGCGATCGCGCACCGGCTGACCTCGGCAGGCGTCGACGCCGTCCTCGTTGGTGCTGACACGGTGCTGCCGGACGGGAGCGTCGTCAACAAGACGGGCACCCGCGGCGCAGCGATCGCGGCCGCGCGGGAGGGAATTCCAGTCTACGTCGTCGGGGCGTCGGACAAGGTTACGACCAGCGGGGGCGTCAACCTCGAATCCGGCCATCCCGCAGCGGTCTACGACGGCGACGCGCCTATCGACGTCGCGAACCCGACCTTCGACGTAACGCCGGCGGACGCGATCGCCGGGATCGTCACCGAGCGGGGCGTGCTGGAGCCTGGGGACGTTTCGGAAGTCGTCGCGGAGCTCGAAGAACTGGAGCCCGAGTAAGGCGGGCGCTACGATGGAGGCGCCCGACGCAGTCCACCGCCGTACCCCAGGCGCGAACCGTTCACCGGAACCGACGCGGCGACTAAGGGCCCGGCAGCCCAACGACCAGGCATGGAGCCTCCGATCGAGAGCGTTCTCGTCGCGACCGACGGAAGCGAGCCCGCCGAGCGCGCGGCTCGGCACGGCATCGCGCTGGCTGCAACGACCGACGCCGACCTCCACACGCTCGCCGTCGTCGACGAAGCGGCGAGTCGAGTGGCCCGGACCGCGCTCGCCGACGCGGACACCGACGACGTGCTCACTCAGGCCGGTGAGGAGGCGGTCTCGTCGATCGCGGATCTCGCGGCGGAGTACCCGGCAGCGCCCGCCGTGACGACGGCAGTGCGTACCGGCACGCCACACCAGGAGATCTCCGAGTACGCCGACGAGCACGGCGTCGACGTGGTCGTCACCGGCACCGAAGGACGCTCCGGACTGGATCGCGTGCTGCTGGGTAGCGTCGCGGAGAACGTCCTCCGGACGAGTACCCGGCCGGTGCTCGTCGTTCCGCCGGGCGCCGGCGATCCGGACGCAGACCAGACGCCCTACGACGAGCTACTCCTCCCGACGGACGGCAGCGACGGTGCCGCGAAGGCGACGCGCTGGGCCGTCGGCCTCGCCGATCACTACGGCGCCCCGCTGCACGCGCTGTTCGCCGCGGACGCGACGCCCTACCCGACGACGGTACGATCTCAGCAGCTGCTCGACGCGCTGAACACCGCCGGTAACGACGCGATCGAGACCGTCCGCCAGCGCGGCGACGCCGCCGGGGTCGATGTCGTCGGTGCGGTTGGCGCCGGTGCGCCCGCGCCGACGATCCTCGAGTACTGCGAAGACGAGCCGATCGACCTCGTCGTGATGGGCTCGCACGGGCGCTCGGGGCTCGACCGGTTCCTCCTCGGCAGCGTGACCGAGCACGTCGTGCGCGAGGGCGACGTGCCGGTGTTCTGCGTGCCGATGCGGGAGGGCGAGGAGTAGTCGCCCACGCGCAGCTGGCGTCCGCTCGCGGCGTCGGGTCGCTACAGACGCTCTCCCGAAGATTCTGCGCAGACACAGTCGTGGCCTCGTGCAGATCGGCCAGTGACGAAGGCGTGAATCTCGACAGCAAGTTCGAAAGTCGTCTCAGCACGGTCGGCCGTTGCGAGTCCGTCACGGTAGTACGTCTTCGCTCGATGATCCCGCCACAGGTCTGCGAGGTCTGCTGCGATGGAGTCGGAGAGGATTCCCAGACGTGCTGCTTCGCGATACACCCCGGGATGCGTCCCCGGAAGGTCGTCGGGCCTGGTCCGACCACGTTCGAGCAGGCGGTACTCGATCGTTCGTTCGATCGCGACGAACGACGCCTCGACGACGAGCGTGTAGTAGCCCGCATCGCGGAGCTCCGTGGCGCCAGCGAGAAGCCGACAGGCCTTTCGGAGCTGCAAGATCGACGCGTCGCTGACGTCCAATCCCGTTTCGATCGTTTCCGGGCGCCGGTCGAATGCGGCCTGAACGGCGTCGATTCGCTGTTCGATGCGCGTACTACTCATCCGATTGCACCGCGGCACGAAGCGACGCGAGACGGTCGCCGCCGTAGATGGCGATACCGTCCTCGAAAATCTCCTCGAGTTGCTCCCCGGCACGGGTCGCGCTCGCCGCCGTCTCCACGTGGGACTCGAACGCGAACCGGTTCCCGTCGAACCGTCGCTCCTCGAGCGTCTCCGTCACGTCCGCCACGACCCGGCGGGCGCTCGTCCGGTTGCCCTCGACGACGACGAACAGGTCGACGTCGCTCCGGCGATCGGCCTCGCCGCGGGCCACGCTGCCGAAGACGATCACGCCGAGCAGGTCGTGGACGTCGTCGCTGTCCGCGATCGCCGTCTGTACCGCCTCGAGAAACGCACGTACCGGATCGTGAAACTCCGGCTGGTCGATGGCGAGGACCGGATCGTCTTTCACCAATCGCTCCGGATCGACGCGCACGTAGTTCCGCTGAGGCGTCTCGCGGATCCGAACCACGCCCGCGTCATCCAGGAGGTCGACCGCTCGCCAGACGGTGGAACGCGCCTTTCCCGTCGCGTCGACCAGTTCCGGGATCGCGAACTCTGCGTCGTGGGTGTCGACCAGCACGCGAAGCACCTCGTCCGCCGCCTCGTACCGGAAGAGGCCGTCGTCCCGGCCGTAGACGTCAACGCGTACACTTATCCCTTGTTTCTCTGAATCGGACACTGTCCTAATTAGTGAAACAAGGTATAAGAACCTGTGGACGGCCTCGTCTGGAGGCGCCATCGTCTCGGGGAATTGTTTTCACAGGGCAGACGCAAGCGGTGGTCGGTGGCGATGACGACGAGTTACCCCCGCTGAGCCCCGTGTGACGATAGCACCTGACCGAGCCACCATCTCTCGAAGCACTGCTGGCCGAATCCGCCGCTGACGCCGCTGGACGCGGAAACGGCAACGCGACTGCCCGGAACCGCCGCGCTTATCGGCCACCGACGAGTCCGCCAGCACATGCTCAAGCATCTCGGTATCGGCGGCATCGTCGGTCTGCTCCTGCTCGTCGGCGGCATCGCGATCATCGCGTGGCAGAATCTGCTCATCGCCAGCGGGCTGGCGATCGCCATCGCCGGCCTCGGTCTGATCGTCCGCTCGCTCGTCTCCAGCGCGCTCGGCGCGATGGGGATGGGCGGGATGGTGTAGATCGGGTCGAATCGGGCGCTCCACGACGCCTCCAGCCCGGAGCGAGCGCCGGCTGGGGCTCGTTTCGCTCCGCGAAACTCTCCACCGCGAGGCGCGCCACTGCACTTCCCACCGGAAAATCGGCCCGCTCAAATCACGCTCCGGGTGGGACTGAGCAGAATCTTCGATTCTGCGAAGGTCGGAAGAGCTTGCTCTTCCGGAACTGGAAGGGGCCGACCGTTCGTCTCACGTAACGAAGCAAGCACTGCAGCGAGGCCGGAGGCCGAGCGAAGCGCGCAGCGAGTTAGGTGAGACGAACGGGAGGGGGCTTCCGAGCGGTTCGCGGCGGGTGGACCTGCTCTGCTGATCGGCGGTCTGCTCTCACCGCGATCCGCCCCGACAGCCCCACGTCCAGACCGACATCTCCGTACGTCCCTTCGAAAGCGTTTTGCTCGCAGCATTGGGAGCAGGACGTAATGGCAGCGTTCACCGCGACGGTCACCGTCCGGCTGAAATCGGGCGTCCTCGATCCGGAGGCAGCGACCACCCAGCGCGCCCTCGAGCGCCTGGACTTCGAACTCGACGACCTCCGCTTCGCGGATCGTTACGAGATCGATCTCGATGCCGACGACGAGGCGGCGGCGGCGGATCGCGCGGAGTCGATGGCCGAGCGCCTGCTCGCCAATCCGACGATCCACGACTACGACGTGGAGGTCGAGCCGCGAGCATGACGGTCGCCGTCGTCCGCTTCGGCGGCTCGAACTGCGACCGGGACGCCCTTCGCGCGCTGCAGGACCTCGACACCGACGCCGAGATCGTCTGGTACGAGGACGGCCTCCCCGAGGACACCACCGGCATCGTGCTCCCCGGCGGCTTCTCCTACGGCGACTATCTCCGCGCCGGCGCGATGGCGGCCCGGACGCCGATCATGCAGGAGGTCCGCGAGGCGGCCGCCGACGGCACTCCCGTCCTGGGGATCTGCAACGGCGCGCAGATCTGCGCGGAGATGGGGCTCGTCGAGGGCGCGTTCACCGTCAACGAGAGCGCACGGTTCCAGTGCGAGCCGGTCCACCTCCGCGTCGAGACGACGGACTCGCCGTTCACCCGCGCATTCGAGGAGGGCGACGTAATCGAGCTCCCGATCGCCCACGGCGAGGGACGCTACGAGGTCCAGTCCGAGACCTACGACGACCTGATCGCCGAAGACAAGGTCCTCTTCCGGTACTGCGACGCCGACGGCGAGGTCACCGACGCTGCGAACCCCAACGGTTCGAAGGGGAACGTTGCGGGCGTCCTCGGCGACTGCGAGAACGGCGCCGTGCTGATGCCCCATCCGGAGCGCGCGACCCTGCCGGAGCTGGGCGGCACCGACGGCCGCGCGATCATCGAAGGACTGACCGGGTAGCCCGCCGCGCCGATCGAAGGCCGCTCCTTCTGTCGCTTCCAGCTCCGTTCCGTCTGCTCCGCTGCTCCGTCGAGTCGCACCTCCGTTCCTTGCCGATTTGGTCGGCGTGGCCCCGTGCTACCGCCCGAGCAGTGCCGTTGCCCTCAAGACCTAAAGCAGTGGGGATGCTACCAACTGCCATGATCGTCGCGGTCCTGATCGCCCTCCTCGGACTCGCGATCGTCGCCGTCAGCGCACGCCCCGGCGACGGCCGCGCCGAGACCGCGATCGCCCTCCCACTCGTCGCCGCGGTGTCCGTGCTCGTCCCCGCGATCCTACTGGTCGTCCTCGCGGGAGCGAGCGTGGCCCTGCTCGCGCTCGCCGTCGTCACGCGCCGGACGCTCCTCCACGGGCGTCGGCTGCGCGCGGTCGCCGCCGTCGCCGGCACGATCGTTCCGCTGGGTACGCTCGCGATCGCCACCGCGCTCGGCGAGCCGGCGGCCTTCCCGGAGCTGTGGCTCGTGGGCGCCGTCGTCCCGGGCGTCCTCGCCGACGACCTGCGGCGCCAGCCCGCAGAGCAACGCGGCGCGATCGCGATCGGCGGCGTGACGGCGCTGCTCGCGCTCGCGCTCTCCGGGCTGGTGCTCCGGGGTGCACTGGCAGGCGCCGAGCTCGGCCAGCTGGTCGAGGCGAGCGCGGTCGGCGACGTGAGCGTCGGATCGCTGGCCGTGCTGGCGGGCGTCCTGCTGCTCGCGCTCGCAGCGGGGACGCTCGCACGGTGGCGCTACGGAATCCACACCGGCCCGGTGTCCGTGCCGCTGCTCGCCGTCTGGTCGCTCGAGAGCGTCGCAGTGCCAGCGACCTTCCTCCTCGCGGGGATCGTGAGCGCGATCGCCATCGCGACGCTCCAGCCCAGGCTTCGCCTCCCGAGCCGACGGCTCGCGGCGACGGTCGGCGTCCTCGGCGCGGCGATCGGTGGCATCGCCGTCGCGTTCGGCGCGCCAGCGCTGCCCGCACTGCTCGCCGGTACGTTCGGTGCGGAGGACGCCCGGCTGTTCGGCCACCACGCCGGTGCGGACCTGCTCGACGGGATCGCACTCGGCAGCGCGCTGTACGTCCTCGCCGTCGTTTCCCTCGTCGCCACCGCGGGACTGGGCGGAGCGCTCCCCGGCGTCCTCGGTGCGATCGCGGTGCTGGTCGCGCTCGGTACGGCGGGGCTGGTGCTGGCCCGTCGCGAGCGCGAGCGCCCCAGCGAGCTGCGCCTCCGTGCCGCCGAGGGGAGGTGGCCGTCGTGAACTGCGGTCGCTCTGTGGCCCTCGGAGCGCGGCGGAGTGGACCCATCGACCCCGAGGTGATCCGGGGTGTTTGACCCCTCGTGGTCGAAAACTGCCAGGGAGAGCTACCGCGAGTCGTCGGGGCGACAGTCCGGCGACGGCGGTGGACTGCTTCGCTCGATCCGGGGGATCCTCCGACCGCGCCGCGGCGCCGTCGAGGCACGCGTGTTCGTTCTCGGCACCGTCGGGACCGCCGCCGTAACCGAGCAGCTACGCGCGATCCTCGAACGCCGCGGCTACGCGGCCCGCTCCGTGACCATCGACGAGGAGGATCCGACGCTGGACGGCCGCGGCGATCGGGGTGCCGTCGACGTGCTGCTGGTCGACGCCCACGGCGACGGCGAGGCTGTCGGTCGTGCCCGCGACATGCTCGGCCCGCCGGACGTCGCCGTGGTGACCGCCGCCGGCAGCGACGGCACCGCGACCAGGGGGCCGGGACGGGGCGACGTCGTCCGGTCGATCGCCAGCGCGGTGCCCGCCGGTGCCCACGTCGTCAACGCCGAGGGAACGCCCGCAGTACGACGGTATCTCGCGACCGCGGTCGAGCGCCGCGGCGCGACGATCTCTCACGTCGGCGCCCACGACGCCGACGCACCCGGTGCGGAGCTCGGCTCCGCGATCGACGGCGCGCTCGCCGCGCTCGAGGAGGCGCCGATGCCCGACGAGGAGCGCGAGGCGCTCGCGGCGTCCTCCCGGCCGGAGTGGATCGACCTGCCCGCGGGCCGGTGTTACGACGCCCTCGGCGTCACCGACGCGGTCGCGCTCGAACGGCTCCGCCGCGCGCTCTGCGCCGACGGCGAGCCGATCGAACTCGTGGTCGTTACCGATCGCTCACGCCGCGCGGTTGCTGCCACGCTCGCGGACTACGCCAGCGAGTGCCACGAACGCCGGACGGTCCCGACGGTCTACGTGGTCGGCGCCCTCGCCGAGCAGTTCGCGGAGCGCTGTGCCGCGCCGACGGTCGTCCACGACACCGACGCGGTGGGCGAGCGCGTGCTCGACGAGGCGCTAGCTGCCGGGCCGACGCTCGTCACCGGCGTCGAAGAGACGCCCGCCGGCACCGCGATCACCGACGCGATCGCTGGCCGGTTCGAGCGCTCGGGGACGCCAAAGATCGGGTGAGCGGGCCGCGTTTTCGAAGCGACCTGAGAAAACCGAGCGAAGAGTGCTCCGGCGTTCAGGAGCTCGTGAGGCCGACCGGGCCGCCAGCTTCGCTGGTCCGTCGGGCGAGCCACAGCGTCGCGACCGCCAGCGCGAACGCGACCGCGAGCCCGGCAGCGACGGTCGCCTGCCCGGTCGGATCGAGCCGCACGCGCCCGACGACGATCGCGATCGCTGCGGCGGCCGCACCACCGCCCGCAGCGAGCCGCGTCGGTCCGTCGGCTGCCTGTGCGAGGCTCGCGACGAAGAGGGCGAGGAACCCGCCGAGCGCCAGCGCGTTGAACAGCACGTGGAGTTCGGCGGTGTGCGCGATCACCACGCCGGGCGTCAGCAGCGTTGCGGGCGCGAGCACCGCGGCCGCGACCCCGACGAGGCGATCGATCGGGGGCTCCCAGTCCACGGTCCAGATCGTGCCCGCCGCGAACAGCGCCAGGATCGCCAGCGCGGAGGCGAAGTGGGTCGCGAGGATCAGCCGCTCGTAAGTCGTTACCGTCAGCGCGCCGAGCACGATCTGCATGGGCGTGAGCACCAGCGCGAGCGCGAAGGCGACGAGCACGCGGCGCTCGACGCCGGCCCGCCACGCCGAGATCGTCGTGCCCAGGATCGCGAAGCCGACGATCATCGCGACGAGTCGGTGGAACCACTCGACGAAGCTCCCGAAGTTCGCCGGGAACAGGCCGAACACGGCGCCGTCACAGATCGGCCAGCGCCCCTCACAGGTGAGTCCGTAGCCGCCGACGGCGGTCCAGATCCCCAGCAGCATCAGGACGAACGTGAGCGCGAGGGTGCCCACCGCGAGTCGGGGGAGCGACGGGACGATCGCGCCGGCGCGCGAGCGAAGCGACATTGTCGGAGTTCGGGACCTGACACATATGAGTCTGACCGTCGATGGCGGCTAGCAGGAAACGTAAGAGTCAGTGTCGATTGCCGACCAGGGAGGGGAGCACCGTCGGAACTGGTGCCTCCGAAAGCCCCAGAACGCTCGATGACCCGGGCACCGAAAGACTTCGCTTCGCTCGTCTTTCGAGGTCACACTCACTTCGTTCGCGTGACGCTCGCTGCGCTCCTCAGTCAGTCACTTCGTTCCCTCCTTCCGGTGCTTACTTCGCCCGGGGACAGCCGAGTCGCCCTGCCCCTTTCGATGTATCGAAGGATCGCAGATCCTTCGTACCTCGCGAGACCGAAGGTCTCGCTCAGTACCGGAAGATCGGAGATCTTCCGTACCTCGCGAAATCAAAGATTTCGCTCAGCCCCACCCCGCACCGTCTACCGCAACCTCGTCCTCCCCAACCTCCTGCGCTGCTCGCATCGCTTCGCTCGCTGCGCTGCTCGTCCCTCGCACGCTACGCGGCTCCAGAAGGAGCCGCGAAACGCGCGCCACCGCCCAACGTGGGCTCGCTGGATTGAGCAAACATCCGGGCGGGGCTGAGCGAGAGCGAAGCTCTCGCGAGGTACGGAAGATCTGCGATCTTCCGGTACTCCGGAAGGGGCCGACCGCTCGCGTTCGCTCGCGAAGGTGAGCCGAGCGGAGCGAGGCGAACGTCGAAAAGCGAGCACAGCGAGCTTTTCGGAAAAACAAGCACTGAACGAGCGACCAACGGGAGCGAGTGAAGCGCGCAGCAAGTGAGCGGACGCGAGCGGGAGGGGGCTTCCGTGGCGGTCTACTGCGGTAGCGATCACGCGTCCTTCTCAACAGCCACCTGCTGCCCCTAGGATCGAAACACGTTTTCGCGGCCCGGGCGCACCGATTTGTATGATCGTCAGCGGGTCCACGTCGCAGTCCCTGGCCGCCGCGCTCGCCGCAGAGCTGGGCGAGCCACTCGGCGCCGTCGAGCAGACGGCGTTCCCGGACGGCGAATCGAAGTTCGCGCTGGCGCCGCCAGCGAACAAGTCTTTCGCGGACGTCGACCGGGCGGTGATCGTCGCCTCGACGACGACCGCCGAGGCCCACCTCGAGGTGCTCCAGCTCCAGGACGCAGCCCGGGAGGCCGATATCAACGAGGTAGTCACCGTGCTGCCGTACATGGGCTACGGCCGTCAGGATCGCGCCTTCGAGGCGGGCGAACCGGTCACGGCGCGCGCGATCGCACAAGCACTCTCGGCCGGCACGGACCGGATCCTCACCGTGACGCCCCACGAGCCCGACGTCTGCGAGTTTTTCGACCCGCCAGCGACCGCGGTCGACGCGGAGGCGCTGCTCGCCGAGCCGCTCCAGACCACCCCCGACCCTACCCTCGCCGATCCCCTCTTCCTCTCGCCGGACGCCGGCGCGATCGAGATCGCGGAGACGGTGCGCGACGCCTACGGCGCCGGCGCAGTCGACCACTTCGAGAAGACCCGGAACTCCGGCACCGACGTCTCGATCGAGCCCGGCGGCGCGGACGTCGCAGACAGAGACGTGGTCGTCGTCGACGACATCGTCGCGACGGGCTCGACGATGAGCGAGTCGATCGGGGTGCTCCAGGACCGGGGCGTCGATCGCGTGTTCGTGGCCTGCGTCCACCCGTTGCTGGCCCGCGACGCGCGGAGCAAGCTCGCCCGCGCCGGCGTCGAGGCGATCGTCGCGACGGACACCATCGAGCGGACCGTCAGCACGGTCTCGGCGGCCCCGGCGATCGCCGAGGAGCTGTAGCGCGAGACGCGTCCCGATTGAGACGAGCGGGACGCAATCAGTCCGAGCGAGCCAGGTCCGATTTCACGAGGTCGTAGCCCTGCTCGGCGACAGCGACGCCGTCGGCAGCGATCCTGTCCACGGAACGCTCTGCAGTACTGCTCTCGACGCCACAGTCCGCCGGCGAACAGTCGAACGTCGTCGCGTGGGCCAGAGCGCCCCAGCTCCGGGGCGTCACCGGGCGCTGCGTGTAGGCGACGGCTGCCGCGCGTGCCACCGGACCGCCTGCCGACTCGACGGCATCGGCGAAGGCGGCGGCGTCGAAGCCGGCTGGACCCGCGCGAGTCCACTCCGCCAGCACCGCCTGGAACGTCGCCGCACCGCCGGTCGCCGCACGGATCCGTCGGTCCAGCGCGGCGACGACGAGCGCGCCCTTGCGGTACTGGGCGTCGCCGGTCCATGTCGCGGGATCGGCGAGAATCGCGTCGGCGTGCTCGCCGCCAGCCCCGCGATCGAGGACGGTTCGGTAGGCGTCGAACCCGATCTCGCCGCGTTCGAAGGCCTGTGTCACCGCGTAGTACTCGGCAGTCGCCTCGAGGAGCCACTCGGTCGCGGGCGTCACTGCCTCGCGATCCTGCCGGGTATGGACGTACTCGTGCACCCAGATGTTCGTCGGCGCCGCAATTGGTGCCGTGTCGTTGACGCGCGCGTCCGGCCCGAGCGAGAGGCCCCGATGCGCCCAGCTGACGCCCGTCGTCGGCGCGACGAACACCGTCACGACGTCGTTTCGTCCCCCGCCTCCGAGCCGTTCGCTCGCCGCGACGAGCGAGTCGAGGACGCGCTCCCGACCGGCGGCGAGTTCAGCAGCGTCCGGAACGACGAGGCGGAGCGTCTCCGTCGGCGCCTCACGTCCTTCCGTGGTTCCCTGGCCCGATCGTGAGGCGTCGAGATCGGAGCCGAATCCGTCGGGATCGTGCTCGACGCGGCATCCGGCAGTCTCGTGCTCCACGCGCCGTTCGGCGACCTCGTGCTCGCCGAGGAAGGCGAACTGCTCGCCGGCGACGCCGGTGCCCTGGACGTCGGCCGCCCGTTCGATCTGGGGCTCGGTCCCCCGGTAGCGCCAGCGCGTGTGCGTCCGGGGACGCAGACAGAGCGCCGAGTCGTCGGTGCCAGCGCCGTAGGTCGCCGGGGTCGCGTCGAGTGGCTGCCGGAGGACGACCGTTGCGCGGTCACCGGTGCCGTCCCACTCGAAGGCAGGGCCCTCGACCTGCCCCTGCCAGGTGTAATCGCCCACGTCGCTGGACGCGAAGCCGTCCGTGGCGACGACGGACACCTGCGGCCGCTCGATCCAGAACGCCAGCTTCGAGACGCTCTCCGGAATCTCGTACACGATAGCGAGGTCGACCACGCCGCTGGCGGCGTCGTCGCGGTAGACCGTGCGCTCGACGACGGTCGGCGGAGGAGCGTCCGCGTCGGCGGCGGGAGTGGACCGACGGACGTCGGCGTCGTCGCGCCCGGAACGGGCGATCGGTCGGTCGGCCGCGGATCGCCCTGCCATGGCCCGGTGGTTTGGGGGAGTTTTGCATTGTAATAGAGCGCATGCAGCGCGGTACGGAGTGCATTCTGGGCCCGGCGGCGGTCGATCGCCGGCCGGGAACGGCGGTAGGAGCGGCGTTCTGCGAAGCGAAGGCCCTGTCGAACGTCGTCGAGGCGATGGAAGTGATGGAGATGCTAGAAGTGTTGGAGATGTTGGAGATGTTGGAGATGTTGGAGGTGTTGGAGATGTTGGAGGTGTTGGAGGTGTTGGAGGTGTTGGAGATGCTGGAGGTACTGGAAGTGATGGAAGCGTTGGAGGCGGTGGAATCGACGCTCAAGCGGGGGAACTGCCCACGACCGATCGGGCGGGCCTACCGCCGGCGAATCGCGGCCAGCGACAGTGCGCCGACGAACAACAGGAGAACGACGGCACCGACCGCGACCGGCGGCACGAGATCGAGCGGGCCGGCCTCCTCGACGGTGACCGAAACGGAGAGGTCCCCAGCGGTGACCTCGTACTCGCCGGCGTTCGCGAACTCCGTCGAGATCGCGACCGTTCCGTTCGCGCCGGGAGCCAACTGGACGCGCTCGGTGCCGATCACCTCGCCGTCCGCGCGGATCGCGACCGTTCCGTTCGCCGGGCGGCTCGTCGGGTTCGAGACAGTGGCGACGACGTCGACGGTCTCGCCGGTGACGGGCGACTCGGGCTTCACCCGCAGGCGCTGGACGCTCGGCGTCGCCGGCTCGACGACGGTGACGGTGCGGGCGTAGTCGCCCGCGACGATCCGGAGGTCGCCGGTCGCCTCGAGGCGGGCGGCGAGCTCGACGGTCTCGGTTTCGCCGGGAACGAGGGTGCCGGTGGCCTCGGCCAGCACCTGGCCGCCGACGGTGATCGTCGCGCGGTAGGTCCCCTCGACGTTTCCGACATTGTCGACGCGAACGCGCGTCGTGACGTTCTCCCCGACGGCCAGCGGATCGACGAGTTCGCCCTGTCTGTACGGGCTCGACACCGACAGTGGGGGCTCGGAGACGACGCTGTAGTCGAAGCGGGGTTGCTCGACGGCAAAGAGCTGCTCGTGGGTGTTCTTCCCCCAGACGGAGGGCGTCGCGTCCGTTCGCGTGTAGGTCTCGACGAACTCGCCCACGGACTCGCCGCCGAGCGCAACGGCTGCCGCCTCGAGATCCGCAGCGGTGAACGTGTCTGCCTTGTTCCACCGCTCCATCACGTCCTGGAACGTGGCCTGGCCGTCGGTCGCCGCGCGGAGCTTGCGGTCGATCGCACCGACGACGAGCGCGCCCTTCTCGTACTCCGCGTCGTTGGTCACCCAGGTGGAGCGGTCGGCGAGCACGGCGTCGGCGGCGGGCGGCTCGGTGCCGCGCTCGAGGACGGACTGGAACGTCTCGAAGTCGATCAGCCCCTGCTCGTAGCTCGTCAGCGTAGCGTAGTACTCCGCACTGCCCTCGATCAGCCAGTGGGCATTGTCGGCGACGGCGTCGCCGTCGGCCCGGTCCGCGTCGCGATACTGGCGCGTGTGGACGTACTCGTGGACCCAGACGTTGACCGGGTCGTCGACCGCCGCGTCGGCGCTGACGCGGGCGTCCGAGCCGATGGCCAGCCCCGGCGGGCTCCAGTCTGCACCGTCGGTCGGCGCTGCGATCAGCACGACCTCGTCGTTCCGGTTCGTGTCGCCGAAGTGGAGCTGCTCGCTGGCGTAGGCCACGGAGTCGAGGATCTCGGTCGGCGTCGAGGCCGGATCCGCGGCGTCGGGAACGACGAGGGAGAGCTGCTCGCCGGAGACCGTCTCCTGGTGGAGCTCGTGGGGGCCGAGGAAAGCGAAGCGATCGCCCGCGTAGCCCTCGCCGTCGGTCGCGAGTTCGTACTCGAGTCCGGGGTTCGTGCCGGTGTAGTTCCACCTGGTACCGGTCTGGGGACGGGTGACGATCGCCCAGTCGGCGGTCCCGTCGACGTAGCGCCCGTCGACGTCCCCCTCCCGGAAACTCTCGGTGACGTCGTGGCGGATCGTGACGGTCCCGCCGTCGCCGGTGCCGGTCCACTCGAACGTTCCCTGTTCGGTCTCCTCGAACCCGTCGAGTCCGACGACCTCGTACTCGCCGTGGATGATCCAGAACGTCAGCGTCTCGACGCCGTCGGGGATCTCGTAGCTGATCGTCGCCTCGACGCGATCGGGCTGGCCTGGGCGGAGCCCGTACTCGACGCGCTCGACGATCGAGCCACCCGACTGGGCCGCGCTCGCGGACGCACCGCTCGCGTTCGACGCCGAGGAGGCGGAGGAGGAGGACGTCGATAGCCCGGTCGCGCTGGACGCCGGGGACGCACTGGAACCTGCGGTGGTCGTACTGGATCCCCCGATCGTCGTACTGGCGCTGTCGATCGTTTCGGCGTCGACCAGTTCGATACTGCCCGCTTCAACGTCGCTCGTCCGCAGTCCCTTCTCGGGCGTGATCGCCGTTCGGTGGGCGTCGTGACCGGCGAGATCGGCCGTACCAGCGTCGGCGTGGGCGCCCGGACCACCCCCTGTACCGGCGCCGCCGACCGCTCCAACCGCGACGCCGCCCGCGATCGCCACGATGAGGAGGAGCGCGATGCACCCGAGACGCGAGCGCCGCCAGTCTCGATCGCCCGACCGCGCTCGTCGCTGCATGACGGTTCGCTCGGAGGGCAACCGCAATAACCGCATTGGCAGGCGGTCGGGCAGGACCGTGAAAAGAAGCAGCGGACTACGCCGAACGTAGCTCCGCCATTCGTCGGCTGGCTGCAGCCGGTACCGTATACCTGCCGTCGTTCGGACGCCGGTGCTCGCCGACATTCAGACAGGGAGCGGCCAGCGTCATACGGGTGTCTGACGGCCGTTTATTATCGTGGGTCGCCCACGTATCGTGTATGGCGCTCCGGAACCGGCCACTCGACGAGCTCGTGATTCCAGACGGAACGACCGTCGAGGAGCACGACCTGGTCACCGACGGCGACGTCGTCGTCGGCGGCCGTGGAACCGTCGAGTTCGGCGTCCGGGGCAGGAACGTCCTCGCCGGCGAGGGCACGCAGTTCGGCGGGGACATCGAGGCGGAGGCGGACTGCCGGCTGGACATGTGGTCCGACGTCGCGGGGAACGTGCTGGTGGGCCGCGACGCCTACCTCGGCGAGCGCGTCCACGTCGACGGCGAGCTGAAGGTCGCTGGCGACCTTGACATCGGCGACGACGTCGAGATCGAGGAGGGGTTCGAGGCCAACGGCTGGATCGTCATCCGGAACCCGATGCCGACGATCGTCTTCCTGTTCGTCTACCTCTCCCAGCTGCTGCGGATGGGCGAGGAGGACGCCGCCCAGGAGCTCGTCGGCAACCTCACCGAGAGCGACTCCATCGAGGCCGAACCACTCGTCATCCCGCGGGGCGCCCGCGTCGGCGACGAGACCTGGCAGACCGACACGCCGGCTCACATCGGCGACGACTGCCGGCTCCACGGCAACGTCCGCGCGACGGAGATCGTCGTCGGCGAGGACAACGACGTGTTCGGGAGTCTGCGCGCGAAGGGCGACGTCGTGGTCGGCGACGGCACCACGATTCACGGCGACGTCTCGACTCGGGACGGCACCGTCTCGCTCGACGGCGACGCTCGGGTGCTCGGCGACGTCGCGTGCTCGGATCTCGCGGTGAGTCGCGGCGCGGACGTCGACGGCACGATGCGCGCCAGCGGCGAAGTGAAGATCGTCGAGGGTGCCGCGCTCCCCCGCCCGAGCGACTGAGTCGGGGCTCGATCGGCGATGCGCGAGGGGCGACGACGCGCGATCCACGGACGATTTTCCTCACCGGCAGCTATCGTCGACGCCAGGATCGACTTGGACTGCGGAGCTGTGCGAACGGCTTCCGAGCATCGCCCAGCAGCCTTTTCCAGGCCCAGCCGCTGACACATCGCAACGATGGCTGACGAGGGGGAACCGGGGAACACCGACGGTACTGGACCGGAGGACAGCGAGCCGAGGGACGCCGGAGGCGCCGAGACCGATGCGAGCGAGGCAGCGGGGAACGACCAGCCCGCCGCTGACGCAGCTGACGCGCCCTCGGCGCCGAGCCCCGAGACCCAGGCGGCCGACGAAGCGACGGGGAGCGGTGGCGTCCCCGGCGCGATCGCGAGCACGCTCGGTGGGGTCGGCAGCACGCTCGGCGGCGTCGTCTTCGCCTCGAAGCTCCGCATCGCGCTGTTCGTCGTTCTCGGGCTGGTCGGACTGGTGGGCGCCGCCTTCCTTCTCGGCGTGATCGGTGCGCCGGAGGTCGCCGCGATGCAGAACGACGTCGGGACCGTGACGAACGAGACGACGATCATCGAGACGAACCTGACCGTCCACAACCCGAACCCGATCGGCGTCTCGCTGGGCGGGGTCACCGCCGACTACCAGATCCGGATGAACGACGTCGCGATCGCCAACGGGACGAAGGAGGGGATCTCGATCGGGACGGGGAACTCGACGATGTACGTCGAGACGACTCTCTACAACGACCGGATCCCGCCGTGGTGGGCGAGTCACGTCAACAACGGCGAGCGGACGACCGTCGTGGTCGACACGAAAGTCTCCGCGAGTGCCATCGGGCAAAGCAAGACGTTCACCAGCGAAGAGCAGATCCAGACGGATATCCTGGGAGCGTTCGCGTCCGAGGAGGATCGCCCCATCGACGGGAACCTCCCGATCGTGGACGATCCGCTCCTGATCGTGAAGGAGACCGACGCCGCCTGGGGATCGGCCTCGAAGACGGAGACCCCGCTGAACATGGCGTTCCGGGTGTACAACCCCAACATCGAGCCGTACGCGATCTCCGAGCTCCGGTACAACGTGACGATGAACGACGTGCTCGTCGCGGAAGGCGCATCCGAGGACCCCTTCGTCGTCACCGGCGGCGCCACCAACACGCTGCAGGCGTCGACGGCGATCCAGAACCAGCGCCTCGACGAGTGGTGGGTGTCCCACCTCGACGAGTCCGTCTACGGCCACCAGGTCACCCGGTTCCGGATCACGTTCACCGCCGTGATCGAACTCCCCAACGGCGAGACGACGACCGTGCCGCTCGAGGAACTCGACTACGGCGAGTGGATCGGCACCGACATCTTCGACGAGGGCGGCGACGTCGGCGTCCCGCCCGAGGAGGCGCCCGACGACGAGGGAGGTTTCGTCGGCGGCGACGGGACGAGCGGTGACGGAACGACCGACGGCGACAGCGGCGACGGTACCAACACGACCGACGGTTCCGGCGACGACGGCTCGGACGACGGTGGCTCCGACGGCGGGATTCTCGGCAGTGTTGCTGTGGGCACTGACGACCGGTGAACTCTCACTCCCTGGCGCAGTCGGATCGGACGCCGGGCGCAAGCGAACAGTCGTGTCCGACGGGTGATCGATCCGCGCGCGAGCGAGCGGGGCCTTTCCTTCGGAGCAAATGCTACCCGAACGCGGGGGTGCTGGCGCCCGGGGGCGAGCCACGGCGATGCGACGACGAGACGCATCACGCGTACGATACGCGTGGCCGCCGTGCTGGGGGAGCGTCCAGTGTGGTATGGTATGACGGTGCGAGCGATTTAAGTGATCGCTGGCCCCGCTCCTAGTCAGCAATGGCCATAGACCCGAACTTCGAGGAGAACCGCGATGTCGTCGACGAGCACGAGGGCCACGACGTCTGGGGGCCCGTCGACGAGCCCGACGAACTCGGTATCCACGGCACCCACGTCGCCGTGGACTTCGACATCTGCATCGCCGACGGCGCGTGTCTGGAGGACTGCCCAGTTGACGTCTTCGAGTGGGTCGACTCGCCGGACCACCCCGAGAGCGAGATCAAGGCCGACCCCACCCACGAGGAGCAGTGTATCGACTGCATGCTCTGCGTCGACGTCTGCCCCGTGGACGCGATCGACGTCGACGCCGGGCGAGCGGGCCGCAAGTGAGCGCCGCTGGGACCGTGCGACGCCAGCCACCCGCGCGAGGGACGGCAGGGACAACCGCGGTCACTGCGACGACTGACCGATCGACGTCACCGACGACGGACCGACCGATGCCGACGACGATGGACCGGCCGATGCCGACGACGGACCGATCGAAGCGACCGACGAATCGGCCCGAGACGACCGACGAGCGACCACTACTCCAGATCTGATCCCATGAAGTTACTCGCACTCACGAAGGGCGTACCGGACTTCAGCGAGGGCGCCGTCTCTTTCGACGAGGACGGCCACCTCGAACGGGGGGACACTCCCACCGTGATGAACCCGAACGACGAACAGGCCCTCGAGGCTGCCCTACAGACGAAGGTCCGCCACGGCGGCACCGTCGGGCTCATGAGCATGGGGCCGCCGGGCTATCAGGACATCCTCGAGGAGGGGATGGAGTCGGTGTACGCCGACGAGCTCTACCTCTGCTCGGACCGGGAGATGGCCGCCGCCGACACCTGGGCGACGGCGATCACCGTCGCGACGGGGATCGAGCACATGGACGAGGAGCCCGACATCGTCTTCGCGGGCTTCAAGACCGCCGACGGGGAGACCGGCCACACCGGCCCGCAGACGTGCTGGGCGCTCGACCGCCCGCTCATCACGCACGTCATCAACCTCGACGTCGACCCCGAGGAAGAGACCGTCCGCGCGAAGCGCCTCGTCAAGGGCGACGTCTCCGAGATCGAGACCGTCGAGGCGCCGCTCCCGTGTGCGATCGTCACCGATCCCGAGTTCGAGCCGGTCTACCGCAAGGCCGAGCACCGCCTCCGGCACAAGGACCTCCGCGCGGAGACCCAGGAACGCGTCGAAAACGCCGACGACCACCTCACCGTCTGGGACCACGCGGATCTCAATCTCGATCCCGACTACATCGGACTGGACGGCTCGCCGACGATCGTCTCCGGCGTCGACCCCATCCCGAAAGCGCCCGACGAGCGCGAGGCGACGGTGATCGAGCAGGACGACCAGGAGGGGATGCGCGAGGTCGTCCAGGAGATCCAGCAGTTCGCGGCCGGAGGTGACTAGCGATGCCCGAAATCGACCCCACCGAGCACGACATCTCCGAACTCGGGCCGAAAGTCAACGGCGTCGAGGACGTGGAGGAACTGGAGGCGATGCTGGAACTGGAGGAAGGCGGCGAGGACCGCCAGCCGGTCAAGACGCTCATCGAGAGCCGGATCGAGACGCTCGAAGCGGAAGACGAAGAGCCAGAGGACGCGGGCGAGATCGACCTCACCGAGAAGACCGCCGCGGACGTGGGGAACCTCGTTCGTGACATCGACGAGGTCGAGGAGCTGGAGGCGCTGCTCGAACAGGAGGAGGCCGGCGAGGACCGCGACTCGGTCAAGCGGCTGATCAACCAGCGCATCGACTCCGTGCAGGGCAGCGCCGACGACGGCGAGGAAGAAGAGATCCTGCCGCCGGAGGAGGCCCACCCCGATCTCGACCACCCGACGGCGGACAAGAAACACGTCCGCGCGCTCGAGGACGGCGACTACCGCGACATGTGGGTCTACTGCGAGACCCAGCACGGCGAGCTGCTCGACGTCTCGAAGGAGATGCTCGGAAAGGCTCGCGAGCTGATGGACGGCTATAACGAGGACTACGACGAGTCCGAGAAGGTCGTCGCAGTCGTCATCGGCGACGACGTCGAGGCGATCGCGGAGGAGGCGATCGCGTACGGCGCCGACGTCGCGGTCTACTACGAGGACGAACGCCTCGAGCGGTTCCGGCACAAGCCCTACGCCGAGATCTACTGCGACGTGGCGCGGGGCGCGGGCCATCCCTACGGCCGCGAGGATCGCCCCGAGGCGGACTGGCACGGCTACGACGAGCCGCGCTACGCCATCTTCCCGGCGACCCACAACGGACGGGACCTCTCCGCGCTGGTCCAGGCCGAACTGGACTCCGGGCTCGCCTCGGACTGTTCGGACCTCTACATCGAGAACGAGGTCATCTCCAACCCGGTCAAGACCGGCGCGAAGGACAAGGTGGAGTTCGAGCGCGTGCTTCACATGCCGCGGCCGGACTTCTCCGGGTTCGAGTACTCGACGATCCTCTGTCTGGACTCCCCGCGGCGGGAGTTCCACCCGCAGGGCGCGTCGGTGATCCCGGGCAAGTTCGAGCTGCCCGATCCCGACACAGAGCGCGAGGGCGAAGTCGTCGAACACAGCTTCGACCTCGATACCTCGTGGCTCGACGTCGAAGTCACCGACCACGACCGGCTCGAAGGCGGCGTCGACCTCACCGATCACGAGGTCGTGGTCTGCGTCGGCCGCGGGATCGACCGCGACCCGACAGAGGGGATCGAGCTCGGCGTCGAACTGTCGGAAGCGTTCGATGACGGCGCCTTCGGCCTCACGCGCGGCGTGATCACCTCCTCCTTCCAGTTCGCCGGCCACGTCGAGCAGTACACCGGCGAGGACCGCCAGATCGGCGAGTCCGGCCAGGAGGTCGAACCGAATCTCTACGTCGCCGCGGGCGTCTCCGGGGCGATCCAGCACAAGGTCGGCTGCGAGGAGTCGGACACGATCGTCGCGATCAACACCGACGAGCACGCGGACATCCGCGACTGGTCGGACTACTACATCCACGGCGACCTCTTCGACGTGTTGCCCGCGTTCACCGAGGCCGTCGAATCCGGCGACGTGGACGCGGCACTCGCGGAGTTCGGTGCGGTGCCAGCTGGAGGTGGTGACGATGACTGACGACGCGACCACCACGGAGACCGGAGCGGACACGGAGCCGGCAGTCGATCCCAGCGACGCGGCCGACGATCCGACGGCAGACCCATCCATGGACGAGCACGAACACTACGAGGCGCTGGTCGTGGGCTGTGGCCCCGGCGGCGCCGCGGCGGCAGCGGCACTGGCAGCGAACGACGTCGAGACGCTCGTGCTCGAACGGGGCGTCGACGCGGGCTCGAAGAACGTCTCCGGCGGGCTGATCTACGCGGAGGAAGCCGCACCGTACACGATCGACGACCTGTTCCCCGACTTCCGCGAGGAAGCCACCGAGCGGCCGGCCCAGGAGTACAAGATGCACAACCTCGCGGAGGACAAGGTCGCGACGTTCGACCTCGAGGACATCCACCACGGCGGCACGGAGTGGTGCGATGCGGTGCTCCGCCGCGAGATGGACTCCTGGCTCGCCGAGCAGGTCCACGAGCGGACCCGGGAGACAGGCGGCGGGCTGCTGACGGACGTTCGCGTCAACGGACTCCTGCGAGAGGGCGGCGAGATCGTCGGCGTCACCTGCGACGAGCTCGATCCGATCACCGCCGACCTCATCGTCGCCGCCGACGGCGTCAACTCCGAGCTCGCGCGGGACGCAGGGCTGATGGACTGGGACGAGCCCGACGACTGGTTCCAGGGCGTCAAGGCGGTCGTCGACATGGACCGCGAGAAAATCGAGGAACGCTTCGACCTCGACGGCCCCGACGACGGAGCAGCCCACCTGTTCTCCGGCGACCTCTTCGAGGGCGTCCGGGGCGGCGGGTTCCTCTACACCAACGAGGACTCGCTGTCGATCGGGACCGTGTTCCACCTCGACTCGCTCGCCCGGGAGCGCGCCGAGCCCCAGGACCTGCTCGACGCCCTGCTCACCCACCCGCTGCTCGACCAGTGGTTCCAGGGCGAGTACGAGGAGGTCGAGTACTCCGCGAAGCTCGTGCCCGACTCGAAGAAGGTCGCGAACCCCTCGCCACACTCGGGGCGCCTGCTGCTCGTCGGCGACGCCGCCGGCCAGATGCAGGCCCAGGGTCCGATCATCAAAGGGATGAACCACGCCGTCTCCGCCGGCGGGCTCGCCGCGGAGGCGTTCCAGGACGCGAAAACCCGGGGCGATCCGAGCCTCGCGGGCGACCTCTACGAGCAGAAGCTCGAGGAGGAGGGCGTCATGGACCAGCTGCGGCCGACCCGCTACGAGGCGACCAGCTGGCTCTCGGAAAGCTCCGTCGCGACGTCGATCGGCTCCGCAGTGATGAACTCGCCGATCGGCCGCTTCGGCGTCAAGACGTTCGACGGGCTGCTCGAGAAGTCCTTCAACTCCCCGTTCGTGCTCGGGATGATCCCGGACACGAAGATTTCCTACGTCACGGTCCCGACGGTGATCGGCGACGTGCTCGGGGAGCCGATCGACGCCACGAACGACATCGAACCGCCGGATCTCGCCGACCGGATCGGCGACCTGACCTACGACGTGGGCGATCCCCACATCGAGGTGCTCGACAACTCCTACGAGGCCAGCGGCACGGCCGTCACGGCCTGTCCGGTCTCCGCCGAGGACTTCGGTGGTGGCTGCTACCGGTCCGAGACCATCGAGACCAACGGCAGCAAAGAGCGCGTCGTGAGTCTCGACACCCAGCCCTGCGTGGAGTGTGGCACCTGCGCCGTCGTCGCCGACACGCACTGGGAGCACCCCGCCGGCGGCAAGGGCGTCGAGTTCAAGCAGGGATGAGCGACGGCGACGCGGCCGGTGGTGCGGGTCGCCGGGCTGCCAACGGTAGCGGCCGAAGCGCCGACAGCACGGACTCGCCGCCACCGCCGCCCGGCGTTCCAGACGCGACCGAGACCGATCTGGACGCGCTGCGCGGGACCGCGGAAGGTCTGGAGGCCCGCGTCGACGACTTGCACGAGATCGCCGCAGCTGCGCGGGAGGCCTTCGAGGTGCCGGAGGATCCCGAACTGCGCGCGATGGCGTACTGCCGCCACGGGCTCTGGCCGGTGCTTGCGGTCTACGTCGATCGGCGGGGCGCCCACGCACAGCTCGGGCAGCCCCACCACGATCGGCTGGAGACGGCACTGAACACGTGGCTGGAGCTCTACGCCCTGAGCTACGGTGAGGCGGTGTCGGTCGATTTCAGCGTGCGCGAGGCCGCGGAGCTGTTCGTCTCGACGCACAACGTTCGCGACGTGGCGCAGCTGCTGACGGACGTGCCGGAGCGATAGTATGCGACGATCAGTAGCCGGCTATCGGTCGCCGGCGGCAGCGGCGGTTGCTATACCGAATCGAGGAACGTCCGCAGCTCCCGGTTCGCAGTTTCCCGGTCGTCACGGAACACGCAATGGCCCGCACCGTCGACGTGGACCAGTTCGCCGTCGGACAGGTAGCCCGCGTTTTCGCGGTCGCGTTCCCGGCCCGCCTCGTCGGCGTCGGCCTTGAGAATCAGTGCCGGCACGTCGATTTCGGGATAGATTTCGGCGGGTTCCGCCCAACCGCCCGTGAATACCGCCGATATCGCGGGGTCGACGCGCAATCGAGCGTCGGCGATCAACCCGGCGAGTCGCTCCTCGCCGGCCTCGACGTGGCCCCGGATTTCGTCGTCGTCCTCGAGGAGTTCCGCCTTCGAACGGTCGTGCCACCACTCGATCTGCTGGCTCGCCCACGCGGCCGCCTCCTCGGGAGACTCTTCGTGGTCGAGCATCCCGGCGGGGTCCTCCAGCACGATCGCTCGCGGGAGATCGGGGTGTGCCGCTGCGGTCGCGGCGACGGTATCGCCACCCATCGAATGCCCGAAGAGAACGGGATCCGCGAGACCGAGGCCCTCGATCACGCCGACGAGGTCCGCGACGCGGTCGGCCATCACGTAGCCGTCGGTCGGCGCATCGGTGCGGCCGTGGCCGCGCGCGTCGACGAGGATCACGTCGAATTCGTCGGCGAGGTCGCGGGCGAGGGGTGTGCGGCACGGGCCGTCGTCGAAGACGCCGTGGCAGACGACGAGCGGTTGTTTGTCGGTGTCCGGGTCGGTGGTTCGGGTGTAGTGGATCTCGATACCGTTGGCGTGGGCGGTGTCTTCGGTCCAGCCCTCGGGAAGCGGCTCGGGGTCCTCCGGAGTCATTGGCTCGTGGTCGGTTCGGTGCGTGCAAAAAGCTCTGGAAAGCGGGTCTCGGGCGTGGGGATTGGGCGTAGGTATTCAGCAGTCCGAAAGCCCCAGGGCGCTCGATATCCCGGGCACCGAAAGACTTCGCTTCGCTCGTCTTTCGAGGTCACACTCACTTCGTTCGCGTGACGCTCGCTGCGCTCCTCAGTCGCTAGCGCTCCCTGCGGTGCTTACTTCGCCCGGGGACAGCCGAGTCGCCCTGCCCCTTTCGATGTACCGGGAAGATCGGAGATCTTCCGTAGGTCGCGAAATCGAAGATTTCGCTCGCCCCCACCCACCGCACCTCAGACCTCCCCAGCCTTCTGCGCTGCTCGGGCTCCCGCTGGTCGCCACTGCGCTGCTCGGCCCTCGCACGCTGGCTCGCGAGGGCTGCTCGCCCGCTTCGAGGCTCGCAGCACCGTCGGAGCAAGCTCCGACGAGGTTCGCCTCGCTCCGCTCGGCTCACCCCCGCCAGCGCGCGCCGGGAGAGTCCGCCGGGTTTCGTGACCCGTGGGAAATCATCCGGGTGGGACTTCGGAAGGGGCCGACCGGTCGACCCGTCCCCGACGACGCAAGCACGGCTGAGCGAAGCGAAGCCGCGCGCAGCGAGTCGCGGACGGTCGAGCGGGAGGGGGCTTCCGTGGGCGGCTGCGGTACCGTGGACTCCTCCAACACAGGATCATCAAACAGAACGTCTCACACCCGACCGCGCAAACACAGCACCTCGGGCGGTCGTGTCACGAACGCCTCGTAGGCCTCGGGCCATCGCTCCCGAAATTCCGTATCGGGGACGGGCTCCCTGGTCCCGTCGAGAGCGAACCCATCCTTGCAGGACCGAAGTGGCTACACTTATCATTCGCCGAGATAACCACTGGAACATATGACTCGGATCCCCTCGCTCCCGGCGCGATCGACGCTCCGGAAACTCGGAATCGCGTTGCTCGTCCTCGGGGTGATCGCCGGCGCGGGCTGTACCGGCATCGCCAGCGACGGCGGTAACGGGACGGACCCCAACGGAACGGCCGCTAGCGGAACGAACGCGGCCGGGACGACCGCCAGCGGAGCCAACGCGTCGCTCGAGGGGGTCTCCCTTATCGACCACGTGCCCGCCGAGCAGAACCTCGTGATTCACGTGAACGGCTCGATCGCCGAGGACGCGACGACCCAGGCGTTCCTCCAGGCCGGTGGCGAGGCGGCCGAACAGCAGTCCGAAGCAACGCCCGAGCAAACGCCCGAGGACGTGGACGGGGCGGAGCTCCAGGGGTCACTCGACGAGTTCGAGGAGTCGACGGGTCTCGACCCCCGCGAGTTCGAAGAAGCGATCTACTTCGGCCAGTTCGACGACGTGCCCGAGTCCGTGGAGGCCGCCGACGCCGAGGAGCAGTTCGGCCTCATCGCCAACACGGGCTGGACGACCGCGGAACTGACCGACGCGATCGAGTCCAACGATTCCATCGAGATGGAGGCGCTGGACTACGAGGAGTCCGGCGTCTTCTACGAGCTCACGAACGCCGAGAACGACGCGGAGGACCCGCTCTACCTCGGCTTGCTCGGCGACGGCGCGTACGTGCTCGGCGTCGAGTCCACCGTCGAGGGAACGCTCGACGTCGCCTACGCCGACGGCGACGCGCTCTCGGGGACGCTCCGGGATGCCTACGACGACACCCGCGACGGCTTCGCGACGGTCGCGATGACCATCCCCGAAGACGAGAATGCGGGCGGGGCAACGACCGGCCCCGGCGCGGAGATCTCCAACAACATGGAGGTCCTGACCGGCACGTACTACACCGAGGACGGCGAGATCGGCGTCGAGGGACGGATCACGATGAGCAGCGAGAACTACGCGACCCAGCTGTCCGCCACTGCCTCGATATTCGTGACGCAGGCCGAGCAGAACGAGGACGCGCCCGCGGCGCTCCAGCACCTCGAGATCGAGCAGGACGGCAACGTGGTGATCGTCAACTACGGCTCGGACGTCGAGACGCTGATCGACCTCACCGACTCGGCGTAACCGCGCCGGCGCTGGCAGTCCCGGGCGATGCTGGACGAGGGGCTGCTACGAGGACGAAGACGACGTGCCGACACCCGAGCTTCTTTCAGGCTCAGTACTGCCCCTTCGCGTCCCAGATAGCCGTGAGCAGCTCCGCGAAGGCCGCGGCGCGCTTGGGATAGCCCGCCTCGGTCTCGCCCGCCGGTGCGTCCGCGATCTGCTCGACGAACTCGTCGTCGAACGTCGTCTCGCGGATCGTCTCCCGGACCTCGAAGCTGAGCGTGCCATCCTCGTCGGTGTCGAGCCAGCCGACCTGGCGCTGGCGGTCGTCGTACTGAAGCGTGTACGTCTCCCCGCCGATCAGCTCGCAGACGTCGTCCATCGCGCCGACCTCGATCCAGCCGTCTGGCGTCTCAAGGTGGAGGACGCCGTCGCGAACGTCCGTCTCGTATCGCTTCACGCTCGATCCAAACCGGTCCCGGGCCTAAAGCTCCACCATTCGGCCGCTAGCCGAGCGTCACGATCGAAACCGAGCCGGTGTCCGTCGACACTTCGATCTCCTCGCTCCCGTCGCCGACGACGACGGTCCCGCCGCTTTCCGTAGACTCCACGTCCGCGAACCCGGTGCCGTGGGCGTCGAAGTCGCCGGCCTCCGTCGTCACCGACACCGTCGCATCGAGGGACGACGCGAGGGCGAGCGAGACGTCGCCCGTGTCGGAGACGATCGAGGGCGTTCCGGCGGTTTCCCGGACCGTCGTCTCGACCGACCCGGTGTCGGTGCGAATGCCCTGTACCACACCGTCGACGGTGACCGAGCCGGTGTCGGATCGTGCGGCGATCGGCGCGTCGACGTCGCGCACGATCACGTCGCCCGTGTCGGTGCGGGCGTCGATGGCGCCTTGCACGTCGGAGACGTAGATGTCGCCGGCGTCCGTGCGGGCGGTGAGCGGCCCCGCGACGGACTTGATCTCGACGTCGCCACTGGCCGTCTCGGTGCGATCGACCCGAACGCTAGCTGGTACCTCGACCTCGAGATCGAAGGTCGGCTGGCGCCACCAGCCGGTCGGCCACGGGCCGTCGCCGAGGGCGGTCTCGAGGACGAGCTGGTCGCCGTCGCGGCGCTCGTTCAGGGAGAGCGCGTCGAGGGCGTCCTCACTGGCCGCCTGTTTCTCGCCGTGGACGTGGAAGGCGGTGCCAGACGTGACCGCGACAGAGCCGACCTCGTGCTCGATGGCGACCGTCTCCACCGAGGCGTCGTACTGCCGCTCGATCGTCTCGTGCTCGTCGCGCTCGATCCACCCACAGCCTGCGGTGAGACTCACGGCGAGCACACCGCTGCCGGCGAGTACCCGGCGGCGAGAGACGGTCATATCCTCCGATACGACACGCCATTAATAAAACCCTCACTGACCGTTGCAGAACCTGAAACTGTGCTATTGGGAGACTGTACCACGATGTCGCCACCCCGGCCGACGGCCCTGGACCGGCGACCCCCCGACCCCTCCGTTTCAACTGGAGATTATCCGCTGCGAATCGGTCGAAGGCGTCCATACGGCGCGTCTGGTGTCCACCGCGGCTGCCCGATCGCCGCGTTCGGACGACGCGGGGCGAGGCGACGCGTACTTTGGCACTCACCAGCTAGACCCGGCAGTGACAGACGAGGAGGAAGCGGACGCGGAGGCGGGATCGAAAGCCGCCGAGGACGAAGCGCCCCGGCCCGGCGGAGCCGGAGGAGCCGACGGAACGGCCGCTGGGGAGGAGCCCAGCGTCACGGTTGGCGCCGGTGAGGACGCGACCGAACTCGCCGTCGACGACGTCCAGGCGGCCCTCCAGGGGCTCGGCCAGCCGTTCGCGACCGCCGACCAGCTCTCCAGGGAACTCGACGTCACGCAGGCGGACGCCAGCGACGCTCTCGACAGGCTCGCCGAGCGAACGACAGCCCTCGAACGCGACGACGTCTCCCACGATCCCGTGGTCTACTCTCCGCACGCAGTCGCCGACCTCGCGAAGACCGAGCGGGTGGTCCCATTCCCATCGCGCAAGGAGATCGTCGTCGACAGGCCGCGCCAGTTCACCCGCGCGCGGCTCTCGCAGTTTGCCCGGCTCGTCGAGGCCGACGACGGCCGCTACCTCTACGAGCTACGGCCCGAGGACGTCTGGGCGGCGCCATACGACAGCATCGAGTCCCTGATCGCGTCGCTCCGGGCGGTCCTCCCCGACCAGGAGCCCGCCCTCGAAGGGTGGATCGCCGACCAGTGGGCCCGCGCCGGGAAGTTCCGGCTCTACACCCACGAGGACGGCTACGAGGTGCTCGAAGCCGAGTCGGCATCGCTGATGGGCAACGTCGCCGAGCCAAAACTCGAGGAGGACCAGCTCCGCGCCCGGATCTCCGACACGGAAGCATGGGTCGCCGAGGAGGCGATCGCCGCGGTCAAGCGCACGCTCTACGAGGCCGGCTACCCCGTCAGCGACGAGCGCGAGCTCGAATCCGGCGAGGCTATCGAGTTCGACCTCCGCCTCCAGCTCCGGGAGTACCAGCAGGACTGGGTCGAGCGGTTCGAAGACACCGGCGCCGGCGTGCTCGTCGGGCCGCCGGGCTCGGGCAAGACCGTCGCCGCGATGGCGATCATGGCCGCGATCGGTGGGGAGACGCTCGTGCTGGTTCCCAGCCGGGAGCTGGTCTCGCAGTGGCGCGAGGAGCTGCTCACCCACACGACGCTCACCGAGGACCAGGTCGGCGAGTACCACGGCGGCAAAAAGCAGATCCGGCCCGTGACGATCGCGACCTACCACGTCGCCGGGATGGATCGTCACCGCGAGCTGTTCGAAGAGCGAGAGTGGGGCCTGCTACTGTTCGACGAGGCCCACCACGTCCCCGCGCCGGTCTACCGTCGGAGCGCGGATCTCCAGTCCCGGCACCGGCTCGGCCTCTCCGCGACGCCCCTTCGCGAGGGCGACGACGAGGCGGACATCTACACGCTGATCGGCCCGCCGATCGGCACGGACTGGGACGCGCTGTTCGACGCCGGCTACGTCGCGGAGCCCGAACTGGAGTTGCACTTCGTCCCGTGGCCCGAGCGAGACCAAGCCGGCGGCGAAGCCGGGGAACCCAGGACAGACGACAAAAGTCTTGGCAATACCCGCAAAGATAGTGCTGGAGATCAGGGGGATACCGCTGAGACATCCGGTGCAGCCGAGGGCACAGAGGAGGACGGCGTCGCCGTCCCGACGGAACCACCCGAGAGCGGTCCGAACGCGTCGACGGTGACTGCACAGGACGAGTACGCCGCCAGCCACGGCCACGAACGACGCCAGGCCGCCGCGACGAACCCCGCGAAGATCGACCACGTCGCGGCGCTGCTCGCCGAACATCCGACCCAGCAGGCGCTCGTCTTCGTCGACTACCTCGATCAGGGCGACGCGATCGCGGAGGCCATCGACGCACCGTTCCTCTCGGGCGAAACCCGCCACGCGGAGCGCGAGCGGTTGCTCTCGGCCTTCCGCACGGGCGAGCTCTCGACGCTCGTCGTCTCCCGGGTCGGCGACGAGGGAATCGACCTTCCCGAGGCCGAGGTCGCGATCGTCGCGAGCGGGCTCGGCGGCTCGCGCCGCCAGGGTGCCCAGCGAGCGGGGCGGACGATGCGTCCGGCCGGGAAGGCCCAGGTGTACGTCCTCGCGACGACTGGCACCGAGGAGGAGGAGTTCGCACGCCAGCGCACACGGCATCTCGCGGGCAAGGGCGTCGACGTCCGGGAAGTACACGTCGACGCGCCCGGCGAGATCGAGCACTGACTGTTCGGCGCTCACACCCCCTGCCGCTCACTCCCGCCCCGACGCGCCACACGGTATCGCATCACCCACAACTATTGTGCCACCGGCGCCGATCCGTCGTCCATGTCCGAACTGCGCGAGATCACCAGCGACGAGGAGTGGGAGCGCGGGGCGGCGATCCTCCGACAGCTCTGGAGTCACGTGGACGAGTCGTTCGTCTCCGCCTGGCGCGAGGAAGACGACTACCGGCTGCTGGGCTGGTACGTCGGCGATCCCGGTGGCGGCGGGGCCACGTCGGCCGAGGAACCACTCGCCGACGGGAGCTCGAACGCGACGCTCGTCGCCGTCGCGGGCGTCTACGTCCAGACCGTGCTCCACCACGAGCGGAGCCTGTGGGTCCACGACCTCGTCGTCGACGAGGCCTATCGTCGCCAGGGCCACGGCGAAGCGCTGCTGGCGGAACTCGAGCAGTGGGGCGAAGCGCGGGGCTGCGATCACTTCGCGCTCGTCTGTAGCGAGGACAACGACGCCGCTGCCGAATTCTACGAGGACGCGGGGATGGAACCGTTCGGCACCGTCTACGAACTCGGCATCTGAGCTGCTAACAGCAGAAACCGACGCCACTGCAAGGCTCGGTGCCACGAGTGCGACGCCGCACCTGGTTTTATACCCTCGGTGGGCGGATCCATCTGCATGAATCGAGAGCAGGCGTTCTTCCTCGTGTTGCTCGTCGCCACCGCGCTAGCGAGCTTCTACGTCCTCCTGCCGTTCGTCAACTACGTCCTCGGGGCGCTCCTGCTCGGCTACGTCCTCCGGCCGGTGCACTGCCGGCTCGCTCCACGCATCGGCCAGCGCCCGGCCGCGATCACGGTGATCGCCGGCGCTGCGGTCGCGATCGTCCTGCCGCTGATCTACATCGTCTACGTCGTCTACCGCGACGCCAGAGACCTCGCAGAGGGCGAGACGGATCTCGATCTTGCGGCAGTCGAAGCGGAGCTGGAGTCGCTCACCGGCCGACAGCTCGACCTGGCGAGAGCGACGGGAGACTTCGGGTCGCTCCTCGGCGATTTCCTCTACGGCAACGCCCCCGAGATCGTCTCCTACGTGACGACGCTCATGCTCGGGCTGACGCTCGTCCTCTTCCTCGTGTACTACGTGCTGATCGACGGCCCGGCGTTCGTGCAGTGGGCCGTCTCGACGGCGCCCCTCGACGACGCCGTCGCCCACGAGATCGTCTCGCGGATGGACCGGATGACCTGGGGCGTCGTCGCCGGCCACATCTTCGTCGCGTTCGTCCAGGGGATCGTCGGCGGCATCGGGCTATGGATCGCCGGGATCCCGAGTCCGATCTTCTGGGCCGCCGTGATGGTGATCACTGCGCTGCTCCCGGTGATCGGAGCCTTTCTCATCTGGGGACCGGCCACCGGCTACCTCTTCCTCGTCGGGGACACGACGATGGGGATCTTCCTGCTCCTCTGGGGGCTCGTGGTCGTGAGCCTGGTCGACAACTACCTGCGCTCGATCGCGATCGACCAGTCAGCCGACGTCAATCCGGGGGTGATCCTCGTCGGCGTCGTCGGCGGGATCTACTCGCTGGGTGCCGTCGGCCTCTTCGTCGGCCCGCTCGTGATCGGGCTCCTCGCGGCGATGATCCGCGCATTCGACGCACACTACGACGCGCTCGGCACCGACACCCCGCCGCCAAAACCGCCAGACGATGGCCGGCTGAGCTGGCTCGAGACGAACCCCGCCGCTACGCAGGACGATTTCGGCGGCCACGCCGCGCCCGACGACGGGAGCGAGAGCTAACGGCAGTTTCCAGCGATCCGAGGCGACCGCGTCGGCCGACGGCTACGCAGTCTCCCAGTCGTCGATACACTCCGCCGTGCAGAACTCGTGATAGACGATCCGGCCGCTGGTCCGGATCGCCGCGACCTTGAACCGCTCTCCCGCGTCGATGGCCTCACCACAGGCCTCGCACTCCCCCGATCCGTCGTCGAATCTGATCCGCGTCGAGACCGACTGGATCGGGCCCTCGTTCACGCTACTCTCTACCATAACAGTGGATAAACATGTGTACACTTATAGGCGTCGGCTCGGGGGAGAATTTGATCGTTCGTTACAGTTTGCTCGAAGAATACGGGACGGTTACCGGCCACGTCCGGGCCGGAGTCACCAGCCGATCCGGGAGCTACCAGGGCTCGTCCTTGAGCCCGAGCTGGTAGGCGATCACGTTGGTGCCCACGTGTAGCGCCGGGGTGAGCACGGCGACCGCGAGGAGCACGGGGGGCGTGAAGACGTCGGTGAACCAGCCCCAGTCGAGGAGTGCGGTCAGCCCGAGCGCGCCGATCACGAAATCGAGCTGGTCGACGCCCGGGAACGCCGCGCCGCGCTCTCTGCCCGTTCGGCGTTTGAGGAACGAGGCCCCGATATCGCCCGCCATCGCACCGGCCGACAGCGCGAGCGCCGCAACGATCGGGAATCCCGGGAGCTCCACGCCGAGCGCGCTGCCGACGTTGCCCGCCACTGCGTCGAGGACGAGCCCGAGCGCCAGCCCCGCACCGATGCCGAAGGCGGTTCCCCGCCACGTCTTGCCGTCGCCGAGGAGCCTGGATCCGCCCCAACGACGGCCGCCGTCGATCGGTCGACCGCCGCCGGCGAGCACGGCGACGTTGTTCGGGACGTACGCCGGGAGCATCGCCCAGATCGCGACGGCGAGGACCTCGAGCACCATACTCCGCTGGGTGTGGCCCGCCCACATAAAAGAGGCGGCGCGGGCCGCCGAGCCGGACTCGAGGGGCTCAGCTTCCGGTGACTGCTCGGGACTGCTGGCGACGCCGCCCGTCGCCACCGACCGTCACGAACGATCATCGAACATATACCGGACGGCTGCAAAGTCCGCCCATGATCCCGCCGATCGCGAGCCGGTTCGTCGGGGGCGAGACTGCCCCTGAGGCACTCGAGACGGCCCGAACCCTCCAGGATCGGAACGTCGGAGCGATCCTGAATCTGCTCGGAGAACACTACACCGACCCGGCGGACGCCGCAGCCGATCGAGACGCGTACCGCGACCTCCTCGCCGACATCGGCGGGAGTGCGGGGCTGGCGAACGGGGCAGGTACCGGAGTCTGCGTCTCGGTCAAACCCTCCCAGCTCGGGCTGGACGTCGGCGAGGAGACGTTCCGGGAGAACGCCGAACTGGTCGTCGAGGCCGCCAGCGAGCACGACGGGTTCGTCTGGTTCGACATGGAGGACCACGAGACGACCGACGTGACGCTCGACGCCGTCGAGGCGTTCGCGCGCGAGGGCCACGACGTCGGCGTCTGCATGCAGGCGAACCTCCGGCGCACCGCCGCCGACGTCGAGCGGTTCGCCGACGTGCCCGCGAAGGTCCGGCTCGTCAAAGGTGCCTACGACGAGCCCGCCGAGATCGCCTACACCGATTCCGCCGCCGTCAACGACGCCTACCGCGACCGTCTCACCCAGGCCTTCGAGAGCTACGACGGTGGCATCGCCGTCGGCTCCCACGACGAGGCGATGGTCGAGCACGCGCTCGAGTGCCACGAGGAGCACGGGACCCCCTTCGAGTTCCAGTTCCTCGCGGGCGTGCGAGAGGATCGCCTCTTCGAACTCGCCGAGGAGTACGAGTGCTGGCAGTACGTCCCCTACGGGGATCGGTGGCTCTCCTACTTCTACCGGCGCGTGATGGAGCGCAAGGAGAACGCGCTGTTCGCGCTCCGGGCGATCGTCGGCCGGTGAGGGAGCGTACCAGCCGAGACCGGTGGCCGACGCGACGGGATCCGCTTCGCGGCAGGTCCTACGACGCGGCGGCGATCGGGAAATCCACGCGGCTTCGGTGTCCGAAACGAACACGCTCATTACCCCGGCGGGCGCAGTATGTGGCGAATGGCCACCTGGAAGCGGGACTTCGCGAGCGGACTCGTGGTCCTCGTCCCGATCATCGTCACGATCTGGGTGGTGCTGTGGGTCTACGGCATCATCGCGAACGCCCCCTTCCTCGCCGCCGTCGATGAAAGCCTGCTCGAGTCCTTCGGGCTCGGCGGCGTTCCCGTCGAACTCGTCCGGGTGCTGGTCACCCTCGTCGTCTTCGCGTTGCTCGTGCTCGGGGTCGGCTACCTCATGCGGACCGCCGTCGGGAACCTCTTCGAATCGACGCTCGACCGCGTCGTGAACCGCGTCCCCGTGCTCCGTGTGGTGTACAACGCCTCGAAGATGGCCGCCGAGACCGCGCTGACCGGTACGCAATCGCTGCAGACGCCGGTGAAGGTCGAGCCCTGGGACGGCATGCGGCTGACCGCGTTCAAGACGGGAAAGCAGACCCAGGACGGCCGCGAACTCCTCTTCATGCCGACGGCGCCGAACATCACGACCGGCTTCGTCGTCGAGGTCGCCCCCGAGAACGTCGTCGAGACCGACGAGGGCGTCGAGACCGCGTTGACGCGCCTGCTGAGCGCTGGCTTCGGCAACGAAGAGGAGGCGAACTCTGGCGTGCTGCCCGAGGGCGCGACCGAGGAGCAGGCGGAGGTCGCGGACGCGCTCTCCGAGGACGGCGGGTCGCCCGAGCGTGCGAACGCAGCGGTCGACGCCGAGATCACCGACGAACTGCTCGAGGACGACGAGATCGGCCTCGATCGCGATCAAGACGCGTCGGCCGGCGGGTCCGACGGCTCGGCGAACGATTGAGAAGGAGCGCGGCTTCGTCGCTGGAGGATTCGGTCCTACGGCCGTTTCAGACGTAGCTGAACCACTCCTCGTAGTCGTCGGTGCGTCGCTCGACGACATCGAAGAAGCGCTGCTGGAGCTCCTCGGTGACAGGCCCGCGGCTCCCCGAACCGATCTCCACGTCGTCGACGGTCCGGATCGGCGTGACCTCCGCGGCGGTGCCGGTGAAGAACAGCTCGTCGGCGGTGTACAGTTCGCCGCGGCTGATCGACGCCTGGTCGTGGACGGTGTAGCCCTGGTCGCGAGCGATCTCGATCAGGGAATCGCGGGTGATCCCCTCGAGGATGCTCTCCGACAGGCCGGGCGTGAAGATCTCGCCGTCGCGGACGAGGAAGAGGTTCTCGCCGGGACCCTCCGCGACCTGGCCGTCCTTGTTCAGGACGATCGCCTCGACGTAGCCGTTCCGGCGGGCCTCCTCGCCGGCGAGCATGCTGTTGACGTAGGGGCCCGTCGCCTTGACGTTCGTCGGAATCTGGCTCGGGTGGTGTTTCCGCCAGGAGGAGATCATCACGTCGACGCCCTCCTCCAGGGCTTCCTCCCCGAGGTAGGCGCCCCAGGGCCACGCGGCGATCGCCGTGCGCGTCGGGCAGTCCTTCGGGCTCACGCCCAGGCTGTCGTAGCCGTAGAAGGCGATCGGCCGGATGTAACAGGACGGCAGGTCCTGCTCGCGAATCAGCTGTTCGGTGGCCTCGCGCAGCTCCTCTGGCTCGTGCTGGATGTCGAGCTCCAGGGGTTTCGCCGACTCGTAGAGCCGCTCGACGTGCTCGTCCCAGCGGAAGATCGCCGGTCCGTCCTCGGTGTCGTAACAGCGGATGCCCTCGAAGACGGCGGTACCGTAGTGGAGGCTGTGCGTGAGCACGTGAATCTGGGCGTCCTCCCAGTCCACGAACTCCCCGTCCAGCCAGATCGTGTCCACGTCCATGTCCTCGAATCCCATGCTCGAACGCAAGACGCGGTGCCTACTAAGTGTGTGCGATCCGCGTGGCGTGCTACACAGGGGCAACCTCCCCAGTGTCGTCCGTTCGTGGGGAGGTTCGGTGAAAACGAGTGGGCGCAACGCGGCGATCGGCCCGAAACAATCGATCGCCGGCCGCCAGTGGAGCTACTCGTACTCGATCGTCGCCGGCGGCTTGTGGGTCACGTCGTAGACGACTCGCGAGACGGTTTCGTTCTCGCCGGTGATACGGGACTGGATGCGCTGGAGCGTGTCCCAGTCGATCTCCTGCGCGCGGGCGGTCATGCCGTCCCGGCTCTCGACGGAGCGCACGGAGACGACCCAGCCGTGAACCCGATTGTCGCCCTTTACGCCGGTCGCTTTGCCGATGACGGCGGCCAATGCCTGCCAGGGCTCGTACTCCTCCAGTTCCTCCTCGACGACGTGGTTCGACTCCCGCGCGACCTCGAGCTTCTCCTCGGTGACCTCGCCGATGATCCGCACCGCGAGCCCGGGGCCGGGGAACGGCATCCGCTCGGAGACCACTTCCTCCAGATCCAGCGCGCGTGCGACCTCGCGAACCTCGTCCTTGTAGAGGTCCCGCATCGGCTCGACGATCCCCTCGAAGTCGACGACGTCGGGGAGTCCGCCGACGTTGTGGTGGGACTTGATCGTCCCCTCCGACTCGATGCGGTCGGGATAGATCGTCCCCTGGACGAGGTAGTCCGCGTCGACGTCCTTCGCGACGGTCTCGAACTCCCGGATGAACTGCTCGCCGATGACGTGGCGCTTCTCCTCGGGGTCGGTGACGCCTTCGAGCCCCTCCAAGAAGCGCTCGCGAGCGTCCACGATCCGGAGGGAGTCCATGTAGTCGAACGTCTCTTCGATCTGCTCGGTCTCGCCCTTGCGCATCAGGCCGGTGTCGACGTAGACCGGCGTAAGCTGGTCGCCGACGGCCTCGTAGGCCAGCGCGGCGGCCGTCGAGGAGTCGACGCCCCCCGACAGCGCGATGACGGCGTTGGCGTCGCCGATGGCGTCGGCAATCTCTTCGATCTTCTCGTCGATGAATTCGTCTGCGTTGACCATCAGCGGGTCACCTCGGGTTGTGCGGTGCGGTCTACAGCGCCCGTCGTCGGGCGGCGAGAAACGGAGTCGGTCGGCATAGTCCCGCTCCGATTGGCCGGCGCAAAACGGTTTCGGACCAGTCACCACGACATCGCTAGAGCATCCTGCCAGCCCTGACCAGCGGAGTCATCGGACGTCGGTCTCTTTCTTGATCGAGCGGTAGAAGCGATCGACGGCCTCCCGTGACTCGAATTCGACGACGGGCGCACCTGCCCTGATCGATTCGCTCCCCGGCATGATCTGCAGATCGAGACCAATGTTATTCACCTCGACATCACCGAGTTCGAGGGGCTCCCACGCTGCGTTCGCTTCGAATCGACAGCAATCAACGGCATTCCATTCCTGCATACATCCGAGAGGATAGTACGGAGGTTTCGGAGCGACGTCCTTCTGCTCACCTCTTTTTCTCCCCTGCTCAGGGATGCGAACTATTACAATCGTCGAGAAACTCTCGAAATATATGTTGCCGGGTGGGTCATTGCTAGCCAACTCCGATATAACGACAATCGGTAGCGTACTCATCGCCGCCACGACTGTCTCGGTTTGTGTTCTGTTTCGAAAGCCTCTCACAGCTACCCGTGCGCGGATCCTCGGCGCAGGCGTGGCGTACGCACTCACGGCATTGGGGGCGTGGACGAGTATTCGTGTTCTATCGAACGGATTTCACTGGCGTCCGGTGGGGGACGTATCCGGTCTTGCGGTGCTAATTATTTTCATTGCTACCGCGTTCGCGGCATTTACACTCCAGTTGTCAATCCCGCTCTGGTTCCTTGGCCAAGGGACGTCGGTTGGACCACTTTCCGGATTGTTCGTCGGAACGGTATTGCTGTTCGTCTTCGTCCTCAATATAAGCCACGAGAGTGGGAATTTGGTCGTTTATCTGGTGGGGATCTATCCGCTCGTGATGGGTGGAGTCGTCATACTGGGGACGGTTGAACGCTCAGTTCGTCGGAATTTCGGGGCTACAATGGAATCGTAGGCGTTGTAATTTCATACACACCGATATACCAATTTTGAAGTAAATATAAGACCATCAATCCCCACCCGACAACCGCCAAGGAGCGTCAAAACCCTAACATACACGCACAGGGCCGTTGTCGTTTATTCGTGATCTGTCTGTTTCCTTGGCCTTCGGAAGCGTTACTTGATTGATTCCTGTTCAGGTCACCTTCGTCTTCTGAAAGGATGATTATTGGGGGCCAGGAATCGTCGTCGTCCGGAATCCCGAATCCATCGTTGTGGATCTCGGCCACTTTGCCGTCGTGTGAATCTGTACCGTCGTGTGTATTACCTGCGTACCATCGATCGACATCTGCAGGCCCGGTATCATCGCCAACGTCGTGGCTTGAATCATTACTGTTCCAGAGATCAGCTGCGCGGTCTCGGGAATCGCTGAACTCCCAAGACCCGCTGGGGAGTTCGCCAATATTCTCACCGATTTTATTATGGTCAAAAGGATCGTGATGGACCTGCCCGACTACGGATACACCTGACACCGTGCCACTCAGGTCATACAAACGAATGTGATCTTGAATCGATGTTACGGAGACACCACTGTATGCAGCGTCCATTACGTGCGCATCTGTCTCAATGAGGTTCCCTCCCTGGTTTATGTACTGATCAACAGTGTACTCGTCGAAGATTTGAAGGAACTGCGTCCAGCCGAACTCTTCCATCCAAGATCGGATCTCACTAGCAGGTCCGTCAGACCAGGCAAGATTGATCGGTGAACCCCGATCAGTGAGCTGCTGCTGAGCATGGAAGCTCGTTTCGTAACTAAAGAGTGGGATATCATCAGTTGGGTCTGTAATACTGGCAAGGGCGCCCCAGTTATTGTCGGCTTGTAAAATTCTTTTCTCGGACCGATTTTGCTCAGTTGGTCTGCCAATCACTCGTGATGCTTTTCGCTCATATTGTATCTCCCCTTCGTTCAGGGCTCTAGATTCCAAATACTTGGCCGGAATCGTTACTGGTTCGTACTCAAAGACGGGATCACCAAAGTGCTCGTACAGTTCCCGACTCCGGAACGTTCTTTCGTGAATTATCTCCGGTCCTGAGCGTTTGATCGCTCCCTTCATTTTCCCGTTCGCTTGAACGGCAAGTCCTTCATCGTTCCCTGCAGGACCAGCTCCAATCGCAGTGACTACGTCCGATACTCCGTCATCTCCCGCTGCGGGGGTCGCGAGACTGCTAATTGCCAGTGCGCTACCAACACTCTTAATGAACGACCTTCTTTTTTGCATGGCAACAGAATATATTTCTATATGAAACTACTTAATATTATTCCTAGAATTCTAATTTACTTTTTTATGTAATATTGTTATTGTATATTGAATTGATCCCTCCTAGAGTAATATTAGTCCAGAATTGGCAGACTCTGCTCTTTTTGAGTGTAAGATTCCGGTAGTAAAACGGTAAATTGGGCGGGAGAAACGCTGGCTAGAACATGGCCAATGAGGACACGACCCAGATAAGAATTCGCCCCACGAAAATCATACTGGCGAGGAAACTCAAGCCTCGACTTCTCGCGTCCCCACGTCACCGTCTGACTGCTCTACGATCGCCTCGACCAGTCCCACGAACGGCGGGCTCGCCCGCCCCGGCCGCGAGCGGAACTCGGGGTGGAACTGCGTGCCGAGGAAGTAGGGGTGATCCTCCAGTTCGACGATCTCCATCCGGTTGTTCGAGCGCCCGGAGAAGGTTAGCCCGGTCTCCTCGATCCGGTCGATGTACTCCGGATTCACTTCGTAGCGGTGGCGGTGGCGCTCGGTGCAGGAGGTCGTCCCGTAGATTTGGTGGGCGAGGCTGCCGGGCTCGATGTCGGTGTCGTGAGCGCCGAGTCGCATCGTGCCGCCCATGTCCTCGACCTCGTACTGCTCGGGGAGGATGTCGATGACCGGATGATCGGTCCCCTCGTCGATCTCCGTGCTGTGCGCTCCCGTGAGGCCCGCCAGGTTGCGCGCGGCCTCGATGACGGCCATCTGGAAGCCCAGGCACAGACCCAGATACGGAACGTCGTTCTCGCGGGCGTACCGGACGGCGTTGATCTTGCCCTGGGTGCCCCGGGAGCCGAAGCCGCCGGGGACGATGATGCCGTCGACGTCGTCGAGTTCGCCGTTGACGCCGTCGGCCAGGCTCTCGCTGTGGATCCAGGTGCGCTTCACGTCGACGCCGGCTTCCATGCCGGCGTGTTTGAGCGCCTCGTGAATCGAGATGTAGGCGTCCTCGAGGCCGTACTTCCCGACGAGGGCGATCTCGATCTCTCCCGACTTCTCGCGGGTCACGAGCTGTCGCCATTCGTTCTCGCGCTGATCGGCCGGGATCGCGGCGTCGGCGAGGCCGAGCCGATCCATCACGTACTCGTCGAGGCCCTCCTCCTCGACCATCAGCGGCACCTCGTAGATGTCCTCGACGTCGGGGTTGGAGAACACGGCGTCCGTCGGTACGTCACAGAACAGGGCGATCTTCTCGCGGGTCTCTTCCTCGAGACGGTCCTCGGCGCGCCCGACGAGGACGTCTGGCTGGAGACCGATCGAACGGAGTTCCTTGACGGAGTGCTGGGTGGGCTTGGTCTTCTGCTCGCCGTTCTTCGAGTAGGGCACGAGCGTGACGTGGGTGAAGAGAATGTCCTCCTCGTCTTCCTCGTGAGCGAACTGCCGGAGGGCTTCGAGATACTGCATCCCCTCGATGTCGCCCACGGTTCCCCCAACTTCGACGATGCAGACGTCCGTGCCCTCGGCGGCCTCACGGATGCGCCGCTTGATGTCGTCGGTGACGTGCGGGATGATCTGGACGGTCTTGCCCAGGTAGTCGCCGGCGCGCTCGGCCTCGACGACGTGCTGGTAGACCTTCCCCGTCGTGACGTTGTGGTCGGAGGTCATCTCCTCGTCGAGGAACCGCTCGTAGTTCCCCAGGTCGAGGTCCACCTCGCCGCCGTCGGAGAGGACGTACACCTCGCCGTGCTCGAAGGGGTTCATCGTCCCCGCATCGACGTTGAGGTAGGGATCGACCTTCACCGCCGTGACGTCGAACCCGGCGTTCTTGAGGAGCCGGCCGGTGCTGGCGGCCGTGATCCCCTTGCCGAGTCCCGACATGACGCCGCCGGTGACGAAGATGAACTTGTTCCCGAGAGAAGGATCGTAGTCTGTGGCGGACTCCGTCGGCATACCGAGGGTGTGTCGGGGCCGACCTAAACCGTTTCGGAGGGACGGGTGGAGTGGGTGTGAGTAGCGTGGCGGGCAGGACCGAGAACTGAGAGACGGCGTGGACCGAGCGTCGGTCGTCCGGCGGTGTCCAGCCGGACCGCGGCGCCGAGCGCTGGCCCAGCGCTGACGCCACGACGGCCGGGACCGGCGGCGAGTCAGCGGGTCTCACTGGCGAAATCCGCACTCGTTGGAAGAAGAACGACTATATACCGGGGAACGAATCGCGAAGTAAATGGTCCAGACAGCAGCGATCGCCGCCGTGCTCGACCCCGTCCTGCTCGAGGCGGGGGGGCACGATCCTCCAGGGAGCCAGTGACGTCAGCCAGCAGCAGTTCGACTCGACGATCCGAGCGGGCGCCGGGTTTCTCGCGACGCTGATCGTCGGCGCGTTGATGTTGGCGATCGCACCGAACTTCGTCGATTCGATGGTCGAAGCCATTCAGGACGAGCCCGTCGCGAGTTTCGCGTGGGGGATCATCGCGCTCGTCCTGTTCGTGGTGGTCGTGATACTGCTGGCGCTGACGATCGTCGGAATCATTCTGGTCATCCCGCTGGCGATCGGGTTCGCGATCCTCGCCGTCGTCGGGAACGTGCTGGCGTTCATCGCGGTCTGTGACGGGGTCGTCGACAACCGGTGGGTGGCGCTGGCGATCGCCGCCGTGGCCGTCGCAGTGGTGAACGTGATCCCCGTCGTCGGGAGCCTCATCAGCTTCGTCGTCGGCAGCATCGGCATGGGAGCGATCGTTCGGCGCGTGATACAGTAGTCGAGCGAGCCGAGCCGCGACCGACCGCCGCCGAATCCGGTGCCGTCCCAGCGGCGACGAACCGGCCGGCATCGCACGACCACATCCTTTTGGTACTCGCTTCGTAGTTCACGCTATGAACCTCACAGAACTCCGCGACGCGTTCGCCGAGCGCGACTGGCAGCGCACCGAGCCCGATTCCGACGACCCGATCCGCTTCGCGATGATCGGGCTGGGCTGGTGGACCGTCGAGGAGATGCTCCCCGCCGTCGCCGCAGAACCCGGCGTCGAGACGACCGTGCTGGTCTCCTCCACCGCGGAGAAGGCCGAGCGCGTCGCGAACGAGACCCACACCGACGCCGTGGGGATCGACTACGACGACTTCCACGACGGCGACGCCGCCCAGGAGTACGACGCCGTCTACGTTTGCACGCCGAACGCGCTCCACCTGCCATACGTCGAGACCGCTGCCGACCTCGACAAGGCCGTTCTCTGTGAGAAGCCCCTCGAGTCGACTGCCGAGCGCGCCGAGCGGCTCGTCGAGGCCGCCGAGGGGATTCCGATCATGACCGCGTATCGAATGCACACCGACCCCTCGATCCGGATCGCGAAGCGGCTGTACGAGGACGGCGCCATCGGCGATCCCGTCGCGGTCCAGGGCCACATGACCCAGGACGTCCTCGACATCGCCGGCGCGGACAGCTGGCGGCTGAACCCCGACCTCGCGGGCCCCGGCGCCTCGGTGACGGACCTCGGCATCTACCCGATCAACACCGCACGGTACGTCCTCAGTCAGGACCCCGTCGCCGCCCAGGCCACGATGCGCAGCGAGCACGAGGCGTTCGCGGACGTCCCGGACGAGGCTGCGAACTTCCTGGTCGAGTACGAGGGCGGCGTGACCGGCAGCTACACCGCGAGCCAGCACGCACAGCTCTCCGGGTCGCTCCGGCTCATCGGCACCGAGGGCGAGCTCCGGCTCGAGCCGGCCTTCTTCAACGACGACCGCGCGACGCTCCACCTGCGAACGGGTACATCGGCCGTCACCGACACCTCGATCGAGTTCGATACCATCGATCAGATGCAGGTCGAGGCCGCCTACTTCGCGGACTGCCTGCGCGACGGCCGGCCGTTCGAGGCCGACGCCGAACACGGCCTGCTCGACATGCGAGCCATCGAGGCGGTCTACGAGGCGGCCGAGCGCGGCGAGCGCGTGGAGCTTTGAGAGCGCCGGCGGCGGATCGAGCGGACCGGCGGATCGTCGGAATCGAGTAAGTGCCAGATACTGCGTCGGCGGCGTTCCTGCAGGCGGCCCGATAATCGCTCGCCGCGGGCCGGTACCTCGGCTATAACAAAGGGCGGTTGCTGCTTGCCCGACGTTACATGCCGGACGATACTGCGGACGGACTCCGGACGCTCCTCGTCGGGATCGACGGGGCGTCGCTCGAAGTCCTGAACGAACGGGGATCGGGGGTCGTTCCGACCATCGAGACGCTGTTCGAGGAGGGTGCATCGGGACCGCTCGAATCGCAACTGCCGCCGTGGACGCCGAGCGCGTGGCCGTCGGTCTACACCGGCGTCAACCCCGGGAAACACGGCGTCTTCGGGTTCCTCCGGTTCGAGGGGTACGACTGGGACGTCGTCGACTACACCGACGTCCGGGAGCACGCGATCTGGGAGCTCCTGAGCGAGCGAGGCCACTCGAGCGTCGTCGTCAACGCGCCGGTGACCCACCCGCCGGCGTCGTTCGACGGCGCGCTCGTTCCTGGCTACGTCGCACCGGAGTCGCCCGAGTGCCACCCGGCGGGGCTGCTCGACGACCTCGAGGACGAACTCGGCGAGTACCAGCTCTACGACGACGAAACCGCCCCTGACGGGCCGACCGCTGGTGAGACGGCCTCGGCCGACGACCGGGCGGAACAAATCGAGCGCTACGAACGGCTCGTCGAGTCACGGGGCGAGGCGTTCCGCTACCTCGCGGACAGGTTCGAGCCCGACTTCGGCTTCCTGCAGTTCCAGCAGACCGACACCGTGTTCCACGAGTCGCCGGAGGACGACGCGGTCGTCGACGCCGTCTACGCCGCCGCGGACCGAGAGATCGCCGCGACGATCGAGGCCTGCGACCCCGACGTCGTCGTGTGCTGTAGCGACCACGGCATCGGCCCCTACGGCGGCCACGAGTTCCGCGCCAACAGCTTCCTCCGGGACCGCGGCGACCTGGCGACGACGGCCGGCGACGGCGGGATGCCCTCCTGGGCCTCGATCGCCCGGAACGAACTGCAGACGGGTGGTGGTGACGGCGACGGGACGACGGCAGACGGCGGTGGTGCGGCGGGCGGGAAGGGAGCGGGCGGCTCGACGCTGCTCGAACGCTCCGTCTCGGTCGCTGCGCGCGTCGGACTCACGAGCCAGCGCATCGGACGAGTCGCGAGACGGCTCGGGATCGAGGAGCAGCTGCTGGCGATCGCGCCCACGGACGCGGTCCGGGCCGGTGCCGAGCACGTCGACTTCGCCAGCTCCCGTGCGTACGTCCGAGATCGCATCGAACTCGGCGTCCGAATCAACCTCGAGGGGCGCGAGCCCGAGGGCGTCGTCAGCGAGGCGGAGTACGAGGGCTTCCGGTCAGAGCTGATCGACGCACTCGCCGCAGTCGAGACGCCCGACGGCAAGCCCGTCTTCGAGTCCGTCGTCCGGCGGGAGGACGTGTTCGAGGGCCCGTACGTCGAGAAAGCGCCGGACGTCGTCGTCGTTCCCGACGAGTTCGACCAGTTCCTCTCGGCGTCGCTCCGGGACGAGCAGTTCGGGCCGCCACAGGAGCCCTGGAACCACAAGCGCGACGGCGTCGTCGCCGTGACGGGGGACCTGGCCGACGTCGGTGGCGTCGACGCGGGCACCGCAGAGCTCGCCGACGCACACCTCTTCGACGTTGCGCCGACGATTCTGGCGACGTTCGGGATCCCGGCACCTGCCAGAATGGACGGGGCGGTGCTGCCGGCCGTCGATCCCGCTGGCGTCGAGGAGTATCCGGCCTACGAACCGCCGGCGGCGATCTCCAGGGACGGCGCCGAGCCCGACGCGTCGCCCGGCGGCGGACCGGAGGCTGGTGAGGCGGTCGAGCAACGGCTCGCGGAGATGGGGTATCTGGAGCGATGAGCGTCGATACCTCGCTGCTCCGCGACGCGGAGGCGTGGAACGAGCTGGTCGAGCGGTCCGAGGAGACGACGCCGTTCCACCGGTACGAGGCGCTCGAGGTCCTCGCCGAGCACTCCGGCACGACCCTGTATCCCTACGTCGGCTACAAGGGACAGGAGCCGATCGGACTGTTTCCCGTGTTCGCCCTGGAACGGTGGCCGCTCCGGACGGCGTTCTCCCCGCCGCCAGACCTCGAGGTGAGCTACCTCGGCCCTGCGCAGCTCAACGGGCACAGCGCGAAACAGCGGAAGGCCGAGAAGCGACACCGCCGGTTCGTGGAGGCCGTCGTCGACGCCGTCGACGAAGAGATCGCACCCCACTACGCCCACGTCCGCGCCGGCACTGCCTACGACGATCCCCGGCCGTTCATCTGGAACGACTTCGATCCGACGCCGCGATACACCTACCACGTGGACCTCACCCCCGACGTCGATGACCTGTTCATGTCCTTCAGCAGCGACGTCCGGCAGAACGTCCGGAAGGCCGAGGAGTTCGATTACGAACTCGAACTGGGCGACGGCGACGACGTCGAGCGCATCATCGAGCGCGTGCAGGCACGCCACGACGAGCAGGACGTCACCTACAACGTCACGCCCGCGTTCGCGCGTGACCTCTACGAGTCGCTCCCGGAGGGAGCCGCCCGCGCCTACGTCTGCGAGCTCGATGGCGCGTTCGTCGGCGGGAAGATCACCCTGGAAGACGAGGAGACCTGCTACGGCTGGCAGACCGTCACCGACCTGGAGAGCGACCTGCCCGCGACGGACCTCATCGACTGGACAGTGATGCAGGCGGCGAAGGAGCGAGGGCGCGAGCGGATCGATCTGATCGGCGCGAACGATCAGCGACTCTGTGGCTACAAGGCCAAGTTCAACCCCGAGGTGCGAACCCACTACAGCCTCGAGTCCAGCTCCGCCCCCACCGACGCGATCAAGGCGGTGTACAAGCGGGTCCGGTGAGCCACCGGGCCTCGTGAGCGACTGCGGGGCGTCGGGGGTCTGCGGGCGTCGAGTGACCGCAAATCGGCGGCGGAGCGTCGCAGGCGCACTCCCTGATGCGATCGCGGTAGCGGTAAGCGGTCGCTAGCGCGGAGCGATCTCGAGCCGATTGAACCGAACCGCCAGCGACCGCGGTTTCGTTCGGCGACCGGTTCCTGCGGGGACGTTTCCAGCTACGTGCCGGTTCGCGACGACTCGCCACGGCCGTTTGCAGTAGTATAACAAAGTGGGTCTCCCGGCCTGGACTTGGTAACCACAGCCACACGGCCGCTCGTCGCTGTGCCCGCTCCAGGTCCCATGTGCTATCCAGCCCCTTCCACGAACGAACCGACGTCGAACGACCCCGAATTCCACGGCCATCCAGCCGGTGAGTGCCGATGACGGAGCGACGCCACGCCTCGGCCGCGCTCGCGACCATCGCCGTCGCCGTTGTCGGATTCGCGCTGCTCGCGTCCGCCCCGACCGCCGTCGCCGACCCACACGGCAACGGATCGAGCGCGTACGCGATCAGCCAGGGCGAGCAGTGTATCGACGTCACGCCGATCGTCGACAAGAGCCAGTCCGTCGAGGCGTTCTACGACTACCGGTGGAACGGATCCGGACAGGACTACAGCTCCTACGGGACGAAACCCTACCAGGAGAACGATACGAGCACGCTGTTGCTCTACCAGGGCTCGGAGGGAACCAGCCTCGTCGTCGTCCACGATCGGCACCACCAGCCCGCCGAGAGCGGTACGTTGGGCGGGTTCGCGACGTTCAGCCTGAGCGGACTCCCGGCGGCGGGCGAGTGGGTCGTCACGGACGACGATTACGTCGGCCAGGACGACGAGTTCGCGGACGACGGGCGCACGATGATCTGGGGGTGGTCCCAGGGCAGGACCGACGGCGGCGCGTTCCGCGGCCTCACCGGCGAGACCGAGATCACGATCGATCCGACGTTCAACGACTCTTCGGAGCACTCCGTCAACCCGGAGAACAGTCCGTCCTACGACGGGCTGATCCACGACTGGGACGTCGTCACGGGACAGACCGACGGCACCGACCGCGTCCGACTCGACAGCCTCGGCGAACCCGTCACGATCGAGGGAGGGTACTGCACGCCACCAAACGCCAGCCTCACGGTGAGTAACGCGACGCCCACGGCCGGACAGATCGTGACCCTCGACGCGAGCAACGCCACGTCGTCGGCCGCCGTCACCGAGTACCGCTGGGACACCGACGGCGACGGGACGACCGACGCGACGACCACGAGTCCGACCCTCGACTACGAGTTCCAGCACGCCGGCGAGCGGACCGTCACCGTGACTGTCGACGACGGCTACGAGAGCGGCGCCGCGTCGGCGGTCGTCAACGTCACCGACGAGACGCCACCGACCGCCCAGGTCAGCACGAACGGGACAGCGGCGGCGACGGAGCCGCTCGCCTTCTCCGCGAACGGCAGTCAGGACGCCGGCGCGATCGTCAGCTACGAGTGGCAGTTCGGCGACGGCGAGACCGTCAGCGGCCCGGATCGAGCGAACGTCAGCCACACCTACGCCACCGCGGGCGAGTACGAGGTCCAGCTCACGGTGACCGATTCCGGAGGCAACGTAGACAGCACGAACGTCACCGTCACCGTGACCGAACCGCCGGACCCGGTCGCCTCGCTCCCCGCACCGGACGCCGCGACCGTCGGCGAGACGATCGCTCTCGACGCCGGCGGCTCCGACACCGGCCCGAACGCGAGCTACTCGTGGTCGATCGACGGCAACGCGACGAACGCCAGCGGCGCCACCTTCCAGCACGCGTTCTCGACCTCCGGCGAGCACACCGTCTCCGTCAACGTCTCCGACGACTACGGCTGGGACGTCAATCAGACGACGATCGAGGTGTTCGCACCCGCGACCGCCGAGATACGGGCGAACCGAACGGCCGTGGAGACCGGCGAGGCGATCGCGTTCGAGGCCGGCGGCCCGACGGCAAACGTCGTCGACTACACGTGGACGTTCGGTGACGTGACCGACCCCGCCGGCAACCAGACCGTCACGCACGGCTACGACGAGGCGGGGAACTATACGGTCACCCTCACGGTCACGGATTCGGCCGGGAATGCGAACACGACGACCGAAATCGTCCACGTCGAGCCGTCCAGCGAGCCCGCGGGACCGACGGCGGTCCTCGACGCTCCCGGTTCCGCGACCGTCAACGAGACCGTCACGTTCGACGCCGGCGATTCGGCGGGCACGATTACGAGCTACCAGTGGACGTTCGGTGACGGCGAGACGGCAAGTGGCGAGAGCCCGACGGTCCAGCACGTCTACCAGGAGTCTGGGAACTACACGGTCGAACTCACCGTCGTCGGAGCGAACGGCACGAACGCGACGACGACCACCCTCACCGTCGCTGCGGAGGAGGACGATGGTGACAGCGAGAACGGCGATGGTGGCCAGGACGGCGGTGACGGCGACGGTGGCGACGGCAGCGGCTCCGACGAGTCCGACTCCGGCGACGCCGGGAGCGGATCGAGTGGCTCCGGCGGCTACGCGCCGCCAGCGCAGCCCGAACCGGATCCGATCGAGACGAGCGTCGAGCGAGCGAACGGCACGATCGTCGTGACCGTCGAGCACGCGAGAGCAGACGAAGCCGTCTCGGTCGACGTTCCCGCCGGAGCGAACGCCGAGGCGGCGGGTGGAAACCGGGCCGTCGAGCTCCGATCGCTCGCGATCCGCCCCGCCCACGACGCTGACGCGATGACCGTTCGCTTCGAGCCGGCGGATCGGGCGGTCCCGGGGCGGTTCACCCGGCCGGCCGCCTACGTCCCCGACGCGACGGTCGAGCTCGCGGACGTGGGCTACGAGTTCGCGATCGACCCCAACGCGACGGGGGCGGCCGGCGTCTCCACGGAGAATCTCACCGCGTACGCGGGCGGCGCCGAGTGGACCCCCGTCGAGACCACCGTTGACGCGGGAACGAATGGAAGCCCGATCGTCGCGTCGGCGACCGCCGACGGCGGCTCACCGGTCGGTCTCGGCAGCCAGGGAGCCGCACTGCTGGTGACGGACGTGCGGACCGTCGGCGTGGCCGCAAACGGGACGGTCCGGCTCGCAGTCACCGCGTCGAACACCGGGAGCGCGGCCGGAGCGTGGACGGTCCCCATCGCCGCAGCCGGTGGGATCGTCGGCGAGCAGTCCGTCGCACTCGACCCCGGCGAGGAGAACGTCCTCGAGGCGACCGTCGCGGTGGATGCGCTGACCGACCTCGCGGGGGAAACGGGTGGTGCCAGCGTCACGATCGCCGGCGCCCGACGCAATCTGGCGCTGCTCTCGGTGTCCGCGCTGGAACTCTCTTCGAGTGCGCCCGCGCCGAACGAGTCCGTGACGATCTCGGCGACGGTGCAGAATCGCGGGAGCGAAGTCGGCGAGTTCGACGCGACGCTCCGGCTCGACGGCGAACCGGTGGCGAGCGAGTCCGTGGTCCTCGAGCCGGGGCAGCGCACGACGGTCAGCTTCGAACGCCAGTTCGCGAGCGGCGGGCGCTACGAGCTCGCGATCGGGAACGCCACGGCGTCCGTCGACGTCGAAGCACGGGACAGCTTCGACGGCGGGGAAGAGAGCCAGAGTGGCGCGACGAGTGGGTTCGGCGCGCTGGCGGCGCTCCTCGCAACGGCGGTCGTGATCCTCGCCGCGCTCGTCGGCTCGGGCAGGCTGGGGAAGCGACCGTAGCGAGGAGCAGCCGCGGGGCAGTCCTCGCACGTCCAGCGGCGTGGAGACCGGTCATCGGGGCACCGGCTTTTTGCCGGACGGCGTTGTAGCTCCAGTTAGTTCCGGGCTTCCCACGCCCGATTTCACCATGCCCTCCGACGACTCGATGCGCTTGCGGGTGCCCGGCAACCGGTTCAAGCTCTGGCTCCTGCTCGGCGCAAACCGGTGGGCGGTCGCGGGACTCGTCCTCGCGATCGTCTTCGCGGTCCTCGCCGTGCTCGTCGCGGTCGATCCGGTTCCGCTGGAGGACGCGATCGCCGGCTCGGACCCAGCGGATACGCTGTTCCAGGCGATGATCACGTCGATCATCACCGGCGTCACGCTCGTCGTCACGATCAATCAGGTCGTGCTCTCCCAGGAGCTCGGTGCCGTCGGCGACCAGCGCGACCGGATGCAGGCCGCGCTCGATTTCCGGGACGACGTCGCCGACGACCTCGACGAACCGGTCAGCCCACCCGAGCCGTCGGCGTTCCTCGAGGCGTTACTCGGCGCCACGGCCGATCGGGCGCAGGAGCTTCGCGACGCGACGGCGGACGTCGAGGACCCCGACGCTCGCGAGACGGTCGAATCCTTCACCGACGGGCTGATCGAGAACGCCGAGACGGTGCAGGAAGGACTCGACGGCGCCCAGTTCGGCACCTTCGGCGTCGTCCAGGCCGCGCTCGGGTTCAACTACTCGCTCAAGATCTACGAGGGGAAACGGATCCAGGGCCTGTACGGCGCTGTTGCGGACGACGACGGCGAGGGAGACGACGGCGAGGACGGGGACGAACCGACCGAGAACGAGACGGGCGCGTCCCTCGACGAGGAGGCGACGGCAGCGCTCGACGACGTGGTGGAACTGCTGGAGCGGTTCGGCCCGGCTCGCGAGCACGTCAAGACGCTCTACTTCCAGTGGTCGCTGACCGATCTCTCGCGGGCGATGCTCTACTCGGCGATCCCCGCACTGGTGGTCACGATCGCCGGGTTGCTGGTGCTCGGTAACGCGGGGACCGTGGGCGGCTCGACGCTCGGCGTTGCGAACCAGTCCTGGCTCGTGCTCGGCGCCGCGACGGTCGCGCTCGCGCCCTTCGCGATCCTCCTCTCTTTCGTCCTGCGGATCGCGACCGTCGCCAAGCGGACGCTGGCGATGGGGCCCTTCGTCCTCCGCAACACCGACCACACGGACGGCGACGGAGCCTGATTCTCGACGATCCCCGGTGGTTGCACCGCGTCGAATCTGGGCAGCTCCGGAGCAGCCCCCGGTAGTGTGGGACGGCTGGACCCGGTATCCACGGCCTTTTGCCCACGGAGCCGTTTGGATCGCCAATGAGTATCGAGGCGAAGCTCGCGGCGGCGAAAGCGGATCTCGCCGGGCGAGAGAACGCACTCGTCGCCTTCTCGGGAGGCGTCGACTCCGCCGTCGTCGCCGCCATCGCCCGCGACGCGCTGGGCGAGGACGCCGTCGCCTGCACAGCCAAGAGCGAGACGCTCCCGGCCGCCGAGCTCGACGACGCACGCGAGGTCGCCGACGCGATCGGGATCCGCCACGACGTCGTCGAGTTCTCCGAACTGGACTCCCCGGAGTTCGTCGCCAACGGCGAGGACCGCTGCTATCACTGCCGGACGATGCGCCTCGGGCGGATGTACGAGCACGCGAAAGAGCTGGGCATCGAGACGGTCTGTGACGGCACCAACGCGTCCGATCCCGGCGAGGGACACCGGCCTGGACTGGAGGCCGTCGCCGAACTCGACGCCCACTCGCCGCTGCTCGAACACGACATTTCGAAAGAAGAGGTCCGCGAGATCGCCGAGCACTACGACCTCCCCGTCGCCGACAAACCCTCGATGGCCTGCCTCTCCTCCCGGATCCCGACCGGGCTCGAGGTCACCGAGGAGCGGCTCACTCGCATCGAGAAGGCCGAACAGCTGCTCCGGACCTGGGGGTTCGACCAGTTCCGCGTCCGGGACCACGACGGCCTCGCACGGATCGAGGTCGGGGCGGACGAGCTCGAGATCGCCCTCGACGCCGGCTTCGCCGACGCCGCCCGCGAGCACATGCTCGATCTCGGCTTCGATCACGTTACGCTGGATCTGCAGGGCTACGAGACCGGCAGCGTGAGCCCGGACGAGGACGCTGCGGAGACGGCGGATTCGGCGGAGGTTCCCGGGGAGCCGGGGCAAGAGGCGAGCGCGGCGGACGACGAACCTGTCGTCGAGGACGTCTTCGACGTCGACTATCCCACGTCGGACTGAGCGGCCGCTGCAGCCGGCCGCTCCAGGCCCCGGGTTACGCCGCGCCGTCTTCGGCGTCGACCCGCTCGACGGCGTAGTTGTCGCCGATTTCGGTGGTGTTCTCCTCGTCGGCGATCCGCTTGGCCTCGCTCCGGGTGTCGAAGGGGCCGGCGACCCGGTCGTCGAAGCAGGTCACGTAGTAGACTGCCATCGGAGAAACACCGTAGCGGGGCGGAATAACGGTTGCGGGCGTGGATCACCCCGGGATCGTGGTTCAGAGGACAGCAGGCTACTCGAGGGTGCGCTGTTCGTTCTCGACGCTCTCTCGAACGTCACTGGCCGCCTCCGCGATGCGGTCGAGCTGGTCGGCCGCCTCGCCGTCGAGATCGTCGGCGTACTGCTCGTGGAAGGTCAGGAGGAGCCCGGTGAGTGCTTCGAGGGACTCGTTCTTGCGATCGAGCAGCCGCTGCTGGGCGGAGAGCATCGACTCGACGCTGTCGAGCAAGTCGGCGTGCTGTCGATACTGCGCCTCGACCTGTGGATCCTCGGCCTCGTCGGCGAGCCGGCGTGCCTCCTCGATCTGCGTGCGGAACTGCTCGATGCCCATACCCGGTGGCGGCGCGCGCCGCGGTTAGGTCTTTCTCCGCGGACGTGTGCCGCGAGGAATCGGTCCGCAGAACCGGCCGCTCACTCCTCGTCGCGCTCGCCAGCGACCCAGTTCTGGGAGAAGGCGGCACCACAGGAACAGTGGGCGTAGGCGTGAATCACGTCGCCCTCGGCGTAGCGCCCGCCAACGTCCTCGTTTTCCTCCTCCGCGAAGGCGAAGACGAACCGTGGGACGTGTTCTTCCTCCTCGGGCGTGTCGGGATCGTCGACCTTCGGACAGTTCGCACCGGTCAGGTCCCGCGAGATCTCGCCGTCGGTCTTCATGGCCTTGCCGGCGAAGCCCATCGCGTCCATCTCCGTCGCGGACTGGAAGACGCTCCGGCCGGTCTCGCCGTCCATCACGAGTAAAACGCCGCCGGGGACTTCCTCGCCGTACTCCAGCAGTGCCGCGGGGTCGTCGAGCACACGGTCGCTGAGGAACAGCGCCACGTCGTCGGGTCGCTCGCCCGCGAGAAACGCCGCGCGTGCGTCGGTCATGGACGAATTCGGGTCGATAGCCGCAAAAGGTCGGCGATTCGGCGACCAACATACCACCACAGCCTGGAGCGGACCCCAGACGAACGCGAGCGCCACAGCCACGCAGCGCTCGGTGACGCCCCCACCGGGGTCTCGCGATATTCGACGAACAGCACCGGGTGGGACTGGAAGGGGCCGACCGGTCGCGTTCGCTCACGCCGCAAGCACTGGACCGAGCGACCAGAGGGAGCGAGCGAAGCGCGCAGCGAGTGTTCCGCGAGCGTAGCGAGCGGAACGTCGGAAGACGAGTGGATCGAGTCTTCCGGAACAGCGGACGCGAGCGGGAGGGGGCTTCCAAGCGAGCTGTTGCAGTCGTGCAATTGCATCGCTTTTCAGAGCAACAATCCCGCCCAGCGACACCTACAAACGCCACGAACCCCCACCGTCGCGCATGCAGGTCCTGGGCGTGGTCGGCCCCTCCAACTGCGGGAAGACCACTCTCGTCGAGCGCCTCGCGAGCGCACTCGCCGATCGCGGCCGGGTCGCCACGATCAAACACTGTACGCACGAGCCCGATCTCGATACCGATGGCAAGGACACCACGCGACACCGCACCGCCGGCGCGGACGCGACGTTCGGGCTGACCGACGACGCGGGCTGGTTCGCGACGGGCGCCGACCGGTCCCTCCAAGAAACGCTCGACGACCTCGCCCCCGAATACGACTACGCGATCGTCGAGGGGTACAGCGACGCCCGGATTCCGCAGGTCGCGCTGGGCGGTCGAGAAGCGGGCGGCGACGTCCTGCTGGAGGCCGAGGAAGCCGACGCCGTTGATTTCGAGGAACTCCTCGCAGCGCTCGAGGCCACGGACCCTCACGAGACGCTCGAATCCCTGATTGCCGAAGTCGAAGCATCCGAATCGGCGGATCGTGCGGGTGCGATCGCGACGTTTACCGGGCGCGTACGGACGCGCGACGGCCCGGACGACGAGCCCACGGAGCGCCTGGAGTTCGAGCGCTACGACGGGCTCGCCGATGACCGGATGGCGGCCCTCCGGAGCGACCTCGAGGCCCGCGACGACGTCCAGGCCGTCGCGCTCCACCACCGCACCGGCGTCCTCGAAGCAGGCGAGCACATCGTCTTCGTCGTGGTGCTGGCGGGACACCGTCGATCGGCGTTCCGGGCCGTCGAGGACGGTATCGACCGGCTGAAGGAGGAGGTGCCGCTGTTCAAGAAGGAGGTCACGGTCGACGACGAGTACTGGCGACACGAGACGTGAGGAGCCGACACGGATTCGCTGGGATCGCCATCCCGGCGAGCGTCGAATCGGCCGACCCGCTCCGAGCACGCTCGATCACCGCTCGCCGGAGTTCGTTCCACGCGACGCTGCCCCGGGCACAGCGTCAGACGAACTGCGCGCGACGGCCCCGAACCGCGATTTCGGCGGGATTGGCGGGATTCCTGGCGTAAAACGAACAGGTGAATTTCGTGTGGAGATAACGGCCTCAGAATAATTTCTAAAAGGTCTCGTCGGTTCTGAGCGCTTCGTAAAAGGTTCGTTAAGCAGCCCGAAAGGTGTGAAACGTCGCCGATTTGGGAGAATACGTCCGAAATCGGCCGAAGCGACTGTCCCTTATAACAGGTAGTGAGCGATAGGCAGGAGTGACGCATGAGCGCCACTACCCAGCCCTCCAGCGAGGGTACGCCCGCAAAGCAGGAGCGACTGCAGGACTACCTCTCGAACAAGGTCAGCGAGGAAGGCGTCGTGTACTTCAAGAGCAAGTTCATCGCGGACGAGGTCGGGCTCTCGCCCAAGGAGATCGGCGCGCTGATGGTCAAGCTCAGCGAGTCCGCCCGCGAGATCAGCGTCGAGAAGTGGTCGTACACGAGCGCGACGACCTGGCGCATCGAGCCGAACTGACCCGCTAGTCCCGCCAGACGGCAGAGCGTGCTGGTCCCCGCTCGACGCCGTAGCGACGATTCGGTTCCCGATTTTCTCGCTTCCGCCACCGACAGCCGGCCGCTCGTGCCGGGGCGGAAACGCTTTCGTAGCCGCCACGAGGAGCGACGGACGTGTCGCTGCTCGACGCACTCACGCAGGCAGTGTTGCCGGTGCTGGCGATCGCTGGCGCCGGCTACGCTCTCGGCCGTCTCCGCGAGGTCGACGTCGATCCGCTGGCGGCGATCACCATCTACGTGCTGACGCCCGCGCTCGTCTTCCACAGCCTCGCGACGACGCCCATCGGCGGTAAAACCGCACTCAAGCTCGCCGTCGGCGTCACCGCGTTCACGCTCGGAATGGTGGCGATCGCGGTCGGCGTCGCCCGGGCGATCGGGCACCCCGACGAGACGCGCGGCGCGATGGTGCTCGCGAGCACGTTTCCCAACGCCGGGAACTACGGCATTCCACTGGCGGCCTTTGCCTTCGGGAGCGTCAGTCGCTCGACGGCGATCCTCTACATCGTCTTCCAGGCCGTGTTGATGTACACGCTCGGCGTCTATCTCGCTTCGCGCGGGACGATGGCCTCCGCCCGCGAGGCCGCGATCGAGGTGTTCACGCTGCCGCTCGTCTACGCGCTCGCGGCGGCGTGGCTGGCCCGGGTGCTTTCCGTCGTGCCGCCCGCGGACTCCGCGGCGATGGAGGCCATCCAGCTCACCGGTGACGCCGCGATCCCGGTCATGCTGTTGCTGCTCGGCATCCAGCTCGCCAACACGACCCACGGTGCGGCCCTGCGCTCCGCCGTCCCCGCCTCACTACTGAAGCTGTTCGTCGCGCCCGTGGTCGCGCTGGCGCTGGCGATCCCGCTCGGGCTGCCGACGGACGTCGGCCGGGTGTTCGTCCTGGCCTGCGCGATGCCGGCCGCGGTGACGCCGCTGATGCTCGTCGTCGAGTACGGCGAAGACCGGGAGGGCGTAACGGCACCGGAGTTCGTCAGCACCGCCGTGCTGGTGACGACGCTCGCGAGTACCGTGACGCTCACCGTGCTCATCGCGCTGTTGCAGGACGGCGTGGTGCTATAAGGTGGATCCAGCGGTGCTCGAGCGCTCACTCGCCGGCACCACCGGGATGATTAGGTAGGCGACCGACTGTCGAGACGTGCACGTCCTCCTGACCGGCGCGACTGGGTTCGTCGGCCGCCATCTCCTCCCGGAGCTCCGCGAGCGGGGCCACGAGGTGACGGCGCTCGTGCGGGACCGGTCTGCAGCCGGGCTGCCTGCGGACGTCCGGGTGATCGAGGGTGACCTGCAGGAGCCCGCCGCAATGCGCGTCTTCGAGCCCGGTGATGGCGGAGCGGAATCGGCGGGGCAGGCGACGAGCTTCGCGGACGCGATCGCCGACTGCGAGGCGGCCTACTACCTGATCCACTCGATGCGCGCCGGCGAGGACTTCGAGGAACTCGACAGGACGCTCGCGCGGACGTTCGCCGAAGCCGCGTCGACGGCGGGGATCGAGCGCGTGATCTACCTCGGCGGTCTCGGGGAGGGGACCGGCAGCCCACGATCCGGTGCAGGCGACGGGAGCGAGGACGCCCGTGGGCGCACGATCGACGACCTCTCGGCTCATCTCCGGTCGCGTCGCGAGGTCGAGGCGATCCTCGCCGACGGCAGCTACGAGCTGACCACGCTTCGTGCCGCGATCATCGTCGGCAGGGGAAGCGCGGGATTCGACATCGTCCGGCAGCTCGCGGTCAAGCTCCCGGTCATGGTCACGCCAAACTGGGTCCGGACGCCGTGCCAGCCGATCGCGGTCGCGGACGCGGTCGCGTACCTCACGGGCGTGCTCGAGGCGCCGGAGACCGCCGGCCGGACCTACGGCATCGGCGGGCCGGAGGTGCTGACCTACGAGACGATGCTCCGGCGCGTCGGCCGTGCGCTCGGTCGCGAACCGTACATCGTCCCAGTCCCCGTGCTCTCGCCGAGGCTATCCTCCTACTGGGTCGGTCTCGTCACCGACGTCGACGCGGCGATCGCGCGGCCGCTGATCGAGGGGCTGCGGACCCCTGTGGTCGTCGAGGACCCGGCGATCGAAGACCACGTCCGGATCGATCGGACGTCGTTCGACGACGCGGTGGCGGCGGCGCTCGGGGAGGCCGAGTCGTGACGCCGAACGCTCAGACGCCATCGGGGACGACCGGCGCGGAGCCCAGTTCCGAGGGGTCGGAGCCGCCGGCGGACGACGAGCGCGTCGAGGGGCCAGTTTACGGCGAGACGTGGACGTACGAGGGGCTAATCGGTGCGATCCCCGGCGTCTCGATCACCCCGTGGGCCGCGGTCGCGCTCCAGGTCGTCGGTTTCGAAGTCGCGGTGCTCGGCCTCGCCTGGTACTACGGGCTCTGGGACGCCGTGGTTTCGGGCACGATTGCCGTGCTCGTCGCCGGCGGTGGGAGTGCGATCACGCTCCGGATGGGCGCGAGGCTGCGCGCGCTCGCGCTGCCCGCGGCCTATCGCCGGCTCGCCTTCGGGTCGCGGGTCGAGATCGTGCTCTCCGTGCTGGCCTACGTCGGGCTCGTGACCTACCTCCTCGCGGCAGAACCGGTGGGGACGGAGACGTCACTGCTCGAGTCGGCGCTGGGCCCCGATCCACCGCTGCTGGCGACCTACCTCGCACTGCTCCTCGCGTGGGACGTCGTCTACCGCATCGGCATCGGGTGGTGGGCGAGCGTGGCCGCAGTCTGGCGGTCCTGGCGCTACGAGTTCGATCCCGGGACCGCGCGGGCCGTCGCGAGGGTGGACCGCTGGCCGCTGGCCTTCGCGGCGTTGCAGCTCGCCTTGCTCCCGATCGTCTGGGGGCGGCCACTGCTCGTCGGCGCGCTGCTGGGTCACGTGCTCGCCGTCTCCGTGGCGGTCGGACTCTCCGTCGGCTTGCTACGACGGTGAGCGTGCGGTCAGCGGAATGCGGCGGCAGGACTAGGATTTGATCTCTTCGAACTGGTCGAGCAGATCCTCCGCGGAGTCCCCCGAATCGTACTCCATCGACCCCTCGTACTCGTGCCGATCGTCGTCGAAAGCGGCGTCCACCGTGTTGGACTTGCGTTCGCGACGCTCGTGCTCGTCTTCGTCATAGGCACCCATTGACATGGTAGTGTAACACAGTGTTAGATAGTACCAATAATGAATGTAACGGTAGTTCGGATCGTCGTCCCGTGATTGCCAGTTACACCAGGAATACTGGCCGAACACGGCCTTCGTGGGCGCTTCGTAAACGCGAGGACTCCGCGAACGCGCTCACGTGGAAAGTGGGGTGGAATCCGAACCGCCCGGAACGTTCGGCCGCCCGGACGCGTTCGAGTGGCCTCGGCACGTTCGAACGGCCGATCACGGCGAGCGCCCGCCGTCCGGTCCCGCGCGATTTAAGCCCGCCCCGCCGTTCCCCACGTCCATGAGCGAGGCCGACGCCGACGGGGCCGACGACGCTGTCGCCACCAGGGACGACGTCTGGGTCGAGAAGTACCGACCACAGCGGCTCGCGGACGTCGTCGGCCACGAGACGATCACCGAACGCATCCAGCAGTACGTCGCTGGCGACGACCTGCCGAACCTGCTGTTCGCCGGTCCGGCAGGCGTGGGCAAGACGACGACCGCCGTCGCGATCGCCAAGGAGATCTACGGCGACGACTGGCGCGAGCACTTCCTCGAACTCAACGCGAGCGACCAGCGCGGGATCGACGTCGTCCGCGGGCGGATCAAGGACTTCGCGCGGACCTCCTTCAGCGGCGACAAGTACGGCTTCCGGATCATCTTCCTCGACGAGGCCGACGCGCTGACGAGCGACGCCCAGTCCGCGCTCCGGCGGACGATGGAGCAGTTCTCGAACAACACCCGGTTCATCCTCTCGTGTAACTACTCCTCCCGGATCATCGACCCGATCCAGTCACGGTGTGCGGTCTTCCGCTTCCCGCCGCTCTCCGACGAGGCGATCCGCGAGCAGATCGAGATCGTCGCGAGCGAGGAGGGCATCGAGGTCGAGGAGAGCGGCTACGACGCGATCGCCTACGCCGCCGACGGCGACATGCGCCGGGCCATCAACGCGCTCCAGGCTGCGGCCGCGACCGGCCAGACCGTCGTCGACGAGGAGGCCGTCTACGAGATTACCTCGACCGCCCGCCCCGAGGAGGTCCTCGAGATGGTCGAGCACGCTATCGACGGCGACTTCCTCGCCGCCCGCGCGGCACTGGAATCGCTGCTCATCGACCGCGGCATCGCCGGCGGTGACGTCATCGACCAGCTCCACCGCTCGGTCTGGGACCTCGAACTCGAAGAGCAGGCAACCGTCCGGCTGATGGACCGGATCGGCGAGGCGGAGTACCGCATCGTCGAGGGCGCCGACGAGCGGATCCAGCTCGAGGCGATGCTCGCGTCGCTGGCGCTGGAGTAAGGCCAGGAACGGAGTTCGTTCGGTAGATTCGACCGAACCGGAGAGAATCGTCGCTAGTACTCGCCGAGACCGGCCTGCTCGACCGACGCCAGCACGTCTTCGGAGGTTTGCCAGCTTCGCCGGGCGCACTCGGGGAGTCGCTGGTGCTCGCGAACGTACCGCTCCAGGAAGGACCTGGTCGTCGGATCGCTCGGGTAGCCGCTCCCGACGTCGGTACCGACGGCGTCGGCGATTTCGGCCACACGTGCGTCACGTTCGACTTTCGCGACGATCGAGGCCGCGGCGACGATCGGATCTTCGTCGTCGGCGCCGTGGCGGGCCTCGACGTCGAGATCGTGGCCCCCGACCTCGCTGCTGGCGATTGCGTCGTCGATTGCCCCGGAGAGCCGTCTGGCGAAGCGCGCTTCGCTGGTGTCGCAGGCGTCTGCGAGCACCCCAATCTCGTCGGCGGCCGTGGACGGGTCGGCCGAGAGTATCGCCGCCGTCGCGTCGGCGTGACCAGTCACGGTCAGCCCGTTCATGTCCGTCTCGGGATCGTCGATCCGCTCGACCTCGATCGCCGCGACGCCGACGGCGATCTGGTCGTCGTCGCGGATCGCGGCGTCGAGCGCCTCGCGGCGCTCGGGAGCGAGCCGCTTCGAGTCCGCGACGCCGTCCGGAAGGACGTCGGGATCGGGGACGCCGACGGCGGCCGCCACCATCGGTCCGAGTACGGGCCCTTTACCGGCTTCGTCGATCCCGACGCGCATAGCAGGTCCTGCTGGCGCTGCGCGCTTAGTCGTTTCCGAAATATGTGGTCGGTGTACTCAGTCGTCGGCTGCAGGCGGTGCCTCGGCCAGGGACCGCTCGATGTCGGGGGCTTCGTCGGCGTGCTCGTCACTGATCGGCGCCGTGGTGGTCAGTTGCTCCCTCTCATAGTGGTGGCACATAGGGGTATCCCCTCCGCAGTGTGCTACCGTTTCACAGATCAAAAACGATGTGGTGAGCGTCGGTCGTCGTCGAACCTGGATCGTCGACGGGCCAGGCAGGGCCAGCAGCCACCTCCCCGGCGCGGCTACCGGAACTTCCGGATCGTCACGTCGAGCGTGTCGAGGTCGACGATCGGCGCGTAGCCCACGTCGGGATCGATGTTGACGCTGCGCTGGAAGTCGGTCTGGGCCTGCCAGCAGCCGGAGTTGATCGCGAGGACGTTACGGTACTTGCCGTAGCCGAGTTTGTGGACGTGGCCGGTGTGGAAGACGTCCGGCACCTCGTCGATGACGAGGTAATCCTCCTTCTCGGGGGCGAGGCGCATGTGGCCGCCGTACTGCGGCGCGACGTGGCGCTTCTTGAGGAGCTGGTACATCGGCTTCTCGGGCTCGTCGTAGTTGGCCTTCTCCTCGGGGAGTTCGGCGATCATCTCGTCCAGCGAGACGCCGTGGTACATCAGGACGGAGACGCCCTCGATCGTGACCGTGGAGGGGTTGCCCGTGATCCGCGCGTCGTGGGCGGACATGATGTCCCGGAGCTCCTCGTCGAAAGCGGGCTGGGGTTCGGCGAGCCGGACGGCGTCGTGATTCCCCGGGATCATCACGATCTCGACGTCCCCCGGCACCGCCTTGAGGTGCTCCGAGAACGTTTCGTACTGCTCGTAGACGTCGATGATGTCGAGCTCCTCGTCCTGATCGGGGTAGACGCCGACGCCCTCGACCATGTCACCCGCGATGAGCAGGTACTCGATCGACTCGGCCTCCTCGGTGTGGAGCCAGTCGGCGAAGCGGTTCCAGGCGTCGGCTTCGAACTCCTGGCTGCCGACGTGGACGTCGCTGACGAGCGCGGCCTGGACGTGGCGGTCCGCCGTCGAGGGCTCGAACGTGCGCGGGACCTCGGGGAAGTACAGATCGTCGACGAACAGGATGGTGCCGTCGTCGGAGATCGTCCCCTGGACGGCGATCACCTCGTCGGTCAGGATCTCGTCGACGTGCTCGGCGGCGTCGCGGTCCTTCATGATCAGGACCGGGAACGTACCGTTGGTGTCCTCGACGTCGATGATCCAGTGGCCGTTCGCCGTCGATCGGATCTCGTCGACCATCCCGACGACCGCCGCCTCGCTGCCGCCGGGCATCGACTCGAGCGTGTCCGTTGGACGGTGGTTGACCCGCCCGCGGAGCTGCCCGGAGAGCCGCTCGAAGCGGTCTTTGAACAAGTCGACGAAGTCCGAGTAGTCACCCGTCCCGGTGCTCTCGCCCGTAATGTCGCCCGCGATCTCGAGGGATCGCTCGTCGGTGGAGCGGTTCGCCGCTTCGGACGGTCCGGCGACGCCCCCAGCGTCGGCTGTCGTCGAGCCGCCACCGTTGCCGGTGCCGCGGTCGCCGCGACCGCCGCCCGCTGTAGCCCCTCCACCCGACGATACGTCCCCCTGCATTTCGGGTGCAACAGCCACCTGATCCGACGACGTGGTTCCGTTATCTCCAGTGGAAACAGTGGGGTCTTTCCCAGCAGCTCTATCGTCGGAATCGGCCTTTTGAGCCGCTAAGACCTCCCGAACGACGTCGGTTTCGACACGGACTGCGTCGTCCGGGGTCGCCTCCGCTGCCGCGGCGAGAGTCGCCGCGGGATCCGCCGCACCGGCAATCAGGGTGACGGCCTCGCGTTCGACGAGGTATCCCCGGTCGGCCAGCTCGCTGACGATCCTGGCCGACGACTCCAGTGGCACGTACGTTCCTCCCCCGCGGTCGCGCAAAAGCGTGCCGGACGTCACCGGACGCTCGCCCACGGCAGGTGTCGGCCGTGGGGCGACGAAACGCCCGCACACGCCGATCGATCGCCGACGATCGGGCCGCTCGTCGACCGATCGGCACAACGGAAACGTTGATTCCCCTCGGCGAGCAAGCCGGGAGCGATGAGTGATTCCGGGGGCGGCAACCCCCACCCGGACGAGGACGTCGACGACTCGGCCGACGATTCCTCCAGGCCGCCGTCCCAGCAGCCCTCCGAGCCGCCGTCCGAGAACGTGACCGTGGACGGGCGATCGTCCGAGCGTCCGCCGGCTGGGCCGTCCGCCAGGAGCCCATCGGTCCCCGATCCGACGAAGCGCCCGGTCGTGTGGTATCTCCGCTCGGAGCGACCGCTGGTCGTCGCCTCGCGAGATATCCTCTCGAGCGTACTGCTCGTCTCGGTGCTGGGACTCGCGCTCTTCGCCGTCAGCGGGGTCTGGCCGCCGCTGGTCGCCGTCGAGAGCGGAAGCATGCAGCCCAACATGGAGCAGGGCGACCTCGTGCTCGTCGTCGAGGAGGAGCGCTTCACCTCCCAGCTCGCCGACGAACACGGGATCGTGACCCGTGCCGACGCCATCGGCACCGATCACCAGCAGTTCGACGGCAAAGGGAGCGTGATCGTGTTCAAGCCGGACGGCACCGACGGGACGCCGATCATCCACCGTGCGGCCTTCTACGTCGAGCAGGGCGAGAACTGGGTCGAGGATGCGGACGCCAACCCCGCCTATCTCGGTGGTGAAGAGTGCTCCGACGTCCCCGAGAGCTGCCCGGCGCCCCACGACGGGTATATCACGCGCGGCGACGCGAACGCGAACTACGACCAGATCAGCGGCCAGAGCACTGTCGTCAAGCCCGCCTGGATTCGCGGGCGTGCGGTCTCGCGGACGCCGTATCTCGGCTGCGTCAGACTGGCGCTCTCCGAAGGCGGCATCTGCGGCGCCTGACCGAGACGATCGATCCCGACGGTTCCGGACGGTCCCCGAACGCATCCGGACGGTCCCGCACTCCCGACGATACGACCCCTCCGTTTCGGGTGGACCTCGCCACTCGGCCGATAACTCACGATGCCTATCGATCGGAACCACACGAGGGTATGCTGCCGACTGCGTCAGCTATCTGCAGGCGAAACTGCTCCGTTTGAAGACATGTGTCTGACGTAGGATTAAGTAACCGCGGGACGGTCCCCTGACTAGCACCACCAGGTGCGGGAGCAAGGATGGGACTGCTTACAGGACTCAAAGCCAGCATCACGCGGGCCACCGACCGCCTGTTCTCCGAGCAGGATCCGAAACGGATCGGTATCTACGGGCCGCCGAACGCTGGCAAGACGACGCTCGCGAATCGCATCGCACGCGACTGGACCGGGGACGCGGTCGGGCCGGAGAGCCACATCCCCCACGAGACCCGTCGCGCACGCCGCAAGGAGAACGTCGAGATCGAGCGCAACGGCAAGTCCGTGACGATCGACGTCGTGGACACGCCGGGCGTGACGACGAAGGTCGACTACGAGGAGTTCCTCGACTTCGACATGGAGGAGGAGGACGCCGTGCGCCGGTCCCGCGAGGCCACGGAGGGTGTCGCGGAGGCCATGCACTGGCTCCGCGAGGACGTCGACGGCGTCATCTACGTGCTCGACTCGACGGAGGACCCGTTCACGCAGGTCAACACGATGCTCATCGGAATCATCGAGAGCCGCGACCTGCCGGTCCTCATCTTCGGGAACAAGATCGACCTCGAGGAGTCGAACATCCAGCGCGTCTCCTCGGCGTTCCCACAGCACGAGACCGTGCCGCTGTCGGCGCTGGAGGGAGAGAACATGGACGAAGTGTACGACAAGATCGCGGAGTACTTCGGGTGAGACGATGCCGGAAGCAACTGCACCAACCGAGGACGGAAGCGGGGTCCAGATCGACCTGATCAGCGGCGAGCGAATGGAGGGACTGGCCTCGATGGAGAAGATCCGGATCATCCTCGACGGCGTCCACGACGGCAACATCGTGATCCTCGAGGAGGGGCTGACCCCCGACGAGGAGAGCCGCCTGATCGAGGTGACGATGTCCGAAATCGACCCCGACGGGTTCAACGGGATCGAGATCGAGACCTACCCCCAGAACGACGCCCGCGACCGGAGCCTGCTCGGCCGCATCATGGGCCAGGAGGACACCGCGAAGCTCACGGTCATCGGGCCGGCCAACCAGATCGAAACGCTGCACAAGGACGAGACCCTGATCAGCGCGCTGGTCTCGCGGAAGTAACCCACAGCACCACCAATGCCACACCAGTGCACCGGCTGTGGGCACGTCTTCCCCGACGGCTCCAAGGAGATGCTCTCGGGCTGCCCGGACTGCGGCGGCAACAAGTTCCAGTTCCAGCCCAGCGGGGCCAGCGGTGACGACACCGCGGGAGCGTCCGCGAGCGACGTCGATGGGACTGCCGCGGATCCCCAGCCCCCGGACGAGCCGCCCGAACCGCCGGAGCCACCGAGCCCCGGCGGCTCGGTCGCGGAGACGGTCGCCAGCGCCACCCAGCGAGTCAAGAACGCGGTCGGTAGCGGTAACGACGGCGTATCCGCCTCCGGTGGCACCGCTGCCGGTGCCGACGACCACGAGTGGCCGGCCGTCGGCTGCGAGGACGGCACCGACGCCAGCGCCGACGTCGCGGAGGACACCGCACAGGCCAGCGCCCGCTCGGGCACCGTCTCGCCCGACGAGCTCCCGGATCGACCGACGCCCGACGACCCGGGGTTCCCCGACGAGCCGCCGGAAGCGCCCGCTGCCGAGGCGTCGACGACACCGTCGGCCGGCGACGGCACTGTCGAGGAGCCCGCAGGCGACGACGGTGCCGCGAGCACCGGCAGTGCTCCATTCACCGGGAGCGGCGACCGCGAGGAACAGGGGGAGGAGACCCCGGACCTCTCGGAGCTGCGCGCCGAGCTCAACGACCAGTTCGAGTCGATCAAGATCGTCGAGCGCGGCCAGTACGAGCTCAACCTGATGGAACTCTACGACCGCGAGGAGTACATCATCTCCCTGATGGAGGACGGGCGCTACGCGATCGAGGTGCCCGAAACCTGGCGCGGCGAGTCCTGAGCGATCGACTGCTCCCGTATTCTCTCCCACTCGCTGCCTGCCGCTCGTTTTTCGCGACTCACGTCGAATGGACACGCCCATAGGCGTTCCACGCGAAGCCGCCGCCAGATGCGCGGGGTGTACTCGCGGTGACCCAGTGGGTCGAGGACGTCGAGGGCGGTCGCCAGCGCGGGCTCCGCGGGCTCGCGAAAAGCTGGGCCGAGATCCTCGTCCGGCCGCGAACGTTCTTCGAGGCGGGCGTCGCCCTCGGCGACCAGGGGCCGGGGCTGACGTTCGCGGTCGCGGTCGTGCTGGTCGCGCAGGGCACCCGCTTCGCGGTCGGTGCGGATTCCTACACCGTCGTCGGGGGACAGCCGCTCCTCTCGGGTGCGTTCTGGCTCCTCGCAATCGCGGTGCTCGTCGCGCCGGTCGTCCTGCACGTGATCGCGGCGCTCCAGACGCTCCTGCTCGCCGCCGGGACCGACGAGCGCGGGGGCGTCAGCGAGACCGTACAGATCCTCGCGTACGCGAGCGCGCCCTGCGTGGCGGTCGGCGTGCCGTTCCCGCCGCTCCAGGTCGCGGTCGCGACGTGGGCCTGCGGCCTCTACGTGCTCGGCCTTTCGACCGTCCACGAGCTGTCGGTGCCCCGGGCGCTGGCCCTCGGCGTCCTGCCCGCGATCGTAGCCTACGGCTACGCGTTCCGCGCTGCCGACGCGCTACAGACACTGCTTCTCGGGGGGTGAACCCGTCGATCTGCAGACGGCGGTAGCACCCACCAAATCGCAAGCCTGCGGCGGTGCGTTCCAGACAGTGGGCGGATAGTTACCAGCTGCGGACGTGTCGGCTCCCGTCTAGTACCGCAGTTTCGAGGGGTACGACGATCGCCGAGTAACCAGTTCAGTACCGCGATTGAACGATTGACCCCCATTATGTACGCGCCGCGAGTGGGATACATTCGAGTGGGTTCCCCGTGGGAGCAATCAACAGACTGAAACGCCTGGTCGGGACGGACGATCCCGGCGAGTACGTGTGTCGAGGGTGCGGGATGGCCTATCCCGTAGAGCACTACACCTGCCCGGAGTGTGGGAGTTACAGCGTCGAACGACCACCTGAGTCAGCCGCCGACTGAGCCGGCGGCGACAGCTGGGAGACGGGTGCCGTAGAAATCGTCGATCACCGCCGCTGGCGAAACGCGATCTCATCGAAAAATGATCGACCAGCTACGGAACGAGCTGGGTCAGTTACTGACGTACTGGCGCTCGAACTCCTCGTCGGTCTTCGTGAGGTAGAGGATACCCTCGATGATCCCGATGATGATCGGGATCCCGGTCCAGCTGAAACACAGGTAGAGGATGCCCATCCCCGTCTCGTTCAGGTAGAACTTGTGTGCGCCGATGCCGCCGAGCAGGATCGCGAGGATCCCCGCCGTCGTCCGGTCCTTGTTGGAGCTGCCACCGCTGCTGGACTTGTTGCTGACACCGCAGGACGGACAGATCTCCGCCTCCTTCTTCATGACCTCGCCACAGCTCGAACAGAACTGCTCGTCCGCGCCGAGTTTCCGATCGTTGCCTCCGTTACCACCGTTTCCGGCGTCACCCTGATCTGCCATAGACGGGTATGCTTTAGCCTCCCATAAATAAGTGACTGCTATCGAATACGAAGTTGGTAACCGCTGACTACCCTCGCCTTCGTTCTCGAATTGTGAGCAGGACGAACGCGACGATTCCGTACCCGAGCCCGACGAGCAGCACCCGTCGGTCGCCTCGACCCAGGAAGAGGACGGCGCCGAGTCCGTAGGCGTAGCCCAGCAAGAGCCCGGTCGCAGTGCGAACGGCGTTGTAGCCGCGCCGGGGGGTGAACCGCGTCGCCGTCCACTCGACGAGCGCGGGCGCCGGGAGCAGGGCGACGAACAGTAGCGACGCGAACCACCCGCCCGCGAAAATCCCGGCGAGGAGCCCCGCGGCGATCCCCGGATAGACGCCCGTACACCGGGCACAGAGCCGCGCCCGCCGGCCGAACGCCGACACGAGGTAGGTCCGGTAGTGGTCGTGTGGCTCGTGGTGGGAGAGCAGATACCGCCGCGTCTCCGCGAGGGCGTCGCTGAACTCCGACCAGTCGACCATCGGCTCGAACGAACGACCCCGAACGGGTAGGTGTTGCTCTCCGCGGGGCACCGCCGACTCCACAGCCCTTTACCCGATCGGGCGCCCACCCAACTTTATGACGGAGTCGTCGGACTGGCGCGATATCTTCGGGCACGAGGCGCCCTACGAGCCCCAGGTCGACGGCATCGAGACGGCGCTGGAGACCGCACGCGACGGCGGCTATCTCGCACTGGAGGGCGCCTGCGGGACGGGCAAGACGATGCTCGCGCTCACCGCCGGCCTCCACCTCGTTCGCGACCAGTCCAGCGACTTCGAGCGCGTCGTCGTCCTCACGAGCGTCAAACAGCAGCTCCGCCAGTTCGAGCAGGACCTCCGACTGATCAACGACCAACTCGACGACGAGTGGCGACCGTTCTCGGGGCTCACCCTCGTCGGCAAGGCCGACGTCTGTCCGTACAGCCGGGAGCACGCCGGCGGCATCGACGAGGAGAACGTCTACGACCGCTGTGAGGGGCTCCGGGATCGCACCCGCGCGCTGACCGGCGAGGGCGGCGAGACGTCGGCGAGCCAGCTGGTCAGTGCCGCCCGCCGCCAGCAGATCGGGCTCGACGACGGCGCGACGCGCGGCGCCAACGCCGCGACCTACCTCGAGACCGCTGGCGAGCCGGCGCCCTACCCCAGGGAGCTCCCCGAACACCAGGACGAGGTCGAGTACTGCCCCTTCTACGCGCAGTTCCTCGACGAACTGCCCGAAGACGGGGAGCCCGCAGAGGCGATCCCCTTCGAATTCGACGACCGCGGACTCTTGGACACCGAGGACCTCGTCGGGCTCTCCGTCGAGCACGGCACCTGCCCGCACTCGATGATGGGTGCGCTGCTCGGCCGCGTGGAGGTCGTGCTCGGAAACTACTACCACGCGTTCGATCCGACGACTGCATCGGCGTTCACCGCACCGCTGCTCGACGACGAGACGTTCGTGATCTGCGACGAGGCACATATGCTCGAACCGCGCGTCCGCGACCTCGTCTCCGACGGCGTCGCCGACGCGACGCTCCGGGACGCCGAGGCCGAACTGACGCGGGTGATCGAGCCGCTCCGGGAGGGCCGCACCGAGGGTGGTGCCGACGAGCAGCTCGTGAAGACCGAGCTGGCGTCGGTCGACCTCACGCGCTCGGACCTCGAGTCCGTCCGGTCGTTCGTCCGTGACCTCCGGGAGTCCCTCGATCGGCGCGTCGTCGACTACCTCAACCGCGAGCACCCAGGCTGGCGGGACTCGCTGGAGGGGCTGCCCGACGAGGAGATCCCGCTCCGCCCGCCGGAGTCGCCACAGACCGACGCGATCACGGAGTGGGCAGCGAACAACGGCCACGAGGACGCCTGGCACCGCGCCGAGGCCGTCGGCGCGTTCGTCGGGCGGCTGCTCGACGAACACGAGGACGAGGAGCGGGAACGCGCCGCGCCCGCCGCCGGTCGCACGCTCGCCGCGTGGGCGCGCTGTGACCACGAGCACTACTTCCGCTCGCTCGCGCTCGAGCGGACCTGGGACGCGACGCATCCGCCCGAATCGTGGCGCCGCGCGTACAACGGCCGGCTGAACCTCCACAACTGCGTCCCCGGCGACGCGATCGGCGACCGCCTCGCTGATTTCGGCGGCGGCGTGCTGATGAGCGCGACGCTCGCGCCGCTGGACGTCTTCGCGGAGGTCTCGGGCCTCGAGCACCTCCAGGCGGAGTACGACCGCCCCGTCGAGACCCGGCAGTACGGACTCGACTTCCCCGTCGAGAACCGCGAGAGCTTCGCCGTCGCCGCGCCGAAGTTCACCTACGACAACAGGGGGCCGCCTCCGGCTCGCGGCGGACTCGGCGGCCCACCCGACGACGCTCCCGGAGCCGCCGCAAGCGACGGCGGCCGAGCCGGCAGCGCAGGCGCCGAGAGCGCCGCTGACGCTGGGAATGGCTCCGAAAGTGACAGCGGCTACGACGGCGTCGGCGACGAGGGCACCCGCGCCGTTCGCCGGGCGTACCTCGACGCGATCTCGACGGTCGCCGACGCCCCGGGCAACGTCCTCGTCGGGATGCCCAGTTACGCGGAGGCGGAGTGGGCAGCGGCGGGCCTCGACGGCGACGAGCGCGTCGACAAGGAGATCCTCCTCGACGAGTCCAGTGCCGACTCGGCGACCCAGGCGCTCAAGGACGAGTTCTTCGCGGGCGCACCGAAGGTGCTCGTGACGAGCCTCCGCGGGACGCTCACCGAGGGCGTCGACTACCGCGGCGACCGGCTCGCGGCCGCGGTCGTCTGTGGGGTGCCGATCGTCGACACCTCGAGCCCCCGGACGCGAGCGATCCGGGCGGCGTACGATCGGGCCTTCGGCGGCGGCGAGCGCTCGGTCGGGTTCGAGTACTCGCTGACGATCCCCGCAGTGCGCAAGGCCCGCCAGGCGATCGGTCGGGTGATTCGCGGCCCCGAGGAGGTCGGCGTCCGCGTGTTCGTCGACGAGCGATACGCGCGCGAGGACTGGGACAGCGTCCGACAGTACCTCCCCGAGGAGTTCGACGCGGTATCACCCGACATGCTCGAGTACGGCCTGGAGCGGTTCTGGGAGCGCCACGGCCGCTGACGGCACCGGACGCCACTTCGACGGGTCGGTCCGCTCGCCCTCTCGAACAGGACCCCCGAACCCCTTCGTTTCGACTGGAGATTCGGGGGCTCTCCGAAACGTGAGCCGACCGGAGCGCTGAGGAACACGTTTTTGCCGGCTGCGCGTCTCTCACCGGTAGTGCGACGCAGAACTGGACTGGCGGCGTTGCTCGTCGCGACGGCGCTGCTCGCTGCCGTCGTCCTCCAGGCGGTACTGGCGACCAGCTTTCTCGCGTTGACCGTGGTCGTCGTCGTTCGGCCCCTGTATCGCTGGCTCGTCGATCGAGGCGTTCAGCGGCACGTAGCGAGCGCGATCACCACGACCTGCGTGTTTCTCGGCGTCGTCGCCCTGGCTGCGCCGATCGCCTACGTCCTCTACCAGCGGCGAGCGGACGTCATTACCGTCGTCGAGGACCTGCCAGGGGAGGTGCCGATCGGCCTCGGCGGCGTCGAGTACACCGTCGAGACCGCAGAGGTCCAGGCGTACCTGGTCGAGTACGTCTCCGACGTCGCGCTCAGAGTGCTCGCGAGCACGCCGGACCTCATGCTCCATCTGACGCTGTTCACCGTGGTGATCTTCGGCGTGTTGCTCGGCCAGCGGCGGGTCGGTGCCGCGATCGATACGCTCGTTCCGTCGGCGTACCAGGAGGTCTACGAGGCGATCGCGGAACGGACCGAGCACACGCTGCAGGCGATCTACGTGCTCCAGCTCGCCACCGGCGTCGCCACGTCCGTCATCGCGATCCCGGTGTTCTACCTCCTGGGCTACGAGTACTTCCTCACGCTGGCGATCGTCTGTGGGATCCTCCAGTTCGTGCCGATCGTCGGCCCCAGCGTCGTGTTGCTCGCACTGGCAGCCTACCACGTCTCCGTGGGCGAAATCGCCGCGGCGGCCGCCGTGCTCGGGATCGGCGGCGTCCTGATCGCCATCCTGCCCGACGCCGTCGTGCGCCCGTATCTCGCTCGCGCCTCGGCGGACATGCCAGCGACGCTGTACCTCGTCGGCTTCATCGGGGGGCTGTTGAGCCTCGGGCCGGTCGGGATCGTCGCCGGGCCCCTCGCCGTCGCCTTGCTCTCCGAGGCCGTCGAGCTGCTGGGGACGGAGCTGCGCAACGGCCAGTAAGAGCAGCTGGGCTGATCCGCACCGCCGCGAGCCGGCCTGGGCGAGCGGGCCCGCTGCGGCCGCCCGATCGCTACGAGCGTAACACGTCCAGCACCGCCGGCGCCTCGTACACCTTGTTGCGCTGCTTGCCGGTGGTCTCCGCGACGATCCCCTCGGCCTCGAGCGCCTCGATGGCGTCGTACACCGCGGGCTTCGACCGGCCCGTCGCCTCGACGGCGCGCGGCCCGGTCAGGTAGGGCTGCTCGAAGACGTAGTCGACCAGCTCGCGTGCGACCGGCGAGGACGGGAACTGCGAGCGGTACGCTTCGCGGAGCTCCGTCAGCTCGATGCCACAGTCGTGGGCGTCGATGGCCTGCTCGGCGATGGCGTCGAGAACGAACGTGCACCAGCCCTCCCAGTCGCCCTCCCTGCTCACGGCGAGCAGCCGGTCGCGGTACTCGTCGCCGTGGCGCTTGAAGTACGCGCTGAGATAGAGGTAGGGCCCGGGGAGCAGCCCAGCGTCGTAGAGCTGGAGCATCATCAGCAGGCGACCGAGCCGGCCGTTGCCGTCACGGAAGGGGTGGATCGCCTCGAACTGGTAGTGAGCGATCGCGACGTCGACGACCGGCGGGTAGTCGCCGCGCTCACAGTAGGCCAGCAGCTGGTCGAGCAGGATCTCGACGACGTCCGGGCTCGCGGGGATGAACGCCGCTTCTTCGGGCGTTCCGTCGGGCGAGCCGATGTAGACGGGGACGTCCCGGAGTTCGCCCGGGGCGTCCGCCTCGCCCCGAACCCCACCGAGCAAGCGCTCGTGGAGCGACTTGACGAGAGCGACGTCGATCGATCCCCCGGAATCGAGCTCGTCGAACCCGGCCGAGATCGCGTCCACGTAGTTGTACGCCTCCCGGACGTCGGCCATTTCCGCGGCGGATCGCTCCGGCTCGGCGTCGACCTCGTGCTGGTAGATGTCGGAGATCGTGACGTTCGTCCCCTCGACCTGGGAGCTCATCGCCGCCTCGCGGTGGACGAACGGCGCGATCAGCAGCGTGGGGTTGTCGAGGTCGCGGTGGAGCGTCGCGAGGCGACCCAGCGCGTACTGGGCATCGCCGTAGACGTCGAAGAGGTCGTCCGTGTACGCGAGATCCGGCGGGAGCGTCGGTGGGCGGTGACAGGCCAGCCCGTCGTAGTCGTCGAAGGAGCCCGGGCCGTCCGCGAAGTCGGCGACGTCCATGGTGAACTAACGGTGGCGCCCGGGCATGATTAAGTTAACGGATATCTTAGAATCTTACTAAGTGGCGTGTTTCGCGGCCAGTAGTAGTCGGTACGGGGCCAATGGCTATCCTGTGGCCCCGGTTCGAGCGCTGTAGTTTGCGGCACCGCGGTTCGGGCCAGACGCGGGCCGAGGGGCCCGCAGCGCCCTGCAGTCCTGCCCGCACCGACACCCTGAGGTGACTCGCTCCCCTGACACCGCTAATGAGCGACAGCGGTCCCCTCTCCGCCGACCGACCGGACGCCGAAGCCCCGTTTCGGGTCGACGCACCGTTCGAGCCGGCGGGCGACCAGCCCGACGCCATCCGCCAGCTCGTCGACGGCTACGAGAACAAACACGACGACCAGACCCTCCTCGGCGTCACCGGCTCCGGGAAGACCAACACCGTCTCCTGGGTGATCGAGGAGCTCCAGAAACCGACGCTCGTCATCGCCCACAACAAGACCCTCGCCGCGCAGCTCTACGAAGAGTTCCGGGAGCTGTTCCCCGACAACGCCGTCGAGTACTTCGTCTCCTACTACGACTACTACCAGCCGGAGGCCTACGTCGAGCAGACGGACACCTACATCGACAAGGACGCCTCCGTCAACGACGAGATCGACAAGCTGCGCCACTCCGCGACCCGCTCGCTGCTGACGCGGGACGACGTCATCGTCGTGGCGTCGGTCTCGGCGATTTACGGGCTCGGTGACCCAGCGAACTACCGCGACATGTCCCTCCAGCTCGAGGAGGGCCAGGAGATCGATCGCGAGGACCTGCTCGCCCGACTGGTCGACCTGAACTACGATCGCAACGACGTCGACTTCACCCAGGGCACGTTCCGCGTGCGCGGAGACACGGTCGAGATCTTCCCGATGTACGACCGGTACGCGATGCGCGTCGAGCTCTGGGGCGACGAGATCGACCGGATCGTCCGCGTCGATCCCCTCGACGGCGAGGTCGTCGGCGAGGAGCGCGTGGCCCTGCTCCACCCCGCAGAGCACTACTCGATTCCGAAGACCCAGCTCGAGAAAGCGATCGAGGAGATCGAGTCGGACCTGCAGGACCGAATTTCGTACTTCGAGCGCCAGGGCAACCACGTCGCCGCCCAGCGCATCGAGGAGCGCACCACTTTCGACCTCGAGATGATGCGCGAGGCCGGCTACTGCTCGGGGATCGAGAACTACTCCGTCTACCTCTCCGACCGCGAAAGTGGCGACGCACCCAACTGCCTGCTCGATTACTTCCCCGACGACTTCCTCACCGTCATCGACGAGTCCCACCGGACGGTGCCCCAGATCAAGGGCCAGTACGAGGGCGACCGCTCCCGGAAGCAGTCCCTCGTCGAGAACGGGTTCCGGCTCCCGACGAGCTTCGACAACCGCCCGCTCACTTTCGAAGAGTTCGAGGAGAAGACCGGCCGCACGCTCTACGTCTCCGCGACTCCGAGCGACTACGAGCGCGAGCAGAGCGGCCAGGTCGTCGAGCAGATCGTCCGGCCGACCCACCTCGTCGACCCCGCGGTCGAGGTCTCGCCCGCGGAGGGCCAGGTCGACGACCTCATCGACCGGATCGACGAGCGGGTGAACGCCGAGGGCGTCACCGGCGGCGAGGACGGAGCGGCCGCCGCGGACGGCGCCGCCACCGGGGAGCGCGTCCTCGTCACCACGCTCACCAAGCGGATGGCCGAGGACCTCACGGAGTACCTCGAGGGAGCGGGCTACGACGTCGCCTACATGCACGACGAGACCGACACCCTCGAGCGCCACGAGCTGATCCGCTCCCTGCGACTGGGCGAGATCGACGTGCTGATCGGCATCAACCTCCTCCGGGAGGGCCTGGACATCCCCGAGGTCTCCCTCGTGGCGATCCTCGACGCCGACCAGGAGGGCTTTCTCCGATCCGAGACCACGCTCGTCCAGACGATGGGCCGGGCCGCCCGGAACGTCAACGGCGAGGTCGTGCTGTACGCCGACGAGGTCACCGACTCGATGGATCGTGCGATCGAGGAGACCAAGCGACGGCGGGAGATCCAGCGGGAGTTCAACGAGGAGCACGGGTTCGAGCCAACGACCATCGACAAGCCGATCGGCGAGACGAACCTCCCCGGCGCGGAGACCGACACCAGCAGCGTTGCGGGCGTCGGGCCGGAGGGCATGGAGGAGGCCGAACGACACGTCGAGGAGCTGGAGCGGCGGATGGCCGAGGCCGCGGACAATCTGGAGTTCGAGCTGGCGGCGGACATCCGCGATCGGGTCGTCTCGATCCGTGAGGAGTTCGACCTCGACGCCTCCGCCGGCGAGGACGGGATCGCGCCGGAACCCGACGCGGAGTTCTAACCGGTCGGCGCAACGGGTCAGGCGTTCACGGACGCGTCGTCGTGGTCAGAATCGCCGAGCAGCGGGTAGTCGATGTGCATTTCGATGCGATCGAAGGGGACGATGGGCTGCATCGCGCCACCAGGCCCACCCTCCTCGAGCCGGAGGACGCCGAGCACTTCCAGCTGCTTGAGATCCGCGTGGACGTCCGAAATGTCGCGATCGACGAGCCGTGCAGCGGCGCGCATACTCTCTGGCTCCTGGGCGACGATCGCGCGGATCAACGCGAGGCGGGTCGGCGTGAGGCTATCGACGAGGTCGTCGTAGGACCCGAACTGGAGCGTCGCGCGCCCGTCGCTGTCGTCCAGATCGTCGGCCTCGGCAGCCTGGACGAACTCCAGGGCGTCCTGTCGGAGCGGTTCTCGATCGCCGACGGTGATGTGGAGTGTGGTCATGGTGGTACAGTGCTATTCGTGTGGTCTCGGTGGGTCGCCACCGACGGCGTCCCAGTACTCGTCGGTGCTCGCCCAGAACTCGAGGAGCCGCTCCTCCATTCCGGGGAAGTCGGCGGGCTGCTCACCGGCGGCAGTGTGAAGCTCGTGTCCCTTGGTGTCCTCGTGAGCATTGTCGTATCGGAGCAGCGTCAGGTCCTCGAGCGTGCCCAGATGGAGCGTGTATTTCCAGCCGGACGGATACGTTTCAGTGTCTTCGGTGCGCCGAAGGGCGACGTTCTCGACCAGGCCGGCCTCGACGTGCGTGTAGCGGAACGTCGGCGCTCCGGCCATCCTGGCTGTTGGTACGGTTCCCAACATCAAGTAGGTGTTGGTGAACTCCCCAACAGGAACGACAGTCGCTGGCGCGTACGGAAGAGTGCGCTCGAATCCGCGTCGGTATCAGCTGGACGCGTCGTCAGCACCACCGCCGATCCCGTACGCGTCGGCGATCGTCCCCGTGGCGCGAGCGCCGATCTCCCGTAGTGCATCGCGGCGGCGGTAGAGCATGCCGGCCGAGAGCACCAGATAGACGACGGTGTAGATCTGCAACAGCAGGATCGAGTAGTCCGTCGCCTCCGGCTCGGCAACGAGCCGGATGATCCCGAACTCGATCACCACCTGGGAGAGGAATAGCGCGAACAGCAGTACCGACTCCTTGACCGAGATGCGGAAGTTCACGAGGATCGCGATGGCGAAGAGGCTCTGTGCGGCGGTGATCCAGATCTCCGCGGCCTGCTTCGAGTCGAAGGGCAGGACGCCGTACCGGCCCAGCGCGATCGAGTAGACGACCGCGAGCGTCCCGATCAGCAGCGTCCACTGGTTGAGCTTCGAGGAGATCAGCGCGTTAAAGGCCGCCGTCGAGCGGGCCTTGTTGACGAGATAGGCGACGACGATCAGCTCGGGGCTCTCACTGGCCAGCGGCGCGATCCACTGGATCATGAAGAACTCGGGGATACCGTACTGGAGGCCGATCGCCTCGAGGCCGTGGGCGAACGGCTCGACGGCGGTGAAGATCATGAGCCCCGAGTAGACGAAGAGTGTGAGCGAGGCCGCCGACCGCACGGGGAAGGACTTGCGCTGGAGATACCGCGGAACGCCGACCTGCTCGCCGTGCTCCTCGACGTCGCCCTTGATGACGACGGAGATGTAGACGACGTAGAGCCCGACCAGGACGAGCGTGTCGATGGCGCCGATGCCGCCCATGAACGGGACCGTGAACGCGACCGCCGTCGCGGCGAGCAAGAAGAGGATCTCGAGGGAGAGGTCGGGATCGATCTCGACGGCGCCGTCGCGGAACCGTTCGGTGTCCCGGACGTTCGGGTCCGCGCGGCCCTGCCAGGCTTTCCAGACGGTGAACAGGGCGATGCCGGACCAGCCCAGCCCGATGAGGATGCGGTTCGCGCCGGTCATGTTCGCGACGGCGAGGTTCGCGTCGTGACACGCCCGGGCGAGCTCGGTCGAGCCCTGCTCCATCGCGGACTTCGAGACGCCGCTACAGGCCTTCGCGGTCGCCTCGCCGCTGCCCGCCTGCCAGGCGTAGAGCGCGTCGACGGCGTACTCCGGCGCGACGGCCAGCACCGCGAGGACGGCGATCGCGAACGCGCGGGGGACGTCCTTCTCTGCAGTCTCTGCACCCCACGCGAGCAGGAACGAGGCTCCGAGTACCGCGATCCCGCTGAGCGCGACGCGCGGGCCGACGCCGATCGCGTGCACCGATCCGGTGAGGTAGATCAGCACCCAGGGGACGGTCAGCCCCAGGGCGGCGACGAGCGCCCAGAGCGGATGTCGCAGACGATCGAATAGCACTATCTCGACCCAGCGGTGGGAGGGTCGTTATTGTTTCGAACCCACCTTTTTCTCGTTCGGCCCTCGCCACGCGAGGGCCTCACTCGAAAAACGTGGGCGAAAAAAACGCTCTGCCTCGCTTCGCTCGGCCCCGGAGAGAATGCTTACTCGACTGTGGGCGGAAGTAGCGAAGGAAATTCGATCACCGCCAGAACACCGTTTCCCGTTCCCTGTGGCGGTGAAAATCGCACCGCCCACTTTTCTCGGCCTCGCGGGCAGCTCAGTCGGCCGTTTCGGTGGCGCCCGGATCGATCGCGATGTCGATCTCGATCCCTTCGACCTCCCACTGTTCACGGTGGCCGTCGGTGACCCCACCGACCGAATCGGCACGAACCTCCTCCGCGATCAGGTCGTCGTGCTGGGCGACGAGATCGGCGACGCGATCGTCGGCGATCGCGTACTCCAGCCGGATCGGCTCCTCCATGTCCAGATCCAGTTCCTTTCGCATCTCCTGGACGCGCCGGATGACCTCGCGGGCGTAGCCCTCGCTCTCGATGTCGTCGTCGAGGGTCGTGTCGACGTAGACGACGCCCAGCTCCTCGCCCTCGTCGACGATCGGCGTGCCGGAGACGTCGTCCGGAGACTCGGTGACGGGCTCGACCATCGCCTCGGTGAGTTCGTCGGGATCTTCGAGCACGCCCTGCTCGTGGAGTGCAGCGGCGAATGCCTCGACGGTGGGTTCCTCGACCCGGGACTCGTTGAGCGCGGTCATGATCTCGTGCGCACGGTCGCCGAAGGCGGGACCGAGCTCGCCCATGTCGGCGTCGGCGCTGTACTGGAGTTCGCCCCAGTCGGCGTCGGGATCGAGGAGTTCGATCTCGCGGGCATTGAGCCGGTCCGCGAGGAGGTCGCGGTGGCGATCGACGCCGTCGTGGACGTCGGCGTCGCCGGGCGCGACGACCACGCGGCTGACGGGCCAGCGGAGCTTGCGCTCGGCCTGCTGGCGGGCGTTCGAGCCGGCCTCCTCGACCTCCCGCAGGACGTCGAGGTCGGCCTCGAGCTGCTCGTCGACCCATCGATCCTCGGGCTCGGGGTAGTCGAGCATGTGGACGGTGGGGAAGCCCTCGTCTGCGGCGTCGCCGGCCCCGTCGCTGGCTGCAACACCGCCCGTGAGCTGGTCGTAGATCTCGTCGGTGAGGTAGGGCGCGAACGGCGCGAGCAGCGCGACCACGCGGTGGAGCGCGTAGGTGAGCGTCTCGTAGGCTGCCAGCTTCTCCTGGCTCTCGGCCTCGTCCCACATCCGCTCGCGAACCACCTGGACGTAGAACCGGGAGAGGTCGTCGACGACGAAGGAGCGGACGGCCTCCAGCGCCCGGTCCTGCCGGAAGTCGTCCCAGTGGGCGTTGGCCTCGGCGGCGACGGTCTGGAGCCGGGCGAGCAGCCAGCGATCGACCGTGGTGAGCGCGCCGTCGTCGGCCAGCGACGCGAGGCGCTCCGGATCGGCGCTCGCTGGGTCGAAGTCATCGAGCTCCATGTACGGCAGCGGGAACCGGAACACGTTCCAGAGGATGTTGAGGTCCCGCTGCATCGTCTCGGTGCCCTCCCAGGAGAAGCGCATGTCCTCGCCCTGGGGGTTCACAGAGAGCAGGAACGATCGCATCGGGTCCGCACCGTGTTGCTCGATGACCTCGCCGGGCTCCACGGTGATCCCCTTGGACTTGCTCATGCCGCGGCCGTCGGGCATGTTCGCGTAGCCGTGCATCAGCACCTCCTCGTAGGGGATCTCGTCCATTGCCGCGGTGCCCATCCCGAGCTGGGACCAGAACCAGCCCCGGGTCTGGTCGTGGGCCTCCATGATGAGGTCGGCGGGCCAGAGCTCGTCGAACTCGTCGGTCTTCGAGGGGTAGCCGATCGTGCCCCAGCTCGCGACCGAGGAGTCGAGCCAGACGTCGAACACGTCGGGCACCCGCTCGTAGGTCGTGCCGTCTTCGGTGATCGTGAGGTCGTCGACGGTCCCCTTGTGGAGGTCGACGGATTCGGGATCGATCTCCTGGTCGACGCGCTCGGCAAGCTCCTCGCGGTCGCCGATCACGATCGCGTCGGCCATGTCGCCGGACCAGTCGACGCTGTCTCGCGGGCTCCGCCCGCTCGACTCGTCCGAGGCGCTTCGCGCCTCGCTCGGGAGCCAGATCGGGATCGGGATCCCCCAGTAGCGCTGCCGGGAGACGTTCCAGTCCGGCGCCTCCTCGACAAAGTCCCGGAAGCGGTTGTCCCGCGCCCACTGGGGGTGCCACTCGCTGTCCTCGATGTTCGCGAGGAGCTGCTCCTTGACGTCGGTGATCGTGATGAACCACTGGTCGGTGACGATCTGGAGGATGCCGGTGTCACACCGCCAGCAATGGCCGTAGCTGTGGGTGGTCGTGTCGCTGGCGAGCAGCAGGTCCGCCTCTTGCAGGTCGGCGATGATGTCCGGGTCGGCGTCCTTGACGAACTCGCCGGCGTACTCGCCAGCGGCCGAGCCGTAGACGCCGTCGCCGCCGACGGGACAGAAGATGTCGAGACCGAGTTCGCGGCCGCGCTCGAAGTCCTCCTCGCCGTGGCCGGGCGCGGAGTGGACCAGTCCGGTCCGGTCGACCTTGACGTAGTCCGCGGCGTAGACCTGCAGCGCGCCCTCGCCGTCGGGGTGGTCGGGCACGCGGTCGGCGAGGGGGTGCTCGTACTCCCAGCCGAGGAGCTCTTCGCCCGGCATCGTCTCGGCGACCTCGTAGTCCGTATAGCGGCCCTCGGTGAGCACGTCCTCGACGCAGTCGGCGGCAATGTAAAGCCGCTCGTGCTCGCCGTCCTTCTCGGCGTCGACGGCGGCGTACTCGACCTCCGGGTCGACCGCGACGAAGGTGTTCGCCGGGATCGTCCACGGCGTCGTCGTCCAGATGACCAGCTTGCCCTCGCGGTCCGTCAGGTCGAACTTCACGTAGATCGAGGGGTCCTCGACCTGCTCGTACTCGACCTCGTTGTTGGCGATCGCGGTCTCACACCGGGGACACTGCGAGATCGAGCGCTTGCCCTGTTCGACGAGTCCGCGCTCGTGGGCCTGCTCGAATCCCCACCACGCGGCCTCCATGTACTCCGGATCGACCGTCTTGTAGGGGTCGTCCCAGTCCATCCAGACGCCGAAGGACTGGAAGTCCGACTGGAGCCCCTCCAGTTGCTCCTCGGCGAACTCCTTGCACTCCTCGATGAACGCCTCCTCGCCGAAGTTCTCGATGTCCTTCTTGTTCTCGAAGCCGAGTTGCTCCTCGACCTTCGTCTCGATCGGCAGGCCGTGCATGTCGTAGCCCGGTCGATCCGTGACGTCGTAGCCGCACATCCGGTGGTAGCGGATGTAGGCGTCCTTCAGCGTCTTGTTCCAGGTGGTGCCCATGTGGGCCGCCCCGGAGGTGTAGGGCGGGCCGTCGACGAAGAAGAAGTCCTCGCCGTCCGCGCGGTGCTCGACCGTCTTCTCGTAGGCGTTCCGTTCCTCCCAGCGATCCTCGACGCGGTCCTCGACCGCGTGGGGATCGTACTGGTCCGAAACGTCCTCGGCATCGCTCATAGGCCAATCCTCTCCCTCCGGGGATAAAGGCGGATCGGACCGGTGGTGGGCTTTGGCACGATGGAACTGTGAGGGTGCTTGTGTTGATTCACGGTCCGCGACGGCTCCCGGAAGCCCCCTCCCGCTCGACCGTCCGCGACTCGCTGCGCGCTTCACTCGGTCGCTTCGCTCCCTCGTTTCAGTGCTTGCGTCGTCGGGGACGGATCGACCGGTCGGCCCCTTCCGGAGTCCCACCCGGTGGTTGGTCCGGGGAGCGTAGCTCGGTGGGCGGTTCCACGGAGCTACGTGCGTGGAATCGGCCACCGGCTACAGCAGCCGGGGATCCACCGCGCTCAGACCCGTCAAATGATCCCGGGTGGGACTGGAAGGGGCCGACCGCTCGCGTTCGCTGACGTAGCAAGCACTGCAGGCGAACGAGCGACGCGAGTGAGCCGAAGCGCGCAGCAAGTCAGCGGGCGCGAGCGGGAGGGGGCTTCCTGGCTGTTTGCCGTTGCAGTCGTGGTCACGGCGCCAGTAGTCCCGAAGTGACCCGTTACAACACCACTCCACTCACGCCGTCGAGACGATCTTGATGACGTCGCCCTCTTCGAGTTCGTGATCGTCACCGATGTCCCGACCGCTCCGCGCGTCGACGGCGTGGAGATACCCCTCGCCGATGTCCGAATGCACCGCAAACGCCAGATCTCGCGGCGTCGCGCCGCGCCGGAGCAGGTGGGCGTCGGGCAGCACGGTCCCGGTCCCGTCGGTCCACTTGCTCTGGTCCTGGACGGGGTAGGCGGTGATCCGGTCGAGCATGCCGTAGATCGACTCGTCGAGCGCGGTCTGGACGCCGGTGCCGTCGTGCTCTCGAACCGTCGCCTGGAGCCCCTCCAGCGCCTCGCGCTGCTCGTCGCTGACCTCGCCGACGATCGCGAAGTCTTCGTCGCCGGGATCGTAGTCGACGAGATCGGCCTCAGCAGCCCGTCGGAGCGCCAGCTCGCCCTCGGCGGTCGTCGGCACCACGGGCTGGTCCAGCTCGAGCAGGCGCTCGAGATTCTCCGCGGGTGCGATGTCGGCCTTGTTCGCGGCGACGAGGATCGGCTTGGTCTCCCGGCGGAGCACCGCCGCGAGTTCGTGGCGGTCGTCGTCCTTCCACGCGATCGGATCCTCGGGATAGTCGATCGAGCGCAGGCAGGCCGCGACGTCAGCTTCCGTCGCGCCGAAGCCGGTCAGCACGTCCGCGAGCGCCTCGTCGACGTCGAAGTCGGGCGAGCGCGAGCGGCGCTCGATCGTCTCCCAGTTGCGACCGAGGATGTCCGCCAGCCACTCGACGAGCTCGGACTCGACGAAGTCGACCTCCTCGACCGGATCGTAGCTCCCGACCTCGACGGGCTCGCCCTCGGCGTTCGTCGCGCCGGCGGCGTCGACGACCGCGATCACGGCGTCGGCGTTGGTCAGCTCATCGAGGAACTGGTTGCCGAGCCCGCGGCCCTCGTGGGCACCGGGAACGAGGCCGGCGACGTCGAGCAGCTCGATCGGCACGTAGCGCTTGCCGTCGCGACAGTGTTCGTGCCCGCAGCGCTCCTCGCGATCGAGGCAGGGACACGCCGTCCGGACGTACGCGACGCCGTGGTTCGGGTCGATCGTCGTGAACGGGTAGTTGGCGGACTCGACGGAGTCGCGGGTTGCAGCCTCGAAAAACGTGGACTTGCCGGCGTTGGGCTTGCCCGCGAGCGCGACGGTCAGCATGATGCTTTCCTCCGCCCGGGCGGGGGAACTGCCTTTCGTTTCCGGGAGTCGTCGCGGCCCGCTGCGAGCACCGCTCCGGCCGGCCGATTCAGCGATCCGATCGCGCGGCCAGCGCCACGGCCCCGAGCAGGGCGATCAGCGCGACGGCGACGCCGAAGCCGGGCAAGCTGTCGCCGGAACCGCCGTCGTCGGAGCCGTTCGCGTCGCCGTCGGCGTCACCCTCCGAGCCGTTGGCGTCGATCGCCAGCTCCGGCGCGACCGTGCTCAGCGCCTCCGTGGAGGGGCCGGAGACGATCGTGACCTGGTCCCCCTCGGTGACGACGGCGACCGAGCCCTCGTAGTCGCTGCTCGATTCGAAGGCGTAGACGTTCGCGTCGTCGGCGGTCTCGCTCGCCCCGCGGATGTCGAGCAGTTCGACGTAGGCGTCGGCGAACTCCTCGGCCTCGGCGTCGTCGGCCCACGCGGTCCGCCAGACGGTCGCGGTCTCCTCGCCGGACTCGTAGACGGCCATCCGGTCGCCGCGCCAGCCCATCGCAGGCTCCTGCTGGTAGCTGACCGGGCCGACGTCGGCCGCCTGGCCGTCGGGGCCATAGTTGTAGATGTCGCTCGGCGGCTCGATGATGTTCTGCTCGAACTCGCTCTCCAGGGACGGTGCCATCATCATGCTCGCGATCCAGCCGGGGCCGACCTCGTCAGTGTCCGACGCGTTGGGGATCGTGAGCTGCTCCCAGTCGCCGGATGGCTCGACGTCGATCTCGGGATCGACGAACTCGGCGCCCTCGGCCGCTGCCGGATCGATGATCGTGACGGACGTCTCCGGGATGTAGTCGTAGAGCGCGTTCACCGCGTCCCAGCCACCGCTCTCCTGGTAGAGCTGCTGGACGAACGGCGGCCCCTCGTAGTAGGGGAAGGCTCGCTCGAAGGTCACGCCGAAGCTCGGCGGATCGGAAGCCTCGCCGCTCCCGCTTCCGGGTTCGGATTCGGGCTCGATGCAGGGCTGGGCCCACCGACCTTGCTCACAGCGCTGGGTGAACCGGTACTCGAGCCAGTTCATGTCGCCCTCGATCACGCCGAGCCACGCATTCTGCTCGTCGCTCGTCATCGGTTCGGACTGAGAGAGGTTGAACTGCTGGTCCTGGAGCGCGTGGCCCAGCTCCTGGAACAGCGTGGACTCCCGGATCGGCGTCGTGCTCCCCTCCGGCCGCACGAGCACGATGCGGTCCTCCTCGATGAAGTACTGGCCGAGCGTGCCGTTGGCCTGGGTCTGCTCGATCACGCCGACGCCGCTCTCCTCGTCGGGGACGACGAGCATCGTCTCGAACTGCGCGTCCGTCGAGCGCGACGTGGCCTCGGAGACGTTCGCGAACCGATCGCCGGTGCGCTCGGCGAACTCCTCGTTGGTCAGGATCTCGATCGGCGGGAGCCCCTCCTCGAACGGAAGACAGCGAAGCGCCTCGACGCGGGCCGCCGTGCGCGCTGCCACGCTCTTGAGTTCATCGTCGTTCAGTCCATCACTGGTGTCGACGTCGAGGGGCTCGTCGTACCAGACGCCGTCTACGAACCCGATCGTGCCGGTGGTGCCGCCGGCGGGATCGGCGTAGTCGTCGGGCATGTCGGCAGCGCAGGGCTCGACGAGGGGCGCCTCGCCGTCCTGGCTGGCTGCGTCGGCGGGCGTCGTCGCCATCGCACCGCCGGCGACGAGCGCAACCGCTCCGATCGCGAGCAAGAGTACCGTCCACCGCCGGGGTCGGACCGATCGCGGGGCCATTACCCGGCGTTGGAGGGGACGCCCCTAAAGTCGACCGGGCTGTCGCAAGCGCTGCAACTGTCGGGATTCTTCACCGTGAAGCCCGGCGACGGACCCCGGCAGTCGCGGTCCTCAGAGCTCGACGGCGAGCATCGTCTCGTCGACGTACGCCCCCTCGATCACGTAGTGGTCCTCGCGGACGGCCTCGATCGACCAGCCGTGGCCCTCCAGAAATGCGATCGCCTCCTCGTTGGTCGCCGGAAGCGACTGGTAGACCTTCTCGAAGCCCCGGCTCGCTGCCCACTCCAGACCGCGCTGAAGGAGGTGGCTGCCGATCCCGTTGTCCCGGTACTCCTCGAGGACGCCGACCGTCAGTTCCGCGGTGTGGGCGAGCTTCGCCAGCTCCGGCGAGCGGAGGTGGACCCACCCGACGACCTCGTCGTCGACGGTCGCGACGAAGAACATTCGCGACTCGATTTCGTTGTGCCGGAGCAGCGCCTGGTCGTGATCGACCTCCTGGGCGACCGTCTCCGCGACGATGTAGCTGCCGTCCTCGACGACCTGGCGCATCGCGCCCACGATCCCCGTCAGGTCGGCCTGACGGGCTGGCCGGACGCGGAAGGAAACCTCCTCGCGATCGAACTCCTCCGCGACCTCGTCCGTGTCGATGGCGACCTGCAACTGCCCGTCGGGCGTCCGCTCGAGGTGGCCGTTCCGTCGGAGGATCGCGACGTGGTGGCGGAACCCGCCGGGATCGTGGGGAAGGCAGTCCGCCTGGGCGTCGTCCGGGTCGACGGCGCCGTGTTCCTCGACGTACTCGTAGAGTGCCTTGCGGTCGTCGTGGTCGAACTCGAGGGGCCGGCGGAGCGTCATAGCCGTGCTAATGCGTCACACGTTAATATACGTTTGTGGTGGTTCGGATCGCTGTGCGGAGGACGGTCGGACTGCCGAGAATCCGTCGAACAGGGGCTCGATCGGTGCTACGCCAGCGAACGACGGGCGCGGAGCAATCAAAAAAAACAGACTGCCTCGTTCACATGGGACAGCAGAATCGCGACCGGGCGTGAGCCGATCGACGCCGTGGTCGTACGACGGTGCCTGCTCAGTCGATCTGGACGACGTCCACTTCGACGTTCACGTCGTCGGGTGGGGACGGCTCGCCGACGCCGACGTCGGGCGCCTCCGGTTCGGCACCGTCGGTCGCCCCATCGCCCTCCGTCGTCTCGACGTCGCCGATGGTGGCCGATCCACCGCCACCGTCGGAGACGCTCGGCGTGCCGATGACCAGTCCACTCCCGTCCTCGGTCGTGTTCATCTCGACCGGGACGGAGCCGCCACCGTCGGATTCGAACTCGACGAGCGCGATGACGTCGTTGTAGTCCGGGTCGCTCTCGTCGTCGTGTTCGAGCGCGTACTCCCACATATCACCGGGGACCTGCTCGGTCGTGGTGGTCATCTCGAAGAGGAACACCGCCTCGTTGGGATCCAGCGTGAGCTCGTTGGTCTCCGGATCGATGCGGTCCGAGGCGCCCTGGTTGAGGATCTGCGAAGCGTTGCGCTGGTCCGGGAGGACGCCCGAGACCTGCGGAACCTGATCGCCGTCGGTCAGGACCTGCACGTTCTCCGGGTTCTGGTTCGTGCTCGCGTCGACGCGGCGCGCGATCGAACCGAGTCCGTTCGAGGGCTGGTAGTCGTACCAGGTCACGCCCTCCTCGGTGCGCTGATTGACGTACTGGTAGCCGCCGGCGGGGTTCCAGTACGTCGACCGGAGCGTAATGGTCGTGGATTCGCCCGCGGACTGCTCCCAGCTGTACTCGTAGGTGTCCGTCTGCGTGTCGTAGGAGTTCAGGTTGCGCTCGTCCTCGACGTCCCCCTCGTCGTTCTCGAACTCGTGGACCTGTTCCTCGCCGTCGGTCTCCTGGAGCACCGAGACGCTCGTCGGCGCCCAGCGCTTGCTCCACTCGGAGCCGGAGTTTGGCCACTCGCCGGAGATCTCCGTGCCGAGGACGGTCACCGTTCCCTCGCCACCGCCGCTGATCGCAACCCCATCGTCGCCCTCGTCGAGCGAAGAGAGTTCGAGCGTGCCCGAGGCCGACTCGTCGCCGTACGCGACGGTGAAGGTGTGGTTGCCGGCGAGCGAACTGACGTCGAGTGCGAAGCTGACCGTCCCTGTCGATCCCCAGCGCGTGGTGACCGACTGCTGGGGCGTGCTCTCGAAGTCGATCGCGGTGCCGTCGGGCGCAGTCATCGAGAGCGTCGCGCTGTCGGTGCCGTTCGCGAGCCCGGCGTTGTCCAGCGTCGCGGTGATCGTCGCCGATCCGTTCGTCACCGTCGCGTTCACCGACTGGACGCCGAGATCGCTTCCCGGTTCGCCGATGTAGACGGAGCCCTCGAGCGTCTCGGTCTCGCCGCCGCTGTCGAGCGTGATCGCGTAGTCGTGGGTCTGCCCGGGGGCGAGTGCCGCGAGCGCGTCGCCGTCGATCTCGAGCGTGGCGGTCTCGCCGTCGCCAGGAGCGAGCGAGACAGTGGTCGACGTCGCGGGACCGCCGACGACGTCCAGCGTGAGGTCGCCCGAGGCCGTCTCGTTGGCGACGTTTTCGATCGACACCGTCGTCGCGAACGACTCGCCGACCGCGAGCGTCGTGGCGCTGGCGTCGACGTCGGTGATCCTGAGATTGCCCACGACCGCCCCGCCGTCGGGTCGGTCCGCGATCGTGAATGCGTCGGTGACGGTCCCGTTCGGACCGGTGACGGCGTACTCGTAGTAGCCCGCAGCGAGCCCCGAGACGTTGACGTCGAACGCGACGGCGGTCGCGCCGCCGCCCGCGACGTCGACGGGACCGACGGTCTGTGGCGGGGCGTCGACGCTCGGGTCAGTGAGATTCAGTGAAACCGAGCCGGTGCCGTTTTCCAGGCCGGCGTTTTCCAGGGTCGCCGTCACGGTGAGATCGTCGTCACCGTTGGCGAGCTCGTGCTCGACGGTCGCCAGCGAGACCATCGGCGCGGTCGTTCCGAACGTGACCGAGCCGTTCGTGGTGCTGACGGCCGTTCCCGTGCCGTTTCGGACGGTGATCGAGTACTCGTAGGTCGTTCCCGGAGTGAACGACGCGTTGATCGTGGCCGCGTCGATCGTGAACGCGGCCTCGCCAGTGTCGAAGGCGTCGACTGCCAGCGTCTCGTTCCGGGAGACGTTGGTGCCGGTGACGTCGAGTTCGACTGTCGCGTTCGCGTTCTCGAACGCGTCGTTGGCGATCGCCGTTTCCACGGTGAAGGCGTCCCCGGGCGCGAGTGCGGTCGGGGCCTCGACGGACTGAATGCCGAGTCCGTCCACCGCAATCGGGGCCGTCGCGTCTTCGATCGTCGCGACGACGCTCTCCTCGGTCGGCTGGGTAATCGTGACGTTGCTCGTCGTGGCGACCGACTGCTCGAAGTGCTCCGCCCAGGCCTCGTGGTAGGGGCTCTTGACGTTGATCCGGAGATCGGTGTAGTCGCCGGCGGGACAGGCCGTCAGGAGGGTCTCGATCTCCTGGGAGAGGTGCTTTCGTTCGGTTTCGTTGGGCTCGGCGACGAGCTGGCCGGAGTCGGTCGTCGTCGCAGCCGAAACGGAGAGCACCGAAACCGTGGTGCCGTTCGGCCCGTGGCTGATCGGCGGTGCCTGCTCGATTGCGAGCCCACCCTCGGTCTCCGACCAGATCGCACCGCCCTCGTAGATCATCGCCCCGTCGCCGCCCTCGTAGCGGAGCGCACCGAGATCTTCGGTCAGTCGCTGAGAGCAGGCGTTCGCCCCGTCGTGCATCGATATCGTCAGCGTGCCGCCCTCGACGACCTCGGCGTCGACGGCACTGCCGCCCATCGGAATCTCCTGGGGATCGCCCGTCGTGGCAGCTTCCGACAGGACGCTGTGAGCCTGCATCGCGGTGTCCTGCGTCGTCTCCCACTCGGTGGTGTCCTGCACTGACTGCAACGCCATCGCCCCGATCGCGATCGTCAAGAACGCCGCGACGACGATCACGCCGATCAGGACGACCATCCCGAGGACCTCGGACTGGCCGCGGTCGCGTGGATGGTCGTCGCCGTCGGAGAGGGCATCTGATATCGGCCGCATTGTGGCGTAATTTATTGATCCAACGTAATAGAATTAACTAACGGGAGCGGACAGGTTATCCGTGCTAGCGTGTGACAATAAGGAGGAGGATAGTCCGAATTCCGCGCGCACGAACGGGGGAACAGCCGTTTTGAACGCGAAGCAGGCGTCGCCTCAGCCGATCACGATGCCGCCGACCTCGACGTTGATCTCCTCGGGGCTGGAGGGGTTGCCGGGATCCGGCGACTGGGGCTCCGGTGACGACGGCTGGCTACCCGTTCCCGGACCCTCAGTGCCGCCGCCGAAGTCGATGTCCTGTGGTCCCGAGTCGTTGGTCTCGTCCGGGTCGCTCGGTGCAGGGCCGAAGGAGACCGAATGATCGCCGGCGGTGAGGGTCACGTCCTCGGGGTTGTCGGGGTTGAAACTCACCTTCGCGATGACGTCGTTGTAGTCCGGATCGCCTTCTGTTCCGTACGCGTCCTCCCACATCCCGGGGTAGGCATCCTCGGTCAGCTCGAAGAGGAAGATCGCTTCGTACGGTCCCAGCACGACCTTTCCGTCCTCCAGTTCGACGCCATTCTGTTCGAGGATCTGTTTGGCCGACCGCTGATCCTCGCCGGACGTTTCCGGGTTCGGCACGTCGTCACCGTTGGTCAGGACCTGTACCGCCTCCTTGTTCGTATCTGCTTTGGCATTGACCGTGCCGGCGGGATTGTCGTCGAGTACATCACTGCCGGGCTGTAAATCTTCGATGCCGTTAGCGTAGCTTTTGGTTTCTTCGTCCTCTACTCCCCAGTAACTCGAACTGACTGTCAGGCTCGCTGTCTCGCCTTCCACCTGCGTCCAATGAGTGGTATAGACGGCATCCTGCGTATCGTAGGTGTTGAGATTCGTCTTATTGTAGTAGCTTGAATCGTCAGTTGCCGTATTGTTGAAGGGAATAACCGACTTTTCGCCATCGATCTCGAGGATCGTCGACACCGTGGTTGGCGCCCAACCCTTATGAGGTGGATCGAGATATCCGCAACTGTATCTGTTGCAACCGAAATCGGCAAAGTAAGATATCTCTGTCCCCAGCACGCTCACCGTCCCGTTCCCAGGCGCGGTGAACGAGACGTTACCGTCGCCAGTGTCGGCCTCGCCCTCGCTGAAGTAGCCCTTGACGGTCTCCTCGCCGTAGCTCACTTCGTAGCGGTACGCACCGCTGAGATTTCCGACGTCGAACCCGAACGGCATCTTCGTCTGGTTCGCTGCGCCGAGTTCGATCGGTTCCCCGGTATCGACGCTCCCCAGTTCGTCGTCTGTCTCGTTGTCGTAGATCGTCAACGTCGCGGTGGCCGACCCGGTGTCGTTGCCGTGGTTGGCGAGCGTGGCGTTGATCCACCGGTAGTCGCCGTCTTTCTCGGTCCAGTGGTCGTCGATCTGGAGGGACGCATCGGGCTCCAGCACGACGAAGGAGCCGGGGAAGGACTGCGCCTCGCCGTCGTTCGCGATCGTTACCTCGTACTCGTGGGTGGTTCGCGTCGCGAGTTCGTCGGCGATCTTCTCGCCGTCGAGGTGGACGGTCACGTTCGTTCGCGACGCGCCGTCGATCGCCACGTCCTCAAGCGTCGTGGAGAGACTGTCGTTCAGCAGCTCGATGGACACGTCGGTCGTCGTGTCGTTCGCCGCGGTGTTGTAGAGCTGTACCCGGACCTCGAAGTCCTCGCCGCTCTCGATCACGTCGCTCGCCGGGTCGATCGCCTCGACGCGCACGTCGCCGACGATCGCCCCGCTGTTCTCGAGGGGATCGTGGATCGTGAACGAGCGTTCCAGGGTGACGCCGTCGTGACGGAGTTCGTATTTGTACGTGCCCGCGCGGAGCTCCGAGACGTTCATCTCGTAGCTGATGCCCTTCGTGCCGCCGTAGGCGGGCACGTCGATCAAGGGGTCGTCGACGGGATCGGGCATGTCGACCTCGCTGTCGGTGATCTGGAACTCCACCGTCTGGTCGGTGGCGTTCGTCGTGAACGTGTTGATGAGCGTCGCGTTCACGAGGAGCGTGTCCTCGTCGTCCACCAGCTCGTGGCTGTCGTCGAAGAACGTGACGTTCCCGCCGCCGCTGCTCTCGAGGAAGAAACGGCCGGTCGTCTGCTCCACGACGGTACCCTCGCCGTCGAGGAGATAGAGGGTGTACTCGTGCGCTTCGTTCGGTGCCAGCCCGAGATCGTCGATGAGATCGGTCTGGCGCTGGAGCGGGAGATTCGCGAAGGAGGCGCTCTCGTTGCCGACCGTCGGCACAGTGATCGGCGCGGACGTATAGTTGTGCCCGGCGATCCCCAGCGTGACGCTCGCCTCGCGCGCGTTGAACCCGTCGTTGGTGAGCGCGACGTCGACGCTGAAGTTATATGGGTCGGGACTGTCGCCGTGAGGGCCGACCACAGTCGGTCCGGAGACGTTCGCGAACCGCAGCCCGCGACTGGCGTGTGCGCTGGTGGCGTTGGTGATCGTCGCAGTCACGGTCTGGTCGTCCGGACGGCCGACGGTGACGTTCGGGCCGGTGTCGACCGCCGCGTCGAAGTGCTGCTTCCACGCGTCCGCGTAGTTCGGGCTCGTCACGGTGATCTCGAGGTTGGTGTAGCCGTTCGCGGGACAGTGGGTGAGCATCCGGTTGGTCTCCTCGACCATCGCGGCCTGCATCGACTCGTTCGGCTTGGCCATCTGCCCCTCGAAGGAGTCCTCCTCGGCCGTCACGGTCTGGATCGAAATCCGTGCCGTCTCGTTGTCGAAGCTGATCGGCGGGGCGCGCTCGATCGAGAGGCCGCCGTCCATCTCCTCCCAGATCGCGCCGCCCTGGTAGACGACGGCACCTTTTGGCGTCTCGTAGACGATCGCGCCCATGTCGGCCTGCACGGGATCGACGTCGTCGACCTCCGCCGAGCAGACGCCGCCGGAGCCGTCGCGCATCTCGATGGCGATCGATCCCGACTGCTGGACGTCCATCTCGACCCCGTCGCTCACCGAGAGTTCACGGGCTTCGCCGCTCTGCAGGGCCTCCGAAATCGCCTGGTGGGTCTGGAGCGCACTGTCGACGGCGATTTCGTGCTGAGAACTGCCCTGGACATCGTCGATGAGCGCGCCGCTGGTGACGAGTACCGCGGCAGCGCCGAGGAAGATCATGCCGAAGAGAATGACGATCGCGATGACGTCGGACTGCCCCTGAAGCCGGGACTCCCGACCTCGCAGCCGACGTCTCGACGGGCCGTCCGTTTGTTCCGCTGAACGGGGGCGTTTATCCATGTCAAATGCTGTTGTCTGGCCACTAACTTAATAATGTTTGATAAATAACGAGCAGCTAACCGTTATTTCATATGTATTCAGCTAATATATTCTCTGTATAATTCTCGGTTGAAACTGGTTTCGGCGCTCCCCCCGATCAGAGCCAGGGGGACGGGCTTCGTCGGAAGACTGGATCGCGACCGTTCGGAGGCTGCGTGCAAGAGATGCCGGTGGTCGGTCGCTGCGGGGCGAAACTGTCCTGATCCTTCGGACGAAGGTAAACGTATGGACCGCTGTGCAGCAACCGCCTGCGATCGGCAGGCTGCCGTCCGCCTCCACGTGCCGTGGGGTGAGGACCGGACGGTCTGTGCGGCGCACGCTCGGTCCCTGGCGACGAAGGATGGCGTCGTCGCCGAGCCCCTCGGGGACGCCGACGGTGAGTATCCGTAGACGGCGAGGGGCCCCAGATCCGTATCGGCCCCGACACCACTTTGAGGGAGCCCGTCGAACCCCTTCGCCATGCGACCCGCGATCGAGCACGACGACGTGACCGAATCCGGCGTCTACGTCGCGGGCAACGAGCTTCGCTACCTCCGGGCCGGTCGGGAGAACGACTCCGCCGTCCTCCTGCTCCACGGCGGTATCGTCGACGCTGCACACCTCTCGTGGGGCTCCGCGATCGGCCCGCTCGCGGCCGAGCACGACGTCTACGCACTGGATCTGCTCGGCTACGGACTGAGCGACGTGCCGTCGGGCCCCTACACGACCGAACGCCACGTCGACGTCGTCGCGAACTTCATGGACGTCGTCGGACTCGACTCGGCACACCTCGTCGGGACGTCGCTCGGCGGTGGGATCGCGATCCAGCTCGCACTCGAGCAGCCCGAGCGCGTCGACAAACTCGTTCCGGTGAGTGCGTTCGGGCTCGGGACGGAGCTCCCGAACGGGCGCCGGAGCTGGCTGCTCGCGAAGCTCGGCGTGTTCAACCGGGCGGGACTCTGGCTCGCATCACGGCGCCGTTCGATCGCGAAGTCGAGCCTCGGAACCGTCGTCTCCGATCCCGATTCGCTGCCGACCGAGCTCGTCGACGCGTTCGTGGCCGAGCTCCAGCGACCCGGGGCCGGGGACGCCTACCGGAGCTGGCGAGCGGCCGAAGTCGGCTACGGCGGCTGGAACACGTACTACTACACCCGTCTCGACGACCTCGAGTGCCCGACGCTGTTCGTCCACGGCGGTCAGGACGAGCTCTTCCCCGCGCGGTGGGCGGAGCGCGCGGCGGGGATCGCCCCCGACGGCGAGGTCGAGGTGTTCGAGGACGCCGCACACTGGCTGCCGCGTGATCGACCCGATCGCTTCGAGGAGCTCGTGACCGCCTACCTGCGCGAGTGACGTAGAGGAGTGCCGCGCGAATAACGGGCGCGCTGGCGGCTGCGACGGCAGGAGTCGAGAACACCCGGGCAGCGATCGTCGCGTCGAGATCCAGTTTGGGCCACCGGAGGAACGAGCCCGCTCCACCGCGCGATTTAACCGGGCTCGCCAGCAACGTCGTCGCCATGGAACGCCGCCACGCGCGATTCCCATTCTTCGAAAGCGCCCGCGAGGCCGTGCAGGCCGCGGACGTCGAAATCGGGGCGCTCGTCGGCGGCGCCGACGGGACCGGAGACGCCGACGAGATGGTCGTCAGGCGTGCACGCGAGCGCGTCGAGACCGCGCTGTCGGAAGGACACGTCGGAACCGGCGGCGAGACGGGCGACGAGACCGGCATGCACCGATCGACGCGGATCGAGCTGCTCTCCTACCCGATCGCGCGGATCCTCGTCTCCCTGCTCGAGGAACCGATGGCGATCGAGGCCTACGCCCGCGCCGAAGCCGCGACGGCACGTCAGCGGCTCCAGGCGGCTCTCCCCGAACCAGGCGGGAGCGCCAGCCCCGGAGGTGGGATCGCCGGCGACGATCCCGATCCCGATCTCGACGTCGACGAACTCCTCGCCGAGTTCGGGCTCGCGGAAGCCGTCGACGGCCGCGACCCGTTCGCGGTCGACGTCGCCGTCTACCTCGAGCTGTCGCGTGATCTCGAGGGGGACGAGTGGGCGCTGGTGAACCGATCGCTCTCGGCGGGGCGCGTTCCCGTCGATCGCGGCGAACTGTACGATCTCCTCGAGCGGGCGGTCGCCGACCGCGTCGCCGACGGCCTCCCGCTGTCGGTGCCAGACCAGCTCGCGGAGGCGCTGTCGGCGCCCAGAGAGACGATCGAGGGGATGCTCGCCGACGAGGAGATCCCGCTCTCCTTCGATCGCGTCGAACCGGCACAGTTTCCGCCCTGCGTGATCGCCCTCCTCGAACGGGCTCGCGACGGCGAGACGCTGCCGGCTCACTCTCAGTACTCGCTCGTAGGGTTTCTCGGGGCCGCGGGAATGGACGCCGACGCGATCGTGGAGCTCGCGGGAGGCGAACTCGATCGCGAATCCGTCGACTTCCAGCTCGCACACGTCCGCGACGAGCGTGGACTCGAGTACGCACCGCCGTCCTGTGCGTCGATGGACGCCTACGGCGACTGCGTCAACAAGGACGAGCGATGTGACACGATCAATCATCCGCTGTCGTACTACGAGTCCGCGCTGGCCGACGTCGCAGAGGAGTGACCGACGAGTGTGACGGCGGCAGGATCTCGGTTCCAGTACTGCGGCGAATCACCTGGTAGCGTCGACGCCGAGGGACAGGCAGTAGCCTCGCCAGTCACACTCGAAATGCGCCTGCTCGAACGAAAGGGGGTTACGCGCTACTCGAATCGGAGCCGTCCTCCTCGGCTTCGGGGATCGTCACAGTGTAGGTCAGAACGACGCCGGCGACCGCCATCAACACGATGAATGCGACGATAGCGTAGACGACCATCTCGCCGCCCGACGGGCTGAGGATCTGGTGACCGTTCGACGCCTCGTCGGTGTAGTTCAGCCCGATGACGTAGAGCAACGCCACCATGATACCGACGCCGGTGAGAGAGACGCCGATCTCGATAAGCCGCTCGCGCGCGATCATACCGTTGGCTCGGCGAGGACTCGGCAAAAGCGTGTCGGAGAGGACATTGGATCCGACGTGCCCGGTACCGGCGCCGACGAAGGGCATCGTTTCGTGTCGACGAGGAAGGAGCCACGAGGATCGCGTGGGCGTTGCACCCCTCCGTTTCAGGTGGAAATACGCAGTACAGTGGCGTGATGCTTCGAACCATCAATACGCGTCTATCGGTTGTTTCCGTCCAGAAGGAGCCGGCGGACCCGTGTCGTGGTCCCACGAGAAGGCGAGGTTCCCTGTCGTCAGTGCTGTGGCGCAGTCAGGTCGCGGAACTCCTCGCGAACTTTCTCGACCTTCGGGAGGATCTGCGCCGCGCAGTAAGGCTTGTCGGGATTCTTCTCGAAGTAGTCCTGGTGGTACTCCTCGGCGACGTAGAACTCGCCGATCGGTTCGATCTCGGTGACGATCGGATCGTCGTAGACGCCCGCGGACTCGAGCTCTTCGACGAACGCTTCGACGGTCTCGCGCTGTGCGTCGTCGTGGTAGTACACCGCGGATCGGTACTGGGAGCCGACGTCGGGGCCCTGTCGGTCCTCCGTCGTCGGGTCGTGGATGCTGAAAAACACTTCCAGCAGGTCGGCGTAGGCGACGACGTCCGGATCGTACTCCACGCGAACCGCTTCCGCGTGGCCGGTGGTCTCGCGACAGACGGCCTCGTAACTGGGATCCTCGACGTGCCCGCCGGTGTAGCCGGAGGTCGTGGACTCGACGCCGTCCAGCTCCTCGAGTGCCGCATCGATACACCAGAAGCAGCCGCCGGCGAACGTCGCTCGTTCGGTCATACTTCTCCTTCGAGCCGAATCCGGTTAAGCCCACGGCGAGTCGGCGGCCCTCCGGGGCCGGAATCCGCACTTCGATGGACGCTTCGCGGCCGAAGTTACTGCGGCGCGTCGTCGGTGCGCAGGAGGGGAGGGGAGAGCGAAGGGGAGCGGAATAGGGGAAGAGAGGAAGAGGGGAACCCCTCCGTTTCGACTGGAGCAGCCGCCGGTCGTGGCCGAGATCGGTGCCGAGTTGCGAGAACATACTAGATTTCCCAACAACAATACCGCGCTCCACCACCTAAATACGGGACTGTAATGGATTACGGATACGGTTTCTCAGTATGTGTGATAAAGTTTCCCCTATTCAAATCTCGCTGCCGGCCCCACACTCCCTCCGCGTTCCAGTTGAAACGAAGGGGTGCCCCTCTCCCGTCAACTGCGGCGAGCGTCGTTGCCGATCGCCCTCGCCACGTGCCCCTCCGATCGTCCTCCTACGGTCGTGGACCGAGTTTACTCGCATCCTGCGACTTCGAGGCTGGCCGTCGCCACGCGAGTACCACGAGAAGTGGTGCTGGCCAGACCGGATCGTCGCGAGCCGCGGAAATTCGCCAGTGCCGTGAATGTTCGACGACCGTTGAAGGAAGCGTTTAAGTCACTGGTCTACCTCGGGTTCCGCTGCACCGATTGCGTGGTAGCGTATGATCGAAAGGGGAAGAATTCGGGGGTGTGGCGGGGTTAGCGGCCGTCCGCGAGCGCCTTCGCCGCGTATTCCAGGCGAAACGAGGGGGTCGATCGCAGCGTGAGCGGCGATCCCGACCCCGACGCCGAATTCGACCCAGATTCCGCGGAGGCCGAGGACGACGCCACCGAGGCGTCCTCCGAGGACGCGAGCGACGAGTCGAATTCTGCGTTCGAGTTCGACGTCGCACAGAGCGTCCTCGGTGATCACCAATCGGACAACGACGCCGATCGGGCTCCGGACGTCGACGACGGGCCTGACGCCGACGACGGGTCTGATGCCGACGCGACGGCCGACGGCGCGACGCAACTCGACGACGCAACCACGCCGCCCGACGACGAAACGACGGCAGATCTCGACCTCTCGACAGGCGTCGACGACGTGTCTGCCGTCGACGCGGAGCTCGATCGCGATCTCGACGGCGACGCCGAAGCAGCATCCGGATCCGCTGACGAGGAGGGGCTGTTCGACGATCTCCTCGCCGGCGACCCGATCTTCGTCAGCAAGGAGGTCCTTCGTCCCTCCTACACGCCACGGGAGCTGCCCCACCGCAACGAGCAGATCAACAAGATGGCGACCATTCTCGTCTCCGCGCTACGCGGGGACACGCCATCGAACATCCTCATCTACGGGAAGACGGGGACTGGCAAAACCGCGAGCGCGAAGTACGTGAGCCAGGAGCTCGAGCGCACTTCCCAGAAGTACGAGGTTCCCTGTGACGTCGAGTACATCAACTGCGAGGTGACGGACACCCAGTACCGCGTCCTCGCACAGCTCGCCAACCAGTTCAACGACCAGAACCGGGAGGCGATTGCCGACGCGATCGACGACCTCGAAGCGCTGCGCGAGCGCGCACAAGAGGATCCGTCCGTGCTCCAGTCGAACGCCTTCGACGCCAGTCCCACGGGCGATGGCGACGACTCCTCCGCCCAGGACGGTGGGCTCGCCGCCGAGTACGACGTCTCGTCGATCGACGAGATCGACGATCGGATCGAGGAATTCGAGGCCGATCGCGACGACATCGAGGAGGTCCCCATGACGGGATGGCCGACGGACCGCGTCTACAACGTCTTCTTCGACGCCGTCGACTACCGCGAGCGCGTGGTCGTCATCATGCTCGACGAGATCGACAAGCTCGTCGAGAAGTCCGGTGACGACACGCTGTACAATCTCTCGCGGATGAACTCCGACCTCGAGAACTCCCGCGTCTCGATCATCGGCATCTCGAACGACCTCAAGTTCACCGACCTGCTGGATCCTCGAGTCCGCTCGTCGCTCGGCGAGGAGGAGATCGTCTTCCCGCCGTACGACGCGACCCAGCTCCAGGACATCCTCGAACACCGCTCGGAAGAAGCGTTTGAACCCGACGCGCTCTCCGAGGACGTCATCCCGCTCTGTGCGGCCTTCGCCGCCCAGGAGCACGGCGACGCCCGGCGCGCGCTCGATCTCCTCCGTACCTCCGGCGAGCTCGCCGAGCGCGACCAGGTCGAGGAGATCCAGGGCGATCACGTCCGCAAGGCACAGGAGAAGATCGAACTCGATCGCGTCGTCGAGGTCGTCCGCACGTTGCCGATGCAGTCCAAGATCGTCCTCTACGCGATCATCCTCCTCGAGAACCGCGGCGTCGCCGCGATCAACACCGGCGAGGTCTACAACGTCTACGACCAGCTCTGTGACGAAATCGACGCCGATCCGCTCACGCAACGGCGCGTGACCGACCTCATCTCCGAGCTCGACATGCTCGGGATCGTCAACGCCGTCGTCGTCTCGAAGGGCCGCTACGGCCGGACGAAGGAGATCAACCTCTCCGTTCCACGAGAGGAGACCGAAGCAGTGCTGACCTCGGACTCGCGGCTCGGCGAGATCGAGGACACCCAGCCTTACGTCCAGTCGCGGTTCGACGGCTAGGGTCTGTTTTCGTGGGTGTGTCAGGGGGTGTTTGGCTGATTCGACTACTAGGGAACCCAATTGCTGACCGCGGAGTGACTTGGACAGCAGACAGCTTGGATACCGGGAGATCGCAGATCTCCCGACGTCGCGGGCGTGGCCCGCGACAGCCCCCTCCCGCTCGCGTTCGCTCGCTCGTTGCGCGCCTTGCCTCACTCGCTTCGCTCGTTCGGCTGCGGTGCTTGTTTCCGAAAAGCTCGCTACCGCTCGCTTTTCGACGTTCGCCTCGCACCGAGAGACTCTCTTCGTTCGTCTCTCGAGCCCTGCTTCGCTTCGCTCAGCAGGACGTTGCTCGGCTCACCGTCGCGAGCGAACGCGACCGGTCACCGGGAGACCAAAGGTCTCCCGAGCAGACGGACGTAGTCCGTCAACGGCCCCTTCCAGTCCCACCCGGTGGATATCGGGAGGGTCTTCGCCCCGCTGGATCGCCCAAGAAGCGGTAGCCAGCGGGCGATCCCCAGTGCTTCGCGCGCCCAAATACCCGGCGCATTTCGCTTCCCAAGCCGTTCTCAGGGAGGGGCTTCCGTAGCGGGCTGCTGCCCAGCTCACTCCACAGCTCAAAACTGAGTTCCCGAGTAGTCGAATCGATCGCCCGAGTCCGTCCGAGACCCATCGACGCGCGTAAGTCCCCCGACTCCCAACCGCTCATTCGCGTGCGAGGGTAGCCAAGCCCGGAAACGGCGGCGGACTCAAGATCCGCTCCCGAAGGGGTCCGAGGGTTCAAATCCCTTCCCTCGCATGCCTGAGCGCTCACCTGCGCTCGCATGCACCCGTCCGATGCAGACGCACACCGCGTTTCGGGCGGATGGCAAGACGGAGCGTCTTGCCCTCGCAACTGGTTCTACAGCCTTCGAGCGGCAGCTTCGCTCTCTTACAGGACGGCTGCACCAGCTCCCGCGACTCGACCTCGCCACTGGGATCTGCGGGTCGCTAGCCACGTCAGAAACGCTTTATTGTGTAGGAATAGTACAAAATGTTATGTCCAGACTCTCGACCGCGGACGCCGACGTGACCAGTCAGCGGGACGGCACGGCGGACCCAGAGACGGAGACTGGATGGCCGATCACGCTGTGGTTCGTCACGGGCGCGTTTGCGCTGTCAGCAGCGCTGACCCTGCTTCAGGGCGACTCGATGCTACACACGAACGGTGCGGTGACTGCCGTACCGGCCGCTCTCGTTTTGCTCGTGATCGCCGGCGGGCTGTGGCACCGACAGCGGTGGGCGATCGTCGGTGCGATCGCATTGCAGGCTGCCGGACTCCTGCTGGCCTTCCTCACCGTCGACTTCCCGGCGGTCGTGGGATCGCTCGTCCTTCTCGGGGCCATGTTCGCCATCCCGGCCCACGTCTGGGAGTGAACACGCTGGATCGGTCGCGTTGCCTCGACGCGCGCGACCGGAACGCTGAAGCGCCGGGCTGCCGGGCAATCGCGCATGGACGACGTCTTCGATCGGCTCGACCCGGAGACGGTCTGGGCGGGCGTGGTCGCCGCTCTCGCGCTGGCCGGGACGATCGGCTCGCTCCTCTTCCCGACGCAGGTCTACGACCAGTTCATCTGGAAGTACTACTGGGGCCCCGTCGCCGCGGACGGCAAGGGCGCGACCTGTGCGGTGCGGGAGGGCGGATCGACCAGCTTCTACGGCACCCAACAGGCGTGTGCGTCGGCGTCGGGCGTCCTCGCCGAACCGGGCTACACCGTCGTCTCGACGGTGAGCTACGCGGTCCTGCTCGTTCTCCTCCTCGCGGGCGTCTACTTCCTCGTCGAGCGCCTCGAGATCGAGGCGGAGGTCGAGGCGCTGTACCCGCTGTTCCCGTGGGTGCTCTTCGGTGGCGCGCTCCGCACCGTCGAAGACGCCAGCGTCGCGATGCTCCGCGCCACCGGTGATCCGGCGATTCCGTTCCCCTGGAGCGCGGCGATCATCAGTCCGTTCATCTACGTGACGGTATTCCTCCTCGCAGTCGTCGCGATCGTCGCGAGCGTCTGGCTCGAGCGGACCGGCCGCGTCGAGCGCTGGGAGCGTCCCTTCGGAGCGACGGGCGTCCTGCTGTTCTCGATGGCGATCCTCGCGCTCTCCTATCTCGCGGCGACCACCGAGCCCGTCGAGTTCGACCCGCTCATCCTGGTCGTCGTGCTCGTCGTCGCGACAGCGGCCACGGCCATCGCGTGGTTCGGAACGGAGGCGTACTGGCCGGAGGTCAACGTCGGCACGGGGATCACGGGTACCCTGATCGTCTGGGGCCACTCCGTCGACGGCATCGCGAACGTCATCAGCCTCGATTGGCCCGGAGCGTTCGGCCTCGCTCACGACTACAGCCCGAAACACGTCGTCAACTCCGGCATCCAGGACGTCACCCGGTCGATCCAGCCCGCCTGGCTGAACGACGCGATCGGCGTCACCTGGCCCTTCTTCCCGATCAAGGTCGTCGCAGCGGTGCTCGTGCTCTGGCTGTTCAACGACGAGATCATCGAGGAGAGTCCGCGCTACTCGGTGCTGATGCTCCTGGCGGTGCTCGCGGTCGGGCTCGGACCGGGGACCCGGGACGTCCTCCGGGCGGCGTTCGGCGTCTGATCGCGGGGACCACCGTCACCGCTGTCCGTCCGGCACAGCTCTTCCGAGCTCAGGTTCGTCGCTGGTGACCGACCCGATCGAGCGTCTGCTCGGGGACGTACCGATCGCCACACTCGGGACACTCCGCCACGGAGACCGTCTCGTCGCTCTGCACGCCGAGGGGCGTCGCGTCGACGGACCGTTCTTGCAGGGCGCCGCCGCAGGTTGCACAGCCGAGATCGAACTCGGTGGTCATCGGGCCCACCATGCCAGTGCGCCCGCCAGTGTGTCATTCACTCCCATAGCAACTATTCACACGTTCGCCGCGAGTATAAATATATTCGAAGCGACCTGATGGGACGATCCGAATTCGATCGTACCGAGGGGAGCAGCGCCGCTCCGATCGATTTCTCCGGTGAGCGGAGTCGGAGACTGTGCGACCTGGATTGGACGGACGCGTCGACGGTCACGCTCGGTTCGCTTCGCTCACCTGCGCGTGGTGCGTTTTCGATCTCTCTTGAATCGAGAGAGAGAGCTACCGCTTCGGTACGTCGATCTTCGAGAATAGTCCCACCTGGATTCGAACCAGGGTCGCGAGCCCCAGAAGCTCGCAGGATTGGCCACTACCCCACGGGACTGTGCGGCTGAGAGTAACCCGCGCCGTCTTGTAAGCGTTGCGCGTTGGATTCGACGTGCGACGGCGTGACACTCCACGACGGCGCAGCTTCCCGCGGCAGTTACTCCGGAACCGATAGCGTCGCAGTGGTCCGGAGGTCCCGCGAGGACCGTCCGACGGCGAGTTCGTGCTCGCCAGCCTCCACCGCCCACTCGGCTTCCTCCTCGTCGTAGTACGCGAAGTCCCGGCGATCGACCTCGAGCTCCACGGTTCGTTGCTCTCCGGCGTCGAGTTCGACGGCGTCGAAGGCGACCAGCTCGCGAGGGGGCCGGTCGATCGCTTCACCGGGCGAGGACAGGTAACACTGCACGACCTCGCGCCCCTCGCGATCGGCCGTGTTCTCGACAGTGACCGAGACGGTCGCTTCCGGCCCCGTCCCGTCGGCTGCGTCCCCGCTCGATTCGACCGATAGCTCGCCGTACTCGAAAGTAGCGTAGCTCTCCCCGTGGCCGAAGGGGTAGATCGGCTCGACGTCGGCGTCGTCGAAGTGCCGGTAGCCGACGAAGACGCCCTCGTCGTACTCGACAGACCCCGCTCGGCCGGGGTAGCTTTCCTCGGTGTTCGCCGGGTAGTCCTCGGGGGCGGCGCCGAAGGTGACCGGGAGCCGCCCGCCGGGGTCGGTCTCGCCACAGAGTACGTTCGCGACGGCGTCGCCGTCGGACTGTCCGGGGTACCACGCTTCGACGATCGCGTCGACGGACTCGCGCCAGGGCATCGCGACCGCACCGGAGGTCTTCAGGACGACGACCGTTCGATCGGCCACCGCCGCCACGCGTTCGATCAGCTCGTCCTGATCGCCCGGCAGCGCAAAGTCCCGATCCGCACCCTCGCGGGCGTCGTCCTGTGCGATCACCACTGCGACGTCGGCCGCCGCTGCAGCACGCTCGGCGTCGGCGATCTCCGGTCCGTCCGACCCGCGGAACGGCAGCTCTGGCAGCGGACTCTCGACGAACCCGTCCATCTCGATGCGCTCGACGCCGCGTTCGACGGTGACGTCGACGTCGTCGCCGAGGGTCTCGCGGAGCCCCGCTGCTGGCGCAGTCGTCCGGACGGCGTCGACCTCCGAACTCCCGCCACCGCCGACTTTCGGCTCGTCGGCGTTCGGGCCGATCAGCGCGACCGGATCGAGATCGTCGCCGTCGGGATCTAGTGGGAGGACGTCGCCGCCGTTCTCGAGGAGGACGGTGCCCCGCTCGGCGATCTCCCGTGCGAGTTCGGCGTGGTCCGGCGCGTCGATCGCGCCCTCGGGCCGGGGATCGTCGCCGGCCGCGGCGTCGAGCAGCCCGAAGCGCTCGTACTGGCCGAGGATGCGGCCGACCATGCAATCGATGTCGGCCTCCGTCACGCGGCCGTCGTCGATCGCTGCTGTCAGCTCACTCCCGAAGTGGCTCTCCTCGAGGACGTGTGGATTCGGGTTCTCCGGCTGCCACGGCGCGGTGAGCAGCTCCGCAATCCGCCGTTTCGGGAACCACGCACCGTCGGGCAGTGCGTCGAGGAGATCGAGCATCTTGCTGCCGTGTTCTTGCCACTCGTAGACCGGCATCCCGGGCATGTCGAGGTCCATGCCCGCCAGCGCCGCGTCGGGGCCGTCCGTCGTCGCCCACCAGTCCGAGACCACGAACCCCGAAAAGCCCCACTCCTCCCGGAGAATTTCCGTGAGGAGACGACGATGCTCGGTGGCGTGGGTGCCGTTGATCCGATTGTACGCCGCCATTACCGAGGCGACGTCGCCCGATTTCACGGCATCCTCGAACGCCGGGAAATAGAGCTCCCGGAGCGCGCGCTCGGGAATCTCGGCGCTGACGGTGTGGCGGTCGGTCTCCTGGTTGTTCGCGGCGTAGTGTTTGACCGTCGCCATCACGCCGGCGGACTGCACGCCCTCGATCGTCGCCGTCGAGCACGCGGCGGTGAGTGTCGGGTCCTCGCTGTAGTACTCGAAGTTCCGGCCACACTGGGGCACGCGGGCGATGTTGACGCCCGGCGCGAGCAGTGCGTCCTGCCCCGCGCCGCGAGCTTCCGTCCCGATCGTCCCGCCGAAGCGCTCGGCCAGCTCGGGATCCCAGCTCGCTGCGAGCGAGACCGTCGCCGGGAACGCCGTCGAGCTGACCGCGCGGATGCCCATCGGCCCGTCGACGAGAGAGAACCCCGGGATGTCGAGGCGCTCGATCGGGGGAACGTAGCCCGTCGCGATGCCGTCGGGATCCACGGCACCTTTGATAAGCACGCGTTTCTCGCCGAGCGTGAGTTCCTCGAGGAGTGTGGCGACCCGGTCACTCCGCGGAGCTTGCTCGGCATTCGGGCTCGACTCCGTCGATCCGTCTGTACCGTCCGCTGTCGCGTCCGCCGCTCCGTCTGTCATGACTCCCCATCCGTCGTCCTCCCGTTAGTAACCTCGGACCGTCTGACCGCCCTCGGCTGGTACGCGCTGTATAACAATCATCGGCCGAGCGCTCGTGTCGTGATGGCTGGTGCGACGCGGAGTTCGGCCAGCCACTCGGTTCCCCGCTCCCCAGGGTTCCGGACCGCCGCCGTCCGACCCCCCGGTGGCGGTCTCTACCCGCCTTCGATCGCGGGTCCGCGACTCCGCGGCAATCACTACTATGCACACGTTCACAGAAACGGACGAAGGAAAGCGGGTCGTGAACGCGTCGGGCGACAAAATCGGCGTCGTCAGCGGCGTTCGCAACGACACCGTCTACGTCGACGCAGACCCCAGTATCAGCGACCGCATCCGTGCGCGACTCGGCTGGGAATCGGTCGACGAGGACGACTACGTACTCGAACAGTCGAAGATAGACACCGTCACCGACGACGAGATCAGGTTGAAACGCGACATGTAGCTCGCGGCGTCGGTCCCCCTGACGTTCACTGCGAGCCGATCGCTTGCCGTCTCCTGGTCGGTCGACCATGCAACGGCGGGCGTCGGGTTCCACTCCACACCCTCCTCTCACCGTTCGATCGACGTCCTCCGTCAGTGCGCTGCAGTGAAGCGACCGCCCAGCGCAATCGCCATCTCGCGATGCGCCCTCGAGCGTCTCAGCCCACGAGTGCCGTCCGAGCCGCCACTCTCGGGACGCTCGTCGCTACCTCGCGTCGAGACGCTCAGCCACCGACTCGACGTGATCGACGCCGAGGACGGCGACGACGGCCCCCGATTCCGCAATCGAGGCGAGCCGGTCAGCCATGTGGGCCTCCCGGAGCTCGTCGCGCGTCGCGACGGATCGGTCCCGTCCGAACGCCGCCGCGACCGACCGCGCGAGCCGCACCTGCTTTCGCTCGTCCCGGGCCTGCTCGGCTGGCGGATCGTCGGCCGTGACCGCGTGCTCCCGCGGGGCAGAGAGCTCCGGTCCACGACCAGTTAGGGCAGCGAGCACCGCTCCTGCCCTGCAGGCCAGTGCGTGCCCGGAGGCCCGTGCGAACCGTTCGACGGCCGTGCGAGCGGTCGGCAGCGGCGGCCGCTCCGCGAGGAGGTGCCGCCCGAGCTGCACCGCGAACCCCGGCGTCGGGCCGTCGATCCCCGCCGTTCGATCGGCGTCGCTCGCCTGGATCGCGGCGCTCATCTCGCCGCCGGTCTCGGGCGGCCACGACGCGTCCTCGGCGTACCGTTCGAACAGCGGGACGGCGAGCGGCGGCAGCTCGAGGGCGAGCGCGTCGTGGTTCCGGTCGGCGATGACGCGCTGGACCCTGGCGACGCTCGCGGGGTGGTCGTGGACGACGCCGACGAGCGTGATCGTGCCAGCGTCGGCGCTCGGACTGGCTCCGCCAGTCCGTGCTTCGCGTCCGTCGGTCCGCCGGTCAGATCGCCGCGGCTCCGCGCGTTCGATAGTCCGAACGTACTGGGTCGAGTGCCGGGGATCCCCGTCCCCGCTCTCGCCCGCGTCACCGCACGAATCGGTGGAGTCGCCAGCCATCGGTTCCTCGTAATCGCTCCCTACGGTGAGGTAGGGATCGGCCCACTTGAGGCTTGACGCTACATCTATTCACGCCGGACGTGGCTCCGGCGACCAGCCCTGGTTGGAGCCCCGGCCCATCCGGCGCCTGGCAGGTCCACCTAGAGCACGCCGTACTCCTCGTAGACCTCGTCGATGGGCATGCCTTTCTCGATTTTCTGACGCTCTTCGGTCTCCTCCTCGTAGATATCCTCGACGCGCAGGAGCACCTCGTCGACGACCTCGCGAGGAATCAGCTGGACGCCGTCGAGGTCGCCAAAGAGCCAGTCGCCGGGCCGGACCGTGACGTAGTGGCTGAGGTGGCCGGGAACGTGGATCGGCTGTGCGACCTCGATGATCTCCCAGCCGCCGTGCCAGTTCGGCGTCGTGCCCAGCGTGTACACCGGGAACTCCTCCATTTGCTGGACGTAGCGCGTGTCACGGACGTTGCCAGCACAGAGCATCCCCCGCGCCCCGTGGGCTTTCGCGAGCGTACAGCTCATCTCGCCGAAATGTGCTGGCTGCATGTCGCCGCCGGTGTCGAAGACGAGCACCGAGCCGTCTGGATCCGACTCGACCGTTCGCATCAGCTCCTTCTGGGGATGCACGCCGTCGTTCTCTCGTTCCCACTTCTCCTTGAGGTAGTCCTCCACTTCGTCGGTCTTCGGGTAGGTGTGGAGCTTCACCGGGAGCGCGCGGCCGACGAGTGTCTGGCCGCGGTTGATCCCGAAGAAGTCCTGGTCGAAGACGGTGCGACGCAGCCCGACGTCGTACAGTGCGTCGGCGACGCTGCCCCCGTAGCCAGCCTCACGGAACCGCTCGATCCGCTCGAGGTCGGTAACGTCGAGCTCGCGCGGTTCGTCGTCGAGGTCGAACTGGTAGTCCGGATCCATGGCCTGGGTCTCGGCGAGTGGCCATTTGGTTCTGTGGGGCGGGGCAGTCCGTGCGCGGATGACTCACGACGTGTCGGTTCGACGCCCAACGCGATCGGTTCCGTCGCCGACCACTGCCAGCCATCGGCGCACTCAAGGAGGCGGCACCCGGACGCCTCCACATGACTACGTTGCGCGTCGCCGGCGGTCGCGTGCTCCGCCCCGACATGACGATCGAGCGTGCAGACGTCCTGGTCGACCAGAACGCTGGCGAGATCCTCGCGGTCGGCGATCCGGATGCTGCCGGCGATTCAGAGGCGATCAACGACGCTCCCCCGTTCGACGACGCCGACCGGACGCTCGACGCCGAAGGCGACCTCGTCGTCCCCGGACTGATCAACGCGCACACCCACGTCGCGATGACGCTGCTCCGCGGGCTGGCCGACGACAAACCTCTCGACGCCTGGCTCCAGGAGGACATCTGGCCGGTCGAGGCCGAGCTCACCGCCGAGGACGTCCGGGTGGGCGCGGAGCTCGGCATCATCGAGATGATCCGCTCGGGGACGACCACCTTCTCGGACATGTACTTCCACGTCGATGCGATCGCCGACGCCGTCGACGACGCGGGGATTCGCGCCGTGCTCGGCCACACCGCGATCACGGTCGGCAAGGACGAGGACGCCGCGACCGCGGACGTCCAGCAGAGCGTCGACGTCGCCGCCGACCTCGACGGCGCTGCGGACGGTCGGATCTCGACCGCCCTCCAGCCCCACAGTCTGACGACAGTCGACGAGGACGCCCTGTCGACCTTTGGAGAAACCGCCGAAGCATCCGAAAGTCTCCTCCACTTCCACGCAAACGAGACCGCAGACGAGGTCGAGCCGATCCTCGAGGAACGGGGCGGCACGCGACCGCTCGCGTGGGCCGACCAGCTCGGCCTGCTTCGCGAGGATGCCGCGCTCGCGCACTGCGTCCACGTCGACGAGTCCGAGCTCGACCTCCTCGCCGAGCGAGGCACCGGCGTCGTCCACTGCCCCGCGTCGAACATGAAGCTCGCCAGCGGGATGGCGCCCGTCCAGGCGATGCTCGATCGTGGGATTCCAGTCGCGATCGGCACCGATGGCGCCGCCTCGAACAACGACCTCGACGTCTTCGACGAGCTGCGAGACGCCGCCATGATCGGCAAGCTGGCGGCCGACGACGCTGCCGCCGTCGCCGCCGAGGACGCCGTCCAGATGGCGACCGCCGGCGGTGCGGACGTCCTCGGGATCGACGCCGGCCGGATCGAGCCCGGGGCAGCGGCCGACCTCGCCGTGATCGACCTCGACGCCGCCCACCTGACGCCCCAGCACGACCTCGTGAGCCACCTCGCCTACGCGGCGCGGGGCAGCGACGTCCGGCACACAGTGTGTGACGGAACGGTGCTGATGGCCGATCGCGAGGTGACGACGCTCGACGAGGCGGCCGTTCGGGAGCGTGCTGAGCGACACGCAGCAGCGCTCATCGAACGGGCCGGTGCTGACTGACTCGGGTTGGCGAGAAGGAAAGGGGCGTTCGCGAGGACGGTGATTCAGTTCCGTCCTCGAAGCGCCAGCATCGCCGCGATCGCAGCGCCGATCGTCAGCACGAATCCGGGAGCTGGCTGGCCGCTGCCGCCGTCGTCGCCAGCACCATCGTCTGCGCCGTCGCTCTCCGAGTCAGCGCTTCCACCGGATTCGTCTGCGTCGCCATCTGCTCCGTCGTCATCCTCACCGTCGCTCGCACCGTCATCGCTGTCGTCACCCTCGTCAGTTCCGCTGCCATCGTCGTCGGTGCCGTCGCTGGATCCGTCGCCATCGTCGCCGTCGGCATCGGCGTCACCGTCGGATTCGCCGTCGTCACTTCCGTCTCCGTCGTCGGTGCCGCTTCCTCCGTCGCCGCTGCCGCCGTCGCCAGCACCGCCGCTTGGCGTCAGCTCCACGACGGTTCCGCTGCTGGTGGCGACGTAGCCGGCGTCGCTGCCGACTGCGGCTGGCGTCACGAGCGTGCCGTCGACGTCCGACGCCCACTGCTGGTCCCCGTCGTTCGCCGCGAGTCCGAGGACCTCGCCAGTGTCGGTGCTCGCGAGGACGGTCTCGCCGGCCGAACTGAGCTGCGGGCCGATCGTCTCCGCCGAGGGGACCGTCGTGGACCACTCCGCGTCGCCGTCGGCCGCCGCCAGTGCGCTGATCGAGCCGTTCGTCGACGCGACGACGACTTCGTCGCTGGCGATCGCTGGCGCCCACATCACGTCGGCCGGGACCGTGGCGCTCCACGACGTTGCACCACCGCTCCCGTACGCAGCGACCGTCCCGTTCGCGCTCGCGACGTACACCGAGCCGCCGTCGACGACGGGCGAGGTCAGTCGGGCCCCGTCGCTCGCGGCGGACTTCGTCCACACCGAGGAGCCGTCACTCGCGGCGACGGCGTGCAGCGTTCCGTCGGCCGCGCCAGCGTAGACGGTACCGTTCGCGACCGCGGGGGTCGTGGCAGCCAGCGAGGCACCGGCGTCGTAGCGCCACTGCTCTTGGCCGACCGTGCTGTGTGCGTACAACGTGCCGTTGGCCGTCGCGGCGTAGACGAGCCCGTCGTCGACGGCGACGGAGCCGGCGACGGCGTCGTCGAGCTGCTCGGTCCACGCCACCGCGCCGGTGTCGGCGTCGAGTGCGGTGAGCTCGTCGCCAGCCACGACGAAGATCCGCGCGTCGGTGACCGCGGGCGTTCCGGTGACGGAATCACCCAGGTCTCGGCTCCACCGCTCGCTGCCGTCGCCGTCGTACGCGACGACGGTCTCACCCGAGCCGACGACGATCCCGTCGTTCGTCACCGCCGGTTCGCTGGCGACGTCGCTGCCTGGCGTGGCGAGCTCGGCCGTGGACACGTCGTCGAAACCGGTGGCGCCGGGTGCGGCGCCGCTGTTGCCCGGGCCGTTCGCGTGGCTGTTCCACTGTGCAGCAACGGGCCCGACGGCGCTCGCGAGGAGCGTCACGCCAACGAGCGCCAGGACCACTGCGGCGAACAGCGTCCGCCTGGTTCCGGCCACGGTCGCACCGTCGCGATCGCGGCTCATTGGTCGCCCTCCGTTGCGTTCGTGGCGGCGTCACGGATCCTCCCGTAGTCCACCTCGCCGGCGGACAGCCCGATGCCCTCCGGCGCGTCGCCGTCCAGCCACGCGCCGGCGACCTGCCGGGCTTGTGCAGCCGAGAACGACGGCGTCTCGACGGTGACCGTGTTGCTCAGCGGCGTGTCGTTTCCGTCGCTGACGATGCCAACGACGCCGAACCGGTAGCGGGTCTGCGAGGAGAGCCCGGTGGCCTGGAACTCGGTCGTCCCGCCGCTGACGGTGCCGATTGCCGTGGATCCTTCCAGCACGGCGTACTGGTCGACGTCGACGCTGCTGGCGTCCCAGGACAGCGTGACGGCGGTCGCACTCGTCGCATCGACGCCGAGATTCGACGGGCCGCCGGCCTGGCTGTCGCCGGCGAACTCGTGAGTCAGCTGGTCGGTCTCGAGGGATTCGCCCGCCCGCTCGTACTGGAACGCGTAGTCGACGGTGTCGCCCGCCGACAGCGACCCCAGGACGACGTACCAGCTGCCCCCGTCGTCGATCAGCTCCAACGTCGTCTCATTCCCGCCGTTGCGCTTGACCGTCACCGACGCGTCCGTCACCCGTCCCTCGGGATCGAACCGCAGCTCCAGCGTCGACGGGCTGAGCTCCGTCGGCGTCTCGGTGTACGCCGCGAGCGCCACGGTCGTGTCGACGGTCGTCGTCGCTGCCGGCGACGCGTTGCCGGCGACGTCCACGGACTCGACTGTGACGTCGTGGGTCCCACCGGGCGATAGTCCGGAGACGACCGCCGACGTCGCGGTGACGCGTCGCGCCAGCGCGCCGTCGACGAAGACGTCGTAGTGCTGTACGTCGGCGTCGCCCGGCGCGCCCCAGGAGAGCGTCGCCTGGTAACCGGTCTGGCTGTCGACGGTCAGATCCGACGGGGCGCCGGGCGCCGTCTCGTCGTTCCGCAGATCCGACACGGACTCGAAGGCGTTCAGATCCGTGATCTTCCACCAGTTCGTGCTCGAATCGTCGCGTTCGACCAGGCGGAAGTACCGTCCGGTCACGCTGCCGAGGTCGACGATCATCGACGCCGCACCGTCGACCGTCGCAGCTGTCGTCCAGTTCGAGCCGTCGCTCGATAGCTGGACGTCCATCGTGGACGGCGCCTGTGGCTCGCCGATGTGGTCGATCGTGATCAGACCGACGTCGTGGGACTTGCCCATGTCGACCGTGTACTCGATCGCGGTCGTCTGGAACTGGATGTTGCTCGCCCAGTCCGATCCGGGGTCGCCGTCGATCGCGCGACCGCCGTCGGCGTCGTGATAGGCCGCCGTCGGCGTCACTGCCCAGTCCGAGCGGTCGATCGCTTGCCCGCGGCTGTGGGAGACCTCGAAGTGGTCCAGGTTGAACCCGCCCTGGGAGACGAATCGCAGGACGTGCGTCCCTTTCGTCAGTGGGACCTCCTCGACAGGCCCTTGCGTTTCGTAGGTACTCCAGTTGCCGGTGCCGGACGCGGAGACCGTTCCTGTGACGTTCACGCCGTCGACCTCGAGGTGGAAGTCGCCGCCGCTGCCGCCCGCACAGACGCGGTAGGCGACGTCGTAGAGGCCGGTCGCCGGCACCTCGATCGTGTACTCCATCCACTCGCCGTCGGTGATGTAGCCGACGTTGTAGTTGCTGTCGCTCGTCGCGCCGACGTCCACGTCGGTCTCGTCCCGGCGTTCGATCCCAGCGTCGTACAGGACGTTGACCTGATTTCCGGCAGTCGTGTCCGCGTAGGAGATGCCCTGGCCGCCGGTGTCGAACTCCTCGGCGTGGATGGTTCCGGGGAGTTCGATCGGCTCGTCGAAGGGTGCCTGGCCGGTCTCGTCGGCGGTCGTCACCGTGACCGTCGCCGCCGATCCCTCGTTGCCGGCGGCGTCGACGGCTCGCACGCTGACCTCGTAGGTCGTCGCCGCGGAGCGATCGTCGACGGTCGCCCACAGCTGGTCGGTCTCGAGGACGTCCGTGCCGTCGACCGAGACCACGTAGTGATCGACGCCGACGTTGTCGCTCGCGGCGTCCCAGGCGAGGTCGAAGGATCCCATCGTCCGTCCGAGTGCCCGGACGTTCGAGGGCGCGGACGGCGGCGTGCCGTCGTCCTCGGGGAGCTTCGTCGTCGCGGAAACCGTGGTCGTGCTCGACTCGTTGCCGAACGCGTCGACCGCGGCGACGCCGAACTCGTACTCCGTGCCACCGCTGAGCCCCTCCATCGTGGCGGACGTCCCCGCGGCCGTCGCGACGGGCGAGCCGTCGCGATAGAGCTGGTAGTAGAAGACGCTGCTCCCGGTGTCGCTGGCGGCGTCCCAGGAGAGGTCGACCGAGTACTCGCCGGGGGTCGCCGTCGGGTTCGACGGCGCGGTCGGCGCGGCGTCGTCGCCGCTGCCACCCTGTTCGCGGATCTCCAGGTAGTCCAGGTTGAACCCGCCGCCCTCGCAGTAGAGTCGGACGACGTACTCGCCGGCGCTGTCGAAGGTGACGGTGCCGAACTGGGTCGTCGAGAACGAGGTCCACGAGTCGCTCGTCGGTATCTCGTAGGGCCCGCCGATCGTCGAGCCGTCGACTTCGAGTCGGATCGGGCCACTCGGGGTTCCCCCGCCGTTCGCGAAGCTTCCGTAGACGTCGTACGTGCCTGCCGCGTCCACCGAGACGGTGTACTCTAGCCACTCGTACGTGGCCGTGTACGCGATGTTGTAGCCAGTCGGGGCGTCGGTGCCGATCGCGACGCTCGCGTTCGGCCGCAGACTCGCACTCGCTTCTTTGCCGGCGGTCGTATCGCGGTAGGCGACGTTCGAGCCCCCAGTGTCGAAGTACTCGACCTGGAGCCGCCCCGGCAGGGGCTGGGCCGTGTCGAAGTACGGCTCGTTCGTCGCCGAGGGGTCCTCCAGCGTGACGGTGATCGGATCGGACTGGTCGGACTCGTTCTCTGCGGCACCGCCGTTGACGGCGCTCACCGTCAGCGTGACCTCGCTTCCGGAGAGCCCGGTCAGCGTGTACGGCGGCTCGCTCGCTTCCGTGTGTTTCGTGCCGTCCACGTAGAGGTTGTAGTGGTCGATGCCGAAGTCCAGATCCGTCACGGCCGACCAGCCGAGTTCGACGGAGTCGGCGTCCCACTCGATCGCGAAGGGGACGTCGGGCGCGTCGGGAATTGCCGTGTCGGCGGTGTCGGTCGTCCCCGTCGTCGACGCCGCGCTGGATTCGTTCTCCGCGAGGTCGACTGCCGTGACCTCGATCGTGTACTGGGTGTCGACGGTGAGGTCGGTGAGCGTCGTCTCCGGTTCGGCAGCCTCCGCGACCTTCTGGCTCCCGTCACTACTGCCGTCGTCCAGATAGACGGCGTAGTAGAACAGGCCGCTCTCCTCGTCGGTGACGGCGTCCCAGCTGAGGTCGATCGAGTTGTAGGACGTGCCGTCGACGGCGAGGTTCGCCGGCTGTTCGGGCGCCGTGCCGTCCGGATCGTAGTGCGCGCTGGAGGAGTTCGCCAGCGTCTGTCCCGGATCGACCGTCATCGAGTAGCCGTCGCTGAACGATACGGTCGTCGACGAGCTACCGGCGTTGTGCGCGACGTAGGTGCGCTTGGAGCCGTCCGCGAACACCTGGTAGAACGGCGTGTCGGCGGTCACGTCGTCCGGCGTGCCCATCGCGTCGAGCGCGTGCGCGAACTGGTAGCCGGCGGGCCCGCTGTTGCCTCCGTCCTTGAGAATCGGGCCGTCGCTGGCCGACATCGCTCCGTCGGCGATCGAGGCGGCGTCGCCGGGGTTCGAGAGCGCCCGATAGCTCCACGCGGCTGCCTTCCAGCCGCCGAGGAAGTCCCCGTCCGGCGCGGCGGAAATGTCGGGATCGTTCGCCCGCGCGTCGAGCATCGCCTGCCAGTTGGCGTTTGCGTAGGCACGATTCCGTCCGAGGTAGAATGAGTGGCCGCCGGTCGGGATCCAGTTGATCCCGTAGTGCTCGATTGGATCCACCGGCGACCACCAGAGGTCGCGGTCGAAGCCGATGCCCCGGACCTTCGTCGCGTACTCGAACGTCGATTCCGGCGATCCAGCGAGCCCGGGATCGTCCACGTTCGCGCCCCAATTGTCGGGCTGGGTCGCGTCGTCGACGTCGAACCAGTACTCCCAGACGGCGTGGACCTCCTGCGTGTAGAGGAAAATCCCGGCGTCGCGGATGTCCGGGTTGTCGGTGATCTCGCCCCAGCGGATCATCGCGGCGTAGGCGTTGACCGCCTCGGAGGACGCTTCCTGGTTGTTGCCGTTCCAGGAGCCGAGCCCGCCGGCCCAGGAGTGGCCAGCGTAGGCGTCGAAGTTCCGCAGGAACGGGAACGCGTCCTTCGGCGCGTTCTTGGGCGTCTGGCCGTCGACCGTCGCGGTCGGGGAGCCGTCCCCGCCGTTGGTCGGGCGCTGCCAGTTGGCGTAATCCCTGATCAGCAGGTCCACCATGTCGCCGTACTCGTCGGCCCAGCCGTCGTTCTGTCTGGCCACCTCGCTCGCGGCGTAGACGAAGTAGCCGTAGTGGAAGTGGTGGTCGTTCATCTGCCGGGAGAGGAAGAACTCGCCCGACGGGTAGCCGAGCATCGTGCCCAGCGTCGGATCGTAGTAGAAGAGCTCCCTGGCGTCGCCGGCGTCGGTCGTCGTGTCGTAGGTGTCACCTGCGTGCGTGAACGCCGTCGCCATCGCGTCGAACCAGTGCTCGAGGCGGTCTTGCACCGCGTCCAGAAACACCGATGCGCTGGCGCCGCTGCTCGCGTGCTGCTGGGCGACCGGTGCGGCGACCGTGTTCCGGAACAGCGTCTTTCCGACCCAGTAGGTCGCTGCGGGCGGCTGCCACTCGGTGTAGGGGCCGCTGCCGTCCGCCGATGCCGTCGCGTCCGAATCGGTGATCAGCTGGTCGACGTAGCTCTGGAGGGAGTCGGTCGCACTCGCATCCAGCTGGTCGCCCGGCAGCTCCGGGAGGATCCCGCGGTAGGTCTTCGTCGTCTGGAAGCTCGTCCCCGACCACAGCTTCAGCGTTCCCTTCGCGGAGAACAGCGTCTGGCCCTCCTTCAGCCCGGCCTCGGAGTACTTGTACTGGTGGGGGAACAGCCAGGACAGCGCGCCCGACGCCGTCGACTCGGATTTCGCGTCGATCGAGTACTCGAAGGTCGTCACGACCTCCGACACGTGATTGCCGTTCTCGTCGGTCTGGACGTACTCCCAGTCGACCGTGGTGTCCGTGACGACGTTGTAGGCGTACTTCTCGAACTCCTCGATCGTCGAGGTGACGTCGTCGGGCAGCGGCGCGACGGACAGATAGCCCCCGTTGTCCTGGAGCCCGCTGGTCGTGATCGTCGTGGCGTCGAGCGTCCCGCTGTTGTCGACGCCGTCGAAGGTCACGTTCGCAGGCGCGAAGATTCCGTAGTGTTTCGTCTCGCCGCTCGCGGTCACGGTCAGCCCGAGGACGTTCCCGCCGTCGTAGAAGACGGCGGCGTTCCCGCCGTCCGGTCCGAGCGGATTGTCGTCGGCGTCGACGAGGGAGAACGCGGCCTCACCGCCCGCGTACTCACAGAAGGTGAACGCCGCGCCCTTGGTGAACGTCGCCGTCAGCGTCGTGCTCCCGCTGCCGTACTGGATCTCCGCGTGCCAGTCGCCGTAGCCGGCGAGGTGGCTCCCGTCGAACTCGTTGGTGCCGGCGTGGCCGACGTCGAGCCCCGGGCTCCCGTCGTAGTCCACGGAGACGTTGCCGGTCTCGGCTGGGTTCGATCCCCAGTCCGTCGCGTAGAACGTCCGGAACCCGTCGCCGTTCTCCTTCGAGACGACCATCTGCGGGACCGCGTTGGTCATCCCGAAGCCGTCGGCGTACGGTTCGATGTCCGGGTTGTTCGCGGCACCGATCAGCTCCCGGGTCCACCACCCGTTCGTCGGATACGGCGCGTCGACGTCGTCGGTCGCGAAGAGCATGTTTCCGCCGGGCGGATCGTTGACGCCGCCGGGCTGGGCCGTCGCGTAGCTCCCGCTGCCGACGGTCACCGCGTTCGCGTCGTCGATCGCCCCCTGTACCTCGTCGGCTGACAGTCCGAGGCCCGCTACGAGCCCCGCTGCGCCGAGTCCCTTCACGTAGTCGCGGCGCGAGAGTCCGAGTTCGTCCCCCGCCGATCGGTCGCCGTTCGCTGGTGTCGCGTCGTGCTCTGTCATGGATGCCTATCTCTACCGCGCGGTACACTCCCACATGCACCGTCTGTCAGGTGCAACACGTACGGGAGTAAAATATTTGCGAACCGACAAGAAAATCGGTAGCGAGATTGCGAGTGGCTGTACTCTAGGTCGCTAGAAAGCAGTAATACGAATTATCCAACGTACTGAAGCCCGACAGTAACCTTTCGTGTGGATCACTGCAACGCTGATACCAACGGAAAGGGCGACGAAATTTCGCAACTTCCGAAGTGATATATCGAGAATCAAAACTATTCGCCGTGCGAGTCGTACGCGACTTGTACGCGAGTCGCGCGCGAGCGCGCTCGACTTCGCCCGCCACCACCCCTCCAGTCACCGTTCGCCCATCGCTACCGTTTAGGGCCCGCTACTCCTCGCCACGACCATGACAGCGTATCCGCCGATCCGTGAGCTGCTCGCGGAATCGGCTGCCGACGACGATCCCGACCCGGCCGACGCGATCGAGTCCGGCGAGCGCAAGCTCGAGTGGGCGCGCCAGCACATGCCGATCCTCGCCGCGCTTCGCGAGGACGTCCGCGAGAGCCAGCCCTTCGCCGGCCACACGATCGGGATGGCGATGCACGTCGAGGCGTCGACGGGTGTCCTGGTCGAACTCCTCGCGGAGGGCGGTGCGGAGGTCGCCGTCACGGGCTGCAACCCCCTTTCGACCCACGACGACGTCTCCGCCGCGCTCGACGCGATCGACGGCATCACCAGCTACGCCCGCCGGGGCGTCGACGACGAGGAGTACTACGCAGCGATCGAGTCCGTGCTCGCCCACGAGCCGACGATCACCGTCGACGACGGGATGGACATGGTCGCTGCCGTTCACGAGGACTACCCCGAGCTGATCGAGACGATCGTCGGCGGCGCTGAGGAGACCACCACCGGCGTCCACCGCCTCCGCGCGATGGCCGACGACGGCGCGCTCGACTACCCCGTCTTCGCCGTCAACGACACGCCGATGAAGCGCCTGTTCGACAACGTCCACGGCACCGGTGAGTCCTCGCTGGCCAACATCGCCATGACGACGAACCTCTCCTTCGCCGGGAAGACCGTCGTCGTCGCGGGCTATGGCTACTGCGGCAAGGGGATCGCTGCGAAGGCCAGCGGCCAGAACGCCGACGTGATCGTCACCGAGGTCGAGCCACGCCGCGCGCTCGAGGCCCACATGGAGGGCTACGACGTGATGCCGATGACCGAGGCCGCCGCGGAGGGCGACGTCTTCGTCACCGCGACGGGCAACCGCGATGTCATCACCGAGGAGGCGTTCGCCGAAATGCAGGACGGCGTCGTCCTCGCCAACGCCGGCCACTTTGACGTCGAGATCGACCTCGAGGGACTCGAGGAGCTGGCGGCGGACACCTACGAGGCTCGCGACGGCGTCCAGGCCTACGAGATGGACGACGGCCGCCGGATCAACGTCCTCGCGGAGGGCCGACTCGTGAATCTCGCCTCGCCCAACGCCCAGGGCCATCCGATCGAGGTCATGGACCAGAGCTTCGGCATCCAGGCCGTCGTCGTCCGGGAGCTGATCGAGAACGGCGACGCCTACGACGCCGGCGTCCACGACGTCCCCGACGAGCTCGATCGGGAGGTCGCGGAGATCAAGCTCGCCGCCGAGGGCGTCGATCTGGATTCGATCTCCGACGCCCAGGCGGAGTACATGGGCAGCTGGGATCACGGAACGTAGATTCGGTTTCTGGAGCGAGGGTTGGTGTGAGTTGTTTCGGCGGTATCGCTTCGACAGCAAACAGCCAGGAAGCCCCCTCCCGCTCGCGCCCGCTCGCTCGCTGTGCGCGGCCTCGCTGACGCTCGGCCGTGCTTACTTCGCGAGCGAACGCGAGCGGTCGGCCCCTTCCAGTCCCACCCGGATTCTCTGGCGGTGTCTGAGCGCGGTGGATCCTCCGGCTGCTGTAGCCGGTGGCCGACCCAATGCACGCAGCTCCGTGGACCGTCCACCGAGCTATGCTCTTTGGAATCTACCACAGGGCGGGACTTCGGAAGGGGCCGACCGGTCGCGTCCTCCGACGAAGTAAGCACTGCAGCGAGCGAACGGAGTGAGCGAGTGAAGCGCGTGGTTCGAAAGAGCTTCGCTCTTTCGTCATCTCGAAAATCTTCGATTTTCGGCGACAGCGAGTCAGAGGTCGCGAGCGGGAGGGGGCTTCCGTAGCGGTTCACGGTCCGTTCAATCCAGACTGATCACCATCCAAAACAACTACAGTAGCTCCATCTGACCTCCCATCCGTGATCACGTTCGGCCAGAAGCTCGTCGCGCTCGCCGTCGTGTGCGGGCTGAACCTCGTCTTCCTCTCCTTGAGCTTCGCGTACGGCTCCGGATTCCTCCTGCTGATCGCGATCCTGTTCGCGTTCTCCTCCGCCGCGTTCGTCCTCCGGCTGCTCGCGGTCTGAGCGGTCGACTCGTCGCCGATTGCTCCAGCTCTCAGCTCTCACCTTCCCTCGCCGCTGCCCCACCGTTGAAGCCCCCGGCCGCGAAACCCCGGCGCATGACCGACGTGGAGATCATGGACGTACAGACGACGCAGGTCGACGCCGACTGGTCGTGGACCTTCGTACGGCTCTACACAGACACCGACCTCGTCGGCGACGGCGAGTGCTACTGGGGACCGGGCATCGGCGACGTCGTCGAGCATCTCGCGGACCGCCTGATCGGCGAGGATCCCCGCGACGTCGATATGCTGGTGGATCGGCTGTTCGAGTCGAGCCAGCACCTCGGCTCGGAGGCTGGCGTCGTGGCCTCCGCGATCTCCGGGCTGGACCTCGCGCTCTACGACCTCGCGGGGAAGGTCATCGAGGAGCCCGCCCACCGGCTGCTCGGCGGGCAGTACCGCGACGAAGCGAGAGTCTACGTCGACTGCCACGCCGGGATCCACCAGACCGCTGCACAGCGCGGCGAAGACGAAGAGATCGGCGACGACCCCTACGCGCCGGAAGCCTACGCCCAAGCCGCCGAAGCGGCCGTCGCCGAGGGGTTCGACGCCCTGAAGTTCGACCTCGACGGCGACCACCGCTACGAACGCGATCAGCGCAATCGCCAGCTCGACGGCCGTGCCGTGGAGTACCGCCGGCAGGTCGTCGAGGCGATCGACGCGGCGGTCCCCGAGCACGTCAACGTCGCCTACGACTGCCACTGGCGCTACGACCGGGACTCCGCGATCCGGCTCGCGCGTGCGATCGAGCCCTACGACGTCTGGTGGCTCGAAGACGTGGTGCCGCCCGAGAATCTCGACGTCCAGCGGGAGCTCACTCGCGCCACCACTACCACGATCTGCGCCGGCGAGAACCGCTACCGCACCCACGGCGTCCGCCAGCTGATCGAGGAGCAGGCGGTCGACGTGCTCCAGCCCGACGTCCCGAAGTTCGGCGGCATGCGCGAGTCCGTCGACGCCGCCCGCGCCGCGGACGACTACTACCTCCCCGTCGCGCTGCACAACGTCTCCTCGCCGCTGGGGACCGTCGCGGGCGCCCACGTCGCCGCCGCGATCCCGACCTTCCTCGCGATCGAGTTCCACGGCCGCGACGACGAGCACTGGGCTGACTTCGTCGAAGAGGACGGGATCATCGCCGAGGGAGCGATTCCGGTGCCGGAGGAGCCCGGCCTCGGCGTTACCTTGAATCTGAATGCCATCGAGACGCACATGGCCGACAGCGAAACTCTCCTGGATCCGGCGTAGCGGCGTCGATCCGAATTCCGCGGCCCGTGGCGTTATTCCGCTCCGCCGCGTTGCGTTCGTATGTCCACGGACGCCCTCCCCGCCGCTGCCGGTATCGGCCGCGTTTCTCTCCGCGTCGCAGATCTCGCGGACGCTACAGCGTTCTACGAGGACGTACTCGGCTTCGAGCGACTCGACGCGGCGACGGTCGCCGGTGCGGCACCGCCAATCGACGGCGATCGCGCCGTCCTCGGTGTAGCCGGCGAAGCGCTGCTCGTCCTCAAGGAGGCACCCGACGCATCGACTCGCACCCCCGCCCAGGCGGGTCTCTACCACGTCGCAATCTGCGTCCCCGACCGCCCCGCGCTCGGCGCAGCGATCGCCCGCCTCCAGCAGCGGGATCTGATCGACGGCGCCGCCGATCACGGCGTCAGCGAGGCGATCTACTGTCGCGATCCCGAGGGCAACGGGCTCGAGGTCTACGTCGACCGCCCGCGTGCGGAGTGGCCGATGCAGGGCGACCGCGTCCAGATGGTCACCGATCCGCTCGACCTCGACGAACTCGTTGGGCTCGCCGACGCGAAAGTCGGTGACGACGCGGGGACTGGCGACGGCCCGGAGACCGATAGCAAACTCCCGGCGGGGACGACGATCGGCCACGTCCATCTGGAGGTCACCGACCTCGATCAGACGCACGACTTCTACGCCGACGGGCTCGGGATGGCACTTCGCCAGCGGATGGGCGACCAGGCGCTGTTCCTCGCCGCCGGCGAGTACCACCACCACGTCGGCGCGAACACCTGGCGGCGCCGTTCGGAGCCCGCGGGCGAGGACGCGCTCGGACTCGCGTGGTTCGAGGTGGTGGTCCCCGACGAGGGAGCGCTCGAGGCTGCCGAGACGTCGCTACGGGAAGCGGGCCACGACGTCGAGCGCGACCACGACGGCGCCGTGCTCGCCGTCGCCGATCCCGACGGAATCGGCCTCCGGCTGCGCGTCGACGACGCGATCGCGGCTCCCACCGGCGAGTAGGCCCGACCGGCAGTGATCGTCTGGTGTCGTGGGGGATTCCCCCGCGACGAATCGCCCGGCCCGATCAGCGCTGCACCTCTACTTCACTCACGTCCACGCCGAAGCCATCCGCGAGCCGCTGTCTCACCACCTCGTCGGGGGGTTCGTCGCCCAAGCGCTGGACGTCATCGACGACGCGAACCCGCGCCCGGACGTCCACGGAGAGGTCGTTGAGCCCGGGCTGCAGGCCCGCCACGTCGACGGGCTCGACGACCTCCACGCCGTCGACGCGGGCGAGCTGTGTCTCGGCGCCGTCGGCGAGCGTGCCGTCGGCGTCCCGGGCGACTTTGACCGTACAGTTCACCGTCGCATCGACCGCTTGCTGGCTGGTAGCCATAGACCCCCGGCGCGAGTCGAACGCGCGCCATCCGGCCGAGCACGTCGAACGGGCTCCGGCGGATGGATCCACGTAGCGGGGGCGATCGCCACGGCTGCCGACGGCAGGTGATCCAGACGAACCGGCGGCTCGCGAGTGGCGAGGAACGTCGGCAGCCACCGGTCGGCGAGCGGACTACGGAACTCGGCGACTGGTCGGCGTGACCGACGTGAAAACGTCGTCAGCGCTCGCCCGCTCCGGGGCGAACGTGGGTCCCGTCACGCCGCGGGCGTGACGACCAACGCGACGAGATTGCGGGACCGAAAGTGGGTGGGCCAGGAAATCGGGGCAATACTCCCCGAAAGAGCGGCCAGGGCGTCTCCGTTTGGAGTGGCCCCACCGGCCCGCTCTACCGCCCCGGCATACCCGCCGGCAAAATGCATACCTGCGGCTGCCTTCGGGGCAGCGAGCAGGTCTCGGCGGGCGCGGGATACGGTCGTCATCTGGTCACCACGGACGCCGACGCGGGTGGGCGTCCAAGCTACCAGCATCTGTTACCGGTTGAATAATAAAATTTGTGATAGAATGAGACGTGTTGACGTGGCACGAGGGCGTGCGCGCCTGGGTGCCGATAGCCCGTCCAGCGGGGTCATATTCCGGCAGCGAGCACCCAGTAGGCGCCCGCCCCGACGAGTAGCGCTCCACTGCCGATCACGATCGCGACGACCGGGCTGCGTTCTTCGAACTCCGCTTCCCACGTTTCGCGATCACGCAGAAGCGCCTCCCGACCGCTCGTGACGGCGAGACCGAGTCCACCGATCGACAGGAGCGCTGCGATCGGTGATACGTCGGTCGGTCCCGAGGCCTCGAGCAAGCGCGGCAGCTGTCCAGCGACCATCGCGAGCCCACAGATCACCAGCGAGCCGTAGAACAGTTCGAAGCGACGGCGTTCGAGCGGGGTCGGGAGGGCCATAACGGTTCTTCGTTCGGACGGCGACCCCGTAAACGCAGCGCACCCGCTGTCGATCACGGGTGCTGGACGGCCGGAGAACCAGATTTATCATCTAGTAATACAACCTAGTTATCTATGCCGCCGACACAGCTTCAGCGAGCCCGCGACGGCGAGGTCACCCCCGCGATGGAGCGCGTCGCCGAGCGCGAAAATCGCGAGCCAGAGTTCGTTCGCGAGCAGGTCGCGGAGGGCCAGGCAGTCATTCCGGCCAACCATTTCCACGACTCGCTCGATCCGATGATCATCGGCCGCGAGTTTGCGACGAAGGTCAACGCCAACATCGGCAACTCCGAGACGACCAGCGACCTCCAGGGCGAGCTCCGGAAGCTCCACACCGCGGTCCACTACGGCGCGGACACGGTGATGGACCTCTCGACTGGCTCGAACCTCGACGAGATCCGCGAGACGAACGTGGACTACTCGCCGGTGCCAGTCGGGACCGTGCCGATCTACGAGGCCGTCAAGGAGGCCGGCACCCCCGAGGAGATGACCCACGAGCTCCTGCTCGACGTGATCGAGAAGCACGCCGAGCAGGGCGTCGACTACATGACGATCCACGCGGGCGTGCTGATGGAGCACCTCCCGCTCACGGACGGTCGCACGACCGGGATCGTCTCGCGTGGCGGCTCGATCCTCGCGCAGTGGATCGAGGAGAACGGCATGCAGAACCCCCTCTACGCGAAGTTCGAGGAGATCTGCGAGATCTTCGCCGAGCACGACGTCACGTTCTCGCTGGGCGACGGCCTCCGCCCGGGCTCGCTGGCCGACGCCAGCGACGAAGCGCAGTTCGCGGAGCTGGAGACCCTCGGCGAGCTGACCCGCACGGCGTGGGACCACGGCGTGCAGGTCATGGTCGAGGGACCCGGTCACGTGCCGATGAACGAGATCGCCGACAACGTCGAGCGCCAGCAGGACGTCTGCGACGGCGCACCGTTCTACGTCCTCGGGCCGCTGGTCACGGACGTCGCGCCGGGCTACGATCATATCACGAGCGCGATCGGCGCGACCGAAGCGGGCCGGGCGGGCGCTGCGATGCTCTGCTACGTCACCCCGAAGGAGCACCTCGGCCTCCCTGACGAGGAGGACGTTCGCGAGGGGCTCGCGGCCTATCGCATCGCCGCCCACGCCGCCGACGTCGCCAACGGATTGCCGGGCGCACGGGACTGGGACGACGCGCTGTCCGAAGCTCGCTACGAGTTCGACTGGCGCCGGCAGTTCGACCTCGCGCTCGATCCCCAGCGGGCACAGGACTCACACGACCAGACGCTCCCCGGTGACAACTACAAGGAGGCCCGCTTCTGCTCGATGTGTGGCGTCGAGTTCTGCTCGATGCGGATCGACCAAGACGCCCGCGAGGCCGACGGCGAGATGAACGCGATCGACAACCGGACCGACCTCGACGCATCCCCCGCCGCGGACGTGAACCTCCCACCCGCCGGCACCCACGACACCAGTTCGGTGCCGGACCTCCCCGACTTCGTCGACGAGGCGGCCGTCCACGGCGGCGCCGAGCACGACGACGTCGAAGAGCCCGCCGACGACTGACGACCGGATCGGCCGGGTCATCGACGGTGCCGTCGGATACCCTTACGCTTCCGTCACGGACTGACAGTCTGCCAGCAGTCGAATCTCCGGCGTTCCGTCTTGGGCGCTCTCGATCCACACCTCGATCCCCGCCTCGTTCGCGTCGTTACACGGGAGTTCGGGGTGTTCGAAGCCAGGCCAATCGCGCTCGAACCGCGTCCCATCGACGGTCACGACGACGGTCTCAGGCTCGGACGATGCCGGGAACGTCGCGTCCTCGTCGGCCTCGTTGCCGTCGGAGAGCCGGTACTCCTCCTCGAAGACCGCGTTCCCGTCTCCGTTCGCGATCGTGATCGAGACGTCACGGGTCGTTTCGCGGTCCACGAGATACACCGTCACCCAGTGTGGATCGGGTTCCACACTGGCTTCGGCCGAAAACGGGTCGGCGCTAGTGCACCCAGCGGTAGCGGAGAGTGCGACACCGGCACTGGCGAGCAACGAACGTCGGGTACGAGAGGGCATTCGTCCTGAATACCACGATCGCTCCGCTTTAACAATTAGTAACAATTCTATATATTCGCACGTACCGCCCGATTCACTCCCGATCTAGCTCCTCGTCCGCTCGAACCGCTGGATCGCCTCGTCGCTGCCGGCGACGAACACCTCGTCGCCCTCGCGTACCGTCTCCCCTTCGTCAGTACGCACTGCGCCGTCCCGAACGAGCCCCACGACTGTCCAGTCGGAATCGTCCTCCTCTCCGCGGCCGCTGCCGTCCGCTCCGCCGCTACTGCGCCCCTCGGGCTCGCCACGCAGGTCGCCGAGTCGCTCACCCAGGAACGGATCGGGGCCGACGCGAACGACCCGGATCTGGCTGGCGAAGTCGACGACCCGCTCGCCGTGGACCTCCGCGGCGACGAGTCGCGCGCTGACCCGCTGGACGGAGAGCACGTAGTCCGCGCCGGCCCGGAACGCCGCGGCGGCCTTCTCACTCTCCGTCACTCGCGCGAGAATCTCGACGCCCGGCGAGAGCGCGCGTGCCATCGCGATCGTCAGCAGCGCGGTCGCGTCGTCGTCGACGGTCACGACGAGTGCGCTCGCGTCCTCGATCCCGGCGGCTTCGAGGATCTCCGGCTCCGTGACGTCGCCGACCACGTCCGGCTCCCGCGACTCGGTCTGGTCGACGGTCGTGAGCTCGACGCCGTCGGGCAGCACGTCCACCGCGGCACGGCCGCCCTCGCCGAGCCCCGCGACGACCACGGTGGGATGGATCCGCTCCCGCGGCGAGCGGACCGCCGACACCTCGCCGACGAGTTCGTCCATCTCCGCTTCCGGCCCGGCGACGACGAGCACAGCGTTGGGGGTCAGCCGTCGCGAGGCCGCGGGCGGCACCTCGAGGTGGCCGTCGAACCAGCCCGCGACCAGCGTCAGGTCTGGGTGGCTGGCGAGCGGCGATTCACCGATCTCCACGCCGTGGAGCGGGCTGTCCCGCCGGATCAGGATTTCGCGGATACCGACGCCGCTCGCGTCCGGCGGGGCCGCCTCGCCACCGTCCCCGCCCCAGTCGCCAGTACCGCCGTTCCGTTCCAGCGCCACCGGCGTCGTCGCCTTCTCCGCGAGTCGCTGGCCGATGAGCGCGTGCGGCGCGACGCTGCGATCGACGCCGACCTCGGCGAGCGCGGCTTTCCGGCGAGTGGACTCGGTGAAGCTCACGACGCGGAGCTCCTCGTTGCACTCCAGGGCGGTCAGCACCACGCTCGCGGTCCGGTCGCCGGCGTCGGTGATCAACAGCGTGGCGTCGCCGATCGACGCCCGCTCCAGGTCCGCGCGCTCCTCGGGATCGCCGTCGATCGCCTGGTAGCCCTCGTCGGAGAGCCGCTTCGCCTCCTCGATCTCGGACTCGAGGAGTACGTACTCGACGTCGAGCTCCTCCAGTTCGTCCAGCAGCACCTCGGAGTCCCGCTCGTACTCGGCGATGACGACGTGGTCGTGCTTGGGCGGGAGCCGGTCGTCGAGGTGGAGCGGCGTCTGTTCGAAGAGCGGGATGACGAGCACCCGGAGCGTCGCGAGCCCGATCAGGACGCCCGAGAACTGCATCATCACCATCAGGAGATTCATCCAGGGGCTGTCCCAGGACGCGTCCGAACCGTACCCGGTGGTCGTCATCGTCTCGACGACGATGTTCAGCGAGTGGAGGACCGTCCGGGGGCGATTCTCCAGACTCCGCATCCCCCAGTAGTAGAACAGCGTGTAGATCGCGACGACGGTACCGATGCCGATCGCGAGCCAGACGATCAGGCGCTGGCGCCGGGTGAGCTCGCTCGGCCGAAGATCGCCGATGGAGTCCGGTCCTCGCATGTGGTCGTTCGTCGGTCCGGTTCCCGCCGGATCGCCGTAAATGGTGGCGTCGTGACTGTCGGAAGCGCAACCGTCCGAAATCCCTCCGCAGAAGCGACCGCGCTGCCGTCCACTCCACCGGCCCTTCTCCCGGGGCGCTACTCCAGTCGCCCGACGTCGGCCAGCACCGCGGTCGCGGTCTCGGGCCCACCGGCGCCCCGTCCGGAGATGTTCAGTCGCCCTGCGTGCCCGGTATCGAGCTGGACGATGTTCCGGGTTCCCGTCACCGCGAGCGGCCCGTTCTCGGGCACGAGCCGCGGGCCGACGCGAACCGTATCCCGGGTCGCCTCGCCGATCAGCCGGACGGTCCGGCCCTCCTCCGTCGCCAGCTCCAGCGCGGAGCCGGGGACGTTCCGGATCCCCTCGACCTCGGCGTCGTCAAGGGAGAACTCCGGCTCACCGCCGGTGAGGACGTTCGCCAATATGACGCACTTGAGCGCGGCGTCGGTGCCGTCGACGTCGAAGCTCGGATCGGCTTCCGCGACGCCGAGGTCCTGGGCCTCCGCGAGCACGTGTTCGTAGCCCAGCCCCTCCGCGGCCATCCGGGTAAGCACGAAGTTCGCGGTGCCGTTGAGTACGCCGCGGACGGCATCGACGGTGTCCGCGCCGTAGTCCTCGATGGTGCAGATCGCCGGGATCGCACCGCCGACGGTCGCCTCGAAGCGGACGGTCCCGGCGCTGTCGGCTTCGAGCGCCCGGAGGTCGGCGTAGCGCTCGGCGACCGGCCCCTTGTTCGCGAGTACGACGTCGCGGTCCCGTTCGAGTGCGGCCTCGCAGTGGCCAAAGCCGGGCTCGGCGTCACCGAGCGTGGTGGGCGTCGCTTCGACGAGGACGTCGTAGTCGGCAGCGAGCGCGTCAGCAGGATCGTCGTCGCCGACGACGCCCTCGGCGTCCTTCCGCTCGAGTATCTCGTTCGCGTCCAGGGCAGCGTCGCCGTCTCCAGCACCGTCGCTGCCGTCGGCGACCGCAGCACTTCGGGAGTCCGCGACGGCGACGACCTCGTGGCCGTACTCGCCCGCGAGGTCGACGACGGAGCGCCCGACGGCACCGGCGCCGAGGACTGCGAGCCGCATCAGGCATCACCTCGGCCGTCGAGCTGCGGTTCGATCACGTGGAGCTCCTTCTCCTCGGCGATCGCGCGGACGTCGTCGAGCACGCCGTCGGTCTCGTCCGCGGCGGTCGCGATCCGGAGCCGGGCGCTGGAGACCTCCTCGGTGCCCTCCGGCGCGGAGAGCGCGAGGTCGGTCACCGAGGCCGCCGACTCTGTCTGGATCCGTTCGAGTGTGTCCGAGAGGTCGGTGTCGATCACGTGACCGACGAGCAGCACGGTCAGCTCCTCGCCGTACTCCTCGCGCCCGGCCTGGACGACGTTCATCCCGGCCTCGCGCAGCGCGTCGACGATCGTCTCGAACTGCTCGGGGTGGCACTCCAGGTCGACCTCCACGGGGATCCGTCCCCGCGGCGTGACGTTCCCTCGCTCGTGGAAGATCGAGAGGAGGTTCCCGCCGTTGTCGGCGATCGGCTGCAGGGCGTCGAGGAGCTCCCCGGGTTCGTCGGCGAGCTCGAGGCGGACCGTGTAGGCGCCTGTCTGGCCGCCGTCGGGCGTGGCTTCGGGTTCGATCGACTCCTCGGTCATCGCGCCACCTCCGAGCGGCCGCGTCGTGCCATCTCGCCTTCGACTGTGCCGCGCCGGCGCTTAAGGGTTAGCACTTCGCGGGCGGTCGGTTCGGCTCCGGCGCACTCCGGGAATCGATCGCCACGATCCCCAATTCGTCCGGTCAGTGCCGCCGTCCGTGGGCTTAACTCGCGGGCCGTCCTACCGACCCGCGTGTCCGACGGATTCTCCCGCCGCGACGTGCTCGCGACGCTCGGAACGGGTGCGATCGCGGCCGTCGCCGGCTGCAGTCAGCCCTTCGACGAAGCCAGCGACGGGAACGGCGGCCTCACCCGTGCCGCCGGCATGCCGCCCGGGCAGGCACAGGGCTCCGTCTACACCGAGGTCTACCAGGAGGCGATCGACTCCGTCGCACTGCTGGAGGTCTACGGCGGCCAGGCCGGCCAGGGGTCGGCGTTCGTCTTCCAGGACGACTACCTGGTGACGAACCACCACGTCGTCGACGACGCCGACACGATCGACGTGCAGTACGCCGACAACGACTGGACCGGCGCGGACGTCGTCGCGACCGACCCCCACACCGACCTCGGGGTGATCGAGGTCGACGAGCGTCCCGGCTACGCCACTGAACTCCCACTCGCCGACGAGAAGCCGATCGTCGGCCAGGAAGTGATGGCGCTTGGCAACCCGCTGGGCTACGACGCCTCGGTCTCCCGGGGCATCGTCAGCGGGACGAACCGCACGCTCACCGCGCCGACGGGCTTCTCGATCCCCAACGCCGTCCAGACGACGGCCTCCGTGAACCCTGGCAACAGCGGCGGGCCGCTCGTGGACATGGACGCGAACGTCGTCGCGGTGATCAACTCCGGCGGCGCGGAGAACATCGGCTTCGGCATCTCCGCCGCCGTCACCGACTGGATCGTTCCCGAACTCATCCAGGACGGCGACGTCGCGCACACCTACGTCGGCATCAGAACCTACCCCGTCGATCGACGGGTCGCAGAAGCAAACGATCTCGACGAGGTGCGCGGCGTGATGGTCTCCGAAGTCGTCGATGGCGGGCCGGCCGACGGCGTCCTGCAGGGTGCCGAGGACGAGGTGGTGGTCAGCGGCCGGTACATCCCCCTCGGCGGCGACGTCATCGTCGCCATCGACGGGACGTCCCTCCCGACGCGCCACCACCTCTCGACGTATCTCGCGTTGGAGACGGTTCCACACGAGACGGCCGAGATCACGGTGATCCGGGACGGCGAAGAGCAGACCGTCGAGATGACCTTCGGCGAACGGCCGGAGTAGCGTCGCCGCTGTCGGGCCGACACACGAGTTTCCTTCTCGATCCGACTGCTTCGTGATTCGCGCTAGCGCCGTTTCTTTATATGATATAGCTATGTCGCGATACAGAATCTACTCGAGCCCCTGTTCGCAGAGGTTCGGAGGGTACGTTTCTACAAACCAGTTAATATCTGATACTATGGCGTTCAAATTTGGATCTAGCGTTCCCTCACGGCCTATTCGTCAGAATTTCGACCTCATGTAGCGAAATATCAAATTCTACATGGAATAGAGCTGCTTTCCTTGCGGTGATTCACCGGAATGGACGAGACACCGTGTATTGTATATCGAAGTTGATACCACAGCTCATACGAAGTAATACTGGTCGATGAGCCCGATCTCACCAGTTCATTGGTAACCGGGGAATGTAACTGGGATAAAGCGTCGATGGTGCCGGCTTTCGCAGTCCATCGCACCACTCCCGCCGATCTATCGGCAACACGCGGTTCAAACGGGATTCGCCCGGAGAGGTTCCGCGTGGAAACGGGGGTGGAGGCAGGGACCCGCACCAGTATCTGCTAGACTGTCTTCGATTAGAGTTCGTCCTGTAGTTCTTGTTCGAGGTCTTCAACCTCGGCTGCGAGCGCTTCCTCGTCGATCTCAGGGGCTTCGGGCTGGTCTTCAGGGACTTCCCGACCGAACATTACCATCATCCTCCGCAGTTGCTTCCGGGAGGAGCGATGATGGGCGAGGTCCTCTTCAGTGGGCATGGCTCGCTAGTTGAAACGCTGACGTGAGGGAGACATAAGTGCTGTCGTCGAGCCGATCCGATGTGAACGATTCCGACGAACCCGGCGATACGGACTACGATCGCTGCGTACGTGCTGCTGTTGGTCACAGTGTAGCTGTGCTAGCTTCCCATGAAGAAGAGGGAGAAAGGCCACAGAAATCTGAGGGGGAGGAATACGCCGTTGACCCGCGCGAAAAACGGCCTGAACAGATTACGCAGATCGAATCGCTCGTCGATCCGTTCTCTTTCTACATGTAATGATAGTAATGAGAATCCAGATTTATCTCTGATGCCGCTGGCTCGGCAAGGATACTCCCAACGTCATCAGCGATGCTTAGCGTAACGGGCTTACTTCGACAGAAGTCGGAGCTATTCCAGTCTAGCTTCGTGAATTTCAATATCTCATTACAGATTCTTAGATAATCTCCGGAAAAATATTCCTCATGAGGCTTGATAACGAGGGGATTTGGTGTCCCGGCGTGATCATACACGGACTTCTCTGGAACATATCCAGTTGAATAGAGATAGTATTCCTCCTCACCAGGAGGGATAGCGAGGGTCCCTCTGAGCGGGGGATTATCGCCCTTCGTGAAGAATTGGAGCGGATGGTTCTGACGAATCGTGATTAATTCCACCCCGCTTACGTCAGATGCTCCATCGCTAAACCCGCGAGTCTCCTCTTCGAGGAAGTTTGATGATTTATGCAGAACCAATCGGGAAGGCTTCTCTTCTCTCCGATCGCCATAAGCCTCTAAAATATCATTCACAATCCGATTCGCATCTTCATACGAGAGGTGGGTCTGGGGCTCATCGGCAGCTGCGTCCTCTATCGTACCTCCCTCGATTACGAAGGGCTCTCCGGTAGACAGAAATACTTGAGCGATAGCGGCCCGGGTTTCAGGATCAGCATCATTCTCCTTGAAAAACGATATACCTGCATAGCAGGTCCGATTCTGGAAATCCGCCAGCTTCCAGGGCCTCCCCTCTCGGGCCTTGTATAGCATCCCCACTGCTAAGTTCCAAGCAATCTCGGATTGCTCTTGGACCCCCTTGCCGCCATGTAACGACCGTGGGGTCATGATTTGGGTGGGTTTGTGTTTCATTCCCATAATTTTGATACGACTATGGAAATCTCCCCCATTCTTTGTTTGTATTCGTTGGGTATCAGTAGTTGGGTCAGCACAGAGATTAACTAATTCTTCAGAGAGGGATACGAAAACGAGGTCGGGTGGCGGAGTTTGTTTACAGACCGTCTTTATGTTATACTCGATCACGTCACAAATTGTCTCAATCCGTTTATCTCGATCGTCAAGATTCCTTATTTTTTCAAGATCTCTGTTCCTGATCCTCGACTTTCTGGACTCTGATACGTGATAATCTAGGCGAAGTTCAGAATTTACCCCTAGGCCTGGAAAGTGCGGCTTCCATCTTGTCCGCTGATTCTTGCTTTGGATCCCGTTTCGCATACGCCTCAGGAGAGACTCCGTCATCGAGATCGACCTGCTCGTTCCAACTATTCCGATGTTCACTACTTTACCATCTTCTTGGGCCGTTCTGGGAACGGGGCCATGATCAAGAAGGCCTGCTCGGGGATCAGCGGATTCGCCACCGTTTGCGAATACAAGGGGTGGCTCGTCCAATATCTCTGTGCGCCATTCTGAGGAGAATTCAGGCAACTCGATCACCTTCCATGAGAGTATCCCGCTCGTCGCTATTTTTCGGGGGCCGGACCTGAAGTTCCATGTTGCTAGGTAGAGCTAGTTCGACCCTCTGAGGATACGAAACATCCAGGACTTTTGCAGGGTGTTCGACCTCCTCTCCTTGGTCAATTTGGAGATAGGTCTTCCAGGCATTCAGTTGACTTCGGTGATTTGAGACCTGGTCGTAGCCGTCGTTTCGTAACTTATCGCTCAACTCCTTCGCACGCTTGCCACTGATAATCTCTTCCCCGGCACCATCTTTGCTGAATACCCACCCAGTCCTCAAGAAAACGTAGTGTTGATCAGAATACTGCCGTGTCATGGGCCTACAGTATCGATGACCGACATCGCCTTTGACGCTGCGTGTCATCAGGTAGCCATCCCTCTTTGTTCGGTACCGATCGCCCGAACTAGCCTCGTCTGTCAGAGTTGTTTGGACTGGACGGATCCTAAAAATCAGTTTCTTGGAATCTGGGGTTACTGTGCTATAGTCCCCACGAAGAATCCCTCTCCAAAGCAGCTGCTTGTTGAGGAGGATCTTCGAAATATGCTGCGTTCTGTCGTTTTGCCACATCCAGTCGCTGAATTCGTGAGAGTCTCCTCGTTCACTGACGATGATATCTTTTAGCGAAGTCGGCATCTCCGACGGATCTACGAGAGTGTACAACTGAGAATCCTCGAACCAGATAGGGAGATATCGCTCTATCCCTTCTCTGTCATATCCTTTCCTGGGGTTGCTTACTCCAGTGGGGAAAACCCAAATTTTCTCAGGGTAATGTGATATCTTGAAAAAGTTGGGGGTTAGATTGCCGCGCTCTTGGACTGGTTTATTCTCCCGAATATAGAATTCCCACTTTTGCCGTCTCTTCTCCTTATCCTTTCTTTCTTCAGTGAGCTCAATCAGACGCCCGAATTCTGCCTTCTTGACACCGACCTTCTCAAGAAACACCCAGAGATGATCTAACTCAAATTCGGCAAAAATCTCTTCCTCATCGTCATTCAGGCTGTGATTTTCTTGGATTTTGTCCCATAGCCACTCAACTTCGTCACGCTTCCGGATTCGATCATTGAAGATGTCTTTCCAGCGGGGAGGGTTCTTGAGCTCTCGTGCAAAAATCAATAACTCGAATTCTTCATCCCCACGGTTGAAATCAATGAGATGCCTTGCCAGTTCTGTAACAAAGCCGGAAGCTTTGAGATCAGCTTTTGAATTTTTGCACTCTACTCTGAAAATCTTCTCTTCTTTGTGCGCCGGTCGCGCGAGACGGATGTCACTAGTTCCGGAATGCTTGTCCCCAACTCCGGAATACTCTCCTGCTTCAAGATACTCTTCAACACAGTCGGAGTACGCCATCCCCCTATGATGAGAAGATTCAGCTCCAGATTGAAGATTTTCGAATGACACTCTTACTCACCATATTACACAGGTCAATTTAAACACTTAGTCTTGGCCCCTGCCGAGGGCAATAACTTATGGCGACCGAGCGTAACGAATACGTAAGACCACTAGTATGACTAGCCCGCTCACCTTGGATGAGATAACCGCTCTCCTATTAGAGAAGTTCGAGGAGAAAGGCGGTGAGCGTCTCCCTCCCACCGCTCACAACAAACTCGTCCACTTCATCGAGAAAGGGTTAGAAGAGAACCATGTCGAGCATGATCTCCCGTTGTTCTGGTACATGTTCGGGCGAGTTACAGCGAAGTCTAACTCCAGTATCTACGTAGAGAGAATTGAGGGCGACCAATCAGTGAAGTGCGATTTGGAAGCTTCTGATATCAGTGCTTCAGAAGTTCAATTGCGAACGCTGGAGAAAGAGGTCGAGGGGGCTCTGGGGAAATACTTTGAAACTGATTTGGAGACTTTAGTTCGCTCCTCCTACGATGATGCACCATACGATGCTCAACGAACATATCTAGATCTTAAGGATCAGTTGGAATCTGAGGCTAACAGTGACCAAGCCACGTTCAATGAATTCGCTTCGTCTAAGAACAGGCAAATCCGCGAGTTACTCTACCAGTTTGTTCAGGAATTCCCTCTCGATGATTTCCCCGAGTATGAGCAAGATCTCAATAAATGGTATCGCTTGATCAGCGGAGAGCTGGATTCTGATGATTTTGACCCCGAAACTGCTCTCAGATTGACCGAGCAATTCTGGCGATTATTCTGCTTGGAACTTGCGTGCGTTCAAAATAATGGCCTGACACCAGAAGAGATCGCTGAAGAATTACGGGGTGTGGAATCCATTGAGTCAGAAAAGCAGGATCTCCGGAACTGGATCTTCGAAAAGGAGAAGGTGAAAACTCGGAGGAATGCACGTGTAGATAAAACTGCGCTTCGGGCAGCTAGCGCGATGATTAGCCCGAAAATTGAGGCAGGGATCGATTCCTAGTACTATGGCACGATATTTCCTGGATACCGGGGTGGTCATCGGCTATACATTTCTCCACGACATGTGGCATTCCGAGTCAGAGGAGGTATTCGACTCCGATAATTCGCTCTATGTGAACGAAGCAGTCATCTTCGAGTACTGCAACAGCACTGATAATAATTACCTGGAGTCAACCGATGTCGATTGGGAAACTGAAGAAGGCAGGTTTGGTGACATTATTGCCATGGCGGAGGCAGCTCAAATTCCATTTGATCTAAAGATCGATTCTTACGACGATTCTGAATTGGATATTGAGACGCTCGTTGAGGATGTCATCTCCACGATGCAGATAGATGACGAAGTGGATCCCGAGATGATTGAGGAATATATTCGCCCAACGCTTCGAGATTTCATCTCCGATGAGCTGGGCGATCGAGAACTGACCTTGCCTATTGCTCGTCAAATTGGAGAGGTACTGTTTGATACCATAATTGACGGTGGTCGTAGGAAACGCGAGGAAATCCGTGAGAGGGTGACGGAGTGCTCCGTCTCCCAAGACCAGCGAGAAAAGTACTTTTCAGAGATTGACGGATTCATAAACGGCTACATAGACACGGTAATTATCTCAGAGGTAGGTCATTTGGAAGACACGGGATTTGTCAGCACTATAATCTCATCCGACAAGAACCACATGTATTCGAACAAAGAGAAAATCAAAGCGATAACTGGTGCTGAAATCAATTATCTCAAGGATACAGTGGCTCACCACGATTACCCAACTGCCAAAACCGACTAACCTCATTAGTCCCCCGCTTTTCGGAAGTTTCGGAAATTACACCCTGCCAATTATTACTGTCCAGATACGTGTCGACGTGACTCATGATCACGGACGCACGGGTGCTCCAACCGGAGTTCACCCCGAAGGAAGTGCAACACCGGGACGCGGAGGTGAACTACCTCTCCAGCGTGCTCGACCCGCTGACCGACGGCCGGCAGGCCGACCCGGCGTTACTGCACGGGCCGACCGGGGTGGGGAAGACCTGTATCGCCCAGTTCCTCGTGGAACAGCTGCGCGGAAGCGTGGTCGATCTGAACCACCAGTACGTGAACTGCTGGGAAGACCACAGTCGCTTCCAGACGCTGTACCGCTTGCTAGATGGGATCGGCCGCACAGTGGACGTTCACCGGCAGTCCACCCCGACGGACGTGCTGCTGGACCGGTTACGTGAGGCCGACGAGACGCCGTACGTGGTGATCCTGGACGAGGTCGATCAGCTGGAGGACAAGGCGCTGCTGTACGACTTGTACCGGATGCCGCATCTCACGATGGTCCTGATCGCTAACGACGAGAAGGGGCTGTTCGCGTCGATGGACGACCGGCTGAACAGCCGACTGACCGACTGCGAGCACATCCACTTCCAGGCGTACCGCGAGGACGAGCTCGTCGCCATTCTCCAAGATCGCGTCCGGTGGGGCCTCGCTGCAGACGCGATCGATCGGTCGGAGTTGGAGGTGATCGCCGCGAACGCCGGCGGGGACGCCCGAGTGGCGATCGGGACGTTGCGCCGGGCTGCGCGGCAGGCCCGAGACGCGTCCAGCGAGCACATTACCGCTGAGATGATTCGGAACGTGGTTTCGGAAGCGAAATCGGAAATTCGTCAGCAAACCGTTGATCGGCTGACTCCCCAGCAGGAGATTCTGTACGAGATCATTTCGGAGCATGGAGAAATCGAGCCGCAGCCACTGTACGACGCCTACTGCGAGGAGGCGGAGGATCCGAAATCCCGGCGCATGGTGAGGAACTACTTGTCGAAGCTGGAGCACTACAATCTGGTCTCGGCGCAGGGGAACACGAAAGGGCGAACGTACAAAGCGAGAACTGGGTCAACCCAGAATCCCCCGGCGACCGTTTGATTTGACTCAGAGAATAGTCTTCGCACAGGGTGATGGGATGACTTTCAGACGCGTTCCTTCCGCTGCTCCATCTTCTTGTGAGTGTTTTTGGCAAAGTCAGTCATGACTGAAACCATCGCCTCAAGTGCATCGTCCACTACTAAGTTGAAATCCTCGTCAGAAGCGAAAGCATTCTGAACTGTCTCAATTGGTATGTTCAGAGCTTCTTCAATCGTAGTCGGGTGGCCCGCTTCAAGGGATTCCTCATGGAATTCACTACGGAGCTGCTGAGCCACATCTTCGTCAACCTCAATATCCCTATCAATCTGCTGGGCAAATTCATCAAAGTCAAATGATGAACTCAGGGCCTCAAGATCATCCATGGTGTAATCGCCGTCGAAGTTCTGAATAGCATCGTTTTGGACCGTTTTGAGGAATTCAAGAGTGTCTGTCTCCGTGCTCTTCTCGGTTAAGGAGGTAAGTGCGGTGGTGAACGCACCGATCATGGCGAGTTCTAATTTCGCTGAGTGAGACACGCGCTTCGGCGCTTCATTGGCGTGTCTCATGATTTCCCTGTCCAAGTCATCAAAGAGATCGGGGAGGGCTCTGGTATTTACGCCGTCTCGGTATCTCGTCGCCGTCTTGCTTGCTTGAGAATGATTTGAGAGTAGCCCCGTGGCTTCCCCATACCACTGCCGAGCAGCTCTTTTCTGTCGATATCGTCGTCGAATCAGCCATAAGATAGCGCCGGCAATAAGGGAAGATATCGTTCCGGCAATGATCGAGTTAGAGGAGATAACTTCGAAGAGTGTCACTGGGCGAAGGGTAGTCGTCTTGTGAGGTAAATATTCGGTTGCGTTAGCAGTATAGTGATCTAGTTTCGGAAACTGCACGCCGATTCCTATACCGATTGCTGGGCAGCATCCCAGTGTAATGTCTGGAGATCGTGAGACCGGTCCGGTGCCGATTCGATTCTCGGCCGCCTCGGACCGCCAACCCGAGACCTTGCGGCGAGCACAGATCGTAGACGCCGTGTCGAACGCGTCGTTCAACAACTGGTACCAGGAGCAGCAGTTCACCGAGAATATCTTGGAGGGACGACCGTACTTCAATGGCGCTTCTCCGCCCCCAAGCGCGAAGAAGCATTCCCCGAGCAAACTGCTGCAATGCCATCGAAAGGTCCGGTATTACGCGGAGAATGCTCCGCAAGAGGGGGACCCACCGCAGGGCTTGTTCTGGGTCGGCTCAAAGTTCGAAGAGGAAATCATCGTCCCATACCTCCTAGAGGCGGTGACCACTGAGGACACGTATGTCCGGAACTCAATGTGGATCGACACCGAAATCGAGACGGAGAGTAGCTCCGTCCGAGTGAAGGGCGTGACCGACCCAGTGATCGTAGATCCCGACGGGGACCCAATCCTGGTGACGGAGATCAAGACGACTTCTTCATTGGAGTATCTTGACGGGCCGAAGCCTCACCACGAGGCGCAACTCCACGCGTACATGCACGCCCTGGATGGCCAGCACGATCGGTCGATTCGGGACGGGATGCTGCTGTACGGGAGCCGGGATACGCTGGATCTCGCAGCATTCCACGTCCCGTTCGATGAGCGGTTCTGGACCGAGACGGTCGTCAAGTGGATGGAGCAACAAACGCAGTACAGGGCAGACGATGTGCTCCCGCCAGGTGACCCGACATTCGACTGGGAGTGCGATACGTGCCCATTCAGAAATCGGTGTGGCGAGACTGATGCTCCGTTCCATGATGAGGGATTCACCGGGTTGCTTCCTGGGCTCGATTCGTACCGGAAGCAACAGTTGGTGGAGTACTTCGACGCAGCCCCGGACGCCAAGTTGACACCGACGTTGGCGAAGGAATTCCCATCGTTAGCCGAAAAGCATGGAGTATTCGACTGGGAGTGCTCAACATGTGGGGCAACGTACGGGTGGGATACGATTGACGCTGGGGGGCGGTCTACGTTATGTGAACAGTGTGCTGAGGATGGCGAACTAGTTTCACTCACCGTCCCTGGACCAACTGAACCCGATCCAAAATTGGAATGAGGTGCATCATCAGTCAGCAGTGCGTCAGCTATTGATCAGGGCATGTGTCATGAATGGGGGTACTCTTATCCGGACCTGACAATATTCAAAGTCAGCTTGATGCCGCCAAGAATGCTTCCAAGGCATTTTCGGAATTAATGTAGTCTCGCCTCTGATCTAGTGCGTCGATTAAAACCATGTCGAACCTATCAAATACTACATCTTCCAGCGTGGTTTCTGATTCCAGAACAGGAACCCAATCTATGACCAATTCATAGTCAATCGATTCAATCTCAAATATCGCATCTCCTTCAGCTATATACGTATCATCAAATTCCGCTGTATCGGTGAAACTGGAGGAATTCTCTTCCTGAAAACTTGGTTCCAAATGCTCACTGTAAGTGCTTTCAACTTGTGAAATCCAGCGGGGGAATAGCATCTCACCAGTTGGTTCACCATCCAAAGTAACTACTTCGGGACTCTGGAACATACTTAATTGAAACTCCATCTCATGGTCTTCAGCTGCCTCCGTCACGGGAGAAACAACGGCTTCTTCAATATTAACATCAGGAGATGGAATATTGATTGTGGTGGTAATACTGTTGATTGTCGTCTCGAAATCTTCTTCTTCATCGTATAATCTCAGTTCGAATAAGTCAACCCTCATATCCGTATCTTGGAGGGATCTTGCCCTCTCTAAGGCACCGCTTTGAAAGCCAGTCTTCGTTATGAGGATAGCCCTATCTACATCAGACTGACATAGCAGCCCGACCATCTCATCCACATATCCTTGGTTTAAGTTTGACCCATGGTATTTGCATTCAACGAGAATTTTCTCTTCCTCTTCCGACCTCCGATCCCAGATCATCACATCAACTTCTTTCTCTCCACCTGTTTCAAGCGCATAATCACACTGATGCTCAACGTCAACCTCGTCAACCTCGACCGAGAGTCCAGCTACGAGTTTCTCATACGAGGTTGATTCCAGAGGCATCAAATCCTGTGGGTCGGGCATTGCTGAATCTTCTCTTCTTACCAAAAAGAAACTATCCCTCCCAACTGATTGAGGATACGATCGTAACGACGAACTGCTACCAAAGAGGATTTAGCTGTATCTCGAAATTACCCGTCCCCTCCAATCCAGATAGTCGTCAGCAACGGTGTAGTGTTCTTCCAGCAATAGATTCAGAACAATATCCAGAATAGTCGCGTGGATCGACTCGGTCTAGAGTTGATTGTGGAGGTGTCGGGCGAATTCGTCGTTTAGCTCGGAGGTCTTCTCCGCGAGCGAGCTCTCGAACTCGTCGAGGTGTTCGTCGAATTCGGCCTCCAGTTTCCAGATCTCCTTCTGAATCCTAGCGAGATCGGTGAGCTGGAGTTCGTCCGCAATGACTCGGCCTTTGGGGGTTAACGGGTGACGTTTGTATCCACCACCACCAGTGTAATCCGGATCTTCAGAAACAAGCCCGATTTCCTTCGCTTCATCTATCCGGTCTTGGACGGTTGCCGGCGAGACTCGCAACGTTTCACGTAGCGCGACAAATCGCTTCGCTCCGTCCTGCAGTTCCGAAAGCAGCACCACCGCGCCTTTCCGTGCGAGGAAATCTCCGATCCGCTCAATCTCGTCCTCGGTGAACTCCTCAGGTGATGGCGGCCCACCTGTATCTGCGGAGTCGCTGCTATCAACCACGGCGTTGCACCTGTTTGCGGTAGCCTCGGCAAGAAACGTTCGGTTCAATGTATATCTTGAGTTTAGTTCAAACTATTAGTGTGGGTTGACGCGTCGATTCGGAAAATACCTGAAGTAGCATTAACGGCGTTCTAACCCCTTCAAGGCCCCCGATCCATAAGGATAGGGTGGGTAGATTCGGAACCGCCACCCCGGCAAATTAGGTACAATGTGTACCATTCCGGACTGCCCTGCCCAACCATGACGCAAGCAAACGACAACGAACCGTCGCCGACGGACCGAACAGCACGACAGAACGCGCGAGCAGCCGTACTTCCAGCAGTCGAGGAAGTCGAGCCAGACCCGGAGAACGCATTGCAGAAGGTCAGTCTGCTCGGCGATACGCCGCGATGGGTCACCGACACTACCGCACTCGCGGACAACAATGATAGATCACGTGCGTTCGCGCGCCTGCGCACCGACGCGCACATTGCCTACCGAACGTCCATCGAGACACTCCTCGAAGCCGTCAATCGAAATCCCTGCACCGGGGGAGAGACCGTTGCGATCGACATCATCACGTTCGACAGGGCGCACTGGAATGAGACGGAACCGCGTCCAGAGGAGAAAGAGCAAGGGATCCGGAACCACTCTTGGGAGAAGCCTCACCTGGCCATCGCAGTTGCCGTTTCGACGCCGGTCCCGATCGTTCTCAGCATCGAACCCCTGGCTGGTGTCCAATGTATCGAAGGCGAGAACGGCCCTGATCCCGACGAAATCGCACGCCTACTCCTGAACGCCGCCAGCGAACACGTCGCGGTTGATACCGTTCTCGCAGATCGTGGATTCAGCACCGCAGGCGTCGTCGCCGAGCTGGATCGCCGAAACTACGAGTACATCATCAGTGCCCGACGAACCGAGGAGATCACAACGGCCATCGAACAGCAGCAGGGCAACGGAGGCGATGGACCTGCGGTTGCGGCGGATACGACGTTCAGCGCCGGAGCGGACAGTGAGACTACTGCCCACGTCGTCGCCTCACCGAGCGAAGCATTCGGTGAAGAGACGGATTTCATGCCGTTCATCACTAACAGGGACACTGCTCTGGAGGCTCCGGAGAAGATTGCAGAGCAGCAGAAACAGCGGTGGAACGCCGAGGTGCTCTGCAGGCTATTCCGACGGCGGTTTCTAGAAAAATCGGTCTACCAGACGGGGCTGCCCCTGCACCAGTGCAGGAGCATCACTGCGGAGATCAACGCCTACAATTTGGCGATATACCGGCTCGCCGCGGAGTCAGACGCTGAGGCCTCCGCGCTGACGTTCGCTCGATTCCAGGAAGTCCTCAAGACCGAACGCTACCGCCGAGCCATGGAAGCCGCCGGCGAGTGGGCTGCCCACGAGTAACCGCACCCCTTCGCGCATCGCCGGTCATGATTCCCGCTCGCTCGTCGTCACGGTCGCGTTCGACGCTCGCCCCGAGTCCGGTCCGGGGCACCGAGCGCAGCGACCAGCGAGCGAGCCAGCAGCCTCGGCGTTTCTCGGAGGTCGGCCGATGACCGACGACGCCCCGGACCCGATCGAGGCCAGGCTCGTCACCCAGGCCACCTCACTACTTGACGTTCACGACGACGTGTCCAGGGTGCTGAAGAATCTCGATCTCCCCGCGGAGGAGTTTCACGACCGGTACAACATCACGACGAGCAAAACCTTCGAGTTTGACCCAATGGTCCGCCTTTACCTCTACATGCGGATCACCGGCCTTGGCCAGGAAGATGTCACGGATCGCGTAGCGAACTGGCCGCACCTGCAGGTCAGATTCGGATTCGACCGCACGCCCAGACAACAATCACTTTCATACACGAAACGGACCCGGTTCTCGCTTGCCCTCCGCCAGTTACTCGACGACGTTGCCGAAGCGATCCGAGAAGCCGCCCAGGAACGCGATATTCACTCGAAACACCTCAAAGAGCCTGAGACTCCATCACCGGACGAGGTCCAGCAATCCACTATCCCGATCCACCACTACGTGGACGACCACGCCCCGGACATCATGTCCGCAACGTTGAACGAGATCTGTCCAGCACTCGATACCGGGCGACGGCATAACGTCGTTCACCCAGACCGCTCCGTCTGGGAGCACCAGCTCCTGATGAGCCTCAACGACCGAGCAGGAACACCCTCAGCTTTCCGTACCTTCAACAAGTTCCGCGGCAACGCCCTCCACCACGACACGCACGTCCGCGCAGTGAAGAAACTCGGCAAGCCGTCATCCTACCAGTACACCTTCGACGACTTCACCAGCGGCGACCAGCTCGTCCCCGAGTGGCGGCAAATCACCAACACGATCACCCCACAGTTCAACGACGCGGTAGAGAATCTCATCTCACTCATTGAGCCCACTGCGGAGTTCTCCAAGCCGTTTATCGCAGCGATCGACACGGTCCGAGTCCCCGTCAGCGTAACCCCCTACAAAGGCGAAGACGACGTGGAGCCCGACGACGAACCAGTTATTGTAGATAAGGAAACTGGCGCAACACGCGTCCCGAAGGACGATTACCCCGAAATGATCAACGGGCGCAAAGGCAAGAACTACGCCTACGAGTACGCCACCCTCACCATCGTCGGCCGTAACGCCCCGATCGTCCTCGCCGTCGAACCGGTCCGCCACGACTCCACCTGGGAGGGCGGCTCCGGGGAGTCAGTCTCCTGGGCGGAGACCGTCGATCGGCTCATGGACCAAGCCACCGACATCGTTGACATCGACCTCGTCATGGCCGATCGAGAGTTCGATCAGCACGGCGTCTACCACGTCCTTGACCAGTACCACGACGTGGACTATCTGATCCCGAAAAAGCAGAACTCGTCAGGGCTACGCGAAGACACGAACGTCGTCCGGTACGACCCGACCCTGAAGAGTCGCGTCCGACCCGCCTCACTCTATCTCCGCAAAGGAACGCCGTACATCGATCTGGAACGAGATGACACCGTCGATGCCGACAACTACAGTCACGACGTGAACTTCATGTTCGTCCCGGCGGAGAAGGACGACTGGATCGTGAAGAAGGCCAGCGATGTCAACTACACCGCGTTCGCCACGAACCGCGAGGATATCTCCGCAGAGGAAGCCCTCCGATTGACCGACCGGTACTCGAAAAGATGGGACATCGAGAATGAATACAAGACTATCAAGCCGCTGACACCTTCGATTGCGTCGAAGGATTACCGAATGCGGTATTTCTCCTTCGTCTTCAACTGCCTCCTCTATAACCTCTGGCGTCTCACCGATCACGCACTGAAGACGCTTACCAGCGAAGCGTACGACGACTACGGGCGACTACCGCTCGACGATCGCCTCCCGCCACTCTTGACGATGCCAGATTTCCTCTCCTCATCGTTCATCCTGATGTTCCGTAGGCGAGGGCTCGACCCGCCCGACTGACGGCCAGTTTCCTCCGGCGCTCGTCTTCATTCTCGATAGCTGAGCATTTACCCCTCAACTGTTTATTTCCCGAGTTCGTATCAGGATTAGATAGTTTTCTCGCGTAGGGTCACGATCGAGCTGCTGCTGAGCGCTCAGGACCAGTCAGACACCCGATCACCCCTGCAACCATTTGTAAAATTTCTACCCTCCGAACCTCTGCCTGTTCGAGCGGTCGAGCACCCGCCTGGACGAACCGATCGTTCTGCCTCGATCGTGAATTCACATCGAAATCGCTAGCTGTGAGCGCTTCGCTGCCAGAGACGACGGTTTCAGCGTAGCAGACCGAGCGCAGCAGCGTTTCGCAACGCCTCGCACTCACTCGTGGGGCCGGACGTTCTCGCTCTCGCTCGTGTAGTGTCGGCTGCGACGAACGCCAGCGGGCATACGCTCAGCGTCGAGGATGGGCGAGGGCGTAGAGCGTGCCGTTTGCCGTTTGTACGAACACCCGTTCGTCACCGGCTCCGAGGAGGAACGCTTCACTCGAAATCGTCGTCTGCTCGAAGGACGACAGTCCATCGACCCACGCTATCTGTCCGGAGTCCGTCCCCACGACGAACGAATCTGCGGTCGCTGTCGTCCGTGCCACGGGTGCCGAAAACCGTCGTTCGTAGCGCTCGGTACCGTTCTGGAGTGAGAGTTCGTACAGCGTCCCGAACGTCCCCGAGGGCGGTCTCGTCGTCGACTCGGCAACGATCAGCGACGACTCCGTTCGGTGCAACCCCTGGACTCTGGCATCCATTCCGAACGACGACCGCCAGCGAAGCTGGCCGGTTTCCCGGTCGAGTCCTGCGACGATCCCGTCGCCGCCGACGTATACGCGATCATCGGTTGGACGAGGGCCGACCGTCGTCCCCGGCCAGTCGTCCGGCCGCCAGGCCCACTGGAGGGTTCCGTCAGCGGGGGAGAGCGCGACTGTGCCTTCTCGATCACCGAAATAGACCGCCGCGTCATCGGCTGCGAGCTGGTCGTCCGGTGCGACGATCACAGTGAAGCTGCTCCCAGCGACCGACGACCGCTCCCAGCGGACCGTGCCGTCACTCGTCTCGAGTGCTGCGAGTGAGCCGTTCGCCGCGTAGAGGGTCGTATCTTCGACGGCGAGGGCCGAGGCGAGGTTGTTCACTCCTTGGGTCCACAGCTGCTCGCCACTCGCTGCACGAAACGCGTAGATCTTCCCCTGGGTGCCACCAGGACCGCCCCTCTCACCGACGTAAATCCGCCCGTCCGAAGCGGCAAGGCCAGTCATCCGTCCGAGGTCGACGTCCCACTGGTGGGTCCCCTCGGCCGTATCGAACACTGTGAGCCGGCAGTTTTCGGGCTGTCCGTTCCGGGACCCACCGACCGCGACCAACCCGTTCGTCACGCGCGGCGGAGAGAGCGACGTTGGGTCTGGTACCGAGGCTGTCCATCGTGTTCCTTCCGACGACTGGGAGAGCAGTGGTCCGGAGCAGCCGGGGAGCGCACCGAACAATAGTGTACCACTCGTTGCGAGAAATGAACGGCGGGAGGGCATGATAGAAAAACCCCGGCTGGCCTATAGAGATTTTTGGATGCAGTTCCCGGAGCCACTGCATTCGGCACGATCGCGCTGGGCCGAACTGCCACACGTCGGTCCGCCGGCTCCGTGCTCTGGGCAAATGCGGGGGGATCGGTATCGCCGGCGGGCCGCCGGGAAACCGATCGCCCGCCCTCTCAGTATTTGGGCACATTCACGCTTGCCACGCGCGGGACCGATCCCCACCACGATAGGCCACCCAGTACCAGGCCAGGAACCCGAGGACGATCGCGAGGAGGCCCGCAGCGAACGCGGTCCCGCCCGGCCCGGTCGCGAACTCGACGATCGTCTCCCAGTAGGTCGGGTCGGACCGGGCCGGTTGCTCGCCCATGATCCCCACGTCGGAGCCAGTATTCTGCCCCGCCGTCGCGTGGGTGTGGATCAGTGCGCTCGCGAGGCCGACGATCCCCACTGCCCCGAGCGCGCGGTGCAGGGCGTCGCTGAGCGACGGTTTCGCCTCCTCGGCGCCGGCGTAGAGCACGAGCGCGCTGTTGCCCGGGGCGTAGACGTCCATCTCGCGCCCGCGCTCGGAGTACCACACCTCGACGACCTCGAGGATGCCGGCGTCCTCGAGCCGGTCGAGGTGGTAGCTGACGTTCTGGAGCGAGGAGTCGAGCTCCTCGGCGAGCTCGGAGGCGGGCCGGGGCTGCTCGTAGACGAGGTCGAGGATCCGGCGTGCCGTCGCCGAGGAGATCGCCGAGAGGACCTCTTCGGCCTCCGGATCGTCGACGCCGACGAGTCGCGGCTCCACCTCGCGGTCGTCCCGGGTCGTGGTCGGCTTGAGCGGGAGTAACGAGGCCATACCGGTGGCTCAGTGCTGGACTGGGTTAGTGTCGTGGAACGCTCAAAGGCGCGTTTGAGTCTTCGCGTGGCGTCGATTGCTCGCGACGAGCTGCTTCTCGCACCCGATCGGGACGTCGGTGCGCCGTTCCGGTGTGCCGTCCCCGAGCGCCGCGACGGCGAGCTACTCCGAGCCCGCCCCGAACCGTTCGACGGCGATCCGCTCGAACGGCTCGGAGTACTGCATCAACAGCGTCCCGAGGATGCTCATCGCGAGCACGTAGCCGACGGTAAAGGAGTAGATGTCGGCCGCGACCGTCTCCGAGAGCGTCCCGCCGGCGCCCTCGAGCGCCACCGCGGCGATGATCAGCGAGAACTCCCCGCGGGTGACCATCCCGAGCCCGACGCGCGTCGAGCGTCGCGGCCCGAGATCGTAGGCTCGGCCGCCGAGATAGCCCGAGAGCAGCTTCGTCGGCGTGGTGACGAGCACGGCGATCGCGACCAGTCCCGCGACGCCAGCGACCAGCACCGGATCCGTCTCCAGTCCGATCCAGACGAAGAAGATGGCGGCGAACACGTCCCGCACTGGCTCGAGGAGCCGTTCCAGGCGCTCGACGTGGGTGGTCGAGGCGAACGCCATCCCGACGAAGAAGGCCGCGACCGCCTCGCTGACCCCGATCGCGAGTGCGATCCCCGCGACGAGGACGGTCACGCCGACGACCCTGAGCACCAGGTACTCGTTGGAGCTGCCGGCCAGGAGGCGCTCGAACGCCGGGCCGCCGAACTGGACGACCGCGAGCAGGAGGACGATGAACCCCAGCGCGAGGCCGACGGACTGTGCGAGCCCGGCCGCCCCGCCGCCCCCAGCGACGAGCGCCACGGCGATCGCGAGGTAGACGGCGATCGCGAGGTCTTCGAACACGAGCGTGCCGAGCATCGGCCCGGCCTCGTCGTTCGCGATCCATCCGCGGTCGATCAGCGACTTCGTGATGATCGCCGAGGAGGAGATGTAGACGATCCCCGCCAGCAGGAAGGCCGCCAGCGGCGTGCCAAAGAGCAGGTAGCCAAGCACCAGCCCGGCACCGAAGTTCACGACGAGGTCGATCGTCCCCGCGGTGACGATCCGGCTCCGGCTCTCGATCAGCCGGTCGAGGTTGAACTCGAGACCGAGGAAGAAGAGCAGGAAGACGATCCCCAGCTCCGCCCCGACCTCGACGAACTCCCCGGTCTCGATCGCCGGGAGGTCGTAGCCCGCGACGACCAGCTCCCCCGCGACAGCAGGCGAGACGACCATCCCGAGGACGATGTACAGCGGGATCACCGACGTGCCGATCCGGGCGGCCAGCAGGCTGGCGATGGCGATCGCGGCGAACAGCGCGCCGATCGTCAGCAGTTCAGCCACCGCTCGATCCCCCGTCTGCCGGCGTGGTACCGTCGATCCTCGCCGCCGTGCCGCCGCTCGGCTCCTCGCCGACCTCCTCAACGAAGGTCGTCTCGCCGCGGGAGCGCTCCCCGCTCGCAGTTCCGCCGCGCGGTTCCCCGGCCCCCGACATCTACTGCTCCCCTTTCAGCAGCGCCTCGAAGGCGTCGCAGCTCTCCCGATCGCCAACCACGACCAGGGTATCCTCGGCCTCGATCTCGATCTGGGAGGTCGGTGCGGAGATGACGTCCTCCCCGCGCTGGATCGCGACGACCGTCACGCCAGTGTTTCGACCGACGTCGGCGCTCTCCAGTGTCTCGCCGACCAGCGGCGAGTTCGCCTCGACGGCGTACCACTCCAGCAGGGTCCCCTCCGTGAGCATCGTCTCGACGTGCTCGGACTGCACCGGCTGGAAGTACGCGCCCTCGAGGATCGTCCCGACCATCCGCGCCATCCGATCGGAGAGCTCGACGAGTTTCTCGGAGTCGGCGTCGTCGTCGGGTTTGCGGTACAGCTCCCGCTGGCCAGTGTTGTGCGTCACGATCACGAGGCTCGATCCGTCGCCCAGGTCAACCTCGTGTTTCTTCCCCACGCCGGGAAGGTCGCTCTCGATGACGTCCATGGCGGTCGTTTCGCGCCCGAGACCATAACGGTGGGCCTCTGGACGCTATCGTTCTGCGTCGGTGTTGGCCACGCTCGTGTGATCGATTCGACTACTAATTAGAGTGGAGCGTGGGAGTTGACTGGACCGCAACGCCTACGGAAGCCCCCTCCCGCTCGACGGATCTAACTCGCTGCGCACTTCGCTCACTATCGCTCGCTGCAGTGCTTACTTCGTTACATCCGCCGACCGGTCGGCCCCTTCCGGAGCCCCGCCCAGAATGCGTCCCAAGGAGCGAAGCGCGGCGGAAAATCGGGCATGCTCAACACTGGAGATCGACCGCTGGCTCCGCCCCACTGGCCGATTCACCGGAGCGAAGACCTACCTCAATCCACCGGGTGGGACTGGAAGGGGCCGACCGCTCGCGTTCGCTCACGCAGCAAGCACTGAACGAGTGACCAACGGGAGCGAGTAAAGCGCGCAGCAAGTGAGCGGGCGCGAGCGGGAGGGGGCTTCCAGCGGTTTTGCCGTCCAGCTCACTCCGCGGTCAGCAATTGCAATACTCTGTAGTCAAGTATCACAGCACTGTATCCGGTTCTGCTCACTCCCCGAGCGGAATCGAGCCGATGGCGTTGTCGTGCAGCGCGTCGGTGAACTCCAGTTCCGAGACGGTCCAGCGCACGGGTTCGATCTCGCGCTCAGCCAGCCGCTCGGCGTCCGCGAGGTCCCCATCACGAGCGAGCGTCACGTGCGGCGTGAACTCCTCGCCCTCCAGCCCGGGCAGCGCTCCGAACGAATCCACCAGCGTCGCGTGGACCTGCTCCAGCCCCGGACTCTCGACGGTCAGGTAGACGACGGGCGCCGTGCCGCTGGTCGGTTCGGCGAAGTAGTCGATCCCGGTCACTGCGACCTCGAACGCCGGCGCGTCGGCGAGCGCGGTGCGTGCCCGGTCGGCGAGCGTCTTGTAGGGCTCGTCGTCGCCGAGGCGCTTGACGCAGATCGAGTGGTCCTCGCGAACGTCGGCGAAGCCGGCGAGCTGGGGGTACAGGTCGCCAGCGATCCCGCGGACGCGGCCGGGGACGGCGGCGTTGAGGCTGTACACGCCAGTGGCTCGTCGAGCCGGGCGAATAGTGGTGTCGATCAGTACGGGCGAGCCCCTCGACCGTTTCTGGACTCGTGTCCCTCGTCCAACGTGCCCGGCCGCACGTCGTCCGGTCCGACGCCGCCTCGACGGCCAGTTTCAGATCTCGTCGAGGAGGTAGAGGAGGATCAGGACCACGAGGATCAGGGTGATGATCCCGGAGCCGACGCCGACGAGCGCGTGCACGAACGTGCCGACGATCTCGAGGACGAGCATCAAGATCAACAGTACGAGCACGATCTTGAGCAGCGTCTCGACGTCGATCTTCCCTCGGTTGCCGAACATACTCGGCTCTGTTCCGCCGTCCGCCAAATGTCTTGTGCCGCGGCGTTGGATCCGCTAGCCCGTCCCTACCGCCCGAGGACGGCCGAGCGCCCGGCGCCTGCCCATCGTCCGACGGCGTGCGTGGCGACCGTGCCATAGCGGTTTTGCGTCTCGGCGCCCCAGATTCCCTCGATGCATACCGAACGCGAGGGGATCGGCGGTGGCGTCTCCCGCCCCTGGCAGGTCCTCCTCGTCGCCGTTCTCCTCGTCGGTTCCCTCGCTGCGCCAGCGCTCGCTACCGATGCGGCGGGGCCGGCCGGGCCTGGCGCGGGTACCACGACCCTCTCGGGCGACGCCGCCGGAGCCGAGTCCGTGGATTCGACGGGCGCTGCGACCGGAACCGCGACGGCCGCCGACGGCCAGACCGCGGACGCTGCCGAGCTGGCACAGGAGATCGACACCGACCGTACGCGGATCCGGATCGACCTCCGGGCGAGCGGCGACGGCCAGTGGACCGTCGAGCTCTGGACCCGGCTGGCGGACGACGCCGACGAGGCGGCGTTCGCGGACCTCGAGGCCGACGTCGAGAGCGACCCCGGCAACTACACGGCGGACTTCCGGGACAGGATGGCCGGCTCGCTGGCGTCGGCCAGCGACGCGACCGGCCGCGAGATGGCGATAGAGAACCTCACCGTCGCGACCAGGACCGAGGGCGTGCCCAGCAGCTACGGCGTCCTCGCCTACGAGTTCACGTGGACGAACTTCGCCGCCGTCGACGGCGACCGTCTCCGGGCGGGCGCCGCCATCGACGCCTTCCTCCTCGAGGAGAACACGCGGCTCACGATCGGCTGGCCCGCGGAGTACCGGGCGACGACCGTCTCCCCCGCGCCCGACGATCGCACCGAGACGGCGGCCGTCTGGCGAGGCGGCGAGACCGACTTCCTCGCCGGCGAGCCCCGCGTCGTCGTGACGAGCGCGCCTCCGGCGGACGACTCGCTCCTGCCGATCGCCGGCCTGGTCGTCGCGGTGCTGGTCGCACTGTTCGTGCTGGCCTGGCTGGTCCACAGCGGTCGCCTCCGCGTTCCGGCGTCGTTCGGTGGCGAGTCCGATCAGCAGCCTGCCTCGGCGGGCGATCAGTCACAGACTGCGAACTCGGAGGGCGGCGACGCGACGTCGCCACCCGCGACCGCCGCTGGGACTGCCGACAGCGGGGACGAGGAGCACGCGGCCGATGCCTCGCCCTCGCCCGACGCCTCGGCGGCAGACGACACCTCGACAGCTGCCGACGCCTCGGCCGGCGAACCGGAGGCCGGCGACGAGACCGACGGCTCGGCCGCGGCCGCCGCCCCCGACGAGGAGCTCCCGGCGGAGCTGCTCTCGAACGAGGAGCAGGTGCTGCGCCTGCTCGAGGCCGAGGGCGGTCGGTTGAAACAACAGCAGGTCGTCGCCGAACTGGAGTGGACCGACGCGAAGACGAGCCAGGTGGTCACCTCGATGCGCGAGGAAGGACAGATCGAGGTGTTCCGCATCGGGCGAGAGAACGTGCTCGCGCTCCCGGGGGAGATGGACGTATGACCGGCATCTCGATCGCGGCGAGTCACCGGCGGACCGCCAGACTGCGGCGGGGAAAAACGCGCGTAAATTCGGCTAAACCGTCGTTGATCCGGCGCGAGCGTCTGCCCGCTATATGGGGACGGCGCTCGGAGGTAGCATCACGATGAGACGACCCGCCGCGGTCTGCCTCCTGGCGCTGGGGCTCCTCCTCGCCCCGCTGGCAGCGGCGGCCGCACCCGGCTTCGCCGGCCCGTCGGGGATCGTCGGCTCCGACGCCGCCGGCTCGCAGGGTGCACCGGCACAGTCCGCCAACGGATCGATCTCGGCTGGCGAGCAGGTCGCCGGCGCGATCGGTGCGGAGGGCGCGTCGCTCGACGCCGAGGTCTCCGAGCGCTCCTTCGGGGTGAAGCTCGCCGCTGCCGAGACGAACGGCTCCACCGCCGCGGTGGTCGCCGAGCGCCTCGCACTGATCGAGCAGCGCCTCGACGCCCTCGCGGCGACGAACGAGAGCCTCACGGCCCGGGCCGATAACGGCTCGATCACCTACGGCACCTACGCAGCCCGGATGGCCGCCGTGGAAGCCGAGCGCTCCAGCCTCGCCAGGCAGCTCAACGCGAGCCAGACCGTGGCCGAGGGGCTCCCCGCCGACGTCCTCGCCGACAACGGGGTCGACGCGGCGGCGATCGACGAGCTGCGGACCCGCGCCAGCGAGCTCGGCGGCCAGCAGCTCCGCGAGCTGGCCCAGTCGATCGCGGGCCCCGGCGTCGGCAACGGGTTCGGCCCGCCCGGGAACTCCCCGGGGACGATCCCCGGCATGGGCGATGGACCGCCCGACGCGCCGGGCTCCGGCGGGAACGGTTCGGACCCCGGTGACGGTGCGGGCGGTGAGCCTGCCGGTGGCTCGCAGGACGGCAACGGTACCGACGGGACGGAAGACGACGAGCAAGACGGCGGACAGGAGGACGGCGAGACGACCGAAGGCAGCACGGGCGCCGGCCAGGGGGACGGGACCGACAGTGCGGAGTCGACCACCTCGGCCACGAACGACTGACGCTGCTCCCCTCGCGACCGGGGCCGTCAGGTAGGGAGTCTGCGTACGCCGAACGCCCGCGAACGGGCGGTTCGGGCCGTCTGCGTCTCGAAAGCGTTTAGTAGCACGCTTGGACTACGTTCCTACACGATGACGCGGACCATCGCTCCCGGCGCGACGCGACAGTCGCCAGCGGTGAGCGCTGGCGCCGCCGCCCTTCTCCGACGACAGCGACGACGGGCCCCCTAGGCCCACCTACATCCCACCTCCCACGACGCAGTTCTGTTCGGAACGTCACTCCTCCTTCGGTCGATTAGCCGCCTCTCCATCCATTTCTTGCATGATTAATATGGACAAATTTATCCCCGCCAAGTCGTTTTCCTGAACCACACACATGTCACGCGTTGCACTCGCCTTCTCGGGGGGCCTCGACACCACCGTCTGCGTCCCGCTGCTCGAGGAGGAGTACGGCTACGACGAAGTGATCGGCGTCACCGTCGACGTCGGCCAGCCCGAATCGGAGTTCGAAGAGGCCGAAGAGACCGCGGAGGCGCTGGGGCTCGACCTCCACGTCGTCGACGCCAAGGAGGAGTTCGCCGACCTCTGTCTGGACGCCGTCGCCGCGAACGCGACCTACCAGGGCTACCCGCTGGGCACCGCGCTCGCGCGCCCAGTCATCGCCGAGGCGATCCTCGAGGTCGCCGAGGCCGAGAACTGCGAGGGCATCGCCCACGGCTGCACCGGCAAGGGCAACGACCAGCTCCGTTTCGAGGCGGTCTGGCGCGGCTCCGACCTCGAAGTCATCGCGCCCGTCCGCGAGCTCGGGCTCACGCGCGAGTGGGAGATCGAGTTCGCCGACGAGCGCGACCTGCCGGTCGAGGCCGGCGACGGCGGCGTCTGGTCGATCGACCAGAACCTCTGGTCCCGCGCGATCGAGGGCGGCGACCTCGAACACCCAGACTACGTCCCGCCGGAGGACATCTACCAGTGGACCCAGGAACCGGGCGACGAGGCAGCCGGCCCCGAGCTCATCGAGATCGAGTTCGAGCAGGGCGTCCCCGTCGCCGTCGACGGCGAGGCGATGGAGCCCGTCGCGCTGATCGAGCATCTCAACCAGTACGCTGGCGAGTACGGCGTCGGCCGCACGGACGTCATGGAGGACCGCATGCTCGGCCTCAAGGTACGCGAGAACTACGAGCATCCCGCTGCGACCGTCCTCCTCACCGCTCACCAGGCGCTCGAGGACCTCGTCCTGACGAAGGAGGAGCGTTCCTTCAAGAAGGGGATCGAGCAGGAGTGGGCGGAGAAGGCCTACGAGGGGCTCGTCTTCGCGCCGCTGGTCGACGCCCTCGACGCGTTCGTCCAAGAGACCCAGGACGTCGTCACCGGCACCGCGACGGTCAAGGTCCAGGGCGGGTCCTGCCGCGCAGTCGCCCGCGACAGCGAGTACGCGGTCTACTCCGAGGAGATGGCCTCCTTCAACACCGAGGACGTCGCCGGCATCGCCCAGGAGGACGCCACCGGCGTCGCGAAGTACCACGGCCTCCAGGAGCGCCTCGCCAACTCCGTGAAAGCAGGCGTCGAGGACCGTTCCCCTGCCATCACCGACGGCGGTGAGGCGAGCGAAGCGAGCCGATCCTCGTCAGCGCAGAGCGCTGACGGCGGTGCGGAGAGCGACGGTTCGGAGAACGAGGAGTAATCCGATGAGCGAGGACGACGCCACACCGGACCGCGGTACCCCGAACGGCACCGAGACAGCGGCCGAGGACAGCGCGAGCGCCGAGGACGCAGCCGGCGAGCCCGCAGACGACGAGGGCGTCGTCCGCCGCGACCGGTTCGCCGGCGGCCCCGCCCGCGAGTTCATGTCCTCGCTCGACGCAGACCGCCGCATCTTCGCGGCCGACCTCGCGGTCGATCGCGCCCACGTGCTGATGCTCGCCGAGCAGGAGATCGTCGAGGAAGACACCGCCGGCGAGATCCTCGCCGCGCTCGACGAGATCGAGGACGCGGTCGACGAGCAGGGCTACGGTGCCGTCCTCTCCGAGGGCGAGGACGTCCACGAGGCCATCGAGACGGCCGTTATCGAGCGCGTCGGCCCCGAGGGCGGCCGGATGCACACCGCCCGCTCCAGGAACGACGAGGTGGCGACCTGCATCCGCTACCGGCTGCGCGAGGACGTGCTCGACGTGCTCGAGGCGGTCGCGGAGACGCGCGAGGCGCTGCTGGAAGCCGCCGAGGCCCACTCCGAGACGCTGCTGCCCGGCTACACGCACCTCCAGCCCGCCCAGCCGGTGACCGTCGGGTTCTGGCTGGCGAGCTACGAGCGCGCGCTGGCCCGCGACGCGAGCCGTCTGCTCGACGCGTTCACGCGGATCAATCAGTCGCCCCTGGGCGCAGCGGCGTTCGCCGGAACGACGTTCGACGTCGACCGCCAGCAGACCGCCGCGTTGCTGGGCTTCGACGGCATCGTCGAAAACGCGATGGACGCCGTCTCGACGCGGGACTTCCTGCTCGAGACCGCCGGGGCGCTGTCGGCGCTCTCGACCACTCTGTCGGGGATGGCCGAGGACCTCGTGGTGTACGCGAATCGCGGCTTCGTCGACCTCGACGACGACTACGCGTCGACGAGTTCGATCATGCCCCAGAAGAAGAACCCCGACTCCCTGGAGCTGGTGCGTGCAGTGGCCGGCGACGCCGCCGGCGCCCACCAGGCGCTCGCGACGACGCTCAAGGGGCTGCCGCGCTCGTACAACCGCGACCTCCAGCGCGCGGGCCCGCACGTCTGGGACGTGATCGACGACGTCGAGAGCGCCGTCGACGTCGCCGGCGGGGCGGTGGCCACCGCGGAGTGGGACGAGGACGCCTGCGCGGCGGCCGCCGGCGAGGGGTTCTCGACGGCGACCGGCGTCGCGGACCTGCTTGCGCAGTCGGGCGTCCCCTTCCGCACGGCCCACGAGGTCGTGGCAGTGGCGGCGCCGGACGTCGCAGCGCTGGAAGACGACGGAGCGGCCGCGGGCTCGACGGGAGCGGCAGGCGCCCGCGGCGCGGCCGATCCCGACGCAGCGATCGAGGTCCTCGACGACGCCGCCCACGCGGTGCTGGGCGAGTCGATCACCGACGCCGTCGACGAGGCGGCCCTGCGTGCGGCGCTCGATCCCGCAGAGAGCGTTGCCAGCCGGGACTCCCCCGGCGGTCCCGCACCCGAGGCCGTCGAGGACGCCGTCGCGAGCGCGAAGGCCGACCTCGAGGACGACCTCGTGGCGATCGTCGCGACGCGCAAGAGTCTGGACGGGGCGGCCGAGCGCCTCGACTCGGAGGTGGCCGAGTATGTCTGATCGGCTGCGGCCGGTTCCCCGGTCGAACCGACGGCACCGGTCGTCCCGATTACGGCGACCGATCCGACGTCCCCGTCTCGGGGACGAATGACACATCCAGCTGACACTGGAACCGACTGATCGCGGCCGTTCGCTCTTCTTCGTGCGATTAGCCGGCAGTACGATTCGTGTTCACGTTCTGGTAAGTTCGATGGGTTTAAGGTATCGCGTCGACGACGTGGGTACACGATGACCGAATGCGTCGAGTGCGGGGCCGAGGTGTCCCTGCACGAGAACCTCGAAGTGGGAGAGATCGTCGACTGCACCACCTGCGGCGCCGAACTCGAAGTCGTCGGCGTCGACCCGGCCGAGCTCGAGACGGCTCCCGAGCTCGAAGAAGACTGGGGTGAGTGAGGTGCAGGTCGGGATCCTCTACTCCCGGATCCGCAAGGACGAGAAGCTCCTGCTGAGTGAGCTGCGTGAGCGCGGCCACGACGTCGTGAAGATCGACGTCCGCAAGGAGGTCTTCGACGTCCACGGGGCAAGCGAGGCGCTCCAGGAGCTGGACGTCGTGCTCGACCGCTGCCTCTCGACGAGCCGCTCGCTCTACACCACGCAGTTCTGCCAGGCCTACGACGTCCCCGTCGTCAACAGCGCCCGCACCGCCGACGTTTGCGCTGACAAGGTCAAGAACTCGCTCGCGCTCCAGGGAGCGGGGGTCCCGACGCCCCGGACGAAGGTCGCGTTCACGAAGGATTCCGCGCTCGAAGCGATCGAGTCCTTCGGCTACCCCTGCGTGCTCAAGCCCGTGATCGGCTCCTGGGGCCGCCTGATGGCCAAGATCGACTCCCGCTCCGCGGCGGAGGCGATCTTGGAACACAAGGACACGCTGGGCCACTACGAGCACAAGATCTTCTACGTCCAGGAGTTCGTCGACAAGCCCGGCCGCGACATCCGCGTCTTGACCGCCGACGGCGAGCCCATCGGCGCGATGGTGCGCTCCTCGGAGCACTGGCTGACCAACGCCGCCCAGGGCGCCGACGTCGAGGAGTTCGAGCTCGACGACCGCGCCCGCGAACTGGTCGAGAAGGCCAGCGACGCCGTCGGCGGCGGGCTGCTCGGCGTCGACCTCATGGAGACCGTCGACGAGGACGGCGAGCCCGAGGACTACACCGTCCACGAGGTCAACCACACCGTCGAGTTCAAGGCGCTGAACGACGCGACCGACGTCGACGTGCCCGCCCGCGTGATCGACTGGCTCGAGGCGACCGTCGCCGACGACTCGGTCGAGGCGACTGCCTGAAGAGGACGTTTCTATGACTGACGACACCACACCTACCGACACGCTCACCGCGTCCGTCGTCGGCGGCACCGGCTTCACCGGCGGCGAACTCCTGCGCCTGCTCGATGGGCACCCGAACTTCGAGATCGCCGAGGCCACCAGCCGCTCGAAGGCCGGCAAGTCCGTCGGCTACAAACACCCGAACCTGCGCCACCTCGACCTGCGCTTCACCGATCCGGAGGAACTGGCGTCGGTCGACGTCCTGTTCGCCGCGACGCCCCACGGCGTCTCGATGGAGCGCATCGACGCGTTCCAGGAGGCCGCCGACACCGTCGTCGACCTCTCGGCGGACTTTCGCCTGCCGACCGCCGAGGCCTACGACGAGTGGTACGACGGCCACGTCGCGCCGGAGTACCTCGACAACGCCGTCTACGCGCTGCCCGAACTCACGCGCGAGGAACTCCCGGGTGCCGACCTGATCGCCAGCGGCGGCTGCAACGCGACCGCGTCGATCCTCGGCCTGAAACCCCTCGTCGACGACGGCATTCTGTCGGGAGACGAGCAGATCGTGATCGACGTCAAGGTCGGCTCCTCGGAAGGCGGCGCCGGCGGCGGCGAGGCCTCCTCCCACCCCGAGCGCTCGGGCGTCGTCCGCCCCTACGCGCCGACGGGCCACCGCCACGAGGCCGAGATCGAGGCGTACCTCGGGCTCGACGTCTCCTTCACCGTCCACGCGGTGGACATGATCCGCGGGGCGTCCGCGACCTGTCACGTCTTCCCCGGATCGCCGGTCTCCTCCGGCGACCTCTGGGGTGCCTACCGTGGCGCCTACGAGGAGGAGCCGTTCGTCCGCATGGCCTCCGGCGGTGGCGGGGTGTATCGCTACCCCGAGCCGAAGGCAGTCGCTGGATCGAACTTCGCCGAGGTCGGCTTCGAGGTCGACGCGTCGAACAAGCGCCTCGTCGTGTTCTCGGCCATCGACAACATGATGAAGGGCTCGGCGGGCCAGGCGGTCCACGCCGCGAACGTCGCGCTGGGCCTTGAGGAGACCGCCGGGCTGGGGGCCACGGGCCTCCATCCCGTCGGCGCGCCCTAACCCACGTTTTCATACCGCTGTACACGGAGGTTTCACACAATGACTGTCGTACTCAAGATCGGCGGCGCGCGGGCGGTCGACCCCGCGGGCGCGCTCGCCGACGTCGCATCGCTCGTTGCCGAGGGAGAGGACGAGGAGCATGGCTCCTCGGAAAACTCGAGCGGGCACGGCCCGCGAGAGGACGTCGTCGTCGTTCACGGCGGCTCCACCGCCGTCGACGAGACGCTCGAGGAACTGGGCGAGGAGCCCACCTACGTCGAGACGCCCGGCGGCGTCGTCGGCCGGTTCACCGACGAGCGCACCATGGAGGTCTTCGAGATGGTGCTCCCCGGGAAGCTCAACACCGACCTGGTCGCCGGCCTCCAGAACGAGGGCGTCGACGCGGTCGGCCTCTCCGGCGTCGACGGCAAACTGCTCGCCGGACCGCGCAAGTCCGCCGTCCGCGTCCAGGAGGACGGCAAGCAGAAGATCAAGCGCGGGGACCACTCCGGAACGATCAAGCAGGTTAACGCGGACCTGCTGGAGACGCTGCTCGACGGCGGGTACACCCCCGTCGCGACGGTGCCGATGGCCGGGAAGGATGAGGACGAATGGCTGCCAGTCAACGCCGACGCCGACCGTGCCGCAGCCGCGATCGCCGGCGCGCTTGACGCGACGCTCGTGGTTCTCACGGACGTCCCTGGCGTGCTCGCCGATCCCGACGACGAGTCGACGCTGATCGAGTCGGCGGAGACGCCCGCGGAGTTCGAGCAGATCGAAGACGCCGCGGAGGGGTTCATGACGAAGAAGGTCATGGCCGCCACCGAGGCGATCGAGGGCGGCGCCGAGCGCGTGATCGTCGCCGACGCGAACGTCGACGAGCCGGTCGTCTCGGCCGTCGACGGCGGCGGAACGCACATTCAGGCGAGCGCGCTGCAGGATGAGGACGAAGAGAACGATGCAGACGAAACGGCGGAGGTGTCCTGACCATGGGGAACGCAGGGTTCGTCTTCTCGGAGAAACCGATTCGCATCGAGCGCGGCGAGGGACCGTACCTCTACGACGACAGCGGGAACGAGTTCCTCGATTTCGGCGCGAGCTACGCCTGCACGCCGACGGGCCACTGCCATCCGCAGGTCGTCGACGCCGTCGTCGAGCAGGCCAGAAAGCTGCTCTACGTCCAGGGGTCGTATCCCGTCGACGCCCGCGACGCACTCTACGACCGCCTCGCGGCGATCGCGCCGGGTGATCTCGAGAACGTCTGGCTGTGTAACTCCGGCACCGAGGCCAACGAGGCCGCGCTGAAGTTCGCCCGCGCGGCGACCGGCGACGCGAAAATCGTCGCGACCCGCCGCGGGTTCCACGGCCGCACGATGGGCGCGCTGGCAACGACGTGGAAGGGGAAGTACAAGGCTCCCTACGAGCCGCTGATCGACGGCGTCGAGTTCGTGGATTACGGCGACGCAGACCAACTCGTCGACGCCGTCGATGCGGACACCGCCGCCGTCATCCTCGAGCCCGTCCAGGGCGAGGGCGGCGTCCACCCCGCGCCCGCGGAGTACCTGCAGGCCGTGCGCGACGTTACGGAGGACGAGGGCGCGGCGATGATCGTCGACGAGATCCAGTCCGGGCTGGGCCGCACCGGGTCGCTGTGGGCTTGCGAGCACGCGGGCGTGGAGCCCGACGCGCTCACGGCCGCGAAGGGGATCGCCAGCGGGCTGCCGATGGGCGCGACGCTCGTCGCCGACTGGCTCGCCGAGGAGCACGGCGATCACGGCTCGACGTTCTCGGGCGGCCCGACGGTCAGCGCCGCTGCGGAGGCCACCCTGGACGTCATCGTCGAGGAGGACCTGCCTGGCAACGCCGCGGACGTCGGTGGCTACCTGCGCGACGAGATCGAGGCCGGCATCGAGTCCGGCGAGATCGACGCCCGCGGCGTGCGCGGTCAGGGGATGATCCTCGGCATCGAGGTCAAGCGCGGTGCGAACCGCCTGCTGAAGGAGCTCGCACTGAACCACGGGATCCTGGCACTGCCGGCGGGCCGCACCGTCCTGCGCCTGCTGCCACCGCTGACGATCGACGAGTCCCACGCCGACGAGGTCGTGGCGGCGATCGCCGACGTGACGGGAGGGAACTGAGATGACGGCGAGCACCGTCCACGCGGTCGACGCCGACGCCGCCGAGGCGCTGCTCGTCGACCTCGTCGAGACGTCGTCCCGCTCCGGCGAGGAGGACGCCGCCGCCGAGCGCCTCGTCGAGTTTTTCGAGGCCCACGACCGCGAGGTCTATCGCGACGAGGTCGGCAACGTCCGCGCGCCCGCCGACGATTCGGTGCTGCTGACGAGCCACGTCGACACCGTTCCCGGCGAGATTCCCGTCCGGATCGAGGACGATCCCGACGACGAGGTGCTCGCCGAAACGGGCGGGGCTGCCGAGGAGGCCGACGATCCGCGCGTGCTCTGGGGCCGCGGCAGCGTCGACGCCACCGGCCCGCTCGCGTCGATGGCCGTCGCGGCGATCGAGACCGGCGTCTCCTTCGTCGGCGTCGTCCGCGAGGAGACGGACTCGGCGGGGGCGCACTTCCTCGTCGACGATCGCGAGGCCCCCGGCGCGGTGATCAACGGCGAGCCCTCCGGCTGGGACGGCATCACGCTGGGATACCGCGGGCTCATCGCGGGCACCTACGTCGCGACGAGCGAGTCCGGCCACACCTCGCGCCCCGAGCCCAACGCGATCGAGCACGCGGTGGGGTGGTGGTCGTCCGTTCGCGAGGCCGTGAGCGAGGTCGGCGGCGACGAGTTCGATCCCGTCTTCGAGCAGGTCACCGCCAAGCCCGTCGAAATCGACGGCGGGACGAGCACCGACGGCCTCTCCGTCGAGGCGACGATGGACGTCCAGCTCCGGATCCCGCCGTCGCTCGACGCCAGCAGCCTGCGCGAGCTGGCCGACGGCGAACTCGAGCTGGGTACCGTCAACTGGGGGACGCCGATCCCACCGGTGATGGAGAGCCCGCGGACGCCCGTCGCTCGCGCGCTTCGCGGGGCGATCCGCCGCGCGGAGGGCGACCCGCGCCTCCTGCGCAAGACCGGCACCAGCGACATGAACGTCTACGCTCGCGAGTGGGACTGCCCGATGGCGACCTACGGCCCGGGCAATTCGGACCTCGACCACGCCCCCGACGAGCGCCTGCCGCTGGCGGCGTACCACCGCGCGATCGCCGTGTTGGCGGATGCAGCCGCGGACCTGTCGGATGGAGACGACGCGGAGGAAGCAGCCGACGCGGAGGCGGATGCGCAATGACTACGTGCCCCGGGTCCGACGGTGGGAATCTCGCGGCCGCAACCGCTCTTCCCACTGCCACGGAGGGTGATACCCAATGACCGAATCCAATCCACGCCACTTCCTCGACGTCGACGACCTGAGCGCCGACGAGCTCGACGAGGTACTCGGGCTCGCGGCGGAGTACAAGGCCGAGCAACAGGAGGGGATTCTCCACGACGACCTCGACAACCAGACGCTCGGGATGCTGTTCGAGAAGCCGTCAACGCGGACGCGGGTCTCCTTCGAGACGGGGATGACCCAGCTCGGCGGCCACGCCGTGTTCCTCAGCGACTCGGACCTCCAGCTCGGCCGCGGCGAGCCTCTGAAGGACACCTCCAGGGCGCTCTCGCGGTACGTCGACGTGCTGATGGCCCGCCTCTTCGACCACGAGTCCCTCGAGGAGATCGCGGCGTATTCGGACGTGCCGGTCGTCAACGGGCTGACCGACGACGCCCATCCCTGCCAGACGCTGGCGGATCTGTTGACGATCCAGGAGCACGCCGGCGGGCTGGCGGGAACGTCCGTCGCGTGGGTCGGCGACGGCAACAACGTCGCGCAGTCGTTCGTGATCGGTGCGGCACTCGCCGGGCTGGATCTGACCGTCGCGACGCCGGAGGGCTACGAGATCGACGAGTCGGTCGTCGAGCGCGCCGCCGAACTCGGTGGCGAGCCCGAGATCGTCGACGATCCCGCCGAGGCAGTCGCTGGCGCCGACGTCGTCTACACCGACGTCTGGGTCAGTATGGGCCAGGAAGACGAACGGGAGGAGAAGCTCGCCAACTTCGAGGGCTACCAGGTCAACGACGAACTGCTGGAGAGCGCTGCAGAGGACGTTTCCGTCATGCACTGTCTCCCTGCGCATCGTGGGGAGGAAATTACGGATGACGTGCTCGAGAGCGATCAGGCGATCGTCTGGGACCAGGCCGAAAATCGGTTGCACGCCCAGAAGGGGCTGCTCGTCTGGCTCTGCGAATACGTCTGAATTCTGCGGATTCGATCTTTGATTCTGGCATTGTTTCTTCCGCCTTGGAAGCCCCCGACCGCTCGACGGTTTACGCTCGCTGCGCTCCTCGCTCCCTTCGGTCGCTCCGGTGCTTACTTCGCCTAAACCGACGAGCGGTCGGCCCCTTCCAGTCCCACCCGGAGGATGGCCCACCGAGCGCTCTTGGGCTTTCGGAGATCACTGTCACTGTGCGAGTAGCAACGATCGAATCGAACTTCCGCAACCCTACTCCCCGAGCAGTTCGCTGGCGATCCACTCGGGATCGAACCGCTCGATGTCGTCGTAGCCCTGGCCGGTCCCGAGGAAGAGGATCGGCTTTCCGGTGACGTGGGCGATCGAGATCGCCGCGCCGCCGCCGGAGTCGGCGTCGGCCTTCGTCAGAATGGTCCCGTCGATCGACGCGGCGTCGTCGAACTCCCGGGCGCGGTTGACGGCGTCCTGGCCGGCGACCGCCTCGTCGACGAAGAGGGTCATGTCCGGCTCGACGACGCGGTCGATCTTCGCGAGCTGGTCCATCAGGCCGTCGGAGGTGTGCAGGCGGCCGGCAGTGTCACCGAGCACGACGTCGACGTCGTTGGCCTCGGCGTACTCGACGGCGTCGTAGATCACGGCCGCGGGGTCGCCGCCCTGCTCGTGGGCGATGAGTTTGCGATCGAGTACGTCCGCGTGCTCGCGGATCTGCTGGTTCGCGCCGGCGCGGAACGTGTCGCCGTTGGCCATCACGCTCGAGAGGCCCCGATCGGCGAGGTACTCGGAGAGCTTCGCGATCGAGGTGGTCTTGCCGACGCCGTTGACGCCGGTGAAGACGATGACGACGGGCTTGTCCGCCTGCTGGAGCCGTTCCTCGAAGTCGAACTGGCCGACGCTGATCACGTCGAGGAGGGCGTTCTGGAGGGCCTCCTCGACGACGGCGCCGGTGCTCGTCGTGACGGTGCGGGTCTCCCCGACGAGCTCCTCGCGGATGTTATCGAGCAGTGCCTGCGCGACGTCCATCTCGACGTCGCTGGCGAGCAGCGACATCTCGAGGTCCTGGAGCGGCCCCTCGAGGTCCTCCTCTTCGATGACGAACTTCCCGCGGGTCAGCGACTTCGCCTTGCGGACGAAGCCGGTGTCGGGGTCGTCGGATTCGTCGGTGGCCTCCGCGTTCTCGTCGTCGGCCGCCGGCTGCTCTGCCGGCTCGCCGGCGTCCATCTCGTCGACGGGCTGCTCGGCGTCGCCGCTCGTCGGCTGTTCTTCGGTAGCGACGGCCTCCGCGGCAGCCTCGCCGTCTCCGCCAGCGTCCGACTCCGCTTCGCTGGCAGCCGACTCTTGCTCGTCGGCCTCGACCTCCTCGACGTTCTCGTCGGCTGCCTCCTCCGCGTCGTCACGGAAGCTTCCCAGCGTCTCCTTCAGCCCGTCGAACATGGGTTACGTCCTCACTCGCCGTCGCCGCCCTGCATCTGCTGCATCTGCTGTTGCATCTGCTGTTGCTGCAGCGACTGGGCGCGACCCTCCATCTCGTCCAGGGTGTCCTCGAGGTCGTCGACGTCGTTCTCGAACTCCTCGATGCGGTCGTCGATGGTGTCCTGCTTCGAGCGCAGGGTTTCGACGGCGTCCTCCTGGTCGCGCTCGGCAGCGTAGCCGCCGCCGAGACCGACGATGATCTCGTCGATGTCCTCGATCTCCGCGTGGACGTAGGTGTCGCCGCCGAGGGGGACCTTCACGGTGGAGCCGGACTCCAGCGCCTCGATGGCTTCGATGGCCTCGTCGATCTCGTCCTGCTCGTCGTCGAGCTCGTCGATCTCCTGCCCGACGAGCTCGATCTGCTGTTCGACCTCGTCGATCTGCTCCTGGATCTGCTGGAGCTCCTGGTTTCCACTCATGCTGCGGACACCTCCTCGAGCTCGACCTGCCGGCGCTTGAGATTGTGCCGCGCGCCCATCTCGGCGAAGGCGTGTTCGCGGGCAACCGACTCGTTCGCTCCCTCGACTTCGGTCTCGAAGTCCTGCCAGCCCTCGCGGGCCTGGAACCGACCGCTCACGGTGTACTCACTCATGTACCAGAACTGGGCCCGGGAGTCGGAAGTACGTTCCGACTCGGAAAGCGGACGGTCGCGGCCCGGATTCGACTCCCCGCTTGCGATCGGAGCGGTCACTGCGCTTCGCCCCGGATTTGCTCAGCTCACGCGCCATTGGACTCGCCGCTCTCCTGGACAGTGGCGTCTCCGCCCTGACGAATGCGCCCGAGGACGAGGCCGTCGACGAACGCGAGGAGGGCGAACAGTCCGATCGCACCGATCATGATCCAGATGCCGTCCGCGCCGCCGAACCACGTTCGCCAGACGCCGAACGCCGTGGCGGTCGCGAGGAGGGCGTAGCCGAACTGCCAGGACTCAGGGACAGCGTCCATACGTCGCCCGTCTCGGCCGCCGGTAGAAAAGCTGTCGCCGGTCTCGGTGGACTCCGTCGCTCCGCTCGGCGCTGGCGTCCGCGCCTGGCCGATGCCCGAACGGTCGGTGTTTGCGTTCGGATCGGCCGGTGGTGTTCCGTTTCGAATCAGCCGTTAGTGTTCACCTTCGGATCGATCGTGGTGTTCACCTTCGGATCGGTCGGTGGTGCCCGCCTTCGAACCGGCCGAATACCTCGCGCGTGCTCGCGGGCGTACCGCGGGTCTTTTTATGGGCCGGGGGGCTACCCACGGACGATATGTTCAAGGCCATCGTGGACGCCGAGACGCTCGGCGACGCGCTCGACGCGGTGAGCGTGTTGGTCGAGGAGTGCAAGATCCACCTCGAGGAGGACGGGCTCGCCATCCGGGCGGTCGATCCCGCGAACGTGGGCATGGTCGATCTCGAACTCGACGCCAGTGCGTTCGAGTCCTACGAGGCCGACGGCGGCCTCATCGGCGTCGATCTCTCCCGTCTGCAGGACATCGCGGGCATGGCCGACAAGGGCCAGCTCATCGAGCTCGAACTCGACGAGGAGACCCGCAAGCTCCACACCCAGATCGACGGGCTCGAGTACACCCTCGCGCTGATCGACCCCGACTCGATCCGCCAGGAGCCAGACATCCCCGACCTCGACCTCTCCGCGGAGATCGTCCTCGAAGGCGCCGACATCGATCGTGCGGTCACCGCCGCCGACATGGTTTCGGATCACATCGCGCTGGGCGTCGACGCCGACGAGGAGCTGTTCTACGTCGACGCCGAGGGCGACACCGACGACGTCCACTTCGAACTCGACCCCGCCGACCTGATCGGGCTCGAGGCCGGCGAGGCCCACTCGCTCTTTAGCCTCGACTACCTCGGCGACATCCAGAAGGCGATCCCCGGCGACGCCGAGGTCACCGTCGAGCTCGGCGAGGAGTTCCCCGTCAAGCTCCACTTCGAGATCGCGGAGGGCCAGGGTCGCGTGACCTACATGCTCGCCCCCCGCATCCAGAGCGACTAGGGAAACCGCGGTCTGTGGCTGTTTGGGGCTCTTTGGCTGATTTCCTCGGCCGTCCACGAGTGGTGAACGGCGCTCGTTCTCTCACTCGGTGTACTGCGAAACTCGCACCGTGAGATTCTTTTCTCGAAACCGACCCTGGGAGCTGCGTAGTACTCGCCGAATATGTGGAAAATATAACTGTATTGTCGGTGCAGACACGTCCAATGGCCGGAACCGTCCACCCCCGCTCGGTCGCGCCGCTCCCAATTGTGAACCTCGCGATCCCGACGACGCTTATCGTCCTCGTCCTGCTGTTGGGGACAGTGATCACGGGCGGGGCACTACTGCTCCTCGTCTACCTCGTTCGCAGGTTCGTACTGAACCGGGACGGCTAGGACGGTGATGCGAGCATCCACGCGCCACAGCAGGGAGTGGTACGACGCGCTCAGTCCCTACTACGATGCCCTCGTCGATCCGTTTCAGGGCCGGCTCCGACGGCGCGGCATCGAGCACCTCGACGCAGCGCCCGGAGACGTCGTCCTCGACGTCGGCTGCGGGACCGGCCGCGGCCTCGCCAGGTTCGAAGCCACTGTTGGGCCCGAAGGCCACGTGATCGGCATCGACGTTGCAGCGCAGATGTGCCAGCTGACGCGGGATCGCCTCGACGAGACTGGTCCGTCGGAGGTCATCTGCGGCGACGCACTGTCGTTGCCGTTCGCCGCCGACAGCTTCGACCACGTGCTCGTGAGCTTCACGCTCGAACTGTTCGACGCCGATCACCGGGCGACCCTACTCAAGGAACTCCGTCGCGTCCTCGAACCAGGGGGCCAGATCTGCGTCATCAGCCCGTCGACGGCACGAAGCCCGATCGTCGCTCCGCTCTACACCCGACTCAACGATGCGTTCCCGAGGCTGGTCGACAGTCGTCCGCTCGACGTCAGCGGCGTCCTTCGCGATGCGGGGTTCGAGCTTCGCCGCGGCCGAATCGAACGGGTACTCGTCGTCCCGGTCGAACTCGTCGTCGCTCGTCGGGAGTAGTTGGGTGCGGCCGATTCCGTCGCGATCGCCCCTTCAATCACGTACCACGGTCCACCGACGGAACTGAATTCGACTACCGAGCGACACCGTTAACTCCCGAGTCCCGATACCACGGCCAATGAGCGAGATCCGGAACGTCCTGCTGGTCAGCGTGGACTGTCTCCGCGAGGACGTGTTCAAGGAGGGCCTCGAGGACGGGCTCTTCCCCAACTGCGCCGAGCTCTACGACGAATCCCTCGACTTCACGGAGACCTATACCGTCGCCAACACCACCGACCCGAGCCTGACCGCGTTCATGACGGCGAAGTACCCCTTCGAGCACGGGGTCGTCGAGAACGGCTGGGGCCTCGACGAGACCCACGACACCGCCGGCGAGCAGTTCCAGGCCGCGGGTATGGACACCTTTGGCGTCGTCAGCGTCGACCACCTCGCTGCCGACCACTCGAAGCTCGACCGCGGGTTCGACCGGTACGAGGACGGCCAGAACTACGGGAAGCTCTATCCCATTCTCTCGCGGATCTACGACACCAAGACGTTCAACACGGTCTTCGGCGCGGTCAAGAATCTCGGCATCGGCCGGTACACCGTCAAGAATCTCCTGCGCGATCTCGGCCTCATCTCGCTGCACTGCCGCTCCGCCCGGAGCGTCACCGACGACGCGAAAGCGTGCCTCGACGACGTCGCGCCGAAGTCCGCTACGGCTGGCGCCGCGGACGATGACGACAGCGAGGCCGCCAACGCCGAGGAATCCGGCTTCTTCGGCTGGGTCCACTACTTCGACGTCCACGAGCCCCGGAACGCGCCGCGGGACCTCCTCGACGAGCACGACGAGTACACCGCCGCGATGATGCGCGTCGACGACCACGTCGGCGAACTCCAGGCTGAACTCGAGGCCCGCGGGATCGCCGACGAGACGCTCGTCGTCTTCACCGGCGACCACGGCGAGGCCCTGGGCGAGCACGGCTACGAGGGCCACGGCCGCACGCTCTACGACGAGGAGATCAACGTCCCGCTCGCCTTCGACCACGACGCCCTCCCCGACGAACAGGTCGACACGCAGGTCCGGACGATCGACATCCTCCCCACCCTCCTCTCGCTGGTCGACGCCCCCGCGCTCGACGCCGCTGGCGAGCCGATCTTCGAGGGCCCAGTCGACGAGGGCGAGACATCGACGGTCGAGCCGGTCGAGGAGGACCGCCAGCTGTTCACGATGGCGTACCCCACCTTCGGCGACCGCGTGGCCACCAGGACGCCCGAGTGGAAGCTCCTCCGGGACCGCGAGGAGGACGTCGAGGAGCTCTACGACCTCGAAGCCGACCCCGGGGAGCGCGACGATCTGGCGGACGACGCGGGTCAACGACGCGACGCGCTCGCCCAGGATCTCGATCAGTGGCTCGCCGAGTTCGGCGAGATCGAACGCCAGGAGATCGATTCTGACACCGAGGAGATGCTCGCGGATCTGGGCTACATGGAGTAGCTGGGAACGCTGAGTTGCGATCGGCGACGACCCAGCGGGGGTTCCAGCGGGGTCCGGCGAACCGACACAAGACTCATTATTTCGGGATCGTCGATTCGAAACGTGCACCGCCGACAGCTGCTTGCCGCCCTCCCAGTTGCCGCGTTGGCGGGGTGTTCGACGGCGCTCGACGACGGGGACGACGGGTCCTCACAGCCCAACGACGCGGAGAACGACTCCGGCGACGCTGCAGACGAACCGCCCGCGGACTCCGACTGTCAGGTGACGAAATCACTGCTTTCGGCCGAGCCCGTGACGCTGACCGCCGAGCAGCGCACGCACGTCGTTCCGGTGGTGGTCTCCGAGCAGACGGAGTCAGTGACGATCGTGCTCGAGCGCTCCATCGACGGCGAGGAGATCACGGCGTGTCCCACCGGGTCGCCGACGTCGGAGACGGCGGAAACGCTGGCGGCTGCGATCGACGTGATCGACGAAACGCTCCAGCGCCAGCGCGAGCAGTACGACGGCGATCCGCCGAACTGGGTCGACCAGACTGCCTATCTCCAGTTCGAGGACGACCTGTTCGTTTGCAGGGCCAGGTTGTCCGACGTGGTGGTCTCCATCGGCACGCCGCCGGCCGACACAGCATCGGCGTAGCCGCTCCACGACGGGTACCGACCGCACGCTCGCCCGGTCACTCACTCGGCGCAAACTCGCCGGCCAGTCCCCGAATCTCCTCGATCGTCAGCACGTCGAGCAGCTGGCAGCCGGCCGCGTAGACCGCCAGCCCGATCCAGGGCAGCACGAACAGGTCGACCCACCACGGACCGAGCGGTAACAGCACCCAGAGCAGGCCGATCGTCCCGACGCCCAGCGCAGCGACCCGGAGGATCGGCAACCCGTCGAGGGGTCGGATGTCGACCGTCCGCGCCGCCACGACGTGGGTCACCGCCATCGTGCCGTAGGCCACCGAGGTCCCGATCGCCGCGCCGACGATGCCGATCCGCGGGATCAGGAGCAGGTTCAGGACGACGTTGATCACCACGGCCGCGCCCGTGGCGAGCAGCAGGGTCCGGAGGTGGCCGCCGGCCTGGAGCACCGGCCAGATGACCCGTGCGATCGCGAACCCGAGCACGCCCGGCAGCAGGACGCGCAGCGGCAGCACGCTCGCCTCGTACGCCGGTCCGAAGTACAGCGTCAGGAACGGCTCGCTGAGGACGAACACGCCCGCGACGAGCAACACCGTGATCACGACTACGTAGCGGAGCATCCGCGAGGTGAGGCTCGTCAGCTCCTCGATGGCGTCCTCCTTCCAGAACTGCGCCGTCGACTGGATCATCACTTGCTCGACGCCGATAGAGACCACCCACATGAACTCCGAGACCTGGAGGGCGGCGCGGTAGTGGCCGGTGTCGACGTTCCCGTGGAAGTAGCTCACCAGCAGGACGTCGACTTTGTACATGCTCGTGAGCAGGAGGACGAGGGCCATCGTCTGCGCGCCAAAGCGCAGCAGTGGGCGGCCGTACACCGCCAGCGCGAGCCGCTTCGGCGAGGGGAGAAAGCCAGCCTCCCGGAAGGCCAGCAGCGTCGAGAACGCACCCGTCAGCAGGAAGCCGGTCGCGAACCCGGCGAAGACGCCGGGGACGCCGAAGCCCTGCGCGGCGAGCGTGAGCCCGACCACCGCCATGATCGCCGAGCGCACCGGAATGAGCGGCTCGACGATCGCCTCGCGCTTGTACGCGTGGAGCACGCCCCGGCCGAAGTAGTAGAGCTGCTCGCCGACGACCGCACCCAGCATCAGGTAGAGCGCGCTCCGCAGCGCGCCGTCCGTGAAGATCGTGAAGAGTCCCGCCAGCAGCGGAATCCCGACGAGGAGCATCCCCGCGTGGAGGGCGAAGGACGTCGCGATCACCTGGTCGCGCTCCGTGCCGTCCTCGCGGCTCGCGTAGGTCTTCGTCGCCTCGAAGAGGCCCATGTTGAGGATCTTCCGGCTCGGCAGGAAGATCGCCATCACGAGCGCGTAGCGGCCGAAGCCCGCCTCGCCGACGGTGCGGGTGAGCACCGGGATGAACGCCGCGAAGATCAAGAGCCGCCCGAGATCCCCCGTGAACACGGAGAGGTAGCCCTTGAGGATCGCGCCGTCGTCCGCCATTACTCCACGTATCCGAGGTCCCGCATCTGCTGTTTGAGGTCCTCGTCGACGTCGGACCGCTCGGCCTCGACCGTCTCGCCGTCACGAGAGAGTGCCACGTCGGCGTCTTTCGCCACGATCTTCGTCTCGAAATCCTGCCAGGCCAGCGTCGCGGAGCCGTGCCACGGCGCGACCGTGAGGGCGTGGTTCCGGGGGCCCTGGCCGCCCGCTGCCTCCGGGCGGACGTCTTTCCCGTGCCACTCCGGTGGGACGGCGTCGGGGCCGGCCTGATCGGCGAGAATGGACGGAGCGATGTCCAGCGAGGACAGCGGTCCGGCGAGCTCCAGGTCGTTCGTCGCCGCGGGGACGGTGATCAGTGCGTCCGCGACGCGGCCGCGCTGGGGCTGGTGGAACCAGACGCCCTCCTCGCCGAACTCGTCGCCGTGGTCGGACGTGAACACGACGAGTGGGTCCTCCGAATCGACGGATTCGACGAGGCGCTCGATCTCCGCGTCGGCGCGTTCGAGCGTGGCGCGGTACTTCGCCTCGATCGTCTCCCGCTCGGCGTCGGTCAGCTTCTCGGGCTTGAACAGCGCCTTGCGGTCGACGTCCTTGGGCACCGCGTCGTCGCCCAGCCCGTAGGGTCGGTGCGTGCCCATCATGTGCAGCCACATGAACCGCGGGCCGTCCTCGGCGTTGAACGCCTCGATGGACTCGTCGATCAGTTCGTCATCGGGCAGCCGGTTCGAGAGCTTCGCGTGTGGCGGTTTGAACCGGTGGTAGACCTTCCGGATGAGGTCGAACTGCGAGGCGAACTGCCGGATCGGGTTGCCGCGGTTGCCAGCCTCCGAGAAGTGGTGGTAGACGTCGAAGCCGGAATCGAACCCGAAGCGGGCGTCGGTGTGTGGCGAGGAGGAGAGCCCGATCGTCGTGTAGCCAGCGTCGGAGAAGGCCTCGGCGACGGAGGGCTCGACGACGCGGGACTCCACCGCACCCTGGTAGTTCGACGTGAGGAGACTCGCGAGGGAGGGCCGGGTGTAGTGGGCGCCCGTGATCGCCTCGTGGTTGTCGAGGTTCGCGGAGACGTACGGCATCGCGTCGAGGAAATCGTGGCGTACGGAGTCCGCAGAGACGAGGATAACGTCGCGCATTGGGTGAATGAGCGCGCGAGCGTCACTTGAGTCCTGCGCTCTGGAGGCTGCATTGGATTGAAGGGTGGGTATTCGGAGTTATACTTGCAGCCGGGAGAACCGATACGACCGCGAACCGATCGGAAGCCCCCTCCCGCTCCAGTCGCGCGGCTCGCTGCGGTCCTCGCCTCACTTCGCTTCGCTCGTTCGGCTGTGGTCCTTGCTTCACCGTGCTTCCCGGAGCGGTCGGCCCCTTCCAGTCCCACCCTGTGACTGGTTCTGGAGAGCGAAGTCCGGACGGACCTCCAAATTCGCTACGCTCGCGCCGGGTCGACGGAGCGATCGCCGAGTGGAATCTCCACGTCGATCTCGTCGTACCGGACGACGGGCCGTTTCGCCCGCCCGTCTTGCTCCAGTTCGAGCAGGCCGTAGTCCTCGAGTTCGCGGACGTTCGCGAGCACGTCGGGCGGGTGGCGGTCGACGGCGTCAGCGAGTTCCCGGATGCTCGCCGGCTCCGTCTCGACGATCGCCTCGAGGAGTTCGAGGTTCGTCCCCCGGAAGATTCGGGCAAAGGTGTCGAGGGCCCCGATTGCAAGTGTGGGGTCCTGCGACTCGATCTCCTCGCCAGCGTCGAGTGCTGCAAACGCTGCTTCGAGGTCTCCCCGGTCCCGATCCGTCCCGACTACGACGTGAAGCGTGGATTTCGATTCGGTGACGGCGGGTGGTACCGTCTCCCGATTCATACCGATTGCGACGCGCTGGTTAGGAGCGAAACGATACCACGAGGGAGGCAGATCGACGTTCACACCACCGACACCACGACCGCCGAAATCGACCCCACCACCGCCTCCCAGACCGAGAATCCGGTCGCGATCGCGAGCAGGGTGTCCGCCGCGAAGAACGCGAAGATCGCCGCGCCGACGAAGTGAGCTTTCCGGAGGTCGATCCGGTGGGCGAAGCGGTGGAAGGCGTAGGCGTTCGCGAGGCTCACCGGGACGATCACGAGCATCTCGCCGAGCCAGATCGCGGACGTCGCACCGTAGGTCGCCGCGAGGCTGATGGTGATCAGCTGGGTCTTGTCGCCGAACTCGCCGGCGGCCATCAGCGCGAAGATCGAGCAGAACGTGCCGAGCCGGCCGTCAATTGAGCGACCGAACACCGAGAACTCGCCGTCGACGTCGGGCGCGATCCGGTGGGCTGCCGCGACGCCACCGTCGGTCTCGGTGCCCGGCGATCCGGCGCCGGGGGCCGAGCTGGGACCGGACGCCGTTTCGCTGGCGTCTGCAGTTCCGGCAGCGTTCCACTCCGCGTCCGCGGCCGGTGCCGAGCGGACGAGCATCACCGCGAACAGCAGGAACAGCGCGACGGTGAACCCATCGAGGACGATCGCGGGCAGCAGCCGCTGGATCGCCTGGCCGAACGCGATCTCGAGGGCGGTCCAGCCCGCGAAGGCCGTGCCGGCCGCGCCGACGACGAGCAGCGGATCGTACCGCGTGGCGAGCCCGGCGATGATGAACTGCACTTTCTCGCCGGGCAGCACCGTCAGCTGGGCGATCGCGGCGATCACGACGATCTCGAGGTAGCCGGCCATGGTTGGACTGGACTGCCGTCCGGTGCCGGTCGGGCGGCGCGGTGCCGAATGTCGGGCGCGCTCCCGACCGGATTAGCTCCGACGTAGATGGAAATTAGACGCGTCGAATGTATGGGTTGCGGCTCCTGCGAACGATGCGGACTAGACTCGGTCTGGTTTCCCGCCGGGTACTGGACGCGCGTCCACCCGGACGCCGGTTCGAACGCGGCTGCCGGTCCGCCGTTACTGGACCTCAGCCCGTGAGGCCCGCCGGAGCAGCCAGAGCGCGACCGCGCCGAGCACCAGGTTGCAGACCGCGAGCACCGCGATCGCCGGGACGACGGTGTTCCAGAGCCCGCCGAAGATCGCCAGCTCGAGCGTCGTCGACACGTCCTCGCCGAGCAGCAGTGCCCGGACGCCGTCGACGCCGTAGGTCACCGGGTTCAGGGCCGCTGCCGCCTGTATCCACTCGGGGAGCACCGACAGCGGCAGGAACGCACTGGAGAGGAAGAGGAGGGGAAACGTCAGCAGGTTCGCGATCAGGATCGTCGCCTCCTCGTCGCGAGTGACCAGCGCGACGACGTTCGAGAACGCCATGAACGCCCCGGCGAAGACGACCGCGATCGCGATCACGCCGAGGAGGCCCGGGACGCCGACAGCGACGTAGTCGCTCGGCGACGCGCCGGTTTTCAGGAACAGCAGTAGGTACCCACAGCCGAGGATGATCGCCGTCTGGACCACGATCCGCACGACTTCGGCGAGCACCTTTCCGAGGAACATCGCGCCGCGGTGCATCGGCGACGCGAGCGTCTTCTCGAACATCCCCGTGTCCATGTCCACGACGAGGCCGATCCCCGACACCGACGCCGCCGCCAGTGCCGACTGGATGACGATCGCCGGCGTCAGGTAGGTCACGTAGTGGACGTCCTCGCCGACCGCGCTCTGGATGGCGCCGCCAGCGACCGCGCCGAAGACCTCCGCCATCAGCACGAAGAAGATCACCGGTTGGACCAGCGAGGTGAACGTCACGAACGGGTTCCGGGAGGTCTTGACCAGCCAGCGCTTGCAGTTCGTCCAGGTGTCGGCCACGAAGCCAGCCTCTGACTGGCGCTCCGTGGGTCGTGCGCCGTCGAGGTGATCGGCGGTCATCGGCTCCCCTCCGTGCGCGCTCCGTCGTGCTCGTCGGGCTGCTCGCCCGTGAGCGAGAGGAAGACGTCGTCGAGCGTCGGCGAGCGAACGTCCATGCTCGTGACCGTGACGCCGGCGTCGTCGAGCGCGACGAACAGGTCCATCACGCCCTCGCGTGCGTCGGCGGCCGTGATCGAGAGCCCGTCGCTGGTGCGTTCGACGTGTACGCCAGCGGTCTCGTCGCCGTCACTCCGAGGGGCTGGATCGTCGAAGGCGTCGGCCTCGCGGACCGCCGTTTCCGCCCGGTCCAGGGCCGCCCTCGACGCGTCCGCCATCGATAGCTCGAGGACGTCGCCGCCGACGCCAGCCTTCAACGCCGCCGGCGTGTCTCTCGCCACGATCTCCCCGTCCTGGAGCAGCGCGATCCGGTCGCAGAGCCGGTCGACCTCCTCGAGATACTGCGTCGTGAGGAAGACGGTCGTCCCTGCGTCGTTCATCGCCTCGAAGTAGTCCCACAGCTCCATCCTCGCCTCGGGATCGAGCCCGGTCGTGGGTTCGTCGAGAAAGACGACCGGCGGGCGGTGGACCAGCGCCGTCGCCGCGTCGAGGCGCTTTTGCATGCCGCCGGAAAACGCGTCGGCTCGGTCGTCGGCGACGGGCGTGAGGCCGACGACGTCGAGGAATTCCTCGACGCGTGCTTCGCGTTCTGCAGCCGGGACGCCGTGGATCGTCGCGGCGAAGCGGACGTTCTCCCGCGCGGTCAGTTCGGGATCGACGCTGGTCGTCTGGGGCATGTAGCCGACGGCGGCCCGCACGGCGCGTGGATCGTCTGCGACGCCGTGGCCGTGGACGGCGACTGAGCCCTGCGTCGGGCGTATCAGCGACACGAGCGTCTTGATCGTCGTCGACTTCCCGGCGCCGTTGGGGCCGAGGAAGCCGAAGCACTCGCCGGGTTCGATCGCGAGATCGACGCCGCTGACGGCCTCCGTTCCGTCGGCGTAGGTGACGTGGACGTCCTCGGCCGCGATGGCCGGCGGCTCGCCGGACGTGCGGCTGGTCGATTGGCCGTCGCTTTCGGTGGGTTGGGACTGCATGAAGTGCTCCTCGCTGCCGATTCCCCGAAAGGATCGCCCTCAGTGGTGAGCCCGTTTTTACGCGACCCGGCGCTCGACGCCCCGGTCTCGACGGCGCATTCGCACCCGACCGGTCGGATTTCGTATCGCAAAATACGATATATCGTATAAATGGGCCGTCACTGGCGCCCACACTTTTCCAACAGGCGCTCGAACGGTCCGGTGTCCATGTCCGAATTCGAGAGCTTCGAGTGCCGGAACTGCGGCGGATCGTTCAAGGCGTTGCCCGAAGCCAATGCAGCGACGAAGCGCCTCTGCAGTCCGGCCTGTGAAACCGCACAGCTCGCTGTGAGTCAGTGATCGCGGATGCACTGCTCGTTCGCGCACGTATGGTGCGTGTGACAACTGTTGCAAAAGAATGACGTGCGGGTAGCCCGCCGCCGGCCTTTCCTGGGGAGCCTACTCCGCCAGAAACTCCAGTACCGGCTCGGCCACTGCGGCCGGATCCTCGATTCCGGCGTGGCCGACGCCCTCGATCTCGACGAGCGTTCCGTCCCGTAACCGCTCGTGGACTCGTCGTGCAGCCTTCCGGAGGGACGGCGGGCTGTGCTCGCCGGTGAGAACAAGGGTATCGGCGCCACAGTCGAGCGCCCCCGGGAGCTCGTACGTCTCGACGGCGGCAAACTCGCGCTGGGTCGCTTCGGCCAGCGCGATCACCTCGGGCCAGTGTGGGAGCGTTTCGACGTCGTCGATCTCCAACATGACGTCGAACGCGAACCGCATGGCTCCCTCCCGGTCGCCCGACTCGAGGTACTCGGCCATCCGATCGGCCGCGCGTGCGGTCTGGGGGTCGACCGCCGGTACTGCCGGCTCGTAGAGCACCAGCTCGTCGAGGTCGGTTTCGCGGGCGGCCTCGAGTGCACAGAGGCCGCCGAAGGAGTGGCCGAAAAGTCGGTTTGCGCCTGTTGCCGCCAGAACGCTCTGGACGTCCTCGACCTCGCGTTCGAGTGCATAGTCGTCGGCGTCGCCGCTACTGCCGCGGCCCCGACGGTCAACGGCGTGGAGCTCGGCGGCTTCCTCGAGATGTGGAACGTGGGGGTCCCAGGCGTCGCGGGTGGCGGTCGAGCCGTGGACGAGCACCAGCGGCTCGCCTGCGCCGTGCGTTTCGTAGCCGATCGTCGTCCCGTCGGTGGATTTCGTGGTTTGCATGGATGGACTGTCGCTCTCTCGCACTGCTCCCTGAAGGGTGCCCTAAACTGTATGGCGCTTTATCAAATCGGCCCCATCCGCTCCCGGGGCGTCCAGCGAACTGGCGATCAGCGCGTGCTGTGCACGGCGGAGTCGCTCGGAACAGGACGGGGCCGAGATGTCGAGTTCGTTCGCGACGTCCGTGAGCGTCGCACCGCGTGGGACCTCGAAGTAGCCCAGCTCGAAGGCCGTCACCAGGGCCGCTCGCTGGCGATCGGAGAGCGTCGCGGCGCCTGGTGGGCTGGTCTCACAGTCCGGCGATTCGACGAGCCGGTGGATCGTGACCGACCCCTCCTCGCGCCAGAACGACCAGTAGTTCTCGAAGGCTTCGCGGTCGGCACACCGCCGACGCTGGCGCCAGCCGTCGCGGACGACCTCGATCCGCTCGACGATCGCCTCAGTCGCGTGGAGGGATCGTAGGCGGTCGACATCGGAGACTGCCGGCCCGAGCTGTGCTTCCATCGTCGTCGCGGGAGCGATTCTGTAGCGTCGGGCCGCAGCGTCCGCGGCCAGCCGGACCATCTCCGCCACGAAGGGCGAGGCCTCGACGGCGTCGAGCTCCGATGCCCGCACCGTGATCGCGAACGGCGGCGGCCCACTCTGGTTGGGCTGCCCGACCGCGACCGACAGCGTCGCCGACGGGTGCTCGGCAGCGACGTCGACGAGAGGCAGCCGGTCGCAGTGGACCGTGTACTCGGCGAGATAGGCCATGGATCAGCCGGCTATTCGTCGAGATTCTAAAAGTGAATCGAAGTCGAGTCGGTCTCTCACCCGACCCCGCAGAAACTCATCGAAGCGAACTGCCGGCCGGACGAAGCCAGCTACTCGTCGCCGGGGCTGTAGTTCGGCGCCTCGTCCGTGATGACGACGTCGTGGGCGTGGCTCTCGGCCTGGCCGGCGGAGCTGACCCGCACGAACTCCGAGCGCTCCTTGAACTCGGGGATCGACTCCGCGCCGACGTAGCCCATCCCGGACTGCATCCCGCCGGTGAGCTGGTGGAGCTCGCTCTCGACGCTGCCCTTGTAGGGGGTCGCAGCCTCGACGCCTTCGGGAACGTACTCGTCCTCGTTCTCGGGCTCTTCCTTGAGGTAGCGGTTCTCCTCGGAGTCGCCGCCGGCCATCGCGCCGACGGAGCCCATGCCGCGGTACTGCTTGTAGCGCTTGCCGTTCATCGTGATGATGCGGCCGGGCGCCTCGTCGGTGCCCGCGAAGTAGGAGCCCATCATGATCGCGTCGGCACCGGCGGCGATCGCCTTGATCGCGTCGCCGGAGTAGCGGATGCCGCCGTCGGCGATCACGGGCACGTCGTACTGGCTCGCGACGTCGGCGACCTGCGCGACGGCGGTGATCTGGGGCATGCCGGCGCCGGAGACGATCCGGGTCGTGCAGATCGAGCCCGGGCCGATGCCGACCTTGATGCCGTCCGCGAAGTCGACGAGCTCGCGGGCGGCCTCCTGCGTGCCGACGTTGCCGACGACGACGTCGGCGTCGACCTCGTTCGCGATCTCGCGCGAGCCGTCGATGACGTTGCGGTTGTGGGCGTGGGCGGTGTCGATGAACAGCACGTCCGCGCCGGCGGCGTCCGCGCGCTCGGCGCGCTCGGCTTCGAACGGTCCAACCGCGACGCCGACGAGGAGCCGGCCCTGCTGGTCGCGCGCGGCGTTGGTGTGCTCGCGGCGCTGGAGGATCCCCTGCATCGTGATGAGGCCAATCAGCCGGTTCTCGTCGTCGACGATCGGGACGCGCTCGATCTTGTGCTCGTACATGAGCTCGAGGGCCTCCCGCGCGCCGACGTCCCCACCCGCGGTGATGACCTCGTCGGTCATCGCTTCGCTGACCTCGTCGCGCTCGCCGACTTCGAGGTACGGTCGAACGTCCGTCGCAGAGATGATCCCGAGCACGCGGTCGTCCTCGTCGACGACGGGGGCTCCGGAGACGCCCTCCTCGTCCATCATCTCGTCGACCTCGCGAACGGTCTGGTCGGCGGTCGCCGTGACGACGTTCTCGCGGTCGATCACGAGCTCGTCGGCGGTCTTGACGCGCTCGACGTGTTCGACGGTCTCGTCGACGTCCATGTTCCGGTGGAGGACGCCGAGGCCGCCCTGGCGGGCGAGTGCGGTCGCGAGCTCCGCCTCGGTGACGGTGTCCATCGCCGCGGAGAGCACCGGGACCTGCAGCTCGACGTTGGTAGAGACGCGCGTCGAGAGATCGGCCTCGTCTGGCTCGACCGTGCTCTCTTTGGGTCGCAGTAGAACGTCGTCGAAGGTCAGCGCCTCGGGGACGCGTAGCTTCTCGGTAAAGGGCTCCGTGTTAGGAACGTCGTTCGCCATGTAGTGGGTCCGCCGGGATGGGTGAAAAACGTTGTGAGACCGCCCGAACGACCGAGCGAAGCGAGGGAGAGAGGGCGGAAGTCACTAGCACACTCCGCGGTGCGGTGCGGTTGCTGTGCGGAGCTGTGCGGTGCGGCTGCCGTGTGGAGCTGTACGGTGCAGCACTGAAGCGGAGCTGTGCGGCAGCGGTTGCGGTTCTGAAGCTGTGCGGCCCAGTCGCGGAGCGAAGCTGTGTCGAAGCGGCTGCGAAGCGAAGCTGTGCGGAAACGAAGCTGTCCAGAACCGGCTGCGGCGGTGACTGGAACGCTGCACCCCAACGCCTACTAGCCATCCCCGAGAACGCCGTTTCCAAGACCCCGGACGTCTGCGAGTCGATCGACCGGCTGTTCTACGAACACCTTTCCGGCGACTGGGACTCCCTCCAGCGCTGGGCGTGGGTGTATCTCCACGGCTGTATCATGCTCGCGACCGTCCTCATCGGCTACGCCGTCGCTCGCGGCGAGCTGGCCATTGCGGCGCTTCTGTTGCCGTTTCCGGTCTTCTACCTCTATCGGCGGTACACCTACGCCCGGCCGCGTTCGTAAGGACGCTGTCGGTGCCCTGGCCTGGTGGCGCCCCGCGTGGCACCCGGATCGGCCAGTACCGATCGGTTGAAAGGCCGGGCGTGACACAGAGCCGTACGATGACTGCCGACCGCGTCCGTCGTCTCCTCCAAACGGACCGGCTCGCTCGATTTCTCCGGACGGATCGCGTCCGCGCGGAGCTCCAGCCGGACCGGCTTCGCCGCCGGATTCGTGCGAACCCGTGGCTCACGGTCGTGCTGATCGCCGCGGCGATCCTGCTCTATTTCGGCATCTGGCGCGTCGAGCCCCACCAGCTGATCCCCGACGAGTCCGGTGCGGTGGGCCAGCCGTTCACGCTGTTGCAGGGCCGCCCGGGCCTGACCTCCTTCGAGAAGGGCGGCAACCTCCACATCTGGCTGCTGACGCTCGCCTACCTGCCGGTGCTGGTTGTCGTCGGCGCGTACTGGCTCGTGACCGGCCAGATCGGCGAGAACGTCGAGAACGTACAGGAAGTCGCGAAGTACCAGGACGGCACGCAGTGGGACGTCGCGAACCCCGCCGTCGTCGACGCCTTCTCGGCGCTCGTGACGGCCGGCCGATTCGTCTCCGCGACGGCAGGGCTGCTCGCGATCCTCGGGGTCGCCCTGCTCGCCCGGCGGCTGTACGATCGCCCGGCGGGCGTCCTCGCGGGCGCCACGTTGGCGGTCAGTCTGGGGTTCACCCTGACCGCGAAGTACGCGACCGAAGACGTGCTCGCCGGCTGTCTGTTCGTCTGGACGCTCTACCCGCTCGCCGTCCACCACGACACCGGCGAGGACCGGCCGCTCCTCCTGGCTGCACTGGTCGCCGGGCTGGCGATGTCGGCGAAGGCGACGACGGGGATTCTCGCGCTCCCGATCGCGTACTACGCGCTCCGCCGGTACGAGCTCGGAGAGCTCACCAGCTGGCCGGCGATCCGCGAAATCGCCCGCTACCCCGCCGCCGCGATCGCGGCGTACGTCGCGACGACGCCGTCGCTGCTGATCAATCCGGACCTCTACGTCGCGGAGCTCGCCCGGTACGGCTCCGTTCGCGCCGGCGAGGCCGCCTACTACGCCCATCCCGACCCCGGCTATCTCGCCCACGCCGGCCACCTGGCGACGGCACTGGGTGCGCCGCTGTTCGCGCTCGCGCTGGTCGGAACCGTCGCCGCGGTCGCACTCACTGCCACCGGACGACTCGGCCGATTCACCGCGGTGCCACTCGCGCTCGCCGTGCTCTACTACGCCATCATCGCGAGCTGGGGGAACATCCAGTACAACCGCGCACTGTTGCTCCTCCCGCTGCTCGCGCTGTTCGTCGGCCTCGCCGCCGGGTGGGCGATCGACGCTGAGCGCCGGCCGTCTGTCCGGCGCGTCGCCGGGCCGATCGTCGCGATCGTCCTCCTGCTCTCGCTGTTCTACACCGCCAGCGGCGCCGTCGCCTGGAGCACCTCTCGTGCGGAGGCCACGGAGTGGACGCACGACAATCTCGATGACGGCGACGCGGTCACCACGCTCGGCCAGCGGACCTACCTGCCAGAGTTCCCGGAGGGCGTGAACGTCTCGCGGACGGTGATCGATCCGATCTACGACGCCGACAATGCGACGGCGAAACAGCGGGCGATCGCCCGCGTGGAGTGCAACCGGCCCGAACGGCTCGTGCTGACGAGCTTCCACTACGAGCGCTACTTCGAGGATTCGTCCGTCGCGCCGAACGTCACCGCGCTCTACGAGTCGTTGCTCGCCGAGGAGGACTACGAGATCGTCGCGAGCTTCGGACCACCGAACCCCAACCTCCGCGGTGACGCCGCCGAGCGGTTCGAGCGCGCGCTCGCCCTGGAGCCGCCCGCACGGAACACCAACAACCCTCGAATCCTGGTCATGGAGCGGACCGGCGAGCCTGTCGCCGACTGCCCCGGGCTGGAGGACTGAGCGGACCGACTTGCGACGGCGGCCGTTCCGGTCGGTCAGTCCCTACCGTGGTCCATAACGCGCCAGTGTAGCAGGACGCCGTCGTCGATCTCCTCGACGGTCTCCAGCTCGAGATCGACGAACTCGTCGTCGACGAACCCCTCGCCGTCGGCGAGCGTCGGGGCGTCCCGGCCGCCGATGACCGTCGGCCCGACGAACACCGAGAGCTCGTCGACGAGGTCGGCCTCGAAACAGGAGAAGAGGAGCTCTCCGCCGCCCTCGATCATGACCGAGTCGATCCCGTACTTGGTTTCGAGGACCTCGAAGGCCGCGGCGAGGTCCACGCGCCGTTCGCTCTCTCCGGCGCCGTTGGGGCCGGTGGAGCCCGTTCCGCTCGCGCCGGCGACGATCAGCTCCGCGCCCGCGGCGTCGAGCCCACGTTTCCGATCGGCAGGCGCGGCCTCGGAGACCAGCACGTAGGTCGTCGCGCTGTCGTCGAGAATCCGGGCGTCGGTCGGCGTCCGCGCCCGGGAGTCCGCGATCACGCGAGCTGGGTTGGCCGGCGCTCCGCGATCCTCGCGTTCGGCGCGAAGCTCCGGATCGTCGACGGTCAGGCTCGGGTCGTCGGCGAGCACCGTGCCAACCCCGACCATGACTGCGTCCGCGTCCGCGCGCAGCCGGTCGACGCGCTCGAAGTCCGCGGGACCGCTGATTGCCACCTGCTCGCGGTGGCGCGTCGAGAGCTTGCCGTCGACGCTCGTCGCGGCGTTGACGCGGACGTACACGTCGAGGCGTTGCGGCGGGCGGGGCAACGGCGTTTCGATTCTGGATAACGGCCCTGGCCATTCGATTCCTCGGCTCCGATCAGGACGCCTCGGGAAGGAGGAGCTCCACCACGCTCCCGCCGCCGTCGCGCTCCAGGAAGCGAAGCTCGCCGTCGGAGGCGTGGACGGTCCAGTAGACCAGCCAGAGCCCCAGCCCGTTGCCGTGCTCGAGGGCGGTCTCCTCTTTGGAGAAGAGCACGCCCGACTCGTCGGCCGGAATCCCCCCGCCCGTGTCGGCGACAGAGAGCACGACTCCATCCTCGGTCCTGCGACCGGCGGCGGTGATCTCGACGCCGGCGTCGTTGTGCACGACCGCGTTCTCGAGGAGCTCGTCGACGGCGAGCGGGAGGCCGACGTGGGCCTCGACGGTCAGGTCCGGCGGACAGTCGACGCTCGTCCGCACGTGTGGATACGACTCCCGGAGCGCTGCCACGCGCTCCTCGAACAGCGCAGCGCAGTCGAACTCGCTGACGACGTCCTGCTCCCAGATCTCGGAGATGCGGCGGGCCTCCTGGCTGGTCTCGAGGAGGTCGTCGAGATGTCGCCGAACCAGCTTGACCTCGGCCGATTCCTCGACGTCCTCGAGGTAGCCGAGGACGATCGTCACCTCGTTCCGGAGGTTGTGACGCAACACCCGCTGGTTCACCGTCAGCAGCTTCGCCAGCTCCTGGTTGCGCTCGTAGGCCTCCCGGGATTCCACCGTGGAGACCGTCGCGCGACCGCCGACGGCGCTGCCGAGCACGCCCGCGAAGATGATGACGAACTGCGTCTCCTCGGCCGTGCCGTGGTCGAGGTGCCAGATCAGGACGATCGCGGTCGCCAGCAGCAGGAACGAGGCCGTGAACGTGCAGGTGTAGACGAACGCGTCGACGGCACCGCGTTCGGAGAGTTCGCGACCGGAGAGCTCGCGGCCAGTGTACGCGGTGGCAGCGGCGAGCGCGAAGAGGATGACGACTTCCAGCACCGTTCCCACGGTGGCGCCCTCCGTAAGAAAGTGGCCGACGGCGAGCCCGACGCCCGCCGCGCCGAGCGCGTAGAATCCCAGCCTTGGATCGATGGCATCGATCCAGGGAGTCCACTCACGGAGTTCCATTGGCATCTCTCATCACGCCAACTCCTTAAGCGATGACCCGTCCATTCTCGGAAATCCGAACGACGTCCCGAACCGATCGACTCCACAGGAGTGCTCCGACCTGCGTCCAGTCCGCCCGCGAGTGTTCGGTACAGGTAACATCTGCCGGTTCGGTCCGATGGGTGCCGTCTGGATGGCATCGCCCGGAGCACTCGCACCGGCCACCGAGCCGGTGGTAGCGGCGGTCGAGGCTGGACTGGCCAGCGATCCCGGCCCCGGATCGCCGACGATACCGGCAACACTCTCCAGTTGCGGGGACCCCCGTCACCGCTCGCCCGAAGGAGCGTCCCTATATGTCCGGGCCCGTTCACAGGGTGTATGAGCGATACGTCCCGAAGCGGCGGCTGGCCCCCCAGGGGAGCGGGCTGGAGGGCAGCCAGATGAACGCCGATAGACTCGCTACGCTCGACTATCGAGCTCACGGCTCCCACACGAGGTGGTCGCCGTGAACGCCGTCGGAGCGAGCTCCGACGAGCTCATGCTCGCCACAAGGAGGTGGCTCGCATGAACTCGGTGGAGCAGTACAAGCAGAACAAACACCCCCTCGACGTGATCGAGGACGTCAAGGAGTACGCGGAGGAGGGGCTCTCCTTCGACGAGATCGAGGAGCGCGCCGGCGGCGGCGAGTGGGAGCGTCTCAAGTGGGCCGGCATGTACAGCCACGGGGTCCAGCGGGGCTACTTCATGATGCGGACGAAGGTTCCGGGCGGCAAGCTCACGCCCGAGCAGGCCGAGGTCATCGGCGAGGTCGCCGAGGAGTACGCGACCGCGCCCGAGGAGTACGGCGGCGCCGAGCAGAACGAGCTCTGGGGCGACGCCTATCTCGACATCACCACCCGGCAGGACATCCAGAAGCACTGGATCGAGGTCGAGGACGTCCCCGAGATCTGGGAGAAGTACGACGAGGTCGGGCTCACCACGATCCAGGGCTGTGGCGACTCCGCCCGGAACGTGCTGGGCTGCCCCGCTGCCGGGCTCGACGACCACGAGTGCTTCGACGCCCAGCCGGTCATCGACGCCGTCTCGGACTACTTCACGGAGAACCGCGAGTACGCGAACCTCCCGCGGAAGTACAAGATGACGATCACGGGCTGCCGCGAGGACTGCGCGCAGTCCCAGATCAACGACGTCGGGTTGACGCCGGCGCGGAAGGAGATCGAGCCCGCCGACGGCGAGAGCGGAGACGGCGAGGAGATCTACGGCTTCCACGCCAAGATCGGCGGCGGGCTCTCCGACGGGCCGCGAATGGCCTCCCCGATCGAGGTGTTCGTCCGTCCGGAGGACACCGTCGAGTTCTGCCGCGCCGTCGCCCAGACGTTCAAGGAGATCGGCGACCGCAACAATCGCGGCGTCTGCCGGATGCGCTACCTCGTCGAGCAGGTCGGCCCCGACACGTTCGAGCAGGCCATCCGCGACCGCTGCGAGGTCGACCTCCACGAGCGCGGCACGGACCTCACCGAGGGGTACACCGGCGACCACGTCGGCGTCCACGAGCAGAAGCAGGACGGCCTGAACTACGTCGGGTTCAACGTCATCACCGGGCGCATGGGCGGCGACGAGTTCGCCCAGGCAGCCCGAGCCGCCGAGAAGTACGGCACCGAGGACAGCACGATCCGCCTCGCGACCGACCAGAACTTCCTCATCACGCACGTTCCCGACGAGAACGTCGAGGACCTCCTCGCGGAGCCGTTCGCCCAGGAGTACAAGCCCGATCCCGGTCCCTTCGAGCGGGGCGCCGTCGGCTGTACGGGTTCGGAGTTCTGCAACTACGGCATCATCGAGACGAAAAAGCGGGTCAAACGCTGGGCCCGCGAACTGGAGGAGCGCATCGACACGCCCGACGACCTCGAGGTCGTCCGAATGCACATGTCGGGCTGCTCGGCGTCCTGTGCCCAGCCCCAAATCGCGGACATCGGGTTCCGCGGCGAGACGGTGAAGGTCACGGGAGACGCCGAGAGCGACGCGCCGCAGTCGCCGGAAGCCGAGAACGAGAACAGCGACATGGTCGAGGGGATGGACTTCGGTCTGGGCGGCGCGCTCGGCAGCGACAACGAGTTCCTCGACTGGGTCGAGACCGCCGTGCCCGCCGACGCCGTGATCCCGGCGCTCGAGGAGCTGTTCGACGCCTTCGCCGACGAGCACCACGACGGCGAGCGCTTCTACGAGTGGTGCCGTCGCGTCGACAACGACCGGCTTCGGTCGGTCATGCAGGACGCCGACGCGCCCGTGGCGCAGGGGGTGGCGTCCGATGACTGAGGACGAGATGGTCGAGGAGACGGAGTCGACGACGGAGCGCTCCGAGGAGTCCTCCGAGCAACAGCCTCGCCACCCCGCCGTCCCGAAGCTCGGTGACGGCGAGGACGGGCACTCCGTCCCGCGCGCCGAAGGGGTCCGCACCCACCGCCCCGCCAGCGAGCACGGGACGATTCCCGCCGACCAGATCGGCCCGGCCGATCCCGACGGCCCGGTGCCGGCTGCGCCCGAGCACGACCACGAGCACGAATCCGGTGCCGCCGAGAGCGGCGACGACTGCGGCTGCGGGAGTAGCTGTGGCTGCTCGGACGATGCGTCGGAGAGCAAGCCCACCGTCGCAGCGGACGGAGGGGCAGCACCCTCGAACGTCACCTCCGACGGCCAGCTCGAACTCGGCGAGATGACCGAGCCTGCGGAGGGGAAAAGCCAGGACATCGAGCACGAGGATCCCCCGGACGAGCGCGTGGGGCTCCCCGACGGCGTCGAAATCGACACGCCGAGCTACGAGATCCGCGAGCGGATGAACGACATCGAGACGCCCGACGAGAAGACCTGGTTCATGGAGCTCGACGAAGCCGTCATCGACGACGACCGCTGTATCCAGTGTGGGACCTGCGTGGCCGCCTGCCCCTCCGACTCCATCGGGATCGGCGAGGACGACCTGCCCGAACTGGTCAAGATGTGCACCGGCTGCTCGCTGTGCTGGGACTTCTGTCCCCGCGGCGGGCTGCGCTACGAACGTCAGTGGAAGCTCACCGGCGGCGACGACAACGTCAAGGGCGCCGGCGACCCGATCACGGAGTTCTCCGCGACGGTCGAGGAGGACTGGCGCGAGAACGCCCAGGACGGCGGCGTCGTCACCTCACTGTTGATCCACCTGCTGGAGGCCGGCGAGATCGACGGCGCGCTGGTCGCGAAGGAGTCCGAGGACGAGCCCTGGAAGGCGGAGGCGTTCCTCGCGACGACGCCCGAGGAGCTGATCGAGAGCGCCGGGAGCTTCTACAACCAGACGATGGCGCTCGGGGAGGTCGACCTCGGGCAGTGGGAGCACAAGCTCCCGACCGTCGATCCCGAGGACCTCTCGCTCGCGCTCGTGGGGACGCCCTGCGAGATCGAGGGGATCAGCGCGCTGCAGGACTTCGACTGGGACTACGCCGCCCAGGAGACGGGCGTGCGCGCGATCAACTACAAGATCGCGCTGATGTGCACGAAGAACTTCAACTACGAGACGCTGCTCGGCGAGATGGTCGAGGAGCAGCGCGGGATCCCGATCGAGTCGATCGGCAAGCTCGACGTCCTCCACGGCGACCTGATGGTCTGGGACACCGACGGCGAGATGGTGCTCCAGGAGGAGATCGAGAACTTCCACGACGCCGCGCTCAAGGGCTGTGACGAGTGTGCAGACTTCACCGGCTACACTGCCGACCTCACCGTCGGCTCCGTCGGCTCCTCCGACGAGTACTCCTCCGTCATCGTCCGCACCGAGCAGGGGCTGACGGCGTGGGACTGCACCAAGGACGACCTGGACTACCACGACCTCGAGGATCGCTCCGCGATCGGCAAGCTCCAGGGCTGGGACAAGAAGAAGGCCTTCGAGTCCCTGGAGCGCGAGTTCGACCCCGACGCGCCACGGTTCATCGACTACACCGACCACGCCGAGAACTACGGCACCGAGCTGAACCCCCACGAAGCGGGGCACTGAGCGCGAGGGACGGGCATCCCCGGCGCTCCCGCATTCTCCGTCGGACGGCACCGGCAATCACGGGCGTTCGCGGCGCTCTCCGGCCCGAACTCCTCCTCGGGGTAACGATGCATTCTTGCCGCGACGGTTCTGAAACGTGGGAAAGCCATGAGCGAGAAGGTCGAGGACGTGCTGGTCGTCGGTGGCGGCGACGTCGGGCTGTTGACGGCGCTCGGCATCCGGAAGAAGCTCCCGGACGTCGACGTCCGGGTCGTCGACGACTTCGGCACGCAGGTGCCACAGGTCGGGAAGAGCACCTATCTCAGCATCCAGAACATCCTTCACGGACAGCTGGAGATCGAGGAGCCGGAGTTCATCGCCGAAGTCAAGCCGATCTGGAAGGCGACGGTCTACTTCCGGGACTGGTGTGACGCCAGCGAGTTCCACTACCCCTTCGACGTCTCGGACACGTTCAAACAGCCCCAGACCCAGAACTCCGCGGAGCACTTCTTTCACTACTACGACTCCCTCTATCGGAGCTCGAACCACCAGACTCGCTGTGAGCAGATCGTCACCCACGGCAAGTCGCCGTGGTTCCGCGACCAGAACGGCGACCTCGACCGTTACCAGAAGTGCGCCTACCACCTCAACACCCGGCGGTTCAACGGCTACCTCCGCAAGCTCTGTCGCCAGCGCGGGGTCGATCTCGTGGACGACGAAATCACCGACGTCGAGACCACCGGCTCGCACGTCGACGCCGTCCACAGCGCGAGCGCCTCCTACGACGCCGACCTGTTCGTCGACGCGACGGGGTTCAACCGCGTGCTCCGATCCGAACAGGAGGAGGCCACGTTCCGCGACTTCGAGTTCCCACTCGACGCGGCGTTCAACGTCCGGATCGACCGGTCGCTCGACGACGTGATCCCGGCGACGGTCGTCGAAACGGGCGACTACGGCTGGTTCTGGCACATCGACACCTACGACAACCGCGACCTCGGCTACGTGTTCGCCTCCGACTACGTCGACGACGAGGACGCCCTCGACGAGTTCCGCGAGTACGTCGAGGAGGTCGCGACCGACGACGCCGATCCCGACCCCGTCGGTGACCTCGAGGAGGTCGATCGCTACGCCTTCACCTCGGGCTACTACGAGCAGGCCTGGGTGGACAACTGTCTCGCGGTCGGCAACGCGGAGGGGTTCGTCGAGCCGCTGCAGTCCACCGCGCTCACGGCGAACGCGTCGCTGTCGATGCAGTTCGCGAACCTGCTCTCCGCGCACGGCCGGATCGTCGACGACGACGTCCGCACTGCGTTCAACCGCGCCGTCGAGCGGACCTGGGAGTCGATCTACGACTTCATCGCCGTCCACTACAAGTACTCCTACGACGACACCGAGCTCTGGCGGGAGATGGCGACCCGGGAGTACAGCGACCGGCTGGACCGGATCGCCGAGGAGTTCGACCGCTACGGCTACGACTGGCAGATCGAGCGCGCCAACGAGGACGGTCTCTCCGAGCTGACGGTGTTCACCGTCCCGGACTTCTTCGCGATGATGCGGCCCCTCGGCGCGAGCTCCGTGTTCTACGACACCAACGAGTTCGAGGTGAGCAACGAACTCGTGCGGGAGCTCGACCAGTTCTACAGCCAGGTCCGGAAGCAGGTCACGAACCAGCATCTCACCGTTCGCGAGCTCTACGAGGGCGTCCTGAACGGCTGATCGCGGAGACCGACCGGGTCGCGACCGGAGTGTGTCGACCGCGGAGCTGTCCGACGAAGTGAGCGTGAGCTGATCGGGGCAGATCGCGTGACGGAGCGCCGAACGGCGAGCGACAGCTGGGCGGCCGGCTCGCCGCTGGCTGCCGATAAGCGACTCCTTACAAAGGCGGCGTAGTCGGAACCGGGCACCCGATGACCAACTCGACACCGTTCGACGACCACCTGGCCGCCGGCGAGACGCCAGTGGCCGACGGCTCGTCGGTGCTCTTCCAGGAGACGAGGTGGACGCCGGCGGCGGTCTGCGTGACGGACCGTCGGGTCCTGTTCGTCACCGAGGCGGACGGGTTCGTCGACGTCGCCCGAAACCAGGTGCTCTCGATCCGGAGCCGCCCGACGACGCGGCCGGCGAACCGGGCAATCGGCGCGCAGGCCGCGCTGGTCGGTGGCGTCGTGCTCGCGACGCTCGCCGCGGGTGCGCTCCTCGCGGGCGCGAGCGGCCCGCTCGTCCCGCTGCTCGCGCTCGTCGCTGCAGCCGGGAGCCTCACGACCGGTGCGCTGGTCGCGCTGGAGTCGGGGCTGCTCGGAGGTGCGGCTGGACCGCTCGAACGGGACGCGGGCGCCATCGACGACGAGTCCGGAACCACGGGCCCCATGGGACTCACCGCCGATCACGTCGAACTGGCGGTCGATCGCGTCGACGCCGCGCTCGCCAGGCTCGCCGACGTACTGGAGGGCACCCCGATCGACGACGCGGTCGGTGTCGCGGCGCCGGTCGCGGCCGTCGACGTCCACCGCCGACACGAGCGTCCAGTTGCCCGATTCGTCGACGAGCGGCCGCTCCTGCAGTGGCTCGCCGGCGCCGTCGGGCTGGTCGGCGCAGCCGGCCTGGCCGTCCTCGGCGCGTGGATAGCGCTCGGGCTGACGGCCGCGACGGTAGCCGGGATCGGCCTCGCGGCGTTCGGGCTCGACGGGAAACGCGCGCTCGACGACGCCGGGCACGGCGTTCGTCGCGAGCGGTCGGTCTGTCTCTACCTGCTCGGCGGCCGGACCGTCCGGTTCCGGATCGACGCGGACGCGGACATCGACCGCGAACTGAGCAGGCTCACCGTGGGCCGTCCCGCATTACCAGCCACCGACGGCGCGCCCGCGCAACTCGATGAGCGTCCGCCAGAGCAGGGTGCTTCGCCTGGTCGCTGAGCTGTCCTGGATTGGGACGACGCGGGGTGCACGATCGTCTTCGCTGGTGTACGCTATGCGCCCTTCTTGCCTCGGAGTGTCTCGGACTGGTCGGCACTCCGGTTCGGGCCTTCGGAAAGCAATTACCCCGCCGACGCAGTCTGTCGCACCGACGTGGTCGCGGCGACCGCTGGCCACGCGGACTGATTCGAACCGGCCGACCGCTCGTCGTCGCCCGCGTGACCGGACGACTGTTACTTGCGACCGAGCAGTCGCCTGAGCACCGAGCTATCGGTCGGCCGTTCGGCCATCGCGACGGAGCACTCGACCCGCTCGGCGACGTCCCGGTGGAGCGTCCCGTGGACGAGCCGGGTGAGGAGCCCTCGCTCGGTCGCACCCAGGACGACGAGCGTCCGGTCGGCAGCTGCCCGGACGATCGCGTCCTCGACGTCGCCGTGTTCGACGAGGATCTCGGCGCCGTCGAGGTCGTGGGCGTTCGCCCAGGCTTCCAGCTCGGCCTCGGTGTCGGGGACGGCGGCCTCGTTGTCCGCGACCTGTAGCAGTGTTATCTCCGCGCCGACCGCGGTCCGGAGGTCCCTCGCGACCGACGCCGAGAGCGTGGAGTCCGGGCCGCCCTTCGTCGGGAGCAGGATTCGCGAGGGGTCGAGTTCGCGGGGGTCCACGACCAGGAAGTCACAGGGGAGCTGCCCGACGAGCTGGTCGAAGGGACTCTCCGCGCGCGCCGCGTCCCAGTGTTGCCCCTCGCCCCAGCCCATCACGACGAGGTCGGGGTCGGCCTGCTCGGCCGCGTCGAACACGTCCTCGAACGATCGGTTGCTGACGATCGTGGAGTGGTGGTAGTCGACGTCGTGGCCGTCGACGGTCTCCCGGATGCCGGCCATCAGCCGATCGGACTCCCGGACGATCCGTCGGTGCTGCCCGCTGTCCCGATCGAGGTCCATCCGTTCCGGCGTCTGGACGACGTGGACGGTCTGGACGACGGCGTTGTCGTGGGCGCTCGCGAGCGTGCACGCGAACTCGACGAGTTCGGTTTCGAGCCGGGGGTTCGAGACCGGCACGAACACGTGGAAATCGTCGTCCTCGACCTCGAGATCGACGCCCTCGACGGAGTCGAACAGCGGCACGTAGGAGCGCCCGGCGACGCGACCGAACAGGACTTCCGAGGGCGAGAGCCGGCGGACGCCCTCGAAGCGGTCGATCTCCAGGCGACGGTCGCTGGTCTGGTAGTAGTTGACGATCGTGACCAGCACCACCCCGCCGATCGTGTTGCCGAGGAACACCGGGAGGACGAACTCCGTCAGCCCCGGCACCAACGCGAGCTCGCCCTCGGCGACGAGGTAGACGGTCTCCGTGACCGAGACCACGGAGTGGAAGAGGTTGCCCAGCGGGATCGCGAGGAAGGCGAGGTAGACCATCACGACGCGGGAGATCGTGTCCGTCGCCGAGAAGTCGACCCACACGACGCCGGCGACGATCAACCCGGCGAACGCGCCCTTGACGAAGAGGTCCCACCAGCCGGTCTCGATCCCCTTCTCGGAGATGTAGATCGCCTCCGCGGCGGCTGCGGGCTCGAACACGCCGGTGTAGGCGAGGATCAGCGCGCCGAGCACGCCGCCGGCGAAGTTCCCGCCGAAGACGATGAGCCAGTGGCGCAGGAGCGCGGGGATGCTCGCGAGCCGCTCGAGCACGAGGGCGACCGGCGGCAGCGTGTTCTCGGTGTAGAGCTGGTAGCCGCCGATGATGATGTAGAGGAAGCCCAGCGGGTAGAGGATCGAGGCGAGAAACGGGCTGTCGGTCTGTGCCGACAGCGAGGCGTACAGCAGGAAGGTCACCGAGATCGCGAGCCCGCCAGCGACGCCGCTGAAGAACAGCTCTCGCACCCCCGAGGTGATCTCGTGGTCCGCGTCCGCGACGATCCGCTGGAACACCTCGTCGGAGGAGAACCGATCCTGTACGACCGAGCCGGTCGAGGGCGCCATCGGCTCCTCGGGATGGTCGTCCTGGGCGTCGTCGAGGCCTGACACGTCGGGAGCATCGATCCGCTCGGTGCAAAGCGTTTGGGTTCGCAGCCGGGAGGCGCCGCTCGCGGCCGTCGCCGTGACTCCGCGTCGGCAGGTGTCGCCTTCACCCGAGCACGCCGTAGAGCCTCCAGGCACCCATCCCGAACAGTAGCTCCCGGCTCCCCGCGTCCATACGTATCCGGGAAGATAGGTGTGCAATACAAAACCGCTACTCGTCGCTACTCACCGCTACTCCCCGCCGTCGGGCAACACGACCAGCGGCACCGGCGCGTCCGTCAGCAGGTCCAGCGACGTGTCGCCGGTGAGCAGCCGGGTCAGCCGGCCGGCCTCCCGCGGCGAGAAGGCGATCAGGTCGGCGTCGAGGTCCTCGGCCGTCGCCCCGATCGTATCTGCGACGTCGGTGCCGTAGCGAATCTCGGTCTCGACGGTCCGTCCGTCGGCCGCGAGGTGGTCGCGCGCGGCCTCGAAGATCTCCTCGGCACGGAGCTCTCGTTGCTCCACGCTGGCCTTGTCCGGGGCGCCGCCGGCCTTCTCGATCACGTGGAGGAGGACGATCCGTCCCTCCGCGTCGATCGCCGCCGAGAGCGCCGCGGCGGTCGTCGCCGCGTCGTCTTCGCTGGCGAGCGGCACGAGAACCGTATCCGCAGTAATCGAGAGCATGCGTGGTTGTTCGCAGGGACGGGATAAGGGCGTTCGGGCGCGTCGGCGACGGCCCGCGAGGCAGTCGGGGGATCCGAGCGAGATCGACGGGGGCTCCGGCGACGTGGCGCTCAGTCGCTGCCGAAGAGCCGCTCCCGGAGCGAGCGCGTCCGGGCGCGCTCGGCCAGCAGCACGGAACAGTCGACGTCGTCGACCACGTCGACGTGGATCGAGTCGGTGACGAGCCGCGAGAGCAGCCCCCGCTCGGTCGCGCCGAGCAAGAGTAGCGTGTGGTCCGCGGCGGCGTCGACGATCGCGTCGCGCGGCGGATCGGCGGAGACGATCGTACCGACGCCCTCGAGGCCGTGCTCGTCGGCCCAGTCGTCGATGAACGCCTGGCCGTCGGCCTCGGTCTCGCCCTCCCCGAGTGCGTGCAGCAGCGTCACCTCGCTGTCGTACTCCGTCTGCAGGACGCGGGCGAGGTCGGCGCTGAGGTCGGAGTCCGGGCCGCCCGCGGTCGGGAGGAGCACCCGCGAGGGGTCCCAGCCGCGGTCCCGGAGGATCAAGAAGTCACACGGGAGGTCGTGGGTCAGCTCGTCCATGCGGGACTCCGCACGGGCGGGATGGTCGGGACTCCAGCCCATCACGACGAGGTCAGCCTCGTGACGCCGGGCGGCGTCGAAGACCTCCTCGAAGGCGCGGTGGGAGAGGATCGTGTGCGTCTCGAGGTCGACGTCGAACGTCTCGGCGTCCTCCCGGGCCTGCTCGAGCAGCCGCTCGGACTCGGCGGAGAGGTCGGCGACGTGGTCGGCGCCGGCCTGGAGCGTCGTCTGGTCGGGGACCTGCACGACGTGTGCGGCGTCGACGGTGCCGCCCCGGGAGCGGGCCATCGCGCTCGCGATGGAGATGAGGTCGGTCTCCGTTCGGGGGTTCGAGACCGGGACGAACACCCGGAACTCGTCGCCCTCGGGCTGGACGGAGTCGGCGGCGTCGACGGCGGCGTCGGGGAACGCCTCGGATCGCTCCTGGACGTACTGACCGAGGACGCCCTGCTTGGTCGCGTGGCTGCGGGCGTAGAGCAGGTACCACAGCGCGGCGAAGACGACGAACCCGACGGAGAGCGCGATGATCGTCGGTGCCATGAACCCGATCAGAGCGAGCGAACAGACGATCCCCAGTACCGGAATGATCGGGTAGAGCGGTACGTGAAAGGAGGGTTCGTACTCGGGCGGATCCGCCGTGCGCATCACGATCACGGCGACGTTGATCAGCGCGAAGATGATCAGGTGGAGTACGGAGCCGGCGGTCGCGAGCGGCTCGACGCCACCGATCGCGATGAAGACGAGAATGAGCCCGCCGGTGAGTGCGATCGAGCGGTAGGGCGTCGCGAACCGGTCGTGGATCTCGTTGAGCTGGGTCGAGACGATGCGATCCCGGCCCATCGCGAAGTTGATGCGCGAGGAGGCGAGGATCGAGGCGTTGGCGGAGGAGGCCGTCGCGAGCAACGCGCCGAAGAGCACGACGGCGCTGCCGACCGCGGCGAGCCCGAAGGGCTCCATCATGTTCTCGGCGGCGTCGACCGCGGCGGTCTCGTTGCCCGCGACGAGTTCGACGGGGACCGCGGCAAGCATGACGACCATCAGCAGGGCGTACATGAGCGTCACGACGACCACGCTGCCGACGATCGCCAGTGGGAGGTTCCGGCCGGGGTTCTTGATCTCCTCGCCGACGGAGGCGATCTGTCCGAAGCCGAGGTAGGAGACGAACACGACCGCGGTGACGGGCATGAGTTCGGCGACCCACGCGTCCTCGATCGGGGTGAGCGAGGACGGCTCGGCGTTGACGACGCCGACCGCCGTGAACGCCGTGAGGATCCCCAGCAGGATGATCACGATGACGTTCTGGAGCCGGCCGGTCTCCTTCGCGCCGACGTAGTTGACGCCCACGAAGAAGCTCCCGCCGACGAGGCCCCAGAGCTGGGCCGAGGAGAAGGTGATCAGGCCGAGATCGATCGCCGGGAGCGCGAGGAAGGCGGAGACGTACGCGCCGAAGCCGATCATGTAGAAGGCCGAGGCGAAGGCGAGCCCGAGCCAGTTGCCCCAGCCCGCGATCGAGCCAAAGAGCGGCCCGAGCGCGTGGTTCACGTAGTAGTACATGCCGCCGGACTTGGGCATCGCTGTCCCGAGTTCGGCGACGGAGAAGGCAGTGAGCAGCGCGACGGCACCACCGATGACGAACGCCGCGCCGGCGAGCGAGCCCGCGTCGGCGACGGCGGTTCCGGGGAGGACGAAGATCCCCGCGCCGATCATCGTCCCGATGCCGATCGTCAGGGCGGCGAGCGGCCCGAGGTCTTTGGCCAGCTCCTCGTCGGCGCTCATCCGTACTCACCGCCCGTCGAAGCGACGGTCGCGTTCGCGGATTGGGGCGCGTCCCGGTCCGCCGGCCACCAGATTCGCTGGGGCGACGCGCGGCTCGGGATTCGTTCGTGCACGTTCGAAGTGGCCGCTTTCCTTCCACATAGTCCTTCGGAGTGCGGCCGTTCTGTCGGGGACCGGCTCGCCCCGCTGTCGGTTCGCCGTTCCTGCGGTAGCCCCCCACAGTGGCGTCGCTGCCACCGAGGTCGTCGCCGAGCACACGCGGCAGCGACCGATTACCTGGCCGGCCACCGGTGCGTCCGGTGCGTTCGATCAGTCGCCGTCGAGCCCCGCGACGAACAGCGCCAGCACCGGCACGATCTCGAGGCGACCGATCCACATGAGGAAGATCATCAGCAGCTTGGAGCCGTTCGAGAAGTGGAGGTAGCTCCCGAAGGGGCCGAGCTGTCCGAACCCCGGCCCGATGTTGCCGAGCGTCGCCAGCGACGCACTGAACCCTTCGAGCACGGTCAGCTCCTGGGGATAGGTGTGGTAGGGGTCGAGCATGATGAACACGCCAGCGAGGACGAACAGCACCAGGTAGAGCAGCGTGAACACCATGATCCCGCGGATGGCGTCCTCGTCGACGACCATCCCACCGAGGCGAACCGGCTCGACCCGTTCGGGGTGTGCGGTCGTGGAGAGTTCGCGCTTCGTCGCTTTCAGCACGACCAGCCAGCGGATCACCTTGACGCCACCGCCAGTCGAACCCGCGGAGCCGCCGACGAACATCGCGAACAGCAGGAGTGCCTGGGCGTTCCCGTCCCACTGCGCGAAGTTCGCGTTCGCGTACCCCGTGGAGTTCAGCAGGGAGCCGATCTGGAAGGCGGCGTGGCGCAGCGAGCGCTCGGTCAGCCCCTGGGTCGCGCCGCCGATCTCCGGTCCCATCGTCGCGCCGCGGTAGAGCAGGGCGAACAGGACGGCGATCAGCACCGCGATCGCACCGGCGTACGCCCGGAACTCGGCGTTGCGGAACATCGCCTCGGCCTCGCCGCGGAACACGTGCCAGAACAGCGCGAAGTTGACCCCCGCGACGACCATGAACGGGATAATGACCCACTGGACTGCTGCCGAGAAGTAGGCGATACTCTTGGCCTGCGGGGAGAACCCGCCCGTCGGGAGCGTCGAAAACCCGTGTGCGACGGCGTTGTAGAGGTTCATCTCCGGCGCGTAGCCCGCGAGGTGGAGCGCGTACAGCGACGCCGCACAGAGCACGGTGAAGCCGAAGTAGATCAGCCAGAGCGCTCGCGCGGTCTCCGCGATCTTGGGGGTCAGCTTCTGGAGCTCCGGCCCCGGTGCCTCCGAGCGCATCAGCTGTGCGCCGTTGACGGCGATCTCGGGGAGAATCGCGATCATCAACACGATGATCCCCATCCCGCCGAGCCACTGGGTGAGCTGGCGCCACAGCATGAGTGCGTGAGAGTGCCGGTCGGTGCCGATATCGCCGAGCACCGTCGCGCCGGTCGTCGTGACGCCGCTGGTGGACTCGAAGAGGGCGTTGACGATCGAGTCGACGAACGCGCCGGGCGAGGCGAGGCTGAGCCCGACCGTCGACTCCGTGCCGTACCCCGCGAGCAGGTAGGGAATCGCGCCGATCACCGCCGCGGCCAGCCACGAGAGCGAGACCAGCAGGAGGGCTTCTTGCGGGCCGAGGTCAGGATCCGGATCGAGCCGGTCCAGCGCGAGCCCGATTCCGCCCGCGATCGCGATCGAGACGACGAACACCCAGACGTCCTCGCCGTAGGCGATCGCGACGGCGAGGGGCACCAGCATCGTCAGCGAGAAGTAGGTCACGACGGTGCCCAGCAGGCTCCCGGTGGCGCGGAGATCGACGCGCCACGCCATCAGTCGCCCACCCCGCGGCCGGTGACGCTCGCGGCGATCGCAGTCATACAAAGCGGATCTGCCCATCGCGACATGTAGGCGTCGAAACGACCCGTACGTGGCAACCGCACCGAACGGTCTGTCCACGGCGCCCGCGACGAGTGGCCAGTTCGCGACGATCGCGACGAGTGGGCCGTTCGCGACGAGCCACTGTCAGCGTGCGTTGGTGCCATCGGTACCGTTAGATGCGTTGGCTGACCTCGTCGAGGACGGTCGAATCGACGAAAATGACGACGTGGTCGCCGGGCTGAACCGTCGTCTCTCCCCGCGGGACCACCAGCTCGCCGTCCCGCGAGATCGCGCCGATCACGACGCAGTCTGGGAGGTCGGCGGTCGCTTCGACGATCGTCCGGTTCGCGAGCACGCTGTCCTCGTCGATCTCGATCTCGAGGACCTCCCCGCGGTCGTGTTCGAGCATCGAGACCTTCTCGGTCTGGCCCGCCCGGGTGAACCGGACGATCTCCTCGGCGACCTCTTCGCGAGGGTTGATCGCCGCGTCGATCCCGACGGCCTCGAACAGGTCGGCGTAGTCGACGGTTTCGACGACGGCGAGCGTCCGCGGGGTGCCGATGCGCTCGGCGAGCAGCGACGCGAGGAGGTTCTGCTCGTCGGTGCCGAGCGTGGCGACGACGACGTCGGACTCGTCGACGTGCTCGCGGACGAGGAACTCGGTGTCCGTGACGTCGCTCTCCATGACCGTCGTGTTCGGCAACCGTTCGGCGAGTTCGCGTGCACGGTCGTGATCGACCTCGATCAGTCGCGGTCGGTAGCCCCGGTCCTCGAAGAGCTTCGCGATCTGGAAGCCCAGCTCGCTGCCGCCAAGGATCACCACGTCGTCGGCGTCCTGTGCCGGCGCGGCGGTGACCTCGTCGGCGAACTCGCGGATCGAGTCCTCGCTTCCGATCACGACGACTCGATCGCCGGCGGCGAACCTCGTGTCGCCCTGTGGGACGATCAGGTCTTCGTCGCGGAAGACGCCCGCGAACGTCATCGAGTCGAACTGGTCGGCTTCGGCGACGGTCTTCCCGACGACGGGGCTGTCCTCGTCCAGCTCGAACTCGACCATCCGGACGAGCCCGTCGGCGAACTGGTCGACGTCCAGCGCCCGGGGGAGCCCCGAGATCCGGAAGATCGCCTCGGCGGTCAGCAGGTCCGTACAGACCATAAAGTCGACGCCGAAGGCGTCGTCGGCGTGCTCCCAGGTGTCGAGCAGGCCACGGCGCTTGACGCGGGCCACCGTGAACACGTCCGCGACGGTCTTGGCTGCGCCGCAGGCCACGATGTTGGTCTCGTCGACGTCGGTACAGGCCAGCAGCATGTCGGCCTGTTCGATCCCCGCCTCGCGGAGCACCTCGAGGTCCGTCCCGTCGCCCTCGACGGGCAGGATGTCCATCGAGTAGGTCAGCTCCTCGATCACGGCGGGGTCGCTGTCGATCACGACGACGTCGTGGGTGCCCTCGAGGTTCGACGCGATCGAGCGCCCCACCTCGCCTGCCCCGACGATGATTACTCGCACGACCGATCCCTCCGATACATTCGTTGGGAACTGCATCCGGACGGTGTGCTGAAGGGTGTTTCGGAGCGCGGACGGGCGCCCAACGCCGGCAAGCTGCCGATCACACCGCTTCTCCGTGCCTACGACGGAACGACGATCCGTTCGGCGCTCCGGCGAGCCCCGCCCGAACGCCGCTGGCTCACGACCCCGCTTCCGCCGACGCTCCGACGCGCCGCCAGCGCACGAGCAGGTAGACGACCGTCGTCAGCCAGAGCACGCCCATGAACGCGTAGATGGCGTCGCCGGCCGGGTTCGCCGAGTCCCAGAGCGGGCTCGCCAACAGGGCCGTTCCCACGCCCGCCACTGCCGGCGGCGCGAGGAACGCCGGCCAGTTCGGCCGCCACGCCGCGTTCGCTCGCTGCAGCGCCCGGACGTCCCGGAGCAGTGCGGCGACGGCGAGGCCCGAGCCGAGGAACGCGGCCAGAATCAGTGCGAACGCGACGGAGAAGAGCACGTCGACGCCGACGGCCACACCAGCCAGGGAGCCAGCCGCCAGCGGCACGACGACCACGTAGCCGAGGAGGGCGAGTCGCCACGGCTCGCGTCCGACCGTTCGGGCGGCGATCCAGCCGACGGCGTCGGGCGCGACCGGGTACGTCCACGCTTCGCCGAAGATGGCCTTGCCGGTCGCGATCAGCGGGAACACGAAGTTCAGCAGGGAGAGCAGCATGAGTATCACGAACCAGGCGAACACGAGCAGTACCGCCAGGAACCCAAACGCGGTCGCGACGACGTCCGGCACCGCAAACGCGTCCGACACGGCCTCGGGCACTGTGAACGCGTCGGGGACCTGGAGCTCCGAGAGGCCGAACACCGCCGCGACCGAACCGATGAACGTGACCAGGAAGAACAGCTGCCAGTTCGTCGCGTTCCGGGCGTTGCGCCTGGTGAACTCGTGCTCGGAGACCAGGTAGGCGACGGCGGGACCGGCAGCGAGCGTGAACAGCCCCAGCAGGTGGACGAGAATGCCCGTCAGCGGGCGCTGGGCGAGCAGCTCGGGACCCTGGTTCGTCGTCGATGCGGCCGTGGCGTCGCGTTCGTCGGACATTGGTAACGGGGAGTGCTGTCAGCGGGGATCGGCGTCGAGGCGGTCGGCGGACGTTCGACGGGGCGGTGGGAACAGTCGAGCGGTTCGATCCGTGCGCGTTCGGCGGGCAGTGCGCTCCGGTGGTTGGGGTGGCTGGCCCATAACACCCGGCGGGAATTTTGCGGCCGCAAAACGACCAAACCGGGCGGTACCGCGTCGAAGCGTCGCCCCACGAGACGGTACCGCGGGGTCCGGCGGCGCACACGGAGTCTCCCCCGAGTGAGCGAACGACACCTCAACCGGGCGTCCGCGGGAAACGGACGCCGAGAGCGGGGCGACGGCCGAGGCCCCGCGCCGTCTCACCGAGAGCAAAGCCTTTAGCGCGGCGCCCACCTACCCGGTTTCAAATGGTACTCGACGATCTGGGAAGCTCTCTGCGGGGCACCCTCGACGATCTCCGGGGGAAGGGCCGCCTCTCCGAGGAGGACGTCGACGAGGTCGTCCGGGAGATCCAGCGATCGCTGCTCCAGGGCGACGTCGACGTCGAACTCGTCCAGGAGCTGTCGGACTCGATCAAGCAGCGCTCGCTGGACGAGGAGCCGCCGGCGGGCACCTCCGCCCGCGAGCACGTGCTGCGCATCGTCTACGAGGAGCTGGTCGAGCTCGTCGGCGAGTCGACCGACCTGCCGCTGGAGGACCAGACGATCCTGCTGGCGGGGCTCCAGGGGTCGGGGAAGACCACGTCCTCCGCGAAGATGGCGTGGTGGTTCCAGACGAAGGGGCTCCAGCCGGCCGTGATCCAGACCGACACGTTCCGGCCGGGCGCCTACGACCAGGGCAAGGAGATGGCCGAGCGCGCGGAGGTCGACTTCTACGGCGACCCCGACGGCGACGACCCCGTCCAGATCGCGAAGGACGGCCTCGAGGCGACGTCCGACGCCGACGTCCACATCGTGGACACCGCGGGTCGGCACGCGCTGGAGGACGACCTCATCGCGGAGATCGAGGAGATCGAGCAGGCAGTCGATCCCGACCGCTCCCTGCTCGTCCTCGACGCGGCGATCGGTCAGGGCGCGAAGGAGCAGGCCCAGCAGTTCGACGAGTCGATCGGCATCGACGGCGTCGTGATAACGAAGCTCGACGGCACGGCGAAAGGTGGCGGGGCGCTCGCGGCCGTCGACCAGACCGACTCCTCGATCGCGTTCCTCGGGACCGGTGAGGGCGTCAAGGACGTCGAGCGGTTCGAGCCCGACGGGTTCATCTCGCGGCTGCTCGGCATGGGCGACCTCAAGCAGCTCGCCGAGCGCGTCGAGCGCGCGATGGACGAGACGGAGATGGAAGAGGAGGACTGGGACCCCGAGGACATGCTCGAGGGGCAGTTCACCCTCCGCGACATGCAAAAGCAGATGGAGGCGATGAACAAGATGGGGCCCCTCGACCAGGTGATGGACATGATTCCCGGGATGGGCGGCGGGATGATGGACCAGCTGCCCGACGACGCGATGGGCGTCACCGAGGAGCGCATGCGCGAGTTCGAGGTGATCATGGACTCGATGACCGACGGCGAGCTCGAGAACCCCCGGAGCGTCGGCCAGAGCCGCGTCGAGCGCATCGCGCGGGGCTCGGGCACGAGCGAGGACCGGGTCCGGGAGCTGCTCCAGCAACACAAGATGATGGAGCGCACGATCAAGCAGTTCCAGGGGATGGGCGACGCCGACATGCAGCGGATGATGAAGCAGATGGAGCAGGGCGGCGGCCCGGGCGGCCCCGGCGGTCCCGGCGGGATGGGTGGTATGGGTGGTGGCGGAGGCGGCGGCAACCCCTTCGGCGACTGAACTCGAGTTCGGTCCGTCGCGCGCCGGTTCTTCTCGCGCCAATTCGTCACGCAGTCAGTGACGCCCGACCGCTCGCGTAGCGGTCTCGCGTCGCCGCGAATCGTCGTCGACTCGACCGTTCAGTGCCACGTCTGCCCGCCCGGAACCGTTAACGGGCCTGACCTCACATGCAGCGCATATGCGACGCCGAGGACTGATCGTCGGTGCGGCCGGGCTCGCGGCGTCGGCGTTCGCGGGCTGTCTGGGGAACGGACAGACGGCGCTCTCCGAGCGGCCGCCCGAGAACGACGTCGAGGACGGCATCCGGACCGCCATCGGCGAGGCGAACGTCGTCGCGCTCGAACTCGCATCGGCGCGGGAGGACGCCGACGACGCTAGCGACGTGTCGATCGACGACGCGGCGCTCGAGGAGCAACTCGCCGCCGGCCGGCAGGAACTCCAGTCCGTCGCCGACGCCGACGCTGCCGCGGACTACGAAGCCCAGATCTCGGCCGCTGGCTCCTACCTCGACGTCGTCGAGGGGCTCCTCCAGGCGACTGCGACGCTCGCAGACGTCGCCGAACAGCTCCAGGGCCTCGAGCAGTCGCTGCAGGCCCAGGACTTCGACGCGGCCGCGACGGAACTCGACGCGATCGGGCCCGACGTCGAGAGCGCCCGGGCAACAGCGGGCGATGCCGAGTCCACCGCGGGGGAGTTCGACGCCGAGGCACTCGACGCCTACGGCGCGAAGATGGGTGAGCTAACGGAGGGCGTCACGACGGTCTCCAACCTCGCCGTGGGCTCCGACGAGCTGGTCACCGGTTACCAGGCCGTGCTGACCGGTCGGAGCGACCTCGAGGATGGCCGCGCCGCGATCGAGAGCGGGAACTTCGCGGCGGCCGAGTCCGACTTCCAGTCTGCGGAGGCCTCGTTCGGGACTGCCACGGGATACTTCGAGACCGCAGCGCAGGAGACCGACGGCGAGCTCGACACCGAGATTCAGACTGCGCTCTGTCGATCCACCGGGCTCACCGACGCCGCCGGCCACTTCGAGGCGTCCGCCGCTGCCGCTCAGGACGGCCGACTCGGTGACGCACAGGACCAGCAGGCCGCCGGCGAGGCCGCTCTGGACGCCGTCGGCGAGTGCGGGCAGTAATCGGCTGCAGGGACTGCTGTGGACTGCTGGCGGCCGCGACGCCGCTGGGGGTTAGCGACGTACTGCTTCGACCATCGCAAACTGGCCAGGGGACTGCCCAGGAGAGCGCTGCGGCTCGCTTGCGGTGCTGCCCCATCTCGAACGCGAGTACCGACCGGCACTGCCACTCGACTAGGTCGCCGTGCAGTCACCCCCGCTGCCGCGGCGTCACTCGTCCTCGTCGCCCTCGGGCGGCTCGTCCGACGCGAACTCGGCCGGCCCGACGGCGCCGTCCGCGCCGCCGAACTCGAACTCCTCGCCGCCCTCGCCGCTTCCTTCGCCGGGCGGTGCGCCCTCGGCGGCATCGGCGGGCGGCCCGTCGCCGTTACCGGGCGGCGTCCCCTCGACCTCCGGCACGTCCGAGTCGTCGCCCATGCCGAACGCCTCGAGGAAGGAGGGGCCCTCGCCCTCGCTCTGGCCGCCGGGCCAGGCGACGCGGTTCCAGTCGCCGTCCTTGCTGTAGTAGTAGACGACCTCGCCGCTGATGACGGCGAAGACGTTGCGACGGTCGTCGTAGACCACGCGCTGGTTCGTGTCGATGGCGACGTCGACGACGTCCTTCAGCGAGTTCAGCGAGACGTACTCCGTGCCGACGCCCATCGGGAGGTCGCCGTCGGAGATCCAGTCGTCGTAGCGCTGGCGGTGGAGCTCCTGTTGCAGCCAGTCGATGTCCGCCTCGACGCGGTAGGTCGCGGCGGCCGCGGCGCCGCCGACGGCGGTCAGCCCGAGCAGGACCAGCAGGACGACGGTGCCCCAGTCGATCGGCGCCGTGCGCTCGACGGTGACCGTCTGGCTCCGCGGGTCGCTGTCACTCGGGGTCCCCTCGATCCAGTAGGCCTGGCTGGTCACCGAGAGGGGTCCCGTCGCGCTCAGCGAACCCTCGTACTGGTCGGTCTCGTACTGCACGTCCGCGACGATCCGGGTCTGGACCGTGCCGACGCCCGCGAACTCGCTCTGGAGCGCCTGCCGTTCGGTCTGGACGGCCTCGACGTCGATCTCGGCGGTCGAGGTCGCCGTGCCGTTCGTCGCGGTGACCTCCTCCGTCGCGAGCGATTCGGTGCGCTCCCAGACCACCTCGCCGTCGCGAACGACGCGCAGTTGGAGGCGCGCGTCGTGGAACACCGTCGATCCCGGCGGTGCGTCCGTCTCGATTTCCACGTCGAGGACCGGCGAGGCGTTCAGCAGGTACGCGGGATGATCCTCGAGGACGGTGCCCTGCTCCCAGGGCGAACTGCTGGACGTGACCGTCGCGGAGTGGGTCACCTCCGTCTCGATGGACTGCACGTCCGTCCGCTCCTGCGTGGACTCCGTCGCCGGCGTCGCGACCGTCCAGATCGCGAGCACCAGCATGACCGCACCGAGCACCGCCAGCGCGATCGCGATCTGGCGGCCGCGCTCGGCGAGCGCGAGACGAACCCGTGGGTTCTCGATCACGAGTTCCCCTCCGGGGCCGACGGCTGGCCGACCCCCCGCACGACTCCCACCATACCCACTGTCTATTTGTACGTACTGTTAAGTCCTCTGGCAGGTCTGACGGCCGTCAGACTGTCGTTTGCGGGCGATTGACACGGTTGTGTGCGATGTAATTGCACGTAGAATCGACGCCGCAACGCGATGAATGGAGTCCGGAACAAGGTAACCCTTAAGGCTGGCACTCGGGTAGTTTCGGATACCGGGTTGGTGGTCTAGTCCGGTTATGACAGCTCCTTCACACGGAGCGGGTCGGCGGTTCGAATCCGCCCCAACCCATTCTGGTGTCGAACGCGACGAGCGCAGCGAGGAGCCTGCGTCACCAGAATGGTGCCGAAGGATTCGAACCCTGGAAGACACAGCCCGGGAGCGCAGCGAAGCGAGCACCCCGGACTGTCTTCCTCCGGTTCGAATCCCGTCCCAATCAACTTCTGCCGAACGCAGGCCAAGTAGAGCGAACTACTCGGGCGCTCTGGCAGCGGGCGTACGAAGCAAAACCTACGAGCTTGTGAACGAGCGCGCCGGTTCAGCTTAGGACAGAAATTCGGGACAGCTCACGTCTCCTTGGTGAACTGTGGGACATCATTCCGGCGGCGACCAGCGATGTTCTGCCCATCCCTCGTAGTGTTTCAACCGCAACTGAATCTGGTCCTCCGTCCATCCATCACATCGAGCATAGAGATAATCCGCCAGCGTCCCGAAGCTACTGCTATCCAATTCGATCCCACGGGCACCACGGTCGACGACGAATGGGGCCTCCTCCCGAAGCTCCTCGAACGCCTCTTTTGCCTCTCCCAATTGGTCGCTACGCACGCCCGCTCTGTTCACAGCAAATTCCTTCCCGGTCGGCGACCCGTAGCTGTGTTCGCTAATGAGGAACGCGAGTACGCTACAGATCACCTCGTGTGACGCCATCGGGGTATTTATTCGATGTACTATATGGGGAAATAGGTTGGGTGCCAATATGGTTTGGCAGACTGCCAAAACTTATCCCGGGGGACGCACAATCGTCTTCCATGCCGACTGAAGACGGGAGTGAGTTCGATATGAAGCAATCACGGCTCGACAATCCGAGTGGGTGGATCGAACTCACCCGGTACGAAACCGTACGGCTGCTCATCGATGCGTTACTCGAAGCGCCGCCAGGATATCAGTTCAACAAGTCCGAACTCGAACGCCGAACTGGGGTGAGCCGTGAGGCGATCCGGGAGCATCTCCCTCGCCTCATCGAGCTCGGTATCGTAGAGCGCCTCGAGAGCGGAGCGTGGCCCGAGTACCAGCTCAACGACGACGGGAAGGTGACGAAAGAACTGTTCGAACTGAACAGCGCGGTGAACTCGGTTCTCAGTGGAGAGCCAAAGAGCATCGACGAAGACGTACGGATGCCGATCACGCTCGACGACTTTGGAGGCGACAACGACGAGGGCCGGAGCGATCTCCACCCACCGTTTGAAGACATCGACAACGCATCGCGGGACGACCGGGACGACGATCTGATCGACCAGCCACCGGCCGGACTATCAACGACCAATGCCGCGTAGGGAACGGGTCCGGGGCGCGATCGTCGAAGTGGCCGAACTACTGCCCAAACTTGGCTACGAGGCCCACGACGTCATTGGGCCTGTCGACGAACAGGGAGAGGACGTACCGATGGAGGCCCTGGAAGCCGAGGAGGAACTCGAACGGAGCGTTCAGTATTATCTCACTGGAAGTGCAGGCGGTGCGAACTTCTACGTCATGTTCGAACTCGACAAAGAGTTCGCGTTGATCGTCTATCCGATGGACGTCCTTCGCCACCTCGGATCACTGCTCGACGAGGACGAGGCGCGCCAGATTCTCGACGAGCCGATCGATTGGGACGACGTCGAACCCCAGGCCGAGGATCGACTCTACAGAACCGCCGCCAGGACGGTCGTGAACAATACGGATCCCGAGCAGTTCCACCGAGCTGCGTTCACCCTCTCGGCACAAGCCAGCACGTCTATCGTCGATTATCATCACACGACAACGGAGAACGGATTTCCGGTCGAGTTCCAGTGTGCCCGTGGCATGTTCCCCTACACCGAGCGCCTGTCGATCGAACGTCTCGATAATCGACTGTTTCCCGTCAGAGTCGCCGGAGAACGTGGCCGGCGATACGTCGAATACTCGTTCCACATCGCGAAAGAGGATCGAGAGCCAGCGGAGTACGAGTTCCGGAATCTAATCTAACCAGCACCGGCCACGAGCCGTGTCGGGACGAACGCGGACGGCCTGCACTCAGAACACTTTGAGATACTCCTCCACCACGTCCCGCTCGTCCTCGGTCAGCTCGAACAGGTCGTAGACCGCCTCGTCGATCTCGGCTTCCAGCGCCTCCGCGTCGGTCTCTGCCACCGTCTTGCGGTCGGCTTCGAGGTGCTGCAGCAGTTCCTCGACGCCGTCGTCGCTCCGGAGGGGATCGTTATCTCCTCGCCGCTCTTGACGTTCCGGCCGTCGACAGCGGCGTGGACGTGCTCCGCGCGACGCTTGCGGGCGTCGCGATCGACGGCGTACATGGCAGGGTCGTTGATGACGTCTGAGCGACCGACCGGGCATGGTAGCGAAACGATCGAATGAATTTGAGTGGTACTATTCGAATTGCTCTTACTTACGCTCAGAGGTATTCCTTTGCTCGCCGTTCAATTTCATCGAGATGAGCGACTGATTCACGTGCAACGGACCCGATTCTTCTAGCACGGCATGCCCGCCCTTCTGACAGACAGATGCGATACACCTTCCACCCACTCGGCTCCTCCTTCACCCCGACGCCGACAGCGGCCCCACAGTGCGGACAGTCCCGATCGTCCAGTCGTCGCACCAACACGCCACTGCTTCGCTCCGGCTTCGGATTTCAACCTGTGGCCCCAGTAGATATTTGAAGCTAATCGACAAATCATCGGAACATGGCATACGACGGGCCGGAGATCTTTCTCGCGCCGTACGGGAACGACGCGGCGCTCGAGAACTTCGAGAACACCGTCGTCGAGGGGATCCCTTCCGAGCGGATCGCGAAACTGAGCGACGACGTGCCAGCGGATGGCGACGTCGTTCGACTGTGGGGAACAAAGTCGACGCTCGACGGCACTTGGAGTGACGTCGATCCCGACGACTATCTCCTCTTCTACCGGGACGGAAGCTACACCCACTCGACGAGAGTTCTCGGCACTGAGCTCAACGAAGCACTCGGCCGCGAGATATGGCCGAACTTCGACGACGAACCGTGGAGCCGGATCATCTACCTCGACGCACCGAACGAGATCGACGTCTCGTCTGCGGAGGTCCACGACCTCGCGGGCTACGACCGCGAGTTCCCGATGGGATTCAGCCCGCTCAACGAACTCGGCGTCGGTGGGATCAGGGGCCGCTACGGGTCGGTCGCAGCGTTCGCGGAGGGCGAGGAATCCGCTCAGCAAACACTTCCAGACGTGGCAGAGACCGAGGATACTGCTATCGACGTTCACTCTGCCCCGGAGATCGATCTCGACGCCGACATCCTCGACGGCCTCTACTTCCCCGACGATCGCGCCGAGGAGATCCTCGATCAGGTCGCGTCGGCGTTCGACAGCGGAAAGCACGTCATCTTCACCGGTCCGCCCGGAACGGGGAAGACCGAACTCGCCCGACGTGTATGCTCCGAGATGGTGGCTGCGAACCCTGGCATCTACTCGGGCCAGCAGATCACCACCGCCACCGCCGATTGGTCGACGTTCGAGACCGTCGGCGGCTACATGCCGACCGAGACCGACGGCGAGAACCTTTCCTTCGAGCCGGGCCAGGTCCTCCGCCGGTTCAAGCAGGACGGACGGCAGGAGAACGAACTCCTCGTCATCGACGAGATCAACCGGGCGGACATCGACAAGGCGTTCGGCCAGTTGTTCACGCTGCTCTCGGGGCAGTCGGTCCAGCTTCCGTACCGCAGAGGCGGCGAGGAGATCGTCATCCAACCAGCCTCCACGACCGATGGAGCGCCGGCACCGCACGAGTACGTGATGCCCGATTCCTGGCGGCTCATCGCAACGATGAACACCTACGACAAGACGTCGCTCTACGAACTCTCCTACGCGTTCATGCGCCGATTCTCCTTCGTCCACGTCGACGCGCCGACGATCCCCGAGGATCGGGCTGACCGCATCGAACTCCTCCGCGAGTACACCGACGGCTGGGATCTCGACCCGAGCGAAGAGACGCTCGACGCAGTCTCGGAGGTATGGCGCGTCCTGAACGGCGGTCGCGTCGATCGGAAGATCGGCCCAGCGATCGTTCAGGACATCATCCGCGGCGTCGAGCACGGCCCCCACCGCGACCAGCGAACCGCGGTAACTGCAGCCGTCGGGAACTACGTGCTTCCACAACTGGAGGGTGCTCCGCGAAGAGAAGCGATCGTCAACAGGCTCTCCCGGATCGAAGCGATCGATCGCCCGCGACTCGCCGCCCTCTCGCGGGACGTACTCCAGGTCGAGATCGATGGATAGGGAGGCGCTCATCGACTCGGTGTCGGAGGACCTGTTCGCGTACGTGATGGGTGGCTCGATGCCGGAGGACCACGTCGCCGCGCAGATCAAACCGAACGGGCTCGACGAACGGTTCGAGGACTTCGACTCACTCGTCGACCTCCACTTCGTCCTGCGGCCAGACGTGGTCGAGTTCGTCGAGTCCCTCTCTCACCGGATCCGGAGCATCAAGACCCAGACCAAGAACGTCACGACGGCGAGTCGGGGCGAGATATCCGGCCGCATCGACTGGGAGTCGACGATGACGACGCGGGCATCGAGCGCCCCCGGCGATCGGTCGCTGTTCGTCTGTGACACCCGCCACGAGAGCTACGACATCGACGAGAACGTCGTGCTCAAGCGGCTCCTCTCGCTAATCTACACGACGCTGGAGGAATCGGAGGCGTATCTCCGTGCCGAGTACGACTGGGTCACGGACCGCTGGCAGGAGAACCTCGAACTCGTCGATCGGATGCGGGACCTCTTCGAACGGAACGTCCACGTCACGCGAATTCGAGAGCCCGAAGGATACGAGCCGACCGATCGGATGCTCCTGCGTGCGGAGACGGCCCGGAACGAAATCTACCGGGACGCGGCGTCGCTGCTTCGTGACCATCGAGCGAGCCGCCGCGGCGACGTCGACGCGATTCGGAATCTCCTCGAAGAGACGACGATTACGCCCGACGACGAGGAGACGCTGTTCGAGCTGTACGTCCTCTTTCAGTACGTTGGCGCGATCGAAGATCATCAGGACGGCGATGCGAGGGTCGCGACGATCGAGACCGATCGACAGGAGGTCGCGCGGATCGAGAGCGAGGACGGCTCCGACGTCGTGCTCTATCACGACAACTCCGCGCGAGATCGAAACCTCTCCTTCGTCCGTGCGCCGATCGAGAAAACCGATGCCGAACTCACTCGCTCCGAGCGCGTCCGGCGAGAGTCCCGTCGGGTGCTCGATCGGTACTTCGAAGACGACGAGTTCCACCTACACACGAACCGTCCCGACGTCATCGTCCTCGAGATCCAACGCGACGATCGGTACGAGTATCTGGTGACGGAGGTCAAACACTCGACGCGAGCGGAGACGATTCACGAGGGCGTCACGGAGACGCTCGAGTATCTGGCCTTCCTTCGAAAGGACGAACAGCTGGTCTTCGAAGAGGGATCGCCATTTGGTTCGGGGTGGAACGGCGTGCTAGTGGTGCAGGACATCGATGGCCGCTCGACTGCGCCGATGAACGATCAGGAGACGATCCGCATCCTGCAGGCGTCGGAGCTCTCGGATTCGATTCCGGAGGTGCTCGAAGAAGTGCTGTGAGTGAAACCGAATACTGGCGGTGACAGTTCACTCCGCTCGCTTCCGAACCGTCTCCAGCACCGCCGGCACCAGCTCCTCTGCTAGCGGCGAAAGTTCGTACACACGACTGTTACCGTCGTGGAACTTCCCGACGAGCCCGGCTTCCTCGAGCCTGTTCAGATGATGGTAGAGGTCGTTCTGCCGCCTGTCCAGCAACGTCGCGAGTTCGCCACTCGGTAGCTGTCCCTCCTCTGCGAGCAGGTAGAGCAACGTAAATCGCGTCCGCTCGCCCATCGCGTCGAGTCGCTGGACTTCGCGCTCCAGGTCCAGCGTCTCACCGAGTAGCTCCGATTCGACGCGTTCGATGCCCGGGGGCGTGGAATCGGCCGTCACTTCCCGTTCGCTCATACGCAACGGTTTGCCTCCACGGCAAAGAGATTAACGGATATTAAGACAGACAACAGATAGTACGTACGTATTTCAGCGATACCGCGGCGATTGCTCTCCGATGGCTGCGCTGGAGCGCTACCAGGGACGGTCGATCGAGTCGATCATCTCCGAGTCGATACCCAGAGCATCGATCGAGGACGAATTCGTCTTTCTCATGGGTCCGTACCGACAGCTCGATCCCTCGTATCTGTATCCAGCCGATCGATATCCGCTTCCACCAGACCCACTCGCACCGAAGCAGGACGACGTGGCACCGGACGTGGTCGAACGAACGCTCCAGCGAGTCGCCGAACGAGTATCGAACGCCTCGGGAGTAACGGCGTTCATCGCGACCGATATCGACCATCCGACCCGACAGACGGTGGCAATCGAAGATCTCGACGAACCGGGAATGCCCGTCATCGACCAGTCGATTGCTTTTGCACGCGCGAGTGACGGTTGCGCTTTCGTCTTCACGAAGGCAGGGTTCACGACTGGGACGGGCGCTGAAGCGGATGCGATTCCCGAGCACTTTCGCTTGCGAAGCGCCGATGATCGCCGGCGAGATCCCCGGTGTTTTTGTTGCTTCATGGAAGCCCGACGGAGCGGATCTGCCGAGAACTACGTCTTCGAGTACGAATTCACAAGCGCGTCGATCGACGAAATGGACGACGCGTACGGTCTCCGACATCGTCCGTTCGTCGATCGCGACCACCTCGTCGACGGCCTCGTGCAGTTCGCGGAATCGTACGTGGTACCGCTGGCTCGCTGATCCTCCGAACCCACCAGCCGCTCACCACCTGCTTCCCACATTCTGACTCCCCACAACCAACACTTATTGTGCAAACGGACGAACTGTTTGCACATGGCACACGCCCCCGAATCGATCGAGCAGTACGTCTGTGCAGCCTGTCAGACGATGCACGCCGGCACGCCGGTCCACGAATCCGGTGGCACGCACAGCTGGGATCCGCCCGCGGTTTGTGGCGCCTGCGGCGACGACGAGCTGGTCCCGGTCGACGAGTGGACGCACCATCACGAGTAGGCCGACGGCTGTCCCGTCGGGAACGCCGTCGCAGGCCCCTCCCGCCCGATCAGGCCACCGAATCGCGTCCGTCGCTCCGGTCCTGTTCCCCGCGGCCGAATCGCCCGCCGAGGTGGCCGCCGATCGCTCCGAGGCCGCCGCCGATCGCGACGAGGAAGGTCACCACGAGCAACGCGCCCGCGACGACCACGAGCGCCGGCCCGGCCTCCCCGATCGCGAGCAGCCCCGACGTGACGCCGCCGCCGACGAACACGAGGACGACGATCGCGGGTACCGTCGACAGCGCGCCAGCGACCGCGCCGACGCTGGTCTCGCGATCGGACGTGGGGCTCTCGAGGTAGCCCGCGACGAACCCGCCCAGGGCCTGCGAGCCCGGGAGAAACGCCAGGACGACCGCGACGAGCGCACCGAGCACCGCGTTCGCGCCGTAATGGCTGACCGGCTCGCCCGCCGCGGCGCGGCTGTGGGTGCGCCGGCGCAGGAGGACGTACGCGATCCCGGCGACGGCCAGGATCGCGCCGGTCGCGATCAGGCCAGCGGCGCTCCAGTTCCCGAGGGCCTGCACCACGTCGACCGTTTCGGGGTCCGAGAGCCCCTCGATCTGGACGTTCTCGTTGGCGACGGCCTCGCGGATCTCCGAGCGGTCGACGACGGAGTACAGCGCCGCGCCGCCGAGCACCGAGGCCAGCCCGACGATCACGAGGACCGTGCCGACGAGCCAGTCGACGAGCTCGGGAATCGGGCGGTCCGCTGACGGAACCGCGTCCGACGTGTCGGACGTCGCTGCTGATGAGGAGGGCATCGTATCAGTGGTCTTCGTTCCGAACTCGCTTGTAACTGCTGGAGCGACGCCACAGCGTGCTGGACCGATGCAACAGCGTGCTGAATTGATGCAGCAACGGGCTGACAGATCGCTACAGCGAGCGGGCGTGCGAATCGTGGAACGAGACTGCCGTGCACCGGTTTCGAGCGCCAGAAACTTGCCTCGCTCGCGGAATGCGATCGGCCAGCCCTAGCCCTCCCAGGTCAGCGCCGTCGCCGCCCAGGTGTAGCCGGTACCGGCCGCGAGGAAGAGCAGAACGTCGCCGGGATCGAGCAGCCCGGCGTCGAGCGCCTCGTCGACGGCCAGCAGCTGGTCGACGCTCTGGACGTGGCCGTACTGATCGAGGTAGTAGCCGTCAGCTTCGGGGTCGACGCCTAGCTCTTCGAGCAGCGTCTCGTGGAACGACCGCTTCATGTGCGTGACCGCGACGAAGTCCAGGTCCGCTCGATCGAACCCCGATCGCTCCAGGGCCTCGTCGGCCACGTCGAGGTAGTTCGGCAACGAGACGGGCGCGAGTCGCTCCTTCATCCCCTCCTGGTCGGGGACGTCGAGGGTGTGCCGACCGGCTTCCACGCTCTCGTGGGAGGGCGGTTCGACGGAGCCTCCGGCGGGCACGATCACGTCCCGCGAGAAGGAGCCGTCCGTGATCGCGGCGGAGTGGTGGACCGTGGCGCGGGTGCGATAGGCAGCGAGCTCGGTTTCGAGGACGGCCGCCGACGCGCCGGAGCCGAAGTTGAACATGAACGAGGACCGCTCGTTGGCGTAGTCGACGAGGTCCTCCTCGCGGCTCGCGCTCACGAGCAGGGCGGTGTCGATCGGCTCGGCGAGCAGCTGTGCGCGGGCCTGTCGCAGCGCGATCGGTGCGCCGGCACACAGCGAGTAGGATTCCGTCGCGTAGGCTTCGCTCGCGCCGAGGCGCTCGGCCACGTCCGCGGCGGCGCTCCAGACGACGTAGTCCTTGAACTCGCTGCCGTGGAACAGGACGAGGTCGACGTCGGTGGGTTCGACGCCAGCGTCCGCCAGCGCGCGTTCGCCCGCTTTCACGCACATGTCGCTGACGTGATCGCCGTCGGATCCATCACCCGAATCCCGCGGGCAGACGCGCTTCTCCCGGAGGCCCATCTTCTCGACCACGACCTCTTCGGGGATCCCACTCGCCTCCGCAATCTCGGCACCGGTGACGATCTCGTCGGGCACGTAGACGCCGTAGCCGGTGATGCCGACCGCCGTCGCGGTCCCGCCGCCAGCGCCGCTGGTCACTTGCTCTCACCCGGACCGCCGCCGCGGTAGCGCTGGAGTCGCTCGGGGAGGCGCTCGGCGACCGTCCCGCCGAGGCGCTCCCGGAGCGTCCCCAGGATGCCGTTCGGCACGTAGAGCACGAAGAGGATGAACACGATCCCCACGTACAGCGGCCCGCGCCCGTCGATCAGGAGGTTGATCGCCTCCAGGACGGTCGCGTCGCCGACGCCGGCCTCCAGCACCGAGCCGGGGAGGTTCTCCCGGAGATAGCGCGCGAGTCCGTCGCTCTCCGTCGAGAGGATGCCCTCGAGGACATCCTGGAAGAGCACGCCGTAGAGCGCGCCGGCGAGGGTGCCGAAGCCGCCGATGATCGCCGCCAGCAGCGCGTCGGCGGTCACGAACAGGTCGAAGCTGTTCGAGGGTGCGGCGTTCCGGCGATACGCCGCGATCAGCCCGCCGGCGATCGCCGCGAAGAAGGCGCTGATCGCGAACGCACCCATCTTGTAGTAGAACGTGTTGAAGCCGATCGCCTCGGCGCGCTCCTCGTTCTCGCGGATGGCGACCATCACCTGGCCGAACGGCGAGTGGACGATCCGCTGCATCGCGAAGTAACACAGCATGACGACCACGCCGATCGCCCAGAAGGAGACGTCGGCGTCCGTGAACTCCAGGCCGGTCCCCAGGACGTTCTGGTAGCTGTCTCCGACGATCCGGCCCACGTCGACGCTGAACACCCCTGGAATTCCGATCGAGAACCCGCCGTCGTGGGAGACTCCCGTTCGGGGGTTCGAGCCCACGTAGTCCCAGTTCCGGATGAACACGTGGGCGACCTCCGCGAACCCGAGCGTGATCATCGCGAAGTAGACGCCGGTGAGCCGGAAGGAGACGGCACCGACGAGCAGCGCCGCCACTGCCGCGAGCAGCCCACCGACCACCAGCAGGACCACCAGCGGCGTCCCATCCGGAAGCAACGGCACCTTCCCGTTCGCGACGAGCACGACGAAGTACGCGCCGATGCCGTAGAACATCGCGTGCCCGAAGGAGAGGTAGCCGGTGTAGCCCGAGACGAAGTCGAAGCTCATCGCGAACAGGCCGACGCAGAGCACCAGCACCATCGTGTCCGGATCCGGGAAGAAGACGTCGAGCTCGGTGCCCAGCGGCGACGCCATCAGCTGCGTGTAGAGCAGCGGGTAGATCGCGAAGAACGCGATCACGGCGAGGTGGACGCTGTGGTCGGCGATGATCCGTCGGAGCGTCCCTGCAGGACCGCCGTCCTCGCCACCGCCGCCGTCGCTGGCGTCGCCGTCCTCGTCACCGCCGCTTGCGTCCCCGCGACCGGGCTCGGGCGAACCGCCGTCACGCAGCGCGATCTTTTCGGACCGCTGTGGGTCCCCGTCCGTTCGGCGCGGATCGGTGGGGCTAATGGCCACCCACCTCCGCGATGCCGAAGAGCCCCTTCGGACGCACGACCAGCACGAGCACGAGCACGAGGAACATCACCAGCTCGGGCAGGCCGGCGAAGTCGACGTGGTTGACGAACAGCCAGGACATCACCGCGTCGACGAAGCCGACGATCGCCGCGGCGACGACGGTCCCCTTGAACGAGCCGAGTCCGCCGATGATCACGACCACGAACGCGATCAGCAGCGTCTCGACGCCCAGCGGAACGCTCGCGCCGTAGCGAGGGTCCCACATCAACAGGACGCCCGCCAGTGCGGCGAGCCCGGCACCGACGCCGAACACGACGGTGAAGGAGCGATGGACGTCGATGCCCAGCGCCTGGGCCATCTCGCCGTCCTCCGACCCGGCACGGATGTAGAGCCCGTAGCGCGTGCGGGTGAGGAACCACCACGTCGCGATCACGACGAGGACCCCAACGAGCGCCTCGAACTGGTAGATCCCCTGCGTCGAGACGCCGGCGATCTCGTGGAAGCCGAGGATCTCGGGCCGGGTTCCCTCCGCCGCCGACCAGTCGACGTTGGGCTGGATCTCCCGGAGTTCGAGGACGATCCGGACGACCTCCTCGATGACCAGGACGAGCCCGAAGGTCAGCAGGATCTGGAAGAGCGGCGGCCTGTCGTAGATCGGGCGGACGAGCCCGACCTCCAGCGCCGCGCCCAGCCCGGTGACGATCGCGAACACGAGCGCCATCGTCAGGAAGAAGAAGACGATCGTCAGCAGGTCGCCCGTCGCGGAGCCGACGAACGTCAGCATGAGCGCGCCGCCGAGGTACGCCCCGATCATCGTCAGGGAGCCGTGGGCGAAGTTGAGCACGCCCATCAGCCCGAAGATCAGCGAGAGCCCGGCGGCGATGGTGACGTAGAGACCGAACTTCGAGATGCCGTTCAGGAAGATCCCCAGCAGCGTCTGGAGGTCGGCCAGGTCGGTGAGGATCTCGCCGATCGACGCGATCGGGAGCGCGTCGAACGAAGCAAGCAATGCACCCGTCATGCCGTCAGATACCTCCGGAGGCGTTCGTCCTCCAGCGACGCGTCGGCGGAGTCGCCCTCCGCGACGACCTCGCCGTGGTCGAGGACGTAGAAGCGGTCGGTCAGCTCCAGCGCCATCGGGACGTTCTGCTCGACGAGCACGAGCGTCCGGTCGTCGGGCAGGTCCGCGAGGGCCTCGACGACCTCCTCGACGATCAGTGGCGCGAGCCCCTCGCTGGGCTCGTCGACGAGCAACACGTCGTTGTCGCCGACGAGCGCCCGCGCGATCGCGAGCATCTGCTGTTGCCCACCGCTGAGGCTCCCCGCCTCGTGCTCCCGGAGGTCCTCGAGATCGGGGAACCGATCGAAGGCCAACCGCATCCGCTCGCCGAGGTCGGCGTCGGCGGGGGTCGCCGCCCGAATATTCTCCGCGACGGTCAGGTGGCCGAACATCCGGCGCTCTTCGGGCACCCAGCCCACCCCGCGCCGCGCGACCTCGTGGGTCGGGAGGCCGGTGACGTCCTCGCCGTGGAGCCGGACGGTCCCCGAGCGCGGCGGCGTGAGCTGCAGGATCGAGCGCAGCGTCGTCGTCTTCCCGACGCCGTTGCGTCCCAGCAGCGCGACGTTCTCGCCCTCCTCGACGGTCAGCGAGACGCCCTGCAGGACGTGGCTCTGGCCGTAGTACGTGTGGACGTCCTCGAGTTCGAGGACAGTCACGGGGAGCTCACCCCATCGTCGCTGGTCGACCTCTCGTCGTCACTGGACGACGCATCGCCACTCTCCTGGGAATCGGCGTCCTCGTCTCCATCCCCACCCTCGTAGCCGCCGAGGTACGCCCGCTGGACGGCCGGATCGGCCCGGACGGCCGCGGGCTCGTCGTCGGCGATCAGCTCGCCCTGGTGGAGCACCGCGATCCGGTCGCTGACGTCCATCACGACGTCCATGTTGTGCTCGACCAGCAGGATCGCGTGGTCGGCGGCCACGTCGTCGATCAGCGAGACGATCCGGTCGATGCCGTCCCGCGAGACGCCCGCCGTCGGCTCGTCGAGCAGGAGGACGTCGGGGTCGCCCGCGAGCGCGATCGCGACCTCGAGGTGGCGCTTCTGGCCGTGGGAGAGCGTGTCCGCGACGACGTCGGCCTCGTCGGCGAGGTCGACCCGTTCGAGGATCCGCCGGGCCTCCGCCTCGTACTCCTCGAACGCACCGACGTTTCGCCAGAGCCGCCAGCTGTCCGCCCCGCCGTGGGCCTGGGCGGCGATCCTGACGTTCTCCAGCACCGTCGATGCCGGGAAGACGTTCGTGATCTGGTAGGAACGGTGGATCCCCAGCCGGGCGGTTTCGTCGGGCGAGGCATCCGTAATGTCCTGCCAGCCGGCGTCGGTGGCGGCGCGCTGGCTATCCGCTCCCGCCGTCGCCGTGCCGCCGTCGGTCACGGCCTGGTGCTGTACGCTGTCGCCAGTGGGCCGGTACTCGACGGTCCCCTCGGTTGGCGCCAGCGTCCCGGTCAGGAGGTTGAAGAAGGTCGTCTTGCCGGCGCCGTTGGGGCCGATCAGCGAGCAGCACTCGTCGGCGGCGAGCTCGAAGTCGACCGCGTCGACGGCGGTCAGCCCGCCGAAGCGCTTGGTCAGGCCCCGCGTTCGCAGCAGCGACATTACAGCGAGCAGCCCATGTCCTCGTGGTCGGCGGGCAGCGTGACCTCGTCGGCGCCGACGGTCTCGAGGGGCTCGCCGGGCATGATCGAGGCGTCCCAGTCGTCGGCCCACTCGTCGGTGGTCGGGACCGGGTAAGCAACGGTCATCGAGGAGCGCGCCTGGTTGTTGTACTCCTGGTAGGTGTAGCCGTCCTCGCCCTTGGGCGTGTCCGAGACGGTCATCCCGCGCATCGCCTCGGCGATATCGGTGCCGGTCGTCGAGCCCGATTCGACCACGCCCTGGTGGATCGAGGAGGCGGCCGTGAACGTCCCCGAGGTGAACAGGTCCGGGAGCGTCCCGTAGACGTTGGAATAGTTCTCGACGAACCAGTCGTTGATCTCGTTGTCGTACTGGTTCCAGTGGTAGCGGGTGGTGAAGGGCCCCAGCTCCGCCTCGCGGATCGACTCGGCGGTCACTTCGTCGAGGGTGTTCGAGACGACTTCGCCGACGGCGCTGGCGGTGATGCGGGTCGCGAAGCCGCCGAACAGCCGCAGGTCGTAGCCACCGGCGAGCCCCGTGCCGAGGAACGCCGGCAGCGTCTGGACGGTGAACCCGCCGATGACGGCGTCGGCGTCGGCTTCGACGGCGTTCTCGAAGTGCCCCTCGAACTCGGAGTACTGCTGGGGAACGAAGTCCGTCCCGACGACCTCGATGCCGTTGGCCTCGAGCACCGAGGTGTAGTTCGCCGCGACGGCCTGCCCGAAGCTGTAGTCCGCGGCCATGATGTACACGCGCTCGACGTCGGTCTCCTGGGCGACGTACCGGCCGCCGCTCCGGGCGTCCATCGCGGTGTTCTCGTTGGCGCGGAAGATGTGCTCGCCGCAGTAGTCGGCGCTGCTCGTGATGTCCGCCGCGGCCGCCGGTCCGACGACCATCGGCGTGTCACCGGGTTTGGCGACGCTGCTGATGACCTGCCGGGCCGAGCCCGAACTCGCGGTGCCGAAGAGGATGTCCACCTCCCGTTCCTGGACGAGCGTCGTCGCGACGGACTGGGCCTGGTCGGGCAGGAACTCCGTGTTCTCGACGTAGAGCTCGTAGGTGGTGTCGTCGACCTCGACGGTCACCTCCCCGGCGCTTTCCACCATCTCCGGCTCGGAATCGGCCTTGTAGGCCAGTCCCGAGAGGAACCCCCAGAGGCTCTGGAGCCCGTAGTACTGGACCCCGCCGGTCATCGGCTGCATCACGCCGATCGAGACGGTCCCCTCGACGGAGCCGTCGCCACCGCCGTCGCCCGCCAGACAGCCTGCGAGCCCGAAGGTCGTGGCTGCGGCAGCGCCCCCCGCTGCCTTGAGTACGTCCCGCCGATTGTGATCTCGTGCCATGCTAGTAGTGTTCTAGGACATATAGCGCCAAAGCAGGGGAGGTTGATATCTCAACCCCGGCGGCCTGGCGGTCCGGTTTCCCGCGGACTGGCCGTCGCAGCGCGGGATGCGCAGGTGGCCCCGAACCGCGCCGGATCGCACTGGATCGCGCCACGTTCGCCGGCTCACTCGTAGGTCAGGGTCATTCCGCCGTCGAACAGCAGATCGCCGCCGTTGAGGTGCGTCGCAAGGTGGGAGAAGCCCAGCACGAAGAGGTTCGCGACCTCCGCCGGCGTCATCATCTCCTTCGTGCGGGCCTGCCCAAGCATGACGTCTTCGACTACCTCCTCGACGGAGATGCCGCGGCGTTCGGCCGTGTCTTCGAGCTGGTTCGTCACGAGCGGCGTCTCGACGTAGCCCGTGCTGACCGAGAACGAGCGGAGGTCGCCCTCGCCCTCCGCAGCGATCGACTGGGTCAGCCCGCGGATCCCGAACTTGACGGCGTTGTAGGCGACCTTGTCCGCCGTGACGTAGTGGCCGTGGACGGAGGCCATGTTGCCGACGCAGCCGTCGTTGGCCTCGAGGTCGTCCCAGAGTTCACGGGTCAGGAGGAACGGCGCCCGGAGCATCACCGCCTGGATGCGGTCGTAGGCGTCCGTGGGGAACTCGCCGATCGGCGCGACGTGCTGGAGGCCGGCGACGTTCGCGAGGAAGGTGACGTCGCCGAGATTCCGGGCGGCACTCGCGATGGCCTGAATTTCGTCCTCTTCCTGGAGGTCCGCTTCGAAGGGCTCGATCGCGTCGGCTGGCTCGCCGATCTCGCTCGGGGGGTCGCCGATCGCCTCCGCGCGTTCGACGGTCCCGGCGAGCCCCGCCGCGTCGACGTCCGTCGCGAGGACGGAGAGCCCGTTCACCGCGGCCGCGAGCGCGGTCGCGCGCCCGATGCCAGAGGCAGCGCCGGTGACGACGGCCACCCGGTCCCGGGCGAACCGCTCGTCGTCGATCTCGTGGACGTCCTCGCGCTCCAGGGTGGGCGGCGCGACCTCGTTGCTCATGGTGGACTAGACGACGGGACGGACCGTCACAGGGCGGGTTGACATGCGAACCCGCGGTCCACAGAATGCCGAAGGAACGTCCGCTCGCAATGCGTCGTATTATCGCACGCGCTGGGACGACCCCTCCAGCGTATCGAGCGCGTTCACGACCCGCCGGAGCACCTTGCGCTCGCCGCGTCGGAGGTTCTTCGAGACGGCGGTGTCGGAGACGTCGAACTCGTCGGCGAGCGTCTGGAGCGTGGCGTCCCGGGGCTGTTCGAAGTAGCCCGCCTCCGCGGCGACGGCGAGCGTCCGGCGTTCGGTCTCGGAGAGGTCCCGACAGCCTTCGAGGAGCTCCGCGGCGGCGTTGGCGTTGTCCAGCAGGTCGAAGGTGTCGTCGAGGGCGAGCACGTCCCGGGATTCGACGGAGAACTCGTTGTTCCGATCGAGTTCGGAGAGGGCGTCGCTGGCCACCCGCTCGTCGTCGAAGCCGACCTCCCAGGTCTCCGAGCCGTCGGCGATCCGGAACGGACCGGTAATGTAGCCGTCGTTGGCCCGGATGACGCCCATCGCGTCGGTCTCCTCGATCACCGTCCGGATGAACGCCGTGTCCCCGCGCTTGCGGAAGAGGTCGCACTGGTTCATTCCGGGATGGGACTGCAGCGCGTCGAGTCCGGTCTCCAGCGTGGGCTGGGAGCTCCCCTCCACCACGAGCCGGGTCTCGAGCTCTCGTGCGCCCTCGTCGAACTCCCAGTGGACGGCGGCGAAGGAGACCTCGTGGTCGTCCGTGGTGGCGATGAACGGGCAGTCGTACTGCTCCATGTCCATCGTGAGGTCGATCATGAACGATTCGTATGGAATGGGTGTGCTTAACGTTGGCGCAGGGATCGGGTTCGGAGATGGTAGTAGATGGTCTGAGATGGTGGGGGCCCTCTAGAGTCTGACTGAACCGATGAAACGTGCGTACTGAACACAGTGTGCAAGTCATGCTGACGGGCACGGCGGTGTTAGCACGGGTTGAATCTCGAGACCGAAATGTCATCCTCCCCCGATGCTTTATCAACTCGGCACGCGACAGCACGAGAGCTTACTTAGTCAAATATTGAATATATTTATCTAATTGATTCCTTCTCTTCGGCTTCTAGAGGGAGCCCCAAGTCATCAATCCACTCACGGAGTTCTTGGCTGCTCTCCATCTTATCCAGTGCGGCACGACTGAACTCGTCGGTCGTTGCTGAACCAAGTCCCAAGAAGGCCATGACGGCGAAGAAGTCGAGGTCGAACACAACTCTAAATGAGTACCCAATTCTTTCCTCGGTCGTCAGGAAGTTTCGAGCCACCCTGCCCATCTCGTGAGCGAACGAAATGGCGAGCGAGTATCGGGACCAACGATCCCACTCGCGCTGATCCTTCTGGACGAGCATGTAGTTCGTCATCCGATCGGCGACTGATCCGCCATGAGTCACCTCCCCAAGCGCGTGTGACTCCACTTCCACCAGATCCTCATCGTCCGAGACTACCTCCACAATCTCCTCCTCAACCTTATCGAAATAGTACGCCCGGTCATCGTCCGTCACGCCCAGCAAAAGCCACGCGTAGTACTCATTCTCTTGGTCGAGTTTGCCGGCTTCCTGGGGGAAAATCTCTAGGTCCGACTCGGTCACCTCTTCATGGAATATCCAGGACTCCCGATTTTCTCGTACCGCTCGGAGCTCGCCCCGACCCTTGTCGGTGATTTCGTAGAGCCCACGTGTTATCTGCTCGACATACCCGCTTCGACCGAGGCGGACGAGAACTGTGTTCACGTCCCCTTTGTCTAATGCGGTTCTTTCGCGAATTAGGAGGGGGTTCGCCCTGCCCTCCCGCATCGTTTGGAGAACCTCGTAATCGCGCTCTTTGAGTTTCGCCATTTCTGGCTCTTGCTTACTCATACAGGCTACGTATGAATTGGGACTCCATAAGACTTTCTCCAAACTTACAATGTAAGATTTGTGGATGGCGGCACGAATAGGAAATGGAAGCGTGGAGAACGATTTGATAATCAGCCAATTAAGGCGAGAATAATTGAAATAATACAGCATATATTCTCTAGCAATTTGAATTTTTGTTATCTTTATCCCGACTTTGATGCGCTGTGTTGAATCCTCTCTCTATAGAACACGACCCACTGGCGTGGTCTGTTTAATTAAAACATCAGTGACGATGTTGGTCGCGTTGCAGCCACCAAATTGTAGCCCGAAAGCCCCACCCGGACCGCACCTCGGACCTCCCCAACCTCTTGCGCTGCTCGCTCCTGACGTCGCTCCGCTGCTCATCCCTCGCACGATGCCAGCGACCGGCTGCTCGCCTGTCACGGGGCTCGCAGCCAACGCCAGCGCGCGCCGGAGGGATTTGGGGTGTCGCGATCGGTGGATGCTCAATGGGGGGACTCCGGAAGGGGCCGACCGCTCGGCGGTTTAGGCGAAGTAAGCACCGCAGCCGACCGAAGGGAGGCAAGGAGCGAAGCGAGCGTAAACCGTCGAGCGGGAGGGGGCTTCCGTAGGCGGTTGCGGAAGAAACGGTACTGGCGATCGCACGAGAAAATCTGCTCACTCCCCGAACTCGTCCTGGATGGCCTGGCGATCGATCTTGGAGGGGCCGCTCGTCGGCAGCTCGTCCACGAACGCCAACGCTTTCGGAACCTCGAACCTGGCCAGCCGATCCGCCAAAAACTCCTCCAGCTCCCCGAGGTCGAAGGGCTCCCCACCCGCATCCCCAGCAGGCTCCACCACGGCCTTCCCGACGGTCCCCCAGGTCTCGTCGGGGATCCCGATCACGACCACGTCGCCGACGTCGGGGTGCTCCGCGATGGCGTCCTCGACGGCGGGCGGGTAGACGTTCTCGCCGCCGCTGACGAACATGTTCTTCTTGCGCCCCTCGATGTGGAAGAACCCGTCATCGTCGACGCGCGCGAGGTCGCCCGTCGAGACCCAGCGTCGGGTCTGATCCGCCGCGCCGCCGGGCGTATTCGCAGCCGCGCCGAACGCCGCTTCGGTCTCCTCGGGATTGCGCCAGTAACCCGCGGCTGCGTGCTGGCCGGCGAGTTCGAGTTCGCCGATCTCGCCGTCGGGCAGGGGCTCGCCGAGGTCGTCGACGACCCGCGCGTCGACGTGCATGGCGGGCTTGCCGACGCTCGCGACGCGCTCGCGGACCTGCCCCTCGGGCGCGTCGGCCCACCCCTCGGGCATCGCGAAGTTGTTGGGCCCACACTCCGTCAGCCCGTAGCCCTGCGAGAGGTCGACGCCGTCGTCGGCCGGAACCGGCCCGTCGCGCTCGCGCCACGCCCGGATGACGGACTCGCGACAGGGGCCGCCGCCGCTCTTGACGAACCGCAGGGTGGACAGATCCCGCTCCGCCCAGTCGTCGTGCGTGGCCATCATCCGCAGGACGGCGGGCACGGCCACCAGCAGCGTGGCGCCCTCCGACTCGATCTGCTCGAGCACTGCTCCCGGCTCGACCTCGCGGTCGATCACTATCGTGCCGCCCAGGTGGAACAGCGGGACCGTGATGACGTTCCAGCCGCCGGTGTGGAACGTCGGGAACACCATCGGCGTCACGTCGTCGGGGCGGAGGCCCCAGGACGCGATCGTGTTCAGCGAGTTCCACGCGATGGAGCCGTGGGTGATAATCGTCTCCTTTGGCGTCCCCGTCGAGCCGCCGGTGTGGAGCAGGAGGTGGGGATCGTCGAGCGCGACGTCCGCCGATTCGACCGGCGAATCGTCCGCGGGAAGCTCTTCGTGGTAGCGTTCCGCACCGATTGCCTCCAGCCCGTCCTCGCCAGAGCTTCCCTCCGCCGCATCGTCCGGCAGCCTGAGTACCGTCGGATCGACGTCGGCGTGCTCCAGCGCCTTCCCAACGAGCTCCGTGAAGGCCGCCTCGACGACGAGCAGTCTCGGTTCGACGAGCTCCAGCAGCTCCCCGAGCTCTCGCGAGGCCAATCTGTGGGACAGCGGCGCGAGCACGCCGCCGGTTTTCCCGGTCGCGAAGAAGAGATCGAACACCTCGACGCGGTTTCGAGAGATGACGGCGACCCGCTCGCCGCTTTCACCGTCCGACTCCTTCGCTTCCACGCCGTACTCGGCGAGCAAGCGCGCCGTCCGATTCGCCCGCCGGTCCAGCGCCGCGTAGGTGTAGCGCTCGCCCGTCGTGGCGTCGACGATCGCCTCCCTGTCGGGCGTGAGCGACGCCCGGCGGGCGCTCCAGTCGCCGACCCACTCGTAGGGGCGTGGGTTCCAGTTCATGGCGACTGCTGGATCGGATGTTCCGCCAGGTGGTCCCGCGTCACCGTCGCGACCCGATCGGGGTCCTCGATGAAGAACAGGTGCGGGCCGCCCTCCACGATCTCGAGGTCGCTGTCCGGGAGCTTCTCGTGGAGCAGCCGGCCGTTCTCGACGGGCACTACGCGGTCGGCGTCGCCGTGGAGGAGCTGGACCGGCAGTTCGATCTCGCCGACGCGGTCGCTGACGTCGAACGCCTGGACTGCGGCGGCCTGGGCGTTCCGCCCGGCCTCCGTCGCGTCGCCGGCCAGCCGCCAGTCGACGATCGATTCGACGAGATCGGGGTGGGCCTCGTAGAATCCCTCGGAGACGGCGGGCTCCATCCGATGTCTGATCGTCTCGCGCTCGTCGTACCCCTCCGGCACTGCCACGATCCGCTGGGCGGTCTCTTCCGGGATCGGCACGGACTCCTCGCCGCCGTGGCTGGTACAGAGCAGGGTGAGTGTTGCGGCGCGGTCGTACTCCAGCGCGTACTGCTGGGCGATCATCCCGCCCATGCTCGCGCCAACGAGGTGAGCGTGCTCGACACCGGCAGTGCCGTCGGCGGCGTCGACGTCCGCCAGGACTGCCTCGACGTCGGCCGCCATCTCGGCCATCGTGTAGGGCCCCTCGGGCACGTCCGAATCGCCGGTGCCGCGGTTGTCCGGCAGGATCACGCGGTAGTCCTCGGCGAGTCGCTCGCGCTGCCAGCGCCACATCCAGCGGCCGTAGCCCAGCCCCTCGATCAGGACGACGGGCTCGGCGTCGCTCGGCCCGTCGAGTTCGTAGTGGATCTCGACGTCGCCGTTGTGCGCAGTGGGCATGGGTGAAAGTGGGCCTCCTGTTCGATGTAATGGCGCGTTTGTATATCAACGGGGGCGGTGTAACGCCGGCCAGCCAATCGGTATTCCCTTCGGAATCGAGTCAGCTGGCGTTTCGCTCGGCTCGGGATTCGACGGCGCTCCGCTCGGCTTCGATCTGCTCGACGTACGCGTCCACGACCGTCCGGATGATCGTCTCGCCGGCCTCGGCGGTCGCCTTCCCGGGGTCGCCGAGCACGCCGTTCTCGGTGATCGCATCGAAGCCCTCGCCGAGGAGCCGTGCGGTGGAGAACTCGCCTTCAGGCCCGGATTCGATCGCCTCGGTCCTGACGAGCCCCTCGTCGATCGCGAGCACGATCGCCGTCTCCGCCGCCCCGGCGTGGATCACGTCTTGCTCGTAGTCGATCCCCGCCTCGTCGAGTCCGTCGTTGAGCAACTGCATGTGCTCCTCGAGGTCGGCGAGTGGAATCACGCTCGCGTCGATCTCCCGGGCGATCTCGGGCGCGACCGTTTTGACGGGACCGAAGTTCCCGCCGTGGGTCGGGACGAGGACGACGTGCTCGAACCCGTGCTCGTCGAGCGACCGGCAGTACCCCCGGATCACGTCCATCAGCGTCTCGGGCGGGACGGTGATCGTGCCGGGGAACGCCATGTGGTGGCCCGAACAGCCGGGACGGATCGTGGGCGCAGCCAGAGCGTCGCCAAGCGCTTCCGCGATCCGGCAGGCGAGTTCGTCGCCGTCGAGCGTGTCCATGTTCACGGGCAGGTGGGGCCCGTGCTGTTCGATCGAGCCGACGGCAACGATCGCCGTGTCCGTGCCGTCCTCGATCGCCGCTTCGATTGCTGGCGATACCATCTCCTCGAGACGTACTGACCTGCGAGAAGACACGGCGTCACGTTACCCGTACTGGAACGAATGCGTTGTGGAAGCGTGACACCGTCACTCATCCGGGCCGGCAATCCGTGAACCGGTCACAGGCCCGGCTCCGCCACTGGTTTATCACCGATGCATGCCTATCTGCATACATGTCCGACACCTCGATCCAGCTCTCCGTCGAGGCGAAGGAGCGTCTCGAGCGGCACAAACGGCCCGGCGAGAGCTTCGAGGACGTAATTTTGCGGTTAACGAGCGACGACAAGTGGGCTGGATTCGGCGCCCTCTCGGACGCGGACGGCGATCTGCAGGAGGGCATGGAGCGCGTCCGCGAGGAGATGCGAGAGGGGTTCGCACAGGACATCGAGGAGATGTCCTCCGGGGCAACGGATTCGATGGACGAGGTGGCGGTCGACGAAGACGGCCAAGAATCGGACGGCCACAGCTAATGCTTTTCCTCGACAACTCCCTGCTCAGCGACTACCTCACCGGGAGGGAGGCGGCACGATCCTTCCTCGACGACCGAACTGACGAGCCCTGGGCGACCTCGAGCATCGTCACGTTCGAGGCATATGCCGGTACGCTGCACGCGCAACACGAGATACCGTTCGAGTCGATCGAGAGCGCAATTTCACCGATGGTGGACGTACTGGACGTGACGGGGGCGACGGCGATGGAAGCCGCTCGCCTCCAGTCGAACCTAGTCGATCGCGGCGTTCCTGCCGAGCATCCCGACGTGTTGATCGCCGCAAACGCGAGCGAGAACGGGGCCACGTTCGCCACGGCTGATCGCTTCTTCTGGCAGGACGAGGTGCAAGACGTGCTTTCCGTCGCTGAATACCAACGCGATCTGTAACTCCCGCGTTATCGACGGGCACGTGGTCCCCGTCCCTGTCCGAAACCCGTGCGTTCAGTAGCCCCCGGGGGCAACCCTGTCGTATCCCACGGGGTTATTCATGACCGGCCACGACACCGGCACTCCTTTCGCACCGCACACGCCCGAAGAGACCGCGGCGATGCTCGACGCCGTCGGCGCAGACACCGTCGAGGACCTCTTCGACGTGCCCGAGTCCGTTCGCTTCGACGGCGAGTTCGACATCGCAGCTCGCGACGAGCGGGCCGTCAGGGCCGAGTTCACCGAGCAGCTCGACCGGAACGACGAGCTGGTCGAGTTCCTCGGCCGCGGGCACTACGACCACTACGTTCCATCGGCGGTCGAGCACCTCGCCGACCGCTCGGAGTTCCTCACGAGCTACACGCAGTACCAGCCCGAGGTCGCACAGGGGTTCCTGCAGGCGCTCTTCGAGTACCAGTCGATCGTCGTCGAGCTGACCGGCCTCGACGTCGCCAACTGCTCGCTCTACGACGCCGCCACGGCGCTGGGCGAGGCGGCGCTGCTCGCCAAGCGCGTTCGCGCGACCGATGGGAACGTGATTCTCGTCCCGGAGCTCTTGCGGACGGAGCGGCGGTCCGTCCTCGAGAACTACGTCGACGGCACCGACCTCGTCGTCGAGACGTACGATTCCGACGACGGGGCGGCGGACCTCGACGCCCTCCGCGAGCGCGTCGATTCGGACGTGACCATGATCTACGCGGAGTCGCCGACCGTCCGCGGAACGCTCGATCCCGGCCTGGCGACGATCGGCGACCTCGCCGAGGACCACGACGCGCTGTTCACGCTCGGCTCGGATCCGATCGCGCTCTCGGTGCTGGAGCGACCGTCCGTGCTCGGTGCCGACGTCGTCGTCGGCGACGCGAGCGTGCTCGGCCTTCCCGCGAGCTACGGGACCGGCCTCGGCCTGTTCGCCACGCGAGACGAGTTCCTCCGGCAGGTCCCCGGCAGACTCGTCGGGGCGAGCGAAGACGCGGACGGCCAGCGGGCCTACACGCTCACGCTCCAGACCCGCGAGCAGCACATCCGCAAGGAGCGTGCGACCTCCAACGTCTGTACGAATCAGGCGTGGGTCGCGCTCCGCTCGGCGATGCACGCGGTTTCCCTGGGCCCGGAGGGACTCGCCGAACTCGCCGGGACCTGTATCGACGCGCCGAAATCCCTGGCGAGCGCGGTCGATGCGATCGACGGCTATCGCGCACCTATCCACGACCGCCACCACTTCCGGGAGTTCCTGGTCGAGACGGAGCAGCCAGCGGATGCGATTGAATCGGCACTGCGCGAGGAGGGGTTCGCCGTGCATGTCGTCGGAGAGCATCGACTGCAGTTGTGTGTGACCGACACGAACCGCGAGCATTCGGGCGATCTGGTCGAGGCACTCGAGGTGATTCGATGAAATTTGATCAAGCACGCTGGAGTCGCGACGACGCGCCGGTGTACGAGCCGCTCCTCTCGGAGTCGGATGAGCGGACCGTCGACGTGGACGTTGACCTCCCGGACGAGCTCACCCGCAACGAGCTCACCTTGCCCGACCCGGCCGAACCCCAGCTCGCCCGGCACTACACCCGGCTCTCCGAGATGACCTACGGCGTCGAGCACGGGCCCTACCCGCTGGGCTCCTGTACGATGAAGTACAACCCCTGGTTCGTCGAGGACCTCGCGGCGGACCCGAACGCGCTCGTCCACCCCGACCGGCCGGACGAGTCGCTCCAGGGAATTCTCGCGGTCCAGCATCGGCTACAGGAGGATCTCGCAGCCATCGGCGGGATGGACGCGGTGACGCTCCAGCCACCCGCCGGCGCAGCGGGCGAGTTCGCGGGCATCCTAGTCGCCAAAGCCTACCACGAGGCCAACGGCGAGGACCGCTCGGAGGTCATCGTCCCCGACACTGCCCACGGGACGAACTTCGCCTCCGCGGCGATGGGCGGCTACGAAGTCGTCGAGCTTCCCAGCGGCGAGGACGGCCGCGTCGACGTCGACGCGCTCGAAGCAGCGCTCTCGGATGAGACAGCCGCGCTCATGCTCACCAATCCGAACACGCTCGGGCTGTTCGAGCGGGACATCGAGCGGATCGCCGACCTCGTCCACGACGTCGGCGGGCTGCTCTACTACGACGGCGCGAACCTCAACGCGCTGCTCGGCCGCGCTCGCCCCGGCGACATGGGGTTCGACGTGATGCACTACAACGTCCACAAGACGTTCGCGACGCCCCACGGCGGCGGTGGCCCCGGCGCTGGACCGGTCGGCGTCGCGGAGCGCCTCGCCGAGTTCCTGCCGGATCCGCACGTGCGGAAAACCGAGGAGAGCAGCGCCGACGGCGCCACGGATCGCCCACAGTTCGAGCGCTATACCCCCGCCAACTCCATCGGCAAGGTCCACGGCTACGAGGGCAACTGGCTCGTCCTGCTCAAGGCCGCCGCGTACATCGCCCGCCTCGGCGACGACGGCCTCTCCGACGCCAGCGCGAAGGCGGTGCTCAACGCGAACTACCTCGCGAGCCAGCTCCACTACGACGTGCCCTACGGCCCGTTCCACCACGAGTTCGTGGCCTCCGCGGGCCATCGCGACGCCGCGGAGGTCGCCAAGCGGATGCTCGACCACGGCGTCCATCCCCCGACGACGAAGTGGCCCGAGACCGTCCCCGAGGCGCTGATGACCGAGCCCACGGAGGTCGAATCGCGGGACTCGCTGGACCAGCTCGCGGCGGCCTTCGACGCGGTCCAGGCGGAGGACGACGAGACGCTCGCGAACGCGCCCCAGCGGACCGCAGCGAAGCGGATCGACCAGACCAGTGCGGCGCGATCCCCGCGACTGTGCTGGCAGGATCTCGACGGCGAGGAGTGAGCCACTGCCGCTCTGGAAGCAATCAGTCTCCTGTCCTGCGCCCTCGTACGCTCCGTCCCCAGCGACTGATTTTCGCTGCCATTTGGCGAATTTTTATGACTCCTGGCGACAAACGCTGACAACAACGGACGCCTCTCCCACCATGCCAATCCAACTCGACCCCGACGGCAACGACGATTCGCCGCCCGTGACGCCCGGAACGAACGCCCACGAGCTTCTCGAAGTGCTCGCTGACCACCCCGACATGGGCTTTGCCCCGAAGGAACTCGCGGAGTTGACCGAAGTTGCGTCGGGCAGCATCCACAAAACGCTCTCGCGACTGGAAGATCGTGGCCTCGTCCGGCAAATCGATTCCTACTGGGCGATCGCCGACGACGTCGCAGCCTCGCGACTCGCGAACGTGGTCAGCCTGTCCGCCATCGAAGACACGTACGGTGACGACGCCTACGGTGAAGACGACGAGTGGGCCGAGAGCGTGCCGGATCTCGGAGAGCCCGGATAGCTACGCATGACGTACTCCCAGGGAAGCGTCGTACTCGCTCCAGCGACGTTCAAGAGTGGGCTCCGTCCGTATCTCGTCGTCTCGAACGCGAATCGACCGTTTCAGGGCGATCGATACACGGTGGCAGTCGTCACGTCGACTGAGCGTGCCCCTGCGATCCCGATTACTGAAACCGGATTGCGTGCGGGTGAGCTGAAGACGTACCCCAGCTACGTGAGTCCGTGGTCCTTGCACGTGTTTCCACATCGGGATATCTCGAAACGAGTCGCGCACGTGGACCCGTCCATCGTCGCGGACGTTTCCGATCAGATCCGGGCATTCACGGAGGTACTCTCGTAGATGGCTGGCCCGTGCGTGCTACGGTCGGTTCTCCGGGAGGTGTTGCCTCGCAGCCTTTCCACGAGCGAACCGTGTCACGTGACGGGCTGGCGACGACTCGCACCAGCAGCGTCGAATCGATCACTGCTTGACGAGCCGTTAGTTCCGCCGCCGGTCCAATGCCCAGGTGACCACCGTCGCCCCGGTGGCGGCCGCGATCCCCATCCAGAGCGACGGCCAGAGGTCGGCGCCGATGAGCACGATCCGCGTCAGGATCACCGCGACTGCGACGAGGACGAAGAGGACCGGCAGCGATCGGTTCGGGGCGGGGGCGGCGACCGGGAGGGGCATCGAGGTCGATTTCGCCCGCCCCTCCTATCCAGGTTTCGCCGCGTCGCAGCTCGTGCGACTCGCTCCGCGGCGGTGCGGTCCAGCGATCACCACTCGACGTAGGCGAGATACGCCGCTGACTCGTACTCGAGGAGCCAGGTTCCGTAGAAATCGTCCTCGTTCAGCCCCTCGTGTTGGTGGATGCGGTCGACGACCGACTGGAACGCGTCGTCGTCATCGAAGTACGCCCCGTCGATGGCCTCCTCGACGACGGACCGTTCGTCGTCGGAGAGCCCCTCGAGCGCGAACAGGTACTGGTCCCGGAGCTGTTGGGCGAACGCTTCGACGCTGGGCGCGATCTGGGTCACCTCGTAGCGGTACTCGGGCAGGGACTCGGTCTCGGCGGAGACGTGCACCCGATACCGATCCGCACCGTCGACGATCACGTCGTACTGCTGGTCGGGAACGAACACGGACTGGTTCCCCAGCTCCGCCGCGGTTCCCCACTCGTCGGTCACGTCGACGCCGTCGCTCCGCGACTGCGGCTCCGGCGTGAGGAGTGGGTCGAGCCGGTGGCGATCCACTGCCGGGAGCGCCTCGACGGCGATCTCGCCGCGCTCCGGCGTCGCGTCCGCCGGGTCGAAGTCGAAGCCGAGGTCGTAGACGGTGACGTTGCTGCTGCCGACTCGGTGCTCCGAGACGTCGTACACTGCGCCGTCGACCCGGACGGTGCTGGTGCGCCGGAACCGCTCGCCTCGTCCGGTTAGCGTCGTCGATCCGTCCTCGCCGGCCGCCCCGACGATGACTGCTTCTTCGGATCCCGGTTCGGCGGCCATCGACGCCTCGTCGGCGAGTTCGTCCGGCGTCGCTTCGGTCAGATCGAGCACGACTGCTGGATGGGCACAGCCTGCGGCGGCGACCGAACAGAGGGCTGCTCCGCTCGCGAGGAACTGGCGGCGTTGCATACGACCGTTCGATCCACGGACCGGATGAATGCCTTCTGGAGCGCTTCGCGACGAGAAACTGGTGCCGGCCGGGTCTCGCCGACCGCTGTTAAATCGTGGCGAATATGGCGGCCATTTTAGCAAGATATAGATAATCGCACCGCCTTCAGTTGTTACATGGCAGTCGTCTCCGTCTCGATGCCCGACGAATTGCTCGATCGCCTCGACGAGTTCGCGGATGAACACGGCTACACCGGCCGGAGCGAGGTCGTCCGGGAGGCGAGTCGCAACCTGCTGGGCGAGTTCGAGGACGCCTCCCTCGAGGACAAGGAGCTGATGGGCGTCGTCACCGTCGTCTTCGACTACGAGACCACGAGCGTCGAACAGCGCATGACCGAGCTGCGCCACGAACACGAACACCTCGTCGCCTCGAACTTCCACTCCCACGTCGCCGAGCGGTACTGCATGGAGCTGTTCGTGCTGGAGGGCACGCTTCCGGAGATTTCGACGTTCGTGGGGAAGGTCCGGGCGACGAGAGACACGCTCTCGGTGGACTACTCCGTCCACCCGATCGAGGAGTTCTCGCAGACGCTGGAGGCCGCGGAAGAGGCGTCCGAGGACTGAGACCAGCTGGTCTGCCGCCCCAATTATATATCCGATCGCCCGTAAGGTGTCTTCATGGCAGCCGACGCGGTCATCGACGGCGTGGACACGGGGGGAATGCACGAGTACCTCCTGGACACGCCCGTCGTCTACGCCGTCTGCTTCGGATCCAGCGTTCGGGGAGATTCTACGTCCACGTCGGACGTCGACGTCGCGTTGCAGTTCCCCGACGAGCTGGACGACCGGGAACGATTCGACGCGCGCAACCGGATCGATGCCGAACTACAGTCGTACGCTGAGCGCTTCGTCGACGTAAGCGACGTCGAGCGATTACCGGTCAGAATCGCGGCCAGAGCACTCCGGGACGGTCGAGTGCTCTACGGCGACGAGGACCTGGCAGCGGACGATCGGAAGCGATTCGAGGAGCAGGTGGCGGCCGACGCGGACGATCGGAAACGGCAACGCCGCGACGTCATCGACCGACTTGCAGAGGGCAGTTCCTGATGGTCGACGAGGAGATCTTCGTCACGAAACTGGAGCACATCGACGAGTTCGTCACGGATCTCGAGGAGATGCGTGGGATGTCGCGAGCAGCGTACTCCGCCGACACCGTCGTCCAACGAGCCGTAGAGCGGACGCTGATGAATCTCGTTCAGGCGTGTATCGACGTTGCAGGGCACGTCCGGCGTGCCGAGGAACTTGGCGCCGCTGACACCTCGAAAGCGGAGATCGACAGGCTACGAACTGCAGGAATTGTTACCGAGGAGACAGGATCGAAACTCAAGGAGGCAATCGGTTTTCGCAACGTCCTCGCCCATCGATACGGCGAGGTCGACCACGACCTCGTTTTCGACGTGTTGCACGAGGACCTCCACTGGTTCGAGCGATTCGAACGGGAACTCGCGACCTGGTACCGACGTGAACGCGACGTATAGCTGGTCGTTCTCCTACTCGTGTAGCTTCTCCCCTCGATGCAACCGCGTCGCGATCGAGAAGGTCTGCTCGGCCTCGCGTCGCGTCGGGAAGTGGGCGGCCTGGTAGCGGGCGACGGCGACGAGCGCGCGGCGCCGCTCCGCCGGGCTCGCAGCTCTGTGGAACTGCCGCCACCCGGCCTCGTAGTTCTGGAGCGTGTGGAAGCCGGCGTCCTCCCGGAGGAGGGTCTCCCCGAGCGTCGTCCAGACGTCCCCGGGATCGTCGGCTCCGGCGAGCCACTCGACGGCGGCACGGCCAGCGTCGTTGACCTGGCCCTCGCGATCCATGGCGTCGATCAGATCGTCGCGGAGTTGAGCTGGATCCCCGTCTCCGTCAGGCTCGGGGATCGGCGCCGGCGGACTGTTGAGGAAGCGATCGAGGTAGACGTTCATCGCGGCGTCGAAGACGCCCCGGTAGAGCTCCTGGATCTCGGTGCGGAGGGCCGCCTCCCGCACCGCGTTCGCGTAGGTGAACGTGTGGTGGACCGTGTTCCAGTCGGAGAACTCGTTGGAGGTGCCAAACTGCGCGACGCGGGTGGCCGCGGCGTCGGCGACGGGCGCCGCGAGGTCGCTGGGCGTCGCGCCCTCGCGGATCCCCGCCTCGAGGGCGTCGACGATCGCCTGGGGATCCTCCGAGAGCAGGGTCTCGCGGACCTCCTCGTCGGGGGTCCAGCGCCAGCCGTCGGCCCCGTCTGCGCGGTCCCGCCGATCGCTGCGGACGGATTCGCCGGCTGCCGCCGCGTCGTCGAGGTCCTCGAAGGCGTCGAAACACATCGCCGCGACGTCGATCGGCTGGCGCCACTGTGAGAGCTCCTCGCTGCGCGTCGCGTCGGTGAGCCGGGGCACGAGGCTCGCGAGCACCGGCGCGGGATCGGCCCACTGGGTGCGGTCGAGCGCCTCGATCGCCTTGTTGATCATGTCGAGGCTGTGACCCGAGTCGAGGTACAGGTGGTCCGTGGCCGCGCCGAACAGCATCCGCTCGATCGTCTCCCGGCCGTGATCGCCCTCGACGGCATCCTGGCGAGTTCGCGAGCCAGGGCTCGTCGAGCTTCGCTCGACGGCGGTCCGGAGACAGCGCTCCGCGCCGTCGCGATCGCGGACCTCGACGGCGTCCCGGAACCAGCGAACGAGCCGGTCGGGGTCGACGTCGGCGTCGAACGCCGGCTGGGAGAAGTTCGGCGGCTCGCCGGCACAGTCGCTCGCGACGTGGCGGAGGCCGGTGTAGAGCGCGCGGCGCGGGTCGTGCCCCTCCAGCGTCGGGAGGACGTTCCCCATCGCGGCGAGGATCGTCAGCCCGGAGCTCCAGCCGTCCTCGCGGTAGCGTGCCCCGAACCCGAGCCCGCGTTCGAGTGGCCCCTGGTCGGCGACTCCAGCGACGTCGAGGCCGATGACCGACTTCGCGATCACGAGCCGGAGGTTCTCCTCGAGACCGGTCTCGAGACGGTTTCGCCAGCGTTCCTCGGGTGGGAGGTCCGATTCGGGTTCCGGCCGGACGAAGACCCGGCCGTCCTCGATCTTCGTGGGGTAGCTCGCCACGTCGTCTGCCCAGGGGTCGAAGGTGTCGCCACAGGAAAGTTCGAAGCGGGCGTGGTGCCAGTGACAGGTCAGGATGCCGTCGTCGACGCTGCCCTCGATCAGCGGGAACCCCATGTGCGGACAGGCGTTGTCGACAGCGTGGACCTCGCCGTCGTGGTGGAACAGGGCGATCGGCGTGCCCTCCGCGGCGGCGATCGCGGCGCCGTCGTCCTCGAGTGTCTGGAGATCGGTGGCCTCGACGAACCCCTCGGGCGGGTCGGCCGGTGTGTCGTCGGTTGCCATGCGTACCCGTAGCGCACTCGGCGGGAAGAACGTTCCCTGAACGCGGTTTTTGTAAGCCCGTCGGACATCTGTGGCGACACTGGGCCCGCGTTCGGACGTGGTACCCACTCGGCCACCACTTCCACCCCGCTGTCGGGAGCTTTTTCTCGTCACGCGCGTTCGACCCCCGTAGATGGAGCTGGAGGCGATCCCCGGCGTCGGCGCGAAGACGGCCGAGTCGCTGGCCGAGCTCGACGACCCCGAGCGAGCGCTCCGGGAGGGCGACGTCGCCCGGCTCTCCGAAGCACCGGGTGTCTCGCCGGGTCGCGCGGCGCGAATCGCCCGCGGCGCGATCAGGGCCGAGCACGACGATCCCGGTGGGTTCCTCGGGACCGACCGCACGCGCGAGATTCACCAGGAGCTGCTCGGGCTCCTCCAGGAGCGGACCGTCACCGACTACGCCGCACACCGGCTGGAGACGTTCTACCCCTCGCCCGCCGCCTCGCGGATCGAGGAGGCCCGCGCGATCGCGAGTGCCGCGATGGAGCGAGAGCCCGACGAGGCGGTGCTCGAAGCGCTGGAGGGCGTGGCGCCGCTGTCGGCGCCCTCGGACGTCCGCGTCCGGGATCGCTGCCTCGCGACGACCGACGCTGAGCGCTACTCGGAGGCCAACGACGCCATCCCGGAGGTCACCGTCGAGGTCGTCGACGACGCCCGCGGCCTCGCGGAGCTTGCCCGGGGCTATGCGACCGTCGTCGCGCTCGACGAGTCCTTCGCTGGCGTGGACGTCGACGGCGACGTGCGGGTCGAACCGGACGCGCTTGAGCGCCCACAGGACGTGGTGCCGGAACGGGCGCTTTCCTTCTTCGCTGCGAATCGCGAGTCGCTGCGGGCCGCGGCGGCGGTCCACCGCGCCGCCGATCTGGACGCGCAATTGGACCTCGACGCGCTCGAGGACGCCCTCGACCGGCTGGGCGAGGACGGCGAGCCCGTCGGCGACGAGGAGCTCCAGCGGCTCCAGACGGCGCTCGACGATCTCGACACGACGGTCTCGACCGCCGAGAGCGTGGCGACGGACCACCTCCGGGACACCCTCCGCGAGCGCGAGGTCTCCGTCGAGGGCGCGGACCTGCTCTCGCTGGTCGAACAGGGTGCCGGCGTCGACTCGATCCTCGACCGGGAGCTCGCCGACGAGCACGCCGAGGCGGTCGAGGCTGCCCGCGAGCACCTGATCGACGCGCTCGAACTCGAGGGTACCGAGGCCGAGCACGCTCGGCGGATCATTCCGGAGGAGCCCGCCTTCCCCGTCGAGCGCAACGACGACGAACTCTCGCGATTGCGGGAGTCCCTCCGCGCGGACGCCGAGCGCCGCGCGGCCGAACGCAAGCGGGAGCTGGCCGACGACCTCGCGGGGATGCGCGAGGACGCCCGTGCGCTCGTGCGGGCGGCACTGGAACTCGACGTCGAGCTGGCGATCGCGCGGTTTGCAGCGGATTTCGAGTGTACGATGCCGACGTTCGCGGATCCAGCACTGACGCCCGAGGGGGAGGCGGTTCCTGACCCGCCCGACGGGATAGCCGCCGATGCGTCGGGCTGGATCGCCATCGAGGGCGGCCGCTCGCCACTGCTCGACGAACCGCCCGAGGCCATCGAGCCCGTCGACTACGCCGTCGGCGGCGTCGCGCTCCTCTCCGGGGTCAACAGCGGCGGGAAGACGTCGACGCTGGACCTCGTGGCCGCGACCGTCACGCTCGCCCAGATGGGGCTGCCGGTGCCCGCCGACGACGTGACGCTCACGCGCTTTGACGCCCTGCACTACCACGCCAAGACCCAGGGCACGCTCGACGCCGGCGCGTTCGAGGCGACCGTCCGGGAGTTCGGCGACCTGGCGTCGGGGGGCGACGGCGCGCTCGTGCTCGTCGACGAGCTCGAGTCGATCACGGAGCCGGGGGCCTCGGCGAAGATCGTCGCCGGGGTGCTGGAGGCGCTCGACGACCGCGGGGCGACGGGGATCTTCGTCTCACATCTGGCCGGCGAGATCGCGGAAACGGCCGCCTTCGACGTGACCGTCGACGGGATCCAGGCCGAGGGGCTGGAGGACGGCGAGCTGGTCGTGGACCGCTCGCCACGGAAGGATCACCTCGCTCGGTCGACGCCGGAGCTGATCGTCGAGAAGCTGGCGGAGGAGCAGGGCGAGGACTTCTACGAGGACCTGCTCGCGAAGTTTTGACGAATAGGTAGGTTGATCTCGCGTCGGCAGAGCAACCGTTCGGCCTGTGCACCCCGAAAGCCCCAGAGCGCTCGGTACACCGTCGATCAAAGATCGACGGGCCCTCGCTCGTTCCACTCGCGAGGACACCGTCGGAGCAAGCTCCGACGAGGTCACACTCGCTTCGCTCGTGTGACTCCCGGGCCTCGCTGCGCGCTTCCCTCCCTCGCTACGCTCAGTCGGTCCAGTGCTTATTCCGAAAGGCTCGCTTCGCTCACCTTTCGACGTTCGCCTCACGCTGTTCGGCTCACCTTCGCCCGGGGACAGCCGAGTCGCCCTGCCCCTTTCGAAGTCCCACCCGACAGCACCTCGTACCTCCCCAACCTCTTGCGCTGCTCACGTGGCTTCGCTCGTTGCGCTGCTCATCCCTCGCACGCTAGTCGGCGAGTGGCCGCTTGCCCGGAAGCGGGCTCGCGGCCATCGCAAGCGCGCGCCGGAGGGATCCCCGGGGTTTCGCGATAGGTGGAAAATCCACGGGGTGGGACCCCGGAAGGAGCCGACCGCTCGCGTCCTCCGACGAAGTAAGCACTGCAGCGAGCGAACGGAGTGAGCGAGTGAAGCGCGTAGCGAGTCAGAGGTCGCGAGCGGGAGGGGGCTTCCGTAAGCAGTTGCTGTCGCCGGTCTACCAACATCTGCGGTCCCGAACCGATTCCTGCGATCCCGCCACTTCGACAGCAATCCAGCGTTCAGTGGCGGTTCCTTTTTGTCGTACGGGCGTCTCGCCACTGTCGAATGGAGTTCGAGTGGCAGGGAGCCGTCGTCGAGGAGCGCGGGGGAGCCGGGCCGCCGGAGCCCGATTCGTGGGAGCGGGTCGAGGTGCCTGGCCGTCCCACGTCGCTGGCGGGGGCCGACCGCGTGGCGTACCGGACCCGCTTCGCGGACCCACGCGAGTCCGACGTCGAGCGCGGGCTCCTCACGATCGAGGACGTCTACGCGAGCGCGACGGTCTACCTGAACGGCCAGCAGCTCGTGCGCGGCGACTGGGCCGCGCCGATCCGCGCGCCGTTCGAGCCGATGGAAGAGAACGAACTGCTGGTGGTCTGCCACGCCGCCGAAGACCGCTTCGGCGGGGTGGAGGACACGGACGCGGTGCCGGCACGGGCGCGGGTGCCGTCGATCCGCGGCGGAGTGGCGGTCGAGGCGGTGCCGCCGGTGTACGTCCACGACCTGACGGTGATGGGGGACACGAGAACCGGGGAGCGAAGCGCCTCGAACGCTGGCTCGGACGATCGCCAGAACGGCGAGGAGCCGACGATCGAGGTCTCGGCGCTGATCGACGCCGCGAGTCCGATCGACGACAAGCTCACCATCTCCGTGCGCCCGGAGGGGTTCCGTGGCGGCGGCACGATGGAGCGTACGGACGTGACGGCCGACGCGGGCGAGCGGGTGCAGGTCGAGGGTTCGCTGCAGGTCGGCAACGAGCGCCGGTGGTGGCCCGCCGAGCTGGGCGAGCAGCCCCGCTACACCGTCCGGGCGAAGCTCGACGCTCACGAGCGGACGGCGACGACGGGATTGATCGACGTCGAGCGCGAGGGCGGCGACCTCTTCCTGAACGGTCACCGGCACCGTCCCCGCGGCGTGACGGTGCCGCCGACGGCGGATCCCGAGACCGTCGTCGAGCAGGCCCAGGCCGCGAACGCCACGCTCGTCCGGGCGCGATCGCACGTCCCGCCCAAGCGCCTCGCCGAGGCCTGCGACCGGGCCGGCCTGCTCTACTGGCAGGACCTCCCGATCGTGGGGCCCGGCGACATCGACGTCGAGCGCGGGCGCAACGTCGCGCGGGCGCTCGCGGCCTCGCGCGGGAACCACCCGAGTCTCGTCTGCTGGGGCGTCCACGACAGCCCCGTCGACCCCTACGGCACCGGCATCGGGAGTGGCGCCCTCGACAAGCTGAAGTTCCGCTGGCGGGCGTGGCGTTCGAGCTACGACGCAGCGGGTGCGGAGGCACTGGCGGGATCCTTACCGTCCGACGCGGTCGTCTTCCCGGTCACCGGTCCGCCGGGGACCGATGCGGATGCCGTCCACGCCTACCCCGGCTGGCGGTACCTCGACGCGACCGACGTCGAGTGGCTGCTGGAGCAGTACCCCGAGGTCGGCGACGTGGTCGGCGGGTTCGGCGCGGGCTCGCTCGCCCGTCCGGGCGACGGAACCGCAGCCGGGATAGATCGCGACGCCCTCTCCGCTGCCGAGCGGGGCGATCCCGGACGGAGCCAGCGTACGCAGGCCCGGACGGTCCGCACGGTGCTCGACGCGCTCCGTCGGGCGGGCGTCGGCACGATCGTCCTCGATTCGCTGGTGGACGCCGACGTCGCCGGCGGGATGGGCGTCCTGACCGCCGAGGGCGAGCGCAAGCCCGCCTTCCAGTCGGTCGCGAGCGGGTTCCAGCCGCTCCAGGCGGTGCTCGACGGGCCACCGGTGCGGGGCTCCGCCGTCGGGATCACGGTCTGTAACGACACGGACACGGCGCGCTCCGGCGAACTGGCGTGGACCGCCGGCGGCCGAAACGGCGCGACGGACGTCTCCGTGGGCGCGTTCGAACGCGCGGCCGCTGGCGAGGTGTCCCTGCCGAACACGGCCGACCGCCTGACGCTGGAGCTGCGACTCGACGCCGGCACGGTGACGAACTCCTACGACCTCACGATCTGGTGAGAGCAGCTGGGCGTCGGTTCGCCCGCTCGCTCCCGAACTGTCGGCGAGCCCGGGCAGACCGTGCCGCGACAGCCCGGCGTCTGGCCGCCGTCGGGGTCGTCGATTCGCTTTCTCGCGGGAATCGTCGCTTCCGACGGGAAACGAACAGGTCCGTGGACCACTGACCACGTCCTTCCCAACCGTGTGTTGGCCTAACACGGCAGTAGCAGGCCCGTGCTAGCCGTTTTCACGCGAATCCACCGGTACCTTTACAAATGGGCAGGTGAAAGATGTGGGTACCCAGAACGTCACTGGAGTCGGTGGTATCGCCCGCGGAAGAACGACACGAACTATTGTGGCGGGTCGTCAGCTTCCGGAGCGACGCCATCTCCCAGTGCAGTATGGCACAGAGGCACGATTGAACACATGGCAGACGTAGACACACTCGACGACGCGGATAACATCGAACTCACCGACGAGGACCTCGAGTCCGAGTCGAAGGGCGAACTGATCAAACGAGCCGGTCAGCTGCGAGACCGGCGCAACGAACTCAACCAGATGGCTTCCGAGCGGGCCGGCAAGCGGGACGACCTCAACGCCGCGACCCGCGAGAAGGTCGACGAGGCCCAGGAACACCGCGAGAAGCGGGACGAGCTCAACGAACTGGTCCAGTCCCACAAGGAACAGCGCAACGAGCTCAACGCGGAGGCCAACGAGCTCTTCGACGAGGTCGACGACGAGAAGGAGGACCTCGAACTTGAGGACGGCAAGAGCCTCGACACGCTCGAGGAGGAGATCGAGGACCTCGAGTTCAAGCAGCAGACCGAGGTGCTCAGCTCCGAGGACGAGCGCGAGCTCATCGAGCAGATCGAGGAGAAGCGGGAGGAGTACCAGTCCCGCAAGGAGAAGCTCGACAACTCCGGCGACCTCGAGGGGCTCAAGGAGGAGGCCGAGGAGGTCCGCTCAGAAGCTTCCAAGCACCACCGCAAGGTGACGTCCCTCGCGGACGAGGCCCAGGAGCACCACAACGAGATGATCGAGGCCTACCGGGAGGCCGACGACATCCGTGACGAGGCCGACGAGATGCACGAGCTCTTCGTCGAGGCCCAGGAGGCCGCCGACCGCCACCACGAAGACTTCGTGCGCGTCCAGAAGCGCCTGCGCGAGCTCGACAAGGAGGAAGAGGAAGAGCGCAAGACCGAGCGCCAGGAGAAGAAGGAGGACGCCAAGGAGGAGGCCGAGGAGATCTACCAGAAGTTCAAGGACGGCGAGACCCTCGACACCGAGGACCTGATGAAGCTCCAGAAGACGGGGCTGCTCTAAAGACGATCGCGTAATCTGCGGTTTCTCACGTTTTCCACTCTCGTGTAGCGACTGCTGGGATCTGAAGTCAGAATATATGGGTGTCCGAAAGCCCCAGGGCGCTCGGAATCCCGGGGTTCGCTGCGCGCTTCGCTCGGTCGTACCTCCCTCACTGCAGTGCTTGCTTCACCCGGGGACAGCCGACCGCTCTGCCCCTTTCGATGTCCCACCCGACTGCATCCTCAACCCTCCCCAACCTCCTCCCTCGCTTCGCTCGGTCGTCCCTCGCACGCTACGCGGGTGCTGACGCACCCGCGAAACGCGCGCCACCGCGCTTTCCCACCGGTGTTTGGCCAGTCTACGCAAACCTGTGGGTGGGGCTCCGGAAGGGGCCGACCGGTCGTGGATTGTAACGACGTAAGCACGGCTGAGCGTAGCGAAGCCGCGCGCAACGAGTTAGAATCCGCGAGCGGGAGGGGGCTTCCGTATACAGAAATCGCAGTTCAGAAACCGCAGCTTCCTCGTTCAGACTTCGAATTCGATAGCGGCGCCCTGGCCGAAGCCGACGCAGAGCGTCGCCAGCCCGCGGCCGCCGCCGCGCTTCTCCAGTGCGTGGAGCAGCGTCACGGGCAGCCGGGCACCCGAGGCACCGAGCGGATGGCCGACCGCGATCGCGCCGCCGTTGACGTTGAACTGCTCGGGGTCGATCCCGAGCTCGTCCCGGGCGTAGAGCGTCTGGCTCGCGAACGCCTCGTTGAGCTCCACGAGGTCGTACTCCTCGATCGACCGGCCGTTGCGCTCGAGCAGCCCCTCCGTCGCGGGGACGGGCCCGATCCCCATGACGCGGGGATCGACGCCGGCGACGTTGTTCGCGCCGACGGTGGCCATGATCTCGAGGTCGTGCTCCTCGGCGAACGCCTCGCTCGTGACGAGCGTCGCCGCCGCGCCGTCGCTGACCTGCGAGGCATTACCGGGCGTCACTGTCCCGTCGCTTTTGAACACAGTCGGCAGTCCGGCGAGCGTCTCGAGGTCGGTGTCCCGGCGGATTCCCTCGTCCTCCTCGACGGTCCCCGCCTCGGTCTCGATGGGGACGAGCTCGTCGTCGAAACGGCCCTCGTCCGTGGCGGCAGCGGCGCGCCGATGGCTCTCCAGGGCGTACTCGTCCTGGGCCTCCCGGGACACCTCGTAGCGGTCGGCGACTTCCTCGGCGGTCATCCCCATCTGGAGCTCGCCGATGTTGTAGAGTTCGGCGAGTCGCGGGTGGACGTTGTGGGTGTTCTCGCCCATCGCCACGCGGCTCATCGACTCGACGCCACCGGCGATGACGGCGTCGCGGTTGCCCGCTGCGACGGCGTCCGCCGCCGAGATCACGGCCTGCATGGAGGAGGCACACCAGCGGTTGATCGTCGTCGCGGGGACGGACTCGCCCAGCTCCGAGAGGAGGGCGATCACGCGCGCGAGGTTGTTGCCCTGCTCGCCGCGCTGCTGTGCACAACCCCACATCAGGTCGTCGATCTGCTCGCCCTCGAGCCCGGTCTCCGCGAGGATCTCGTCGATCAGCGGTACCGAGAGGTCCTCGCTGCGGACGTCGGCGAAGACGCCGTCTTCCTTGCCCTGCGGCGTGCGATACGCGCGAACGATTACGGGTGTCGGCCCTGCCATACTCGGACGCACGCCCGCAAGCGTGTTAAAGCCTCACAAACGCTCGACTCGTCGCGCGGAGTTGCCGCGCCGCTGGCTGCGCGCTTACGCGAACGGAGGAAGCGAGGCCAAGTGCGTGCCCGGCCGCCTCAGGCCAGTTCCAGCAGCGCCAGCAGGATCTGGGGAACGGCCAGCAGCACGATTCCGAGGACGATCAGTCCGATCGGCACCAGGATCGTCACGTCCACGAACAGCCAGACGCCGATCCCGGCGAGAATGGCGATGATGCCGACGATTCTGAGGAGCCACGCGAACGCCTCTTCGAGCCCCGAATCGGCCAGTACGTCCGCGACCTCGAGGATCTCGTCCATCGTGTCCGGTGACTGGCGACGCGATCCCTATACGTCTTGTGTACGCACGTCTCGGCCGTCTGGCCCGCCGTCGCTCCACCCGATCGCGCGACTTTTCCCGCTGCCACCGCTCTCCTCGGCCATGAGCGATCTCGATCCCGAGACCTTCGACGAGCGAAAGTACGTCGAGGACTTCCCGAAGCTCCAGCGCGCCTACAAGAACGCCTTCGAGACGATGAACGACGCCTACGACTCCGAGCTGGTCCACGCGATCGACCAGCAGGTGCTCGCCGAGAGCGAGCCATTCTACGAGGGCGACGGCGAGTTCCGGATCGAGCTGCCCGAGGACCCCTACGATCGCCTCGAGGGCGCGCTCGTCGACGAGACGAAATTCGAAAAGACGCTCGAGGTGTATCTCGAGGAGCTGGAATCCGAGATCGCGCGGACGTTCTCGGTGCAGTAGCTGGCACTTGGCGCGCCGTTCGCTGGTACCCGGCGGGCCGTTCGCTGGTGCTCGATGGTCCGTCCTTCCCAGACAGAAACCCCGCTTCAGCCGTCCATCCCGAACCGGCGGTGGCGCAACTGCGGCGTCACCTGGATCCGGTCGATGGACTGGCCGGTGCGGTCCCACACGAACGCCGCCCGGGTGAACAGCTCGCGACACTCGATGCGAACCTCGCGAGCGTTCCCACCGCTCCGCTCGGCGACGTCCTCGATCGCGTCGCGCGTGAACAGCGTCTGGTCCTGGCCGTCGTAGCGTTCGCCACGCATGTAGGCCAGGGACCGCTCGACGTACTCCTCGACGGCGTCGGCGTCGAAGGGCTCGATCCCCTCGTAGTAGCGCAGCCGGGAGTCGAGCGTGCCCCGGAGGTTCGCGATCCGATCCTTCCCCTCCGGCGTCCCGAGCAGGAACAGCCGGACGCCGGCGTCGCCCGCGGTCTGGAGCGGCGACAGGAGTTCGGCGGGGAGCACCTCGATCTCGTCGACGATCAGGAGCGGGCGCCTGTCGTCGGCCCGGATCTCCTCGGCCATCTGGCGGACCGCCTGTCTGGCCTCGTCGGTGGCCCACGGGATGCCGTCGCGTGCCTGCGTGAACTGCGCGGTATCGAGCTCGTAGCCGGCCTCGTAGGCGGCTTCGAGCATCTCGCCGTAGAGCTGGCGCGGCGTGGTGTCGCGGGGGTTCTCGACGTGTGCGACGACGAAGTCGTCGTGGGCCCGCAGGTCGCGTAGCGCCACCTCGCGGAAGGCGGTCTTACCCGTCCCGTAGGGCGATACCAGCCCGATGTGCTGGTCCTGGAGCAGCCAGCTCGTCACCTGGTTGAGGAGGACCTCGTCGTGGCGCACGTACAGCGCGGAGGGCATCTCGTCCTGGGCGGCCTCCTCCGTGAAGGGCAGCTCCGAGACGTCGTCGATCTCGCCGCCGAGCGCCCGGCCGAAGGAGAGCAGCCGGTTCTCGACGACGTCGAGCTGGTCGGCGATGACGCCGTCGCTTTCGCCGGTTCCGCGCTCCTCGGATTCCTCCCGACGGGCGCGGATTCGCTCGACGACGTCGCCGATCCGCTCGCCGGGTTGCTCGTCTGCGCCGGGAGCGGACGAATCGTTCGACACGTGACGGTGCTGGCGTTCGAGGGCGTTAGCTCTTTTGCCCGCGCCGGTGGCTTCGTTTCGCGTCGGATCCCCCTCACGGAACGGACCGGCGTGGGCCCGGCGTGGCCGCACTGAAGCACCCGCCGATCGGCTCAAACTGCCCGGAAGACCAGTTGTCCGTCCCGCTCCTCGCGCACGATTTCGCCCCGTTCGACGAGCACGTCGAGGTGTCCCAGCGCCTCGCTCATCCCCGGGAAGTAGTCGATGACCGCGAGATCGGGGAACAGTCCACGCATGACCTCGACCGCCGTCGTGGCGTCGTCGACGATCTCCAGCACCTCGTCGGTTCGCTCCTCGTGGCGTTGGAGGATCTCGTCGATCCGGCTCGGCGGATCCGCGATCGGCTCGCCGTGGCCGGGGAGCAGCCGATCGTGACCGGCGGCGCGGAGTCGCTCCAGCGACTCGTTGAACGCGGGGAGCTGTCGCGAGCGCAGGTCGTCGAGGTCGGCGAGCCCGTCGTGCTCCGGCACGGCGGTCGCGTCGCCATCGCGGGGCGGCGGCTGGAGGAACGGGTTCGGCGTCGTGTCCGGGAGCACGTGGTCGCCGACGATGGCGGTGAACTCGCTCCCGGTGCTCGCGGTCTCGTTCGATTCCCCTCCGTCCTCGCCGCTGGCTGCTGCCGCGCCGCCGAACTCCTCCCACTCGAAGGCGAGTTCGACCTCGGAGTGGCCGACGAGCTCCCGGACCGTGACGTCGACGTCGGTCGCCTGCCGTTCGGTCCCGCCGGTGGCGCCCACGTCCTCGATCGTCACGACGTCGCCGTCGGCGAGCTCCCGATCGACCGCCGTCGAGGGCGCGTACTCCACGAACGCCTCGGGGAGCTGCGTCACGGTCTGGGTCGTCTCGGGGGCCATCCCGTGGGCCTCGAACAGCGCCGAGAAGTAGGACTGCTCGTAGTCGAGGTGGCCCTCGAAGTCCCGCAGGATCCCGGCCGAGGCCGGGCTCGTCAGCACGTCCGCGCCGTGATCGCGGAGGTGGCTCGCGAGCCCGAAGTGATCCGGATGCGGGTGGGTGATCAGCACCTGCTCCACGTCGTCGAGTGCGAGGTCGTTCGCCGCGAGCCCCTCGGTCAGGGCCGCCAGCGCGTCCTCGCTCTCGGGGCCGGGATCGACGACCGTCCGCCCGGCGAGGTACGTGTTGACGGGCCCGACCTGGAACGGCGTCGGGATCGCAAGCCGCTCGAACATAGCTGCAGTCCGGTCGCCACGACCTAATGCGTTCGTGAACGGGCGATGCTACAGTGACCGGTTGATTCGTCGCCGTCCTCGACTGGGCGAACCTGGCGGCAGCACCGCCGGCCTACAATCTGGCGAACGCGGAGTCGCTCCTGCTCACCCCGGACCGCGATCCCGCCGAGCGCGACGACCGGGCCGCCGAGCACCGCGCGTTCGTTCGAGCGTATCTGTAGCGATCGCAGACGGGCGGGGACCCGGTCACTTCTCGCGCTTTTCGAACTGGTTCGCGCCGGAGTGACCACGGAACGTGTCGGCGAACCAGCCGGCGGCGGCGACGAGCCGCTGCCAGATCCGTGCCGGCAGCCCCGCCGATTCCCCACTCGGGGCGTCGTCGCCCGCCGAATCCACGGAATCGACGTCGTCGGTCATCGTTCTGGTGGTCCCGACCGCGAGCCGTCCGGCGCGGCGACGCCCTGTCGGCGCACCGTCCGCTCGCCGCGGTGATTCTCCGAGACGGCGATGCCGGGGAAATCGTCGTTCGTCGTGGAGGGGCAGTCGTACCGTGGCACGTCCCTCGCGAAATCGATCATGAACGATTCATACGAACACCCCGCGCTTAACCTTGGCGCAGGCCACGATCCGCCGCCGTTCTATATGGCGTCGAGAGCCACCGGCTGCCGTCCTGCGACTGGACAGCCTCCGTGGCGCCTCGGAGAAAAAGACGCTCTGTATCGCCGCCCGCTATCGCTGCTCTACCCCTCGTAGCCCGCGTAGTCCATCAGCTCGGCGAAGATGTCCGACTCCATCGCCTCCTCGTAGACGATGCCGCCGACCATCCCGCCGGGGTAGGTGTTGCCGTTCATCGCGTGGGACACCTTGTGGCAGTGCAGCAGGTAGATGCCCGGATCGGCGTTCGCCTCGAACTCGATGGTCTTGCGCTCGGCGGGCGCGACGTTGATCACGTCCTGCTCGTACTGGGCGGCCTCGGGTACCTGTGAGCCGTCCTTCTCGACGAGCCGGAACCGGTGGTTGTGCGTGTGCAGCGGGTGGCTCATGTAGCCGTTGTTGGCGAAGTGGACGCGGACGGTGTCGCCCTGGGAAACGATGATCGGCGAGCCGTCCTCGGGGTGGAGCGTCCGCGGCGCCGAGCGGCCGTTGATCGTGAACACGTCCGGGTGGCGATCCCGCGGCGAGTAAGACACGTCCTCGCCGTTGAGCATCCGGTTGAGTCGGGAGTCCCAGTCCTTCACCGTCATGAACAGCTCCTGGTCGGCGGGCTCGTACCCCTCCGGGTCGACGCGGAAGAAGCCGTACATCCCCATGTCGATGTGCCGGTGGGTCTGGAAGTGGCAGTGGTAGAGGTGCGTGCCGGGCACGTTCGCCGGGATTTCGTAGGTGTGGGACTCGCCGGGCTGGACGGTGATCCCGGTCGTCGTCGGGACGCCGTCGTTCTCCCACGTCTTCGAGACGCCGTGGAAGTGCACCGTGTGGGGCATGTCCGCGTCGGTGTTGTCCAGCGTGACCTCGATGTCCTCTCCCTCCTGGGTCCGGATGATCGGCCCGGGGACGCTGGGCTCACGATCGTCGGCCTGCCACGCCCAGACGCGCGGAAGCGTTACGGGACCGCCCATCGAGCTCTCAGGGTGGACGGGGAGGTGGGACGTGACCGAGCGCAGCGTCACCTCGTTGTTCTGCTCGGTGACGTCGACGACCTGCGGCGGGCCCGCGGCCGGAAGGTCGCTCTGGACTCCCGCGGCAGCCGAGCCGATCTGGTCGGGCACCGTGCAGCCAGCAAGGCCGAGCAGCCCGACCCCGCCGGTCGCCTTCGCGAAGTCTCGACGCGTCCACTCCGAGCCGGGTGCACCGATTGTGTTCGTCATCGTGTATTTAGCGGTTGGTAGCCGGGAAATACACCCCCACTGCCAGTTTCCAGTTCGTGGGAACGCCACCGCACGCGTTCGGAGCGAGAGTCCGTAACACGATACTGCCCGTGCAGCGAGCGAAAGCGATTACGAGCGGCGATCCTCCTCCTCCGGTACTGGCGACGATCCTCACCGTCTCGTCGGTTGACCACCGCGAGGCACCACACCCAAATCCCCTCGTCACCGAGTGCAGTCGATGAGCGTCCTTACCGACGACGATCCGATCGTCTACCTCGTCACGCAGGCCGACGCGTCGGCCGGCCGAGGCACGATCGAGATCGTCGAGGCAGCGATCGACGGCGGCGTCGACGTCGTCCAGCTCCGGGAGAAGAACGCACCAGCGCGCACGCGCTACGATCTCGGTCGCGAGCTCCGCGAACTGACCGCGGCGGCGGACGTCCCGCTGATCGTCAACGACCGGATCGATCTTGCGATCGCCGTCGACGCCGACGGCGTCCACCTCGGCGACGAAGACCTGCCCGTCGCCGTCGCCCGCGAGCAGCTGGGCCCGGACGCGATCGTGGGCCGCTCGGTCTCGACGCCGGAGGCCGCCCGCGCCGCGGAGAACGCTGGCGCGGACTACCTCGGCGTCGGCGCGATCTACCCCACCGACTCGAAGGACAAGCCGCCCGAGGAGAGCGATCTCGGGCCGGAGGGCATCCGCGCGGTCCGCGAGGCGACCGACCTCCCGCTGGTCGGCATCGGCGGCATCGACGCCGAGAATGCCGGTGACGTCGTCGCCGCGGGCGCGGAGGGCATCGCCGTGATCTCCGCGATCACGCAGGCCGAGGATCCCGCCGCCGCGACGCGCGATCTCGCCAGCGCGGTCTCACAGGGGGTGGCCGCCCGATGAGCGACGCGAACAGCGCGTTCGCCCTCGACGTCACGCTCCCCGACGCGTTCGGCGCGATCGCCGAACAGCCGCCGCTCGTCCACTGCATGACCAACGACGTGACCGTCAGCGAGGTCGCCAACGTCACGCTCCACTGGGGCGGCCTCCCGGTGATGGCCGTCGATCCCCGCGAGGTCGAGGACATGGCCGGTGCGGCGGCGGGCCTGTACCTCAACATGGGCACCGTCGACGAGGACGAGGACGCGATGATCGCCGCCGGGCAGGCCGCCAACGAGGGCGGCGCCCCCGTCGCCTTCGACCCGGTCGGCGCCGGCGCAACGCCCACCCGCGACGCGGTCGCCGAGCGGATCCTCGACGAGGTCGGCGTCTCGATCGTCAAGGGCAACTACGGCGAGGTGACCGCGCTCGCCGGCGAGGACGCGGAGGTCCAGGGCGTCGAGTCCGTCGGCGAGTACTCAGAGATCGCCGAGACCGCGATGGCGCTCGCAGCCGACAGCGACGCGGTCGTGGTCGCGAGCGGCGAGGTCGACGTCGTCGCTGACGATACCGTGGCGTACGAAATCGCCTGTGGCGATCCGATGATGGGCAGCTTCGTCGGCAGCGGCTGCATGCTCGGCGTCACCGAGGCCGTCTTCGCGGGCGGGCTCGGCGTCGAGCGGATCCTCGACGCGGCGATCGCCGGCACGGCCGCCTTCGGCATCGCTGGCGAGCGAGCCGCCGCGGCTGACGAGCAGTGGAACGGCCCCGCGAGCTACCGGACGGCGTTCCAGGACGCTGTCGCGGCGATGGAAGCGGGAAGCGTCGACGACGGCGAACTTGCGTCGCGGGTCGAACTGGTCGCGGAGCGATAGCGCGCGGCGGCAGCCACCGTCGCGGTATCGGCGCACGAACGCAACGACTAATTTCCGCGCCGAGCGATTCCTGGTATGGGAGATCTCAGCACGCTCGGCGAGGAGTACGCGCCGGCACTGGAGACGGCCCTCGACGAGTCCATCGTCGACTTCTGGTACCCGCGCTGCATCGACGAGGAACACGGCGGCTACGTCACCAGCTACGATGCAGCGGGCGAGTTCGCCGGCACGTCGGAGAAGCAGATCGTCACCCAGGCCCGCTTCGTCTGGTTCTTCTCGCGACTCGACCGCGAGGGGTACGGCGACTACCGCGAGGCCGCCGAGCAGGGCCTCGACTTTCTCCTCGAAGAGATGTGGGACGACGAGCACGGCGGCTTCTACTGGCAGGTCGAACGCGACGGCACCGTCACGAAGCCGAACAAGCACATGTACGGCCAGTCCTTTGGCCTCTACGCGCTCGCGGAGTTCGACCGCGCCTTCGACAGCGGCCTCTCGACGGGGAGCAACCAGGCGCGCGAGTACGCCGACGAGCTGGTCGAGCTGTTCGAGACGGAGGCGCACGACGACGAGAACGGCGGCTACGTCGAGTACTTCGAGCCGGACTGGACGCCGATCCTGGAGGGGCGGACCTACCTCGACGGCATCGAGCCCGACTGGTCGACCAAGGAGTCCGACGACGAGGAGCTCGACGCCTCCTTCAAGCTGATGAACACGCACCTCCACCTGATGGAGTCCTTCACGGAGTACCACCGGGCGACGGGCGCGGGCAGCGACCAACTGGAGGAACTCCTGCACATCTGCACGAACACCGTGTTCCGCAAGGGCGTCGGCGCCTGCACCGACAAGTACGCGCCCGACTGGGAGCCCCAGCTTGGCGATCTCGCACTGGCGTCCTACGGCCACGACCTCGAGAACGTCTGGCTCGTCATGGACGCCGTCGACGCGCTCGGGCTCTCCCAGGAGCTGTTCGAGGACTTCTACACGACGCTGTGGGACTACTCGCTGGAGTACGGCTACGACGACGAGCACGGCGGGTTCTACTTCTTCGGCCCGCTCGGCGAGCCCGCGACGAACCGCGTGAAGGCCTGGTGGGTCCAGGCGGAAGTGCTGACCTCCGCGCTGCGGATGTACGAGCTGACCGGCGAGGAGCGCTACGCGTCGGTCTTCGAGCAGACCTGGAACTTCCTCGAGGAGTACCAGATCGACCACGAGGTCGGCGAGTGGCACTCCGGGGTCACCGAGGACCTCGAGCCCGTCGGTCGGAAGGGCGCGCTCTACAAGGGCGCCTACCACAACGGCCGCGCGATGATCGAGTGTCTCGACCTGCTGGCGGCGGAATAGCCGACACCTGACGAGCGTTCACTGGCGGCCGTCTGTGCGGCCGGCGCCAGTCCGGTACACGCGCGTCGTCGCCAGGCTCCGGAGTATTCTCAGCCCCGTCTCCCCCGCGTCTCCCGCGAGATCAGTACAGCGTCCTCGCAGATGAATCTACGTCGGATCACCGAGAAGGTTGCACATATCGGCGGATAGCGGGCTTCTATCGAGGTTTCGGCCCGCCGTGGCCAATGGCCATAACACTTTACTCACGAGTTCGCGTGCATTGTTCACACCCAGAGCCCGAGCCCACCCATGAGCACTGCCAACCGAGCATCCGTCCTGATCGTCGAGGACCGTCCGGAGATCGCCCGGCTCTACGAAAGCTGGCTCGAGGACGACTACGGCGTCACGATCGCCCACGACGGCGACGAAGCCGTCGAGATATTCGACGAGAGCGTCGACGTCGTCGTCCTCGACCGCCGTCTGCCCGGCCGACCGGGCGACGAAGTGCTCGCGGCGATCCGCGAGAGGAGCGACTGCAGCGTCGCGATGGCGACCGCCGTCGAGCCCGACTTCGACATCCTCGAGATGGGGTTCGACGAGTACGTGGTCAAACCGCTCACCCGCGGCGAGCTCATCGGGACGATCGAACGGCTGCTCGCGCGCCACACCTACGCGGACTCCCTCCAGCGCTACTTCGCGCTGGTCTCCAAGCGCAGCGTCCTCGAAGAGCACAAGTCCAGCGCGGAGCTCGACGACGAGCGCTACCAGGAGTTCACGGGCCAGATCGACGACCTCGAGGCGAACCTCGAGCACTGCGTCGACAGGTTCGAACACCGCGACTTCGAGGCTCTGTTCCGCTCGCTCGACGATTCCGCGGAGTCCAGTGAGCCGAGCCGCGTCGTCGAGTGACGCGGCACACCTTCTGCGCACCTACGCCCTCTTTCATAGAGCGTTCTCGCTATCGGTCGCCGCTCCTGGAGAATGCGTTCTTCCGGCGGTGGCTGGCTGCCCGCCCTGCCCGCTACTGGATCGTGAGGTGAAACGGCTCGCGGGCAATCGTCTCGCGAACGTCGGCCAGTGACTCCCGTTCGGCGTCGTGGGCGGCCTCCATCACGGCGAAGACTTCCTGTTTCGAGACCTTGACGCCCGCCTCGGTGAGTGCGTCCGCCGGCCGGGTACGGAGCTCGCGGAGCGTGCCGACGCTCAGCAGGTAGGGGATCGACCAGGCTGCAATCGTGTTGCCGAAGACCTGGGGCGCAGCCTCGAGGTACGTCTGCGCGTCGTCGAGGAACGTCTGGGCGTAGCGGGCCGTCCGGTCGACGACGGCCGCAGCGGCGTCGCGGTTGTCCGGCTCGAGCACGGCGTCCTGGGCGACGTCTTCGGCGGCGAGCCACTCCGCCGGGAGGTAGACGTTGTTCTCCTCGGTGTAGTCGTCGTGGACGTCCTTCGAGACGTTCACGAGCTGCAGGAGGAGGCCGAAGGAGTCGGCCGTCTCGTACAGCACCCGCGAGCGCTCGGGCGCGACGTCGCCACGAGTGAGCAGGTTCGTGATGAGCGTCCCGACCGTGCCGGCGGCGTAGTAGCAGTAGGATTCGAGCTCGGTGCGGTCGTCGATTCGCAGGCCGCCGGTGTCGGCGTAGCGATCGACGAACGTCGCCATGCCGGTGACCATCTCGCGCACCGGCGGCACGATGGCCTGCTGGACGTCCTCGGGCTGTTCGGCGAACGTCGCCCAGATCGTCGGCGCCTTCGCGACGACGGTCCAGTCGTCCGTTCGCTCGGCGGGTGCCGGCAGCCACTCGTCGACCGCCTCGCGAAAGTGCGCCATCGTGACGTCGCGTTCGGGACCGAGCGCCGCGTCGTAGCTCTCGAGCAGCGCCACCTGCTCGGCGGGCGGAATGTGGCTGGCGTCCTCGACGGTATCGGCGACCCGACAGAGGAGGTAGCCCAGACAGATCTCGGTCGCCATCGGCTCCTCGAGCACGTCGACGGTGAGCGCGAACGTTCGCGAGACGCCCTGAACGGCCTCGTGACACCACTCGAGGTCGGGCTGGGGCGAGCGGGCGATCACGAACGGGGCCCCCGTTCGTTCGCCCGGGTCCCGAGGGATGGACTGGGCCGTCCTGCCGCGGCGGCGGGGATCGTGGAGGAAGCAGCGGTTCGGGGGACTGCTTCGGAGCGCTGTACGGTTGTGGGCCGTAGCATTCGTTCGTCTGCCCCTACCGACGGTCTCCGAATGCTTGCAATTTCCGGCTTCGGACAGCCGGCGGGATCCCACCGCCGGTCAGTCATCGGTGGCCACTGGTTCGACGCTGGGATCGCCGACGTCGGCGGTCGCGTTCGTGAGGTCCTCCTCGCGCCACGTCCCGCGTCGATACCACGCGTAGGCGATCGCCGCGCCGACGACGTTGGAGATCGCGAAGGACAGCCAGATTCCCGCCTCGCCGATCGCCTCGGCGCCGATCCACGCGATCGGGAACCGGACGACGCCGAGCATCACCACCGATATCGCTGCCGCGGTGAGCGTCTTTCCGGCACCACGGAAGCTCCCGGTGTACGCCCGCATGATCCCGATGAACCCGAAGGTGAGCGCGACGTAGCGCAGGAACTGCGAGGCGACCTCGACGACCCGGTCGCCGTTCGCCTGGTCGCTCCCGACGAACACCGACGCGAGGGGTTCGGGAAACAGGAAGACGACGATCCCGGCGACCGTGAGTACGCCGAAGAGTACCTTGGCCGCGAGCCCGGCGGCCCGCTCGGCCCGCTCCGGCTTGCCCGCGCCCATGTTCTGGCCGGTCATCGTCTCGACGCCGCGGGCGACGGCGATCGCGGGGAGGAAGACGACGGAGAACATGCGCGTCCCGATGCCGTAGGCGGCGACGACGGCGTCGGGGAAGAGCGCGACGATGAACAGCAGGAGGTTCATGGACACCGCTCGGCCGGTCCCCTCGATCGAGGCGGGGAGACCGATCCGCACGAGACGGCGCAGATAGCCGAGGTCTGGCGCCATATCCCGGAGGTTGATCTGGACGCCACGCGACCCGTGGAACATGATCGCGAGCCCGACGACCAGCGCCAGCGCCCGCGAGAACACCGTGGCGATGGCGGCACCCTGGATGCCGAGCTCGGGGAACGGCCCCCAGCCGAAGATGAGGAACGGATCGATGACGATGTTGAGGACCACCGATCCGAACATCACGAGCATCGGCGTGATCGTGTCGCCGTAGCCCCGCATGAGCGCGACGAACACCGCGAATCCGAACATGCACAGCAGCCCCAGCGAGATGACCTCCATGTAGCTCGTCGCGAGGGGTAACACGTCCTTGGAGGCGCCCATGATCCCGAGGAACTCCTCGACCAGAAGGTAGCCGATGCCACCGAGCAGAACCGACGCGATCACGGCGAACGTCACCGTCTGGGACGCCGCGTACTCGGCCTCGGATTCCTCCCCGGCGCCGGTGTACTGGGCCACGAGCACGCTTCCGGCGACGGAGATCCCCATCCCCAGGGATATCAGCAGGAACACCATCGGGAACGCGAAGCTGATCGCCGCGAGCGCGTCCGTGCTGTACTGGCCGAGCCAGAACGTGTCCGCGAGGTTGTAGGCGGTCTGGAAGAGGTTCGTGACGACGATCGGCATCGAGAGGAAGAAGAGCGGCTTCCCGATGCCGCCGGACGTCAGGTCGAACTCCTCGGGACCCCGGAACAGCGAGTCGAGGCGTCTGCGGACGCCCATCAGTCCGTTGCCTCCGCCGGATCGTCGGTTTCGTGGGCGGCAGTCCTGCGGTCGGCGATCGGTCGAACGGAACCGGCGCTGGGCCGTCCAGGCCTCCCGCGACGCGAAGTGCTCCGAACGGTACAGACGAGTGCGGCCTCCATACGTTGGTTGCAGGAACTTACTAATCGGTTAGTCAAAAGGCTTTGGAACCATCGGCATATCGGCGAAGGAGACGGATAACGGCTCGAAGGCTGCTCTACTACCTCTTTGATCCACTGGCACGATCTGACGACAGAGTCAAAACGGTTAACCGGTCCCCAACGAATGATCGACCAATGGCCGACACGCCGGAGCGCTCCTCCTCGGATCCGGACGAGGAGATCATGCGAGCGACGTATCGCGCGCTCCGCGAGCACGGGTACGCCGACCTCACGATCAAGCGGATCGCCGCGGAGTACGGCAAATCGACCGCAGCGATCCACTACCACTACGATACCAAGGACGATCTGCTCGCCGCGTTTCTCGATTTCATCCTCGACCAGTTCGTGGAGACGATCCACGAAGTCGAGACGACCGCACCCGAGGAACGGCTCGACCTGCTGCTCGACAAGCTGCTCGTCACCCCACAGGATCATCCGGATCTGCTGATCGCCATGCTGGAGATGCGAAGTCAGGCGCCGTACAAACCGGCCTTCAGCGAGCGATTCCAGCAGAACGACGAGTACGTTCGCTACGTGCTCAGGACGGTGATCGACCACGGGATCTCCGAGGGCGTGTTCGCGGACGCCGACGCCGAGCACGTCGCGCGATCGCTCCTCACGATCGTCGACGGCGCCCGCACGCGAGCAGTCGTCCTCGACGACACGGCGGCGCTGGAGACGGCCAGACGGACGGCGGAGGAGTACGTGACTTCTATCCTCCTCGACGAGCAGCCAGCGAGTGACGAGTGAGTCCCGAGACGGAGCAGTATGCCATTCTCATGCGTCTCCGTCGTCCGAGCTAGCGACGTTCGCGTCCTCGAGTTCCGTCGTACACCAGTGACAGAACTCCAGCATCGGGTCCAGTTCCTTTCCACACGTGGGACAGTGCGTGCGCTGCCCTTCCGTGGCGGCGGACAGCCGAACGGCCGCGTTCTGGACGTGGGCGAGAAGGTAGGCGTCGACGGCACTGAGCCCTCCGAGGACGAACACCGGCGCGACCGCGACCGGATCGACGGTCCCGCCGGTCGCCAGCGCCTCGAGCGCTCCCGGATCGACGAATAGCACCGCCACTGCGACCGCACCAGCGATCCATCCCAGCGCTCGGCGCCATCGACGGAGGTAGCAGTGCCCGAGCCCCGTGAAGAGCGTCGCGAGCGCCGCAGCGAGCCATGGCCGTTTCCGACCGACGGATCGGCTCATACGTTGACTAACTGGTCAGTCAGCCATAAGTCTTCATACTACTATCGGCGGCGCTCTGGGGGGAACGAGCTCCCGGCGACGTGCTTCGCCGGAACCGGGACGACGTCGTCGCGGTGAACGAATTCGTACGCGGGGGTTCGGGCAGTCGACGGTTCCGTACCGTCGGACTGCAGCAGGCGTCAAAACGGGAGTTTCGGTTCGAGCCGCTGGACGAGCTGCTGGATCTGCTCCTGGTTGCGGAGGCCGAACAGCGAGAGCGAGATCACGATCCCGACCAGCGCGAGCGCGGAGAGGAACTGCCCGCTCGCGAACTGGCCGCCGGCGTACACCGTGATCACGTACGCCGGCAGGCGTCCGATCGTGATCACGATCATGAACGTCTTGAGCGACCATTGCGTGAGGCCGGCGAAAAAGCAGATGACGTCGTCGGGCAGTCCCGGCACGAGGACGAACGCGATCAGCCCCGCGATGCCGACCCGGTCGACGAACCCGTCGAACCGCTTCACCACGTCCTCGTCGAGGATGTCCTCGACGAAGGATCGGCCGTACCGTTTGGCCAGGAGGAAGGCGATCGCACTGCCGATGAGGACGCCGACGAGGCTGTAGACGGTGCCGGCGATCGACCCGAAAAGGTAGCCTGCGACGAGCGCGACGACCTGCCCGGGGATCGGCGCGACGACGACCTGCACCGCCTGGATCACCACGAAGACCAGCGGCGCGAGCGCGCCGAACTGGTCGATCCAGTTCCGGAGCTCCTCGTCGTCGAAGACGAACGGCGCGTAGCGTTGGAGCGCGACGTAAAGCCCGACGAACGCAAGCACGACGACGAGCAGCCCGAGGGCTGCTCGCCAGCGGTCTCGCCGGGAGGAGAACACCTCCATCGTTTCGATACGCGGGTGCCCCACTCAAGAACTTTCTGTGCTGGTCCGGAGCGCCGACCACCTGTCCAGTCTCTGTCCGCGTGGTCGTTCTCTATCCCTGTGATCGTTACCGGCCCTCGAGCCCGACGCCCTCGGCGATCAGCTCGTGGGACCGGATCCGGTCGTCGGGATCTTCGATCAGGTTCTGGACGACGACCTCGTCGGCGCCGACGGCGTCGGTCATCCCCTCGAGCAGCGCGCCGACCGTCTCCGGGCTCCCCGAGATCGCGCGCGGCCACGCGCTGGGGGAGTCCGCGATCGACGCCGACGTGGGCTCCGGCACGCCACCGATCTCGTCGATGGCCTCCTCGACGGTCGGCGGCGGGCCGAACGCACCCTTGGCCATCCGCTGGTAGGCCGCCTCCGAGGACGCCCGGAGCTTCGCCGCCTCGTGGTCTGTCTCCGCGCAGGCGACGTTGGCGGCGAGCATGCTATGGGGCTCGGTCAGCCCCCGATCGAACTCGGAGTCCTCGAAAGCCGCTCTGTAGCGCTCCATCGCCTGCCCGGCGACTGTCGGCCGGATGAACGCCGCGAACGCGTACGGAAGGCCGAGCTTCCCCGCGATCTCGGCGCTCGACGGGCTCGACCCGAGCACCCACACCTCCGGCGTGCCGTTGGCCGAGCGGGGAATGACGATGTCGCTGTAGGGGTGGTCGTCGGGAAAGCCGCCGTAGACGTGCCGTGCCGTCTCCTCGATCTTCGCGGCGTGATCGGCGCCCGACTGCTGGTGGGGAACGCCGGATCGCAGCGCGCGGTCGGCGGCGGGCATCCCCGTCGCCCGGCCGAGCCCGAGGTCGATTCGGTCCGGCGCGAGCGCGTCGAGGCTGGCGAACGTCTCCGCGACCTTGAACGGGCTGTAGTGGTTGAGCAACACCGTTCCGGAGCCCACGCGGATCGACTCCGTCTCCGCGGCGAGGCGAGCGATCAGCACCTCCGGCGTCGTGCTCGCGATCGCGTTCGCGAGCCCGTGGTGCTCCGCGACCCAGAAGCGCGAGTAGCCGAGCTCCTCGGCTCGCTGGGCGAGGTCGATCGTGTCCTCGTAGGCGTCCGTCGCGGTCTCGCCGTTCCGTACCGGGGCGATGTCGACGATCGAGCAGTCCATCTGGATAGCTGCCGTAGGAGGAGGATCCGGGAAAGGTCGTTGTCTCCGGCAGTCGAGGCGCGTTGGTGAGGGCGTGTTGCCGACCGGGACTGAGTAGAACCAACGGTTCTGCGAACACCGCGAGACTCGCAACGCTCGTCTCGCGTGCGCTGGCTCGCCGTGCTCGCCAGCAGGTCGGTCGACATCCGGTCGAGCATAGTGAGACCGGGCTCGGAAACGGAGCGAAGCGACGTTTCCGGTGAACGACCGAAGGGAGTGCGCCGACCGGGAGTTGAACCGGAGGAAGACGGTCCTGCTCGGCTCGCTTCGCTCGCCTGTGCGGGCTGCGACTTCCCGGGCTCAACTCCCGGCGGGCGCAGTTGCTCCTCACGTTCGTTCACCGGAGCAGCAAGCTGCTCCGAGCCGTCGCTCACTACGATCGCGACGACGCCGCAGGATGCGCTCACGGCTCGCTCCGCTCGCCGTTCGCTGTACCGAGGCGCTCACTTCGTTCGCGCCTCGAATGCGCCGACCGGGAGTTGAACCCGGGCTATGAGCTTGGGAAGCTCATGTCCTACCACTAGACCACCGGCGCGCATCGCTCACTTCGTTCGCTCGCGCGCCGAGCCCCGCCTCGCTTCGCTCGGCAGGACACCGGCGCTCGTTCACTCGCCCCGTGCCTCGCCTCACGACTTCGGCGAGACGCCGGCGCGCTGGAACGCGGTGAGTACTCCATCGTACCGGAGTCGCGCACTTCAACGTAGCGCTCCGCGGTGACTCCACGACCGTCCAGCAATTTGCGCCGACGGACGGCTATTTGGGGGCCGATGACGAAGGCTCCGCCAATGGTAGATCTTCGATTCTCCGAGGCCGAACTCGCGGCGCGTCGCGAGCACGTCGTCGAGTTCGTCCGGTCCCAGGTCGACGCTGCAGGCGCGGACGGCGCGGTGATCGGGCTGTCCGGCGGCATCGACAGCGCCACGACGGCATCGCTCGCGGTCGAGGCGCTCGGTGCGGAGTCGGTCCGCGGGCTGGTCCTCCCCGGCACGGTCAGCATGGACGAGAACATGAGCGACGCCGAGCTGGTGGCCGAGGAGCTGGGCATCGCCTACGACGTCGTGCCGATCGGCGGGATGGTGGACTCGGTGCTCGACGGGTTCCCCGAGATCGCCGACGATCGGGTCGCTATCGGAAACGCCCGCGCGCGGCTGCGCGCAGTGTGTGGCTACCTCGTCGCGAACCACGACGACCGGCTGGTGCTCGGCACGGGGAACCGCTCGGAGGCGCTCGTGGGCTACTTCACGAAGTACGGCGACGGCGCGGTGGACTGCCATCCCATCGGGAATCTCTACAAGGTCCAGGTGCGCCAGCTCGCCCGCGAACTCGGCGTGCCCGAGGCGATCGTCGAGAAGCCGCCGACGGCTGGGCTCTGGGCCGGCCAGACCGACGAGGCGGAGCTGGGGCTGTCCTACGAGGACCTCGATCCCATCCTGGCGCTCCACGTCGACGGGCCGCTGTCGGCCGACGCGACCGCGCGGGAGCTCGACGTCGATCCCGAGACTGTCGAGCGGGTGCGGGAACTGCACGAACGGAGCGAGCACAAGCGCGCGATGCCGCCTGCGCCGGCACCGCTGGAGTGAGAAAGCGACGGAGTGAACGTCCCAGTTCGGCGATCGTCGCGGTCAGTTCTCCGTCTCGACGACGATCCTGATGTGGTCGCCCTCCTGCGGGTTCGGGCCGCTGCCGTGGAGTTCGTACGTCGCGGGATCGACCGACTCACCGTTGACCTCGATCGTCAGATTCGTTCCGGGATCGCTCGCATTGTACGTCTCCCCCTCCACTGTGATCGAGTTCTCGGTCAGCTCGATTCCGAGCCGGCCCATCGCCTCGGCGAGGGTCAATCGCTCGGGCGGGCTGGGATGCATGTGCCATTCCGGACCGCTGCCGTGGAAGTGGAAATCCGTCGGGGTGGTGTACTGGGAGCTGGCGAAGGCGATCCGCTCACCCTCGACGGTCATGTTGATCGTCCCGTGCTCGTGGATTCGCTCGGGCGGTGACTCGCTGAACGCGCCGACGGCGACGTACACAGCGCCACCGATCACGGCGACGAAGACGATCCCGATCACCGCGTAGCCGATCGTGGTCGAGAGCTCCGTGCCGCCGTCGCCGCGGTGGTCCGCGACGCGGCGCTGGTCGATGCGTCCCAGCTCGCCCTCGTGGGCCTCTCCCATGTGCTCGAGGAGCGAGCCCTCGTCGGGAAAGGACTGTTCGCAGTAGTCGCAGTCGGCCATCTTCCCGGAACGTCGGCACCCGAGCGATACAACGGTTTCGGACGAGTGGGGCGCCGCGCCGGCCGTGTCCGGTCCGGTCCCGTGGGACGGAGTCGCCCGCTGTCCCCGACATCGAAACCCTTTATTGGAGCCGTGGCGAATCCGGAGATGCACCGCGGGTTGGTGGTCTAGTCCGGTTATGACACCTCCTTGACATGGAGGAGATCGGCGGTTCAATTCCGCCCCAACCCACTTTTCGTGGCCTCACGCGACGAGCGAAGCGAGGAGCGACGGCCACGAAAAGTGGCGTGACGAAGGAATTGAACCAGACGAGTCGCAGCGTCCGAACGGAGTGAGGACGACCGTCTCGGCGAGGTTCAATTCCGCCCCTTCCTCTGCCAGCGACGACGCACGACGTCCCCTCACGAGGCAGTACCTGCTCCCTTGCGTTTTCGGCGGTCCGAATGCTCCTTGGGAACTTATAGCATTCCATGCCCATTTTCGCGTATGGACTCCGCAGCCCCACCGCCGACCGGCATCGACCGCGACCACCGGAGCTACCGGTACTACCGGACGGAGGTCGGCCGCCACTGGGATCCGGCCGAGGTGGTCCTCGAGGCGGACGTCGACGCCCTCCTCGACGCTCCGGCGTCGGCGCTCGACGGGCTCCGCGACGCACTCGCGAAGTTCGGGGCGGGCGAGCAGTCGGTCACCGCCGACCTCGCGCCGCTGGCGGTGGTCCTCGAAGACGTCGAGGACCAGTCGTTCGTCGCCACCCAGCTCTACGAGGAGGCGAAACACGCCGACTTCTTCGACCGGTACTGGCGGGAGGTGATCACGCCGGTCGAGCGCGAGCGGGGTCTCGAGGTCACCACGCCGACCGACGATCGGTGGTTCGACTCGGACTACGAGGCGCTGTTCGACCGCCAGGAGGCCCACCTGCAGGAGCTACTGACCGACGACTCCCCGGAAGCGCGGGCCCGGGCCTACAGCGTCTACCACCTCGTCGTCGAGGGGATCTTCGCCCGGACGGGCTACCACGCGCTCCAGACGCTCTACGGCGAGGAGTACGACGCGACGCCGACGCTGCCCGGGCTGGTCGAGGGCGTCCTGTTGATCCAGGGCGACGAGGGACGCCACGTCGGGTTCGGGGTCTCGAAGCTCCGCACCCTCGTCCACGAGGAGGGCGTCGACCCCGACCTCATCTCCGACACCGTCGGGGAGCTGGCCGGCCTCGTGCAGGGGTCGCTCACGGCCAGCCAGGAGGCTGGCGATGGGGAGCCACAGACGGAGGTCGACATCGACCTCGTCGGGTACGCGATGGAAAAGCACGCCGAGCGAATGGAGGAGATCACGGCGCCCGACCCGTCGTGATCGGTGGCCGACGAGCGATCTCGCGTCGCCGCCAGCGATTCTACGACTCTCCGCGCGCCCGCTCGAACATCGCGATGGCTTCCTCGCGGCGCTCGGCGTGATCGACGATCGGCGCGGGGTACGCCGGGGCGGTTTGACGGCGCTGCGTCGGTGAGAGCTCCGTCCAGTCGTGGATCACGTCTGGCTCGACGTCCCGCAGTTCGGGCACGTATCGCTGAATGTACTCGGCGTCGGGATCGTGGCGTTCGCCCTGGGTGACGGGGTTGAACACCCGGAAATACGGCTGTGCGTCGACGCCGACGGAGGCGGCCCACTGCCAGCCGCCAGCGTCGTTGGCGACGTCGTGATCGACGAGGCACCGCCGGAACCACGCGAGGCCCGCCCGCCAGTCGATCATGAGGTCCTTCGTGAGGAAGCTCGCGACGATCATCCGCAGGCGGTTGTGCACGTACGCCTCCTCGCGGAGCTGGCGCATCCCTGCGTCGACGATCGGGTAGCCCGTCTCGCCGTCCTTCCAGGCCTGCAGCCCCTCGGGATCGTCGCGCCACTCGATCGGATTCTCGAACGTGTTGAGCGGCTGCGTCGGCATCTCGGGGTTGTCCGCGAGCACCTGTGCGTAGAACTCACGCCAGCAGAGTTGCCGGCGGTACTCCTCGGCGTTCTCGCGAGCGTCCGCGTCGGGCGCCTCCGCTTTCGCCGATTCGACGGCTGCAAGCACCTCCCTGGGCCCCAGCGTGCCAAACGAGAGGTGAGGCGAGAGTCGGGAGGTGGCCGCGGCCGCGGGGTCGTCGCGCAGATCGTCGTACTCGTAGATCGAGCCGTCACAGAAGCGACGGAGGCGGTCGAGCCCATCCGCGCGGCTACCAGCCTGGACGTCCGCGCTCGGTTCCGGGATGCCGAAGTCGGCGAGCGCCGGGATCGGCCCGGCCTGGTCCCCGGAGTTCCCGTCGCGAGCGAACGCTTCGACCCGATCGGCGTCGTTCGCGACGGTCTCGATCCTCTCGGCGCTCGCGAGCGCATCGGAGGCCGGCGGCCCGGGTGGCTCGCCGGGGTCGCGATTGGCCCACTTCCGCCAGTAGTAGCTGAAGACGGAGTAGTGCTCGCCCTCGCTGGTGAGGATCGATCCGGGTGCGTGGCAGACGGCGTCGTCGTAGGAAGCTCGATCGACGTCGCGGTCGGCGAGTTCGCGCCGGACCGCGGCGTCCCGGTCGCGGGCGATCTTCGAGTAGTCGCGGTTCCAGGTGACGAGGTCGGCGTCGTGTTCGGCGGCGATCTCGGGGACGACCTCCCGGGGATCGCCGCGAGCGACCAGCAGGTCGCTGCCCCGCTCGCGGTACCACCCGCGCAGGGACTCGAGGGCGTCGCGGAGGAAGGCGACCCGCGGCGGGCCGGCGTGGGCCAGCAACGCGTCGTCGAGGACGAACAGCGGGACGAGGCTCGCGCCGTCGCCGGTGACTTCGGCGGCCGCGTTCGCGAGCCCGACGTTGTCCGCCGGACGCAGGTCTCGGCGATGCCAGTGAACGGGCACGCCGCACCGTCGGGGCCCCAGGCGCATCAAAGCGCGTTTGTCGGCGGATCTCGTTCGCGCTCCTGCGGCCCTCGGCCGTCGCGGCGGATGTTCGCAGGCGTGTCTTGACGTGACGATCTCCTCGACAGGTGTGTTTCGGCAAGGAGTGTTCCACGTCGTCCGTTCCAAGACGGGAACTCGTAGAGCGGCACTGACTTCGTTTCCGAAATTTATTTCAATTAATTTTCTGTGTTTGCGTGTATGGAAGGGTCAAACGGTGCACTGCGACCGCATCTCGAGCAGATGCGCGATCGGATCGACTGGCAACGAACGGCGGCGATCGGCGGCGGCGCGTGGCTGGTGGGCTACGTGCTCAGCTTCGTCATCGTCGCGATCTCCGGTGCCGATCGCGACGGCTCCGGCACGACGGACGTCGCCACCTGGGCGTACGTCGAAGGGATGGGTGGGCTCTACGAGATCTCGCTTCCGATGGGAGGCAGTACGACGGCAACCCAGCTGACCTACGGCTCGATGCGTTCGAACTTCTGGGGTGCGGGCGTTTTCCTCCATTACCTCGTCCCGGCGGTCGTCCTGGTCGTCGCGGGCTACGTCCTCGCCGGCGAGTACGCGACCGACGCGCGGCGATCGACGCCGGGCGGTCGGTTCGAGGCCTGGGTCGGCGGCGTCTCGCTCGTGGTGGTCTTCGGTGCGCTCACCTTCCTCGCGGCGTACGTCATGTCCCCGAGCGGGGCGAGCCCGGACGTGCTCCGGCTCCTGATCGCGGCGATCGTCTATCCGGTCGTCTTCGCCGGGATCGGCGCGGCGCGACGGGTCGGTATCGACGTGCTCTCGCTGCGCGCCGCCGGCGTCGGTCTCCTCGGCTTCCTGGCGATGATCGCGCTCTGGAACTTCGTCGAGGACCCGATCGGCGCCGCCGGGCTCACCGACCTCTCCGGCGCCGACGAGTATCTCCCCTACCTCGGGAAACTCTTCGTCGATCTCGGCGTCGCGATCACACCGGGCCAGCAGAGCTACCTCCTCGACTACTCGCCGTCGGGAACGAGCACGGATCCGGGCGTCGTCGGCCCGGGCGGGATCGCGCTGGTGCTGTTGCTCGGTCCGGCGGTCGCCGCCGGCGTTCTGGTCTACCGCGAGTCGGTCACCGATCCGATCCGGGGTCTCGGCGCCGGTGCCCGGACGGCGGCTGGCTACCTCCTCGGCGTCGCTCTCCTGACGATCGCCGTGCTCGCCCAGCGGATGAACTTCCTCTACAACGAGCTCTACGGAACCGGCACCGAGGAGGCCGTTCGCGAGGAGCTGATCCACGACGCCAACGTGATGTTCGGGGCGATCCTCCCGCAGGTCCTGCTCGTTGCCGGCGTGTTGCTCGCCGCGTTCGCGGCGGGGATCGGCGGCGCCGTTGGCGCGAAAGTCGCTGCGAGCCAGCAAGAGTCCGCGCCCGCGGAGTCGGCGGCCGCGAGCGGTGCGCCCCAGCAGGCGGAGTAGCGCCGCCCGATTCGCCCTGCTACTCCCGCCTTCCTCGTCCTCTCGCTCGTTCGCCCTCGCCGTCCAGGGTCTCGACTACCCCTTGATGTTGCAGACCGGGAACGTTCGCGCGACGCGATCGCCGATGCCGAGTGCGTCCGAGACTCGGACGACCTCGTCGACGTCCTTGTAGACGCCCGGTGCCTCCTCTGCGATCGTCGCACCGCTGTCGGCCTTGACGTAGACGTGCTGTTGCTCGCGGAGGTCGGTCTGGACGTCGCCGCCCCAGTAGTCGTTCTTGGCCTGCGTGCGACTCATCAGCCTGCCGGCGCCGTGGGCGGTCGAGCCGAAGGTGCGCTCCATCGACGCTTCGCCGCCGCGGAGGACGTAGGAGCCGGCGCCCATGCTTCCTGGAATGATGATCGGCTGGCCCACGTCCCGGTAGGCCGCCGGCACCTCATCCCTGCCCGCCGGGAACGCTCGCGTCGCGCCCTTGCGGTGGACGAAGAGTTCGCGCTCCTCCGTGGACTCGGCGCGATCCCGCGGGACGGCGGCGCCGTTCTCGTCGATCCCGACCTCGTGGACCTCCTTCTTCGCGATGTTGTGAGCGACGTCGTAGAGGAGCTCCATCTCCATGTCCTGCCAGGGCCGGTCGAAGACTTTCTCGAAGACCTTCCGGGTGCGGTGCATGATCAGCTGGCGGTTCACCCACGCGAAGTTGATCGCGGCGCACATCGCGCCGTAGTACTCCTCGGCGAGCTGGGAGCCCGCGGGCGCCGCGGCGAGCTCCTTGTCGGGGAGTGAGTCGAGCAGTCCGCGGTGGGCCTGCTCGATCTCGCGGAGGTAGTCGTTGCAGGTCTGGTGGCCCAGCCCCCGCGAGCCACAGTGGATCAGGACGACGATCTGGTCAGGTTCGAGGCCGAAGGAGTCGGCAACGTCCTCGCGGTAGATATCCGTCACGCGCTGGACCTCGAGGAAGTGGTTGCCGCTCCCCAGGCTCCCGACCTGGTTCTTCCCGCGGTCCTTGGCCTTCTGCGTGATCGCGCTCGGGTCCGCGTCGGGACGACGCCCCTCGTCCTCGCAGTGGCGCAGGTCGTCCTCGACGCCATACCCCGCGTCGATCGCCCACTCGACGCCGCGGTCGAGGATTTCTTCGATCGTGTCGACGTCGGTCTCGACGATTCCGCCGCCGCCGAGGCCGCAGGGGACGTTGGCGAACAGGCTCTCGACGAGTTCCTGCTCGCGCCCCTGGACGTCCTCGTAGGTGAGGTTCGTCCGCATCATTCTGACGCCGCAATTGACGTCATAGCCGACCGCTCCGGGCGAAATACAGCCGTTCTCGGCGTCCATCGCACCGACGCCACCGACGGGGAAGCCGTACCCTTGGTGGCCGTCGGGCATGCAGATCGCGTGGCTCGTGATTCCGGGAAGCTCGGTCGTGTTTTTGAGCTGCTGGAGGGTCTTGTCGTCGGAAATCTCCTCGAGGAGCGCCTCGCTCGCGTAGACCCGCGCCGGCACGCGCATGTCGCCGGACTTCGGGATCTCCCAGACGTACTCCTCGACCTGCTCCAGGGTGATCCCGTCCGCGTCGAAGGTGGTCATGCCTAGGTGTCGGCTCGGCATCCCGGTTAGTGTTTCGCAGGGCGGTGAGTCAAACGGTCGCGGTTTCGCCGTCTAGAAGGGGAGTCGCTACCGTCTGCCTTTACTCCGTGACGCGGCCGATGACTTCGATCTCGACGCCGATCTCGACGGGCAGGCGCTCGACCTGCATCGCGGAGCGGGCGGGGTAGGGCTCGCTGAGGTACTCGGCGTAGACCTCGTTGATCTCGTCGTAGTTGTCCATGTCACGGACGAACACCTGCGCCTTGACGACGTCGTCGAGCGACGATCCCGCGGCATCGAGCACGGCCCCGATGTTCTGCATCGTCTGGTGGGTCTCCTCGCGGATGTCCTCGCCGACGATCTCGCCGGAGTCGGGGTCGATCGGGCCCTGGCCGGAGACGAAGACCTGGCCGTCGTCGATGACGCCCTGGGAGAACGGGCCGATGCTGGGCGGTGCCTCGTCGGTGGAGACTTCTTCCATAGCGGTTCGATCCTCTCCGCGGCGCGAGGAAGTAGGTTTCGATGATCGGGGGAATTCGAGGGCGAGAGCGCCGCTACCGAGTGATTACTCGAAGTCGAGTAACGATTCGCGCTGGAGGGCAGGAGGTCGCTGGAGACGCTACGTGGCGTGCGCTCGAATCCGTTCGATCACGTACTCGATCTCGTCCTCGGCGAGACACATTGGGTTGATCGTGAACGCGCCGGATTCGAGGCTGTCCGCGCCGACGAAGATCCGGGGCTCCTCGCGGCGCAGCCCCCGGACGACGTCCGTCGCCGAGCCTGCGGCGACGTCGGGATCGACGGTCACGATGACCTCCGGCGCCACGGAAACGGCGCTGCCGGTCGGGACCTCGGTGGTGATCCCGTCGATCTCCGACAGCGCATCGGCGATCCGCATCGAGATCTCGGTCCACTCCTTTGCCTTCGCGTCCTGGTCTTCCTCGAGGAACTCTTCGAGCGCGACGAGCAGGCCGGCGAGCTCCTCCTTGCCGACCTTGCACTGGCGGCCGATGCCCTGCCGCGGCACCCCGCCGAGCGCTTCGACGTCGACGAGCTCCTGTGCGGGCTCGTAGACCGCCTCCGCGGCGTGCATGTCGAGGTGCTGGGCGGCAATGGACTCGATCAGGTCGCCCCGGCCGGCGACGATGCCGGTGGTCTGCGGGCCGCGGATTGCCTTCCCGCCGCTGAAGACGACGAGGTCCGCGCCGGCGTCGACGAAGCGCTCGAAGTTCGTCGTCGGGGGTAACTCCGCGGCGGCGTCGACGATCACGGGGACGTCGTGTTCGTGGGCGATCTCCGTGACGACGGAGAGGTCGGGCTCGGTGTACTCCTTCTGGATGTAGCCCACCGCGGCGGTGTCCTCGCCGATCGCTCGCTCGATCTCCCAGGGCTCGACGTTCCGGGAGCCCGTGCCGAGGTGGCGGTCGTTGCTCCCGACGTCGACGATCGTCGCGCCGGCGGCCCGTAGCGCGTGGTCGTAGCCCGTACGATGTGTGCGCGGCATGACGATCTCGTCGGCGAGCCCCTCGGTGTCGGGGAGCTTCGCCATCGCGGCGACGTCGTCGCCGGCGATCGCCGCGGCAGCGCCGAGGTACATCCCCGCCGCGGCACCGCTCGTGACGTAGCCCTTGTCGGAGCCGGTCAGCTCCGCGATGCGCTCGCTGGCGGCGGCCTGGAGATCCGAGAGGCGGACGAAGCCCTGCGAGGCCTCCTCCATCGCCTCGACGGCCGCCGGGCGGATCCGGCTGCCGCCGATGCGCGTCTTCGTTCCCGTCGCGTTGATCACCGACGGGGCACCGAGCTCCTCGAAGATCGTGTCGGCGTCCATGTGGCCTCTCTCGGCGGAGGGCAGTGAAAACAATTCGGTTCCGGAAGCCGGTCAATCCGGGACGGATCGTGCTCGCTGTTCCCGGGCCCCACGACGGCGACTCCAGTTAACCGGTACCAGTGGCCGGAAGCGAACCAACGAGGGCACGATTGGCGAACACCGTTCGATCTCCGATCGACCGTCCGCATTCGTTCTCCGACGACCAGTTCACACGCTCTGCAAGCACTCGTCGGGCCGCCACCGATGCCGGAAGTTTACTTCTCGAACGAGAAAAATTCTGGGCGATACTATCCGAATCGTATTTCCTCATCGAGTAAATTACTGGCGGATTCTAAGGCAATCATCGGCAGAAATTATAAAATTATAAATAGTGGTTGACTGTACTTCGCTACTGGGTTTCACAAAACATGGTTTCGAAAACTCGTAGGAACTTCCTGAAAGTTTCTGGCGCCGCGACGGCCTTCGGCCTCGCTGGCTGCCTGCAAGAGGGCGGTAGTGGCGCACTCCAGACCCAGTATATGGATACGCCGGGCTACGAGGACTTCTTCAGCAAACACACCGAGAAGTTCGAGGAGCAGACCGGGATCGCGGTCGACTACGAGTTCGTCGGCTGGGGCGACGCGAAGTCGACGATGCAGTCGAACATGACTGCGAAGTCCGGCCCCGACGTACACGAGATTGCCTCGACGTGGATCCCCGCGCAGGTCGAGGCCGGCGGCTGGATGGACCTCCGCGACGAGGCTGCTGCCCAGCACCTTCCGGACACCGAGAACTATCCGGAGGGTGCACTCGAGGTCGGACAGTTCGACGACATGCTCGTCGGCATCCCGTGGTTCTGGGGGCCTCGTGCGTGGCAAGAGAGCGGACCGAAGATGGACGAGGCTGGCGTCGAGGGCGGCCCGGAGAACTGGGACGAGCTCGTCTCCCAGGGGAACGCCTACAACGAAGCCACCAGCGACGGCGACTACTTCGGTGCGATGTCCGGTGGTATCGAGCCAGGCCGGAACTTCGCGATGTTCCTCTGGCAGAACGGCGGTTCGTTGCTCAACGAGGACAACTCGGCACCGGCGTTCAACTCCGAGGCTGGCGTCGAGGCGATGAACTTCTACAAGGACCTCATCGTCGAGCACGAGATCATCCCCGAAGCGTCCCTCGGCTGGGAGGCCAGCGGACTCCAGTCCGCATTCGCTGCCGGCGAGATCGCGAGCACCTGGGGTGCCCTCTCGATGACGAACGCCTACGCCGACGCAGACGGTAACAGCCGCGACGAACTCCGCGTCTCCGCGCCGCCGAAGGGGCCAGACGGTGACAGTGGCACCTTCTTCGGAATGGAGCTGCTGGGGATCGCCTCCTGGTCTAACAAGGTCGAGGAGGCCGCCCAGTGGATCGACTACCTCGCTCAGCCCGAAGTCAACGCCGAACTCGCCGACATCGCCGGATTCCTCCCGCCGACCAGCGGCGGGATGAACACTGAGCTCTACAGTGATCCGTTCTACGAAACCTTCGACGAAGAGGTCTTCCCGGCAGCGAAGACCTATCCGCAGGTTCGGGGGTGGGGCGAAATCGAGACGGAAATCTACCAGACGGCCACCGATATCCTCAACAGTGCCGTCACCGGCAACTGGTCGGAGGGTGACACGAAGTCGGCCCTCGACGACGCTGCGAGCGTCGCAGAGGAGGCGCTCAACAACTAACCGCCACGGTCACAACCGACTCACACTATCACATGGCCGGTTCCAATTTCGATATTCGTCGACGAATATCAGCTGTCACGGATCGTGTTCCTGCCGTTCGGCAGCACGTGCCGAGCCTCGGCATCGGGGACCGACTCCCCTTTTACCGCCGGCTCTCCGGGGGGCAGCGGTTCGCGTACAAGCTCCTGCTGCCCGCGCTCGCGGCGATGACGGTCGTTCACTTCATCCCGATCCTCTGGGGATTGACGATCAGTACCATGGGCGTGGACTTGACGTATGCCAGCCACTGGTACGACGCCCCGTTCGTCGGACTCGACCACTTCCGGTACGTGCTCGGCATCGAGAACCTCGACGACGTTCTCGTGTCCGACACGGTGGTCGGCGAGCGGTACCGAAACGCCCTGAAGAATTCTGTGATCTTCTCGGTCGGAACGCTCGTCGTCACGTACGTCCTCGGGCTCACGGCGGCGCTGGTGTTGAACCAGAAGTTCAAGGGCCGGTTCGTCGCACGAACGCTGTTGCTCTTGCCCTGGGTCGCACCCGTCGTCGTCTCGTTGTACGTCTGGCGCATGATGTTCTCCCAGCAGGGAATCATCAACCAGACGCTACTCACGATCGGACTCATCGACGAGCCGATGTTTTTCCTCATCGGTGACAATTCGATGTGGGCGCTCATCTTCGCTCACTCCTGGACGCAGTTCCCCCTCGTCATGATCTTCCTGTACGCGGGGCTCCAGTCGATCCCCAAGCAGCTCTACGAAGCCGCTGCGATCGACGGAGCGGGACGTTGGGGGAAGTTCCGATACGTGACGATGCCCCAACTCAAGCCAGTCTCGGCAGTCATCGTCCTCCTCATGTTGCTCTGGACGATGATCAACTACACCGCGCCGTTCGTCCTGCTGGGAGGAGCGCCGCCCAAGCAGGCCAACGTTGCCATCCTCTACATCGAGAACTACGCGTTCGGTAACAGTCAGTTCGGGCGCGGCGCCGCGATGAGCGTCGTGTTGTTCCTCATCGCGATGGTGATGGCGATGGTGTACTACCGCTATCTGTTCGACGATGACACCACGGGGGCGGCAGCATGATTCCCGAGGAGTGGCGACTCACGCAGGATCGAGCGGACTTCCTGTTCGATCTCCTGTCGAGAGGCGTCCTCGGTCTGTTCATCGTCCTCGCGTTGTTCCCGATCTACTGGATGGTGATGATCAGTCTGCGAAAACCCACGGAAATTGGCACCTCCGATCCGAGCTATTTCGTGTTGTCTCTCGACGAGCTACGCACTGTCGTCTTCGAGGGCGATCTCGACTTGCTCGCGTCGGAAGTTGACTTCGCGAACTACGTGGATATGTGGGATCAGATCCCGCTGCTCGAGTTCTACGTCAACAGTCTGATTATCGCCGGAGTGACGACCGTGCTGGCGCTCGTCGTCGCGATTCTCGGCGGCTACGCGTTCTCACGGCATAGCTTCCCCGGCAAGCGCTACATCGGCGGGGCGTTGCTGGCCACGCAGATGATCCCGGGCGTCCTCATCCTGTTGCCGATGTTTCTGTTGTTCATCTGGATCCAGACGGAGACGCCGTTCAAGGTGATCGACACCTACCACGGCATCATCTTCGTCTACATGACGTTCACCGTTCCCGTCGCGATCTGGATGCTTCGCGGGTTCTTCGATTCGATCCCGGCCTCGATGGAAGAGGCCGCGAGGGTCGATGGCTGCACGAGATTCCAGGCGCTGTACCGGGTCGCCCTTCCAATGGCGGCGCCGGGTATCGCCGCGACGGGGATGTTCGTGTTCCTCACGGCGTTCAACGAGGTGCTCTTTGCTGGCATTCTCGCGGGCGGGGAGGTGACCCCGTTCTCGATCGGCATCAGTCGATTCCAGACCCAGCAGACCACCTACTGGGGACAGATGATGGCGGCGTCGTCTGTCGCGACGATCCCCATCATCATCCTGTTCGCCCTCTTCCAGCGGCCGATCGTCGAGGGACTGACCGAAGGCGGGGTGAAGCAGTAGCCATGGCCGCGACGCATCCCCCCGTTACCCGCGTCGGCAGCACCGCTCGCGCGCTCCCCGCTACCGGGCGTTTTCGCTGCCACCGAATCGACACCGAACCGACCACCGCTGTCACGGAGTCACTACAATGAGCGACGTCGAACTCGATCAGCTGACCAAAGTGTACCGGTCGTCCGACGAATCCGTCACGGCCGTCGACGACCTCGACCTCACCGTCGAGGACGGGGAGTTCCTCGTGCTCGTCGGCCCGTCGGGCTGTGGAAAATCGACGACCCTGCGCTGTATCGCCGGCCTGGAGGAGGTCTCGGAGGGCACGATCCGCTTCGGTGACGAGGACGTCACCGACGACAGGCCGAAGGATCGGGACATCGCGATGGTGTTCCAGAACTACGCGCTCTATCCCCACATGACTGCCCGGCAGAACATGGCGTTCGGGCTGAAGATGTCCACGGATCTCTCCAGGGAGGAGCGCGCCGACCGCGTCGACGACGCCGCCGCGACGATGGGCATCGAGGAACTGCTCCCCGACAAACCGAAGGCGCTCTCCGGGGGCCAGCAACAACGCGTCGCGCTCGGCCGGGCGATCGTCCGTGATCCGGCCGTGTTCCTGATGGACGAGCCGCTCTCGAATCTCGACGCCAAGCTCCGCGCCCAGATGCGTACGGAGCTTCAGGAACTCCAGCAGAACCTCGGCGTGACGACGGTGTACGTGACGCACGACCAGACCGAGGCGATGACGATGGGCGACCGGATCGCGATCCTGAACGACGGCGAGCTCCAGCAGGTCGGCGCGCCCCTGGAGTGCTACCACCAGCCAGCGAACCGTTTCGTCGCGGGCTTCCTCGGCGAACCGAACATGAATTTCCTCGACGTCGAGCTGTCCGAGGGCCGGCTCCTTCACGACGAGTTCGTGCTACCGATCGACGACGGCCTCGCTGACCGGATCGAGCCCACCGACCTCGTACTCGGCGTTCGCCCAGAGGACGTGACCCTCTTACCGGACGAGGGTGCGGGGGCCGAAGGAGTCATTCCTGCGACGGTCACCGTCGTCGAGCCGATGGGCAACGAGAGCAACGTTTACGTCGACGTTGGAAGCACGTCCGCCACCGTCACGGTGGAGGGCCACGCGGACGTCGCCCCGGGCGAAGAAGTGTTCCTCGGCGTGGACGAGTCGCGGCTTCATCTGTTCGATCGCGCGACAGGCGCGGCCTGCAAGCACAGGGCGGTCGAGGACGCGGAGTTCGGGGCAGATGACTTCGACGACGGCGCCGTGGAGGTGCCGTAGCCGGGAGTCCGCGACGACCACCTGCGACAGGCGATCCGTTTCGAGCGAGTCGAACCGGTGCAGAGAATAAAGCCGACGATCAACCGGCGGTCGATTCAGCTACTGCCCGGGAACCGGTGGTACTCCATCCCCTCCCGTTTGATCTCGGAGTGTTTGTCCTCGAGGAAGGCGTAGACGGTGCCGTGGGGTGCGCCGTCGATGATCATCTCGGCGGCCTGTCGGACCGCGTCGACCTGCTGGGGCGTCCCGATCGAGCCAAGCGTCGAGCCGTAGATCACGACCGACGCGCCGGTGAGCTCCTCCATCAGCTCGCGGGTCCGGCCGTCCTCGCCGATCAGGCGGCCCTTCTTCCGCGTGAGGTCGTTGCGGTTCCGGGTCGCGGCGTCGATGTCCAGCAGATCGAACATCATCATCTCGTCGTCGAGCAGCCGCAGCGCGTCCTCGGGTTTGAACCCACGGCCGATCGCCTTCACGATGTCCGGGCCTTTCAGCGCCCGGACCGGGTCGGCGTCGCCCTGCTGGTCGATCTTGACGGCGCCGTTCTCGGAGTCGACGTCTAATCGTACGTCTGCCTTCGACTCGATCTCGCGCAGCGTCTCGCCCCCATCGCCGATGAGCACGCCGATGCGGTCCTGCGGAATCTTCACGTGCTGCATATAATCGGCGGGTAGGATGTGGCGGCGGTTAAGCGTTCGGCACTACGTTCGCGGGTGTGGTGTGCTGGAGCCCCTCGCAACGATAGCGGGGTAGATGCCTCGGTCCCGAACGGGCCGTCCGAAAGCCCCAGCGTGCAGCGAGCGTACACCGTCGAGCGGGAGGAGGTTTCCGTAGGCAGTTGCGGTATCGTTTCCGTCCCTTCGACACCTCCTCGTCACGTTCCAGCACAGCCCCAACCTTCAACACCGGCGAGAGCGACGAGAAGGGTATGGCAGACGTGCTATCCGAGGAGGAAATCGAGGCAGGGCTCCCAGAGGGCTGGGAGTACGAGGAAGACGAGATCCGCCGGACGTACGAGTTCGACGAGTATCTTCGCGGGGTCGCCTTCGCCCAGCTCGTCGGCGAGATCGCGGAGGCGCAGTTCCACCACCCCGAGATCGTCATTCGCTACGAGGAGGTCGACATCACGCTGACGAGCCACGAAGCCGGCGGCGTCACGCAGGACGACCTCGACATGGCGGAGATCATCGAGTCCGAGACCGACGCCTGAGGAACGGTAGACTTCCGCGGCGGAGCGCAGCCGGGCTCACTGTCGCCCGATCGACGGACTACGGGCGCAGGCGATCGAGCCCACAATCCCTATATCCTGGCGACGCCTACCGACGGTCCAGATGGCCGGCACCGCCTACGACGCCGTGCTCTTCGATCTCGACGGCACGATCGTCGCGCCGGCGTTCGACCACGTCCGCGCGACGTTCGACGCCGTCGGCGCGGAACTCGGCCACCACTTTTCCGACGAGGAGGCCCGCCGGCTATGGCACGGCCTCGGCGGCCCTCGCAACGACCACCTCCGCGACCTGGACGTCGACCCGACGGCGTTCTGGCGCGTCTTCGACGCCACCGAGGATCCCCAGGACCGCGCCGCTGCCATGCGAGTGTTCGACGACGCCAGGCTCGCTGCCGACCTCTCCGTTCCCACCGCGATCGTGACGCACTGCCCGCCGGAGCCGACCGCCGCGGTCCTCGATTTCCACGGCCTCGACGAGTGGTTCGACGCCGTCGTCTGCTGCTCGGACGACCTCGGCTGGAAGCCCGATCCCGGCCCGATCCAGCACGCGCTCGGTGAGATCGGGATGGCGCACGTCGGCACCGCTGGCGACGGGCCCGTCGCCGCGGACGGCGGAACTCCCGAACGGCGGCACGAGGATCCCGACGAGGAATCACCCCGAGCGCTTTACGTCGGCGACACGGCGGGCGACGTCGGCGCCGCCTGGAACGCCGGGCTCGACGCCGTCCACGTCGAGCGCTTCGACCACGAACGCCGCGAGCACTGCGTCCTCGCGGACTACCGGGTCTCCTCGCTCGCGGACTGTGCGCCGCTGCAGTCGCTCGCCGGTAACTGACTTCTCGGAAACGAACCGCCGTTCTCGACGCAGCGATCACTCCGCTTCGTAGCCCGCGAGTCCCGACAGCACCGTCTGGAGTTCGTCGAGTGCGTCGGCCAGCGCGCTTCGGCCAGCGCTCTCCGCCCGCTCCGGGTTGCCGACCAGCCGGACTCGCTGCCTGCCCAGGGAGACGAATCCGAGGTCGAGCCGATCGGCCGTGGCCCGGAGCCCGAGTCCGACGTCGGCCTCGCCGCGCTGGACGCGCCGTGCCGGGCTCTCGTGGCCGCGGAGGCCGACGCCGTACCCCTCGACTGCGTCGGGCGAGCACTCCGCCTCCGCGAGCCGATCTTCGAATGCGCTCCGGAGCCCGGAGCCACTCGCGAGGTTCGCGAACGCGAGGGCCGACTCGACGAGATCGTCGAGTCCTGCGACGCCCTCGGGGTTCCCGGCTGGCACCACCAGCCCCCACTCCCGGGTCCACGAACCGATCTCCGCTCCGTCCGGATCGCGACGTGGCTCGCCGGCGACCACGGCCACGTCGGGCACGCCGGCGCGGAGCCGTCTGACGCCCGCGTCGGTGCCGTCGGGCAGATAGCGCGGCCGCTCCAGCCGGTCCATCACCGCCGCGGCACCGGGGTCGTCCTCCCCGATCGCGAGCAGCGTCGGCGGGCGAACGTCCGCGAACTGCTCGACGGTGACCGTCTCGCCCGGGGCGACGTACGTGGTCTCGGCGGGCACCGTCACGAGGCCGTCCGCTCGCGAGAGACTCGTCGTCGCGCCGGAGCCCCGATCGACCGGGTAGGCGAGTGGCCCTCCGTCTGCGCTACTGCCGGTACCGCCGTCCGCCACCTCCGCACCGATCACTCCGACCGGCACCAGCCGTCGCCGCCCAGGCTCGAACCGGGCCTCCTCGAGCAGCTCGGCCTCGACGCTCGCGCGCTCGGGTTCGGGCAGCCCCACGGCCTCGCGGATCGCCGGGGCGACGAGCGTCCGAAACACCATCATCGCGGAGACCGGGTAGCCCGGCAGCCCGACGTAGCCGCAGTCGTCGAGGCGTCCGACGAGCGTGGGTTTGCCGGGTTTGAGCGCGACGCCGTGGAGGAGCAATTTGCCCTCGGACTCGAGCACCGAGTGCAGTGCGTCGACCGCGCCGGCGGAGGTCGATCCGGACGTGAGCAGGAGATCGCACTCAGCGGCCGCGTTCCGGAGCGACGCCGCGAGCGCCTCGGGATCGTCGCCCGCTTTCGGGAACCGTCGCACCGTCGCGCCCGCGGTTCGAGCCGCGGCGGCGATCGTGGAAGCGTTCACGTCGTGGATCTGGCCTCGGTCGTGGTCGAGGGGATCACCCGGCGGAATCAACTCCGCTCCCGTCGAGAGCACCCCGACGGTCGGGCGAGTGCGGACCGGCACCGACGCCACGCCGAGCGCTGCCAGCAGGCCGACTTCCCGTGGCGTGAGCCGCGTTCCGGGTCCGAGCGCGCGCTGGCCCGCGGCGAGGTCCGCGCCCGCGGGCATGACGTTCTCGCCGGGCGCGACCGCGGTGCGGACGTCGATGGCGGCGACGGACTGCTCCGCCGCGCCCTGCGGCCTGCTCGCGTCGTCGGCGATCTCGTCGATCCGCTCGATGGGGACCATCGCGTCGGCGCCGGGTGGCAGCATGGCCCCGGTCGAGATTTCGACGGCCTCGCCGTCCTCGACGCCCATTGCCGCATCCGGCGCTTCGCCGGCGTGGATCGCGCCGACTACGGTGAGTCGGGCCGGATCGCGCTCGTCGGCACCGGCGGTGTCGGCCGCCCGGAGCGCGTAGCCGTCGAGACTCGCGCGGTCGAAGCCCGGGACGTCGATCCCGGCGTCGATCCGCTCGGCGAGAACGCGGCCCGCGGCGTCGTCGAGCGGTACGGATTCGACCTGCGGATCGGGAGCGATCGGCAGGTCGGCGATCGCCGCGGCTGCCTCGTCGGGATCGGCGAGATCCCGGAACTCGACGCGATCACTCACGGCTGCCACTCCCAGTTCTGGACGGCGACGAGCTCGCCCTCGGGGAGCCCCTCGACGCCGGGTTCGATCTCGATCCAGCCGTCCGCGAGCGCGACCGAGGAGAGCACGCCAGCGCCCTTCGTCCGCGTGGGTCTGGCAACCGTCTGGCCCGCTTCCGCGTCGAGTTCGACGCGGGCGAACGTCCGGGTGCCCGGCTCGCTCTCGATCTTCCGGGTCAGCGTCGCCGGTCGCGTCGGCGGCTGGTCGGGCTCCGTGCCCGACAGCCAGTGGAGCACGGGGCGGAGCAGCTGGACCGCGGTGACGATACAGGAGACGGGATAGCCCGGGAGGCAGAGGACGGGCGTGTCCTCGACGACGCCCAGGCAGACCGGGTGGCCGGGCTGGAGCGCGACGCCGTGGACGACCACCTCCCCGAGCTCCGCGAGGACCTCCGGCAGGAGATCCCGTTGTCCCACCGACGTGCCGCCGGTCGTGACGATCACGTCCTTCGTCAGGTCGCGCTGGATCGCCGCCCGGAGCGCGTCGGGATCGTCCGTGACGACGTTCCGGTACTCCGCGCGTGCGCCCCACCGCCCGACGAGCCGGGAGACGGTCAGCCCGTTCGTCTCGACGGCCTCTCCCGGCCCGGGATCGCGCTGGACCAGCTCCTCGCCGGTCGGCACGACGCCGACGGTCGGCTGCTGACGGACGGATACCTCCTCGATGCCGGCAGCTTTCAGCAGGCCCAGGTCGGAGGGTCGGAGCCGGTGGCCGGGCTCGTAGAGCGCCTGGCCAGCAGTCACGTCCTCGCCGACCGGGGCGACGTTCTCGCCCGGTGCGATCGGCTCTGCGAGTTCGATTGCCGTCGGGGGCCCTCCGGCGTCGTTCGTCCCGACGTCGGTATCGTCCTCGATTTCGGTCACCCGCTCGATCGGGACCACGGCATCGGCTGCGTCGGGGACGACGCTGCCAGTGTGGACGCGAACGGCGGTGCCCGGGGACAGCGTGGCGCCCTGTGGAGCCACCACCTCGGCCCCAGCGGCCTCGAGCACGGCCGGTGATCGACTCGACGCCCCGGCCGCGTCCTCGCTCCGGAGTGCGTAGCCGTCCATCGCTGCCCGGCGGTAGTTCGGAACGTCCCGTCGGGAGGCGACCGCCTCGGCGAGCACCCGGCCGTCGGCGCGCTCGATTCCGACCGGTTCGAGGCGGCCGATCGGCTCGACGAACTCCCGGAGACGCTCACGAGCCTCCGAGAGCGGCGTGTGCTTCTGGAAGCCGGCGGTCCGGCGGTCCGCTCCGCCGTCCGCCGGGCGTTCCGGGTCGTCTGTCGTCATGGCGAGCGGTTCGAGCGGGGCGGGCAAAAGGGCTGTGTGGAGCGGTGACCGGCCCTACGATAGCCCGAGCGTCCGTCAGGCCTCGCCGTACACCGGTACCGCCGCACCGCTGGTCACCGGCGTCGCGTCCGAGCACAGCACCGCGATCGTTCGCGCGACGTCGGCGGGGTCGACCCAGTCGTCGCTGTAGTCCATCATCTCCCGGTTCATCGGCGTGTCGAGCACGCTCGGCATGACGGCGTTCGCCCGGACGGTCCCGCGGTGTTCCTCGGCGATCGTCTCGGTCAGAATGCGGACGCCCGCCTTCGAGGCGCGGTAGGGGCCGTCGCCCTCGCCGCCCTCCAGCGAGGAGCGGGCACTGACGGAGACGATCGCCCCTTCGCTCTCCGCGAGGTGGGGCAGGGCGTGCTTGGCGGTCAGGAACATCGTCTTGAGGTTCACGTCGAAGACGAGATCGAAGGTCTCCACGTCCGTCTGCTCGATCGGATCGCCCCCGCGCCACGTGCCCGCGACGTTCGCGAGGTGGTCGATGCGGCCGTGGTCCTCGACCACCGCGTCGATCGTCGACTCGACGGCGTCCTCGTTCGTGAGGTCGGTCTCGTAGAACGTCGTTCCGTCGTCCGGTTCGAGCAGCGAGTCCTCGTCGTCCGGGCCGACGACGTCGATCGCCGCGACCGCCGCCCCGGCGGTTCGGAACTGGTCGACGACGGCGCTGCCGAGTGCGCCGCTGGCGCCCGTGACGATTGCGACGCTGTCCTCGAAGTCGAAGCTGACGGACATGGGTAGTCTGTCGGTGCGATCGGAGAAAAAGGTGGGCACGGGGGTCGCGAATCGGTGGTTCGACCGGGGGCTGTACTGTTCGAACCGCGGGACTGGCTTCGGATTGCTGGCACGGCGGGTGAATCGGCCCGTTCCCGCACGGTACATCGCTGGCCGCTATAGCAAATGAACGAACGTTGGCCGTCACGGTCCGGTCTCGATCCTCGGTAGACGCCGTCGTTCGGGCGGCTCGGTTCGCTTCCGCGTTCTCGCCGTCGAAGTCGTCCTGGCTTTCCCCAGAATCACTAAACGCCGCGGCGTGAAACGGCCGTCCGTGGAGCTGATCGCCCACCGCGGCTTTGCCGCCGAACGCGCGGAGAACACGGTTCCCGCTCTCCAGCGCGCCGCCGGGATCGCCGACGCCGTGGAGTTCGACGTCCGGCGCTGTGGCTCCGGCGAACCAGTGGTCGTCCACGACGCGACGGTCGATCGCGTCACGGACGCGTCCGGCCCCGTCTCGTCGTTCACCGCCGACGAACTAGCCGGGATGGACGTCCGCGGATCGGGCGCGGGAATCCCGACCCTCGCCACGGTCGTCGACGCTCTCCCAACCGAAACCCCGCTCTACGTCGAGCTGAAGGAGTCCGGAATCGCGGAGCCGGTTCTCGACCGACTCGCCGCCCACGAGGGGCCGGTGACGATCATCTCCTTCGACCGGACGGTGCTCGGGGCTGTTCGCGCGCTCGATCCCACGGTACGACGCGTCTATCTCGCTGGCTCGCTTCGCGAGCGGCCGATCGCGACGGCGATCGAACTCGACTGTGCGGGGATCAACGTCCGGGCGCGCCTCGCCGCGCTCCCTCCCGTCCGCCGGGCGGCCCGGCAGCTCGACCTCTACGTCGGCGTCTGGACGGTGAACCGTCGGGCAACGGCGCGCGTGCTCGAACTGCTCGGCGTGGACGCGATCACGAGCGATCGTTCGGACGTCTGCCCCGCGAAAACGTAGCGACGGCGATGGCGGCGGCGCTCGCTCAGTCTTCGATTTCCGCGACGTCGGCGCCGGGGGCGTTCTTCATGACGCTCCGCATCCCCTGGCGGGCTTTCTGCTTCGAGGCGTAGCCCTCGCCGGAGTCGGCGAGGATCTGGCCGTTGCGGTGGCGGAGCCGCCAGCGCCACTCGTCGGCGTTGTCCTGGAACACCTCGTAGGCGGCGGGGTCGTAGTCGAGCGTGTCGGCCTCGGGGGCGTACTCGGTGACGCGGTCGACGGCGTCCTCCGCGCGATTCTTCCGGCTGTAGCCCTGGCCGCTGTCCGCGATCAGCTCGCCGTTGCTCGCGACGAGTCGCCAGCGATAGTCGCCGCTGGCGTCCTCGTAGACCTCGAAGTGCTCGGCGTCGCCGACGTGCTTCCGGACGCTCTCGATACCGTCCCTGGCGTTGCGACGCGAGGCGTAGCCCTCGCCGGAGTCCGCTAGGACGCGGCCGTTGCGGTGACGGAGCCGCCAGCGCCACTCGTCGGCGGCGTCGGCGTAGAGCTCGAAGGCGGCGGGCTCGTACTCCAGCGTGTCGGCCTCGCCGGCGACCGCTTTGATCCGCTCGACGGCGTCGTCGACGCCATCCCGACGGGAGTATCCCTCCCCGGGATCCGCGATGACGTTGCCGTTGTCGTGGACGAGTCGCCAGCGGTACTCGCCGGCGTTGTCTTCGTAGACCTCGAAGCTGGCGTTGCTCTCGGCGGCTTCCGCACCGCCGTCGCCCTCGTCGTCCGTCTGTCCGAACTCGAAGGCGCCTGCCTCGTCGCTCGACGCAGCCGTCGCGGCGTTGCCGTCCGAGTCACCGTCCGCCGCGTCGGTATCGTCACCGCCGGTCTCACTTGCGTCAGTTTCGCTCGTGGCGTCACCGGCAGCGGTCGCGGCCGCCGGTGCGTCCCCGGGCACGGATTCGAGGATCTCTTCCTCGGCACCGGGGGCGTTCTTCTTGACGCTGGACATTCCCTGTCGGGCCTTCTGCCGTGAGGCGTAGCCCTCGCCGGAGTCAGCGATGACGTTGCCGTTGTCGTGGACGAGCCGCCACCGGTGTTCGGCGGCGCGGTCCTCGTAGAGCTGGAAGGTCGCCTTGCTCGTGTCGGCGGCCGCGGCGTCGCTCGCATCGGCGTCCGTCTCGTCCGCCGAGGCGACGGCCGGCTGTGCAGTGCTCGAGGACACCAGCGGATAGAGAAACACGGTCAAGATCTGGAGCCCGACGCCGACGCCGTAGCCGGCCATGAGGACGGCGCTCATGTCGCCGGAGCCCCAGTTCCAGTCGTCGGGGTAGTACAGGTTGAACGCAATCGCTGCTCCGACGCAGATCAGGAGGCCGAGCACCGCCAGCCAGACCGCCCTGGCCTGTAGCGGTAACAGGTAGACGATCGAGAGGACGACGATCGGTCCGGCAATCAGCGCCAGCGTGAACGCCACCCGGCGGAACAGCCAGAAGTTGTCCGTACCCCGGTCGAACGTCGAGGCAACGAGGAACAACACGAGCCCGATCAGCGCCAGCAGGGCGCCGAAGAGGAACGCCCAGTAGCCGTTGACGTGGTCGGGCTCGAGGGGCTCCCCGAGGTGCGTGCGATACCAGCCGCCGAAGACGCCGTCGTTGGCCATAGTGGATCGCCTCTAGGTAACACACCGCAAGCACGTTATTAAAGATGTGGGACAGTTGTGGCAACGAATCGCCAGAAGGTGGGAAGATAGCGGCCGTCAGCGCTCGGGTATCGATCGCACGGCAGGTCGCCACGTGGCCAGCAACCGTCCGCATCCGGCGCCGGTCCGCGGCGATCGCCGGCGCCGATCCTACGCCGGCACTTCGACGACGATGCGGACCTCGAGCCTGGCGCCATCTGCGAGCGCGTCGACGAACGACCGATCGAGATCCTCGGCGGCGTGGTCGGCACCGACCGCCACCGTCCGGTCGTCGACGTAATCGCTCGTCCGCCAGACGGCGCTACGGTCGTCCTCGAGGGAGAGGTCGGCGTCGCCGCGGGCGACGATCCGCTGCTCGGGAACGGTCTCGGGATCGACGTCCGCCGAGCCGCCGTCCGTGATCGAGAGCGTGGTGACGATCCGCGCCTCGGCTCGCTGGCAGGCGGCGACGAACGCGTCGGCGAACGCCGACGGCGCCCGATCGGCCTCGATCCCGACGATGCAGTCCCCGGCGGGCGTGAGGTAGTCGTCGGTCGTCACTTCGAACGTCGACGCGTGGGTGCCAGCGACGTGCTCGTGTCCCTCAGCGTGTATGACCTCCTCGTGGCGCACGGACTCCTCGGCCGATTCCTCGCTGGCGCCCGTGGAGACGGCGTCGTCACTCATGCTGGAGCCTGACCACCGCACGCCGAAGAGTGCCGCGATTCCGCAGGTGGGCGATCGCGCTGCAGCGACCGTGCTGTGGCGGCAGTGCCACGGCGGTCGCGTCCCTTACTGTTCCTCGCGCGGTCGCTCGTCGCTGAGCACGGTGACCGTGACGGCCCCGCACTCGCACTCGTAGGCGCGTCGGATCCCGTCGGGCGTCTCCATCGTGAGCATCCGTCGGTCCTCCGAGAGCGTCCGCTCGCAGTCGGGGGCCGAACACACGCTGGCAAGGTGTTCGAGCATACCTCCACCGACTGACCGACCGCACCTTAACCCGCGCCTGCACCGGAGTGAAAGTGAAAGTGTCCCAGAGCGGCGCCGAAGGGCTGGATCTCTCCACCGGGCCCACTCCGCCGCGACGGCCTACCGCGCGACAATCACCGACGCGTACTACCGGAGTCTCACGATCCTCCACGGGCCGCAGGGTGGGCAAGGAGGCGCTTCCAAACGGTCCCCGGTTGCGGTCCTCCGGGCCCAGCGATTCGCAGGAATTCACTCGAACCAGTGTCAGAAACGTCCGAGTCCGCTTGCCGCGCAAGAAAGACGTAACCGCACTCACGCACGAACTCCCTGCATGAACGTCACCAACGTGGAGGCGATCCCCGTCGCGATGGCGGTCCGGCCCGAGTCCGAACCGGGCGGGCTCGCACCCTACGTCACCAACCACGGTCAGGTCGAGACGATGGAGCGTATGCTGATCCGCCTCGACACCGAGTCCGGCGTCACTGGCTGGGGAGAGATGCGCTCCTCGCTCGCGCTGGAGACCACCGCCAGCGTGATCGAGAACGACGTCGCACCGGAACTGATCGGTCGCTCCGTCGCGGACGTCGAGGCGTTCACGGACGACTTCTTCTACGAGTACCTCGACGTCGGCCCGTTCGTCGGCGGCGTGGAGATGGCGATGCACGACGCGCTGGGCAAGATTCGCGGCGTGCCGGTCCACGAGCTGCTCGGCGGGAAGACTCGCGATACGGTCGAGTTCGCCTACTGCGTCGGCATCCTCGACGAGGAGGACTCGCGCGAGCACGCCCGGCGGGCGCTCGATCGGGGGTTCTCGGTACTCAAGACCAAGGCTGGCCGGGACTGGCAGGAGGACGTCCGCCGGATCCTCGCGATGGACGACGAGGCCGACGGCGAACTCGAGTTCCGCCTCGATCCGAACCAGGGCTGGACGCCGGAGGAAGTCGTCCGCGTCGGCGCCGCCCTCGAGGACGCCGGCGTCTACTGCCAGTATCTCGAACAGCCGGTTCGCATCGACAGCCCCCGGACGTACGAGTCGCTGCGCAACCGCCTCCGGACCCCGATCGCCGTCAACGAGGACACCTACTTCGACCGGAACCTCTTCGAACACGGCGCGGCCGGCGCCGTCGACTGTGCCGTGATCGACGTCGTTCCAGCGGGCGGATTCCGGGCGGCGAAGCGCCTCGCTGGCGTCGCCGACGACGCGGGGATCTCGCTGGCCCACCACAACGCGTTCGATCTGGGGATCAAGACCGCCGCCGTGTTGCACCTGACCGCGAGCACGCCGGCGATCACTCTGCCGCCAGATACGATCTACTACGCCTGGGCAGACGACGTGATCGCGGAGCCGTTTTCGGTGGCTGAGGGGTGCATCGCAGTGCCCGACGGGCCGGGGCTGGGGGTGGAAGTGGACGAGGAGAAGGTGGAGGTGTATCGGATCGGCTAAAAACTAATCTTCTTCAGTTTCGGTGTCGCTCTCTCCATCTCCATCTTGTCCGTCGTCAGACTCTCCATCGTCTCCTCCGTCAACCGGACTACTGGGACGAGCAGCTGACATTGTTCCCTCTGTTCGCTTGATTACTGCTCTACCTTGGTGGTTCTCGATTAATTTCATTACGGGTCGACCAGCATGGGTGTGCATTGTTGCATGGAAGACTGACAGAACTGCGTCCTGTAATTCTTGGTCGCTTTCAAGGCTTTCTACGTCAAGCCCATTGGCCGCCGCCAAGTCCCGATCTATTCTTCTACCATGGCTTTTAAACTTTTGCCTATCTGATAAGAATGAGGATATTTCATCTGCAAGTCTCTCTGCTTCATTAGCCGATTTATCCGAATGCATATATTCTTCTGCCCATTCTCTAGCCAAGTCTCGAGATAGGCCCATTGCTTCGTTACACTCAGCTAGTAATCCCACAGAATACTGATTAAGCAGTGGTTGCCAAGCGATAAGATCGGTGTGGTTATTAATTGATTCTTGGGCCATTGAAAATTGATCTACGATCGCTTGAGCCGCCGTCATTCGGTGTCCGAACGGTGTTTGCACAACGAACTGTGGATCAATTGGACCAATTGCTGAGTGGCGGCCCATGAAAACCTTATCAGCAGCACAACACATCAAGGTGGCAGCAGACATTGCGGCCTGTGGGACAAATATTCGAACGTCATTGAACTTTTTTCGAAGGTAGCCAACGATCTGTTCCGCTGACTCAGCGCTACCTCCTGGGCTGTGAATAATGATGTCTAATTTATCTGTATCAAGACCATGCACCACTTCCATGAAGGCGTGAACATCTCTATCATTTATTGAGACGCTAGAATCTCCACCAGGTTGAGTCCAAGCAGTTGAATAGAGGATAGTATCTCTCCCAGTATAGTCATTCAATTCACTGAGATAGAACCTCCTGACTCTGTCAAATGGGCTATCAACGCCTTGTTTTTGTAGAGAGCTTATCTCTTCAAGAATTTGGCCCCAAGTAGGCATAGAAAGCTAGTCGGAGGAATTAGAATAAGAAATGTTGTTTCTATCAGAAGAAGAGTCCCAAAATGACTGGGAGCTTCTACTGTATCCGGATTCATCATCGTAGACTTCAATCACGTCATCAACACTAGGACCGCCTTCCATCTCCTTCATGCGATCGATCCGGTCGGAATTTTCACTGTCACTCATGGGACTTGACTCTGTTCGCGAGGGACTAAAAACCTACATCTGATATAAATTACTATCGGCACCAGTCCATTTCAATATGATATTTGATAGAATGTTGGGATTGCCGAATCGCTCTCGCCGGTCGAACTGTGCTGGGAGATCCTGGGCCGGATCGAAGAGCGGGTGTAACCTCCAGGCGAGCCGCCACCGTCACATCTCGAACTCCTCCCCACACTCCGTACAGGTGAACTCGAACCGTCCGTCCTCCGTAATCCGCGTTCCGTGGGCGCGCTCTTCGTCGCACTCCCGGCAGTATACCACCGACTCGAGTTCCTCCCAGTCGTGGCGATAGCCCGGTGCGCCGATCGCCCAGCCGACGACGTCCTCCGCCGAGTCCTCGGGGTTGTACCCCGTCTGGAACTCGCCGGGCGGGAAGCGAATCACCTCGCCGGCGTCGACGGTGACGGTCTCCCGCTCGCGCCCGACCTCGAACTCGGCCGTGCCGGACTCGACGTAGAACAGCTCCTCCTGATCGTGGTGGGCGTGGAGCCCGCCGGAGAAGGAATCGCCGGGGGCCAGTTCGAAGTAGTTCATCGCGACGTGGTCGGCGTCGAGCGCCTTCGTGACGGGCCGGCGCACGTCGTGGACCTGGAGCGGGTTCACCTCGATCTCGACGTCGTCGATCGCGACTTTCTCCATGGGGGCGCTGCGTCCGGGAGCGGCAAAGTACTGCCGGCGCCCGACCCAGTCAGTTCCGGAGTCCGGCGAGTCCCGTCGAGACCAGCGACGCGAGGCTCGCCAGCAACACGACGAGGGCTCCCGCGAGGCCGGCGTAGAGCCCGACGCCGGGGGTCGCCGTTTCGGCCACCTGCTCGCCGCCGACCAGGATGGCCTCCTGGCCGCCGCCGTGGAGAAACAGGGCACTCACGGAGAACAGAGCCGTACCGACGCCTGCCAGCAGCAGCGACGGCAGCGACGATTTCCAGTCCCACCCGCGGACCAGCGGAAGCCCGATCGCGACCGCGGCGAGGGCGAGCGCGACCAACAGCGTCCGCGAGGTGGCGATCGTCACCGTCTCGGTACCGGACAGCCCGTTGGAGAGTACCGCTTCCATCTTCCCGTCCTGCAACAGCGACGCCGATCCGCCCGACCACGACATCCAGGGTAACACGGCGCCCAGCAGCGCGAGCGCACCGCCGACCACGTTCGTCTTTCCGGTTCGTGAGAGCGCGTTCCAGTCGACTTCCATGGGCATTCGTCGCCGATAATGGCGGATAAACGCAACGTTTGACGAATATCTTCTGGGAATCCGAATTCGAGGGCCAATTCGATCGCGATCCGGAGGCACGCTGGACCTGCGCTGTCCGCCACCGGACGTCGTCGATCCCAGCGGAGCCGCCGCTTCCGCGTACCACTGTTCGATGCCTGTTCCGAAGGTTTAAATTAAATAACGATGCCACCAGTGATTACCATGGCTACGACGGGATCGACGACCGAACAACCGAGGAACTCTGCGCCTGCCGTTCCAGCCCCCGTTCCGCCGGACGATCCCGACGCGTGGTACGCACCGGACGTCCGCGAGCAGACCGAACTCTGCCCCGGCGTCGTCGCGACGATCGACGCGACCGACGGTGGCTTCGCGTACCGGATTCGCGAGCCGGCGCTGTCCCCTGGCGACGAGGATCGCCTCGCGACGATCATGGACCACTTCGAGGGCGCGACGCTCTCTCGCCCGCTCACGCGAGAGGGGACTCGCGAGCAGATGGCCGCCGGGTTCGACGAGAAGTACCGTCGTGCGATCGAGCGGCTCGTCGACGCGACCGAGGAGAGCCTCCGCCGACTGCGTTACTACGCGCTCCGGGATCTCCGGTGTCTTGGCGAACTGACGCCGCTGGCGCTGGACCCGTCCATCGAGGTCGCCGATGCCGCCGAGGACGCGCTGATCGTCCACACCGAACACTACGCGCCGGCGGTCACCGACCTGCCCGGCGACCCCGATTTTCTCGATCGGTTCGTCAGCGAGCGGTTGAACACCTACACCGTCGCGTTTCGCGAGTTCGAGATACCCGTCGTCGTCTACCGCGAGCACCTCATCGGATCCGACGCCTTCACCACGAAATACGCCGTCCGCGAGCCCGATCTCCTGCCCGGCGACGAGGAGCTGGTCGAGGAGTGCAAGACCCGCGTCTGGGAGACGAACGTCGACGGCGTCGTCGAGGACCGCGGCGCGTTCGTCCGCGAGCGCGCTCGGCTCGTGCTCTCCCGGCTGCTCACCGCACGGAACACCCGGGCGTGGTTCGACGCGACCCGCTATCGGGTCCGCTCGGCGCTCGCGACGTACGATCTCGCCGTGCCGCCGATCGACGACCGGTTCGCGGAGGACCGCCTCGAGGACCTCGTCTACTACGTGCTCCGGGACTACGTCGGCGAGGGGAAGCTGACGGTCCCGATCCGGGACGTCAATCTGGAGGACATCGAGGCCAACCGCGTCGGCGAGCGCGTGAAAGTCGTCCCCAGGTCGACCGTCTCCCACGACCGGCGGATGCCCACCAATCTCACCTTCGAGGACGAGACGGCGTTCGTCAACGTCGTTCGTCAGCTCGCCGCCGCCGACGGCGTCGAGCTCAACGCCGCCAACCCCAGCGCGAAAGTCAACCTCGCGCCGGAGGGCGTGAACGACGACGTGACAATCCGGTGTGCGGTCGCGTTGCCGGTCATCAGCGAGGACGGCCCGCACGTCTCGATCCGCAAGCAGGCGCCCGAAGCGATGACGCCGGTCGATCTCATGGACGCCGGCTCGATCTCCCCGGAGCTGGTCGCACTCCTCTGGCAGCTCTACGAGCACCGTTGCGTCGTCCTCTTCTCCGGGCCGACTGGCGCCGGCAAGACGACGCTGATGAACGCCCACATGCCGTTCGTCCGCTTCGAGGACCGCCCGATCTCCATCGACGAGGGATCCCGGGAGGTCAGACTTCCCCACGAGACTGGCGTCTCCCTGACCACGCGCGACCACGAGGACGACTACAAGCGCGTCACGATGGCGGACCTCATGACCGAGTGCAACTACCTGAACCCCGACATCGAGGTCATCGCCGAAATCAACACGCCCGCGTCCTTCGAGACCTTCGGCGAGACGCTGAACACCGGCCACGGGCTCGTCGGGACCACGCACGCCGAGGACGTCGAGAAGCTCGTGAACCGCGTCGTCGAGCAGGGGCTGCCGCCGTATCTCCTCCGGGAGATCGACCTCGTCGTCTTTCCAAAACACGTCGACGGCGAGCGCTACGTCGGCGAGGTGATCGAGTTCCTCGGCGACGACGAGTACGAGAGCGTCGGGGGCGTCCGCGGCGCGATCGAGAAGGGCGACTCCACCGTCTTCTGGAACCGCGTCGCCGAGCGGGATCAGACGGGCTCCTTCCACCTCAACTACGACCACCCGGAGCTCCCCACCGAGGAGCGCGGGGGCGGCGACGTCGCGATCGGCGAGCGCCTCGAACAGTCCGCGTTCGACCCGCCGGAGGGTCCGGCTGCGTCCCCCGACGCACCCGGCGCCGAGGCTGCAACTGTACCCACCGACGCGCCGGAGTCCGGCGGCACCGTCGGTGCAGAAGCCGACGAAGCAACGCCGACCTGCGACGTGCGCGTCTTCCACCGGATCGCCGAGCGCACCGACCGGCCAGTCCAGGCCGTCGAGGCCGAGTTCCACCGCAAGCTCCGCTACGTCCGCTATCTCCAGCGCGAGGGGCTCGACGACTTCGACGAGCTGTTCGCGTTCGTCGCCGACCTCGAGACGAACGAGGCCGCAACCGTCGAACGGCTGCGGCGGAGGGGCGAGTCGTGAGCGACGGCGCAGACGACGCTGCCGGCGCCGATCGGGCCACCCCTGACGCCGATCGGCAGGGCGGTTCTGCACGGCGGAACGCCGACGCGAACGTGCGCAGCGACGGCGGCGAGCCGACGGACGCGGTCAACGCCGCGCACGCCGCGGCGGCCGACGACCGCGACGCCGGATCGACCGGCGTGGGTCTCTCCGTCCTCGATCGGGCGCTCTACGCGCTGTTCTCCCGGCACGCCGACAGCGGCCGTCACGCCGGCGATCGTGCGACCTACCGCGGGACGGACGTCTCGACGAGCTTCGGCGTCTACGTCGCCCGGCTCTACGGTCTCTCGTGGATCGTCTTTCTCGTCGGCATCGCGTTCGCGACGGTCGTCGTCGCGGCGCTGTTGCCCGGGCAGATCGCTGCGACCCAGGCGGCGCTCCCGACGGGGAGCCGCGGCGTCGCCGCCATCCTGCTCGCGCTCCCGGCCGGCGCGCTGTTGAAGCGGGGATCGATTCACCTGGGCGGGCGCTATCTCAAACTGCGCGCTGCGGCCCGCGCCTCGAACATCGAGCGGACGCTCCCGGGCGCCGTCCGCTACCTCCGGGTGCTCTCGACCGGCAGTGACGACCTCCGCGGGATGCTCCGGAAGGTCGCGAACAACCGTGAGGCCTACGGACACACCTCCGTCGCGTTCCGGACGGCGCTGAACAAGGCCTCGCTGACGGGGAGTCTGGGCGAGGGGCTGCGGATCGTCGCACGGGACACGCCCTCTCGGGACACGCTCGCGCCGTTCCTCCTCAAGTTCCGCGAGCACGCGAGCCAGGGTCAGGACGAGCTGACGTCCTACCTCCGCATGGAGGCGCGGATGCTCTCCCACCGGCAGTCGCGTGCGCGACAGCGGCGTCAGGACTTCCTCGAGCTGCTCGCGGAGCTGTTCATCGTCATGCTCGTGTTGCCCTCGCTACTGGTCATCGTCATCTCCGTCCTGAGCGTGCTCTCGACGGGCCTCTCGGGGACCATCTCGACGCCGTTCGGTGCGATCGCACTCCGGGCGCTCGTGATCTACTCGAGTGCGGTGCTCGTACTTCTCGTCGGGCTGGGTGCGTCGATGGCCGTGGAGAGCCTCCGGCCACCGGGACAGTCCCGGCGCTACGCTCGTCCGGATACGATGGCCGAGACGCTCGCCGCGGTGACGACGAATCCGGCATGTACGGTCGTGTTCGCACTCCCGTTCGCTGTCGGGACCGGAGTCCTCCTCGTCGCCACCGGGTTCGACCTGCTGAACGTCGTCCTGTTGAGCTACGCCCTGGGGTCGATTCCCGTCGGCGTCGTCTCGATCCGGCGCTCCCGGATCGACGACGCGAAAGACCGCGAGATCAAGGACTTCGTCCACGCGGTCTCCGGCCACGTCGCGCTCGGCCGGCCGTTCTCGGAAGCCGTCGACATCGTCGCGAGGGAGGTAGATCTCGGCCCGCTCGATCCTGACGTCGCCGACCTCGCCTTCAACTCCCGGCTCACGACCCACGACGGCGACCTCCGGAGCGAGGCGCTCGATCGCTTCGTCGAGCGCGTGGGCACGCCGCTGGCCGAGCAGACGATCGGGCTCGTGACGGGGGCGCTGGATTCCGGCGGCGACGTCGAGGACGTCTTCGACGCGCTCCAGACCGAGGTGGGACGGCTCCACCACGAGAAGCAGGCGTTGCGCTCGTCGATGCAGGTCTACGTCGCCGTCGGCTGGACCACGGCACTGCTGATCGTCGGGATCACGATCGCCGTCAACAGCTACGTCATCGACGGGTTCACGCAGCTCTCGGCGGTCTCGGAGGTCGACGGCTCGATCGGGTTCGATCCCGGCGCGGTCGACCTCGACGCGATGCGATTCCGGTTCTACGTCGTGACCCAGTGCACGCTGGTCGCCTGTGGCTGGTTCGCGGGCGTCGCGAACCGCGGGCGGTACGAGGGGCTGCTTCACTCCGGGCTGCTCGTCCTGCTTGGCTACCTGCTCTTCCGCGGGGTGGGAATGGCGTGAGCCGGCGCCGGAGCGGTCCACCTCGACGACGCCGGGAAGGTGCGTCCGGGCGAGGATGCGACGACGGGCAGAGCGGATCTCGCAGATGGAGCCGCGCGCAGTCCCACGTCGTGGGCGTCAGCCTGATGATCGGAATCACGGTGCTTGCACTGGGCGGCCTCACCGTCGCGATCGGGACCGTCGTCGATTCGGGTGCGAGTGACGCCGAAGCCAACCGCGTCGCCAATGCGATGACGGTCGTCGCGGAGCCGGGCGACGTGGTCGGGACCGCCGAGGCCGAGCTGCGCTTCGGCGACGGCACGCTCACCACGGAGCAGCGCACGATCCGCCTCATCGACGCGAGCAACGGCAGCGTGATCGAACGCGTCGATTCGGACGTGCTGGTCTACACCGTCGACGACCACACGGTCGTCGGCGGCAACGGCGCCGTGCTTCAGGGCGCCGCAAGCGGCGCGACGATGGTCGAACAGCCCTCGATCGTCGCCGACAGGGGCACCGACGGCGTGTTGCTGATCGGCGCACCGGCGATCGACGCCGAGAACGTCTCCTTCGGCACGAACGGTCCCGCTCGCGTCACGCTACGTGCGTCGGTCACCCACGACCGACTGGATCTCGGCGAGCGCAGCGTCCGGGTGGCCGTCGAGACGGCCTATCCCCGAGCATGGGCGGAGTTCTTCGAACGAAAGGGAGCGACGGTCGTGGATCGCTCGCGGACGTTCGACGACGACGGCGGCACCGACGGCGAGTCGAGCGTCGTCGCGGAGTTCCCGGGCCAGCGCCAGACCTATCTGATCGTCCACCGGACCGACCTGGAGGTGCTGCCGTGACTCGCGGACCGGCCCGACGCGGAAGCGATCGGGATCGCGACCGGGCGCTGTCCGCCGTCGTCGGCAAGTCCCTGGAGGCCGGGATCGTCGTGCTCTACATCTCGACGATGGTCGGCGTCCTCTACGGCGGCGTCGTCCCCGAGTACCAGGCGACGGCCGGCGAGGAACTCGGGGAGCGGGTGCTCGCCGAGAGCGTCCTGGAGGTCCGGACTGCGGTGCCGGCCGACCCGCAGTCGACCGGGACCGCCCGGCACCAGCTCCCGCGGACGATCGACGACGAGCCCTACCGCATCGTCGCGCGGAACGAATCGCTCCGGCTGGTTCTGGACGGCTCCGACGCGACGATCGAGCTGCCACTCCGGCTGCCGCCGGATGTCCAGCGCGTGGAGGGCGAGTGGCGCAGCAGCGCCCCGGCCGTCGTCCGCGTCGAGCGAACGCCGACGGGTCGCATCGTGCGATTGGAGGCGGGATCGGAATGAGCACCGCGTGGGATTCCGGCGGATCGTCGCCGTCGCTGTTCGGGGACGACCGTGGCCTCTCGACGATCCTCTCGCTCGTCGCGGCGATCACGGTCGTGACCATCACGTTCGCAGGGACGATGGTGATCGTCGAGGACGCCTTCCGGGACACGCGCCGTGGCGACGCCGAGCGCGCGACGGCCATCCAGGCCAGCGACCGGCTCGTCGCCGCTGGCGGCCCGATCGCCGTCTCGCAGAACGTACTCGACGCGGACGAACTCGACTCCCTCTCGGCGGCCGATCTCCGGCAGGTCGGTGCTACCGACCGCTTCGCGATGGCGGTCGCGGTCGACGGCGAGCGGGTCGCCGCGGTCGGGGATCCCCACACCGGTCACGTCGTCCGCCGGATCGCGCTGGTCCAGTCGACCGAGCGCGTCGAACGAACGCCGGTGCTGTCCGGCACCGATCCCGGCGTCACGTTGCCGGTTCGGACCGACGAAGTCGAGTTGACGATCGCACCCCCGGCGAACACCACCGTCACCGAGGTCCGGTCCGGCGGTCGCGTCGTCCTCGAAGACGCCGGCGGGCTCACCGGCACCTTCTCCGTCGACACATCGCCGTACCGAACGCTCTCGCTGGATTTCGAGACGACCGGCCCGCTCGAGACCGGTGACGTGGCGATCGCCTACGACGCGACGAACAGCGAGCGGATCGTCCTCTCGGTCACGGTGGACGACACGCAGCGAGCGTCGGGTGGAGGTGCGTCGGTGTGACTCGACTCGCCGGCGCCCACGACGACCCGGATACGGACCGCGCCCAGCTCTCGATGCCCGTCGTCGAGGCCGGCATCGGCGTGGTCATGATCCTCTCGCTGGCGGCGCTGCTCGCGATCGGCACGCCGGCACCACAGGTGGACGATCCCCAGCTCGACGTTTACGCCGAGGACGTCGCCGTCGTGCTCGCCGAGGAGCCGCCACGCCACGGCGGCACGACCCGACTCGACGAGCTGACGCGTTCGCAGTCGAGCTTCGATCGCGAGGCCCCTGCGCTCGATCGCCGGGTAGAGACGCTGCTCCCGGCGAACCTCCTCTATCGGATCGAGACGCCCCACGGTGCGGTCGGGTTCGAGCGGCCCACCGGCGCCGTGACCGGTGCCTCGACGGTGACGACCCAGCACGGCGAGGTGCGCGTGGAGGTGTGGCACCCGTGATCGACGGCATTGGCAGTGAACGGGACGACGTCGATAGCGGCGGTGTCGACAGCGGTGGCGATGGAGACGGTCAACGTGGCGGCGCTGGCAAGGGCACCGATCGCGATGGAGGCCGGTCCCGGCTCGCCGGTCGCCGGAGCCAGCTCGTCCTCGTCGCCGCGGGCGTGATCGCGATGGGGCTGCTCCCAGTGGTGATCGCCTACACGCAGCTGGGCTACGCCGGCATGGCCGCCAGCGATCCCACCGCGACGACGCCGACGGACGACGCCCAGTGGGCGGTCGAACGGGCGGCGTTCTCCGCGAGCACCGAACTCCAGGGTGCCCGGGATTGGGACGCTCGGACCGAGGTCGTCGACGACGTGGCGGCCCGGTTCGACGCCCGGGTGGCTTCGATCGAGACCGGGAGCGTCGAGCGCGGCACCGTCCACCAGATCGAGCGGAACGGCTCGGCGGCGACCGCCTGGGCCAGCGCGAGCTGTCCGGGTGGGCCCGACCGGCAGTTCGGCCCCTGCGAGGCGGTCGACGGCGTGGTCGTTCAGGAGCGGGGCGGCGACACTCACGTCGTCGCGATCGCGGTGGATCTGCGGACTGTGGTGGAGGATGCGACGTACGACGGGACGTACGTGCTGGACGCCGAGGTCGGTGGCACGGCCGGGGGATGAGTGGCGTTCTGGCCGACCCGTCATGCCTTTCGAGGCCGTCACCATCCGAACCGTCGAAACCACTTTATTCCGTCGGCGATGGTGATCACCATGGCTGATGATGACACGCACACTGGAAAACTCGAATCGACCGACCGGCGAACCACACTCCGGCTAATTGGCGGTGCGGCCGCGACGGTCACCGGGCTCGCAGGCGTCTCGGCCGCGGCGAGTGCGTTCAACGGTGACGACGGGGACGTCACCGGCTCAGCGGACTACCCCCGCGTCACGACGCGCGACCACTTCGACGTTCACTGGTGGTACGGCGACCAGCTCACCGACGGCCACACTGCCACCGATTACGATACGGTCGGGGCGATCCCCGGATGGGATGGTGGCGGTGCTCCCGGGGAGCTGGTCGTCGCCGTCCACGGCTGGCTGACCGCGGCCGACGAGGCGCCGGATCACTTCGCGACGGTCGAGACCTCGCTGGCGGAGAACGAATTCGACGCGCCGGTCGTCGGGTTCAGCTACGACGCGGACACCGGGGTCAGCAACTGGTGGCCGGCGACGGATATCGCCGAGCGGAACGGTCCGAAGCTCGCCGCCTTCCTCGCCGACTACGCGGACCAGCATCCGGCGACGGCGGTTCGTTTGACCGGCCATTCGCTCGGCGCTCGCGTCGTGCTCTCAGCGATCGAATCCCTCCACCAGGCCGGCAGGGACGACGTCGTCGCCTCGGCCACGTTGCTGGGCGGTGCGGCGGACGACGGCGCCGTCTCCACGGACGGTCGCTACGGCGCCGCCATCGAGGCTGCCGGCGGGCAGGTCGACAATTTCTGGAAGGACGACGACGGCGTGCTCCAGTGGGCCTACTCGACCGGAGAGTTCGACAGCGCCGTCGGCGAAGAGGGCTGTGACGGCCCCCGGCCGGCGAACTACACCGATCACAACGTCGACTACGTTCCCGACCACTTCTCCTACCACGAGCCCGCCGACGGCTGCATGCCTGCGGTCGTGGATGCGTTCTGATCGGTCGGTTGCTCCGTTTCAGGAACGGTCGTCCTATAGCCCGAAGCGCTCGCCGTCGATCGCCAGCGGCGCCTCGAACGCCTCGTCGGGCTCGAAGTTGTGCGAGCAGTGGACGAGGCGCACCTCGGCGGCGTCGAGTTCCTCCGCCATCGACAGCGCGCCGGTCCGGGTCATGTGCTTCGTGCCGAACGTCCGCGGGACGCCGTTCTCGTCGACGTGGTCGCCGCCCTTCGGGTGGTGTTCGCAGTAGCTCGCGGGGACGATCGCGTCGGCCAGCAGGAGGTCGGCGCCCCGGAGCACGTCGCGCGAGCGCTCGGGAATGGCGAAGCTCGTGTCGCCGGTGAGTGCAAGCGCGGCGCCCGTCTCCGGGTCCTCGACCAGCAGGCCGTAGCACACCAGCGGCGGGTGCTCGACCGGGACCAGGGTGACCTCGAACCCGCACGTCTCGATCTGCTCGAACGGCGTGGCGTCGTGGACGGTGACGGTGTCGAGATAGTCGTAGCGCTGCCGAGCGGTCTCGGCGACGGACTTTCCGGTGACGGGATCCGTTTCGTTTGCGGCGTAGATCGGGAGATCGCGGAGGAGCCGGTAGACGTTGCCCAGTCCGTCGAGGTGGTCGAAGTGGACGTGGGTAACGATACCGGCGTCGGGCAGGGGAACGTCGAATTGGAGGAACTGCTGGCGGAAGTCGGGGCTGAAGTCGATCAGGAGGGACTCGTCCGTGCGCTCGTTCCGGACGTGGACGGAGAAACGCGTGCGCTCGACGCCGAGTTCCTCGGCGCGCTGGCAGGTGTCGCAGTCGCAACCGGGCGCTGGCGTGCCGATGGTGTCACCCGTTCCCAGCAGCGTGACCTCCATTCGTGTGGTGGTGTTCGTGGCGCGGGCGTCATACCCTTCGCGGTTCGGCTTTGGAGAGTAGTGCAAAAAGGCGAACCTACGGCCAGAGATAGGACGACGACAGCAGACAGCTTGGAAGCCCCCTCCCACTCGTCACTTCTGACTCGCTGTCGCCGAAAATCGGAGATTTTCGAGATGACGAAAGAGCTTCGCTCTTTCGAACCACGCGCTTCCCTCGCTCCCTACGGTCGCTCAGTCCAGTGCTTACGTCGTCGGAAGTGACGACCGGTCACCGGGAGACCTTCGGTCTCCCGGGCAGACGGACGTAGTCCGTCAACGGCCCCTTCCAGTCCCACCCGATGGCATTCGACGAGTGTGCGCGAAACCCCGATGGACTGCGTCGCGGAGCGTTCGACGGTGGAGGCTGCAAGCGTACGGATGCGGCGGCGGTCGCCTCGATTTAGTCGGTCCGATCACACCCGCAGTATCGATCCCCAGAGGTAGGGCGCGACGAGCAGCGTGATCGGGACGACGATCCAGACCTGCCCGGCGGTGACGTCGTACTGCCCGATCGTGACCGAAACGGGCGTTCCCTCGGCGTAGCCGACGAGGAACTCGAAGCCGACCGTGAGGATCGTCCAGCCCGCGCCGATGGCGAGCAGTTCGGCGTCGGTGAAGGCTCTGTCCGACCACGCGAAGAAGGCGTAGCTCACGGACAGGATGAGGAGGACGAGGAGCGCGGTGCTCAGGACGTGTGCGCGGTACTCGTCCATCCGCGGGACGAGCATCGTCTCGCGAAAGACGCCGTTCGCGACCGCCAGGACAGCGAGCAGGAGCCAGACGCCGAGCGGTGCGAGGAACACCTCTGGACGGACGGTGGCGAGTGGGGTCGAGACCATGCGCTATCTACGTGGCAACCTCCGAAAAAGCTGCTCGCGGCTCCCGTGGCGGGAGAATCAGTCGTCCGCGTGGTCGTGGTCGCCGTGGTCGTGATCGTGTTCGTGGTCGTGTCCGCCGTCCGCGGCGGCGTCTTCTTCCTCGTCGTTGCCGCTGATGTCGCCGCCGGCGACCAGCGCGTCGGCGTCGCCGTCGATCATGTCCATGTTCTTGAGGTTGTCACGCTCCTCGAAGTCCTGGATCGCGGCGAGCAGGTCCTCCTGGGTCAGTTCGGTGCGCCCCTCCGTGAGCGCGGAGAGGACGGCCTCGCGCATGACGAGCCGGAGGTCGCTGCCGGTGAGCCCCTCGGTCTTGTCGCCCAGTGACGCCGGATCGAACTCGTCGATCGTCATCTCCCGGGTGATGATCTCGAAGATGTCCGCCCGCATGCCGGAGTCCGGCTTCGGGAAGTTGACGATCTCGTCGAAGCGCCGCCACGCCGCGGCGTCGAGGTCGTCGGGGTGGTTCGTCGCGCCGATGAGCAGGACGTCGTCGCGAACGAGACTGATCTCGTCGATGGACTTGAGCAGCGTGTTGACCGCGCGCTTGATCGCGGCGTGTTCGTCGGAAGAGCGGGTCTTCGCGACGAAGTCGAACTCGTCGATGAAGAGGATGCAGGGGGAGAGCCGCTTGGCGACCTCGAAGACCTTCTCGACGTTCTTGGCGGTCTCGCCGAGGTACTGGCTCGTGATCATCGAGAGCTTGACCTCGACGAACGGCAGGTCGAGCTCGTGGGCGAGCCCGCGAGCCGTCGACGTCTTGCCGGTCCCCGGCGGGCCGACGAACAGTAGCTTCCCGATCTCCCGGAGGCCGATCCGCGCGAGGTAGTCGCGGTGCTCGATCGCGGTGACGATCTTGTCGATCTCGCCCTCCTGGTCGGCGGTCAACACGAGGTCGTCGAGCGTGATCTCGATCTCCTCGGGCGCCCGGATGTCCACGAGGTCGAGCATCTCCTGGTCGTCCTCGTCGTCCGCGCCGAAGTACTCCTCGAGCAGCGAGTCGATCCAGACCCGGTCGGCCTGGATCGGTCGGTTGGCCTCGCGGGCTGTCTCGTAGTCCAGCTCCTCGGGCGCGTCCTCGTGTCCCTCGAAGTACGACGCCAGCGTGGGGTTGGTCTCCAGGCGCTCCAGGTCCGCGCGCTCCAGGAACCAGGACTCGGCGAGCTCCCGCTTCGTGAAGGAGATCGTCCCCGAGAAGTCGTCCCGGTCGGTGAACATCAGCCCCGACACGGCCTCCCAGGGCCGCTCGTGGCCGGTCGCGGCGCGGGCGGTCTCGTTCGTGGTCGCCAGCGGCCGCTCGATCGTGCCGTCTTCCCAGAAGACGCTGCGGTAGCGCGGCGGCAAGTCGTTCTCGTCGAGGTCCCGGTCGTCGCCGTATAGCTCCGCCGTCAGCAGGAACTCGACGACGTCCAGCTCCGGTGTGCTCATTCCCCGATTGGTTGGTACCCCCGGGCGTTAAGGGCGTCGAAGTCCGAAACGACTGCGAACCGGTGGCAGGGATGGCGAAACCTGCGGTCGCTGGTCACTCGGCCGTCGCAGAACGAGCGCGTCGCTACTCCTGAACGTCGATGGAGTCGTCTTCGTCGAGGTCGATCACGACGTCGAAACGCTCGCGGTACCCCTCGAGCACGTCGTCGTCGTGAACTTCCGTCGAGAGGTGGAACAGGCCGACGGCGTCGTGTTCGACCAGCAGGTCCAGGATCCGCTCGACGGCGTCGCGGGCGTCGTCCTCGCCGGCGTAGTAGGCCAGTTCGGTGACGGAGTCGAAGCTGAGCCTGATCTTCCCATCGTGGGCCTCGAGGAACGACTCGGTCTGCTCGACGATGCCGTCGGTGTCGTCCGGCGAGGAGACGTAGTGAACGTCGTCGCGGGAGCGCCGGGAGTAGCCCCGCTCGACGGAGAGCGTGTCGAGAATGACGGCGCTGTCCTCGTCGACGTCGTAGTAATCGAGCTTCTGCGTGACCTCTCGGGCTGTGGTTCGCGTCGAGATCACGAGGAAGTGGTCCGTGTCTTTCTTCAGGAAGTCGGTGTCCACGCGGTCGGTCTCCGCCGTGCTCGGGTGTACCAGCAGTACGCTCGTTCCCCCGGGGATCGACGCCGGACCCCCGTCGACCGCGAGCTCGTAGTCCATACCTACCGCGTGGGCACGGAGTCACCTTAATTCCTGTTCGACAGTCCGTGACAGGCGGTCGGTCGAAATTCCCTTGCCCCGGGGACGTCTCGGCGGGAGTATGAGCGTTCGCGAGGAGTTCGACGACTGGGCGGCCGAGGGCCGCGACAGGGGAATGGAGGAGCGACACTGGCGGACGGCCAAACACGCGCTCTCCTCGATGCCCGTCGAGGCGGGCGACACCGTCCTCGACTTCGGCTCGGGGAGTGGCTACGCCGCCCGTGCGCTCCGCGAGGCGGCCGACGCCGGGCGCGCGATCGGGATCGACGGCGCGCCAGAGATGGTGGGGAACGCCCGCGAGTACACCGAGGACGACGAAATCGAGTTCGTCGCCGGCGACTTCCATCACCTGCCGCTGCCGGACGATTCGATCGACCACGCGTGGTCGATGGAGGCGTTCTACTACGCCGCCGATCCCCACGCAGCACTCGCGGAGCTACGAAGGGTGCTTCGCTCCGGTGGCACATTCTACTGTGGCGTCAACTTCTGGACGGAACACGAGTACAGCGCCGGCTGGGCGGACGAGATCGACCTCGACATGACTCGCTGGACGGAGGCGGAGTACCGCGAGGCGTTCCGTGATGCAGGGTTCCACGTCGCGGGCCAGACCCGGATCCCCGACCACGAGACGGAGATCCCACCCGCATCGGAGTTCCCGAAGCAGTGGTACGAGACGCGCGAGGAGCTGCGCGAGAGCTGCAGGGAGTACGGCACGCTGTTCACCGTTGGCGTGGTCCCCTGAATCGGCTGCCGTACCGTCGGCCGCCTCTCACCCCCGTCTATCGGTGGATACCACCGAACTTCTCAACTGTTCACTTGATTTCCACCGAACGAACGAACTCCAGATCGCTCAGCTGCGTCAGTAGGTCACCGGGCGCCTCGCCGTCGATGATGACGTAACAGCGCGCCTCGTCGGTGAACTCCGGATCCTCCGTGATGATCTGGCGGATCGAAAGCTCCCGCTCGGCCAGCAGCTGGGAGAGCTCCGCGACGATGCCGTGCTCCTGGGCCTCCGCGACCTCCACGGTCAGCACGGTCAGGTCAAGCACCGGCGCGAGGTCCATCAGACTGGGCACCTGGGAGATGTTCTGGAAGATGCGCCGGAGCTCCTCGTCCTCGAGGATCGCGTCCGTCGTCGAGTCCACGACCCGCCGGTCGACGTCGATCTCTCTGGCGATTCCGGTGTTCGGAATCTCGATGCCGCCGGAGACCACGCGTCCCTCGTCGTTGACGGAAAAGCCGCGCTCCAGGAGCAGGCGAATCACCGCCTGCTGACTCGGACTGCCCTCGAACTTCTCCAGAATCTCGTCGAACATGCTCGGGCGTTCGCTCCGGGGTGGTTTGAAGGTGGGGGATGAATGCGGCTATAAATAATGTGGGTTGGCGTGGAATCGTTCGCGAGTGTTCCGGTCTTCGGAGTTTCTCCGATCGCTACTGCACGACTCTCTACTAGGGAAATCAGTATCGGGATGTAGAGAAGTATCGGTAATGGTCCCCTCCGAAAGCCCCAGGGCGCTCGATACACCGTCGGAGCAAGCTCCGACGAGGTCACACTCGCTACGCTCGCGTGACTCCCGGGGCTCGCTGCGCGCTTAACTCGCTCCCTTCGGTCGCTCGTTACAGTGCTTACTTCGCCCGGGGACAGCCGAGTCGCCCTGCCCCTTTCGATGTATCGAAGGATCGCAGATCCTTCGTACCTCGCGAGACCGAAGGTCTCGCTCAGTACCGGAAGATCGGAGATCTTCCGTACCTCGCGAAATCAAAGATTTCGCTCAGCCCCACCCACAGCACCTCACTCCTCCCCAGCCTTCTGCGCTGCTCACTCCGTTGCGCTGCCTGAGGCGAAGCCTCAGACTTGCTGGATCTCCGATCCAGCATCGCTCGGCCCTCGCGCGCTGGCTGGCGCGGCCGCTCGCCCGCTTCGGGGCTCGCAGCCGGCGCCAGCGCGCGCCGAAGAGGTCCACCGGGGTGTCGCGCTCGATAAACGATCAAGCGGGGGGCTTCGGAAGGGGCCGACCGCTCGTCGCGCGTAACGAAGTAAGCACCGCAGCCGACCGGAGGGAGGCGAGGCGCGTCGTTCGAAAGACGCGGAGCGTCTTTCGTGACTGAGCGGGATCTTCGATCCCGCGAGGTCGACGGGAGCTTTGCTCCCGTCTGATCACGAGAGAGCTCCGCTCTCTCGGACGACAGCGAGTTAGGCGCGTCGAGCGGGAGGGGCTTCCGTAGCTGTTTGCTGTCCAAGTCACCCTGCGGCGCGATTTGCAAGACTCAGTAGTCAAGCAACGCACCGTAAAGCCGAACCGCGGACCTATCCCGGGACGTGCGTACCTCTACAGCTCGCCCTTGGTGCTGGGCGTTCCGGAGCGCCGCTCGTCGATCCGCGTCGCGTCGTCCATCGCCCGGGCGAACCCCTTGAACAGCGCCTCGATCTCGTGGTGGGCGTTCCGCCCTTCGATCTCGGCGTGGAGGGTCAGCCCGGCGTTCAGCGCCAGGGACTCGAAGAAGTGCCGGGCCATGTCGCTGGCCATCTCGCCGACGGCGGCCTGGGAGAAGGTGCCCTCGAAGTAGAAGCGCGGCCGGCCGGAGACGTCGACGACGACCGACGCGACGGCCTCGTCGAGGGGAACCCGACGGTCGGCGTAGCGGACGATCCGCTCGCGTTCGCCCAGCGCCTCGTCGAAGGCCTCGCCGAGCGCGATCCCGACGTCCTCGACGGTGTGGTGGTCGTCGACCTCGAGATCGCCGTCACACTGGACGGTCAGGTCGAACAGGCCGTGGGTGGCCAGCGCTTCGAGCATGTGATCGAAAAACGCGATCCCGGTGTCCACCTCGGCCTCGCCGGCCCCGTCGATCTCGAGGGTCAGGTCGATCTCGGTTTCCGCCGTCTCGCGGCTAACCGCCGCCGCTCGGTCGCTCATGGCTCGCGGTACGCAGGGGCCCTATTAATCGCTGGCGCTCCCACGAGAAGGAGTTTCAGGGGTTTGGATTGGAACTGCTACCGCAAACGCAGCCTGGAAAGCCCTCGGCGCGCTCGCGGTCGCTCGCCCTTTCATTCCGCCAGGGACGTGGTCGGTGCCGTTGCTGGTCATCATCGAACACGAAAACGTACAACGCCCTGTGGAACGCCGGTCGCCGCTAGTCGGCGCTGGCGCAGGCAGTTTCGGCGCGGGTCCGCCGGACTTCGGCGACGCGAACGAGGAGGATCAGGCCGAGTGCGATCAACAGCGGGATCACGAGCAGCTGCATCCCGGTCGCCGGATCGACGTCGCTCAGCACGAACCCCATGACTGCCGGCGTCACGCCCACACCCAGCGAGGAAGAGATCGCGGCGACGGCCGTCACCGGGCCGCTGTACTCCGGTGCGGCGTCGGTCGCGTAGGACACGAGCAGGGGGAAACAGCCCGACATGAGGAGGCCGATTGCGAGGATCCCTGGAAGCACCCAGAGCCCGTCGGCGAACACGAACGTCGCGACGAACGTCGGCACCATCAGGAGGAGCACGGCGGCGATGAGTCGGACGTAGCCGACCCGCTCGGAGAGCCGTCCGTAGGCGAAGCGGCCGGGGACGTAGCCCGCGATCATGATCGAGAGCGTACCACCGGCGATCCAGCCGGGGAGCTCGCTCTCAGCGTAGGTGGGTAGCCAGAGGAAGAGTCCACCCTCAACGCCCGTCGCGAAGAACATGACCAGGGCCATCCCGAGGATCTCCGGCCGGCGGAGGAGCGCCTTTACGTCCTCCCTGGCCAGGGGCTCCTCCTCGGTCTCGACGGCGGGCTCGTCGAGCGACCAGACGACGATCCCGAGAACGACCAGCATCGCGGCGAGGATCCAGAACGCGTACCGCCAGGAGAGAAATGCGACGCAGGCGACGACGAGCAGCGGTGCGAGTGCAGCACCGATCGCCCACGTCATGTCGTAGTAGCCGTAGATCCGGCCACGCCGGGTGGGGTAGAAGTGGCTCAGAAGCGGCCGATTTAGCCCCCGAACGACGCCGATCGCCGCGCCCTGAAAGACGGCTGCAGCGAGGACGACGAGCATGATCGGTGCGGCCCCGAGCACCAGGAGTGCGACCGCGTTCGCGACGAGCGCGCCAGCGACGATCATTCGTGGCTTGAGATGTCCAGCACCGAAGCCCACGAACGTCACCGAGCACAGGTAGCCGAGCGTCCCGGCGGGCGCGATGAGCCCGAGCTGCCACTCGGGCGCGTCGAACGTCGCGCCGAGCTCGGGCAGGACCGGCCCGCGGGCCATCATCGCACCGCCGCCGATCGCCAGCGCCGCGAAGATGACGACCGTCCAGCGGAGCCGGTTCGAGCGGTTCGCGTCCGCGAGCGCGGCGCCTGATCCGCCCGTCCCCTCGCCGCTCACGCGCCGCTCCCCCCTGTCCTGATCGTGCTACCGCAGGCTCGACGCTCGCTCATTCGTGCGGAGCCAGGATCGCTGTCGAGAAAACTTTTTCTAATAGTAAAAGAAGATAGCTTCCAATGTCGACCGATCGGCTCCGCGACGCACTGGCCGATCTCGGACTCTCGCGCACGGAGATCGACGCGTATCTCGTCGTTCTCGAGGGTGGCGAGGCGACGATGCGCGCGGTGTCGGAACGCGCGGACGTCTCACAGAGCTACGTCTACGAAATCGCCGGCGAGCTCGCAGATCGTGGCCTCGTCACCGTCGACGAGAGCGTCACCCCGACGGTGCTTCGCGCCCGCCCGCCCGCCGAGGCGGTCGAAGCGCTCTCGACGCGGCTTTCGGCCTTCGAGCGTGCCGCCAGCGAGCGCTACGCTGCGTCGAGCCGCGAGGACGCCGGCTTCGAGACCATCCGCTCGGCGAGGACCGTCCGCCGCCGGATCCAGCGCCAGCTCGAGCGTGCGAACACCGAGCTCTACCTCGTCGTCCCCGGGAGCGAGCTGGCCGACCTCCACGATCCCCTCCTCGCGGCGCGCGAGCGGGGGGTGACGGTGTACTGCATGCTCACTGCCCCGGAGCCGGACACCGCCCTCGACGACCACCGGCCGGCCGTCGACTGGGCGACCGTCGTCCGGACGTGGGACGGGACCCCTCCGGTCGTCGTGCTCCGGGACGGCAGCGCCGGCGTGATGGGCGCCCACGGCCTCCTCACCCCGGGATCCGACGGGATCCAGCACGCAGTCGCGTTCGGTCAGCCGGAGGTCGCCGGTGCGTTCTACGGCTCCTCGCTCGGGAACGTCTGGCCGATGGGTGCCGAGCGGGCGGTCGCCGATCCGCCAGCGCTTCCCGTCCAGTTCGACCTCTTTCGGTCCGGCGTGACCGCGGCTGCGATCCACCGCGAGGCGAACACCGATCTGGTGGCCGACGTGACGCTCGTCGACGCCGAAACTGGGGAGGAACGGAGCGTCTCCGGTGCGCCGGTGACCGGCGTCCGGCAGAGTCTCGTCGAACCGTCGAACGCGGCCTTCCCCATCGAGAGTGCGCTGCAACTCGAGACGGACGCCGGACGCGTCTCCGTGGGCGGCATCTCCGAAGGGTTCGGTGCGTACCACGAGCCGTTCGCTGCGGCGTCGGTCACGCTCCGCCGCGCAGACGGATCTCGGTAGTAACAGCAAAAACGACTCGAATCGTCGGCCATTGCAACTGAATTATGCTGTACTGAACCCGCCTATCTCGGTGGATTCGGCGTGCTGTTCGGTGGAAATCGCTGCGCTCTCCAGGTGCCGATCAGCCGTCGTTTTCCAGCGCCGCAAGCGCTTCCGCGAGCGTAAATTCGCCCTCGTAGAGTGCGCTCCCGACGACGACCGCCGCCGCGCCAGTCTCGCGGAGCGCGAGCACGTCGTCGATCGTCGCCACGCCGCCGCTCGCGATCACCGGAATCGAGACGGCGTCGACGAGTCGCTCGACGGGTTCGGTTCGCACGCCCTCGAGACGCCCCTCGACGTCGACGTTCGTGAAGAGGATGCCCGCTGCGCCGAGATCGGCGTACCGCTCGCCGGCGGTCGCGGGATCGAGCCCCGTGCTCTCCGTCCACCCCTCGACGACGACCTCGCCGTCCTTCGCATCGAGACTGACGACGACGCTATCTGGTCGTCGCTCGCTGATCTCTGCGACGATCTCCGGGCGCTCGACGGCTGCCGTGCCGAGAATGACGCGATCGATCCCGAGGTCGAGGAGCTCGATCGCGTCCTCGACCGTGCGGATCCCACCCCCGAGCTGGACGTCGACGGTCTCGGGCACCGTCTCGACGATCGCTTCGACTGCGTCGGCGTTCACGCGCTCGCCCTCGAACGCCCCGTCGAGATCCACGAGGTGGAGCGTCGTCGCTCCCTGTTCGAGCCACCTGTTCGCGGCGTCGACCGGGTCGCCGTAGCGACGGTCGGTCCCGCGTTCGCCCTGGACGAGCTGGACGACCTCACCGTCGCGGAGGTCCACGGCCGGAACGACGGTGAACGGATCGCTTGTCATGGCTCAGACCGGGCGATCAGGACGCCTATCGCTTTCGCTCTCGTCCGACTCCCGGGCAAATGTCCGACCTGGTGGATCGTCCGTCTGGCCAGATCTAGTTCGATAGGCTGTTCGGCGACATCGGGGAGACCACCGATCGACTCGAACGGTCCGCCAACGGCGTCGACGTCGGACCCCGGCGCCGCAAAACGGAGACCGTCCGTTCGAACGGCGACACCCAACGCCGCCATCGACCAACGGTAGCGCTATCGAAGACGCCTGGTCTGGCGACCGATCGTCGACGGCGACCTGCTCATCGGCGCGACACCGGACGAGGAGTGACCGAGTCGCCCGCCGGTCCTTTCTCCGAGAATCGCCGGCTTCTGGAATCGACGTTCGCACACCGGGCCATTCCTCTATCGACGAACGACCAGTTATTGGGCCTATCTGTTCCGCCATTGCTCCACAGATGACGAATATCGGGGCGAACGATGGCGATAATTGTACCAACCTCTACGTACGTACGGCATCCGATCGAACCGATCGCTGTGATCGACGAGGAGTTGCCCGCCGACTGGGATCGGGAACGGCTCCCCGGCGGCGTGGACGCGGATCGCCGACCGTCGTTCGTCGCCTTCAGGCACACCTCCGGCGACGTGCGCGTCCGGATCGCGCCGCCGAACGCCGACCTCGAGCGCAACGCCCACGCGCTGACGGTGACGCTGTTTCCCGGCACCGAGCTCGCGACGACCCGGGAGGTCCGCTCGGTCGCGAGCGAGGAGCGGGTCGGCGAGCTGGCCGTGGAGTGGATGAAGCTCTTCGACGGCCGCTACGAGAGCCCGGCCGACGTCGAGCAGGCTGCCCAGTTCGCCATCGAGCGGATCGCGCCCCCGGACGTCGTTCTCGACTCCCTGGTTACCAAGGACGAGTGAGGGCATCGGAGTGCACGGCGCGCGCCGTTCGGCCGGCTCAGTTCTCGCCGAACCGTTACCGCTCCACGGTCAGCAGTGCGACCCGCTCGCGGACGAGGGTGGCAAGCGCCGCCTCGTCGTCCAAGACGGCGTCGCTGGCCGCCAGCTCGGCGTCGTCGATCTCGAAGAAGCTGCGGAGCCGCTCGGGGTCGGCCAGCTCGACCCCTCGTTTCAGGGCCGCCGGCTCGATCAGCGTCCGGACGGCGTCGGCTGCACCGGCTTCGTCGGCGGAATCGTGCTCGTTGGCCTCCCCAGCGCGCGCGGATCGTTCCGCGTCGAATGGCGCCGCGACGAGCACGACGACGGGCGTCCGACCTCTCACGCCGAGCTCCAGCGCGACGTCGATCTGGCGGGTGCCAGCCGCGTAGCAGAGCACCTCGACGGCGGGGTCGCGGGCGATCGCCTCGCCACGCTCGGTCGCCCGCCGCGCCGTGGCGAGCGCCTGCTCGAGGTGCCCCTCGCCGGCGACGAGCCGGGCGTCGAACGCCTGGACGACGCAGTCGTGGTCGTCACCGATCTCGGCGAGCGAGTCGAGGAAGACGTTGAGGTCGTCGACGTCGGCGTACCCCTCGACGAGTCTCACGCAAAATCCCCCAGGTTCGACTGGCCGTTATCGTCGTCGCCGCTTCCGGTCGCCTCCCCGCCGTCCTCATTTCCGCCGCCGTTCGCTGCGAGCGTCGCGTCGGCCTCGGCGTCCGCGTCGGCGTCGACGGTCTCCATCGAGGCGTCCTCACGTCCGGCGTTCTCGAGGATGGTCTCGGCGGTCGCCTCGCGTCCGCGCAGCGCGCCGAGAATCACGCTCTTGTCGGCGGTTCGGAGCGCCTCGCGGTCCTCGATCCCCGCTCGGTAGAGTCGACGGGCGCGCTTGCGGCCGACGCCCCGGACGCCGACGAGGTCGAGCAGTTCGTCCTTGACGCCGTGCTGGACGCGCATCCTGGCCTCCCTGACGTCGTCGACGACGGGCGCGTCGAGCTCCGCGACGATCTCCTCCGTCGCGCCGAGCAGCCACTCCGCGGTGTCGACTTTCGAGCGGATGTCGCCGGGGCCAACGCCGTGGCGGTTCGTGATCCGGTCCTCGTCGAGCTCTTCCGCCCAGTCCTCCATGAGCTTCGCCGTCTTGAGCGCCGAGAGCCAGTGCTCGAAGCGGTCGTCCTCGTACTCGCTCGGTGCGGCGCCGAGCAGCTCGGTCTCGTGTTCGTAGTAGAGCTCCGAGTACTTCTCGCGGTCGCCGGATTTGAGGTAGAGCTCGTACATGTCCGGCGTGCGCGAGACGAGGTGGTAGAGCGCGAGTGGCGTGAGCGAGACCGACTCGTCGTACTCGGGGCCGTCGTCGGCCGCCGCGTCGTCGGCTTCGGTTCGGCCGTCGGCACTCGACTCCTCGGCGACGCCTTCGGCCGTCTCGTCACTGGCAGGGTCCGCTGCCCCGCTCTCGTCCTCGCCGACGAGTTCGCTGGCGGGGGTGAAGCCGCCGTTGGCGGTCTCTTCGTTCACAGCTGCGGCGCCGTCCGCCGATCCAGCGTCACCGGCCGCCGCGCCGCCCATCGCCTCGTCGGCACTGCTCGACTCGCTGACGGTCCGCGTCGTTTCGGGGTCGTCCACCTGGAGCGCGTGCTCGATCCCGTCGACGATCGTCGCGGCGCTCATCGGGTCGAGGTAGAGCCGCGAGACGGTGTGGCCGAGATTGGTGGCGGTGAGCGTATCGCCGGAAGACTCGCTTCGCTCGCCTTCCGAGCCCGCACTCGCTTCGCTCGCGCGGACGCCGTCCCGCTCCAGGAAGTCATTGCGCTGGAGGTAGACGAGCACGTCCTCGACGACCCGCTCGATGCGGCCGGCCTCGGTGGTCTGGCTGGCGTAGAGGGTCTCCTCGAGGAAGGAGAGGAGCTCCTCTCGCGAGCGGGCGAACCCGGAGGCGACGGTCGCGAGCACGTGCGTTCGGAGGGCTGGTTCTGCGGCGAGCTTCGACTGCACCGGCTCGGGATCGGCCTCGACGTAGCGATCGAACAGCTCGTCGAGCTCGTCGTGGCCCTTCGCGAGCAGGAGCGCCTCGCCGTAGGGGTCCATCCCTGGCCGCCCCGCCCGCCCCATCATCTGGTGGACCTCGAGGACGGGCAGGGGTTTCATGCCGCCGGAGCTGCCGTCGAACCGTCGCCAGTCCCGGACGACGACCCGCCTGCTCGGGGTGTTGACGCCCGCGGCGAGCGTCGGCGTCGCGGAGACGACCTTCACGAGCCGGTCGCGGAAGGCGTCCTCGATCAGGCTGCGGTGCTCGCTGGCGAGCCCGGCGTGGTGGAACGCGGCGCCCTGCTGGACCGCGTCGGCGAGGTCGTCGCTGGTCTCGGTGTCGCTCACGCCGCGGATCTCTTCGGCCAGGGAGGCGAGCTTCGCGCGTTCATCGGGGTCGAGTTTCGATTCGACGACGGAGCCGAGTCGGCCCGCCGCAGCCTCGGCGTTCCGGCGCGAGTTGACGAACACGAGCGTCGAGCCGCCGTCCTCGAGCGTGTCTCGGACGATCGCGCCCGTCGCGGACTCGCTGGCGCCGACGGGGAGCTCCTCTCTCGTGGCTTCGTCCTCGCCGTCGTCGAAGTGGGCGGCGTCGCCGAAGTGTACGCCCATCCGGAGCTCGATCGGGCGCCAGTCGGTGTCGACGAGGGCCGCGTCGAGCCAGTCGGCGATCTCGTCGGCGTTGTCGATCGTCGCGGAGAGGGCGACGATCTGTGCGCCCGGATTCAGCTGGCGGAGCTTCGCGAGGGTGACCTCGAGAGTCGGCCCGCGTTCGGGATCGTCGATGAGGTGGACCTCGTCGGAGACCACGCAGCCGAGATTCTCGATCCAGGAGGCGCCGTTGCGCACGAGCGAGTCGACCTTCTCCGACGTCGCGACCACGAGATCCTTGCTCGCGAGCCACTCGCCGCTTGCCTCGTAGTTCCCGGTGGAGATGCCGACGTCGATGCCCATCGCTTCCAGCGCCTCGAACTCCTCGGCCTTCTCGCTGGCGAGCGCGCGGAGTGGCACGATGTACAGCGCGGTCCCGCCACGGTCGATCGCCGAGATCATCGCGAGCTGCGCGATCAGCGTCTTGCCACTCGCGGTGGGAACGCTCGCGACGAGGTTCTCTCCCTCGGTGACGCCCGCGTCTACTGCTTCTGCCTGTGGTGGGTACAGCGAGTCGATGCCCTCCGAGCGCAGGTGCTCGACGGCGCCAGTGGGTAGCTCTGGGATCGACTCGACGTCCATTCGTCACGGGGTAGGCGCGTACTCCGGGTTAGGGTTTCGGATGCGGGGTTAGGCGAACGACCCTCGGTGACGCGGATTCCGTATCGCGTTGAGCGATATAGTGGCGACTGTCTCCCTACGTCACCTCCTGCACCGAAATCGACCGTATTGAACGCCTCGACGCATTCTCGCGTCGATTTCGTTCTCGCTGGCGTCCAGTCCTTCGCCCTCCGGATCGACACGCCTGTGGCTCTTCGTCCGCCGAGCCGATCCCAAACCGCTGAAGCAGTCCCGGCCCCAACCGGTGATCGAATGCAATACGACGCGGTCGTCTTCGACAACGACGGGGTGCTCGTCGAACCCACGAGCCTGAACGTCATCCGCTCGGCGATCCGGGAGGCCTTCGACGAGGTCGGGGTCGTGGATCCCGACGAGGAGCACGTCGATCAGCTGATCGGCGTGACCGTCGAGGACGTCCACGCCGTCGCTGACACGTACGACCTGGATCCCGACGAGCTCTGGCTGGCCCGGGACACCGCCGGCTCCAGACACCAGTCGGAGCTGATCCGCAACGGCGGGAAGGCGCTCTTCCCCGACGTCGACGCGCTCACAGACATCTCCGTGCCGATGGGGATCGTCTCGAACAACCAGCACGCCACGGTGGAGACGATCGTCGATCACTACGAGCTGGCAGAGCACTTCGACGTGATCTACGGCCGCCAGCCGACGCTCACCGACATCGGCCGCAAGAAACCCGACACGTACTACCTCGACCGCACGCTCTCGGAGCTGGGCGGGATCGAAGACGCCCTCTACGTCGGTGACAGCGCGAAGGACGTGGAAGTGGCCCACCGCGTCGGCGTCGACGCGGCCTTCGTCCGGCGATCACACAACGAGCACGTCGAACTCCCCAAGGAGCCGGCGTACGAGGTCGCCGACCTGGCGGCACTCGTGGACGCGATCGACGGCTCTCTCGGCGGCTGAGTTGGGCCCGCGGAGGGGGAGATCGTCTTTATTTCTGGAGGTGAGCAGTTCGTTGGCGAGCGAATCGCAGGAAAGCGACGGCTTTTCCGACGACGGCGAATCAATAGGTGTCTGCCTGATTGTTGCCAATTCTATATCGCATTATATGGTTTATATCCTCGATAACGCGGCTTTTCCGCCCGTTTCAGTACGTCTGGCGGTGCTCGTCGGTGGGGTCTCGGAGTTGCTGACTGCGAGATTCGACTACTAGAGAGATCAGCTTGGTACGGTGGAGTTGGCTGGACAGTGAACCACTCCAGAAGCCCCCTCCCGCTCGACGATAGTTGACTCGCCGAGAGACGTTCCGGCTCGCTTCGCTAGCGGGTTGCGTCTCTCGAGCCACTCGCTCACTCCGTTCGCGAGGACGCTGCGCACTTTCTTCGTTCGCTACGCTCGCTCAGTCCAGTGCTTACTTCGTCAGCTATCGTCGACTGGCCGGCCCCTTCCAGTCCCGCCCTGGGGGGATTGGAGGAGCGTTGCGTTGCGGAAATTCGGGCGCGCCCAGCACTGGGGATCGCCCGGCGGTCTCCGCTCACTGGCGATCCACCGGAGCGAAGACCCTTCCAAAATCCATCGGGCTGGACTGGAAGGGGCCGTTGACGGACTATGTCCGTCTGCTCGGGAGACCGGAGGTCTCCCGGTGACCGCTCGAGTTCGCTCGCTCGCTGCGCGCGGCCTCGCTGACGCTTGGCCGTGCTTACTTCGCGAGCGGACTCGAGCGGGAGGGGCTTCCGTAGGGGCTGCTGCCCACCTCACTCCACAACTCAAAAATTGAGTTTCCTAGTAGTCGTTTCCGACAGGACAGCAAGTGAGTCACTGCTCGATCGTGGCGACCGTCGAGGGTCGAGAAAACAGTGGACCGGTCAGGCCTGGACAGAAGTGTCGACCGTGTGGTCGATCTTGACGATGCCGTAGTTGCACTCTTCACAGCGGAACTTCCGCTTGCGACCGAGGTGGAGCTCCGTGCGCGCGGTCAACCAGAACGTCTGCTCCTCGCTGCAGTCCGGGCAGGTGTGTTCGAGTTCGTCGCTCATTGGCCGAGTGTGGATGGCCGCGAGGTTTGAACGTACTGATTTCTGCGAGATTCGCGAGGCTGCAGGTGGTCGGCCAGTTCGCGGTTCGCGTGCCGCCGTGGACCGTCTCGCCGCCGATTCTTTATATAGTATATCGAATATCGCGATATCAAATCCGGACAGATCGTCCGTCCGTGTGATCGATCCGGTTTCGCTTCGAATCGGGCATCTGAGCGCGTTTCCTGCCGGTATTGTCCGTTTGCTGATCGCGAACCGCTCGCTGCCGTGATCGCCACAACCGAAACGCATCTCGACTTGGTCCTGCCGAATTCGGCCGATTGCAGCTGTGAGGGCGGTTATCGGTACCGATGGATGGGTCGAGGGGCACGACGCGCTGGTGAAGGAATTAGATGCATCTAATAATCTAATTAGACAGAAACTACTTTATAGTTCGGACAGCCAACTACCACTCGATACAACACATGCAGTCCGAGTACGCGAGGGGCGCGCTGCCCACTGTCCCCAGTTCTGGGGTCGCCACGCACGGGCGTTCCACGACTCGACGGAGGGATGCCCCGTGATCGGAGCGCAGGAGGCCCTGGACATCTTCGCCTTCTCCGTCAGGGACGGCTTCGTCCAGGTGAGTGCCTTCGTCGCGATCACGGTCCTCGTCTTCAGCTACGTGCAGTATCGCACCGGCGGGCGGATGGTCACGTGGCTCGAGAACCACGAGCGACTCCAGCCCGTCGCTGGCGCACTCCTCGGGCTGACGCCGGGCTGTGGCGGCGCGATCATCGCGATGCCGCTGTACATCCGCGGGACGATCAGCTTCGGGACGGTCGTCGCGACGCTCGCTGCGACTGCCGGCGACTCGGCGTTCGTCATCCTCGCACTGGCGCCCGAGGCCGCGATCTACGCGTACGGCCTCGCCTTCGTCTCGGCGGTGCTCTTCGGGTACGCGATCGACCTGTACGGCCTCGGCGTCGGTCGCGTCGACAGCGCGGTTGAGCGAGTCAGCCGGCCGATGACCGACGGGGGCTTCGCGACGACGAGCGTGGCCGAGGGCGGTCCGAGTATCCCCGGCTACGACACGGGCGAGTACGGATCGGCGAGTACCCACGGCCACTCCCGGTCGTCCGGCACGGATCGCGCGTCCGAGGACGAGTCGTGGCTGCACGAACCGATGAGGACGATCAGCCACGGCGTCCACGTGCTCTGGTGGATCGTCGCGTTCGCCGGCCTGGTCGCCGGCGTCGAGTATCTGCGTCGCGGTGCGCCGGAGGTCGCCATGGAGCTCGGGCCGACCTTCTTCGGTCTGTTCACCGTCGCCGGACTCCTCGGGACCACGTCGTCGTTCTACCTCCACTTCGTCGGCCGGCGGTACATCGGCGAGGGCGAGGCCGGTCGCGTGCGCGAGAGCTTCGCCAGCACCTACGAGACGTTCCAGCACGCGGCGATGGAGACGGCGATGGTGACGGTCTGGGTGATCGCCGCCTACCTGCTCTACGAGTACTCGATCGCGATCTTCGCGCTGGACGTCGGCGCACTCGCCGCGGCCGCGGGCATCTTCGCCCCGATCGCCGGCGCCATGCTCGGACTGATCCCGGGCTGTGCGCCACAGATCGTCTTCGCGACGCTGTACGCCGAGGGGGAGATCCCCTTCTCGGCGCTGACGGCGAACGCGATCAGCCAGGACGGCGACGCGCTGTTCCCACTGCTGGCGATCGACGCGAAAGCCGCCATCATCGCGACGATCTACACGACGATTCCGGCCCTGCTCACCGGCGTCGCACTGTACTTCTGGTGGCCCTTCGCCAACTTCGGGTTCGGGGTGGCCTGAATGTACGATCGCATCGTTCTCGCCACCGACGGCAGCGAGCCGGCTGCAGCGGCGGCCCGGCACGCGATCGAACTCGCCGCGGCGACAGACGCGACCGTCAACGCGCTGTTCGTGGTCGACACCGACACGGGCTGGCTGACCGTGTCGAAGGCCGACGTGCGGGACTCGATCCGTGAGATCGGCGAGGGGGCGAGCCGGGAGGCGCTCCAGCAGGTCGAACCGCTCGCGGCCGAGGCCGGGGTTCGACTGGAGACGGCCGTTCGCGAGGGCTCGCCGGAGGCGGAAATTCTGGCGTACGCCGAGACGGTGGACGCCGACCTCGTCGTCCTCGGCACGCACGGACACAGCGCCCTGAAGCGCCGGCTGCTCGGTAGCGTCGCCGAACGCGTGATCAACGGCGCCGACGTGCCGGTGACCACGATTGGGGTGCCAGCGGGGACCGAGAGCGCTCCTCCCGACGATGGTTAATAACTGAACGGCCTTCCTTTACCAAGGTTAGTCAGTCATGGCCGCTATTTTCGCAGCTAGATTAATAACGTGGCGTCGGCTAGCTCGAACCGATGACTGACGACGCTGTCGAAGGGGCTGCCAATACCGATGGAGCTTCCAGTGTCGGTGGAGCTTCCGGCGTCGATCGGGCGGACTCCGCTCCCGGGACCGACGCCACGCTCGAACTGCGACTCTCGGTTCCGGAAATGGACTGTGCCTCCTGTGCGGGCAAGGTCGAGAACGCCCTCGACGTCGAGGGGGTCTCCGCAGTCGACACGCGCCCGATGACGGGGAGCCTGAAGCTCCAATACGATCCCGCGATGGTCGACGTCGACGAGATCGTCGCGGCGATCGAAGCGGCGGGCTACGAGGTCGTCGATCCTCCCACGGGCGAATCCGGTTCGACTACGGCCGAGGGGGAGGCAGATCACACGGCCGAGGCGACCGGGGCCGGTACGGGCGGCGACGGGCTCTTGACGAGTCCGCGAGCGCTGAAGACCTGGATCGCCGGCGCGTTGCTCGCGATCGGTCTCGGCCTCGAGTTCGTCGTCTCGGGCTCGAACCTCCACGTCGCGAGCGTCCTGGGCAGCGAGCTTCACCTCGCGGACGTGCTGTTCCTCGGCGCGGTCGCAGTCGGTGGCCAGGCAATCTTCCGCGGGGGCTACGTCTCCGCCCGGCAGCTGAACCTCGACATCGACTTCCTGATGTCGACCGCGATCGTCGGCGCGATCGTCGCGAGCGTCGGGTTCGGCGAGGCGCTGTACTTCGAGGCCGCGACGCTCGCCGTCCTCTTCTCGATCGCGGAGCTGCTGGAGACTGCCTCGATGCAACGGGCCCGCAGCTCCTTCGAGGAGCTGATCGAGCTTTCCCCCGACGAGGCGACCGTCCGGCGTGGCGGGGAGGGCGGCGAGGAGGCCCGGGAGGAGACGATTCCCGTCGCCGACCTCGCACTCGGCGACGTCGTGCTCGTCCATCCCGGCGAGAAGATCCCTGCGGACGGCGAGGTGATCGAGGGCGAGAGCGCGGTGAACCAGGCCCCGATCACGGGCGAGTCGGTGCCGGTCGACAAGACCGTCGGCGACGAGGTCTACGCGGGGACGATCAACGAGGAGGGCTACCTCGAGATCGAGGTCACGGCGGAGGCGAGCGATACGACGCTCTCGCGGATCGTCGAGCTCGTCGAGGACGCCCAGGCGAACAAGACCGAGCGCGAGCAGTTCGTCGAGCGGTTCGCGAGCTACTACACGCCCGCAGTCGTGGCGTTCGCGATCCTCGTGACGCTCGGCACGCCGTTCGTGATGGGCGTCACCTGGCCGACGGCGGTCGTCTACGGCCTGACGCTGCTCGTGCTCGCCTGCCCCTGCGCGTTCGTCATCTCGACGCCGGTCTCGGTGGTCTCGGGGATCACCTCCGCCGCGAAACACGGCGTCCTGATCAAGGGTGGAAACCACCTCGAGGCGATGGGAGCCGTCGACGCCGTGGCGTTCGACAAGACCGGGACGCTGACGAAGGGGGAGCTGACCGTGACGGACGTCGTGCCGCTCAACGGCAACGACGAGGACGACGTCCTGCGCTGTGCGCAGGGGCTGGAGGCTCGCTCGGAACACCCCATCGGCGAGGCGATCGTCGCGGAAGCAGGCGAGGCCGGCTTCGACGCTGGCGAGCACGAGGTCGCCGAGTTCGAGTCCATCACCGGCAAGGGGGTCCGCGCTGAGCTTGGCGGCGAGCCCCACTTTGCCGGCAACCCCGGGCTCTTCGACGAACTGGGGTTCGACCTCTCGCACGTCCACGCGACGACGGACGGGGGCGTGGTGACCCGGACCGCCCAGCAGCTCTGCGAGCGGAACAACTGTCTCGACCTGCTCGACGGGCTGGTGCCCAAGCTCCAGTCGGAGGGCAAGACCGTCGTGCTCGTCGGGACCGAGGACGAACTCGAGGGCGTGATCGCCGTCGCCGACGAGGTCCGTCCGGAGGCGAAGCGCACGATCGAGGCGCTGCGCGCGCTGGGCGTCGATCGGACCGTGATGCTCACCGGCGACAACGAGCGGACCGCCAGCGCGATCGCCGAACAGGTCGGCGTCGACGAGTTCCGCGCGGAGCTGCTCCCCGAGGAGAAGGTCGACGCCGTCGAGGAGCTGGACGCAGCGACGGAGGGCGGCGTGGCGATGGTCGGCGACGGCATCAACGACGCCCCCGCGCTCGCGACCGCGACCGTCGGCGTCGCGATGGGCGCGGCCGGCACCGACACCGCCCTCGAGACCGCCGACGTCGCGCTGATGGGCGACGACCTCTCGCGCCTGCCCTACCTCTACGAGCTCGCCGGCGACGCCAACGGCGTGATTCGGCAGAACATCGTCTCCAGTCTGGCCGTGAAGGCCGCGCTCGCGCTGGCGGTGCCGTTCGGGCTGGTGCCGATCTGGCTGGCGGTGCTCGCCGGCGACGCGGGGATGACCATCGGCGTGACCGGGAACGCGATGCGGCTGTCGCGGGTGGCGCCGGACGCTCTATCCGGAGCAGAATAGCCAGAAACGGCTCTCGCGGAGTGACCGAGCAGCTATTCATCTCGCTCTACGGTTCGGGGTCCACGTTCGACTTCCTCCGCTCGTTCGAGGAGTTCCCGATGGAGACCGATCGCTTCCTGTGATCGCCCCGTATTCCATTCGGAGAGTTTCCAGCCAGACGTTGTCCGATCGCCTGGCTCGCTGGACAGCCCGTCCCCTCGCTTCTCTCGCAGAGTATCCGTCGCCTGCCCCTCAGTCGATACCTCCTCCTCCTCGGCGGCGAAGCCACGCATCTCGTTGGCCGACGGAACTCGTTCGACGATGACCTGGTCATCTGCCGTCTCTCGAAAACAGACCTTTCCCGGGGTATCGATCCCGAGCCTTCCCAGGAACCACTCCGGGATAGTGACCTGGCCGCTTTCCGTCACGGAGACGACCTGCTCCTCGGGGCCGTCCGGCGGGTCAGGTTCGTCCATGGTTTGATTTCAGTTCTCCTTTTCCAAGAATGTGGCTCAAAGTAGCGTCGGATTAGTGGACGATCGATCCGTGTTGACTTTCGGGTCGATCGGTCGCATTCGGCGGGACGGCTAAGTGACTCCCCGACGCAGCCACAGCCATGAAGATCTACACCGGCCGGGGCGACGAGGGGATGACCGACCTCCGGGACATGTCCCGCGTCTCGAAGACGAGCCCGCGGATCGAGGCCTACGGCACCGTCGACGAGCTGAACGCGATCGTCGGCACCGTCCGCCCCTCCGAGTTCGAGGACGTCGAGGACGCCCTCGCCGCGATCCAGAACCACCTCCACGTCGTGCAGGCGGACTTCGCGAACCCCGATCCCGACGAGGACGATCCGGTCGTGCGCGAGGAACACGCCGAGGAGCTGGAGACGTGGATCGACGAGTTCCAGGAGGAGCTGGAGCCCCTGGAGTCGTTCATTCTGCCCGGCGGGAGCGAGGAGGGCGCGAAGCTCCACCAGGCGCGGGCGGTCTGCCGGCGCGCGGAGCGAAGGGCCGTCGACTTCGCGTCCGCGGAAGGCGCGAACGCGGCCGCGATCGTCTACCTGAATCGGCTCTCCGATCTGCTGTTCGTTGCAGCGCGGCTGGTGAACCAGCGGACTGGCGTCGAGGAGGAAAATCCGACGTACTGAGCGAAAGCGAGCGAGATCGCCGGGTCGTATGGTCGTGATTCGACGGCCCAATATTGACTGCCGTCAGTCGATCGGATCGTCGACGAGCGTCTCGAGAAACGACCGCCCCTCCACGACCGCCGTCGCCTCACCGACGTCCGTGGCTTCGAGCACGTCGTCAATTGCGCGCTCGGCGACCGTATCGCTGACCAACACCGTCACCGCTGTGGTTCGCTCGGCCGCGTACTGCTAGGCGAGTCCGGCGAGCACGGCGTCGGTGACCTCGACGTCGTCCTGGGTGACGTCGTCGGCCGAGAGGCTGGCCATACGCTCCCGCGTGCTGTCGATCACCGACGAGACCGTCGGATTCGAGAAGTCGACCGCCGCCCGCGCCAGCCAGCCTGCGTCCTGGGCGGCACGGAGTCGATCCCGGTGGTAGCGATACGCCCCCGGGCTCTCGCCGAGTTCCTCGGCGACGTGGTCGGGGATTCGGACCGCGACGTCTCGGCGCTTCACGTATCGCTCGAAGGCCTGGTATTTGTCGTTGGACGGTCCGCCCATGGCGAAGAGGACGCTGCTATCGAGGATCGCAACACTCTCGCTCGGCAGATCGACGCCCGGCATCAGTTCGCCGGATCGAGATACGGATCGTACTCCGCCGCCGATTCGATCACGTCCTTCAGGGCAGTGATGATGGTCATGCCCTCGACGGGGTGCACGTCGAGCTTGTTCGCAGCTGTTCGCTGGGTGAGCTCCCCGTTCCGGACGCGGAGCGCGTAGTGGAGCGCGGCTGCGAGCTTCGGAACGCCCTGCCGATCGACGAAGACCCGGATGTCCTCGGTGTCGACCTGCCGCCCGATCGCAGCCACGAGTGCGGGCGTCACGACGACCTCGCCGTGATCGGTGTCCAGGGTGAGGTGGATCGGCTCGACGGTGAGCAAGGCTGGCGTCTCGTCGTCGTGACGCGTCAGAATTCCCTGTTCTTCGAGTTCCCCCACGTACTTGTAGGTCGTCGAGTGGGGCAGATCGAGCGCGTCCTTGACGGCGTCGACGGTGACGGGACCGGTGCGGAGGACGTGAACGTAGAGCCGTGCGAGCTGCGGCGTCGTGAGTAGCTCTGCGTAGGTGAGGAGGGCTCCCACCGTGTCCTCGGGATCGGCGGCATCGACAAATCGTTCGTCCGTCGACATTACAATCTATATTCTATGTACTGTGTATTAATGCTGTTGCCGTGCAGCCGTTCGGCCGCACGGATTCTCGCCGCGGAACGTCACTCCAGCGCGTCGAAGGTCTTCTCGGCCCACTTCACCGCGAACGGCGCGCCGCGATTCTGGTAGGCCTCGGTGTCCAGTGCTGCGTAGGGCGCCGGCAGCTCCAGCGCGTGCTTGACCGCAGCGCAGGCGAGCTCCGCGGCGTCGGGGAACTCCGTCTCGCCGCGGGCGACCTCCCCAGGGAGCCCGTCGAGCCTGCCCTCCAGTCGATCGCCGGCGTCCTGCCAGGCATCGCCGAGCCTTGCCTGCTCCTCGTCGTCGGCTCCGACCCATCCGGCGAACACGTCCCGGGTGTGGAGCCCCAGCCAGGCGTCGTACAGCGCCGCCGCGAGCTGGTACGTTCCGGCGGGCGCCAGCGGCGTCGCCTCCGCGAGGTCGGGGTAGTGGCCGCGGAAGAATCCGAGGAAGTGCTCCGACGGCGGACTCGTCGGAGGCGGCGATCCGGGACCGCCGGTCTCGACGCCCTCGTCCGCGACGCCCGGCACCTGCACGTCCAGTCCGAGTTCGACCAGCGCGTCGGCGAGCAGGAAGTCGACGAACGAGTCGGGCGAGCCCTCGATCCGGGGCTTGACCAGCACCGTCGGCGGCTCGGTCTGGCGGGTCCAGACGACGCTCCCGTCACCCGGCGCGCCGATCGTGAAGTCGCTCCCGGCGTACTGGGTCAACAGCGCCGGCGGATCGGCGGGCAGCCACGCCGCCGGGTAGCTGTGGGGCACCAGCCGATCGACGAGGAGGCCGAGGTCCTCCGCGACGGCGGGATCGAGCGTCTCGAAGTCCGTCTCGACGTCGAACACCTGCGCGTCCGGAGCGTGGCGCTCCCGGACCGCCTCGACCGCCGGCGAGAGCTCCCGTTCGGTGAACATCAGACGAGATACATGCCGACGAGCGCAAGCGTCAGCACGGCCGCGATGACGACCGTCGAGAGCACGATCTTCGTGGACTCGCTCATGCGAAATCGTCCGTGGGGGTCGGTGAAACGCTTTCCGATCGACTCGAGTAGGAGGGTAGGTGGTGGGATACTGCCTGTTTGCGGAGTTGCTTCTGGGCGCTCCGAAAGCCCCAGAGCGCTCGATACACCGTCGGAGCAAGCTCCGACGAGGTCACACTCGCTTCGCTCGCGTGACTCCCGGGGCTCGCTGCGCGCTTCACTCGGTCGTGCCTCCCTCGCTCCAGTGCTTATTCCGAAAGACATCGCTTCGCTCGTCTTTCGGCGTTCGCCTCGCGTTGCTCGGCTCACCTTCGCCCGGGGACAGCCGAGTCGCCCTGCCCCTTTCGAAGTCCCACCCACCGCACCTCGATCCTCCCCAACCTCCTCCCTCGCGTACGCTCGGTCGTCCCTCGCACGCTACGCGGCTGCTGACGCAGCCGCGAAACGCGCGCCACTGCACCCACCGGAGTATCGGCCAACGACACGAACTCCGGGGTGGGGCTCCGGAAGGGGCCGACCGCTCGTCGGTTTAGGCGAAGGTGAGCCGAGCAACGCGAGGCGAACGTCGAAAAGCGAGCGATAGCGAGCTTTTCGGAATAAGCACCGCAGGCGAGCGCCAGCGAGCCGAGGAGCGCAGCGAGCGTAAACCGTCGAGCGGGAGGGGGCTTCCGTAGGCGAAAACTGAACCAAATTCTCCAGCAGTCCATCCCAATTTCCACGCACGTTTTTCTCGCGGGAGGCCGTCGATCAGACTGTCATGCTACACCGACGCACACGACCGCCCTGTACTCACAGCGGTGATCGCGGATGAACGACTCGCTGCGGGGCCTCCTCGGGCTCGCGATCACGATGGTCGTCGCGGCGATGACGGCAGCGGCGGCCGTGATCCTCTTCTGGTACCTCCCGGGTTCGACCACCGAGCTGCTGGGCGTGTTGCTCGCGATCGGTGCGACGATCCTGGGGCTCCGAGTGGGACGCTCGATCGCCAGCGACGCGCTGTCGAGCTACGACGTCGCGGAGGTCGGCGTCGAGGGGCCAATCGTGCGCGAGGACGGCGGCTCGCCGCTGCCCTCCGCGCCGACGGCTGCCGCGGCCGACCAGATCGTCGAGCAGATCGAGCGCGCGGACGAGGACGGCGGGGTCGACGCCCTGGTCCTCCACCTGAACACGCCCGGCGGCGAAGTCGTGCCGAGCGAGGACGTCCGCGCGGCCGCCGAGTCCTTCGACGGGCCGACGATCGCCTACACGAGCGACCTCTGTGCCAGCGGCGGGATGTGGATCGCCAGCGGCTGCGACGAACTCTGGGCGCGCGAGGGCTCGATGGTGGGCTCCGTCGGCGTCAGATTCTCCCAGACTCGCTTCGACGAGTTCGCCGAGGAGCACGGCATCAGCTACGAGGGGATCGTCTCCGGCGAGTTCAAGGACGCCTCCGGCGCGCCGTTCAAGCCCCTCGAGGACGCCGAGCGCGAGTACCTCCAGGGGCTCTCCGACGCGTGGTACGACCAGTTCGTCGAGCGGGTCGCCGAGGCGACCAACCTCGACGAGGCCGCGGTCCGCGACACCGAGGCGAAGGTCTACCTCGGGATCGACGCCGCGGAGCTCGGGTTCGTCGACGAGCTCGGGGACCGCGACGCCGTCGAGGTGGCGCTCGCCGAGGAGCTGGACCGGCCCGAGGTGACCGTCGAGCGGTTCGAGCCCCAGCGCTCCCTTCCCCAGCGGCTCCAGGGCGGCGCAGCGTCGATGGCGTACGCCTTCGGTGCCGGGCTCGCCGCCGTGGTGTCGGGCGATCGCCCGGAGATGCGGTAAGCGTTCGACCGGCCGGAATCGCCGAATCGGCGCCCAGCCCGCCCTCGCCGTCGTCGTTTTCCCGGCCGCCATGGTTTTTTCTCCCCGGCGAGTGCTGTTTGGCCATGGACGTCGTGGCGTACGATACGATCGAGCCGCTCGTCATCTTCGCGGCGAGCGACCTCGATCGGCGGGCTGCCACGACCATGATCGGCGAGGGGGTCGATCTGCGCTGCGTCGACGGGATCGCCGACGCCCTCGCGGTGATCGACGGGGCTGCGGGCGAATCCGTGCGGATCCAGGACGGCGCGACCGGGTCCGGTGGTGCCGGCGAGGCCGCGAGCGACGATCCCGCCGGGACGGAGGCCGACGAGCGGGTCGACTGCGTCGTGACCGCCGATTCGCTACGCGACGGCTCCGGGATCGATCTCGCGTCGGCGATCCGCGACCGCGACGACGACCTCCCCGTGCTCTACGTGCCCGCCACTGGGAGCGTCGAGGACGCGGAAGCTGCCACGGCAGCGGGGGCGACCGTCTACCTGCCCCGGGACCGCGCGGCCGACGGCGAACTCAGGGAACGCATCGACGACGTCGTCGACCACTACGATCGCCGCCGCCAGCTCGCTCGCGAGCGACGGATGTTCGAGGCGCTCCTCGAGAGCGCGCCGCTCCCGCTGTACGTCAAGGACGCCGAGGCGCGTCACGTCGCCGTCTCCTCCTACGTCGCCAGCGGGTACGAGCGCTCGCCGCTCGGTGCGACCGACGTCGAGCTGTACGGCGAGCACGACCCCCGGGCGATCGACAGCTATCGCGACGACTGCACCGTGATCGAGACCGGCGATCCGATCCTCGAGAAGGAGGCGCCCGGCACCTCCGCCGATGGCGAGGAGGGCTGGTACAGCACGACGAAACACCCCTTGCGGACGGCCGACGGCGACGTCCAGGGGCTCGTCGGCGTCACGAGACCGATCACCGCGATGAAGGAACGCGAACGCCAGCTCGAGCGCCAGCGCTGGCGGCTCCAGCAGTTCGCGCAGTTCACCTCGACGGAGCTGCGCGAACCCGTCACCGCGGCGCTGGACGCCCTCGACCGGGCGCGAGCCGCGGACGGATCGCTCGTGGCGGACGCCGATCCGTCACTCGACGAGATCGACGACGCGCTCGACCGGATGCAGTCGCTGATCGACACCCTGCTCACGATGGCCCGGCCGCAGTCCGAGCCGGCCGAGCTCGACTGGATCGACCTCGAAGTGGCCGTCCGCCAGAGCTGGAACGCGATCGAGGACGTCGACGCCACGCTGGAGTGCGCCATCGACGAGCGCCTCGAGATCCGGGCGGATCCCGACCAGCTCCACCGGTTCCTCGAACAGCTATTCCGGGACGCCCTCGAGTCGGACGCCGCTGTGGCCGAGGGCGACGCCGCCGGCGCCAGCAGCGTCACGCGCGTTCGCGTCGGACTCACCGAGATGGGGTTCGCCGTGGAGGACGACGGGCAGTTCCGCGAGTACGACGAGGACGCCGAGTTCGACTACCAGGGCGCCGGCCACCGGGTAGCGATCGCCCGCGACATCGCGGACGCGCACGGCTGGTCGATCGGGACCACGCGGGGCAGGGACGACGGGACCCGGTTCGTCGTCGAGGACGCGCTGTTCCGCCCCGCCGGCCTCCCGACCGCGATCGAGGGGTCGTCGATCCCGCTCGATCGCTCCGGCGACGTCGGCGACGCGGCGCCGCCCGGCGACGCGACGCAATCTCCGCCCCGGGACGACGCGGGAGCTGCCTGGACGGTTCTGGGCGGCGGTCGCAACGTCTGGCAGGACGTCCGGGAGTTCCACGGCGTCTGGGCGGCCGTCGAGGGCGACGTTCGCGTCGAGGCCCGGGTGACCGATCTCGAGCCGGTCCACGAGCGCTGCAAGGCCGGGGTCGCGCTGTTCGATCCAGCCGACGGCGGCGTGCTGTCGTCACTCGGGCTGACCGGCACCGTCGAGACGGAGTCGATCGGGCGCTCGAGGGCGGACGAGCCGATCACCGGGTCGGTCGTCCCCGGCTGGGAGGGCTCCGGGCTGTACTACCGGATCGACCGCGTCGGCGATCGAACGGTCTGCTCCGTCTCCGACGACGGCGAGGACTGGACCGTCGTCGACCACCGGCGGTTCCACGGCCCGGAGTCCGTCGCGGCCGGGCTGGCGGTCTGTAGCCACTCGCCGGAGCGGCTGACCACCGCGTCGTTCGAGGCGGTTCGCGTCGTGGAGCTGGAGGTGAGCGAGTAGTGGAGTTCGCATCGCCGGACTGGCGACCGATCCGCGTGGCCGTCGTCGGGGACACCGACGGCCTCGCCGGTGTCTCAGCTGATGACCTCGCCGGTGTCTCCTCTGGCGATCTCGCCGGTGTCTCCTCTGGCGATCTCGCCGGTGTCTCCTCTGGCGATCTCGCCGATGTCTCCGCTGACGATCTCGCCGATGTCTCCGCTGACGATCTCGCCGCCGTCCCGGCCGACGCCCTCGGGGACGCTGAGGACGTCGCCATCGAACGACTTGCGCCCGAGCGAGTGCTGGAGCGCCTCGAAGCAACGTCCGTGCGGATCGACCCGCCGGCCGACCGGATCGACTGCGTCGTCTGCCCGAGCGATCCGGGCGAGTGGGCGACTGCGTCGTTCGTCGCTGCCGTTCGCGAGACCGATCCCGACGTCCCGGTGATCGTCCACCCGGAGACTGGCTCCGTCGAGGAGGCAGCCGCCGTCACCGCGGCGGGAGCGTCGCGCTACCTCCGGCAGCCGAGCGGTGATCCCGCAGCCGACGGGGATTCTGGGAGGACGCAGGCGCTACTCGAGGCCGTCCGCGAGCTCGCCGACCGGCACGACGCCGTGCGCACCGACCAGCTCTGCAGCCAGCTCCTGACCGCGCTCCTCGACGACCTCCAGCTGGCGATCTTCTTCAAGGACCGGGACGGCCGCCACGTCTGTGCGTCCTCGCGGGTCACCAGTTCGCAGTCCGAGTCGGTGCTGGGCAAGACCGACGTCGACCTCTACGAGGACGAGATCGGCGAGCAAGCCGTCGCCGGCTACCGCGACGACCTCGCTGTCGCGCGCGACGGCGAGCGGATCGTCGAGAAGGAGGAACGCCACGCGACCGGTCGCGGCGAGGTCAGCTGGCTCCGGACGACGAAGGTCCCGTGGTTCGACGACGCGGGCGACCGCTGTGGCCTGATCGGTATCACCGAGTCCATCGACGAAGCGAAGGCCCGCGAGGCGGAGCTCGAGCGGGAGCGCAAGCGGCTCGAGGCGTTCGCGAGCTTCGCGTCCCACGACCTCCGGAACCCCGTGAGCATCGCGAGTGGCTATCTGGAGCTCGCCCGGGAGACCGGCGATCCCGAGACGCTCGAGAACGTCGCTGCGTCGCTCCACCGCATGGACGAGCTCATCGACGACATTCTCGCACTCGTCCAGCCGGGAACGCCCGACGAGGCGCTGGCCTGGCTCGACCTCCGGGAAGCGATCGAGGCGACCTGGGAGCGAATCGACGCGCCGGCGGCCTCGCTCACCGTCGCGGTGCCGGCCGGGATCGAGATCCTGGCCGCGGACGGGCTGTTCAGGCAGCTCGTCGAGAACCTGCTGAAAAACTCGGTCCAGCACGCCGGCGCCGAGGTCGCCATCGAAGTCGGCCTCACGGCGACGGGCTTCTACGTCGCGGACGACGGCCCCGGCGTCGACGCCGAGAACCCCGACCGCGTCTTCGAGTACGGCTACACCGAGGGCGGCACCGGCCTGGGGCTGGCGATCGTCGAGGAGATCGCCGAGTATCACCGCTGGGAGCCCGCCGTCGGCGAGCCGATCGACCACACGGTGTCGGTCCCCGAGGTGGCCGACGAACCCCCGACGGCCCGCGGCTACGACGGCGCCTGCTTCGCGTTCGGGCGGTGCATCCTCCGGACCGACGCCCATCGCCGTGCCGTGGCGGGCGAGCCCGTCGATCCCTCGGAATCGGTCGACGTCGGTCCGGAGACGATCGCCGGTTCCACGCAGCGCGTCGACTCGGACGCTGAAAACGACGTTCTCGCTGGCCTCGACGAGCCGACCGGCCCCGACGCCTGGCGCGTCGAGGGCGGCGGGAAGAACCTCTGGCGGGACGTCGAGGGGTTCCACTTCGGCTACGCTCACGTCCCGAGCGACGCCCGGGTCGTCGCCCGGCTGGCGTCGTTCCAGCACGCCAGCGAGTACTCGAAAGCGGGGGTGCTCGTCGCCGACTGGCCCACGTCGGAACAGCCACTCTCTTTCCTGGGATCGATCGGCGCCCACGGCTGCGAATCGATCTACCGAACGGCCCCCGGCGACCTCCTTATGCTCCGGAACTACCCCGACCGAACCGACGTTCCGATCTGGCTGCGACTCGACCGCGTCGGCCCGCGGGTGACCAGCTACGTCTCCGCGGACGGCGAGGACTGGACGCCGATCGACCAGCACGTGCTCGCGCTCGAGGGGTCCGTCGTCGCCGGACTGGCGGTCTGTAGCCACAACGCGAACCGCCGCTCGACGGCCGTCTTCGACCACGTGCGGATCACGCCGCTCACGACGCGATCGGAACCGCCGTCCGGTGGGTAGATCCGCCGGCTCCAGTCCCCTCCGAAACGCCCGACAGCGCGGCGCTCCCGGCGTCCCGGAACCCTTTTGCACGGCGACCGGCAGATAGCTCCCAATGAGCGACCTCGAGGAGGAGTACCGTCTCGATTTCTTCGAACGGGAGGGGTTCGTCCGGCGCGAGTGCGTCGACTGTGGCGCCCACTTCTGGACCCGCGACGAGGCCCGCGAGACGTGTGGCGAGCCGCCCTGTGAGACGTACACCTTCATCGACGACCCCGGTTTCGCCGAGGAGTACACGCTGGAGGAGATGCGGGAGGCCTTCCTGTCGTACTTCGAGGAGCACGGCCACGAGCGCATCGACCCCTACCCTGTCGCGGCGAACCGCTGGCGCGACGACGTCCTCCTGACGCAGGCGTCGATCTACGACTTCCAGCCGCTGGTCACGTCGGGCGAGACGCCGCCGCCCGCGAACCCGTTGACGATCAGCCAGCCCTGCATCCGGATGCAGGACATCGACAACGTGGGGACCACCGGGCGGCACACGATGGCCTTCGAGATGATGGCCCACCACGCGTTCAACGCCCGGGAGGACGTCGAGAACCCCGACCAGTACGCCTACGAGGGTGAGGTCTACTGGAAGGACAGAACCGTCGAGCTCTGCGAGGGCTTCTTCGAATCCCTTGGAGCGGACCGCGAGGGGATCACCTACATCGAGGATCCGTGGGTCGGCGGCGGCAACGCCGGGCCAGCGATCGAGGTCATCTACGAGGGCGCTGAGCTGGCGACGCTCGTCTTCATGTCGATGGAGCAGGACCCCGAGGGCGAGTACGAGCTCAAGGACGGGAACCGCTACTCGAAGATGGACACCTACGTCGTCGACACGGGCTACGGACTCGAGCGCTGGACGTGGGTGAGCCAGGGGACGCCGACCGTCTACGAGGCGATCTACCCCGACCAGATCGCGTTCCTGAAAGAGAACGCCGGGATCGAGTTGACCGAGGAAGAAGAGCGGATCGTCCACGACGCCGCCGCGCTCGCCGGCAACATGGACATCGACGAGGCCGAGGACCTCGAGGCTGCCCGCGACGAGATCGCCGCCGAGGTCGGCGTCGACGTCGCGGACCTCGAGGAGCTCGTCGAGCCCCTCGAGACGATCTACGCGATCGCGGATCACTGCCGCACGCTCGCGTACATGCTCGGCGACGAAATCGTCCCGAGCAACGTCGGTACCGGCTACCTCGCGCGGATGGTGCTCCGGCGGACCAAACGGCTCGTCGACGAGGTCGGCGTCGACGCGCCGCTGGACGAGCTCGTCGACATGCAGGCCGAGCGCCTCGAGTACGAGAACCGCGACCACATCCGCGACGTCGTCCGGACGGAGGTCGAGAAGTACCGCGAGACGCTCGAACGCGGCCGCCGGAAGGTCGAGGACATGGCCGCCGAGCACGCCGAGGCTGGCGAGCCGATCCCGACCGCGGAGCTCGTCGAGCTCTACGACTCCCACGGCATCCAGCCGGACATGGTCGAGGAGATCGCCAGCGAACACGGCGCCGACGTCGCCGTACCCGAGGACTTCTACGGCCAGGTCGCCGCCCGTCACGACGAGGAGGCTGGCGGGATCACGGCCGCCGACGCCGACGAGCGCTTCGCCGACCTCCCCGAGACGGAGACGCTCTACTACGACGACCAGCAGGGCACCGAGTTCGAGGCAGTCGTGCTGGATGTCTTCGAGCGCGAGGAGGGCTACGACGTCGTCCTCGACCAGACGATGTTCTACCCGGAGGGCGGTGGCCAGCCGCCGGATCACGGCACGCTCACCAGCGACGACGCGACCGTCGAGGTCAGCGACGTCCAGATCGAGGACGGCGTGATCCGTCACCGGACCGACGCGGAGATCGACAAGGGCACGATGGTCCGCGGCAAGCTCGACGTCGACCGCCGCCGCCAGCTCATGCGCAACCACACCGCGACGCACGTGGTGATCCACGCCGCGCGGCAGATCCTCGGCGACCACGTCCGGCAGGCAGGCGCGCAGAAGGGCGTCGACTCCTCCCGCATCGACGTCGCCCACTACGACCGGATCGACCGCGAGGAGGTCAGGCAGATCGAGCGACTGGCCAACGAGATCGTGATGGCGAACGTCCCGGTCAGCCAGGAGTGGCTCCACCGCAACGACGCGGAGGCCGAGCACGGCTTCGACCTCTACCAGGGCGGCGTCCCGCCGGGCGAGCAGATCCGCATCATCACCGTGGACGCCGACGTCCAGGCCTGCGGTGGCACGCACGTCGCCCGCACCGGGGACATTTGCGCGATCAAGGTCCGCTCGACCGAGCGCGTCCAGGACGGCGTCGAGCGCCTGACGTTCTCGGCGGGCACCGCCGCGATCGAGGCCACCCAGCGGACGGAGGATGCGCTCTACGACACCGCCGACGCGCTGGACGTCGATCCCCAGGACGTGCCCGAGACGGCCACCCGATTCTTCGAGGAGTGGAAGGCCCGGGGCAAGCGAATCGAGGAGCTCCAGGAGGAGCTCGCCGAGGCCCGCGCAGGTGGCGGGGACGACGACGCCACGGAGGTCGAGGTCGGTGAGACCACCGCCGTGATCCGCCGGATCGACGCCGAGATGGAGCAGCTACGCGCGACCGCGAACGCACTCGTCGAGGACGGTCAGATCGCCGTCATCGGCAGTGGTGCGAGCGGTGCGCAGTTCGTCGTCGGCGTCCCCGATGGGAGCGCCGTCAACGCCGGTGAGGTCGTCAGCGAGCTGGCGAGTCGCGTCGGCGGCGGTGGTGGCGGCCCGCCGGACTTCGCGCAGGGTGGCGGCCCCGACGCCGACCAGCTGGACGACGCGCTCGAGGACGCGCCGGAGATCCTGCAGGCGGTCGTCGACGCCTGAGGCTCCGGCGAATCAGCGTAGACTGAATTTCCCACCGCGTTTCAGCTGCCGCTACCGCTACAGCGACAGGCAGTTCGACCGCCCCTGGGGTGTCGCGCCCCTCGCAAATCCTCCGGGTGGGACTGGGAGTGGGCTTCCAAGGCGGATACGGTCTCGCGCACCGTACGAACTGTCTCGAAACTCCGTCGTAGTCAGTCCAGGTAGGACGTAACTGCCCCTGTCACTGATTCCAGTCGATCCTTCGTGAGCGCGCCGACGCCTCGATCGACGTCGGCGTGTTTCAGCGTCGTCAGGAACCACGGCGAGACGTAGCTCGTTCGTGGGAGTCCACCGATCGCCCAGGCGTCGTCTTCGTCGATCGCGACCGTTCCCGGACGATCCGTCGTGGTAATTCCAGCGACGAGGTACTCTTCGCCGTGGAAGGGATGGCGGTCGTCGCTGAGGACGAGCCAGGGCCGGCCGCTCCCCCGGAACAGGCCGTCGTGCCAGACGACGTGTCCGCGATCGAACGCGTCGTCCCGTGGCGTCTCAGTCGCCATCGTCGGCCTGCCGGGGATCGACCGCCGTCGCCTGCCATTCGCCCCAGTCCTCGTCGCCGAAGCGGTCCCGGGCCGCGGTCGTGCCGTGGAGGGCTCCCGCGAACGCGGCGAGACGGTCGTCGTCGCCGATCGCCCAGTAGGGTTCCCTGTGACGAACCAGCGAGCGGTCCTCGAGTCGAGAGAGCGTCGCCCCGACGCTGTTCCGTGGGACGCCCGTCTCCTCGGCGATTTCTTTCGGCGTGAACCCCGATTCGGGATGCTTCGCGAGGAACTGGAGGATCGCGTACGCGTTCGATCCCTCGGTGAACGAGAGTCGCTGTTCCTCGTCCCCGGGGTCGTAGGACTCGAACTCGACCGGCATAGTACAGAGATCGTACTCGTTTGTAATAGAAATTCTGGTCGTACAGGTATGTACTACCTCACTCGGCGCCTACTGATCGCCGACTACTCCCAATCCTTCTCGCCGGCCTCGACCGCGACCTCCAGCCAGTTCTCCTCGGGCGGCAGCGGACACGAGAACGTCTCGCTGTAGGCACAGAACGGCGAGTACGCGAGGTTGAAATCCACCGGCACGACGTCGCCGGTCTCCAGCGCCCGCTCGGCGTCCAGATCCATGTACCGGCCGCCGTCGTAAGTCTGCGGGCCGGTCGTCTTGTCGCGGAACGGAACGAAGATCGCTGCCTCGCCCAGCTCCTCGTCGGGCTGCTGGTAGCCGTGGAGCTCGACCTCCGCTCCCTTCAACTCGAACGCGAACGTGACCACGCGGTCGTAGCGGATCGACCGGCCGTCGCTGGTGTCGAGTTCGAGCTGCTCGGGATCCTCGTGGACGGTCACCTCGGTCTGGACGCGGAACTCGGGGTCGGGGTCGAAGTAGTCGAGCCCGTCGAAGTTTTCGCGTTCCTCCGGCGGGATCGGCGACTGGCGGTGCTCGTCGAGGAACTCGTCCTTCTCGGCGCGGCTGGCCTCGAGGTCCTCGGCCCAGCCCGGCGGCGTCTCGCTCATGGGCGAATGTGGGCCGCGAAGCCGGATGAACCCCGCGGCTCGGGCGCCCGGCGAGCCGCCTCCCCCAATCTCCACTTCCACCGAGCTTCTGGCGTCCGCTTAACCGTTACCGACGGTAACGGCTATTCACTCGCTGGCGCCGTGCACCGGCACCCCGTGCTGGGGCGCTCGCGGCCCACGCCGAGCCACAGCCATGTCCGACCACCCACCGCCCCTCTCGACCCGCGTTCGTCGTCTCGCTGCCGCAGCGGTCGCGCTGGCCGGCACGTTCGCTGCGCTGCAATCAGTCTACGGCTCGACCCTCCTCGCCGCCGGCGTCGTGCTCGCGATTCTCGCACTCGCGGCGCTGGGCGTCCGGTAGTGCCGACGGTCCGCCCACGTCGTTCGGCTGGATCGCCGACCGCACGAGTAAAGCGGCCCCGTCGGCAAGCCGCCAGCAATGAGTTCCGAGGAGGACGCGGACGCCGACGGCGATCCCGGTGCTTCCGCCAGCGACCGCGATCTTCCCGACGGCGTCTCGCTTCCGGAGGACCTCGACGCCGTTCAGGACGCGCTGCTCTCGTGGTATCGCGAGGACCACAGATCGTTCCCGTGGCGGGAGACCACCGACCCGTACGCGATCCTCGTCTCGGAGGTCATGAGCCAGCAGACCCAGCTCTCCCGCGTCGAGACCGCCTGGGCCGCGTTCCTCGACCGGTGGCCCGATCCGGCAGCGCTCGCCGACGCCGATCGCGCCGACGTCGTCGCCTTCTGGACCGACCACAGCCTCGGCTACAACAACCGTGCGAAGTACCTCCACGAGGCCGCCCGGCAGATCACCGAGGAGATGGACGGTGAGTTCCCGACCGACCCGGACGGCCTCCAGGCGCTCCAGGGCGTGGGCCCCTACACCGCCAACGCCGTCGCGTCGTTCGCGTTCAACGAGGGAGATGCGGTCGTCGACACGAACGTCAAGCGAGTCGCCTACCGTGCCTTCGGCGTCCCGGACGACGACGCGGCCTTCGAGGCCGCCGCCGCTGCGCTCATGCCCGAGGGCGAGTCCCGCGACTGGAACAACGCCATCATGGAGCTCGGTGGGGTCGCCTGCGAGAAGACCCCAAGCTGCGACGAGGCGGGCTGTCCGTGGCGGCAGTGGTGCGGGGCGTACCACACCGGCGACTTCACCGCCCCGGACGTCCCGACGCAGCCGCCCTACGAGGGCAGCCGGCGGCAGAAGCGCGCGCGGGTGCTCTCCGCGCTGAGCGAGCACGGGCCCCAGGAGCTGGACGATCTCGGGCCACGCGTGCGGGTGGACTACGCGCCCGACGGGGAGGGCGACGGCAGCCGGGAGTGGCTCCGTGGACTCGTCACGGACCTGGTCGACGACGAACTGGTCGCTATCGAGGACGGCGTCGTCGAGCTTCGCACGTGAGTGAGAATCGCGGGCGCGTCGGTTCCCTGCGGAAATCCCGTCCGACGGTCGGTGATCCCGGCGCTACAGCCGCGAGCCGATCGCCGCACCGAGGCCGCCGAAGAGCACGGGGTAGAGCAGTCCCATCGTCGCGATGGTCGCGACGCTGAGCATCGGCGTGACGGTCGTCGTCGACAAGCCGAACCAGCCGCTCTCGGAGCTGACCTCGAACAGCTGGGTGCCGATGACGGTCAAGAGCACGTAGCCGCCGGCCATCGCCGCGCCGCCGACCGCCGCGGCGTCGGGGTCGTTCCGTGCCGCGACGCGCGCGAGCGCGATCCCGACGAGCACGAGCACCACGATCGGGACGGCGTAGTAGACCACGTCTGCGAGGTCCGTCATGCTCCCAGCGATCATGCTCCCGGTGTCGCTGGCGGAGCCGATCGGCCCCGTCTGCTTCGCCTTCGACCTCGCGAAGTGGGCGTTGTACATGACGTTCCCGCCGAAACCGATGGTGTCGTCGGGGCTCTCCGCCCCGGCGACGAGCCCGACGATCACCACGAGGTTCACGACCCAGGCGACGAGACCGGCGACGATCCCCTGGGCGATCGGTGCGCGGTCAAGCAGACTCCCACTGTTCGCTGGTGACATCGTCGGTGCGATACCGGAGGTGCGGCATAAGCCTTGTCTGGCACCGTCGGAGCGCCGTGCTCATACTCGTGCACCAACGTAGCTCTCTGTATGTCGGATCCCCACGTCGTCGCCATCACGGGCAGTCTCCGCGAGACCAGCTACACACGCATCGCGACGAACCGTGCACTCGACGGTGCCGAGCGTGCCGGCGGCACCACGGAGTTCGTCGATCTCCGGGAGTACGACCTGCCGATCTTCGACGCGGACCACGACGAGGCCGGTGACGCGGCGGAGCTCACCGAGCGGATCCGTGGCGCCGACGCCGTCCTGCTCGGCACGCCGATGTACCACGGCTCCTACGCCTCGCCGCTGAAGACCGCGCTCGACTACTGCGGGTTCGACGAGTTCGAGAACGAGACGGTGGGGCTGCTGGCGGTCTCCGGCGGCGGGTTTCCGACGCCCGCGCTGGAGCACCTTCGCTCCGTCTGCCGCGCGCTCAACGCCTGGGTCCTCCCGCACCAGGTCGCGATCCCCCGGGCACGCAACGAGATCGAGGACGGCGAGATCCACGACGACGACCTCGACGAGCGAACGCTCGTGCTCGGCCGGCGAGCGGTGCAGTACGCCGACATCGAAGCCGATCCCGACTCCTTCGAGAGCGACCAGAACGTGGGCGCCGAATAGGCGGTAGACGGCGGTTCGCGCTGGCACGCTCCGCCGCTGCAGACCGCCCTGGCCGACGTGATCGCTGCGCTGTGGGTGTCTGGCCAGTAGCGGCTCCACGAACCCGCACATTTTCGGCCGCACACGACCCAGAGCGCACGACTAATGGGGCCCGTCGTCCAAGCGCGGTCAATGAACGCAGAGACCCGCTCCTGGGTCGAACTCCTCGCCCTCCAGCTCGCGGGGCTGGTCGTCGCCACGCACGTCTACTGGGGGCTGGACCGCTTCACCGAACAGCTCCGGTACAGCGTCTACGTCGACCCTCGACCATTCCTGTTCGTGCTCTCCTCAGCAGCGATCATCGCCGGTGTGGCCTACGTCGCGCTCGGCGGGCGGCGCAAACCAGTCTACCTCCTCGGGATCGCGCTCATGGTCGTCTACGTCCTCGGCTACTGGGGCTGGCACCTGATGGGTCACCTCCCGGCGCTGCCCTGGGTCGAGAACCAGTCTCATCCCCATCCGGAGTGGGGGCCATTCGAGACGCTCTACCGGCACCTCGCGGAGGACGCGCTGGCGCTCGTCTCGAAGATCGCGGAGGTCGCACTCGCGATCGTGCTCGCGGTGCTCTGGCTCGACCGACGCGGGAGCGAGGCCGGGGCTGGTGCGGACCCTGCCCCCGCGGCGGACGGGGAGTCAGCTGCCGAAGCTGATTCCGGAGCGGACGGGGAGCCCGAGGCCGACCGTTCGTGACGACTCCCGAGCCCTACCGCACGGTCGCCGGGCGGGCGAGTGCGGCCTTCGAAGTCCAGGGCTCGGAGTTTCTCGGCTACGTCGCGCCCGTCGAGAGCGAGGGAAAGGCGGAGGCGTTCGTCGCCGAAATCGAGGCCGACCACGACGACGCGACCCACGTCGTCCCAGCCTATCGCGTCAGGACGGAGGACGCGTACCTGCGCGAGTACAGTTCCGACGACGGCGAGCCCGCCGGATCGGCGGGCAAGCCGGCGCTCAACGTCCTCCAGGGCCAGGAGCTCGAGAACGTCGCGGTCGCGATCGTCCGGTACTACGGCGGGACGAACCTCGGCGTCGGCGGGCTCGTTTCGGCCTACGGTCGCGCTGCGGCGGAGGCGATCGACGCGGCCGGCGTCGTCGAGCGCGAGCCCCACGAGCAGTTCACCGTCACCGTCGCGTACGACGACTCGGGCTCGGTCCGGTCGATCCTGGAGGGCGGTCCCGGGGAGTTCGACGCCGCGTACGAGGAGCGGGTGTCGTTTTCCGTCTCGGTGCCGGTCGCGGCGGCTGCGTCGCTCCGGGATCGGATCCGGAGCGCGACCAGCGGTCGCGCGGAGATCGAGTAGCAGCGGGCTTGCGGGCGCCCTCGTGGTACGCGACGCGGTCCGTTGCTGTGGCCGCTTCCGCCCCGAACGCTTAGGTGCCACCCGCCGAAGGCCGGCGTATGCGCACGGTCGAGGTCTCGCAGTTCGTGCAGGCGCCGCCGGGGGTCGTCGAGCGCGAACTCGATCCGGCGTCGATCGTGGAGCACGAGGGGAGCTTCCAGGTCCGCCACGTCGAGGAGCGCGACGGCGACGTCTACGTCGTCGCCGGCGGCACCGGCCTCGAGCTCTCCTTTCGCTTCGAGCTCCGCGAGGACGGCATCTTCTACGAGCAGGTCGAGGACGAGGGAGCGCCCCTGGAGACGATGGAGACCGAGCTTGCCTGGCGATCCGAGAACGAAGGGACTCGCATCGACGCGACCTCGACGGTCAGCATGGGCGTCTGGCCCCACTCGATCTCGGACCGGATCGCGGGCTGGAAACGTCGCGGCGAGCTCCGGCGTGCGCTCGGCTCGGTCGCCGAGACCCTCGGTTGAGCCGGGTTCCGTTCCACTGATCGGTGGCGAGCGGTTCTGTCTCACCCGCGCACAGCCGGGCCGGCGTTTAACCGGCTGGCCGCCGAACGCCCCACTATGCGCATCCTTGGCACGGTCAAGGAGGTCTTCCAGGCCTCGAACCAGACCACCACGACCGACGACTCGAAGGGCGCCTACTGGTGTCACGACTGCCAGGAGCCAATCCGCGACGCCGACGTCGAGGGCGACGCAGCGCCGGACTGTCCGGCGTGTGGTGATTCGATGACGTTCGAGCGCTCGACGGACGGGGCCGACTGCGCCTGTTGAGAGATCGAGCGGACGAGCGCAGCGTTCGCTGCGTCGTGAGGGCCCGCGCTACCGCGTGATGACGTGCGTGATCGCCATCAACAGGAGCGTCGCGATCGCGAAGCGCGTGAGCGTGAACGACACCACCTCGAGGAACTCCAGCCCCCGGAGTATCATGTAGACGAACGCCGCCGAGAGCACCAGGTTCATCGCGAAGTGGACTCTGGGGTCGCCGCGACTCTGCATGGCCGGGTGTGCGCGGCGGTGCGTCTTAAGTCCCGGCTATGGGTGGGTGACAGGGACGTGAATGATGAGAATAGGTGAATGTCTAATTCAGCGACGTCCGAAAGCCCCAGAACGCTCGGAATCCCGGGCACCGTCGGAGCTCGCTCCGACGGGCTTCGCCTCGCGTTCGCTCGGTCGTCCACCGGAAGACGTCGCTTCGCTCGTCTTCCGAGCCCTCGTTCGCTTCGCTCACGAGGACCTCGCACGCTACGCGGATGCTTGCGAACCCGCGAAACGCGCGCCACTGCGCTATCCACCGGAGTTTCGTGTATATCAAATTTACAGAGGGTGGGGCTTCCGTAGCGGTCTGTCGTAGACGGACGAATCACCCAGAACGCCCATCGTTAACTTCCCACACGCCGAACTAGCCGCGAATGGAGCTACGGAACAGCGACGGCAGCCCGATCGACCCGGTGCCGTTCCTGGTCGTCGCGCTGCTCGGCATCTGCGTCGCGATGGCGTGGGGCCCGCTCTACCTCGTGAGCCACGGGGTCGGTGAGCCGCTCGCGATCGCGATCTCCGGGGTCGTCGCACTCGGGACGGTCGGGGTCGCCTTCCACCGGTACGTCTGGACGGAGAACCCCGACCGCCGCGAGGAGGTCCCCGTCGGTGACCGGTTTCGGACGCTGCTCTACGCGATCCTCGCTGGCGTGCTCGTCTTGCTGGCACTGATCGCGCTCTTGTACGTCTAATCGGCGATCCGATGCTCACCGGTTCGGCAATCCCCGCCCGAAACCGATCCTCACGCAGTCGGGTCGAACCCTTCGGCGTCCCGCGGCGAGAATTCGAGCCGGTCGTCGTCCTGGCTGGCGGGGAGCCCGACCGCGTCGGCGGGATCGTCCTCTCCGAGCCAGCCCGCTTCGGGGTCCCATTCCTCGTCGGTGACGAGCGCGTCCTCCAGGGCTTCGAACAGCGACTCCCGGGGCACGTCCTGCCCGATGAACACCAGCTCGCTCCGGCGGTCGCCGTGGGGCTCCTCCCACGGAATCTCTGGGTTGTTCGACCGGTAGAGGTCGGCCTCGATCTCGGGGAGGCTCGCGATCCAGGGGCCGACTGCATCGACGTCGGCTGTCGGTCCGGCCTGGCTGTAGAGCAGGGCGAGATCGTCCCGGCCGGCGGCCCAGAACAGCCCCTTCGAGCGAACGACGGCCGGCGGCAACTCGGTGAGGACGTCGAGCAGCCGCCCGGGATGGAAGGGGCGACGGCGCCGGAACGCGACGGAGTCGACGCCGTAGACCGCCTCCGGATGTGCGTGGTCGTGCTCGTGGTCTGTTTCGTGCCCGTGACCGTCATCTCCGTGCACGGGGCCATCCCCGGTGTGTTCGATCCCGGTCCGGGCGTCGTCGAGTCCGCCCGCTGTGACGGCGGTCTGCTGCTCGGCGTACAACCCCGTGTCGAGGATCAGATCGAGGTCGACCGCACCGTGGACGGTCCGGTGGATCTCGGCGTCGGCGTTGAGTGCGCCCAGCAGCGCCTCGATCCGGTCGAGGCGGTCGTCGTCGACGAGATCGCACTTGTTCAGGAGGAGGACGTTCGCGGTCTCGACCTGCTCGATCACGAGGTCCGAGAGCGGCCGTTCCGTCGAGCCGGGTGCGGTCTCGCGCTCGATCGCTCCGTCCGCCCAGCCGGCTCCGCCGTCGTCGTCCGCAGCTCCCGTGCTCTGATCGCCGCCGCGCTCGCCCTCGGACTCGCCGGCGGCTGCGCCGCCGAACGTCTCCCAGAACCGCGGCGCGTCGACGACGGTCACGAGCGCGTCGAGATCGTAGATCGCCGCCGCGCGGGAGTCCGTCACGAACAGCCGGCCGACGGGCCCGGGCTCGGAGATGCCGGAGGCCTCGACGACGAGCACGTCGAACGCCCGCTCCTCGGCGAGCCGTGCGACCTCCGTCTCCAGATCGTCCTGGAGCTCACAGCAGATGCAGCCGTTGGAGAGCTCGGCTACCCCGCCGTCGGCGGCGATATCCGATCCGGCCGCGAGCAGGTCCGCGTCGACGTTCACCTCGCCCATGTCGTTGACGAGGACGGCGATCCGCCGGTCGCCGGCGTGGGTCAGCAGGTGGTTCAACACCGTCGTCTTGCCGGCGCCCAGCGGTCCGGAGAGCACCGATACCGGGATGGCGTCCTCTCCATTCATCCTGCCGAGACGCTAGGCCCTCGGCTACTTGAGCGTGTGGTAGCCCGCCCCACGCTTATACACGTCGGCGCCGACAGCGATGCCATGGCTCGGAACCTCACCGGACGCATCGCGACGGGCGGGCTGATCGTCCTCGTCGGCGTACTGCTCCTCCTCGCGACGACCGGCACCGTCCCGACGGACTCGGTCTGGGACTGGGTTCCAGCGATCTTCGTGCTGCTCGGACTCTGGGCGCTGGTCTCCAGCGGATTCCGGAACCTCACCGGCCCGATCATGGTGATCGCGATCGCGGGCACCTACCTCGCGCGGAACCTCGAACTGATCGGCGATCAGGTGATCGGGACGTGGTGGCCGCTGTTCGTCGTGCTCTTCGGCGTCCTGTTGCTGATCGGCCGCCGACGCAGGAGCCACGGCCGTGAAACCGGGGCCGGCGGGGATGGCGAGCTGACCGCGATCGCGCTGTTCGGCGGTGCCGAGCGCCGGATCACGACCGATCACTTCCTCGGCGGCGAGGTCGTCGTCGCCTTCGGCGGTGCCGAGATCGACCTCCGGGACGCCGCGATCGATCACCCGCCGGCGACGCTCGAGACGGTCGTCCTCTTCGGCGGCGCGGAGGTCCGCGTGCCCGAGCACTGGTCCGTCGAACTCGACGTCCTGCCGCTGTTCGGCGGCGCGAGCGACGAGCGGTCGCGGCGCTCGGAGGCGTCCTCTGCCCAGCGCAGCGACGGTACCGATCTGGTCGTGACTGGCGTGGCGCTGTTCGGTGGCGTCGAAGTGACCGACTGAGCGACCGACTGCGAGGAACGCGGCCGCCCGTTTACGCCAGGGCGTCCCGGCGGAGCTCGAAGGCGGCGACGGGCACTTCGAGGTCGTGCTCGACGAGCACCGCGGGGTCGATCTCGCCGATGACGCCGACGACCTCCCCGTCGATCACGACGTCGGCACACCGGCCGTCGAGGAAGCTCGGGTGCTCGGTCGGCGGCGTCTCCAGGCCGACGTCGAACGCGGACGTGAGCGCCTGCAGGCGGCCGCGGGCGTCTTCGTAGGAAGCGTCGTGGCCGGCGACGACGGCGGCGACGGAGCGGGACTCCGCGACGCCAGTCGGCTCGCTCGGATCGACGTCCGCGACGAAGCCGACCTCGGCGAGGTTCTGGGGATACTCGCGGTGGGTGTTGCCCTCCAGCACCTGTAGCAGGGAGGGAAGCGCCCAGGTCCGGAGGATCGTGTAGTCCTCGCTGTAAGGGGTCGCGATGGTGGGCGGGGCCGCGAAGCCGACCGCGTCGTCCGAGACGTCGCGGTCGGCGTGCTCGCCGCTGCGTTCGTCGATTTCGACGGTTCCGCCGGCCTCGAGATCCGTCGGATCCGCCGATTCGGCGACGGGGATCGGCAGCCCCATCCGCTCGAAGGTCTCGGCCTCGTTGGTCATGTGGAAGTTCAGCATGTCCTCGAAGCCGATGCCGACGAGCGCGTCGCGGACCGCCCGCTCGTGCCGGGAGCGCTCGTGGCGCCCGCCGAGCGTCGAGACGTCGGGGTAGCTGGCCTCGAGTTCGTTGAAGCCGAAGGCGCGACCGACGTCGTCGATCAGGTCCTGTGGGTGGAGCACGTCGACGCGGTAGGCCGGGATCCCGACCTCGTAGCCGACCGCGACGTCGCCCTCCTCGCCAGCGTCGCCGCGCTGGAGTTCGATTTGCTGGGCGTCAAGCCCCGACCGCTCCAGCAGATCGATCACCTCCGAGGGATCGAAGTCCAAGCCGATGACGGACTCGACGCGGTCGTGGGCGACGGTCTTCCGGTCGAGCGCGAGGTCGGGCCGCTCGATCGTCGAGCCCGCGTACTCGCCCGACGCGTCCGCTGCGTACTCCACGCGGACCGATTCGATCGTCGCGCCGCGCGCGTCCATCGCGTAGCAGCAGATCGCCAGCATCCGGTCGATCGTCCACTGGTCGGTGCCGGTCATCTCGACGAAGAGGTTTCGGGAATTCGCGGTCACCTCCGTCCGGCGGCCGTTGATCACCGGCGGGAAGGAGAAGAGTCCGAGATCGTCGTAGATCGCGGGCATGCGCTCGTAGTCGGCGACGAGGTCGGCGTACTCGCTGGCCATGTGGTGAGAGGAAAGCGCCTCGCCGGGGGTCATCTCCGCGTCACCCTCCAGTGGAACGAACGTGTCTCCATCGGGCTCGATACCGGTGTACTGGACGGTCTTCGTGGGCTCGGACGCGTCGTCGGTCGCCGCGGCGCCACCCTTGAGCATCGTCAGGTCGTGGACGCCGATGGCGCCCTTCGCGCGGCCCCGTCCCATCGTCGCGTGGAGCTTCTCCTGGAGCTGGATGAGCGAGTCGAGCGCGTCCTGATCGAGGTTGACGTCCCGGAGCACCGCGCCGGTGACGTAGGGGCGCTCCTCGGGCACCTCGCCGTCGACCTCGATGGTCCAGTCGGGATCGGTCGTGTTCGGGACGTGCGCGCCGCGATCGTCGCCGAACTGGTAGCGTAGCGAGCGGGCGATCCCCTCGACGGAGAGGCGATCGAGCCGGTCGGGGGCGAACTCGAGTTCGAGCTCGCCGTCCTCGGTGCGGCCCTCCAGCTCGAGGCCGAGCGCGAACAGGTCCTCGATCAGTTCGTCTTCGGGCTTGTCCTCGTGCCCCGCGAGGGTTAGCAGCTCGTCGGGGTCGATCTCGACGACGGGCATCTAATAGATCACCTCCGCGTTCCGCAGGAACTCCAGATCGGTCAGCGTCCCATGGATGTCACGGATGTCCTCCGCGCCGGTGACGAGCATCGCGAGGCGCTCGCCGGCCAGCCCCCAGGCCATCACGTCGGCCTCGACGCCGAGCGGTTCGAGCATCTCCTCGCGGAAGATCCCGGAGTTGCCGATCTCGATGAGCTCGCCCGTTTCGGGGTGCTCGCCGAACAGCTCGAAGCTCGGCTCCGTGTAGGGGTTGTAGTGGGGTTTGAACTGGACGTCCGTGATCCCGAACTGCGCGTAGAACTCCTCGAAGGTCCCCATGAGGTCGCGCGCGGAGAGCTCCTCGGCCATCACCCAGCCCTCGATCTGGAAGAACTCGAGCAGGTGGGTCGCGTCGAGCGTGTCGTTGCGGTAGCCCTTCTCGACGCTGAAGAAGCGCTGTGGCGGTTCGAGGTCGCCCATCGCCTCGCCGGCGAGGTGCCGTGCGGTGAGCGACGTCGTGTGCCCGCGCAGTGCGAGCGCGCGAGCGAAGTCCTCGTCCCACGGTGAGTGGTAACCGTCGCCGTACTCGCCGACGCCCTCGCGGTGGGCGCGTTCGACGTCCCCGACGAGCTCCTCGGGGAGGGACTCGATCTCCGCGGGCGTCTCCATCGCGAAGCGGTCCCAGTGGGTTCGCGCCGGGTGGTCCTGAGGCATGAACAGCGCGTCGTTGATCCAGAAGTCCGCGTCGACGTGTGGCCCCTGCATCTCTTCGAATCCCATCCCGACGAGCACGTCCTTCACGCGCTCGATGGTCTGCCGGAGGACGTGGGTTCGCCCCGCGGGCGGCGTCTCGGCCTCGGCCTCGACGTTGTACTCCGCGAACTCGACGGACTCCCACTCGCCGCTGGTCAGGAGCTCCGGCGTGACCTGCCCGACCGTCTCGGCCTCCTCGACGCCCTCCATCAGCGCGGTGACGCCGTCGTCGGTGAGCGTGACGGTACGCTCGGTCGCCTCGGAGCGCTCGAGCAGTCCGCGCCGTTCGAGGTCGTCCACGGTGTCGGCCTCGACGTCGAGATCGCGGACGTCGACGACGTCGTCGGCCGTCGCCGCCACAGCCGCCAGGCCCTTTGCCTCCTGATCGGCGTCGGGATCCGCGTCGGGATCGGCGCTCACCGCGCCGTCGTCGATCGAGCCGTAGCCCTTCCGTGCGAAGTTGGCGAGCGCGATGTCGACGGCGTTGCCGTCCAGGCCCGCAGCGCCGATGACCTCCCCGAGCGAGACGGAGTCTTCGGCGGCACCGGCGTCGATCGCGGCGCGGTAGAGCGCCACTTCGGGCAGCCCGTTCTCGAGGTAGGTCTCGCCCTCCTCGGTCGGCGCGACGCGTTCGCGCTCGACGCTCTCGACGGCGACGAGCCCGGCCTCCTCGAGGGCGAACGCGGCGCCCGTCACCGTCTCGAACGCGAGGTCGGTCTCGGCGGCGAGTGATTCGATCGACTGTGCTTCGTTCGCGCTCGCGGCGTTCAGTACCGCGACCTGTGCTGCTGGGAGTTCCATTGGTTGTGGTTCGTGGCTGCTGAGATCGCTCGGAAGCTGTGCCGGCACGCGCCGCGCGGGTCCTGCGTGCCCGTCGCGGCCGGAATCGGTCCCGGTCGGTTTCGTCCGGGCAGGCCGAGGAGGCCGTCCCGGAGTCCGCCGGCCGTCAGGCCGGCCCGAAAAAGACGAACCCCGTGGCCGCAGTCGCTGGGCGTACTGAACGCCGGTCCGTGGGGTTCGACGGCATACTCGTGGCCTCGAAACGCCGACGCAAAAGCGTTACGCGTCGGCTCCACACCGGCACCGGTGGCGGCGCTCGACGAGCCGTCACTCGCCCCGCCAGGCCTCGGGGACGGATTCGGGCAGTTCGCCCTCCTCCAGTTCCTCTGCGGCCGCGAGCGCGTCGGCGACGTCGCCGTCGTCGAGCGCGTCGAGATCCTCCGCGGAGAGCGTAGCGGGATCGTCGCTCTCGCTGGCCTCGATCGCTCGCTCGAGCTCACCGAGGACTGCTGGCGTCGTGGTGGACTCGCCGACCCGGGCCGTTCCGGACCGCTCGATTTCGTCGGCGGAGCGCCGTTCCGGCCGGTCGAGGCCGCCCTCGAACAGTCGGATCACCGCGCGATCGCTCCCGGCGTCCCGCTCGGGGGATCCGTCGCTGGCGACCAGCTCGTCGACCGAATCCGCGCCGTGTGCGTCGAAGACGGCGCCTGGATCGGCCTCGACGTTGCGGGCCGCGTCGGGGAGTCCGCGCTGCATGCCCACGCGTTCGTCGGGAGGGTGGTTAATATTTTTGGTCGTCAGACGTTGTTTTCTACATGATCGAAGAGGAATTTGCAAGCCTGCCGTCAGACGGATGGCTGACGTGGCGCTCTGGATTGGATCGTTCGGCTCGACGATCCCTCGAAAGATCGGCGGGTTGTGGGCTGAAACGACCCGATTCGACCGCTCAGGCGCGCTTGCGCGGGCTGTCCAGTTCGATCTCCAGCTCGTCGAGCTTCTCCTCCCACTCCGCGCGCTTCTCCTGGTGGTCCTCGAGGAACGACTCCATCAGCTCGGCTGCCTGTTCCTTGCAGCCCCCACAGAGGCGCTCGCCGCCGACGCACTCCTCGTAGACCTCGGTGGCGAGTTCGTCGTCGTCACCGGCCAGCAGGTACGCGTAGAGCTCGTAGACGGGACACTCGTCGGCTTCGCCACCGAGCTCCCGTTGCTCCTCGGCGGTCTCGCGGCCGCCAGTCGTCGCGGACTTGACCTTGTCGTAGCCCTCCTCGGGGTCGTCGAGCAGGCTGATGTGCGATGCGGGGACGGACGAGGACATCTTCCCGCCCGTCAACCCGGTCATGAACCGGTGGTAGATCGAGGAGGGAAGCTGGAACCCGTAGCCGCCGTGGTCGAGTTCGACCTCGCGGGAGACGTCCTCGGCCTCGGCGCGAGTGAGTTCGAAGGCGTCGACGTGCTCGTCGTACACGCGCTTCTCGCCCTCGATTTCCTCGATCAGCGCGTCGAACGCCTCGTCGGTGGCGTTGCGATCGAGGATCCGGACGCGCGGGCGGAGCGGCTCCTTGCCGGCGTTGTCCAGTTTCTCGACGGTGGACTCGAGGACCGCGGCCTCGCCGGTGCTGCCTGCGTCGTCTGCGCTCCCGTAGGCCAGCGCCGCGGCGTCGAGATCGCCCGCCGCGTTGGCGGCTTCGAGCCACGCCGCGGCCTCACCGCAGCGCGGTCGCTCGGGCTCCTCGGCGTAGGACTCCCGGGCCGCCCACGCGCGATCGAGCAGCTCCCGCTCTGCCGGGTCTGCCTCGAAGCTCGCGTAGGCCTCCGTGACGCCGAAGTACCGGACTCGCGCGGCGAGATCTCTGGCCAGGCGCATGTGGGGGTCCTGGTCGGGCCCGACCGGGATCACGGTCGGCTTCGGGCCGTCCACGAGCTGCGGGTACAGGATGTCCGCCATCTGGGTGACGACGGACTGCATGTGTGAGACGTCCGTGCCGCCGTGGAAGTCGTAGATCGCCTGGAGCTCCGAGAAGTTCGCCTCCGCGCCGAGTTCGAAGGCGAGATCCTGGACCTCGCGGTTCTCGGACTGGCGATAGAGGGTGCCCGCCTCGGGGTCGAACCCGAGCGCCAGGAGCGACAGGACGTAGTCCGTCGCGTGCTGGTCGATCTCGTCCCAGGGAATCTCCCGGGCGCTGTGGGCCTCGAGGTCGGCGATGAGGCCGTAGGCGTCGCCGCCCTGCTGCTGATGCCAGACGATCTCGTCGAAGACGAGCTTGTGGCCGATGTGGGGCTCGCCGGTGGGCATGAACCCCGAGAGCGCGGCGAATGGCTCGTCGTTCCGCATGGCGTCGGCGACGGCGTCGTAGTCGCGGTGGCCGAAGATGACGCCACGGCGCATCAGGTAGTGGGGATGCGGGACGGAGTCGAGGATCTCGTCGAACTCTTCGATGCCGAACTGGTCGAACAGCTTCCGGTAGTCCGAGACCGTCGCCGAGCCCCACGGATCGAGCGTGGTCTCGTCGGCGCCTTCGGCGGTCCCACCGTCGGAGCGAAGCTCCGACGAGGATCGCCTCGCCTCGCTCGGCTCACCACCGTCAGTGAGGATCGTCGGCGAGTCCGGCCCGCCCTCGGCGTCGGCTGTCCCCCGCCACCACGCCGGAGCGGTGGCGTCGCTCCGGTCGTCGCGCTGTGCGTCCGTCGAGTCGGGGGACCCGCGGTGCATATCCAAGTGGTGGCGGTGGATCGGCTAAAAGGGGTTCGCTTCCTCGCGCCGCGTTCACACGGTCTCGATCGCTGTTGGCCGACTTCGGCAGGCGCGGCGACCATCCGAGCGCCCGATCGTCGGCGGTGCGCTGCCGCCAGTCAGTGCGTCAGCACGGTGAGGATCATCCGAAGGAGCGGCGGCGTCAGCGCCAGCGTGAGCAGGAGGACGACCCCGCCGATCAGCGCCGCGGCGCGCCGGGAGAGCCCCCGAACCGTCCGGAGCCCCTCCATCCACACCCAGGCGCTCCAGACGACGGTGAGCGCGCCGAACACCTCGACGGCGACCCAGGGACTTCGGGCGGTCTCGACCGGCGCGACGACCCTGGCGGGAAACGTGATCCCGATCCCGGTGTCGAACCCCGCGATCGGGTACGCGAGGTAGAGCAGTGCGACCACCGCGAGGTTTCCGAGCGTCTGTGGCAGGAGTCCCACGCCCACGAGCGCCGCCGTCTCGCGGACGGATCCGGCGTCCGCGACCGGCCAGGTGAGGCCGTGGAAGAGGAGCCCGTAGATCGCCAGCGCCAGAAGGGGCGTCCCGACGGCGAGACCGACGATCACGGCGAAGTAGCCTGGAACCGCGATCGAGCTCTCGCCGGCCGCGTAGACGAGCGTGGGGACGCCACCCGGCACGCCGGCGTCGGTGGCGGTCCGCTCGATCAGCACGAAGACCAGCGGGATCGGCGCGAGCACGGAGAGGCCGGTCAGTCCCAGGACTGCGGCGGTCACTCGGCGGGACGGACCGTCCCCGGCGAAGAAGCTCGCGGGATCGAACAGCGCCTGGCGGAGCCCCGTTCGCATTGGGAGGCGATTCCCGCCGCCAGTATTTATCACTGGCTGGAAGCCGCTCGGACCCGCTGGGGTCCCTACAGTGCGCCGACGAGCCACCGGATCGCCATCTGGACCCCGATGGTCGTCAGTAGCGTCCACCCGAGCGGGAGCGCGACGACGGCCACCGCCTGCCGGGTCGATAGGTCACGGACGGCGGCCAGCCCCTTCGTCCAGACGTAGCCGGTCCAGAGGAGCGAGGCCGAGACGAAGAAATCGAGCAGGAGCCACGGCGAGTCCAGGGAGAGCGGCGCGACGACCACCCGCGCGGGGAAATTGATCCCGGTCACGACGGGGCGCGGTCCGAAGACGCCGAAGGCGGCGTAGCACACCGCGAGCGCGATCGCGCCCGCGGCCGTCAGCGGCAGGAGTCCCCAGACGGTGACGACGGCGGTCTCGCGGTACGATCCCTCGGAGGCGATCGGCCAGGACAGCGCGTGAAAGAAGCCGGCGTAGATGGCGACGGCGAGCGGCGGTACCACCAGCCCGACGACCAGCAGCGCGCCGTAGAGTCCCGGGACGCCGACGGAGGCGTCGCGGGCGGCGTAGACGAACTGCGGGTAGGAGCCGATGACGTCCCAGTCCACCGCGTCCGAACGGAAGGCCGCGACCTTCAGCGGCGCCGGGAGCAAGCAGACGACGATCGTGGCCGCGAGCAGCGCGGCGGTACGCCTCGGGGTGGCCTCTCCCTCGGCGAGAAACGCCGCGGGCTCGAACAGCGCACGGCGTAGCGGCTCCCACATCGTTGTCGTCAGTTTTCGAGGGCCCTACCTATCGTTTTCTGCTCGCGGCTGGCCCGCTGCGGGGCTGGGATCGTCTGCTGGCCGATGGCTCCCGCTCAGTGTTCCAGCTCCTCGACGCCGTCTTCTCGCCCGACGAGCACACGGTCCGCGAGCCCCACGAAGATGCCGTGTTCGAGGACGCCTGGGATCTCTGCGAGGTCGGTGGTCAGTTCGGACGGGGAGTCGATCTCACCGAACTCGGCGTCCAGAATGAGGTTCCCGTTGTCGGTGACGACGGGGCCGCTCTTGGCGCTCGCTTCGCGGAGCGTCGGTTCGGCGCCCAGTTCGCGTAGCCGCTCGGCGACGACGGTCCGCGCGGCGGGCAGAACCTCGACCGGCACCGCGGTGTCGAGCGTCGGGGAGAGCTTCGAGGGATCGACGACGACCACGAACTCCTCCGCTGCCGCGTCGACGAGCTTCTCGCGGGCGTGAGCCCCGCCGCCGCCCTTGATCATCGGCGGGGCGGTGGCAGGGGTGTCGGCGTCCGGTGCGATCTGGTCCGCGCCGTCGATCGCGAGGTCGACGCGTTCGACCTGGTCGAGATCGACGACCGGGATCCCCGCGTCGAGCGCGACCTCGCGGGACTGGTGCGACGTGGGTATTCCCCGGAGGTCGAGGCCGGCGTCGACCCGCTCGCCGATTGCGCGGATCGCGGCAGCGGCCGTCGAGCCCGAGCCCAACCCGACGACGTCGCCGTCGTCGACGAGGTCGGCGGCGCGCTCGCCGGCGCGACGCTTCAGCGTAGCTGCGTCCATGTGGCGGGGATGAACGGCGGCCTACATAGACGTTGGCTCCTGGGGGCTGGTTCTGGTGTAGAACGTGGGGATGCCGAATTGAACGACGCCTCCGAAAGCCCCAGGCCGCTCCAGTCGCGCGGCTCGCTGCGCTCCTCGCCCTTCGGGCTGCGGTGCTTGGGTCGCCGGGCTTCCCGGAGCGACCTGCCCCTTTCGATGCCCCGCCCACTGCACCTCGATCCTCCCCAACCTCTTGCGCTGCTCACTCAGTCGCTGACGCTCCCTCACTGCGCTGCTCATCCCTCGCGCGCTGGCTCGTTTGGCTGCTCGGCCGCAAAGGCCTCGCAGCCGCACGAGCGCGCGCCAACGTGGTTCACCCGGGTTTCGTGATTGATGAAAATCCAACCCGGGTATGAGCGGGAGGGGGATTCCGTGGGCGGCTGAAGAAGAAACAGCTCCGTTCTAGTCCCTCATTCCTCCTGCGCGTCCACCACAGCAACTCCGGCCAGGTTCACGATGTCTTTGACCTCGTCGCCGCGCTGGAGCACGTGGACGGGCTGGTCCATGCCGACGAGCATCGGCCCGACGGCCTCCGCCCCGCCGAGCCGCTGCAGCAGCTTGTAGCCGATGTTCCCCGCTTCGAGATTGGGGAAGACGAGCACGTTCGCGGGCTCGTCCAGTTCGGAGAACTCGTAGGTGCCCTCCAGGAGCTCCTCCACCACGGCCGTGTCCGCCTGCATCTCGCCGTCGACGGGGAAGTCGACGCTTGGATCCTCGCGGAGCTGCTTCGCGGCCCGGCGTGGCTTGACCGTGCCCTCCGTATCGACGGAGCCGAAGTTCGAGTAGGAGAGGAGCGCCGCGCGGGGCTCGACGTTGAACCGCCGTGCGAGCTCCGCGGTGTGGCGAGTGATCTCCTCGAGGACGGCCTCGTCGGGATCCTGATTGACGGTGGCGTCGGCGACGAACACGACCTTGTTCCGGAAAGTCAGCAGGTAGACCCCGGCGGCGTAGTCTGCGTCGGGCGCCGTGCCGATGATCTGCAGCGGCGGGCGGAGCGCCGATGGGTAGTGATGCGTGAGGCCGGTGAGCATCGCGTCGGCGTCGCCGGCGTCGACCATCACCGAAGCGAAGTAGTTCGAGTCCTCGATCAGCTCCTCGGCCTCGCTGCGGGTGACGCCCTTGCGTCGGCGTGCCTCGTAGAGCTTCTCGGCGTACGCCGCCTTCCGCTCGCCAGCCGCCTCGCTCTCGGGATCGACGACCTCCGGATCGTAGCGGAGGCCGAGTTCCCGGCAGGTGGCGTCGATGCGCTCCTCGTCGCCGATGAGGACGGGCTCGGCGATCCCCTGTTCCTCGAGCTGTGCGGCGGCACGGATGATCTTGTCGTCGCCGCCCTCCGCGAGCGCGACCCGTTTGGGATCGCTCTTGGCCTTGTTGAGCACGACGCGCATCATCTCGCGGGACTTGCCCAGCCGGGCTTCGAGGCGCTCTTCGTAGGCCTCGGCGTCGATCGACTCCGCGCGGGCCGCGCCGGACTCGATGGCCGCCTCCGCGACGGCAGGCGCGACTTCGAAGAGCACCCGCGGATCCAGCGGCTTCGGGATGATGTAGTCAGGCCCGAACTGGAGTGGCTGGTCGCCGTAGGCCTTCCGCACGGCGTCGGGGACGTCGGTTCTGGCGAGCTCCGCGAGCGCCTCCGCCGCCGCGACCTTCATCGGCTCGTTGATGTCCGTCGCCCGGACGTCGAGCGCGCCGCGGAAGATGAAGGGGAAGCCCAGGACGTTGTTGACCTGGTTCGGGTAGTCCGAGCGGCCGGTCGCGACGACGACCGTGTCGTCGCGGGCCGCCTTCGCTTCCTCGTAGCCGATCTCGGGGTCGGGGTTCGCCATCGCGAAGACGATCGGATCCCGCGCCATCGACTGGACCATCGCCTCGTCGACGATCCCGCCGACCGACAGGCCGACGAACGCGTCCGCGTCCGCCATCGCGTCGGCGAGGTCGCCGCCCTCCCCTTCCGTCGCGAACTCGGCCTTGTACTCGTTGCCGTCGCCGGCCGCGATGCGCTCCTCGGTGATGATCCCCGAGGAGTCACACATCGTGATCCGGTCGGGATCGACCCCCAGCGAGACGAAGAAGCGGGCAGTCGCGATTGCGCTCGCGCCCGCGCCGGAGAAGACGACGTCGAGCTCGGCCAGCTCCTTGTCGACGACCTGCGCGGCGTTGACCAGCGCCGCACCGGAGATGATCGCCGTCCCGTGCTGGTCGTCGTGGAACACCGGGACGTCCATCCGATCGCGGAGGGTCTCCTCGAGTTCGAAACAGGCCGGCGCGGCGATGTCCTCGAGGTTGATCCCCCCGAACGTCGGCTCCATCGCCGCGATCGCCTCGATCATCGCCTCGGGATCGTCGAGGTCCAGTTCCAGGTCGAACACGTCGATGTCGGCGAAGCGCTTGAACAGAACGCCCTTGCCCTCCATGACGGGCTTGGACGCCGCCGCGCCGATGTCGCCCAGCCCCAGGACGGCGGAGCCGTTCGAGACGACGCCGACCATGTTGCCCTTCGCGGTGTAGGTGTAGGCCTCTTCGACGTCGTCGTCGATCGCGCGGCAGGGCCCCGCGACGCCGGGCGAGTACGCGAGACTCAGATCGCGCTGTGTGTTGGTCGGCTTCGTCGTCGCGATCTCGACCTTGCCCGGCGGGTCGCTGCGGTGGTACTCCAACGAGTCGTCTTCGAGGGTCATGCCGGTAGGTCGTGGGCGGGTGTGAAAAATCCCCGACCGCACCTCGATTCGCGAGTAAATTCTCGACGAACGGAGGAACTGTCGGTTCGGGGTACTCCGAAAGCCCCAGAGCGCTCGGTACACCGTCGATCGAAGATCGACGGACCCTCGCTCGCTCCACTCGCGAGGACACCGTCGGAGCAAGCTACCTGCCGTCGGTGAGAAATCACGCCGTCACCGTCCCCGCCCGACGATCGAGGAAAAGACCTATTCCCGGCACACCCCTGCCTGCGAGCATGAGCGAGGACGCCCTCCAGATCGACGCCGACGGCGAGCCCGAACTCGACTTCGGGGAGTCGGGTCGGATCCCCGCGATCGCACAGGACGCCGACTCCGGCGACGTCCTGATGCTCGCTTACGTCACGCCGGAGGCCCTGGATCGGACCTGCGAGACCGGCCGGGCGCACTACTACTCGCGCAGCCGCGACGAGCTCTGGGAGAAGGGCGCCACCAGCGGCCACGTCCAGGAAATCGAGGAGGTCCGCGTGGACTGCGACGGCGACGCGCTCCTCTACCTCGTCGACCAGTCCGGGGGTGCCTGCCACACCGGCTACGAGTCCTGTTTCCACCGCACCGTCGACGGCGAGGTCGTCGGTGAGCAGGTGTTCGACCCTGACGAGGCCTACGAGTGACCACGCTCCAGCTACCCACGCCATGAGCGGACGCGATCACGCCGGCGACGCCGGCACGGCGGGTGCGGTCGAGCGCACGGGAAGTAGCGACGACGCCGTCGCAGAGCTCGAAGCGGCCGCCGAGGACTACCGCGCCGCCCAGGCCGCGATCGAGGAGGTGGGCCGCGAGACGCTGGAGACGCTCGACGAGCGCTACCGGACCGCCCGGAACCTCCTCGTCGAGTACCAGGACAAGGCGACCGACACCGGTGCACAGGAGTTCCTCAACTTCGCGCAGTTCGAGCAGCGCTTCTCCAGCCACGTCGAGGGGCTGGACGACGACCTCCCGCGCCGCGAGGCGTTCGAGGCGGCCATGGAGGCCGTCGACAAGACCCGGCTCAGCGAGGACGACTTCGATCGCGCACTCGACGCGCTCGATCCCGCGGCCGCGCTCGTCGAGCGGCTCGACGAGGAGGAGGCCGCCCGCGACCGGCTCGTTTCAGCACTCACGGCGGCCAGAAAGGCCAGACAGGACCACGAGGACGCGATCGACCGCTGCGAGCGGCTGCTCGAACTCGGCGAGGCGGACCTCGATGCGCCAATCGAGGAGCTCCGCGACCCGATCGAAACGTGGAACGACGCCGTTCGCGACGCGATCGACGATCTCCGGACCGACGCGTCGGCCCGGGAGCTGTTCGCCGTCCTCGAACGCGCAAATCGCTACCCGCTCGTCGACCTCGACGCACCGCCGGAGCCCCTCGCGGAGTACGTCGAACGCGAGCCGCCGGGCGACGAGTCCGTCGCCAGACTGCTCGAGTACGCCGACTTCTCGCGCTCGAAGCTCGAGCACTACGTCGACGATCCCGGCGCGTTCCGCAGCGCGATCGCGACCGAGCGCACCTACCTCGAACGGCTCGACGCGGACGGACTGACGATCGACTGGCCGCCGCCACCGGCCGCCGAAATTCCGTGGCTCGTCCGGGAGCTCCGCGGCGTCGCGGCCGGCCTCGTCGACGACGAGGCGATGGCTGCGCTGCGCGAGGTCGCGGCGCTCGCCCGCGAGGAGGACCGCTACGCCCGGCTCCGCGACGCCGCCGTCGCCAGGGACCAGCTCGACGACGACGCCCGCGAACGCCTCGCATCCGGTTCGGTCGAGGCCGAGCTGGCCGACCATCGCGAAGCCGTCGCACGGATCGACGACGCGATCGCGGCCGCGCCGGATCCCTGAATCTCGCCGAAGCCATCCGGCGACCTGCCGCCGGACCACAACGCATTTTCGCGGTCGCCCCTCCACTCCGACCATGGCGACGACGCCCTGCGACGGCTGCACTCGGCGGGTCTCCGTCGCTGGCGGCATCGCGAACCTCTGGAGCTTCGAGAAGGACACCACCGACGGGCTCACGCTCGAATTCGAGGACGGCAGCGAGCATTTCCTCTGTTTCGAGTGCATGGACGACCTTCCCGAGGAGCCGACGGCGGCCGACGTCGCCGCGCTCCCCGACAAACCACAGGACGAGCCGATCGACCGGGGCGACGCGGTGCCCGACGACCGTGGTGGGATGCAGTACGTCGGCATCGGAATCGCCATCGGGGCCGGCGTCGGCGTCGCGGTCGGCGTGGCGATCGGCGACCTCGAGTACGGGCTGACGACCGGCGCGGCGCTGGGCATCATCGTCGCGCTGGCGATCGAACGATACCGGGACTGAGCCGTCGGTTCTGGCGGCGATTCGACGCGAAACGAAGGGGTCCAGGTAGCGACGCGAAGACGACTCTCTCAGAACTGCTGCTGGACGATCTCGAGGGTTTCCTCGCGATCGTCCCAGTCGACGAAGATCGCGACGGAGGTCGCGGAGGTGATCAGGTCGCGGATGTTGATGTGGGCCTCGCCGAGCGGGTTGACGATGTCCGTCAGGACGCCGGGCTGGTTCGGGAGCTGTCCGCCGGTCACCCGGATGACGGCGACGTCGTTGGAGACGGTCACGCTCGAGAGGGGTTCCTGGGAGACGACCTCGTCGTGGAGCACCGCCTCGGCCGCTTCTGCCTGGGACTGGTCGACGTAGTACGTGATCGAGTCCATCCCGGAGGCGACCGCGTCGACGTTGATGCCGTTCTCGCCGAGTGCGGTCGAGAGCCGCTGGAGGATCCCGGGGCTGTTCCGGATCGCCCGCCCCGCAACGGTCATGCAGGAAAGCGCTTCCTCGCGCATGTCGACGAGGTTCCGGAACTCGCCCTCGATGCGGGTGCCACCGCGCAGGAGGTCGCCGTGCTGGTAGTGGGTCACGCGGACGTCCATCCGGTCGTCCTTGTAGGCCAGCGCGGAGGGCGCGACGACCTCCGCACCGCGGAAGGAGAGGTTCCGCAGCTCGTCGACGGTGATCTCGCCGACGTTCCGCGCGCCCTCGACGACCGTCGGGTCGCCGGTCATGACGCCCTCGACGTCGGTGACGATGACGACCTCGTCGGCGTCCATGTACTTGCCGAGCATGACGGCGGTCGTGTCCGAGCCGCCCCGGCCCAGCGTCGTGACGTCGCCGTCGTGAGTCTCCGCGAGGAAGCCAGTGATCACGGGGACGACGCCGTCCATGACGGCAGCGAGCGCCTGGGCGGCCTCGCGGGTCTTCTCGACGTCGAGCTCGCCGTGGACGTCGGTGATGACCGGCCAGAGCTCCGAGCCCGGCTCGAGGAACATCGCGTCGACCCCGCGGGATGCCAGCGCGGCCTTGAGCATCCGGACGGAGGTTCGCTCGCCCATGCTGACGATCTGTGCGCGGTCGGCCTGGTCGGTCTCGAAGGTGATGTCGTCGAGGAGGTCGTCGGTCGTGCTTCCCATCGCGCTCGCGACGACGGCCACCTCGTGGCCCTCCTCGACGGCGGCGGCGACCGTGTCCGCGGCTCGCTCGATCCGGTCGCCCGTGCCGAGACTGGTTCCGCCGAACTTCGCGACTAGGCGCATGCTACCACCGGAACCGTGCGTACCGTGCTCATGGGCTCTCGTATCCCGGGGGTCGGGATAACGCTGTCCATCCCGCGTCTCGACGGCGGCCGTCTCCACCGCTCGCGAGCCCGGTCATTCGTCGTCATCGGGTTTTCCACTCTCCTCCTCGTCGGACGCCGTCGGTCGTCCGGGCCCATCGCGTGGCGGTCCTCGCGGGTCGTCCGTACCGCTCGCGTCCGTCCCGTTCGCGTCCGTGCTGTCCGTGGCGGTCGCTTCCCGATCGGCACTCGCGTCGTCGGAATCCGTCGTCCCGGAGTCCGCTCCATCCTGGGCGTCGTCGCCCGCCTCGGCTCCTCGCTTCTTCTCGATCTCGGCCTGCGGATCGAAGGGGACGAGCCCCCGGCCGGCCGTGAACTCGTAGGCGATCCAGCGCTGGTAGCTCAGGACGCCGTCGAGTTTCCGCACGCGGAGCCGTTTGACGAGCCCGTCGTCGACGATCTCGCCGTCGAGCTTGCAGTCGACGAGCCCGTCGGCGACGTACGCCAGATCGTGGGGGAAGGCGTCGGCGTCGCCGCCGTAGGTCGCGCCGGCGAAGACTGGGACGAACCGCGCCTTGCAGACGTCCGCGCGGAGGTCCTTGACGAAGTCGTAGGCCTGGACGGGCTGGACGAGCGTGCCGAACTCCGTCAGCGAGTCGATCACGACGATGCCACACTCGACCATCCGCTCGGGGCCGGCGTCCCCGCCAGCGCTGGCGTCGCTCCGAACGGGCATATCGTCGCCGTCGAGGGCGCTCTCGAGCTTGTTGGTCACCTCCTCGGAGTCCGTGGGGTCCCGGACGCGCTCGGTCGCGGGCGCGACGGCTTCCGCGAGGTGCGCGTTCCACGAGCTCCCGTCCCCGTGGCGATCGCCTTTGTCGGCCATCCGGTAGCTGAAACAGTCCACGACCCGGAGCTGACCGGATTCGAGGTACGGCAACACGTTCCAGTCCAGCGTGACGAACCGCTCGACGACGGCGGCTGGCGGCTCCTGGAATGTCACCAGCACGGCGGGTTCCTCGCGCTGGAGCGCCCGCCAGACCAGCTCGGCCTGGAGCGCGCCGACGCGGGTGCCGGCCTGTGCCGAGCAAAGCAAGAACGCGTTCCGCGGACAGCCCTGTGGCAGCACCGCGTCGATCGCGGCGACGCCAGGATCGAACCGCCGGTGGCCGTGATAGCGGGTGAACACCCGGTCGGCGTCGAGCATCGACTCGCGGCAGTGCTCCGAGCAGAACACGTAGCGCTCCCCATCGATCTCGGCCTCGACCGTCCCCGACGATCGCGGGAGGCTGCAGAAGTCGCAGTACGCCGGCGTTGACTCGTCGCTCATGCCATTGTGCAACGCGGGGACGCACCAAAAACTGTGTGGCGTGCCATCGCACGACGCATCGCTGGGCCCGCTTCCCGCTCGACAGCCAGGTCGGGTCACTCCAGCTCTCTGTGGTGTGTCAAAGCAGCACAGACTTTTAGCCGCCTGACTCATTAGACTCGCGTAATGCAGGTTCGCGACGCCGTCGAGGACGACGCGACGGCGATGGCGGCCATCGCCGACGCACCGCAGGACGTCATGCGGAATCTGGTCCACGACCGGACGGTTCGCGTCGCCGAGCCCGACATCGTCGACGCGGATCCCAACGCCGACGCCGCGGGGACCGATCCCCAGCTGCTCGGGTTCGTGAGCTTCGACGCCAAACAGGACGCCGTCCACGTCACGCAGCTCGACGGCACCGCCGACGCCTGCGAGCGCCTGCTTTCGGAGCCCGTCCGCTTCGCCGAGCGCGAGCGGATGGCCGTCGAGTTGCTCGTCCCCGAGGCAGACGACGGCGTCGCGGCCGCGGCCAGGAGCCAGGGGTTCGACGACGTGGGCCCGGGGCCACGCTTTGAGGGCATCCAGACGACGCGCTACCGGCTGGATCCCTAGGCTGCCTGCTGCTGGCAGCTGAGCTTTCCCCCGCCGCTGTCGTCGGTACCATCCGTCCGCCGCTGCCAGCTCGCCCGACTCAATCTCCCAGCAGCGAGTGTAGCGACCGCGAGCGCACGCCGCACTCGCTGGCGTACTCGCAGGGCTCGCACTTGGCCTCGTTCTCGACGCGACTCGGCGGCCCTTCGAGCTCCGCAGCCGCTCGCAACGCGTCACGGTAAGCGGCCTTCCGCCGGGTCGTCAGCTCGATCTCCCGTATCGCGCCGTGGGCGGGGTACTCGACGACGGCGGACTCGACCGGTCGCTGACGCTCCCAGGCCAGCGACTTCGCCGCCGCGACCGCCTGCACGGAGTGGGGCTCCCAGACGCCGGCATCCGGGGGCTCACCCGGCGAGACGATCGCCGGCCGTGGCGGATCGCCGAGGATCTTGTGGGCGATCCCGTGGCAGTCCCGTCCCGCGAGGTAGACGTTCCGTGCAACGGGATCCACCACGTCTTCCCAGCAATCCAGGCGGTCGCGAGCACGCTCGAGTGCGCGCCGGTAGCGCGGCGGCGGTTCGTCGATCGGTAGCGTCGCGAGCGTCGCGTCGTCGGCAGCCAGGAGGTCGGGATAGCAGGTGGAAAGCTCGCGACGTTCGGCGACGCTCTCCGGCGGCTGGCGATCTGGCTCGCGCCGACGGTAGTACAGCTTGCGGGGACAGTAGGCGGCGACGCGGAGGTCGCTGAAGGCCACGGGCATGGGCCGGTTTCGCCGCGGAATCTGTCATAAAGGTGTGGCCGGCGCGGCGGTTGTGGTGTTGCCGCTGCTCGGCCGTACGGTGGTCTTGCAGTGGCTGTGTCGTAGACGTACGCGACCGAAGCGAGCGTTTCACCGTGCCGAACGAGCGTCGCGAGTGAGGTGCGGCCTTTTTTGGTCCAGATTTTTTCGAGGAGGGTTCCCGCAGGCCGCTCTACGAGCGGCCGAGGAAACCCGACGAGAAAAAAGGTGGGCTAAAAGGAAACGTCCGTCTCCATCCCCTCGGTCGCGTCGTCGAGGCCGTCCTGACGGGCCTCCTGCGTGAGGGGCCCGGCGAGGTCGGCGTCGCCGAGGATGGAGTCGAACTCGTCGCGGTAGCGGTCGTTCGCGCGGCGCGATTCGTCCTGGGCCGTCACGACCCGGCGATAGCGGCGGATCGTCGACTCGCTGACGTCGAACTCGTCGGCGAGGTCGCTGGTGGCGACGGTCTCCTCGCCAGCGATCCGGCGTCGGAACGACTCGACGTCGAAGGGTGCATCGAGGTCGCGATCCCGGAACAGGTGGAGGTCCAGCCGGGCGCGGAACACGGTGCGGCGCTCGACGTCGAGTTCGCGGGCGAGGTCGGCGTCGCTCGCGCCGTCGTAGAAGGACAGCGCGAGCTCGCACAGCTGCCCGTCGGAGAGATCGGTCTCGAACTCGTAGCGGTCGCGCATCTCGGCGACGAGATCGGCGAGGCGGTCGCGCGCCTGCTCGTCGTCGGTGAGGGAACCCTTGGTGGCGGCCTGGGACTCGGTGACGGTGTCGGAGTCCGTGACGTCCATGAAGATGTCACGGAGCTCCTCCGTTTTCTCGTCCATGGGGGTAGGCAGGTATCTGCGCCCGGCCACCTATATGTCTTCTGCAGCGGTAGCCGGTCCGCTGGGGATCGACGTTCACGAATGGGGATTTCTGCACGAGTTCGGCCCCGGAGAAACCGACATTGCACAGACGTCGCCCGGCGAGCAGCCGGCCCCGTCGATCCGGCCGCGTGGTTCAGTCGTCGTCGCCCTGGTCGGTGGCGTCGCTCCCGGCAGCGTCGTCGCCGTCGAGATCGAGCGCCTCGACCAGGAGCTCCGCGACGTCGACGACCTCGAGGTCGTCCTCGAAGTCGCCGGTCTTGCGGCCGTCCTCGAACATCGTCGTACAGAGCGGGCACGCGACGACGAACTTCTCGATCGCGTCGCCAGCGGCGGTGTCCTCCGTGGCCTCCCGCAGGCGCTCCTCGCTGGGTTTCGTTTCCTCCTCGAACTCCGTCCAGACGCCCCCACCGCCGCCGCCACAGCAGAAGGAATCCGAGCGATTCCGTGGCATCTCGTGAAGGTCGCAGCCGGCGGCGGTCAGCAGCTCCCGCGGGGGCTCGTAGACGCCGTTGTACCGCCCGAGGTGGCAGGGGTCGTGGAACGTGACGGTGTAGTCGAGCTCGTCGCCAGTCAGGCCGAGGTCGCCCCGCGCCTGGAGGTCCGCGAGCACTTGCGTCCAGTGTTTCACGTCGATCTCGCCGTCGGCGTTCCACTGGCCGTCGAACTCGAAGGGCATCACGGGGTCGTCGGCGAACTCGCCGAAGTCGACCTCCGGATACTCGTTCTTCATCGTGTTGAACGAGTGGGGATCGGTGCAGACGATCGTCTCGAACTCACACTCCTGGAACGTCTCGACGTGGTGGCCGGCGAGTTCGAGGAAGAGGAACTCCTCGCCGATCCGCCGGACGTCGTTGCCGTCCATCTTCTCGTCGTCGTAGAGGATACCCCACTCGACGCCGGCGGCATCGAACAGCTTCGCGAGCGAGCGGGCGATCTCCTTGTTACGGTCGTCGTAGCTCGGGAAGTCGCCGACGTACCAGAGGTACTCGACGGACTCCTCGCGGGCGTCCGTGGGCTCGACGTCGAGTGGGTCGGCCCAATCCCCGCGCTTGCTCTGGGACTCCCCGAAGCTGTTGCCCTTCTGCATGACGTCCTGGAAGACGTCCTGGACGTTCGGATCGACGGCGCCCTCGTCGACGAGCTGGCGGTTCATCCGCGTGAAGGAGGTGAGGTGCTCGATCTCGACGGGGCAGGCGTCCATGCAGGCCATGCAGGCCATGCAGGACTCCATCGCGTCGGCGTCGATCACGGCGTCGTCGGGGTCGGGCTCGACGGGCTCGCGGTTCGTGCCGGCCGTGGTCGGGCCGTCCGGGATCCCGGGAGCGGCGTCGCCGGTATCCGTTTCTCCGCTGGCGTCCGCGGCGACCGTGCCGCCGTCGGTCCGGAGCCCGCTCGCGTCGCCGACGATCGGGCGTTCGGGACCGCCCTCCTCGAGGGATTCGCGGTAAGCTTTCAGATCGAGGATCACGTTCCGCGGGTCGAGTGGGCGGCCCGAGGCGTTCGCCGGACAGACGGAGGAACAGCGCCCGCAGTTGGTGCAGGCATCCTGATCGAGCTGTTCCTTCCAGGTGAAGTGGTCGACGTCGGTGGCGTTCTCGTGGTCGAGATCGGCGGGGATCCCGGGCAGGCGACGTCCGGCGTCGTCGTCCTGGGCGACGACGTTCGCGAAGGAGGAGAGCATGTGGAACGCCTTGAAATAGGGAATCAGGGCGACGAAAGCGAGCGCGTGGATGGCGTGCAGCCACCAGATCGCGGGGTAGATCGCGGCAGCGTCGCTCGCGCTCATCCCCGCCGACTCGAAGGCCAGCGCGAGGCCGTAGCCGACGAAGCTCACGACCTCGAATTCGGGGATCCCGCGGCCGAGGATCCCCAGGCCCTCCAGCAGAAAGCCGCCGACGCCGAGGACGAACAGCGTCCAGATGAACGCGTCGTCAGCCAGGGAGACGCGGGGACCCCACAGACGCTCGCTTCGGACCCAGTAGCGCCGGTACATCGCCATCGCGACCCCGACGACGAACAGCAGGCCCATCGCGTCCATCACGACCTCGTAGGCCCGGTAGAAGTCGCCGACCCAGAACGAGGTGTCGAAGACGGTCCGCGCGATGTCCATGTCGATCGCGAGGATCGTCGTGCCGACGAACAACGTCAGGAACCCCCAGACGAGGAAGGCGTGCATCACGCCGGCGTAGGGATCGCGATCGAACAGCGGTGCGTTCGAGCCGACGGACTTCGCCGCCCGGAGGACCCGTCGCGGGAGTTCCGAGAGCCGATCCTGGGGGTCCGAGCGCCCGCGGCCGAAGCGCGCGACCCGCAGGTAGAGCCCCCGGAGAAAGATCGCGATCGACACCACCGCGAGCAGGTAGAACAGGATCTTGCCGACGGAGCTGATCTCGAAGAACGTCGGTCGCGTCACCTCGTCGCCGGACTGCAGGGGGATCGGTACTGCCCGCATCGCGTGAACGCTCGCTCCCGTCACTCCCCCAACCGCGTGCCCGACTGTCATGATTCCACACGCGGACCGGCGTGGCTTAAAAGTTCGCACCGAACTGCCAGAACCCCGCCACCATCCTGCGATAATTTACAATTTGTTTCGAGTTTTCGGGCGGCGCTGCCACCCCTCGGCCCCGTCGCGCTGGGGCGCTGTCGTCGCGTCACTCCTCGGTCTCGTGCGGGCGGGAGAGCCCGGCGAGGTGGCCGACCTCCGGCTCGATGATCTCCGCAGTGCCGAGCCGAGCACCGGCTTCGCTCCCGGGGAGACAGAACACCGGGACGCCGTCCGCGATCCCTGCCATTGCCCGGGTGGCGATCGCCCGCGTGCCGATCTCCTCTCGGGAGAGCGCGCGGAAGGTCTCGCCGAAGCCCGGCAGCGGCTTCTCGAAGAGCTGCCGGACGGCCTCCGGCGTCACGTCGTCCGGCGAGACGCCGGTGCCGCCGGTCGTGACCACCGCCTCCACGTCGCCGCGACTGACCAGCGAGTCCACGGCGGACTGCACGCCGTCGTAATCGTCGTTGACGAGCTCGCGGGTCGCGATCTCGTGACCCGCACCTTCGAGCACCTCGACGATCGCGTCCCCGGCGGCGTCCTCGTCGATCGTCCGGGTGCTCGAGACCGTGAGGATCGCCGCCGAGACCGTCTCGAGGTCGTCGGCGTGGTGATCGTGGGCGTGATCGTTCGACGGACCCTCGTCGACCCGACCGTCGGGAGCGCCGGACTCGTCGGCGTCGGGCGCCGCCTCCGCGTCTGCGTCCCCGGCCGCCTCGGCGTTCGCTGGTGCCGCTGCTCCGGGGTCCGTGGCCCCGTCGCTCTGGCCGTCGCTCTCCGCTCCGCTCTCGGAATCGCTCTCCGCTTCGCCCTCGTCGTCACCGAGCGAGCGTCGCGTGTCCCGCGACTGAAAGTCGACCATACACCGGGTTCCGCGGCCGTCGGGGTAAATGTCCGGACCGTCCGTGCCGGTGGCGACGGGTCGACGTTCTCGCCGTCACGTGAGTGATATGAATGCGAGCGGGAGCGAGCCTCGCCGTCGCGCTCAGGCCAGTCCCAGCGCGGAGAGCACGCCGAAGAGCAGGTCGCCGTAGCCGAGCGCGAGCAGGAGTCCGACACAGACGGGGACGATGAAGGGAATCCCCGGCGAGTACCAGACGGCATCGCGCTCGGCGACGACCTCGAGGCCGCCGCGGAGCGTCGCGGCGTCGGTGCCGTAGGCGTCGTTGCCGACGTCGTCGAGGAACGCCTGGGCGCCCCAGGGATCGTCGAAATCGGTCTCCGGCGGGGCCTCCGACTCGGCAGCGTCGCTGGCCCCAGTGCCGCCGTCGGGGAGCAGCGACTCCTCGGAGCGCACCGCCCCGTCGGTCGCCGGGTTGGGCTCCGCGGGGAGCGTCGCCGGATCGCGAAGCTCGTCGGCGTCGTCGCGAAGCTCCGCGATTCCGATACCGCGCCAGCGCAGGTACATCCGGAGTGCGTCGAGGTCGAGCCCGTTCCGGGTCCCTCCGTCCGGATCCTCCAGCAGGCGGCCGTGCGCCTCCGGGAGCGCCCGCCAGGATCGCTTCCGTCCGACGACCATCCAGCGCGAGTGGTTCCCCTGGAGGAGATTGAGGGCCCCGAGCGCGAGCGGGTAGCTCAACCCGACGAGCACCGCGTTCGTGAGGATCGTGAACGCGAACGCGCCGGCGGTCGTGTCGACGAGCGGGTAGACGGTGCCGCCGACGTGGTACTCGGGGAACGCCGGAAAGAGGATCGCGAGCGTCGCCAGCGCTTTGAAATCCGCGCCGCCGAACCCGCCGATCAGCCAGAAACCGTAGACCAGCGGGATCACGACGCCGATGCTCAGCGCCGTCCCGAGCAGGAACAGCCTGTAGGTGTTGCCACCCACGGCGCTGTAGTGGTGGAAATCGAGCGCGAGGAGGGCGGCCCCCAGCACCGCCAGCGGCGGCCAGAGGCGGTTGGGCACCCGCCGGACCTGGATGTCCGTCCACGCGGCCCAGACGAACGCCGGCACCGCGAGCAGGCGCAGCAGGTCCGTCGGTCGGGCGAGCACCGGCCCGACCTCGATCATCGACTCGTGGAACACGGCCGAAACGGTGGGTGGAAACCGTTTCAACGTTCCGGCTGTGGCGACGGCGATCAGGAGCCTCCGCCGGCGGCCGTCGCCACTGTCGCTGGAGCGTGCTGGCGCCGTCCCACTCGCGCCCCTCGTCCCCGAACATATTCCCGAACTGATTCTTACGGACCGGGAATCCCGGCACCGGTTAATGGTGCCCAGCCGAACGTCACGGTATGACGCGACGGCAGCTGGTCCCTCGCCGCGCGGCACCGCCCGGTCGCCCGCTGACGCATCCCCCGGCGTCTCGCTCGCCGATGGACGACGGTCGCTCCCTCCAGACCGATGGTTGATCCGACGCTCGCCCTCGCCGCCGACGCCACGCTCCCAGCGGTCGCGCCGCTGGCGACGGTCCTCGATGCGCTTCCCGCCTTCCTCTCGCCGGAGCTGGCGAGCCGGATGCAGTTCGGCTGGACGATCTCCGTCCACATCCTGTTCGCGTCGCTGTCGATCGGCCTGGCACCGTTCGTCGTCTACTTCACCTGGAAGGATGTCCGCACGGGCGCCGAGCAGTACGCCAGGCTGCGGGAGTTCTGGGTCGGTATCTTCGCGGTCGGCTTCGTGATGGGGACGGTGACGGGGATTCCGATGAGCTTCCAGTTCGGGACGAACTTCCCGCGCTTCGCGGAGGTCTCCGGCGAGCTGATCGGCGGCCCGCTGGCGTTCGAGGCGAAGATGGCGTTCTTCCTCGAGGCGGTGTTCCTGGGCGTCCTCCTGTTCGGTCGCGAGCGGGTCTCCGATCGCCAGTACGTGCTCTCTTCGGTGCTGGTCGGCGTCGGCGCGTGGCTCTCGGGCTTCTGGATCCTGGTCGTCAACGCCTGGATGCAGACGCCGCGGGGGTACGAGCTGGTCCAGCGGAACGGGATGCAGGTCGCCAAACTGACCGACCCCGCCGCGGCGTTCCTGAACCCGCGCTTCCCGTGGATGTACGTCCACATGATGAACGCCGCGGTGATCGCCGTCTCGCTGGCTGTCGCGGGCGTCGCGGCCTTCTTCCTCTGGCGACGGCGGGATTCTGAAGCCTGGGGGACGGCCCTGAAGATCGCGGTCGTCATCCTGCTCGTCTCCGCGCCGTTCCAGGCCGTCCACGGGGACGCCTACGCCCGCCACGTCGAGGACACCCAGCCCCAGAAGTTCGCGGCGATGGAGGCCCACTACGAGACCGGGCAGGCCGATCTGCACCTGATCGCGATCCCGAAGGACCCCGATGCGTTGACCGATCCGCGCGCGGAGAACCTCTGGACGGTGAGTTTGCCGGGGGTGGGATCGTACCTCGCCAGCGGCGGCGACTTCGACGCGGAGGTCCTCGGGTTGAACGAGTACGAGGAGAACCCGCCAGTGGCGATCGTCTTCTGGGCGTTCCGCTTCATGGTCGGGCTGGGCTTCCTGTTCATCGGGCTGGCGCTCTGGGGTGGCTATCTCGCGGTCAGGGGCCGGCTCACTGACAGCGATCGGTATCTCCAGGCCATGATGCTCGCCTCGCCGCTTGGCTTCGCCGCGATGCTCACCGGCTGGTACGTCACGGAGATCGGTCGCCAACCGTGGGTGGTCCAGGGCGTCCTGCGTACGGAGGACGCCGTCTCGACGAGCCTCGGATCGGCGGAGGCGACGGCGACGCTGCTGGGGTTCGTCGTCCTCTACGTGCTCCTGCTGGCCGCCTTCCTGTACGTCTGCAAGCTCCTCGTCGAAGCGGAGCTGGCGCGGGTCGAGGGCCGCGAGGGCCAGGACGCAGCCGCCGGCTCCGTCTGGTCTCGCGTCCCGATCCTCGGGACGGTCGCCGGGGGTGAGGACGAATGAACCCAGACGCCGTCGCCGACCTGTCCGTCGCGCCGCTCTCGCTCTTCGGCGACTCGTATCTCCACCCCGATCTCCCCGAGATCTGGTTCGGAATCGTGCTCGCCACGCTGACCCTGTACGTCGCCCTCGACGGGTTCGACTTCGGGATCGGGATGTGGTACGCGACCCGCGACAAGCACGACCGCGAGCAGTTCCTCGCCGCGTTCGGCCCCGTCTGGGACGCCAACGAGGTCTGGCTCGTCGCCTTCGGGACGACGCTCCTCGGCGCGTTTCCCGCGGCGTACGCGAACCTCCTGAGTCGGCACTACCTGCTCGCGATCGCGGCGGTGATGGCGCTGCTCCTGCGTGGCGTCGCCCCGGAGCTCCGCGAGCAACGCGACGACGAGGCCTGGCGCCGGAACTGCGACCGGCTGTTCGTCGCGGGCAGCACACTCTCCCCGCTCCTGCTCGGGACGCTCGTGGGTAGCTGGATCTTCGGCACCGGGACGCTCTCGCTCCCGGCGGTGCTGACCGCCCTGGTGGTGATCGCGCTCTCGCTGACGAGCGGGGCGGCCTACCTGGCCGCGAAGACCGAGGCGTCGCTCGCCCAGGAGCTCGCCCGCTACGGCCAGTTCGCGACGGGCGCGTACCTCGCGAGCGTGGTGGTCCTGCTTTGCACCGTGCTCGCGCTCGATCCTCGCGGTCTCCGCGGCGAGTTGCTCTCGGCGCCCGAGATCCTGCCCGTCGCTGCGATCGTCCTCGCGAGCGTCGGGCTGGCGGTCGGCGGCGTCGCCCTCTCGCGATCGGGACGCTACCGCTCCTGGTTCGCGAGCACTCTCGGGCTGGGCGCACTGCTCGGGAGCTTCGTCGGCGTGGTGCTCTACCCCGAGGTCTACCCGGCGACCGGGCTCACGATCACTGAGGCAACAGTCTCCCCGGTCGCGCTCAACCTCCTGACGATCCTTGGAGTGCCGGTGCTCGCCCTCGTCCTGGGCTACTTCGTCTACCTCTACTCGGTGTTCGGCGGCACGGTCGAGGGCGAGGGGTACGGCGAGTAGGGCGGTCAGCGGCGGGCACGACGCCCCAGTGGGCCAATTCCCGGGAGCGGAGGCAGGCATCCGTGCTTTCTTGGCCGCGTTCTCCGTGGTACCGGTATGCACGGCGAGGAGGCGACGACCGTCGAGGATCGGTCGGCACTCGACGGGTCGCCCGAGGCCGCGCTCGCCGTCGACTGCCTCCTCGCGGGGATCGACGCCGCGCGACCGGAGACGGTCCTCGCCGAGACCGTTCGCGTCGACGGCTCGACGCTCATCGTCGACGGCGAGTCCTACGACCTCGACGTCTTCGAGCGCGTGCTCGTCCTCGGCGGCGGCAACGCGGCCGGCCGGATGGCCGCTGCGCTCGAGGCGCGCCTCGGCGACCGCATCGACGACGGGATCGTGGTGACCGACGATCCCGTCCCGCTCGACGTCGTCGAGTCCGTGACCGGATCGCACCCCACGCCCGATCGCGCAGCGCTGGAGGGGACCGAACGCCTGCTGGCGCTCGCCGAGGACGCGGGCGAGGACGACCTGCTCCTGGGGGTCGTCACCGGCGGCGGGAGTGCGCTGTTGCCCGCTCCGGCGGGTGACGTCACGCTCGCGGACCTCCAGGCGCTGACCGAGTCGCTCGTCCGGAGCGGCGCCACCATCGACGAGATCAACGCGGTGCGAAAGCACGTTTCGGCCCTGAAGGGCGGTCGTCTCGCGCGAGCGGCTGCGCCCGCGACGACGGTCGCGACGGTGCTCAGCGACGTCGTCGGCGACGATCCCGCGACGGTCGCCAGCGGCCCGTTCTCGCCGGATTCGACGACGTACGAGGAGGCACGGGCCGTCCTCGATCGGTACGACGTCTCGGTGCCGGACTCCGTCGAGCGACTGATAGAACGTGGCGTCGCCGGGCGCGCTCCCGAGACGCCCGGTCCCGACGATCCAGCCTTCGATGCCGTCGACGTCCACGTGCTCGCCTCGAACGGAACAGCCGTCGAGGCTGCACGGGCCGTCGCCGAGCGAGCCGGCTACGATCCGCTCGTGCTCTCGACCCGGATTCGCGGGGAGGCCAGCGACGTGGGGACCGTCCACGGCGGCATCGCCGCAGAGGTGGCGGCGAGCGGGCGACCGGTGGAGCCCCCGGCCGTGCTGCTCTCCGGCGGCGAGACGACGGTGACGGTCGGCGACGCCGAGGGTCGCGGCGGTCCGAACCAGGAGTTCGCACTCACGAGCGCGCTGGAGCTGTCTTCCTCCTGTTCTCCCTTTTCGTCCGCTTCCGCCTCGGCGTCGGACTCGCCGGAGATCGTCGTAGCGGCTGTGGACACCGACGGCATCGACGGGAGCACCGACGCAGCGGGAGCGCTACTGTCGCCAGACCGTATCGCTGGCGGGAACGGTGGTCGTTCGGCTGCCCGGCGAGCCCTCGACGACCACGACGTCTACCCGTTTCTCGAGGACGCCGGTGCCTTGCTTCGGACCGGGCCGACGGGGACGAACGTGAACGATCTCCGGGTGATCGTGATCGGCGATTCGTGATTCCAGCGTGGCTCCGGCGTTGTGGCTGATCGATGGGTGGTGCTGCTATGCACGATCGGGAGAAACCGAGAAAATCGCTCCTGCCCGGAGAACGGGGCGGTGGAGCGCGCTCAGATGACGCGGTTCTGCAGGTAGTCGAGGTGCTTCGCGTTGTAGACGATCTTGACCTCGTCGGCAGCGGGGCTGCCGATGCAGGTCAGGCGGACGTTCTTCTCGTCGACCTCCTCGTCGGAGAGGATCTGCTGCATGTCCATGTCGATGTCGCCCTCGAGGACGATGGCGGCGCAGTTCGCACACGCGCCGGCACGACACGAGAACGGCCAGTCGTAGCCCTGGGCCTCGGCGGCCTCGAGGATGTACTCGCCTTCGTTGACGTCGAGGGTGCCGTAGTCCTCGTCGGAGAGGTCCATGTCGGCAGCCTCGCCGAACACGTCGTCGTCGTACATATCCCAGCCCTCGTCGTCCACCACGTCGTAGTTGAGGTATTCTACGGTAGGCATCAACCGGAAATTCTGCGCCCGCACTGTTCAACCTTGCTGTTCCGCGCTGTACGGCCGTCCAGATCCCTGGCAACACTTGTGATCGGGCTGGACGACCGGTAGCACCGGGCAGTTCGGCAGGCCACTGCCTGCGATCGCAGCACCGGCTCAGACGACCTGATTCCGGAGCGTCAGTCCCTCGCCCTGGCGCTCGACGTTGTCGATGACGATCTCGGCGACGTCCCGGAAGTAGTCCCGCGTCCGTGCTGCGGCGTGTGGCGTCACGATCACGTCGTCCATCCCCCAGAGCGGCGACTCCTTGGGCAGGGGCTCCTCCTGGAACACGTCGAGCGCCGCGCCGGCGATCTCCCCGTCTTCCAGCGCGCTCACGAGTGCGTCCTGGACGACGACGCCCCCGCGGGCGACGTTGATCAGGTAGGCGTCGTCGCGCATGGCGGCCAGCTCGGCGGGGCCGATCATCCGCCGCGTCGACGGCGTCAGCGGCACCGCGAGCACGACGAATTTCGCGTCCATGAGCGCGGTGTGGAGTCCCTCGTGCCCGTAGACCTCGTCGACGATCGGCACCGGATCCGGCGTGCGCCGCACGCCCCAGACGTCCATCCCCATCCAGGTCGCGCGCTCGGCGACGCCCTGGCCGATCGTCCCCAGCCCGACCACGCAGACGGACTCGTCCGCCAGCGTGAACGGGCGATCCCAGTCCGGGTCGGCCCACTCCTCACGATCTTGGGCGCTGCGGTACGCGTGGAGGTTCCGGGCGAGCGCGGTCATGTACCCAACGACCGTCTCGCCGACGCTCGCGCCGTGGATTCCCGTACTGTTCGTGAGGACGACGCCCTCGGCCTCGAACTCGTCCTGCGGGAAGCGATCGACGCCGGCCTGGATCGAGTGGACCCAGTCCACCGCGTCGAGGAAGTACTCGCGGTAGTCGAAGGTGACGACGCCGTCGCAGGCGCCCAGCGCGATGGGATCGTCGCCGATCTGCTCGGCCTCGACGCCGTCCGCGTCGTCGAGGAACGTCTCGAGCTCGGCGGGCGGGAACACCGCCTCGACGGACTCGTGGATACCCAGCTTCATCGTCCGGACGTGAGGCCGGGAACTATAAAATGGAACTGGCGGTTGAACGTCGTGGTTGGTTTTGGTAACTCTGGCATCAAGGCAGTGAGCTCCAAAAGCCCCAGAGCGCTCGATGACCCGGGCACCGAAAGACTTCGCTACGCTCGTCTTTCGAGGTCACACTCACTTCGTTCGCGTGACGCTCGCTGCGCGCTTCCCTCCTTCGCTACGCTCAGTCGGTGCAGTGCTTACGTCGCCCGGGGACAGCCGACCACCCTGCCCCTTTCGAAGCCCCACCCACCGCACCTCGATCCTCCCCAACCTCCTGCGCTGCTCACGTCGCTGGCGCTCGTTGCGCTGCTCGTCCCTCGCACGCTACGCGGCTGCTGACGCTTCCGTCGGAGCAAGCTCCGACGGCGTTCGCCTCGCTTCGCTCGGCTCACAGCCGCGAAACGCGCGCCACCGCGCCTTCCACCGAAATTAGACCACTCAAGAAACGATTCGGGTGGGACTCCGGAAGGGGCCGACCGCTCCGGGAAGCACGGCGACGTAAGCACCGCAGCCGACCGGAGGTCGGCAAGGAGCGCAGCGAGCCGCGCGACCGGAGCGGGAGGGGGCTTCCGTGGCTGTTCATAGCCCAAGTTCCACTCCAGCCAACGATCGCAGCCACACAACGACAAATCACAACCCCTCGCAGCCACCGATTCGACCGCTACTCGTCGGGATAGAACAGTGCCCGGTAGCACCGATTGAACGCCTGCCTGCGCACGGTCGCGACGGCGGCGTCCTGCTCCTCGTGGAAGGTCGCGGCGAGTGCGAGCCCGTCGAACTCGTGCCAGGCGACGTTGTCGACGTTCTCGTTGCCGGACTCGACGACCTCGCCGTCGTACTCGGCTCGCCAGTCCTCGAACTCCGCACTCGTGCCGACTGTCACGCTGAGGTTCGAGGCGAACATCGCGTCGCGAGTCGTCGCCACGACCTCCGGCGAGACGCGCTCGCGGAAGTCCTCGATCTCGAGCGCTCGCGCGACCTCCTTCGTCACCACGGAGGCCGGCGTCGCCAGCTCCTCGTAGGCGGCGCGGGCGTCGTCGGGATCGGCGGGTGCGAGCCGTCCGGTCGTCTCCATGGGCGATCCTGGCGCGTGGGGCTACTCGTCGCTGTCGGTTTCGGCTGCTCCGTTGCCGGGCGCGTCGCTGTCAGCTCCATCGTCGGGAGCCTGCTCGCTGTCAACGTCCCTCTCCGTAGCGTCGAGCATCTGCTCGGTGATCTCTCGGGCTTCGGCGAGCACTGCGGCCGCCTCGTCGCTAGTCCCCGCGGTGCGGCTGCCATCCCCGGATCGACCGCCACCGCCGCCGTGCTCGTGCCCGCCCTGGTGAGCGTGCCCGACGTCGGGGTGTTCGCCAGCGCTGTCGTCGACGAGGTCGTGTTCGACCTCCTCGGCGTGCTCGATCGCGACGGCGGCGATCTCGTCGGGGCTCGCCTCGTGCCAGTCCTCGCTCCCCTCGCCTGCGGCCGCTTCGGCGTGCTCGTCGAGCCAGTCCTCGTGCTCGCCGCCGCGGGTCATCGCGACGATCGCGAGGTGGTGAGCGAGATGCTCGCCGTCGGGCGTGAGCGTCTCACAGACCGGGCAGGCGTAGGCCATGCCCGAAAATCGGTCCGGCCGGGGAAAAATGCTACAGCTCCCGGGCGAGCACGAGTGCGTCCTCGCCGTCCTCGTAGTACCCTTCACGCCGGCGCATCGGCGAGAAGCCGAAGTCGCGATAGAGCGCTTGCGCCGGCTCGTTGTCCTCCCGGACCTCGAGTTTCACCGAAGCCGCGCCCTGGCCGGCGACCGTGACGATTGCTCGCTCCAAGAGCGTGCTCGCGATGCCACGGCGGCGGTGCTCGGGATGGACCGCGAGGTCCTTGACGTGGCCGAACGCCCGCCCGTGGTTCGGGGTCACTTCCGCGACGACGTAGCCGACGACGCCGCCGTCGTCGATCGGGTCGGTCCCGGTCCCTGCCGCTTGCTCTCCGTCCGCGTCACGTCCCGGAGATGCGCCGCCCTCGGCGCTCGCAGCCACGGCTCCCTCGGGCTCCTCGACGGCGACGAGAAAGCCCGGCGCGTCGACGAACCGCTCGAACGCCTCGAAGGGCCACGGCGTCGGGAACGCCGCTCGCTCGATGCGGTGGACGGCGAGCAGGTCCGCCCGCTCGACCTGGCGGACGTGGATGGCGTCGGTGTCGGGGGCGACCGTCACGTCGGAACCCTTCGCGGTCGCGAACTAAAGAGCCAGCGGTGAGTTCGTCGAGTGGCTCACTACGGCCTTCAGGCCTACGGCGGCGGCCGCTCGCCCATCGAGCCCGGTCCGACGCCTCAGTCGTCGGTCACCGCGGCACGGTCGCTCGGCCCAGGGGCGTCCCAGAACGCGGAGTCGGTCCGCAGCTTCGGTACCCAGGTGTCCTCCTCGCGGGCGAGCAGCGCGACGCGGGACGGTGGGCGGTCTTTCAGCACGTCGTGCTCGGGCAGATGCTCGCCGATCTCGCGAGTGAAGTCCACCACGTCCTCGTGCTCGGGCATGTTCGAGCGGTCGAGCCGGCCCCGCGAGTGCCCGACGTGCATGTAGGCTTTCAGCTCGATAAAGTCCGGATCCGCACGCTTGTAGAATGCGGCGTACCAGTCCGGATCGCGCATGTTGTGGCCGTCGACGAGCGTGGTCCGGAGGACGGTCCGCGTCTCGTCTTTCCGTGCGAGCACGTCCATCGTGTCGATCAGCTTCTCCCAGGCGCCGTCCTCGACGGCCTTCACCGTCTGGTCGAACGTCCAGCGATCCGGTGCGTCGACGGAGACGTACAGCTGCGTGGGATCACACTCCGCGAGCACCTCTGGCCGGGTGCCGTTCGAGACGAGGAACGTCGTCAGCCCCCGGTCGTGGAACGCCTCGATCAGTTCCGGGAGGTACGGGTACAGCGTGGGCTCGCCGTCGAGCGAGATCGCGACGTGGCGGGGTTCGACCGCCTCCTCGAAACGCTCCTGGGGCACGTTGTCGTTGCCCTTGTAGCCGCTGAGGAGCTCGCGCTGGAGCTCGATCGAGGCGTCGACGACCGCCTCGGGGTCGTCCCACTCGACGCCGTCGAGCTCGTAAGCGTGGCCGGCGTGGTCGCGCCAGCAGAACACGCAGCGTTCGTTGCACTTGACGACGGGCGTCATCTGGATGCAGCGGTGAGAGCGGATGCCGTAGAAGGCGTGCTTGTAGCAGGTCCCCTCGCCGTTGAGGGCGTTCTTGGTCCAGCCGCAGGTCTGGGCAGCGGTGTGGTTGACGCTGTGGTAGTCGGGGTCGTCGACCTGCTTGGGTCCGTCCGCGTCGCTCATACCCCAGCGTTGAGGGCGAGCGGGAAAAGCGGGCGGGTCCGCGGGCGGCCGTTCGGCAACCCCCTTTTTCACCCCTGCCCACATTCGTGCTAACATGTACCGCGTCCTGCTTCCCGTCGACGTGAACGAATCGCGGGCGCTCGCTCAGGCCGAGTACGTCGCCACACTCCCCGACGCCGCGAACGCCGTCGAGGCACTCCTCCTGTTCGTCTTCGACGAGACGTCGGACGACGTGCCCGACGAGCACAGGCGGTTCAACACGGCGACGCGCGTCGGCGCCGTCCGTCGGGCGAGCGAGCGTCTCGAGGAAGCGGGCGTCGACGTGAACGTCCTCGAGGAGAGCGGCGATCCCGTCGACCGGATCCTCGAGACCGCCGACGAACGTGCGGTCGAGTCGATCGTCGTCGGCGGGCGCAAGCGCTCCGCCGTCGGGAAGGCGGTCTTCGGCTCCGTCGCCCAGGACGTGCTTCGCGGGACGTCGCTGCCCGTCGTCGTTACCGGTTCCCGCGAGGAATGAGTCGGGCGGCCAGCCGACGAGCGGTGCCGATGCACTCGAACGCTCTCCCCCCTACTGGAGTGCGTAGAGCCGTTCCTCCTGCTTCGTGAAGATCGTCCCCGAGGCGATCGCGATACCGGAGTCGCCCGTCGCGGCGTCCGTCTTCCACCGGGGGGTCCCGTCCGTGTCGATGGCGTGAATGCCACTGCTCGAGCCGACGTACACCGTCTCGTCGGCGACGACTGGCGTACCGCAACTGTCGCCGAGTTGGACACGCCACTGTACGGTCCCATCGGACGCCGAACGGGCGGCGAGCCCGTCCGGATCGCTCATGTAGACGGTGTTCCCCACGACGGCAGCGTCGCTCGGATACGACTGCTCGAGTTCGTGGAACCACTGGACCGTTCCCGTCTGCGGGTCGAGGGCGTGGACGGTCCCCCGCTCCTCGCCAAAGCCGGCGAACGTCACTCCGACGACCCGCCCGTCCACGACGGCGTGTGACCCGCCGACTTGACGGTCGTCGTCAGTGCTCCAGACGGTGCTCCCATCGTCCGGTGAGAGTGCCCACGTCGTGTCGTGATTGCCAACGTAGAGCTGTTCCGGTCCCAGGGCCGGGGAGTACATGTGGCCCGGCGAGTCCGTTTCGAGCGTTCGGGTCCAGGCGGATTCCCCCGTCTCCCGTTCGATCGCGTACACCAGCCCGTTGGTATCGGTGACGATGACGAGTTCGTCGGTCAGCACCGGATCCGACGAGACCTCGAAGTCGGCGGCGTAGGTCCAGCGCTCGGTTCCGTCGGTGTGAAACGCGCGGACTCGAAAATCGTCACAGCCGAACGCGAGGAACTCCCCGTCGATCGCGGCGGTCGAGTGGATCCACTTGCCGGTCTCCACGGTCCAGTCCGTCTCACCGGAAGCAGCGTCGAGTGCGTAGAACGTACTGCCCCCGTTCCCCAAGAACACCTTCCCGTCCGCAATCACCGGCGTTGCCCCACCGTTTCCTGGCCCGATCTCACGCTCCCAGAGCAGCGACGGTCGTTGCTGCGGAGCGCTGACGTCGTCCGCTGCCCCGGAGTTTTGCCAGTCGTACTGCCAGGAGGGGTACCGCTCGGTGATCTCCGACCCGCTTCCACCGGTATCGTCGTCCTCCGACTCACTCCCTCCGGCATCGTCGATCTCCGGCTCACTTCCTCCGCCATCGTCGTCCCCTGATAGCCTGGAGCAGCCGGCAAGGAGACTACTGCCCGCAATCAGCAGTTCGCGTCGCCCGGGCCGTTGCATAGGTTCGACCGCCGTTCGAAAACCAATAAGCACACCGAAAGATCGGGGAACCGCCGAGCCGGATCGTCGCGCGGTCGTTGTCCGCTCCGCCGCCGGAACACCGGTGACGCCGTCGCGCCCATCCCGACAGCCTCAAACCGACCCCGAAAGTACCGCTCTCCATGTTCAGACAGCTTCGCGCGGAGGCCGCCGAGGCCATCGAGGCGGCCCTCGCCGCCGAGGGCTACCCGACTGGCGATCTCGGGTTGGAGGAGCCGCCCGAGGACGTCGACGCCGTGCTGGCCTCCAGCGTCGCCTTCCGGCTGGCGAGCGAGGCCGGCGCGCCGCCGCCACAGGTCGCCGGCGAGATCGTCGCTGAAATCGAGGCCCAGACCGACGACTGCGCCGACCTCGAGTTCGTCGATCGCGTCGAGGCTGCTGGCCCGTACGTGAACGTCTTCCCCGCGGACGCCTACCTCGCCGCGACCGTCGAGGCCGCGGCCGACGAGGCCTACGGGCACCTCCCCGATCGCGACACCTCGATGGTCGTCGAGCACACCTCCGCGAATCCGACGGGACCGGTCCACGTCGGGCGCGCACGAAATCCGATCATCGGCGACTCCGTCGCGCGGCTCATGGACTACGCCGGCTACGACGTCGACGTTCACTACTACGTCAACGACGCCGGCCGCCAGATCGCGACGTTCACCTGGGCGTACGAGACGTTCGACGAGGCGGATCTCGCCGACGCCGGCTACGCCGAGCCAGAACGCGACAAGCCGGACTACGACCTCGTCCGCTACTACCGGCTGGGCAACGCCTCCCTCGACGGCGAGCACCCCGACGCGGACGAGGCCGCCATCGAGGCCGCAGAGGACGAGATCCAGGCGATCATGCAGGGCCTGGAAGAAGGCGACGAGGCCACCTACGAGCGCACCACCGAGGTCGTCGATGCAGTGCTCTCGGGGATGCAGGACTCGCTCAACCGCCTTCCCGCGGAGTTCGACGAGTTCGTCAAGGAGACGCGGTTCATGTTCGACGGCTCCGTCGAGGCGCTGATGGAGCGGATGCAGAACCTCGAGGAGGCCGTCTACGAGGAGGAGGCCTGGCAGCTCGATCTCGCCGAGTTCGGCATCGAGAAGCAGTTCGTCTTCCAGCGCTCCGACGGCACCAGCCTCTACGCGACGCGGGACATCGCCCACCACGAGTGGAAGTTCGAGAACTACGACCGCGCGGTCACCGTCCTCGGCGAGGACCACAAGCTCCAGGCAAAGCAGCTCCAGGCGACGCTCGACCTGTTGGGCAACGACACGGACCGCCTCGACTCGATCCACTACTCGTGGGTGAACCTCCCCGGCGGCGAGGGGATGAGTACGCGAGAGGGCACTGGGATCGACCTCGACGACCTCCTCGACGAAGCCATCGAGCGCGCCCGCGCGGAGTACGAATCACGCGCCGCCGACCGCCTCCGCGACGACGACCTGAGCGAGGCCGACGTCGAGCGGATCGCCCGCCAGGTCGGCATCGGCGCGGTGCGCTACGACGTCGTCAGCAAGCAGCCCACGAAGGCGATCACCTTCGACTGGGAGCGCGCGCTGGACTTCGAGGCCCAGTCCGCGCCGTACCTCCAGTACGCCCACGCGCGTTGCTGTGGGATCCTCGACGAAGTGCGGTCCGCGGGCGTCGCAATCCCCGACGATGGCGGCGTCGACGCGGCGGCCCTGGAAGAAGACGCGGCCCGCGACCTGCTGCTCACGATCGGGCGGTTCCCGGCGGTCGTCGAGGACGCTGCCGAGGACCTCCAGCCCCACGTCGTCGCGACCTACGTCCGCACGCTCGCCGATCGATTCAACGCATTCTACCGCTCCTGCCCGGTGCTCGACGCCGACGGGGAGCTCCAGCAGGCCCGGATCGGCACGGTGCTCGCGGCGCGGACGACGCTCGCCAACGCGCTGGACGTGCTCGGCGTCGCCGCTCCGGAGTCGATGTAGGGTCGGGCGAAGGCGTCGGCGGTACGAGCCGGCCAACCGGGGAACGAATAGGAAACGAGAAACGGATCGAGGGTCGCGCAAATGGCGATCGATGCTGCGCCGCCGTCAGCCGTCGGTGGATTCTACGTCGTCCGGCACCGCTTCCGGTTTCGAGGCCCCGGTTCGATCCGCGAGCTGTGCGGCGATCCGGCGATAGCCGATGGATGCCTTGCTCTCGGGGTTCTGCACGACGAGTGGCACGCCGGCGTAGAGGCTGCCCCGCAGTGCAGCGTCTTCGGGCACCGTTCCGAGCAGGTCGATTCCGAGGTCCGCCGCCGCATCTTCGGGATCGATGGCGTCCGTGGCGCGGGTGCGCGTCACCACGAGACCGAGCACCTCGCCGTCGGCGCGCTCGACGAGGTCCATCGTCTTCCCCACGTCGTTGACGGCCGCCGGCTCGGGCGTCGCGATCAGGATGACGCCGTCGGCGACGCCGAGTGGAAGCACGGTCTCGTGGCTGATCCCCGCCCCGACGTCGAGGAAGACGTAGTCGAAGCGCCCGCGAAGGTCCTCGACGACGTCGCCGAGCCCGCGGGCGTCGGTCTTGGCGTAGCTGTCGAGCTCCTCGCCGGAGGGAATCGCGAAGATACCGCGAGCGACCTCGTATGTGGCCTCGGTCACGTCGGCCTCCTCGGCGAGCACGTCGTGGAGCGTCGCGTCGCCGGGATCCAGCGAGAGCAGCCCGGACATGTTGGCCATCCCGAGGTCGGCGTCGACGACCGCGACGCGAAAGCCGCCGCCGGCGATCGCCGTCGCGACGTTGACGGCCGTCGTGGTCTTCCCCACGCCGCCCTTTCCGCTCGCGACCGCGAAGACGTGCTGCTCGGACATCGGTTCTTCCTGAATTCGCGTGGGGCTGCCTAATAAATGCCGGCACGATCGGACGGGGAACCGTCGATCGTCGCGTTTGCCCTCCGAGCAGCGATGGGCTGGTCGGGGCGGAGGTACGTCGCTCGGAACGTCGACGCGTCGCTCGATGCGTCGATTCACCGATTGAGGAATCGCTACGTGCTCGGACAGCCAACGTGCCGATCGACAGTCGATCGAACGATCGGCCGCCTCACCACCAGAACGCGTACAGCACGGTGAACGCGGCGTAGGCACCGACCGTCGATATCACTGGAACGACGTTCTGCATGAGGATCACCCGGCCGGTGGTCTCGGGGTCGAACAGGTCCGACGCCTGCGGGATGTCGTCGGGTTCTTCTTCGCCCATCTCTGGCGCTGCCTCGCCGGGTTCGTCGGCGGCGAGCGCGCCGACGGAGACCCGCGGGGACTCTTCGCCCGTGCGAACGTCCGAGACGGTCACCGAGCGGGTCGCCCGCCCCCAGCCCAGCCCGATGATCGACATCGTCGCAATGACGACGAAGCTCGCGGGGATCCCCAGCAGCGAGAGCGCGACGACGATCGCCGAACTCACCGTCGCGACGACGATCGCCGCCGTCAGTGGCAGATCCGTGATGTCGTTGCCGAGCGTGTCGAGGGTCCGCCGCGCGATGGTGAACGCCCCGATACCGACCGCCACGCAGCCGATGATGATCCCGGGGTTCATCCCGAGTTCGCCGCTGCCGACCAGCGGCGCGATCGCGTTCGCCACGTTCGAGGTTCCCGAGGAGAAGGCCATCACGCAGCCGATGACGACGACGATGGTCGCCCCGGCGATCTCCTTGTCAGTGGTGTTCGGGCCGCGAACCGGCCGCGGGATCGTCCCCGACCGGTCCAGTTCGAGGAGTTCTCCCTCGGTGCTGTGGAGGGCGACCCACTGGTTGAGCGTCGGGTAGACGTAGCGGCCGATGACCCCGGAGACCCAGAACCCGACGACCGGCGCGACGATCCACCAGGTGACGATCTCGCCCATCACTTGCCACTGGAGCTCCCCGGTGGCCACGCCGAGCCCGGCGATCGAGCCCACGGCCGTCATCGACGTCGAGGCCGGCACGCCCGCGTAGTTCCCGATGAACAGCGCCAGCCCGATGAACAGCAAGACGACGATGCTGGCTTCCAGCGTGAACACGCCGGGGTCGCCGACGAGGTCGCTCCCGAGTGTGTCGACGACGCGCCGGCCGATCGTCCACGCGCCAACGAAGAAGAACACGGACATCAGCGCGGCCGCGGTCGCCTTCGAGATCACGTCCGCGCCCACAGCGGGGCCGAACGCTGGGCCGGTCGTCGAGCCGCCGATGTTGTACCCGACGAAGACGGCGACGATCAGCCCGACGATGAGGAGCGCTTCAGGCACGATAGATACCAGCCCCGGCGGGCTGTTAAGTGGTGCGTCTGCGAGCGGCCCGACGACCGACCGCGACCGCGCTTCCCCCGCACCGAGATCGGGCGAACGATTGCAGGGCCGGTTCGTGTCCGCTCAGGGAACGAGCTGCTCGCCGTCGTCGTCGTAGATCGCGATGGCGTCGACGGGGCAGGCCCGCGCCGCGAACTTCGCGTCGAGCTCCGACCCCTCGGGCACCTCGCGGACGAACAGGTCGTCCTCGGCCTCCTCGCTCTCCGCGAGGACGGCCTTGCCGGCGTCCTCGTCCTTCTCGAATGCGTCCCACTCCGCGACGCACTGGAACATGCCGATACAAACGTCGCGATCGTACTCGACGCGCATGAGCAGGGCTTGGCGGGAGGCGACCATAGGCGTGGCGACCGCCGCCGTTCGCGGTTCGATCGCCGTGCGAGCGCCACGGTTCCCCACGCCAGCGTTAAGGCCGAACCGGCCCGACAGCCGAGCATGAAGCGCATTATCGACACGAACGCGGCGCCGGAGGCCGTCGGCGCGTACAGCCAGGGTACCCGCACCGACGACATCGTCTTCACCGCCGGACAGATTCCCCTGACGCCGGACGGCGAACTCCTCGACGGCGAGCCCATCGCCGACCAGACGGAGCAGGCGCTGGACAACGTGGTCGCCGTGCTCGCCCAGGGCGGTGCCGAGCCCGAGGACGTGCTGAAGGTCACCGTCTATCTCGACGACATCGACGACTTCGACGCGATGAACGAGACGTACGCGGGCTACTTCGAGCGGGAGCCGCCGGCCCGGAGCGCCGTCGGCGTCGACGCGCTCCCGAAGGGCGTCGGCGTCGAAATCGAAGCGATCGCGGCGATCGAGTGATGGATCCCGCCCGAAAGAGCGCCCTCCTCTGGGGCGTGATCGGCGCGCTCGCCTTCGGCGTGCTCTACCAGGGGTACGGCATCGTCGGCGATGCGACCGTCGACTGGCCGGTGCTGTTCGGCGGGATGGTCGTCGTCGGTATCGTCTCGACGCTGCTCACCCCGCGAGCGGAGCGCCGGCTGCTCACAGTGCGGGAGTGACGGATACGCGCCGCAGGAATCGTCAGTAAGGTATCGAACGACGGTCGCGCCGGTCGGTCGGTTTAGGGCGGCTTCGGCGCGGCGTTCTGCAGTGCGGTCTCGGCGACGTTCCCCCCGTAGTCCGCGCTGCGGGAGAGGGAGTCGACGATCAGCCCGAGGTGCTGGGCCTCCTGGGGATCCTGCTCGCGCAGCAGGTCGTCGATGTGTCGGGCGTGCTGGTCGATGTCGAGGATCGAGTCCGTCGCGTCGCGGGCCAGCTCCGTGGATCGGTCGCTGTCCTCCTCCAAGAGCGCGTCCATCGCCGTGTCGATCACGTCGGCAGCGTCGTCGTGGAGCTCGGTGAGCGCGGTCGCGACGTCGTCGTCGATCTCCTCGAGCTGTTTCGAGAACTGGGCGATCTTGGCGGCGTGGTCGGCGATGCGTTCGAGCTGGCGAGCGCTCGAGTGGTAGTCGAAACAGACCTCGCGGGGCAGGCCGAGCTCCTCCGTTGCGCTCGGCGAGCGGAGCGTGGCGCGGAACACCCGCGAGACGACGAACCAGAGGCGATCGACGTCGTCGTCCCGGTCGACGACGCTCGCCGCGACGTCGTCGTCGTTCTCGAGGAGGCCACGGACGGCGTCCTCCAGCATGCCGAGCGCGATGAGGCGCATCCGCGTGACCGCGTTGTCGACGGACAGCTCCGAGGAGTCGAGCAGGTCCTGGACGACGACGCGGTCGCTCGTCTCCTCGATGACCTCGACGCCGACGAGCCCCTGGGCAGCGTCCCGGATCGCCTGGCGCTGGTCGGCAGAGATCGCGTCTCCCTGCAGCGTGATGACGTCGAACCCGCTGACGTACATCGTCATCACGGCGCGCGTGAGCCGCTCGCCTTCGAGCCCGCCGACGTCGAGCGTCCCCTCGGTGCGGCCGGACTCCCGGCGCGGCGTCAACACGAGTGCGTTGGATTCGTGGTGGAACTCGACCTCGCTCCCGGCCTCGACGCCGTTCTCGGTCGCCCACTCCTTGGGAAGTGACACCGTGAACGTCGACCCCCCGGTGAGCTGGACCTTTCGCGTCTCCATACCTGGGAGTTAGACTGGAGGTCCATAAGTCCACGCTATCATATATAGCGCCAGCTATTGCCTTCCTGTCACCAGAACGGGGCGCTACGCCTGTATTCGGTACGTCCCTTCCAGTAGCGGTATTTGTCTCTATATATGGATATGGAGCGATAATAGTAGGGTATTTAGACCAATGGCCGCAACCGTCGGGCGAGCGGACCGACTCCGCGGCGGGGCGGGCCATTCCGCGCTGGATCCAGTCATGACCGACACAGCACCACCGACGACCTCCGAGGCGGACGGGGACGGGGGAACGGATCGGGACGCGTCAGCCGGCGACGACGCCGATGACGACGTCCTCATCGACACCACGGTCTCGACGGCGGACGACGGCGGGACCGTCCACCGGGCCGACACCGTTCTCGCAACGCGCGAGCTCGAGGTCCACTACGGCGACGAACAGGCGCTCAAACCCACCACGATGGAGATCCCCGAGCGCCGCGTCACGGCGATCATCGGCCCATCGGGCTGTGGGAAGTCCACCTTCCTGCGGTGTATCAACCGCATGAACGACCTCATCGAGGGCTGTTCCGTCGACGGCGAGTTGCGGTTCCGCGGGAAGAACGTCTACGACGACGACGTCGATCCCGTCGCGCTCCGCCGGACGATCGGGATGGTATTCCAGAAGCCCAACCCGTTCCCGAAGTCGATCCGGGACAACGTTGCCTACGGCCTGGAGGTCCAGGGCAAGGAGGCCGACGACGAGAAGATCGAGCAGGCGCTCAAGCGGGCCGCGCTCTGGGACGAGGTCAAGGACCAGCTCGACTCCTCCGGCCTCGACCTCTCCGGTGGCCAGCAACAGCGCCTCTGTATCGCCCGGGCGATCGCGCCCGACCCCGAGGTCCTCCTGATGGACGAGCCCGCGAGCGCGCTCGATCCCGTCGCGACCTCGAAGGTCGAGGACCTCATCGAGGAGCTCTCCGAGGATTACACCGTCGTCGTCGTGACCCACAACATGCAGCAGGCGGCGCGGATCTCCGACCGCACCGCAGTCTTCCTCACCGGCGGCGAGCTCGTCGAGTACGACGACACCCAGAAGATCTTCGAGAACCCCGACGACGACCGCGTCGAGGACTACATCACGGGCAAGTTCGGGTAGCGCTCCGGGACCGACGACCGTTCCCGGGCGGCTGACGCGGTGCCAGCGTTCTTCTCCGATCCTCACCGATCGAGCGCTGGCGTCGGCGTCTCGTCGACCGACTGGCGCGAGACCTGCTGGATCGCGATCCCGCCCACGTTGGCGCCGTACTCGGCCGTCCGGCGGAGGCTGTCGAGTACCAGCCCGACGGTGTGGGCCTCGCCGGGAACGTCGTGATCGTAGAGTTCCCGATCCAGCGTCTCGATCTCCTCGACGAGGGCGTCCCGTCGCGCCAGCGCGTCGTTGGCCGTCTCGACGGCACCGTCGGCGAGCACCACGCTCGCCGCGTCGTCGACGATGCCGCGTGCGTCCGCACCGAACGTCTCGAGGCGGTCGTCGAAGCCGTCCGGGAGCCCGGCGTCGGGATCGAGTGCGAACCGGGCGATCTTCACCGCGTGATCGGCGACGCGCTCGAACTGCCTGCACGCGTAGTAGTACTCGAAGAGGTCGTCGCGGGAGTGATCGAGCTTCTCGACTTCCTGGAGGTCCGTCAACGCTCGTCGGAAGTGCCGGGTCACCATCGCGAAGAGCTTGTCCGCTTCGGCGTCGCGGGAGACGACGCGCTCTGCGAGTTCGCGGTCGTTCTCGACGACGGCGGCGACGGCGTCCCGGTGCATCGCCAGCATGACGAGCCGGAGTCTGAGCGCGCTCTTGCGAACGTCGACGTTCGTCGCGTCGATGAGGTTCGTGAGCTCGATTCGCGTGTCCGAGGCGTCGAGCAGTTCGAACCCGGAGAGCTCTGCGACGGTCGTCGCCACCGCTCGACGGCGCTCCTCGCCGTGCCCGGAGCGATCGAGCAGGACGACCTCGTCGAACCCGACGGCGTGGAGCGCGCGGATCCGCTCGCGGACGGCGTCCGTGCTGGTCGTCGAGACGTCGACCGTCGCAGACCGGTCCGTAGCGTCTGCGGTGCCCGAGGGCTCGACCAGCAGCGAGCCGTCTCCGTTGGGATGCAGAGCGAGGACCGAGCCGGCAGCGATCCCGTGTTCTTCCGCCCAGGCCTTCGGCAGCGAGACGGTGTAGGTCGTCCCTCCGGAGAGCTGGACCTTGCGGGTCTCCATGATCGAAGCATCTGCGGGACCCCCCGTTACCGTTGCTATGAGTGGAACGTGCCGGTGCTAACCGGTACATATCGGTACCGTGGCCTCGCTGATCGGGACGAACACGGGGAGCGCGTCGGTCTCCACGGACGAGTCCGGACCCGTCCGGACAGTCTGTGGGGCACACTCATGGACGGGCCCCTGCCACGAGCGCTATGTCCCGGCAAACGTGGCACCGTCCGCGGGACGCCACAACACAGGGCCGCGACGCGACGCTCGCGCAGGTGATCGAGACCGTCGATCGGACGGCACCGTCGACCAAGGCCGAGCTGGCCGAGGCCGTTGGCATCTCCGAGCAGTACTGCTCGGAGCTCCTCCAGGAACTCAAACGCGAGGCGGTCGTTCGGAAAGCCTACGTCGTCGACGACGCCGCAGTCTACGCGACAGCCGGCGGCGTTTCCCAGTTCTTCGACGGCGAAGCGGGGTCCAGCGACGAGTCCGACGGCGTCCACTCGCCAGTCGGTGCAGGAGCCGCCGGTGCTCCGACCGCGTCGGAGGTCCGACGTGGCCGCGCAGTGCTGGACCTCCTGGAGCGCCTGGACGAGGTGACTGCAACGCAGTACGAGGCCGTCCAGCAGTCATACGTCGGGGAGACGCCCGACGAGCCGCCGGGCGCTCTGGAGTCGCTCACGAACGAGCGCTACTTCGCCGTCATCGACGAGCTGAAATCCTACACGCTGACGACCGACTGGCCGGGAAACCGCGTGGCATCGGACCTCGCGACGATCGCGACCAACCTCGAGATCGTCGGGGATCGCGCCTGTTTCATCGCCGACGTCGTCGACGAACGCGACGTCACCGCGACGGGCGTCGTCGACGAGCGCGTTCGCTCGGTGTTCGACGCCGGCGCGGAGATCAACCGACTGTTCGGCAAGGTGTGCTTCGAGGCCGACCTCGACGCCTTCGAGCCGCTCCAGGCCACCGAGGAGGCCGTCCACCGCGACCTCGACGAGCTGTTCGAACTCGTCACCGCCTACGATCGGGACGTCTACGCCTACCTCGTCACGGTCACCCGCGCGCTCGAGCGAGCGATCTACTACTGGGTCGACGCCGCCGAGATCGCGGTGCGGCTCCACGCCGGCGTCCAGCCCGAGCACGCGCCGGTGTGAGCGGCCGTCGCGATTGTCGTCGAGGGACTCCGCGAATGGCTCCTTTCGGAGTGCCAAACGACGCGGCGACGGGCAACACTACAGCGTTCAGATCGGCTCGACGACGACGTGCTCCTGGACGAGAACGGGCCGTTTCGCACGTCCTGATTCCTCGTACTCGACGATTCCTCGCTCGGCGAGGGCAGCGAGATCTCGGCTCACCTGGCCTGGATCTCGCCCCACGCGACTGGCGAGGTCCCGGACCGATTCGACCGCCTCCGACCGGATCGTCTGGATCAGTTCGAGGCGTTTTGGCGTGAGAGCGAACGCAGCCGTCTCCAGGCTGACGACCTGCACGCCCTCCATCCCGCCGCGAGCGAGCGCCCGTGCGAGTTCGGCGCGGCGTTCGACCCGGTCGTCGCTCCGTGCTCCGTCGGCTGGCTGTGAATCTGGCGTCGACATCGTCTTTCTTCTTACTGTTGAGTTACAACCTCAACACTAAAAACGCTTTGCCGGTCTACGGGGGTTGCTGGTTCTCCAGCGAGCGATTCGCCGAACCGTCTCCCATTTGGCCACCGCAGGTTTATCCGCGATACCGCATCTACTGATCGTACAGCCGATCACGAGGCGCTCCCGATGCCAGACGCTCAGTTCACCTACGACTACGAACTCGGCGAACTTCGAGAGACCGTCTTTCGTATCGGTGCTCGTCACGAGCCCAGCACGAATGACGTGAAGTCCTTCGCAGTGGTTTGTTACTTCTCTCTGGACGACGGTACGCGAGTGGAAGTAGCCAAAATCGACGACACGCCTCACGACGACTTCGATATCCACCTCGATCGCTACTACCGAGAACTCGGTGCGACCGTGAAACACGACGATTTCGACGTCGAAAACTGCTGGGAAGCGGAGTCGTATCTCAGGGAACACTGGCGACGGTTCGCCAGAACGTACCTCGAGAACCACGGAAAACGCCTCCGGGCGGACGGATGAGATCCGAGTCGCGTCGAAGAATTGGGTGCTGTCGAGCCGTGGCTGACTAGTCGCTGTCGACCGTCTCCGCGACGGACTGCGCAGCCGGCGCGTAGCGATCGAGGAACGTCTCCAGCTCCCGGAACGCCTCGAGACGATCGCCGAGCGTCTCGTGGTCCCAGTCCCACCACTCGGTGGCCTCGATCCGGGCGGCCGTCTCGGGGTCGAAGCGACGCCCGATCGGCTCGGCGGGGACGCCGGCGACGATCTCGTAGGGAGCGACGTCGTGGGTCACGACAGCGCCGGCGCCGACGACGGCACCGTTACCGATCGTGACGTCCGGGAGGACGATCGCACCGTGGCCGAGCCAGACGTCGTGGCCGATCTCGACGGGCTGGTCGGCGCGCCACTCGAAGACCTCGCTGCCATCGGAGTCGGCGAGGTCGTACATCGCGGATCGGTAGGTGAAGTGGTGGGCGGTCGGGCGTTCGATCGGGTGGTTCGTCGGGCCGAGACGCACGTCGGCCGCGACGTTGCCGAACCGTCCGACGGTGGCGAAGTCCAGCTGGACCCGCTCCATCAGGTAGGTGTAGTCGCCGATTTCGGATTCGTTGAGTCGACAGCCAGCCCGGACCTCCGTCCACTGCCCCAGCTCGCTCTCGGAGATCGAGACGGGGTCGTGGATCGTCGGCTCCGGGCCGAGCGTGCGAACGCGGTCGGGGCCGTGGGATTCGACGTACATCGGTGGAAGGAGTCGGCGACGGATTAGCGCCGCCCCATCGTCGAGCCGACGATCTTCCGGGGCGCTTTGGCGAAGGTCTCGAGGATCCCGGTGGTCTCGACCTCCTCTTCCTCGCGGAGTGCCGAGCGGACCCGCTGGCTGATCAGCTCGACCGAGCCTGCCAGCAGGAAGACGAGGATGATGCAGGCCATGGTGTTCGCATAGTGGAACGTCATGCGCTGCGTATTGAGCACGTAGCCGAGCCCGCCGCCGCCGATGAGGCCGAGGCCGATGGCAGCGCGAACGTTGTGCTCCATGTCGAACGCGATCCACGCGATGAACTGCCGGAACACCTGGCTGAGCATCCCGAAAGAGATGACCTGTGAGCGGCTGGCGCCGGTACTCCTGATCCCCTCGATTGGCCCGTCGGCGATCTCCTCGAGCTCGTCGGTGAACAGCCGGCCGAGATAGCCGATCGTGTCGATGGTGATCGCGAGGACGGCGGTGAAGGGCGTCACCCCTGCCAGCGGAATCAGGATGATGAACCAGACGAGCCCGGGGATCGCCCGGATCAGGCTCATCGTCGCACGGAAGACGAAGTTGAATGGATAGGGAACGACGCGCTCGCTGGCCATGACGCCGAAGATGAGCGCGCCCGGCAGCCCGAAGACGGTGCCGGCGAAGGCGATCCCGAGGGTCACGAACGTCGCGCCCCAGACGATCTTGTACCCGGTCAGCTGGGCGCTGATCGTGCCGCCGCTACTCGCCCTCACGTCGAGCACCAGATTCTCTGCCCTGATGAACTCGTAGTACTGGACGACGTCGACGAAGGGGACGCCGAGTTCGGTTCCCGGAATCGCGTACGTCGTCGGTGGGAAGTACTCGGTGAGTGCCTCGGTGAACTGGGACCACTGCGCGACCAGCTCGGCGAGTGAGAAGCCGGTGATCGAGAGGCTGAAATAGAGCAGCCCGAGGCCGAACGAGATGCCGAGTAGCGTCCAGAGCCTGCGCCTGGTTTTGCGCCACTTGAGCTCCCGGAGCTTCCGGTCGATCGCGGAGTCGCCGATCGCCGCGAGCCCGAAGTACCGCCTGGCTCGCGTGATCGCGCCCGGCCGCGTGCTCACGCCTCGACCCTCCGTTCCTGCTCGGGCGCGTCGGAATCGTCGTCTGCACCGTCCGGATCGCCGACGACGCCGGCGTCCGCTGTAGCTCCGTCTTCGCCACCCACCATCGGGGCAGTCGCGTCCTCCATCTCCGCGAGTCCGACGGTCTCGACGCTACCGTAGAGTTCGTCGACGCGCTCGTCGGTCAGGTCCTCTCGGCGCACGTCGAAGGCGAGCTGGCCGTCCCGGAGGCCGATGAATCGCTCGCCGAAGTGGGCCGCGATGTTCACCTGGTGCAGGCTGACGAGCGCCGTCACCTGATGGACGGTCGCGGCCTTCTTCAGGTAGCCCATGACCGTCTCCGCGCTGGATGGATCGAGGCTCGCGACCGGTTCGTCCGCCAGCAGGAGCCGGGGATCCTGGACGAGCGCACGGGCGATCCCGACGCGCTGTTGCTGGCCGCCGCTCATCTGGGAGACGCGCTGGTGAGCCTCTTCGAGGAGCCCCACGGTCTCCAGCGCGGAGAGCGCTCGGCGTTTGTCCTCCCGGGGCTGCCACTGGAACAGGCTCCGAATCGTTCCCGTCCGTTCGAGGCCGCCGGTGAGCGCGTTCGCGTACGCGGAGACGCCCTCCACGAGGTTGTGCTGCTGGAAGATCATCCCGACGCCGGGCTGGGAGCCCGTGACCGGCTCGCCGTCGAGGAAGATCTCCCCGCTCGTGGGCTCGGTGAGTCCGTTGATACACCGGAGCAGCGTCGACTTGCCCGCGCCGGACTCGCCGAGCAGGACGACGAACTCGTCCTCGATCTCGAAGGAGACGTCCTCGAGCGCGACGACGTCTCCGTACTCCTTCGTCAGGTTCTCGACTGTTAGCGTGCTCATGAGTTGAAGGACTGTGTTGGCCAGCGACTACTCCGCGAGGTCGATGCCGACCGCGTCGAGGCGATCGATCACGGGCTGGTAGTCGTCGATCGTAGTGTCCTCGAGGGTCGTGAACGGCAGTTGCTCCTCGTTGTAGTCCTCGGGGTAGTACTGCTGGATCTGCTCGGCCGTGGAGTTGATGAGGATGTCACCGATCTCGCTCTTGTAGTCGGCGTCCCACGTCGCCCGAGCGTAGACCGGCTGTTTCGGGATCGGGAAGGAAAACCAGAACGGCCGGAACGTCGGACTCTCGTTGCCGATCGTGTCGAGTGCCGCGCTCTTGTCCTGGACGCGCTGGGGCAGTTCGGCGTCCTGTGAGATGTGTGGCATCCCGTTGCCGCCGTAGGTCACCGCGGCGTCGGCCTCGTTCTCGCCGAGCCGGATGAGCGCCTGCTCGTGGTTCGTCCACGTGCCACTGAAGTCGCCGTTGTCCTCCTCCGGGGCGTCGCCGATGTCGAGACCAGCCTCCATCAGCGCGTAGAGCGCGAAAATGGAGCCGCTGGTGGAGAGCCGGTCGGCGAAGGCCATCTCTTTCCCCTCGATGTCCGTTCGCTCGTCGATGCTCGAGTCCTGGTGAGTGAGCATCATCGAGAAGTAGAAGGCCGTGCCACCGGTGACGGTCGTGCCGTAGACGTCCATCAGGTCCGGATTCGAGATCAGCGTCACGTCGTCCATTCCGATCTCGGCCTGCTCGCTCTCGAGGGCGGGCCGGACCGCGGAGTAGTCCTGTGGCACCTGCATCTCGACGGAGACGCCATCGACCTGGTCCTCGACGAGTGCCCGCATCGGCTCGTAGCGCTGTCGAACGTCCGATGGCGTCCCCGGCGTGAGCACCATCGTGATCGTGTCCGAGCCGCTCGCCGATCCGAGAATGTCGGTACAGCCCGAGAGCGCGGTCAGGCCTGCGATCCCGGCCGTCCCGCCCACGACGAACTGCCGTCGGCTGAGATCGCCGCGGTTCGGTCCATCGTCTGCCCCCGATACCCCTGCGTCTGGTTCGCTGTTGTCGCCAAGCATCGGGTGGACGCTGCGAAAGGAGTGGAATAACCGTTGGCTGCGTAGAGTCCGGAGGGACCTTCCCTCGTACAGCGATCGGGGGTTCGACCCCACGAGCGGACTGCTGGGTCCGGACTGGTCCATATGCGTCCGGACTCCCGAGCGTGGCCGGTGGGTCTCGCAGTTGCTCCATGGAGGGGATAGAGAGTACCCAGCGAAGCCTTACGCTCCCCATCTGGCTGGGTCGAACCGAGCATGCACGACCCCCCAGACCGATCGAAGCGCTTCGAGCAGATCGCCGTCTGCGACGGCGACAGCCTCGAACGACTCGCAGACCAGGTCCTGTCCGACGACCCGTCCTTCCGGGTCCTCCAGGAACCGCGCCCGCAGCTCGTGATGCAGCGGATTCGCGAGCCCGTCGAACACCGCCCGTTCAATCTCGGCGAGGTCGTCGTGACGCCGGCCGAGGTGAGCCTCGACGGGACTCGCGGCTTCGCGATGGTTCCCGGCAAGGCCGAGCGGAGCGCGCTCTCCGGCGCCGTCGTCGACGCAGCGATCGCCGCCGGCCACCCGATCACGCCGGAGGCCGCGACGGCGCTGGCCGATGCCGAGCGAGAGCGGAACGCCGAACGCGAGCGTGAGTGGGCGGAGAGCAAGCACACCACCGTGACTTTCGACACGATGGAGGACGAGCTGTGAGAGCGCTCGGCCTCGATCCAGTTCACGACACGCAGACGACGTTCCGGGCGCTGTGCGACGCGACGAGCCGTCCTGGAACGGTCGTCGAGCTGGACGCCACCCCGGCGGATCACGCCGTCGTCGCGACGCTCGTCGACCACGAGGTGACGACGTGGACCGACGACGACCGACTCCGCTCCGCTCTCGAGAGCGAGGGCCGCTTGGAGGAAGCCCCCGCGACGGCGGCCGACGTCGTCCACACCCGCGGCGTCCCGGAGTGGGACGTACGTGACTGCGTGCGCGGAAGCCTCGTCGAACCCAGCCAGGGCGCGACAGTCGTCTACCGCGTCGAGACGATCGTCGCCGTCGACGACGCGCCGGTCGAATCGGCGCTCGACGCCGACCTGACGACGATCGAGCTGTCCGGTCCGGGCGTCGACGGCACCCGGCGAGTCGCGACGGACCTACCTGCCTCCGAGTTCGAGGCGCTCGCAGACGCACAGTCGACCTACCCGCGGGGCGTCGACGCCTATTTCGCGACAGCGGAGCAGCTGACCGCGATTCCTCGCTCCGGCGAGCTGGAGGTGGCGTAGCATGGGCTACGTCGCAGTCAAGGCCGGCGAGGAGCTCATCCAGCGCGCCGCCGACCTCTTCGAGAAGCAGCGCCTCGATGGCGAGACGGACGCGCTCTCCGTCGAGCAACTCGACGAACAGACTGGACGGCTCACCGCGCAGGCGATGAGCGAGGGCGGACTGTACGCACCGCGACTCGCCGCGCTCGCGGTCAAACAGGCCCAGGGCGACACCGTCGAGGCGTCGTTCCTCCTTCGGGCCTACCGCTCCACCCTCGAACGCTGGGACGAGACGGAACCGATCTCGCCCGACGAACTGTTCGCGACCCGCCGGGTCTCTCCAGCGTACAAGGACGTTCCCGGTGGCCAGATCCTCGGCCCGACGAAGGACTACACCCAGCGCCTGCTCGACTTCGACCTCGAGGGGGAGGGCGGCACCGACGGCGAGGACCCGACCGACCCCACAGCCGACTGGGACCTCCCCGACGAGGAGCCGACGACGGTCGAGAACGTGATGGCGGTGCTCCGCGAGGACGGGCTGGTACACGACCCCGAACCCCCCGACGACGTCGACGGGAGTACGCCGGACGAACGGGACGGAGACGACGACCGAGCCGGCTCGGGCTGGCCGGAACCGACCGATACCACGCGCGAGCCGGTGACCCACCCGGTGAGCCGCGACGCAGTCCTGCAGGAGCTTGCCCGGGGCGAGACCGGCGCGATCACCGCGCTCGGCTACTCCTCCCTGCGGGGCTACGGCCAGGTTCACCCGACGATCGCGGAGGTCCGGGTCGGACGGCTCCCCGTGCGGATCGAGCACCCCTACACCGGCGACCAGGTCCGCGTGACCGAGATCGAGGTCACCGAGTCGGAGGCGATCGTCCCGGTTTACGCCAAACGCGACGACCCGCAGTTCGCCTTCGGCTACGGGCTGACGTTCGGCCGGAACGAGCGGAAGGCGATCGCGACGACGATCCTCGACGCCGCGATCCAGCTCGACGGGGAGGACGAGCCCGCGGAGGACCCGGAGTTCGTGCTCGACGTCGTGAACGGGATGGACTCCTTCGGCTTCATCGAGCACCTGAAGCTCCCGCACTACGTCACCTTCCAGAGCACCCTGGATCGCATCCGCACCATCCGGGAACAGAAGGGGAGGTCGGAGGCAGCGAAATCGGCGTCGGCGTCTGCTTCCGAGCCCGAGGAATCGGACGTCGGAGCTGCGGAGGAGGTAGCGGAGGAAGTAGAGGAGGAGAAGGAGGAGGAGGAGGAGGAGGGGGAGGAGGCGGCCGCCGCACCGGAGGTGAGCGACGATGACTGACGGTGACGTGCCCAGCGGGGCACCCGAGCCGACCGCCAACGGCGGGACCGATGCGGACGGCACTGTCTCCACCGCGCACGCCGACGCTGGTACGTCCCTCGCCGCGGATTCGATCGACGCGGCGATCGACGACCTCGCCGACGACGGGCTCGCTGGCTACAACTACGCCTACCTCGACGAACACACGAAGCGCGAGGTGCGCCGCGCGATCCTCAAGGGAATCGCCGTTCCTGGCCACCAGGTGCCCTTCGCCTCGCGGCCGATGCCACTGGCCCGTGGCTGGGGTACCGGCGGTATCCAGGCCTCGCTCTCCTTGCTCGGCCCCGACGATTCGTTCAAGGTCATCGACCAGGGCTCCGACGAGAGCGTCAACGCCGCGAACATCCGCCGGCTCGCAGAACGGACCGCGTCGGTCGAGACGACGACGGATACGACCGACGCCGACGTGATCCAGACGCGCCACCGGATCCCCGAGGAGGTGCTCGACGACGACCAGATCCTCGTCCTCCAGGTGCCGATCACGGACGTCCTCCGGAAAGTCGACTCCTCGGACGCCGCGAACCGCCGCCGGCACGCCCACGCGAACTACGGCAAGATGTGGGTCCACCTCTACGAGAACGTCGTCGAGTGGGGCGAGATCCAGATCGCCAGTCGCTACCCGACGATGGTCGCCGGGCGCTACCTGATGGATCCCTCGCCGATTCCACGCTGGGACGTGCCGAAACTCGACGACGCGGACAACCTGTTCCTGTTCGCCGCGGGCCGGGAGGCGCGGATCTACGCTGTCCCGCCCCACACCGACGTCGAGCCGCTGGCCTTCGAGGACCAGTCGTTCCAGGTCGAGCGCTTCGACGAGGGCTGTCGATCCTGTGGTTCGACGGACACCTACCGCACGGAGATCGAATCCGACGGGACCGAGTCCGACGGTGGCGACCGATTCGTCGTCTGCAACGACACGAGCTTCTGCCAGAAACGCCAGGAGGACCCCGAGATCGCGAAGGACCACCACCTCGATCGCGACGGGGTCGAGTGGGGGCCGGGGACGGCGGATGGCTCTGGGGCCGAGAACGCAGGGGGTGAGTCCGAATGAGCCTCCTCGAAGCCGAGGATCTCGCCACCGTCTACGGCACGACCTGCGGGAACTGCGAGGCGCTCACTGGTGACGAGGCGGGCACGAACCAGTGCCCCGAGTGCGGCGCAGTCGTCGCTTGCGCCGACGTCTCGCTCGACGTCGAACCGGGTGAGGTGCTCGGGATCGTCGGCGAATCCGGTTCGGGGAAGTCAAGCGTCGCCGAACTGCTCGCCCTCGAACGGAACGACGCCGCCGAGACGGCCGGCGAGGTCCACCTCGACGGCCACGACGGCAATCTACTCGACGCAGACTACGAGACTCGCCACTGCCTCCGGACGAACGAGATCGGGCTCGTCCACCAGCACATCCGCGAGGGGCTGGAACTCGAGTTTACTGGCGGGGGCAACGTCGCCGAGAAGCTCCTCTCGGCGGGCGAGCGCAACTTCCGCGACGTCCGCGAGCGCGTCGAGGACCTGTTCACCGAGACCGAGGTCCCGGTCGACCGGATGGACGACCCGACGAACACCTACAGCGGCGGGATGCAACGGCGCGTCCAGATCGCCCGAGCGCTCGCAACCGATCCCGAGGTCGTCGTGCTCGACGAGCCGACGACGGGCCTCGACGTCTCCGTCCAGGCACGCGTGCTCGACATGTTCCGGCGCATCCAGCGCGAGCAGGACGTGGCGGCCGTCGTCGTCAGCCACGACCTCGGCGTCGTTCGTCTGCTCGCCGATCGCACGCTCGTCATGCGCCACGGGCGGGTCGTCGAGACCGGGCTCACGGACCGCGTGATGGAGGATCCACACCACGAGTACACCCAGACGCTCATCAACTCAGTCATATGACCGACGTCCTCACCGTCGAAGGGCTCTCGAAGACCTTCGACATGCACGTGCTCGACGACAAGCGGGTCGTCGGGCTCGACGACGTATCGTTCGCCGTCCGCGAGGGGGAGTTCCTCGCGATCGTCGGCGAGTCCGGCAGCGGGAAGTCCTCGCTGCTGAAGTGTCTCTACCGGACCTACGAGCCGAGCGGCGGCTCCGCGATCTACCACCCGACGGAGACCGATCTCGCGACCGCCGACGACCGGACCGTCATGCAGCTGCGCACCGAGTCCGTCGGCTACGCCTCACAGTTCCTCGAAGAGATCCCACGAGTCCCCGCTGTCGACGTCGTCTCGCGGCCGCTCCGCGAGCGCGGCGTCGATCCCGAGGCAGCCAGAGAGCGCTCTCGGGAACTCCTCGCCGCACTCGAACTGCCAGCCGAACTCTGGGACGCCTACCCGGCGACCTTTTCGGGGGGCGAACGCCAGCGCGTGAACCTCGCGGCCGCACTCGCTCCCGAGCCGGACCTCCTCCTGCTCGACGAGCCAACGAGCGCGCTCGACCCGGAGACCCGCGAGGCGGCGATCGAGCTGCTCTCGGAGGCGACCGACGCCGACACGACCGTCATCGGCGTCTTCCACGATCGCGACGTCGTCGAGCAGGTCGCCGACCGCGTGGCCGTGCTCGATCAGGGGGTTTGCCAGCGAATCGTCCCGGTCGAGACGTTCGCCGCGGAGGTGGTCGCATGAGTCAGCGCGGCCAGCAGTCGGCGACGCCAGACGCGGAGCGGGCGACCGACGTGCAGGACGCTCCCGACCGCGTCCTCACGATCACGAATGGCCGGATCGTCACGCCCGACGCCGTGATCGAGGGCAGCGTCCGGGTCGAAGGGCGCGAGATCGTCGCGATCGGCGACGCCGCTCCCGCCGACGCGGCCGCGGCCCACGAGGCCCCGGACGCCGCCGAGGCTCCAGACGGCGACGCCGCCACCACGATCGAGGCCGACGGCCGGTACGTGCTGCCGGGACTCGTCGACCTCCACGGCGACGACATCGAATCGCACCTCCACCCGCGCTCCGGCGCACGGATGGACACGCACATGGCGCTGGCCTCGGCGGATCGAGCGAACGTCGCGGCGGGGATCACGACGAAGTTCAACGCGATCTCCTTCGAACTCGATCCCGACGCGGATCGCTCGCCCGAACTCGGCGCGGAGCTGACCGAGGCCATCGATCTGGCCGACGATCTGCTGGCCGACCACCGGCTCCACGCGCGCTGTGAGGTGACACAGCAGGCCTGCGTCGAGGCCGTTCTCGAAGTCGTCGACGCCGGCCACGCGGATCTCGTCTCCGTGATGAGCCACGTGCCCGGCAAGGGCCAGTTTCGGGACGTCGACGCCTTCCTCGACTACTACCGGAACTCCAACGATCACACGCTCGAAGAGGCCGAGGAGAAGATCGAGCGCCGCGGTTCGATCGACATGGCGACGCTTCGGGATCGCGTCGAGACGGTCGTCGATCGCGCCCACGAGGCCGGCGCCGTCACCGCCTCCCACGACGACGAGAACCCCGAGGAGATCGCGTCGCTCGCCGAGGCGGGCGTCGACATCTCGGAGTACCCGATCACGCTCGAGACCGCCGAGCGCGCGACCGACGCGGGGATGGCAGTCGCGATGGGTGCGCCGAACCTCGTGCGCGGCGAAAGCCAGTGGGGGAATCTGAAATCCCGAGAGGCGATCGAGGCCGGCGTCGTCGACGCACTGGTGGCGGACTACCACCCGATGTCGATGCTCGCGGCGGCGTTCGTAGACACCGGCGAACCGCTCCCCGAACGCGTCGCCCGCGTGACCGCGAATCCCGCCAGGGCAGTGGGGCTGTCCGATCGCGGCCGAATCGAGCCCCGCGCTCGCGCCGATCTGCTCGTCGTCGATCCCGAGCCAACCCCGACCGTCGCCCGGGCGATCGTCGCGGGGGAGCCGGTCTACCGCGCGGAGGGGTCGCCGTGAAGCCCGACCGCGCTGGCCCCTCCCACGACGAGCCCGCCGGCTCCGCCGACGCGACTGCAGCCGGATCCGACGACACGACCGCAGCCGGATCCGCCACTGCGAATCTCGGGGCAGCGATGGACGTCCGCTTCGGTGCGTCCGTCGAGGAGTTCCTCGCCTACGTGACCGAGTTCGGCCTCTCCCACCTCGAACTGAAAGCGGAGTATCTCCACGGCCATCCGGACGCTCCCTCTCCGGAGCGCGTCGGCGAACTCGCCGACGCGTACGACGTGACGGTGACCTACCACGCGCCGTTCCGGGACTTGAACCCGGGTAGCTTCAACGACGCCGTCCGGGAGGCTTCCGTCGAGCAGGTCAAGCGAACCCTCGACGACGCCGTCGCGGCCGGCGCTGGCGCCGTGGTCGTTCACGGCGGCGCCGTCCCCGAACGCTATCCGCCGTGGGTCCGGGAGAAGGCGAAGCGCAACGCCAGGCTCTCGCTCGCGGAATGCGCCGAGTACGCCCAGCTCGTCGGGATGCCGCTGTGTCTCGAGAACCAGCCCGTCGACGAGGAGAAGCGCCGGTACACCACGTCGCCCCAGGATCTCGAAGCGATGCTCGCAGACGTCTCCGTTCCGCCGCGCTATCTCGGCGTCACGCTCGACGTCGGTCACGCGAAGGTCAACGGCCACGACTGGCGCGAGTTCGTCGATCGCTTCGGCGACCGCATCCACGTCTGCCACCTCCACGACAACGACGGCACCGGCGACCAGCACCGGCCCCTCTCGGAGTACGAGGAGATCCTCGAGACGGTGCCCGCGGCCTACTTCGCCTTCGAGATGAAGTCGCCTGCCGAGGTCGCCCAGTGCGTCGGCGTCGAGCACGACGCCGTCGACGCGGCGCTGGGAGCCCCGGAGTGAGGCTGCAGTCCCGGCGCGGGCTCGCTATCGGCAGCATCGCTTCGCCGGGGCGACACGGTTTCGGCTTTCCGGTGTCGCTTCCACGGAAAGGCTAACAAGGCCGACCGACGCAGGCGAGGTATGGCCAGAGAATCGTACCAGGAGAAACTGGACGACCTCCGCGACGACGTACTGTACATGAGCGAGCTCGTCCTCGAGCGGCTCCGCGACGGGCTCGACGCCCTCGACCGCAAGGACGAGGAGCTCGCGCGCGACGTGATCGAGGGCGACCACGAGATCAACCAGCTGTATCTCGATCTCGAACAGGACTGCATCGACCTGCTCGCACTCCAGCAGCCCGTCGCCGGCGACCTTCGGTTCATCGCCTCCTCCTTCAAGGTCATCACCGACCTCGAGCGCATCGGCGATCTCGCGACCAACCTCGCTGGCTACGCCGAGGACGCCGAGCAGGACCGCTACCCCGACGTCGACGTGCAGTCGCTCGGCGACGCCGTCATCTCGATGGTCGAGGACGCGATGATGGCCTACGCCGAGGAGGACACCGACGCCTGTTTCGAGATCTCCGACCGCGACGACGAGATCGACCGGCTGTGTGAGAGCGCCAGCCAGACCGTCGTTCGCGACCTCATCGAGCGGGAGGTCGGTCCCGATCCGCCCCAGGAAGAGATCGAGACCATCCTGCAGGACGTCTCCCGGCTCCTGCTGACGATTCGCGACCTCGAGCGGGTGGGCGACCACGCCGTCAACATCTCCGCGCGGACGCTCTACATGGTCGAGAGCGACGACGAACTGATCTACTAGAACCCACCTTTTTTGCGCTCGGGTGTCCTCGCTCGCTTCGCTCGCTGTGGGCACCACTCGCGCAAAAAATCTGGACCAAAAAAGGCGCGGACTCGTCGCTTCGCTCCTCGTCCGCGTGAACCGCTCGCGTCGCTACGCTCGCTCGCGGATGCTGGCGTAGTTTCCGGCGGCTTCGGATGTACCTCGAGATCGATCGGTCTCGCTCGTCGGCTACCGAGTGAAGCGAAGAGAAAACAGCTCGACGTTGTCCGCGTCAGTTCAGCCGTCTAGCACTCCGACCAGCCACAGGACTCGCAGGTCTTGCAGCCTTCGGAGTAGTAGAGTGAGAGTGCGCCGCAGTCGGGGCACTCCGGACTCTCACCGGCGTCGATGAGCTCCTGCTGGTCGCCGCCGGAATCGGCCTGGGCGCGCTCGACGCCCGCGGAGGCCTCGGTGGCTCCGGCACCGGCCGCCACAGCGCCACCGTCAGTTTCGGGCTCGGGCGCGGCGGCCTCCAACTCCTCGTCCGGCTCCTCTTCGCCGGCGGCCAGCTCCGTGAGGTTCTGCTGGTCGGGGTAGGCCTTGTCGATCTCGTCGTCGAGGTACCGGCGCATCGCGGTGCCGATCGCGTCGGGGATCGACTGGATCTGCTCGCCCTTGTCCCAGGCGACCTTCGGGCTGCGGATGCCCTGGAGCTCGTCGGCAATCTCCTCGGGGTCGACGCCGCTGCGCAGTGCCGTGGAGATCGTCTTCGCGAGCGCCTCGGTGAAGGAGGCCGTGAAGCCGCCGGAGTTGCCGATGTTGGCGAACAGCTCGAACGGCCGGCCGTCCTCGTCCTCGTTGATGTTGACGTAGAGCTTGCCGTAGCCCGTGTCGATGCGCTGGGTGACGCCGTGGAGGACGTCCGGGCGCGGGCGCTTCTCGGCGTACTGGTCGGCGAGGTCGGGCGAGGTGTCGAGGATCTCGGCGACGTCGGACTCGACGGCGTCGCGAACGGCGGGTTCCTCGAGGAACTCGCCGAGGTCGCCGAAGATCTCCTCGATCTGGGCGATGATCTCCTCGGCGTCCATGTCCGCGAACTCGGCGTTCTGGGCGCGCGTGGTGAGCACCTGCTTCGAGCGGGTGCCGTCGCGGTAGTAGGTGACGCCCTTGCCGCCGTGGTCGTAGATGTACTCGAAGACCTCCTTGGCGTCGTCGACGGTCGACTCCGGCGGCGCGTTGACCGTCTTCGAGATCGCGGAGTCGACGCCGGCCTGGCAGGCGCACTGGATCTCGGCGTGCTGCTTGGCCGAGAGCGCACCCGTCGTCACGAACAGCTCGCCGATGGCGTCGGGCACCGTCGTGAGCCCGGTGACGCCGTCGAACTCGTTTTCGGCCATCTGCTCCTGGGCCTCCTCCTTGACGGCCTCCACGTCGATGCCGTTCTCCTCCAGGACGCGCAGGAAGTAGTCGTCGAACTCGACGAGCATCTCGTCGCCCTGCACGTCGTCGGAGACGTTCTTGTAGTAGGCGACGTTGTAGATCGGCTCGCAGCCGCCGGTGGTGTTGCCGACCATCGAGGTCGTGCCGGTCGGCGCGATCGTCGTCGTGTTGTGGTTGCGGATCGGGAAGCCGTCGGCCCAGTCGTCGGCGTCGAGGCCGGTCTGGTGCTCGAACCACTCGCGGTACTCCGTCGGGTCCGCGAACTTCGAGTTGTCCCACTCCGCGAACGGCCCGCGCTGGGTGGCCAGCTCGTGGCTGGCCTCCTTCGAGCCGTGGTTGATCGACTTCATCAGCTGTCGGGCGACCTCGTTGGAGGCGTCGGAGCCGTACTCCATGCCCAGCTGGATGTACAGCTGCGCGAGCCCCATGACGCCCAGGCCGATCTTGCGCATCTCCCGGACCTTCTGCTCGATCTCGGGCACGGGGAAGTCGCTCATCGTCACGACGTTCTCGAGGAAGCGGGTGCCAAGCGCGATGCGGCGCTCGAACTCCTCCCAGTCGATGGACTCCTCGAGGAACGCCTCGATGGCCGCCGCCTCGGTGTCGAAGCGGTCGGCGTGTTGCTCGGACCAGACGCGCCAGTCCGGGGCGTCAGTCGCCGCGATCGTCGAGAGGTTGATGTGGCCGAGGTTGCAGGCCTCGTACTCCTCGAGGGGCTGCTCGCCGCAGGGGTTCGTCGCGAGGATGCGGTGGTCGGGGTGTTCCTCGACGTCGAAGGAGTGCTCCTCGTTGATCCGCTCGAGGTAGACGACGCCGGGTTCGCCGTTCTCGTGAGCGCCTTCGACGATGTCCGTCCAGAGTTCCTCGGCAGGGATCGACAGCTCCTCGCCGACCTCGACGTACTCGCCGAGACCGAACATGTCGTAGAGCTCCTTCGTCTCCGCCGTCGCGATGTGGGCTTCCCCCGTGCGGGGATTGGTGAAGGTGAACTCCTCGTCGTTCTGGAGCGCCTCCATGAAGCCGTCCGTGACGCCCACGGAGATATTGAAGTTCGAGAGGTGGCCCTCGACGGCGTTCCGGAGGTGCTCGGGCACGCGTCCCTCCTCGTCGATGAGCTCGCGGGCCTCGTCGAGCGCGTCCGCGAAGGAGTTGTGGGTGAAGTCGTCGGGGTCGTTCAGGCGCAGGGTGTTCGCCAGCGAGACGTCCTTGTTCTTCGCGTGGATGAACTGGATGACGTCGGGGTGGGAGACCCGCATGACGCCCATCTGCGCGCCGCGGCGGGCGCCTCCCTGGGCGATCGTCTCGCACATCTGGTCGAAGGTCCGCATGAAGGTGATCGGACCCGACGCGATACCGCCCGTCGAGCCGACCGCGTCGCCGTAGGGTCGCAGCCGCCAGAATGCATAGCCCATGCCGCCGCCGGACTGGAAGACCTGCGCGGCCTCCTTGGCCGTCTCGTGGATGTCGTCGATGTCGTCCTCCGGCGAGTCGACGAAACACGCGGAGAGCTGCTGGAGCTCGTCGCCGGCGTTCATCAGCGTCGGCGAGTTCGGCATGAAGGAGAGGTTCTCCATCGCGTCCTGGAAGGCGTTCGCCGTCGACTCGACGTGCTCCTGGATGGCCCCGGGAAGCTCGGGAACGAGCGTCTCGTAGGCGAACTTGTTGACGTTGTACTCGGTGAGCGTCGTCTCAGCGTCGCTCCCTGCCGTGGTGCCCTTGCCGAAGACCTCCGCGGCGAGCTCGTCGCGCCGGGGGTGGTCGGGTTTGAGCTGGTCGGGCGTGACCGTGACCTCGACGTCGCGCTTGCGCGCCTCGAAGACGGACTCCGCCAGCGCGACGTTCTTCGCGACGCGCTCGAAGAGGTCCTCCTGCTGCTCGATCAGCTCGCCGTCCGCGTCCTTGCGGAGGTAGCGAGCGGGCAGGATGTTGTGATAGGCGTTGCCGGTCAGGCGCTCCTCGAGGGTGTCGCCCTCGACGCGCTTGATCGGGAGCGTGACCTCGTCCGCGGAGTGGCCGGGCTGGCTCATGCCGAGCCTCCCGCGCGAGCGATCCGGTGTCGTCGGTCGGTTTTGGGTGGTGTTAGGGACATCATTCTGGGTGTCGTTGACGGAGACTTCCTTCTGGGGCATCCCACATAAAGTATGCGTACCGTATCGTGGCGCAAATCGCAGTACGGCGTGGGGTCTCGCAGATACTGGTGGTTAAGCGGTTCTGACCCCCTGCCCGCACCCCTGTCTGTCGTCGCCGCCGTCGCTGTATCGGTCGTACGTGAGCCCCGCACATAAGGCTCGGGAAAGGAGAGTGAAAGTGGACGTTGCTGGCAGGCACCCGATGAGGAAAGCGGAGAATCGCATGCGGGCGTCGAGGAATGCAAACGGGAGGAAAAACCTCTCGGTCGGCGAACGTGTGACAATTTGCCCCCTTCGTTTCTACTGGAGAACGCACCACGGCGACGGTGCAACTGCCCGGAACTGTGCGTGAACGTCCGGTATCGGTTCGAATCCCCACAAGATAGATGCCACGTCAGGTTGGACCCCTGGGTATGGAACCAGTCACACTGCTCCAGTCGATCCCCGGGCCGCTCGACTCACAGTTCGGCCGCCTGCTGATCGCGCTGGTCGTGGTCGCGCTCATCGTCGTGGTCGGGCGAACGGTGCTCTCCGTCGCCTGGAAGCTCCTCTGGATCGCGATCGTGGTGGTCGCGGCGCTGTTCGCGCTGAGTCTGCTCGGGCTGGTCTAACGCCACGCCCCGCGCGAGCGTCGACCCCCCGTCTGCGGGGAAGCTCCGTACGAACTCCCCCCGAGCTACAGTCCCTCGAGGAAGTTCTCGATGACGTCGTGCCCGGCAGCGGTGAGCACGCTCTCGGGATGGAACTGCACGCACTCGATGGGGAATTCGTGGTGGCGAATTCCCATCACCAGCTCCTCGCCGTCGGACGAGTCCGACGAGCAGCCGCTCGCGTCGCTCGCGGCGACGTCGTGGTCGGTCGTCGCGGTGATCTCGAACTCCGCTTCCGGCACCTCCGTCGCGACCAGCGAGTGGTAGCGCCCGCCGCGCATCCCCTGGTCGAGCCCCGCGAAGACGCCCTGATCGTCGTGGTCGATCGGGAACGCCTTGCCGTGGATGGGCTCGGGCGCGCGCCCCACGGTGCCGCCGTAGGCGTAGACCGCTGCCTCCAGTCCCAGGCAGACGCCGAGCGTGGGCACCTCGGGGCTGATCTCTGTGAGCACGTCGAGCGTGACGCCCACGTCCCGATCGTTCTTCGGGTGGCCCGGCCCGGGCGAGATGACGATCGCGTCGGGGTCGATCTCGCGGATCTCCGCGAGCGACGCGGTGTTCTTGACGACGGCGGTGTCGGCGTGCTCGCTGACGTACTCGACGAGGTTGTAGGTGAAGGAGTCGAAGTTGTCGACGAACAGGACGAGCGGTCGATCGGCGTCCTCGGCGGCGTCGGTCTCCGTGGCTGCGGACTGCTCGTTCCGGTCGCTCGTGCTCATCGTCCCACCTCCGGTTCGGTGGCGGGGCCATCCCCGTCGCCCCCGCCCTGCGCGGAATCGGTCCCGGTGTCGCTGTCCTCGGTCGCGTCGCCGTCGGGGTCCGGATCGGCGTCCTCGATGCGCTCGAGGGCGGCCAGCGTCCCGTCCATCTTGGACTCGGTCTCCTCGAACTCGGCGGTGGGATCGCTGTCGGCGACGATGCCGGCGCCGGCTTGCACCGTGATCCGGTCGAGCGGGTCGTCGCTGGCGGTCGCGTCCACGTCGAGTTCGGCCGCGGTCGGCACGTCGGCTGGATCGAGCCCCGACTCGACCGTCGCCGTGCGGATCACGATCGCGAAGTCGGCGTCGCCGCTCCAGGAGTAGTAGCCGACGCCGCCGCCGTAGGGCCCCCGGGGTGCGAGCTCCAGATCGTCGATGATCTCCATCGCGCGGATCTTCGGGGCACCGGAGAGCGTCCCCGCGGGGAAGGTCGCCCTGGTGGCATCGAAGGCGTCCGACTCGGGAGCGAGCGTCGCCGTGACGGTCGATTCGATGTGCTGGACGTGGCTGTACTTCAGCACGCTCATGAACTCGTCGACGCGCACGGAGCCGGGTTCGGCGACCCGCCGGACGTCGTTGCGTCCGAGGTCGACGAGCATCGTGTGTTCCGCGCGCTCCTTGTCGTCGGCGAGCATCTCGCCGGCCAGCCGCCGGTCGTCGACCGGTCCCGTTCCGCGCGGGCACGTGCCTGCGATCGGATTCACCATGACCTCCTGGCCCCGCACCGAGACCAGCGTCTCCGGGCTCGCGCCCACGATCGCGAGGTCGTCGTGGGCGAGCAGATACATGTACGGCGAGGGGTTGACCTCCCGGAGGGCAGCGTAGAACCCGATCGGATCCACCGAGCCGTACAGCTCCCGTTTCCGGGAGAGCACGCCCTGGTAGATGTCGCCATCGAGCACGTGTTCCTTGGCCGCCCGGACGGCGTCCTCGTACTCCGCCTGGGGCCCCGCGACCTCACCGGCGCGCTCGAACCCGCCCGTTTCGGGCGGTGCGGCGTCGGCGAGCAGCCCCTCCACGCGCTCGGCCTCCGCCGCGAGCGCGTCGTAGATAGCGCCAGCGTCGTCCTCTGGTCGGACGACGGGCGTGAACACGAGCTCGATCGTCCCCTCGACGTCGTCGAAGGCGAGCACCCGCGTCGCCAGCACGAACTCGGCGTCGGGGAAGCGCGACTCGGGCCGTTCCAGACCGACCTCCTCGAGCCACAGGTCGTAGACCGCGTCGTAGCCGAGGAAGCCGACGAGCCCGCCGTCGAGCCGCTGACGGTTCCCGTGTTCGAACCCGGCTTTCCGCACGTCGGGCATGGCGGCCCGCAGCTCGTCCACGGTATCGCCACCGTTCGTCTCGATCAGCTCCCCATAGCGCTCGTCGCCGAGCACGTCGACCTCTGTTCCGTCCGGGCCGACCGTCACGACCGCTTCTGGATCGTAGCCGACGAAGGAGTATCGAGCGTGGCGATCCGTCGTGGCGTGACTCGGGCGGAACGCGCCGTCGGGGTCGCTGGCAGCCGTCTTCCCGCCGCTCTCGAGCAGGAACGCGTGATCGGCGGTGTCCGCGTCGGTGGTTCGCCCGGTCAGCGCTGCGTAGGCCGCGAGGGGCGTGACGTCGGTGTCGAGGTCGGTCGCGACGCGGATCACTGCGGGTCGCTCCGCAGCACCGCTCTCCTCGCCGTCGGATCCCTCGCCCGCGGCGTGGGCCACGAACGTCTCGCGGTCCATCGAGAGCGTCATCGCGATCCCTCCGTCGCCGCGGCCGTCGCGTCGGGCACCGCCTCGCGAGCGTTCCGGACGAACGCGGACAGTGCGTCGTGGTCCTTGACTCCACCTGACGACTCGACCCCGGACGCCACGTCGACGCCGAAGGGTCGGACGGTCTCGATGGCGTCGGCGACGTTCTCCGGATCGAGGCCGCCGGCGAGGATCACTGGCACGTCCAGGTCAGCGGTCGCCTCGCGGGTCGCGTCCCAGTCGTGGGTCCGGCCGGTGCCGCCACCGCCGTCCGCAGCGGGGGTATCGACGAGCAGCGCGTCCGCGGCGTCGGCGTAGGCGGGCAGAGCTTCCTCGTCCGCGCCGATCGCGGCGATCACGTCGACGTGGACGCGCTCGCGGAGATCGGCGACTGCGTCGGGCTCCAGCGTGCCGTGGACCTGGATCGCGTCGGGACTCGTCCGGCCGATCAGCTCGACGGCGTCGCCGACGGTTTTCGGCATCGTCACGAGCACGCCCGTCGCCAGCGGCGGGACGCCAGCGAGCAGGTCGGCGGCGTGCCGGACGGTGACCTCGCGGGGCGTCTCGACGTCGACGTCCGTGATGACGCCGACGGCGTCCGCGCCCGCGGCGACGCTCGCGGCGAGGTCGTCGCCGTCGGTGTGGCCACAGATCTTGACGCGGGGCCGGGCGTTCTGCCCGGGAGCGGTCGATTCGTCCATCGCGTTCACGCGCCCCCACGGAGCGCGTCGAGGCGCGCCGCGGCCTCGCCGGAGTCGATGGCCTCGGCGGCGCGCTCGACGCCGGCCTCGATCGAGTCAGCCTCGCCGGCGACGTAGATCGCCGCGCCGGCGTTCGCGAGCACGACGTCCCGTTTCGGCCCGGTCACCTCTCCGGTGAGGATCCCCTCGAGGTCCTGTGCGTTGAGCTCGGGCGTGCTGCCGGCGATCTCCGAGACGGGTGCGCGCTCGAGCCCGATGTCCTCGGGCTCGATCGTGAACTCCGTGACGTCGCCGTCGCTGACCTCGGCTGCGACGGTTTCGTCGTGGATCCCGATCTCGTCGAGCCCCGCGCCGTGGACGACGAGCGCGCGCTCGACGTCGAGATTGGCGAGGGCGTTCGCGAGCACTGGCACCAGGTCGGGGTCGTAGACGCCGACGACCTGTGCGTCCGCGCCGGCGGGGTTGGTGAGCGGCCCGAGGACGTTGAAGATCGTCCGGACGCCAAGTTCCTTGCGCGGGCCGATGACGGCCTTCATCGCGGGGTGGAACGCGGGGGCGTGCATGTAGCCGATGTTCTCGGCCTCGATCAGGGCCTCGACGGCGTCGGGGTCGGTCTCCATCTCGACGCCGAGCTCCTCGAGCACGTCAGAGCTCCCCGAGGAGGAAGAGACCGAGTAGTTGCCGTGCTTGGCGACGGGGACGCCCGCGCCGGAGACGACGAACGTGCTCGTCGTCGAGACGTTGATCGTGTCGTAGTCGTCGCCGCCGGTGCCGCAGGTGTCGACGAGGGGCTCCCCGCCGGGATCGATCGTCTTCGCGGCGGCGCGCATCCCCTCCGCGAAGCCGGCGATCTCAGCCTCGGTCTCGCCCTTGGTTCGTAGCGCCGCCAGCAGGGCCCCGATCTGGGCCTCCGTGGCGTCCTCGAAGACGGCCGTGGCTGCTTCGCGGGCCTCGGCCTGTGTCAGATCCTCTCCGTTCGCGACGCGTTCGATGTAGTCTTCCATGAAAGGTCACCAGTGATAGTATCCGGCTTGTAATGGACAAATCAGTCCATTGGGTTAAGCGTGTCGGAGGGGCGTGAGGGAGTGGCGTGGGGGCGCCGGACGTCCGCAGATTTACGTGCGAAAGCGAGGCCATCGGTGTCCGTGACCGACGGCGACGACTGGGAGAGCGTCCGGCTCGAAGTGATCCATGGGGAGGCTCGGTCCGTGCTCGAGTCCCAGAACGAGACGATGGCCGACATCGACGACAAGGCGATGAAGAGCGTCCGGTTCAACGCGATATTGATCGGTCTTCTGCTAACCGCACAGCGGATCACAGGATCTGACGTCTTCAACCAGACGCTCCTCCACGCATCACTGGGATCGCTGGTCGTGTCGGCCGTCGTTGGGATCGTCACGTACGGTGAATCCAACCTCTACGTAGGACCCGGAGGGACGTACTTCGAGCAGGCACTCGAGGCGTCGGCGGCCGAGCGTGGATGGGACAGCGACCTCATCGAGGGATACGCCGGGATGATCTTCGAGAACGAGGAGACGATCGCCTGGAACTTCTGGCTCCTAACGGTAACACAAGCGACACTGGTAACGGGCGTCGCAACTGCAGTCCTCGCCACAGCTATTTAGGCGACCACGCACTATCTCGATTCATGAGCGAAGAGGCACGCGAGAAGGCCAAGCGGTGGGGCCTGAAGAGCGGGAAGGGGCGCCAGCTCCTCTCTCGGCTCCTCGGCCGGCTCGACGACGAGCCAGAGGAGCCGTCCGAGTCCGAGCACTAGTCGCTCGCGATTTATTTTTCCAGCTAGTGCCGGTCGCCGATGGCTACGCGGCCTCCAGCACCGCCACCGCCTCCTCCAGAAGCGTCTCCGCCCGCTCACGATCCCGCGCTTCCGCGTACGCCCGCACGAGTGGCTCCGTGCCGCTCTCCCGGACCAGCACCCAGGCGTCGCCGTAGTCGACGCGGTAGCCGTCCGTGGTGTCGAGCCGGCCGTCCTGGCCCTCCGCCCACGTCGTCGCCGCGGCGAGCATCCGGTCGCGCTCCTCGTCGCCCTCGTACTCGAGGTTCGCCTGCACGAACTGGTAGTCGTCGTAGGGCGCGACGATCTCGCTGGCAGGCCGCTCGACGACGAGTTCGAGGAAGCGCGCCGCGCCGTAGGCGCCGTCGCGGGCGAGCCGGTAGGGCGGGAAGAAGACGCCGCCGTTGCCCTCGCCAGCGATGGGCACCGAGCGGCCAGCCTCGCGGAGCGCCCGGACGCGACTCGAGAGGAAGGTCGCGCCGATCGGCGTCAGTTCGAGACTGGCGCCAGCGGCCTCGACGGCGTCGACGACGCGCTGGGAGACGTTCACCGCCGAGACCATGGCGTCGTCGGGCCCGAGCTCCGCCGAGGCGAGGGCCGCCAGCGACGCGTCGGCGTCGATGGGATTGCCGCGCTCGTCCACGAACACCGCGCGATCCGCGTCGCCATCGTGGGCGATGCCGAGGTCAGCGTCGGTGGCACGGACGAGCCGCGAGAGATCCCCCAGCTCCTCTGGGACCGGCTCCGGCGCTCGCCCGGGGAAGCAGCCGTCGTGTTGGGCGTGGACCGTCACGACCTCACAGCCAAGCTCCCGGAAGATCGCCGGGCTCGTCTCGCAGCCAGCGCCGTTGCCGGGGTCGATCGCGACGGTCAGGTCCGCCGCGGCGATCCGCTCGCGATCGACCGCGTCCACGACCGCCTCGACGTACCGGTTCGCGGCGTCGTCGGTCCGTCGCGACGCGCCGACGGCCTCCCAGCCGACCGGCTCGAACGTCTCCTCGATCAGCGTCCGCTCGACGGCCTCCAGCGTCTCGACGGTCAGCCCGCCGCCGTCCGCGGCGACGAGCTTCAGCCCGTTGAACGCCGGCGGGTTGTGCGAGGCCGTGACCAGCACGGTCGGCACCCCCTCGCGCTCGGCGTGGGCCTGCGCCGCCGGCGTCGGCACCACGCCGAGGCGCTCGACGTCGCAGCCGACGCTGGCGAGGCCAGCCGCGACCGCGTCCGCCAGCATCTCCCCGGAGAGTCGAGTGTCGCGTGCGATCGCGACGGTGTCGGCGTCCCAGACCGTGCCCGCGGCCTGGGCGACCTGCGTTGCGAATCCCGGATCCATCCCCTGGTTGACGACACCGCGTACGCCGCTGGATCCGAAGACGTCCATACGCGAGGGGTTCACCTCCGTGGGGAAAGCGGTTGCGACGAGAGACGGGGCGTGATACGCGAAGTAAGAATGAGCGGGCACGATGGGATTCGAACCCACGACCGTCCGGTTAGAAGCCGGACGCTCTGTCCGAACTGAGCTACGTGCCCTGGACGTGCGTTATCCGACCCGCTCAAAATGTGTTCCGCTCGAACCTTGTCAGAAGTCGAGCTGGTGAGGCCAGAACTCAGGAGACAGCGGACCCCACGGAAGCCCCCTCCCGCTCGCCGCACCTAACTCGCTGCGCTCCTCGCTCCCTTCGGTCGCTACGGTGCTTGCTTCGTTACGCGCGGCGAGCGGTCGGCCCCTTCCGGAGTCCCACCCGTTGTGGTTTGGGTCGGTCGTAGCTCGGTGGATCGTCCACCTGCTGTAGCGCGATGGACGATCCCCCCAGCTAAGCGGTGGCCGAACCCCACCGGGCTTCGCTCCTCCAAATTCGGCACCGGGTGGGACTGGAAGGGGCCGACCGCTCGGCGATCGTACCGACGTAAGGACCGCAAGGAGCGCAGCGACTGAGGACCGCAGCGAGGTAGGATCGTCGAGCGGGAGGGGGCTTCCAGGTAGTTCGTCGCAGGCAAGTCCGCGGAAGCGGTCGCTACGCTCCCAAATCCGTTAACAACAGAAAACCACGAAATACAGCCGCTCTACCGCTCCTCAATCGGCGTCCACTCGGCGTCGTCCGGGCCGATGTACCGACCACGCGGGCGGATCAGCCGATTGTCTTCCTGATACTCGAGCACGTGCCCGACCCAGCCACCGACGCGGCTCATCGCGAAGATGGGCGTGTACATGTCGACGGGAATCCCGAGCTGGTAGTACACCGTCCCGGAGTAGAAGTCGACGTTGGGGGCGATGCCCTTCTCGACGAGCCCCTGCTCCTCGGTGAGGTACTGCTCGATCGTGGTGGTGTAGTCGTACCACTTCTCGTCGCCGTTGGCCTCGGCGAGCTCCGCACAGCGCTCCTGGAGGATCTTCGCGCGGGGGTCCTTGACGTTGTAGACGCGGTGGCCGAAGCCGGGGATGCGCCGGCCCTCGTCGACGGCGTTTTTCACCCACGCCAGTGGGTCGCGGTCGCTCTCGTCGACCTCGATGAGGACCTCCATGACGTCCTGGTTGGCGCCGCCGTGGAGCGGGCCGGAGAGCGCGCCGATGCCGCCGGTGACGGCGGAGTAGACGTCGGCCATCGTCGAGGCGATCACCATCGCGGTGAACGTCGAGGCGTTGAGGCCGTGGTCGGCGTGGAGGATGAGCGCCTGGTCGATCGTCTCGGCGGCCACCTCGTCGGGCTCCTCGCCGGTCAGCATGTAGAGGAAGTTCGCGGCGAGGCCGAGGTCGGGATGGGGATCGACGGGTGACTCCTCGAGCCGGTAGCGTTCGAACGCCGCGAGGATCGTCGGGATCTTCGCGGTGATGCGGCGGCTCTTGCGGAGCGTGGCGTCGAGATCCTCCGGATCGGCGTCGTCCTCGGGCTCGCTCGCGGAGAGCGCGGAGACGGCGGTCCGCAGCGCGGCCATGGGCTCCTCGTCGGCGGCCGCCTGCCGGCGGACGATTTCGAGGACGTCGTCGTCGATCTCGCGTTCCTCCTTGATGGAGCCCGCGAACGACTCGAGCTCCTCGCTCGTCGGGAGCTCGCCGTGCCAGAGCAGGTACAGCACTTCCTCGTACGTCGCCTCCCGTGCGAGCGTCTCGATCTCGTAGCCCCGGTAGATCAGCCGCCCGGCGTCGCCGTCGATCGAGCTGAGCCCGGACTCGGCGACGAGCACGCCTTCGAGCCCTTTCTGCACGTCCTCGAGCATATGCCACCGATACCCGGTGGTTCCTGAAAAGGGTTGCCAATCCCGGCACGAACTGCACGTTCGTCGCCATTGTTCCCCGTTTCTGGCGGACGAACGGTCACCACTCTCTCCGATTCGTGGCGATCTCGGCTACCGAACGCCCTCGCCGCGACGAGACGTTGCCGATCGTCCAGTTCCGGCGGACGGCGGCCTCGCGGTGTTACTCCCGGGCTGGCTCCGCGTCGGCGTCCGCATCGATCTCGGTCGTCTCCCTGTGCTCGGCCGCTGCCCAGCAGCCCTGCCCCGCGATTACCCAGCCGAGTCCGGCGGGCACCAGTGCGACCGCGAGCCCGATGGCCACCGCGGAGGCGTCGATCGACGTCAGCCAGTCCCAGCCGCCGAGCGCGACGAGCCAGGCGACCCCGAGCGTCGAGCAGAGCCCCCCGACCGCGAGCGATCGGCTCCGCCAGCGCGGCAGGCGCCCCGACCGCGCCCCGATCGCGGCGAACGGAACGACCGCAGCCGTGGCGAGGACCGCACCGATCAGGAACGGCGTCACCGCCGCGTCGCCGTCGGTGGTCGTCATCGGCGCGGCGTCGCCGGTCGCGTTCGCAGCGGCGATCAGCAGGCCGATCAGGACGACCCAGTAGGCGGCCCGCTCGACGCGGCGCAGCCGATCGTCGAGCGCAGCCCCCGCAGACGTGATCGCTGCGTGGAGCCCGATCGTCCCAAGCAGGAGCGCGAGGCTCGCGAGGCTCGTCAGGTTCCGCAAGAAGATCACGTCGAGCCGTCCGCCGTCCACCAGCGCGGCGGCCACCGGTGCGAGGAGCCACCCTCCCCCGCCGAGCATCGCGAGCACGCCACCGCGGCGGAGCCACGCCGCCCCGTCGAGCACCGGCTCGAGGAAGGTCTTGATGCTCAGCGCCGCGGTGATCACCGCGGCCGTCGTCGCCGCCAGCACGAACGCGAGCCCGAGGTAGTAGCCGCGTGCGCCCGCGATCGACGCGTCGAACACCGGGTAGCGTGGGACGTAGAGGATCGCCGCGAGGCCCACCCCGACGGCGAGGCCGACGCGAGCGTGCCGCGTGACCCGGAGCGCCCCGAGGAGCGTCTCGTGCTCGCCCTCGGCGGCTCCGGCGGTTCCGTCGTCGCCGCTCACGTCGTCCGCGTCGCGGTCGGTCCGGCCCCCGGCGTCGGTTCCGCTCACTGGGGGGAGCTTTCGGTGGCACGCCCAAAGCGCCGTCGGAACCGAACGCACCGGCGGCCGTCGCCCCCGCCGATCTGGGGGTGCCGATCGGCAGATCGCTGGCGGCGGTCGATGGCCGCGTCGCCGATCGGGGCGATCCGGTTCAGTCGTCGATCATCGCCGCGCCCTCCTCGGGCTCCAGCGTCCCGTCCGCGACCGCCTGGAACACGTCGAGGACGTCCGGCGCCGGCTCGTCGTCGGTCGTCGGGCCGTGGGCGAGCAGATCGTCCATGGTCTCGCCGTCCTCGATGGCGGTCTCCTTCTTCACGCGTCGGTTCGCGCTGTCGGTGGCGTAGAGGTCCGCCGGGTGGAAGAAGTACCACTCTTCGCGGTCGAAACGCGCGGCCACGCGCGGGCGAGCGCCGAAGTTCTGTGCGAAGAAGATCAGCGCCTCGATCTCCTCGCCGGTGAGGTAGATCGGATCGCCCGCGCTGGATTTCGCCTCGATCGCGTAGAACGCCTCCCCGTCGCCGGCCAGCACGTCCGGGAGCTCCCGCTCCGTGGCGGAGCCCGACGCCGGCGCCCGCATGACGGCGAACCCGGCGGCGTCGAGCTCGTTGACGAGCTCACGCTCCCGGCGGTCGCCCTTCGCGTTTGACATGCCAGCAGGTCGCCGCCCTACGGGCATAAACCCGTGGTCAGCGCGGTGGAAGTGATGCAGGGGCGACGTCGGGAGAGCCGCCACCTCGGAGTCCGGGCGCGGGGCGGCGGCGCTACTCGTGCCTGGAAACGATCGTCCGATGGCTGCGAGATCGGCTAGCTGCGAGATCGCGTTTCGACGTTTTCGTCGCGGCCGCGTTACGCGATGTACCCCTCTTCCCGCAACGTCTCGGCCTGCGCCTTTTCGTAGCGCCAGGAGATGTCCGCCTTCTCGTCCTGCCAGTCCCAGGGCTCCACGAGCACGACGTCGTCCTCGCGGATCCAGATCCGCTTTTGCATCTTCCCCGGGATCCGTGCCGTCCGCTCGACGCCGTCCGCACACCGCACCCGCACCCGATTCGCACCCAGCATCTCGAGGACCTCCGCGAACACCTCGTCGTCGTCGGGCATTCGCACGTCCTCGACGCTGGCGGGGCCGTCCTCGTCGCTCATGGGGGTGCTTTCGCAGGCGGGCGATTTAACTCTTGATTCTACGACTGGGATTTTGTAGCGGTTCTATCGCCGAGATTCCGCGGGTCCGCTGGGCGTCGATTCACGGCTCGTTCCACCTGGCGACGGATCCACCCGCTCTCTAGAACCACCGGAAGACTGCCTGTCGCAGCCGGACGGTCAGCGGTCGTCCACCGGAACTCGGCCGCACCCGGATGTCGTCGGTCCCGAGCAACGCGACGCCCGCAAGCACGACCAGCCCGCCGATCACCAGATCGACGAGCACCAGCGCCAGCACCGGATGCACGTCGTGGGCCGCCTCGATCGCGCCCGGCGGGAGCACGAGCAAGTAGCGGTGCTCGGCGACGTGCCGGTAGTGGACGCCCGTTTCTTCGGGCGCCTGGATCCTCGCGGTCGCAGTCTCCGTCGAGCGCCCGCCGACGGTTACGCGGTCGGGTCGGACCCCGACGCCGTCGGAGCGGGGCTCCATCACGGCGACGGTCGGCACGAATCCCGCGTTGTTCACGTCGTACTCGACGGTCGCGGTCTCGCCGGGCTCGACGGAGAGCGGATCGTCGGACGGCTCCTCGGTGCTCTCGATGCCGAACTCCTGCACGCCGCCGGGAACGACCATCGCGGCCGTCGCGAGCAGGACGACGACGATCGCCACGAGGCCGACGGCCGACCACAGCTTGATCACGTTCTCGCGGTCCGTCCGCCGGTCTGTGATCCTCGCCCCTCGCCCGCCGCCTGCCGCGGCGAGCGCGACCAGCGCCAGTCCGGCACCGACGAGCAGGAAGCCGAAGCCGCGGGGACTCGTCGCCGCACCGAGCCCGAACGTGTCGGCGAGCGTCGTCCGAACGCCACCGGCGATCGAGCCGATCCCCTCGACGATCGTTCCGAGGAACGGAATCGTCACGACGGTCCCACCGGCCTGGAGCGCCTCGGCCTTGACCTGCTCGTCGGTGACGATCGGCTCGGGCCCGTCCTGATCGGTGAACGGGTTGTTGTCCCCTTTCGTGACGTAGCCGTCCTCGCGGACCTCGACGACGCGATGGGTCGTCAGTCCGCCGCCGTCGAGCTCGCGTGCCTCGTAGACGATGACGTCGCCCTCCTCGATATCACCCGCGAGCGGCTGCGGGATCGAGACGAAGGCGTCGCCCTCGTCGATCGTCGGCTCCATGCTGTCGGAGCTGACGTACCCCAGGAGGATCGGCGTCCCCAGCAGGTGCCCGACGACCAGGCAGAGGACGATCACCACGAGGACGACGGAGGCGATCCTCCCGGCCCACTCGCGAGCCGTCACGGCTGGATCCCCCGTCCTCGCGCCCCCACGCGACGCATTGGAGACAGCGTACGGGGGATTTGCTGTTATACCTGTTGGGCGAGCGACGCAAGGAAGTGGTGCGAATCGGTCGCACGCGAGCTGTGTGGCGATCACGCTGATCGAGCACAGCGAGCGAGTGAGAACGAACGGGAGCGAACCGGGCGACCGCTCCTACCGTGCGGTCTCGTGGAGCTCCGCGAGCAACGCCGCGAGCTCACCGGTGACCAGTTCGTAGATCGCCTCGCCCGTCTCCTCGCTCCCGACCTCGGGCTCGCCGATCGCGCCGCTGTCGGTGTACGCGTCGAACGACCGGTAGGAGCTCACGGGGCCACCTTGCAGGAGGTCGGCGCTGGAGCGGTCGTAGGCTGGCTCGAGCGGCGTCGCCGGCTGGTCGTCGCCGACGAGTTCGGGATGGAGATGCGCCATGAGCGAGGTTTCGAACTCGCCGCCGTGGGCCATCCCACCCGGGTCGCTCTCGCGGACGCCCTCGAGCAGCCCTGCGGCGAGCTGGAAGTAGGTCACGCCGACGACCTCCGCGTCGGGGTTCGCGACGCCGATCTCGCTCACCGCGCCCTCGATGAGCGCCGCGTTGCCGCCGTGGCCGTTGACCAGCAGGATCGCGTCGAACCCGCTGCCTGCAGCCCCGTCGTCCCCGGCGTCCGCGCCGGCAGCGGCTCCGCCGGCCGACGCACCATCCAGCGCGCTCTCGGCAACGTCCTCGAGCACGCCCAGCAGCCGCTCGAACCCGATCGTGAGCGTGCCGCCAAAGGGCAGGTGGTGTGGCGAGTACCCCGTCCAGACGACTGGCGCGACGAGCGCCGGGACGCCGCCGTCCCGATCGCGATCGGCGTCCGCGGCTCCAGTCGCCGTCTCGCCGTCCGCCGCTCCACTCGCTCGCTCGACGCCGCCGTGCGCGACGGCGTCCGCGAGCAGGCTATCCGTCGCGACGGGCAGGTGCTCGCCGTGTTGCTCGACGCTCCCGACGGGAACGACGAGGACCGATCCCGGCTCCTCGGCGACGGCCCGGATCGCGGGCGCCGGATTCGCCGCCAGGCTGGTCGCTGGATCGAGTTGCATAGCGGGGAACGGACGCTCTGGGGCAAAGACCTGCCGACGTGGACGGAGCCCCGCTACGAGAGGCGGTGGAACCGATCAGGTAGCGAAGCCAGGACGGACCCAGAAAGAATCGTCTCGAAAACGAACCGCGTCGCAGTCGGTTACTCGCTACCGACGTCGTCCTTGATCTCGACGGCCAGCGCGTCGCCGATGCCCTCGACCTGCGCGAGCTCGGCCTGGGTCGCCGCGCGGAGGTCGGCCACGGTCTCGTAGCCGGCCGCGCGGAGCGCGTCGGCCTTCGTCTCGCCGACGCCAGCGACGTCGGTGAGCGCGCCCGCTGCGTCCGCGGCAGCGTCGTCAGCGGCACCGTCGCCGTCCGCGGACTCCTCGTCGAGCCCGTCGACGACGTCGCTGCCCTCGGGGCCGCCGAACTCGAAGACGTCCTCATCCTCCGCCGCGTTGGCGTCGGAGTCGTCGGCGTCCGCGTCGTCGCCCGGTTCGTCACCTTCCTCGGGTTCGGCTGCCGGTGCGGCGGCAGGTTCGTCGACGCCACCTTCGGGCTCGGCCGCGGCGTCGGCACCGAACTCGTCGGCCTCGACGCCGGGCTGGAAGGCGTCGATGTCCTCCTCGACGTCCTCGATGTCCTCGTCGGTGCCGTCGTCGAGCCCGTCGCCCTCGGGGAGGTCACCCTCGAGCTGCTCGCCGTCGAGCATTCGGGTCTCGTCTGTCTCCGCGTCCGCGTCGGTGTCGAAGCGGTCGAGCGCCTCCGAGAGGCGAGCCGCCTGCTCGGAGAGGTCGCTCGCGGAGTTCGACACTTCCGTCAGCGCCGTGGTCTGCTCCTCGGCGGCTGCGGCCACGGACTCGGACTCCGCGGTCGTTTCCTCGCTGATCGTCGCGGCCTCGTCGACCATCGCGACGACCTCCTGGGTGGAGGCTGCCTGCTCCTCGGTCGCGGCGGAGATTTCCTGCACGCCGGTGTTCGTCTCGGCGGCGTACTCGGCAATCTCCTCCAGCGCCTCGACGGCGTTGGCGACCTGTTCGCTCGCCTCGTCGACGTCCGCGCTGGTCTGCTCGACCTCCTCGGCGGAGCGCCGGGTCTGCTCCCGGATGCCCTCGAGGCGGTCTTCGATCTCCTCGGCCGCGTCCTTCGCGTCCTGGGAGAGCTCCTTGACCTCCTGGGCCACCACGCCGAAGCCGCCGTCGCCCTCGCCGCTGGTGGACCGGGACGCCTCGATGTTCGCGTTGAGCGCGAGCATGTTCGTCTGGTCGGAGATCTCCTGAATCCGCTCGATCAGCTCGTCGATCTGGCCGACCTCCTGTTCGAGCTGGCCGATCTCGTCGACCGCCCGGCTCGACTCGTCTTCGATCTCGCGCATGCTCGCGATCGCGGCCTGTGCCGCGTCGCGACCTTCCTTCCCCGTCTCGGCGGTCCGCTCGGCGATGTCGGCGACCTCGTTGGAGGAGGCTGCGATCTCCTCGGTCGTCGTCGAGAGGTCGGACATCTCCTGGTTGACGGACTGCAGCGAGTCGTTCTGGCGTTCCGCACCGGCGGAAATCTCCTGGACGGAGTCGCTGATCTGCTCGCTGGCGGAGCGGACCTCCTCGCTGGAGGCGGTCACCTGCTCGGAGGCCGTCGCGACCTCCGCGGCGAAGGCGTTGAGCTCCTCGACCGTGCCCTCGATCTCCGCGAGCATCTCGTTGAACTCCTCGGCGATGTCCTCCATCGCCTCGTTCTCCGTCGATGCGTCCATGCGAGCGGTGAGGTTGCCCTCGGCAGCCCGCTGCATCACGTCGCTGTAGGAGTCCGCGGTCGCCTCCAGTTCCTCGTTGATGCGCTGGATGCGCTCGCGCTCTGCTTCGGCTTCTTCGCGTGCGGACTGGGCCTCCTGGATCTGCTCCCGGAGGGACAGGCGCATGCTGTCGAACGCCTGGTAGAGCTGGCCGATCTCGTCCTTGCGTCCGGACTCGAGGTCGACGTCGAGGTCGCCCTCCTCCATCGACTGGGCCTTCGACCGGAGCCGGCGGAGCGGCGTGACGGTCTGGCGACCGAGCACGACGCCCATGATACCGAGCGCCAGGAACGCGACGGCGACGATCAGCAGGACGTTCTGGCCGACGGTGTCGCGGACCGCGTAGGCGTCGCTCTTGGGAACGGTGGTCATCGCGACCCAGTTGTCGGCGTTCCCGGCGCCGTCGACCGGCGCGTACGCACGGAGCGCGTCACCGCCGCTGGTGAACTGCACCGTCCCGTCGTCGAGTGCGGTCTGGATCGCTTCGAGTCGGTTGCCGTCCTCGATCGACCCCTCCGCGGTTCCTCCGCGGGTGAGCACGTAGTTCCCCTCGCCGTCGACGATGTCGCTCGTCTGGGCGCTGTCACCTGCGCCGCCAGCGCCGCTCTGCTGGAGCTGCTCGACGCGCGTTCCCAGCGAGGCGTCCATCACGACGACGCGACTGGAGTTGGTCGGCGTCCGGGCGGCGAATCCGATCACCTGAGTGCCCGGGACGGAGCTGGACTCGTAGCTCGTCTGGGAGGTCCAGAGGGAACCGCCGCTGGTCTCGCTCTCGAGATCGGCGGAGCCCCACGGGTCCTCGACGCTCTCGATGGGCTGCCCTTCGATGTCGGGCGCCGTCGAGAACATCACCTCGCCAGTAGATAGATCGAGGACGTGTATCGCAGCGTACCCTTGCAAATTCGGCTGGTAAGCCGGTATCCGGGACGCGTCACCGTTCGGGACGGTCTCGAGGTTCGCGACCGAGCGCGTCTGGTAGCCCATCGCGCTGGTCCACTCGTCGAGCGAGTCCGCCTGCATCGACGCGCTCGTTTCGAGGTTCTCCTGCGTGCTGTCCTCGATAGTCGTGTTAACCTGTGCGTACCCCACGTACCCCACGATCCCGATCGCCAGCAGGACGAAGAGAATCGAGACGACGAACTTCGCCGTGTATCGACGCTGGATGAACGACGGGACGAGAAGCGAGGAGAGTTTCGGTGCCATGATTGCTCACGACCCTCCGGGAATTGGCATGTAGTAGGGAACGCTTTCGCCCGATATTAAAGGTGTTGGCTTGCTGAGTGCTGCCCGATCGTTTCTGCTCGAGTCGGTAGCACACCCCGCGCTCGCGTCCCCGCTAGCGATGTTGCAGTCCGGTGAAGGCGCGCGTACGCGTCCGTTTCACTGAACGGACGTGGAGTACCACGGCGGATCGGACGGACGACTCGGTAATATCAAATTTCTATTACGTGGGTGGCTTCGGTTCCGGAGCCCCGCCGGCGCCAGCACGAGGCCGATCGGGCTCGCCGGCGGTGCCCGAATTTATAACCGATCGCCGACGATGCCCGGTATGTCCAGCGACGGATCTCCCCGGGAGCACGATCCAGCCTCGGAGCCGCGGGATCGGATCGGACCGAGTCAGAGCGGGTTCTGGCCGCGCTTCTGGTTCAACGTGTGCCAGTTCTCGGAGTACTACTTCATGCTCCTCATCATGCTGACGGTGTTCGCGGTGCTCAACGCGATCGCGATGTCGCTCGCCGAGCAGTCCACCGCGTCGTTCGTCATCTCGGTGATGGTGTTCGTGCTCCTCGGCACGACCGGCGCCGGCGTCGCACTCGTCCTCTGGCAGTGCAACCGGATGCGCGCCCCGCAGGTCGAGGACGACGAGTCGTAGCGCGCTTCAAACTCCCTGCTCCTCTCGGTTCCGCCCGGAATCCTCCCCGACCTCGCACCGCCGGATCGGTCTGATCTCACACCGTCGGTTTCTCCCGCGAGCGTACAACACCCATTTATCCCCCTGCTCCATACTGTGTGCCCATGTCACGTGATCGGTTCGACGCGATCCCGCGGCGCCAGCTCGTCCGGAGTGCCGTGGCGATCGGCGGGGCCAGCGCACTGTCGGCGTGTCTCAACGTAGAGTCGGGAGCCTCGAACGCCCCGGGGAACTCGACCAACGCGACCGATTCCGATCCATCCCCCGAAGACCAGAACTACCCGAAAGGTCCCGAGGACCTCTCGACACTGCCCGAGCGCCAGCACGCCTGGAACGCGTATCTCCGACGTGCGCCCTCTGGCAACACGAGTCTCCCGGAACAGCAGCTCGTCCTGTTCTACGAGTACACCGGCTCCGTCCCGCCCACGACCGCGGAACGAGCTGCGGTCGAGGACACGTTCAAGTCGATCGAGCGCGCCTACCAGCGCGGCACCGGCGGCGACACGGGGGCGACGTGGGCCCGTGGACTCCTGTTCATGCTCGGCTACGCGCCGACCTACTTCGATCGCTTCGACGAGTCGCTCCCGGCGGACGTCGACCTCCAGCGACCGGCGGACGTCATCGACCGACTCGGCGAAGACGAGGCCACGCCCGAGGAGGCAGACGTCGCCATCCTGCTCAACAGTGACTTCGGCGGAATTCCGCTGTCCGTCGAGGAGGTGCTCAACGGGAACCTCGACGCGATCAACGGCGTCACCGTCGAGGGGGACTTCGCCTCCGTGTTCGAGCAGATCGGCCGCCGGCCCGCTGTCGTCGGCCGCGGCAACCCCGCGGCGGAGCTCGACCACCCCAAAATCAGGGAAGAATCGCCGCTCTCGATGGGGTTCAAGTCCGGTTTCGACGACTCGAACGCACCCGAAGACGCGGTCACGTTCGAGGACGGCCCGTTCGCCGGCGGCACGACCCAGCTCGTCAGCCGCCTCGGCATCGACCTCGATAGCTGGTACGAGCTCGACGACCAGGCACAGGTCACCCAGATGTTCGGGACGAGCTACGACGAAGAGCAGGTCGGCGACACGGCCGAGGATCTCGGCGCGCACAGCGGCATTACCGAGGAAAACACGGAGAACCTCGACGAGAAGGCCGAGGCACACGGCCGGCTCGGACACACCCAGAAGACGGCCCGCGCGCGCGACGATTCGTTCGTACCGAAGATCCTCCGCCGCTCGGAGGGGAACGTCTCCGACCCCGAGCACGACGCGGGGATGAATTTCACGTCGGTCCAGCACGGGATCGAGGAGTTCGTCGCAACGCGCGAGGCGATGAACGACCTCGGCTCCGACGACATCGACGCCCACCACAGCGGCATCGTCGACTTCCTGACCGTCGAGCGCCGTGGCACGTATCTCATCCCGCCGCGATCCAAGCGCGCACTGCCGTCTCCCCAGCCCGACGGGGAGTGACTGGTCGGGCGGGCACCTCGCTGCGGTTCAGTCCTCGTACTCGAGTCGCTGCTGGATCCCCTCGGGCGTAATCCGGATCCGGCCGCCGGCGGGAACGTCCTCGAAGGTTCGTTCCGTCCCGTCGGGCCAGACCACGCGAAGCTCGTCGACCGCCTCCGCGTCGCCGAGCCCCACGTGGAGGACGCTGCTCTCCTGTGACTGGAAGTCCGCGCGGGCGTTCGAGACGAACTGCTGGGTCTCGCCGTTCGACGTGGCGTAGAGCTTCGCGCCGACGGCGGTGCCGGCGTCGCCGCCGTCGACGACGACCTGGAGGCTGTTGCCCTGCTCGGCCTGGTTCTCGTAGAACAGGTACTCGTCGTCGTAGGTCGCGACGGCGAGGTCGAGCGAGCCGTCGAGGTCGTAGTCGATCCGGCTCATGCCCCGCCCGTCGGCGCTCTTCAGGCCGATCTCGCCGGCGTCCTGGCGGTAGAACTGGCCGTCCTGCTGGAGCCAGACCATCGGGAGGTCGTAGATGGGGTTCTCTTCGTCGAAGGTCAGGACCGTCTGGGTGGTGTGGAACGCGTCGCGTTCCCCGTCGCTGTCGAGGTCCGCGAGCGCGGCCGCCCAGCCCCAGCCCCCTTCCGCGACCCCCACCTGGTCGCCGACGTCGTCGTAGCCGTCGCCGGTGGGCTGGAGGAGGTTGTTCCCCTGTAGCCGCTTCCCGAGGCGGATCGAGAAGAAATCGGAGATGAGCTCCCGCTGGGTCGGTGGGAGCTCGCGGATCCGATCGCGCGGGAAGAAGATGTTCGTCACGAACAGCTCCGGCCGGTCGTCGCCAAGCACGGTGGCGACCTCCGAGGACATGCCGTTCCGGTCGGTGGACGAACCCATCGTCTCGCGGGTGAACGTGCCGTCGCCGTCGTTGTAGTAGATCGTGTCGTTGTAGTAGTCGTTGGCGACGTGGATGTCCGGCAGGCCGTCGTCGTTCAGGTCGGTGAAGCTCGTCGCGAGACTCCAGTGGTGGCCGCGGCCGTCGGGGCCGATCCCGGCGTCGTCCGCGCGCTCGAAGCCGTCGCCACAGCTGCCCCGGTAGAGGGCGTTGGGATTGCCGTTGTCGGTCTCCCAGTAGCTGTTCTGCCACGCCTGCGGCGTGTTCTCCGACCAGAGGCCGTTCTGGGCGACGAACAGGTCGAGACAGCCGTCGCCGTCGTAGTCCGCCGTCGTCGCGGCGACCGGATTGGCGAACGCGTCGTCGAGCCCCACGTCCCGCTGCTCGAACGATCCGCCCTCGTTCTCGAGGAAGATCGGCGTCCCCGAGCGCGGGAAGAGGAGGAGGTCCTCGCTGCCGTCGTTGTCGCGGTCGAGCCAGAGCGCGCTCTGGATTCGTCCGGCGTCCGGTGTGGAGACGTTCGGCAGGGCGCCGGAGCGTTCGAACCCGTCGCCGGTGTTGTGGAACAGCGCTGGCGACTCGCCGCCGAGCACGAGCACGTCGTCCCGCAGATCGCCGTCGTAGTCGGCGACGTAGATGCCGTCGTTGCCGTTGCCGGCCCCGCTCTCAACGGAACTGTACTCGAACCCGATCTCCCCGGAGACCTCGGCGAAGGACAGGTCCGTGGCGTTCGGCGCCGGGCCCGTCGCTCCGTCGACCGCCACGGTGCCGGGGACCGTGATGGCACACCCTGCCAGAAAGACTAGCAACACCACTGCGATGCCCACGGCGACCGTTCGCATATCCCATAGAGATTTGACTGCTGCTGATAAGCTTGTTGGAGTGATCGCCGTCCGCGGTCCCGGGGTCAGACCGCGTTTTCCACCTGTTCGCTGCCCCGGGGAGACCGTTGCAGTCCCGAATCGAACGGTCGCGTCCGTCTCCGAACGAGCCGCCGCCGTCCGTCCCAGAATCACTCGCCTGCCATCTGTCTCGGATCGTGAGGTACTTGGTGCTGTGTCAGTACCTTCCCAAGCATGTCAGAGGAACCACCGGACGACGAGCATCTTCTCGAAACAGTCCGGGAGGATCCCACCTCGGTCGAGGTCGACGCGATCGTCAAACTGCTCGACCACGAGATGGGTACGTTCCGGAACATCGGCCTCATGGCGCTCTCGACGATCGCCTCCGAGCATCCGGACCGTGTCGTCGACCACGTCGACGTCGTCATCGACCACCTCGAGGACGAGTTCCCCGTCGCGGAGAGCACGGCCGCACAGGTCCTCTCTCGCATCGCCCCCGAGTACCCAGAGGCGGTCCGCCCCGCGATCCCGCGACTCGTCGAGCTCCTCGACGAGATGCCGCCCCTGACCGGCTACCGGGCCGGCCGAGCGATCGGTCCGCTCCTCGAACACTACCCCGAGGACTTCGCGGCGGAGGTCGACAAACTCCTCGCGATCACGGACGATCTCCCCGACACCGGCGTTCCGACGGAAGCTGAGCTCGACGAGATGGAGCCCGAGATTCGCGAGAAGGTGATGGATCAGCTCTCCGCTCGCGGCGACGAGGTCGAGCACGACATCCAGCGCGTCTACGGCATCCGCGAGATGACGCTCCACGCGCTCGTCGAGGTCAGCGAGGTCGATCCCGAATCGCTCGTCGGTCGACTGACCGAGATCGAGCAGGCCTTCGACGCGGATCCGCCGATCGCCCGTGGCGCTGCGGCCGACGTCGTCGCGAACGTCGCCAAACACGATCCCTCGGCGGTCGAGCCCGTCATCGACGACGTGATCGAGATCGCACGCACCGACATCCGCGTCGCCCGCGTCCACGCGATTCAGGCGCTGGGCTTCGCCGAGGCCCCCGAGGCCGTCGAGCCGCTCCGGGAGGTCGCCGAGTCTGACGAGGAGGCAGTCTCCGAGGAGGTCAAAGAGCTCGCCACCGAGACCGCCGACTTCATCGAAGCACAGAACTAGGTCGCCGTTATTTCTCTCTCGAGGTACAGCTCTAGCGTTGGTACGCGGATTCGTTGCCCGCTGTGTATCTCGTCGTTGCGTCTCCGTTCACTCGCCGGCGGGACCCTGTTAGGGCGCGTAGATCACGACCCCGTCGTTTTTCGCGACCTCGATCCCCCACCGCGCCGTCGGGATCGATCCGCAGATCGACCCGCTCCTGTCCCTGTCCGCAGCACCGTTGCCGCCGCCTTCGGCGCTTCGCTACGGTCGCCTTGCCGGTTCGCCAATCAGTTACGCCGGCGGGTCCCCAGTCCCGACCATGACGACGGAGACGAACGCGACGACCGTCACGATCTGGAACGAGTACGTCCACGAGCGCGAGAACGACACCGTCGCCGAGATCTATCCCGACGGGATCCACGCGGTGCTGGCCGACGCGCTCGAGAACCGCGGCTTCGAGACGAGGGTCGCGACGCTCCAGCAGGACGAACACGGACTCACCGAATCGGTCCTCGCGGACACCGACGTGCTGACGTGGTGGGGCCACGCCGCCCACGACGAGGTCCGCGACGATGTCGTCGACCGGGTGATCGAGCACGTCCACGACGGAATGGGACTGCTCGTCCTCCACTCGGGTCACTTCTCGAAGCTCTTCCGTCGCCTGATGGGAACGTCCTGTGGGCTCCAGTGGCGTGAAGCCGCCGAGCGCGAGCGCGTCTGGACCGTCGCTCCGGGCCACCCGATCGCCGAGGGGATCGACGAGTGTTTCGAGATCGAGGCGGCGGAGATGTACGGGGAGCCATTCCGGGTCCCCGATCCCGACAAACTCGTCTTCACCTCCTGGTTCGAGGGCGGCGAGGTGTTCCGCTCGGGCTGTTGCTACGAGCGCGAGGACGGCCGGATCTTCTACTTCCGACCGGGCCACGAGACCTACCCCGTCTACCACGACGAGACCGTCCAGCACGTGATCGGGAACGCCGTCGAGTGGGCCGCCGCTGGCGGTCGCTCCGACGTGCCGGATCTCCGAAGCGTCGAGCCGCGAGAGGACATCGACACGAGCGACGAGCGAAGCGTCCACTGACTGCGGACGTCGTTTGGGGCCCTCTCCCTCCGCTGGTTCCGACGAGACTGCGGACTACGCCCCGGCCTCGTCGGCGGCCGTTTTCGCGTCCTCGAGGACGCGCTGGACCTCGACGACCTCGCCCGTATCGGCGCTCTCGACGGCGGCGAACACCAGCGCCATCGCCTGGAGGTTCGCGCGGGCGTTCGTCTCCATCGGCTCCCCGCCAGCACACCAGTCGGCGAACTGTTCGACGAGCCACGCGTTCGACCACTTCGCCTGCTCGTCGAGGTCGACCGGATCGCCGTCCTCGAAGCGTTCGTTGCCGATGCAGCCCTCGGCCTCGCTGTCGTACGGAAACGCCCGCAGCTCGTGGCCGTCGAGCACGAGGGTCGCGTCCGTGCCGTCGACGCGGACGTGCTCGTCGCCCCAGCCGTTCAGCATGGCCGCGTTGGTGTTCTGGCCCTCGTAGACGACGCTCGTGCCGTTCTCCATCACGAGCTGGACGTTCGCGTTCGGCTCCGCGGCAAAGTCGGAGTGCTCCGGGTTCCACGCGTGGCAGTAGACCGTATCGGCGCGATCGCCGGCGAGGTCGGCCAGCAGATCGAGGTGGTGGACGGCGCCGTCGACGAGCAGCGGGTGCTCCTTGAGGTCGTAGAGTCGCGGCGTCGCCCAGCTTCCGTAGGATCGAGCGTTGACTGCGTAGCGGCTGTAGACGTTGTCGACGTCGCCGGCGTCGCCCGCCTGGACGGTCCGCCGGAGCGACGTGACGTCCCGTCGATACCGGTGGCTCATGGTGACGCCCATCTTCAGGCCAGCGTCCTCGACGGTCCTGACGAAGCGGACGGCGTCCTCCATGGTGTCCGCCAGCGGTTTCTCGGTGAGGACGTCCAGATCGTGCTCGACTGCCAGGTCGATCAGCGGCTCGCGGGCGCTCGGTGGGACGACGAGCGACACGGCGTCGGCGTCGACCGCCGCCAGCGCCTCGGCGGCGTCCGTGAAACATCGCTCAGGCTCCAGGTCGAGCGCGTCGACGGCATTGGTCAGCGCGGCTTCGTCCTGGTCGACCGCGGCGACGACTTCGATCGTCCCGTCTGCCACGTTCGGTGGCAGCGTCTCCCGACACCAGTGCTCGCCCTGTCCACCGGTACCGATCTGCACGAGTCTCAGTGTCACACTCGCGGCTTCACGAACAGTCGCGTTCACTCTGACGGTCTCGGCAACGACGATCGCGAGGTACGGTTTGCCACACAGTTGCCGGGCAGACGGAAGCGTCGTCTCGAGTCCGAACGCGTTCGTGCGTCCGGCGCAGGCAGGGTAACGTGCTCACCTGACCGGCGCTGTCGAGAGCACCGCGTTACTCCCCTAGCGCGGCCGCGTTCGACGTATCTACCGTTGCCCTCGTCCTCGCTCTCGTCCCAGATCCGAATGCACCGAATTCCGGCTGTTCGTGACGGCGACCTACCGGCGTCACCGCGGCCGCTCGTCAGGCGGAAACCGGGCTGTGCGTCTCCCGAGGACTCCCAGCGAGCCTTGCCGGATTCCTGGTCTCGACGACCGGTCTCATCTGGTGGTGAAAGCCGGATGCTACCGAGTGACGGTACCTGCCGATCTCGGCCCGCTCAGCGCCGTTTGCTACCGACCACCGACATATGAAACATTTATGTATGTGTGACCATGACTGAGTGATCGTATGGCAGATAGCCATTCAAGTGGGGACTATAGCGACGTGGTCTCCCGACGGAAATTCGTATCGCTCGCTGGAACAACGGGAGCAGCAGCCGTCGCGGGTTGCCTCAGCGGTGACGGGGGCGGCGGTGACGACGGCGGCTCCGGTGGCCCGTACGACTACGAGGACGAGAACATCTGGTTCGAGACGGCCTCCGGCTCGTTCGCCGTCGACACGTTCCAGTACAACCCCACGGTTGGCTGGAACATTCCTCACAGCCAGTTCGGCGTGTTCGCACGCTGGACCCAGTACGACTACATCAACGACGAGTTCATGCCCCACCTCATCACGGACTGGGAGCACACCGGCGGCGCGTTCGTGTGCACCATGTCCGAGAACTTCACGTGGGGCTCCACCGGGAACTCGATCACGGCTGAGGACCTCGTTCTCCAGCTCCAGATCCAGATCAACAACGGCGACCAGCTCGGTGAGCTCAGCGACAACATCGAGGCCTCCGGCGAGTACGAGCTCACGGTGAGCTACCCCGAGGACACCCGCCAGGACTTCGTTAAGTACTCCGTCCTCGACCGGCAGGCCGCGTTCGCGCCGTCGATCTGGGAGGGCGAGGCCGACAACGAGTCGCCCGCCGACGTCGAGGTCACTACTCCCGATCCGTCGGGTCCCCTCGCACTCACGTCCCGAGAATCCAACTTCCACCGGTACGAGCCCCGTAACGGACTCGAGGACTACGCCGACGACCCCGTCGCCGGCAACCACTACAACTGGAATGGCTACGACGTGGGTTACCGAGACTCCAACAACGCGTTCCACTCTTCCTTCGAGGCAGGCGAACTCGACGGCGTTCACAGCCTGTTCGCGGACCCGGAGACGCTCGACCGGTTCCCCGACACCATCCGTCAGTTCCAGATCCCCGGCGGCTTCGGGATGGGTATCTGGCCGGACCACTCCGACGAGCCGTGGAGCATCCGAGAGGTCCGCCAGGCGCTCTACTACTCGCTCGACCGCAACGCGATCATCGAGAACGTCGGTGCGTCGACGAAGGTCGGTCACCCCACCCCGACGGGGCTGACCGCTGCGACCGTCGAGACGTACCTCGGCTCCGAGAACCCCGAGGGCTTCAACACCTACTCGCTCAACACCGACAAGGCCGAGTCGCTGCTGTCCGACGCCGGCTACTCGATGAGCGACATCAACTCTACGATGACGTACCCCGCACCGTGGTCCGACTGGGCCGTCGCGGCGCAGGGCGTCCTCGACCAGGTGCAGAACGCAGGCTGGGGCATCGAAGGTAACGGGAACTCCAACGGACCCGGTTCCTACGCTGCCAACCTCGGCGACGGCTTCGACCTCGCCGTCGACCAGCACTCCCAGAGTGGGAGCCAGGCCAACATCCCGTACTTCAGCCTCAACTACATCCTCCGCAACACGCTGCGCGAGGAGGACAACTCGCACTTCGCTCACTACGACAAGAACGAAGTCGAGATCGACGGCGACACGATCAACATCGACGAGACGCTGGAGGCGCTCTCCTCGGCATCCTCGGGCGAGCGTGAGCAGTACATCCGGGATCTCGCACTGATCGTCAACAAGGACGTGCCCGTCATCTACATCATGGAGAAGTACGAGCAGTCCTTCATCGACACCGCGCAGTTCGACATCCCGCCGGAGGGCGAGGTCGGATCGCACGGTTCCGTCTTCTGGCCGCTCTGGTGGCTCCCCCAGGTCAACGAGAAGCTGGGCTCCGCCACCGAGGAAGCGACGGACGGCCTGATGAAGGCACGAACCAACTGATCGCCGCGGGCCACTTTCTTATTTCCAATGAACTGGTACGTAAAACGGACCGGGCAGGCGCTGTTCACGCTCTGGGCAGTCGCATCGCTGGCGTTCTTCCTGACGCGGCAGATGCCGGGGGATCAGGTCGCGACGTACGTCGATCAGGTCATCCAGAACAACCCCAACATCGACCCGGAGATCGTCCGAAAGAACATCGCAGAACAGCTGATGATCGACCCCGATGCGCCGTTCCACGAGGCGTATATCACGTACTTCGGGGAGCTACTCTCTGGGAACCTGGGCTACTCCATCGAGGCCCAACAGAACCTGAACTCGCTGATGGCGGAGACCGTCCCGTGGACGCTGTTCGTCATGGCCATCGCGACGTTCGGCCTCTTCGGAATCTCGCTCGCACTTGGCGCGATCATGGCCTACAAGGAGGGGTCCCTCTTCGACCTCTCGAACACGCTGGTGGGCATGGTCACGACGTCGATCCCCTACTACGTCGCCGGACTGCTGTTGATCATCTACATCGGCTATGGCGACGGGATCATCACGCAGCACTTCCCTGTGCGGTACAAGCTGCCTAACGGCGTCGACCCGGGTTTCACCCTGGCGTTCATCAGTGGTGCATTCAGGCACGCGACGCTGCCAGCACTGTCGTACGTCATCACGGCGTACGGGCTGCTCGCGCTGTCGATGCGTGGTAACAGCATTCAGGTGCTCGGCGAGGACTACGTGCGCGTCGCACAGCTCCGAGGACTCCCCGACAGGCGCATCGCGCTCCGCTACGTGGGCCGCAACGCAGTGCTCCCACTCTACACGAGCCTGCTCCTGTCGATCGGGTTCATGCTCGGTGCGTCGGTCATCCTGGAGCAGATCTTCCAGTATCAGGGCGTCGGCTGGTGGATGGACCGCGCCGTCCAGTACACCGACATCCCGCTGATGATGGCGATCTTCCTGATGATCACGGTGAGCGTCGTCATCGCCACGTACATCGCCGACCTGACGTACGGCTATCTGGATCCGCGGATCAAATCGGGTGATGAAGGTGAAGCCTACTGAGGAAGACACGACGGACGACGTTCGCACCGACGGCGGTCAGATGTTCGACGACGCCGAAGCGACGGACGTCGGTCCCGTCCAGGAGTACAAGGAGGTCCTCTACGAGGGCCTCGTCGCGCCCGCGAAGATTGCGTGGTCGGACTGGCGAACGAAGAGCGGCCTCCTCATTCTGGGGTCCTTCGTGTTCATCGCCATTCTGGTGGACCTCCACCAGAGCGGCTACACGATCCTGAACGACTTCCTCGGCGTCGTGGGGTCGCCCTGGGAGCTCACGCGACCGTCGAGCGCCTACGGCTGTGACCCCGACGGCAGTAACTGCGTCGCCGGGTACGAACGAGGTCGCATGCCGTTCGAGAACTGGCAGACGCCGCTCGGGACCGACCCCGAGGGACGAGACATCTTCGCCGGGATCGTCTGGGCGACGCCGCGCATGCTCCGGATGATCATGGCGGGTGGCGTCTTCTCGATCGTCGTCGCGACGATCGTCGGCACGGTCGCGGGCTACAAGGGTGGTGTAGTCAACACGATCCTGATGACCCTGACCGACATCGCAATGTCGATCCCCGGCCTCCCGCTGGTGATCGTCCTCGTCGCGATTCTCGACCCGACGAACCCCTACCTCATCGGGGTCGTCGTGACGATCAACGTCTGGGCCGGGCTTGCCCGGACGATCCAGTCCCAGGTGCTCTCGCTGCGCGAGCAGTCCTACGTCGAAGCGTCCCGGACGATGGGCGTCGGGACGCCCACGATCATCCAGAAGGACATCCTGCCGAACCTGATGCCGTACATCATGGTCAACTTCGTCTACTCGGCACGTCGGGTGATCTACGACACGGTGGGGCTGTACTTCCTGGGCTTCCTGTCGTACTCGACGATCGCGAACTGGGGCGTGATGATGAACTGGGCATATGCCCAGCACAGTGCGCTCGCACCGAGCGGCCCGCGGTACCTCATCATCGTCCCGATGGCGCCGATCGTGTTCCTCTCGTTCGGCCTCATCCTGCTCTCGCAGGGTACCGACCGGCTGTTCAACCCGCGCGTGCGGACGCGTCACGAGGGTGACACAGTCGAAGACCACGAGATGGACGACGACGACAGTGTCCAGCCGGCAATGGCCTAATATGAGCACGCACAACACACCAAACGAGAGTGGAGAGATGTACAGCGCCTCGGAGACGATAATCGAGCTCCGCAACACGGAGGTCGTCTTCGACATGAGCCGTGGCGTCTCCCGCGTGCTCGACAACGTCGACCTCGACATTCGCCGGGGGGAGATCCTCGGCATCGTCGGCGAGAGTGGCAGTGGCAAGTCGATGCTCGCGTCCGCGATGCTCGACGCGGTCGTCGACCCGGGCATCCTCTCTGGGCAGATTACCTACTACCCGGAGGACGGCGATCCCGTGAACGTCCTCGGGCTGAGCGACGAGGAGCTCAGGCGGCTCCGCTGGGAGGACATCTCGATGGTCTTCCAGGGGGCGATGAGCTCGTTCAACCCGACGATGTCCGTCAAGGGTCACTTCGTCGAGACGCTCGAGGCCCACGACTACGACCGCGAAGAAGGGATGGAGCGAGCCCGGGAGCTGCTCTCGGACCTCTACCTCGATCCCGAGCGCGTGCTCAAGTCCTATCCCCACGAGCTGAGCGGTGGGATGCGACAGCGCGCCCTCATCGCCCTGTCGGTGGTCCTCGAGCCGGATCTGCTCGTCATGGACGAGCCGACCGCGGCACTGGACCTCCTCATGCAGCGGTCGATCCTCTCGCTGCTGGAGGGGCTCAAGGAGAAGTACGACCTCACGATGGTGTTCATCACCCACGACCTGCCGCTCGTCGCCGAGCTGGCACACCGCATGGCGGTGATGTACGCCTTCGAGCTCGTCGAGAAGGGGTCGACGGAGGAGATCCTCCGGAATGCGGCCCATCCGTACACGCGAGCACTACTGAACTCGACGCCGAACCTCGACGCACCGCTCTCGGAGATGACGTCGATCGAGGGGTCGGCCCCGGACCCGGTGAACGTCCCCGAGGGATGTTCCTACCATCCGCGGTGTCCCCTCGCCGACGAGCAGTGCGTCGCGGAGTCGCCGGACTTCCACGAGGTCAGCGACACCCACCAGGTGGAGTGTTTCCACTGGGAGGACGCTGCCGAGGCGATTCCGTTCAACATCGAACAGCAACCGGTCGAGGAGAGTGAGGCACGATGAGCGTCGACACACATCCCGAATACGCCGATCAGGAACCGCTCGTTTCCCTCGAGGAAGTCGAAGTGCACTTCGAGGAGAGCAGCGGCCTGTTCGACTTCAGCGAGCCCGAAGTGGTTCGGGCGGTCGACGGCGTCGACCTCGACATCTACGAGAAGGACGTCGTCGCACTCGTCGGCGAGTCCGGCTGTGGGAAGACCACGCTGGGCAAGACGACCATCGGCCTGCAGCGGCCGACCGGCGGGAGCGTCAAGTACCGCGGACAGGACGTCTGGGACGCCAAGGACGGGAAGGGTGACGTCGAGATCCCCTACAAGGACATCCGCTCGTCCCTCCAGATCATTCACCAGGACCCCGGTTCGTCGCTGAATCCGAACCGTCGGGTCATGAAGATCCTGGAGGCCCCGCTCAAGCGCTGGCAGAGCCAGATGAGCGCGGGCGACCGCCGCGGACAGGTGCTCTCGATGCTCGAGGAGGTGGGGATGACGCCGCCGGACGACTACGCCGGCCGCTACCCCCACCAGCTCTCGGGCGGCGAGAAACAGCGCGTCGCGCTGGTGCGGGCCCTGCTGATGGACCCGGACCTCATCCTGGCCGACGAGGCCGTCAGCGCGCTCGACGTGTCGCTTCGCGTCGAGATGATGGACCTCATGCTGGACCTCCAGGACAAGTTCGACACGTCGTTCGTGTTCGTCTCGCACGACCTGTCGAACGCGCGCTACTTCGCGGCCCACAGCGGCGGCCGCATCGGCGTGATGTATCTCGGCGAGCTCGTCGAGATCGGGCCGGCCGAGAAGATCATCAACAACCCCCAGCACCCCTACACCAAGGTGTTACGCTGGGCGACGCCGGACCTCGCACCGGATAGCTCGGGTAGCGACAAGCCGCCCGTGCGCAAGATCGACATTCCGGACCCGAAGAACCCGCCGCCGGGCTGTCGGTTCCACACTCGGTGTCCGGAGGCCCGCCAGGTCTGCATGGAGCAGACCCCGCCGGAGTACACCACCGAGGAGTTCCACGAGACCAAGTGCTTCCGGGAGGACGACTCCCACGAGTACTGGTCGAGTCCGCAGATCACGGACGAGGCGGACGGCGGCGGCGACCTCTACTCCGAGGCCGACGACTGATCGCCGTCTTCTTCTCTCGGTTTCGACTGTCGATCAGCGGCTGCGCTCGCGCAGTTTGTGTGCTACTGCCCTGGAGACGTGTCCGAGCGACAGGCTCGGCGAGCGCGTGGAAGCGCGGACGAGAAAGACGGCGTTACGTCAGGCGGTCGGCTCGACGGTCGGCACCGGGACGCTATCGAGGACGTCCTCGACGATACCGTCGAGTTCGACGCCCTCGACGGCCGCCTCCGGCGTGAGCACGAGCCGGTGGGCGAGGACGGGGCCCGCGACGTGGCGGACGTCGTCGGGCGTGACGAACTCGCGTCCCTCGATCACGGCGCGAGCCCGCGCGGCCTCGAACAGCCGCTGGGTGCCACGCGGGGAGACGCCGGTCTGGATCTGTGGCCGGATCCGCGTCGCCCGGCCCAGCGCAGCGACGTACTCGAGCACGTCGGGGTCGACGTGGACGTCCTCGGGCACGTCTCGTAGCTCCCGGACGGTCGGGCCGTCGAGGATGGGCTCGACGGTCGGCGTCTGGTCGCTCCTGCCGGCCCGGCGGCGGAGCAACTCGAGTTCGCCTTCCTCCTCGGGGTAGCCGAGCGTCGTCTTGACCAGGAACCGATCGACTTGCGCCTCTGGAAGCTCGAAGGTGCCCTCCTGCTCGATCGGGTTCTGGGTCGCGATGACGAAGAAGGGGTCGGGCAACTCGTGGGTGTCGCCGTCGACGGTCACCTGCTCTTCCTCCATCGCCTCCAGCAGCGCGGCCTGTGTCTTCGGGGGCGCCCGGTTGATCTCGTCGGCGAGAACGACGTTCGCGAAGATCGGCCCCTCGGTGAACGCGAAGCTTCCGTCGGACTCGTCGAAGACGTGCGTCCCGGTGACGTCGGATGGAAGCAGGTCCGGCGTGAACTGGATGCGGGAAAACTCGAGCCCGAGCGCGGTCGCGAGGGAGTTCGCGGTGAGGGTCTTCCCGGTCCCCGGAACGTCCTCGAGGAGCACGTGACCCCGGGCCAGCACTCCGGTCAGCACGGTCTCCATAAACTCGCGGTCGGCGACGACCGCTTCCAGTACCTCGTCTGCGACGGCGCCCGCTCGCTCGCTTGCCTCCTCGACGTCCATACTCGCATCCCGAACCGGGAACAGTTGATTCTTTCTCCGGATCCGGGTGCCCGAATCGAAACGATTACACCCTTCAGCGGGGTACGGTGATCCGAGCCGAGGTAGCCTAGCCTGGCCAAGGCGGTTGCCTCGAGAGCAACTGTCCTCACGGACTCGGGAGTTCAAATCTCCCCCTCGGCGCTTCTCCGACGTCTCGACCGCGAGCGTAGCGAGCGGTCCGGTCGGAGAAGCGCCAGCTCGGAGATTTGAAGTAGACCGAACGCGCGCAGCCATGCGAGCACGTTCGGGCGTAGTTCAAATCTCCCCCTCGGCGTACTGCTTCGCGAACCGCCGTGAGCGAAGCAGAACTCGTCGGATCGGAGATCCGACGGCCGCTTCTTCGACGCTCCATGGCGAGCGAAGCGAACCGTACGGCCGGCGCGATCGAACGGTCCCGCTCGCTCTCGGCCATCGAGCCGGTGCCGTGGCCGGCCACCGACCTTTCTCTCACTGTTGTTTTTGGCTAGCCAAAAAACCGAAATCCCTTTATTGGTTTAGGCTGGCCAAAAACATATGGCAGACGATCGGAACAGCGGAACGGGATCGACGAGACGAGAACTGCTTGGAACAGGAGCCGCGGTCGCTACGGCCGCGACAGCAGGTTGTCTGGGCGGGGCGATCCCCGGCTCCGAGGACGGCGGCGAGGGTGCCTACTCGGTCGCGATGGAACCCGTGGGCGAGGTCGAGTTCGACGGCGTTCCCGAGACCTGGGTCGCGAACAACGGCAGCTGGGCGGACATGGGGATCGCACTCGGCCAGGCGCCACCCGAGGCGGTCTGGCTGACGGGCCGGTACCACACGAAGTACTACGACGCCATCCCGGGGCTGGAGGTCGACAAGAGCGACATGACCTCGCTGTCGGACAACGGCGTGGACAAGGAGCTGTTCTACGAGTTCGGGGCCGACGTCCACGTCATCGACCCGAACTTCCTGACGAACCGGTTCCCCAACTGGGAGTCCTCCGACGTCGTCGAGGTCAGCCGGATCGCGCCCTTCTTCGGGAACAGCATCTTCTCGACGGGCTACGACTGGCACGAGGGCTACCCGTACCTGTCCCTCTACGAGGCCTTCGAGAAGCTCGCAGCGGTCTTTCAGGAACGAGAGCGCTACGAGGCGTTCGTGACGCTCCACGACGAGTTCCAGTCGAACGTCACTGACGTGGTACCTACGGACGACGCGCCGTCGGTCGCCGTGATGTGGGGAGCGGGCGACCAGCCGGAGTCCTTCTCGCCGTACATCGTCGGCGAGGGGACGAGCTTCAAGCACCTCCGGGAGCTGGGCGTCGACGACGCCTTCGCGGAGACGGACGTGAGGGACTTCCACTCGAGCCGCGGCGCGATCGACTTCGAGACGTTGCTCGACGTCGATCCCGAGGTCATCCTCCTGCGCGGGCAGGAGGCCAAGTCCGCTACCGAGTTCCAGGACACGGTCCTGTCCTTCTTCGAGAACCACGACACCGCACGACAGCTCACAGCCGTCGAGAACGGCGACGTCTACCGCGCTGGCGGGCTCTACCAGGGCCCGATCACGAACATGGTGCTGACCGAGCGACTCGGTACGGCCCTCTACGGAATCGAGGAGGACCTGTTCGACCACGAGCGCGTCGCCGAGATCGTCGACGGGGAGATCTGAGAATGGCCGAGGCGTCCGACGCATCGACCCGGGACGGCCGTCAGGACGTCGCCATCGTCGGCGGCGGGCCCGCGGGCTGCGCCGCGGCCGTCTTCGTGGCGCGGTACGGGCTCGACGTCGTCGTCTACGACTCCGGCCCGTCCTCGCTCCGCCGGTGTGCGTTCCTCGAGAACTACCTCGGCTTCCCGGGCGGTCTTGACGTCGAGACGTTCCTCGACCTCGCGCAGGCCCACGCCAGCGAGGCCGGCGCGACGATCCGCGAGTCTCGCGTCGAGTCAGTCGAACGCGTCCAGGCCGACGCGCTGGGCGATCTGGAGCCCGATACGCTGACCGATCCGGACGCAGTGGTGCCCTTCGAGCTGACGCTCCACGACGGATCCACCGTCCGTGCGGATCGCGTGATCGCCGCGACGCGCTCGGGAGGCGAGTATCTCCGCCCGCTCGACGGCGACGCGATGTTCGAGGAGCACGAACACGACGGCGACGTTCACGAGCACTTCGACGGCGATTACGCGGACGCAGACGGCCGGACGCCGATCGACGGCCTCTACGTCGCCTCCCCCGCTGGCGAGCGCGACGTGCAGGCGATCGTCGCGGCCGGACAGGGTGCCCACGTCGCCCGGCGGCTGCTGGCGGACTGGCGCCGCGCCGAGGGCTACCCCGAGGGGCTCGACGAGGTGTACGACTGGCTCCGTCCCGAATCGGAGTTCGCCGGCGACTGGGACGGTCGCGATCGCTGGCGGGAGTGGTTCGAATCACGGCTGCCACCGGAGGCCGATACAGACGAGGACGACGACCTCCGGGCGCTCCGCGAGGCGTACGTCGATCAGGCGCTCGCGACCCGCCGGTCGCCCGAGGCCGTGGAGCGGCTGACAGCGGAGAGCGTCGCGCCGCTCGTCGAGACGATCGGCACGGACCGGGTTCTCGCGGCGATCGACGACGACCGCCTCCGGGAACATCTCGAGGCCGACCAGGAGCAGCCGGAGGGATCGATCGATGGCTGAGCGGCCGACGCCAACGAACGGCGAGAGCCAGGGCAGCGGTTCCGGCGGCGACACCGGGCTGCTCGGCGACGTTGCGTCGCGGTTCGCGTGGGTCGATCGGTCACTCGTCGGGCTCTGTCTCGCGAGCTCCCTCGTGGTGGTCCTCGCGGGGCTCGTCCAGGTCCGCTACGGCGCCTACGACATGACCATCGCGGAGGTCATCTGGGCGGTGCTGGACCCGAACGTTCTGCTCGATCACCGCTGGATGCTCAACTTCCTCGTCGGCGAGGATCTGATGCGGCTGCTGACCGGGTTCCAGGGCGAGCTGCCAGAGCTACCGCCGGAGACGCTGATCGTCTGGACGATCCGGATGCCGCGCGTGGTCGTGGCGGCGCTCGTCGGGATGAACCTCGCGCTCTCCGGCGCGATCTTCCAGGCGGTGACCCGCAACGAGCTCGCGAGCCCGTACATCCTCGGGGTCTCCTCGGGGGCGGGACTGGCCATCCTGCTGACGCTCGTCATGTTCGCTGGCCTCTCCGCGTACCTCCCGATCATCGCGGCGGGCGGCGGGGCGCTCGCCTTCCTGATCGTCTACGCGATCGCGTGGCAACACGGCACGTCGCCGGTCCGGCTGGTCCTCGCTGGCGTGATCGTCGGCACCGTCTTCCAGTCGCTCCAGACGGCGCTCTTTTTCTTCGCCGACAACATCGGCGTCGTCCAGTCCGCGATCCAGTGGACGACGGGCTCGCTGACCGGCGTCGAGTGGGAGGAGGCCCGCGTCGTCCTGCCGTGGACGGTCGTGGTCACGCTGTTGACCCTCGCTGGCGCCCGGCAGCTCAACGTCCTCCAGCTCGGCGAGCGGACGGCGAGCTCGCTGGGGATGAACGTCGAGCGCATGCGCTTTGCGCTCTCCGGCGTCGCCGTGCTCGCCGCCTCGGCGAGTATCGCCGTCGCTGGCATCGTGAGCTTCGTCGGCCTGATCGTCCCCCACGTCGTCCGCTCGGTCGTGGGGTCGGACTACCGGAAGATCGTCCTCGGCTGTCTGTTCGTCGGCCCAGCGCTGATGGTCGCCGCCGACGTCGGCGCGAGGCTCTTCTTCCCGATCGTGATGGACGTGAACAAGCAGATGCCCGTCGGCATCGTGACCGGTCTGGTCGGCGGGCCGTACTTCCTCTACATGATGCGCAGAAACGACCTGGGTGAGATCTGATGGCACAGCACGCACTCCAGCCGCCGGCCGAGCCGCCGAGCACGCTCACGTCGCGGGTGATCGGCGACGAGCCGCCCCGGCGACGACGCGCGGCCTCGACGGGCGAGACGGTGACCGACCGCGACGGGGCGCTGACCGACGTGAGCGACGAGGCCCGAACGGACGCGAGCACGTTCGACGCCGACGGGCTCGTCATCGGCTATCCGGGACTCGACGAGCCGGTCGTCGAGGACGCGTCGATCTGTCTGCCGCCGGGCGAGGTCACCGCGCTCGTCGGCCCGAACGGGAGCGGCAAGAGCACGCTGCTCGGCGGGCTCGCCGACCAGATCACGCCGGAGGCCGGCACCGTCCACGTCGACGGGACGAACCTCACCGACCTCGACGACAAGGAGCTGGCCCGGAAGCTCGGCTTGCTCTCCCAGGAGAACGTCTCGCCGGGTGCGCTCTCCGTCGAGGAGCTCGTCGGCCACGGCCGGTATCCCCACCGCGGGTTCTTCGAGGCGATGACCGCCGACGACCAGGAAGCGATCGACCGCGCGATCTCGCTGGCCGGCGTCGAGCACCTCCGCGAGCGCGACCTCGGCCAGCTCAGCGGCGGCCAGGCTCAGCTCGCCTGGATCGCGATGGTGCTCGCCCAGGAGACCGACGTCCTCTTGCTCGACGAGCCGACGACGTTCCTCGACCTCCACCACCAGCTGGAGGTCATGGACATCGTGCGGACGCTCCGCGACGAGTGGGCGGTCACCGTGGTTCTCGTCCTGCACGACATCGACCAGGCAGCCCGCTTCGCGGACTACATGGTCGCCCTCGACGACGGCGAGGTGTACGCAAGCGGCCGGCCAGCCGACGTGGTTACCGAACAGCTGCTCGCGGACGTCTTCGGCGTCGAGGCCCGCGTCGGCCAGAGCGAACACGGCCCGCGGATCACGCCGCTGCGCGCGCTCGAGGACGAGGAAGTGTAGCGACGCGGGCGACCACCGCTTTCTGCGCGACCGGCCGCATCCGCCGGGGTTTCGTGCGGTTGGACATTCACAGGGTGGGAATGGAAGGGGCCGACCGGTCGTGGCTTCCGACGAAGTAAGCACCGCAGGGAAGGAGCGTCGGCGACTGACCGAGGAGCGCAGCGAGGCAGAAGCCGCGAGCGGGAGGGGGCTTCCAGGCTGTCTTCGTCTGCGGAATTGTTCACCGTCTGGAATCGAACTTTTCCCTCCCCAGACCGTCCGTTCGATCGATGCGTTCGAGACTCGTGACCGCGGCGGCGGGGATCGTCGTGAGCCTCCTTCTCAGCGCCGCCCTCTGGTGGGTGTTCGGGACGTTCGCGTTCTTCCTGTTCGTGCCGTTCGTCCCGTTCCTGTTCCGCGGATCCAGTCAGCACCAAACCGAAGAGTCGGTCGCCGAGTGCCCGGCCTGTGGGTTCCGGACGGTCGACGAGTCCTACGACTTTTGCCCGCGGGACGGAACGCGACTCGAGTAGCTGATTCTCCTGCGTTGGATCACCACCGATTTCCCACTCGCCCGCCGACTCTCGCGCATGGACGAACGACGCCAAACGATCCTCGGGGGTATCTGGCTGGCCGTCGCTATCCTCGCGTTCGTTGCCGCGGACTTCGGCGGATCGCTACTCTCGACTGCCGTCGGGCTGTTCGCCGTCGGCCTGGCGGTGTGGCTCGCGGTGCTCTACCTCTTCGACCCGTGGGGCATTCTGGAGCGCTATCACCCCTGAGCGGAGAACGGCCGAGATCTTCCGCGAATACGGCTGCTCAGTCGTCGGCGAGCAGCGCTTCGGTGTCGTCGTCGCTGGCGAGCAGCCGGTCGAGCGCCTCGACCATGGCCTGCACGCTGGCGGTCGTGATGTCGGCGTCGGAGGAGCGCACCGAGACGGAGCGGTCGCCGCGGGACATCTCCACCTCGACGGTGACGACGGCGTCGTGGCCGCCGGTGATCGCGTCGACCTCGTAGGAATCGAGGCTGGCGGTCTGCTCGCCGAGGACCTCCCGGACCGCGGAGATCGCGGCGTCGACGGGGCCGGAGCCCGTCGCCGCGGCCTGGTGTTCCTCGCCGTCGACGCGGAGGCGGACGCTCGCGGTCGGGGTGCCGCCGCCGCTGGCGGCGGTCATGTCGACGAGTTCGACGCGGCGCTCGCGCTCGCCCTCGGTGACCTCCTCGGCGATGGTGAGGAGGTCGGCGTCGGTGACGCGCTTGCCCCGATCGCCGATGGCCTTCACGCGCTGGACGATCTCGTCGAGCTCGTCGTCGCTGGCCTCGACGCCGTGCTCTTCGAGGGCTGCCCTGGCGCCGGCGCGGCCGGTGTGCTTGCCGGCGACGATCCGGCGCTCGCGGCCGACGGTCTCGGGCGCGTAGGGCTCGTACATCGCGTCGTCCTTGAGCGTCCCGTCGGTGTGGATGCCGGACTCGTGGGTGAAGGCGTTCTGCCCGAGGACGGCCTTGTTCGGCGGCAGGTCGATCCCGGTGGCGTTGGCGACGGTCTGGCCGAGCGCGTACAGCTGCTCGGTCTCGACGGTCTCGATGCCGTAGACGTGTTCGAGCGCGATGGCGATCTCCTCCAACGCGGCGTTGCCCGCGCGCTCGCCGACGCCGTTGACGGTGGCGTGGACGAGGTCCGCGCCGGCGTCGATGGCTGCCAGGGCGTTGGTGACGCCCAGCCCGAGGTCGTCGTGCGTGTGTGCGCTGGTGGGCCCGAGTTCGGAGAGAGCGGAGACGACCTCGTAGGCGCGCTCGGGGCCGGCGTGGCCAACGGTGTCGGCGTAGCAGACCCGGTCAGCGCCCGCGTCGAGCGCGGTGGCCATCAGCTCCTCGAGGAATTCCAGGTCGGCGCGGGAGCCGTCCTCGCCGATGACCTCGACCCAGAGGCCGTGGTCCGTGGCGAACTCGATGAGTTCGGCCGTCGAGGCGATCACGTCCTCGCGCGTGGAGTCGACTTTCGTCTCGACGTGGCGATCGCTCGCGGGCACGACCAGGTTGATGCCGTCGACGCCGCAGTCGAGCGCGAGCTCGACGTCGGACTGGATCCCCCGACAGAAGCTGGTGATCGTCGCGTCGAGGTCGAGATCGGTGACGCGCTTGATCGTCCGGCGCTCGCCCTCGCCCGTGCAGGCGGAGCCGGCCTCGATCACGTCCACCTTTGCGCGGTCGAGCGCCTGCGCGATCTCTGCCTTCTCCTCGGGCGTCAGCGAGACGCCCGGCGCCTGCTCGCCGTCGCGCAGCGTCGTGTCCAGGAGCGATACGTCCGTCTGGTCGTCGATCGGTCTGTCGGAGAAGCCCACGGGAGAATCAGTTGCCGGTGTGCCGGCGAATTTCGCGTCCAGCCGCCTCGCGGCGACTTCCTCTATCCTCGTGCGTCATGCAATTGGCGACGCAGCACGTGCGGATAAACCTCACGAAAGCGCAGTTCTGGGTGTTCGTGTGGATTCGTGGCGTACGTTCGAATTCTCGGGTTGCGTGTTCAATCTGACTACTAGGGAAATCACGGAGCAGTGTGGGAACAGGCTGGACCGCGACCGCTACGGAAGCCCCCTCCCGCTCGACGATCCTGACTCGCTGCGCGCTTCCTTCGCTCGCTACGCTCGCTCAGTCCAGTGCTTACACCGACAGACTCGCTCCGCTCGTCTGTCGAGGTTCGCCTCGCACCGAGAGACTCACTCCGTTCGTCTCTCGAGCCCTCGTTCGCTACGCTCACGAGGACGCTGCTCGGCTCACCGTCGTCAGCTATCGCCGAGCGGTCGGCCCCTTCCGGAGCCCCACCCAGTTGATTGTCCACCGATCGCGACACCCCGGTGGTCCACGTCGGCGCGCGCTGGCGCGGTCGCGAGCCCCGAAGCGGGCGAGCGGCCGTCGGCAGCGAGCGCGCGAGGGCCGAGCAGCGGAGCGTAGCGAGCAGCGCAGAAGGTTGGGGAGGAATGAGGCTGGGTGGGGCATCGAAAGGGGCAGGGCTCTCGGCTGTCCCCGGGCGAAGCAAGCACTGGACCAACTGAGCGTAGCGAAGAAGGGAAGCGCGCAGCGAGTCCCGGGTTACCGAGCGTCCTGGGGCTTTCGGAGGCTCCTAGCTCCGCCACCATATCACTGCAGTACTCAGCAATCGAAGCACGCGCTTCCCAAGTGGATCGATTCGACCGCTCACTCCTCGACGACGAGGCGATCCCCGACGTCGACGTCGGCAGCGGCGCCGGGAGCCAGCTCGATAAATCTGTCACCGCGCCCGCGCGCGTGGCCGGTCCACGCGGCGAGCGTCTCGACGCGCTCGACGCGGTCGTCGACCGTCCAGACGACGTCGAGTGGGGTGCGAACGAGCACCATGTGGGCGCTCCGGGTCTTCGGGGTGCCGAATTCGAAGACGAGCGCGTACTCCTCCGGGATCGAGGACCGGCCCATGAGTCCGATGCCCTTCGAGAGAATCGAGTCCGCGACCTCGACGTCCGTTGCGATGGGCTGGGGATCGCCGTCGGTCGGCTCGTGAACGACGCGCACTCGTGGTGGGAGGGCGAGGGACTCCAAAACGGTTGTGCCCGCTGGCCGCTCGCCGCAACGTGACGATCACGCCGCAGCCCTCCGAAATCCGTCGATAGCGGCTCCAGAACGCTGCCCCGGTCTCTCCGGACCGACGGCCGAACGTTTACATGAGCGCGGTCCCCACTCGGAAACAATGCCTGCACTCGCCTCGTGTTACTTCTGTGGAGAGGCCGTTGGCGCCTCCCTCGACGAGTACGACCTCCCGGAGGACGCACCGGCCGACGACCAGGTGACGGTCACCCTCTGTGCTCGCTGTGAGGGGAAGCTGAGCGAACTCCTCGGCGAGCTTTCGCTCCCTGCCGCCGGGGACGCCCCTGCGCCGGTGTTCGAGGCCGACGCCTCGACGGCGGCTGCGGACTCGTCGACGGAGGACGCCGGGGAGCCCAGCGCCGCCGACCAGTCGAGTACCGACGACCAGCCGAGCGACGCTGGGGTGCCCTCGTCCACGATCGCGCCCGATTCGACTGGCGATCCCGACCTCGACACCGTCGCCGGCGAGCAGGAGCCGATCTTCGCGGACGACGACGGACCGTTGCTGGACGACGAGTCGGAGGATGACGCTGACGACGAGGCGGAGCAGTTCGAGGCAGCGGACGGCCCGTTCGGCGAGCGGGCGGGCGACGACGCGGACGCCGATCCGACCGACGCCGGTTCCACTGCGGACGGTGCGCCGGGCGACGACGATTCGGAGTCCGAGCCGGTGACCTCGTCGACCCACACTGACGGCACTGACGGTACTGACGACACGGACGGTACTGACGACACGGACGGCACTGACGGCACGGACGACACCGATGACGACGGTCCGATCGCGGCACCGCCCGCAGCCGAGTCCGAGGACGAATCCGCTGGCGGGGAGGCCGAGAGGGACTCCGACACCGACGCCAAATCCGACTCTCCGCAGCGTACCGACGCCGCGACGAGTCCCGACGCAGCCCACGGTGCGAAGGACGAGGAGGCTATGGACGACGAAACGGACGACGCCCGCGAGCCGGCCGCCGTCGGGGCCAGTTCCGGCGGCGCTGGAACCACGAGCAGGGGTGCCGGCACTGAGCCCGGTGCCGCCAAAGCGGGTGGCCCCGCCGCGGCAGCGAGCGCGACCGACGGCCCGCTTGCCGACGTCTCCCCGCGGACCTACAACCGCGTCGTGCGGCTCCTCCAGAACCGCGAGTTCCCCGTCGACCGGGCGGACTTCGAGGCGCTGGCGACCAGCGCGTACGAACTCGACCACGGCGAATGCGCGGCGGCACTCGACGGCGCGATCAAGAAGGGGCTGCTGGAGGAGCGTGGTGGGGAACTGCACCGGCCGGAGTGAGCGGATCGCCAGCTTCAGTCCTCAGGTAGCGTATCGGCTTCTTCGATTGCGCGTTCGTAGCGCTCGTCCCCGATCCAGAAGCCCTCGGACCGGAGTTCGGGTAGCACCGGCGAGGAGTCGTCGACGGTTTCAGCCGCGTGTGGCGTCGATGTCCTCCTTCAACTCGGCTTCGGTGTTAATGGCATTCGACGCTGCGCTCCCCCAGGAGCTGGTGGAACTCCGTCCGCGAACACCCTGCGAGCTCTCTGGCCTTCCCGACGGAGAGATACCCCTCCCGGTACAGCGAGACTGCGAACTCCAAGCGGAGCGACTCACTGGCTGTCACGCCGATGCCCCTGGAACCTCTCCGTTCTCCGCCGACCGGGGGAACGCAATCGAGAGGCGCACGTTCTCGGCGCCGCCGCGGAGGACCGGACGCTTTCGCTGCCCCTCGGTCTCGAACTCGACGACGCCCAGCGATTCGAGCTCCTCGAGATTCCGATGCACGTCTCGGTAGTCGCGTTCGACGACTTCGGCCGTCTCGCGAATGCTCTCGGGGTGCTCCGTAGCGATCGCTTCGACGAGTTCGAGGTTCGAGGTACGCACGAGCCGATCGACCTCGTCGAACGCCTCGAAGTTCAGGACGAACCGGGCGTCCTGTTCGATCGATTCGTCGCGCTCGCCGGCCTCGGCACGTCGCAGTCGCTCGCGGGCAGCCTCGCGGTGATCGTCGCGCTGTTTGAACGTTATCTCGAGCGTGTTTTCTGTCATGGGAGTTGTTCGATTTCGTCGACGAAGCGGTCCCGAAGGGCCAGCATCCCCGGGAACTCAATCTCCGTCACGTCCTCTGGTGTGTGGCGTTCGTGCCGCCCAGGTGTTCGATTCTCGTTGTCATAGCGGAGGATGGTGCCACGTCCGTCGGTGTAGCCGAAGTGGAGGGCGTATCTGTAGCCGCTGGGATACGCCGGATCGTCGGTCAGGATGATCTTCCGTCGGACGACCCGTTCGCCGAGTCTGTCCTCGACGTCCTCCACCACCCTGTGGACCATCGCGTATGCTATGGTATGATCCCCATCGCAATAATAGTATGGGATCTTTCCCATAGGGACAGTCCGATTCGATTGCTGGCCCGTCTCTCACGAACGGACCACGTCGCCGGTCGCCCGAACGTTCGAGTTTGATCGGCGTGACGCCCTCGACTGAGCAGCAATCATCCACAGTTGCTTCGGACGCCGTGATGCGGAGGGTTGCCCGCCCGAGTTCGTCTTCGACCGTGGCACCGGTCCGTTCGATGGCCGTCTCGACAGTCGTTCCGGGCTCCGAAACGCCGGGCAGGAGCGTGACTGGCTCGTTGCCGGTGCTTCCCGAAGCCGTTCGACCGCTGGATCGACGTATTCCGGCGTCGTGATGTCTCGAAGGAGCCACGACGTCCGTCGATCCACGACGAACTATCGGGCTGTACATCTGATTGTTGCCCTCCCCAAGGAAGTAGTTCAGGGTGCATTCAGCGAAACCCATTTCTGCTGCTGCATACAACTGTATGCACATGTCGAAGAGCATCCGCCTCTCCGAGGATGCTTACGAGCGACTCGCCGCGCACAAGCGCGAGGACGAGACGTTCTCGGACGTCGTGCTTCGCCTCGCCGGGGAGCGATCGCTCCTCGAGCTTCGAGGGCTCCTCGACGACGAGGAGGCCGACGCTCTCAGGGACGCCGTCGAGGAGCGCCGCAAGCGTCGCACCGGGGAACTGGACGCGATCGGAGACCGAATGGGTCGATAGGCGTGTTGCTCGACACCAGCTTTCTCATCGACGTGATGAACGACGATGACGGCGCGATTGAAACGGCACGGGAACTGGAACGCGAGCTGGTCCAGCAACGGATTTCGGCGATGACGCTCTTCGAACTGTACTACGGTGTCTCGAAGTCGATGCGTTCGGAGGAGGAGCGCGAACGCGTACGCGACGTTCTCGCCTCGAAGCCCGTTCACCCTGCAGATACCGCAGTCATGAGGAAAGCCGGTCGCATCGCTGGCGACCTCGCGAACGACGGGACACCCGTCGCTGACGGCGACGTGATAATCGGCGCGACCGCGACGATCGTCGACGAGCCAGTGCTCACGCGGAACGTCGCCGACTTCGAACGGATGGACGGCGTCGCGATCGAGACGTACTGATCTCGACTCACCGGCGTTTCCGTGTTTTGCGCCTCCGCGCGTGCGCACGCAGCAACGGCCTACTCGCCAGGACCAGCGCATCCACGCCCGTTCAGGACCACTTCCGGTCGCGAAACGAGCCTCGACCCGGAATTCGAACACCGCCGATTCTCACCGCAATCGACTTCCGAAACCCCCCGACGGCGGCGGCATTGCGCGCCGAATTTTGCGCGAAACGACGCCCGCAATCACACAAAGTATTTAACGCGACCCCATATATACTTCCACTGTACCCCTACCAAAGGGTAGCATCAGCGAGTAACTCCACTTTGGATCAAAGCTGGTGGTGCCGAACACGATAACACACAACTATGACAAACGATACTTCATATCGCCAAAAGGGACGCGCAGTGTTCCTGGCAGCGATTATGGTTCTCTCCATGGTGGCTGGGGCTGCTGTCCTGACAGGCAGCGTCGCAGCGAACCATGATGGCGATGGTGACGCTACCATCATTGAGAGCCAGAATCCACGTGTCTTCCAAGGACAAGAATTGGCATTCGACCTGAGTAACGTAACCGGTAGTAGTAACACTGAGTACACGATCGTCGACTCGAGTGGCTCGACGCAAGGCGTGTTCACGACCGGCGCCGACGGTCACGCCGTCGTCTCGACGGCCACTCTGGCTGACGGACAGTACGAGGTGCTGGACACCGACGGCGACAACGTCACAAAGTTCCGCGTCACCACGCAGAGCTTCGAGGCGTCCGCCGACGGGTCCACGATCACGCTCGACTCCAGCAATCGTGGCGGTCCGTTCCTCGTGAACGTTAGCTCCGACGACCTCACTGACACGGAGATTGAGGACGCCCTCGGCGCCAACTCGGACCAGCAGCTGCAGGTCTGGGGCGGACTGAACAACGAAACCACGGTCGAGATCAACACCACCGTCCTCGACGCTGGTAACTACTCGGTCCAGTTCGACGTCGCCGACACCACCGCGAGTGCGTCGGCGAACTTCAGTGTCGACGCCGGTCTCGATGAGGACGCCACCTTCGGTGCCCAGCAGTACTCGGGCGTCGTCGGTGACAACATGACGTTCACCATCGAGCCGTCCGGTTCGCCGGGCGAGGTCTTCCTCAACATCTCGGCTGACGGTGGTTACTACGACGCCACGCTCAACCTGAGCGACGTCGGCGGTGACCCCGTCACCGTCACGTGGAACACCCATCTCGCGAGTGAAAACGGTAGCAACCTCGGCTTCTCCGCCGAGAACGCAACTGTCGAAGGTGTCTACACGTTCAGCGGTGACGCGATCACCAACAGCGACCACCTCGTGAACCAGCAGGCGGACTTCGAGTTCGAAACCTACGTCAACGACCCCATCAACGGTGAGGGCGAGTTCCGAGACGTCGCTGCAGTTCGTCTGACCGAGCGCTCCACCGACGGAGCAACCGTCTGGACCGCGCCTGGTCCCGGTGCTGACGGCTTCTCGCACTCCGACACCAGCGGGGCTCTCGCTGCCGCAACTCAGACCGACACCATCGCCGCTCAGGACCTCCTCATCGTGGAGGTCGAGGCGAATGGTATCTACGGCTACATGAACGATCAGGTTGGCACCTTCAACCAGACGGGCGGCCTGAACCTGACGCTGTCCCAGACCGCAAGCGGCCCGTACGGATCTGCTGATTCCGTCCACATCGGGGACATTGCTGGCAGCGCCACCCTCGTTCAGCAGCCCGACAACGGCACGTTCTACGTGCTGATCGACTCCACCAGCGTTCCTGGCCTCGCGACTGGCGAGAGCTGGGACGCCACGTTCTCGATCCACGAGTCCAACCCGTACGTTGACTCCGAGGAGTCCGTCAACGACTCCTTCAGCTACGCACAGCGTAACATCGAGATCCAGGGTCTCAACGACAACGACACCCTCGTGCTGCCCGCCAGCTCGGACGCCGAGCTGACGGCAGAGACCAACGTTGCACCCGGCACGTCGGTCAACTCTCGAATGAACTTCCCGTTCCAGTTCGTCACGGCCAGCGGCGAGGTCGCTGAGGACGGAACGTTCACCGCGACCGTTGACCTCTCGGCCTTCGACTCTGGTACCCAGTTCACCACGCGCGTTAGCGCGCCGAGCTCGGCTACTGAGCATTCGGTCGACTCCGTCATCGGCACTGGTACCGGCACCATTCCTGCCTCCTTCAGCGTCGAAGCGAGCGCAAACGGTCCCGTTACCGTCGGCGATAGTGCTTCCCTCGAGTACACCATCACGAACGATGGTGACGAGGCAGGCACGGTCAACTACACCGTCACCGTCGGTGGCGAGGAGGTCGTCTCCAACTCCACCGAACTCGAAGCTGGCGGCTCCGTCACGATGACCTACGAGGACTTCGACACCGGCTCCGCTGGTGACATCTCCTGGGAGGTCTCCACTGGCGACGACGCTGCCTCTGGCACGCTGACTGTCAACGAGGAGTCCACCGGTGACGACGGCGGCGACGACGGTACTGGCGACGACGGTACTGGCGACGATGGTACCGGCGACGACGGTACCGGCGACTCCGACGGCGACTCCGACTCCGACTCTGACGGCGGTCAGCCCGGCTTCGGACTCGTCGTTGCACTGTTCGCCCTGATCGGTGCTGCGCTCCTGGCGCTGCGCCGACAGAACTAACGCGGTAACCACCCGCTGTTGCGGGGAATTCATTTTTTCGGACGCTACGACCGAACAGCTACAGCAGTCGGTTCGATACTGCGGCCCCGCTATACTACGGCCCGGTCCGACGAAACCAACATATTCAGTAGCGGGCAGTGGTTAGCCCCGAACATGGATCACAACGCCGCGACGCTCGACCGTCGGACGCTCCTTCGAGGTGCGGCCGGCGCGACGGCAGCCGCGGTCGGTGGGGCGGCTGCCACCGGTTCGGCGGCGGCACAGACACAGGAAATCGTCGTTGGCCCCGAGGGCGACATGTTCACGTTCTCGCCCTCCAGCGTGACGATCGCGCCCGGCACCACTGTCACTTTCACGTGGGAGACCGACGGCCACAACGTCTCGCCCACGAGCATCCCCGACGGCGCGAGCTGGGAGGGCCATCCCGAGGTCGTCGGAAGTGGTTCCACCTACGAGTTCACGTTCGAGACCCTCGGCACCTACGAGTACCAGTGTGATCCCCACGCCCCGGGGATGGCCGGATCCATCGAGGTCGTCGAGGGTGGTCCCAGCGCAGGACCTGTCAACACCGGGCCGCCGGAAGTCTCATCGGCGGCGATGAGCCTCACTACCGGGCTGCTCGGTGCGTTCGGCGGCGTACTCGGGCTCACGTTCTACTTCATGAAGTACGGCGGCTCCGACGACGAGGAGTAACGCTGGCGAGGTCTACAGGCTGCCCTGCGGAACGAGGCAAACTGGACGTGCGACCTGTCCGTTTCCTTCCTGCCCTTCTTATCGGAAGCCGAGCAGAGCGTTTGCTGACCAATGGCAATCGTTGCAATCGATGGCACAACGCGCAATCTCTCTGTCCGTAGTGCTCTCGCTCGTATCGCGGCCTCCTGTTGTTTCCCCACCACAACGCTTACCGGGCTCCGGGTCCAATCACACGGTGACGCCGCGGAATGCCGGTGAAGGCGTTCGAGGCGGCCGACGAGTTCCCGGTCGGTGATCGCTGGGAGGCCATCGCCTGGTCGGTTCCCGAAAGCGAAGCGTTCCCGGAGGGCGTGAAGTACAGCTTCCAGTATCTCGGCCCGGACGACGAAGCGATACTGCGCTACGACAACGCGAACGACGCTCACGGCGTCGGTCGCCACCATCGACACCATCGCGGTACGGTCGAGGGAATCGAGTTCGACGGGCTGGCCTCCCACGTCGAGCGATTCCTCGAGGAGGTACACACGATCCATGACCGAATCTACGACTGAGCATCCACGCGAACTGCCCGATACCGTCGAGTTTCCGTCGACGCTTCGCATCACCTCGAAACCGTTCCAAGCGGCCGCAGCGAACACCGTTGCACGCGCGGAACGCTGGGAAAGTGGTGAGGCAGTTCCTCACGTCGTCAACTTTCAGGACGCCAGCCGTCTCCAGCGCGTCCTCACACCTCGCCGACTCGAACTGATCCGGAGCCTCATGAACGCATCTGCGGACAGCATTCGTAATCTCGCGGACCGACTCGATCGCGACGTGCGGCAGGTCCACGACGACGTGCAACTCCTCGGCGACTATCGCATCGTCCACTTCGAGACAGATGGCAACGCGAAGCGCCCAGTCGTCCCCTACGAGACGGTTCGAATCGAGGTCGAACTCGAGGTATCGTCGGCGGAAAGCACCGGATCGTCCGGGGGCGATTCGGACTCCTCGGCCGGTAGTTCTCCACCAACGGCGTGATCGGGCTCCGATACTACTTTTCTCTGCTGATCGACAGCTCGACGGCCCGCGGCTCGCCCTCCAGATCCGCGACGACCCGCTCGACGATCGCAGTCGCTTCGGAGCGAACGACGGGGATCACGCGGTCGACGATCGCCCCGGTCGGCACGAGCGCCGGGAGCCCGATCGCCTCGGCGCTCTCGGGATCGTAATCGACGACGAACCGGACGCAAGTGATCGGCGGGTCGCCGTCGGGAATCGGCACCTCGACGTCGCCAGCGGCCCCGTCCTCGATCACCCAGGCGCCACGCGCCCGCAGCTCGGAGACGAGCTGCCAGTCGATGCGGGTCGGTCTGTCGAGTGCGGTCACGCGGGAGGTCCCGGTGTGGGAGAGTCGCCACCAGCCGACCGTGATATCGTACTCGGTTCCGGGGCCGCCGTCGCCACGCTGCGCTACTGCTTCGAGATGCTCGGAGTACTGCGCGTAGGCGGTGAAGTCCGTGAGGAAGTCGAACACCGTCGCCCGATCGACGAACACGTGCGTGGCGACCTCGAGGTGCTGCACGGTCTGGCAAGGGCAGCGGCGTGTATAGGGCTGTGGGCGGGGATCGTGCGGGGTCTTCAGCCGTTACCCGACTGCGACGATCAGCCCGCCGCCGAGGATCGCCAGCCCACCAAGGCCGAAACAGACCGCCCAGAACGGGATCCGCTCGACGATCGACAGCAACGCGTCGATCGCCAGATAGCCGACCACGACGCTCACCCCCAGCGCCACGACCGCGCTCCCAGCGCCGATCTCCGGGAACCCGCCGACGTCGAGCACGATCAGCGTCGCAGCGCCGACGCCAGCGGGGATCGAGAGGAGGAAGGACAGCCGGAACGCCGCCGGCCCGTCGTGCCCTTCGAACAACAGCGTGCTCGTCGTCACGCCCGACCGGGAGACGCCGGGGAGGACCGAGAACCCCTGTGCGGCCCCGACGACCACGGCGTCGCGCAACGACGGCTGTTCGCGCTCGCCCAGTCCGACGGCGTCGCTGTACAGCTGCAACAATCCAGTCGCGATCAACAGGACGCCGATCGCCGCGATCAGGACGCCGCCCGTGAGCTCGCTGGCGACGTCGATCGCGAGGACGTACAGCGGGATCCCGACCAGCCCGGTCATCGCCGTCGCCACGAGGACGAATGAGGGCTCTGCGCTGGACTCCTCGAACGCGGTTCGCGGCCGCCACTCCGGAATCGTCTCGATGGCGTCAATCACGTCCTCGCGGTAGTAGATCGCCGCCGCGAGCGTCGTTCCGAGCTGCAAGAAGAGGGAGAGCTGGATGGCGACGTCGGCGGACTTGCCGGCCGCAGTGAAGAACACGGTGAGGTTTCCCTGGCTGGAGATCGGGAGCCACTCCAGCGTTCCCTGGAGGAGCCCTGCCAGCACGGCCATCAGCAGCTCCTCCAGCGTCATTGATTGGAGGTTTCCCCGAACTCACATAACGCCGACGGAGTTCGGCGGTGTCCCGCGGATGGCGTCGTGATCGAGATCGTCGGGCTCGCTCTGGACGACGATCGTATCCTGCTCTGGAAATGGACGAGCGAGCCGATCGGCCACCAACTCGTCGAGTGACTGGAGACGACGGTCGAGGCAGGGGAGTGGGCAGGCGATCACGGAGTGGATCTGCGGTACGTGCTGACGGCTATGTATCAGTTCGATTCGGGTGCGGGGACTCGGATTGAACAGCAGACAGCCACGGAAGCCCCCTCCCGCTCGACTCGGGCGGCTCGCTGCGCCCTTCGGCTCGCTACGCTCGCCTCCAGTGCTTACGTCGCCGGCCTTCGTCGAGCGGTCGGCCCCTTCCGGAGTCCCGCCCTGGCAGTTGTGACGGCAGTCATCCGCCCGGTGGAACACTTCATCCCGAGAAACCCCGGTGGACAGTACAGATGTCCGAGGCTGCAGTGGTGACGTGTACCTATACGTACCCAATCGAATGATCATCGTCGGGTCTCGCCTGTACGTGTTCATCGACGGCTTTTACCACGTCACCAATCTGTCGCCCAGCCTGTTGCACGTAGAGCACCCCGCAATGGTCCATGCCCTCGCCTTCGACGAGTGAGAGAAAATCGTCGTCGAACGTCACCAGTAGCCAGTCGTTCGAAACCGCATATTGCAACTGCTCCTCGTCGGGGTCGCCCAGGGTTCCTTCCTCCCTTGCCGTGTGCACCGTCCACCCGCGTCGACGGAGGCCATCGGCGACTGGAATCCAGATACTTTCGTCGCAGTACAACGGCCTCGTCATGCAGAGGCCGACTCCGAGGACGGGGACCGGAAGTCGTCGATGTGGTCGTAGTAGTACGCCAGTGCCCGGTGGACGGCTGCGAGCGTGAGGTCGGGATATAGCTGCGTGATCTCGTCCGGATCGTAGCCGCTGTGTTCGTACGCCGAGGCGACATCCCGCACGCGGATTCCCGTCCCTCCGATCGTCGGTGCACCGTCGCTGTGGTCGGTATCCTGAACGATCTCCATACCACAGGTATCGCCCGTACCGTCTTGAAATATGGGGTCGCCGGGGTTCTCCAGGTGCCGTTCCCGGAACGAAGCGACATCTCGTGACGGTGGAGGGAACGGTTGGAATCGGCAGTCAACTCGACGAAAGGGACAGCAGACCGCCACGGAAGCCCCCTCCTGCTCGTCAGTTTACGCTCGTTGCGCTCCTCAGTCAGTCGCTCCGCTCCCTCCTTGCGGTGCTTACGTCGCCTAAACCGACGACCAGTCGGCCCCTTCCGAAGCCCCACCCGGATTGAATTCCCGCCGAGCGCGAAACCCCGGTGGACCGCCCCGGCGCGCGCTGGCGCGGGTGAGCCGAGCGGAGCGAGGCGAACCTCGTCGGAGCTTGCTCCGACGGTGCCGCGAGCCCCGTTGCGGGCGAGCGGCCGTCGCCAGCCAGCGCGCGAGGGCCGAGCGATGCTGGATCGGAGATCCAGCAAGTCTGAGGCTTCGCCTCAGGCAGCGCAGCGGAGCGAGGAGCGCAGAAGGCTGGGGAGGAATGAGGCGGGTGGGGCTCCGAAAGGGGCAGGGCGGTCGACCCATCCCCGGCGACGTAAGCACCGCAGCCCGAAGGGTGAGGAGCGCAGCGAGCCGCGGACGGTCGAGCGACCTGGGGCTTTCGTGGCTGTTCGTAGACCAAATCCACCCGTCCGCACTGTTCCATACAGACGAGCTATGGAACGATGTAACTGCCATTACCCAGCACGAGACTGCTGGCGACGGATCGGCGGCAAATCCATACACATCCCATCGGGCACCGGCGGTTTCGTAGAAGCAATGAATGCAGTCCCCGATAGTGGCGGCATCATCGTGTGGGACGGATGGTCCGAATTTGCTTCGCAGATTACGGTTCCTGACACGCAGTCCAATCTCTGCGTCGTCGGTTCCCACAAAGAAGACGGACATCTCGCCAGTTCGTTTTCTGATTCAGCGTTGTTCGACTTCGAAGTGAACGGCGCATCGGGGCCATCCCGATGGAGAGGGTGGGATGCGACACGTCTTCGACGGGCTATCGTTCTTCTGCAATCGAAATAATGTGTCTGCCAGCGTCGGGTTTATGACCGAATCCCAAACCCAGGACAGGACCCTCAAATCGTGGTTTAACGATCTCTATATCAGTGAGTTCCCTGGTTGAGGATTCGATACTGGCGGGAATATCGTCCGCATCAACAACTGCGATATTGAATACTGCGACGGTGCGGGGATCGTGTTCACCAACGGCGACGTTCGTGCCCTCGATACGACGATCAACAATTGCGCAAGGACCGACGCCGAGGCGGGACTTATCTTCACATACAAGGCTAGGGCGTGACAATATACCGGAGGGGAAGTGACGCTTTGCGACGAGAACAAGTCTTCATGCGTGGAAGTGTCTTTCGACGATACAGGACAGGGAACTTCGGCGGGAACGTCGTCATTGGATCGAAGCTGGCGGCACCCCAAATCAGGGCGCACGCCGTCCATATGACTTTGATTTTGCGTTTGATAACAAACTCATCAATGTATTCGGCCAAGAGTATCAGTATGTCAGGACTACAACCATGCAAACACTCGGGTTGGTATTGCAGACGATAACAGCCCGAAGGCGCTATTTGACGCATAATATGATTCCCGGGTTCTAAACCTCTGACACTCACTCAACACCGAAATACAGAGTTAAGGACCGTAGCGGTATTTGGATAGTATGGACAAGGGTATCCTGTATATCGGAACGAACAAAGGCTATCTTGAGCAAGCAGCCGTTTCTGCACGCTCTGCTCGCAAGGTATCTCACATCCCGATAGCAGTCATTACGAACAGTTCATTGCGAACAACCGCCGAGTCTATGGACTGTTTTGATTCAGTGGTTACAGTACCGGATTGCAAATTGCATGATGATGTTCGCGATAAGGTCCACCATATGGGAAAATCACCATTTGACAGAACACTCTATCTGGATGGCGATACCAGTGTTTTGAAAGATATCTCACAGATGTTTGAGATGTTAGATCGGGTTGACTTGGCCGGTTCTCAAGCCCCAATTCGGCCGGTCGTAGAACTTGAAACCGTTCCCCATTCGTTCACAGAATTAAATACAGGAGTTCTTTTGTTTGACAGTAGCCCGGAAGTTGAGGAGGTATTTTCGGACTGGCGTGAAAACTTGCGTGAACAGATTGAACACGGTCGGCCGGATGCTGAGGTGTCTATTGGAGGAGACAGTCTTGACGATATACCATTCGGCCGTTATCACGGACAACCGCCATTCCGAGAGGCAATCTATATGAATGACATACATGTTGGAATATTACCTCCAGAGTACAATTTCAGAGGGCTCGAGAGGGTTTTTGGTCCCGTGTACATTTTGCACAATGTAGCCGATACTGATAGAGATAAACTGCGAAGGAAAGTGAATGAAAATGAAGGTGGCAGGGTATATATACGAGAGCGTGGGACGATGTATTACGATAGCGGCCGATCTATCTCCATCAATAACAACATTACAAACAGGCTGTACTGGCTTGTAGCCGATTCAGATAGACTCCGCAACATAGTGGAGAAAACCGGTCTAAAGAAACCACTGAAATCCCTTTTGGCTTTCTCTCGTTAGATGAATGTACTGAACGCTACAGTGCGCCCAGTGTTCAGCTGGCGGCGGACACCGTCCGCCCCTCGTGGACGTCGCTCTGAGACACCGTCACCGTCTCGTTCCCGACGGTGTACTCGCCGGGGTAGGCAACGCGGAGCGTGGCGATTCCGGTGGCGTTGGCGGTGGCCGTGCGCTCGTAGGTGAACGCGGCGTCGTCGACGGTGACGTTCGTGGAGGCTGTGATCGTGGCATTGGCGGCGGCGTTCGTCTGGATCGTCGCGCCCTCGACGACGGCGAAGGCCCTGGTGTCGTGCTCGGCGTAGATGAGCTGGTAGTGGGCGGTGGGCTGGTCGCCGGCGCCGTACTCCTCGTAGAGCGTGTGGTGGACGGTGCCCTCGGCGGAGTCCTGATCCTCGAGGACGACGTAGCCGACGCGATTGCGCAGTTGGTCGTACTGTGTGTCTGGATCCGAGGCACTGAGGAAGGATTCGTAGTTGTTCTGCGCGTAGGCGTAGCTCGACGCCTCCCCGTTGACGAAGAAGTTGTACATCCGGTTGTGGCCCCACTGACTGAGGACGAAGTTTCCGGGATACTCGTGGTCGAGTCGCTCGTCGTACTGCTCGATCGCCTGCGACGCGCCGTACTGCCCGTCGTCGTACGTGAGTTCGCCGATCAGTCCGGGGACGAAAATCAGGTTGAAGACGAGTACGAGACAGAGGATGCCGACGGTGTATCCGATTGCCATCTTCTGTTCGGGGAGTTCGATCGAGGCGCCGTCCGGTGATCTCTCTGCGCCATCGAACGGTGTCGGTCTGCGGACGAGGTCGATGGCCGAGAGGAGATAGACCAGCGCGATGGCGCCGAACAACGCGACGAAGATCGCGAGCTGCCCGGCGAACCGCACCTGGATCGCCGCAAACACGAGGAACCACCAGGTAAAACAGACTGGGACCAGCCAGCCTGGCTCGTAGCGGCGCACGACGATCCACGTCGCGAGGCCGAGCGGAATCACCGCCAGGAAGAAACCGAGACCGAGCTGCGTGAGCGGCCCGAAGACGAACGCCTGCTCCGGGGCGAACAGCGAAGCGGTTTCGGTCGCACTCTCCCGGAAAAAGAGGGCGTCCATCCGCTCACGAATCCGATCGACGTCGTCGGGACGGAGCGACCGGTAGCCGAACGCGCCGCCGACGGCGACGAGGGCCTCGGCACCGATCAGGCCCGGAATCGGGAGGTCGAACCGACGCCAGAGTTCTGCGAGACCGATCACGGTGACGCCGCCGAGAACGACGAGCGCGGGGGTGAACGCAACGAACGCGTCGTGCCAGCCCCACCGGAGGTGGGCTGCCGCGGCGAGCACCGCACCGCCGCCGAGGCCACCGACAGTTGGGGCGAGCGTTCGGGCGGGCGAGAGCCCGGCGTTCGCGTCCGCAGCGGCCCGGAGGGCGACGTACGTCGCGACGGGGAAGAACACGAGCGAGGAGCCACCCCAGGCGTGGACGGACGCCGCGACGGCGACCGCGAGGATCGCTGCGACGGCCCAGGACCGGCGGGCGCGGACGTGCGCCGACATGGCTCGCGAAACGGCAGCATCGTCACCCAGATTTGCGTATCCGGTAGCCTCGTTTTCGGCCGCAGCCGTAGCCCGGTCGTTCGGCGTTCCTGAAGAGGACCGCTCGGCTGAGGCCGCTGGGCCGCGGAGTCGACGGTGGAGATCGACAGCCAGCCACGTCAACGCCAGCGTGAGTACACCGAGCCAGAAGTACTGGTGAGCTCGGTGTTCGAGGAAACCAGCGCTGGTGTACACCGCGTGGACAGGCGCGACGCCGAGGAGGAGCACTGACGCGAGGCCGATCCGGACGTCGCCAGTGAGCAGCGTGGCGAGCCTGTACACGGCAATTGCGAGGAGGAGTGTCAGCACAATCGGGAGCCACGCCGCGACGGCGTCGGCGGTGCCCGAGGAGCCACCGAGCAGTTCCGTGATCCACCAGTTCGTCGCATGCGTCAACGGGCGAATCTCCGCTCCGCCCGATATTTTTGACAAAACGCTCGCGTCGAGGGGCCCATTCGATTCGGCGAGGAGGTGCCGTTGCCAGTAGCGGTAGTAGTAGGGATCGTTCCCGGGCGAGACGACGTCGCCGTTCCGGAACACCGACGCGTAGCCCACGAGCCTCGCAGCGGCGACGACTGCGAGGGCGGCGACAAGTCCGAGTGCAGCGCGGCCGTCGATCGACGGGAGGGTGAGCAGCTCGCGGTCGGCAGTACTGGTGTTGCTGCCGAGAGCGGATTCGTCGGTGCTCGCGGTATCAGGTGCAACAGTGTCGGTGCCTGCCTCCGATTCGATGACCGTCAGAGTGGCGTCGCGATCCGCGAGTCTGTAGTCTCCATCGTCGGTTTTTCTCGCGATATCACGGGAGACCATCTCGCCGAAGCGGCCCGAGTCCAGCGGTGCGTCGTCGAAGGTCCACGGTCCCCGCTCGTCGATCGCGACGAGGTCCTCGAGGTTGGATTCGGCGTCGGGGTGATCCTCGAGGAACGATCGGGTGGCCTCAGCCACCCGTTCGGGGGACTCCATCGGGAAGACAAGGGGACAGGCGGTCCTTTTACGTTTCGTCTCGGCGGGCGTGCCGGAGAGCAGCGTGTACTGAGAGGCCTCACAATCCGCAGACGGCGAGCACCGGAACGACGATTATAAAGCCGCGAAAACGTCAGTTATTCAGTAATGAGTGAGGCCGACGGGATCAGTCGCCGCGAGCAGTTCCAGGCGCTCGTGAGAGTTGCCAAATTCCGTCCGCGTCTCACGGTTGCGATCATCGTCGGCGGGGTGTTTGCTGCGCTACTGGAGGGCGTCGGGCTGGGGTTCATCTTGCCAATCGTGGAGATCGTCCAGTCTTCGGGTGATCCCGCGGAGCAAGCCGACGGGATGTTGGGAGTGTTCGTTTCTGCGTACCAGTTCCTCGGAATACCGTTCGAACTTGGATTTATTGTCATCGGGGTCAGTCTGATTTTGACCGTCCGCTGGACGATGACCTTCCTCGTGCGGTGGCTTCGGAGCGCGCTCGCGATCGATTACACGCGGGACCTCCAGAAGCGCGCGTTCGACCGCGCCCTCGACGCGCGGATCGAGTACTTCGACCAGGAGGGCTCCGACGACATCCTCAATGCGATCGTTACGCAGGCCGAGTACGCGGGGCGGACGATACGGTACGTGATCAACTTCCTCGAGCAGGGGTTTCTGGCGGCGATGTACCTCGTCGTCGCGTTCGTCATCGCACCCTATCTCACCCTCTTTGCGCTCGTCTTCCTCGGTGGTTTCGCTGCGCTGTTCCGGTACGGCATCGAATCGGGCTACGACCTCGGTGACGAAGTCGCTGACGCGAACGAGGGCGTCCAGCAGGCTGCACAGGCCGGGACGCAGGGAATCCGGGACACGAAGGTATTCGGGCTCAAAGACGAACTCTACGACGACTTTCTCGGGGCAGTGAACAAGTTCGCTGGTGCGAGCATCAGATTGCGACGGAACGAGCAGGCGATTCAGAGCTTCTACAATCTGCTGACGGCGGTGTCCGTGTTCGTACTGATCTACGTCGCGATTACGTTCGCTGACCTGTCACTCGGTGCGCTCGGCGTGTTTCTCTTCGCGATGTTCCGTCTCGGCCCCAAGGCGAGCGCGTTGAATTCGAAGTTTTACCGTATCGAAAACAATCTCCCCCACCTCGTTCGGACCCAGCAGTTCATCGACGAGCTGGAGCGACAGCGGGAGCCCTCCGGAGCGTCGGAGCCGGTGCCCGACGAGGTGGACACTGTCGAGTTCGACGACATCAGATTTTCCTACGAGGGCCAGGACGACGAGGCACTCTCCGGCATTTCGTTCGAGTTCGATAAAGGGGAGTTCGTGGGATTCGTCGGCCAGTCTGGTGCTGGAAAATCGACCATAGTATCGATGATCGCTCGCATGTATGAACCCAAATCGGGCGAGATCCGAGCGAACGGGCGTCGGATTCACGATATGGACATCGATGGGTGGCGATCGAAGATCGCGATCGTGCGACAAGATCCCTTTATCTTCAACGACACCCTGAGGTACAACCTTACTATCGGGAATAGAGCCGTTTCTGAGGATGAACTCGACCGAGTGATTCGGATCGCCAAGGTGGACGAATTCTTCGATGAGTTGCCGGATGGATACGAGACACGACTTGGGGATGATGGCATCCGACTGTCAGGAGGACAGCGGCAACGAGTGGCACTGGCACGGGCACTACTGAAAGATGCGGATATACTCATACTAGATGAAGCAACTAGCGACCTCGACTCAAATCTGGAAAAGCAAGTGCAGCAGGCAATCGAGAATATGGAACGAGACTATGCAATCGTCACAATAGCACATCGGTTGTCGACTGTTAATAATGCGGACACGATTTACACCATTGAAGAGGGACAAATTACGGAAATGGGTGGCCATAAGGAACTCATGAATCTGAATGGGAAGTACACTGAGCTATATAACATCCAGTCAAGTGATAGGTAACCATGAGCTTAGTTCAAAGAGCATTAAATACATTCTACGAGGAGGGCCCGATTGTTTTAGTAATAAAAGTGTATAATTATGTGGTCAATAAGTTGTCGCCAAGCCCGACCGTAACTGACAATTCAATCCCTTCTCCGCTATGGTCTCTAAAATACATATATAATATAATATTTAGATTGAAGTATGGTCCGGGTGTGGACATTACCTCTGAAGATTGGGATACACTCATTTTACTAGATGCCTGTCGGTTCGACGACTTTCAGGAAATAAACACACTTTCTGGTGAACTTGAACAGCGAATCTCGAGGGGTGTGGATAGCCGCGAATTTATTGAAAATAATTTTGTGGCAAGGGATCTATCGGACACTGTCTATGTAACTGCAAACCCCCATGTTCACCGGATTGGAGATGATGTCTTTTGCGAGATTATAACTGAACCGCTTTCGAATTGGAACACTGATCTTCAATGCGTTCCTCCAGGGGAAGTTACAAAAGCAGCAATCAATGCTCATAATGAGTATCCGAATAAGCGCATCATCGTACACTACATGCAACCGCATGACCCCCCGCTTGGGCCAACCGCCAATGAAATTCGATCTACCTTGAATATTAATGGTCCAAGAGCTAAGGAGCAATGCCAAGGAAAACGAATAATGGAGTTGGTTGCTGCGGGAGAGATACCTGTGGACAAGGCCCGTAAGGCGTATAGAGAAACTCTCAAGATTGTTCTTGATGAAGTTGACTGTCTCCTTACTGATGTATCTGGGAAAGTCGTTATTAGCTCTGACCATGGTGAAATGTTTGGTGAACGACCGTATTTTTTCCTTGGCCCTCTGTATGAGCACTATAGAAATCCGAAAACAAGAGAGTTATGTGAGGTACCTTGGTTCATTGTCAAAACTGATGGCAAGCGGAGAGAGATCAAACGTGGCATGACGACCAAACAATCCGCCGCCAATAATGCAAATATCCAAGAACAATTGGAAGCCCTCGGATATAGATAGTGTGGAATATAGTAAAGTCTGAAATATCAGCGCCGCATTTCTTTGAGTATATTTGGGACGATAAAGCTTGCCTGCTTTCTCAATCTGAATTTGTTTTCATGGGTGATCTTCAACCATTTATAGTATTCAAAGAGGAACTGTGCAATATTGCGGTCCTCCTTAGCTGCACGTATAGAGAGCTCCAATATGAAACTCTCCATTGATTGCGTTACTTTTACAAGTTGCTGCCTGGACAATTTTCTTTCAAGTAATGGCAGATTCTTTTGATATATGTATTCGCTCGCATCCCGCAACTCAGAGATGGGTGTACGATTTGATATACCAGAACGATGTTGACGATATTCAGTTAGAACACCGGGGCAATATGCTGCTTGAGTATCTGCAGCAGTACGTATCTTCATGTCCCAATCTTCATACAGATTAAGATTTTCGTCATATAAACCAGCTTTGTGTAAGGTATCTAGGGATACTAATTCGTTCCGGTATAAAGAGCCCATCGGCCAGTCTCGACTAGCGTTTTCTACTAGTATGTCCCCGGAGGGAGGATCGCATTCGTCAAACCAAGTGACCAATGAATTTCCGTCCTCATCAATATTTTTGACATTTGAAAATACGATGTCTGCTCTGGGGCAACTACAATACATATCATGCTCTTTCTCCAGCTTTTCAGGCACAAACCGATCATCTCCGTCAAGAAACGTTACTAATGGGCCCTGTGCTTGTTGGAGTGCAAAATTGCGCATTTCGGGTATATTATATGTATTATCAATAAAATATACATTTACACACTCATATTTCTCATACTCCGATATTATCGCTTGCGTGCCGTCCGTTGAACCAGCATCAACGATAACAATTTCATTTGGACTTTGACTCTGGGCAAGAACGCTCTCAATAGCTGTAGATATGTAATCAGATTCATTAAAGGAGGTTACTATAACAGAGATATCCATGATTAAATTTCTGAGTTGCAATGGATCTAAAGTATCATACTACATAATGGCTTCGCCCATTATTGGATGGTCAAGTGAATCGAATAGCGGATCTGACAGGTACTCAAATCCGCTCGAGATAACTCCTGAGTGAAGTGGGACAATTGGTATATCACCTAAGAATGCAGCAAATGTGCTAAATGTACTTGGCGGGGCAAGAATAACGTCACACATCATCAGTTTGGTAAAATCCATCATGTAGTGATCACTATTATGGGATCCACCAGTCTCAAGATACTGTGTTTCAGAAAATCGACTCTTCACTTGTTCTTCATCAGATGCAATCAGATATCCAATTGATTGATCCTGATTCTCATCCGAGAACACGCGCATCAGCTCACGGTACTTCTCCGTTGAGAGATAGAATTTCCCCCCTTTCCATTCCTCATAATCCGTCTGACGAATATGAATGCCAACTAATATATCGTGATTCATTTTCAGTTTAGATATCCAATCAGTCAATGGCGCTACATATTTTGTCCCCGGCATCATCATTTCGCGGATTGTCTCTTTGTGCTCATTTACGAGCTCCCATGCACGAACGTTCCATCCAGCGATTATTGTATAATCATATCCATCAATAAAGCTATTCAAATTTTGGTATGTAAATTCGATTGATGAATAATGCTGCCCAGGTATATCGAACGGGAGATGAGGATCTCCCCCAATCAAACTTTGCGAATCCTTTCGATATGTTGCGGTCCGGTGTAATGCAGGAATTCCAATTCTCTGTTTAATCCAATCTGGTAGGATTGATGTAATACTGCCACTATTCCAAAACAATTCCGCAGTCGTTTTGTAGAAAATATCATTTATATTATTTACAGTAAGGGATAGGTCCGGACGGGCATAGTCACCCATATACCTCATTATTGACAAATTTATTATATTGGTGCTAGTAAATTCAAGATTTAATGCTAAAAGATTAGAATGTGTGATGAGTTGATTCCCAAGCCTCCCGCCCCCGTGAGAATAAATCAAATCCGTCATGGATTGGCATAGAACGGGCTAACGCTATTAATATTGTCGTAGATGTTGTTCACAATTGTCGAATCTTGGGAATATTTGACGCGGATACTCGTTAGATGGTTAGCCAATCAGCAGTATCTGCGATTTGGATAATTATATCATTTTCCTTTTCCCCTTCTCCCCGTGTTTTGCCCTTCCTGGATTTATTGTTAGATAGCCCCATTCGATTTTGATAGGACATTTTTGATATACATTTCTTGCAATTGTGATGGAAGTTCTGAGAATGAATAATTGCTAATTACTAAGTCATGGACTTAACGAAGGCCTGCATCTTTCAGATATGCCTCAATGTGGGGATGCAACAACTTCGGAGGGGATTCGAATACTTGAACATCTCTATGTTGGTCGTCGCTAACCACATCGCAGTTTGCCGCAGAAACGACGTATGCATGCGCGATATATTGCTTTCCTCCGCTCTCAGGGACGTCGGAAGCCTCATAGAAATGGTCGTACACTCCGAGTGACCGTTCGATCGTCACCTCGATTCCCAGCTCTTCCTCGGCAATTCGATGCACAGCCCCCTGGATCGGTTCGCCTTTCTGGATGCGACCTCCGGGAACGAACCATTCCCCCTTTGCAGGCTCATTCGCCCGTTTTCCCAGCAAAATTCCTTCGGGACAGTTGACAACGAGATCGACTGAAGGTATCGGCATCGACTGGACGATTGTTCTCCACGTCTCGTCGTCGATATACGCTTCTCGCTCCACGAGGTGAGATCGATCAGACGGATCGGCGTCAGCCATCGTCAGTCACTCCGATGCTGCTCGTACCACTTGATCGTCGCCTCGAGGCCGTCTTCGAAGTCCGTCGAAGCTTCCCAGTCGAATCGTTCTCGGGCACGCGTGGTGTCGAGTCTCCGTCGCGGCTGTCCGTCCGGTTTCGAGGTGTCCCACGTTACGTCGCCTTCGAAATCGGTCAGGTCGACGATCAACTCGACGAGATCCTCGATACTGATCTCGTGACCGCTGCCGAGATTGACTGGATCGCTACTATCGTAGCGCTCAGTCGCATCCAGAATACCTTCAGCAGCGTCCTTGACGTAGAGGAACTCCCGCGTCGGTGTTCCCGTTCCCCAGGCTGTAATCGAGTCCTCGTCGTTCTCCCTTGCCTCGATACTCTTTCGGATGATCGCAGGGATCACGTGGGACGTCTCCAGATCGAAATCGTCGCGGGGACCGTAGAGGTTGACTGGCATCAGATAGATGCTGTCGAAATCGTACTGCTTGCGATAGGCGCGGGACTGTGTCAGAAGTGCTTTCTTCGCGATCCCATATGGAGCGTTCGTTTCCTCGGGATAGCCATGGTAGAGGTCGGCCTCGTTGAACGGGACGTCGGTGTGCTTGGGATACGAACAGATCGTCCCGAGAATCGTGAACTTGTCCACGTCGAATTGGCGAGCTTGCTCGATGAGCTCGATCCCCATGATCGCGTTGTCGTAGAAGTACTGTCCGGGATTCTCCTTGTTCGCGCCGATCCCACCGACGGTCGCGGCGAGATGGATAACCGTGTCTGCACCGGAATCTTCGAAGGCTCGTTTGATATCTCCTTTCTCCCGCAGATCGTACGTGTCGCTTCGCGGGATGAATATCTCGACATCCTCGGATCGCTTTTCGAGCTCTTCGACGAGATGGCTTCCGAGGAATCCTGCCCCTCCTGTGACCATCACCGTTCGCCCATTCCAGAAGTCCCGAGTCGTCTCGGTCATCGCCAGTCCACCCGCCCGTACCAGCTGCTGGGGTTGTTCGCGTACCAATCGATGGTGCGGCGAATTCCCTCGCGCCAGGACACTTCAGGCTCCCAGCCAGTCTCTTCGTGGAGTTTCTCGTATCCGACGAGCAGCTCCTCGACGTCGCTGTCCCCGGGCCGAAATCGGTCTTCGTCCTGAACGATTTCTGGGGTTTCCCAGTAACCGTGTTCCGAACCGACCTCGAGGATCGTATCCGCCCACTCCTGCATCGAGATGTTCTCGCCGTAGCCGTAGACGTACTGCTCGCCTGGGGTCCCCTCGAGCGCGACATGCAGGTGGCCTCTGACGCCGTCAGCGGCGTAGCACATGTCCCGCTTGGGCTCGAGATTCCCGAGTTCGACTATCTCCCGTTCCAGGGCTTGCGTGATGATCGTCCCGGTGATGTAGCGAGGATTTTGTCGTGGTCCGTAGTTGTTGAACATACGGGTCGTAACAGTCGGCAGCCCGTACGCGTCGTGGTAGTTCATTGTGAGGAAGTCCGCGGCGAGCTTCGACGTCGCGTAAACACTCGTCGGATTAACCGGCGAACGCTCGCTGAGGAGAACGCGACCGTCTTCGTCGAAGTCGTGGTTCTGTTCCATCTCTTCCTTCACGTTGCCGTACTCCTCGCTCGTCCCGGCAGTATCGAACTTCGCGATGTCGAGATCGAGGTCAACAGCTGACTGAAGGAGATTCAGCGTTCCATTGACGTTCGTATCGACGGTCTCGTACGGTCGATCCCAGGACTCGCCGACGTGCGCTTGGGCAGCGAGGTGGAAAATCAGGATATCACTGTACCCCTCGAGTGTCGCCAGTGCTTCCGAGACTGAGTGTTTGTCCCGGAGGTCCCCACGGTGGACTGTGATGTCGTCAGTCTGGTGTCTGATGTTGTTCAGTTCACCACTCGATGTCGCGCGCACGAAGACGTGGACATCCGCTCCACACTCAACTAGCCGATCAACGAGATGTGAGCCAATAAAGCCGTCAGCACCGGTGACGAACACCGGCCTATCCGATAACTGGGATTTGAGTTGCATTGATTAATTAGTCCCAATGGGGAGAGTTGTAGTTTGTGATTAATCGGAACCGACAATTGTCCATTGCTGCATTTGACCCCACTTCAACGTCCTCCTCCATGTGGTAGCTGAATTCGAGCAGTACAACTTCTTCTGATGTATATGAAAAATGTTGCATATCTTATCATTATATAGCAGACTTGTTGAGAGGCACGTTATTAGCTAGACCGATCAAATAGACACTCCAGCGGCATATGTCCGTACATTTTCCAGTTCAACTAACTACTGCTCACTTTCCTGAGGGATTGTAAGCAATTTTTATGCCGAAACTCTACCAATTCTAGGGGATCAACTGGTTTATAAATGCGCATTTCATAAATCTCCAGATACACCGTGAGTGAGCCCCGAATCGGGATACTCAATCTGTCTTCCCACGAGAACTACGTGCGAGATGTGAGTGAAATCGCCGCTGAAGTAGGTTCGGTTTCTATCTATACTACCCCTTCGATCCATGAGAGAGTAGGGGATTTTTCTCATTTCGATGACTCCCGGATCCAATGGGTTCTACAAGAACACTCAGAGTCCAAGCCTGAGTTTCTGGCCCGAATAGAAGAGAGAACCGAAGTTATCGACTTCTTGATTGCATTCCCGTTTTACGGTCATATTCTCGATTACACGGCCTATGCCAGGTTTGATCCACATTGTGAATATCTTCTATTTTCCTTCGATCTCAACGGCATGATTGGGAGAAATCCTGCACTGACGACCAAAGTATATAATTACATAAAATACCCGCTTAAAAAGATCATCCTCCGTCGGATTGATCGGCTTCTTGTCGAGTATGCGCCCATCGCGGAATACGTGGGTTCAGAGAGGCCCTCAATCGATGTAAACTCATTTACTCCTGTTCTTTACTCGAATTCCGGCGATTCGTACGCATTAACCGGGAGAGAACATCAAGGCAGTCCGACAAATATCACGATAACGACACCAGGGATGATTGACTCGACGAGGCGTGACTATCACGAACTAATCGATGCACTTGATAAGTTGCCCCGGGGACAACTTGAAAAGGTTGAACTAGTGTTGTTGGGAAAACCGATCGGAAAATACGGTTCGACAGTGATCAAGCGAACCGAGAGTCTGAAAGACGATGGTATGGGGTTAGAGTATTACACTGACTGGATTCCGACTGACACGTTCGAACGGAAACTTCGGGCCACAGATTTCCTCGTTAGCCCCCTTCGTACTCAGCGGACAATCGACGGTTTTACTGAACAGTACGGTACGACCAAGGGTTCCGGGGCAATCTCGGATGCTATTTCCTATGGAACACCCCTAATGCTTCCATCCTGGTTTGATGTTCCTGAGCGGGCAGAACCTGCCATCCATACTTATAAGAATCGCACAGACTTATCTACGATACTTACCGGACTACTACAAGACGAAATGCTCCGCCAAGAATGGTTTGAGAGTGCGTTGCGGGCCGCAGAACGTTACACCAAACCCAGGCAAAGCGATTACTTGCGGCAGATTATCTGCGAGACCTAAGCAACTACATATGAATAACGACCAGTCAGTATCGATTTATCGATCACTCTCCCCTGAGTTCAGCCGCCGAGACGAAATTATCTCTGGACTGGTATTTGCAGCCGTGACATTGCTAATCATCTTCTCGGTCGAGTTCCCAATTGAGCTGGGAATCTCTGAATACGAATCCATCAATACAGAAGATTTCGCGGTCGTATTTCTCTTGCTCTGGTTCGCTAAACGAGTACTACTCGGGGAGGAGAGAGCTGTGGGTCCACTGCTTCCCACCGTCACGGCAATGCTAATCATTGTAACCGGTTGGATAGTGCTGACGTTTGGGATTGCAGCGATTAGATCCCCAAGTCCAGTGGCTGCAAGTGCACTCTGGGTCATGAAGTGGTTCGAAGTAGTTCTCTTCTTTATTTGCATCCAACATCTCATGCGCCCATATTCCGCGTCTGTTGTGATTAAGTCGATTGTGGCCGGTGGCGCACTCTTAGCAGGATATTCGGTTTATGCGAGCCAGCTCTTGGCTGTCCGGCGTGTTCGAGTATTTTTTAATAATCCAAACACCCTCGCAGCGTTCTTTATTCTTGTCATTACACTTTCGATCGGTGGAGCGATTGCAAACCGGGGGCTACCTCGGTATGGCTATTCATTGGCGGGGATTTTGACAGGTGGAGCCATGCTCACTACTTTGTCTAGGTCAGGAATGATTGGCCTTATCGTGGCAATGTCCCTCTTGGTCGTGTTGCACTACCGCGATCTCACCGGCCGTGCACTTGCGGGGTTGGTCGGCGCAGTGGTCACTGTCGGCTGGGCAATGGCATATATGCTCCAAGATCGTCTGGATCGGTTCGTAGAATGGGTGCGAATTTCTCCTGATGGGGTCGCGCTTGCCAGTGGAACGGCAGCGGAGAGTTTCAGGATACGACTTGAGTTGCTCCGGAAGTCATTCGACCTTTGGATTGAGCAACCGATCTTCGGATATGGGTGGTTCGCTTCACCGAGCCGGGTGGGTTTTCTCGATAACTTTTACTCTATTCTGATCGTCGAGCTGGGCTTACCAGGCTTAATACTCATGCTTGGACTCTATGCAGCAGTTCTACGGTCATTGATTCAAGCGGGAATCAGAGGTTCCTCGCACCTTTCAAACGCGGTCGTGGCATGGTTTATCGGCCTACTTGCGATGAGTATCGGCGGAGCATTCGCCAGATCTCCACAGATGATGATGCTTTGGACACTTTTGCTTGTAGCCGTCTGGATTGCCTCTGAAGGCGGTTTTTGGGAGGATTGGAATCCGGCATAATTGCTACTTAGTCTGCAATTAGCCGTTGCGCAAATTCGCCCCACGTGTGACCGTGAGCGTGGCCTGCCTCTCTAGCACGTTCACCCATTTCCGCCCTTTTGTCGTTGGATAGATTGTATAGCCGTTCGATAGCCCTCCCGACCGTCCTTGGTGTGGGTTCATTCACTAATATTCCTACATCTTCGTCCTCAACGAAAGAGAACTCTTCGCCACTTGTCGCAATGACGGGTATTCCATTCGCCAGATACTCGTACACCTTCATTGGACTCCCCGCACGAGCCGGATCAATAACGCCGTAACAAGCGTCAGAAGCCCTGATATACTCTGGGACTTTTGAGGGATCTATGAACCCATGAAATGTCGTCGCAGTACTAATCCCGCTGCCTTGGACGGCTGCTTGAACTTTCTCGTACTCCGGCCCAACTCCGACAAGCGATAGACCGATGTCGATGCCGCTCTCTCGGAGATTCGCAACCCCCTCGATCAGCGAAGGAAGACAGTGGTACTTCTTGAAGCTCCCGACGTAGCACAGTGTGAATTCGTGCTCAGATGTGAGGTGTACAGTCTGGTCCAGCGGATCCTTTGATCGAAGAATTTGGGGCACATCAATTCCGTGAGAAAGCACTTCGATTTTTGGTTCGCTCAAGGGAAGTGAATGAATCCACGTCTCGACATCGGAATTTACTACGTAACACCGTTCTGCAGCCTGTATATTCCAAACGGAAACGAGATCTGATAGGAGAATGTCGAGGGGAAGGACTGAGAGATTGTCGACTCCGTGGCCGATCTCTCCTTCAACGAGAATTCGGTACCGGGTGCCGTGTCGGCGAGCTAAATATGGAGGAATAAGGAGCGATGGCCGTAGAGTAGATAATAGAATGTCGATTGCCTCGGTGTGGAGGATGGTCCGCAGCTGACGATAAAGTATTCTCTGGATCCGAATGTGCCATCGAATCGACCTGTTCGCCTTTTCAGGAAGCATCTTGATATCACTACAAGCGGCACTGAGTTCGGCTGGTAGTTCTTCCGTTGGCTCCGGACAAATGAGCGTGAGGGACACGTCGTCCCGTCCCGCGAGGGCACTTGCGACATTCCGCGAGTACACATTCTGGCCTGAGGCACCTGTCGGATCTACCAGTGTTACGAATACGACGTTCATATTAGAGATTTTAGATGTGGGTGTCCCATGGGATCTCGCGCTCAAGAGTATTCAACCACGCCACTTTAGGGAAGAGGCCAGCGAATCATGGTACTTAGGGACATCGGATTGGAAACGGGGCGATCAAAGTGAGGTGAGCAATGCTGTCGTCTCTTCAACCGTGTCCTGCCAGCGGAAGTCCTCTACGACCCTTTCCCTGCCCTCCGACCCCAATGACGACGAGCGATCGATCATCCGGGTAATGGAATCAGTATAAGCGGATATTTCCCCGAGTTCGACAGTCTCACCGCCGCTTTCGACTATCGGAGCGGTATGCTCTAGATAGCTCGATACTACTGGAATGTTCGAAGCGAAGGCCTCGAGCACCGTTCGAGGCAGGCCCTCCGCACGACTCGGTAACAGCAAGACATCTCCAGATCGATACACAGATGGCATCTCGTCGTAAGGCACGTGTCCAAGGAACTCGACACGATCACCGGCCGTTTTCCCGAGTTCGGATCGCAACGGCCCGTTGCCAGCGATATACAGTTTTGCATCGAGTGATTCGGGAAGACTCTCTACGGCCCCGATAGCGGCATGTGGATTCTTGCCTTCAACGAGCCGACCGACGAATAGCACGACGGGACCGTCGTGATCGATCAGCTCACTTTCGGGTCCTTCCGGCGTGAATCTCTCCGTGTCGATGCCGTTCGATACCACCTCGATCTGACTCGACACGCCCAGGTCCCGCACCCGCTCGCGATCCGCCTCGGTGTAACAGAACACGACGTCGGCCCGGTTGAAGGTCCACCGACCCAGCGTCCGCAGATACAGATCGAACACCCATTCCGGTGCGGTCTGGGAGTACAGCCCGTGATTCGTGATCGCCAGCGGCGTCTCCCCGAGCCGGCGTTTGAGCGCCGCGAGATTCGTCGAGAAGTAGAGGTGCGAGTGAGCGTGGACGACGTCGAACTCCTCGGCGTCGCGCAGGTAGTTCGCCACGCCTGCGGAGATCTGGTTCCCGAGCAGCTCCACCGTTGGATCGTATCGGACGATGGTGTAGCCGTCCCGTTCTTCGACGTGTGAAAGGTCGGGATCCTGTCGGACCGTCAGCACCGTCACGTCGTGGCCCATCGCCGCCTGGTCCCGACTCAACGCGTGGATGTGGTAGGGACCGCCACCCTTCACGTCCGGATAACACTTCTGTGCAACGCGAAGGATACGCATTCGTTGGGCAGTGGGCGACCCGCGGCTAATCAGTTCTCATTTCACTGCACTTCCGCCAGTATCCTCTACTCCCCACTGCGGACGGCCCGATTGACGTCGATCAGCACCTTCCACACCTGCCGCACCACGATCTTCACGTCGAACCAGAACGACTGCCTTCGGATGTACTCCAGGTCGTACCGGAGCTTCGTGTTCGGATCGGTGCTCTTGACGTCGTTGATCTGCGCCAGGCCCGTCAGCCCGGGTTTGACGAACCACCGCTTGCGCCAGGACGGCGAATCCTCTTCCAACAGCAACTCCTCTTCCGTCCAGACCGCTCGCGGCCCGACGACGCTCATGTCGCCGACGAGGATCGACCACAGCTGCGGGATCTCGTCGAGGTGCGTGCGCCGGAGGAGCCGCCCGAAGCGCGTGATGCGGTCGTTCTCGTCCTCCTCGGTCGGCTCGGCGGTCTCGCCCTCCGGGACCATCGTCCGGAACTTGTAGATCGAGAACGGCTCGCCGAACACCGCGGTCCGCTCCTGGCTGTACAGCACCGGGCCGTCGCTGTCGAGTTTCACGCCGAGAGCGATCAGTGCCATCACGGGCGCGGCGAAAAACAGTCCGACCGCCGAGAAGCAGACGTCGAACGTGCGCTTGAACAGGTGATCCTGTGGGTCCCAGGGCGTGATGTCCACGTCGACCACCTCGCCGACGGCGTCGGTGCCGACGAGCACGCTGTCGGCGTAGTCGCGGTGGACCTTCGCCCCGACGCCGTGCTCGTAGCAGGCGTCGAGCGCGCCGAAGAACTCCGCGCGGTCGGCGTTATCGAACGCCAGCACGACGGTGTCGACGTCCTGCTCGACCAGGACGTCCTCGATCCGCGCGAGGCCACCGAGCCGAGGGAGTGCTCCAGCCGGTGTCCCGGCCGAAGCTGCGGCATCCGGGACCGTCGACTCGGCCGCTGCTACGCCGCCATCGGCGACCGTCCCGTCAGTATCGAACGCGACGATTTCTGGACACAGATACCCGATGATCGGATCGTCGACCGCCCCGACGATCGTCCGGATCTGGTCGGGATCGTCGCCGACGACGATCGTCCGCCCGGGCTCGTCGGTCGGCCGATTGCGGATCCAGACGAACCACAGCGGGATCGTCACGCACAGGATGGCGACGGTCATCACGAGCGTCGCCCGCGGGAGCCGATGCGACCACTGGAAGTAGCCGATCGTGGCGAGCGCGAGCCCGGCGACGATCACGCGCTTCTGGGCGAAGATCACCGTGTCGAGGATCCGCCGCGGCCGGGGCTTGTACAGCGGAATCAGGCTCGTGGCGACGGTGGCGGCGCTGAGCGGCACCGCCCACCGCAGCGAGTCCCGATCGAGCACGGTCGCGTTCAGGCGGTTGAACAGCGGCACGTACGAGGTGAACAGCTCCTGGACGGGCGGCTGGTTCGCCAGCAACACCGCGGCGACAGTCAGCGCCACCGCTCCGGCAGCGCTGGCGACTCGATACTGCCACCCGGTTCGCATCTCGATGCCCGTTCCGTCCCGCATTCGTTTAAACCCTTTGTCACGAACGCCCACGCCGTCGCTCGAGCACGGGAACGTGAGCGTCGCGACCGGGATTCCGGCCCGTGGCGACTCGTCCACGTCCCCGACATGACAACGATTATTATCCAGCGCCCGATTCCTCCCGCCAATGCGACTGTCAGGTGACCAATGGAGCTCCTAGACGACGAGGGGAACCTCTTCGGCGTCGTGAACGTCGTCGACGCCCTCGTGGTCCTGCTGATCCTCGCCGTCGTCGTCGCCGGGCTCGCCGTCGTCGGCGTCTTCGGCGGCGAGGAGGGCGAGTCGGCGACCCGGTACGCCACGGTCGACCTCGGCGAGCAGCCCGGCTACGTCGCCCAGGCGATCACCGAGGGCGACCGGATGGTCCTCGCGAACGGCCAGAACGTTACGGTGACCGACGTCTACCGCGCCCCGACAGCGGGCGGTACGAACCCCGACCGGGCGCACGTCCTCGTGCAGACGAGAGTCAGCGGGACGCTCACCGAGGCCGACGGCCGCGACGACCCCGTCTTCCAGTTCGGTGGCGATCGGATGCGGGTCGGCAGCCAGCTCGCGCTGGACACGTCCGAGTACACGGTGAAGGGTACCGTCGCTGGGATGTCCCAGTCGACCGCCTCGCTCCCGACCACCGAATCGCAGGTGGTGATCGAATCGGACGTCACCGAACGGATGGCGTCCACGATCCAGCCCGGTGACGAGTACGTCCTCGCCGGCGAGACGATCGCGACGGTCGAGACCGTCCGGTCGTACGCTGCCGACGGCGACAGACGTCGCGTCCAGCTCGGCGTCACGCTCGCGGCGATCGAGCAGCATGGGCAGTCGCTCTTCGGAATGCGGCCCCTCGCCATCGATACCCGGATCGGCGTGTATACCAGCAGTTACGGACTGAACGGGACGATCATCCACAGAGGTGGACTCGAACCGCCTGGAGAGACGACCACGACCGGCGTCGAACTCGAGCTCTCGAACGTCCCTCCGGACCGAGTGGGCGGACTGAGCGCAGGGATGACCGAAACCGAACGTGGCCGGACCCACGCGACGATCCAGTCGATCGACACCGAACCCGCCGAGATCATCCTCGAGAGCGACGACGGCAACGTCTACGCCCGCGAACATCCCACGAACGTCGACGTCACGATCGAGGCCGACCTCGAGACCCGAGACACCGGTGTCGGTCTCCAGTTCCACGGCGAGCCGCTCCAGCAGGGCCGCACCGTGACGCTCGACTTCGGCACCGTCGAGATCGACGCCGTCGTCGCAGCCGTCGACGCCTCCTGAGATGCCCGCGCTCTCGTCGCTCGCCCGCGGCTCCGTGCTCGTCCGAACGGCGAGCCACGCGACCGGTCGCCTCCGGACGGCGTTTCACGCCTCCCGCGTCGGCAGTGTCGTCCACGGCGTGCTGCTGCCAGTCCGATCGTTCCTCGAGCGATCTGGCCGCACGGAGATGGACCCACGCTCGGCTCGCGACGCGCCAGCGATCCGCAGCCTCCGCGGCTCGACGCTGGCCGCCGTCGGGCGCCACGTCGACGCCCGATTCCGGAGTGCGGCGGCCGAATCCGTCCTCCGTCGAACCGCCAGCACGTCCGTGGCCGTCGCCCGCAGTTCGTGGCTGTACCGGTGGCTCACCACCGAGCCGGAGCCGGACGTCGTCGTGATCGACCTCCGCAAAACCTGGAGCGTCGGGCCGCCGCTGGCGGTGATCGATCGGACGGTCGACGCGATCGTCCCCGGCGTGGAGGGGGCGACCGTCGTCGAAGCGATCGAGCGGACCGGCGACGCGCTCCGTCGCCGACCGGTCGCGATCGCCAGCGCGATCGTTCTCTGTGCCGTCGCGTTCGGACTCCTGCTGACGCTGCTCCGTGGCGATCCGACCCGAACGACCCTCTTCGGCCAGCTCGTCGTCGCGGCGCTCGCAGCGGTCGGGCTCCGATCGCGAGCGACGCTCGCCGATCTCCGCGAGACCAGGCTCGCCCGCACCCTCGTCGCCGTGCTGGAGCCGCCGGAGCCGCCCGCCGAACGCACCGACCGCTCGCCCGGCGGCCAACGATCGGCAGACTCCGACGAATCCGACGAAAGCGTCGCCCCCGAAGCCGACGAGTACCCCGACGACGGGGAGCGTTGAACCCATGGCCGGGCCATCCCCTGGCGATCCGAACTCGGCCACGAACCGGCCGAACCTCCGGCTCCCGCTGCTTCCGACCGTCGTCCGCTGGTTCGGCGTCCTCGCCGTCGCCGCGACGATCGCCGTCTACTCGACGATCTCGACGGCAGCGACCGGCGACGTCGCAGTCCTCGACGTCGCGATCTCGTACGTCCTGCACGTCGTAGCCTATGCCGGACTCGCACTCACCATCGCGTACGCGCTCGTCGACGCCGGGCCGTCCTGGCGACGACGCGCTCTGACTGCGTTCGCGCTGGCTACCGCCTTCGGTCTCGGCATCGAGCTCGTCCAGGCGACGACGGCCGACAGGACGCCGTCGCTTCTCGACGCGACTGCCAACGCAGCGGGTGCGACGATCGTACTCGGCTGGTACGCCCTCGAGCGACGGTGCGCGTTCGTCCCGCTGGGCGACTGGGTATGAGTTACCGGGAGCCCGATCGTCGAAACGACGCCGTCAGACCTCGGCCCGCTCCCCGCCGTCGAGCTCCGTCTCCGCGACGATCGCGAGGAAGTTGTCGAAGAGCTGCTTGGCCTCGCAGGCCGCCGCGTAGTTCTCGGCGTCGATCGAGTCGAGTGCCTGCTCGACCAGCTCGTCGCTGGCCTCGCCGTCGCGCTTGCCCTCGGTGACGCGGCGAGCGGTCCCCTGGTCGTACTCGGGGTGGAACTGGACGCCGTAGACGTCACCGATCTGGAAGGCGTGGATCGAGCGGTCGTTCCGGGCGAGGAGCTCCGCGCCGGGTGGCAGCTCGACGACCTCGTCGGAGTGGGTCGCGAACGCGGTGAACGAATCGTCGATCCCCTCGAGAAGTCTGGAGTCCGCGGTCGTGCGCTCGATCGTGGCGTAGCCGAGCTCGTACTCGTCCATCGCGGCGACCTCGCCGCCGAGGACGTCCGCGAGGAGCTGGTGGCCCCAGCAGACCCCGAGGACGGGCAGCCCGCGATCGATGGCTTCGGCGACCCACTCCTTGATCGCCGGGATCCAGGGCTCGTCCCAGTAGACCGAGGCCCGCGAGCCGGTGACGACGACGCCGTCGAACGCGAACGTCGTCGGGACGTCGCCCTCGGTGACGTCGTACTCGACGAGGTCGGCGTCGAGCTCCCGGCGGAAGTTCCGGCGGGTGTCCTCGTTGCCGTGGGAGGCGTCGAGCACGGCGAGTCGGGGTCGCGTCATTGACAGGGATACAGGCGGTCACGGGAAAAGGGCGTTACGCTCCGCGACGCCGGTGGCGGCGGGCTCCCCGGGTCGGTCTCCCTCGCGTCGGTCACTCCGGCGTCGGTTCCTCGACCTCGTCGAGCGCTGGCCGCCGACGGAGGTAGAGGAGGATTCCCAGCCCGATCGTGAGCGCGAGGACGCCGGCCCACTGGTCGCCGTCCATCCCGCGCCGGGGCGCGTCGCGGTACACGTAGGTGATCGATCCCCACGTGAGGAGGACGACGGCCGCGATCGCCGGCACGACGATCGGGTAGTAGGACACGCGTAGAACGCGGCGACCGCCGCTCAAAACGCTTGCGCGTTCGGAACGCGACCACCGCCAGCCCCTCTCCCGATCGCGCACCCCCGGCGACACGAACCGCCGACGCCGTCCGGCAACGCTTTTCGGTAGGGCACGACTTCCCGAGAGCATGGAGGTCACAGAGGGTGCGGTGACGATCGAGGTGCCCAGCACCTCCGAGGAGGAAGTCGGTGACGACGTGTTCTACAACCCGAACCAGGAGCTCAACCGCGACCTCACGATCGCGGTGCTCCGGGCCTACCGCGAGCGCGAGCCCCGTGCAGCGTCCTATCTCGACGCCATGGCAGCGAGTGGCATTCGTGGCGTCCGGGCCGCCGCCGACGGCTGGGACGCGACGCTCTGTGACCTCGACGCCGACGCGATCGATCTCGCCCGCCGGAATCTCGATCTGAACGACCTCGACGGGACGGTCCTCCAGCGCGACGCGCGGGCCCACCTCCACGAGTCCCTCACCGACGTCGTCGACGTCGATCCCTACGGCTCGCCGATGCCGTTCGCGGACGCGGCGCTCGCGAACACCCGCAACCTCGCCTGCGTGACCGCGACGGACACGGCACCGCTCTGTGGTGCGCACTTCCAGGCCGGCGTCCGCCGGTACAGTACGGTCCCCCAGAACACGGAGTACCACCGAGAGATGGGCCTGCGCGTCCTCCTCTCGGCGCTCGTCCGCACGGCAGCCCGCCACGATCGCGCGGCGCGGCCGATCTTCAGCCACGCCACGCGCCACTACGTCCGGTGCTACCTCGAACTCGAGAGCGGCGCCGGGCTCGCCGACGACTGCGTCGACGAGCTGGGCCACGTCGCCCACTGCGAGGACTGCCTCCACCGGGTCGCCGAGCGCGGTCTCCACGCTACCTTCTCCGCGCACGACTCCCTCCCCGAGCGCTGTCCTGCCTGTGACGGCGAGCGCGTGTTGATCGCGGGGCCGATCTGGCTCGGACCCGTTCGGGACCCGGAATTCGTCGAGACGGTCAGCGAATCGGTCACCGACGAGATGGACACGGCCGAGCGTGCCCGGGACCTGCTCGACACGATCGCCGGCGAACTCGACGAGCCGACCCATTACGATCAGCACCGACTCTGCAAGGCGTGGGGTCGCCCGGCGAGCGGCATGGACGAGTTCATCGAGCGACTCCGCGACGCCGGATTCGAAGCGAGCCGGGCGCACTACTCGGGCACGGCGTTCAAGACCGACGCGTCGGTCGACGCGATCCGCGAGGCGACCGGGGAGTAGCTGGCCGAATGCTGCGTGGGGCGTTCGAAGGCACCGGCTACCGCGGCCGCGGTAGCGGGTGAATCCCCCTTTCTTACAGTCTCCCGGCGCGTCGTTTCCGACGTGTCCGACGTTCTGCACCGTTTCGGCCGGGGAGCTCTCGCGGTGGTCCAGACCGCGAGGAACGCCCAGATGACGTTCCTGGCCGCTGCCGTCGCGTACTACGCGTTCCTCTCGCTCGTACCGCTGCTCGCGCTGGCGCTCGTGATCTCGACGGCGATCGGGGGCGAGGCGCTCGTCGAGCGGCTGCTCGCCCGGACTGACGCGGTGTTGACGCCCGAGACGCAGGATCTCCTCTCCGAGGCGCTCGTCGGCGGCGAGGGTCGCTTCGGGGCGACGGCGTTCGGTGCGATCGCGGTCTCGTGGAGCGCGATGGGGGTGCTTCGCGCGCTCGACACGGCGTTTTCGCAGGTCTACGGCACCGCCGACGAGACGACGTTCCTCGGCACGATTCGCGACGGTATCGTTGTGATCGCCGCGATCGTGGTCGGTGCGACCGCGATGGCAGCTGTGGTGGTCGGCGTCGGGGAGCTTCCCCTTGGGCCGCTCGCGACGCCCGTCACGATGGTCCTGGGTGTTTCGACCCTGACCGTCATTTTCCTGCCGATGTACTACGTGTTCCCGGATTTTCCAGTCAGCGCTCGCGAGGCGTTCCCGGGGGCACTGACGGCCGCGCTCGGCTGGATGCTCCTCGGTGCCGGGTTCTCCTTTTACGTCGAGATTGCCGCGAGCGCGGCGCTCTACGGCGTTCTCGGCGGAATTTTCCTGCTGATCACGTTCCTCTATGCGGGCGCGTTCGTCGTCGTCGCCGGCGCCGTCGTCAACGTCGTGGTTGGACCGGATCGGCAGCTACAACAGGGTAGCAGTCCTGGCCCCGGATTGACGACGACCATGGCAGGCGCTCCAGGCTCCGGCACGGACGACGAGGAGTCCTCCGACGGCGTAGAAGGGCCCGCGACCGGCGCCGGCAGCGACGACGCCGCGGGTGCGGACGACGTTGCCGGCCAGGCTGGCGATCGAACCGTCGGCCAGGACGCCGCGGAGTTCGATCCCGGTGAGCGAACCCCTGAAGAGGCGCGTCTTCGCGAAGAGGTCGCCGACCTCCGTGCCGAACTCCGTGATTTCCGCGACGACGTCGAGGATCGCACCGTCGAGCGCGACACGGTCGAGAGCGATCTCCGGCGGTACGTCCGCCAGCGCGTCCGGCGCGGGCACGCGCGGGGCTGGGGCCCCTATCTCGTCCTCCTCTACGGCACCCTCATGACGGTCGCCGCCTTCTACTTCCTCTCGAGTGGCTGGGCCATCCTCGCGATGCTCGTCATCTGGCTGTCGACGCTGGGGCTCTACACGCTAATGGTGCTGATCGGCGCAGGTCTCAATCTGCTCGGCCTCCCGGGACGACTGCGCGATCGGATCGGGGACTGGAGGTCCTAAAGGACCTTTTTTGCGCTCGGGTTTCCTCGGCCGCTCTTCGAGCGGCCTGCGGGAACCGCTCGCGCAATAAATCTGGACCAAAAAAGGCCGGCGGCTCGCTCACAAACCGCGTTCGCTCGCCGCCGGAGAACCGCTCGCGTCGCTCCGCTCGCTCGCGGATGCTCGCAGCCGTTGGCCGGCTGGTCTCTCCGCCGGTGGTGTTGAACCGTCGGCACGCTGCCCGACTGATGGACCTACCACGCTCCAAGATCGATTCGTAATTCGTGACAGTAGCGGGCTGACTGTCTGTCGACGTCAAGATGATTCCCCGCCGCCGTGCTGTGCGGTCGTGTGATTGATAGAGAGAATCGTCCGCGAGCGCCGGAGGCGCGAGCGGTTCCCCGAGCCGAGCGAAGCGAGGCTCGGCCTTTTTTGGTCCAGATTTTTTCGAGGAGGGTGCCCGCAGCGCCAACGGCGCGAGGACACCCGACGAGAAAAAAGGTGGGCGTTAGAAAGTTTCTAGGTACTGCTCCTTCTCCCACTCCGAGACCTCGGCGATGTACTCGGAGTACTCGGCCTTCTTGGCCTCGATGAACTTCTCGGAGACGTGGGGGCCGAGCGCGGACTGGACGACCTCGTCCTCCTCGAGGGCCTCGACGGCCTCGCCGAGGTTGCCCGGCAGCGTCTCGATGCCGTACTCTTCGCGCTTCTCCTCGTCGAATTCGTAGATGTTCTCCCGGACGGGATCCGGGCAGTCGAGGTCGCGCTTGATGCCGTCGAGGCCGGCCTGCAGCATGACGGCCAGCGCGAGGTAGGGGTTACACGACGGGTCGGGCGAGCGCAGCTCGATGCGGCTGGCTGCGGGCACGCGCGCCGCGGGCTTGCGGACGAGCGCCGAGCGGTTGGTGTCGGACCAGGCGACGTAGATCGGGGCCTCGTAGCCGGGCACCAGGCGCTTGTAGGAGTTCACGGTCGGGTTGCAGACCGCCGTGATCGCCGGGGCGTGCTCGAGGATGCCCGCGAGGAAGCTGTAGGCCTCCTCGGAGAGGTCGAACTCGTCGTCGGCGTCGTGGAAGGCGTTCTCGCCGTCTTCGAACAGCGAGAGGTGCGTGTGCATGCCGGAGCCGTTGATGTGTGCGATGGGCTTGGGCATGAACGTCGCGTGGACGTCGTCCTGGGCCGCGGTGGCGCGGACGACGGAGCGGAAGGTCGCGATGTTGTCCGCCGTCGTCAGGCCGTCGTCGTACTTGAAGTCGATCTCGTGCTGGCCCTCGGCGACCTCGTGGTGGGAGGCCTCGACCTCGAAGTCCATGGACTCGAGGTTGTAGATGATCTCCCGGCGCAGGTCGCTGGCGAGGTCCTTGGGCGCGAGGTCGAAGTAGCCACCGGCGTCGTGGGTGATCGTCGTCGCGCGACCGTCCTCGTCCTCCTCGAAGGCGAAGAACTCCGGCTCGGGACCGGCGTTGAGCGTGTAGCCCATGTCCTTTGCCTCCGCGAGTGCGCTCTTGAGCACCGTCCGCGGGTCGCCGACGAACGGCTCGCCCGTGGTGGTGTTGATGACGTCACAGATGAGACGGCCCGCGGCGCCGTCGTCGTCCTCGCGCCACGGCAGCACGGCGAACGTGGCCGGGTCGGGCTCGAGGCGCATGTCGGACTCCTGGATGCGGACGAACCCCTCGATGGAGGAGCCGTCGAAGTAGATGCCCTCCTCGAAGGCCTTCTCGGCCTGGCTGGCAGGGATTGAGACGTTCTTGACCGTCCCCAGGATGTCGGTGAACTGGAGGCGAAGGAAGTCGATACCCTCCTCCTCGATCTCTTCGAGAACTGCTTCGTCTTCCGGCGTGAGGTTTCCGGTTGCCATGTCGATCTCCGGATGAACGATAGAGACGGGATATTAAACGACTGACTGAGCGTGCAATTCTTCCGAACTGCGCGAAAACAGTGGACGAACGTTTCGAACTCTCCGCGAGGCCCGATCGGTTCTTCTACACCGCCTCTGATGATGGGTATATTTCGGTCGTTCGTCCACTCGGCCGCCGTTCGATGACTGGACGGTCGGAAATTCGTCCGGCATTGCGTCGCTCGCGGCGGGGGTTCGGCATCGCGTGGGTCGTTCTACCAATGTTCGAGTGCGCACGCGAGAACGTGTTCCGCTGCGGTTGCTGTGCGGTGCGGTCCAGCGAGAGTGAGAGAATCGTCCGCGAGCGCCGACGGCGCGAGCGGTTCCCCGAGCCGAGCGGAGCGAGGCTCGGCCTTTTTTGGTGGAGATTTTTTGCGGGAGTGGTGCCCACAGCGACCGAAGGGAGCGAGGACACCCGAGCGCAAAAAAGGTCCGTTCAGAAGGTTTCCAGATACCGGTCGATCTCCCAGTCGGAGACTTCGGCCTTGTACTCGTCGTACTCGGCTTGCTTGGCTTCGACGAACTTCTCGGCGACGTGCGGGCCGAGCGCGTCGGTGACCACGTCGTCGTCTTCGAGTTCGGCGACGGCCTCGCCGAGGTTGGCGGGGAGCGTCTCGATGCCGTACTCCTCCCGTTTTGCCTCGTCGAACTCGTAGATGTTCTCCCGGACGGGATCCGGACAGTCGAGGTCGCGCTCGATGCCGTCGAGACCGGCCTTTAGCATGACGGCCAGCGCGAGGTAGGGGTTACACGACGGGTCCGGCGAGCGCAGCTCGATGCGGCTCGCGGCCGGCGTCCGTGCGGCGGGCTTTCGAATCAGCGCCGAGCGGTTGACGTCCGACCAGGCGACGTAGACGGGCGCTTCGTAGCCGGGCACCAGGCGCTTGTAGGAGTTCACGGTCGGGTTGCAGACCGCCGTGATCGCCGGGGCGTGCTCGAGGATGCCGGCGACGAACTGCTTGGCCGTCTCCGAGAGGTCGAACTCGTCGTCGGCGTCGTGGAAGGCGTTCTCGCCATCTTCGAACAGCGAGAGGTGGGTGTGCATGCCGGAGCCGTTGATGTGGGCGATGGGCTTGGGCATGAACGTCGCGTGGACGCCGTTCTTCTGTGCGGTCGCGCGAACGACGGAGCGGAAGGTCGCGATGTTGTCGGCAGTCGTCAGCCCGTCGTCGTAGGTGAACGCGATCTCGTGCTGGCCTTCCGCGACCTCGTGGTGGGAGGCCTCGACGTCGAAGTCCATCTCCTCGAGGTTGTAGATCATCTCTCGCCGGAGGTCGCTGGCGAGGTCCTTGGGCGCGAGGTCGAAGTAGCCGCCGGCGTCGTGCGTGATCGTCGTGGCGCGGCCGTCCTCGTCCTGCTCGAAGACGAAGAACTCCGGCTCGGGACCGACGTTGAGCGTGTAGCCCATCTCGGCGGCGTCGTCGAGGGCGCTCTCGAGGACGGCACGGGGATCGCCGGCGAAGGGCTCGCCGGTGGAGGTGTTGATGACGTCACAGATGAGCCGGCCCGCGGCGCCGTCCTCGTCCTCGCGCCACGGTAAGATTGCGAACGTGGAAGGGTCCGGATCGAGACGCATGTCCGACTCCTGGATGCGGACGAACCCCTCGATGGAGGAGCCGTCGAAGTAGATGCCCTCCTCGAAGGCCTTCTCGGCCTGGCTGGCAGGGATTGAGACGTTCTTGACCGTCCCCAGGATGTCGGTGAACTGGAGACGAAGGAAATCGATCTCTTCAGCTTCGATCTCCGCCAGAACGGCCTCCTCTTCGTCAGTGAGCGTACCGGGTGTCATCGATGGATGGATCGACGGACTGCGCTACTAAAGTGCTGATGATCCGCTAAATTGTCCCTGTTGGCCACTAAACTGGATATTCGTAAAGCTATTGTACGTGCCTTTCGTCGTTCTGGTTGATGACGTACGAAAATCTCGATGCCAAGTTGGTGAATGAACTCCTCGGAGACGGGCGGGCGAGTCTCCGCAGCTTGGCAGAGGAACTGGACGTCTCGGTCACGACCGTCTCGAACCACCTCGGCGACCTCGAAGACGGCGGCGCCGTGCAGGGATACACGCCGATCGTCGACTACTCGCAGATGGGCTTCGACGTCACGGCGATCCTCCAGTTGAAGGTCGAGGGCGACGCCCTTCCCGAAATCACGGACCGACTCGACGGCGAGAAGCAGATGGTGTCCGTCTACGAGGTCACCGGGAACTACGACATCATCGCCGTCGGGAAGTTCAACGACACCGACGACATGAACGACCAGATCAAGAAACTGCTCACGGATCCGGACATCAAGGAGTCGAACACGTCCGTGGTGCTGAACGCGGCATCCGAAAACGAGCAGTTCCAGCTCGAGACCGAGTAACGCTCTGCGGCCGGCGGCGTGGGCCGCCACAGCCCGTCCTCCCCGATCGATTGCGGTCGATCGGAACCACTCCATCGCCCAGAGCCGGGGCTCCGCTCCTCACGGGAAGCGAATCGGAGAACGACGACGCTGCTTACTCCAGCGCGACCGCGTTGACCTGGCCGTCCTGGCCGGGTCGGGAGACGACGCGGGCCTGGCCGGCGTCGGTCTCGATGACGGCGCCCTTCGTGACGATGTTTCGACGGACGTAGTTGGGGTTCGCGTCGTTCTCGACGACGTCCTCGATCTCGGCGGCGACGGTCTCCTCGCCGTCCGCGACGCTCGCGACGTCGGTGCTGAGCGCGCGGACCTTCTCGGAGTTGCCGCGGGCGTCGACGACCTTCAGCCGCTGTTCGCCGACCTCGGTCTCCGTGGGTTCGGTCCCGATCTCGTGCTTGCGTCGCTTGCGCTTGGGCCGCCGGCGGCCGCCGGTCCGGCTGCGCGTAGAGCGTCCGTGTTCGACCATAGGGACGAAATCGCCGAGCGGACACTTGAACCTCTCGAAAGGGCGACGTGACGATACGGGCGCCAAAACAGGGGTCCACCGCCGCACACCGACGCCGCTCGCTCACCGGTCGAGCGTCGCCTCGGTGTCGACGCCGTACACCGCTGCTGGCGTCTCGACGTGAGCCGTCCGGATCGCGTCCTCGTAGCCGTCGTCGAGCAGCCACTCGACGCGGCGCGGGACGGTCTTCGGGCCCATCACTGCGCCCGGTCGCTCCGGATCGTCGAGGAAGTCCGTCTCCATGAGGAACGGTTCGTCCTCGGCCTCCGCACGGTCGGCCGCGCGCACGAGTTCGTCCTTGTCACAGATGACGCTCGGGATCGGCCCATCGAGCCGCCCAGCCGCGTAGTGCTTGACGACCTGGCCACGCGGGAGCCCCGCGTCTTCGGCCAGCTCCGCGACCGTGGAGAAGTCCTCCCCGGACTCGGCGTGGAGCTGGACGGCACAGCCGAGCTCCGCGGCGGTCTCGAAGGCGTGGCCCATGACGGCGTTCGAGGCGTCCCAGACGGCGTCGGGCACGTCGTAGTGTGGTCGGCCGGACTTGAGAGCGAGGGCAGGGCCGTCCGCGACGTACTCCGCCGCGACGTCGATGCCTGACTGCATGAGATCGCGAGCCGTCGCTGGATCGAATCCCCGGTCGTCGACGAGCTTCGAGACGAGGCCGGGGTGGACGCCCAGCACCGGCCACGCCCGGCCGGGAAGCACCTCGCTGGCTCGCTCGACGACGTCGATCGTGGACTCGAAGCCGACGCGGAAGTCGTCGGGCTCCTCGACGGCGACGTCGTAGTGCCAGGAGGGAAGGTTGCAGACGAGCAGGTGGGTGCCGCCGGCGTCGGCGAAGGTCTCGACGGCTTCGACGCCGCGGCCGCGCTCCGCGGAGAGGTGCAGGTGGTCGTCGAGCACCGGGCCGTCGTAGGCTGTCATGGGCGTGGGTTCGGCGTCGGTCGTGGAAAAGCGCCGGGGTTGCGAGCGGTCCTGGTCGCGAGCGTGGGCGGTTCGCGATCCGTCGAGCGTACTCACCACTCGCACGCCGACGTTTGCCGTCCCTGGAAACGGTTTTGTACCCCGCCTTCGTCGCCATCGATCCGTAGCGATGGTTGGAGATATCTCAGCAGGTGGCTCGGCCGGGTACAGAACCGACGTCGTCGGTTCGCGGGCCGTCGCGCAGGTCGTCGACTGGATCGTGGCCATCGTCGTGACGTTCGGCGTTGCACTGCTCCTCCTCGAGACCGGCGTTCAACCGACGCGGGGGGCATTCGGACTCATCGCAGGCACCAGCGCGTTCCTCTACAACGCCCTGCTCGAGGGGTTCTGGGGCGGGCAGACGGTCGGCAAGCGCCTGGTCGGGATTCGAGTCCGGGGTCAGCGCGGAAGCGACGTCTCGGTCGGCCAGGCGTTCATCCGAAATATTCCCGCGATCGTCTCGCCCGGCCTGTTGCTCTACCTCGTCGCGTTGCTCTCGATCGCGATGGACGACAAGAAGCGGCGCGTCTTCGACCACGCCGCCGGAACGATCGTCGTTCGGGGGTCCTGACGCTCGAAGGGTGGACCGCGCTGGTCCACACTGTCGTGCGCAGGCACGCCACAGTGCACCAGTCCGTACTCTCCGTAGCTGACCTTTTTGTGAGCGTAACCGGTCCGCCGTCGCGTGAGTAGTCAGTCATCCCTCGTCTCTGCGTTCGATACCCGCGTCGTCGGCGATCGCGTGGTCGCACAGATCGTTGACTACGGCTGCGTTTTCTGTGCGATGCTTCTGGTGCTGGTGTTCTGGGGGTACACCTGGGATGGACTGCTGGATCTGTCGCCTCCCGAATCCCCACTCGATCTGGTCGTCCTGTCGATCGGGTTCTGCTACAACGTCGTCACGGAGGATCTGTGGAACGGCCAGACCGTCGGGAAACGGCTCGTCGATATTCGGGTTCGAAGCGACGGGGGTGGCCGGGCATCGCTCCAGCAGATTGCCTTGCGGAATCTCCCTGCACTCCTCTGGTCGAACGGGCTGATCTACGTGGTCGGTCTGCTCTCCGCCACCGTCGACGAGCGGAACCAGCGAAACTTCGACAAGGTCGCCGATACGGTGGTCGTCGACGCCGACTGAGGCCGTAGTCACCGCTCCTCGAGCACCACGGCCTCGTCGGCGGCGTTCGCGAGCGCGTCGGAGTTCCCGTACTCGCCCGGCGAGAGCGCGACCGTTCGGATGCCGTCCTTCCGTGCGGCCTCCAGTACGGGCTTGAAATCCGTGTCGCGGGAGGCGAGCGCGAGCACGTCGATTTCTCCCGCGCCGATCGCGGCGGTGGCGTCGACGGCGAGGCGGACGTCGACGTCGCCGCTGGTCACGACGACTTCGAATCCGCGTGCTTCCGCGGCCTGGATCAGGCTCGCGGGCGCATTCTCGTCGAGGTAACACCGCGAGACGGCGAGCGGGCCGTGGGCGCTCCCGGCCTCCCGGACGTCGTCGAGGTCGACGGAGAAGTCCTCCCGGAGCACGTTCGGGCCGTCGACGAAGAGGCCGACGCGGGGTTCGACTTCCCCCCGATTTCCTGCTCCGCGGTTTGGGGCGCCATCGCTGTCGGCTCCATCGCCCGATCCGAACAGTCCGCGGAGCCATCGCATGCCAGCGTCTGCGAACGGGTCGCGAATAGGGGTGTCGATGCGACGCAGCGGGAGATCGGTACTGCTCCCCCTCGCCGGGGCCGACTGCGACAGGCCGTCACACACCGATGAAAAGACATTACCCCGCGGCGACGGAGGAATCTACTATGGCAGAGCGGACGCCGCCGTTGCACGACGAGCACCGTGGCGCGGACGCCGAGTTCACCGACTTCGGTGGCTGGTCGATGCCCGTGGACTTCGGAGGCATCCGTGCCGAGCACGAGGCCGTCCGCGAGTCGGTCGGGCGCTTCGACGTCTCCCACATGAGCCAGCTCGTCGTCGCGGGGCCGGACGCCACCGAGCTGATGGACCGGCTGACCACGAACGACGTCGCCGCGCTCGACGTCGGCGACGCGCAGTACGCCGCGATCACCGACGAGCGCGGCGTCATGCTCGACGACACCGTCGTCTACCGACTGTCCGACCGGCAGGGCCAGCCCGCCTACCGGTTCGTTCCCAACGCCGGCCACGACGAAGAGATGGCCGATCGATGGAAATCCCACCGCGACGAGTGGGGGCTCGCCGCCGAGGTCGATAATCGGACCGGCGACGACGCGATGCTCGCGATCCAGGGCCCCGACGCGATGGCGACGATCGCCGAGGTCGGCGAGGACGTCTCGGATCTCGGACGCTTCGAGGCGCGCTGGGCCGACGTCGCCGGCGTCGAGTGCTGGGTCGCCCGCACTGGCTACACTGGCGAGGACGGCGTCGAACTGATCTGTCCGGCTGCGACGGTGGCGGACGTCTGGGAGGCCTTCGATTGCCAGCGTTGCGGGCTCGGCGCGCGCGACACTCTTCGGCTCGAGGCCGGGCTGCTCCTCTCAGGCGAGGACTTCGACCCCGATGAGAATCCTCGGACGCCCTACGAGGCGGACCTCGGCTTCGTCGTGGACTTCGGCAGCGAGTTCGTCGGCCTCGACGCGCTCGCCGAGCAGGCCGAGGAGGGCGTCGCCGAGCGGATCGTCGGCTTCAGCCTCGAGGAGCGCGGCGTCCCCCGTCACGGCTACGCGATCGAATCCCCCGACGGCGAGGAGATCGGCGAGGTGACCAGCGGGACGATGAGCCCGACGCTCGAGGAGCCGATCGGGCTGGGCTACGTTCCCACCGACCACGTGGAGCCGGGCACGGAGCTCCGCGTCGTCGTCCGTGGCGACCGGAAGGACGCGACCGTCCGCGAGCTTCCCTTCCTCGAGTAGTCGATCGGCGGTGCCGGACACACGGATTTACTATCCACCAGCAACGAGACCACAGCAACCGAGGATTTCCACCAATGAGCTTCGACACTCCCGACGACCGGCGCTATCTCGACTCGCACGAATGGGCACTCGAAACGGACGGCGTCGTCCGGATCGGCATCAGCGACTTCGCACAGGACGAGCTCGGTGACGTGGTGTTCGTCGAGTTCCCCGACGTCGGCGACTCGATCGCGGCGGGGGAAGCCTTCGGCGTCGTCGAGTCGATCAAGGCCGTCTCGGACCTCTACGCGCCCGTGAGCGGCGAGGTCGTCGAGGTCAACGACGAGCTGCTGGACCGCCCGGAGCTCGTCAACGACGATCCCTACGACGAGGGCTGGATGCTCGCCGTCGAGCCCGACGACGAATCGGAGCTCGAGGCGCTCCTCGACGCCGAGGCCTACCGCGAACAGGTGGAGTAGGCGCGCCGTTTTCGGATGTACACGGGCTCGTCGGCGAGCGTCATCGCGATCGCCGACGGGACCGATTACGCACCGTCTGGCCCGGGGCCAGCGGCGTTCATCGCCCCGTCGAGGCGGACGATCGCCTCGCTCACCTCGCAATGGGGGTCGAACGAGTAGCGCTGGGGTGAACTGCCCTCCACCGGCTCGAGCACCCCGATCTCGAGCAGCAGGTCCAGGTGACGGCTCACGGACTGCCGGCTGACGTCGGCCGCGGCCGCGAGTTCCGTCTGGGTGAACTGGCTGTGTGGTGGACGGTCGAGGAGCGCGTCGACGATCTTCGCGACGCTCTCGTGTCTCGCGAGGACCAACCACCCCGTCGAGCCCCGTTCGTCGTCTGGGTGGTCGGTTTCGTCGGTGTTCTGCTGTAGTTCACTCATGGTGGGCCGGTCGCCGCTCGCTATCTCGACGGCGCGTCTCACGATACGACCCGATCCATGTTAAATTCGTTGGACGTGGACGTTACTCTGACGTAGCATTGCCAGTGCTCCGGTTTTTGCCCGATGGCGCGGCGAACCCGTCGCATGTGCGAGCGCGTCGGTCTGAAGTGTCGGTTGCTCTGGAAGCTCGCCCGCCGACACGGCTGGGTGCTCCAGTCGCGGAATCGACGCTCGTTCGGTCCGCGCTCGACCCGTCGTCGCAGGGTCGGGGAGACCGTCTCGTCCAGGAACTCGTCGAGGAACCCTACGTCGATCGCGCCCGGGACGACGCTCTCTTCCCGAAGAACGATCCAGACTCGCAGGCCCTCGCCGCCGTTCGACTCCGTGAGACGTGGGGATACTCGACGCTACAGATCGAGGCGACGCTTTCCCGGTTCGAACAGGCCGGCGGGTTCGCCGCCTACGACGAGACGGTGCTCCGGCGCTCGCTGCCCAGCTGGGGGTGACCCACGTCCACACGACCGACCGCGTGTAACAAGACACATTGCCGAGGCGGCTGTCTCCTCTCGACATGACTCGCGCTGTACTCGTCGGACCGGACGCGGACGGACTCGGTGACGCTCTCGAAGCCGTCGGCGTCGTGGTCACCCGCGTCGGCGACGTCGCGACCCGCCCGGATCTCGAAGAAGCCGGTATCGTCGACGCCGAGCTGCTCGTCGTCACCGACGTCGAGGAGGCGACGACCATCCCGATCGCGACCGACCTGAATCCCGATATTCGCGCCGTGATGTACGACCGCGCCGCGCTGCCGGAGTTCGTGAGCGCGCAGACCGATCTGGCGGTCGATCCGGAGCTTCTCGGCCCCGAGGACGTGGCGGAAGCGCTCGCGGAGGGGTGACGGTTCGAATGGGCGGACGCTTTCCGTTGCTTTCTTCGACTACTGACTAACCCACGAGATCTGCCGTGGAGCTTGGACAGCAAACCGCTACGGAAGCCTCCCGCTCGACGGATCTCACTCGATGCGCGCTTCGCTCCCTTTGGTCACTGCAGTGCTTACATCGTTACATCCGACGAGTGGTCGGCCCCTTCCGGCGTCCGCCCCTGGATTCCCCCAATTATCGCGAGACCCAGATGGATCACCCCGGCGTCGCGTCGGCCGGAAGCGACCTGGCGTGAGTGTCTCAAGACCCGGAGAGCGGGTCGCGATGACTGGCGGTGTGCTCACGGAGCATGGGGTTCACTCTCCCATCAGCCACGACGGTGTCGGTCCTTCCGCGGAGGAGGGGTCCGAGTTCATCGGCTGCCAGCACGTCTGTGGGTATTGGTGGCAAGGACCGGTCAGAGCGTCGAGAGTGGCCATTGATTCCGATTGGGCGCCATCATCCCTGCAACGGTCGCCGGAACGATTTCCGGTAGTCTCCGCATCTGTTTGAGCCACCGGCCAGGTCGCGTTCTGCTCCACCGCGAACCTTACCCAACTCGAAGGATCCCCTCCGTCGACTCGCCCGGTCACTTCGGACCTGTGTCCTCAGAGCGTGCCGAACCCCTCCGGCGGCCGGCGGTGCCCGGTGGCTTGCTCGAAGGAGTACGCTATCTCCAGGAGTCGGCCTTCCGAGAATGGGCGACCGATGAGTTCTAGACCAACGGGCAGTCCGTTGTCGGTGAATCCCCCGGGAACGGTGACGGCAGGTAGGCCCGTCCCGGCACTCAGCGTACAGTTTACGCTGTCAGCGGGCTGCACTGGGACCTCGCCTTCCTCCTCTGGAATCTCCACCGGGGGACCAGATACCGTCGGATAAACGAGTGCGTCGAGGTCTTCCTCGGCCATCGTCGCCAAGAGCTGCTGTTTGTTCCCCGGTTCCGTGTCGGCGTCGTCCATCGTCCGATAGTAGTCGCGAGCAGCCAGAGCCTGGAGGTACTCCAGATTCTCGTCCATGCCCTCAATACTGACGGCGAGCGTTCCCTCCATGGAAGACATGATTCCGGGATGGAGGTTTTCGGGCTGGTCGACCAGTGCCTGTAGGTCCTCGGGCGCTTCAGGGTCGTCCAGCGTGGACAGGTAGTCGTTGAGTTCCCGATGAAACTCCAGGAAGGTGAGACTGTTGTCGTCTGGCGGGACCTCGATCGGATCAACGACATCGGCGCCTTCGGCCGACATCGTCTCGATGTTCGTCTCGACGACGTCGGTTACCGCCTGACGGGGGCTCTCCTCGTGGAGGTACTCACGGATCACGCCGATACCGGCGCCATTGAGGCCGTCCTCGTTCAGGAAGTCCGTGTAGCTCGATGGGCCGTCTTCGTTGTCACCGTCCTCACCGATCGCAGTCGTCACCGGGGGGTCCCCGTCGACGGGCACGTTACCGACGGTTCGAGCGGTCGACGGGTCGGCAGGGTCGTAGCCGACCATCACGTCGAGCATCACGGCTGCGTCGGAGACCGTCCGGGTGATGGGTCCGCCAATGTCCTGTCGTTCCGACATCGGCATGATCCCGTCTCTGCTAATCAAGCCTAACGTGCCACGGACACCGACGGCGTTGTTGAATGCGGCCGGGACACGGATCGAACCGCAGGTATCCGACCCCGTCGTCAACGTGGCAAGGTTCGCGGCGACCGAGGCACCACTTCCTCCGCTCGACCCACCGGAGACGTGCGATAAATCGTACGGCGTCGGCGTCTGGCCGCCGAGGGAGCTGTAGGTCTCCCACCGCCAGGCGAACTCATGCATGTTGACCTTGCCGATGATGATACCGCCGGCCTCGCGGAACCATTGAACGGTCGTGGCGTCGTCCGGCGGGTGCACGCCTTCGAGAGCGAGGGATCCCCCGGTCGTGGGCATGTCTCCCGTATCGAAGTTGTCCTTGAGTGCGATGGGGATCCCATGAAGCGGGCCGGCGGGTCCCGACTCCTCGAGCTCCGCGTCCAGTTCCTGGGCCCTTTCAAGGGCGTCGTCGTTCACGTGGAGGAAGGCGTTCAGTTCGTCCCCGTAGGCCTCGATACGATTGAGATACCGCTGGGTCAACGCCTCCGCAGAGAGGTCTCCACTTGCCATCGCGCTGTGGATTTCCGAAACCGTCGCGTCCAGGAACTCGAACTCCTCACTGGACGGTGCGTCCCCGTCCTCAGCCTCACCCGTCTCGTTCTCTCCGGAGTTGTCCGAGGACCCCAGACATCCCGAGAGCAGGGCCGCACCGGACGCGCTCAGCACGCCGAGCGATTTCATTGCGACTCGTCGCGATACCGTTCGACTGTCAGCATCGTGTCTTCGTTCCATTCTGCAACCGTCGCGTGCTCTCCACCTCAGGGGAATAAGAACTCGCCATATATCGATAGTATCTGATAATCTTCCTGTAAGAAGCTAAAATTCTATAGAATAGTTGTGGGAGCACCTTATTACTTGGAGTATTCGTATAATATCAGATAAACCTATTTCGTTGAATCGCAACACCGCCACTTCACAGGATTCACGACGCCAGACCGGGTTCCGAAGGCCCGCTGCAGAGCTCCCCGACGCTACACGATTTCGAGCCTATAATCGCGCCCCTCGGTCGTCGAATCGGTCAGTCACAGCTGGGCGTCTTACGAGCGCCACGCTGGACTTTTACCCTCCTCGCCGAACGCAGGAACTGTCTCCCCACCGGCCAGTGCCGCCCACTCGTCGATACCGCCGTCGACCCAGGATTCGCCCTCGTCCAACTACTCCTTCGCCCGCTCGCGCCAGCCGTCGCTGACGGCCAGAGTCCCCGGCGCCGACGCCGCGGGATCCGTCGGGGGCTTGTTGTCGAGGAGGCGACGACCATCCCCATCGCGACCGACCTGAACCCCGACGTTCGCGCAGTAATGTACGACCGCGCCGCGCTGCCCGAGTTCGTGAGCGCACAGACCGATCTGGCGGTCGACCCGGAGCTGCTCAGACCGGAGGACGTGGCGGCAGCGCTCGCGGAGGACTGAGGGGTCGCGAGCTGCTGATGAGAGTCCCGTCGCTCTCGCCGTTCGAATCACTCGACGAATTCCAGCACTCACTCCCCGCTGCCGACTTCGAGATCGCTGCTGACCTCGTCGAACAGCGTGCGAACGTTCCCCTCGATCTCGTCGCGAATCTCCCGGACGCGCTCGGGCTCCTTGCCGTCGGGATCGTCGAGCGCCCAGTCTCGAATATCGACGTCTGCCCCGACCTCGCCCACGTCGAGCGTCGAGCAGCCCATCGTGGCGACGTAGTCACAGGACCGTAACTCCTCGATCGAGATTTCCCGCGGGGTGCGCCCGGCGAGGTCGAACCCGGCGTCGGCCATCGCGTCGACGACCTCGTCGTGGACGTGGTCGGCCGGGTCGGTCCCGCCGGTCAGGATCTCGACGCTGTCCTCTAGCCCGCGTCGCTCCCGTTCGCGCTCTGCGAAGGCCGTCGACATCTGGGAACGGCCGGCGTTCTGGACGCACATGAAGGCGATGCGAATCGGGTCGGCTGCGTCGGTAGTGGGTGCCATGAGTCTGGAAGCCGTCAGTGGGTCGATCGCGTCGGTGGCGCCTGCGCCGTCACGAGCTGTGGCCTCGACGCGACGCCCCTCGGCCTGTCGCCCGGCGAACGACGACTCGCTCGGTCGCGCCGTCGCATACCGATTGGCGACGCTTCGATTGAAGGTTCCGGTTTGGCGGTCATTCTCCCTCTTGTGCTCCTGTATTTGGATATATGTCTGATTATATCGGCACTTTCGCGTATATAGCGATACTACTTCCACTCGCGTTCTCCCTCCACTCGCGTTCGCTCTCGGACGCCGTGCTCGATCCGCGCCGCTGGTGGGCAGCGTGCTCGACGTGATCAGAGCCGTCAGTCCCACCCGGGGGTCTCGGGAGCTCCACGAGCGGCCTCCACGCGTTCGCCGAGCCCGGGATCGGCCGGTTCGTCTCCGTTCTCGTCCGCCAGCTCCTCCCACTCCTCGATCGCACCGCTCACCCACGACTCCCCATCGTCGAACGCCTCGCGTGCGCGCTCGCGCCAGTCATCGCTCACGGCCAGCGTTCCCGGCGCGGACGCCGCGGCGACGGTGGCGAACGTCCGCCGATCCGCTCGCGTCGCGGTGTCCGTTGCGATCCGTTCGACCGTCCCAGCGAGCGCTTCGGGCTCCGGGTGTGCGAACAGCTTCGCACCGAGGGCCTCCGGGCCGAGCCCGACGCCTGGCGGATCCGTGGGGGGTTCGTCGTCGAGCAGGCGCTCGCCGCCGCCGGCTTCCTCGACGCGCTCGCACTCGGTGTCCTGGTCGAGCAAGAGGTTGAAGCCCGGATACGCCGCGCAGGCGTTGGGGTAGAGCTCGGTGTCGTGGATCCGGCACTGGAGGGTCTCGGGATCGAGGAACGCACAGGTCGGGAGCCACGTCGGCTCTTCGCGACCCGCCGGGGCGACGGGTTTGGGGGGTTTCCGGAGCCCGACGTAGAACACCGGCCGTCCGTTCACGCCGGCGAGCGAGTAGCCGTCGATCTCGACCGGTGCGGTCGTGGCGTCGTCCTCACCGTCCTCCTCACCGTCGTCCTCGGGAAGCGTCCAGAGTCGGGGCCGCAGGGCGTCGCCGTGGCCCGCCTCGAGCATCGCCCGGATCTCGTCGCGCTCCAGCGGGACGAAGTTCGTGGATTCGTCGAGCGGCTGGCGCTCGCCAGCGTGCTCGGGATCGTCGACGTCGGGTGCGAGCGCGTGCCAGTCGACGCAACAGCCGGCACAGCCCTCACAGTCCACGCGCATACGAGACGTTCGGGCTCGCCGGACAAAAGGATCGTCACGGGCCGGACGGAACCGCGGTCGGCGGCTAGCCGGGCGACCGGCCCGCTCGGCATCGGACCGTTTCGACCCGTGGTATTCGGCTGGTGGACGCGGGCCGGTCAGTAGGGATACGTAGTATCAACAGAGGGCTATATAGCTCTCGCCACCGCTCGAATCCGGTGTGTATAGGGGGTTAACGGGGTGTATCTCCCCGGACCACTATTATAAACTGTCTTACTATTAACCGGGCTGTTCTCACGTGATGGCACGCGAGTCAGCGTCCGATTCCGACCTCGTATCGCGGCGAAAGATCATCCTCGGCACCGGCGCTGCGGGCGCAGCGATGCTGGCTGGCTGTTCGAGTGGCGACGGGGGCGGCGACGACGGAAACAACAGCGGCGACGGGCAGGGCCAGGACAACTCCGGCGACGGCACTGCTGGCAGCATGGACACGAGCGTCCTGACCGGCGACGGCTCCTCGACGGTGTTCCCGATCACGAACGACGGCGCGAGCTACTGGAACTCCAACCCCGAGGCCGGCGACGGCGACTACTGGCCCTCCGAGTGGGCAGACGAGTACGGTACGGACATGCGCCTCGCGGACTACTTCGCCCAGCAGTACGGCTACGAGCCGACGGGCAAGCGCTCGAGCCCGCCGTTCCGCGTCTCGATCGCACTCTCCCACTCCGGGACCGGCATCGAGGGCGTCATGGAGGAGCGCGTCGACATCGGCGACTCCTCCGCACCGGCAGCGGCCGAGCTCGCCGGAAGCGACCCCAGCGAGGAGACGCTCAACAACTTCGTCGACCACGTCGTCGGCGTCGACGGCCAGCCCATCGTCGTGAGCAACGAGATCGCGGACGCGGGCGTCGAGTCGATCACAATCGAAGAACTGCGGAGCATCTACCGTCAGGAGATCACCAACTGGAGCGAGCTCGGTGGACCGGACCGCGACATCCTCGCACTCGGTCGCGCGGCGAACTCCGGAACGGCGACCTCGTTCCGCTCGAACGTCTTCGGTGACCCCAACGCCGACACCAGCCCCGACCAGCGCTTCGGCCAAAACCAGCAGCTCCAGCAGGCCGTCTCCCAGGCCGACAACGCGATCACTTACATCGCGCTCGCGTTCGTCGAGCCCGACGGCGGTACTCCGCCCGTCGACCTGGAAATCGACGGCACCACCTACTCCTACGGCGAGAACCTCGGTGCAGCCGAGTACCCGCTCTCGCGGGACCTCCACGCCTACACCTGGCAGGACACCTCCCGGAAGGAGGCCTGTTTCATCAACTTCCTGCTGAGTGACTTCGGCCAGGAGACGTTCGTCGCCGGGAACAACTACTTCCAGCTCCCCCAGGACCGCCTGGAGACCCAGCGCGAGAAGGTCGCTGCGTCGAACTACGAGTAGCGCACTCGCCTCACAGTTTTTGTTCGCCACGCATGGACGACACCACCATTCAACGGACGGGATCATGATCGACGAGTACAGCTCCCGAACACCCGACGGCGCGATCACGATGCATCTGCTGATGGGGGTGCTCGTCCTCGCCGTGGCGGTGCTGTTTGCACTGGGCACCGGACTCGCCAGCGTCCCGCTGCTCGGGCTGATCGCGGTGACTGCCTACGGCTGGATCAGGTACGAGGGCGAGACCGCGAAAGCGCTCACGCTGTTGGCGACCGCGCTCACCGTGTCGATCCTGGCGCTGATCGTGGGCTATCTCATCTGGCACTCCCTGCCCGCGATCGAGAAAGTCGGGCTCGAACTGTTCACCGGCGGTACCTCGTGGGACGCGGAGGCCAGCGGGGACACGGGCTCGTTCTCGCTCACGCCGATGTTGATGGGGACGGCGCTGACCACCCTCATCGCGACGGCGATCGCGGCGCCGCTTGGCATCGCTGGCGCGGTGTTTCTCAGCGAGCTGGCACCCCCGAGAGTCCGGGCCGTCGTCAAGCCCGGCGTCGAGTTGCTCGCGGGAATCCCCTCGATCACGTACGGGTTCGTCGGGCTCACGCTCGTCAATCAGTACTTCTTCATGCAGTTCCAGACGCCCGCGATCGCGTCGTACTTCGCTGCCGGGCTGATGATCGGGCTGATGGCGCTGCCGACCGTCGTCACGGTCGCCGAGGACGCGCTCTCCTCCGTCCCCGAGTCGATGAAGGGCGGCTCGCTCGCGGTCGGGTCGACGGAGTGGCAGACCACGAAGAGCGTCACGCTGCCAGCGGCGCTTTCCGGCGTCTCCGCCGCCGTCCTGCTCGGCGTCGGCCGGGCGATGGGCGAGACGATGGCGGCGACGGTGATGCTCTCTCACACGAAGGGGTTCCCGAGTCCCTTCTTCGACGTGTTCTCTCGCTGGGGCGAGACGCTCACCACCGTGATCGCGTTCGAGGCGCCGAACGCGGGCGGGCTCCACGAGAGCGTGCTGTTCGCCGCCGGCGCCGTGCTCTTCTTCACGGTGATGAGTCTGAGCATCGCCGCACAGTGGATCGAGTGGCGGATGCACCGCAAACTGGGTGGTGACGCGTGAGCACGATCGATCGGCGCTCCGTCGTCACGGGCGACGCGACGGTTCGACGCGCGCTCGCGCTCCCGGCGCTCGCAGCGTCCCTGCTCTCGGTGATCGTCGGCTGGCTGGCACTCCTCCAGCAGGTCGGCCATGGCGATCGCTATCTCGGCGTCACGGTGCTCGACCTGCTCGCTGGATCGCTGCTCCTGCAGGGTGCCGTGATCCTCGCGATCGGCGTCGGTAGCTACGTCGGCGCGATCAGAGCGACGCCGGACGCGTCCGCGGGCTCGTTCACCGGAACCGTCGTCGGGCTGGTCTGGGGCGTCGTCATTTCCGCGATCGTGACCGTCCACCTCGGCGTCTCGCTGGTCTACTGGGCCGCGGGCGTGCCGCTCCCAGCCGGGCTGCTGGTCGGCGTCGTCGGTGGCGTCCTCGCCTTCCTGGCGACGGTGCTCCCGCGCGAGGACGTGGGTGCGTCGATCCCGATGGGACTGTTCCTGGCCCCGATCGGCCTCGCGATGCTCGTTGGTCCGCTCGAAACCCCCTGGACCTGGGAGCCCGGCTGGACGGAGGCGGTGTTTCCCGGCAGCGAGGTCCTGCCGTTCCTCGTGATCGTCGGCTCGCTACTCGGCTGCTGGACGCTGGCCAAGATGGAGGAAGGTTTCGGTGCGAGAGGCCGCGAACGTGGCGCATTCTACCTGATCGGCTGCTCGATCGGTGGCATGCTCGGCGTGCTCGGCATCCTCATCTTCTTCATCGTCAAGAAAGGGTTGGACACCCTGCTGACCGGTGCGGGGTTCCACGGGATGGGCGGGCGGCTCGTCCTCCCCTACGTACCGTTCGACGTCCCGTGGGTCGACGTCTCCCTCCCGTTCCTGCTCAACGTGCCGGGCAGCCTCTTCGTCGAGGTTCCGGGCGTCTGGCCCGCGGTCGTCGGCACGATCTGGCTGGTCATCGGCGCGGTCGTGATCGCCGTGCCGATGGGGATCGGCGCCGCGGTCTTCCTGACCGAGTACGTCGAACGCGGCCGGATCACGCAGGTCGTCGAGGTCGTCACCAACGGGCTCTGGAGCACGCCGAGCATCGTGTTCGGGCTGTTCGGGATGGCGTTCCTGCTCCCCCGGCTCAGCAACGGCGGTCGCTCGATGATCGCCGGGCAGGTCGTGCTTGCGTTCATGCTGTTGCCCCTGGTCGTGATCACGAGCAGAGAGTCGATTCTCGCCGTCCCCGACGAGTACCGCGACGCGAGCGCCGCGCTCGGCGTCTCGCGCTGGAAAACCATCCGGAGCGTCGTGCTCCCGGCGGCGATGCCCGGCGTCATTACGGGCGTCATCCTCGGCGTCGGCCGGATCGCTGGCGAAACGGCGCCGTTGCTGCTCGTGTTCGGCGGAAGCCCCTACCCGCAGCAAGACTGGCAGATCATGGAGTCCTGGCAGTTCAGCCTCCAGCCGCCGTTCGTCTCGAACCCCGAGCTGACCCGGCGGGGCACCGCGCTCCCCTTCCAGCTCTACACCTCGATCACCTCCGGCAACGTTCCCGGAGAGACGTTCACCAACACCGAGTTCGGGTGGGGCACCGCGCTTGTCCTCCTGATCGTCGTGATGGGATTCTACGCGATCGGCGTCGCCAGCCGGCTCTACTTCCAGCGCAAACTGAACTACGAGTGATCACCGATGACCGAAGCCAAAGCCACGCAGACGACCGACGCACAGCGATCGACCACCACCGGCGAGACCGAGGAGCGCGTCGAGGACCACTGGCGCAACTACGAGTTCGCCGGCGAGCCCAAGCTCACCGTCGAGGACCTCGACGTCTACTACGGCGACGAGCAGGCGCTCCAGGGCGTCTCGATGGAGATCCCCGAGGAGAGCGTCACCGCGCTCATCGGCCCATCCGGCTGTGGAAAATCCACGTACCTGCGCTGTCTCAACCGGATGAACGACCGGATCAAGAGCGCACGTGTCGACGGCTCCGTCGCGCTGGAGGGCCAGGAGCTCTACCAGGACGGCGTGGACCTCGTCGAACTCCGCCGCCGGATCGGGATGGTGTTCCAGTCGCCCAATCCGTTCCCGAAGTCGATCCGGGACAACGTCTCCTACGGCCCGCGCAAGCACGGCGACATCTCGACGGGGCTGCTCCCGAAGCTGCTCGGCCGGGACAACACCGCCGAGCGCGACGAGCTGGTCGAGCGCTGTCTGCGACAGGCGGCGCTCTGGGACGAGGTCGAGGACCGCCTCGGCGACAACGCCCTCGGGCTCTCCGGCGGCCAGCAACAGCGGCTCTGCATCGCCCGCTGTCTCGCCGTCGATCCCGACGTCATCCTGATGGACGAGCCCGCGTCGGCGCTGGACCCGATCGCGACCGCGAAGATCGAGGACCTCATCGAGGAGCTCGCCGAGGACTACACCGTCGTCGTCGTGACCCACAACATGCAGCAGGCGGCGCGGATCTCCGACCAGACGGCGGTGTTCCTCACCGGCGGCGAACTCGTCGAGTACGGCGACACCGACCAGGTCTTCGAGAACCCCGAGAGCCAGCGCGTCGAGGACTACATCACCGGCAAGTTCGGGTGATCTCGCGGTGCCCCGCGAGTCCTTTCAGGACGACCTCGACCGGCTCCAGGCCGACGTCGTCGGCATGGGCGATCACGTGCTCGCCCAGCTCGACGACGCCCTGACGGCGCTGGAGACGGCCGACGCCGACCTCGCCCGCGAGGTCGTCGACGGCGACGCCGCCGTCAACGAGCGCTACCTCGACCTCGAGGCGCGCTGCGTCGACCTGTTCGCGCTGCAACAGCCCGTCGCGAGCGACCTCCGGTTCGTCGCTGCCTCGTTCAAGATCCTCACCGATCTCGAGCGCGTCGGCGACCTCGCGACGAACCTCGGCCAGTACGCGCTGGCGGCGGGCGACGACGGCGGCCCGCTCCTCGTTGCCTCGGCCAACGACGCAGGGGCGGCGGAATCGGCGACCGTCGATGCACCGCCCGCGAGCGTCACCGAGATCGGCCGGGACGCCCAGGCGATGTTCGTCGACGCGATGGCGGCGTTCGAAAACGACGACGCCGACGCCTGCACCGAGATCGCACAGCGCGACGACGCGCTCGACGTGCTCTGTCAGCGCGCGGGCGAGGAGGTCGTCCGGGAGCTGCTCGCGACCGGGACGGATCCGGAGACAGCGACGGAGTGGGACGTCGAGGCTGCGCTCGACGACGTCTCACGGCTGCTGCTCACGATCCGGGACCTCGAACGCGTCGGCGACCACGCGGTGAACGTCGCCGCACGAACGTACTACATGGTCGAACACGACCCGACCCTGATCGTCTGATGACGACGAACTTCCGACGCCCGGTACGACGCGCACGATTCCCATGACACGCGAAACGCGCAAGATCCAGAAGGTCGGCGGCTCGACGTACAGCGTCTCGCTGCCAAAATCGTGGGCGGAGGCGCAGGGACTCGCCGCCGGCTCGCCCGTCACCGTCTCCGCCCATCCCGAGGACGTCCTCGTCGTCGAGCCCGGCGAGGGCGAGGAGTTCGCCGAACGCACGGTCCGCGTCGAGCAGACCGATCCCGATCGACTGGCGTCGATCGTCCGGGCGGCCTACGCCGGCGGCCTGGACGCCCTCGAGATCGAGGCAACGGACGTGCTGACGCGGGAACAGCGCCGCGCAGTCGGGCGGGTCACCGAGGAGCTGCCCGGCTCCGCCGTCGTCGAGGAACGCGAGGACCGGATCGTGGTCCGCGTCCTGCTCGACGGAGCGGAGGTGTCGATCGAGCAGTCCGTTCGCCAGCTCGCGTTCGTGACGACGGCGCTGCACCGGGAGGCGATCGAGGCGTTCCTCGGTGAGGCGGGCGCCGAGGCGGATTCCTCTTCATCCTCTTCCACCTCATCTTCCTCGTCAGCCACCTCATCCTCCTCTTCACCCTCCTCATCCTCGTCAACCACCTCCTCCCCCGATTCCTCCGCTGACGCCGACGAGCCGCGGGGATCGACGCCCGATCCGGCCGATCGCCACGCCGAGGCCGACCGCCTGTTCGCGCTCGTCGACCGGCACTTCCAGCGCGGGCTCTCCCGCGTCCTGACCGTCGATGGACTCGACGCCACCCGGCGAGAGCTCGCCGACTGCCGCGCGACTGCGCGGGAGCTCCAGCGGATCGCCGCCGACGCTCGTCGGCTCGGGTCGCTCTCGATGCGCGACGAAGCCGGCGATCGTGCCGCAAATTCGGCTGCGCCGGCGCTCCGCGATCTCGGCGAGCGGGCCTGTGACGTGGTCGAGAGCGCGACCGCCACGGTCGCGGGCGACGCCGACGCCGCCGGGGCGCCCGCGGTGCTCGACCGTGGCGAGCGACTCCGCGACGACGTCGTCGCGGCCGAGCAGGAGCGTCTCGCCGCCGGCAGCCATCCGGAGGCCCGGGCGCTCGCGCTCTGTCGCCGGACGGTCGATCACGGGTTGGCGATCGCGCGGCTCGGCCTCCGGGGCGCGATTCGCCGCGGCGAACTGGCTGCGCTGCCGACCGCCGCCGATGCGCACTCCTCGGGGTCCGGCACGATCCTGGAGGAGGTTTCGTCGAACGGCGGCGAGCCCGGCGAGCCGGTCGATCCGATCGACGGCGACGGTGCGGTGGACGCGGAGCTGTCGGACGCGGCATCCGACGCGGACGGCGACTAGCGAGACTGGCGCGCTGCGTCCCCGTCTCGGTTCTCGAACAGCTCCCCGAACGCCTGGGCTTCCCGCTCCTCCTGCGTCGCTCGATCCACGTCGTCCCTGAGCCGCCGTTTCACCGTCCGGAGGGCCGCCGGGTCGACGCCAGCGAGTTCCGCGGCGACTGCAGTGATCTCCGTGGATCCATCGACGATCCGTGAAACGAGCCCGATCCGCAGCGCTTCTGCCGCGTCGATCACCCGGCCCGAGCACGCGAGGTCCATCGCGTCGCCAAGCCCGCAGACCTCGCGGAGCCGGACCGTTCCGCCCCACGCGCCGAAGAGGCCAAACTCGACGCCGGGCTCGCCCAGCGTCGCCGCCGGCGTGGCGACGCGGAGGTCGCAGGCGAGCGCGAGTTCGAGCCCGCCACCGCGCGCCGCGCCGTCGATTCCAGCCACGACGACCGGCTCCGACTCGGCGATGGCCCGTGCGACTCGCTGGCCGTGGCGGGCGAACGCTTCGGCGGCGTCCCGGTCGGGCAGTGCGTTCACAACGTCCAGGTCCGCGCCAGCACAGAAGGCGTCCCCCGCACCGCGGAGCAGCACGACGGGTTCGCTGGCGTCGGTGACGGCGGCTTCGAGCTGGCCGAGCCCCGCCGGTGTCAGCGCGTTTCGGCGCTCGGGGCGATCGAGCGTGATCGTGCGGATGGGGATGCCGGCGTCGGTGGTCCGCGTGCTCGTCCTGATCATGGCTCGCACCTGGGCCGGTGGTGGCTTTGGTGTTGTCCCAAGAACTCCATACACAGCACTCCCTGCTCGTAGTCGGGAGCCTTTACGTCTCGGCCGCCGAACCACGAGCCATGGTCGTGGAGGTCGAGCGCGTCGTGGAGGTCGACGCCGCCATCGACGAGGTGTGGGAGATCCTGTCGGATCCGGCGCGTCGGGCCCGGGCGATCAGCGTCGTCGACTCGTTCCGGGTCGAGGGCCAGGAGTACGTCTGGCAGGTCGAGCTCCCAATTCCGCTGGTCCGCCGGACGATCTCCGTGCGGACCCGCGACGAGGAGCGCGATCCGCCGACGTTCGTCCGCTTCGTCGGCAGGTCGAAGGCGTTCACCGTCGAGGGCGAGCACGAGCTGACGGCGCTGGAATCGGGGACGCGGGTTCGATCCCGGTTCGCGGTCGACGGCAAGCTGCCAGGCGTCGAGCGGTACTTCGAGCGCAACATCGACGACGAGCTATCGAATCTCGTGGGATCGATCAATGCGAAAGGGGTCTGAGCGGCGCTTTCGGGTCGTACACCCATTCATTCGCCGGGACCCCCTGATTTAGGGCGCTGGGGGTTCAGCACCCGCGCATGCCCGACGACCGAGCCAGCGATGACCCAGCCACGCCCCCCGCGGTCGGCGAGCTCACGCCGCCGAATCGCACCCTGATGGGACCGGGACCGAGCGACGTCCATCCCCGCGTCCTGCGTGCGATGAGCACGCCGCTCGTGGGCCACCTCGATCCGTCCTTCGTGGAGATCATGGACGAGGTCCAGGAGCTGCTGCGCTACACTTTCCGGACGGACAACGAGTGGACGATCCCCGTCTCCGGCACCGGCTCGGCGGCGATGGAGGCCGCGATCGGCAATACGGTCGAGCCCGGCGACACCATGCTCGTTCCGACGAACGGCTACTTCGGCGGCCGGATGGCGTCGATGGCGGAACGCGCCGGCGGCGAGGTCGTCGAGGTCGACGCGCCGTGGGGTGAGCCGCTCGACCCCGACGACGTCGCCGACGCCCTCGCGACCCACGAGCCGGACGTCTTCGGGTTCGTCCACGCGGAGACCTCGACAGGCGCGAAGCAGACCGACGTGCCGGAACTCACCGCGGCCGCTCACGACCACGACGCGCTCGTGATCGCCGACACCGTCACCTCGATCGGTGGCGTCGAACTGCGCGTCGACGAGTGGGGGATCGACGTGGCCTACGCCGGTCCGCAGAAGTGCCTCTCCTGCCCGCCGGGTGCGAGCCCGCTCACGCTCAACGACCGCGCGATGGCGAAGGTCCGCGATCGCGACGAGCCGGCCCGTTCCTGGTATCTCGATCTCTCCCTCCTCGACGACTACTGGGGCGAGGAACGCGCCTACCACCACACCGCGCCGATCACGAACGTCTACGCGCTCCGAGAGGCGCTCCGGCTCGTCGCCGAAGAGGGCATCGAGGCCCGCTGGGAACGCCACCTGTCGATGGCCGGCGCGCTCAAGGCCGGGATGGAGGCGATGGGGCTCGGGCTCAACCCCGAGGACGAGTACTGGCTCCCGAGCCTCAACGCGGTTCGCGTCCCCGACGGCGTCGACGACGGCGCCGTGATCGAGACGCTCCTCGAGAACTACGACCTCGAGATCGCCAGCGGCCTCGGCGACCTCGAGGGAGACGTCTTCCGCATCGGCTGCATGGGCCACTCCGCGCGCCCGAAGAACGTCACCTACGTCGTCGACGCCCTCGGCGAGACGCTCGAACGGATGGGCGCCGACGTCGACGCTTCGGCTGGCCGGGACGCGACGCTCGACGCGCTCTAACGTCCGGTTTCGCGCAGTTTGATTTCCCACGTGTTTCGTGGGACTGCTCGGCCACCGCCGAACGCGAGCGTTCACAATCCACCGGGGCTTCGCGCAGTTCGACAACATCCACCGGGTGGGACTGGAAGGGGCCGACCGCTCGTCGTAGCTAACGATGCAAGCACCGCAGCCGACCGGAGGGAGGCGAGGAGCGCAGCGAGTTAGCTGCGTCGAGCGGGAGGGGGCTTCCAGGCGGTTCTGCGCGGTGGAGCCACCTGCCACCCCGACCCGATCACCACCACCGTCCCGTACTCGCCCCGTTCCCTGCAGCGTTTCCAAAGGTCTTTGCCCGCAGTCCCCCAACGCCACGGCCATGGAGGAGGCCCCGCGCGTCCGCGAGGCGCTTCGGGAGTCGTTACGCTCGATCGATCCGGACCCGTTCCGGGCGCGTCTGGAGCGGACGCTCGAGGGGCGCCCGCTCACGCCGGGCGTGCTCACGGTCCGAACGGCCCGCGCGATCGACGGCGCGGTGTCCGCCGAGACTGCTGCCCACCGCGCCGCTGGCGTCCAGCTCACCTACGAGGGCCTCCGGCTCACCCGCAGACTCGTCGAGACCGAGCCCTGGCCACCCGCCGGCGAGGGCGATCCGGACGTGGACGTCGTCGCCGCGGAGGTGCTCGTCGCGAAGGGGCTCAACCAGCTCGCACACACCGGCGTCCGGGGACGCGTCGTCGAGATCATCCGGCGGTTCGGACGGACGCACTCGCGGGGCGCCGAGGAGTCGCCAGCCGGTGACGCCGCGGAACCGACCCTGGAAGCGGACTTCGTCGTGCTCGCGATCGCTGCGGGCGCGGATCTCGCCGTCCAGACGGTGCCGCCGGGGCTGATCGAGTACGCCAGGGAGCTGGCTGCGGACATCGACGCCGATCCGCTCCCCGACGACGACCGGATCGCCGACGTCGACGGGAACGTCGAGCGGATCGTCGCGGCGGTCGAGCCGTCGGCGGAGGACCGCTCGCGCTCTTCGACGATGGATCCCTGAGCGGGTTCCTTCCTCGGAACTGCCGTCGTATCGTCCAGGTACCGCAGCCTGTGGCCAACGGTGCCATACCGGATCGCTCCTGTGGCGAGCAGTCCGGGGTCCGTCACGACACGTTCGTTCCAGTCCTCGACCGTCGGTCAGGTTTTTGCGTCCGGGGTGCTATGTGCCACCTATGGGCATCCTAGCACGCGCGTCGTACGTGGTCCGGTCGAAGGTCAACGCGGCGATCGGTCGTGCGGAGGACCCCGTCGAGACGCTCGATTACTCCTACGAACAGCTCCAGGACGAACTCCAGGACGTGAAGCGTGGGATCGCCGATCTCACGACCCAGAAGAAACGCCTCGAATCCCAGCGTCGGCGCCTCGAGGAGAACGTCGCGAAACACGAGAACCAGGCGCGGCGGGCCGTCGAGCAGGATCGCGACGACCTCGCGCGCCGGGCGCTGGAGAAGAAGCGCACGAAGACGACGCAGATCGAGGAGCTGGGCCAGCGCGTCGAGGAGCTCGAGGCCACCCAGGACGAGCTCGTCGAGAAGAAGGAGCGCCTCCAGGAGCGCGTCGAGCAGTTCCGCACCCGGAAGGAGACGCTGAAGGCCCGCCACGAGGCCGCCGAGGCCAGCACCCGCGTCTCGGAAGCGGTCACGGGCGCCGGCGAGGAGCTCTCGGACGTGAACCGCGCGATCGAGCGCGCCGAGGACCGCACCGAGGAGCTAGAGGCTCGCTCGGCGGCACTGGACGAGCTCGAGGAGGAGGGCGTGCTCGAAGATCAGCTCACCGGGCGCTCCTCGCTCGAACGCGAGCTCTCGGAGCTTTCCGAAGAAGACGAGATCGACGAGGAGCTGGCCGAGATCAAGGCCTCCGTCGACGGCGCGACCACGGACGGCGACCGGCCGTCCGGCGACGCGGTCGACGGGAACGCCTAGACGATACTCGTCGGGCGGGCAGCGGTCGGGACTGCACAGTGCGGTCCGGGAACGCTCAGGGCGGTCCGGAAACACGCGGGGCGATCGTCAACGGGACCGTCCGGCGGACAGTCGATTCGGCTTCACTGGGCACTGCCGTCGGTTTCGGCTCCGATCCACTCCACCAGTAGCTACGGCGTGGCCGCGACGACCCCGTCCGACCAGATCCAGGCGTGTTCGTTCATCGGATCGGAGATGACACCGACCCGTGACTCGCCGACCTCGTACTCGTCGTACTCCTCTCTGATCTCCGGTGTGGCGTGCTCGCGCTCGGTGGAACCGGTCACGACCGATCACCCGCGCGAATCTCGTCGCCGTCGACGGTCACGCCGCCGTCGCCCTGGACCTCGACCGCGTGGCCCTCGTACTCGAAGACGATTTCGACGCTGGCGTCCGTCCGGAGGAGTCGGTTGAGGGCGTCCGTGTCGACGGTCTCGTAGAGCGGTGCCATCGTCGTCGGGTCGCTGCCGGTCGCGTCAGCGATTGCAGTCGCTACGGCGAGACTCGGGGGAGCCGTGGCGGGACTGGAGTCGGAAACGTGTCCGTCGTTCTCGTGGCTGGGCTGTACGTCTGCTTCGTCGGTCGTTGCAGCTTCCATGTATTGGTCCTGTGGGGGAGGACGGCTATCGGTGTGTTCGGTACGTGTATTTGCCCCGCATCGTCCGGGGGGTATAGATATTGGATCCGGACCTGCCCGCGCTCGAGGAACGGCCGACGGGGCGGGGGTGAGTCGCGGTCCATCTCTGGCTGCGTTCGCGCCGCCGGTGGGAACTACCCCGCCCGTTTCCGACGCCAGTCGGTCGGCGTCCGGACGGCAGCCGTCGGTTCCGGGCGGGGAAACCGTATCTTACCGTTGCCGGGAACCGTGAATCGTTCCCCCTCGTAATGAGGCAGTGGGCCGTGGGTGCTCGACATGGTTTCGGCCCCCCCTCGCGGTGGTGCCCGCTCTCGCGACCACGCTATCCGCCGATCGGTCGCGACCTCCGCCGTGCTCGCACTGCCGGTGCTCCTCGGCCTCCTCGTCGGTCTCCTTCTCTTCCTTCTCTTCCTTCTCATTGATTTCTTCCCCCTCTTTCTCCTTCTCGCGCTCTCCAGCTCCGGTACCGCCGGGTTCGCGGACACACAGCTGCTCGCGATCGTGCCCTCCAGTGCAGTCTCGCTCCAGTTGCTCGCGGTTCCAGGAACGCTCGGTCTCGTGGCCGCGGGTGGGAGCGACGTCGAGCGGCTCATCGCCGGCGTCCGCCGGATCGCCGACGGCGACGTCGACGTCGCGTTCGAGCTGGATCGCGACGACGAGCTCGGCCAGCTCGCACGCGAGCTCGACGAGATGGCCGATGCCGTCCAGGCGCGCGAGGCCGAACTCGAACGGGAGATCAGGTACACCGAAGACGTGCTCGACGGCCTCGACGACATCTTCTACGTGCTCGACCGTGACGGGGAGTACCGCCAGTGGAATCGCGCGATCGCCGACGTCACCGGCTACGATCCCGAAGCCGTCGCGTCGATGTCGCCACTGGACTACTTCGATGGCGAGGACGCGACGACCATCGCGAACGCCATCGAGGAGGTGTACGAGACCGGGCACGTCCGCGTCGAGGCCGACCTGCGGACGAAATCCGGCGAGTCGATCCCCTACGAGTGGATCGCGACGCGGCTCACCGCTCCCGACGGCACGCCGGTCGTCGCGGGGATCGGCCGGGACCGTTCGGATCGCGAGGACCGCGAACTGGAGCTCGAGCGGACGAGATACCTGCTGCGGCAGGCCCAGGAGATCGCCCACGTCGGCGGCTGGGAGCTCGACGTCCGCACCGAGCCGTACACGTTCGAGGGCACGGACCAGTTCTACGCGATACACGGGGTCCCGCCCGACGAGACGGTCGATTTCGAGAACGTTCTCGAACTGTACCATCCCGACGATCGGGACCGAATCCAACGACTGATCTCCGAGGCCATCGAGAACGGTACGCAGTACGACATGGAGGTCCGACTCTCGCCGAGTCGGACCGGTGATCAGTGGGTGCGTGCGATTGCGGAGCCCGTGGTCGAGGACGGCGAGGTCGTCGCGCTTCGTGGCTCCGTCCAGGACATCACGGATCGGAAAGAACAGGAGCTACAGCTCCAGTCGCTCCACGACGTGGCTCGCGATCTCCTCGAGGCCGAGTCGCACTCGACGATCGCCGATCGGATCCTGACGGCTGCCGTGAACGTGCTCGGCTTCCCGTGCGTCGCGATCTACTTCGTCGACGAGGACGCCGGCCGACTCGAGCCCGCGGCGCTGTCCGAGGACTTTCACTCGATTTGCCACGACCCCGGCGCGAGCTACGCCGCCGAGAACGGTTCCGTGCTCTGGAAGGCGTACGTCGCTGGCGAGGCCCTTGCAGTCGACGACGCGGACTTCGCGGACGTTCCGGTGGACGTCGACGACGCCCACACCGGCCTCGTCGTTCCGATCGGGGGACACGGCGTCTTTCTCGGCATGACGGAACGAGCGGACGTCGATCAGGACGATCGGCGCGTCGCCGAGACGCTCGTCGCGACGATGGAGGCAGCGCTCTCCCGGCTCGACACCGAGGCGGCGCTCCGGGAGAATCAGACGCAGCTCGAGTCACAGAACCGGCGGCTTCGGCGGCAGATCCAGATCACCGAGATCATCCGGCGGATCGACCGGTCGCTCGTCGGGGCGGGCACGCGCGAGGCGATCGAGTCCGCGGTCTGCGAGCGGCTCGTCGAGAGCGACGACGTTGCGTTCGCGTGGATCGGCGCGTCCGACGACACCGACGAGTCCCTCGTCCCTCGGACGTGGGCGGGCGAGGGGCACGAGTATCTCGACGCGATCTCGCTCTCGTTCGACCAGCCGGCGCCCGACCCGGCCGTTCGCACTGCCGTCTCGGGCGAGTCGGCGGTGGTCGGCTCCGTCGTGGAGTCGGTCACCGCCGAGCAGTGGCGAAAGCACGCGCTCGTCTGGGAGTTCTCTTCGGCGCTCGCCGTCCCGCTCGATCTCGAGGAGTACAGCTACGGCGTGCTCGCGGTGTACGCCGCCGAGCCGGACGCGTTCGGCGAACTCGAGCGGTCCGTCTTCGAGGAGCTCGGCGAGAGCATCGCGAACGCGATCAGCGCCGTCGAGGCCCGGCGTGCCCTCTACGCCGACGAGTTCGTCGAACTCAGGTTGCGCCTCGACGGCGAGGAGGAGTTCCTCGGCCGGCTCGCGCTGGAGTCGGGTGCGACCCTGGACTACGTCGGCCTCGCGACCCACGCCGCCGACGAGTCCCGACTGTTCTTCGAGGTTACCGACGCCGAGCCGGGAGCCGTCCGGGCCGTGCTCGAGTCGCTCCACGTCGTCACGGCGTACCGGCAGATCGGCGAGTCCGGGGGAGCGACCCTCTTCGAGGCGACGGTCGCCGGGACGGTGCTCGCCGCGCGGCTGGTGAATCAAGGCGGCGTCCCGCGGGGAATGACTGCCCGGGGAGACGTCCTCGACGTCGTCGTCGACGTGCCGACCGCGACGGACGTCAGGGAGTTCGTCGACACCCTCGGAGAGCGCTACCCCTCCGTCGAGCTGCTGGGTCGGCGCAACGTCAGTCGAGACGTCCGGACGCGCCAGGAGCTCGTCGCCGGCCTGTTCGACGAGCTGACCGATCGGCAGCTAGAGGTCCTCCGGACGGCCTTCTACGCCGGCTTCTTCGAGTGGCCCCGGGAGTCGACCGGCGAGGAGGTCGCGGAGCTGCTCGACGTCTCCCAGCCGACGGTCAACCGGCACCTCCGGCACGCGCTCGCCCGGCTCCTCACGCAGCTCTTCGAGGAGGAGCCGACTGCGATCGCGCCGGCGTCGTAGGGGGAGCGATCCGCCGCTGGGTTCGTGCGGCGGACCGGCCAGCCCGATCGGCGGACTCTTGGGGTTCGCTCCGCTCGACCTCGTATGGACGACGATCTCATCGACGACCGCGATCTGCCGCCGGAGCGCCGCTCGCTGCTCCCCGGCGAGGGCTTCTTCGTCCCCGACTCCTTCGAGGAGGAACTCGAAGCCCAGGAAGCAGCGACCGCGCTCGACGGCGTCTCCGTCGCCGTCGTCGCCGACCCCGACGCCGACGGCCTGGCCTGCGTGGCGCTCCTCCGGGAGGTCTACGGCGAGGCCGCGCTGATCCCCGCCAGCCCGCACGACCTCGAGGACGGAATGGAGTACGTCGCGGAGTACGGCGAGGACGACGTTCGCGCGTTCGTCTGTGACCTCTGTCCCGATCGCTTCGAGTACGTCGAGGAGGAACTCGCCGACCTCGTCGAGACCGCGAGCGAGGTCCGCTGGTTCGATCACCACCAGTGGGACGACGACGTCGCCACCGCCGTTCGCGACGCCGGGGTCGACCTCGTCGTCGGCGACTCCGAGGAGGAGTGCACCGCCGACGTCGCCCTGCGCTCCCTCGATTACGACTTCCCTGCCCACCTCCGCGAGCTAGCCGAAGTCACCCGGGACCACGACCTCTGGATCAAGGAGGACGAGCGCAGCGACGACATCTCCGACTACTCCTACTGGGTCGAGGACGAGGAGACCTACGTCGAGGTCGTCGGCGAGCACGGCCCCGATCTCCCCGAGGAGACGATGGCGATGCTCGCCGAGCGCCGCGTCGAGAAGGAGGACCTGATCGAGCGCGCGCTCCGCCGGGCCGAGTTCCGCGAGATCGGCCCCTGGACCGTCGGCGTCACCTACGGCCGCTGCTCCCAGAACGAGGTCGCGGAGGCCATGCGCGAGGAGGGCGCCGACGCCTCCGTGATCGTCAAGCCCTCCGGCCCCGCCTCCATTCGTGGCACCGAGGAGTTCCAGCGCGCTCACGAGGTCGCGGGCAAGGTCAACGGCGGTGGCCACCCGAAGGCGGCGGGCTGCAAGCCCGACGTCTACGACGACATGATGGACTACGCGCATCACTGGACGACCCAGGGTGCGGTGACGAAGCAGGCGATCCTGGACGCGTTTCGCGAGGTTGCGGCTGAAGCCGAGGCGGAGGATTCCGTGGAGTCCGACGACTCGTAGACCGGCGATTCTCCCCCGACTATTGCTGCCCGCTGCGCCGCCGACTACCGCGAGCTTTCACGGTCCACCGGGGTTTCGCGATCCTGGACAGACCACAATCGGGTGGGACTGGAAGGGGCCGTTGACGGACTACGTCCGTCTGCTCGGGAGACCTCTGGTCTCCCGGTGACCGGTCGCGTTCGCTCGCGACGCCAAGCACCGCAGCGAAGGAGCGAAGCGACTGAGCGAGGCGCGCAGCGAGCGAGCGGACGCGAGCGGGAGGGGGCTTCCAAAGCCTGCTGCTCACTTTTCCATCGGCAAACGCACCCACACGCGACGGTACACCCGATAGAAGACTTATGCCAGCCACGTCAGATGGCACTCATATGGATCGGTCCCCCTCCCGCCGAGCGTTCGCCGCGCTCGCTGCCTCCGCCGTCGCCGGCTGCGTGAGTCTTCCAAATGGCGATTCCTCGAACGACGGGCCAGCGAACGAGAGCGATACGGAAAACGGCAGTTCGGGCATTCGAGATCGCGTCCAGACGAACTGCACCACGTCGCTGGCGTCGCCGGATCCCTTCCCGGATCTCCAGATCGAGTCCGACGACGTTCCCGCGGACGCGGAGGTTGCCACGTGCGTCGAGCCCGTCGAACCCTTCACGGACGACGCTCCGGCCAAGCTCGCGGTGGAGTTGGCGAACGTCAGCGACTCGTCGGCGGAGTACAGCTTCGGTGTCAGTCCGCCGTGGGGTGGCCTGTGGTCCGAATCGATGGTTGACGGTTCGATGCTCTGTCTCGTTCCGGACGACCGCGAGTACGTTGCGCGCCCCGAAGAAGTGATTCCGGCGCGACCCACGGACGGCTGCTGGCGTGCGGAATCAGTGATCGAAGTAGAAGCTATCGGGCTCACTCAGACGGTCGATCCTGGCGAAACGATCCGGGAGGAGTACACGATACTGGCGACCGAGGACAGCCCCTGTCTTACCCTGGGATCGTACCGCTTCGAGGAGGCGTACGATCCAGTCTCCACCGCCTGGGGGTTCGATATCACGCTCTCGGCGTGACCGCATGCAGCGGCTCACTGTTCTTCGAGCGGCACGCGCTCACAAACGTCGTCGTACGATCGATCGCTCGATACGATCGGGTCGCCGTCAGCGGCGACGGCGTGCAGCGCATCGAATGGGGTCAGTCCTCGATCGCTCACGTAGCTCGCGGCTGCGAGCACACGCTCCTCGTCGCCACGGATCTCTAGGAGCGCACTCGCGTCCGTTACAGTTCTCTCGACGTTTCGATCCTCTCGGTACGCGACGAGCATCAGTTCGACCAGTGTGTGCTGAGAGGTCCAGAGATCGCCGCGGTGGTTCCTGAAAACACGTTCAGCCGGTTCAGAGAGCCAGTCTTCATCTTTGATGAGTGCGAGCAGAAAGTCGGCTTCCGCGTACATCACTCACCTGCGTCTTCGATTGCGCTCGATCTACCATCCTCGCGAAGCTCTTTGACGGACTTGTCCACGTCGGCGAACTCCGCTCGAAGTGCCGCGAGCGGGTCCTCCGAAACCGGAAGCAACACCAGCTGTTCGCCTCGCTCGACGAGCCGGAACTGGTCGCCGTACTTCTCGCGAAGCTCTTTTGGGAGGTAGATCCGCCCGTCTGTCGCGTCCACTTCCATAGGCGTCAGTAGCTCGCCCTCTCTGATAAGGGTTCACCAAAATATGGCTGTTTTTGGAGAAAATTCCTCTATCTTGGAGTTGACGACCGATCACCCGCCATACTTCCGTTCCTATCAGCTACCCCGCAAAACCATTATGCTCGATGCCGTGCCAACCCCCAACACGATGACCCAAAATCGCTCCCACGTCTCGGAGTGGGCGTCGTTCGTCGGCGAGCGGGTCCCGCAGGAGTACGAGGAGGGCGACGCGTCCGGCCGACGTGCCGAGTAGCTGTTCGTCGCGAGTTGTCCCGTTCCGCCGATAGAACACCACGCCCCACGAAGCCAATCGCCTACGATCAGGCGACGTTCTCGTACTGCTCGGCGAGCTTTTCGGCCGCGTCGTCCATCAACTCCTGCTCGTAGGCGTCGAGCTCCCACTCGACGACTGCCCCACGTGCCGGTCCCCGTCCCCTGTGTCCATCGGTAATATGATGGTCTGCCCGCTTCTATCTCTGGATATGACTCGGGTCGACAGGGATTCGTTCGTCCGAGACGCCATCGTCGGGACGCTGACTGTCGTTGGCTTGTACGGTCTCGGAATGAGCGTCCAGATTCCACCCGTCCAAATCCCTGCCTATCTCCTGATCGTGGGGTTCGACCTGCTGGAGGTGGCGTTTGGCTCTGTGGGAACGTATTACGATGTGGTGTTCGCCGCGTATCTCCTCGGAGTCGGCGTCGTGGGTGCCGCCACCGCCCACGTCATTCGAAACCAGGCTGATGCAACCGGCATTCCCAAGTGGCGGTTCGCCGTCGCCAGCGTGTTCGTCGTCGTTGGAGGGGCCGCGCTGTTTTTCGCGGTATTCATCTCCCCTGAAGCCGGTCGAATCTCCGTCCTCATTACGGGAACGACTGCGGTGGTATTGCTGGGATTGGCGGGCTGGCTCACTGGATTGCTCGATGCTCCCACGGCTACGTGAGCAGCGACAGCCTATTGCCCAATTGCCAGCGTGCTATCGCAATCGAAGTCGATTAACGGAGTTGGCAGGTGGTGAAATCGGTACAATGCACGTATTTGGGAGCAGTCCCAAATTGGTCGACAGACCTGTCAGGCGATCTCGTCGTACTGCTCGGCGAGCTTTTCGGCCGCGTCGTCCATCAGCTCGCGCTCGTACTCGTCGAGCTCCCACTCGACGACCTCTTCGACGCCGTTCGCACCGAGCTTGACGGGGACGCCGAACGCCGTATCCTCGTAGCCGAACTCGCCGTCGAGGACGACCGAGCAGGGGAGCACCTCGCCGGTGTCCTCGAGGATGGCCTCGACGGTGTGGGCGACGCCGGTCGCCGGGCCCCACTGCGTGGCGCCCTTGCGCTCGATGACGTCCATCGCTGACTCCTGGAGCTCGCCAAGGATGGCCTCCTTCTGGTCGCCGTCGAACTCGGGATCCATGCCGTCGACGCGGAGCTTCGAGAACATCGGGACCTGTGCGTCGCCATGCTCGCCGAGGATCGTCGCCTCGACGTTCTGGACGGGCGTCTCGAAGCGCTCGGAGAGGACGTACCGGAAGCGCGCTGAGTCGAGCCGGCCGCCGAACCCGATGACCTGCTCGCGAGCGCGATCGCCGGTCTCGTAGAGGTGCCGGTTCAGCAGGTCGACGGGGTTGGAGGTCGTCACCGTCACGAAGTCGTCGCTGTGCTCGGCGAGCGAGGACTCGATGTCGTTCATGATCGGCGCGTTGTCGCCGGCGAGGTCGATGCGCGTCTGGCCGGGCTGGCGCGGGATGCCGGCGGTGATCACGACGACGTCGGAGCCTGCCGTCGCAGCGTAGTCGCCCTGTCTGACGCGTGTATTGGAGTCGTAGGCGATGCCGTGGTTGGTGTCGGCCGCCTGGCCGATCGCCTCGTCTTCCTTATCGGGGATGTCCACGAAGACGAGCTCGTCCACCACGTCCCGGAGCGCGAGGTTGTAGCCAGCGGCGGCACCGACCGTCCCTGCCGCGCCAACGACGCTCACTTTCGTCATAACTACGTGCAGGTTCTCCACGTCACGTGTTAACGGTGTCGCCGATTCCCGCGTTCGCGTCGACGGTGGTGCTCGTTCGTGGCGACGGTCGCTCCTGCGGGCGCAGCCGATTCGGACTCCTCGTCCCCGGTCGGCGCGCTTTTCATGCTCGAACCCCTGCTCGGGCACATGAGCGACGCTGACGACGCCGGCCCAGACGACTCGGGGTTCGACAAGGAGGCCGAGCGCGAACGGCTCCGCGAGAAGTACGAGGCCGAACAGGCCGACCGCGAGGCCGCCCAGCAGATGAGCGACCTCCTGCTCAAGGGCGCGACGATGACCAACGCCCACTGTGGCAACTGTGGCTCCCCGATCTTCCGCTCCGACGGCCAGGAGTTCTGCCCGAACTGCAGTGGGCAGGCGGCCGGGGCTGACGCCGGACAGGCCGAGACGGGAGCGGGCCAAGCGCAGCAGGCAGGAACAGCTGCCGAGCCCGCGGAGGCTGACGCCGGGTCCACAGGCGCGACCGAGCAGCAGACCTCACCCGACGAGCAGCTCGCGAACGTGATTTCGAGCGACGGTGACGACGCCGCTCCTGACCAGCCCTCCGAGACCGGGGGCACCTCGATGGCAGACCGGGCCGTCGCGTCGGTGCAGTCCACCCAGCAGGAATCCTCGGCGAGTCAGTCCGGAGACGAATCTGCCCAGCAAACCGCAACGCCGACCGCAGATCAGTCGACGACGCCTGCCACGCCACCGGCCGGCGGCGATGCCACCCTCGCCGACGCCCAGCAGTCGCTGCTGAACGCGATCACCCAGCACGCCCGCGCGGCCACCGACGCAGATCCCCGAACGGCGCGCGACCATCTCGAAGCGGCCAGCGAGGCCGCCGAGGCGCTCGCCGAAATCTCCCAGTAGCGTTCGGATTTTCCACGCTGTCCGCGACCTGACGACCGACTTCTAGCGCGAGCTTTCACAGTCCACCGGGGTTTCGTGACTCTCGACAGGCATCGGGTGGGACTGGAAGGGGCCGACCGCTCGTCGTAGCTAACGATGCAAGCACCGCAGCCGACCGGAGGGAGGTGAGGAGCGTCGTTCGAAAGACGCAAAGCGTCTTTCGTGATCACGAGAGAGCTTTGCTCTCTCGGACGACAGCGAGTTAGCTGCGCCGAGCGGGAGGGGGCTTCCAAGCGGTTCGCTGTCGTTCGATTGCCTTACTCTCGTTTGATCGAGATCCGCACTCCTACTGCCCGGTGTACTCGCTCTCGACGACCTCGAGAATCCGCTCGACGGTGACCTGCCCGACGCCGTCGACCTCCAGCAGCTCCTCTTCGTCCGCAGTCATCACGGCCCGGACGCTCCCGAAGTGGGAAAGCAACGCCCGCGCGGTCACGGGGCCGATCTCCGCGATCGAGGCGATCACGTACTCCTGTTGCTCGCCGAGCGTCTTCGATTGCTTCTCGCCGTGGACGGAGATCTCGCGGTTTCGCTCGCCCTGCTCGCGCTGGGCAATCGTCGCCAGGAGTTCGACGGTCTCGTCGGGGTCGTCGCTGTGCATGACCGAGAGGCCGTAGTCCACCGCTAGCGAGGTCAGGGCGCCGCGGATCGCGTTGGGGTGGACGTCCCGGCGCTCGTAGACGCCCTCGCCCTCCAGGACGACGACGGAGCGCTCGTAGTGCTGGGTGAGATCCCCGGCCTGTTCGAACAGCGAGCGGTCGCTCCCCAGCAGCGTGTCGAGGAAGTCCTCGACGGTCTTGCGCTCGACGGCGACGCGGTCCGAGCAGACGTAGTCGCCGACGGCCAGCGTCTCGAGGCGCGTCTCGATCTCGTCCTTGCGGGAGAGGTCCCGGGCGATCGACGATTCGAGCTCGCGCTGGTCGATGACGACCTCGATGGAGTCAGCGTCGGGGTCGGGGACCTCGACGGTACCCTCGGGCTCGGCCGTGCCAGAGTCCCCGTCGCCGGATTGGAGATCGGTCTCTTCCGTTTCCTCCGTACTTTTCTCCGTACCGTCCTCCGCACCGTCCCCTGCACCTTCCTCCGCACCTTCCTCAGGGCCGCTTTCCGCCGTCTCGCCCAACCCCTCTGTTTCACCTGAAGCATGCCCATTGTTACCACTGCTCACATCTCCACTTTCCGAACTGTCCGTGGCGTCGAACGACCCGAGGTCGGCCTGCCCGTCGGCATCTGTCCCACTGCCTGCATGCGATTTCTCGGCGTCGCTGCCGCCGTCAGACGCACGTCTGACGCCCGCCGACCTCGATTTCTCGACAGTTTCGGCCGTCTGACGGTCGTCAGACGCCGGTCCACCCGAAACGGGGGTTTCTGACCCCTCGCTGGAGGACGTATCCGGCACCGACGTCGGTCCCACTGACCCCGCTCCATCACCTGCAGCGGGGGCCGCCTCGGGGGCCTCGCCCGTCGCGAACGCGTCGAGTCCGGACTGCTCGAGCCGGGCGTCGATCTCGTCGGTCATCCCCTTCAGCTCGGTCAGCTCCGCGGCCATCTCCTCCTCGCGACGCTTGGCGATCCAGAAGAACGCCTCGTCGCGGGTGTCCTCGGCCATGAGCACGACGACCTTCCCCCTGGCCTGCCGCCCGGTCCGGCCCTTGCGCTGGATCGAGCGGATCGCCGTGGGGACCGGCTCGTAGAACAGGACGAGATCCACTTCGGGGACGTCGAGGCCCTCCTCCGCGACGGACGTCGAGACGAGCACCTCGAACTCGCCGGCGCGGAAGGCGTCGAGGGTCTCCTGTTGTTCCTTCTGGGTCATCCCGTCAGATCCTTCCTTGTCGCCCTGCCCGACGAACCGCCGCGTGTCGAAGTGTTCGCCCAGGAACTCCGTGAGCACCTCTGCGGTATCCCGCGATTCCGTGAACACGATCGCACGCTCGCCGTCATCGATGCCGAGCGTCTCGGCGATGCGCAGCCGGGCCTCCGAGAACTTCGGATGCCGCCCGTCGAAGTCGTCGACCCGGCGGATCGCCTCCTGGACGGTGGGATCGGAGACGAAGCGCTGGCTGGCCTTCGACGCGCCCGAGGACCTCGCCTGCTGGCGCTGGCGCTCGAAGTAGCGCTCGACGGCCTCGATGGACTGGGTCTCGACCACCTCGTGGGCACGCCGGAGCTTCATGATCTCCGCGTGGATCGACATGCCCTCGTAGCCCTCCGACTTGTCCTGGTCGATGAGGTCCTGGAGCTTCCCGCGGAGTTTGTTCAGGTCACGCTGGGAGAGGTCCGCACTGCGCTTTTTCGTCACGCCAAGCTCCCGCAGGCGCTCCAGGCGCTCCTCGATCACGTCCGCGAGCGCGTCCCGTATCTCGATCAGCTCCTCGGGCAGCTCGACGGTGTCCCATTCGAGGTCGGTGTCGTGGGTGAACCGGTCGACGTCGGCGTCCTCCTCGGTCATCACCTCGACCTGCCGGAGCCCGAGGTTCGCACAGACCGTCAGGATCTCCTCCTCGTCGCCGCCGGGCGAGGCGCTCATTCCCGTGACGAGCGGCCGCTCGGCGTCCTCGTGGTAGCGCTCGGCGATGTAAACGTAGGCGTAGTCGCCGGTCGCGCGGTGGCACTCGTCGAAGGTGAGGTGGGTGACGTCCGCGAGATCGATCCGGTTGCCGATCAGATCGTTCTCGACGACCTGCGGCGTCGCGATCACGATTTTCGCGTCATCCCACAGCGCGGCGCGATCGTCCGGCCGCACTTCGCCAGTGAATACGACGATCTCGTCGTCTGGTACCTCGAGGGCCTCCCGGTAGAACTCCGCGTGTTGCTCGACGAGGGGCTTCGTCGGCGCGAGCAGCAGGGCCTTCCCGCCGGCCTCGTGGAGCCGGCGGGCCGTCACGACCAGCGAGACGGCGGTCTTGCCGAGCCCGGTCGGCAGGCAGACCAGCGTGTGGCCGTCCATCGCCCGCCCCGCGAGCTGGAGCTGGTAGCGCCGGCGCTCGAGCACGCCGCTCGTCAGCATCGGGTGCTCGATCGACGCCACCGCCTCGCCATCTGTCATCGTCGCTGCTTGGCCGTCGGCGCGCAAAAGGGTTCCCGTACCTCGGTGGAAGTAATGTCGTAGAAGTCGTGATCGGCGCCCAGTGTACCGACGGGTTCCTACTCGGTCCGCCGCTGGCGTCGATCCAGCTCCGCGGCAAACGCGGCCGGGTCCGTGTCGCCACGCTTGGCGGCCTCACGTGCAGACTCCAACTGCGAGTCGATCAGTTTGTTCTGCTGGCGCGACCACTCCTCGTCGTCGTGGGTGCGGACGTACTCCGCCCAGCGCTCGACGAAATCGCGTCGCTCCTCGGCCGACTGCTCCCGCATCTCCTCAGTTTCCTCGGAGCTGATCATAGTAGTCCTCGACCGCCAGGTCCTCTACGTACGTTTCGAGGCGATCCGTATTAAGCTGGTCCTCGAACGTCAGATAGAGGTGGAGCGCGTCCTCGAAGTCTTTGCCGGCGGTACTTCCTGCGGCCTGCGCCAGCTGGAGCTTGTACGCGATCTGTAGTTCGATACCGCTGATCGAAACAGCTGCGTCGCCGATCTCGGCGGTGATCGACGTCGCCAGCGCTTCCCGTTCGAGATCGTTCGACGCGAGCCAGACCTCGAAGTTCGGGACCATCACGCCGTCTTCGGCGATCCGGAGCCGCTCGCCCTCGGGCAGCATGTCCGACAGCCGATCGAGGGGCATCGCCATCCCCCAGTACCCCATTCGTTCGAACCGATCCGCGAGCGCCGACAGCTCGTCGCTATCTAGCGGTTCGAGAACGACGTCGACGTCCTCTGTGCTTCGAGATCGTCCTGTCAAGATCGACACGTAGCCACTGACGATGACGTATTCAACGCTGTGGTCGTCGAGGACGGACGTGAATTCTACCACGTCGCGATCCAGCGTTGATAGCTCGCGGGAGAGGACGAGCCGCCCGTCGATCAGGTCCATTGGGTGTCCATACTGACCGGGGACAATAATCCCTGGCGCTCGTGCCGCTGTGGACGCAATCTGCAATAGCGCACGCGCATCGATCTCCCGACTGCCCCGAGTACCTCGATCGGCCATCGCTACCGGAGTATTTTGTGACGAGCAGAACACCGCCCTGTCGGGGATCGATGCCACGGGGAGCAGTTACAAGCCGTCCCGTCGCCAACGACGACCTGTGGCAACGCACGTCCTCGTCGTCCTCGACGGCTCGCCGCAGGCCGAGGCCGCCCTCGAGCACGCGCTCGCGGAGTTCGACTGCAGGGTCACCGTCCTCAACGTGATCACGCCCGTCGACGCTGGCATGAGCGAGGGGTCGATCCTCGAACCCGACGACGAACGCCAGCAGGACGCGCGGGAACGCGCCGAACGGCTCGCGCGGGAGGCCGACGCGACCGCACCCACGATCGAGCCGGCCGTGGTCGCCGACGAGCCGGTCGACGCGGTCCTCGAGTTCCTCGAAGCGCACGAGAGCGTCGACCACGTCGTGATCGGCGGCCACGGCGGCCCGCGTCACGAAATCGCGGAGCGCATCCTCGGCACCGTCGCCACGGAGATCGCCGACGCCACCGAGGTGCCGGTGACGATCGTGCGGTCGTAGTCGCCCGACCGCCAGTCCTCGCCGCAGACTCGACGCTCGCGGACGCCTTCTCTCACTCGAAGCCCAGGAGCACGGTCAGCAGTTGGTAGAGGCCATACCCCGTCGCCAGCGAGCCCGCGAGCGTGATCAGCCAGAACGCGACGGTCACGCCGATCTTCCGCCGGGAGACGCCGGCGCTGCCCGCCGCCAGGCCGCCGCCGATGACGCCGGAGATGACGATGTTGTTGAACGAGATCGGGATCCCGAGCGCGATCGCGAGCTGCGCGATGACGAACCCCGGGACGAGCGCCGCGATCGACCGGCGCACGCCGAGCTGGGCGTACTCCCTGGAGGTCGCCTGGAGTAGCCGCGGCGCGCCCATCCAGGCGCCGGCGAGGATCCCAACGGCACCCAGCGAGAGCAGCGCGATCCCGGGGAGGCCGAGCTCCGTGCCGTAGAGGTTCTCGAGCGGTCCGGTGGCGAGGCCGACCTGACTGCCGCCACTGGAGAAGGCGACGAGGCTCCCCAGGAGCACGAGGAAGGTTCGGATCCCGTCCTCGACGGAGGCCTGGGTCCGCCTGCGGACGAAGACGAACGCGGCCAGGGCGATCAGGAGCGTCGCGAGGACGCCGCCGATCGTGAGCGGCCCGATCGCGGGGCCGCCGACGGCCCGCGACACGACCCCGGCGATCGAGCCCTGGCTCTCGCCGGGTGCGGCGGGAATCACGCCGAGCTGGATGCGGCTGACGATCGCGCCGACGAGGCCCGCCAACAGCGGGACCCCGACCGTCTCGGGAATGTCGTCACGCCGAAGCAGCGTCGCCGTCCCGTACGCGAGCCCGCCGGACATCGGCGGGACGAGCAGCCAGAAGACGACGATCTCGCTGTAGACGGCGGTGGCCGGGTCGCCGCCCAGCGAGAGCCCGACGCCGACCATCGCACCCGTCGTCGCGAACGCTGCCGGCACGGGGTAGCCCGTGTAGACGCCCAGTGCCATGAACCCCGCCGCGGTCAACAGCCCGGCAACGGCCGCGAGCGGCGTGATCTCCACGCCGAGGATCAGGTTCGAGCCGACGGTCTCGGAGATGCTCCCGCCCTGGGTCAGCGCGCCGAGCGCGGCGAGGATGCCGATGAGGAAGGCCGCTCGCATCGTCGAGATCGCGTTGGCCCCGATCGCCGGCGCGAACGGCGGCGAGTTGCTGTTCGCGCCCAGCGTCCAGGCCATCGCGAGGCCGGCGATCGTCGCGAGCCCGACGAGGGCCCAGAAGGTGAGAGCGGCCATGAGGTCTCACGGAGACGCCGGCACTGCCGTGGATGGTGGATTCAGCCGTCGCCGCAATCAACCTACCGCCGCTTCGCTGGCGGCTGAGGGAGTCGAAACGACGTCGATCGTCCCCGCAGCGTCACGGCTTCGAGCACGCCGACGATCAGAGGATCCAGACGGGCCCGTACGCGAGCAGCAGTGCGATCGCCGACGCAGCGGCGATCGGGATCGTGAGATTGTCGTCCACGACGTAGCCGCGGAACTCCACGAACACTCCGTCGGCGAGGCTCGCAGCGACGCCGCCCGCGGCGGCGACCGGGGGCGTGAGGAAGGGGAGCCCGACCGCCAGACAGACGAGGAACGCGCCGACGAACGCGCGCGGTCGCTTGACCGGGATCGGATCCGGGCCGCCGAGCACGCCGCCGACGGGATCCGCGACGGCGAGCATGAACATCGCCGGGATCGCGACGCGAGCCGGGAACGCGACGGCGACGATCGCCATGCCGAGGACATAGAGCGCATACCCCGCGACCTTCTCCGATTCGTACTCGCGAGTGAGATGCTCGTAGGCCCACCAGGAGAAGCTGGTCCGGAGGCGGACGAGTTCGAGCCCGCCGACGATCGCGACGCCGGCGACGAGCAGGAGCTGCAGCCAGACGTACGGAAGTCCGAGCACGTACAACAGCGGAATACTGGCCCCGCTGAGGTGGAAGAGCCGCCGACCCAGTTCGCCCTCCAGGTGCTCCCTGGCCACCTCTGTGGCTCCTTCGGGGCTGGCGTCGGCGTCGTGGGGGTCGTCGTATTCGGCCATGTGGCGTCCTCGTTCTCAACGTCGTCGACGCCGGAGTGGGGCGTGACGATCGATCCGTCGCGGGCCCGCCGCGCTACTCGGCCACCGCGCTCTCCTCCGCGATGGACTCGAAGGACGCCGCGCCGTCGCGCAGCCCTCGACAGAGTCGGGCCAGTTCGTCGGCAGCGACGCGAACCTGGTCGGTCGAGTCCCGCTCGCGGATCGTCACGGTGCCGTCTTCCAGGGTCTGGTGATCGACCGTGACGCAGAAGGGCGTTCCGACCTCGTCCTGGCGGCGGTAGCGACGGCCGATCGCACCGGAGTCGTCGTAGTTCACGGCGAGGCCGGCCTCTCGGAGGTCGTCGGCGATCTCGCTGGCGCGCTCGCCCATGCCGTCCTTGTCCATCAGCGGGAAGACGCCGACGGTGGTCGGCGCGACCTCGGGATCGAGCGCGAGGTACGCCCGCACCTCGCCGTCGATCTCGTCCTCGCGGTAGGCGTGCTCGACGAGCACGTAGAGGAGCCGGTCGACGCCGAAGGAGGGCTCGACGACGTGCGGCCGGAGGTGCTCGCCGGCCTCGGTGACCTCCTCGACGGCGTAGCCGGTGTGTTCGAAGGGGACCTCGTAGGTCTCACCGTCCACGCTCACGTCGACCGTCCCCGCCGGCTCGGCCCCGGCCGCGTCGAATCGGCCGGGGGACTCCGCCGCGAGCGTCTCGAGCGCCTCGGCGACCTCGCTCGCTGCCCCGCCGAACGACGGTCCCAGCTCGCTCATGTCGGGATCGACGGTGGCCTGCTTCGTGGTCTTCGGCTCGTCGTACTGTTTGAACACCGTGAACTCCTCCTCGCTGTACTCGGCGTGCTTCGAGAGGTCGTAGTCCGATCGGTAGGAGAAGCCGGCCATTTCGATCCAGTCGCCGGCGGCGAACCCCTCCGCGTCCCAGCAGTCACTGGAGTAGTGGGCGAGCTCGCCGGGGAGGTGCTGGCGGAACCGGAACCGGTCCATGTCGACGCCGACCCGATCGTACCACTCCTTCGTGCGGCCGAGATAGTAGGCGATCCAGTCGCTCTCGACGATCCCCTCCTCGACGGCTTCGGCGACGGTCGCTTCGATCGGCTCGCCGTCGTCGGCCTGCTGCTCGGTGACGGGGTAGAACGTACACTCGACGTCCGCTACGGCGTCGAGGTCCGGCTCGTCGACTTCGGGATCGATGAAGTGTTCTAGCTCGGCCTGCGTGAACTCACGCGTGCGGATGATGGACTTCCGCGGGCTGATCTCGTTGCGGTAGGCGCGGCCGATCTGCGTGACGCCAAAAGGGAGCTGTCCCCGGGCGTACTGCTTGAGCCGGGGAAACTCGACGAAGATGCCCTGGGCGGTCTCGGGCCGGAGGTAGCCCGGCTGGGAGTCGCCGGGGCCGATGTTCGTCCCGAACATGAGGTTGAAGTCCTCGACGGGCTCGCCGGCGAGCGCGGCGCCGCAGGTCGGGCAGGCGACCTCGTACTCCCGCAGCAGCTCCTCGACCTCCGGGATCGGCAGCGCTTCGGCGTCCTCGACCTCGGACCCCGGCGCGTCCTCGATCAGGTGATCGGCGCGGTGGCTCTCGCCACACTCCGCGCACTCGACGAGCATGTCGTCGAAGGTGTCGAGGTGGCCGGAGGCCTCGAACACTGCCTCGGGCATGATCGTCGGCGCGTCCACCTCCTGGTGGCCCTCCGCGATGGCGTAGCGCTCGCGCCACGCGTCCTCGACGTTCTGTTTGAGGCTCGCGCCCTGCGGGCCGTAGGTGTAGAAGCCGGCGACGCCGCCGTAGGCCTCCGCCGTCTGGAAGAAGTAGCCCCGGCGCTTCGCGAGCTCGACCACGTCCTCGGCCACGTCCGCGACGTCTTCGTGAGATGGCATAGTATGAGTACTCCGCGTTAGGCCTCGGCGATGGCCGCGAGCAGATCGACGTCGCGGACGATGCCGGCGAGGCCGTCGCCGCTGACCAGCGGGATCTGCTCGACGTCGTGGGTGATCATCGCCTGGGCGGCGTCCTGGGCAGTCTTGGACTGGGAGATCGTCACTACCTCGGCGGTCATGAACTCAGAGACCGGGCCCTCCGGCAGTTCGACGTCCCGCGTCGTCACGGACCGGCTGCCGACGCCCTTGATCCCCTCCCACATCCAGTCGTCGTCCTGGTCGGCGAAGGAGTTGCCAGTCTTCGTCTCGCCCTCGACGACCTCCGCGACCTCGATGACGTCCTGCTCGGTGAACACGCCGGCCATCCCCGCCTCGTCGTCGAGCACGACCGCGTAGGGCATGTCGGCGTGGAAGAGCTGGCGTTCCGCGACCGCGAGCGGGGTTCCGGTATAGGCCGTGATCACGGAGCGCGTGGCGATGTCCCCCGCAAGCGCGTCGCCGGGCACGTCGCCCTCGGCGATCGCCTTCACGACGTCAGTGACCGTGACGATCCCCTCGAGTTCGCCGTCGACGACGGGGATTCGACGGGCGCTCTCGGCGACCATCAGCGCCGCGGCCTCGCGCAGGTCGGCACCGGCGGTCGTCGTCGGCACCTCCTCCATCAGGAGGGCGAGCTGGTCCTCGTCGGGCTGCTCGATCAGCGTCTCGCGGGAGACCAGACCGCGGTAACGCTCGCTGCCGTTCTCGACCTTCACGACGGGGACCGACGAGAAGGCGCCTTCGCGGAGGTGCTCCAGGGCGTCGTCGCGACTGCCCGGCAGCTCGACGGTGACGAGCTCCGAGCGCGACGTCATTGCGTCCGAGACGTTCATGCCCCGCCGTAGGTCCAATTCCGGCATAAACCCCGTGCTTTGGGCGACCTGTGGCGGCGTGGTGGCTTCGCATTCAGATCACCGACCAGTGGACTCGATCGGCGTTGCGTGCTCGTTGCTCGACTCGACGACTAGGAACTCAGTTCTGAGCGCGGGAGCCGGCTTGACTGCAGACCGCTACGGAAGCCCCCTCCCGCTCGACTCGGGCGCCTCGCTGCGCGCTTCCCTCGCTCGCTCCGCTCGCTCGGTCCAGTGCTTGCGTCGTCGTCCTTCGTCGAGCAGTCGGCCCCTTCCGGAGTCCCGCCCTGGGAACGGTTCGGGGAGCGAAGTGCGGCGGAAATCGGGCGTTCTCAGCACGGTGGATCGCCCACCGGAGCCCGCTCGAAGGACGATCCACTGGAGCGAAAACCCTCCCAAAAACCACCGGGTGGGACTGGAAGGGGCCGACCGGTCGTCGCAGGTACCGAAGCAAGGACCGCAGCCGACCGTCGGGAGGTGAGGACCGCAGCGAGGTAGCTGCGTCGAGCGGGAGGGGGCTTCCAAGCGGGTTGCCGTCCAAGTCACTCCGCGGTTTGCATCTGCAACATTCAGTAGTCGAAGCACGCAGGAAAACGGATACAGAACGACGACCGAACGCACGCTATCGATCGGCGCAGATGTCGACGAAGTTCCGCAGGATCGTCAGGCCAGTCTCGCCGCTCTTCTCGGGGTGGAACTGCGTGCCGAACACGGTGCCGTCCTCGTTGGCGACGACGCTCGCGAAGTCGAGGCCGTAGTCCGTGGTCGCCACGACGGCGTCCTCGTCGTCGGGGACGGCGTAGTAGGAGTGGACGAAGTAGGCGTACTCTCCGTCGACGCCCTCCAGGAGCGGGTGGTCGCGCTCGACGTTGATCTCGTTCCAGCCCATGTGGGGGACCTTCTGGCCCTCGTCGAAGCGGCGGTTCGTCCCCGGGATCAGGTCGAGCCCGCGGGCGTCGCCCTGCCCCTCGCGTTCGGCCTCCTCGCTGTCGGTGAGCAGCATCTGCATGCCGAGGCAGATCCCGAAGACGGGCTGGCCGTCCGCGGCGGCCTCGAGCAGGTCGTCGCGGAACGGGCCGGCGTTCTCGACGCCCTCGCGGAACGCGCCGACGCCGGGGAGCACGATGCCGTCGGCCGCGCGGATCGCCTCGCGGTCGTCGGTGATCTCCACGGCAGCGCCGGCGCGTTCGAGGCCGCGGGTGACGCTACGGAGGTTCCCCAGGCCGTAGTCGACGACCGCGATCTCGGCGAGCGCGTCCTCGCTGGCGTCGGCCGCGACCTGCTCCTGGCTCATATCGCTGAGTTGGCGATCGGACGGCAAACCGCTTTCCATCGGTGCAACGCTGGCCAGTCGCGGGAGGCCTCCTGCACGCCGATCGGGGCAGGCTGCCTGCTGCCCTGCGAACACGCCTCCGACGCGAGACTTATTGAGCCATGGCGCCAGGCGTTGGCATGGTGCCGACGCTGGTCGCCGCGGCGATTGCCGCGCTCCTCGCGGCGGCGTTACTCGGCCCGGCGTTCGACCGTCGGTCGCTCGGGATCGTCGTCCTCGCGGGCGTCCTGCCGGATTTCGACGCCGTGGTGAGCCTCGTGGTCTACGGCGCGACGAACGCTGCCTTCCACACGCTTCTCGTCCCCGCTATCGCCGGAGCCGTCCTCTACTGGGATACGAACCGTCGCGAGACCTCCTGGCTCGGCCAGCACTATGGCTGGCGGGGGATCCGAATCGCCTGGGTCGCGCTCGCGGCGTATCTCGTGGCCGGGATCGGCCTCGACCTGTTCAGCCCCGAGGGCGTGAACCTGTTCTATCCCGTTCACGACCGGTTCTACGCGGTCACCGGTCGGCTCGTCTACTCCACCGAGGACGGGCTGGTCCAGACCTATCTGACGATCGGCGGTGACGGGTTCCTCGCCGTCGGTTCGCCCGGGACGACCGCCACCCACCACGTCGAATCCTGGATCAATCCGACGCCCGGCACCGGCCTCGAGCCCGGCGTCGAGCGTCGGCTCCCACTCGTCGAGCAGGGGTGGCAGGCGATCGTGGTGATCGCCGCGATCGTCGTCCTCGCGATCCGCGCGTTCGGGTTCGGTCGTACTCACGGTGCCGGGTCAGCGTCCGATCGCATCGCCGACACTGACGGTGCCACGGATCCACCGCGGCGATCGGAGGTGGACCGCTGATGCCCGCGACGACCGTCCACCTCGGGTTCGGGCTGCTCGTCGCCGCAGCGCTACTCCCCCGCGAGCGCTTCGACCGCGCGCTGCTCGCAGCGTTCGCGGCCGCGTTGATATTCCCGGATCTCGATTCGATCCCCGGCTGGTGGCTGCCTGGTGCCCACCGGGCGATGTTCCACACCCTCGTCCTCGTGGGTCTCGTCGCGGCGGTCCTTTTCTACGACACCCGCATTCGCGAGCGGTCCTGGCTTCGCGAGCGCGTGGGTCCGCGGGCGGTGACGGTCGCGTGGGGCCTCCTCGCCACCCACCTGCTCGCTCACCTCTTCCTCGACTGGTCCCACCTCTCGGGGATCAACCTGTTCTATCCGCTCGCCGACCAGTTCTACACGCTCGAGGGGAAGCTGGTCTACTCGACGGCCGACGGCTGGATCCAGACGTTCGTCGAGTTCGGGACCGGCGCGGACGGCGGCATCGACGTCGGTCAACAGGGCAGCACAGACGACATCCACGTACCGACGCCGACCGATCCCTCGCCCGGTAGCGGCGTGGACCGGAACGTCGAGCGGATCGCACCGATCGCCGTCGGTGGCTGGCAACTCTACCTGCTCCTGCTCGGGCTGTTCACCGTCGGCGCACGGCGGCTGCAGGGCGACCCGCCGAACGGTACGGAAACGGAGTGACGAAAGCAGAATCCGGGCGCCTCTGGGAGTCTCCGGGTGCCCGGGGCGTTCAGGCGCTCGCCTGCGGGGCGAGCGTCTGCTCGACGTACTCGAGGAGGTTGTCGGATTCGGACATCGTCACACCCCGGTCCTCGTCGACGAGCACCGGCACGCCGCGCTGGCCGGAGACGCGCTTGACCTCGTTGCGCTGGGAGTGTAGCGCGTCGACCCAGATCGTCTCGTAGTCGTTCCCAGCGTCGTCGAGGGCGTCGGCGACTTTCTCACAGAACGGACAGCCGTCGAGCTGGTACAGCGTGAGCGACATGGGAACGCCAAGGGACCCCCGCACAGTAGCAGTTTCGGTCGGGCGAGTGGCGGTCGGCGGCTTCCGGCGACCCTCACGACCCCTGCGTTCCCCACGAAATCCGCGCCCAGAGCCGCTCGTACCCGAAGTACGTGCCCGTCTTCACCACGTTCGCGACGAGCCCGATGTTGAGCGCGGCCATCGCGTCGTTCGTGAACGCGAACGCGACCGCGATCGTAATCGCGACCATCAGCACGCGATAGCACAGCGTCTTCACCAGCGACCGGGAGAGCCGCTGGTTCGCGCCTGCGAACGCAGATCCGAACATGCGGCTCACTCTCTGCGGGGTCGTAATCAATCCTCCGCGAGAATCCTGGATCAGAAACCAAATTTAGTTTCGTCGGAACGAAACGTTCGTCCCACCGACGCTCGGAGCACGTCCCCTCTCCGCCCGTTCGATTCGAGAGCAGCAGCGGTTTGCAGTTCTGACCAGTTCGAAGGCGACGGCCGATCGGAGAAACCAGTCAGGCCGGACCAGCACGGTTCCGAACGCGCCGGAACGCCGTTCGAACGCAGGACGATCTCTATTTATTTTCTTCCAACAAGAAAGAATAAAACGTGCAGACGTAACGATTGTTCATGTCCGATAGGCGCCGGAAAAATGACCGATACGAGTCGATTTCTTCACACAAGTGACGACACGTCCGGGTAAGTACGACAATATAGGGTGAGCGTACACCGCTGATCGGCGACCGAGTCCGATCCGGAGCGTTTATCAAGTCCCGTTCGGTACCTACTCACATGGCAGTCGCACCAGGCCACGCAGACGACGGCCCCGACCGCGAGGTTATCGGGTCGCTGGACGACGCCGAGGACCAGGCAGCCTACGTCATCGCGGACATCGCGACAGAGGAGGCCTGGGTATCTATCGACGCCGAGGCGGCTCCGGCACTCGAAGAGATGCGATAGGACGATCCTACTTGCCGTTCGTTTTTTTTTTTTCGACCTGTGGCGGTCTCCTGTTCCGTCGCTCCGCCAGCAATGGGGAGCTCCAGCACCGCCGTCCCGGCGACTCGACCGGGCGGACGCGGAAGAACAACGTTTTAAGAATCGGGGCGAAACGAACACGTCACCATGAGCAAGAAGTCCAAGGCCCAGAAGAAGCGCCTCGGGAAGCTGGAGCGACAGAACTCCCGCATCCCGGCGTGGGTCATGCTGAAGACGGACCGAGACGTCACCCGCAACCACAAGCGCCGGAACTGGCGGCGCTCCTCCACGGACGAATGAGCGCCAGCGACTTCGAGGAGCGCGTCGTGACGGTGCCACTGCGGGACGCCGCGGCGGCGCCCAGCCACCAGCGCTCGGACAAGGCGATGAAGCTGATCCGCTCCCACCTCGCCAAGCACTTCTCCGTCGAGGAGGACGCCGTCCGGCTGGACGCCTCGATCAACGAGGCGGTCTGGGAGAACGGCAACGCCAGCCCGCCGCGCAAGCTCCGCGTTCGCGCCGCCCGATTCCAGGAGGAGGGCGAGGGCGTCGTGGAAGCCGAGCACGCGGAGTAGGACTCTACACTTGCTCCGGGCCTCATTCTCCGGATCGTCGTACGTCGGCGTCTTCGCACGTGCGGCCGCCGGCCACCTGCTGATCCGGCCAGACGCAGAGACAGACCTCCAGCACGCCATCGCCGACGAACTCGGGCTCGAACCGCTCCCGACGACGATCGGCGGCTCCGGCACCGTCGGCTCGCTCGCCGTCGGCAACGAGCGTGGGCTCCTCGTGAGCAGCCGCGCGCTCGATCGCGAACTCGACGCGCTTCGGGACGCGCTCGACGTCCCCGTCGCGGAGCTCCCCGGCCGCATCAACGCCGCCGGCAACGTCGTGCTCGCCAACGACGCCGGCGCATACGTCCACCGCGAGCTCGATCAGGCGGCCGTCGACGTAATCGAGGAGACCCTCGACGTCCCCGTCGAGCGCGGCGACGTCGCGGGCGTCCGCACCGTCGGCACCGCCGCCGTCGCGAACGACCGCGGCGTGCTCTGTCACCCGAAAGCCACCGACGAGCAGCTCGACCACCTCGCTGCCCACCTCGACGTCCACGCCGACATCGGGACGATCAACTACGGTGCACCACTGGTCGGCTCCGGGCTCCTCGTCAGCGACGACGGCTACGTCGTCGGCGAGGACACGACCGGGCCCGAGCTCGGTCGGATCGAGGACGCGCTCGGCTACGTCGACTGACGCCGGGTTCCGTCGGCGCCGTTCGTCGAGGGATCTCGATCGCGGCTTTTTCGGCGGTACTCTCCCTGATCGGAGCTCGTTTCGCTGACTCACAGCGTGATCGCCGGGACGCCCGCTATCCCAGCCAGCTACGCAGCACTGCGCCGAACCCGGCGGCGCCGATCACGAAGGACACGAGCCCGCCGATCCCCGTCAGGACGAGGAGCCCGTTGACCGCGCTGCCGACGAGCAGCGGCGTCAGCCAGCCGTCGTCGTGGCCGACGAGCCGGTCGCCGATCCCGACGTAGGCGATCGCTGCGCCGACGGCCCAGAGGACGTACGCGAGGATGGCCAGCGGGATCAGGACCAGTATCCCGACGATCGTCAGCACCAGCAGCACCATCACGAGCACCAGGGCCACGAGCGCGATCAGTCCGTAGACGGCCGAGCCGACGGGCTCGTCGACGAGGTCGCGGATCCGTTGCTGGGTGTACTCGGGGAAGACGAGGATCATGATGCCGCCGACGATCAGTGTGCCGAGGAAGGCGCCGACGGCGCTGCCGAACAGCCCCGTACCGATCTCGGTCTGGCTCTGTGCAAGGGTGCCGAGCGCTGGGGCGAACGCAACGAGTGGTGCGGGGAGCATCGACAGCGAATTCGACCTCCCGCCTCAATAGCAGCCCCTCCGTATCCGACTGGCGAGCGAGGTACGCCGTCGCTACGTCCGGTCGCTCACCGGCACAGCGGTTTTCAGGTGGGGGCGTCTCGTCTCCAGCATGGACGCGAGCGACGACGCTGGCGACCCCAACGAGGAGCCCGACGGTCTCGACGAGCGCTACGTCGCGGCCTTCGACGTCGTGCGGAGCCCCGCGCGCGTGGACATCCTGCTCGCGCTCGCCGAGCAGGCCAGCGTTGATCCCGATGCGCCTGCACTGTCCTTCTCGGCGCTGCACGACCGGGTGGACATCGACGACTCCGGGCAGTTCAACTACCACCTCGACAAGCTCCGTGACCACCTCGTCCACTCGACCGAGGACGGCTACCGGCTCTCGCCGCGCGGCCACGAGGTCGCGGGCGCGATCCTCTCGGGAGCGTTCGCCGCGGGCGAGGATCTCCCGGCGGAGCCGCTGGCGGGGGCCTGTCCCTACTGCGACGCCGACATCCAGGCCGCCTACGAACAGGGGCAGATCGTCGTCGAGTGTGCGAACGACCACACGCTGTTCACCAGCAGCGTCCCCGACGATCTGGCGACGGAGGCGTCGCTCGCCGACGTGCTGGAGGAGGTCCGCGCCCGCGCCCGTTACAAGCTCCAGATCGTGCTCGAGGGGACCTGTACCTACTGCTACGGTGACGTCGAGTGGTCGGTCACCCACCGGGACGACCATCCGGAGCCGGTCCTCTACGAGGGCCGGTGTACGCGGTGTGGCGTCGGCTACAGCGCGCCGCCGAACTACGCCGTGCTCTTTCACCCCGCCGTCGTGGCCTTCTTCTGGGAGCACGGCGTCGACGTTCGATCGATCGTCGCCTGGGAGATCGCCGACTGGACCGTCGACCAGACCCTCCGCTCGGAGGATCCGGTCCGGATCGAGGTCGTCTTCGGCACCGACGACGCACGGCTGGCGGTCACGATCGACGACGCGGCGGCGGTCGTCGACGTCGAGCAAACGCCGCTCGAGGAAGCGGGCACTTCCGAGAGCGAGGCTGGATCCTGAGCAGTCCGTGGGTCCGTTCGACCGTGGGCTGCTGCCCGAGCGCTGGCTACTGGCTCCGTCGTGGAGTTACTCGAATTCCGGTGAAAAGGCAGATTCCGTCGGCGGATCCGGACTGCGGTCGCCCGTCAGTTGCCGCGAGCGTGGTGAGCGAGGTGGGCACCGACGGCGCCCAGTGCGGCAGCGGCGGCAACGCCGGGATGGGAGACCGCGAGCAGGATTGCGACGACCAGCGCGACGAAGGTGAGCAGGCCGCCGAGCGTTCGCCGGTCGGTCACGGACGATTCGTAGCCGTGGGGAGAGACGGTCGATTGCATGTACCTACACCTCGGGGCGACAGCCCCATAAGTATAATCTGAAGGACATTTCTGTAGGCGACGTTACTGAAATTCGCTTCTGTAACCGTCTCGAACGCGGACCGCCCTGTGCGCCGGCGCCGCCGCGCCGCGACGGGAACGAAGCCCGTTTACGCCCGCCGGCACTACCGGGGACGATGACCGGGAAGGACGAGTACTACAACAGGGCGAAAATCGAGGGCTACCGCGCCCGCTCGGCCTTCAAGCTCAAACAGCTCGACGAGACCGCGGGGCTGTTCGGCCCCGGCAACGTCGTCGTCGACCTCGGTGCGGCGCCCGGCGGTTGGCTCCAGGTCGCCGCCGAGCGCGTCGGTCCCGACGGCACCGTGATCGGCGTCGACCGCCAGCGTATCGACGACCTCGAGGATCCCGAGCCGCGCGTCGAACTCCTCCGCGGGGACCTCACGGAGGAAGACACCCGCGACCGGATCCGCGAGATCGCTGCGGAGGTCACTGGCAGCGGTTCGTCCGCGGCAGGCGCTGCCGACAGCGCCGACTCACACGACGCCGACGCCGTCGCACCCGGCGCCGTCGACGTCGTGCTTTCCGACATGGCCCCGAACGTCTCCGGCCAGTACGAACTCGACCACGCTCGATCGGTGCACCTCGCACGGCAGGCCTTCGAGACCGCGAAGACGGTGCTCGGCCCCGGCGGCGACTTCGCTGCGAAGGTGTTCCAGGGCCAGGACCTCGAGGCGTTCAAGGCCGACGTCGACGACGCCTTCGAGTACGCGCGCACGGTCGTGCCGGACGCGACCCGGGACAGCTCCTCGGAGGTCTACGTCGTCGGCAAACATCGGCTCACTGCGCCGGTCGAGGCTGGCGAGGAACTGACCGTCGAGGTCGTCGACGAGGGATCGGAGGGCGACGGCGTCGCGCACGTCGAGGGGTTCACCGTCTTCGTCCCCGACGCCGCCGTCGGTGACTCCGTCGCCGTGCGGATCGACGAGGTCAAACCACGGTTCGCGTTCGCCGAACGCGTCGACTGAGCGTCGCTGATTTTTCGCTTCGTTCCGCGCGGGCCACTGTGGCCCATGCGCACCTGCTCGGGGCCGCGATCGACGGCGACGGTTACGACGTCTTCGAGGCGCGCCCTCGTCCGAGTAGCCGCCACGGTGCCGTGAGCAGCCACAGCAAGACCAGCCCGGCCAGATATGCGACCGAGACGGGGATCGCGAAGACGAGCATCGTCAGCACGCCGCCCGGCGTCACTAGCGTCGCCACGATGAACGTCACGAGCACGACGTGGCGCCAGTACTTGCGCATGCTCTGGAAGTAGATCAGGTCCGAGAGGTGGACCAACAGCATGGCGATCGGGATGTTCAGGAAGAAGCCAAAGCCGATCGTCATGAAGAAGACGACCCACAGCAGGCTCTTGATCCGGTAGGAGACGACCATCCCCGAGGAGACGGCGTCGGTGACGAGATAGGAGATGACCTCCGGTGCGATGACGAAGAAGCCGACGATCGCCCCGGTGAGCGTTCCGACGAGGAAGATGTACCCCCACATCAGGAACGCCCAGCGTTCGCCGGACCCGGGCGCGATCCCGCGCTGTTGGAGCGCCGGCCACGCGTAGTAGAGGAACAGCGGCAGCGTCACCAGAATCGCCACCACGCCGCTGAACTTCACGATGAAGATCAGCACCTCGACGGGGTGGAGTGCGATGACGACGTCGGTGGCGTCGGTCGCGCGCTGACCCGGAGCGAGCGCGTCGTTGGGCACCTCCGAGATGAACACCTCCATGATCTGCTTGATGCCGACCGTGTAGAGGTAGGCGAAGCAGGCGGTGAACACGCCGATGAACGTCGCGACGATGACGAACATCCGAGAGCGCATCGAGTCGAGGACGAACCCGATGTCGTACATGTAGCCGCCGATCTCGTCCTCGTCGCGCTCCTCGCTGGCGAAGGAACTGAGCATGCCCCCGGCCGTGTCGCTCACGAGCCCGCCGAACGCACCTTCGTCGCCGTCGTCCCCGCCACCGACGCCCGCGAGGAGCCCCTCCACCTCGGCGTCGTCCTGGGAAGTATCCGTGCCGTCGCTCTCGCCGCCAGCGGCCCCTGCCTCGTTGACCTCGTCCCAGCGCTGGAGGACGCGCTGGCCTTTCTCCTCCTGACCAGCTTCCATCGCATCGCCGGCGATGTCGATCGCCTCGTCCTCGTCGATGGCCTCGAACGCCTCCGGCGGCGCGGCGTCGACGCCCGCAGCGTCGAGCTCTCGCAGATCCAGGTTCGCGGGATCGCCGGTGACCGGTTTGTCCTCGACGTCGCCCGCCTCCTCCCAGCGCTGGAGGATCAGCCGCCCTTTCGCCTCCTGGCCGTTCTCCATCGCGGCGCCCGCGATCTCGACGGCCTCGTCCTCTGAAAGCGCGGCGAAGGTGGCCTCGGGCGCCTCGGCGACGCCGTCTGCGGAGAGGCCGTGGAGGTCGGCGGCGTCGACTGCAACGTCGCTCTCCTGGGCTCCGGACTCGACGCCTTGCTCCTGGGCCGTTTCCCAGCGCTCGAGGACGAGTCGCCCCTTCTCCTCGTCGCCGGCTTCCATGGCTTCGCCGGCGATCTCGACGGCATCGGACTCGGACAGGTCGGCGAACGCGACCAGCGGCGCGCCGCGGACGCCCTCGGCGTCGAGGGCCCGGATATCGACGTCGCTCGGGTCGTCCTCGGCGTCGCCCTCACCGACGCCGACGTAGGCCCGGGAGATGACGGGCATCCGCAGTACGGAGACGAGCCCGTAGCCGAGCGCGATCGCGCCGCAGACGAGGCCCATCGCGAGCCCGGACCTGATCCAGGTCACCGGGCCCCCCCGCTCGACCTGGGTCGGGAACTGGAACTCGCCGAAGAACGGGATCGAAGTGCGTTCGGGGAGCGGCCCAAGTGCCGCCTCGCCGACGACCTCGGCGTGTCCAGACCACAGCGCGACGGCGGTGCCGACGCCGCCGAGAACCGCCGCTGCGACGATCAGGTAGCCCTTCCGCCGGAACGTCCCGGGTTCGACGGGGCTCCCCTGGACGCCCCCGCGATGGACGTTCGTCACGACTTTCGCGAGCCCCAGGCTGAACACGTAGAGCGTGACCAGCGGGATCGCCCACATGATCTGGGTGAACGGATCGGGCGGGGAGAACACCGCACCGAAGATGAAGATGCCGAGAACCGCGTACCGCCACTTGTCCCGGAACGTCTCGTAGGGGACGATCTCCGAGTAGGAGAGCACGCTCATCAACAGCGGCAGCTGTGCGGCGAGCGCGAAGGAGATCGTGAGGAGCAGGAGGAACTCCGTGAACCGGACGATCCCGTAGCTGGGTTTCGCGCCGGCGGCGTAGGCCTGCTCGGCCAGGATCTTGAACATCAGCGGGAAGAAGACGGCGTAGGCGTACACCATGCCGACGACCGCCAGCGCCAGCGAGAGTGCGATGAACCCGTAGAGCTTGCCCGACGTCACCTCGACGCCACGGTCTTCGATCCGGCCGACGATGGCCTTTCGGGCGAGGTAGAGCCCGAACACCACGGCGAGCGCGATCCCGACGATCGCACCGATCTTGATCTGCATCAGGATCACGTCGAACGGCGTCCGCGCGATGATGTCGACCTCCGCCGCGACCGCGTCGCTCATCTGGGCTTTCGTCACGGACTCGAGGTAGTCCCAGATCCACCACCGCAGGGAGAGGATCGTTCCCAGGAAGGCGACGACGAAGACGAGGAACACCTTCTTCAGCTCGCGCTGGAGCTCCGAGAGCATCCCACCGATGGTCTCCCGGCCAGCGTTGACCGCGCGGGCGGTGTCCTCGTCGACGACGCTCATAGTGGGCGAAGCTTGCAAAGTCCCAGTTATCAATCTTCTTCCTCGACCACGCGCGGGCACGGCGACGAGTCGAAAAGGCCTATAATAGCCCGTCTGCGAACTACGGGACGAATGACCGACGAGTCGTCCGACGACGGCGATTCCCGTAGCGGTGCCCGGGGAGCGTCGTCCGACGACGGCTCCGAGCCCTCCTCGCCGCCGGACGACGCGGACGAGTCCGAGCCGGTCGACGAATCGGCCTCCTCGACCCCCGGAGACGACGGATCCGGCGGCGAGCCGCCGGATTCCGACGACGCATCCGGCGACGAATCCAACGGTGAGCCGGCGACTTCCAACGACGAATCCGACGGTTCCGGTGACGCCACCGACCACGACGACGCCGAGACAGAGGACGATACCGCGGTCGACCAGAGTGAACCGGGGGACACTCTCGGCGGTCGTCCCGGCTACACGGAGGACCACGTCACTGCGGCGGACGACGCGGACGCCGATCCCACGAGTGCCCGCGCACCGACCGGCGCGGACGCCCCTTCACCCACCGAGGACACCGCCACCACGGACGTCGGTACTACTACCACTGCATCGCCCGCCGGTGGGGACGGCGGGGGAAGCATTCTCTCGGGCGGAATCGGTGGCTCCGCACCGCCGGACGACGAGGAGATGCCGCTCACCGAGCACATCGAGGAGATGCTCACGCGGCTCGCGATCGTGGTCGTCGTCGCGTCGCTCGCGACGCTCGCCGTGTTCCCCTTCGTGAACGACATTATCATCCAGATGTGGTACGACGTCCACGCTGGATCGGTCGAGGCCTGTCGACCCAATCCGCAGGGCGAGAACTGCGTGGCGCCCCACGTCTACGGCCCGCTCGAACTCGTCCTGACGCGCATTCGCGTCGCCGGTCTCGCTGGCCTGCTCGTCTCGCTTCCCCTCGGCGTCTACCAGATCTATCGGTTCATGCGCCCGGGGCTCTACCCCCACGAGCGCCGGTACTACCTCGCGGCCGTCCCCTTCAGTCTCCTGCTGGGCATCGTCGGCATGCTGTTCGCGTACTTCGTCATGCTCCCGCTGTTCTTCGAGTACCTCATCAGCTACACCGAGGGATCCGCGGATCTCGCCTTCCAGCTCGCGGACACGATGAACCTGATCTTGCTGCTAATGGGGATGCTGGCGATCATCTTCCAGATCCCGCTGTTGATCATGCTCGCGATCCTGATGGGGATCACCACCCGGCAGTGGCTCGAAAGTCACCGGCTCTACTTCTGGGGCCTGTTCTTCGGCGTCGCCTTCCTCTTCGGCCCGGACCCGACCGGGATGGCGCCGGTCCTGCTCACGGCGACGATGGTCGCGCTCTTCGAGGGGACTCTCCTCCTCCTGCGCTGGACCGGCCGGTGACGCCCTGGGTGGCGATCGCGCTTTCTCTCTGCGGCCGGTGATCGAAACGGGCCGCGCGGCCTCACCACCGGCGCGGGCTTACAGGTCGGTACCGATCGCGTCCTCGACCGTCTCGAACCCGTCGCGCTCCAGGAGTTCGAGCAGTCCGCGATTGATGTCACGCGCGAGCGCGGGCCCCTCGTAGACGAGTCCGGTGTAGAGCTGGACGACGCTCGCACCCGCACGGAGCTTCCGGTAGGCGCCCTCCGCCGACGCGATGCCGCCGACGCCGATCACGGGGACGTCGACGCGCTCGGCGACGAACCGGATCCGTTCGGTCGCCCGGTGCTCGAGTGGCGCACCCGAGAGTCCGCCGTCCTCCGCTGCGTTGGGGTTCCGGAGGCTCTCGGACCGCTCCGTCGTCGTATTGACGGCGATGACTCCGTCGAGGTCGAGATCGCGAACTACCTCGAGCGCGTCCGCGGTGGCGGCCTCCGATAGGTCTGGCGAGAGCTTGACCAGCAGCGGCGACGCACCCTCCTCGCGCAGTCGGGAGAGGATATCGACGAGCGGCCCGCGATCCTGGAGCTCTCGGAGCCCGGGCGTGTTCGGACTCGAAACGTTGACGACGAAGTAATCCCCGGCGTCGGCGACCGCGTCGTACGTGTAGGCGTAGTCGTCGGCAGCCTCGGCCAGCGGCGTGGACTTCGACTTGCCGACGTTGACGCCGATGGGGACGTCCGGGAGGGTGGCGTCGTCGAGGCGGTCGCCGATCGCGTCCGCACCGTCGTTGTTGAACCCCATACGGTTGATCAGGGCGCGGTCCTCGGGCAGCCGAAAGAGGCGTGGTCGCGGGTTCCCCTCCTGGGCCTCCGCAGTGACGCCCCCAACCTCGACGTGGCCGAATCCGAGCGCAGCGAGGGACCGCGGGATCTTGGCGTTCTTGTCGAAGCCTGCGGCGACGCCGACCGGCGTCGGAAACGAGCACCCGAACGCGTCGACGCCGAGCCGGTCGTCCTCGACGCGGTAGCGTCGGCGGAGCAGGCGCTCGACCGGAGTCCCCTGGACGGCGCCGAGACCGCTGTAGACGACGTGGTGGGCGGTCTCCGGTGGGAGTCGAAAGAGCAGCGGCTTCGCCAGGGAGTACAGGTTCATTGCTCGAAGCAGTGACCGCGACCGCAATAAACGCCCGGAACTCCGCGATCGACCGGCAGTGGGGAGTCGATGCGACGGTCCTGTTTCGGCGTCGACCGCTCAGAACTCGTGTTCGACGTCGTCCTGGTCGGCTTTCTGAATGATGATCTTGTCCTCGCGGACGCGCACGAAGACCTCGTCACCGATCGCCATCCCCGCGACGGCGAGTTCGTCCTCGTGGAGGTTGATGTGTACGTTGTGGTACTCGCCGTCTTCGTCTTTCGCACCACTCGGGCTGAGCTTCTTTTTACGGACCATCGCGGTCTCTCGTTCCGACTGTTCGCCGCAGCACGTACTTAAGTGTTGTTGGACGCCCGATCCGCCGTCTGGCCGAGGGCTTGCGGTCCATCGGCCGCGCGCCGGCCGTTGCGGGGTGGGATATGGCCCGAAAATCGGCCGTCGTCCCCGGAATTTCCCCGTCCTCCGGCTGTCCGCCGGGGAAAAGATTAAATATGGGGCGCTCCCGTCTGGCGATCTCGGGGATATCTTTATGGTGGGGAGTGTGTTCCATTCACACGGAGGTTTGGAACCCATGGTACGTGAAGACGGCAAACGAAACTTCGCACTGCGAGACGGGGGCGACGAATCGAGCGTCTTCTCCGGAAACACGCCGCGGCAGGCCGCCCTCAAGGCGGCGCGGCGCCTCGAACCGGCTCCGTCGGAGTCGGCCGCGAACGAGACGGAGCTCCGGCTCCGCGAGAAGGGAACCGACAAAGTCCACATCTACGACGGCTGGGCCTGGGAGGAGGAGGCCCCCGACGACAGCCCTAACTGGATGCCGGGGGACATCACCGAGGCGAACGTCTCGAAGAAGGGGATCGAGCATCTCGACGAGTGACGTCAGGACGTAACTGATCTTTTGTGCGGCCCATCGGACGACGAGCGGCTGCGCTCTCGGGTCGCTCTCCCTGTAGGGTCGATGCTCTTCTCTGGTTTGTCCTCATGCGCGCCCGCACGTGCCCACGCGAACAGACTCGGTTGTCGCCCGTTCCGGTCGAGCCCCACCGGAGCTCCGATCGCGGGTGAGCCGCACGCGATCCTGTCCCGTGACTCGGTCGGGACGACGGGCTTTTTCGACCGCGTCCGCTGGACTCGAACGCGCGGATCCCACCCGGCCAGACGCCGCAGGACGCGCGGGATGACCGGTCGGCCTCCGTCCGCGTGACATTTTCGGCCGCGCTCGCGTCGAGAGCACCAGCTCTCGCCTACATGCGGGCGGATACGAGTGGTCGCCGCCGAACGTTCGGGCCCCGTCGGTTCGTGGGACATCGGAGCATGGTACCGCGAATCGAACGGGGGGTCGGTTCGACGGCCTTAAGTGTAAACCCGGATTCGAATGGAATGCACACGACGCGGCGCGCGGCGCCGCAGCCTTCGGCTGTATACCGGCACGAAGGAGCACGCCCGGACCGGCGGCCAGGTCGATCCCGACCAGTGGCGCGTTCGGACACGTTGCGTGTCCAATCGCGACACGCGCCGTCCCGGTCCACAGCCCTTAAGTATAACAGGGCATTCGGATCAAATCCGGAAACCGACCGACGGCGGTCGGAGATCTCGCGGACACGATCCGAATGCCTTATATGTGAACGGGCATTCGGGTGTGAATGCGAACGCGACGTCGACGGGGCGTTCAACTCGCTCCGTTGCACGGACCCACGTCGGGGCTTCGAAGGGTTTATCCCCGGACGAAGCCCTACGTTGAGGTCCGAAGGAAATGAGGATCCCGCCCCTGCGGTCCGCCGTAACAGACGGGATCTGATGTTAGCCTTGGTAGTTCGGCGACATCCGGCCTGTTGGCCGATCGTCGCCGATCTTGGACCATATGCAATGTTCACGTGGTGTCTTTGACACCCGTGTTCCCGCCTAACCCGCCTCCATTACGGAGGCGACATTCCGGTTGATCCTGCCGGAGGCCATTGCTATCGGGGTCCGATTTAGCCATGCTAGTCGCACGAGTTCATACTCGTGGCATATAGCTCAGTAACACGTGGCCAAACTACCCTGTGGACCAGCATAACCTCGGGAAACTGAGGCTAATTCTGGATATCGCCCACATCCTGGAGTGGAGTGGGCGTGAAACGTTCCGGCGCCACAGGATGTGGCTGCGGCCGATTAGGTAGACGGTGGGGTAACGGCCCACCGTGCCCATAATCGGTACGGGTGATGAGAGTCAGAGCCCGGAGACGGTATCTGAGACAAGATACCGGGCCCTACGGGGCGCAGCAGGCGCGAAACCTTTACACTGCACGAGAGTGCGATAGGGGGACCCCGAGTGCGAGGGCATACAGTCCTCGCTTTTCACCACTGTAAGGTGGTGGTGGAATAAGTGCTGGGCAAGACCGGTGCCAGCCGCCGCGGTAATACCGGCAGCACGAGTGATGGCCGATCTTATTGGGCCTAAAGCGTCCGTAGCCGGCCAGACAGGTCCATCGGGAAATCTGCACGCCCAACGTGCAGGCGTCCGGTGGAAACCAGTTGGCTTGGGGCCGGAAGATCCAGGGGGTACGTCCGGGGTAGGAGTGAAATCCCGTAATCCCGGACGGACCACCGGTGGCGAAAGCGCCCTGGAAGGACGGACCCGACGGTGAGGGACGAAAGCTAGGGTCACGAACCGGATTAGATACCCGGGTAGTCCTAGCTGTAAACGATGTCCGCTAGGTGTGGCGCAGGCTACGAGCCTGCGCTGTGCCGCAGCGAAGGCGCTAAGCGGACCGCCTGGGAAGTACGTCTGCAAGGATGAAACTTAAAGGAATTGGCGGGGGAGCACTACAACCGGAGGAGCCTGCGGTTTAATTGGACTCAACGCCGGACATCTCACCGGCACCGACAGCAGTAATGACAGTCAGGCTGATGCCCTTACTCGACGCTGCTGAGAGGAGGTGCATGGCCGCCGTCAGCTCGTACCGTGAGGCGTCCTGTTAAGTCAGGCAACGAGCGAGATCCGTATTCTTAATTGCCAGCAACGCCGTGAGGCGGTTGGGTACATTAGGAAGACTGCCGCCGCCAAGGCGGAGGAAGGAGCGGGCAACGGTAGGTCAGTATGCCCCGAATGTGCCGGGCGACACGCGGGCTACAATGGCCGAGACAGTGGGATGCAACCCCGAGAGGGGGCGCTAATCTCCTAAACTCGGTCGTAGTTCGGATTGCGGGCTGAAACCCGCCCGCATGAAGCTGGATTCGGTAGTAATCGCCGTTCAGAAGACGGCGGTGAATACGTCCCTGCTCCTTGCACACACCGCCCGTCAAATCACCCGAGTGGGATCCGGATGAGGCCCGGTTCCCGGGTCGAATCTGGGTTCCGCAAGGGGGATTAAGTCGTAACAAGGTAGCCGTAGGGGAATCTGCGGCTGGATCACCTCCACAGACCGGGACCTGGCGATCAGCCAGGCCCACCTATCCGAGATCGTCGACGCCGCCCATCAGGCCGGACGCTAACGAACTACCAAGGCTAACGTTCCCCGAGAGGGGTGGGCCCATAGCTCAGCGGTAGAGTGCCTCCTTTGCAAGGAGGATGCCCTGGGTTCGAATCCCAGTGGGTCCATGCCTCGGGACGATCGGAAACCGTGCCCCTTAACTGTGGGACGGCGATACGATTGGATCCCGACTGACCGATGCACCGCCCCGCGCAAGCGTGGGTGGGAAGGGTCGATGCACGCACCGCTCACACTAGGGCGTGCAAATGACACCGTGTGTACGTGCGATCCAGACGTCCACTGGGTCCGTGCAGCGATCGGACCCGACGTCAGCAGACTGCGTGGCTACTATGCCAGCCGGTGGATAGCTCGGCTCGAGAGCCGACGAAGGGCGTGCCAAGCTGCGATAAGCTCGAGGGACCCGCACGGAGGGGAAGAACTCGAGATACCCGAATAGGAATCCTCACCGCAATTGCTTTGCGCAATGGGGAACGCCGAGAACTGAAACATCTCAGTATCGGCAGGAAGAGAAATCAATTACGAGACGTCGTTAGTAACCGCGAGTAAACGCGACACAGCCCAAACCGAAGCCCTCACGGGCAATGTGGTGTTGGGTCTGACTCTCATCGTTCGAAACGGTTCGTGAAGTCTCCTGGAACGGAGCACGATACAGGGTGAAAGTCCCGTAACGAGCTCGAGTACGACGTGCGTCAGTACCAGAGTAGCGGGGGTTGGATATCCCTCGCCAATATCCCAGGCATCGACTGGGAAGGCTAAGTACTCCTCGAGACCGATAGCGAACAAGTAGCGTGAGCGAACGCTGAAAAGCACCCCAAGAAGGGAGGTGCAATAGGACTTGAAATTGGCTGGCGATGGAGCGACGGGGCACGAAAGGTCCCCTGCAAAACGACAGTAGTGCGAACTACCAGTAGGAAGCAAGGGAAGCCGGTGTTCCGTCGTACGTTTTGAAAAACGGACCAGGGAGTGTGCTGGATTGGCGAGTCTAACCCGATTATCGGGGAAGGCGTAGGGAAACCGACATGGCCGCAGCGCTTTGCGCAAGGGCCGCCGTGTTCAAGCGCGGGGAGTCAATCCGGCACGACCCGAATCCGGGCGATCTATGCGTAGGCAGGGTGAAGCGTGCCGAAAGGCACGTGGAGGCCCGCTAGGGGTGGTGTCTTACAATACCCTCCCGTGATCTACGTATAGGGGTGAAAGGCCCATCGAGCCCGGCAACAGCTGGTTCCAACCGAAACATGTCGAAGCATGACCGTTACCGAGGTAGTTCGTGGGGTAGAGACACTGATTAGCGGCCCGGACCCCGAGAGGGGTCTGACCGCTTGTCAAACTCCGAACCTACGGACGCTGTCGACGTAACGAGTCCGGTGTGCGGGGTAAGCCTGTGCACCATGAGGGAGACAACCCAGAGTCGGGTTAAGGTCCCCAAGTGTGGGTTAAGTGCGATCGAAGGTGGTCCCGAGCCACAGACAGCCGGGAGGTGAGCTTAGAAGCAGCTACCCTCTAAGAATAGCGTAACAGCTTACCGGCCGAGGTTCGGGGCGCCCAAAATGATCGGGGCTCAAACCCACCACCGATACCTGACCGTGCCCGTCACAGGGCAACTGTGTAGGTTGGCGCTCTGATCGGATGGAAGCTCGGGCGAGAGCTCGCGTGGACCGATCAGTGACGAAAATCCTGGTCATAGTAGCAGCGTTAGTCGGGTGAGAATCCCGACGGCCTCAAGAGTAAGGGTTCCTCGGCACTGCTTATCAGCCGAGGGTTAGCCGGTCCTAAGTCTCGTCGCAACTCGAGCGAGACAAATTGGGAAACTGGTTAATATTCCAGTGCCGTCGTCCAGTGAAAGCCGACGCTTTCGGATCGACCATGCCGGGCACTCGCCCGGTCGAATCACCGAACGCCGTGGAAGCCGTCATGGCACGAAGCGGCCGAATAGTGAGATAGCGAAAGATGGTTCAACCGAGAGCCCGTGAAAAGGTGAGGACGACGTCCGTACCGAGATCCGACACAGGTACTCTGGCGGCGAAAGCCAAGGCCTGTCGGGAGCAACCGACGTTAGGGAATTCGGCAAGTTAGTCCCGTACCTTCGGAAGAAGGGATGCCTGCCCCGCAACGGGGCAGGCCTCAGTGACTCGGACGCTCCGACTGTCTACTAACAACATAGGTGACCGCAAATCCGCAAGGACTCGTACGGTCACTGAATCCTGCCCAGTGCAGGTATCTGAACACCCCGTACAGGGGGACGAAGGACCTGTTAACGGCGGGGGTAACTATGACCCTCTTAAGGTAGCGTAGTACCTTGCCGCTTCAGTAGCGGCTTGCATGAATGGATTAACGAGAGCGTCACTGTCCCAACGTTGGGCCCGGTGAACTGTACGTTCCAGTGCGGAGTCTGGAGACCCCCAAGGGGAAGCGAAGACCCTATGGAGCTTTACTGCAGGCTGTCGCTGGGACACGGTCGCTAGTGTGCAGGGTAGGTAGGAGTCACTACACAGGTACGTGCGCCAGCACGCCACCGAGACACACATGAAACACTACCCACTAGTGACTGTGACCCTCACTCCGGGAGGAGGACACCGGTAGCCGGGCAGTTTGGCTGGGGCGGCACGCGCTTGAAAAGATATCGAGCGCGCCCCAAGATCACCTCACTCGGGTCGGAGACCCGAGGAAGAGCGCAAGAGCACAAGGTGGTCTGACAGTGTCGAGCACAACAATCGACACTGACGCGAAAGCGTGGTCTAGCGAACCAATCAAGGTCCTCAATGGGCCGGATTGATGACAGAAAAGCTACCCTAGGGATAACAGAGTCGTCACTCGCAAGAGCTCATATCGACCGAGTGGCTTGCTACCTCGATGTCGGTTCCCTCCATCCTGCCCGTGCAGAAGCGGGCAAGGGTGAGGTTGTTCGCCTATTAAAGGAGGTCGTGAGCTGGGTTTAGACCGTCGTGAGACAGGTCGGCTGCTATCTATTGGGGGTGTTTTGGTGTCTGACGGGAACGATCGTATAGTACGAGAGGAACTACGATCGGTTGCCACTGGTGTACCGGTCGTCCGACAGGGCGAGTGCCGGGCAGCTACGCAACACGGGGTAAGGGCTGAACGCATCTAAGCCCGAAACCCACCTGGAAAAGAGACACCGTTGAGATCTCCCGTATAATACGGGGTCGATAGAGACGGGGTGTACGCGCCGAGGCAACGAGGCGTTGAGCCCGCGTCCACTAACAGATCGAAGCCACACATTCATACCGCATTGCTGACGTTCGTTCCATCGTTGGACGGACCCAGGCGTTAACTGGATCGCACGTACTACACGGATTACCGACGCAGGAGCCTTACCGCGTCGCGGTTCGATTCCGCGAGTCGGCGTTAAGGCGGCCATAGCGGCGGGGTCACTCCCGTACCCATCCCGAACACGGAAGATAAGCCCGCCTGCGTTCCGGCGAGTACTGGAGTGCGCGAGCCTCTGGGAAATCCGGTTCGCCGCCTACCACTCATTCAACCCTCGCACAGCAACAGCGCTGTGCGGGGGTTTTCGTATGCGTAGCAGTGTGGTACGCAATTGCATAGCGCGTTCTTTTGTCGGTCGGGCCCGAATGGCCCGTATGCGCGAGGTTCCCCTGAACGAGCTCGACGTCCTCCTCGAGGAGCTGTCCTACCCGGTCGATCGCGACGCGGTTCGCGAGACGTACGAGGACGTGGTATTGTTGTACGCCGACGGCACCGAACGGCTCGTCGACGTCCTGGATCGCACGGCGAGCGAGCGCTTCGAATCGCCGGACGACCTCTCGATGGAGGTGTTCAGTGAACTCCCGGTCGAGGCGGTGGGTGAGCCCGGGCAGTCCGAGGGCGAGGGCTAGGGAATTTGGGTGCGATTGCAGGATCGATCAGCGATCGACGGGAACTATTCGACGTCTCGAATACCGAGAGATCAACGATCTCTCGACATCGCGGCTGCGCCGCGATAGCCCTCGGCGCGCTCGCGGTCGCTCAGCTCGCGTGTCGCTCACTTCGTTCGCTCCCGCTCGCTATGGCCGAGGGCTCCCGTTGGTCAACGCTGGTGGGGATCGGCGTCTCTCCGTACTCGGCCTCACAGCGTTCTACACGCCTCGTGATCGGGGCTTCGAGGCCCGTTAGCAACGCACGGAGCCGGGCTGTCATCGTCTATGACGCCCCGATATCCGGATGGCTGTACTGGACGGTCGCGGGGGTCGAGTTCGAGGACGTGATTGACACCACCTCGTAGCGGGCGGTCGTCGTCCCGCGAGAACGGTTGTCAGGACCCCTCAGTGTCGTCCGTACGCCCGTCAGCGGAACTCTCGGGGAACTCGTCAGCATCGTCTTCGGCTGGCAGCTCGACGTCCGCGTCGACGTCGATATCGACGCCGTCGGTGCCGACTTCAGCATCGACCGATCCTTCGACTTCGGCTTCGCCGTCACTGGTTTCGACGTCGAGTTCACCACCGCCTTTCCCCTCGACGCTGGCCCTCTCCTCGTCGAGTTCGACCTCACCTTCGACGTCGGTCTCGGCGTTCACTTCGGCCTCGCCGGCTTCTGCCGCCACGGACGAACCGGAGTCGATCTCGATGCGAGCCGACTTCTCGCCCGCGTCGTCGCGAGCCGCACTCGCGAGACTGTCGCGGACCGGATCGACGGCCACGCCCAGAAGGTCGCTCGGCGGCACAGCACCGTACTCGAACGCTGCTCCCTCGCCATCGTGCTCGCGACGTTCGGCGGCGTTCTGTTCGACGAGTTCGTCGAGCGTATTCCCAACCGACGTGGGGTGGAGCCCGATGCCCGCGGCAACGTCCTCACTGGTGCTCCAGTCGTTCTGCCTGAGATATACGTAGACGCGGGTCCGCGTCTCCGTGTCCAGCAGCCACGAGAGAACGTCTACTACGCCCTCGTCGAACCCGGCTCTCGCCCGGTCCACCAGCTGCTCGAGACGATCGCCGATGGCGTTCCAGTCGCCCCGTCGATCGTCCTCGGTGTCGATGTCGTCACCTTTGCCAGACATGTCCCTTCTTTGAGGACAGAACAGTCTCGGCCGGAAAAGGCCTGTGACGAGGGGCCCGTCCGGGCCGAGTGCGATCTGGTACCCCTCGGCTTCGGTCGCCTCTCGAGACGTCGTTCCCTCATCAGCCCCATCCAGGCCACGCTTGAGCCCACGATGGTGCGCATCGAGAGCGGCGGCCGCGCTATTCGCTCTCGTCGTCGTCCGCGTTCTCCCCGCTCTTCGCTTCGGTGTCGCCCCAGTCGAGGTCGCGGGACCGGTCGGTCTCCCGGAGGATGAACGGCCCGATGGAGAGCGTGCGCTTCGTCACGGTGGCGATACGAAGGATGTAGGACAACAGGAACGCGAACGGCAGCAGGCAGATGGCCACGCCCGCGCTCACCACCAGGATGAGCGTGCGCGCGCCGAACACGGTTCCGGGGAACAGCGACGGTTCGAGGTAGACGACGCCCGCGACCGCCGCGAGGAGTGCGGGCAAGGACGCGTACAGCATCGTCCGGGAGAGATCGATGAGCGCCCACTGGAAGTACAGCGTCTTGAAGTGCTCGCGCGCCGGGCCGAACAGTTCGAGCGCGTCGATGAGTTCGTCGAACGCCTGGTGGGCTTCCTCGGTGAGCACGTCCTCGTTCTCCGCGCGAATGCGGCGCGCCGCGTACAGCTTCCACGAGTAGTTGTAGTTCAGCGCGGAGAACACCACGTCGAACTCGCCGAACTGGGAGCCTTCGAGATTGCTCTGGACGGCGTCCGCGTTCCCCTTCACGTTCTCGGTGAACTCGGCCACCTGGTCGTTGAGGGTCTCGTCGTCGATGGTCGCGATGGCGTCCTGGAGGGCGTCCGTCTGTCGCTTCGTGAGCTTCACGATCGCCCGGAGGAACGCCGAGGGCTGGGCGGGACTGACGGGTTCCTCGATGACGTCCTCGACGTCCTTCCGGAACGCCATCGCTCCCTCCATGCGTTCGCGCTGGTCCCCGACCGGCCCCTGTTCCTGTGAGAGAACGAGCTGGCTGAGCGTGAGCACGAGCGTGACGCCCGTGATGATGGCCGTGAGCAGCCCCTGGAACAGCGTCTCGATGGGGTCCCCGTGGGTGAACAGCGCCGGCGTCCCGGTCGGGTGGAGGTGCCCGATGATGACGAGCGCGAGGAACACGCCGCCCACGATTCCGGCGGCGACCAGCCACCGGTTCGCGTTCAACAGTAGCCAGAACTTCCAACTGTTCTCCGGTACCCGCTCCCGCATCGTGTCGCTCGGGCGACTCCCTCCATTGTCGCTCATACCACACGCATTCCGCTCACGGGTGAAAGTGCTTGAGGGGCCATCGAGGAGACCTCACGACCGAACCAAGCCACTCACAGTCGCGGACCACGAGTACTGCCACCGACTCCCGACACGAGAGTCATCGGAACGACCGCCGTCGCCCTGCGTCAGCCTGCTGTCGCGCTCCACAGTTCGCGGCGCGCTGGCGCCCAGCGCCTCCGACGGATCGATCTGGGCCTGCCTTCGCTCCCGGTGGGTCGACACGGCACGGTCCGCGCCGGTGATCGAAGCTCGAGGGCCACGTGACCGTGCCCGGGTGGATGGAGTAGCCAGGTGACAGTGGTAGAAGGCGGCGTGATGGAACCACGCTCCGCTTCGGACGATCGGACTGGCAGGGGGACTTTCAGCGTGCAGCAGCTACGTTCGCCCGGATGTTCGATCGGGATATTGCCCCTGACGTCGTGGAATTCGGCCCGGGCGACGCGGATCTCGCCGTGGTCTGCAACGTGCACGGTGACGAACCGACGGGCGCCCGTGCGATCCATCGGATCCTCGAATCGTCGCCCGACTGTGAGAAGGGGGTGAAGTTCATCGTCGCCAATCCACCAGCGTCCATCTCGCATCGCCGCTCGCTCGACGTGGACATGAACAGGGTGTTCCCGGGTGACCCGGAATCCGACGACCGCGAGCGGCGCCTCGCCGCCCACCTCGTGACGGAGACGGCCGGCTGCGATACCATCTCCGTCCACACGACCCACGCGACCCCCGAGCCGATCGCATTCGTCTCGGAGGGGGATCCCCGCTCGCTCGAGATCGTCTCCCAACTCCCGATTCCATACGTCGTCAACGAGACGCCAGTCGTCGACGGGTCGTTCAGTTCGACTGACGGGGTCGTCTCCATAGAGGCCGGGAAGGTCCAGCAACCGAGTGCGGTCGTCAAAGCCGAGATGGTGATCCGGGCGTTCCTCTACAACGAGGGTGCGATCTCGGAGGAGCCCCCGACGCATGCGTCACCGACGAACTACTTCGAGATCTACGACGAGGTCGAGAAGCCGGTCGGGGACGAATCGTACGAACTGCTCGCACGAAACTTCGAGCAAGTCGGGGCGGGAGAAGCGTACGCAAAATCCACCGATGGGATCCTCCTCGCCGACGAACCGTTCGTTCCGATTCTGATGTCACACGCTGGATACGACGAGATATTCGGCTACCGGGGACGGAAGATCGGTGACTCCGTCGAGGATGCCAGGGAGGCGTGGCTCGGTGAAGGGCGGTGACTGGACGCCCGCCTCCCGATGGAGTCTTCCCTGTACAGCATCCAGTCGCTGTACTGCCCATCGACCGTGGACCGTCGTCGCCACAATTTTTTGCTACGCGTCGAGCTGCAAATATATCTCCTCCAACGGGACGACAGCTGCGCCCCCGATTGCAGCCGGGGTCCTCCTCGCTGGGACGGCTGCCCGAGACGTCACACACGGGTTCGAAATCCGGGCGGCGCTGGCGGCCTCTCCGCGGTCGCCGTCGGTCTCGGTGTGCTGACCGGCCGCAGTGGGTTCGAATCGTCGGACGACCTCTGATGGAGCTCTTTAGCGAGCTGCACGTCGAGGCGGTGGGTGAGCCCGGGCAGTCCGAGGGCGAGGGCTCGGGATACGCTGTCGAGTTCGATGATCCGGCCGAGGACCGCTAGCAGACTATGGTATCTCGAAAGCCCTCGGCGCGATCGCGGCCGCTCGCCGACATATCGCACCGCTCTCCACACCGCCCGCGGTGCGATAGTGGCCGACGAGCGACCAGGCTTCGCGCGACCGCGCCTCGCCCTTTCATTCCACCAGGCGTGTGGACAGGCCGAGTGTTGGGTGGCCTGATGGCGCTTCGGTGCCGGTCGTCCTTGATCCCCGGAGCGTCGCGGTGCGTTCGGTCTCACTTCTGGCGCGGGTATTGGGCACTGCACTGCCGGAATCCGTTTGTCGCATCGAGAGCCCCGTATTCACCAACGAACGGCTGTCTCTTTCCCTCCATACGTGGAGATGAATTCGGCATATGCTCTTTCGGGGGCAGTTTTATTTTGGATCGTAGAGAGGTCCTTCGCATGGCCTTCAGTTCTGAGTTCCGTGTTCTCTCGTGGAATGTACAGGGGGCTGTGCCGCCGAATGGGAGCATTGAACGAATAGAGAATCAGATCGAATTTCTCGAGAAAGCGGTGAATCTTCCCGATCTGGTGCTGTTGAATGAGGTGACGACGATCCAACGGGAGCGCTGGCAGGAGTCCTTGGCGGAGATTGGGTACGGAGAGATCGTTGATACCCTCGAGTGGGCTGCGGAGCTACGGGAGAGTACGGTTCCGCCACACCAGGATTACAACCACGTGAATGGGAATCTCATTGCGCTGCACGAGTCGAGCGATGCGTCCGAACTGACCAGGTTGCGTCCGAGCATCCGGTACGGGCCGTGGGAGAACGCTGATCTGAAGGACTGGGATACGAACCTCCCCGAAAAGATACTCAATGCCACGGTCACCCTGGATGGGCGTGAGATCGAACTGTGGAATGTACGCGCAGTCCCTGGCAGTATGCACGGTGAAGAGAAGATCAAGATTCTGGAGAACACATACAACCGGATTTTGAAGGGAACCGAGTCGCCCTGCATTTTGGCGGGGGATTTCAACGCCCCGAAGGAGGAGTTAGCAGATGGGACAACGCTTCCCTGGCGGCACGGCGAGGAGGGCGAACTGGCTCGGCGGTGGGGGGAAGCAGAACTGAATATTCTTTGCGGGCTTGAGGAAACGGGGATGGTCGATATCTTCCGAGCACAACACGGGTACGACGAGCTCGATATTCTGGATGTAAGTCATGCCACCCAAACCGAACATCCGGAATCAGTCGCCCCAGCCGAGGTCGAGGGCAAACGGTTTGACCACATGATTGCCTCCGAAGCACTCGATCCACAGGACTGCTACTACGACCACGCTGGATTTTCGTGTAGTGATCACGCCCCTCTCATCGCCGCATTCAACGCATAATCGGTCACCATTCTGAATACGCGCGTTCTCTGCAGCACGACTCTCAACACCGATCACAGACAGTGGTTTCGACCGCTGGTGCGTGGGAGACGACCCCGCTCGAGATCCTCGCTTGCTACGCTCGCTTCGCTGCGGTGCCGCCGAACCCGTCGAGGGTGTCGTTTCGGATCCCGACCGCGGAGAACAGGGAGACGAGATCTCCGGGTCGAATCTCGGTGTAGCCGTTCGCCGACAGCACCTCCTCTCCGCGTTCGATCGCGACCACTAACACGTCCTCGCCGAGCAGCCCCTGCTCTTTGGCCTCCGCCAGCGTTTTGCCGGCGACCGGGGCGTCCTCGGTGACGGTCAGGTCCACGACCTGTGCGTCGCCGACGAGGCTCAACACGTTCGTCGCCGGCTGGGAGTGTGTGGCGTCCGTCGGGCCGTAGGGCTGGTAGGGCTGGTGGTACTCTTCCTTGATGAGGCTCTCGTCCTCGATGGCGATGCCGAGGTCCTCGATCTCGCTGGCGATGCGCTGGAGTGACGTGGTGTCCTCGCCGATGGCTTTCACGTGGAGGCCGTCGTCGCCGGACATCACGTCACGGACGTTGACCACGCCGGAGATGTCGAGGATCTCCCTCGCGAGCTGATCGCGTTCGGAGACGCTGGCGCTACAGACGAAGAGGCCGGTGAGGAGGCCGTCCGCGCGCTCGTAGTCGATGTGTGCGGGATAGCCCCGAATGATGCCGTGCTGTTCGAGCTGATTGAGGCGGTTCCGGACGGTGCCCGCCGACACGTTCAGTTGCTCGGCGATCTCGGTCGCCGTCGTGTTCCGGGCGTCCGATCCGAGATAGTACAGCGCCAACCGGTCGATCTCGTCGAGACGATACCCCATTGTTGTCCGTTGTTCGTTCGCTACCACAATTGACCTTTCTATCGTTCGATTGGACGTGACCGGGTTCCAGCGCTACAGTCCGTAGGATGCGATTTCGGTCGAGCCACAGTTGGGGCACTCCGCCTCCGGCTCCTCCATCGTCGTCCCACAGTTCCGGCACTCGTGAACCGCCGCTGTCTGCCCCGAGACGAATTGGCGGAGACGACGAATTACCACGCTAATATTGCTTCAACACACGCCAACTTATAAGTCTGGGTTCGGGGAGTGGGTATTTTATATGCGCAGGCGGATAGTGGCGGGTATGAATCCAACCACAGCCGACGATCGGGACCTCCTCGCACACGTCCTCCTCCCGGTCGCCAACGAGGCGGACGCACGTGCCAGCGCACGGGCACTCGAATCCTACCGGCCCGAACGCGTCACCACACTTCACGTGGTCGAGAAGGGTGGCGGCGCCCCGGACAAAACACCGGTTTCGCAGTCCGAGGCACTCGCCGAGGAGTCCTACGACGCCGTCCGCTCGGTCTTCCCGGACGCCGACGACCACACCGCGTATGCTCGGGACGTCGTCGGTGCCATCTTCGACGCCGCAGCGGAGATCGACGCGACCGCCATCGCGTTCCGCTCTCGTGGCGGCAACCGAATCATGCAGTTCCTCTCCGGCGACCGCTCGCTGAAGCTCGTCACACAGGCGGACCGTCCGGTAATCGCGCTGCCGCGAGCCGACAGCGACGGATGAGCGACGACGAGCTCGCGAAGGACCTCGGGCTGATTTCGGCGATGACGATCGGCATCGGGACGATGATCGGTGCCGGCATCTTCGTGCTGCCCGGGGTCGCCGCGAACGCCGCCGGCCCCATCGTCGTCGTGTCGTTCGTCGTCGGCGGCGTCATCGCGATGGTGAACGCGCTCTCCGTCTCCGAACTCGGCACCGCGATGCCGAAGGCCGGCGGCGGCTACTACTACATCAACAAGGCACTCGGCCCGATGTTCGGCTCGATCGCCGGCATGGGCGACTGGATGGGGCTGGCGTTCGCCTCCGCGTTCTACTGCATCGGCTTCGGCCAGTACCTCACGGTCTTCGTCGGCCTCCCCGGCGTCGCCTTCCTCAGCCCGATTCAGGTCGGCGCACTGTTCGCGGGCGTCATCTTCGTCGCGGTCAACTACGTCGGCGCGAAGGAGACCGGCGGCGTCCAGACCGTCATCGTCACCATTCTGCTGGCCATCCTCGGCGCGTTCGCGCTCGCCGGCTTCACCACCTTCGACTACGGTACCCTCGCCGACGACGGCGGGCTCACGCCGTACGGCACCGGGGCGATTCTGCCCGCGACGGCGCTCGTGTTCGTCTCCTTCCTCGGGTACGCGAAGATCGCGACCGTCGCCGAGGAACTCAAGAATCCCGGTCGGAACCTCCCGATCGCCATCCTCGGCAGCGTCGGCATCGTCACCGTCGTGTACGCGATTCTCGTCACGACGATGCTCGGCGTCATCCCGTGGCCGGAGCTCAGTCAGGACGCACCCGTTGCGCAGGCCGCCGAAGTCGCGTTCCCGTCGTCGCTCGGTCCCGTCGGTGGCGTCGCGGCCGCCGCCGCGTCCGTGATGACCATCGGCGCGCTGCTCGCGACCGCCTCCTCCGCGAACGCCTCGATCCTGGCGTCCGCGCGCATCAACTTCGCGATGGGGCGGGACAAGATCGTCACCAACTGGCTCAACGAGATCCATCCGAACTACGCGACGCCGTACCGCTCCATCCTCGTCACCGGTGGGCTGATCGTCGTGTTCATCGCGGCGCTCGGTCAGGAAATCGAGGTGCTCGCGAAGGCCGCCAGCGTCCTTCACCTCATCGTGTACGCGTTGATGAACGTCGCGCTCATCGTCTTCCGGGAGGCCGACGTCCCCGAGTACGACCCGGAGTTCACGGTGCCGCTGTACCCGATCACGCCGATCTGTGGCGCGGTGCTTTCACTCGGGCTCGTCGCGTTCATGGACGGCCGAGAAATCGCACTCTCCGCGGCGTTCGTGATCGCGGCGCTCGTGTGGTACTTCGTGTACGCGCGCAGCGAGACGACGAAGCAGGGCGTGCTCTCGAACTACATCCGCAGCCGCGAGGACGAACTCCCCGACCGGGTCGTCGAGGCCGCCGACACCGTCGCGCCGACCGGCGACGAGGGACCGACGATCATGGTCGCGCTGGCGAACCCGCGCACGGAGAGTGCGCTCATCACGCTCGCGAGCGCGCTCGCCCAACACGAGGGCGGCCGCGTGCTCGCCACGCACATCGTCACGGTGCCCGACCAGACGGCGCTGGAGACCGCGGCCGAGCACCGCGACGGCATCGACGCCTCCTCGGCGGAACTGCTCGCCGCGGCGAAGGCCGACGCGGCGGCGTTCGACGTTCCCATCGAGACGCGGACCATCCTCTCACACCGTGGCATCGAGGAAGTGTTCGACGCCGCGCGCACGCACGACGCCGACACCGTCGTGATGGGCTACGGCGGCACGCAGTTCGCCGGCGGGCGCGCCGAGGGCGCGCTCGACGAGATCACCCACGACCTGCCGTGTGACTTTCTCGTGCTCGACGGCCAGCCCCTCGATCTCACGGACGTGCTCGTTCCGACCGCGGGCGGGCCGTCCTCGGACCTCTCCGCGGAAGTCGCCCGTGCGCTCCGCGAGACCGTCGGCGTGGACGTCTCGCTGCTGCACGTCGTCGACGCGGGCGAAGAGGACACCGGTCGCGAGTTCCTCGCCGACTGGGCGGCCGGCCACGGACTGGCGGACGCAGATCTGCTCGTCGAGACGGGGGACGTAGGAGCGACGATCGGCGACGTCGGCTCCCGATACAGCCTCGTCGTCGTCGGCGCGACCGAACGTGGACTGCTGTCCCGCATCGTCCGCGGGTCACTCGCGTTCGACACCATCGCGGAGCTGGAGACGCCCGTACTGCTGACCGAGCGACCCTCCGCGCGGTCGCTCCGCGAGCGGCTGTTCGGCAGTCGGTGAGCTAGTTGTCTCCGGCTCGAACGTCGTCCTTCGAGTCGGTCCGGAGTAGATCTGTCCCGGGCGAGTGGATCGTGTGTTTCCTCGGGAACGATCTCATGCTGTGTTCGCGCCACGTATGCGGCAAGGGGGTCAAACTACCCAGTGTCTGGCAGAAATAGGGGAACCGACGCAGCGGTTGTATCTCTCACGGGGACCTCATTCTGCCGTCTCGATCATTGAAGTACTTTGGCAGATCGATCCCCGCTCACGTTGGCGCTGGCTCGAGCCACTGCGTACCGTGGGTTCGGCACTCGAATCGCAGTGACATCGGGCTGGTTCCAGGAGCCCGCTGCTCGTCGAGCACGGACGGCGCCAACACGACCGAACGACTTATTATAGATTATTACTATCTATTACACATGCCGATCGAGATCGATCAGTTCGAAAGTGGCCCCGAAGGTGCTCTCGATCTCAAGGAGGGAACGCAGCCGCATACCGTTCTCACGTTCCTGGCAACGAACGACGGGCAAGCGTTCACGCAGACCGAAATTCACGAAGCGACCGACATCCCCCGGGGGAGTGTCGGTGTCGTCCTGTCACGCTTGGAGGAGCGGGATCTCGTTCGCCACCAGGGACGATACTGGGCGATCGGGGAGGATGAACGTCTTGCGTCCTACGCTGCGCAGGAGGCTGCGAGTTCGTCGTCGACGACAGACGACTATTACGGAAGTTCAAGGAGAAAGTCCCGCCGTTCAGGGCGGGGATGAATCCGACAATACACTACACAAACTACCTCTCGATGGCAGACTGGATATTCCACGCTGCGTAATCCATCCTTTCAAGTAATTATACCGACACACGTTACATATGGCGAACGAGGTCGTCACTCGCACCTACACTGCTTCCATTCGGAACCAGCAACAGGTGTCCGACGACCTCGACGCCCTCGGGTTCGCAGCCTCGAAACTCTGGAACGTCGGTCGGTGGACAATTAGTCGTGTCTGGGATGAAATCGACTACATTCCTGAACACGACGAACTCACCGCGTACCTCAAGAGCCACGACCGCTACGATGACCTGCATTCTCAGTCAAGTCAGCGAGTCCTTCAAGAACTCGCTGAGGCGTTCAACGGCTGGTACGGCAAACGACAACACGGAGACACGAGAGCGAACCCGCCGACGTACCGCAAACTCGGCGACGAACACCCGCGTTCGACAGTCACGTTCAAAGACGCCGGCTTCACACTCGACACCGAGTACAATCGCGTCCGACTCTCGAAGGGCTCGAACCTGAAAGAGCACTTCTCGGACTTCAGCCTCTGTGAGTACCAGACCCGGCCCGACGTTGCGCTCTCCGCCGTGGAGAGCGTCCAACAGGTTCGGGCAGTCTGGACGGGCGAGGAGTGGGAACTTCATTTCGTCTGCAAGGTCGAACTCGAAGCCGCCGAATCTCCCGGCGAGAAAACTGTCGGCATCGACCTTGGCATCAGCAATTTCGCCGCGCTCGCCTACGAAGATGGGCACGCCGAGTTGTACCCGCTGAACTGTCTGAAGCAGGACGACTACTACTTCAGCAAACAACTCGCTCGCTGCGACGGCTCGGATTCCGAGCAGGCGAATCGGTTGAACCAGAAGAAATCGGCTCGTCGCACCCACCACTTCCACGCGCTCTCGAAACACATCGTCCAACGATGCGTTGCCGACGGCGTGGGGACGATCGTGATTGGCGACCTCTCGGGCATCCGCGAGGACGAGGAGGACGGCGAGTCGAAGGACTGGGGGAGGCACGGCAACCTCGACTTGCACTCGTGGGCGTTCGACCGGTTCACGGACCTCCTCGAATACAAAGCCGAGATGGAGGGTATCACGGTGGCGGAGATGTCAGAGCACGATACGTCCAAGACGTGTTCGTGCTGTGGGCAGAAATGCCGCGCGAATCGCGTTGAGCGCGGGTTGTACGTGTGTGACGAGTGCGGGATGACGGCGAATGCAGACGTGAACGGTGCGGAGAACATCCGACAGAAAGTAACTCCGAGTCTCGCCTGTGACGGGGGAGATAGGAGTAACGGCTGGTTGGCACAGCCATCGACGTACTTGTTTGACAAGGAGACTGGTGCGTTCGCACCTCAAGAACAGGTCACGTCGTAAACCACAATATCCCAACGCGGTCGGGAATCCTCGCTCTTCAGCGCGGGGAGGATGTCAAGGTGAATCGGACGGATGACGGAGCCGCAGTATACCCGTGGAACGGTCGTGAAGGGGCCAGCTCTGCTCGGGCCCCACGACCATCGACCATACGTTTGCTTAGTGCAGACTCTCCCCGTTCCGCGACGAAGAAGCTGTCTACGGGGTCGTCACGACAACGCGCCGCTCGGCAGCAATTCCACTCGCCGACGCGGACTTCATCGGTGGAGGACTTCCCCGCGAGAGTTACGTCAATCCCTGGGTCCTCGTCACGATCAAACACGCCGATATCGAGGCGATAGAAGGCCACGTAGACGAGGCGACTGTCGACAAGATTGCCCGAGAGGCGGCTACGCACCTGGGTGCGCTGGACTGAAGGGACGGCTTCGGGCATGGCGGTGCCCGAATCGACCGTCTCGGTCGAACTGAATCGAAGTGGAGTTGCTGCAAGAGACGCGCCGTCAGGACTCGCGCCACTTGTGGCCCCACTCGATGCAGGTGAACAGCCGGACCTCGTAGGAGCCGCCCGGTTTCGGCAGCATCTCGTACTCGGCCCGGTCGCTGTCGCAATCGTCCGCCGGACAGGGCGCCTCCATCGTCTCGGTGGCGCCCTCGGTCGCGTCGGCCACGGCGGGTGCCCCGTCGTCCCGCTGCTCGTCCTGGGTCGTCATCGCCGCTTCTGCGTGCGCGTCCCGCGGCGCCTCGTTTCCACAGGAGCGACACACCCACGTGTCGCCCTCCGTGTGCATGATCGAACCACACTCCTCACAGAACTGCATCTACCGGAGGCTGACGCGGTTGCCGGATACGTGTTCCTCTCCGATCCGCCGTGGATTTCGGGCAACCGTTCGTGGCTGTCTGTGCTGCGGTATCGACGCGACAACGGGCGACGTTCGATCGTGCCCGACAGCTCTCGACTGGCAACGGGGTGTGCGATGGGCTCCGTATCTGGGGGCGAGAGTGGTCGACGTCGTCGGAATTGGCGGGACGACTCCTCGCCAGGCAGGTACCTGCCGCTCGTCAGCGATAGTTCTGAATCTGAAACTGGAGAGAAGCATATTTGTATGATGTAGCGAATCCGTCAAACGTGTCAGAGCAGCCCTCCAAAAACTCGAACGGCCTCGTTAGCACAGAAACCAAGATTACGGGACTCTTCGTCACCGTCGCTCTCGTATTGGTGTTCGGTACAACGGCTGTAACTGACAGTCAATGGGTTCACATCGCCGTGCTCCTCGGCGTTGGCGTCGTCGTCCCGACGCTCATCAACGAATGGCGTGCCTGATCGGATCACGGCCTCGCCACTCACACTGGTAGCGCCGTGAGCTGCTTTCGATTCCCCGCGCACGAATCGGCTGTTCAGGCCAGTCCAGTTGCCGCGATGGGGTGACATCCACTGCGAGATATGTGGCCCCTACGCAACACTCCCGCTGCACCCGATCGATAGTTTGGGTGGAATCCCGTACAGCAGCGACGACGTACGACAGCGCTTCCACTGCACTGTCTCGGGCGGGAACGCTTCAGAACTGCTTCGACGATCACACGGTTACCCCGCTTCGATCTCATTACTCCCTTTTAGTAGGTGGGCCGATACGTCCTCCTATGAACACTCGACAATCGACCACCCGCCGCTTCCAGCCCCGCCGATGGTAGACGTCGCGCTCTCGCTGGCGCAGGTCGCCCTCGCGCTGGTGCTCGTCGCACTCAACGGCTTCTTCGTCGCTGCGGAGTTCGCGTTCGTGCGGATTCGAGGCACGTCGGTCGAACAGCTCGCCGAGGATGGCCGGACCGGTGCGAATACGCTCCAGGAGGTGATGGCGAACCTCGACGACTATCTCGCGACCACGCAGCTCGGGATTACCATCGCATCGCTCGGATTGGGGTGGGTCGGCGAACCCGCAGTGGCGGCGCTTCTCGAGCCCGTACTGGCACCGATCCTCCCGGCGAGCCTCATCCATCTCGTCGCGTTCGTGGTCGGTTTCAGCGTCATCACGTTCCTCCACGTCGTCTTCGGCGAGCTCGCGCCGAAGACGCTGGCGATCTCCCAGACCGAACGCCTCTCCCTCTTCCTCGCCCCGCCGATGAAGCTCTTCTACTACCTGCTCTATCCGGGGATCGTCGTGTTCAACGGCGCCGCCAACGCGTTCACCCGGGCACTCGGCGTCCCACCCGCCTCCGAAACGGACGAGACGCTCGGCGAACGGGAGCTGCTCCGGGTGCTCACCCGATCCGGCGAGGAGGGAGACATTGACCTCGCCGAGGTGGCCATGATCGAGCGGGTGTTCGATCTCGACGACGTCGTGGTGCGCGAGGTGATGGTCCCTCGACCGGACGTGGTGAGCGTCCCGGCAGACGCCTCGCTCTCGGAACTCCAGTCGATCGTCCTCGAGGCCGAGCACACTCGCTATCCAGTGCTCGACGCCGAGGACGCCGATCAGGTGGTCGGCTTCGTCGACGTCAAGGACGTGCTGCGAGCCGAGGTGGAGCCCGGGGACAGCGAGGTGGCCGGTGACCTCGCTCGCGATATCGTGATCGTCCCCGAGACGATGCGGTTGAGTGATCTCCTGCGACAGTTCAGGGACGAGCACCAGCAAATGGCCGCCGTGATCGACGAGTGGGGCACGTTCGAGGGAATTGCGACGGTCGAAGACGTCGTCGAGGCGCTCGTCGGCGACCTCCGGGACGAGTTCGACGCCGAGGGGCGTGAACCATCGATTCTCCAGCGCGACGACGCCGGGTACGACGTCGACGGCGGCGTTCCCCTCTCGTCGATCAACGACGTGATCGAGGGGGAGTTCTCGAGTGACGAGGTCGAGTCCATCGGTGGACTCGTACTCGAACGCCTCGACCGAGCCCCGGCCCGTGGCGATCGAGTCGAGATCGCCGGGCACGTCGTCGAGGTGACGAGCGTCGACGGGACTCGAATTTCGACGGTCCGTATCTACGCTCGGGACGGTGCGGACGACGAACTGTGACCATCGTCGCATCTCCCCGCCGAGACGACCACATCTCGTCCGGGCGATTCCCCTGCCGGTCGGCAGGAAATCGATTCTGGGCAACTGCGTCGGTCTCGTTGCCCCTGGCTTGAGGGATGGCTAACGCCACCGCGGACCCGACTGGCTGGGACCCGGTGCGTCGCGGAACTGCGAGTGGTCCCCACGCTCACGCGATCGGAATCTCCACCAGCGCCATCTCCCCGCCGACCGCTTCGGAGAGCGCCGTCTCGAGGTCGCCCCTCGTCTCGGGCCGGTACCCCTCGATACCGAAGCTCTCCGCGAAGGTCACGAAGTCCGGGTTCGTCAGTCCCGTGCCGAAGGACTCCCCGGTGTGATCGCGCTGCTTCTTCGAGATCAGGCCGTAATCGTCGTCGTTGAAGACGACGATGGTGAACCCACAGCCGGTGCGGGTCGCCGTCTCGATCTCGGCGGCGTTCATGAGGAAGCCGCCGTCGCCGGTCGCCGCGACGACGTTCGAGTCCACCGCCAGATCCGCCGCGAGCCCGCCCGGAACGGCGATGCCCATCGATGCGAGCCCGTTCGAGATGATGCACGTGTTCGGCTCGTACGTCGGGAATCGCTGGGCGATGGCCATCTTGTGGTTGCCGACGTCCGAGACGAGCACGTCCTCGTCGGCCATCGCCTCGCGCAGCACGGGGAGGACGCCCTCGAGGGTGAACGGCGCGGTCTCCCGTGGGGTCTGGTCGATCCCGTCGACGATTCGCTCTCGGAGGTCGGCGTACCACCCCGTCTCGAAGGACGCTCCGGCGGAGCGGTACCACTCGGTCAGGGCCTCGAGCGTCCGGCCGTTGTCGGCGATCACTTCGACGTCGGGGTCGTACGCCTCGTACACCTCTGCGGGTTCGCTGTCGACGTGGACCAGCGGGACGGTCCCGTCGTTCCAGTCGGCCGGGTCGTGTTCGGCGATGTCGTAGCCGACGGTGACCACGAGGTCCGCACGCGAGATGGCCTGCGCTGCCTCGCCGTCGGTGCCGGAGCCGAGCGTCAGCAGCGATCGCTCGTCGGCGTCCGAGACTGCTCCCTTCCCCATGTACGTCGAGACGACGGGGACGTCGGTCGCCTCGACGAACGCGCGCAGTTGCGTCGCGGCCTGGGTCCGGACGGCGCCGTTGCCGGCGATCACGATCGGGCGATCCGCACCCTCGAGGAGCTCCTGGACGCGACCGAGCGTGTCGGGATCGGGCGCTGCAAACCGGATGCGGTCCCGGGCTTCGAGCGGCCGCGCGTCGGTCTCCTCGCTCGCGACGTCCTCCGGGAGCTCCAGGTGGGTCGCGCCGGGTTTCTCGTACTCGGCGACCTTGAACGCCTTCCGGACGGACTCGTGGACGATGTCGGGGCTGTCGAGCTGCGTGTTCCACTTGGTGACCGGTCCGAACGTCCGCAGCACGTCGATGGCCTGGTGGCTCTCCTGGTGGAGGCGTTCGAGCCCGCCTTGCCCGGTGATCGCGACCAGCGGGCTCTTGTCCAGGTGCGCGTCGGCGACGCCCGTCAAGAGGTTCGTCGCGCCCGGGCCGAGCGTCCCGAGGCACACGCCCGCGTCGCCGGTCAGGCGGCCGTGGACGTCGGCCATGAACGCCGCGCCCTGCTCGTGGCGGACCGGGACGAAGGTGACCGTGGAGTCCCGGATCGAGAAGAGGAGATCCTCCAGCTCCTCGCCCGGAACGCCGAACACGTGATCGACGCCCTCGCGTTCGAGCGCGGCGACCAGCAAGTCGGAGGCCTTCATCACTCCACCCACACCGTCTTGCGGTTGACGAACTCCGTGATCCCCGGCTCGGCGAGCTCGCGGCCGTAGCCCGAGTCGCCGACGCCGCCGAAGGGGACCCGCGGATCGGACTTGACGAGCTGGTTCACGTAGACGCAGCCGGCGTCGATGCGACCGGCGACTCGCTCGCCCCGCTCGCGGTCTTCGGTCCAGACGCTCGCCCCGAGCCCGTACTGCGTGTCGTTGGCCTTCCTGACTGCCTCGGCCTCGTCGCCCACCTCGTAGACCGCGGCGACGGGACCGAACGTCTCCTCGTCGTCGACGGGACAGCCAGGCGGAACGTCGGTCACCACGGTTGGTGGGTAGAACGCGCCCTCGCGGTCCATGGGCTCGCCGCCCGTGACGACGGTCGCCCCGGCAGCGACGCTGTCCTCGACCTGGCCGTGGAGCTCCTCCATGAGGCCGGCCCGGGCCTGCGGGCCGACGTCGGTGTCATCTTCGGTCGGATCGCCGACCGCGAGCGACTCGATCTCGTCGACGAACGCGTCGAGGAACTCGTCGTAGATGTCGGTGTGGACGACGAACCGTTTCGCGGCGATGCAGGACTGGCCGCCGTTCTGGTTGCGCGCCCACGCGCCGGTCTCGGCCGCAGCGGGAACGTCGGCGTCGTCGAGGACGACGAACGGGTCGCTCCCGCCGAGCTCCAGCACCGTCTTCTTGAGCTGCTCGCCGGCCGTCGCGGCGACGGATCGGCCCGCCGGCCCGCTCCCGGTCAGCGTCGCCGCCCGGACGCGGTCGTCCTCGAGGACGCCCTCGACGCGGTCGGAGGGGATCAGCAGCGACTGGAACACGCCCTCGGGGTAGCCGGCCTCGCGGAACACCTCCTCGATGGCGAGTGCACACCCGGGCACGTTCGAGGCGTGTTTCAACAGTCCGACGTTCCCGGCCACGGTGTAGGGGGCGGCGAACCGGAACACCTGCCAGAACGGGAAGTTCCAGGGCATGACCGCGAGGACCGGCCCGAGCGGCTCGTACTCGGTCTTGACCGTCGTTCCAGGCGGGCTCGGGTGATGGTCGGGCTCGAGGTACGCGCTCGCGTGCTCGGCGTAGTGATCACAGGCCCAGGCGCACTTCTCGACCTCCGCGATCGCTTGCGTGATCGGCTTGCCCATCTCCCGCGTCATCGTCTCCGCGTACTCGCGTTTGTTCTCGCGGAGCACCTCGCCCGCGGACGCGAGCAGCTGCTCGCGGTCACGGATCGAGCGGTCGCGCCAGTCCTCGTAGCGCTCGGCCGCACGCTCGAGCGTCGCCTCGACTTCGCTCTCGGTGTGTTCGTCGTACGTTTCGATCCGGTCGCCGGTCGAGGGGTCGACGACGTCCATGGGGCCTAGCACGTCGGGACACAGACGTATGAACGTTCAGCCGATTCCGCTTGCTATTGGTGCCTGGCGACGGCCGGCGTGTGACATCGGTAGCACTAGGTGGCGGTACGGGTACGGCGGTCAATCGCCTCGGCGAGCTCGCGAAGGGCCTCCATGGGCTGGGGTACTGTATCGACGACGAAACGTCAGTCCTGCAACCGCGCAACAGTTCTGCCGGTCTCCTCACTACGCGTGAGATCGAGGCGTTCCTCGAGTGTTCGGACGGTACCGCAAACGCCCAGAAGGCCCTCGGCGCGCTCTCGGTCGTCTCAGCGGACATATCGCCGAATTCGAGGCGATAGATCGCACTTTCTCTAATAACTCTGACTCAGTAGCCCAGTCGATGATAATCTCTGCCGGGGATTGCATGTCGATCTGATACGAACGTTCAACGGGGGCGGCCATGTAGTATGTGGTATGCACATCGATAGAGGTGATCCGGGATTCAATCGTGTAGCAACGTTAGACATCGAGACGACGCACTTCAAAGCGCACAAGGGAGAGCTCGTATCGATTGGGATTGGCGTACACGAGCGAGGTGACCCAGGGGTCGATGCGAGTTACGAGCTGTTCCACAGGGACGGCAGAGGCGAGGCGGCGCTAATACAGCGGGCGATGGAGCAGCTTTGTACCCTCGATGCCGATGGGCTCGTCTCCTACAACGGGCAGGGTTTCGATCTGTCGTTCATCGATGATCGGCTCGATATTCTGGGGAAAGCATCTACCGTTCCAGAACCTCCAGCATTCGTTCGAGATCAACACGTGGACCTCATCCTTGATCGGAAGCAGAAAGCAGACCGAACTGGGGTATCATGGCCGAGCCTTGAGGACTGTCTACAGTCGTACGATCTCCCGCTTCCGAAAACGTTCTGGCATGATGAACCAATCACAAACAAGCGGTTTGGGGAAGAAGTCGGTCCGACTTATCTCGAAGCGATTTCGGACGGGGCCAATCCCCAGGACGATCTCGTCGAGGCAATTAATCACTATCTTCAGACCGACCTGGAGGCGAACCTCGCACTCTACTACGCCGACATCGGCGACTCGTTTGAATTCCATTCCCTTGGAACCGAGTACCCGTAGACGAGCAGATTGCGGAGCAATCGTGATTGGTGAATCTGTGGTCAAAGGGCACCGGAGAGATACCGAGCTAGCCATCGTCCGGTCCAAACGTTGATTAATGCCCCCTGAGCGGGACGAACATGGGCGAGCAGCGCATTCTGGTGATGGGGGACAATCACGGCGACATTGAATCGGTCCAGCGAGTGGTTGACGAAACGGCTGAGGAGACCTTCGACTTCGCCGTCCACGTCGGCGATCTCACGAATGCCTATTTCGACGGAGTCGAAGCAGGCGTGGAGCAGTTGCAGGATCTCGATGAACTACTTCAGGCTCTGGAAAGCCGCACGTCCGGCGGTTTACTCTACATTTTCGGTAACAGGGATCACGCGAGGGGACTCGACGGAGAATACGTCTACGAACGATGCCAGCTGGAAGCTGGGACACGAATACCACCTGACGGTCACGTAACGGTTGGAGGGCAACGTTTTACACAGAGCCCCGATCTCGTCGATTCTGACGATATTTTGGTTACCCATGGAGAGCGCGTGTGGTTACTCGATCACTTTTCTGGTCGGGCGTATTTCTCGGGCCACGTCCACACCGGCCGGTACAAGGGCCGCTGTCTCAATTCTGCATTCCTGTATCGAACTGATGACCACCAAGCTGAGCCCCTCGTCGGTGGGTATTTCGTTGTAACTGTCCGGGACGAACCGCCGTTCGATGTCGAGCTTCGGAATCTCGACCGGCTGCAGAAGATCATCTGTCCCGACCACCACGAGCGAGGCGTCCTTTTCGCCGCGGACTATCACGACTGCCAGTTCTGCTACGACAACGAGCACCAGTTTCTACGCGAGATGGCGAGTTCAGCTTTCTACGGGCTCACCCAGGGTCGAGACAGGGAGGCCGTCGATCAAGCTGCAATCGTCGAGTACGCCGTGAAGTTGTTCGAAAACCCTCCGGCTGGGTTTGAAGAGAAGTTTACTAGCTATATTGAGAACGTTGGACAGCATCCCAAGGATCCACTCCGGCGCACCAACGACGGCAGAATCGTCACTCCGTCTGCTCTGTAGATGCAATCCCGTCGAGTCGTACTGGCTTCTGGCAACCGTCCTGTGAACTCTTGATGATAGGACAGGAAACGATGATTGCTCCGAACATTCCGTCAATCACCGATCCCCACCCAGCTGCTCCACGGACAGCCGCCCGACCAGCACCCGAACCACCACGAGCGCGAGCGCGCCGGCGAGGAGGTACCCGCCGAGCAGCGTCCAGGTCGTCCCGGTGGGATTCCCGACGGAGAGCTTCGCGACGGTGTTCGCGGGGTGTTCGGGCAGGAGCGACGCGACGATGAACGCCGAGAGGACGCCGACGGAGTAGACCAGCTGGGCCTGCCGGCGGTCCGGGGCGAGCAACGCGATGGCGATGCCGAGGCCGACGATCGCGGCGGTGATCGCGGCGACGAGCCCGAGGATCGCGGGCGCGTTGTCGATCGGGATGCCGTTGACGTGGAGCAGCCCCAGCCAGAGCGCGACCTGGGCGGGCGCGAGCGACGCGGCCGCCAGCAGCTTGCCGTCGAGGATGTCGACGATCGAGACTGGCGCCGCGCGGAGCAGTTCGAAGGTGCCCCGTTCGAGCTCCTCGCTGATGGAGTCGACGGCGATCGAGCCGCTGATGAACACCGGCAGGAAGCAGAGTAGCGGGAGAAGCACCGTGTAGGTGAACCCGACGTAGGGGCTCCCGGAGCTGTCCGCTGGCAGGGCCAGGGGCTCGAACTCGAGCCGGTCGTCGAAGGCGGCGCGGCGATCCCGCTCGAGGGCCTCGAGCCCGTCGCGGAGCCGCGTGACGACGAGCGTGCTCCGGACGCCGGAGTCGGGGACGGCGGCGCGTATCCGCAGCCGGCCGTCCTCGCTCTCGGTGACGGTCAGGAGGGCGTCGTACCGGCCGTCCCGGAAGCGCGTCTGGGCCTCGTCGGCGTCGGCGAAGTGGACCGGCTGGATCCCGTCGACGGACTCGAGCGAGCGGGTGACGTCCTCGCCGCCCTCGCCGGTGATCGCGACGCCGATGGAGCCGCCCTCGACGGAGGAGGGATCGTACATCGAGACGAGCCCGACGACGAGGAAGGATGAGAAGGCCGCGACGAACAGCTGGATCAGAAGTGCGAGGACGATCGTCTTCTCGCTCTTCAGCGCGGCGAGCTCCCGCTTCGCGATCGTGAGCCGGGGATCACGTGGCAAGCGCGATCACCCCGAGGTTGTACGCGGCGTGGACGACGACCGCGACCGCGAGCGCGACCCCGTAGCTGCGCGCGTTCTTGCTCGCGCCGACGGCGCTGATCGCGGCCGTCACGCAGTGGAGCACGAGCGGCGCGAGGAACAGCGCGACCGCCAGCGCCGGCCCGACGCTCGTGGCGGGCGTGAACGCCGCCTGGGCGACCTCGAGCTGGTCGAGCCCGACGAGCTGGACGGCGTGGGTGACCTTCTCCGCGAGGAAGAAGCCCGTCCCGCTCGCGAGGCCGAGTGCGACGGCGGTCCGGAGCCCGCGGTCGAACCGGTCGTGCTCGAAGGCCGCGTAGACGTGGACGCTCTTGGCGACCTCCTCGATCACGGCGACCAGCAGCATGATCGCGGGCAGCGAGACCGCGAGCGGGAGCGCGAACAGGATGGCGACGGCGAGCAGCTCCAGGACGAACACGAAGGGGATGAACAGCGCGGTCATCGCCGCGACGTGCCGGCGCTCGTGGATCCACGCCGCCAGCGCGTCGAGGGCCTTCCGGTGGACCGGCAGCTGCGTGAACATGTCCTCCTCGCGGTAGATGCCGGTGCCCAGCCCGAACAGGACGCCGCTCGCGAGGACGGAGGGACCGGTCGCGAACGCGATCCCGGCGAGCCCAACGCTCGTGCCGTCGAGGTCCATGACCACCAGCGTCAGCGGCGAGATCAGCGCGATCGGCGTCACGTCCGTGAAGATCGCCGGGACGAACACGAACGTCGTGACGAGCACGCTGATCGAGACCGTGAGGAAGGTCAGCTCCTTGTAGGAGCGTGCGAACATCGCGCCGACGAAGGTCAGCCCGAGGAAGAGGAGGCCGATCGGCAACACGGCCAGCACCGACAGCGGGCCGCCGCCGATGAGTGTGGCGATGCCCACCGTGACCGCCGCGATCGCGCCGAGATAGGGCAGCGTCTTCCCGCCCACCACGTCGGTCCGGGTGACCGGCGCGACGAGCAGCAGTTCGCCCCGGCGGTTGCGCCGCTCGTCCATGATCGTCGAGCCGTAGGCCTGGATGACGAAGTTCATCGGCAAGACGAACGCGAACGCGAGCACGAGCGAGCCGAAGGGGAACGGTGCGGCGAGATCCCCCGGCGTGCCGCTCTGGGCGCCCCCGCCGCCGATCCCGACGTCGGGGATCGGGAGCCCGCCGCCGCTCGATCCGCCGGCGGTGCCGTCGGTCGTTCCGCTATCGGTGTCGTCGCTGGTGCCGTCCGTGCCGCTGCCGTCAGCGGTTCCGTCGCCGCTGCCGTCGCCAGTGGTGCCGTCGCTGCCGGTGCCGTCGGTGGCAGTGCCGTCGCCGCCGCCACCGCTACCGTCGGTCGTCCCGCCGTCGTTCGTTCCGCCGGTCCTGGCGTCCCCGCCGGACTGCTCGACGAACACGAGATCGACCAGCACCGGGAACGCCGCCGCCTGGTCGCTCTCCTCGCGGAGGTGCCGGACGTTGTACGCCCGGATCGCCTCCCGGAGCTCCGTCTGCGCCGCGTCGCCGGTCGTCGAGTCCGCGACCCGCACGGTCTCGTCGGTCACGACGAGGTCCGCGCCGCTGCCCTCGCCGACGATCCGCAGCGAGGACCGTTCCTCGATCGCGTCGTGGTAGGGGTGGTCGTCGTCGACGGCGACGGTGTAGAGCCCGGCGTCGAGCTGGCCCGCGCCGCTCGTGATCGCGGGCGCGCCAGCGCCCGCGGCGACGACGGCGACGAGCAGTACGGCGATCGTCTTGCGGTCGATCGTTCCGGTGGCGGTCTGGACCTCCCAGCGCGCGATCCGGAGCAGCTTCCGCAGTCCCACAGTTATCGCCGCCTCCGGTCGGTTCGCAGGCGCGGTGCCGCGTCACTGCAGCTGCGGACAGTCGAGCGATGCGAACGCCGCCTCACGATTCGGCCTCCCGGCCGTCGCCGGCGAGGTCCAGGAAGATCTCCTCGAGGCTCGACCCCTCCGTCCGGACGTCGAGCACCTGTCCGCCCGCCGCGTCGGCGGCCTCCCGAACGTCCTCGATGGCGTCGAAGCTCGTGACGACCAGCTTGTGCCGGCCGTTCTCGCGGACGCTCCCCTCGATCTCCACGTCGGTGTAGACGTGGTAGGCGCTCTCGCCGTACTCCTCGCGGATCGCATCGAGCGTTCCGCGGGCGACGATCTCGCCCTCGTTCATGATCGCGACGCGATCGCAGACGTCCTCGACGTGATAGAGGTTGTGCGCGGAGAACACGACCGTCTTCCCCCGCTCGGCCAGCTCGCCGACGAACCGGTTGACGTAGTTGGTCGTTCTGGGATCGAGCCCACTCGCCGGCTCGTCGAAGATCAGGACGTCGGGATCGTTGACGAGCGCGCGGGCGATCGCGACCTTCCGGGTCATCCCCTTGGACATGTCGCCGATCTTCCGGTCGCGGTGGTCGAGTTCGAGGCGATCGAGGTCGCGCTCGATCCGCTCGGTGGCGGTCTCGCGCGGGACGTCGTAGAGGTCCGCGAAGAATCGGAGGTAGGAGCGCGCGGTCATCTCCTCGTAGAGCGGCGACTCCTCGGGCAGGAAGCCGAGGTTCCGGCGCATCTCCGGGTCGCCGGCGTCCAGGCCAGCGACGGTCGCGGTCCCCTCCGTCGGTTCGAGCAGCCCCGCGAGCATCTTCAGCGTCGTCGTCTTCCCGGCGCCGTTTGGCCCGACGACGCCGAACACCTCGCCGCTCTCGACGGCGAACGTGCTGTCGGCGACCGCGACGAACCCTCCGTACTCCTTCCGGAGGCCAGCGACCTCGATCATTGCGTTGGCCGGTGGTTGGAGGGTGTGGTAGTAAAATGGGTCGGCCCGTCCAGTGGTCGACGTCGCACGTCACACAGCAACGGCCTCGAAAGCCCTCGGCCGGCTCGCGGTCGCGCAGCGACATATCGCCGCCTTCGCGGCGATAGGGATCGCTGCGGCGACCAGGTGAACGCGACCCCGCCTCGCCCTTTCAGTCCACCAGGTGCTGTGGGGGTTACGGGCCGATTCGCGTGGTCGGTCGGGGTCGCGGATCGTGGGTTGGCTGGTGGGCTGGGGCCGGTGTGGAGAATGGGGGACTCGATTCGGGACGTCCACGAGCGACGGGACGTGGCCGAGTGCGGGCGGGATGAACGGCCTACCGAGCCACCATACCAATTCACATGCGGGCCGTGGCTCCCCGTGGCGTACTGATTTCCAGCCGGGCGAGCAGCGTTACTCCGACAGGAAGATCTCGAACCGGACGCCGGTGAGTTGTTCGGCGTCCTTGATCGAGATCGACCCGCCATGGGCCAGAACAATTTGACGAATACTCGCCATCCCCATCCCAATGCCTTCCTCGCCGTTTTTCGTCGAGAATCCCGGCGTGAACACGCGGTCTCGGAGATCGGGATCGATTCCGGGACCGCTATCTTCGTAATACATGCCATCGTCGAGGCTTCCAACCTGGATGTTCACGGTTCCGTTGCCGTGTTCGATCGAGTTCCCGACGAGATTTTCGAGCAATCGTTGATACGCATCGGCGTCTACGTCCAAATGGATCTGCTCTTCGACCGTGAACGATGCAGTCTCCGGAGGATCGACTGTCGTCCAGACTTCTTCGAGGAGCGCCTCGATATCGGTTCGTTCCGTGCTTGAGACGATGTCTCCCGTACGAAGTGAGGTCACGAGATCGTCTCGAAGATCGTCTACGCGCTCGATAGCAGAAGCGGCACTTTCGACGTGCGTCATATCGCCGGTTTCCAGGGCCAACTCCAACCGACCCTGCACGGTCGAAATCGGACTCTGGAGATCGTGAGAGACGAAACTCGTGAATTCGTCGAACCGTTCCTTCCGCTCCCGTAACTCCTGTTCACGCTGCTTCCGTTCGCTCACGTCGTTTGCAGATGCGACGATCCGGGTCACTTCACCGTCGTCAGTGACGGGTCGAAAGCTCCCTTCGACGGTTATCCCGTCGCCGTCTTCCGATGAATGGACCGCCTCGTAAGTTACGTACTCACCGCTTGCGGCGTCGTCGATCCACCGCTTCACATCCGAGGTTTGCTCCTCGGTCCACCACGGCCCGTCCCAGAACTTCTGCCCGAGGACATCCTCACGACTGGCATTGACGTATTCGATCGCTGTATCGTTGACATCCTGTACCGTTCCATCGAGTGTGAGCAACCCGACCAGCAGGTTCGGATCGTTGAATATTGCCTCGAACTGCCGATTACGCTTTTGAAGCGTCTCGTTCCGATCTTGTAGCTTCGAGATGTTCCGTCCTTCCGGGAGTAATTCGGTAACCTCACCATCTTCGTTGGTGACGGGCCGAACCGAGAAGTCGATGTACGCTTCTTCCTCCACACCCTGAATGCGTATCTCGTCGCGGAACATCTCGCCGTCTCGGGCTGTTTCGACCGCTTCCTGGGCGATTGTTTGGGCACTGTCGCTAGAGTCGAACCAAGCAGTCTCCCACAGTTTCGTCCCGACCACAGCGTCGCGCTCGACACCAGCGAAGGAGAGGGCCGTCTCGTTCGCTTCGATGATCGTTCCATCCGGCTCCGTCAGCCCAGTGAACTGATACGTGTTGTTGAAGATGGCGTCCAACCGTCGCTCCCGTTGCTTCTGATCGGTGATGTCGGTGATGAATCCTTCCAGCCTATCAGCCGATTGCTCGGGGGTGATGACACTGCGGCCACGCTCCCATACCCATTTCGTCTCGCCGCCAGCAGTGGTGATGCGGTACGTACATTGGAAGGAGTCGTTGTCCGCGACTGCCCGCCGAATATCTTCAGAGAGTTCGTCCTGGTCGTCGGGGTGGACGATATCCTTTCCCCACGAGACTGTTCCGTTTTCGAGTTGCTCTGTCGTGTGGCCGGTTAGCGCCTCACATTCCCCTTCGACGTTCTCCATCGGCCAGCCCGGTTCGTTCCGACAACGATAGACGACGCCAGGCAGGTTACTGACCAGGGTTTTGAGTCGCCGTTTCTGCCGTTCGACCGCTCGCTGTGAGCGATGGCGTTCGAACGCGTTCTCGATCCGGTTCGCCAACAAGGTGTAGTGGTCGGTCCCCGTTTCCTTCTGGAGGTAGTCCGTGGCGCCAGCGGAGACGGCCTTGCTCGCAACTTCTTCGGATCCCTTGCCAGTGAAGAGGATGAACGGGAGCTCTGGGTAGTCATCTCGGACGCGTTCGAGCAACTCAATGCCGGTCATACCCGGCATATCGTGATCCGAGACGACGCAGTCGGGAGGATCCTGCCGAATCGTTTCGAGTGCAGCCACAGCACTCGTTTCGGTGTTGACGGAGAGGTGCTCGCTTTCCTTCTCCAAGAACTCTGCCGTGAGTTCCGCAAAACCAGGCTCATCATCGACGTGAAGTACCGAAATAGAGCCCGTCACAGTGACTGTTTATCGAACCAACATTATAGAGATTATCCCCAAGCGACGAACTGAACCACCAAACAGCCTTCGAGGAATCGGTTAGCGAAAGTGAGTGCCGAGTGTATCGATGTGGGGCAGTCAGTACGGACGGTGCATGCAGGTCATGGATCCTTCCGCCCGAGTCCGACGACACCGATGACCTCACCATCGTCCTCGACGGGGATACCGGTGAACTCGTAGGGGATCGTGTTGCCTTCCTTCGTCAGCAGGTCGGCTTCCACCACGACACGCTCACCGTCGTCGAGAATCCGATCGATTTCGGCTTCGATCGCGGCCTTCGTGTCCCCCTCGAACAGGTCCATCGGCGTTAGCCCGCGAATCTCCGAGGGCGAATATCCGATGACGTCCTCGAACTCGTCGTTCCAACGAACGTAGTTCAGGTCGTCGTCGAAGACGTAGAATAGGTCGTCGAGGGAGTTGAGCGCGGTTTCCAGAAAACGCTGTTCGCGCCGAAGTGCTTTCTCGCGTGCCTGCCGCTCGGTGATATCACGGACGACGCAGACGTGGCCACCGTCACCCAACTGCGTGAGGCTGAGCTCCTCGACGACGCGTTCGTCGCCGGCCGTGATGCCGACCGACTGACCCGACCAGGTCCCGTCGGATTCGAGCGCTGGAAGGATTTCGGAACGGAAGCGATCGGCCTCCTCGTCGGGGTACAGCGCCTCCCAGTGTTCCCCGAGAATGTCTTCCCGCTCGGCACAGTACACGTCGGCGTAGGCCCGATTCAAATAGACGTACTCGCCGTTCTCGTCGAGGATTCCGATCCCCTCTTGGGCCGATTCTAACGCCTGGAATCCACGGAACACTTCCTGTTCTGCTCTGTACTTCTCGACGAGGTTCTCCACGCGGTTCGCCAGAACAGTGTACTGGTCCGTCCCAGTTCCTTTCTGCAAGTACTCTGTAACGCCAGCTGTGATTGCCTCGCTGGCAATCTCCTCGTCACCTTTCCCTGTGAAGAGGATAAACGGGAGATCCGGATGTTCGTCTCTGACGAGTTCTAGAAAGTCGAGTCCGTCCTGTCCGGGCATCTCGTAGTCGCTGATGACACAGTCGATGTCGTTGTGCTGCAGAACCTGCATCCCGTCATCGACGCTCGTTTCCGTGGAAATCTCGATGTCGTCCCGTTCCCGTTTGAGAAAGGTAGAAACCAACTCGACGAACGAACCGTCGTCGTCCACGTGCAACGCGTGGATTGAATCCGCCCGTGGAGAGAAACTGAGATCGTCAAACTCGCGTATTTCTCCCGATTCGAACATGCTCACTAGTGGTCGCCCTCGTCATATGAATCCTGTTGCCGAGCCGAGTTGAATGGCGTGAAACTATTGAAAATCGATCCCGGTAATCTCGAACCGTGCACCGCCGGCATCGCTCTCGGTGATAGCGATGTCCCAACCGTGGCCGTCCACGATCTGCTTCACGATCGAGAGCCCGTAGCCAGTCCCGTCTTCGCTCGTCGAGTAGCCGTACTCGAAGATATCCTCACGGATCGCTTCTGGAATGCCTGTCCCGTTGTCTTCGACGTAGAGGCCATCCGCATTGGAGAGGCGTCCGACGCGGAGCGTTACATCTTCGCCGACGTGCTCTATCGCATTGTGAAAGAGATTCTCGAATAGACCGTGCAGGCGGCTCTCGTCGGCCTCGATCGTCCCGACATCAGTGCCGATACAGAGCTCGGCATCGCCGGTCGAGACGTTCCGCCACGCCTCCGTGACAACAGTCTCGACATCGACCATTTCGGTGCTGCCAATTGCCTCGCCGTCTTTCGTCAGCTCGGCCACGTCGTCAACGAGTGCGTCGATGCGTTCGAGCGATTCCGCGATCCGGTCGAGCTCCGGAATGTCGTGTTGCTCCTGGGCGAGTTCCGCATGGCCGCGCGCCACGGATAGCGGATTCCGAATGTCGTGCGTGAGGATCTCGGAGAACTCGTCGAGTCGATCTTTCTGGTCGCGGAGGCGCTCTTCTCGCTCTCGACGTTCGGTGATGTCGCGGATGATGCCCGTGAAGTACCGCTCGCCATCGTGTTCGTGCTCGCGCAGGCTGATCAGCGTCGGCACCTCGTGGCCGTCTTTGTGGAGGGCGGGCAGCTCCATCCCGTCCCAGTCGATGTTCTTCTCGCCGGATTCGACGTAGGAGTCCAGCGCAGCCGCGTGCACAGGCTGGAGCCGTTCGGGGATGATCTTCATCTTGGAACTCCCGATCAGTTCCTCCTGTGAGTACCCGAGAATGTCTTCGACGGCCGGATTCGCGTGCACGATATCGCTGTTCTCGTCGATCGTCAGCATCCCCTCCGCTGCGTTTTCCACGAGCGTCTGGTAGAATTCTTCAGACCGAACGGCTGCACCCATCCTATCCATTTGGTGGTCAAATCAGTATACGGGTTTGCGCCCTAAATCTGTGCTGGGCGTTCCTGGATGGCACCTACGACGGAGTCGGTGAGAATCCCTCGGGAGCTTCGACGCTGGTACACTCGAATCGACCACCGCCATTCTGCACGTCACAGATTTCGACGTTGCCCCTGAGCGTTCGTGACGACGGGAACCCGAGAAGCGCCGCGAGCAATCTACAACCCCAGCACACCGAGCGCGGTCGGACTATTCTGTGCGGGCGTGCGAGCGGCTGCTGAGTCAAGACGTGGAGTAGCCTGTGAGCAGTCCTTCGTCTGCCCGCCGTTACTGGCTGCCGTACTGGCCGTCTCTCGGCCGATACGTTTGTAGTAGGCCGTGAGATACGTTGTCGTATGGCGGGGGAAGAGGAGGATGCGGTGGCGTTCGAAGCGTTCAGTCTGCCCGTTCTCGGCGTCCTCTTTGGACTCGCGACGATCGGGAGCGCGGGGAGCATCCTCCTGTTGGGTTCGTCCGTCCCGACGCCAGCAGGCGCCGTCGACGGTGCCATGGAGCAGTATCTCGACTGGATGCGCGTTGCCGTGGCTGCACTCCTCATCGCAGTGGGGCTGGATGTGGTGAGCGGCTTCCTCACTGCAAACTCTGAGCTCGACGTGAATTCGAAGTGGGGCGGCTCCGCGGTCTACGCGATCGCCGTCTGGAGTATGCTCCTGGTCACACTCTGGAACGTCGGGATGTTGGTGTTGCTGCCGATCGCGCGCTCGATCGTTCCCTACCAGGGCTCTCGGTACATGGTGTGGACGTTCGCGATCAGGTTCAGCATCGACGCTATCCTCGTCGTCGCAGCGCTCGTCCTGATTCTCACGGTGGCCGTGCTGGTCCTGCGGCTACTGCTCGATGTGATCGTCTTCGGCATGAGCACGCTCGGGTCCGACGGCGAGTGAGGTGACTGACGGGGCGATCGGTCCACCTCGTGGTGGGACCGATCGGTCGCGAGTGCCCGGTGGCCGACGGCGCGGGGTTGGTTGTGGTGCTGGGTGGTTGGAGCCGGGGAGTGCCGCCGTGCGATCGAGTTCCGGCTCGGTGCGGCGTCGGACCGAACGTCCGCCTGGCGGTGATCCGATCGTGGGGAGTACAGCCGGGTAGATCGTCCCGAAGTAAGCCGGGACCCGCACCGCCCCGGCAGGACGTCGTGGAGCGTTACTCTCGATCTGGTGCTCATAACAATACGCTCTCAAGCCTTCCGTGCTCCCACCTGCCTCCGGGCGGGACCGATTATGGCACTTCAAGAAGACAACGAGACGGTGGCCCGACGCGTGTACGAGGAAATCTGGCAGAACCACAACTACGACGCCATGGAGGAGCTCGTCGCCGAGGACTACGTCCTCCACGACCCCTCGATGCCGGAGGACGAGTCGTGGCCCGGCGGTCACGAGGGCTATCGCATGATGGCCGAAATGGGCGCGGAGATGATCGACGGCGAGCTCGAGATCCAACAGCTCCTCCCGTCCGACGACTACGTCACGATCCGCTGGAGGCAGACCGGCACGCACGTCGGGCAGATGGGCGACGTCGAGCCGACGAACGAGGAGGTGACCGTCACCGGTATCGAGATCGACCGCTTCGAGGACGGGAAGCTCGCCGAGACGTGGCAGGAGGTCGGCATGCTCCCGATGCTGATGCAGATCGGGGCCGTCCCCGACGACCTCTTCGGCGAAGACGTTCCGGCGTAGCGTCGGTCGAGCGGGCGCCCGAACGCTCCGCTTCGGTCGCGAGTGCGTCCCGGGTCGCCGTGCTCCGAACGGGAGTATCGAGGACTGAGCAGCACTCCAGGTACACTCACCAATTTTGCCATAGATCGGCGCGTTCCTGAGCTAGAACAACCGCCGTGTGATGCACCAAAGTATAAGATTAATATATATTCAGTGAAGCTGAGTGCATGGTATTCAGTGTATCCAGCACGGGCGACTGTTCGCCCCTCGGAAGTATCGGACAACTCTTCCAGCAGTCGGGAATCTCCAGACTGCACTCGTGGATCTCGTGACTGTCGGGGCAGGTATCGGCGACGTCGATGGCTGGTGGAAATGTGACGGACGAGCTGCCGTCGTCTTGGACGTAGTACTGCTGTCCGTGTACTACTTCCTTCGTTTCGCCCCGGTGTTCCCGACTGGGTTGCTACTACAGCTCCGTTCGATGGGTCGCTGGTCCGGGAGAAACAGCGCGCAGCCAAAGCATGCCACTGGCAATTGGCTGATCCGTCCAGTCGAATCGGGGGTTCGATCAGTCAGTCGCGTGCACAGTTCGTATTCGGGGTCTCCACTAGTTGCCCCCGGCCATCTGCGGAGATTTACCGGACCGAGATTAGTGTATTCTATTCTGATAAGAAGTCAATATCCTCGGCTTTCCGATGTTTGTAGTCGGTGGCTCCTCTCGCCACCGTCTGCTCGCTGGATTGGACCACGGCCGCGTCTTCCGGGAGCAGAGCAGTGATAAGGAACCCCGTCCGCTGACCGAAGTACCCGAGCAGTTCGGCGATCCGTTCGGCGTCGATCGCTTCGACCGAGTCGAGGACGACGAACGGCACGTCGTCGTACACGCTGTGGACGATGTACCCCGACAGCGCCAGAACGAGTCCGACCACCTTTCGCTCCGATTCGCTCAGCGTCCGGACCGAATCCTCGTAGACGGCACCGTCGTCACCCTCCCGCACGACGGTGAGTTCGAACGTTCCCGGCTCGGCCACGGCGTCGCCGGGTTTGTGGTCGATCCAGATGCGCGCGATGTTCTCGTAATCGAGGACGTCGACGACGCGCTCCATGTGTTCGTTGAACGCCGACGCGAGCGCCTGCTCGGCAGCTTCGACGCGCCCACGGAGCGTCTGGAGGCCCTCAACGACTGCGTCGCGCGCCTCCTCGACGTCCTCGCGATCGTCCACGAGCTGCTGGATTCGCTCGATCTCTGCCTCGACGTCGTCGAGCTCGCTCTCTGCCTGTCCGCGCTCGTACTCCAGCTCCGAGAGGCGTTGATACGCGTCGACCAGATCGCTCTCGCGAAGCGATTCGGTCTCGTCGACGCGGCGTTCGAGCTCCTCGATCTCCGCCGTGAGCTCTTGGACCGATTCGGCGCGTCGCTCGGCCTCCGACCGGTGGTGGTCGATCTGGTCTTCGATCCGTTCGGAGCGGGACTCGAGCCGCTGGTACTCCTCGCGTTCGTCGGCGAGTTCCTGGCGCCGTTCCTGGAGTTCGTCGATCTCGTCTTCGATCTCCCCGACCTCGGCGTGCAGATCGGCGCGGAGGTCGCGAAGGGAGTCGAGCTGGCCCCGAACTGCCTCCACGTCGACGTCGCTTCCACACGTCCAGCACTCGACCGTTTCGTCGGCTGGATTCAGCTGATCGGTGACGCTGTCTGAACCCTCGACAGTCTCGCTCCCGGGGACTCCCTTCCCTCCGATCGCGTCGACGTCGATGTCGTCGTCCTCGAGTACCGTCTCGTTGAATCCGATGATCGCGTCGACGTCGGTGTACGTCGCTTCGCGGTCACGTTTCCGCCGTCGCTGGCGTGCGAGCCGCTCCTCGAGCCGCTCGATCTCTTCTTCTGGGACCGCGGTCGCTTCGAGCGCCGCTTCGACGTCCGTGGCTTCTTCCTCGTACTCGGCGACCTTCTCGCGGTGGTACTCGATCTCGTCGTTCGTCTCGGCGAGTTCGGAACGGAGGTCCTGGAGTCGTTCGAGGAGCTCCTCGGCCTGTTCGGCCTCGGCCTCGCTAGCGTCGTAGGCGTCGACCTCCGCCTCGACGTCCTCGATCTCTGCCTCGATCTCCTCCAGCGTCGTCTGCTTCTGTTGGCGACGGTCACGAAGGGCTGGAAGTCGGTCCGCTTCGTCGTCGATCGTCGCCAGATACTCGTCGACCTGCTGGAGTTGGGATTCGAGGTCGTCGATCCGGCGGTCGACGGCGTCCGTGTCGACCGGTCGCATCAGGAGCTCCCGAAGCTCCGTCGGGTCGCCACCTCGCTCGACGGCCCGTCGCACTGGATTGTCCTCGAGGAGCGCGACGAAGGCGTCGACGACGTCGGCGTCGTCCGAGAGCGGGCTGCCTCCCGCAACGACGCGGTTTCGATCGGTTCGAGTGAACGTACGCGTATACGTTGCTCCGCCGAACTCGAGCTCGACGCGACCCGCGTCGGCGTCCGAGGACAGGGTCGTCGCCGGTGGCGCAGTCGTGTCGGTCCCGAGTGCGGCACAGAGTCCACGGAGTGTCGACGTCCGATTGGTCGCATTGTGGCCGGCGATAGTCGTGATGCCGCCGTCGATCGTGATCTCGCCCGCTTCGACGCCGCCGATCTGTTCGAGCGAGAGCGTGGCGGTCTGGGGTGCGTCGATCGTCGGCGCCTCGACGTCTGTGTCGAAGGACGATTCGATCTCGGTGTCGACGGCGTCGACGTCGAACTCGTCGGCTGGCGCGTCGACGCCACGATCGTCCCCGCGTCGGGATGGTGGATCGAACTGTGACATTCTTAGATCGTCAACGGAGCTGTGTCGGAATCGGTTCCGGATCTACTGGTCATGGGCACGACCACTGCTCCCGCTCGTCACGACTTATAGATTGTGGACGTCGCCGACACCCAGTGGCTTGTCCCGCGGGATCGCGGGTTCGCCGTATCCACCAACGCCCGGTCGGATCTACTCCGACGCGCACGCACAGCCCGTTTCGTCGAGGAGTTCGTCCACGGCGTAGGTCTCGCCACAGTCGGGACAGGTCACCCGTACCGTGAGCGAGGCTTCGAGGGAGCCACTGTCGAGTCGATCTGCCCGTCGGAGGGACTCGAGGGATTGCTCCACGATCGATCTGTCGCGTTCGATGATCGAGGCGATCATCTCCCGCGTTTCCTCGACCGACGGATCGGTTCGCGACCGTGCCGTGTCGACGCCCAGATGGTCGTTGAGGTGTCGGCGTACCGTCTCGTGAGAGACGAACTCGCGCTCGAGCGACGCCACGTCGAGGGTACTTCGATCGAGCGCCGTGGCGATGCGTTCGCGGACGGCGACGTCGACCTGCATCTCTTCTGCGGGGGTGCCGACGATCACAGAGCGGACGGTTCCGGGATCGGCCGCGATCTCCACGTCGGCTTCGCGGAGCGCACTCCCCAGGAGCTGTTCGTCGACGTACTCGGCGAGTTCACGGAGGCTGGCGTCTTCGGTCCGTAGCTGCCGGAGTTCGTCGTCGAGTGTCGTGAGTCCACGTCGGTCAGCGGCAGCGGCCACTTTGCAGCAGTGATCGTCCGCGTCGTCGTGGTCAGGGGCTGCCATGGCGACTCTGCCAGTCGATAGCACGAACGCTCGTATAGGTCTTCATATTGCTCGCTTGCTCGGTTACTGCGGTCCTCACCGTCGACTCCGATGCCGTTTTCGTCTGCCGAGTACCTCCGACAGTTGTCGGGCCATCGAGTCGAATGTCCCGTTGCATGTGACCTGTCCCCGCCCGCCCAAAATTTGACAGACTTGTACTGTCAAATCCGACTGCCGGTATCCGTTCTGTGACCTATGCCGCCAGCCTGAGTCCAGCAATATAGGATTCAATCGATGGATTGTGCACTATTATTGGAATTATTGCTGTTCCTTCCACGTTTGTATCTGCCATCGGTCCCGCCAGCGCTCCTCTCGTTGCGGGTCGGTACCAGTCCGTATACCTTCCGTGGGGGAGTTTCACAAACAGGCTCGAACAGATCGAGATTGGCCACGTTCCTTCGCGTATATTGAATAGCCAGTATTAGCTTCCAATATGGCTGGTTCATGTGGCGATAGAATCTTTCAATGGTGAAATATCGAAGATTCACGACCACGCTTATGAGCAATCGCGAGTGTGGTGGTGTATGGGACAATCGTCGACGGGGAACTCGATCGGCTCGCTGGAGCGCGCGTTCGACATCGTCGCGCTCCTCCGCGAGGAGGGCTCTCTCACGCTCACCGAAATCGCAGAGGAACTCGACGTCCCGACGAGTACGGTACACGTCTACCTCAAGACGCTCGAACAGGAGGGCTTCGTGACCGCAGAGGACAGGCAGTACCGTAACAGCCTGAAATTTCTCGAGATCGGGGGGCAGGTTCGCCAGCAGCTAGACATCTACAGGGCGGCGGCACCGGTCCTCACGGACATCGCGGGAATCACCGGCGAACGTGCTGGATTGGGCGTCGAAGAGAACGGTAAGCGAGTCCTCATCGGCGCGGAAGACGGGCGAGGGGCGGTGAGCGACAATATCCCGATCGGCGAGTTCACCGAGATGCACTGGACGGGGCTCGGAAAGTGTCTGCTGGCGCATCTCCCCGAGCAGCGTCGGGAGGCAATTATCGAGGACAGTGACCTCCCTCGTGCGACCGAGAACACCATCACTGACCCCGGGCGGCTGCGCGAGGAACTCTCGACGATCAGAGACCGAGGGTTCGCGATCGAAGACGAAGAGCGGCGCGACGGCATCCGAAGTGTGGAGGTGCCGATCCTTACGCCGGAGGGTGAGATCATCGCTGCTATCGGCGTGACTGGCCCCGTCAACCGGTTCGGGGCCGAGCAGCTCTCACAGTACATCTCGATGCTTCGGGACAAGGCGAACGAGATCAAACTCAAGACGGTCTACTACTAGACTGGGTCAGTTCGTAGCGGCACCCGCCCCACGTGATACAATATCTATGGAAAAATTTAAGAGAGTAGTTACTCAACCGCGCCCTGTGCAAATCACAGACGTAGCGGCGACGCCTGTCTCTGTGCCGCTTTCGCCGATCGAAGACGGTGGTATCGCACCGTACAGGACGAATCACGGGGAGCTCTACGCGATGGACCGTATCCTCGTCAGGGTCGATACCGACGAGGGGTACACTGGATGGGGCGAAGTACGATCGTTCCTCTCCCCGGAGGCCACCGTTTCCGTCATCGAGGACGGCGTCGCACCGATGGTCGTCGGCCAGTCGCCGTTCGAGCTCGAACGGTTTCGTCGGCAGGTGTTCATCGAGTATACGAACGCGAACATGTTCTTCGCGCCCGTCGAAACTGCCTGCTGGGACATCGTTGGCCAGGCGCTGGACCGCCCCATCTACGAACTCCTCGGCGGTTGGACCGCAAACCACCAGACGAACATGCGACACCGCGAGCACGTCGCTCAGGACAGCGACGCCGGCTCCGTCGAGTTCGCTTACGCGCTCGGCATCTTCCCGCCGGAGGAGTCTCGCCAGTACGCACGCCGTGCCCTCGAGGAGGGCTATTCGGTGCTGAAGACGAAGGCTGGCCGAGACTGGCAGACGGACGTGGAACGCATCGTCGCGATGCACGACGAAGTCGACGGCCAACTCGAGTTCCGAATCGATCCGAACCAGGGCTGGACGCCCGAAGACGCAGTGCGCGTGGCCGCCCAGCTTGAGGACGCCGGCGTCTACCTGCAGTACGTCGAACAGCCGATCCGTGTCGACAACCACGGCTCGTTCGAGGCGCTCCGTAACCGCACGGCACAGCCCGTCGCTGCCAACGAGGACACCTACATTCCGCGGAACCTCCGACAGATGATCGACCGGAGCGCCATCGACGCCGCCGTCTTGGACATCACGCCCGCCGGCGGGATCGCGGGCGTCCGGCAGCTCGCGAGCATCGCTGAGGACGGTGGCATCTCCGTTGCCCACCACTGTGCGTTCGACCTCGGCATCCGGACCGCTGCGATCCTCCATACTGCCCACAGTACGCCCGCGATCAACCTCCCCAGCGACACGGCGTACTTCGGCTGGGAGGCGGACGTCATCGAGGATCCCTTCGAGATCGACGAGGGGAGCATCGCCGTTCCGGACGATCCTGGTCTCGGGATCACCGTCGATCAGGACGCGATCGATCGATATCGGATCGACGACGCAGCATAGCCGCGTCGTTGTCGTCTCGCCAACGTCGTAAGAACAGAATCGGTGTGACGGTGTCTACACCCTGTGCGCCGCCCAGCCGCCGTCGACGTAGATATCCGCGCCGTGAACGTAGCTCGCCTCCTCGCTCGCGAGGAACGTGACGACGTCGGCGATGTCTTCGGGTTCACCGAACTCCGGTAGCAGCGTCTGTTCGCGGCTGATCGCGATCGACGACTCGTCCTGATAGTCCTGGATCGGGGTCTTGACGTAGCCCGGCGAGACGCAGTTCACGTTGACGTTCTCCGGCCCGAGTTCGACCGCCAGATCTCGCGTCATATTGACCTGTCCGGCCTTCGCTGCGGAGTAGGCCGGCCCCGATCCTCCCTCTGTGGCGTTGACCGAGGCGATGTTGACGATGTCTCCCTCCGTCTCTTTGATGTGCGGGATCGCGTGCTTACAGCAGAAGAAGGTGCCATCGAGGTCGACGCCGATCATCTTGTTCCAGTCGTCGATGGAGGTCTCCTGGGAGTCACCGACGACCGAGATGCCGGCGTTGTTGACGAGCACGTCGATCTGCCCGTAGACGTCGAGCGTCTCCTCGACCATCGCCTCGACTCGCTCGTGGTCGGAGACGTCCGTCGAGACGAAGACGGCGTCACCGGGCGTCTCCTCGCGCACGTACTCCTCTGTCGGGACGGTCAGGTCCTGGTCGTAGTGTTTCCCCTGATTGGGTTCGTTGCTTCGTGAGGCACAGACGACGTTGGCACCCTCCTCGCCGAACGCCTGGGCGATCCGCCGGCCGATTCCACTGGAGGCACCGGTAACGATGACTGTTCGATCCTCGTGTCGGGCTGAGCTCATTGACGGTGCGTACACCGAATTACCAGATCCTCATTAACGTTTGCGTCGGCGCTGCGATCCAGTTGCCGACCTCTCTGTGGCGATTCTCAGCGGCTTTTCCCCTGCTCGCCCGTCGTGCTCGACGTCGAAATACGTCTACAGTCCGGCGTTTCCGATCGTGATCGTCGGCGCTATAGATCTGGGGGCAGCCCCGCTACCCGGCGCTTGCATCGGTCCGGTACGACCGCCAAACACATTTGAAAGATGGTAAAAAGATATAATAAGGGAGAGTTTAAACTGGCTGTCGATGCCGACGAGACGACAGTTCATGACGACCGCAGGTACGGGTATCGCCGCGGCTGTCGCCGGATGCGCAGGCGACGGCGGCTCCGGCAGCGGCGGGGAGATGGAGATCATGATCGCCTGGAGCGGTGGCGACGGTGCCACTGCCTTCGAAGCGATGCACGACGGGTTCACGGACGAGTACCCCGACGTCGCTACCACGATCAACAACAACCCCGGTGGTGCAGGGACCGGCCTCGCGACCGCTCTCGACACCCGGATGTTCAACGAAGACCCGCCGTCGACCTGGGGTTTCTTCACGGGGCCGCAGCTCCAGCCCTTCGTCGACGGAGGGCTGATGGGGAGCATCACGGAGGACGTCTGGGAAGAGGAAGGGCTCACCGAGGTCGTCCCGGAGTACCTCCAGCAGATGTGCGAGTTCGAGAGCACCGGATACGTCGCCGTCCCGCTCGAGTTCAACCGGCTCAACAACCTCTTCTACAACGTCGACGTCGTGGAGGAGGCTGGCGTCGATCCGACCTCGATTTCGTCGCCGACCGAACTCATCGACGCGATGGACACGATCGAGAGCGAGACCGACGCGAACGGGCTCGCGACGTCGACTCAGGGAACCTGGGTCGTCCTTCAGCTCTGGGAGTCCATCTACGTTGGCGAGAACGGCTACGACTCCTACCAGTCGTTCCTGGAGGGGAACGTCGCGGAGAACGAGGCGGACGTGAAGGCTGCGCTGGAGGTGCTCGCCGAGTACCGAAGCTACTGGAACGACGACGCAGCGTCGGTCAACTTCTCGGAAGCGATCAGCGACTTCATGGGTGGCGAGGCTGCCTTCCTCAATCAGGGCGCCTGGGCTGTCGGGAACTTCAGCCAGTCCGACGAGTTCAACTACGACACCCACTGGCAGTCGACGCCGATCCCCGGCACCGACGACGTGTTCATGGGCCAGAACTCCGGGTTCATGTACCCCGAGCCCCAGCCGACGCCGGAAGCGACCAAACAGTGGCTCCGGTACGTCGGGAGCAAGGAAGCCCAGGTCCGGTTCAACGCGATCAAAGGTGGCGTTCCGTGCCGGAACGACATCGAGATGGACGGCAGCGGCGAGTACACCTTCAACGGGTACCAACAGACCCAGTACGAGGAGTTCCTCGCTGCCCAGAACCTCACTGGCACGATCGCCCACAACAACGAGGTGCTCCCGCAGATCGCCTCGAACGTCTCGGGCGTCTTCTCGACCTTCAAGAGCAACTGGAACGTCGATCAAGCGTACAACGGTCTCGTCGACGCCTTCGACGTCTAATGGCAGGATTTCGACGGTAACGCATGGACGAAACTACCGAGGGATCCACGAGCGATCGAACGACGCTCACCGGTCTGCTAGGGCCGATAACCCGGCGTTTCCGCCGAAACGAGTTCCTGCAATCGCTCCCGTTTTTGCTCGTGCCGACGCTGTTGCTCGGCGTGTTCGTGTACGGGTCGATTCTCTGGAACGTCGTTCTGTCGTTGACCGATTTCCGAGGGTTCGGCGATCCCGACTACTCCTCGCTCGACGTCGAACTGTACCGACAGATGCTGAACGACCCCACGTTCATCACGGCCGCCAAGAACACCGTGATGCTGATGGGAGGGTTCACCGTCGTCTGTCTGCTCGTCGGGCTCGGTCTCGCGATCCTCATCGACCGCGAAATCAGGTTCGAGGGCTCGCTACGGACGATCTATCTCCTCCCGATGAGCCTCTCCTTCGTGGTGACCTCGATCTTCTGGGCGTGGATGTTCAACCCCTCGAACGGCGTGGTCAACTATCTGCTCCGGACCGTTGGCTTGGATTTCCTCGCCAACGACTGGTTCGGCGATCCGGCAACGCAGCTGTGGGCGATCATGATCGCGCTCGTGTGGCAGTTCAGCGGGCTGGCGATGATCATCTACCTCGCCGGACTCCGCAAGATTCCGACCGAGCAGTACGAGGCCGCACAGCTCGACGGGGCTCCCGTCTGGATTCGCTACCTCAAGGTGATCATCCCGCAGCTCAAGACGTCGACGTTCTCGGCGATCGTCATTCTCCTCCTGTTCTCGCTGAAGGCGTTCGACTTCATCTACGTGCTCTACGGCGTCAACCCGGGGCCCGGAGCCGACATCCTCCCCGTGATGATGTACCGAGAGGCGTTCGACGCGAACAACTGGGCGTACGGGTCCGGTATCGCGGTGGTCCTGCTCGTCGCGACCTTCGCCGCGATCGTCCCGTACCTCTACTATCAACACAAGAAGGACCTCCTCTGACCCATGACTGATCCATCCCACTCAGACGACGCCGAATCGCGGATTGCGAACGCACTCGACGGGACGTCCTGGGTCCGTGCTGGTCTGTACGCGAGCCTCTTCGCGATCGCAGTGCTGTACCTGCTGCCGCTGTGGTCCGCGGTCGCCACTTCGCTGAAGACCGTCACCGGGTTCGCCAACACGGCGCCGTTCGTCCCACCCGGCTTCGAGCAGTTCACGCTCGATGCCTGGTCGTCGGCCTGGGAAACGCTGAATCCCTCGATCATCAACAGCGCGATGTTCGTCATTCCGGCGACGATCATCGTCCCGATCCTGGGCAGCCTGGCGGCGTTCGGACTGACGATCACGAACTGGCGGGGCCAGCTGGCGCTGTACACCCTGTTCATCGCCGGCATCTTCGTCCCGCTGCAATCGGTGCTCGTTCCGCTGTCGATCATCTGGAGCAACGCGAGCGTCGAGGCGACGTTGGCGAGTCTTGGGCCACTGAACGTCTGGGAGCTTCCGTACACCCAGCGGTACCAGGCGCAGTTCATCGAACTGGCAGTGACCCACATCGCCTTCGGCATTCCGCTCGCGACGCTGCTCTTCCGGTCACACTACAAGGACATGTCCGAAGAGATGATCGAGGCGGCTCGCCTCGAAGGCGTGAGCATCTACCGGATCTACCTGAACATCGTGTTGCCCCTCTCGCGACCGGTGTTCGTGGTCGTGATGATCCTGGCGTTCACCACGATCTGGAACGACCTGCTGTTCGCACTCGTGCTGGTCAGTAACCCGGCGGCGGAGCCGGTCACCGTGACCTTCTCCGGCATCGCTGGCGCGAAGGTCCAGCAGTTCAACACGATCATGGCGGGTGGCTTCCTGACCGCGCTGCCCACGCTGATCGTGTACGTCCTCTTCACCAGGCAGTTCGCAGAGGGATTCAGCCAGACTGGCGCCTGATCCCCCTTCGATTTCCCACGGAACCACCATGACGTGTTCACACCAGCCGACGACCGTATCGACGAGGAGACTCACCGAGCATCGACGTCCGGAATCCGGGGTGACCGCTCGTGTACCGTGAGCTGGGGGCCTCGTCCGATTCCTGGGCGGGGAAGTCCTACCCTGAGATCGTCGAACTCGCCGAGCAGCCCGGCTCGGTCCTCGTGATCCCCGTCGGAAGCGTCGAACAACACGGCCACCATCTCCCCGTCGCGACGGATACGATCCTCGTCGACGCGGTCGCCCACGAAGGTGCGAGGCGGGTCCGCGAAGACGTGCCGATCCTGCTGACGCCCCCGGTGTGGTCGGGCTTCTCGCCCCACCACATGGCCTTCGGCGGGACGATGTCGCTGTCCCACCGGACGCTCCTGACGGTTCTCGAGGAAGTGGCCGACACGGCCCTCGAGAACGGGTTCGATGCTGTGCTATTCTTGAACGGGCACGGCGGCAACACAGCCGTGATCGGCTCGGTCGTCAACACCCTCGGCAACCAGCGGCCTGGCAACGAGGTGCTCGGACTGACGTACTTCGAACTGGCCGAACCGTTCGTCGACGAGGTTCGCGACAGCGACACCGGCGGGATGGCCCACGGTGGCGAGTTCGAAACGTCGCTCATGGCGCATCTCCGCCCCGACCTCGTCGGTGACGGCGAGGCGATCTACTGGGAGGACCCCTACGACCTGGCCGGCGACGACCTACTGGAAGGCGGTCCGCTCTCGGTCCATCGGCCGTTCACGGCCTACTCTGACACCGGTGCGATCGGCGATCTCGATCTCGCGTCGTCGGAGAAAGGCGAGGAGCTCTACGATCTCCTCGGCGCGGAACTCGCCTCGCTGTTCCGCGCGATCAACGAGCAGAATCGGTAGCTGGCCCGTAGCGACGAGGCGGCGGTTTTGGTGCTCGACAAGTAGATTGAGGGTTCTGGACGTCGAGAGTCGCGTTGTGCACTACAACGCAGTTATCGGGACCTACAGCGAGCACGGTAGCGAGGGCATCTACAGCTGCGACGTCGAGTTCGAGGCCGATGCGGAACCGGGTGCAGGCGTTTCACTCGAGCAGCGATCGGTCACCGAGCACAGCGAACATCCGACGTTCCTCGCAGCCCACCCCGACGAGCCCCTGGTCTACGCCGTCCACGAGATCGAGTCTGGTCAGGTGTCGGCCTATCGCTTCGAAGACGACGGTGCGCTGGCGAAACTCGATCAGCAGCGAACCGGTGCCGCCGGACCGTGTCACTGCAGCGTCCATCCGTCTGGTCGATATCTCTTCGTGGCACAGTACGCGGGTGGTGCCGTGTCGATGCTTCCCGTCGAGAGCGACGGCACCATCGGCGCCCCCGTCGAGGTAATCGAGCACGACGGCTCGGGACCGAACGCCGACCGCCAGGAGGCTCCGCATCCTCACTCCGTCGTCTGTGGTCCCAATGGGACGTTCCTCTACGTTCCGGATCTGGGAACCGACGAGGTGGTGGTCTACGAAATCGACGCCGGTAGCGGCTCGCTTGTACGCACTGACGCCGTCCGGACCGACCCCGGTGCCGGCCCGCGTCACTTCGCGTTCCATCCGACGAGATCTCTGGCCTATCTCGTCACCGAGCTCGGGTCCACGATCGTCGCGTACGAGTACGACGCGTCCACGGGGGCGCTCGACGAAATCGGGACGACGTCCACCCTCCCTGCATCCTACGACGACGCCAACCAGACCTCGGAGATCGCCGTCCATCCGTCAGGTGAGTGGGTCTACGTGGCGAACCGCGGCCACGACAGCATCGCGGCGTCGGCCGTGCGGGACGACGGCAGTCTCGAACTCGTCGAAACGGTACCAACTGGCGGCGCGTGGCCACGGTACTTCGCCATCGATCCGACGGGGCACCTACTGTTCGTCCAGAACAGGGAGTCCGACGACGTCGTCCCCTTCCGGATCGACCCCGACGACGGCACGCTGCGTGAGGCCGATGGGCGGCTATCGGTACCCGCTCCATCGTGTATGATCTTCCAGGAGTAGTCGGTCGTAGCGGAGGGCGGCCGTCCACCGATCGGTGGTGGTCTCGAGTCCTGTCGGAGTTCGAAGGGAGAATGAGCGGTGTACTGTCGGATCGAGCGGTCCGCTAGGGAGCGGAGTTCGCAGGCTGGGCGCCGTCGAGACCGTCCACGTCACCACTCGCCTCGGCGCTCCGAATAACCTCGCCCGTCTTGGCGTCGAAGACGTGGATCGCGTTGTCGGGCACTTCGACTGTGACTTCGTCTCCGTCGTCGACCGTCGGTTCCCCGTCGACGACGACGGTTAACTCGGCCGCATCGCCCTCGGTCTCGACGTAGACGTTGCTCTCCTTGCCGAGATGCTCGGTGACCGTGACGGAGCCCTCGAAGCTACTAGCGTCGGCTGGGGGCTCCTCGGAGATCGAGAGCTCTTCGGGTCGCACGCCGACGATCACGTCCCCGTCTGTCGTCCCGTCGCCGATCGGTTCGGCGAACTCGTGTTCGAAGCCGCTCGTCGAGATGGTCGCGTCGTCGAGCGTCATCTCCACGAGGTTGATCGAGGGCTCGCCCAGGAACTCCGCCACGAACGTGTTCTGGGGTTGATGATAGCACTCGGCTGGCGTTCCGTACTGCTGGAGTTCGCCGTCGTCGAGGATCGCGATCTTGTCGCCCATCGTCATGGCCTCGGTCTGGTCGTGCGTGACGTAGACCGTCGTGACGCCGAGGTCCTCCTGGAGCTGCTGGAGATAGGTTCGCATCTCTGCCCGTAGCTTTGCGTCGAGATTGCTGAGGGGTTCGTCCATCAGGAACGCTTCGGGGTTCCTGACGATCGCTCGACCCAGGGCAACTCGCTGCTGTTGCCCGCCCGAAAGGTCTGCCGGATGCCGATCGAGGAGATCGTCGATTCCCATCATTTCGACGGCGTCTTCGACCTTCTCGTCGATCTCCTCGCTCGAGTGGTCGGTCGCGTACTTGAGCCCGAAACTCATGTTCTCCCGGACCGTCATATGCGGATACAGCGCATAGGACTGGAACACCATCGAGACGTTCCGGTTCTCGGGAAGCTTGTCGGTCATCCCCTCTCCGTCGAGCCGAATTTCACCGTCAGTTACGGATTCGAGTCCAGCGATACACCGGAGCGTCGTCGTTTTGCCACAGCCACTGGGCCCTACGAGGACGACGAAGTCCCCGTCCTCAATCTCGAGATCCAGCTCGTCGACTGCGGTGACAGTTTCATTTTTGTCAGAAAACTGTTTGGTTACACTATCGAACGTTATAGCTGCCATGGAGTTCGATTTTCGCTCTTCACAAGTAAGTATTGTGGTCACCGACGGTATGCCGATGCACCGTCGTCGGTGAGTCGTGGACGGTTTGGATATCTCCGGACTGTCAATAATATTGGATTAATTATGGTAAATATATAAGAAATAGATATATTATCTGTAGAATATATTTCTTCCTCCAGATCAGCCTGCCAGTTGGGTCTTCACTCTCTCATTGTTCCGCAACTCCCTCGTACTGCCGCCACATACCTGGCCCCTTGAATCTGCGATCGAGGCCACCGGAGACGCATGGAACTGTTTCCCGCTTATTTCTCATTGAATGTCCGCTTTCCCGTACTGGCAATCAGGCGAGCGAGTAGCGGGTTTGAGCAGGATCGAGTATCTACCGGATCATCCCTGTACTTATCAGAAGAGTTGAGAATTAGAAACATAATATTATATTGACTATATTTATCTTATTTGACTGGTGGCTTGGCTGGCGGTCGACGAGGTGGCCGTCGACGACGCGTGAGTTTGCTCCACCTCACCGAAACCGGGTTCGTCGCAATGGGGCAGCCATTGAACAGCCGGTACCAGGCGGTCCGGAGATTCGCCCGTCGGAGGAATGTCACGTTCGTTCTGCCGGAGCGGGTCTACGACGAACTGACCGTTCCCGACGCCAACGTGGAAGCCCCGCCAGTCGCCACAGCGATCGACGACGGATGGGCGACTGTTGGACCACCGCTCGAGTTCTCGGTGCCGATCGTCTCGCGGACAATGAAGGCGTCCAGCGATACATCGCGAACGTCGACGATAGGCCTGCGGACGAGGTCGATTGGGCGGACGCCGCGCTCGAGGCCCTCGCCGTCCAACACCTCAGTGCAGGCACGGCGACTGCCGTCTACATGACCGATATCGCAGCCGAAGAAGGTGCTAAGACTGTGCTCGCGAGCGAGGGATACGAGGACTCGGTCACGTTCGTGAACGGCTTTCGGTTCATCGACGATCTGGTAACAGCCGACGGTTGAGGGCTCCCGGCATCGGCACGACCGAGCCTTCATCGAACGCGTAGCCACCGAGAAGTGAGGACGCTGCTTCTCCAGATCGAATGTCAGCTCGACTTGCTCTCCGTTCTTGAGGGCATCCTTTGCAGGGACGGTTTCGGCGTCGAATATGACCAGCCCGGGTCCACCCGTCCTCACTCCGCGACGCCGCCGGGGATGACGAGCGTCACCTCGCTCCCCTCGGATTCGGTCTCCTCGAACCGTAGGGTGCCGCCTGTGCGGTTCGCGATCCGCTTGACGAGCCAGAGCCCCATCCCGCTGCTGTGGACGAGCGGATCGATCGGCGAGTCGTCGCCGATCACGCGCCGTTCCTGTGGCGGCATGCCCGGGCCGTCGTCCCGGACGCTAATCCTGACCGTGCCGTTGTGGTGGTGGGCGCCGATCGACACCGTCGGCTCGTCCCGGTCGCTGTGGACGATCGCGTTGGTCACGAGCTCCTCGATTGCGCGGACGATCTCCGGGATCGCGACGATCTGGAGGCGCTCCGGGAGGTCGTATGCTACGTCGGCCTCGGGATAACGCTCCTCGAGCCGATCGACCATCGCCGACACGGTCTCGCAGAGGTCGATGCGTTCCGGCGGCGACTGGTCGGTCAGCAGTTCGACGATCTCGCGTTCCTTGTCCGCCTGCTCGAGCACCCGTCGCGTCGCCGCAGTGATCGTCGTCGCGTACTCGGCGATCTCGCCCTCGCCCTCGCGTTCGATCATCTCGGCGTAGCCCAGCACGACGTTGAGTTCGTTGTTGAGGTTGTGCCGGAGCATCCGATCGAGCGACACGAGCTGGGTCTCCCGCTCGCGTTGCTCGGTGAGGTCCCGCATCGTCTCGACGACGCCCTGGACCGAGCCGTCTTCCTCGACCAGCGGCGAGAACTGCGCCTCGAGGACGCGCGTCGGCTCGTCGGGTCGCGATCGCGTCGTCCGGTAGCGGGTGGTCTCGCCGTCGAACGCGCGTTCGAGGTACGGTCGCGTGGTCTCGAAGGCTTCCTCGTCGAGGGTATCCCGGAGGGAGGTGTCGCGGAGGGTCTCCTGGTCGAGCCCGTAGTACTCCCGGTAGGCCCTGTTGGCGAAGAGATACTCGAACTCGTCGTCGATGGCCACCATCATCTCGCTGGCGTTCTCGATCGCGAGCTCGTACTGCCGGAGCCGCTCCTGCCGTCGCTTCCGTTCGGTGACGTCGCGGGCGGAGACGACGATCGACTGGACGCTTCCATCGACGTCTCGCACCGGTCGGAACACGCCCTCGATCGAGCTTGTCGTCCCGTCGGGAAGCGTAAACTCCGACTCGAACTCGACGTACGATCCCGCGGCCGCACGATCGATCCACTCGCGGACCGTGGACTGCGGAACGTTCGGCCGTCCGATCCAGTCCGTCGTCCACAGCGGCGATCCGAGCGCGGCCGACGGTGCCGTGTCGATGAACTCCACCGCCCGCTCGTTGACGTCCAGGACGGTCCCGTCGGTGTCCAGCAGCGCCGCGAGGATGTTCGGATCGTTGAAGATCGAGTCGTACCGGCGCTCGACCCGTTCGAGTTCCCGTTCTCGCTCGTGTCGGTCGGTGACGTCGGAGATGAACCCCTCGAGGACCCGCTCGCCGGTATGTGGGGTCACGATCCGGCCGCGTTCCCACATCCACCTCGTCTCCCCGTTGGCGGTCTCGATCCGATAGGTGACCTCGAACGGCTCGTCGCGATCGATGGCCTGCTGGACGGTCTCCCACATCCCCTCGCGATCGTCGGGGTGGATGACGTCCTCGCCCCAGACGACCCCACCGGACTCGATCGCCGCCGGATCGTAGCCGGTGATGGCTTCGCACTCGCCGCGGACGACGTCCATCGGCCACCCCGGTTCGTTCCGACTGCGATAGACGATGCCGGGGAGGTTGCTGATGAGCGTCTCCAGCCGACGCGCCTCCTCCTTGCGCTGGGTGAGGTCGCGGAGGATCCCGACGAACCGTCGCTCGCCGTCGTGGTCGAACTCGCCGAAGGAGATCGACAGCGGGAGCTCCGTTCCGTCGGCGCGACGCCCGGTGAACTCAACGTCCGACCAGTCGCGTCTGCGCTCGCCCGTCTCGAGATACCGGTCGAGCGCGTCGCGGTGACCGTCCTGGTGGCGCTCGGGCACGAGCGTGGAGAGTGGCTCCCCGAGGAGCTCGTCGGGATCGTAGCCGAACAGCTCCCGAACGGCGGCGTTGGCGAACCGGATCGTGCTGTCGGCGTCGACGGTGACGATCGCGTCGGCGGAGTTCTCGGCGATCGCCCGGAGGTGGGACCGACTCCGCTCGGCCTCGCGCTCCGCCCGGTAGCGGTCGGCGAGGTTCGTGATGCGGTTGGCGAGCACCGCGTACTCGTCGTCGCCGTGGCGGGCGCGCTGGTAGTAGTCGCTCACCCCGGCAGTGATCGCCTCGCTGGCGACGTCCTCGGAGCCACGCGCCGTGAACAGCACGAACGGGAGCTCGGGGTACTCCTCGCGGACTGCCTCGAGGAACGCGAGCCCGTCCATGCCGGGCATCGCGTAGTCCGAGACCACGCAGTCGAAGGTCGCCTCCGCGAGGTGGTCGAGCCCCGCCTCCGCGTTGCTCGCTGGCGTGACCTCGAGACGGTCGTTCTCGCGTTCGAGGTAGTTCGCTGCCGTCTCGGGATAGTCCGGCTCGTCGTCGACGAGCAACACCCGAATCGGCTGACGCATTCCCCAGATGTCTGTCGCCCACCCTGATAGGGTTTATCGCCGTTTCTCCGGGGTTCGGCGCTTCGAGGGGTCCGGTCGGTGGGTGGGAATTCTCACCGCGACCGAGTGCTACCGCTGCGACACGGTCAGCCGACCGAAGACGACCACCACCAGCCCCACAACCACGGACAGGTAGCCAAGCGTCCACCCCAGCGACGCCAGCGTGTCCACCTGGGCGGTGACCCCGACGTCGACCATGACGCGAACGGGGTGGTAGCCCGGAAGGAGTTTCATCCACCAGTCGGGCGCGGACTGGACGAACAGCGGATCCTGGAAGAGGCCGATGTCCAGCATCGGGACGGTCAACATCACCCACAGTCCGGCGAGTCGGTCGACCGCGGCGCCGACGAGCATGCCGAGGAGTCCGTAGAGGACGGTCAACAGGAACATCGCGACGACGAACGGGGCGACGTGTTCGGGCGTGAAGTCGACGAGCATGACGCCGACGGCGACGGCGGTGACGACGGCCGAGATGACGGTGAGGACGCCGAGGCGGGCGACGACGAGCTGTCGCGTCTCGTAGCCGGCGACGACCAACCGTCCGTCGGCGTCCTGGGCGTCGTTCATCAGGAACAGCCCCGCGAGCCCCGCGATCAGGGCGCTCGTGATCGGCGTCATGATGACGCCGTGGACGGCGGGCATCGGCACGGAGACGGTCGTCGTCTCGCCGCTCTCGATCGTCCGGACCGGCATCGAGACGTCTTGGGTCACCTCGAAGGAGAGGGTGATGAACAGCACGGGCAGGGCGAGCAGCAACGCCACCAGCAGGTAGTTGCGGGCGTGCTCACGGAGGCCGATGGCGAACGCCACGCCGGCCCGCGTCATCTGGAGTCACCTCCGGCGAGCCGCATGGTCCGTCCGAACACGACCGTCACGACGAGGAGGAGTACGCCGACGTACGCGCCGACGAAGACGAGATCGCCGGTCGCGAACGTCCCCTCGAAGGCCGCCGCCTGCAGGAGCTCCTTGGGGTGGTACAGCGGGAAGTACTCGACGAACCCCGGGACGTCGCTGGCGAGGGGGCTGTCGCCAGCCAGGAACGCGTCCATCATCGCCAGGAAGACGACCACGAGCGACCCCTCGAACAGCCGCGGGAGGACGGCGCCGACCAGTGCCCCGAGGAACGCGTAGACGAGGCCGGCGAGTGCGAGGAAGGCAAAGGTCAACAGCGGCGCCTCGGGGGAGACGAGCACTGCCAGCACCGCGAAGTTCACGGCCGCCACGACGACGGTGATCGCCGCGAGCGTCGCGAGGCGCGTCGCCAGCAGCGTCAGCGGCGGGTAGCCCACCTGTACGAGCCGGCGGTCGGCCGAGCGCGCGCTGATCATCTGGACGAGCCCGAGCAGCCCGGCGACGATGGCGACGCCGAAGATCGCGCCGAGGAGCCGGCCCAGCTCGAGGGGCACCGCCTCGACGGTCGGCATCGTCGGGAGCCCCGCCATCGCCTGGCCCCACCCCTCGATGACGACGAGCGGGACGAGGACGGCGAGGACGACGTTCAGCGGCGTTCGCACGAACGCACTGACGTTCGCGCGCACGCCCGCCGCCACCCTATGCACGGTCGTCACCCCCGTGATCGGTGACGTCGTGGACCTCTCCTTCCCGGAGTTCGTACACGCGGTCGAGGCGGTCGCGCTCCTCGATGAGGTGGGAGATCATCGCGACGCCGGTGCCGTTCGCCGCGAGGTCGGCCGCCATGTCCCAAAACCGCTGGTAGGTGTCCCAGTCGAACCCCGTGTAGGGCTCGTCCAGAAGGAGCACGTCCGGATCGTGCATGAGCGCGACCCCGAGGTTGACCTTCTGCCGGTTTCCGCCGCTGAGCTGGTCGATCCGGTAGTCGAGATACTGCTCGAAGTCGAGTTCGTCGGCGAGCCTGTCCCTCGCTTTCGCGATGGCCTCGCCGTCCATGCCGTAGCCCGTCCCGAACAATCGGAACGTCTCCTCGACGGTCAACCGATCGTACAGCACTGGCTCCTGGGGACACCAGCCGATCGACCCGAACCGATCGACCGTACCAGCGTCGGTCTCGAGCACGCCGACAAGGGCGTTCATCAGCGTCGACTTCCCCGAGCCGTTCTCGCCGACGATGCCGACGACCTCGCCGGCGCGGATCTCGATGTCCGCTCCGGTGAGCACCGGAACGCGGCGCGTGAACGGAAGGCGCGATCCGTAGGCCTTCTCGAGGCCGGTCGCCCGGAGCAGGACGTCAGCTTCGTCGTCGGTCCGTTGCCGTGGTTCGGCGTCCGTGCTCATATGTGGAAGAACGGGCGCCTCCTTCAACCGGTTTACTGCTCGCAATCCAAAGCGAACGCGGGTATTCACCCCTCTTCGCGAATTCATTTTCGACAGAATATCGACGAACTGGAGTATTCTATCCGGAGTTTTGTATCCAAAGCCTCCGGCGTCGTCCGGAACAGGTCCGTGGTTCGAAAGCCACGTGGGGCGCCGAAGACCCCCTCATACGCAGAATCCCGGGTCCGGCTCTCCCGCTCGCCCGTCGCGGAGCGCTCGACGGCCGCGAGGGGGACGTGGCCCCCTACGACGCACTCCTCGAGCACGACCGTGTGACTGCCCCGGAGGTCGTCGGGAACGCCGATCCGTACCAAACACTCAGGATGCTGCCGGGACAATCCGGAGGGAGATGACGCATGGACGACTCCCAGGGTACTGATGAGAACGCAGCGGGAGGAGGGGACGGTGGCAGTCATCACGATGGGTCCGACGAGCACGAGGAGACGCCTGCTGAAGCCGGTGCGGAGCGGATAGAAGAGGAGCGACTGGCTGACGAGGCGCACACCGATACGGAGGGGGCGGCGGTGTCACACGACCAGCACGAGCACGGCGGCGATGGACACGGCCACGGGGAGGACGGCGGCCACGAGGGTCACGACGGCCACGGCGGGATGCACGAGGGCCACGAACAGCTGTTCCGGCGGCGCTTTTTCGTCGCGACGCTGCTCTCGATCCCGGTTCTCCTCTACAGCGAGACGCTGCAGGGGTGGCTTGGCTTCTCCGTCCCGTCGTTCCCGGGCAGCGAGTGGATAACGCCCGTCTTCGCGGTGATCGTCTTCGCCATCGGTGGGGTTCCTTTCCTCCGGATGGCGGCTCCCGAGCTCCGCGACCGCTCGCCGGGGATGATGACACTCATCTCGATGGCGATCTCCGTCGCCTTCGTCTACAGCCTGGCGACGGTGGCCGCCGACCTGGGCGAGGCGTTCTTCTGGGAGCTGGTGACGCTGATCGACGTCATGCTGCTGGGTCACTGGATCGAGATGCGGTCGATCCGGCGGGCGTCGAGTGCGGTGGACGAACTCGCCAAGCTCATGCCCGACACGGCCGAGCGGATCACGGAATCGGGCGAGGTGGAGGAGGTGTCGGTCGAGGAGCTCTCCGAAGGCGACCTCGTCCTCGTGCGGCCGGGCGCGAGCGTCCCCGCCGACGGCGTCGTCGAGGAGGGTGACTCCGACGTCGACGAGGCGATGATCACCGGCGAGTCGAAGCCGGTGTCGAAGGCGCCCGGCGACGAGGTCATCGGCGGCACCGTCAACGGCGACGGCAGCCTCCGCGTTCGCGTCGACGCCCTCGGCGACGACACGACGCTCGCGGGGATCGTGCGTCTCGTCGAGGAGGCCCAGCAGAGCAAGTCCAAGACCCAGGTGCTCGCCGACCGGGCGGCAGGCTGGCTGTTCTACGTCGCCGTCGCCGCCGCGGCCGTGACCGGGGTGGTGTGGACGCTCGCGGTCACGTTCGACGCTACGGTGATCGCCCGCGTCGTGACGGTGCTCGTCATCGCGTGTCCGCACGCGCTGGGGCTGGCGATCCCGCTCGTCGTGGCGATCAACACGTCGCTGGCCGCCCGCAACGGGATGCTCATCCGGGATCGCATCGCGATGGAGGACGCGAGAAATCTCGATACGATCGTCTTCGACAAGACCGGCACGCTCACCGAGGGCGAGCACGGCGTCGTCGGCCAGGCGACCGTCGACGGCGTCGGGGACGAGGAGGCACTTGCGCTAGCGGCCGCCGTCGAGGGTGATTCCGAGCACATGATCGCCCGCGCGATCCGCGAGGCGGCCAGCGATCGGGGCGTCGACGTCCCGGATGCGCGGGCGTTCGAGGCGATCAAGGGCCGGGGCGTCCGGGCCGAGGTTGATGGTGAGGAGATCTACGTCGGCGGGCCGAACCTGCTGGACCAGCTCGAGAGCGACGTGCCCGTGGAGCTGGAGTCGTTCGCCGATGACGCAGGCGAGAACGCCCAGACCGTGGTGTATCTGCTTCGTGACGGCGACCTGATCGCCGCGTTCGCGATGGCGGACGTCATCCGCGAGGAGAGCTACGCGGTCGTCGACGCGCTGCACGGACTGGGCATCGAGGTCGCGATGTTGACCGGCGACTCCCAGGACGTCGCGAACGCCGTCGCCGACGAGCTGGGGATCGACACGGTGTTCGCCGAGGTCCTGCCCGAGGACAAGGACGTGAAGATCCAGGAGCTCCAGGACCAGGGCAAGCTCGTCGGGATGGTCGGCGACGGCGTCAACGACGCGCCGGCGCTGACGCGGGCCGACGTCGGCATCGCCATCGGCAGCGGCACCGACGTCGCCGTCCAGTCCGCCGACGTGATCCTCGTCCAGAACAACCCCGTCGACGTGGTGCGGCTGGTCAAACTGAGCACGGCCAGCTACCGGAAGATGCAGGAGAACATCGTCTGGGCGGCCGGCTACAACGTCTTCGCCATCCCGCTTGCGGCGGGCGTCCTGGCGCCGATCGGCATCCTGCTCTCGCCCGCCGTCGGGGCGGTGTTGATGTCGCTGAGTACGGTGATCGTGGCCATCAACGCCCAGCTGCTCCGGCGCGTCGACCTGTCGGTGCCGGGGCTGTCTGGCGGCGTCGCGTCCGGGGGATCGACCGCGGCGGACTGAGCGCCCCTGGCACGCGAAACGGTTTCTGGGTCCGACCGCGTAGTGACGGGCATGTCGACCACGATTTCGACGCCCGAACCGGACCAGTCCTGTGCGTACTGTGGGTCAAGCATCTTCGATCACGACCCGATCTGCGTCCGGGACTGCACCGACGACTGTGGCTCGCCGACCTACTTCTGCAACTACGCGTGCCTGGCTGCGTACGTCGAGGCGAACGACCTCACGACGGGCGATGCCTGCGAGTGGTCGCCCGAGTAGCGGACCACGGGGAGGGTTTCGTCCGGCTTGAGCAGAGATCTACTAGTAGAGGGTTCCGAAGCAGCCGATTCCCGTAGCGGTCGTGATGGGGAACGATCTATATCGGTGAATCGAAACCTCTCTGACAGCTATCATGCTACCTTCCGAGACACAGAGTGGACGCAGCAGAGCTATATTCTTCGTTCCAGCACAGCAACGATGGTACAGCCGTTAGATAAGTGTGCAAACCGAACGCCAGAAGGTTCATCAGTCCGCATTTTGGTGAAATGGTATGGATGGCCTTCAACGAAAGCGGATCACGGATACTCTCCCTGAGTCAAGTATTGTACTCATTGGTCTCTTACTCGCTGCCGGTGGACTTCTATTCCGAGATTCAATTGGAATCACGCCACTTCTCATCGCAGTAGGAATTGGACTTGTCATCTCCGGAACGGTGTATATTACTGCAAAAGGGCCTCAATTGGCTCGGCTTTCGCTTGCTTTCGTATCACTCGTCGCTGTCCAACTAGTTGCCTTCAGCGGTGTCGTTCAGTGGATTGGCGCCGTAATGATTGGTATCATTGTCGCCGCCATTTCGTACACTCGATTATCGAGGTAGATGGTGCGTGAGCACCCTGTATTGAACGGTTCAATCTGTGATGACTGGCGAGGTATACGAACTATTCTATGACATCCTCACCAAAAAAAGTAATCGCAGAGTGAGTCAGAACGTGTCGAACGAGTCGATCACATTGCTCGTCGAGTACGTTTCGACCACGTCCTGTTCGTCGAAGTCGGAATCGTCACTCCAGATGGCCGCACCGCGGGCGATGGCACACGCCAGATAGAGCACGTCGTCAGGGTCGATATCGCCGATTGCGTCGTCTGCCCGCTCGATGGCCGGATGGAACTCCTCAGCAGGAACGACTTCGACGTACTGGAACAGGAGGTCGATGAACTGCGCCACTCGGTCCGCACTCATCCCGGATTTCTCCACAATCAGCTCCTCGTACTTCTCGATTTCGTCGGAGACGAACGCTGGTGTCAGCAGGTCCGGTTCGAGCGTGACGATGAGCTCTCGTGTTTTCGAATCGGCGATGAGTGCTGAGATGACGACGTTGGCGTCGATGACCAGCTTCATTCGTCGTGTCTACGCCGATTCTTCGTCAACGCGCTTCCGTCCACTCTCGTTGATCTTCTGGGCGATTTCCTGCACGTCGCTCTCGGTCAGTTCGCTCTCGCCGGTGAGTTCGTCCATCACTTCGAGCGTCTCGATCTTGTCCTGGATCGCCTGTCGCGTGACCTCACTCCAGTTGATTTCGGGATGTTTCTCCATTCGCTCTTTGAGATCGTCGTCCACGTTGACCGTGATACTGGGCATACAGATATCTATAAGGACACAGAATACTGTGTCTTTCGATGCATCTCTGCTCCCGATTTCGGCCGCCTCACATAGCACAGGACGATTCGTTCGATAGTCGAATCGGAGCCTGCAGGGCCCATCGGACTCCTACCTGTTTAGAACCAATAACGGACGCGACAACGGTACACACTTGCGTTGAGCTGTCTTCCTTGACATCCAGGAACCGAGAGGGATGGGTGCGGTCGGGTCCGGCCGAAGCCGATTCGTTCGCGGTTCAGGCGCTGGCCTCGTAGCCCGCGTCCTCGATCGCGGCGACGAGGGCGTCTGGATCGGCGTCGCCCTCGACCGTCGCCTGCTCGGCCTCGCGGTCGGCGGTCGCGTCGTCCACGCCGGCGACGCTCTCGAGTGCGTCCTCGACGGACTGCTCGCAGTGGCCACAGCTCATTCCTTCGACGGTGAGCGTTCGGGACATCGTGTGTACTTCGTGCTATCGGCCTTTCTCGATTCCGCTTTGGAATCCGAAGTGAGCGAGTGTATCGATTCGAGGCGCCGTTGCGGGCGATCGGGCCGGATTCGCAACTCGTGCTCCGATCGATCGGTCGTCGCGCTCCCGATTCCAAACTGATTCGCACGTCCCTGTTTGCTCGCCGAGGAGCAACCGCATTGAACGGTGCACCCGTAGACCTAGCTAGGGCGCCCACTCCGGCGGATCGGCGCTGATTCCCATGACAACCGACACACCTGACCGGCAACTCCTCTGGATCGTGCTCGCGATCGTCGTCGTCCTGTTCGTCTTCCCGGTGATCGCGATGGGGTTCTGGATGATGGGGTCGGGCCCGATGATGGACGGCGGGAGCGGTCACATGTGGGGAATGGACGACGGGGCTGCCGGCTGGCTGTTCGTCGTCGGGGCAGTCTTCCAGTTGCTGTTCCTGGCTCTCGTCGTCGGCGGTGGCTACCTCGGCTACAAGGCGTTGACGTCCGAGTCGGACGCCACCGACCCCGCCATCGAGGAACTGCGCACGGCGTACGCCCGCGGCGACCTCGACGACGAGGAGTTCGAGCGGCGGCGCGACCGACTCGAATCCGATCGATGACGCCCGCAGCTGGGACGCGAACAGCTACGTGCAACGAGCCCGATCGCTGATCGAGAAGCGTTGAGGGTGGGCACTGACGTCGGGAACCTTTGATAGTCCCAGTTCGCCTACTGGGTGACATGAGCACGTCCGACCCGCTCACCGCCCAGCGGGTGTCCGATCTCGTGCTGGCGAACCGCGTGATCAGAGCACCCCACTACGACAAGACCCACGACGAGGGAGTCGAGTTCACGGAGCCGGAGAAGGGGCTCCAGTGGGGTGCCGACGCGATTCCAGCGCTGCTGGGACTGTTCCGCGTGGAGCCGGCCCCCGGCGACGATCCCGACCGCTTCGTGGGCTTCGCTCGCCACTGGCGCGGCGGGACGCTGCGACTGGACGTCGATCGCTTCGTCGCTCCCGAGGAACCCGAGCCGATCCTGGTCGTGACTGCGATGGCGGGCCGGGCGGGCGAGGACTCGATCGCCGACGAGGCGTTCGGGGAGATCGAGCTGCCCGCGGAGCTCCCGACGGAGACGGAGTGGGACGAGCGGAGCAAACGGTACCAGAACGCTCGACGGAACGACGACACCGACGGTGCGGCGGCGGTGCAGGCCTACGTCACAGCCCTCCCGGGCTGGAAGCGCGAGATCGCGACGCGCTTCGACGAGCTCGTTCGGCGCGAGGTCCCCGAGGTTCGCAGCGCCGTGCGCTACCACCAGCCGTTCTACGGCGTCGAGGACCGGGGTTGGTTCGCGTCGGTCACCGCGCTGAAAAACGACGTGAAACTGACCTTCGTGGCCGGATCGTACCTCGAGCCCGAACTGCCCAGTGCGCCGGCTCCGGACCGACAGTCACTGGCCGTAAGCGAGGCGGAGTCGCTGGACGAGGAACAGGTCGCCGCCTGGGTGCGCCAGGCCGCCGAGGATCCGGGGATGAACTGGTAGGGAAAGACTGGCAGTCTGTACAGGCACGGCGCTTGTGACCGTGAATCCGCGCCTTGCTACTGTCCGTTCTTCTCGGGCAACGCGGACTCTCACCGATCCTCAGATCTCCATCGATTGGCGTTCGACTCGGTCGTCGATCGTTTTGACCGCGTCTTTCCTTTCGAGACGTTTCACGACGTCTCTCACCGCCGTTTCAGTACGATCGAGTTCCCGTTGCAGCTCAGTCACCGACTTCGGTCCGTCGAGAGCGTGAAGCACTTCGAGTTCCTCGTAGACCCGTCCGGTAATCTCCGCCACGGGGTCGTGCAGCGGGGTCGTCACGTTGTGTTGCTCGGTGAGATTGGCCAACGCCTCGTTGACGTACGTCACGAACAGCTCTCGATCCAGTAGTTCGATCTGCGTCGCGAGTTCGGCTTCGACAACGTCGAAATCCAGGCCGGTTTGCACCAACGAAGCCATGTCCTCGACGTCGTCCACCCGGCCGGCGACCGCTTTGAACAGGAAGATATCTTCGGGACTCACGAGTTCGACCACGAGATTCCCCGAGTCGAGATATCGTTCGCTTCGCGTTCGCATCGACGGGGACAGCACGAGTTTGTCGACTACCTGTTGGTTGAAGATATCGATACGACAGCCTTCGTCGTTCTCGAGGATCCGCTGGGCACCGAGCTCGTCGTACACCTCGCCTGGTTCCCGAACGATATCGTATCCATGCTCGAGGAGGACAGTCCGGAGCTGATTGAGTTTTTCACCGGACGAGACGACGAGATCGATGTCCTTGGTCGTGTTTTTGAGTCCGCGGAACGCCATCGCTCCACCGCCGATCAGGGAGACGGTCAGCGGTTCGTCGAGGTGCTCCCCGATGCGCTCGAGCTCCGACCGTATGTACGACTCGTCGAACCGGGGTCTCATACCGGTACCCCGTACTCGTTGGCCAGTTTCTGGAACTCGTCCCACTCCGGAAGTCGATCCGTTCGCCGTTCGCCGTCGGTGTCGAGATACGTACACAGTTCGTCGACGAGGATTCTGACGCCGTACCTGTCGGCCTGACTACGGAGCTTTTCGCGGTCGATATCGACGTGGCTGAGCAGAAGCAGACAGTACGACAGTGCCCGCGTCCCCGAATCGATCACGAGCATGTGACAACACAGTGCCTCCGGCGAGAGGTCGCTGGTCGTCTCCGAATAGAGATAGTATCGGCGATCACGCACCAGAAGTGGCACGTCGTATCGCTGGAACTGATCCGGCCCCGTTCGAATGAAGGTCTCGTCGGCGATATCGGTCCCAGTCTGTACCAGAAACTCGTCGAGATCTTCCCAAAGAATGGTATACGCGTCGGTCAGTTCTTCGACGGTATTTCGGTGTCCATGGTGGGCAAGTTCGCGGGCGAACGCGTGTAGTTGTTCGAAATCCTCGTTCAGCGCGTAGTTGTCGTCGTCCGTCTGGTACACGATTCCCCGATGCTGAAGCGGAGCAAGCGCACGGTGGACGGTGCTCCGATGGACGCCGGTTCGGTCGGCGAGATCGGCTGTAGCTCGTGGCGTGTCGAGATAGTAGCATACCCTGAGCGCCGACCCTGCCAACAGCTCCGGCCAGTCGATGTGTGTATACTGCTGTGTGAGGGCCGTGAGCAACTCCAGTGCCTTTGCGTCAGACAGTTGGAGCAGCTTCCGCTTCCCCTCTCGCTGCGTCGCAACGAGGCCAGCCGTTTCGAGCCGTTCGACGAGTTCCGACGTGAAGCTGGGGCTCCGATCCAGATTGGTCGCGAGGTCGGAGACCGTCTGCTCACCCTGGAGGGTCGTCAGAACGTGTAGCTCGCCTTGGGTGAGCATTCTGTTGCACAATAACGAACCAATGTATAAATAACCTCGCTATTTTGCAACGAATTGGGTTGCTTCGGTGGACGACTGGAGTCGGTAGCGGCTTCACGTGGCTCGCCAACGTGCTGCTGCCGGTGGGAGCGCGCGACCGGCGAGTGCAGCGAGTTGGTATCGACCAGCCGTTCGATCGGGTAGATTCTCCCTCACTGTACGAGGGCCGCGCAGAGGATCTGACCGGCCGCGCCTGGCTACTCGTCGGCACTGGCGTCGGCGAACTCGATCGGCTTCTCGAACTCTTTCTGTACCTCGTCGGTGACGCCGTTGGTGTAGGGCACGTCGATGATGATCTCGTAGTTCGTCGCCGACCGCAGCTGCTCTCGGTCGGTCTCGGTGTTGACGAACAGCGTATCGAACTCCTCGGTCGACTGCCCCGACATCGAGATGGTCCGGTAGGCCTCCGCGACCATCTCCTCGCCGTCGTAGACGTAACAGGTCAGGTCGCCGAGTTCGAACCCCGCGTCGCGAGTGTTCCGGATCGTCACGAACAGCGTCGGGCCGATCTCGGGGGCTTCGAAGTGGTGGCGGACGAGCGAGACGCCGCCACCGGCGGAGCCAACCTCGATGGGCTCCTGTTTCGAGCCACCACCGTCACCGTCGGACCCGATGCAGCCGGCGACCCCGACGAGTCCGATCCCCGCGACCAGTTCCCGACGTGACGGCGTCATGCGCGATGGTGAGCACGACGGAATTGAAGAATCTGCTGGTAGCTGGCCGTCAGTTTTCGTTTTGTGAGCTGACGCCAGCAGCAACCGTTGGAACTGGGGTTCGGAGCGCGAGAGAAGCGACGGAATCCCGTTGCTTCTGGCTCAGGGCGCGTCCACGCGCCGGAAGCGGACGATTGCGATCGCGAGTGCGATCGCCGCGATCAGACAGAGCGCGGCGACGCCGACGAGGTCGTACTCGCCGTCGACCATGATCTCGGTGGGGTCGTAGTAGCGCATCGGGCTCACGGCGCCGATCCACGCTCGCTCGGCAACGACGGAGAGGGAGTCCAGCAGGTAGAGTGCGAACACGACGGCGATCGCACCGCGCTGGGCGAGGTCGCCGTCGAGCACGAGCACCGACGTCGCGACGCCGATCGCCCCGCAGGCGAGGAGGAAGGGGATCGAGAGCGCGTGGACGGCGAGCAGTGCGACCGGGTCGATCGACTCGCCGAGCGCGAGCACGCCGGCGAACACGACCGGCGGGACGACGAGATTGGGCACGATCACGACCGGCAGCAGGGAGGCCGCCTTCTCCGCGAGGATCCGCGTTCGAGACAGCGGCAGCGAGAGGAGCACGTCCAGCCGATCCTCGTCGGCGTCGCCGGCGACGACGCCAGCGCCGAGGTAGGCGACGTACAGCGGGAGCAGGAGCACCCAGACGAACTGGTAGATCTCCACGGCGAGAAACCCCTCGATGGTGCCCATCGCCGCGATGTTGAACAGCTCCTGGAAGATCGCCGGCATCGCCTCGGTGTACTCCTCGACGTCGATCTGCTCGACGGACGGGAAGAAGGAGGTGAAGAGGAGGGCGAACGCGGCGATCCCGATCGAGAGGTAGAGCGAGCCCTTCAGCCGGCGCCGCGCCTCGAAGCGCGCGATCTCAGGCATCGGCATCGACCTCCCGATCGCGGCCGTCGGCCGATCGTCCCGGCGTCGCTGCCGCGTCGGTCTCCTCGCCGTAGAAGTGCAGGAAGACGTCCTCGAGAGGCGGCTCCGCGATCTCCAGGTCCTCGATGGACTCGATGCTCGCGAGGTGATCGAGCAGTCGCTCGTAATCCCCGCCGTAGGTGAACTGGACCTCCCCGTCGTGGACGGTCCGCTCGACGACGCCCTCGAGGTCCCTGCCGATCGCGGCCGGATCGCCGCCGGTCCGCACGCGGACGCGCTTGCCGCCGCGATCGAGGAGTTCGTCGACGGGCTCGACGGTCGCGAGGCGGCCACCGCGCAGGATCCCGACGCGGTCACACACCTGCCGGACCTCCCCGAGCACGTGTGAGGAGAAGAACACCGTCGTGCCCTGGTCGGCCTCCTCGCGGACGAACGCGTTGAAGTGGGACTGCTTCAGCGGGTCGAGGCCGCCGGTCGGCTCGTCGAGCACGACGAGGTCGGGGTCGTGCATGAACGCCCGGACGATCCCGAGCATCCGTCGGTTCCCCGTGGAGTACTCGCCGATCTCGCGATCCAGTGGCGGATCGAACAGCTCCAGGAGCTCGTCGCGTCGTTCGTCGCCGAGGATCCGCGCCTGGTGATCGAGGTAGCGTCGGCCGGTGACGTTCTCGGGAAACCCCATGACGGACGGCAAGAAGCCGACGTCCGCTCTCGCTTCGCGGAGGGCGGTCGGATCCGTGACGTCCGCTCCGAGGAGCTCGGCGTGGCCGCTCGTCGGCGAGAGGAATCCCAGTAGCGTACGGATCGTCGTCGTCTTCCCCGCGCCGTTCGGACCGAGATAGCCGAAGATCTCGCCCTCCTCGACCGTGAGGGAGACGTCCTCGATCCCCACGACGGGACCGCTCTCGCCGTCGGATCGGTCGCGCCACGGCAGCGAGAGCCGCCGCTTCGCTCCGTAGCGCTTGGTCAGGTTCTCGGTCCGGATCGCTGCCATTGGAGGCAGTGTCGGCCGCTCCCGAGAAAAGTGTTCGTGGGGGTCGGCATCCGAGGTAGTCAGTACGAAGACGCTATTCTCTGACTGAGTCCGCGACCGCGATGATGGCCGGTGTAATCACCGACGCCAGAGCTATTGTTCGCTTCGCGAAATCTCGAGCCCTTCGGTGGCGATGTCCTCGACCGCCGCTTTCCACCCTCCTACCGAGTATCGCTCGCCGTCGACGTCGATGAGAAGCGTCGCTTTCACCGGCACCGAAACTTTGTAATCCGCGTCGATGGGCCCTTCGAGTTCGTAATCGACGACTGTGCCGGTCCAACTTCCGCCGACGCGGGACTCGGTTTCGTGCCCCACGACGTGGGCCTCCAGCGGTTCGTCGTTGTCGAATGCGGCCTGAAGGTCGACGATCGCCCGCCACGGATCCAGATATCGTCGGGGGAGGATTTGTGACTCCTGTACGGTGCGTGACGACGTCCAGATCTGCTCGTAGTACTGCTGAAACTGCAACACCAGGTTCTGGTTCGTGACGACGTGATACGAACGATCGTCACTCGTCGGGATCTCGCCGCTGTAGACGCCATAGGAACGGTCACTGGCGACGAGCAGGTCGGATAGCTGTCTGGAGCGTACGAGGAGGTCGTCCGGGTAATCCTCTGCCGTCACGCTGGCACCCACGTCGGACGTTGTGGCGACGAGTCTAACCGTGACGCCGCGATCGAGGGCGTCCAGTATCTCGTCTTCGAGCTCTGCGTACCGTTCGGGCGTCAGCGAGAGCGCGATCCACCATTCGGCCTGTTCGATCGCCTGACGCATGTGCCGATTTGCCGACTCGCTGTGGCTCAACACCGTCACGGAGCCGGCAGTCGCTTGCTCCCGTTCGTGGGTCTTCTCGAGTTCACTCGAGACGTAGTCGACCGTCTCCGCGAACTCTCCCACGTGGCGCTCCTTGTACGCGTCGAGGGCCACGTCGGGCGCCGGCGCCCCAACGGTCTTCCCGCCGCTCTTCTCGTGTACCTCGACCAGCCCCATCTCACTGAGGTCGTCGATGACGTCGTAAATTCGGGCCTGGGGAACGCCAGACTCTTCGACGATTTTCGACGGGCGCGCTTCACCGAGTTCGACCGCTGCAACGTAGGATCGGGACTGGTACTCGGTGAGGCCGAGATCCTGTAGCTGCTCTGCGAGGTGTTCTACGTCCAGATTGTGTCCTTCGCTCATCTGTTGGCACTCCGTGATTCGGCGCCGTCGCGCTCGCTCTGGGACGTATCCGGCGCCGCTCGGGTCTCGGTCGGATCGGGCGGCGATCGGATCGCGTCACCAGTGTCCATGTCGAACAGGTGAATCTGGGCGGGTGGGAAGTTAAGCCCTACACTATCGCCCTGTCGCGGACGGGCGTTGGCGGGAACAACACAGGTGACGGTTCGACCGCCGACCTCGACCTGGACGAAGCTGTCGTTCCCCTGGTATTCTACGTGGCCGATGGTTCCGGTAGTGGTGCCGTTGTCCGGCTCGTCGAGTAAGGCTAGGTCTTCCGGCCGAATGCCGAGTTGCACCGGACGATCGATTGCTTGGACGCCATCTGCCAACCTGACGAGCTCGTGGCCGTCGAGCAGGCAGCTCGTCTCACCGTCGCGACGTTCGATGTTTACGCCGAGGAAGTTCATCGGCGGGCTGCCCAAGAACGACGCGACGAATCGATTATCGGGCCGATCGTACGTCGCCTCGGGCGTCCCAATCTGCTGGAGTTCGCCGTCGTTCATCACCGCCAGGCGATCACCCATCGTCATCGCTTCCTTCTGATCGTGCGTCACGTAGATCGTCGTTACGCCGAGCTCCTGTTGAATCCGCTGTAGCTCCGTTCGCATCTGTGAACGCAGTTTCGCGTCGAGGCTTGACAGCGGTTCGTCGAGGAGGAACACGTCGGGATCGCGGACCAGGGCACGACCGAGGGCGACGCGCTGCTTCTGACCGCCTGAAAGCGCCGATATCTCTCGATTGAGCAGTTCGCTGATGTCGAACATTTCCGCGATCTCTTCGACCTTGTCTACGCGGTCGGCCTTCGACAGTGAGCTCGAGTGTTTGAGCCCGTACCCGATGTTCTCCCGAACGTTCATCGTCCGGTAGAGTGCGTAGTTCTGGAATACCATCGCGATCGACCGATCGCTCGGGGATCGTCGGGTGACGTCCTCTCCACCGATGGTAATCTTCCCGCTCGTCGGTCGTTCCAGCCCGGCGATCATTCGCAGCGTCGTCGACTTCCCACAGCCCGACGGTCCGACGAGGACGAGCAGATCGCCGTCGGCCGCGAGGGAGAGATCCGACACGGCGGTCTCCGACCCGAACTCCTTGGTGACGTTTTCGAGGCGAAGTTCGACCACGATTACAACACCTCCCCCTCGGCGTCGAACGCGGTCAATCGCTCAAGATCGACGACGAACTCGGCACGATCGCCCTCCGTTACGTCGCGGGGGAGTGTTCGGAGTCGAGCGGTCAACTCGAGGCCGTGACCGGCGAGCTGTACCTCGTAGGCCCGTCCGACCGGTTCGACGAGTTCGACAGTCAGCGGTACTGGATCGGACGGCCGTTCCACCTCGACGCGATCGCCGGCCGACGGCGCCCCCTGCGTCGTCGGGTAGACGTACTCGGGGCGAATTCCGAGTGTCGACGGTGTCCCTGTCGCGATCGCAGGAACGTCGATCCCCGCCTGGCGCACGTCGTCCGGGTCGCAGAAGTTCATCGGTGGGTCACCGATGAACGAGGCCACGAACTCGTTCGCGGGGCGTTCGTAGACGTCCTCTGGTGTGCCGACCTGTTCGATCCGTCCGTCGTTCATGACTGCAATTCTATCTGCGATACTCATGGCCTCCTCTTGGTCGTGCGTGACGTAGATTGTCGTGAGGTCGAGGCGCTGTTGGAGTTGCCGAAGCTCTGTGCGGGTTTCGACCCGCAGCTTGGCGTCGAGATTGCTCAACGGTTCGTCCATACACAACAAGTGTGGCTGTCGAACGAGTGCTCGCCCGACGGCCACCCGCTGGCGCTGGCCTCCGCTTAGCTCCGCTGGCCGCGTGTCGAGGTGGCCCTCCATCTCGAGTAGCTCGGCAATTTCCTCGACGCGTTCCGTCGCATCCTCGCCGCCGACGTCGGCTTTCCGCAGTGGGAACTTTAGGTTCCCCCGCACCGTCTTGTGAGGATACAGCGCGTAGCTCTGGAACACCATCGCGACGTCGCGACGCTGTGGTGCCTGCCGCGTAACGTCCTCGTCGTCGAACCGGATGACCCCGTCGGTCACGTATTCGAGGCCAGCGATCGATCGGAGTGTCGTCGTTTTCCCACAGCCCGACGGTCCGAGCAACACCAGCAACTCTCCCGGCTCGACGCGAAGGTCGAGATCGGAGACGGCGACTACATCGTCGTACTCCTTTCTGAGCCCCTCGATTTCGACTGCTCCCGCCGTCGAGGACTCCGGCTGTGACGAGCGCCGGGCCGTGGCGTGTTGTTCAGTCATGCTATCCCTCCACCGCGCCAGCGGTCAACCCTTCGACCATGTACTTCTCGAGATAGAGGAACATTACGATGATCGGCAGCGTCGTGATGATCGATGCAGCCATGATCTCTCCCCAGACGTTCTGGAACGCGCTGTCAAGCGCCTCGATTCCGATCGGGAGCGTGTACAACGAGTCCGATTGCAGGAACACGCTCGCGAACAGGTACTCGTTCCATGCGATCTTGAAGGAGAAGAGGAAGGCCGCAACGAGCACCGGGAGACTTACCGGTACGATGACGCGAACGATCGTTTCGATTCGGGAGTACCCGTCGATGAAGGCTGCCTCTTCGATCTCGACGGGAATCGACCGGAAGTAGTTCCAGAGGATGTACAGCGTCAGCGGGAGCGTCTTGACGGTGTAGGTGATGTAGAGACTGGTCCGCGTGTCGACGAGGTCGAACCTGACCAGTAGCTGGAACAGCGGAACTACCAGTGTGATCGCCGCGAGCATATACACTACGATGATTCCTCGGCGAATCAACGTGCTCCCCGGATAGTCGAGGCGCGTGAAGCTGTACGCTCCGAGGATACTGACGACGAGTGCGATCACGGACGTCACGAGGGCGACCGAGAGGCTGTTCCAGAAGTACGTCTGGATTGGGAAGGATCCGCTCCCGAAGAGGACTTCGTAATGCTCGAGCGTGAACGACTCCGGGATCACGCCTCGATCCCGTGAGTACAGCGAATCGTTTGTCGAGACGCTCGTGATGAACATCACGTAGAAGGGGTACAGCGAGAACAAGAGCGTCAGAGCGGTCGCGATGTAAAACCCGATTCGGCTGAGCAACGACGACCGACGGTGGCCGTCGAGCAACACCCGAAAGCCGTTCGTCACGTTCTCTCGCACCGTCATAGTTCGTCCTCCCCCACGAAGCGCATGTAGACGGCGACCATGACGAGCTGGAACAGGAACAGCATGACCGCGATCGCTGCACCGAGCCCCTGATCGTACGTCGAGAACGCCGACTGGTAGGCGTAGATCGGGAGCGTTTCCAGGTTTCTGGTCAGTAGCCAGACCGGCTCGAACGCGTTGAACTCCCAGACGAACCGGAGCAAGATCGCAATCAGGATCGTCCCCTTCAGCTCGGGGAGAATGATGTCCTTGAACTGCGCGAATCGACCGGCACCGTCGATCGTGGCTGCTTCGTACATGCTCTGTGGGATCGCCTGTAGACGGGCGATAAACAGCAAGAATGCGAACGGGAAGTTCCGCCAGACGTCGAAGAGGATCGCCATCTGCAATGCGTGTTCTCTGGACTGCAGGAGCCCGACGTCACTATCGTAGATGCCGAGCCACGCGAGGAGATCCGGGAGGTTCCCCCACAGCGGATCGAGCATGAACTGCCAGGCGAACGCCACCGCGATGATCGGGGTGACGTGCGGGAGAAGCACAAGGCCTCGAGCCAGTCGCCTGCCGCGGAACGTTCGATCGAACAGGAGTGCAACACCGAGACCGACCGCAGTCGCGAGGAGTGAACTGGCTACCGTGAACACGACCGTGTTGTACGCAGCGTCCCAGAACCGGTCGCTGTTGACGAGCATCTCGTAGTTTTCCAGGCCCACCCAAGTCGGGGACTGATCGGGGTTGAGGGGGACCTCGGTAAAGCCGAGGTAGACGTTGTACGCGAGCGGGTACAAAATGACCGCGCCGATGAGGAGCAGCGACGGCAACACCAGCAGGTAGCCCAGCAACACCTCGCGCCGGCGCGGATCGATTCGCTCGATCCGGTCTCTGACGAACGTGGTCGACGACATTCCCTAGATCACGTTCCGCATCTCTTCGGCCTGCTCCTGCGCGACGGTCTGGGGGTCGTCCCCTTGGACCGCGACTCGGTTCACGGCGCCTTCGACGAGCGCTGCGCTCGCGATGTCACCGAACGCCGGCACCTGCGTCCCGTCGACGAGGTCGAATCGCTCCATGTTGTCCATCGCAGCGGTGAACTGCGAGATGGTGTCTCCCCAGGCGGAGAGGATCTCGTTGTCCTGGTACTGCTCGGTCTCCGTCACGGACTGGCGTGCCGGAACCATTCCACCGGGCGCCGCGTGTGCCCAGGAAATGTAGGCGTCGCCGGACGTGACGTGGGAGACGAGGTCCTGTGCGGATTCACGCTTGGCCTCCGAGCTTTCGAAGATCGGGTGTCCGAGGACCTGGCCGTACGTGGACTGTCGGGTGTTCTCCATGTAGGATGCGAACCCGGTGTCTTGGGCCATCTCCTCGCCGACGTTGTTGAGAATGTGCCGGAGAATGTTCGTCGACCACAGCGTCATGTGGATCTCCTCGTTCTCATAGAGCTGTCGGGTGTCGTCGAACGTTATCGCGCCAGGTGTGTACTGACTGAGGTCCTGCACGTACTCCAGCGCTTCGACGACCTCGGGCTCGTCGAAGACGACCTCGCCGTCGGCGTTGACGACCAGCCCACCGTTCGCGCGGGCGATCTGGGTGAAACACTGGCGGGCGTAGGCGTCTTGCTGGGTCCCGAACCCCATCCCGTACGTACCGTTGTCCGGGTCGTGGAACGTCTCCGCGGCTTCGAGGATCGCATCCCAGGTGAGTGGGTCGTCGAGCCCCTCCTCCTCGAACGCGCTCTTACGATACCAGACGCCCTGAACCCACGATGTCGACGGGACGGCGTAGTAACCGCCGTCGGGATCGCTCACGAAGTTGAGCGTCGCGTCGCGGAAGTCGTCTTCGCCGAGCTCTTCGACGACGGCCGTAGCACTCTCCGTCGACACCGCGCCATCGTTCCCGAGGCGCTGGATGTCCTGCACCGCGAGCAGGGCCGTCTCTGGCAGCGAATCAGAGGCGATCGCTGTCTGGATCTCTGTCCCGATGTCGTTGTTGTCGACGAAGTTCGTCTCGACATCGACGCCCGACTCTTCTTCGAACGACGCGATCGTCGGTTCGATCGCGGAGCGGCGGTCTTCGGAGTTGTGGATGCTCCAGTATTCGATGGAGTCGCCCCCACCGTCACCGCCGCCACCGCCGATACACCCTGCAAGGCCGCCGGCAAGTGCGGCGGCGCTTCCCAGTACTGTACGCCGTGGCAGTTGTCTATTGTGGGACGTTCCCATAGATAACCAATGTCTAACGGGGCACCTTAAAGATTTGGGAGACAACTATTCTGCGTAGTTGTTCGTAAGCAACGCCAGTTCTCAATCGGCTCCTGGGGGTGTAGCGAGGCTAAATCGGGTGAATTCGGCGGCTGGGACCGAGAGGTCGTCCAGCCGAGAGGCGAGCAACTCCCGCATCCGTTCCGCGTGTTCCGGTGCGGTCGATTGTAGATCGCGCTCTTGTGCTGGATCCGCGTCCGTGTCGAACAGCATCGTTCCAGCCTGCCGGGAGATACTCGGCGCCTCGTATCGCCACACTGGTCGTTTCGCGTAGGGTAGTCTGGTCGTGGCTGGCTCTACCGGCGGATCTGGCGGCTGGAACACGGCGCGAGGATTCGACTGGAACGTGGATCTGACGACCGCTGGGTGGGTCTCGTCGCACTGTCGGTGATAGGTGTACTGTCCGTCAGTGACGTTGACGTCCGATCCCCAGATACCGTAGATCGCTGCGTCCCGGATAGCGGTTGATTCCCGCTCGAGGAGGGGCAATATCGACCGGCCGTGTGGACCGTCCGTCTCGCCGTCTAGCAGAGCTGCGATCGTCGGATGCAGATCTACTGCACTCGTGAGCGCGTCGACTCGACCCACGGAGTCGCTGTAGGTGGGATGCCACACGAGCAACGGTGTGTGCGCCAGCGTGTCGTACAACGGTCCGTCGGCCTTTCCGAGCCACCCGTGATCCCCCAGCGAGAACCCGTGATCGGCGGTGACGATCACGACGGTTTCTGACCAGGCATCTCGCGCGTCGAGCTCGTCACGAAGTCGGCCGAACCACTCGTCGACCATCGTGACCTTGCCCGCGAACTGGGCCTCGAGGAACGCCAACTCCCGGTCGGCGAGTGCTGCCTGGCCAGCGTCGGTCCGCCCCCAGTGCGGCCAGACCGGTAACTCGGGATCGAGGGGGTCCTCGTCGGTGTACATCGACGCGTACGGCTCCGGACAGTGGAACGGCTCGTGTACATCGAAGCTATCGACGAAGCAGAACCAGTCGTCCCACGTCTGGTTGGCTTCGATCCACTCGGCCGCTCTCGAGAACACCTTGGGTGCGAAGAAATCGGTTTCCGTCTCTGGGTCAAAATCGGCGACGTTCCGAGCATACTGCGCCCGATGCATGTAGGAAAGCTCCTCGGGATCAGTCGCGCGGATCTGGGCGGCGAACGACTCGTCGATCGTTCTCGGTGCCGTCCGCCACGCGTCGTGTTCGTGTCCTCGAACGAATTCGAACCCGTTGAAGTCCTCGTAGTAGCCAGATGCGCCGTGCTGGAAGTAGTGGTAGTGATCGGTCACGAGTCCTGCCACGGTCCCGTTCGACCGGGCGATGCGGGGCAGCGTGTCGTCGAACGGCTCGATCGGGCCCCACCCTCGCCAGGGGAACTCGCGAGTCCCTGTCAGCCACTCTCGTCGAGCCGGCATACAGAACAGGCTTCCGGCGTAATGGGAATCGAACACCGTCGCCCGATCGGCGAATCGGTCCAGATTCGGCGTCTCGACTGCATAGTCGTACTCAAACGGCCGGTCCCGGTACGTGGTGAGAAAGTCCCGACGGAGACTATCGATCGAGACGAGCAGGACGTTCACTCCGGATCACCTATCGTGTGGGCGTCGATGAACCGGTCACACGCCGCTCCCTCGACTGGCTCTCCGTCCACGACCAGGAACGCCGATCGGAAGCATCGCCCACATCGGTCGAGACAGCAAACGCCACGCGTGGGCACGTCGGCTGCGTCGAGTGTCGCTCGGCGTCGTGCCGAGACGTTCGCGAGACAGTACTCGACGTAGGGTCGACTCCCGTCCACGTCGACTAGTGTGTCCCCAGTCACGATCGGAACCGCTGTTCTGTGAGTCGCTGGTTGTACAGTGCGAACGAACCGTCCTCACGGGCCACCTCGAAGAATACCTCCCAGCCGTCCCCGGTTGGTAGCACGTCCATGTATCTACACGTCGCGAAGTTCTGCGGTGCGAGCCGGTGATCTGCGACCGGTGCCGAGGCGACTGGCCCGTGAGGAGAAGTGTCATCGAACGTCTGCAAATCCGGCGAGATGGCAAGCCCCGTTCGAAGGTTCCAGGTACTCCCGTAGTCCGTGCGCCCGGATCCGTCGTAGAATACGTACCAGACAGGAGCGTCTGGCGCGGGGAGGACGCAAGAAACCCTGGTTCGTTCATCGTGCCAGAACTGGCTGTGGAGAATGGGCTCCGCTCGTCGCTCCCAGGTCTCGCCGTCGATACTCGTCGCGAGGTGTGCCCGCGTGTTGTCCCCGTCGCTCCCCGCGTAGAACATGTAGAACTTCCCGCCGGTCGTGATTACGTAGGGATCCTTGACCGTCGATCGATCGGTGTGGCCGCTCTCGGGACGGAGCACGTCGCGAGCCGTCGCGGGATCGAAAGCAGTCGGATCGCCGACGTCGGCTAGTTTCTGGACGTGCCAGCAGTTCCGGTGAGCGTCGACCGGGAGGTAGAGTTTGAGCTCCCCTGAGTCCGGGTCGGTCGTCAACGCGGGGCGTTCGATGCTCGTAACGTCTAGTGCTGCCGCAGTGATGCGGACTCGCTCCGTGTACGTATTCGCTGCCTCACGCTCGTAGATCGCGATCGCGTGCCCGCGGTCGTTGGGGTTCCGCTCGCGAACGGCGAGGTAGATCGTCCCCTTGTGGCGGTGAACGCACGGTGCGCCCACCCAGTTTCCTTCCCCGCGGTCGGCGGGCTCCATGATCATCGAGGCGTCTCCAGCGTCCAGCGGCGGTGGCGTGGCATAGTTCGCCATGGCCGACGATTCGGTGCCACCCAGATATAGATTGCGTACCACCATTTTAAGTTGTTGTAGTCTGAAGCATGCTGTAGCGGGACGATCCCGCTTCTCTCCCCACTTGCGGCGGCTTGGCCGATTGTGAAGTGCCGTCGTTGATCAACTCGAAGGCCACTTTTTCGGGATAACGGCGACTCAGCGTCCGAACTCGCACGCACTGTGTAGAGAATCCGTGCCCGTGTCGTTCGCGCAATCGCCCGAAGGGATGGGATCCGTTCGACGCCACCGCTCCGGTGAACAATACAACTACTGTCGGTGGAGGTATACAAAGTATTATATTGGAGGTCTCACTCGATGGAGATAGTAATGCGTCGGGCACCGCATCGAACCTCCCGAATCACCGAGACCGGATCTGAAATCGCCTTTGGACAGACTACCTATGGCGCCTAACGTATCGCTCGTCGACGGGTACTCACTCCTGTACACGACGAGAGACGGCGTCGAACCGGCACAGGGCGGACTCTACCGACGAGATACTCGTTTCTTGACCGGGATCGACGTCACCGTCGACGACGGCTCGTTCAGCGCGATCGGCGAGGAACTTCTCGCACCGAACCGGCAGCTCGTCCGGTACGCAGACGGCTTCTCGACCGTCAACGAGATCTCCGAGTCCGGCGAGGACAAACGTACCTCCGTCGTCCTCGAACGCGATCGACGGGTGAGTCGAGAGGGCACCCTCACGGACGAGATCGCGATCGTCAACCACTCGAGCACCCCTGTCCACAACGGGCTGCGCCTGGACTTCGACGCAGACTTCGCCGACCTGTTCGAGATCCGCGGCGTGAACGGTCGGATCGACCGCAACGTCGAAGCGGCTACCGACGGCAGCTCCATCACGTACGAGTACGGGTACGAGGCTCCAGATGGCACCCCAGTTCGCTACCGAACCACAATTGCCTTCGACCCTGTCCCGGACGAGCTCGTGGCTGGCCACGCCGACTTCCAGTTCGAACTCGACGGGCAGGAACGGGCCGCCGTCACCGCCACCGTGACGACCGCGATCGACGACCCTTCCCGGCCACGGTCGTCCACGTCTTCGCCCCCAAACGTTCCCGTTATCGAGAGCGAGGTCGACGAGTACGCCGAAACGTTTGCGCAAGCCGCCGCCGATCTCGAAGCCCTCACCGCCGACTCCCCGCACGGACCGGTTCTGCTCGCCGGCGCACCCTGGTTCGCCACCGTGTTCGGACGAGATTCCCTCCTTACGGCCTATCAAGTTCTCCCCGCGGCTCCGGAACTCGCTATGGGTGTCCTCTCCTATCTCGCCGACCACCAGGCGACCGATGTGGACCCGTCCCGGCGCGCCGAGCCCGGGAAGATCTTCCACGAGATTCGGCACGGAGAGCTCGCCAGACGAGGCGAGATCGACTACGACCCTTTCTACGGAACGATCGACGCGACGGCGCTCTGGATCGTCCTCCTCGACGAGACCGTCCGGTGGACCGGCAACGAGGCACTCGCGGAGCGGCTTGCACCGGCACTCGACGCTGCCGTCGAGTGGGTTACCGGTGCGATGGACGCCGTTTCCGACGATCCGTTCGTCTATTACGACGCCACGGACGACGACTCGCTCACGCATACCGCGTGGAAGGACTCCGATATGAGTGTCCAGTTTGCCGACGGAACCGAAGCAACGCCGCCACTCGCCAGCGCCGAAGTGCAGGGATACGTCTACGACGCGCTTCAGCGCGGCGCTACTCTGTTCCGAACCGTACGAGACGATCCCGACAGGGCGTCCCACCTCGAGGCGAGAGCAGCTACGCTCCGCGATCGGTTCAACGAGGCATTCTGGCTCCCGGAACGGTCCTATTACGCGGCAGCCTTGACCGGTGATGGTCGGCGAGTCGACACTTCCACGTCTAATGTCGGGCAGTGCCTCTGGTCGGGAATCGTCGATCCCGACCGGGCCGACGCCGTCGTCGATCGGCTCTTCTCCGAGGCGCTGTACTCCGGCTGGGGTGTCCGATCGATGTCGGCCGCGGACGCCGGGTACAGCCCCGTCTCCTACCATATCGGTAGCGTCTGGCCCCACGACAACTCCCTCATCGCGCTCGGCCTCGCACGGTATGGCTACCACGACCGCGTCGAACAGCTATCCAAAGACGTGCTCGGTGCTGCGGGAACCTTCACTGACAACCGCATGCCCGAGGTGTTCTGTGGGTTCTCCGATGCGACGACTCCCGTCCGATATCCCGCTTCGTGTGAACCCCAGGCCTGGGGCGCTGGAACGCCATACGCTCTGGTCCGGGCACTCACGGGAATGGTTTCGCCAGAAACGGACGTTCCCCGGTCGCCGGACGGCGAGTTCGGGCTGACACCAGCAGCTCTCGAGAAGTTCGAATCTCAGGGGCAGTAACGTCACGATAGCTTCCGATTCTTTGGCGATCGTCGTTCGCGGTGGCCTGCAGGATGTCTGGGCCGCTCGGTTCTCAGAATCTCCCCGTGGAACAGCAACGTAGTGGTGGATCAGACGATTACCTTCTTTACGAGCCGATCGGAACCACTCGATTATGTCTGGGGCAGAAGCGAAGAAGGTCGAGCGATTCACCGAGCGCGTCGCGGAGGAGACTGACTACGACATTTGGGTCGATCCGACACTGGGCGACGACCTCGGCTGGTTCATGGTGGACACCGAGATCGAGCTTCAGGGCGAGCCCTTCGATGCGGAAGTGGATTTCAACCTGTCCGAATCGGACGTCTCGCTGCTCTACGCCGAGATCACCATCGACCCGAGCGACGAGGGGCGGCGCAAAATTCTCGAAGAGGAGGCGGATCCTCTCGAGCCCACACTATACGACTACTATCCGGACGAATCCGAGGTCGAGGAGGTCGTCGAAGAGCTTCGTAGGGTCCACTCTGAAATCTACGGCTGAGTTGGACGGGTACTGTGATCATTGTTCCCTGCGCCAGTGACGACGTCCAATACGGCCGATAAAGTCCTCACACCCCGTTCGAGCCGCCTCGGTGGAAAGGGTGAATCAGTGTCATCGTACTTCGGTTGCCGCTTCGACCGACGGTTCCTGGGTTCGACACCGCCATCAGGCATCGTTGTGCTCGACTTCGACGATCTCGACGTCGTGACGTTTCATGTCGGGCTGCTGCTGAGTGTTCATCCGATGACTGTCGCGCTTGCCTTTTGCCGCACTCCGGGCGGCACCGGCATCCCAGTCGCGTTCTGGCCAGTGACTTGGTCCGTCTTTCGGATCGCGATCCCACGATTTCCCGCAGGTGTTGCACTTCACTCTATAGATCACGTCCTCACGAGGCTCGTCTGTCATCGTGGCCCGTTTCTGCTTCCTATCTTCGGTTTTTTCGCCGGTCCCGTTGGAATGCACGTTTCGTGCTTCGTCGAAGACGGCGACCAAATTAGTTCCTCTTGTGAGTATCGAATTACTCGAAGCAGAATGGCCAAGGGTGCTATTACCCAATATTGGGTATTTAGAGTACGTCTGTCGGTCATTCTCCATCTGATAAAGTCCGTGGCTATGTACTGAAATCCCCCCAGACCGCTGGGTCGCTTTATTATGAAGGGGTGTCAAACCAGGCCTAAGATGCAGTCCGACTATGCGAAATTTGCAATTGAGGGGAACCCAGTACTGGCGTTCTGGACGGTCGCATGCTTCTCTTACCTCTATTATTCGAATTCCTGGTTTGGGTACGGCATTGGTATTTTCCTGGCGGCAGTGGCATCCAGTATTACGTACTACGAATTAGAGCAACTCATCGATCAAATAGAGAATGCCAGCCGGAGATCCAGTGTTGGCCGTAACAGCGGAAACTCGCCTCGGGAGCAGGCTAAGGATATGTTCAAGAACGTCGTGTTCAACGGTGGCCTCCCATCAGGAGGAATTTGGATGGCTGCTAACGGGCTTCTGGGTCTAATCGGCCTAGGATTTCTCATCCACCTTCTGTTGCAGGGAGTCAACAATATCATCCCGCTCTTCCTGTTCGTAATTCCGGTTATTTGGTTGACCTCTATTGTCTGGAGAGCCTTCCGGAAATTTCACGATCAAGAATAAGCCGACAGACTCCCGTCTTTCCTACTCACCAGATACCCCTCCATTTCGTCTGCACGCCACCCCAGCGGCGACACTACGCTCTCGGCCGCCCTGACCAGCTGCTCCCGGTAGAACGCAACGTCGTAGCCCTCGCCGTCTTCGTGGCGCAGACGGACGCGTTCGCGTGACTCGGCGTCGTCGTCCACGACGACGTACTCGACGTCCTGGCCGGGTGCACGGTCCATCCCGGACGCCTCCACGCGTTCCAGGGCGGCCACAGTCAGGGTATAGCTACTGTAGTCCCCGACGTCCTTCGAGGTTCGATTCTTCACGAGCAGTTGGTCATCGGGCACGTCCCCCCGCTCGAGGCGCTCGATCCACGCAGAGAGCACCCGACAGACGGCCTCCGGCGTGCGCTCCTCGTCGAAGGCCTGGATCATGGCCTCTTGCGCTTGTGCGACGAACTCCGGCGTCGAGCGCTGGCGGACCTCGACGCCGCGGAACTTGTACTCGTCCTCGTGATCGGGTGGATCGGCACGCTTTCCGAAGTACTTCGTCAGCGCGCCGGCGTCGCTGCTCCGCATCGGGACGAACGCGATCCACTCGAATGCGGACTCGTACTCGAGCTCGATATCGACGTCGGCGGAGATCTCGGCGGCGAGCTCGTGGAGATCCGCCTGTTCTTCGCCCTCGCGTGGCGTGACCCACAGACTGTCGACGATGCCGTGGACGAGCCGCCAGCCGCCGGCCTCGAGGCATTCCTTGGCGTCGAGGAGTATCTTGCGGGCGTAGGCGTTGATCGCCTCGTGGCACTCGATGCGACCAAACTTCGCGTTCGAGAACCCCTGGTAGCCGAAACAGGAGACGAGGATCCACTTGATCGCGGAGGATTTTCCCTCGAGGGCGGCACGTCGTTCTGGGTCGTCGCACTCGCGGATCTCCGCTTTGATGTCGGCGCGGTCGTCGATCAGCGGGTGGAGGACGTCCGCGAGATAGCCGTCCTCCTCGCAGATGGAGTAGCCGAGGCCGGGCACGTCGTCGCTGTCGTGGCAGTTACACCGGATGACGTCGGGCGAGACGTTGTACTGGCAGATGATGTTGGGGTAGAGCGACGCGAAGTCGAGCTCGTGGACAGCCTCGTGCACGCCAACGTCTGGTGCGAAGGTGTGGCCGCCGCGATCGGCCTCGTGGAGCTGGTCCATTCGCTTGCAGAACTCGTGGCGCCAGGAGTTCCAGGGCACGAGCACGTCGTGGCGCATCGCCTCCCGGATCTGCATGGCGGTGAGGACGTTGCCCATCGACGCCCAGGCGAGCTCCTGGATGGGTTTCCAGGACCGACCGACGAGATCGACACAGCCCGCCAGCCCGGCCTCGTGGTGGAAGAAGCTGTTCGACCGATCGACGATCGCCCGGCCGGGGACGGAGTAGCGCGCCGGTGAGTGGCCGACGCGGCCGTAGCTCTCGAACGTCGACTCGCCGGCGAGTTGCGTGAACCCCGGGCGCCGGCCGAGGTGGAACTCCTCGCCGGCGGCCTCGGCCGTCGCGTCGAGCTCCGGGACGAGCTCGGCCGTCGAGAGTACGAGCAGGTCCGGATCGATTCGCCGAAGCGCCGCGCGAACGCCACGGACGACGGCCGTCGCCGAGTCGTCGATCGTCTCCTCGACGTCCGCACCGTCGGGGCGATCGCCCTCGAGAGCGACGGTCGTGATCGGGCCGTCGACGAGTTCGGTCTCGGGCACGTCGATCGCGAGCCTCGACAGATCCACAGTTGGCGCCGGATCGATGCCCCGTTCCAGGCAGTACCGGAACTGCGGCGAGAGGTCGACGTTGAAACACCGGTAGGCACCGGGTGGCCCTTCGGCGCGGACGCGGTGGGCGACGTCGGTCACGGCGTCGACGCGATCGACGTCGACGGCGAGCAACTCCTCGTGATCGTGGCGGAAGCCCGGTCGCCAGGACTCGATCCGGCGATCGACGACGCGGGGGTCCGGTGCGAGGAGTTCGTCCACCTCGTCCAGTGTGACGTCGTCGCCGTGGGCCTGTACGTAGAACGTCGGCGACCAGTGGTCGATCCGCTGGACGGTCGCGCCGCCCTCGGTGGCGGTCCACTCCAAAACGTGATCGTCCCGGAAGTCGAAGGTGTAGGGCATCTAGTTTCCGTGCTCGTCGAGGCGGGCTTCGAGTTCGTCGACGCGCTCGGCCAGTGTGGCCCGCTCGCGCTCCTGGGCGAGGAGCATCGACAGCAGGATGGCCGGCATCGGGTCGGTCGGGTTCTGGTTGCCCGCGGCGTCGGCGTACCGGCGCGCGTGCTCGAAGAGCCGCTGGAAGTGTTCGCGGTCGTTCCGTCGGAGCGCCCGCTCGAAGTCGTCCCACTCACCCTCGATCGACCGGAGCGTGTCGCGATACGTGGCGTTCGTTCGTCCCACGAGTTACCCCTCCATCGAGATGGTTGGCTCGACTGGTTCGAGGGCACCCTCCGGAGCGCGGGCGTCGAGGATGCGCCGCCAGTACGCGAGCGTGGTTTGGAGCAGGCCGTCGCCGACGGGGTAGACCAGCGTCTCGAAGTCTTCGGCCTCGAACCGCGGCCCCTGCTCGGTGTGCTCACACCGGATGGTGTCCGCGGCGGCGTTCGCGATCGGGGCCGACAGCGCGTCGTCGCGACGCCGTGTGACCAGTACTGGGCACGCTGCTTCCCGAGCGATACCGGCCAGACGGGCGATCGCACGAACGAGCATCGTCGCTCCTTCGTCACCGCGGAGGCCGTCCTCGCGATACGGCGCGTCCAACGCCGGCGCGACCACCAGCGCGAGCCGGTCCTCGGTGGCGAGCTGCCGGGCGCGGTCGACCAGGCGCTCGACGATCGCGTAGTGCTGGAACGCGGTGAAGCCACGTGCCACGTCGATCCGTTCGAGGATGCGCGGGCTGGGTGCGACGTCTGCCAACCGACGAGTGCGGGCCTGGCGGCCGGCGTCCGCCCAGAGCGCACGCTTCCCGTCGGTGAGCACCTGGTCGGCGACCAGTGCCGGGAGAGCGCCGCCGGGCTCGGCGTCGAGTAGCTGGATGCCCGCCGAGAGATCGGGGAGTTCCGGGATCGAAGAGTGGGCTACCATTTGCATCCCACTGGAACAGTTCTGCGGGGGATATAGCGAGTCCTGAAGCCCGGTGGAAGTGAAGGTGGGGATCGTTTATTCGAACCTTTGCCCTAGTTTAGACGCTCGAATTCGTGCGCTTGAGCCACTAATCCCGTTTTACGCTTCTGATGGGAACTCCAGGAAATGTTTTCGAAACTACCCAATCAGGGTTCGACCGCACCCCGTCCCGAGTGGTCGTATCTTTCCCCGCACTGAGTATTGAGTCGGTTGATCGAACCGGCGGGTACTAACTACCGATTGCGAGTTCTGGGCAAACGACGTAGCTGCTGCAATTCGAAGCAGTACGTTGTGGCCGCGCTCGTAGATGAGTTCAAGGTGAACTCTTCGATAACCCTCCTCGTATCTGAGTGCTGAATCAGCTACTCAGTATGAGTGTGGAGCTAGTGCCCCGCCCAGAGGATGTAGACGTGAAACGAGATCCCGATCACTGTTACTAACAGCGACAGGAGAAAGAGCCAGCCAAGTGGTTCTGACAAGTGGTTCGGCGAAAACAGATACGCGATCGTATTTCTATTCGAGTAGGCCCAGGCCGAGTCAAAAATAGTCGCGCTCGTATACAGGACGAACCAAAGTACTCCCAGGGCTGTAGGCCATTCGAGTCGTTCTTGCCACCGCCTCACTGTAGCTCCGTCAGGCATATTCCGCTTTACGGACGTCAGAAGGTAATACCTGGGCCTCCTGGGCGGCGGGATATCGACCCTCGTCGGCGGACATCATTTCGACTTGGTCGAGATTCCGCTTGAGTCGCTGTTCGTCGATTCGCTTTTCGCGCGGTCATTTCATCGAGCAGTGTATATCTAGGTTCGAAGTTGTTTCACAATCACTGTGGAGCGTCGTTTGTGACGGATCTGAGCACGGTATTCGTCCGTTTCGCGTAGCGCTGGCGTGCTGTGATCCATCCATGTCGGTTGCATCGATCGCCTGGATCTCGCCGGCATCGTGCAGCTCTGCCAACAACTGCAGCTGTCGACACCAGATCAGCATTTTCGGCCCCGAATTCGCGAACAAATCGTGGTGAAATCGGACAGTAGGATTGGTTCTATACCGTGAATTCGAAATGATCCGTGTCATTTCCTGGAGCGCGTCTGGGAGCCGCCAGAACGAAAGATCGAAATACATTTTGAGGCCGTAAATCGCGAGAATCACCTACGCAGCGTAGCCTTTTCGCCACGCTATACCGCGGATTGAGAAAGTAGGACGACCTCCTGTTGGGCGAGGGAACGGGCGCGATTTGCGAAGCGGGCTAGCTCCGATTTCACCGACTGAATCACCCACTCCATATCCTAGTAAATTGGATATTTATCGTATACTACTAGGAAAATGATACTACATCATTAGTCGCTGAACCGCCGTTTTCGAGCGTCTGGACGAGATCCGAGATGAGTAAACTCTTTGTAATTGCACTGTTAATGGCCACCAGTGACAGCCGCTGGTCTAACAAGCCATAGCACTGAGGTGCCTGCTATCGTTTTCGGTAGCGCTAGCGGCGCGTGGGAGGCAGTCTCGATATTGACTGTGGCGGCCATATTCGGTGCACTTGCGCTTGAGACGGATGGTTCACTCGATGCGGTTCGTCGTGCCCCGGCCGAGGTTGATGCCGAACGGGATCGGTTACTCGCGGAGTATAAAGCGTTCGTGGATTTTGCGGACCGTGTCGAACAAATTTCTATCGCTCCCCGATCCGATGGCGGCCATACAAGCGAGGGATTCCTCCTCGTAAACAAGCAGCCTGAGGAGCAGCTCCAGTCGGTTCGCGATGCATACCGTGACACCGTGATGGCAGTCGATCATTTCGATACTGATTACGACGAGTCACTAGAGGAACATCTGACCGCCGAATTAAGTCCCGAGCTCGCGTCCTCCATTATCGACGGCACTCACTTTACGCCCGCGTTGCGACGTTCGATTGTCGCAAGCACACGGAATGCAGCTCGTGACAGGCAGGTGGTGATCGACACGCTTGGAGGTGAACGCACTGACCTCCAAGCGGCGGCTGACCAACTCTCTGCGATCGTCAAGCGGTTTGAAGTTACTGATGGAGAGGGGCTCACCGAGCGCACATTCCCCGACCTTCAGACACGCTGGCGGCGATTGAACGAACTCCAGGAAGAGTGTGAAACGTTGCTGGCTCGGCGTCAACAGCAGGTCAGCGAGCTGTCGTCATTGGGTCTCTCCAACGGTCGGTCACCGGTCGCGGTGAGCACCTACCTATTCGACGACCTCGACGTTGATTTTCCTGTGCTGGACACCGGCACGAAACTACTGGAACAGATCGAAGCGGAACAACGCCATACCGTCGCCGCCTTGACCCAACGTCGTCGCTGAGCTGTCAGAGTCCGGTTGCCGTGTTGGCCTGCTATTCAATTCCGGTGAAATCATCGGTCCATCCGGCCGGTTTGTACCTGCGAGGCGGGGCCTGAGTGTGGGAACTCCACGTGCGTATCGCACCATGAACACCAATCAACTGTACGCATCCCATCGATGGTTCTCCTGTCGGCCGCACCTTCTGTGATCAGGAAGCCCTCGCCTGCGACGCGAGTGCAGCCCGTCAAGTACTCCCCACGACGGTGTGTTCGTCCCTGGCTCTGCAGGGAGCAGAGATCAAGCTCGACCCCGACACCTGTGTCCTCGACGAGGCCAATCTGGAACGAACGATCGACCGACATCCTGGACTGAGGGGTATTGCGACACCATGCATCATCAGCCACTCGTTTGCAACCCCAGCGAGAACTATTCGAATCCAATGGACTGCCCAGGTGAACTGCGGGTGTCGAAGATCACGGTCAGTACGCAGCTCGGGAGTTACTTGGAAGTCGCATTGAGGGGAATCTATGGGCGTCACTGAACAGCCAGTAGCGCCGACACAAGCCCGAAACTACAAAGCCCCGAGATACACAGTGACGCTACCCAGGCAACTGATGTATTTCGGATCTTCGATACACTCACGGGGGAGTTCTCGGCTGCGTATCCGCTACCGATGATCGCGCTGACGATAATCTCGTTGAACGATACCGGCGCTCCCAGAAATACCGCTGTTTGAGCGATGAGGAACGATGGAACGAGCGCTGCGATCGAGCGTTTCGGCCCGAGCGCCGAGTAGTCCTGTGAAATCGCCTTTATCATCCGCGGAGCGCCCGTCCACGAACCAGCCAATAGGCCAAACCCCCCGATTGCGAGGACCGCGGTCATTGGGATCGACCAGTCCTCGAGGAGCGGAAGAAGCGGACCAACAGCGAGGCCAACCTGGGTTGCGCCCGCCGAGAAAGCAACGAGGGAGCCGAGTGCGAGTAGGAAATGACGCTCTGTCCTCACGGACGAACGCAGGTGTCGTCGACACAGCAGCGCTCCGGCGACTCCGGCGATGAGAAGCGTGATCGCCACGCGAGAACTTCCCACGAAGGCAGGGAGAAGTGAGTTGAACGTCACCGAGATCGAGCGGCTCTGCCCTGCTGGTCCAAGTATTGTAAGGGGCATATTGACGACGACTGCGGATATGAGCACCCCGAGGACGCCGATCGTGTACCCGGTCGGCACTCGCTCATCTGCCAGAATACGAGCCATCCCGTACGCGACGCCGCTCCCCACGAAGGGGATGACGAGCCAGAGCGCGACTGTCTGTTGATAGGTGCCCCATGCGGGGATACCGCCTAAAGCGATCCCGACGCCGGTCACGGCTCCCGTAACGGTAAACGCCGTCGCGATCGGGTAGCCGGTGAAGATCCCGACTGCAACGAGGAGCGCTGCAGTAAATAGCCCGATGATGACTGTCATCGGTGAGAGCGTCGCCCCCTGAATGAGTCCGCTCCCGACAGTCTCGGAGACGTTTGCTCCCTGCAGTATCGCTCCGGAGAGTCCTAACAGCCCCACGACAAATCCCGCACGCATGATGGAAATGGCGTTCGCACCAACTGCTGGCGCAAACGGTGTCGACCCAGACGATCCGGCGCCGATCGTCCACGCCATGAAGAGGCTCCCGACAAATGCGACCAGTAGCATTGCTACTGCCGACAACGCGACCATATGGACGTGCCAATGACGGAGTTACAAAAAGGAATTTCGCTTCACGAAACGCGGTGCCGTGGAGGTTGGGAACGCAGAACTTTCGCCCGCGTGAGCTCCCTACTCGGTGGCGGCGTCCACGACACACCGGAAGCCAATATTTCCCGTCGAGCTGTCCGGAGTGTTCTTCGATCGAGCGGCAACCCGATACCGGTTACACCAGGATCGATGACAGAGATACGATCCGCCGCGCATTACACGCTGATTGCCCCCTGACGGGCCAACCGGATTATCCGGATCGAACGCATCGGTCGTTTGATGGTCGGCACTGAACCAATCGCCGCACCATTCCCAGACGTTTCCGGAGGCGTTGTACAGTCCGTGGCCGTTCGGGCGGAAGGCGTTGACAGGTGCAGTCGAGCGATAACCGTCGTCACCGGAATTGTGTTCGGGGAACTCGCCTTGCCAGATGTTACAGCGGTGCTCACCATCGGGTTTCAGATCGTCGCCCCATGGGTAGCGTCGCTGTTCGAGGCCACCGCGAGCGGCATACTCCCATTCAGCCTCTGTGGGGAGGCGCTTGCCCGCCCATTCGGCATACGCTGCAGCGTCTCGCCACGAAACGTGGGTGACGGGATGTTTCAACAGCTCTTCCTCGAGAACGTTCGTCCCGGGACCGTACGGTCGGAACCAGGTCGCACCCTCGATAGCAAACCACCAGGGGGCAGCATCGACGTTTTGCAAGACATGGTCTTGGGCTTGGTCGGTGAGGAAATCCTGAAAAACGAACGACCATCCGTACTGCTCGGCATCGGTCGTATATCCGGTCTCGCGGATGAACTCCAAGAATTGGCCGTTCGTCACGGCGTACTTGTCGACGTAGAATGGATCGACAGTGACCTCACGGGCTGGCCCCTCACCGTCCTCCGGGAATCCAACGTCTGAATCCGTTCCCATCGTAAAGCTACCGCCGTCGACGTGAACCATTCCAGCAGTTCGATCGTCATCAGGCGTCGCAGGTGCACGAGTGGTCTGGTCGTCGACCTGGCCTGTATTCTGCGGATCGGAGGACTCCGAGCCCTGGGTCCGGGAAGCAGCACAGCAAGCTGGATCGTCTTCGGCCATATCCTGCCCCAAAGGGAGCCCGCAACAAAACATTTCGGTGGTATTCCCCATCCACGATCACGAGCTGCCGCTGCTGGTCACCCCGGACCGGAACCCCTAGACGAGGCACGGGCGTTTCGACGTCTGTTCGGCGCAACGCCAATGCATCATCGAAACGACTCACCGACGAAGGAAGGTCTGGTCCGATCAGTGTCTCTACTCACCGATGAAGAACAGGATGGGGATGGAGGGGAGAAGGGCGAGAATACCGGCGAGGGCAAACATCTGTTCGTACCCGATGGCCGCGAGTACCACCCCGAAGAGCGCAGGTGACGTTACGATCGCTCCAGTCTTCAACGTCTCCATGATGCTTGTGATTCGCCCACGATGGCCGGCTTCGGCCATTCCAGTTACCGTGTTGTTCAGGATCGGATTGTAAAGGGCATCTCCGACACCGTATACGGTTAACACCGCAAATAAGGCAACGACGTTCTCTACGACCCCAATGAGGAGGATTCCGACGCCGAGCATACCGATCGTTGCGACGAACGCAGTCCGCTGATCGACCTTGTCGTCGAACGATCCTGCGAATGGAGACACGATGAGGCGCGGAATCCCGGTTACGGAGAGCGCAACACCCGCGACGAAGTAACTTGCGTTCATCGTGGTGACGGCGTACAGCGGCACGAACGTTGTGATGGTGAACCGGGCCGAGAAGATCAGGAACACTCCGCCGAGTAACACTGCAAGCGGCGGATGCCGAAGCTCGTTGATGAGCCCCCTCACAGCAGCTCGCACACGTGACGGATATGATTCTGTTGTCGACTCGCCCGGCCCCGATTCGCGACTATTCATCGTTTCAGGGAGGTAAAAATATGCAATAACGAAGACGAGCAGTGCTACCCCATGGAGGAGAAATGGGACGAACCAGGCGATACTCACCAGGAATCCTGCCACAGCAGGAACGACGATCCTCGCGACTCCGGATGCACCGATGTTGAGTCCTTGAGCACTCGAACCCGTGGGCCCCGAATACAGGTCCCCGACGAGGGTGACTGACAACGGGATGGTTCCCGCGAACCCGATTCCCTGGAGGAATCGTAGGAGAAGAATTAGTTCGAAACTCCGTACGAAGGCGATTGCAGTTCCTGCCGCCCCGAAGAGAAAGACGAGTGAGAGAACAACCGGCCTGCGGCCGTAGTTGTCCATGAGCAGTCCGGACAACGGTAATGCAAGTACGGTGCCGAGAAAAAAGACGGACAAGATGTACCCGATCTGTCCCTCGGAGATACCGAGTGCTGACACCATTTCCGGCATCGCCGGCGAAGGAACGCCGGTCCCCAGCCCCCCGATAAATGAAAGCGAGAGGATCACCAGAAGCGGTTTGTCGGAGAGCAATCGCTTCAACGGAGATGTACGAATAGTTTCCACTACGTCTTCCGTTGACGCATCCATCGAGCAACAATCATCCTTCCACAGTAATTACGATTTGCATTTCACAGAAGCCGAGTAGTTGCTGGGGCCCAGCAACTTCGATAGCTAGACGCGCGTTGCCCACGGTCTTCAGCCCCCGCTCGTTTTGAACCGGCCATCGTATCAATCGCTGATGAACAGAGCAACCAACACAGTACGGAGTCTTCGGGGCAACCCCCGTACGTTCCACAACAAGCTATTTGTGCACCAGTAACCATCACTGCCCTATGGAGCGCCCGCTTGTAGTTACTGATCCGAGCGACCGTGCGCCTGAACTGATCCGCGAAGCTGGTGAGCTTGCAGCCGCCCAGGACGCACCGCTTCGTGTGTTAACCGTCGTGAGCGATTCGGAGTTCGAAAACGATTCCGCGGTGATGGATTCGATCGCGGCGGTCGAGGGCGAAACCTACGAGATGAGTGCAGCCGAGTACGCGAAAACCGTGGCACAGAACGCCATCAGCGACCTGCTGTCCGATATCGACGTCGAGGCGGAGCCCCTGGGGCGTGCCGTCAAGAACGACGAGAAACGGGCGTCAACGATCCTCGACGTCGCGAACGATAGTTCCTGTGACTACATCTTCCTCATCGGACAACGTCGCCGCCCGACCGGGAAGGCGGTATTCGGTGATACCGCTCAACAGGTTATCCTCAACTTCGACGACTACGTCGTCACCGCGACAGAGTAATCGGACTCCTGTGCAGGCGGGGAATCCGTTCCAGCCCGCCGACCGTACGAACCAATCGTTCGAGCAGGCACGTGGTTCGGATCTTCCCTGACGTCCAGTTCACGAGTCCCTTCAGTGCCTCTTGCGTTCTCCACCCGCCTTCGAGGTGGGAGGAGGGCCGTCTGCGGAGAGCGTCAGCGAAGATACTCCGCAGGGTCCTGTTCGACGATGCCTTCGGTCTTCTCTAGATGCTCTGCATGCTCCTCCCGACCGGTTTCTCGAAGCCGGGTTGCATACGTATCCAGGTTCCCCTCCAGGTAGACGGATCCCCCTTCTTGGATGACCTCGAACAGTGGGTCGACGAGGGCCCGTGGTCCCTCGGGGTTCCCACCGTCCTGGCCCAGCGCGGCGTTCAGGCCTCGCTGGCCGATCCATCGATTGAGCAGTGCCATGCCCTGCTCCGCGACCTCGACGTTAGATTGGGCGACGTTCTCCGTCTCGTGTGGATCCGCTGAGAGGTCGTAGAGTTCGACTGGGTCGAACTCCCTCCAGCCGTCGTGATACGTTCGAAGCAAGAACCAGTCATCCCAGCGAACACCGCGTTGACACGCCCAAGCACCCTGTCCCGTGACGAGGAACTCGCGGCCATCGGATTCGCCTTCCGAGAGGGAATCCAGGAACGATTGGCCGTCCCAGCCGTCCGGGATCTCGCCGTCGACGAACTCGGCGAGCGTGGCCGAGAAGTCGACGTGATAGTGGAGATCGTCGTCGACGCCGGGTTCGACGCCTGGGCCTTTCACGATCAGCGGAACGTTGCACGTGATGTCGTCTGCAGTCTGATGATCGCCGTACACGTTGAGCTCGCCCAGGTTTTCACCGTGGTCGGCAGAGACGACGATCATCGTTTCCTCGTAGATCCCCTCGTCCTGCAGGAGCTCGATGAGCTGGCCGATGTAGTCGTCCATGTACTTGATCCCGACGTCGTACCCGTCCACCCATCGGTCGAAGTCATCGAGATCCGCGATCTCGTCCGGGGTACGTTCGAGGTCGTCCGGACCCTCCCCCGTCAAATTGCCGTGAAACGGGTCGTGTGCGCTGTGAGGGCCATAGCTCTCGTAATGTTCTTGGAGTGTTTCCTCGGTTAGCCAGTCTGGTGCTGGGTCGTCTGCGAACGGATTGCCGTAGGACTGGGGAGTGTCATACGGTGTGTGTGGATCCCAGAAATTCACGTGTAGATACCAATCCTCCTCACTGGCATTCTCCTGCAGCCACTCCTCAGCGTGGGGGTACACGACTTCAGCACGTTCGATGCCGAAGCCGCCCGTGTCGATCCACTCCTGGAATCCGTCGATGACGTGCCAGGCACCGTGTCGCTGCGGAAACGGGCTGATGAATGCAGTGTCGTGATCGCTCTGTTGCAGGACGGTCGGGAGCGTTCGATACTCCCCGTGGTTTGCATGTCCTCGGGCGCCACCTCGCGGACGAATATCCGCATTGGTTCTTGCGTGGCCAACCGCTCCCGTGTGGATCCCGAACCGCCCCGACAAGTACGCGGTTCGTGACGGGAGACATGGAGCGTCCGAGACGTAATAGTTCGTGAAACGGCGTCCCTCCTCTGCTATTCGATCGATATTGGGAGACGTATCTCGATCGTACCCATAGCAACCCAAGTGATCCGGCCGTAACGAGTCGACGTCAATGTAAACTATTCGCATGGCGAATGAACTTCGATAACCTACCTCAAAAAATCTTCCGGGAGTCGATCCTGTGGGATATCACGATGGTTGCTACTGTCTGGCTCGGTGTGCACGATAGACCGACGTTGTCTACCGATTGCTCGAATCCACGTCCGAGGCAGATCCTATCCGTGGCCTCTACAACGCACCCCGGTCGAAGCGACCGGTACGGGGTTGGGGCCGCAGGTGACCTTCCGCTAAATCGATTCAATCACCGATAGTCGCCTCCGCTTCTGTGATCTCCTCGCTCTCCCAATACTCGTGATCATCGTACTCACGGAAGCACGCAGAGCGATATTCGCCCAGTTCCTGATCGATGGACACCTCGGGATGTTCCTCGGTACACACTTCACGTGCCTCGGGGCACCGCGTGTGGAAGCGACAGCCACTAGGCGGATTGACCGCGTCCGGAATGTCGATACTTCTGATGGGCATCTCTTCGCCAGTCTCAGCGAACGATTGGAGCTCGGGTGTGGCCCACTTTAGCGCCTTCGTGTACGGATGGCTCGGGTTTCCGATCACTTCCGACGGCGGACCGTACTCGACGATCTCCCCCAGGTACATGATGCCAATATAGCCGTCCGTCTTCTCGGCCATGTACCTGGCATTCGAGAGGTCGTGCGAGATCATCAGATACGACGTCCCGATGTTCTCCTGCAGATCGATCATCAAGTTCATCATCTCGATTCGCAGCGAGACGTCGAGCGCACTAATCGCCTCATCGGCCAAGATGAGGTCGGGGTTCATCATGAGCGCTCGAATGAGCGCAACGCGTTGTTTCTCTCCACCGCTCAGTTGGTGTGGATACCTGGCAGCATAGTCGTCCGGGGGCGACATCCCCACACGGTCGATCATGGAGAGGATTCGTGACCGTCTCTCTCCGGAGGAAAGATGCGAGTACCACTTTCGCATCGGTTCCAACAGCGTTGCCATGACCGTCCGGTTCGGGTTGAGGGAGCTGCCTGGGTCCTGATGGATGATCTGCAGTGAACGACGCATTTCCTCGTACGACATGTCGCCACCCCCCCGTTTCGCTTCCCAGAGATCATGCCCACGGTACTCGATGCTTCCCGACGTCGGCTCCTGGAGCCCAATGGCGGTCTTCCCGAGCGTAGTCTTCCCGCAACCGCTCTCACCCACGAGCACCACGACCTGGTTCTCGGGGATCTCGATTGAGACGTTATCGACGGCTTTCACTACCTCATCGTCGTCAAAGAGATTAAATATCGACGAGTTCTCCCCGAATTCGACGCTGACATTGTTGAGCGTGATGACTGGCTCATCGCTCGTTTTACTCATGCATCTCACCTCCTTCACTCGCCGTTGGAATCTCTTCTCTGGCTTGCTCCCAGTAGAAGCACGCCGAGTCGTGATCGTCATCCACCGAGTGGAATGGGGGATCTGATGATTTACACTTCTCGTCGGCGAGTGGGCATCGAGGATGGTACGAACATCCGTCGGGGGTGTTCACGGGATCGGGCGCAGACCCATTGACGGGTTTCATCTGTTCGATCGGGGCGCTAATGTCGGGAGTCGCATTCAGCAGTTCACGCGTGTATGGATGCGATGGCGTATTCAGGATCTTCTCGGTTGGCCCAGTTTCGACGAACTCGAAGGCATACAGCACGGCCAGTCGGTCCGCAAGCCGGGCCACGAGGGGAAGATCGTGCGTAATGAACACCATCGTGAGATTGTACTTGTCCCGAATTTCCCGAAGAAGCTTGATGATGGACCGCTGCATTAGGAGGTCCAACGCGGCGGTGGGTTCGTCCATCACGAGCACGTCAGGATCTAGGACGAGGCTCAGCGCGACCAGGGCCCGCTGCTTCATGCCGCCACTCAGTTCGTGGGGATACGAATCCAAGACACGCTCCGGATCTAAATATAGATCCTCTAGGAGCTGCCTTGCTCGCTCCATCCCCTCCTCCTTGTCAGCATCGTGGGCCTCCAGGGTTTCGACGAAGTGGTCGCGGATCTCGCTGGTGGGGTTGAACGCGTTCAGTGCACCCTGGAAGACCATCGCCACTTCGTTCCACCTGAACTTCCGGAGATTCTCCCCATCCAGGTCGAGAATGTTCTCCGATTCGCCGTCCTCCCTGGTGTAGGAGATCTCTCCAGACGGCACGCCCGGGTCAACGACGGCGTTCAGTAGGGCATCCGCAAACATGGACTTCCCACTGCCACTTTCTCCGACAATTCCGATGATTTCGCCATCGTAGATGTCCATGCTGACATTATCGAGCACCCGGGACTCCCCCCGAGACATATCAAATGTCACACTGACATCGCGTGCGCTGATCACCTTCCGAGCTTCCTGCGTTCTTTCGGCGGATTGTGAATTGACACTCATTGTCTTAGTTGACGTTTGCTGTGGCCGTCTCGCCGTCCGTCTCTGCCGAGGTACCTGTGTCTTTGTGCTTTGCTCTGATCTGTGGGTTCAGCAGCCGATCCGTCCCCTGAGCGAACAGCACCAAGCCGAAGTTCAGGATGACGACCGCCATCATCGGGATGAACAACCAATAGGCCAGCTCGGTCGACAGGAGCGCGCCGCCGTTGTAGGCCTGTTGCATCGTTACCCCCCAGTGGGTGAGCCTATACGGGAGCACCCCCAGGAAGTAGAGACCGACCGATGCGAAGACGACCCGTCTGGCGCTTCCGACGAACTTGATCAGGATGAACGACAGGATGTTGGGGAGGATATCCTTGAGCAAGATACGGAACGAGGAGACCCCCAGCACCTGGGACGCCTCGACGTAGTACTGACTACGGATCGAGAGCGTCTCCGAGCGGATCTGTCGGGCAGTTCCGCCCCACGCATTGATCGTCAGGATCAGCCCGATGAACCAGGGCTCTTCGGGCTGGAGCAGCAGTGCGAGCACGATAACCAGCGGAATCCCTGGGATCGCGATAGTGACGTCGGAGATGGTCATCAGGACGCGATCGATGATACCACCCGCATAGCCTGAGATGATCCCCACAACCGTGGCCGCAACAGTTGCGAAGAGCGCGCCTGCCAGGATCATCTCGAGCATTGGCCTGGTCGAATAGACCACGAGCGAAAGCAGATCCCGTCCAGCCGCGTCGGACCCAAACGGATGCTCCAGCGTCTGGAACGCACTCATCTGTCGGGGAGCCTGACCGGATGTCGGTGCCGGGAGCAGCTCGGGGCCGATTATCCCCACTGCAACGTAAAATAGAACGATAGATAACCCAACCCGCGTCCGCCAGTCCTCCCAGATGATTTTCAACGGAACCAGTACATACTGGACGGGATTGCGATCATAGCTGCTATGACTGAACTTGTCGTCGTTTCCGAACTGGAAATCGTTGAGGTCTCGTCTACTCGCCGCGAGCGGCGTGCTCTCGGAGCCGCGTGACGCGACGGAGGATATCTTTTTTCGGAGCCCGGCGAGCAGCGACTTCAGATTGTACACGGAACTCCGAACTGTGATGTTTGCAGTTTCCTCCCTCGTATCCGTCCGTGGATCGATCAGCCGATACGTGAGGTCTGCAACGTACACTCCCAGGGTAACGAGGACAGTGATGACGATGAAACAACCCATCATCAGGGGATAGTCCCTTGCCTGGATAGCCTGGAACATGTAGTATCCGAGCCCCCTGTACCGGAAGATTTCCTCGATAATGACGGTCGCGCCGATCAGTCGGCCGAAGGAGATCAACAGTCCAGTGTACAACGGCAGTACTGCGTTTTTCCCCACGTATTTGAGTGCAATACTCCTCGAAGTGAGTCCGCGGAGCCGGGCGACTCGCACGTATTCTTCCCCGAGAATGCTGATACTGTTCCCGCGCATGACGAGTGCCCGGAACCCGAATCCGGTCAGCACGAAGGATGCAACGGGCAACACCAGATGGCTCAGCACGCTGTAGATGTATGCCACGTTGAGCCCCGCACTGACGTCCGTCCCGGCCGTCCCCCCAGTGGGGAAGATACTCCATTGGAACGCCAGGAGATACAGGAATACGACTCCCGCAACGTAGGATGGCACCGAATTGCAAACGATCGAGATCATCGACATGGCGTTGTCGAAGCGAGTGCCCTCACTGTAGGCCATCAGCGCGCCCCCGACGACCCCGATCAGATACATCAGAGCGAGGGAGACTCCCACCAGGAGCAGGCTCCACGGGAGTGCCTCGGTGATGATCGAGGCAACGGGTTCGTCGTACCACATGGATTGGCCCATATCCCCCTGGAACAAATTAACCATATAATTGATATATTGTTCGTACAGGGGTTGGTTGGGGTTGATGTTCGTATACGTCTCCATTTGGGCGGCGAGCGCGCTGGACGATAGATCCTGTTCGGCAAACTGCGCTTTCAGATAGTCCATCGGTCCACCAGGGAGTAGCCGGATCAGGCCAAACGTGAACGTGATCACGAACCAGATCGTGAACAGTACCTGTGCGAACCGGAGGATATGTCGTTTGAGGGAACTTGAGGCCATTATTGTATTCCTGTAGTATGGGCTGTATCAGCTCTGAGAGTTATTGCTCCTGAATATCCCCGTTGTGCAGGAGCATTTCGAGGGGGTAGTATGTGTTCGTCACTGGGGATTCCATATTGGCTTCCCAGTTGTTCGTGTCGAGGTACATGTATCCGCGTGCCGAGAAGATCGGATACGTCGGCATTGTTTGATTGAACACCCATGCAGCTCGGGTGATGGCGCTGTTGGCGTCCTCGCCAGATGACGTCCGGATTTGGTCCAGCACCTCATTCACGTTGACTGTTTCAGTAGAGCCCTCAGCATCACCAACCGGCATGGGAACTGAGTACTCTTCCGAAGGGTTGAATCCGGGATCGTACTGCGGGAATCCGAAGAATCCAGAATTCAGATGGGGAAGTGGGTGGAAAATGCCGGCCATCCCAAGGAAGGACGGGGCAATGTCGAAATCACCATTCGGTAGCGTGTTCGACAGGTACGTGCTATTTTGCTCGGCAATGAACTCAGTCTCGATTCCAAACTCACCCAGTTGCCGCGATGCCTCGTTCGTCGCATCCCGCCACGAGGCGAACCCGCTCGTCGACACGAGGTCGATCTGGAATCGATCGCCGCTGGGCTCGTACCAGTTGCCACCGTCTCTCGAGAATCCCGCTTCCTCGAGCAGCGTCACTGCTTGCTCGGTATCGTCATAGGAATTGAACGAATCCAGCGCATCGCCCAGGTAACTCCGCTGTGTCTCTTCCGTCCCGTGGAACCCCGTGAAATGGTCGAGGGGATCCTTCCCGATCGCCGTCATATTGGCAGTCATCGGCTCGTTATCCATGACGTGGCAGAGTGCCTGTCGGACGCGTACGTCCTGGAAAACCTCCCTGCTTTGGTTGAAGTGGAACGCTCCACCGAGTCCACGCAGGAAATCCCAGCGGTGGTATCGATCCGACAGGTCCTCACTCGTCTGCTTCGTCGGAATCATCCCGCCGCCGGACACATTATTCGACAAATAGCCCTGCATCTTCTGCTGTTTACTTTCGACCGATTCGATGCTGACCGTGTCGAAGTTGATGTCGTCTGCAAACGGATGGTCACTGAACTTCGTGAATTCGACGCCGAGCTCGGTCCGTCGATCGAACTCGAAGGGCCCCCAACCGATCGGTTCGTCCCACGAGAACTGAACGAGCTCCTGCGTGTACTCGGCTTTGTCCGCATCGGAGCCGAATTCAGCACCCTCGACGTATTCCCCATAGACGCTTTCCGGTGTGTCGATCATGATGGGGAGAAGATTCTGATACATTACTTCAGAGTTGATCTCAGTGCTGAGACCGAGGGTAACCGTCGTGCTGTCTTCGACGGTGAGAGACTCAAACGGGGAAACGGACTGTGCGCCCATAACGTCCTCAACACGGAGCTTCGTGGCCACGTCTTCTGCGGTCAAATCATCGCCGTTGTGCCAGACGTACTGGTCACTGATTTCGAGCGTGACCGTGTCACCGGAGTGCTCCCAGTTCTCGGCAAGATGGGAGACCCACTCATTATTGGTCTGATCCCAGTTTGCGAGCCACCCGAACAGGAACGGAGCGGGATCTGCCCCGTAATTTGTCGGGTTGTACTGGTTGTACTGGTGGTTCATCGGCGTCGCCCACATGTAATCCGTGAACGTCCCCTCTTCCGTACCACCACCAGCTCCGGCGCACCCAGCAAGGAGAGCTGTCGAGCCCGCTCCGAGCATTCCAAGCATCTCTCTACGATCCACATTCATGCCAGTGTCATCTGATGGCATACCAAATGCGCTATACCCACTATCATAAATAACTTCTGCTACCACGAGGAGTTTGTGGCTTTTATGGGGGGATATATACAATAATAATATCGTATTATCTCGCGAAACGGCGTACCGAAGGTTGCCCTGGTGGATTACCCCGAAACCGTAAACGTAGCCGCTCGAACTTCACTTTCGATGTAGCCGTACCGGATCGCTTTGGTACGTAACGTCAGCTCCCCCTCAGGGAGCCGGATCGGCCCCGTGTACAGTTCCCAGTGGGGGTCATCAGTCGTGTCGGTGGTGTATACGATCGACGCCCCCTGGGTGTCACAGTGGATGGCCACCGTTGCGGGGCCCGTGAACTCGCCCCCTTCCGGCGTAGCCTCGATAGTCCGGTTTTCCGGAGCGTTCGGGACGAACGTCGGCGTCGACGTTGTGGGTTGCTCCCCATCGGGGTACATTTGCTCGACCATCTGGGACTCATCAACCTGACCCATGTCGTCGATCCCATCGAGCCACTCGTCCATCTCGGCACGTAGTTCGTCGAGGACATCCGAATGATCGGTGTCAGTGGCCAGATTCTCGGTTTCGTGGGGATCCTCTTTCAGGTCGTAGAGTTCCTCAGCTGGTCGACCGCCGGATAGTAGCTCGGCGGCGGGCCCCTCGAGCTCCCCCTCGGCATGCAGTCTGATGAGATCCTCCATCGCCGCTCCCTGGGCTCGAAACGGCACCCAGACGAGGGGAGGGTTGGACTGATCGTAGTTCCGGATGTACTTGTACCGGTCGTTGCGTATCGACCGGACCATATCGTAACTCTCGTCGATACGATCGCGAGCAGCCATGGTATAGTCGCGAGAATCGGTCTCCTCCGGGCCGAGGAAGGGCTCTCCCTCCATCCACTGCGGAATGTCGACATCAGCCAGAGACAGCATTGTTGGACCGAGATCGACGAGACTGACCAGCCGATCGCTCTGCTCACCACCTTCGATTTCACCCGGCCATCGGACGACCAAGGGGACGTTAACGCCCGATTCGTAGAGCGTCCGTTTCGCGCGTGGGAGGCCCTCTCCGTGGTCGCTCCAGATGACGACGATTGTATTCTCCGCAACACCGTCTTCTTCCAGTTGGTGTAGCAGCTTCCCCACTTCCTCGTCAGACCGGGCGATGTTATCGTACTGCCGTGCGATTGCCTTCCGAACTCCATCCGTGTCGGGAAGGTACGGCGGGACGTCCACGACGGAGGGATCAGTGTCCGGCTCCCCCTGAACCCCTGCCAGTCCCTCCTCCCACATCCCACTCTCGTGGGTTCGAATGGGATTGAACACGGCGAAGAACGGCTGGTCATCGTCGGGTCGGTTCCGCCAGTGAGCGTCACCGTGGCACTCGTCCCACATCGACTCCGGTGGGATGAAGTCGTGCAGACCCTCCCCGAGGTTGTCGAACTGATAGTCTGTTTTCTCGTTGTTCGTACAGTAGTACCCCGCCGTACGCAGTAACTCCGGAAATGCAGTTACAAAGTGAGGGGGCACTGCCGAATAGGGTGTTGGCAGATCAGGGGTGTCCTCGTTCGTGTGTTTCGTCCGCATGTGGTGTGTCCCAATCGAATTTTGATAGCACCCTGTGATCACCGAAGCGCGAGAAGGAGCACACACGCCCGCGGTCGCACTTGCCTCGGTGTAGACGCGACCGTCGGAGGCGAGACCGTCGATGTTGGGCGTTTCGGCGACGTCGTCGCCGTAGCAGCCAAATCGTGGGCTCGTGTCTTCCAGCGATATCCAGAGGATGTTCGGTGGCTGGTCGGAAGCCATACGCCGCTCATTGACGGACTGGCTGTTAGTACTAACGGTAGGCCACATTCCCTCGGCCGGGAGACGAATCACGGAGTATCACCCTGACCGACCCAATACATGGACTCACGGAAGCTCGCTGTTTCGTGACAGCGGTCGACTATCTCGGAATTTCCGCTACAGTATCGACCGAGAAAGCCGAACCCCGCCAGACTGTCGCTTCGAAACTCCACACATCGGCGACACGAAAAAGGGGCCCGTCGGCCCTTCGACGATACTCGGCGTGCTGAACAGGGTCAGCTCGCCGTTACAGTGACGTGGTCAGACGGATATCCTGCGCTGACCGGCCGACTTCGAGCTCGAACTGGCCGTCGACGTCGACCCAGCCCTCGGAGTCATCGTACCGCGAGAATGCGAGATCGGCCAGGTCGACGGTCGTGGTCACCGTTTCCCCAGCTGGAACCCGCACGGAGTCGAATCCGGCGAATTCTCGGACCGGGCGGTCATCGTCGGTGCCTGGCGGCCGAACGTACGCTTGTACGACTTCGCGGCCATCGCGTTGTGAGGTGTTCTCGACGGTGATTTCAACGGTGCGCTCGTCGACGACCGCTACCGACTCGTACGTGTAGTCGGCGTACGAGAGGCCGTGTCCGAACGAGTAGATCGGGTCGTCGTCAGCGACGTCGAAATGTTTGTAGCCGACGAAGAGATCCTCCTCGTAGTGTACCTCGCCGTCTTCGCCCGGGAACGTCGCTGCGGACCCCGATGTCGGATACGCCTCTTCCTGCGCGAACGAAACGGGAAGCCGCCCGCTGGCATCCACGTCCCCGAACAGCACCGCTGCGACGGCGTCTCCATCGGATTGCCCTGGGTACCATGTTTCGACGATGGCTGCCACGTCGTCCCGCCAGGGAAGCTCCACAGGGCCACTCGATTGGACGACCACGACGGTATCGTCGCTCACCGATGCAACCTCGCGTACGAGTTCGTCCTGACGGCCTGGCAGTTGGAGGGTGTCGCGGTCCGCGCCCTCGGTGGCAGCGTCTTCAACGACGACAACAGCGACCTCCGCGGTCTCGGCCGCGTCGAGCGCCTCATCGAGACTTGGCTCGGGCTGCGACTCGGTCGTCTCGGACTCACCGTCTCCGAAGAAGGAGACCTGTTCGACCTGTTCGATCCCATCTGCAACCGTAGCTTCGCCGGTCGTACGGTCACGAATCCCGTCGGCCGTCGGGATTTCGTGCGGTGGTTCCACTTCAGAGGAGCCCCCGCCACCAATCCTCGCCTCCTGGGCGGCAGGCCCGATGATCGCGACATCCGTGTCGTCCTCGAGCGGCAGGGCATCGTGGTTCTTCAACAACACGGCACCGCGCGCAGCGACCGTCTTTGCGAGCGTCTGATGGGTCGACTCCTCACTCCGGGAGTCATCGGAGGTGTCGCCAAATTCCCCACTCCGTTCCATCTGTCGGAGGATTCGACGAACCATGTCATCGAGTCGGCTCTCCGGGACCTCACCCGACCGGACAGCGTCGACCAGTGGGTCTGCGAACTGACCCGTATTCGTCGGATCCGGCATCCCGTCCCCCATCTCCTCGGATTCGGCGAGAACCTGGTCCTCGTCGTCATCACCAGTCTCCATTCCGAACATCTCCCTCATTTCCTCGAGGGAGATTCCCGGCATCTCGAGGTCGAGCCCGCCGTTGGCTGCCCCCACAGTACTGGTGGCCCCGAACCAGTCGGAGACGACGTAGCCATCGAAGCCCCACTCTTCTTTCAGAACATCGGTAACCAGCGGGCGATTGTCGCTCATAAACTCGCCATTGACGCTGTTGTAGGCGGTCATCATCGATCCCGCGCCAGCGTCGACAGCTGCCTTGAATCCAGGGAGGTAACACTCCCTGAGCGCCCGCTCGCTGACGTCGACGTTGACCGAGGCCCGCGAGGACTCCTGATTATTGGCAACGAAATGCTTCGGTGTCGCGACGACATCTTCCGACTCCAGGCCGCCCACGATCTCCCGTGCGAAGGCCGCAGTCAACACGGGATCCTCCGAGTAGTATTCGAAGTTCCGCCCGCAATGTGGAACCCGGATCAGATTGACCCCGGGGCCAAGGACTGCATCTTGGTTCCGGGCCGTGGCTTCTCGGCCCATCGCGACACCCTGCTCACGGGCCAGTTCCGGATCGAACGTCGCCGAAAGAGCGATCGATGCTGGGAAGGCAGTCGACTCCGCGTCGCCTGCTCGCACACCCATGGGGCCATCTGCAAGCCGAAACTCAGGGATATCGAGCCGTTCGATCCCAGGGAGATACCCAGTCGCGGTCCCCGTAGGATCCACTGCACCGTGGACGAGCTGTGATTTCTCTTCGAGGGTGAGCTCCTGGAGGAGCTCTGGAACCTCAGTATCTGCTGTTGACATCCGTAAACCGATTCTGAGCAATTGGATATAAATGTGGTTGTTGCGGAGCCAGTATTACTGAAGATCGCGGAAACGGTCACTTTAGGTCGTGCCGCTACCCCCTCGGTGTTGGGAGGAACCTCGCTGAAATCGGTACTCTCTCCGCTTCACCCGCACGATCGGCGCGGAGGACTCAGGGCCTGACCAGGGGGAGTGGCAGTACTGTCATTACCAACAATACTAGAACTACTATCATTACCAGTATTACTTTACTGAACTAGTACTGTAAAGGAGATTGTCCGCGGAGGTTGCCAAGTAATATAATTAACAATCGTCATATATTGTAGTGTCACTTGTGGAAATTTCAATTGAACTGCTTGCAAAGGAACCAGCTTGACCTCCGGTTCGGGCGTGTGTGGGAGATCTGGGATCGTATCTCCTCGAGAATGGTCCGAATGTAGACCGACGGGACGGTTTATCGCGTGCGGCGCTCGCACACACAATTGGACGTCTGAAGAGGGTGCCTGTAAAGTGATGGTTCGCACAACCTCTATGATTATCTACCAACGGATACAACAAATTGCTCCGGAGGCCTGGAGATCTGATTGGATATACTGGTATTACTTGATCTCGAGTCGCTGGGAACGGACACCTGCGTACAGTTCGTACTCGCCCGACTCCAGGGACGCCGATCCATCCGATCCAATCACCGTGAAATCCTCCGGCGAAAGGGAAAATTCGACGGTTCCGGACTCACCCGGCGAAAGTTGGATCTGAGTGAAGTCCATGAGCTCCCGAACCGGCGTCACCATGGAACTCTCCAAGTGCTGTCCGTACAGTTGGACCGTCTCTGTGCCAGAACTATCTCCGATGTTTGTTAGCGAAACACGAGCTGTTACTCCTGAATCACCGGTCACTGCCCCGCCAGCGACATCGATCGACTGGTACTCGAACTCGGTGTAACTCAAACCGTATCCGAACTCGAATAGCGGATCGTACGAGGATGGATGCGCTGGGTTCCCGATCGGACTCGGGTGAGGGAGCCAATCGTGTCTGACTGGGAGATCACCCATGCTACGTGGGAACGAAATCGGCAATCGGCCCACGGGGGCACATTCGCCCAGAAGGAGGTCGGCGATCGCGTTCCCTCCTTCGATCCCCGGGAAGAACGCCGCGATGATCCCGTCAACCTGATCGACGATGTCCGTCAGGATCAACGGGCGGCCAGTGACAGTCACGACGATGGTTGGCGTGCCCGTCTCGCCAATGAGCTCGACGAGTCGCTGTTGTTCGTCCGGGAGGCGAAGCTGATTCCGCTTGGGGAACTCGGACTTCGATCCGGTCTCGCTTAGCGGGCCGAACTCATGAACGTACCAGGACTCTCCGAGAACAACCACTGCCGCATCAGCACTCGAGGCTTGCTCTTGAAGCGTATCAGGAGATTGCACGGAGTTGTCCTCGATTCCAGGTTCGTACCCCACCGATGCCGATGGAGCGACGGCGTTTTCTAATCCACTTCGGACGGTTTCGCCCTCTGATTCGTCGAAACCCAACACCGTCCAGCCCCCCAGCAGGGCATCGAGCGAGTCTGCATTCGGTCCAGTGACGAACAGCTCGTCGATATCAGTCAGCGGCAGCACGTCGTCTTGGTTCTGAAGGAGTGTGAGGGACTTTCGTGCGGCTTCCAGCGCGACCTGCCGGTGGGCTCTGGTTCCGACGGTCTCATCGGACGCGTTGGATGGCACATACGGGTCTTCGAACAGTCCGAGATCGAACTTTAAGGACAGTATTCGACGGACGGTTTCGTCAATGTGGCTCTCCGGGATACGACCCGCCTCGACGAGGTTGAGAAGTGCCGTCGCGTGTTCGGGACCTCCAATCGATGCGATATCGAGTCCAGCCGTCGTCACTTGCGCAACAGCGTCGGTATGCGAGGTAGCGACGCGATGGCGTTCGGCCAACATCCAGATACCCAACCAGTCCGAGCATGACACTCCTTCGAACCCGAGTTCATCTCTGAGCATATCAGTCAGGTAGTACTCGGAGGCGTGGGCCGGCTCGTTTCCGATCGCATTGTACATCGGCATGACACCAGCAACGTCCTCGTCGATCGCCCGTTCGAAGGGCGGAAGATAGACGCGCCGAAGTGTCGCTTTGGAAATATCCACGGGCGAGGTGTCCTCGCCTCTGACAGGTGCGCTGCTCGCCGGAAAGTGTTTCACCGTTGCTGCGACGGAGGTCGAATCGCTCAGGTCGCTGCCCTGCAGGCCGCGAACTTCCGCTGCGACGAACTCTCCTACCATCGATGTGGACTCACCGTAGGTCTCGTACACTCGGCCCCATCTGGGTTCTCGTGCGACGTCGGCGGTGGGTGAGTAGTTTTGATTCGCGCCCGTCGCTGCCATCTCGGTTGCCGTGATCCGAGCGGCGTGTTCGACGAGCTCGGGATCCCACGTTGCTGCCATCCCAAGGTTTTGGGGGAAGACCGTACTCCCCTCCATGTTAGCATGTCCGTGGATAGCGTCGACTGGAACGAGGAGCGGGATGCCGAGCCTGGTCTCGGTGACCGCCTTCCGCTGGAGTCGATTCGCAATGCGACCGGCAACAGCGACGTTGTTGTATTCCGTGACCCCGGTCCCGAATGGGGTGACCGATCCGATGTAGTACTCCTCGATAGCAGATTCGATATCGTCCAGCGTCCACGTCTCCGTGCTCCCCCGGTGAGAGTCGATGAAGGATCCGACGAACATCCCGACGAGTTGGCCCACCTTCTCCTGAAGCGTCATCCGGTCGAGGAGGTCCTCCACGCGGGCCTCCGTTTCCAAGCCCGGGTCCGCATACGGTGCCTCGGAAGTCATACTAGTAACTATCGTGAGTCCCATAAGAAAGTATGCGTTGGACCAGGAGCAATGCATTTAACTCTGGAGTGATGGGTAATACACGTAATGCTCCCTGGCACACCATCGCATCGTTGCGGTTCTCAAACCCAGCACGCACAGATCGAGGTTCACCCTGGAGATCTATGAGTGAGGACCCTCACGAAAGCGACAATTCGAGCGCGCTGGAGAGCGGAGACCCCGATCCCGACTATGCGAAACACTGGACCAACAAGGCCAATCAAGACGCGGTGCTTCCGGAAGACGATATCGACGTCAAGGATGAGTGGGTCGGCGTAACGGTATATCTCCCCCAAGAGCTCCGCGACGAGCTAGAGCTCGTGTTTCGCGAGCACAATATTGCGTGCAAGCGTGCCGATGATATGGAACTGAAGAAGCTTCGCCACTTCTATCCCTTAATCGTCGCGTTCGGGTTGGAGCATCTGGAAAATACGGATCCCGAGGATATTGCACCACTGCTGTCGTATCTCTCGAGTGAATACGAATAGTCCCTCCGACCTGAACCACTGAATTCCCGGTCCGAACTCCTTCGTCTAACCCGGTGGTGTCCCACCTGATCGTCGACTACTCCTCTACCAGGCTCTCGGGGTCGGGCATCTCGAAGTCTAACTCCGGCTCGGTCGTCCACGCCTCTGTATCGCCGTCGGTCTCAGACCACCATTCCCTGAGGTCCGCCTGGAGGTCAGCGAGGATCGCTTCGTGCTCGGAACTCGGATAGAGGTTCGACATCTCGTGAGGGTCAGACTCGAGATGGTACAGTTCAGCAGTGTCGTCGCCGAGATACTCGACGTACTTCCACTCTGGCGTCCTCACGCCGCGGTACGGATGGTGGCCCCAGTACGCGAAGTTGTGCTCGAAAAAGACGCGCTGTTGCGACGGCGGTTCAGAGCGACGCATCGCGGGGAGAAGGCTGCCCCCTTCGAATTCGTCCGGGACCGAATCACACGCAATATCGACGATCGTCCCCGGAATTTGGGCGGTGGACACGAGATCGGGAATTCGATCACGGACACTGTCCATCCCCGGGTGGCGGACGATGAGCGGGACACGCAGCAGTTCCTCGTACGCAACGACGCCTTTCTTGTTCAGTCCGTGAGCGCCTTGCATGTCCCCGTGATCGGACGTGAAAATGATGGCCGTGTCGTCGTACAGCCCCTCATCTCGGAGCGTCGTGAGTATCTCGCCCACAAAGGAATCGACCAGCGAGACCATCGTTCGATACTGGTACCGGAGCTCGCGAATGTCGTCCTCGGTGAGCTGGCACTCGGGGTGCTTCGCGCGGTCTGCGTGGAACGATGGTTTGTCGGAGAGATCGTCAGCAACGCTCGCAGGGAGCGATACGTCCTCTCGATCGTAGTACTCGGCGAACGATTCGGCTTCAAAGAATGGCGGATGAGGCATGTTGAACGACGCCGTGGCGAAAAACGGCTCCTCCCCCTCGTATCCTTCGAGGTACCGACTCACCTCGGTCGCCGTCGTTCGATCGCGCGATACGCCGCTCTCCTCGTTGGTCCCCGTGATGTCGACGTTCCGTGTGAACTCCCAGCCGAGGTCAGTGATATTCTCGGCACCGAGGTCCCAGCGACCGGCCCACATGGTCTCGTACCCCGCGTTAGCGACCGACCGGCCTACGCTGTGTGACTCGGGATCAAGTTCGTGTGGGCCCCAGTTCGACAGCGTCCGAACGTTGGTCTGGTGGGGATACTGCCCCGTCACGAGCGATGATCGGGACGGAGAACACTGTGGCGTCGTACAGTACGCGTTCGAGAACAGCGTCCCGTCCTCGGCCAACTCATCAAGCGCGGGGGTGTGGAACGAGTCGTCGACGGCGCCAAGCGCCCGCGCCTGGTGCTGGTCAGTAATGATGAATAGGACGTTCTGGCTGGATTCGGGCATCGTGCAAGGAACGAGAACCAAGTGCATTAATGATTTCGTTACCGGCGCTGAGCGATCGGAGAGACGCTCATCGCTGCCCCGATCTGTGGGTCGGGGATTAGCACGCGGAGCAGTGCACCCGGCGTCTCGGTTGCACGCACCGGTAGCTATAAATCGAACTGTCAGAAGGGGTCTGTATGGCATCCAGTCACATAGGTCCGATAGGATTTGGTACAGACGGGCCCGACGGCGGGGCAGACACCGAGACGATCGCGACGGCGATCGACAGTGGCTATCGCCACATCGATACCGCACTCCAGTACGAAAGCCAGCCGAAAGTCGGAGCGGCCATCAGCCGGTCGTCCGTGGACAGAGACGAGCTGTTCGTCGTCTCGAAGGTGGCACACGCCTACGACGCGGAAATCACCCCCGAGTACGTCGAAGCCAGTGTGCACTCGTCGTTTGAGGAACTCGGGGTGGACACCATCGACCTCATGTACCATCATTGGCCCGGCGATACCGACGACGTCGAGACGGCGCTCCCGGTTATCGAGGAGTTCGTCGACGATGGTCGGATCCGACATCTCGGCGTGAGCAACTACTCGATCGAGTTCCTGCAGCACGCACAGGCAGTCGTCGACGTACCGATCTACGCGAATCAGGTCGAGTGTCACCCGTTCCTCCAACAGGGTGCGCTGCTAGACTACCAGAGAGCGAACGATATCTATCTCGTCTCGTATGCACCACTGGGCCGCGGGAAGGTGTTCGATCATCCCACAATCCGCAGTATCGCGGAGAAGTACGACGAGAACCCGGCAACGATCGCGATCGCCTGGCACGTTGCCCGCGATCTCGACGTTCCGATTCCCCGGTCGACGGACGAAGGCCACGTTCGCGCGAACCTTGACGCGGCCACTGTCGAGCTCGACAGGGAAGACGTGAAGCGAATCAACGATATCGACGAGACGTTCCGGATATTCGATCCCGACGATGCTGAATTATGAGCGAAGAGTGGTCTTACCGGAGTGGCCGTGCACATGCTGTAGGATTCAGGCCGTGGCGAGGGGGAACAGAGGGTCCACAGACGCCCCCTCGTGTGGCAACGGCCGGATTTCAGACGAGATTCCGGGGGTATCCAGCCGTGAGGTGAGTCACGTCGGGTCCTTAGGGTTCGTTCTCCGGCCAGTCATCGTACGCCTCTGCTGGATTGTCGAAGATGACGTCGGGTTTGTAGATGGAGATACCAGCATCAATGATCCGCCCGTCGGGTAGATGATACATGTTTCCATCGGTGGCGTCGTTGTGGTGAATCATTGCGAGATGCCCGGACATCGGGGACTCGTCGGGGTTCGGCGGGAACAGGAGATGGTCATTCTCGGCCCACTCCTCATCCTCGAGGCGTTGGGCTTCGACCTCCTCGAAGTCAACAGTCTCATCGACGTACGCTCGTAACCTCTCCAGTGCCGACCGATCGTCGCCATCGGGATCGAGCGCCAGATTATTTCTCTCCAGGGGGTCAGACTCGATGTCGAACAGAAGCTCCTGGTAGTCGCCACGGAATCCCACGTACTTGTATCGTCCATCTCGGACCATCCGGAACTCCGATCCCTCGCCCCATCGAGGAGCCAACACGTCGCACACGACTGGCCCTCGATCGGGCTCTTCGCCCGTCCGAATCGCCGAGGAAAGATCCTGTCCGTCAATATCCGTTGGTTCGGATACGTCGCAGAGATTGGCGAGTGTTGGGAAGAGGTCGACCAATCCGACCGGGGTATCAATCCGGTCGGCCTCCTGCTCCCCGGCCCGCTGTTCGGGTGTCTGAACCATAAGTGGAACCCGGGATGAGGCCTCGTGCCAGGTTCCTTTCCACCAGAGACCATGCTCACCGGCCAATTCGCCGTGATCCGATGCGTACACGACGATCGTATTATCGAGGTACCCGGATTCATCCATCAGAGTCAGCATATCTCCGATCAACTCGTCGATGAAGTCGATACAGGCGAAATATGCAGCCCTGGCTTTCGTGGCGTCTGCTGCATCGACTTCATCCAGCCCAAACAACTCGACGGCCGACTCGGTGAGCGGATGATCCGCGTGATCCGTATCGCGACCCACTTTGGGTGCCGGGACGTTATCCGGCCAGTAGCGCTCGAGGAACCGTTCAGGTGCTGTCAGCGGGAAGTGAGGCCGGGAGATCGACGCACACAGGAACCAAGGTTGATCCGGATTCGAATGTTCCTGTTCCCGGACCCAGGAGAGCGATTCGGTGAGGACGTTCCGCTCCTGGAGTTGACTTTCAGGGAGCTCGGTGACGCCCGCATCATCGATTCTGGATTCAAGCGCAAGGCCACGATTATCTTCGAGCGGTCTGATTGGATCCGGTTGGTGGCCAGTTTCACCGGTTAGATCTCCGTAGGGCCGATGATCGAACCCGCAAAACTGTCTATCCCCGCCGAAATGCATCTTCCCGACCAGACACGTCTCGTACCCCTCATCGCTGAACGCTTCGGGCATCGTACGCCGATCAGGCAAGAGCGGGCTCCAGTTGTGCCAGGCCCCAGCTCCCGGCACCCGCTGCCCTGTGAGCATGGATAAGCGAGACGGCGTGCACAGTGGCATTTGGCAGTACGCCTGATCGAACACAGTGCTGGATGCTGCGAGATCATCCAGGTTGGGGGTGTCTACAGGTTCCCCTCGGCCATCAGGATCGAGATGGCTGAACCCACGATGACTATGCTCGTCACTCATTATGAACAGGACGTTCGGTTGATCTGTCATGGTATGGCTATGTATACTCGTACCTAACCGCTCTGTCGGATTAGCCAATGGAGAGTCTATATATAAAAGCGACGGGTGGATCATAATTATTCACATGTCTAACGACAGCAAATATCCTATTCATCGGTAGCAGCCCGATACAATGGTTGCTCCTCGACGTCGGAAGCCTCTGCCGTATGCTTCGATATGCGCCGGGTGACAACGAAGTTGCCTTGTTCAAAAGTATCGAGAAGGCAAACATCGATGCATACGCTATTGCACGAAAAACCGTTCTCACAGGAAAGAAGACCAATTCAGAACTGGGAACAGAGAACCGGTGTGTTCGCCAATGGATTTCGGAGCGACGAAGCTTATGGCCCTACGTACACGTGTCGAGTGATGGGGGAGATCTAGTGCTGTTCGTCCATCACGGAGTAACCCCATTCGAGCGGTACGAACTGAGGCGTCCTACTTCAGCACTATTGTACAGCCGGGCATTCTGCCGCGACGTCGTGGAGATCCTGAATGTGGCCAAATCAGACTGGCTATACGAGTCTGTTTTCTGTAACTATTAGACTAGTATATATTATCGAATTTGTACTGTTCTCCAAATCTATAGGAATATTGTTATAACTGGGTCGGGAAATGTCGGTTCGATATCGAACGGTACCCGAAGCTCTCTAACGACCGTCTACACTCAGCGCGCCAGCTGGGGAGTGAACGGAAGGAGCGGCACGATTCGCGCAAGTGCAAGATCTTCATGCAACTCCGCCAATTCAGCTCGGATACTTCGGTACGGATTCTATACGGGGAGTTACCGTAGGAGAGGGGTTCCATCCTTCCAAATTAGCCACTAAGAATAATCCAAAGATTGGATATATATCCTAAATACTGATGAGTATCGGAGAATAAATCTAAAACACAATCAAACAGTCAATATTTGCACGTCTATTTCAACATCCTCGCATAGCACATAATTATAAAATATTCATGTATATTTGATTTTTGAATATATCTATATAACTTAGGACTGTTGTATTTTTCTCGAGTCAGATAACCGATGACGAGAGTAACCCGCTGGTTGCGAGATACCATGCGATCCCTAGGCACGTTCCCTACTTTCGCGAGGATATCCTCGTGGGACTCCGGAGAGGGTGCACACCAGTACCCATTTTACTGCGTCGGGCTGACGTAGCCGTCATGAGCGAGGACGAATCACGCCCGGACAACAAGGTCGCGAGGGTCATCGAAGAGTACGAGCTCGAAGGATGGGGGCAACGGCTCGAAGATCGATGGACCGGGGTCGACGGCGAACGGGAGAGCCTGCGTGACCTTGCTACGGCGCTGAATCGAACTGTCTTCAAGGCAGCAGTGGAGCGTTCGGAAATTTCGATGACTGACCTGGATATCGAGAGCACCTACGATGCCCTCACGGACGACGCGGTGTCGCGCGCCGACCGACTGCGAAAGGAACGTGAGTTGGAGCGCGCAGGGATGGACGTTGACGCGGTGCGATCGGATTTCGTCACCCACCAGACGGTCCACACCTACCTCACGTCCTACCGCGATGCCTCACTTCCCGATGAACCGCCCCGACTCGACCGGGCGGCCGAAAGCATCCAGCGTCTGATGGGTCGCTCCACAGCTGTCGTCGAGTCCACACTCGAGCGATTGATCGACCGTAATGCCGTGACCGACCACGAGTACACCGTCTTTGCCGACATTCAGATCGTCTGTGAAGATTGTGGCTCGAGCTACGACGCAGATCGGTTTCTCTCCGATGGCGGCTGTCAATGTTCCTCGTAAGCGACGAGTATCGTTCCAAAATGTAAGCAGCCATATTTATAACACAGTGGGTTGCCAATTTAGCCATGTCACTGACAGACGGCGACCAGCGGTCGTTGACGATAACCGCCGACAATATTGGTGGCATCGATCATTCTGAGGTCTCGATCGGCCCGGGGGTAACGATCCTCACCGGTCGGAACGCCACGAATCGGACGTCGTTCCTTCAGGCGCTGATGGCAGGTATGGGGAGTACGAAGCCATCGTTGAAGGGTGATGCCGAGGAGGGCGAGGTGCTCGTCGAACTCGGAGACGAGACGTATCGCCGCCGACTCGAACGGACGAGTAACGGCGTCACGTTCCAGGGGGATGCGTACCTCGAAGACGCGGATTTAGCGGATACGTTCGCATTTCTGCTCGGGGATAACGAGGCACGCCTCGCCGTCGAGCGTGGCGAGGATCTCCACGACGTGATCATGGATCCCGTCGACACTGCCTCCATCGAAGCAGAGATCGACCGACTTGAGACTGAAAAGCGGGACCTGGAGGACGAACTCGAGCACCTCTCGTCGCTCAAAGACGACCTCCCCGGACTCGAGGCCGAAAAGCGATCGCTCGAGGAAGAACTCGAGGAGAAGCGCGCCAGCCTCGAAGATCGGAGAGCCGAGGTCGATGCCCAAGACGTCGACCCGGAGGAACACAAAGAGGAGCAAGCGGAACTCGAGGAGCTGTTCGACGAACTCCGGACCAAGCGGTCTGACCTCGACTCCATCGAGTTTGACCTCGAGACCGAACGGGAGTCCCTCGAGGAACTTGAATCCGAACGGGAGGACCTGGAAACCGAGCTCGAGAATCTGGACGACGATATCGAAGATCCAGATGCGCTCCAGAGTCGCATCCAGACCCTCCGGGATCGAAAGCAGAATCTCGATAGCACGCTCAACGAGCTCCAGCGCGTGATCGGCTTCAACGAAGACGCCCTCGAAGGCGGTGGCCCCGAGCTCGGCGGTGCCGTCGAATCGACCGACGATCGCGACGTAACTGATGCACTCGTATCCGATCCCGATGACATCGTCTGCTGGACGTGCGGATCGGAAGTCACGACTGACCGAGTCGAGGAGACGATCGAGGAGCTTCGATCGATCCGCTCGGATCTCGTGACCGACCGGGACGAGCTGCAGGAGGAGATCGAAACGCTCACCGACGAACGCGACCAGCGCCGGGAGCGCAAACGATCGCATGAACGGAAGCGGAATCGCCTCGCGTCCCTCGAGGACGACCTCGATCGAACGAGGGAGCGCATCGCGTCCCTCGAGCAGGACCGGGAGGAGATGCAGGCAGCAGTCGAGCAACTCGAAACAGACGTTGAGGAGTTCGAGACGACTGATCACGACGGCCTGCTCGAGGCTCACCGGAAGGTCAACGAACTCGAGATCGAGATCGATCGCCTGGAGTCCGAACGGGAGTCGGTGACGGATCGGATCGAGGAGATCGAACAGGAACTCGGTCGCCAGGACGACATCCAATCCGAGCGCGAGGAACTCCAGGAAGAGTTGACGGACCTCCGTACTCGGGTCGATCAGATCGAAGCCGACGCCGTGGAATCGTTCAACGACCACATGGCGTCGATCCTCGGGACGCTCGAGTACGAAAACATCGAGCGGATCTGGATCGAGCAACGCCAAGAAGAGGTCCGGGAGGGACGACGGACGGTTTCACAGACGGTGTTCGATCTTCACGTCGTCCGAACAACCGAGGACGGCACTACGTATCGTGACGAAGTGCAACATCTCTCTGAAAGTGAGCGGGAAGTCACGGGGTTGGTCTTTGCGCTCGCAGGGTTCTTGGTCCACGACCTTGCCGAAGAGTTGCCTGTAATGCTGCTCGACTCACTCGAGGCGATCGACACCGATCGCATCGCTAGTCTGATCGAGTACTTCGAAACATACGTTGACTATCTCGTGGTCGTGTTGCTCCCCGAGGACGCGTCTGGCATTTCGGATCGCTATGACTACGTCCGGGAAATCTGAGGGGAACGACAAGTTCGACTATTCCCAGTTCGGCTCAGAGTCCGGAAGTCCAGCGGGAACGAGGGTACGTATTCGAACCCACCTGTTTCACGAGGCGGGCGGTTTCAGTTGCTAAAACGCCGTCGTGCGTGAACCTGGATCAACCTTCGACCCAGACGAAACCGGCTACGTAGACCTGTTAATCGCCACGTTGCAAGATCTCTGGGAGACTCTCGGCCGTTCCTATGGCTAGCTGTAGGACGTGCTCCACGAAATGCCGCGGGTAGTTTCGAAATTCGATCTAGCGGTGTCCGAACTCTGAAACGCCCTTGCGCCGTCGAGAGTGCCATCGTGCGTTCGGTTTGGTCGACTGCTCGACCACGCCGGTGTCACGCTACTCGCTACGATCCGGCAACCGATTCTACCTGATGGGTTTCGCTCCGATTGCGGAGCAACCGGTCTTCCAACTCGATCTCGCTACAGGTTTTTGTACGAGAGGGCGGCGAACCGGCCCCGCCGAAGGTGCTCGATCCAGACCAACTCCGCCGTCGACGGCCAACCGACGCCGAGTCACGCCGCCGACGAACGAGACTCGAACGCGGATCGAGCGACGGCACGCGGGCGTCTCCAGTCCGTTTCACGATCCATGCTCGACACTATCTCGACGAACGACAGCGACGCGAACAGATCCGACAACGTGGCAGCGACTGCGTCCAGCCTGCTCCGACGCGGGCTGCCGCTGCTGATGGTGCTGTTGCTCCTCACGGTTCCAGTGGGCGGGGCGTCGGCGCAGCAGGTCGGCGACACGTACTGTGATACCGGTGTGGAACAGCTCGTCCCGATCATCTACGGGATGATCGTCGCCCTCGCCTTCCCGATCTTCGGCTACTCACTGGCGAAAGCCGGCATCCAGTACATGAACGCGGGAGCGAATCCCGAACGGAAGAACAAGGCCAAGGAGAGCCTGACCTCCTCGGGGACGGGCTTCCTGATCGTCCTGGCAGCGCTGATCGCACCAACCTTGCTCCAGGACATCGCGAGCGAACTCGGGTTCACGATCTCGGGTTGCGTGATGCCGTTCTGACCCCGGTGGCTGAAATGAGATCAGTCGACCACAGCCTCCTCGCGATCGTTCTCCTCCTCGGGCTCGCACTGGCGACAGCGACTGCTGGGGCAGCTGCCGACGAGTCGTCGACTCCCGGCGGCAACGTCTCTAACGAGACCATCGAGGCACTGGACGTTCCGTCGCTCGACGGGCCGGACACCTACGCTGGAAATCACACCTGGCTCCGCCTCTGGTCGGGTGACGTCGATCAGAGCCCGTCGAAACCGTTCGGTGACGGCCGGTTCGGATTCGAGGCATCGCTCGCGGCGTCGACGGACGTTCCCTTCGACCGGCCGCTTCAGGCACCCGCAGCGTGGAACGCCAAGAACGTCGGCGAGCATCAGGACCACAGCCTGCAAACGTCGCGCTATCCTCAGGGGACGACCGTCACCGACGGTGAGTTCCTCCGCGACGCGTACGTCGAGATCTACGCGATCGATCCGTCGACGATACTGCACACCGATGGCGCACTGCGACGGTACGTCGACGAGTCCGGGACCGTCTCCGCCGTCAGCGACTTCCGGATCCCGACGAGCCTCGAGGCCCAGTCGGGGGCTGTCGAGCACACGGTCGAGGCCGTGAGTAAGACGGCGACGACGGTGTCGCTCTCCTACGACGGCCAGCAACTCGATACCGGCCAGGGAGCCCAGACGGCGCTCGCGTTCGAGGGCGTCTCCGACGCTGGCACGTTACGCGTAGCGGCCGAGATCCGAGCACGACTGGAGGTCGAGACCCGACAGTGTGACGACTGGAACGTCAGTTCCGGAACCTGCGAGGGCAGCTGGTCGGTCTCGACGTCGACGCAGGTCGATTCCGTGACCGTCGACGCCGAGCGGTCGGTCGAGCGGAACGATCTCGGCGTGTCGAACCGCAAGCGTGTCGACCTCCACCAAGGGTCGAACACGGCTACACCGGACGGTCCCGTTCCGTTCCCGGGCGAGTCACAGGCGGCGGTCGCCGGCGGTGTGGCGATCGAACCGACCGGTCACTGGTCGTCGGTCGACGTCGGGCCGAACGCTTCCGTTGGCTCCCAACTCCGCTTCTACAGTCGGAGTCCGGACGGTTGGGAACAGTTCGTCGTCGCCGGCCCGAACGGAACGTCCACGACCGAATCCACGGTCCGTCCCCTCCAGTTGCACGCGTATCCTGCCCCCGACGGACTGGACCCCTCACAGGCAGTCGACGTCGAGGCGGTGACTGGTGACGCTCACGACGGTCCTACCCTCGGTCCACAGATCGACCTCGCCGTTCCCGCACAGTACCAGCATCCCGACGAGTTGGCAGTCTCCGCGACCGTGGGAAGCCCTCAGGCGCTCTCGACGATCACGGTTCGGGGAATCGTCCCGGGACGGCAGCGAACGATCTCGCTGCCACCACCGACGCAGGAGCGTGCCGTCGCCCTCGATCTGAGCGTCGAAGCAGCGAACGCGACGCACGATCACGTAACTGCGACGGTCCGGGAGGCAGCAACCGACGATCCGATCTCGGTCGGCCACCTCGCGATCGACGGCGAGCGCTACTCCATCGAGAACGGATCGGTTTCGACGACGCTCGAATCTCCTCCGCGGACCATCGAGGCGACCTACCACCCTCCGTCCTGGCTCGACGCAAGTCGACTCTACGAGCCGGCCACCGAGTCGGCGAAACGATCGACGCCGGGTCTCGGTGTCGTCGACGTGGTCGATTTCGTGCTGTGGACGGCACTCGCCTTGCTTCCTCTCGCGCTCGCGGTACTCGGTGTCGACTACATGACCGACGGCCGGCTGCTCGGTTTCGTCTCCAACGACAGATGACCTCGACTCACATCCGACTCGACCGATCGAACGGAACAGTCCGCCTCGGCACTGCGGAGACGTCCACACCGCAGTCGAGCCGACCCACTCTCCGCGAGGTGGCTCGGTAATGGTCTGGATCAAAGACCAGGTGAAGGACGCGATCATCGCGGTCCTCGCGGATGTCAGGGACGGCATTCTCGCGTTCTCCTCGGACCTCTTCGTGACGTTGATTGGGCCGATCGTCGGCGTCCCGGCGCCCGAAGCCGGGGAGGGATACGTGGTCGCCAGCGAGCCGGTGAACCACCCATGGGGCGATCTCTACGGGGAGTTCTATCTCCCGTACGTCCTCGGGCTAACCTTCGCCCTCGCCTTCCTGGGGTTCGCGTTCGTCGGACTGCGGTCGAACGCACTCAGCCCCTACGAACGGAAACGTCTCCTCAGGCGACTCCTGCTCGTCACCGTCGGCGCCCTGGTCTGGTTTCCGTTCGTCTCCGTGCTCCTCCAGTTCGTCGACAGCATCGGCCTCGCGATCGCACCCGTCGACGAGATGACGGCGGACTTCCAGCAAATGACGAAATCGGCGATCGGGGGCGTGTTCGCCGGCCTCCTGATGGCCACCGTCAGCAACGTAATGCTACTGGTCGCGGCGCTCGGGTTCGCCCTCCGATATCTGGCCGTCGTGGTCCTCACCCTCCTCATGCCGCTCCTCGGCGTGTTCTGGGCGCTGGATACGTGGCCGCTCTCGACGACAGCAGAGATCGCTCGGAAGGCCGCGGCAGTGTACCCCGGGCTCGTCCTCGCGGGGCTGCCCGCGGCGATCCTGTTGCGCATCGGCTACCTCTGGGATCTCTTCGGCGACGAGGCCGGCCTCTGGGACCTGCTGTTGGCGTTGATGTTCATCCCGACGGCCTGTATCGCGTCGCTCATGACCGTCTACTGGTCGACGCCGGCGATCAAGACGATCTCCCAGGGCGGAGCCCGGGCCGGCGTTCGCGCGCCGAGCTCGGTGCGGGACTCGGCGAGCAGTGCCCGGGAGTCCACGCGGTCGGCCATCCAGGGCGGCCGCAACGTCCACCGTGGGTTCAGCGACGGCTCGGTTGGCGCGGTCCGGCAGGACGGCCAGACGACGCTCGGCAGTGGCGACTCCACGGCGTACCGACTCGGCGACACGGCATCGACGGCGACCGATCGAACCCGGTCCGGTCTCGGACGGGTCACTCCGTCCGGGCCGGCGATCGACACTTCGCTGCGCGACCGTGCGACGACCGACGCGCAGCGACTCGGATCCGGCGTGAAGCGCGTCTCCAAACACCGGCTGCAGCGAGCGAGACGACAGCTCTCGTGGAAGTGATCTCCATGCACTCGAATCAGGACCGACACGACTCCGAGGCGCGTCGCATCCATCAGACACTCGGCGGGACGACTGCGTTCCTCCGTGGCTACTCCGTTGGCGAGCTACTCCTGTTCATCGGCACCGGCGTCGTATCACTCCTCGCCGCGGCGATTGCACCCCCGGTCGCGACGGTACCGATCATGGCCGGCGGCGTCATGCTCCTCGCCTTTCTCCTCGTTCTCCACCGGGTCAAACCGTCCTATCTCTGGCTGACGGAGTGGCTCCTCGCCCGACTCGCGTGGGCGTTCAAAGACGAGACGTACGCCGACGGCGGGGAGGTGTCCGACGTTCGGCACCTCTCCCGCGTCGAGCGAATCTACCCCCACGCGATCGAACGGACCGACGGCGCACTCGTGGGGGCGCTCGCGGTCGAGCCCGCGAACCTCGCCCTCGAAGACCAGGAGGCCTGGTCGAACGCCGTCTCGTCGCTCGCAGAGTTCGTCAACGCCGGGATCGAGTTTCCCGTCCAGATCTACATCACGAACCGGGAGCTAGAGCAAGACGAGTTCGTCCGTGCCCACCGCCGGCGGCTCCGCGATGCCGACGTCCGCTCGCGACCGATTCTCAAACGTCTCGTCGAGCACTTCGTCGCCGAGAACGTCAACGACGCCGGTGACATCGACGCGGCGCCGATCGACGTACGAGAGTACTATCTCGTCACGGCAGTCACCGATGCCGACGTCGAGGGGCACGGACAGGCCTCCGACTCGGTGCTCGCGTACCTCGCCGAACTTCCCGTGGTGGGTCGTGCCTTCGACCGGTTCCAGGGATCGGACATCTCGTCCGCAGAGCGACGCCGGCTGAAGGAGGACGAACTCGAGTCGCGACTCCAACAGCTCCGACGCGAGGGCTCCTCCCTCTACAGGTGTTCGATCGACCCCGTCGAATCCGTCGAGCTCGCCGAGCTTACCAGGGAGTACTGGACCGGTCGCCAGCAGTCATTCGAGGATCCCGACGACGCGTTGTGTGATTTCCCCCTCGTGCACCGGAACGCGACGGCCTCGACCAGTCCGATGGGCGGTGACCACTCGACGGTTCGAGAAGACAGTACGCCGGCCGACGAGTCGCCGCGGTCGGAATCTACTCCGGAACCGTCCGAAGATCGAACCGAGGCCGACGAGCCCTCTCCCACTCTCGACGACGTCTCGGCCCAGCAGCAGTCCTGGCTGGTGCCCTCGACCGTGGACTGGGAGTCTTCCTACGCCGTTCTCGACGACGAGACGTACGTCCGAACGTTCTGGATCCAGCAGTTTCCACAGCAGCCGGCCGACGGGATGTTCGAACGACTCCTCCTGGAGACCGAACTGTCCGTCGACGTCAGCATCCACCTCGATCCCTTCGACAACGATTCGGCGGAGGACATGATCGGCGATTGGATCTCGGACATGCAGGTCGCCCAGCACGACGCGAACAGTCTGCGTGCGGAGGATCTCCAGGCCGACATCGACCAGGGGAAACGCATCCGATCGCTCGTCCGGTCGAACGAGGCATCGTTCCTCCGGACTGGAGTGTTCCTCCGACTGTCGGCTGACTCGAAGGAGGCCCTGGATACGCAGACGACCAGATTGCGGTCGATCGTCAAGGACGCACCGGCCAATTCGACGCTGAAGGTCGCGAGTCGGTGGCAGGAACGTGGCCTCGTCACCGTCTCGCCGGTCGGCGGGAACGAACTCGGCACGGACAGAATGTCGACGGCGACGAACCACGCCGCCGGAGCGATGTTCCCCTTCTCGTCGAACTATCTGCTGATGGACGGTGGCGTCGAGTACGGTCTCCACGGCCACAACGGGTCGCCAGTTCGGATCGATCCGTGGCGCCTCGAGACCGGCTACAGCGAACTCGTGGTGGGCATGCCCGGTGCCGGGAAGACGTTCGGCGCGATCCTCCGGCACCTCCGCACGATGAAACGGCGCGGCGATACGATGCTGGTGATGATCGACCCCGTCGGTGGCTACCGCGGGCTGGCCGAAGCGTTGGACGCCCGCACGATCACCGTCGGCGGCGAGACGCGGCTGAACCCACTCGAGTTGCGACGCAGTTCGGAGTCGTTCCTCGAGTCGGCGACGGACGCGTCGCCACTGTCGGCCAAGAAGGAGGAGGTCTACGGCCACGTCCAGCAGTTCCTCGAACTCCGGGGGATCGACGTCGGTGCCGAGACCGGCGTGCTCTCCTACGCGATCGACGAGACGTACCGCCGGAGCGACGTCGTCGAGGGCGAGATCGAGACCCACACGCCGACCAACTCGCCGACGATGACCGACCTCCTCGAGGTCTTCTCCGCGATCTCTGAGTCACCGGACGACCACCTCCAGCACGACTCCGCGTCGGCCCGGGAGCTCGCCGCGGAGTACGCCGATCAGATCGCGATCGCACTCCAACCGTTCCGGCCGGGCGGCGCCTACGAGAACCTGAGCCAGCCCTCCGAGGTGGAGATCCTCGAGGGCGACTCCGACGTCGTCTACGTCGACCTCGGCGAGGTCGAGGGGTCGGTGTCGGGGATCGACCAGCAGACGTTCCTAATGCAGCTGCTGTTGAGTACGATCTACCAGCAGACGAAGGCCGCCGACCGCAACGTCGAGCTCGCGATCGACGAGGCCCACTACCTCTTCGAAGACGGTGCGAATCTGGACTTCCTCGAGACGGCGTTCCGCCACCAGCGCCACGCCGGGCTCCGGTTCGTCCTGCTCTCACAGACCGCCAAGGAGTTCTACGACTCCGAGCAGGCCGAGCGGATTCTGGGTATGTGCCCGATCAAGGTGTTGCATCGTCTCCCCGACCTCGACGAGGCAACTGCCGAGAAGATGGGGCTCACGAGGGAGCAGCGGCGGTACGTCCGGCGGGCCGACGCCGGCAAACAGGATCTCGGTTACTCGCAGGCGCTCGTCGACGTCGAGGAACACGGGAGCTACCCGATCCAGATCGTCGGCGGCGTGTTCGAGCGACGCGTCGCCGACTACGACCCGGCGGAGGGAGAACCGAGCGATCGGCAGACCGACACAGCCGCCTCCGCCTCCCGTGCGTTCGGACGGTTCGTCGAGAACCAGGCGGGACGTCGCGACGCCGCCACTGGAATTCCACCGGATCGAGCCGACAGCATCCTGGCGGACCACCGCGGCGGCGAGCTCCTCGAGAGCGCCGGAGATTTGCCGGACGATCTGTCGACCGACGGCGGTCCGACGGACGACGAGACCACTGCCGGTGATGGCCGATGATCCGGCATCTCTGGGGCCGTCTGGGAAAGACAGTTCGGGGATCGACGGATCGAGCGATCCGACTTCCGATCGACGACCCCATCCACACCCGGCCGGCCGACGTCCCGGGGCAGTTGCTCAGAGTCTATCCTTACGCCGACAACGACGGACTCTCCGCGGGGGCGGCCTTCCTCCGATCGATCTCCGCCCCGACGACGAGCAGACTGGGACGCAACGTCAGCGACCACCACGCGTTCGAGCTCTGGTTCCACGAGGGGACGCTCTCGTTCTACCTCCACGCGGCAGACGAGACGGCTGGTTCGGACTTCCGCCGGCGACTCGCGAACGCCTATCCCGAATCGGAGGTACACGCTGTCACGGGCGGAGACGCCTTCCCGACGGTCCGGCCCTCCTCCTACGTCGCCGGCGCCAGGATCGACACGCGTCGGCATTACTTCTTCCCGATCCGGAACCTCGACGCCGACGAGTTCGACTCGGATCCTTTCGAGCAGCTGACGAACGAGATGCGGTCGACGGACGACACGAGCGTCGTCTTTCAGGTGGTGTTTCGCCCGGCGAAGCGATCGTGGGCGACCGGCAGTCGGTTCCGTCGAAACGGGGTACGGGACATCGCTCGCAGCAAGCGCAGGGCGCAGTCAGTCGGCTTCCTCGACCCCCACACCGAGGAACCGACCGAGGAGGACGAGCGGCTCGCTGCTCGGCTCGAGCGCCAGGCCGATCGCGTCGCCTTCCACGCCAACCTCCGGGTGCTCGTGATATCGGCGGACCAGACGGAGGCCAACCGGCGACTCGTGGGGATCGAGGAGGCATTCGAGACCCAGTACGAGTCTACGGCTCGCCAGGGACTCACCGCCTCGCCGATCACTCACTGGCGCCAGCGCACCCAGGCGAAGCGGCTCCGGTCGTTCCTCGAGCGGAGCATCGACCGTCGGTGGGTGAACCGGGAGTGTTGTCTGACCGTCCACGAGCTCGCCGGACTCGCACACTTCCCCAACGAAGAGATCGGGACACCGGACGTCGACTGGCGTCACACGGCTCGTGGCGAGTGGATTCCGAACGATCTAGAGCAGCACGAACGATCTCGTGGGACGTCCGACGATCCGGCTCCGCAGACGGCTGCCCCTTCGGGTGGTGAGTGACGTGTTCGAGAAGCTCCCCTGGGTGGGCGGAGCGGACGACTCGTCCGACGATCACCCGGTGACCGATTGCAGTGAGGTCCAGTCCCGAACCGATGGCGACCCGGGCGACACTTGCACCGACGTTCCGGGCGCAACGCCGTCCTACGACATCACGGAGCGATCGGTCCAGCACGTCGGTGACACTGCTGTCCTCGCCGAGACGGCCGAGGAAGGCCCCGTCGCTGGGCAGTACGTCCGCACCATGTTCGAAGACGCGTCGGACAGCGACGACGCTCCACTGTGGGTCGGCTATACGGACGATCCGTACCGAGGATTCCGAGAGGCCCCGCTACGGTTCGACGCACAGTTTCGCCACTGCTGGGTCGCGGGCACCACCGGCTACGGGAAGACGACCACGCTTCTCAACATGATGGTCCAGTGGGCCTACGGTGGCCACGGTTTCTGCTACGTCGATCCGAAGGGCGAGGACTCCCGGCGGCTCCTGCGGATGCTTCCAGAGGATCGACTGGAGGACGTCGTTTGGATCGAACCGGGCGGCGAGGGGACCGACCGGACCGTCGGTATCAACTTCCTCGAGTTGCCCGCCTACGAGTCCCCGGCCCGCCGCGAGAACGAGATCGAGAGTCGAGTCGAGACGCTGACGGCGGTGTTCGACACCGAGGAGTACTGGGGGATCAACATGTCCTCGATCACCGAGTCGATGGGGCGGGCGATGCTCCAGTCCGACACCGACTTCTCGGTGATCGACATGTACTTCGTCCTCGCCAACGCCGACCGCCGGGCGTCCTTCGCCGACGAGGTCGAGGACCCCTACGTCCGCGAGTTCTGTCGCGAGATCGCCCGGATGGACGACGAGACCGTCCGGCCGTTGCTCAAGCGGATGAAGGCCTGGGTCGAGAACGCGGTGGTCCGGCGGATCATCGCCCACCGCGAGAGTACGATCGACTTCGGCGACGTCGTCGAGAACGACCGCATCGTCGTCGTCCGGACGCCCGTCGAGAATCCGGACATCAAGCAGATGATCGCCCTCGGCGTGCTGCGGAACCTCTGGAGTGCGATCCAGCGGCGAGCCCACCGAACGGTCGGAACACCGGACCCCTACTTCGTCCTCTGTGACGAGTTCGACGAGATCGCGAGCAAGAACCTCGACGTCGCGGGGATGCTCGCCCGGGCCCGGTCGATGCGACTCGGCGTGACCATCGCGACGCAGTACCCCTCCCAGCTCGAAGACGAGACACTACAGGCGGTCCAGAACAACTGCGACAATCTCCTCGCATTCTCCGTCAACAAGTTCGAGGACGCCCGCATCCTGATGGATCGCTTCGAGGGGTACGACCCGACGGATCTGACCTCGGCGGATATGTACCGCGCGTGGACGAAACTGCCCCTCGACGACGGGCGCTACTCGCGGCCCGTGCTCCTCGACACGTTTCCACCCTATCCGCCGTTGCGGCCCGAGGCGGCAGTCGACGACGTCGTCGAGGCGAGTCTCCAACGATACGGGACGACGAAACCGACCGACGAAGCGATCGTCGACGATCTCGTCTACGGGAGCGACATCGACATTGGCGACACGAGATCACCAGTGGCCGAGGCGATGGCGAGTGCCGTCCGGTCGGTCCAGTTCCGGAACGAGGTGCGGGCGGACAACGGCTGGGTCCCCGTGGAGGCTGTCGATCCGGTCTGTGCCCAGCGCCTCGACGCCTTCCACCCCGGTATCGAGTACAGCAGGGAGGAGTTCCCCGAGACGCGGAAGCGGTCGGAGCTGATCGATGCACAGATAGAACCCGGCGGCGACGGGGTCGTCGTTCGACTGACTGGCAGCGGCGAGAGCGCGACGGACACGGAGTTCGGTGCCGTGAAGTCCGCCGGCGGACCGACCCACAAGGCGTTGCTCCTCGACGCCGAGCGAGCACTCAGTCGGCACGGTTTCCTCGTCGAGATCACCGAACAGGACAACCGAGAGCTACCCGACGGGCTGGCCGTCCACCCCGAGACCGACCTCGAGTACGCCATCGAGGCCGAGACGACGACGCCTCGACGGCCGGTCAAGGTACTGCAGAATCTCAAGCGCGCCCAGAAGAAAGACCGCGTCCCCATCTTCCTGGTCCGGGAGAGTGACCCGACCGACAAGTGGGCCAAACGAATGGAGACGATCCTCGCCGCGCCACACCAGGAACCCGCCGAGGACGGTGGGGTTCGGCTCTACAATCGCGGAAGTGTGCTCTCCTTCGGCGGCGGTGCGGACGTACGGGGTGGCGTCACGGCGGTCCGGCCACGAACCTCCGACACGAATCGGACGGTGTGGACGAAGGCTGACGGAGAACTCGTACTCTCGGATGGCTCCGAGGAGATCACGCGGCTATCGGCGACGGGTGAGATTTCGAAGGACGCACTGCCGGCGACCTACAGCTACGACGGTGGCGAGGATCGCTACACGGTGTACGGCCGGGGAGAGACGAGTGTCTACCCGTCGACGGAGGCGTTCGAAGCCGAGTGGGTCCCGATCAAGCGGCCCTTCCGTCCACGGAGAGCACTTCCCGACCCGGAGATCCCGGAGGATAGCTATCTACTCCTGTTGTTCACGGCCGAAGGCGAGCTGCGGTGCTATCGTGACGGCGAGTCGTATCCCCCGAACGAGTACCCCTACCCGGAAGAACCGTGGCCAGTGGAGCCCGACACGGCCGAAGTCCACGAGGAGAAGGAGGAAGCCGAGTCGACGGACCAAACGACGACCTCGGACGACTCCGGCACGAACGACTCGGCGACCGACGATGGGGGATCCGAGAACGCTGAAGCGCCCGAAGGCGATTCGGCGGAAGCGAAGGAGACTGGCCCAGAGATCACCTTCGAGCAGGGGAGCTACGAGGACGGTGGGGTCGCGGCGTTCGTGGACGAGTTCGTTCGAGAGGCACCGGACGAGCAGGTCCGCAAGGACGACCTGTTCGAGCGGTACCAGGTGTGGGCCGACGACAACGACGTCGACGCGACGAACGATGTCTGGTTCGGACGGCGGCTGCTGGACGCCGTCGACTGTGAGAGCACGCGAGTCCGCGGAGAAGAGAGCCAGATCGTTCACGTCTACGATGGAATCGAACTGTGTGCGGAATCGGACTCACGGGAGGACGACAATCCGGATACCGACGGTGATCACACGTGACGGGCGAGATCGAGGTATCCTCGCTGCCGGATCGACTGGTCACGCACGATCAGTGGGTGTGTTGGCGGACGAAGGACCGCGATGGGAAGGCGACGAAAGTGCCGATCGATCCAGAAGCGGGCGGCTTCGCATCGTCGACGGATCCCGACACGTGGACGGACGTGGAGGCGGCACTCGATCACCTGGTGTCCGGCGGTGGGAACGGCCTCGGATTCGTGTTCACCGAGGACGACCCACTCGTCGGTGTGGACCTGGACGACTGCAGGAACCCCGAAACCGGAGCTATCGACGCGGAGGCCCGAGACGTGATTCGCCGGCTGGACTCCTACACGGAAGTGTCGCCGTCGGGGACTGGATTTCACGTATTGCTCGAAGGCGAACTCCCCGACGGCCGCAATCGGCGAGGGTCGATCGAGTGTTACGACCGAGCGCGATACTTCACGGTGACCGGCGACGTGGTGGCCGACTGTCCAGAGCGGATCGGGTACCGCCAGGATGCACTGGAGGCTCTCCACCGTGAGTACCTGGCCGAGGACTCCCCAGACGCGCCCGGCGACGACGGGTCGTCCGCGAGAGAGGAACCCAAGAACCGTGCCTCGGCGGTCGGGATCGCGACCGGCCTCGGCGACGACGAACTGCTGGAGCGGGCGCGTTCGGCCGCGAACGGTGCGAGTTCGAGCGACTGTGGAACGGGCGGACCACCGGCTACGACAGCCACTCGGAGGCGGACATGGCGCTGTGTTGCCTGCTGGCGTTCTGGACCGGTGGCGATCGTATGCAGATGGACCGCCTGTTTCGTCGTTCCGGACTGTTGCGTGACAAGTGGGACGAGGTGCACTACGCCGACGGCGCGACGTACGGCGAGCGGACGATCGAGCGGGCAGTAGCCACGACGTCGGAGTTCTACGATCCGGAGACGGAGGCCGAGTCCGAGAGTGACGACGGGACGCGAGGGATCGACGTATCGGTACGTTCGAGCGCCCCACTGGAGGAGCGCGTTCGGCTCTTGGTCGACCGCGTCGAGACACTGGAGACCGCGTTGGCTCGTCGGGAGGACACGATCGACTCGCTGGAGACGGCGCTCGCCGAGCGAGGTGGGGCCGACACACCGAGTGCGTCGGTGGCGGACGGCGTCGAGTCGCCGAACGAATCCGAAGAGGGGATGGACGACGCTGGGACTCCCTCGTTACGGGCCAGGATGCAGTCCTGGATCGAGAGCACGTAGTGACGGTCGACTAGGAATGATTGACGAGTTCGAATGATGCTTCCAACGTCGTTGGGACGGAGAGTACCTCGAGAGGATCCCGCTTCAGTTTCGAGCCCGGTGCCCCCGATTGAATCGTGGCACGCTGGGGCCAGGTCGTCGATCTCTCGATGTGGTAGATCTCACGACAACACCTTTTTCCGACAAAGCGAGGCCAATCCTGCCCATGCCCCGGACCCCATCGGAGTGGACGGCTCAGGACTGGGCACTCGTCGCCCACGCACTCCTGCGAACGCGCTGGCAGAACGATCTCGACGACGATCACGCGTTTCAGTTGTGTGTCGAACTCGCGGAGACCGAGGATGTGCCCCTTGGGGATCTCCTCGAGGCGCTTCCCGAGCCGACCCAGGATCCGTTGGACGTACGTGGGTAAGGGAACACAATCCCTTGGCGAGCATGTCCCTTAGACACCGCGCTCACGGGGGTAATCGAGCATCCGATTGCACTGACAGGTTGCGTGATGGCAAAGCGTGTTCGGCGGATGGGAGGTGATCGTATCGAATTATTGGCCTCTATGTCGTCGATCTATCTGATCCTCGAATGGTTCGTAAGGAAAGCGCCGCAAACCGACCGGATCGACGGGCTCCTCCAGCAAGGAAGGATATATGAAGTGGGTGAGAGCGAACTTCGTCGGACTGAGTGACCGTCATTCAGCCTCAATATCGGTTGGGCCCCAACCCATTCGAGGTCCGAACGGTGAGTAACCGATCGGTATCTTGCTTCTTAGTCCCTCTAGGCTGTGAAATCCCGGATTCGGTGTCTTCGGATTACCGACCGGATCCGGTGTAACCCATTCACCCTGTAAGCGCGGGCCGACGCCGTCTGGGACTCGCCATATTCGAAATCCCGGATTGGCATAAAGGCACCGTCGGTTGATTGGATGAATGGAATCTACGTCATTCGATGTAGTGAGGATGATTTTGGACGCTAGAAGTCCATATTACCAAACGAACATCATTTCGAATTCCGAGGGAGCTGCTCCTCAGCGCGCATCGGCTCGTTCCGCGAGATCCGATCGAGAATATCGACGAGATAGGGGCTGCCAGCAGGTACGCTTTTCAATCCTGCGGGAAAATACGTCAGTCATCACTATCCATGGAAGATGACTATTCACTTGAGGATGTCAAGGACAAGCTCGACATCCTTCATGCAGTCCCGGAGCAGGTCGTCAAGGCCGTCGAGAATGCTGCCGACAGAGAGGTGCTCGAGTTTCTCGTTCGAGATCAGAAGCTGGACATCCATCACGAAGGGGAGCGAGGGGTCGGTCCGATCCGGCGGGCAGTGCTCGAGTCCGAGAAAGCAACTCCCTCGCTGAAACGCGACGTGATCACCCGCGGAGACGATACTCCCCCAGAAGTACTGGTCCCGGACGACGTCCTGCGCAACGCAAAGACTGCCCTTCGAACCGGGAAGCCTGTCGTTCTCTACGGTCCGACGGGGACTGGGAAGACTACGTTCGCCAAGCAGCTTGCCCTCAATCACTGCACCGGCTACTCCCTCCACACTGCGACCCCGTCATGGACTGCAAAGGACATCATCGGTGGAATCGGTCCGCAACTCACGGGCTCTTCAGGCCGACGTTCACTGAACTATCACACTGAACTCGGCGCAGTTTCGGACGGTGTCAAGCGCGCTCGAGATTTCGATATCTCTTATGCCGTCATCCTCGACGAGATCACCCGAGCCGACATCTCCCAGATCTTCGGTCCGCTCTATACTGCCATCGAAAATCGGAATCAGACGTTGATCGAGACTGATGACGGCGAACCGATCGAACTCGACGAGGACGTCTCCATCATCTGCACGATGAACATGTCGGACCGGACCGTCAACGAACTCGACAACGCAATCACTCGTCGGTTCGCGATGGTCGAACTCGACGAGTATGAGGACGACGACCGAGAGTCACTCTTCACGGGATGGATCGAGGAAGAGCTCGGAGACATCCCACTTGTCGATTCGGGGGATTTGCTCGATCTGTTCGAGGCCGATTACCAAGGTATCAATCACGGGAGCGAACAAGCGTCTCGGGGCAGAATCATGCGATTCGGGCCGATGCATTACCGAGACGTGACGGTGTTCCTTCGCGAGGCGCTCCAAGACGAGGAGCTCTACATGGACGAACCTGAGGAAGCAGTCGGCCAGGCCTTCCAGACGTTTATCGTTCCACGCCTGCTCAACTCCGCCGCATTCCCTCAGATCGAGCAGATCGAGCAACACTACCGATACCTCGACAAGGAGTTCGATGACTTCGACCTCTCACCGGCCGTTGAGTTGGCGGGTCGAGAGCTCGAAGCCGAGCAGCGCCAGATGGGCTCGTACGAGTGATGAGCGCCTCCGATCCGGACGTAACGTATCAATACGAACCGGGGACGTTTAGCGTGCCTGAGCGCGGGTCCGCACGCATCGAGGGCTGTCCCCCGTCTATTGGCGAGCAACTTCGGCGGGCTTCCTTCGAAAAGGAAGCTGCGAACGTCTTCGTCAAGTCCCAGGCTTCTCTCGACGATAGCGACGAGGAGTATCGCGTGGTGCGCGTACGGATCGACGGCCCCACTGCCCGAGTTGATGTCCGGGACAACGTCGGGATCATCAGCTTTACACCCCGATCGAAGCTTCGCATCGAACCCAAGATCGATTGGGACCATATCTTCGACATGCTTCTCGCGGTTCACGGCCGCAAACGCTCCGTCGAATATCACGGGATTCCGCTTTCGGACGTTCAATCGGAGGACGTCGACCTCGAAGACGTGTTCCTGATCCTGGCGATCAACTACCTCGACGCGCTCGAGGCAGTCCACCGAAACGGGTTCGTTCGAGAGTTAGTGACTCGGCGGGCCGATCTCGATCAACCGAGGGGTGTTATCGACATCAAACAGTCACTCGTCAATCAAGCGGAGGGGCGAGCTCAGCAGAACTGTCTGCTGAAAGAGGTCGAGTACGATAATGCGGTCAACTCGCTTCTTCTGTACGCTGGCAAGCACCTCCTTCGCCTGTTCAGAGAGTACGAGGAGAAGTACTCGCAGGGCATGTACTACACCATCTTCTCGAAGGTACATCAGGAGGTCAGGAACCTCGAGAGCCTTGACGTAACGTGTGACCGTCGCCGCATTCCGGAGTACAGGAACTTCTCACTTCACGACCTCCCGAAACAGCGCCACTACTACGAGCAAGCAGTGGACGTGTCGAAAGCCATCACTGCATCCTCTCTTGGGACTCCTTCGATGGAAGGTGGCTGGGAGCTGACCGTCGATTACGTGCTCAACATGGAGTCGCTCTTCGAGCAGTACTCTCAAGTCGCGATTGAGGAGGAGCTGGAAGCAGTTAGAGAGTCCGATCGGTTGGGCCACACCAAGAACGTAAGTGCGGTACGGTCTCCGACGCTCAAACCTTTCGAGGACGAAGGGCAGATCTACCACCAGCCGGATCACGCCGTCGAGGAAGGAGAGGACACACTCGCGGTTCTCGACTCGAAATACTACAGCGAGGACAAGGACCCAGTGAAGAGCGGCGGATCGAGGTCGCGATTATTCAGCTACGCATATCTCCTCGAAACCCGGCATATGGGATTTCTGACGCCACTCAACGAGTCGATGGTACGAACGGTCAAACAAACGGGGGCTGAGCTGCAGGTGATTTCACCCAGCGGATCCGGATTTTCGCTCGAAGCGTATCACAAGAGCGTACGAGAGTACCTTCAGCACGTCCTCGAAGGGACCTATCCGGCGCTAACCGTCTTTCGCGCTGTTGAAGACCACGCCCTGTGCCTCGAGCAGCACGACGCTGAGGATCTCGATCGCGTCGTCGAAGCCGGTGGACCGTTTGACTTCAGCAATGTCCCCGAATTCTCTCTTCGAGTCGTGAACGCAGCCGCAGATACGCTCTCTAATCGACACAGATCGCGTTCGGATCTCGAACAGCAAGGCAAATGGACCCGACGGCGGATAGAAACGCAATGCAACGCCAGGGAAGCCGAATCGACCACCTGTGTCCCGGTGTTCCGTCGCGAAGATGGGGAGGAGCACATCTACCTCTACTTCATCGAACGTGACGAAAACGACGTGCCAACAGCGGTGACGGTCGAAGGCGGATTCCGGCTCCTCTAGAAGGGCGCAGTCAACCAATCGCTGCTCTCCCGATCGATCTGGGGTCCGAAAATCCGACTCAGACGATACAGTTCATCGCCGACTTGCAGCTCGTAGTCTCTCTGCCTGCGTTGGAATGACCCCTCAACGGCGAACTGGATTGTCGGGAGGTTCGATCGGTTTTCAAGACTGTTCGCTCGCCGATCCATACTCGAACGGAGGTCGCTTACGGCCTCATCGTCCCCGAATACGTCGCTCAGACCGACCACGCAGAGTTCATCGGGGATATCATTCTCCTCAAGGCGTTCCTCGAACTCTTCGACGGGGACACGATGATCGAACAGATCGATAGCATCCTCGAGGACGATGTTGTACTTGCCGGGGAGTTTTCCTTTCTCGACCATGGTCATTCGAAGTTGATCTCCACCGAGATATTCGACGCATCGGACGGCATCTCCTCGAAGAGTTCCCGGACCTTCGTAAAGTCCTCACCCGACGAAATCGTCAATTTAGTCATCGTCTCTTGGATCCTCGCGGTCCCCTGGAGTGGGCCTGGAATTCCTCGTTTGTCCGTCAGCGTGAATCTGACTTCGCCGAAGGTCACTTCACCCGAATCTTCCTCTTGTCGCCACTTGCGTCGGAGTTCCGCTGGATCGTCCCCATCGAACTGGAAACGCCATCCTCCACTCGGAATGCGGAACTGATAGCCCTTCGACCACCGGGTCGGATCACCTGAGCCGTCGGTTCCGATCACGTACTCCGGATCCTTGCCTCGACCAAGGTTCCGGAGGAGGAACGTCTGGACAGCGTCATCCGACACAGTCGAATCGAACCGGTCGGCCACGCTTCCGACAGTGAATTCTTCCCCGCCATCAAGGTCGTCGAGGTAGTCCAGAATCTCGTCGCCTACGTCGTCGGATACGTCCGGAACGAGGACGAGGTCAGTCGGATCCCGATCGCCCAGCGAATCGTAGTACCGCCTCTCGACGTCGATGACGTAATCGTCGACGAGGAAATCAGTCACGGCCTCGCGGAACGCTTGCTCCGTCTGACTACCAGGGAGGTAGATGGTCCCGTCGGATCGGATTTCTTCGAGAATGCGGTAGGTGTTCGCTCTACCCTGGTCTTCAAGCTGGGCTCGAATCCGATCTCGCACCTCGGCGACTCCGATCCGCTCTGTTTCAGAGATATCCCGGATCGTCGCGTCGGACTGGGCTTTGCTCACGATATCCGTTCCGCTGTAGAGGACATACTGATCATCCTTGCCGACGCGGCCGACCGCCGTCATGACGGTGTCGTGGCCATCTCCCTCCAGCCAGATCTCAGTATCCTCGAGCAGCTCGAGTTCGAAGTTCCCTACGTCGATGGAGTCGGAACCGCTGCCGAATCGCCTCCGGAGTTCCTGCTCGACGTCTTCGACAGTCCACTGCTCGACGTCGCGTTCGTGGAGAATCGTCGTATCCAACGAACTGCCTTTGAGAGACTCCGAAAAGCCATTGGACCCATGAGTGACGACCGGCTTGTCATCGAGAGCCTCTACGGTCGCCTCCAGGACGTCACTCGGACCGCCCGGAATTGGATAGGTCGGCTGGCGGAGGAACTGCTCGTAGATGTCCTCGATGCTGGCCTCGCCGCGACGATCCAACAGGTCATCGACGATTTCCCAAACGTGCTGCTGGAGATCGATCCCTTCCGCTGCGACGTTCTCCGTGAGATCTGCGGCGTTGAGTGGGTCTCCTTCGGAGACGAACACGTCGAGATCCATTTCGGCCGCCAGATCGAACTCATTCAGCAGGTCGTCCCCGTCAATGATCTCACCGTACGCGAGCTCGACGCGATCCTGTAGTTCCCGTCGCTCGTCCTCGCGCTGGCGCCTGACTGACGACCGGATCTCGTCGTCGAGCGATTCGTCCTTGAGAACGCGTTCGGCGCCCTCGATGTAGCGCGCCTTCTCGATAAACCCGGTCCCGGATTCGATCTCCTTGTCCCCACTCGGCTGGACGAAAACGAGGGTATTGCGCCACTCGCGGCCGGGGCTCCCGTCGGCGTTCTTGATTACAGTCTCGACGTCATCCCGAGTCCAGTCACTGGTGCTGACGACGACCTTGACGTCCCGGTTATCGGGGACGTCTTTGAGATCGCTTCCAGTGAATCCGACTGGATACGCGTTGTCACCGAAGACCGTCTGGACAGTCTGAGCGATCTGTTCGAGTGCAAGCTGCTCGTCGACGTCACTGGCCTTGTTCTGGATGAGCGCGTTGGGGTTCTGTCGATCACGGATCGCGTACTTTCCGTTCAACTTGTGGAGATACCACGCCACGCCGTAGAGCTGCTCCAAATTGAGGACGATGTCGGAGACGAGGTCGTTCGTTTCGTAAGTCCCCATCACGATCTCGGCCTTGCTCGCCCCCTCTCCCTCGTCGGGCTTCAGGCTGTAGAGGAGAATCGTGTTGAGGATCCGGCGGCCGTAGGGAATCTCGTCGGGATCAACCCGGTTCCTGATGTCGTCAACGCAGACGCCTGGGCGGTCGATGTTGATCCGCGTCAGTTCGTCGTCGAACAGAACCGCGTCGATGTCGCCGTGGGTGACGAGATCCGTCTCTTCGATGAGCTTCGCTGCATCGGGGTCGTCCGGGTCAGCCTCGGGATCGGCTGCGGTGGTCAGAATTTTTGAGAAGAGGTAGATCATCCCGCGAGTGTTCTGGTTCCCCTCGTCCGCGTAGTATCGCGTCTCCAAGGCCTGGAGGAGGACGGGGTGGAACGGATAGGAGTCCCGCATATGGTCCGCAAGGTCGGTCGGGAGCTCCGAGTCCGGGACGTGATCATTGCCCGCATAGGCATCGACGTACCCGTCGACGATGTCGGCGACGGCGTTTTCGTCGACCTCGTCGATGAGTCGGTGGCGAATGACCTCCTGCTTGCTCACCTTGCTGCTCATGTTGACCTCGGAGGCGTTCTCGCGGTCGAGGATCCGGTGAACGTCCGAGCCTTTGCGGAGAACCGAGACGATCGCGAACACGCCGCTATCGTCGAGATCAGCGGTCTCCAGGAGGGCCTGCAGGAATCCACGGTTTTGCTTCTTCCGGTCACCGCTCAGCGGCTCGAACCAGTCCTCGAGCTCGTCCATCAGGTACGCGACCGTCCGGCCATCGACGGCCTCCTGGATGACGTCCATCTCGGGGTACGGTTCGAGATCGCTCTCGCTCGGTTCGTAATCGAGAACGTCGAAGAAGGGCTCCCAGAGAAACTCGGGTTGGCTCTGTTGAAGGGAGACGGTGATGGCTTCGGACTCCTCGGAATCGGGCAGCGCATCGCTGAATCCATCGATGTGCCGGTCGCCGAATGCTCCGGCTCCTTCGGGATCGGCAAAGCAGTGGTACATCGCGACCATCTGGTGGGACTTCCCACTCCCGTACGGCCCGTAGAGAATGTGCGTTCCGTAGTTCGCGTCTCCGCGAAGAGTGTCTCGAAGATCAACGAAGCCCTCCCGGAGTCCCTGCGTCATCAGCGTCCGGTCGAAGAACGTCGTCGCGTCAGATTCGAACTCCTCGTCGTCCTCGACGTTGTAGAGTTTGACCTGCCCGTCGATCTCCCCCTCCTCGCGGAGTTCACGGCTGATGGTCACCGTGTCCGCGATCGTTCGTGACAGCGGTTCCGTGCTGGCCATTGCGTATGCCGATGACGGTGGGTAACTCGCTTAAGTACTGTGGTGGTTTTCTGTGCTCCGTTAGGATTCTACAATCCAACACCGGGGCATCTGTCGTCAGATACTCACAGCTGACGTCGCATCGTCCGTTGCGTGCCACGTCCGAATATTCCTGCCTCAAGACCGACCCTTGCCGGGATTGGTCCGATCTCACCTGTTGTTTGCCCTAGTGAACTTCCGAGCTGCATCTCATAGACATAAAATCGATTGATTTCATATGTAAAGAAGATGTTACTACACTGCGAATCTCTGCTGACTCCCATCGCCTGATTCAGATCGACCCTTAGTTTCAATTTCCTCTTCGAGGATTTAAATCCTCGGCAAATTAGGAAAATATTAGACTATAAATTGCTTGGGGTACAGGTATATTAGACATCCAATTTAGCAGTTCTAGGGCTCCCTAGACAGAAATCAATAACTCACACTAGTCATTTTTATACCATCGGCACCATGATCCAACCGTTCCCGCCCTTAAGCACACCTGGGAACCTGTGATCCAATGAGTACGCCCACTTCCACTCCAAGTCGGAGGAGCGGCCAACAGACGTTACACTCTGTTATCGCGTCGTGCCTGATACGTCAATTCCCGAGAGGTATTATTCTCAGGACGGAGGAGGACAACGAGGCGCTGCGGACGTTCATCCGTGGAAACCCTCTGATTCGGTACGTGATGATCAACTTCAACCACGCCTACGAAGAACTGACGGAGCGTGGCTCGCTGGATCGGCTCTTGGCCGATCACCGTGCCGATCATCTCTGCAGCCGAGTACGACTCCTATCTCCACGATCGCCAGCGACGAGACATTCAATTTCTCCTCAAGCGCGTACAGCCTGCCATCTATGTCCCCGACGCGGGGAAAGTTTATCTCGACAAGTCAGAGGCCAGACAGCGAGCTGGACTCAAGGAGTACGAGACCCGAGTCGACTGGTTGGCCGAAGAGATCGGCCAGACTGGATTGGCCATTCGGCTCCTTCCTCTCACAAAAGGAATGCTGCCCTGGCACCTAGAGGAGCTTCGCCCGTGTTTTGAGCGACACGGATTCTCTGAGTTCGCCGTGTACACGCGCCAGTACTGTGGCGGCGACCGTGGCAACCGGATTAGAGAACTACTCGATCACATCGAGACGTTCCTCGACACTTTCGAGCCGAACAACCTTTTCGCCATCGCCAGACACGGCAGGACGCACCTTCGCCGGTTTCCACCGCAGGTCACCGGTGCGAGCGGATTGAAACAGTTCCTCAAAGACTGCGACTACAACTTGGCTGCCTTTGAGACATGGCGGGCGGATCTCGAGCGGACAGCACTCAACAACCAGACGCAACTCACGGAGTTCTAACAATGGGTAATTCACCGACGTCCGGCGGATCAAGCGGATCGGATAGCGACCGAGAGGATGACGAGAACAACCCCGAGCAGTCCACGCTTGACGAGCACGACTCGGATGACGAGAGCCGTACCGTACCAGTCGCACCACCTAGCGGACCTGGTGCGGTCGGAGGGGCAGCCGGAGTCACAGGTGTGACGCCGATTTCTGACGACCCCTCTCAAGAGCCTCCTGAAGAGGAGGATTCTGACGATGGAGCCGACGGGGATGTTCAGAGCGAGGACGAAGTCGATCCGGAAGAGACCCACGAACAACCGGATTGTAGCGAGGAAGATGGTGAGTCAAGTGACGAAAGCGAGAGTGACGACGAGGATGATCCAGACGAGCCAGAACTGAACGAGGCCGATCTGATAATTCGAACTGATCCGTGGGATACGACTGGCTGGGGCAATGAGCCGGAAATAAAGCGTCTCAAACGGACGTTCGGAGACAATTTGACGGTCGAGTACGACGTACTTCCCCCTCGTACCGTCGAGACGTGGGACGAATCGCATGAGATGCCGCAGCGTACCAATCCAGAACTTCCGGCGGACACACGTGCATCTCATAGAGCACTCGTCGCAGCGAGGGAACAGGGAGATCTTCGGGACTTCATGCGCCAGCTCCGCATGGCTGCTCTCGTGGAGGGCAGAGACGTCGAGCGGAACGCCGTTCTCGTAGACGTAGCCGACGCGGTCGGACTCGACGTGGACCAACTCGAGGAGGATATCGCAGCGATCGACCAAGACGAACCGATCGTCGTCGAGTCTGCACCTCGGATGCAGGCCATGATCGGGAATGTTCCACACGACTGGTCTGGGAGATTGGAGTTCGAGAGAGTACATGCACGAATGCACGGCGAGTTGGTCCCGGAGGATCCGGTCCGGGATTCACCCCGTGTATTTGTCGCGGAGCACGAGCCCGTGACAACAGCTGAGGTCGCGGAGGCGTTCGATCAAGACACCGCATCCGTAACGTCCGACCTGGCGTCTACATCAGAGGTCAAACGCCAGAACGTCGCAGGTGCTGCGTTCTGGGTCAGCGGATAAGCCTCGCTAGGCGCAGGCTGAAGGTTTATCTCTCGCTGGTTCGCCAGACATCGTATGGCCCCACCGGATGAAGTTCTCGAAGAATTCGCCGAGAGCGAAGAGGCCCAGCGGTACTACGCGGACCACAACCGGAAGCGCGACAAGGTCCTAGGCGAGGACCTTCAACCGTTGATTTCGGAGTTTCACACCGGAGAAGTGGACGTCGCCGAGTTCAAGAGCCGCGTCGACGGCCTGAACAAGCGGAATCAGCTGTGGGGGTTCAAGGGATTCATCGGGCAGATGCACTTCAACAAGCTCCTCAACGCAGCCCCAGAGGAGTCCGAATTCGGGGATCGTCTACGAGCGGCGATCGAACCACCGCAGGATGTGGAACATGCCCGAGAGCAAATCCACTCGTACGCAGAGTATACCCAGCGGCTCAAGGACAACGACATTGACTCCGATCCGTTCCCGAAGTCCACTATCTTCTTCTTGAGCTACTTCTGGCACATCCAGCAGCCGACGGAATGGCCGATCTTCTATCCGACGTCTGAGCAGTACCTGGATGAAGTCGGTTTGCTGGATACCGACCTGCCATACGGCCAGCGATACGCGGAGTTCGTCGAGACCATGGACGAGTTACGAACTGTTGGCTCAAACCATCTCGAGGCGCCCGTTCACTATCGCGACGTGGCGAACGCGATCTACTGGCACGAAGAGAAGGTTGATAGTGAGAATGAGGAAGATCCGATCGACGAACCGACGGAACAGCCTGCGTACGTAGACGGCAATCGGCCGTATCTCCCTGCGGTCGTTGCCGATCTGGACCACGTGGCAGCCGGGACCGACGTGGCAGTCGAGCGTTACGCCCACGTGGATTCCGACCTCGCGGTAGTTTTCGAGCAGAAGTGCGCCCAGATGTTCGAGATGCTGGGCTTCGACACGGAGGCGCTGGGACAGGGTTCGGGCCGGAATCCCGACGGCATTGCAAAAGCTGTTCGGAACGATTATGCAATTATCTACGACGCCAAGAAGCGAGAGTCCGGGTATCGGATCGGACGTGACGATCGGACAATTCGGGAGTACATCGATAGGCACACGCGACGACTCCGGGATCAAGGCAAGCGACACATCTACTTTGCTATCATTTCGAGCTCCTTCCGTGATGTCGATCAATCCACACTTCGGGACATGCGGACGAGTACTGACATAAACAACGTCGTCCTCTTACAAGCCGATGTCCTTCAGGAGCTGCTGAAGCTCCGGCTGCGGGAGCCGTACCTGAATCTCGACGACGTGGAGTGGGTGTTCGGGAACCGGCCGGGTGAGATTCAATCCGAGGAGCTGGAGAACATCGTCCCCGAGTGGCGTCAGAGCGATAGCGAGTTCTCCATCTCTTAATCGGAGCCGCGGCAGCAGAAAGCTATACAACGCTCCCGCCGACAGGGGTGAGCATACGTCTATGTCTCGGGAAATCGGCGAGTCGGAAGCGGATGAGCGCCCGACACTTCCAATCGAGAAGGGGTTCCCCATTGAACGGGTCAACGAGATAGCCGCGAAAGAGGGTCGCGCCAAGCAGTGGTATCGGCCGATATACACGATGCACAAGTGGTGGGCTAGGCGCCTCGGATGTGTTTTCCGTGCCGTTTCACTCTATACACTCATTGATAACCCGGATGACGTAGATATTACCGAGCCGGGCGAGAACGGAAATCTATCCGATTTTACTTCTTCCAATGAAGATATTGGAGATCTCATTGATCAAGTCAATTTAGAGGATCCAGAAGCATTGTGGAAACTGTACTCAAAAGATGTTCGAGTTGCAGATAAGAGGGTTCTTGATCCCTTTGCGGGGGGAGGGACATCGCTAGTTGAAACATCGAGGTTTGGTGCGAAATCTACGGGATATGATTTGAATCCTGTTGCGTGGTTTGTAACAAAGAAAGAATTGGATGCCCATAAAACAGAAGTAGATGATCTAAAGGAGGCTTTTGAACGGGTGAAACAAGAAGTATCAGAATCTATACTTGAATATTACCGCACCTCATGTCCTAACGGGGATCATGAGGCAGATGTAATGTACGCCTTTTGGGTGAAAGAAATTGATTGCGTTTCTTGTGGACATACTGTTCCCCTGTTCAACGACTACCGAGTCGGGAAAGGTCGATATGAAAACGACGATAAATACCACGTATTCTGCCCAAAATGTGAATCTGTGGTCCTAGTAGACGACTGGCAAAGTGAATGTAAATGTGAGGAATGTCGCTATCGGTTCGTCCCGAAGAACGGTAACGCCCCAGGTAGCAAATATACCTGTGGAGAGTGTGGTCAGAAATATGGTATTATAGATGCCGTTCAAGAGCAGGGCGGCTTCAATCTGCGTTTGTTTGCCTTAGAATATTATTGCCCCACATGTGAGGACAGGGGTGAAGCCAAGAAGGATATCAAGAATTATAAGCCGGCTGAAGAGGAGGATGTGGCCCTTTTTGAGAAGGCAAAGAGGGAATTTGAGATTCGAGACGATTTAGAAAAATATGTTCCAAAAGAGGAAATTCCCCTTGGGATTAAAACAGATAGCACAAAATTCGAGGGGAGCATTACTGGAGGACATAATGTACTTCGACATGGATTCGATAAGTGGACAGACATGTATAACGGCCGGCAGCTCCTGTGTCTTTCTCTACTCTTACAGTCTATTGATGGTATTGAGGACCAAAATGTGAAGGAGTACTTATTGCTTGGAGTAAGTGAAATGCTGCGGTTCAATACGATGATGGTTGGGTACCAAGCTTCTAATAACCATATAAATGATATTTTTCAATCAAATTCGTTTGACCCGCCAAAATCCCCTGCGGAAAACAACCTATGGGGCACTAAATACGGGATGGGTACATTCGAGTCTGTTTGGGAGATGATCATTCGAGGTGTAGAGTATGCACATGCACCAACCGAAAGATACGTGGATGATGGTGAAACTGTAGAGTCTAAAGAGTTTGCCACGCCGATTGGAGAGGAATCTAGTATTCATTGTAACGATATGCGGACGATTGATCAAAGCATGGAGTTCGATGCTGTAATTACTGATCCTCCATACTACGATAATGTAATATATTCTGAACTATCTGATTATTTTTATGTCTGGCAACGAGTTTTACTGAAAGACGAGTACGAGTGCTTCAACAGTGCCAAAACACCGCGAGATGAGAGCATCGTTGCTAATCCGGCTGTACAAAAAGGTTCCACTGAGTTCGAGGACGAACTTAGGCAATCATTCGATACTATCGCGGGATCACTCGCAGAGGATGGTGTATTAGCATTCACATATCACCATAGCGACGTCGAATCATGGGGGGAACTCCTTTCGGCACTTTGTGATGTTGGATTTGAAGTTACAGCAACCTATCCCATTTCAGCAGATACATACAAATTCTTCGAAGGTGAGGCTGTAGAATTTGATATAATAATAATCGCCCGGCCCGCGAATGATCGGCAGCCAATTTCATGGAATAGTCTCCGACGCAGTATTTACCGAACTGCGAAAAAGACTCGTAAACGTCTGGAGGAGAACCGTGATCTTTCTCGCGGCGACATAGGTGTCGTAGAGATGGGCCGTTGTTTCCATGAATATTCGAAACATCACGGTAAGGTTGAACGTGCGGGGGAGACGATGACCGCCAAGGAGGTCGTTGACGAGATATACGGCGTCATCCAACAGGGAAGCAATATTGGTGAGATCGAAGTCTTCCTAGATCTGTTGGAGACCCCAAACGCGTCTTATGACGATCTCAACAAACTCACACGGGGGACTGACGCCACGCCCGAGCAGATGAATGATATGCGTCTCTACCGAATGGCCGACGGCTTCACTCTCGGCACCTGGGACGACGAGAAGCGCATCGCCTACATCCAATCACGCGTCGACAGCGGCGACGAGCTCACCGATCTTGACAGAGCGCAGTTCCTCCGCTGGCGGTGGGAGCAGGGCAAGTCCGTTACCGAATACCTCGAGCAGTGGGAGATCACCGACGATCTCAGAGAACTGTGTGAAGGACTGGCCGACGCGACCGGGGACGACACCTACCGGAATATCCTGGAATCACGGCTTAGCGACTACTGAACCGTTTATTCAACGGTGACTGACGGAAGGATCTCGTCCCATCCAAAGTCCAGATCTCCTTCGAGCGGCTCTGTGTCAGCAGATGTAATCTGGACAGTTTTCTGAGTCCACTCGATGTCCCGGAAGTCATCGGCCGTAATCCGTGGATCCGTATCGACTAGCGGATGGGTGAAATCCCCTTGCTTAGAGGTTTCGATCCGGATCGGTTTGGTTTCCCAAATATCCTCTCCGTCTTCTATTTTCTCGGTCTCTTTCTGCTCACCAAATCGGATTGTAGTGTGGGTCCCTTCTGGAGGGGAGGCTTCGGAGTGTATATAAAATAGCTCAAACTGTGCCGACTCATCTCGGTTGAGATCGATCCTTGTAGGGGACTCAGTTTCGTCCCAGTCGGGCACGATCTCAATGACATATTTCTTATGTATATCAATATCATAAAATTTGAAACCACCCTCAGGGGCGACACCCGGTCGTTCCTCAGTTGTTTCTCTGAATCCAATGAGCTGGATTCTCGGTTTGCAGTTAGAGGCCACAGATCTGCCATTGTTAGATACTTCAACCCAGTACTTACCCCAAGCCATCGGCTCTTCATGATGCGATTCACCCTCTTTGATAACACCCGAATCAAAGGTGAGTTTCGGCCGTTTATAATAGCTCCAGAGCCATTTTGACCCAAATGCTGCAAAAAGGCCACCCACTGCCCCAGAGAGTAACGCTGTAACAAGGCTCATCATCCATCAATCGAAGCTACTCTTGTGTCATAAACATATGCAAGTGTTTTGCAGCTGTGGGTCAATTACAGATCAAACGAATGGAGTCGTCTGGAGAAATTGAAGTATTCGAGAGCGTGCTGAAGCAACTCCACAGCGATTTCCAGCAGTTCCCGTTCCACTACGGGAATGAAAACCCCGTCATGCCAGAGCTGTACCGGCGTCTTCGCGGGCAGTTGACCCCAGGAACGGTCCCTCTCACCTACCGTAGCGATCACAGCGACATGGAACAATGGCGCAACCGTGAGATGTTCAACCGGATCGAGCGAGACCCGCTCGAGATTCCTCGCGTACGGCCCGAAGTGACGTTCTATCATGAAGGGATCTGGAGTGGAGCGAAAAGCGATTTCGACCTCGTCGTATTCCCACCTGACGAACACGTCGTAATGCAAGGAAAGAAGCAGGGAGTTGGGAATTTCGTAGACGCTGATACGCGGCTCTCGATTCTCTGTGAGATCAAACACTCGATGAATATGAGCGGACAATTTCGGAACGGCGGTGAAAAAGATATCCAGGCTCTCGATGAGTATCCTGGGGAAGTCGACAGGTGCTACTTCCTGTTTTTAGATTGGTGGCCTCGCGATGGGTACGGCAATCGCACCTTCGAAAAGGACCTTCGGCAGTTGGAGAATCGGCTTGGTACAGTGGAGACCCGGGTTGATATCGCGTATCTGCCGAGAGAGGGAGAACTCCAATTCGTTCGCGGAGTCGCGTAAGTGCCCATCAACTCGGCCCCTTCCCCGATAGCAGAATCAGACCGCTACCAATCGCGATAGTGAGAGAAAGGAAGATGACGAAGTCCGCCAACGATCGCGTGGCAACCGCTGTGATCGAGGCAGCAGATCCCACCGTCGCAGATAGGACCGTTGCCAGCTCGAGAGGTGACCAACGTTGGATAGTGTGGCCACTATCGTCCGAGGGGTTACCTGACATCGTGGATGTTCGCTCATTCCCCTAATATGGGGCGGTGAGCGCCTCCTACGTAGGAAATTGTGTGAAGGGATAATAAATGAAACCCCATGCAAGAACTATATCGCCCGAGAAATTACGCAGCTGGATCGTCCACAGTTTCGTCTTCCGCACTGAGAACTGAATGGATGTAGTGCCCCATTCTGATCTGCTTCCAGAAGCGATGATGGCCTTCACCGGTATCTGCTCGCCGACAGAATTCACAGTGATCGCCGTCCCAATCCGGATCGGTCGTTAGTGCGGCTTGGGCAGCATCGTAGTCCTCTCCCTCGTATTCCTGGACCTCCCTGTAGGTCGGGAAGAAGTGGCGAATGCGACTGGGGCCATCGTTCCCGATCGGGATATCTCGTTGTACACGTCGATTGATCACGTAATCACCGAATCCGGCCGCATCAATCTCCGCTGCAACGTCAGGCCCGTGGTTGACGGGTTGCTCCTGATACGGTTCGAACGCGTTCAGAACGAACGTGAGGTTCGACTCGAAGATTCTCTGAAGCGTCTCGAGTTGGTCCGTTACACCGCCTTCCGATTCGAACCCTCCTTCGTCGACGAGATCGAAGAGGACGAGCGTCCGATCGGGAACCATCTCCGAGAGGTTCCCCAAAGCAGTCCGCTGGTCGTCGGTGAGCTCCCGGTTCGTGACGAAGAGTCTGAGTGCGGCTTGGTCGTACTCCTCTGAGAGCTGGCTGTAGAGGGAGAGGTAGTTTCCGTAGTTGACCGGCCTCGTGTCTCTGTCGGAGAGAACAGGAACGCCGACTCCATCGACGTCGTTGAAGAATTCCGCTACGTTATCGTATCCTTCGAGAATCTGTTCCACGGGCTCGGCGTACTCGTTGTCGTACTCCGTCAGGTAATACGGAACTTCGACGAGGACGTCCCGGTTGAGTTCCCTGAAGGTGTGGAGAAAATCGAGCGGGTCGTCTTCCTCGTCATCGAATCGCTCGTCATCGACTAACTCAACGAGCGGCACTGGTTGGCGCGGTCGTTCCTCAAATCTACCGAGGCCGCCGAACTCCTGAATTACGTTCTGTTCGACGGGACCGTGCCGGAAAATCGGGACGTAGTATGGGACAGTGGCGGAGTCAGAAGTCCGTGGTTCGATCATTGTTCACCTGGAGCCGATGGAGACCGGCTCGTTTCGGTCTGGAAATTCTTCTCATCCTAAATATTAGGATCGTTAGTTATGAATGTGCCGGTGGAATACCCGATACTGCACAAGTTATTACCACCATAGCAGAAGGAGGTGCTATGGGTGCAGCCGGTGGAGGGGTAATCGTACCGTGGCGCACTCGATCCGGGCAGATGTATATCTCTGATCAGGAGCTGCTCGAGTCCCTCTCAACTATCTCGCCACAGACGCCGAAACAGATGGCAGAGGGCCGTCGACGCGAGAACGTGATTCGGCTTCAATGCAGGTATCTTCAGGACATCGGCCTCGTTCAGGCGGTTGCCCGAGACCTGTTTGAGATCACAGAGGACGGACGCCAGTTCGTGGCCGAATCCTCGGAGCTTCCGACCGGCTCCGGCTACGTATTATTCGAAGAGTCCCTCGAACTTCCAGCTGGACGGATTACTGATTTCGAAAGTCTCGATCCGACCGTTGTCAAGATCATCAACAGAGAGTTCTTGGAAGATTCATCGAACGACTACGGTTGGGTCCGTGAAGACCGAGACCTGACCGAGTCGCGTATCATGAACGTCAAGGGCTATCAACTGAATCGAGTGATGAGAGAGTTCCCGCGCTTCGTGTCGCTCCCTCGTCAGTGTGCCCATTGGATGCGTGCCATCGTCGGATTGCACTTTTTCCCCGATGCCAATCATCGGACAGGGATGGCTACGCTCTATGCACTTCTAGACGCAAACGGAGTCGCTCCCGATAATGGATCGTGGCCGGGAAGCGAGATCGACAAAGCAGTCCTCTATTCGAAGATCCTTCGTGGACTCGTAACTCCGGTGCGTTTCGATACGTTGTGGCTTTGCGACGAACTGTACCAACACTGGGAACAGTACTTTCGGCGGCTATTCTACGACACCGATAGTTATCGTCCGGAATTGTCGACTGACTATCTACGCGAGGTATTGGACTATGCCCGAGAAAAACAGAACCGACTATAATCTATTCGTCGTCTGAATGAGGCGAATCGACGGATCCCATCGAAGCGTATTGCTCCTTGTTAGAGCGGATATGTTCGCGGATTACTTCGAGGGTTTTCTCGTTCATGGATCCAACTATAGGTGCAACCGCTATTTAGACCTTTGGCAAACGGTTGGACAGTGATATATCGGGTCTATTTTCGACATGATTTGAAGGTCGGTTTGCACGAAAATCACGTCGTAATTGGAAGTGCTAATTGAACCAATATCCTTTACCACAATGATTGCATTGGTATCGGAAGACCGCGACAGAGAATGAGGGACGAAAAAGAGGTCAATGTGGACATCGTCCATGAGGACAATTCTGCATTAGTCCACAACCGAGGGAGACTGGCCAATTCGAAGGATCATTCCCTGGCGATTCGAGCCAATCGTCTAAGGGCCGGCAAGCCCGACACAGAACTTCGCTCCCTCTCCCATCTCGACGAAGAGGCCGTCAAACTCCTCGAGCATCAGGTCGACGCGGCCCACCGCGCCCTCTTCGAGATGGATGGCAAGGCGCTCCTCGCCGACGAAGTGGGCCTCGGTAAGACCATCGAAGTCGGGATGATTCTCGCGGAGATGCACCACCGCGGGACCGACGATGCGGTGCTCATCCTCACGCCAGCCCAGCTCGCCCAGCAGTGGCAGGCAGAACTCCTCGAGAAGTTCGAATTGGAGTTCGTGTGCAACTACGATGACGAGTTCGAGGGCTTCGGCGCACACGACCGGATCATCGCCAGCATCGACACCGCCAAGAGCGATCGCCACCGATCGACGGTCCTCGCCCGGGACTGGGATGTCCTCGTCCTCGACGAGGCCCACTACGTCAAGAACGAGGAGACTGATCGCTACGATCTCATCGACAGGCTCTCTTACGACTACGCGTTCTTCCTCACGGCGACGCCGATCCAGAACGACGTCACGGATCTCTACAACGTCGTCTCGCTCCTCCGGCCCGGGCTTTTCGGAACCCGGGAGGCCTTTCATAACTACTTCGTCGAGAACGGTCAGGACACGCTGGTCAATCGAGACGATCTCCAGCAGCGACTCCGCAACGTGATGATCCGTAACCGTCGCGAGGAGACGGACATCGACTTCACGGAGCGAAGCGTCACCACAACGACCTTCGAGCCCTCTTCCACCGAGCGTGATCTCTACGAAGCTGTAACGAACTACGTCCGAAGTGCGTATCGCGAAAGTCAGGGACAGAAGCTCGTCCTGATGACGCTCCAGAAGGAAGTCGTCAGCAGTCCGGCCGCGCTCAGGGGAACGATTGAGAAGCGTCTCGACGACGATGAAGACGAACTACCGGCCCACTCCGACGAGCTCGAATACATTCTCGCGTGTGCCGACGCCGTCGACACGCCGACCAAGCTGGAGCATCTCCGAGAGATCACCGACGAAGCCGCAGAACGAGTCGAGAAAGGGCGAGTGGTCGTCTTCACCCAGTTCCGGGCCACCCAGTCCCTGATCCTGGAAACGCTCCGAGAGGAGGGCTACACCGTCCACGCATTCCACGGTGGACACTCCAGCGACGAGAAGGAAGCTATCGTCGAGCGATTCGAGGACGAGGGCGGCGTGCTCGTCTCGACGGACGCCATGAACGAGGGCCGCAACCTCCAGTTCTGTAACGTGATGGTGAACTACGATCTCCCCTGGAACCCGATGAAAGTCGAACAACGGATCGGCCGCATCCATCGCATCGGCCAGGACCGCGAGGTTTACGTCTTCAACGTCGCTCTGGAGGATACAATCGAGGAGTACGTTCTGGAAAAGCTCTATCACAAGATCGACCTTTTCCAACAGTCCGTCGGCGAGTTGAGTGAGATCCTCACCCGGCTTGAGGAGACCGGCCGAAACTTCGAGGACGAAGTCTTCGAGCGCCTCGTCGATGCCGACTCCGACATCGAGCTCGAGAACGACTTCGACGCAATGGCCGTCGACCTCCAGGAACAACGCGAACTCGCCGACAAGGTGAGCGACTTCAACACCGGCGTCTTCGAGGGCTTCGATCTGGGGGCAGACGATGACTGACGCGGCTCTGCCGGTAACCGAACGCGCGGTCGAGCAGTTCGTCGAGGAGTATCTCACATCGATCGGCGGGGAGATCCAGAAGCGGGACCGAACGTGGTCAGTTACGTTGCCCGATGATGCGCCGACGGAGCTCGACGTCGATGGGGCCGACCTGGTCGTGGCGAGTGATCCCGAAGAGGTTCCGGAAGGCGCCCTCGCTATCGCCCCCGATAGCGATTTCGTGAACCGCCTGCTCGAAGAAGCCGGGGAGCTGGCACCCGTCGGTTCGTTCTCGCTGACTGCCCGCATCTTCGACCTGCAGAATCGACTTCCTTCATGGATCACCGGTGGCCCCGCACAGGTACTCGAGACCTCGTTTTCTCCGTACTACGATCGGCGCGCCCTCTGTGTACTGTTCGATGTCGGGATCGAGACCGTGAGCCAGTTCCAATCCGAAGAGCTCAGAGCGGTTGCTGTCGACGCGAACAACGCCGAGCCGTTGCCGCGTCTGGCAGAGACGTATCTGGAGGTCACCGGTCCTGATTCCCCGCCGCTCGAAGAAGGGAAAGAGCTGGACGCTCAAGCCCTTGAGACCACGCTGGATGCTGCGGAGGAGCAGGTCGAGCAAGAAATCGCTCCCACTGTCGAAGAGATCCGAGAACGGGCAACTCGAGCAGCGGACGTGGAACTAGAAGAGTACCGAGAAGTTGTTCGACAGCGCCGGCAGGAACTCGACGACGAGATTGACCGACTAGACGAACGGATCGCCGAGATTAGCGAAGAAATCGATTCCGCGGACGAGCAACACGACCGGGTCGAGGCATTGAGAACGCGAAAACAGCTTCGTGCAGATCGAGAGGAACTAGCTGCCGAACGCGACGAGCTCGTTGAGGAGATCGAAGCTGGGTTCCCAGAGCAGCGACGGGAAATCCGCAATCGGCACGCGCTAACGGTCCGCGTTCAACCTTCTATCCTGACGACGGTGACCTATGAACGAGGCGATATCGAATACCAACTGGAAATCGACGGCGCGAGAACGACCGTTACCTGTCCATATGCCGTCGGAAATGGGGTCATGGAGGCGCCCACTTGCTCCCGCTGCGGACGGACGTTAGACGGGGAGAACCCATTGACAATCGAGGACGGTGAAGTCGTCGGGAACTCCTGTTGTGAGAGGTGATGCTATCGCCCGATCCGGTACACGAGCATCGCCGGATCGGAAGATAGTATTCCGGATGCCAGTGCATCCACGACTGCATCCGCCCCAGATACAGCGAACGCACAGACCGGTGCCGGGTTCTGATATCCGACGTCCGAAAGCGTCGCTTCAGTATCGGAATCGAGCGAACTAGACCCAACGTCGATCGTCGGCGTCCCGGTGTCTCTGATGGCCTCGACGAAAGTCGGCGTTCGAGCGAGGACGATACCACCCTCCTGGAGGAAGGACATCTCTTCGGAAAGGATCTGCCTCGTTCGACCCGCGAGATTCTCCTCCAGGAGCGGCGACTCGAAATCGCTTGAAGCGAATGGCGAAATGAGTGAATTTTCCACTATGTCGGCGATTTGCTCTTCAGTTGCTTGTGCGGCCTTTCCTCGAAAGAACTCTAGTGAGGTAGATTCGCTGAATGGTACCTCAGCATCCCCGTTCACGAGTCCGCAAATGAAGCTGGAATATGAAGATCGCCTAATCGGGGCTCTGATGGGGATGCACCCAGCGTAGCCTGCGTTTGTGCCTCGAAGAGTTGCGACCCTTCTACCTTCTCGGCCGATGCTTTGGCGACGAGTAAGGAAGGATCGAGAAGCACGTCGATCGGAGGCTGAAGAATGCCCTCCAGTTCGGACCGAAGTTGACCGGTTCCGTCGCTCATATCATTCGATTCCAGTATCGGCGCCGGTAAACACCTAGGGTACGTCGGTATGACACTGTTCAGAGACGGATTGAATGGCAAAACTGACAGATTCCCTTGCTGCTATACGCCAGAAATCAGCCGTTCTACCCCGGCTAGTGGTGCTCTCAAATGAACCATCCTGTACGAAGATTGCTAATCGGAGAACCATCTGATTGATGCGGCCCGATGAATCCCACTCTTCCTCTCGTTCTCTCACCGGGATTCGTCTACGGCGACATATTCGAGCTCCGTGGGATCGTAGGAATACCGCTTTATCCCCTTGTCCTCACAGTGCTCCACCAGGTCGACAGGCCAACCGTTCAACAGATCCGAATCCCCGACGTAGGCCACCGTAACCGCATCCGCAGCACCGTCTCCGCCCTCCACCACGACAGCAGTGTCTGGATCGTCGTGACTGTGCTTGATCACCCGATCTCCCGGGACATACGGGTTCGATGCGAACGCCAGGTTCTCGTGTTTGAACGTCCAGAGCTTGATATCCTGGTCGTCACAGTACGACGCGAGGATCGCGGGATGGTACCCTCGCCAGTCGCCAGGGCCGTCATCGAGTGAACTCGGGTATGCGACTTTCACCGCCTCGCCGTCCATCTCCTGGCCGAACGCCCCGACGTTCTTCTCCGGTGGCATCACTTCGATCACGACCCCGATTGACGGTTCGTCGTCGCCGGCTTTCACGACCCGATCGCCGGGCTCGAAAGGGTTCTCCGGCTTCTGGTTCATGTGCGCGGTGTTGGGGCCGAGATCGAGCAGCTCGTTCATCGGCCGGGCGGCGAGGTGATCGAGTTTCTCGGGTGCCTCGCCGGAGAACGCCGCTTCCGACTCTACTTTCGAGGCGAGGGTCTCGAGGCGCTCCCAGCCGAGCAACATGAGACTGTCTTCGTTGTCCCGATGCCAGACCATCACCACGATGTCGTCGTCCGGATCCTGATCCAGCAGCTCGCCCGGCAAGAATGCAGAGACATCGCGTGACGTCTTCACGTCGATTTCGTAGCCGAAGACCTCGAAGTCGTAGGCGGAGAAGCTCTCGGCGTTACAGCGCCGGATCGCCGCTTCGTTCTTCCACTCCCAAAGATCGACGGGGAGATACTCGCGACAGAACTGCTCGAAGGCGAGTTCGCCGAGGTTCCCGATCCGCTTCACGTCAAGCTCGTCCGCACCCTGAATCACGGCCTGGTGATTGGCGCGTTCGTGATCGATAGCGTCCGGCGTGTACCGATACATCTGCCAGAGAGCAGACGCGGGGAACTTACTATTGTATCGGCTGGCGATGGCCGGCCGCTTCACGAGCAAGGGGCAGCTTCCCAGTCAATAGACTGAGGAGGATTGTGGCCCTCGGAAACAGAGTCTTCTCGAGACGGCGTGCGACAACGAAGTCGGGGGCTCCTCAAAGGGCAAATGGGCATGTCTCAAAACGCCCTCGAACCGATCGAACCGGAGCGAGCGATTGAACTGTACCTCGAGGATCGAAGCGACGAACTCAGGACCGCAACGCAACGCGCGTATCGGTCGGCGCTCGGCATCTTCGAAGAGTGGACAGAGGAATACGGAGTCACGAACCTCAACGATCTCAGTGGTCGTGACCTCGTCGCCTTCAAGAACTGGCGAAAGAAGGAGGCGGACATCTCGACTATCACGCTCAACGCCGCCCTCGCGATTCTCAAGCGGTTCTTCCGCTTCTGTGAGATCATCGAAGCCGTCGAGCCGGACTTTCACGAGCGCGTTCCGTTGCCGAACGTCCCGCCAGACGCGGAGGTCAAAAACGACGTTCCTGAGGACGAGGCCGTCGAAGCGATTCGGTCGCATTACCAGCAATTCGAGTACGCCTCCCGCCGCCACACCTATTTCGAACTGATCGCCGAGGTAGGCGTCAGACTCGGTGCGGTCATTGCGATCGATCTCGGGGACATCCAGTGGGATCGGGAAGCCATACAGCTGCGACACCGGCCCATGGTCGACAACGGAGAGACGCCACTGAAGAATGGGGCCGGTGGAGAGCGAATCGTCAACCTCTCACCATCGTTCACCGGATTACTGGAAGACTACGTCCAGCACAGTCGCCACGACGTCGTCGACGATGCCGGTCGGGAGCCACTATTCACGACAGCAGAAGGCCGGATTTCGACGACTACCGTCCGGAGGGACTTCTACAAACTCACGCGCCCCTGTGAGTACACGGGCGAGTGTCCGCACGATCGCGAAATAAGCGACTGTGAGGCGACAGCTCGTTCCGAAGCGGTGAGTTGCCCGTCGTCCTTCACCACGCATCCGCTTCGAAAGTGGTCGATCATGCAGCAACTGAACGACGGCGTTCCCAAGGAGATCCTGAGCGATCGCGTCGACGTCTCCGTGCCCGTGCTCGACAAACACTATGACCAGCGGAGCCAGGAGCGGAAATCACTGCGGCGGCGGGAAGTCCTCGAGTCGAATCACCGGGAATATCACATGACGGACGGTGGTGAGGTGGACGAGTAGTTCCGTAATAGGCCGCGCGTTTCGGGGACCGGTGAAGGCGGCGCCCCACCGATTCGATTATCGGCCAGGGTGAGGTTCGTCGATAGCCACTTCGATCTCCGCGTTCAGCTCTCCGGCCCAACTTTTGAGTTTCCCAGGAGTCCAGTGGAACCGTTCCGGGTGATCCGAGGCCGTGAAGAGTAACGTCGCCTCTACCTCTCGCTCGGGATCGGCCTGGTGAAGCGCGACCGCGTACGCTCGCATCTGCCAGGCATGGTGCTCCGCCTTCTCCTGAATTCGAGCCCGGTCCTCTACAGCGCTCGTCTTGTAGTCGACGACGTGGAACGCATCGTCCGTGACCACAAGTCGGTCGATGTCTCCGTAGACCTCGCCTGAGTCGAGCGTTGCCCGAACGGGCTTCTCGTCCACCGCGGTCCCCTGGATCCCCTCGACGAACTCGACGGCCGTCCGAAGGTGGTCCTGCAGCTCGGTTATGTCCGCATCCTCGATTCTCACGGTCTCACCGTCGTCCTGGGTCGCGAACTGCTCGGCCATCCGCTGAATCGTCACCTCGTCCTCTGGGGCCACACCGAGCTCGACCGCCTTGTGGACGACGTCGCCAAAGACGTTCCGAGGCATCGACTCTGCCCCATCGCTGCCCTCCGATCGCTCATAATCCGGCGGCGTGTAGCTGACGTAGCGCCCCGTGTGATCCATTGTGATGTCGCCGGGGGCGCCATCCTCGATCAACGAGCCGAGGTACGAAGCCGGAATCGAGTACTCCGGATCCGCCTCCGACGTTTCGACGTCCAGAGTTAGCTCCGGTGACTCCTCCGATCCAGATTGCTGTAGTTCGGTTCCCTCCCGGGGGAGCCGGACCGTCGCTTGCTCCGTCGCGTTCCAAAGCGTCGTCGCCTCCCCGTCCGCCGCAAGCTCTGCGACAGTCTCGTCATCGAGCAGCACCGGCCCGATAAGATCGTGCCAGTTCGAGGGGTCCGCTTCATCACCAGTGTCGAGTGACTCGATCCCATCGCCGTCACACTCAACCGTCCCGACCAGACCCAGGTGATCCCGAGCCCGCGTCATCGCGACGTAGAGGATCCGCTTCTCCTCGGCGACCGCCTCGCGCTTGCGCTGGAACTCCAGGCGCCGCTTGAGAGTCGTATTCGCTTCCTCGAACGCGTCACCAACCGAGAGCCCCTTGATCCCCAGCAGCGGCGTCCGCTCGCCCGTTACAGGATCCTCGACCGTCTCGAACTCCGCGATGCCCTCGCCATAGCCAGTTTTGAGATTGAAATCCTTTGAGATCCCAGGTACGAACACCGCCGGGAACTCTCGGCCCTTCGCATCGTGGATCGTCATGATCCGGACGCCGTCGGCGTCCTCCGGCACCGTCGCCTCCCCCTCCCGCGTCGAGAGCTCCACCTCCCGCTCGATCCGATCGACGAGTGCCGGCAGCGTCTGCAAGCCGTCTTCGCTCCAGCCACGAAGCCGCGAGCGGAACTTTTCAACGTTCGCGACGGCCTGCTGACCACGCTCGCCGACGGCCAAGCTTGCGAGGAAGCCGGTGTCCTCGATGATCCGGCCGAGCAGGGAGTCCCACGTCTCGACGACGGTCGTCGGGCCGTCGGCTCCAGCCAGCCCCCGCCAGCGCTCGATGCACTCGCGAGCCGCGGAAAGCCCCTCGTGATCGGTCCGCTCCAGCGCAGCCCAGAGCTCCCCGCTGCCGACCTCATTCCGGTCTACGTCCTCCCAGAGCCCGACGACTGTCGGATCGTCGAAGCCGAACAAAGGCGACCGCAGCACACCGAACAGCGCGAGATCGTCGTCCGGGTCCTGGAGGACGCTGAAGAGATTCCGGAGCGCTACGATCTCGGGGCTGTCGTAGAAGCCAATGCCCGAGGCGACGGTGTAGGGCACGTTCAGCGACGCGAGGGCTCGCTCGTACGTCTCGAGGTGCGTCCGCTTGCGGAGCAAGATCGCGACGTCCGAGGGCTCGAGATTCGTCGGGCGCTCCTTCGGCCCGTCGTCCGCCTCGTTCCCTTCAACTTGCTCGTAACGCTGGGTATCCCCGTCGAGGAGCGACGCGATCTCCCCAGCCAGCGCCCGTGCGTCGAGTTCGATGGAATCGTTTGGAAGATCCTGGAGTGGATGCTCCGCATCGAGCACCGCTTCTCTCACTTCTTCCTCCTCGGGTACCGCCACGAACGTCGTCTCGGTGCCGACACCCTCGAGATCCGTTCGGTCGGGCTGCAACGCCTGGGGGTCGGGCTCGAACTCTGTCGCACCTCCGTCGATCCCCGGCGGTGCGTCCTGGTGGACCTCGGGGACGCTCCCAAACACCTCATCGAAGAGCCCGTTGATCGGCTCGATGACCGACGGAAGCGACCGGAAGTTCACCGACAGATCCTGCTCGCCAGCGTTCTCATACACCGAGTCCAGCGGGGGCGTTCCGGCCCGCTCGTTCGCCCCGGCGAGCCGCCCCCGCTCGGCTCGATACTGCGTGACGTCGGCACCCCTGAAACGGAAGATGCTCTGCTTCTCGTCACCGACGACGAAGACGTTCAGCCGATCGTACTCGTCGTCGAGCGAGGTCAGCAGCTCGACGAGCTCCCACTGCCGGGGGTCGGTGTCCTGAACCTCGTCGAGCATGAGGTGGTCGAACGTCTCGCGGAGGTTCTCTCGAACGTCCGGAGACGTCCGTAACAGCTCGATAGCACCGTCGATGAGGTCGGCGAAGTCCAGGACGTTCTCCCGGCGCTTGCGCTCCTCGTAGGCGTCGTGCAGGTCCTGAAAGAGCGAGGCCAGCGTGACGTAGTACTCGCCAGCGTTCCGGTCGACGCCGAGCCGATCCGGGATCGCCCACTCCTCGACTGGTAGTGCGTCGACGAGCTCCGTCGTGGCCGATTCGTAGCGGTTCCCGTTCGCGTCGGCCCAATCGCCGTGTCGATCGTAGGCCCAGCTGTCCCAGTCGCCGATGTACGGCGTGCCGTCCGCTGTGAGCGCCTCACAGATCGCTGCAGCGGCGTCGTGAATCTCCACGTCGTCCAAGGCATCCACAGGGAGCCCGGGGCGCTCGCCACCTCCATACGTCTCGACGGCCTCCGCGACGTTCCTCGCGATGCCGATGCGGTTTTGTCCGGCATCCTCCTCGGCGGCCACCTGCTGCAGGTCGCCGAGCGCGTTCTGGACCGACGTTCGGCCCAACCGATCCCGCGCATCGTCGGGATCGATTGGCGAGTATCGCTCCTGGACGAACTCGAGATACGCCTCGGCATCGCGGTCCGCCCACTCGTCGGCCCACTGGCGGGCGTCGTGGTGCTCGGCCAGCAGATCGCCGAGCAGCTTCTCGAGTCGGTCCCGGTAGTAAAGCTCCGTGAGGCGCTCGATGCGGGGATCCTCGAGGTTCTCCTCGACGAACCGCTCGACGGTCTCGAGCTGATGGCCCCTGGCGGCCGTCTCCTCGATCACGTCGAAGCCAACGGGCACGTCGGCCTCCAGGGCGTACTCCCGGAGCAGCCGCGAGCAGAAGCCGTGGATCGTGTGGACGTAGGCCTCCGGGAGGGCGTCGTGGTACTCCCGCCACCGATCGTAGTCGTCGCCGTCGAGGCCAGAGAGCCGGTCGCTCACCGACGACCGCACTCGCTCCTCGAGTTCCGTTGCGCCGCTTTCGGTGAAGGTGATCGCGGCGATAGAGTGGGGGTCGGCGTCGGTCTGCTCTAGATGCTTCAGATACCGCATGGCGAACGTCGTCGTCTTGCCGCTGCCGGCGCCCGCCGTAACGGCGTAGTTCCGATCGTGGGCGAGCGCCGCGAGCTGCTGGGGATCCTCCAAGTCCTCGAAGTCCACCATCAGTCACCACCTCCGGCTCGGTAGGCGTCCAGATCGAGTTCCGCGTCACGTGCTCGCTCGGAGACGTAGTGCTCGCCGTCGTCGATTTCGTCGAGTCGATCCTGTCGAAGGTGATGGCGCACGTCGCAGGAATTCCGGAAGGTGCAGTCCTCGCAATCGGCGTGATCCTCACTCAGCAGCGAGGTGTGGAAAGCGCCGTCGTCGATGGCCGACGCGATCCGACCGAGCCGCGCTGAGGTTACATTCCGGACGAACCGTCGGTGCTGCTCGACGTCGTCGAAGGGGAGCCGCCAGGTCTGCCCTGTCGGTGTAACGAGCGGAAGCCCGTCGTCGGACCCGACGGCAGCGCGCGACGTTACCTGTCCGGCGGTCGGATCGACGTCGGTCGGTGATTTGAGGCCGTAGTAGGATCCGCCGATGGCCTCGTGGGGGACTCCCGTCGCCTCTTCGAGAATCTCCTCGAGGGCGAGGCCGTAAAGGGGCAGCTGGAGCTTCGTCCCGTCGGTGACGTCGGCCCTGGCCGGCGTGTTTCCGGTCTTGTAGTCGCGAACGTAGATTCCACGGACACCGTCGGGGAGATGGGGCGACGCTCCGTCGGGAACGACGTCGATCCGGTCGGCGATCCCCGACACGTCGACGGGCCCATCGGGCGTGTCGACGGTCACCGGCTCCTCGGCGAGTAGCTCGACGTCGTCGAGGTAGTCGATGCCGATCGCCCCCTCGAAATAGGTCGGTCGAGCATGGGCACCGTCGGCCGCCTCGAGTTCGGCATCGAGGAAGCGGACGAAGAGCCCATCCGCGCCGTCGTGAGATGGGCCGTAATAGGGGTTCTCCGACGGAGAGCCCAGACCGGCAAGGATCCGGGTCACGGTCCGCCGGGCGAAGGGCGTCTCGATCGAGCCCAATTCGTCGACGCGGGCCAGCGATTTCGAGAGTAGCTCCGACTCGAGGTGCTCTCGATCAAACTCGGAGAGGGCGACCGGAGAATGGGTTTCTTCGCGGAGATCGCGATAGAAGTCCGCGAGCACCTCGTGGATGAAGATTCCTCGGTCGGCCCGACTGACGTCGTTCTCCTCGCCGTAGTCCTCGTCGAATCCCAGGACGTTGTTGGCGAGATACAGGAACGGACAGCGGGCGTAGTTCTCCAACGCACTCGGGCTGTAGGGCTCCCGTCGCCAACTCGGGTAGATCTCCCCGAGCAGATCCCCGATGTGACCGTCGTGAGCCGTGTGATGGGGCTGGGCCCGTCGCCAGGCCGTCGTGAGGCCCATCTCTGCGAATGTCCGCCCGTCGTCTCTGAGCCCGTCGGCATCGTTGAGGGCCGCGACGGGCTCGTCCACGGAGTCAAACTGCTGGGGGCCGGCCCAGTCCGCGTATCGCCGCTGAATGTCTTCGCTCGTCACCGTCGGTGTGACCGACGGGGTTCCGTCGGGCGCCCCGTCGGGATCGCCGTCGGTTGGCCCGTCGACGTACCGTCGGAGTTCGGTGACGACGGGCGCCGGGACGTGCTCGACCCCATCGACGGAGTGCCGTGGGGTGGATAGCACCACATCTCCGGAGCCGGTGAGTAGCGTGCCAAGGATGTACCGGGCCCGGCGGCCGGTATGGGCCCGGCTGAACTCCTCGTCGGCGTCGTTGACGGCGCCGAAGAAGGCCATCGTGTCCTGCTCCGTCGGGAAATATCCCGACGTCAGCCCGAGCACGAAGGTGTGCTCGAAGGATGCCATCTCTGCCTCTGCCATCGGGAGCACCCGAACGTAGCCGTCGCGCTGGCTCGGCCCCCCGACCAACTCGGCGCGTAACGCCCGTCGGACCCGACCGACAGGCTCCTCGTCGGTGACGTGAGGAGCAACGTCCTCCAGAGAGTCGAGCACCCCTTCGACCGACTCCCAGGCCGAGCGCTCGTACGCTGGCCGATGGGAGCCCGTCGCCCTCGACGGCATGCCGTGCTCCTCGACGGCCTCGCCGACGGTGAGGTCTTCCAAGAGGTCCCCGAGCTCCTTCACGTAGCCCGCCAGGGAAGCGCCATCGGGATCCACCCGGTCGAGGAGGTCTTCGATCCCGACGGCCGTCGTCGTGGCCCCGTCGTCCTTGAGCGCGTCGAGCAGGGCCTCGATCGAGTCCCCGTCAGCCGACTCCCTCGCCCGACGGACCGCGGCCGGGTCGACGCCGAACGCCTCCAGCGAGACGAGTGCGTTCGAACAGAGCGATCTGAGTGGAGTTACGCCGGATTCCCCGTCGGCGAGATCCAGGAGCCCCTCGACAGCGTCACCGACGAGGGTCTGCTCGATCCCGATGTCGTTCGTGAACGTGAACGGGACGTCGTAGCCCCCGAGCGTCTCGGCGAGGATCCCCCGGTACGTCGTCCGGTCAGTGACGACGACGCCGACGTCGGACGGGTCGACGTCGTTCCGGGCGAGCAACCCGCGAATCCGACGGGCGACCGTCCGTACTTCCTCGCGCTCCGTCGGCGGTTCGAGCCACTCGATGCCGACCTCCGACGGGGCGTACGACCGCGGATCGCGGGAGGCGACGTGTAGGCTCCGCACGGCGTCCAGCCGACGGTCGTCAACCGACTCGGGAGCCTCGTAATCGAGCTGAAAGCCGATGGCTTGGTAGACCGTGAGCTCCTGCTGGACGCCGAAGTCGAGTCCATTTCCACCCATCGAGTCGTGGACCAGCGACAGGACCGCGACCGTCGGGATGTTCCGACCAATTCGGGCGATGGTCTCCCGTTCGGCTGGGGCGAGTCGGGTCAGTCCATCGAGGACGACGGCGTCGACGGAAGCCGGGACGGCGTCGAGCAATTGATCGCCGTCGAGTAACGCCAGATACTGCTCGGAATTGACCGTCTTCCAGTCGGGATGAAGCTCCTCGCGGAGCGATTGATATTCGGCATACAGCTCGGGGATAATAACGGCCTGGGATTCGAGCGATCCGTCGCTGTCAGTGATCTCCGTCGAGCGAAAGGAGGCGAAAAGGTCGGGATCCAGGGCATCGTCCCCGGTGGCGCCGGCCGACCGGAGCGCATGTTCCATTTCGTCCGGGGTGGCGTACCCGGCGTACTCGAGGAGCGAAAAGAGCCCCTGGACCTGGTCGACGAGGTCGTTGGAGGGCTGCTCGATGGCGCCAAAGGGCCCATCGTCGCTATCGAATCGCTCGATTGCGGCTTCAACAAGGCGAAGTCGCTCGGGCTTGCTGAGCGTCGTGTCTGCCAGCGACCCCGTTGCTCGCTCGTAGCAATCGCTGACGAATCGGTCGAGCGTCGTCGCGGTAAAGCGGAGCGGATTGCGGTCCTCGGCCCACCGTCGTTCGAGCTCCTTGGCCCGGTCGGTACTCTGGGTGAGGCAGAGGACAGCGTCGGGCGCGTCGTCGGCCTCCGCGTCGGCCCAGTGGAAGGCCCGCCGGGTGGCGGTGTCGGGGTCCGGGCCCGCGAGGAGGGAGGCGGCCTCGGTCACGATATGGTTACGTCGAGCCACCCATATGAATCTGCTTGGCACTGAGTGTTCCTCAGATACTCAAGTTCGAGTTGGCAAAGAATGGGATCTACCTCCTAACATCGATTCTTCATAAAACGGAGACGACTGCCGCGTCCCGCTCAAGCCGCTCCCGAACCTGTGGACCCCGGTACTCGGCCCCGGGTGGCCTCGTCCTGCGATTGGCGACCGGTCTTCCCGGCCCAGACTCCATTGAGCGTGACCTTTGGAAGCCCGACGACGCCGAACGTGACCGCGTAACGGTACAGGGGCGTTCGAAGTCGACGCCAGGAAACGGCAACCGTCGGTCGACCCCGTCGGGAAATTCGGCCGTTGCGGTAGTAGATTCGGACATAACAGCTTGTAACTGTCAGATTTAGTCGTTTAGAGGGGTTTTCGCGTCGCCATCTTTATCGGCCGTAACAGACCGTAACGTCGAGTTTCCAGACAAATCTTGGTCTGGGGGCTCGAGAATCCTATTCTGTGGGCGTATTGCCCGACGACATCGTCCATCCGAGATCACTCGAAGAGCAGCGTAGGCAGATGTCTATTTAAACTCTCTAAGCCCAACCGGGACTATGCCCAATTAGCGTAGCCGCACTGACTCGGGTGAACGACCGTTTCTTTCGGGTCACCGGTGGTCTATTTGGCTAGAAATACAACTCGGCTCGTGAAGTGGGAGATGGTTGGTTGTACACTTCACATTTCCCGCTTCATCTCCTAGTATGTACGGTATTTAGCCGCTCTTGCTAGCGTCTAAACACGCACGAATACTTTCTCCAAGAAGGTCTCTACGTCTGTTTTCTCTCTATCAGGGAGGTCTGTAAAGTGTTCTCTCAGATCTTCAGTGTTGTAATCTTTAACTGAAAACTCCAATGCGGCTTCAGTTTTGTTGCTCACATCTACGTCGGGGTAGTAGTCCTCGATCTCTCCGTCGAGGACAAGAACATCATCTTCGAGTATACGAGTCCGCAGATCTAGTCTTTCAGCATTTATTCGCTCATGATCACTCGTTATAGCCTCTCTCCATGCGTCATTTGATTTCTTATTGATAAGTTTCTTCAGGCTATCAATATGTTTTTGCTCGACATCCTCGCCTTCTTCGAGCCTTCGTTTCAACTCTTTGTAGCTCTCAAATGTCTTCTCCCATGTCGCGTTCAAGATTTTACTGTCGATATCACTACTATTCCAACTATGTTCTACTTCGCCATCATTTACAAGAGAGTCAGCTGTGTCTTTCAATTCTTCAATGTCATCATGAGGGAACCCCTCCTCTACCAAACTGTGGGCAGTGCTCCTCAGAGATCCAATATCAGCCATTACAAACACATCAAGACCCAAATCATCTAAGAAATCCTTGAATAGCGGGAGGTCACCTTTCCCTCCAACAGCAAGAACCGGAATACCTTGACTCTCAAACTCCCAGCTATCATCAAGAGATGAGGATAACTTCCTCAGTATAATTTCGTCAGACTTGCCCTCCACCAATACAACCCTCTCAGAGAAGATATACGAAGACACCTTCTGTAAATCCATCAAGCGCGACTGCTCACCTGGATCCCGGTCCTCTAATACCGTATGAAACTGCGTGACTTCCGTCCCCGAGTGGTCGCGAACGATATTAATTGTATCAATCACTTCATTCTGAACCATTACCGGCGAATGAGTGTTGAATATTATCTGAGCCTCACCATCGGCGAGGCTTCTGAAAACTCTGAGCAAATTCTTTTGCAAATTTGGATGGAGAAATAGTTCCGCCTCTTCGTAAAGGATCAAGAGAGGCTGGCTCTGTTCATCTTCCTCATCCCCATTGCTGACAGTGAGCGACCCATCCCTAAGATCCGCAATAGTACGAAGCATACTGAATACAAGAACTCGACGCACACCTTCACCAACATTCTCATGAGAAAGAGTATCTCCAAGCTGGTCATCCTCAATACGGATACCAACGTCCCGGAACAATCTCCGACTCTTAACCTGCGGAAAATCTAATTCTACAGAATAATCTCTGAACGCCTCCTTCAGATAACCACTTATCCGAGTCTCAAACGATTCCGAGCTAGTATCTAACTGGTCATAAACGCCGCCCAGTTGCTCCTCAATCTTCTCCTCAATATCCTCCTCAAGTTCGCTGTATAACGCATCGGTCATTTCTCCCAGCTCACCAGAGGCCTGGGTGGCGTCTTCTACTTCCTTGATGGCAGGAATCTTGACCACATCTGGGAGGATGTTGTCTCGGACCACAGTCTTCGCACCGGAAGGAAAATTTGTAGGCCTCGGTTCTAGCTCCAAACCTTCTGGCCGGGAGTCAATGTAACGCTCGTATCCGTCCTTCCATGCCCCCTTCTGCTTTAGACTGTCATCATCGACCTGCTCTGCGACCTCAGGGTATTCATCCTGCATTGCATCCCGGTAATCTGTATTAGTAAACTCGTCTTCTTCATTTGTTCTTTCCCACTGATTGTCCCGGGTTTCTAGAAAAGTATCCTCGCTAAACTGATCGTCAACAGGTCTAAGCTGGATTACTTGGGATAGGGAGTTCCCGTCTCCCTCATCGTTATTTGGCTCGGTGATGCGGCAGATTCCGAGGTGGTTCTCCAAGCCTTTCTCGTTTAGAAGCAGTTCCCTGACTTGCCCTCGTTTTTGCTCATCTTCTATCCTTTTTAGATCTTCTTCGGAAATTTTGAAATAACCGCGTACTTCAACGGTGAGAGAGGTATCCTTGTTCCAGTAGAGTTCTTCGTCCTTCTCTTTATCCTCTTCTCCAAGCAGGTATTTGATCGCGGAGATGATGTTGGTCTTCCCGACGTTGTTCTTACCTACGAGACAGTCAAGGCCCTCAAATGTGATTTCATCTTCTCCCCACTGATCCTTGATAGAACGATGGTTTTGGACTTCTAGCTTCTCAAGGTTCATCTATGAATTCTCATCTGAATTTGTTTTACCTGATTTGGTCGTAGCGGAAGTTGTCCTTGACTTGACTATGGAAGTACGAACCGTGGGAAGAGGCGTTCATTAGCCCCTCATAAATTCTAGGCGGGACATCAAAGTACTGGTAGACTCCGCCGCTGTTGAACTCGACCTCCAGAATTTGATTGTCTTGGTCGTATCCTACGCTGTCCAGGTCGCTTGAAGACACAGGGGTTCGGTTCATGTTCCCAAATTCAGAAGGAAATGCCATAATTCTACCCCTTATAATAACCAAGTATTAACCCTATAGTTGCAAAGAGGGCGTGCTTCACCGGCAAAATTCTATGGCCATAGAGCGGGTATCAGCACCCGCGGTAGTCCCACCCTTGATAACGTCTAAATCCGACTAGTCTGAAAATCTATCAGCTCTTATTGCTCGGCAGTCGAATACTAGTCCGTTTTTTGAGCGGTCGGTGGACGCGATTGTAGCTCAATCACAACAGCCAACTATATCGTAAGGGGTCTAGCTGTCTCAGCAGATTCATAGGGGCCGAACGGCCGAATTCCCCATTTAATTAGCCATCTAAAGGCGAATTCGGTGGAATTGGGGATTTGCTGAAAATTTTCACCTAGCAATATGCGCCCGAGATCACCCAGCGTAATTTTCGACAGCTATGCCTGAGAACGCATCATTATTCCATTCAATACAAGGCCGCTCCAAAGGCCGAATTCCCCATTATCGCCTTTACTCCATTCTGCACATCTGGGTGCTCAAAATGGACCGAAGCTGATCGGATGACTTGCGATCGCCATTGTGCATATTCCAAATGAAGGCGCTGAAGGCGACAGAATACTACAATTGAATTCCAAAATGCGCACTACCCCATTATCCATCCAGGCCAAACCCCAATTCCCGCCTTTTTATTTAAGGCTGAAACTTCTGGCAGTGACTGACGATGGGCGAGGAATCAACGGCCTACGCAACGCGGGTTTCCCGCGAGCGAGCCAGGGCGATCGAAGCAGCACGCGAACAGATAGGAGCTACGCAATCGGAGTTCGTCGAAGGGGCACTCCGCTTCTACATGGAAAAGAACCCGGATGGCATCCCCGCGTTGCGCGCAGAGTCCGAGAACAACCGTTCGATCAAAGGGACCGACCCCTATGATCCAACGCAGGAGAACTTCCGCGACTGAGAGGATGACGATGAACACACTCGATCCGATTTCACCGCAAGAAGCCCTCGATTGGTACCTCGAGCACCGGGAAGACGACCTTCGGACCGCGACGCTCAGAAAGTACGAGTCGGCGCTGAGCATCTTCGTCGACTGGACCGACGAAGCCGGCACCGACGACATGAACGACGTGAAGGGCCGGCAGCTCATGCAGTTCAAGACCTGGCGGAAGCAGGAGGCCGGTCTGGCGACGGTGTCTCTCAACGGGAACCTCGCGATCCTGCAGCGCTTTCTCCGCTTCTGTGAGAACATCGACGCGGTGCCCGAGGGGCTCGCCGAGCGCGTGCCCATGCCCAACGTGCCCGAGGCGGAAGAGGTCAACTACGAGGTGCCCTCCGACGAGGAGGTCGAAGGGATCAAATCCTACTCCCGACAGTTCGATCGAGCCTCCAGGAGGCACCTCGAGTTCGAGCTCATCGCGGAGGTCGGGATGCGGCTGGGCGCCGTTCGGGGCATGGACTTAGAGGACTTCGATCCAGAGGAGAAGACGATCTACATTCGCGATCGGCCGGAGGGGCCCGACGAGTATGGAACGCCGCTCAAGAACGACGCCAAGGGCGAGCGGATCGTCAACATCTCGCCGGAACTGCGTAATCTCATCGTCGACTACATCGACCATCGTCGGAACGACGTGACGGATCGGTACGGCCGAGAGCCCCTCATGGCGACCTCCAAGAGACGGCCGACGACTGCGGCCATCCGACGCGACTTCTACAAGATGAGCCGGCCATGTGTCTCCGAGAACGACTGTCCCCGACCGGACGATCGAAGGCTGCGATGCGGCGAACAACGCAGAGGATGCCGATTGCCCCTCACGATTCAGCACGCATCCACTCCGGAAATGGGCCATCATGAACCAATTCAATGAGGGCATCCGAAAGGAACGGCTGAGCGATCGCGTGGACGTATCGGTGCCCGTGCTCGAGAAACCTACGACCCGCGAATCGAGGAACGAAAGTCCGAGCAGCGACGGGAGGCGCTCGCCGAACACTTGCCGCGGTTCGACACCAACAGTTGACGCTCACGGGCCACCGCAACTAGAACCAGTTCGACAGAAGCGGTGGTGGGCAACCGGACTGCTGGCCGGTGGATCATTCCGCTCTGTTTTCTCGCCCGCTCAGTCCTCGAGATACCCCAGATCCTGCAGCTGCTCGGCGATCTCGGCGAACTCGGCCTCGGTCAGCTCGCCGCGTTGCTCGTGCTGGATGACGATCGAGCGCAGCAGGAAGCGGACGAGGTCGCTCGTCGAGGAGAAGCTCGTCCCCTCGATCGTCTCCTCCACCCGGTCGGCGAGGTCCTGCGGGATCGAGACGGTGGTGTAGTCGGTCATACCCACGTCTCCGACGGTCGGCCTCAAGTGAGTTGTGCGTCGTGCCGGCGAAGCACCCCGCCCGCGGAGTGACCGCTCGTCCCTGGTGTGCCCGTCGCCGACGTTTCGTTCGAGCACAGGACGCCCGGCGCGCTGCTGATCAGTCCTCGTCGTCGATGCGGCGTTCGAGCCGCTCGATCCGCCGGCGCTGGTCGCGATGGAGCGCGACGATCATGTCCGAGAGGAACCCGATCATGAACAGTTGGACGCCGACGAGGATGCCCGCGGCGGCGACGATCGCGAGGATCTCGTGGGGAATGTCGTTGACGAACCAGTCGTAGCCCACGTACCCCGCGATGGCGAGTCCGGCGAGCAGCGACAGCGCGCCGAGGCTGCCGAAGTAGAAGAGGGGGTTGTTCGTCTTGGCGAGCCGGTAGAGCGTGACGATGATCGTGCCGCCGTCCTTGATCGGGTGGAGGTTCGTCTCCGAGCCAGCGGGCCGGGTTTCGTAGGTGATCGGCACCTCCATCGAGTCGATGCCGTGACGGACGCACTCGACGCACATCTCGGTCTCGATGCCAAAGCCCTCCGCGGTGAGGTTCATCCGGTCCAGCGAGTCCATCGACATCGCACGGTATCCCGAGAGGATGTCGTGGTGGTCTCGGCGGTGGATCGCCCGGTAGGCCCAGTTGATGATGCGGTTGCCGACGCGATTCAGTCGCGGCATCGCGCCCGAGCGGATGTCGGCGAAGCGGTTGCCGACGACGTGATCGGCTTCGCCGGAGCGCAGCGGCTCGAGCAGTGCGTCGGCGTCGTCGGGCAGGTAGGTGCCGTCGCCGTCGAGGACGAGGACGTACTCGGTCTCGACGGCCTCGAACCCCTGCATCATCGCCTGGCCCTTCCCGGTGCCCGTCTGCTGGATCACCTCGGCGCCGGCGTCCTCGGCGATCTCCTGCGTGCCGTCCGTCGAGCCGCCGTCGATCACGAGGACGGTCTCGTAGCCCCGATCGACGAACCCCGAGACCACGTCGCCGATCGTGGCGGCCTCGTCGAGCGTCGGGATCAGCACCGTCACGTCCTCGTTCATTGGCCGGGAATGCACGGCGGTCCCGTAAATGGGTTACTACTGTGTAGCTCGCGTGGCGGAAGGAAACGGGTTTGTGCGCCCCCGGCCAATCCGCTGGCATGAACGTACGGGCCATCGCCGACCTGTCGCCCGACGAGCGGACGGCGCTCTTCGAGCGCGACGCCGGGATCGACGACGCCCGGAGCGACGCCCGGGAGATCGTCGAGCGCGTGCGAACGGAGGGCGACGTCGCACTGCGCGAGTACGCCGAGGAGTTCGATGGCGTCGCCGTCGGCAACGTCGACCTCGCCGACGAGGCCGAGCGCGCCTGGGACCGCCTCGATGAGGACGTCAGGACGGCGATCGAGGACGCCATCGAGAACGTCTGGGCCTTCCACGAGCGCCAGCTCCCCGAGGACTGGACGGAGACGTTCGAGGGCCGGGAGCTCGGCCGCCGGTTTCGGCCGATCGAGCGCGCCGGCGTCTACGTCCCCGGCGGCACCGCGGCCTACCCCTCCAGCGCGATCATGGGGATCGTCCCGGCCGACGTCGCCGGCGTCGAGCAAATCGCCGTCGCGACGCCGCCAGCCGAGGAGCCGTCGGACGCGACGCTCGGTGCGATCCACGCCGCCGGCGCGGATCGCGTCTACGCCGCTGGCGGTGCGCAGGCGATCGGCGCGCTCGCCTACGGCACCGAAACCGTCGACCGCGTCCAGAAGATCGTCGGCCCGGGGAACCGCTGGGTCAGCGCCGCAAAGGCCGAGGTCCAGGGCGACGTCGAGATCGACTTCGTCGCCGGCCCGAGCGAGGTGCTCGTGCTCGCCGACGGCTCGGCCGATCCGGGGTTCGTCGCCGCGGAGCTGGTCGCCCAGGCCGAGCACGACCCCAATGCCGCCGTCGTTGCGGTCACCGCCGACGAGGACCTCGCGGAGGCAGTCGCCGAGGCCGTCGAGGAGCAGGTCGCCGCCGGCGCTGGGCCGGCGGCTGCTGGCGCCGAGGGGGACGACCGCGATCGTACCGAAACGATCGAGGCCGCCCTCGAGAACGACGCCAGCGGCGTCCTGCTCGCGCGCTCGGAGCCCGAAGCGGTCGCCGTCGCGGAGGAGTTCGCCCCCGAGCACCTGGCGATCTACGCCGACGATCCCGAGGCGATCGCCGACCGGATCCCATCCGCGGGCAGCGTCTTCCTCGGCGAGTACACCCCCGTCGCCGCCGGCGACTACGCCTCCGGGACGAACCACGTCCTCCCGACGAACGGGCTGGCTCGCGTGACCGGTGGGCTCTCCGTCGACACGTTCCTCCGGGCCTCGACCGTCCAGCGTCTCGATCGGGAGTCCCTCGAAGCCCTCCGGGACACGATCGAGACGCTCGCCGAAGCCGAGGGGCTCGATGCCCACGCCGAGAGCGTCCGGAAGCGCTTCGAGGAGTAGCGCGGCGGCACGTGGCAAGATCGGGAGACTGAAACCGTCCGGCGGTGACCTCCCGTCCGTGTCGGCGAGTCGGATCGATCCCCACGTGAAGGTGCTCGACGAGTCGATCGTCGAGCGAGCGGCGCGCCGAGATCTCGACGCCGTCGTCTACGCGCCACATTTCACCCGGCTCCCCGAGATCGAGCGCCGCGCGCGAGCGCTTACGACGGAGGACGTGCTCGTGGTCCCCGCTCGCGAGGTGTTCACCGGTCCGTACCGGAACCGCAAACACGTGCTCGCGATGGGGCTCGAGTCGCCCGTCCCCGACTTCATCTCGTTGGAGGCCGCGATGGCGGAGTTCGAGCGCCAGGACGCGACCGTGCTCGCACCCCATCCGGAGTATCTCACCGTCGGCCTCAGCGAGGCGGACCTCCGGGAGTACGCCGACCTGATCGACGCGATCGAGATCTACAACCCGAAGTACTTCCCCGGGCACGGCCCGCGCTCGCGCTCGCTCGCCACCGAACTCGACCTGCCGGCCTTCGGCTCCTCCTACGCGCACCTCGGCTGGACCGTCGGCGACGTCTGGACGGAGACAACGGCCTCGATTCCTCGTGCGGCCGGCGACGACCCGGCCTGTACAGCGTACGCCGCGACGATCGCCGACGCGCTGACGACGGCCGAGACCCGCGTGTCGCGACACTCTGGCGTGGGCCAGCGACTCCGGTCGGCCAGCGAGATCGCTCACCTCGCCTGGGAGAACACCTGGAAGAAGATTGACCGGATCGGCTTCCCGGGCATGGAGGACACCCATCCTCACGACGAGACCTACGAGGGCCGGTTCGACGACGCGTACGTCTACTGATCGCGGGCGCAGTGCGGGCTGCTCGTGGCGAACACTCAGTTGGGAGCCCCGTCCGTCGAAACCGACTACGCGAGCAAGTCGCTTCCGCGAGCGATCGACCGCTACTCCGCCGCTTCTTCGGCCAGTTCGCCCTCCTCCTCGAGGATGCGCTCCTCGGCGTCGTCCCGGTCCTCGGGGTAGCCGATGTCCTTCCGCCAGCCGTCGAGCTCGACGGCGTCGATCGTGCGGCCGGACTGGAGCAGCAGGTCGATCGCTTCGGAAATCTCGTACTCGCCGCGGCCGGAGGGCTGGGTGAGGTGTGCAGCGTGGAAGATCGCCGGCGTGAACGTGTAGAAGCCGGTCATCACGAGGTTGCTCGGCGGCTCCTCGGGCTTCTCGACGACCTCGACGATCTCGCCGTACTTGTTCGTGTCACAGACGCCGTAGCGGGAGGCGTCCTCCCAGGGGACCTCCTCGACGAGGAAGGCCGCGTCCGCGCGATCTTCCATCTGCCGGCGGACGACGTCGGCGAGGTTCGCGCGGAAGATGTTGTCCCCGAGCATCATCATGAAGTCGTCGTCGACGTGCTCCTCGACGGTGAGCAGCGCGTGGGCGATGCCCAGGGGCTCGCGCTGGTGGGAGTAGGTGATCGGGACGCCCTGGAACTCGTCGCCGTAGTGCTCGATGATGTCCTGCTTGCGGTAGCCGACGACGACGAGCAGCTCGGAGGCGCCGAGATCGACGAGCTTCTCGAAGCAGTGCGTGAGGATCGGCTTGCCAGCCACCTCGACCATCCCCTTGGGCTTGTCCTCCGTCAGGGGGCGGAGACGCGTGCCCTCGCCCGCGGCGATGACGACCGCCTGCATGTCGCTGTCCATACTCAATTCTGTGTGCAGTGCGCTACAAGTACCTTGTTCCTGGCGGAGACCACGTGGTTCGTTTCGGGGATCGGGTCGAACCTCGGCAGGCTGGGGATTCGAAATGCGGTTCTGCAGACGACCGTACCAGCACGACGCCGGAAGGTCGTCGGGGCGGTCTGCGCTCGCGTACTCGGCGTCGATCTCGACGCCGAGAACGACTCCTGAACGACCGAAACACCGATCGTTCTACCGTGTATACATCGATGTGATCATGTCTGGGAAGACGATCCGCGTCTCTGAGGAGACGTGGCGGAAGCTTCGGGCTCGGAAGCGGGGCGACGAGAGCTTCGAGGAGGTCATTGCCCGCGAGATCGAGGACGACGATCCGCTCGCTGGGTTCGGTGCGTGGAGTGACACCGATATCGACGACGCCGTGAACGAGGTCAAGCGGGAGATGGACGAGGACTTCGAAGGCGATTCATGAATGTCCTCGACAGTAGTCACTGCGCCGACTTCCTGCGCGGATACGAGCACGCGAAGTAGTACCGACTCGACTACGCTCCCAGCCACGGTCTTGCCGGGGCTCACATTCGTGACGAGCTAGAAGCCGACGGGCAATGGATCCAGCACCCAGATATGATGGTTGCTGGCGCTGCGCGGTCGCTCGACGTCCCTATCGGAACGACCGACACCGGCTTCGATCGCGTCGACGGTCTCGAGGTCGAGAATCCTCGAGAGATGTACGGGTGATCAACCCGTCCGACCCCGACGTCGGCGAGGTTCGTTCGAGACCGGTACGAACTAGTCGCCCGTCCGAGGGAACCGGCTGAGGGGAAATCTCGTCTGTGACTCTGTGAGTAGTACGGCTGGAACTGGCCAGCGTCCTCAGTATTCTGGCGAATATATTCGGTAGCACGACTCCGTCGCCCGATTCCGATGGGACAACGCTCATCAGTTCTGCACGCCAAGCCACGTCCGTGCCCTCCCCGCACGACGTCCTGGGGGTCGATCGCGGCGCGGACGAGGAGGCGATCCGCTCCGCGTACCGCGATCGGGTCCTCGAGAGCCACCCCGACCACGGTGGTACTCCGGCGGAGTTCCGCCGGGTCCGCTCCGCCTACGAGGAGCTCCTCGGCGAGGGGCGCTCCCCCGCGCCCAAGCCGGCGTCCGAGGCTGGGTCCGGCGCCACCGGCCCGCGATCGCCCTGGGACCCCTCCATCGACTGGACGACCGACGAGTCGCAGTCCTCGCCCGAGCCAAAGCGCGACCCCCACACCGTCGAGTACGTCGACTACGAGGTGCTCTCCGACCACGGCTGGCAGATTACCGACGACGACCTCTTCGAGAAGGCCAGCGAGGCCGGTCTCGACCCCGGCGACTACGGCCGGTTCCAGATCGATCCCGGCGACTCGCTGCTGGAAGGCGCCGAGGACGTTGGCTTCACCTGGCCCTTCTCCTGTCGCGGCGGCGCCTGCGCGAACTGCGCCGTCGCGGTGATCGACGGCTCGCTCTCCCAGCCCGTCAGCCACATCCTCCCCGAGGAGCTGACCGAGGAGGGGATCCGCCTCTCCTGTGTCGGCGAGCCGGTGACCGACGACCTCCAGGTCGTCTACAACGTGAAACACCTGCCCGGCGTCGAGGACCTCCTCCTGCCGCCGGGGCCGTACAAGCGAGCGAGTTCCGACGACTGAGCCTCTGTTCTACTGGCGGTTCGTCGGCTACGGTGCCGCGGTGCCGACCGACCCGTTCGAATCGGCGAACGGGATATCGATCTCGAGGCCGTCGTAGGCGAGGATCGGTTTCTTCGCACGCCCGGCACCACCGCCTTCGAACTCGAGGACGCCGATGGCTTCGAGCTCCGAACAGTTCCTGTGGACTTGCTTGTAATCTCGCCCCACGGCGTCGGCAACGGCGCGGATGCTATCCGGTTCCGTCTCGGCGATCGCCTCGAGTAATTCGAGATTTTTCGGACTGAGCAGCCGGCTGAGCTCGGCGAACGAGTCGAAGTTCAGCGTCGGCTGCACGTCGTCGAGGTCTTCGTTTGCCTGTGCTGCCTCGATTCTTGTTCGCGTTCGCTCGTCGAGCGTCTGATGATCGCCGACGGTGATTTTGAGCGTTTGCATCGTTTCTCTTGACCGTCGGTACGAAGGCAACGCAGAAATGGCTATGGACCTTGCCACATAGGGCGCGCACTCGTACTGATCGAACTGGTCGAAATGCCGTCTGAGCGGTCCCGCTGACCACTGCTGACCACTTCGCTACGCCCCCACCCGTACGTCCACCACCACGTGCCAGACGCCCTCGCCGTAGCTCTTCACCCGTCGGGTGTCCTCGATCGACAGCGACCGCCCCGCCGCGTCCGCTGCGGCCTCGAGTCGACCGAGTGGGCGGTCCCACAGTTCGGGCTCCGGGACGATCTCGTGGTAGTGGATCACGCCGCCGTCCCGGACCGCCGCGAACGCGGCGTCGAGGTACTCGTGGGCGTCCCAGTGGCCCATGATCACGCGATCGGCGGTGACGACCTCGGCGACGTCGCGGCAATCGGAGAGGTACGCGGAGACGCGGTTCCCCACGTCGTTGAGCTGTGCGTTCTCGATCAGGTACTGGAACGTGTCGGGGTCGATCTCGGCGGCGGTGACCTCGGCGCCGGCGATCGCGGCGGGCAGCGTGAAGTAGCCAGCGCCGGCGAACATGTCGAAGACGTGCTCGGTGCCGTCGCTCTCGTCGAAAGCTTCTCCGCCACCGGCCGAACTGTCCTCACCCGGATCGAGGTCGGGAACGTGGTCCGGCAGCGGCTCCGTCGCGTTCGGTTCCCGCTTCGCCTCCTCCGCGTCGGCCGCGAACGTCGCGACCGGCTCCGCGGCCTCTCGCCCCGCGTCAACGAGCGCGGCCATCCGCACCCGTTCGGCCTCGTTGCCCGGCGAGAACATCACCTCGGCGAGGTCGAGCGCGTAGCGGACCCCGTGCTCGGTGTGGATCGTCTCGGTGTCGCCGATGCCGGCGAGCACGCGCCGGGCTGGCTTCCGGGTCTGGCCGTCGATCCCCTCGCGGGCGAGGACGGTGTCGGCCTCCCGGTGGAGTTCGAGCAGCGCCTCGCCGACGGCCGTCTCGTCGTGGCAGTCTGCCGGCAGGTCGACGAGGACGACGCTGCCGACGACTGCCCAGGAGCCCGGCGCTGACGCGAGCTGTTCGTCGGTCCAGCCCCGCTCCACGAGGAGGTCGTCGAGGCCGTTCGCTCGCGGCTCTGGGTCTTCCTGACGGACGACCTCGCGGATGCCCAGGGCGGCCTGTCGAGCCGTTGTGATCGGTCCCGTCACCGGGATCGCGATCGTCCCGTCGTCGTGTTCGCTGATCCGGCGACTGTCGTCGTACAATTCGTCCTCGCGGAGGGCTTCGAGTGGGGCCTCGCCGCGGGATTTCGGGACGACGGCGGCGAGCTGGAGTTCCTCGGCGGCTGGATCGTCGTCGTTCGGGTACTCCACGTTCGGATCCCCGTCCGAATCGTCGTCGTTCGTCGCTTCGTTCGTCGGATCGTCACCGCTCATTCGTCGTCGGGGACGGCGTGGAGCCCCTCACGGTGTTTGAACACCTGGATCGTCTCGGCGTCGGGATCGACGAAGTCGGGCCGGGAGATCGTCGTCGCCTCGTAGGTCTCGGGATCGAGCACCTGGATGGCGTGCTCGTCCTCGACGGCGACGAGGGTCGTCTCCTCGGCGTCGCGGCGGTCGCCCAGCACCGCGCGCTCGGGGAGGTCCTCGAAGTCGGCCTCGAAGTCCTCGCCGGAGGCCAATCTGGTCCCCGAGAGCGTCTGGTGGGCAGCGGTGACGATCACCGGTCCGTCGCCGTCCCCGGGGTCGATGATGTCGCCGGCGGCGACGGGCGGCAGCCGGACGACGTGTGCCGTCCGATAGACCCGGTTGCCGTCGCCGTCCTCGGTGATCAGGCGCTCGGAGGAGTCGACGGAGCCGCCGTGGGCTTCGACGATCCGGTTCGAGATCTCGCGGGCGAGCTGCGTGGTGGAGACCTTGACGTCGAGGCCGCCCTCGACCTCCGCGATGGAGGAGACGAAGGCGTCGCGGTCGCCGCCGGCCTCCTTCTCGGCGACGTACTCGTTGGCGATCTCGCGAGCGTCGGCGATCTCGGTGTCGGTGGGGTCGCGGGTCGCCGCGCGGACCTGGACCGTCGCGGCGTAGAAGTCCCCGGCGATGAGGCCACAGCGATCGCAGGTGCCGGCGGCGAGCTTCGCCGGCACGACGACCGTCGCCTCGATGGGCGTGTCCCGGACGACGCCGGAGAAGTGGCAGGTGAGCCGGACCGTCGTCTGGTCGACCTGCTCGGGCTCGACGGCCCAGGAGATCGACTCGGCGTCGACGTGGACGGTCAGCGCCTCGGTGACTGCGTCGATCGCGATGTCGGTGTAGTCCTTCGCGCCGACGTCCTCCCAGTGGTTGCCGCGCTTGACCGCACCGCAGTCGCTGCAGTACAGCACCTGGATCCGCTCGGGCGCGTCGACGAGTTCGAAGTCCTCGAAGTAGCAGGCGTCACAGAGCGACGGCTCGCCGCGCTCGATCCGGCGGTCTCGCGGGAGCTCGATGGAATCGCCACAGCGTGGACAGAACGCTCCCGAGTTGCTCATTGACGGAGGAAGGGCCGTTCGGGCCAAAAGGCGTGCGATCGCGGATTCGACGCACGCAGCGGTGGCCGACGGGGCGAGGGCCGGCGGTTGCCCCCGCCTCGATCTCTCTGGAGCCCGACGCGTGCGCCCGCGGCAGTTTTTTGCACCCACGTCATTAATTGACACGGTACCATGCAGGCTGCGCGTCTCCACGAGTACACCGACGACGTGAGCAAGGGGCTCTCGATCGAGGAGATCGATCGGCCGGAGCTCGCCGGCTCGAACGACGTCCTCGTCGACGTGACCGGCGCCGGCTGGTGCCAGACTGACAACCACATCATCGAGGGAATGTGGGAGGAGTACGTCCCACAGCCGCTGCCGATGACGCTCGGTCACGAGAACGCGGGCATCGTCGCCGAGACCGGCGAGGAGGTTGAGCTCGTCGAGGAGGGGGACCCCGTCATCTGTCACCCCGTCCAGACCTGCGGGACCTGCCGTCCCTGCCGGCTCGGCGAGACGATGTACTGTGAGAACCAGGCGTTCAACGGGCTAACCACCGATGGCGGCTTCGCCGACTACCTCCTAACGGGCGAGCGCTCGGTGATCCCGCTGCCGTCGGGCGTCGATCCGATCGACATCGCACCGCACGCGGACGCGGGGATCACCGCCTACCACGCCGCGAAGAAGGCCGTCGACGAACTGAACCCCGGCGACCACGCGCTGATCGTTGGGATCGGCGGGCTGGGTCACATCGGCGTCCAGTGTCTCGACGCGATGAGCGCCGCCCGGATCACCGCGGTCGACGTCAAGGACGAGGCGCTGGAACTCGCGGCCGAGCTCGGCGCCGACCACACCGTGAACCCCCGGAGCGACGACGTCGAGGCGTTCGTCGACGACGTGACCGACGGCGTCGGCGTCGCGCAGGTGCTCGACTTCGTTGGCGCGGACGAGACGACGGCGTACGCTCCCGAGGTCACGGCTGCGGGCGGCGACCACCACGTCATCGGCTACGGCGGGCACGTCCACGAGCCCGCCCAGTCGCTCGTCAACGGCGAGTTCTCCTTCGTCGGCAACATCGTCGGCCGGTACGCGGAGCTCCAGGAGCTGGTCGCTCTCGTCGAACAGGGCGACGTCGAGCTCCGGACGAGCCGGTACGACCTCGAGGACGTGAACGAGGTCGCGGAGCGCCTGGAGCACGGCGAGATCGAGGGGCGGGCGGTCATCACGCCCTGACGGTTCGCGGTGGGCCACTGCTCCGTCGTTTCCGTTTCACCGTCTCGGTCTCCGCCTCCTCCACGTCCGATTGGTCTCCTCGCCGCATCGATCCGGCCGGGTCTCGTCGCCGTAACCATGACGTGAGCGGCGGGCAAAGCCCACCTATGTCCGGAACTCCCGACGTACTCGTGCTCAGCAAGGGGACACACGGCGAGCCGATCGAGGCGTACGGCGCGGCGATCCGCGAACGACTCCCGAACCACGACGTCGCCGTGGCGAGCACGCCGACGGAGGAGCGGGAGCTGATCGAGGGCGTTCGCTACGTCACCGGTCGATCGATCGACGAGGCGCTCCTCGAGCGCGCGGACGCGATGGAACTCTTCGCCTGTGGCTACGCGGGCACCGACCACCTGCCGATGGACGCGCTCCGCGACGCCGGTGTGACCGTCACCAACGCTTCGGGCGTCCACGGGCCGAACATGGCCGAGCAGGTCGTCGGCGCGATCCTCGCCGCGACCCGGCGCTTCGAGGTCGGGCAGCGCCGCCAGGAACGTCACGAGTGGCGCCATTACCAGACCCACGAGCTCATGGGCGACACCGTGACGATCGTCGGGCTCGGGGCGATCGGCACGGCGATCGCCGACCGGCTCGAGGGGTTCGGCGTCGACACGATCGGCGTCCGCTACTCCCCGGAGAAGGGCGGGCCTACCGACGAAGTGCTGGGGTTCGACGACGAGGCGGCCTTCGAGGACGCGCTCGCCCGCACCGACCAGCTGATCCTCGCCTGTCCGCTGACGGAGCTGACGGAGGGGCTGATCGGTCGCGACGAGCTGGGCACGATGCCGCCCTCGGCCTACGTGGTGAACGTCGCTCGTGGGCCCGTGCTGGACACCGACGCCTTGCTCTGGGCACTGCGCTCGAACCGCCTCCGCGGCGCCCACCTCGACGTCACCGATCCGGAGCCGCTGCCCAACGATCATCCCCTCTGGGATCTCGGGAACGTCCGGATCACGCCCCACAACGCGGGCTACACGCCGAAGTACTACGACCGGCTCGCCGACATCATGGCTGGTAACGTCCGCCGCGCCGAGGCCGGCGAGGAGCTCGAGAACGTCGTCGGGTGAGCGGCGGGGCCGCTGGGCAGGGATCGTCGTGACCGTCGAGCGACCGACGGACTGGCCCCGACTGCGTTCGATCTCTACCCCAATGCTTTCCGCGTGAGGCCGAGAGGGAACCACTCACGATGACGGCTGCAGAGGACGTCGACGTGTCTCCTGCCGTTGCAGCGATCGCGAAGCGTCACAATCGGGCCGACCGAGTGGCAACGGGGCTCTTGGCCCTCTCCGCGGTGTCAGCGTTTCTCCTCACCTGGGTCACCCTGTCGCCGTTGCCGGGCGTCGCCGTGGCAGTCGTCCTCGCGGGATTGCTGCGGCTCCCGAGCCTCCGTGCCGAGGGCACCGCGGAACTACGGACTGACGACGCGCCCGAGGCGGTCCGGTCCGCCTTCGAGAGCGCCAGGCCGCCGGTCCTTGCGCTAACCTGGGGGAGGGCGCCGGAGGTCGAGCGGACCGCCACCGGTGCCATCTACACGCTCCCGTTTCTCTTCGGGCTTCGCTCGGTGACCATGCGGACCGAGGTCCGGGACAGGCCCGACGCGGACGGGTTCGAGTTTCTCGTGATCGTCGACGACGAGCCACACGTTCGCTACACGGTGACTGCCGAGGGTGAGGGCAATGAGACTCGCGTCGATCTGAGCTGGACGAGCTGCCGCGGGTTCGGGTTCCGACGCGTTCCCCAGTGGTTCGTCGTTTCGCGGTATCGCGACGCTGCACTCGCTGCCGTCGGCTACGAAGTCGTCGAGTGGAACGGCTCCCGTCGCCTTCGATCGGTATCTCGTGAATCGACGGCCAACGGTGGGCAGCGCCCGGGAGATTAGCCGAAGTACGTCACCAGCAGCCCGACAGCGAACAGCCCGACGAGCACCGCGAAGAAGGCCGCGCCGAGCCCGAGCATCGCGGGGTTCGAGAGCCCCTCCGTGTCCGCACGGTCGTACACCATCTTGCCGGCGAACGCCGGAACGCCGACCGCTGCGGCGACCGCGACGACCGCCACCAGGAGGTAGAAGAGGACGAACAGCGCGGCCCAGAGCAGGTCGGCGAGCGCGAGTGCCATGCCTGTCCGCTCGGCCGCACCTGTAAAAAACGGTTCGTCACGGGCGGGGTCGGTGCCGAAGGCCCCGTCTTCGGTTCGGCGTCCGGCGTCGTCGGCTCGCCGCTTCAGCGCCAGGACGCCATCGCCGTCACGATCCCGGCGAGCCGCCGACCGAATCGCCTGCCTCAGATGTAGCCGCGCTCTGCGAGCAGCTCGCCGTTCAGCACGCTGGCGCCCGCGGCGCCGCGGATGGTGTTGTGCGCGAGGCTATCGAACTGGATCCCGCGGGCGGTCTCCTGTACCGGGCCCACCGAGATGGCCTGGCCGCCGTCGGCGTTGCGGTCGAGGCGGGGCTGTGGCCGGTTCGGGTCCTCGTGGACGTGGATGAGCTGGTCGGGCGCGCTCGGGAGGTCGACGGTCGGCATCTCCGCGAACGCCTCCTCGGCGGCAGCGGGGCCGGCGTCGTCGCTCGTCTCCGCCCAGACGTTCTCGAGGTGGCCGTCAAGCGTGGGGACGCGGTTACACGAGGCCGAGACGTCGACGCCGTGCCAGGACAGCTCCGCGCCGTCGAACGATCCCAGCAGCTTGCAGGTCTCCGTCTCCATCTTCTCCTCCTCGCCGCCGATGTGGGGCAGGACGTTGTCGATGATCTCCATCGAGGTGACGCCGTCGTAGCCGGCGCCGGAAACCGCCTGGAGCGTCGAGACGGTGACGGCGTCGAGCCCGAACGCGCGATCGAGCGCCGCCAGCGGCGGCACCATCGTGATCGTCGAGCAGTTGGGATTCTTGAGCAGCGCGCCGTCCCAGCCCCGCTCGTCGCGCTGGACCTCGATCAGGTCGACGTGGTCGGCGTTGACCTCCGGAATGACCAGCGGGACGTCGTCGTCGAGCCGGCCGTTCGAGGAGTTCGAGGAAATCACGTAGCCCGCTTCCGCGAACTCGGGCTCGACCTGCTCGCCGACGCTGGAGGGCAGCGAGGAGAAGAGCAGATCGACGTCGTCGGGAACGGCGGCGGGGTCGGTCTCGGAGACGGTGAGATCGGCGACGTCGCCGGGGATCGGGCCCGACGCCCGCCACTTGGCCGCCTCGCTGTAGGACTTGCCGGCGCTCGACTCGCTGGCCGTGAGTGCGGCGATCTCGAAGTTCTCGTGCGGTGCGAGCAGCTGGATGAGACGCTGTCCGACGGCGCCGGTGGCGCCGATGACGCCAACGCGTACTGACATTGACCGGTGTGGGTGGTGCGCAGTCAAAACGGTTTGGAACTGATTTGCATGGTCGTCGATGACCGTCGGCGCTACGGTTGGGTTGATTCACCCGGAGCGTTCCCTGATCGACTGGACGACTAGGGAACTCAGAGCGGAGCGTGGGAACTGGCTGGACCGCGACCGCCTTCGGAAGTCACCTCCCTGTGAATGAGCTGGGAGAGCGAAGCGCGACGGTGGATCGGGCATGCTCAGCTCTGGGGATCGCCCGCCTGCTTCCGCTCGCTGGGGCGATCCACCGGGCATCGCCGACTCAACATCCGCCGGGTGGGACTGGAAGGGGCCGACCGCTCGGCGAAGGACGCCGAAGTAAGCACCGCAGCCGACCGAAGGGAGGCGAGGAGCACAGCGAGGCGCCCGAGTCGAGCGGGAGGGGGCTTCCAAGCGGTTTGCTGTCCAGCTCACTCCGCGGTTCGCTTCTGCAATATTCTGTAGTCGAATCACTCGCATCGCTCCCCGAGAAAACTACTCCACAGATTGCTCCACGCACCGCTAGTCGCAGGATAGCACTGCCGAGAACTGACTCCGGTTCAGGCGGGCTGGGCGGCCTGCTTCCGCGCGATGTAGCCGGCGATGCGGTTGCGAACGCCCTTGGACTCGATGTTGGTCAGCTCCGTCACTGCCTCCTTGTTGTGCTCGAAATCCGTCGAGAGCGCCTCGGGGTAGCGCTCCATGAGGATCTCGCCCGTCTTCTTGACGTAGGCGGGTTTGATGGCCATACCGGCGGATACCGGCGTGGGCGCCTAAAAGGGTTCGATTCGTGCGTTCGGCGGGATCGCGGTTTTCGGGGCTCGCGGGCGCGGACATGCGCAAGACGCTTGAGTAATGTTCCCGCGTAGTGTTCCCGCCGCCGACATCCGGTGGTTGCCCCTCCGATTCGGCGTCGAATCCCCACCGGTGTCAACGATACAGCGAGACCCAGAGCATGCCGAAACCGACGATGAAGGGGATCGTCTCTGCGATCGAGAAGAGCAGTCGGAGCTGGTCGATCTGGCCGCCGAGCGACGTCATCGCGACGCCCATACTGATGAAGGCGAAGCCGATGAACGCGGACTCGAGGCGCTTGCCGCCGTTCTCCTGGTAGGCCTGGAAGCTGATGATCGTCAGGCCCATCGCCAGCGCGAACAACGCGAGGCGCAGCAACAACAGGAGGGCCTCGCCGACCTCGGTGTAGACGGACATGTCCGCCCCGACGAAGGGGAGGGGCAAAAACGCTCGGCTGCGCGCCGACGGCGTGACGCGCGGCGTCCCCTCGAGCAGCTGCTGCCGACGGCGGCGGTGCGGACGAGCGCGAGGATCAGCTCCGCCGGGGAACGATCGACCGCGCCCGCGAGTACCGCGCGGCGCGGCGGGTCACCGCGACAGCTCGTCCCAGAGACTCGAGAACCGATCGGGAATGTTCTCCTTCCGGTAGATCCGGACGTCGTACTCGTCGTCGCGCAGTCGGATCACCGTGCCGTCGAAGTTCGACTTGAACACGTCGTAGTGGTTTCCGTCGTCCGCGACGGCGGTCTCGGCGACGACGAGGTTGTGGTCTTTGAGCATCTCGATGCGCCGATAGACCGTGGGCAGCGAGAGGTCGCAGGCTTCGGCGACGTCGCTGGCGGAGCGGGGCTCCTCGCTGATAGCTGCGAGCACGTCCCGCGCGTGGTCGTCCCCGATCGTATCGAGTACGTCCTCGATCGGCCGTTCGTCAGCCACGTCAAGGGGTTGGTTTCCCTTGGAGCATAACGTTTTCCACGGACGGCCCGCCGCGAGCACGGCTCCCTTCGCACCGAGTGAAGCAACGACTTGATGATTTGCTTCAGTTTCTTCACCCGTTTCTCCAGGCGGTCCACGATGGCCCGATACGACTCGACGTTTCGCTTTCGATGGTTCGGTTCTCCGGCGGTTCGACTCCGACGCACCACGCTTCAGTCGGGGTGTTTTCCCGCCATGAAAACGCTCGTGTCGTGTTATAGTGGTAGCCTACGATGGTGTGTGTATGGCGACGACTGACGACACGGTAAACGGCATGACCGAGCCCTGTAACACCTGTGAGACCGACACGCTGCACGAAGTTTCCGTGCAGATCATGACCGAAGCGGAGGACTCCGACAACGCACACTACTCGCGAGAGCCCTACCGGGTTCGGGAGTGCACGCGCTGTGGAGAGCGCTCCAGCCAGCGGATGAACAACGCGTAAGACCTCCCTACCAGCCCGTCGCCAACGGCGACTCCATCCTCGGGGAGAGGGGTGGGCTTCCGCCGGCGACGATCGTTTTGGAGTCGCTTCGCGTGCGATCGCGATCCGCCCAGTACCACTTCGAGCGACAGCGACGGTCGGCAGCGTTTCCAGGGCGATTGATGTCGCCGCCGGGCCCCGGCGACGACGTTTCGACGGCTACTCTGCCGCGTCGGCGGCTACTCCTCTGCCTCGACCTGTTCCTTGATCGCGTCGACGATCTCGGGGTTCCGTAGCGTCGAGGTGTCGCCGAGCTCCTCGCCGTCGGCGATCTCCTCGAGGAGGCGCCGCATGATCTTGCCGGAGCGGGTCTTGGGCAGTTCCGGTGTGAAGACGATCCGCTCCGGCCTTGCGATCGGGCCGATCGCCTCCTCGACGCGCTCGGTGATGCGCTCGCGGAGGGCGTCGTCCTCGTCCTGCTCGTCCTCCGTGATCACGAACGCGTAGACGGCCTCGCCCTTCACGTCGTGGCTCCCGCCGACGACCGCAGCCTCGGCGACGCCAGCGACGTCGACGATCGCCGACTCGATCTCCATCGTGCCGAGCCGGTGGCCCGAGACGTTGAGCACGTCGTCGACGCGACCGAGCACGGTGATGTAGCCGTCGTCGTCGATCGAGGCGCCGTCTTCGGGGAAGTAGACCCAGCGGTCCTCGTCCTCGTCGGAGTACTCCTGCCAGTACTCCTCGATGAACCGCTCGTCGTTCTTGTAGAGTGTCCGGAGCATCCCCGGCCATGGGTTGTTGACCGTCAGGTAGCCGGCGTCGCCGGGATCGACCTCTTCGCCCTCGACGTCGACGACGCGGGCGTCGATGCCGGGCAGTGGCGGCCCCGCGGAGCCGGGTTTCATCTCGCCGATGCCGGGGAGGGTCGTCACCATCATCCCGCCGGTCTCGGTCTGCCACCAGGTGTCGACGACGGCGCAGTCCTCGTCGCCGATGTGGGTGTAGTACCACTTCCAGGCGCGGGGGTTGATCGGCTCGCCGACGGTGCCCAGCAGCCGGAGCGTCGAGAGGTCGTGGGAATCGGGGTAGTCCGAGCCCCACTTCATGAACGAGCGGATCGCCGTCGGCGCCGTGTAGAACACGTCGACGCCGTACTTCTCGACGAGCTCCCACATGCGGTCCTTCTCGGGGTAGTCCGGCGTCCCCTCGTACATCACCGTCGTCGTCCCGAGCGCGAGCGGCCCGTAGACGATGTAGGAGTGGCCCGTGATCCAGCCGATGTCGGCGGCACACCAGTAGGTGTCCTCGGGTTTGACGTCCAGCACGGAGTGGGTCGTCCAGGCCGCGTAGGAGAGGTAGCCGCCGGTCGTGTGTTTGACGCCCTTCGGGGTCCCGGTCGTCCCCGAGGTGTACATGAGGAAGAGCATGTCCTCGGCGTCGCGGGAGACGGGCTCGACGGTCGCGCCCTCGTGCTCGTCGACGAGCTCCTGGTAGTCGTCGGCGTTGTCGCCGAGGAAGTGCGTCAGCTCGTCGCCGAGCCGATCGACGACGATCTTGTTCTCGATCTCGTGGTCGACCTGCTGGAGCCCCTTGTCGGCCTTCTCCTTGTGGTTGAGTGCCTCGCCGCGACGGTAGTAGCCGTCGCAGGTGACGAGATGCTTCGAGTCCGCGCTGTTCATCCGCTCGGCGAGCGCCTCCGCGGAGAACCCCGCGAAGACGACGGAGTGGGGCGCACCGATGCGGGCACAGGCCAGCATCGCGATCGGGAGCTGTGGCAGCATCGGCAGGTAGAGCGTGACCACGTCGTCCTCCTCGACGCCCTGGTCGCGGAGCGCCGCCGCGAACGCCTCGACCTCCCGCTGGAGCTCCTGGTAGGTGATCGTCCGCTCCTCGCCGAGCTCGCCCTCCCACTGGATCGCCGCGCGATTCTTCGCGCCGGACTCGACGTGGCGGTCGATGCAGTTGTAGGAGGCGTTGAGTTCGCCGCCGGTGAACCACTCGTAGAACGGCTCGTCGGAGTCGTCGAGCACCTGGTCGTAGTCGCTGTCCCAGTCGACCAGATCCGCGGCGCGCTCCCAGCTCTCGGGCCAGTTCTCCTCGAACTCGTCGTAGATCGCCGGATCCGAGACGTTGGCCTGCTCGACGAACCACTCGGGGGGTTCGAAGGACTCCTGTTCCTCGAGTCGTGCCTCGAGCTCGGCCTCGTCAGCGTCTGACATACACCGAAATTAATCGGACATCACCGGGTTAAGTGTTCTCATGCCGGTGATGGTCGCCCCCGTGCCGGCTAGTGAATTCGGCCGCGAGTGAATCTTCGTGGTTTGTGGCCAGGATGGAATCCGGTCTAGAATAGCGATAGTTCCAGGTAGTAGCAGGTTTGTACTGAAGTAGCACCGTTCGAGCAAGCCTCTCGCGATACATCGGTACGCGATCACTCGGCGAGGTTCGTAACCGGAATCGCCTCTTCGATCACAGTAGTTTGGAAATCCGCATCGTTGACGACGAGATGATCCCCCGTCGTACGAGCAGTGGCTGCGATCATCAGATCGCGTGGAGCCATCGGTTCACCATCCGCTAGCAACGCGTCCTGAAGTCTAGCCGCTTCAATAGCGATATCTTCGTTGAATTCGATTGCCCGAACGCCACCGAACTGCTGACGTGCTGCCATCACGTTTGTGGTCCCGCTCCCGAGAGTCCCCTCCAGCACTTCGAAGATGCAAATCGACGACGTGAGATACGGTGTCCCGTGCGCCTCTATGCATTCGACGGTGTCACTGACTCCGTCGAGCATATCGATGATAGCAGAGGAGTCCAGAAACGTCATCGGCCGAAGCTCTCCCGCGAGCGCTCGACTGCCTCCCGCGCTCGATCCGCAGTTTCACTGTCCCATGCACCGATCTCGATGGGCTCCGTTTCGCCAGCGAGTCGGCGAAGCAGCTCGTCGAACGTTTCGTCGTCGCGCTTGAGATGGTCGAGCTTCGCCTTGGTTTCCTCGGAAACCCGGATGCTCGTGCTCACATGTATGCAGAGTGCATACGCTCTGAAAACCGTTTCGGCGTTCCAAGCTGGCTGGATCGATCGGCTTGTAAATCGCGGTCAAGCTGTCCACTATGACGGCCCGACCTCGCCCCGATACTCCCCGTAGACGTCCTCGAAGACCTGCATAATCTCGCCCATCGTCGCGTACGCTTTCACCGCGTCGACGATCGCCGGGATCGCGTTCTCGCCGTTCTCAGCGGCGTCTCGAATCGCCGCGAGCGCGTCGTCGACTGCCTCGTCGTCCCGGTCGTCCCTGACGGACTCGATGCGGTCGAGCTGGGTCTCGCGTGCCCGCTCCTCGTCGACGTGGAGGGTGTCCGCGGCGGTCTCCTCCTCGACGACGTACTTGTTGACGCCCACGACGATCTCCTCGCCGTCCTCGACGCGCTCCTGGTACTCGAAGGCCGAATCCTGGATCTCCCGCTGGATGTAGCCGTCGTCGATGCCTGAGAGCACGCCCTCGCGCATCGAGCCGTCGCCCATCTCGCGGATCTCCTCGATGTACTCCATGGCTTCGGCTTCGACCTGATCGGTGAGCGCCTCGACGGCGTAGCTGCCGCCGAGGGGATCGACGGTGTCCGCGACGCCGGACTCCTCCGCGATGATCTGCTGAGTTCGCAGCGCGACCCGCACCGCCTTCTCGCTGGGCAGCGCCAGCGCCTCGTCGAAGCTGTTGGTGTGGAGGCTCTGGGTACCGCCCAACACGCCCGCGAGCGCCTGGATCGTCACCCGGACGACGTTGTTCAGCGGCTGCTGGGCGGTCAGCGACTGGCCGGCAGTCTGGGTGTGGAACTTGAGCCGACGAGAGTCGGGAGCCTCGGCGTCGTACCACTCGTCCATCTTCCTTGCCCAGATTCGCCGGGCTGCACGGAACTTCGCCACCTCCTCGAGCAGGCTGTTGTGGCAGTTGAAGAAGAAGGAGAGGCGGGGCGCGAACTCGTCCACGTCGAGCCCCCGCTCCATCGCGTCCTCGACGTAGGCGAACCCGTCGGCGAGGGTGAACGCCAGCTCCTCGACCGCCGTCGAGCCGGCCTCCCGGATGTGGTAGCCCGAGATCGAGACCGGGTGGAACTTCGGCGTCTCTTCGGTCGCGAACTCGACGACGTCGGTAACGAGTTTGAGGGAGGACTCGGGGGGAACGACCCACTCCTTCTGCGCGATGAACTCCTTGAACATGTCGTTCTGGAGCGTTCCGCGGACCTCGCTCCGCGGCACGCCCTGCTGGTCGGCGAGCGCGACGTACATCGCGTAGATCACCGGCGCGGAGGGGTTGATCGTGAACGACGTCGAGACCTCACCGAGGTCGATGCCGTCGAACAGCACCTCCATGTCCCGCAGGGAGTCGACGGCGACGCCCTCCTTCCCGACCTCGCCCAGCGCCATCGGGTCGTCGGAGTCGATCCCCATCAGCGAGGGCATGTCGAACGCCGTCGAGAGCCCGGTCTGCCCCTCGTCGATCAGGTAGTGGAAGCGCTCGTTGGTCTCCTCGGCCGTACCGAACCCCGCGAACTGGCGCATCGTCCACGTACGTCCGCGGTGCATCGTCGGGTACGGCCCACGGGTGTAGGGCGGCTCGCCGGGGAAGCCTAGATCCGCCTCGTAGTCCAGCTCCGCGAGGTCCGTGGGGTCGTACAGCCGGTCGACCTCGAGGTTCGACACCGTGGCGAAGCGGTCCTTGCGCTCGCCGTGGCGCTCCAGCGCGGGATCGAGCGTGGATTCCTCCCACTCCGTCCGGGACTCGCGAAGAGACTGCAGTTCCTCATCATCGAACATGCTCGAAACGTTCGTCGGCGTCGTCCTAAGGGTTCGGGTGGGGTCGATCGGAGTGGACGAACGCGCAGCTGTCGGTGTCTCGTGCCCTTCTCACCTGCCGTCGAAGCACCGCTACAGTACCGTCGAACCGCGGTGTGCGCAATCGCTCGAACGCCGGGATCGCAGCTACTGGCTCGTCAGTTGTTCCGGGGCGAACGCGCCTCGCGGACGTCGCTGCCGTCGCGGATCTTGTCCTCGCACTCCGGACAGACGCGAGGTTCGTCGATGCCGCGGGGGGTGAACACTCGCGCGTAGGCCTCGGTGACGAACGATCCGCAATTCTGACATTCCGGCATTCGTATCTCCCATTCTTTGCAATGAAATAACGTACTATAACGCTTCCGGAACAGTTATTCAATTTGATATTATATGCCGGTGCGCTGCGGCGCAGTCCCGACAATTGCCAACGGCATCGGGAAGAAAATGCCGGGTCAGTACGCTGACCAGTCGACGACGTCGATCCCCTCGATCCGATCGAAGTGATCGACGTTCGCCGTCAGGACGGGAAGCCGTTCGACGAGTGCCGCTGCTGCCACGTACACGTCGTGGAGATCGTGGAGTGGCACCCCACGGTCCTGTAAATCGGCGACGATGTCTGCAGTAGCGACCGCGACGGGGCGGTTGATGTCGACGACGTCGAAGCGAGCGACGAGCCGTTCGAGTTCCTGCATCGCTTCGGCTCGCGCCGACTCGTCCTCGTATCCTTTGTTGACGCCGAGACGCAGTTCGGTCACCGTCACTGTGCTGATCGCGTGGCGACCCTCCTCGTCGAGGCGCTCGACGCGGTCCGCGATCTCGTCGCCGCCGCGGTCGACGTCGACGAGGACGGACGTGTCACAGAGTTTCATCGTCCACCCGCGACAGCGTCCCGTCGCTCATTCGTCCGACGTCCTCCCGGACGGATTCCTGGACGTCGGGGTCCAGAACGCCGGCGCCAGTCACGTCCGCAAGCGTCGCTCCGTCTTCGAGCAGGTCTCTGATGACCTCGCTGAAGCTCCGGTCACCCTTCTCCCGCTTCAACGCCCGATACACGTCGTCGGAGATGGCGATGTTCTTGCTCATGTCTTACGTATGGGTACACATACGAAAAAGCGTTACGAGCATCCGGGAAAGCGGCCGCTCCTAGCACAAGCGAACTACGAACGCCACGTCGCCACGCGAACGATCAGGCGCCGGGCTGCCAGCCACACACCGAGCAGTCGGCGGCGTCGGTGTCGTGGATCCCGCCACACTCCGGACAGCGCTTCTTGTTGTACTCGGACTCCCACGTCGAGTGATCGTGGCCGCGAGCGGTGAGGAACTCGTCGAACATGTCGTCGCCCGCACTGTCGGGTGCTGACGCCATACGTGGTATGGTAAGGCGTGGCAGGGTAATAAAGGCTCGCGTTCGAGCAACCGAACGGCGGATCGTGGTCGATCCCGGCCGGCGTCGTGCGACGGCTACGCGTCGCTCCCGGGCGGGTCGATCGCGAAAACAGACGCAAAACGTAGACGGCGTCGGTACGCGGCGGCGTTACTCGTCGGCGGCGAGATACCCCTTCCGACACTCCGGACAGATGTCGCCTTCGCGCAACGAGCCGTCCCGCCTGGGGTCCCGGTAGCCACACGCCGGGCAGTAGAGCTCCGTGCCGCCGGTCGACGGCGCACTGGGCGAGCCCGACTCTCGCGCGCGCTCGAACTCCGCGCCCTCGTCGGCCGGCTGGGCCTCCGTGCCATCGTCTACGCCCTGGGACGCTGGCTCGTCACCCGCGTCGAGTAGCTCCGCGTCGCCCGTCGGCTCCGTCACATCCGCGGGCTCCTCACCAGCGGACCCCTCGGCTCCATCTGCGGATCCCTCGGCACCAGCCGGCGCACTGGCTTCCGTCGGCTCGGCGTCGGCAGCACCGGGATACTCCACGTCCGCCGGATCGCCGTCCGGCGTCGTTGCGTCGTAGCCCTCGTCGGCGTCCTCGTCGCTGTCGGGCCACGGCTCGGGCGTCTCGTCGGCCGCGGCCGGGTCGGCCTCGGCGCTGGCGTGGTCCTCGTCGGCGTCGGGCCATTCGCCGTACTCCCGCTCCTCGGGTTCGGGCTCGTCCGAGTCGTCGTCGAGGATCACGCCGTCGTCCGTCTCGGGGTCGTGTTCGGGCCCCTCCGCAGCGTCGTCCGCGGCGGCGTCCCCAGCGGCAGCCGCCGACTCCTCGGCCGCGTCGCTTCCCTCCGGGCCAGCGTCGAGGTTCGCGCCGTCGATGCTCCCGGTGCCGACGCTCTCCTCGGCGACGGGGTCGTCGCTGTCGGGGTCTGTCGGCCGGGGCTCGCTGCTCGGCGCCGCGTCCGCGTCGTCGGGGGTCGCGACCTCCGCGTTGGCGCTTCCCGCCGCCGTCACCTCCTTGTTCTCGCTGACGATCGAGCGGTCACCGCACCGCGAGCAGGTCTTGACCTCCCGGATCGTCACGACCGCTTCTTCGCCGCGCTCCTCGCGCTCGCGCTCGATCTCCGCCTCGCCGTATCTGTGCCCGAGCAGCGTGCACCTGACGCCCATAGCCGCGGGGTACCCGAGGCTCGTGCATAAGGATACTGCTTGTGCTGGTCGGGATCGGCCGGCGGCGCGGTCGCCGTCGGCGATCGAGACACCGCAATCGACGCCGTGACGGCCGCCGCTCACCGGCCACACCTTTATGACCGATTCCGCGGCGACCCATCCGCGTGTTCAGACGAGACGTACTCGCGACGCTGCTGTCGATGTTCTCCGTGTCCAGCGTGGGCGCCCTTCTCGACGAGCTCGAGGCCGCGACGGACGGTCTCCACGCCGACGGCGGGGAGCCCGTAGATCCGGACGGGGCCGACAGTGGGTCCGACCAGAGCGAGGCCGAACAGGACGACGCCGACCAGAGCGAGACCGAACCCGGCGACGCCGATCAGGACCACGGCGGCGATTCTCCCGCCGACGATACCGCCACCGACGACGGCGATCCCGGTACGCGGACCGCCGTCGTGGATCGGATCGAGAACGAAACCGCCGTCGTCCTCTTCGAGGACGGCAGCGGCACGGAGACGGTCCCCGCCGCCGTCCTCCCCGAGGCCGCCCGCGAGGAAGGGATGGTGCTCGACGTCCCCGACGGCACCTCGCTCGCGCTGGCGACCGTCGACCACGCCGAGACGGCCGAGCGGCGAGAGGAGGCACAGGACCAGTTCGACGAGCTGGCCGAACAGCCGCCTGATTCCGACGCCGCGAACGGGACGGCGAATCCGTAGCCGGGTCTCCCTGGGAATCGGTTCCGGATCGGGCGGTCTTCCGCCGGTCGCTCACTCGCCGAAGGCCGCCAGCGTCGCGTCGCGGTCGTTCGCGAGGTGCGATCGGATCCGACCCTCCGTCCACCCCAGCGGCGCGACCAGGCTCTCGCAGGCGCGGACGAGCCGACCGGCGTAGAACGCGGCGTCGTACGTCGGGTTGGTCGCGGCGTTCGACCCGCCTGCACTCGATGCCGCCGCGGTCTCGAACGCCAGACGCACCCGCTCTGGTCCCGAGCGATCGTCGTCGACCACGACGTACTCGACGGACTGGCCGGGCGATCGCGGGACGCCGACGGCGGCCGCCCGTTCGAGTGCGGCCTTCGCCCGCGTGGCCTGCTCGTACGCCTCGGCGGGTTTCGTCGCGCGCTGGGTGATCGCCAGCTCCGCGGGATCGACCTCGCCCGAGCGGAGCGTCCGGAGGTGGCGTTCGAGGCGATCACAGACCGCCCCCGGCTCGCGCTCGCGGTGGAACGTGGCCAGGAGGTCCCGCTGGGCCGCGGCGACGAACGCACACGTCGAGCGCTGGCGGGCCTCGATCCCCCGGAGTTTGTAGCGGTCGTCGAAGTCGACTGCGTCGGCACCAGCCCCGATCCCCCCGCTCTCGTCGGCCGCCTGCCCGCCAGCCGCCGACTCGTCCGCGACAGTCTCGTCGGCCCACCGGCCGAAGTAGCGCATGAGCGCCGCGCCGCTGGCGCGCTTGCGCGGGCAGAAGGCGACCCAGTCGAACCGGCCCTCGTACTCGAGCCGGATGTCGACCTCGTCGGTGATCGTCGCGGCGACCTCCTGGATCGGCGCCTGTTCGCGATCGGGCGCGGCGGTCACCCAGACGCTGTCGACGATCCCGTGGACGATCCGCCAGCCGGCGTCCTCGAGGTGCTCCTTCGCGGTGAGCATGATCTCGCGGGCGTAGGCGTTGATCGCCTCGTGGGTCTCGATCCGGCCGAACTTCGCGTGGCGGTAGCCCTGGTAGCCGAAACAGGAGACGAGCACCCACTTGATCGCCTCGACGACGGCCGCCTGCTCGTCCCTGGCGTCGTTCCCGGGGCCGAGGGCGGCCACTGCGCGCTTAGCCCGGCGGCGATCCGTTATCAGCGGTGCGAGCACCGCGCCGAGAAAGCCATCCCGATGCTCGCAGATGCTGTAGTCGAGTTCGGGCACGTCGTCGCCGTCACAGCAGTCACAGCAGACGGTGTCGGGCGAGACGTCGTACTCGCAGATGACGTTGGGGTACAGCGAGGCGAAGTCGAGCTCGTGAACGTCCTCGTAGACCCCTGGCTCGGGCTGGAACGTGAAGCCGCCGCGATCGGACGCGTGCAGCGTTTCGAGAGATTTCCAGTCCTCCGTCTGTCGTTTCTGCCACGGCGCGGGGACGCCATCGTCCTGTTGCTGCTCGGTGACGTGGTTGCCGTCCCACCGCCGCGCCGCCCGGATCTCGATCGCAGTGAGCACACCGCCGATGGAGTCCTTCGCGAGCTCCTGGAGCGGTTTGCCGGCTCGGTTCACGAAGTACTGCAGCCCGTCGAGGTCGGAGTGGCCGAGCAGGAAGCTGTTCGAGCGGTCGATCAGCGCCCGCCCGGGCACGTCGTAGCGCGCGGGCGAGTGGCCGACCTGACCGTAGCTGACGTAGGTGCTCTCGCCGGCGATGCGGCTGAACCCCGGGCGGCGGCCGAGATCGACGCCCGCCTCGGCGAGTAGCGGGACGATCTCGCCGGTCGAGAGCAACAGGATGTCCGGATCGCGGGCTGCGAGTTCGCTCTCGACGGCGTCGGCGACGGTCGCCACGCTGTCGGCATCGGCGGCAGTGGCAGTGACGTCGGCGGTCCCGTCGGCGGCAGACGGCGTGCTGCCGTTGCCGGCCACTGGCTCTCCGTTGATCCGCAACGGCCCGACGTCGCCGTCGGCGACCGCCGGCTCGGGCAGCGCGAGCTCCATCGTCACGAGATCGCGGTCCGGATCGGGATCGAACCCGGAATCGAGCACGTACCGGAACCCCGGGTCGAGGTCCACGTCGTAGAGGGTGAAGGTCCCGGGCAGGAACGTCTCGTGCTCGCGCTGGCGGATCTCGCGGGCGACCTGGCGGACCTCGTCGAGGCGCTCGAGACGGATCTCCAGCATCGGCGAGGGCTCGGTGGCCCGGAGCGAGCGGCGTTTGCGGACTCGCTCGACGATGGCGACCTTCGGATCGTCCGCGAGCGCGTCGGCGAGCCAGTCGAGCGCCCCCTCGCGGTCGTCGCGAGCCGCTGCGTAGATCGTCGGCTCGTAGTCGGGATCGGCGGTGGGCGTCGCGCCGCCGTCGGGGTCGAGCTCCCAGCGGACCGGCGTGCCGTCCTCGCGGACCTCGATGGTGAACGCCACGGCTTAGGGCTCCTGGTCGTCGGTCGGCGCCTGCTCGAGGGCGGCGACCCGCTCCCGGAGTGCCTCGAGTTCCTCTCGCTGCCGATCGACCGTCGCCTGCTGCTGGTCGATGGTCTCCTGTTGCCGATCGATGGCCTCCGCCTGCTCCGCGAGCGTGCGCTCCTGGGCGAGCAGCACGCAGAACGCGAAGGCCTGCCAGCGATCGGGCGCGTTCTGCTGGCCGGCGGCGTCGGCGTGGCTCCGCGCGCGATCGAACAGCCGGTCGAACGCGGGCTGGTGTGACCGTCGCAGCGACCGGCGGAACTGGCTCCACTCCTGCTCGATCGCGTCGAACTGGTCGCGGAGGGTGCGGCGCGTCCGGCCCATCTCAGACACCCAGTCGCGCCGGCGCCGCGGCACCCAGCGGCGCCGAGCGTGCCGCGGCCGCCTCGCCGAGCAGATCGACCCAGTAGGGGATCGTCGTCTGGTAGCCCCAGTCGTCCCAGTACAGTTCGGTGTGGTAATTGGCTCCTTCGACGCGGAGCCCGGCCTGGGTGCCCTCGGCGGTGAGCGTCCGGTCCGCGGCGCTTCGAATCTGCTCGCGGTAGGTCGGCTCCGGCGCGGTGAGGAGCACGGGCACGTCGACGGCGTCCGCGACCGCGCCCAGCAGCGAGCAGGTCACGCCGACCATCGCGTCGGCCTCGTACTCGGGCACGTCGTCCTCGGCGTAGAGCGCGCCGACGTTCGGCGCGACGACCAGCGACGCGTCGGAAGCGACCCGCCCCGGCAGCGCGCGGACGAACTCGTAGTGCTGGTAGCCCGTGAACGCCCGGGCGACCTGGATCCCCCGGGCCGCGCTGGCCGGCGCGTGTTCGCGGATCGTCGCCGGCGACGCGGTGTTGCGCGCGTCGAGCCAGTAGGCTGGTGCGCCGGCGGGCGCGTCGGCGAGCTGCCGGCCGACGAGTCGGTAGAGCGCCGTCGGCGCGTCGTCCGTTTCGAGAAGGGTCACGCCGGGATCGAGCGTGGGGAGCTGTCGGTCCATGCCCCGACTGTGGGGAGCGCTGGGGGTAATGGGATCCCTGAAGCTCGGTGGAAGTGAAGGTGTGCGGTGGAGGGTGGATGAGTGGGTTGGGTACGAAGCGGGGACCACTGATTCCGCATTGGAAGCCCCCTCCGCTCAACGGTTTACGCTCGCTGTGCTCCTCACTCGCTTCGCTCGTTGCGGTGCTTGTTTCGCGAGCGGAAGGGGGCTGTCCCGGCGCAAGCCGGGACGTCGGGAGATCTTCGATCTCCCGGAATCCAAGCGGTTTGCTGTTGCAGGGCAGCCAGTTTCGGAAAGCGTCGTCGGACTCAGAACACGACGTACAACAGGAGATAGACCACGACGCCCAGCGAGAAGGAGACGAGCCAGAGCGCGGCGGCGACCCGGCCCACCCTCGCGTGGGGGCTCTCCCGAATTTCGGGGATCGACCGCGTTGCGGCGAGCAGCCCGACGTAGTAGAGCAGCGGCACGCAGACCATGGCGAGCAGGATGTGGATCGCCAGCAGCGGGAGGTAGAAATACAGATAGACAGCGTCTGGGCCCGGGAAACCGTGGGGGCCGAGCAGGGCGACGCGATAGCAGTAGAGCACGAGGAAGGCGGCGAACAGGCCGGCGGCGGTCACCATCAGTTTGCGGTGGCGATCGACGTCCCCACGGCGGATCGCCCGCCAGCCCAGCGCGATCGCAGCGATCGCGAGCAGGCTGATCCCGGCGTTGAGGTGGGGAATCAGGTCCAGGAACGCGTCCGGCGCGCTGGGGAGCAACGCGGTCGGGATTCGCTGGCCCGCGGCGGCGAAGACGAGCGCGAGCGAGACCGTACCGAGCACGGCCGTCGCCGCACGAACGCGACCGCGGAGGAATGCGCGCAGCATTGCCCGGGGATTTAGCGGGGAGGAAGTTGTGCGTGCCGGTCGCGGGCGATCGATCAGCCGGGCAGTCGGGCAGAGAGGCGGCCGACGATTTCGCGTTCGAGGTCCTCAGAGATAGGCGGCGTCCCACCGCGTCGGCTTCCGGGTGTTGCCACACTCGCCGCACTCGACGCGGCCCATCGAGTCCATTGCGGTCGCGAGCGCCTCGCAGTGGCCACACTGGAACCCGTAGCGCTGCGTGCGGTCGGCGTCGCCGAACACGGTGAAGAAGGGGTCTAGCGACCCCCGGCTCGCGTCCTCGAGGTCGACGTAGACCTCCCGCCCGTCGTCTTCGAGGACGGTCACGCGCTCGCGGCTCTCGTCGTGGTAGACGTGCTCGGTGTGGGGCGTGCCGTCGATCTCGACCTCCCGCTCGCCGACGCGCTCGAAGCCGAGCTCGCGGTAGAAGGCGTTGCCGTCCGCGTTGTTCGAGAGGACGAGCCCGCGAACGAGGTCGGCGTCGGCGTCGTCGAGCCAGTCTGTGGCCGCCTCGAAGAGCCGCCTGCCGATGCCGTCGTCCCGGTAGTCCGGATCGACGTGCAGCCAGAGGACGTCGCCGGTGCCGGTCTCGGGGACGAACGCCGCGTCAGCGACGCCGACGACCGCGTCGTCGCGCTCGGCGACGAGTAGTTCGCGATCGCCGTCGGCGAGCTTGGTCGAGAGCGCGTCGTCGCCGAACCACTCCTCGACTGCGGCCTCGATGGTGCCCGGCCCCAGCGAGTAGGAGGATAGCATGGATCGCTCGACGACGTCGCGGATCGCGTCACCCTCCGCCGCGGTGGCCTGGCGTACCTGCATGTTGCGTGCGTACGGCGAGCCACGGCAAAAAGGCGGGTGTCGGTTCGAAATATTGCACGATCGTCCACTCCGGGAAGGCGGTGGCTACCGGCCAATTCCCAGCCGATCTCGGCGTGGGTCGGTCGCGACAGCGGACGCCGGTCGATCGGAGCGAAACGCCTTCGGCCGCCCGCTCCCTTCGTCCGGTCGATGTCCCCCCTCGACCGACTGCGCCGTCCGGAGTACACCGGCGAGAACCGGTGCATGGCGTGTACGTACGTCAACGCCCTCCTGACGGTCCTGTTCACCGCGGGGCTGGTGGCGATCGGGGCCCAGCTACTGGGGCTCGCCACCGCGCTCGCAATCGGCACCGCGTTCGCGCTGCTCGCCGCCGCGAGCATCTGGCTCCGCGGGTATCTGGTGCCGAAGACCCCGACGCTGACGAAACGCTACATGCCTGAGCCACTGCTGCGCACGTTCGGGAAGGCGCCCGAGATCGGCCCGCCGGGGTCGCCGGCCGCCGGCGACGACCTCGCAGACGAGCACGCGGAGACGAACCAGGAGCGGCTCCTGCTCGCGGCCGGCGCCGTCGAGCCCTGCGAGGCGGGGACCGATCTCTGTCTCACCGAGTCGTTCGGCCGCGCGTGGTCGACCGCGCTGGAGGGCGTCCCCGACGAGCCCGATCCGGTCGACGTCGCGGTCGAACTCGGGTTCGACGAGGGGGTGCTCGAACGGCGGGAGTACGGCGAGGGAACGGTGGTCACTGCGAACTCCCGCCGGATCTTCGAGTGGCCCTCGACCACGGCGCGGCGACTCGACGTCGCGGGGGCGCGGACGCTCGCCGACGAGCTCGACGCGTGGCCGGAGCTGTCGCCCCCCGAGCGCGCCGCCCTCGTCAACGGACTCCGGGTGTTCGCCGAGGAGTGTCCGGACGGGGGTCCGGCGGAGCTCTCCGAGGAGGTCGTCGAGTCTTGCTGTACCAGCCACACCGTCGTCGTGCTGGAGTGCGTGGAGTCCGGTGATCGGCTGTTCGAGTGGCAGACGAACTGAGTGGACTTGCGAGCGGCGAACCAGGCTACGATACGGCGGCGCTCCGGTAGCGCGCCTCCCAGCGCGCCCCGGCGCTTGGCGGCGATCACGCCGCCGATCGAGAGCGGGGAACCTGCTGTATGACCTTCGGGTGTCTCTTCGACTGTGGATGACTAATCTAACAAACCATCCCGCCATACTGTGTGATGGTCTCAATGAAACACAGCAAACGTCCTGAACGCTTGCTGGGCGCGGCCGTCCTGGTAGCCGTACTCGCGCTGGACGCCATAGTGTTCAATGAGGTCAAACTCTCCGTCTTACTTCTTGGAGGAGTACTGGTCGTCGTCCTTGTCGTCGGGGCGTTCGATCCGGTGGCCGAAAGCGTCTCTTTCCAGGTCTCGATACTGATCGTCTGTGTACTCCTCACTGGGTACGCCCTCTTTCGTGGACTCCTGGCGGTCGGGGGAATCGCCGCTCTTGCTGCGGTCAATGCCGGGTGGATAGCGTACAGCGATCATTGGGCAGCAGGGCGGCACGAGAGCAGGTAAGTGGGCATTCGACCACGGCTCGAGAGCGTCCACGTTGCGTACCAGGCGCCGAAACACGAACCCGGTGACGTCCTCTGATTTAGTTCACCGCGCCGCTACGATACCGCGCCTCCCAGCGCGGCCCCGCACGCCGACCAAGCACCGTCCCGATCGCCCCGAGCGCGATCGCCGTCACCGCGACCCCGGCGAGCAGCGCGGCCCCCGGCGACGGAACGACGAGCCCGACGACCAGCAGCGGCGCGACCGGCACGAGCACCGCGGCACCGAACGCCGTGAACAACAGGGTGTCGAAGAGAAACTCGTTGGGCTGGAGCCCGGCGAGGACGGCCGTCAGCCCGCCGACGTACTGGTGGACGCCGACGAAGAGCAGGACGCCCAGCGCCGCGTCGGTCGGCGTCGTGCCGAGCCAGACCAGCGCGACGAGCAACGCGGCGACGCCGACGGGGAGGCCGACGAGTGCGAGCGCCCGGCGCTTGGCGGCGATCACGTCACCAATCGAGAGCGGGAACCGTCGGTAGGACGGCGCGTCGGCGGCAGTCGTCAGCCAGTTGTAGCTCGTGAACGCCGAGAGCCCGAGCAGCGGGCCGAAGGTGAGCCCGGCCTGGGGATCGACGCCGCCGATCCGGCTGACGAGCGCGACGACGCCACCAGCGACCGCGAGCAGGACCGTCGCCGAGAACGCGACCGTGCCGAGTCCGCCTGCCGACCGGGAGAGTTCGAGCAGCGACCGTGCGACGAGGCCGCGGTCGTCGCCGATGCGATCTGCCAGCGCGCCCAGCGCCGGCTCGCGCGTTCGAGCGGGGCGCGGGTCGCTCCGACCGAGTCCGGTGAAGCCGACCGTCGCCGTGACCGCGATCCCGATCGTCGTCCCGGCGACTGCAAGCAGGGACGGATCGGCGTAGAGGCCGTACGGCGACGCGGCGGCGATCGGGAGCCCCGACCAGATCCCGGCGCCGACGGCCGCGAGCACGCCGACCGCGAGGAGCTTCCCCGAGACGCCCCGCTGGACGAGCGCGATGATCGCGGTCGTCGTCGCGAGCCCCAGCGCGAACGTCGCCGGCAGCGAGACGGCCAGCTTCGGCGCCGCTGCCAGCAGCGCGTCGTCGTAGAGCATCCCCGCGGGGACGAACGCCACCGCGAGCGGCAGGAAGATCAGGCCGGTGTAGTAGACGAGGTCCCGGAGCAGGAACGCGGCGATCATCTTGCTGCGCGAGAGCGGCAGGTGGTGCCACGTCGAAAGCAACAGCGAGATCTCGCCGAGCACGCGCTCCAGCGCGTCCTGGGCGACCAGCCCCATCGAGCCCGTCTGGAGCCCGAAGGCGAAGACGAGCGCGTGGAGGCCAGCGATCGCGACGGCGACGTCGACGCCGGCCCAGGCGAGTGCGGCGACGGCCGACGCCGACAGCGTCGCGACGACGACCGGGAACGCTGCGAAGCGCCAGCCGCCGAAGAGCCGGACGTGGAGGCGCCACTCCTCGCGGAGCATCGCACCGAACAGGGCGCGGTTGACCGACATGCTATCGCCCGCCGCCGTCGCCGTTGGTTGCGTCGGAATCCGTGCTGCTGGCCTGGGGCGTCGCGGCCGAGACGCCGCCCGCGCCGTCGGCCGCCGCGCTCGCTCCGGCACCGCTCCTGGCATCCGCGTCCGCCCCGACCGCAGCGGCGTGGCCGTCCTCGACGGCGTCGAGGAACTCGTCGAGCAGCGTCCGGTCAGGAGCGAGATCGCTGGGCGTGCGCTCGGCGACGAGCTGCCCGTCGTGGACAATCCCGACGGTCGTGCAGACCTCCGCGGCGACCTCGACGTGGTGGGTCGAGAGCACGACCGCGTTCTCGGCGGCGTACTCGACGAGCGCCTCCTTCACGCGCTCCTGGACGATCGGATCGAGGTTCGCGAGCGGCTCGTCGATGAACACCGCGTCGGGCTCGTGGAGGAAGGCGGCGGCGATCATCACCTTCTGTTGATTCCCACGAGAGAGGTCAGCTGCGAGCGTGTCGAGGTGTTCGGCCATGCCGAGTCGGCCCGCCCACTCCTCGACGCGGGCGTCGAGGACGCTGTCGTCGATTTCGCGCACTCGGCCGACGAACTCGAAGAACTCCCGTGGCGTGAGGAAGGAGGGCGGGGACTCCTTCTCGGGGAGGACGCCCACGCGCTTGCGGACGCCGATGGGTTCCTCGCTAGGATCGACGCCCAGCACGCTCGCCGAGCCGCCGTCGGCCTCGAGCTGGCCCGTCAGCAGTTCGATGGCGGTCGTCTTGCCCGCGCCGTTGGGCCCCAGCAGTCCGTAGAGTTCGCCGCTTTCGACGGCGATCGAGAGGCCGTCGAGGGCCGCCAGGTCGCCGAAGGACTTCCGGAGCTCCTCGGCCTGGATTGCAGTCATGGCCCGTGGTGCGTACTGACAACCGAAGAAACTCCCGGCCGCGGCGATCCACGACGGTAGCATGGGCAACGCCGTTCGAGTGACATCGATGGCGGAGCGACCGGTGAACTACCGGGTACGTTTCTCGCGCCGTGGCGAACACGACCACCGTTCATTGCTCGTCACCGAGATCGCCGCGATCGACGTCCGCGTCCGTTTCCGACACCTCGCCCGTTCCAGGCCAGAACGCGAGCACGACGAAACACGCATACCAGATGGCGACGCCAGCGATAACGGCCCAGCCGGGGACGTCGCCGATCGCGGCGGCCCTGACGATCGGCTCGTCCGCCCCGCCCAGCCGGAGCACCCATACGAGCAGGATACCGGTGAGTAGCGGGAGATACACACGGCGGAGTCGATGGGCCAGCGCGCCCCGGAGCGAGATCCCAGCAGCCGGATTTCTGTAGTCCTCGCTCAGCTGGCGTCGCCAGTCGCGGTGCTCGACGCCGCGGGAGGGGTCGAGCGCGTTCGCGAAGAAGTTCTGCTGCATCGAGCGGACCCGGGACCGCCAGACGTCGTATCGCTGGAACCGGCGGGCCTCGATTAGCAGGAACACGACGCCGATGCCGATACCGACGAGGAGAATCGAGTGAGAGACCTGGTCACTGGAGAAGGAGTACGCCAGGATCCCCGCGATGACCGTCACCGCCCAGTTCGTCGACGAGTCCATGCGCTGGCGCCAGGATGTCTCGCGGTCGACCTCGGCGCGATAGAGGTGCGTGATCGTCGAGCCGAGCCCATCGTCGCCCTCGAGGGAGGCCCGGCCGGACTCGCGTGCGTCCCCCGCCTCCGGGTCGAAATCGTCGCTCATGACGGCAGTGTTCGGGACTTCGGGAAATTGTTCGGAGGCGATTACCTGCCGAACGCGATCGATGTCGTCCGTCCTCGAACGTCGATCGGACCACGAATCGTTCCGCCAATCACCACGAAGTATTTAGCCCGACGCCGTGGCACGGAACGCATGAACCGGCGGTCGGCCCTCCAGGCGGCGGGGACAGCGACGCTCGCGATCGCGGCTGGCTGTACCGCACGGTTCGTCGAGGGCGAGAACGAGACGCTCGAGATCCGCAACGAGTACGAAACGTCGGTCACGCTCGACGTCTCGATCGAGAACGACGACGGGTCGACGGTGTTCGACGAGTCGATCACTATTCGCGCGAACGAGACGGTTACGCGCGACGTGCTCGGCGACGACCAGTTCTACCTCGACGTAACCTGGGACGAGCAGCGCCACGAGTTCGGAACGCGACCGATCTGTGACGACTCGTTCACCAGGATCATCGTCACCGAGGATGGCACGCTCGACAGTGAAATCGAGGACTGTGAGTGAGTTCGAACCTGCCGAACGTGCTTTGAGTTACCGGCCGATCGAACCACGAGCATCCGCGCTCGCTCCAACGGGAGCGAGCACGGTTCCGAGCGGTCGCTGTCGGGGGTAGCGGCACATTTCCCCCAAGTTTTTGCGAAGAGCGGGTCGCGAGCGACCCGCTGCTCGTAAAAAGTGGGTGCCGGACCGGATTTGAACCGGAGCAAGACGGTCGTGCTCACTCGCTTCGCTCGTTGCGCGCGCTACGACTTGCAGGGTTCAAACCGGCCGTACGTACCTGCCGCTCGCGAACGTTGCTCGCGGCAGGATATGCGTGGGACCGGATTTGAACCGGAGCGAGAAATGCTCGCTCCCGCTGGTCGCTGCGCGTTCCTCGCAGGTTACAAATCCGCTCGAACGACATTTTCGCAGAACAGACGCCTCGCTCCGCTCGGCGTGTCGTTCTGCGAAAAGTGCGTGGGACCGGATTTGAACCGGCGGACCCCTACGGGACAGCGCCCTCAACGCTGCGCCGTTGGCCTGGCTTGGCTACCCACGCGCAAGTGAATCGACGCATCCGAACCTTGCCGACCGGTTGGTAAAAGCACTTTCGTTTGCCCCCACGGCGGGATCACGAGACGGAGTGCTACCGCTCGCGGTCCGAAACGGCGTAGCCTTAAATACGGCGAGCCGATAGCGGTGGTCATGGCCAAGTACTCGACGGGAGGCTCCGGGGGCTCGGGCGACGGCGACGCCTGCGAGCTCTGTGGAGCGGAGACCGACTCGCTCCGGGAGGCAACGGTGGCCGGGGCGCAGCTGCTCGTCTGTCGGGACTGCGCGCCACACGACGACGCGGCGAAGACGCAGTCCCGGTCGAGCAGCGGCGGGCAGGAGGACAGTGGCGGCGGCCAGGACACCGAAACGGATCGGAAGCGGAAGGCCGCCCAGAACGCCGCGAAGGCGAGCAACGTCTGGGACGGCGACTCCTCGCACTGGGAGGAGGAGGGCACGGACTACGACGACGACCCGCTGCCCTACCTCGTCGCTGGCTACGGCGAGACGCTGACGGAAGCGCGCCAGGACGCCGGGCTCCAGCGCGAGGAGCTCGCCGAGGAGATGGAGATCGACGAGTCGGTGCTGCTCGCGATCGAACAGGGTCGGGCGACCCAGGCCGGCGTGCCGGGGTCGATCGTGCGGGCACTGGAGCAGCGACTCGACGTCGAACTCATCGAGGAGTAAGGACGGCCGTTCCGCCGGCGGACTGTCGAACGGCTCGAAGGTGGAGGGCGTCGTCGACGCGTCTGGAGGACCGTGTCAGCGGGCAGGGATCCGGCGGGCGTCAGCGACCCGCCGGTGGGAACGTCACTACTGCATTCGTATCGTGGGCAACCTGCCTCATAGTATTTATCATTCCACTTACCATAGTCTCCTCCGGGAAGGCTGGAGCGTTCCGGCGGCGTCGGAGCGAGGGCTCCGCCGGAATCGCGGCGGGCGGGCTGGCCGCTCCGGTGGACCTGCTCCCGTGCAGGGCCATCCCCCATAGCTATGTGCAACCGGTCGGAATCGATCGGTATGACTGGCGCAGTCTCGTTCGTCCTCGGGTCGGCGGCGCGACGCGAGGTACTCTCCCGGCTCGCCGACGGCGAGGACAGCGGGCGTGGTATCGTCGTCGCCGCCGACGCCAGCGAGTCCGCCGTCTACGACGCCCTCGGCAGGCTCGCCGACCGTGGCCTCGTCACGGAGACCGCCGACGGCACCTGGGGGCTGACGGGCGCGGGCCGGCTCGTGGCCGACACCGTCGAGCGCTGCGAGCGCCTCGACGGCGTGATCGGCGGCGACACCGACTACTGGGCGAGCCACGATCCGACCGGGCTGCCGGCGAGCTTCCGCCGGTCGATCGACCGCCTCGAGTGCTGTGAGGTCGTCCGGTCGCCGGATACCGACCCCTACCGGGCGGCGCGACGCGTCGAGCGCGCGATCGAGGACGCGCGGACGGTCGCGATCGTCGCACCGGTCTACAGCGATCGTCACGCCGAGGCGCTGCTGGAGAGCGACGCCGAGCGCAGCCGCCTCGTGATGACGCCGGGGATGGTCAGCCGGATCGTCGAGGACGAGCCGGCGGGTCCCGAGCCGAACCTCGACGGACTCTCGATTCGCGTCCAGCCCGCCGCGATCTCGATGACGGTGACCGACGGCTCACTGTTGTTCTCCTTGCCCACGCCCGCGGGGAGTTTCGACGCGACCACGGAGGTCGTCGCGGAGGGCGACGCCGCCATCGAGTGGGGCCGCAGTCTCTTCGAACATTATTGGGAGCGGGGCACGCCAGTCGGTCAGTGGCTCGCGAACGAACATCCCGACGCCGGGGATTCCGTCCACGTCCACGAACACGGAACGCTCGCCGAGACCGTCGAGGAGGGTGCCGATGCCGGGAGCGACGGTTCTGCGGGCCGAACCGAGACTCCGGACGGAAGTCGTCCGGTGGACGACGGATAGCACCACAGGGCAACGAATCGACCCACTGCCACCCAGTTTCGCCGTCGGTTCGCGCCTCAACGATTATCCCGGCGTCCGCGCAAGGAGACAGTATGCAGCTGACCGCGGAGCAGCGGGCCATGCGGGACGTCGTCCGCGAGTTCGCAGTCGAGGAGCTTCGACCGGCCGATCGCGAGGGCGACGAGACCGAGTCGTTCCCCGAGGACGTCTGGGACGACCTCGCCGAGCTCGACCTGACCGGGCTGGCGGTGCCCGAGGAGTACGGCGGGCTCGACGCCGACCGCGTCACTTACGCCGTCTGTAACGAGGCCGTCGCCTACGGCTCGCTCTCCGTCGCGACCGCCCTCTCCGTGCACGGCCTGGCCTGTGCCTGCATCGACGCCTTCGCCAGCGACGACCAGCGCGAGCGCTGGCTCCCGGAGATGGCGACCGGTCGGCCCGTCGGCGCGTTCGCGCTCTCCGAACCCGGCGCGGGATCGAACCCCGCAGAGATGAGCACGGTCGCCAGACGGGACGGCGACGAGTACGTCCTCGACGGCGAGAAGCAGTGGATCACCAACGCGACCCGGGCCGGCGTCGCGATCGTCTTCGCGAAGGCCGTTCCGGCGGACGCGACAGCCGACGGTCCGGACGGCGCTCCGTCCCCGGACGACGCCGACGAGCGTAGCTCGTCGAGCCCTGGCTCGCAAGCTCGCCAGGACGCCGAGGGCGAGACCGTCACCCAGTTTCTCGTGCCGACGGACGCCGAGGGCTTCGACGTCGGCGACCCCGAGTCCAAGCTGGGGCTCCGGGCCTCGGACACGGCACCGATCTCCCTAAACGGCGTCCGGATCCCCGCCGAGAACCGCCTCACCGAGGAGGGGCGAGGCCTCGCTGCAGCGTTCGAGATCCTGACCGGTGGCCGGGTCGGAATCGCGGCCCAGTCCGTGGGGCTGGCCGAGGCTGCCCTCGATGACGCCGTCGACTACGCCCAGGAGCGCGAGCAGTTCGACTCGCCGATCGCGGACATCCAGACGATCCGGCACAAGCTGGCGGAGATGCGCACCCAGCTCGAGGCCGCCCGGCTGCTGACCCGCGAGGCCGCTCGGAAGCTCGAGGCCAGCACCGACGACGCCGCGATGGCCGCGAGCATGGCGAAGTACTTCGCCAGCGAGGCGGCGATGACGGTGACCAACGAGGCCGTCCAGATCCACGGCGGCTACGGCTACGTCCAGGAGTTCGACGTCGAGCGCTACTATCGCGACGCGAAGGTCACCGAGATCTACGAGGGGACGACCCAGATACAGAAGGAGATCGTCGCCCGTCACGTGCTCGGCGAGCAGTGATCGCACGGCCCCGCGGTCGGGCCGTCCCCACGCGTCTGCCCGCCGTCTCGTCCAGCGGTCTCGGGTGCGTCACCGTCCGTTCTGTCGTTCTCCGTCGGCGCCGCGGGGACCCCGACGACCGTTTCGCCAGCGTCGACGTCGTCGACGACCACCGCACCGGCACCGACGGTCGCGTCATCGCCGACGGTGATCGGGCCGAGCACCGTCGATCGGGCGCCCAGCGTCACGCCGTCGCCGACCCTGGGATGGCGCCGTCGACGCCCGCTCCGTCCGCGGTCGGACTCGGGATCGCCGCTCGCTCGCGCACCGAGAGTCACGCCGTGAAAGCAGAGCACGTCGTCCCCGACGATCGCGGTCTCGCCGATCACGACGCCGTGGCCGTGGTCGATGACGACGCGCTCGCCGATCTCGGCGCCGGGGTGGAGTTCGACGCCGGTGACCAGCCTGGCGATCGTGCTCAGGACGCGGGCGAGGAGCCGTCGATCGCGGGCCCAGAGCCAGCTCGCGAGGCGATGCGTCCAGCGGGCCCACAGTCCCGGCGAGGTGAGAAGCGCCTCGAGCGCCCGCTCCGTGGCGGGATCGCGCTCGAGAATCGCCCGGACGTCGGCCCGAAACCGGTCACGGCGCGCCATCGCTCCGGCGGCCGCCGCGGGAGCTCCGGCGCTGGACCGTCGCGGAGCACTGCGGACAACACCGGACCCCGCGCTCGCGGGATCCTTGCGTCGCGGTGCGCCCGCCGGTGACGGTCCGGGGCATGGACTGGTGTTCGTGGAGCGAGCCCAAAATCGTTCGGCTTCGGATCGGCGGCGTCCGTTGATCGTCGGCACCCTTCGGTCGGCGATCGCTCTCCGGCCGGTCAACGCCACCCGCGACCGACAACGATTAGACCGTACTCGCGAGTTACTCGGACGTGAGCCACGAGTTCGAGGCCCGGGTGTACGACCTCGACGGGACGCTGGTCCGCCTCGACGTGGACTGGGACGCCGCCGTGAACGACGTCGTCGCAGTCTACGAGGACGCCGGCGTCGACGTCGACGCGGATCGCGGCCTCTGGGACCTCATGCGGAAAGCCAATCGTCACGGCATCCACGAGGACGTCGAAGCGGTGCTCTCCGAGCGGGAGATCGCGGGTGCGGAGGCGTCCGAACGGCTGCCGCTCGCCGACGAGGTCGACTCCACGCGGGAAGCCATCGGCGTCTGTTCGCTGAACTGCGAGGAGGCCGTCGAGATCGCTCTCGAGAAACACGGCCTCGCCCGCTACGTCAACACGGTCGTCGGCCGCGACACGATCCACGAGCAAAAGCCCGCGCCGGAGCCGCTGCTGGAAGCCCTCGATCGCATGGGGGCCACGCCCGTCTCGACGCTGTTCATCGGTGACTCGGAGAGCGACGAGGAGGCCGCCTACCGCGCCGGCATCCCTTTCCAGTGGGTCGAGGAGCGCCTCGACGCACGCCCGTAGCCGATTCGACTTGCACGAACGGCGATCCGGTCGATCACTCGGCCTCGACGCGGCGTCGCTCGAGCAGGAACGTCGCGATCGCGGTGAGGAACCAGACGATCGCGCCGATGCGGATCGCGAACGCGACGCGCTCGTTCCACGTCGGGAGGGCGAAGGGGATCGAGAGCAGCGCCACGAGCGGCGCACCGATCACGATGGTGTAGACGAACGTGAGCTGCATCACGCGCCCGTAGTCGACCCCCTCCGGATCGGTCGTCTCGACGGGCTCAGGCACGGCGAGTCGTTCGACCTGCCCGTATAAGGGCGGTGCGCTTCGGCGTCGCGGGCGTCGATCGCGAACACGACGTGTTCGTGGCCGGTCGGTCGTGATACGGCCGTTAGGGGCCACCTGCAGCGGACGGGCGCGCTGTGGGTGGCCCGAGCGACGCCGCGGCTACCGGCGCTGACGATCGGTGGCGGCGCTGACGGTGGGTTTTTGCGGAGGGAGCGCGAGGAGCCGACACATGACCGCGTTCGACCTCGACCTCCGGGCGGTCGAGGAGCACATCGACGAGGCCGAAGCGAACGAGGACGGCAACGGCGGCGGACGGATCGTTCTCGACGTTCTCGACGGCTCGACGCCGGACGAAGAGTGGCTCGACCTGATCCAGACGGGGAACGTCCTCGTCCTCCACGTCGCGGGAGACGTGAACGAGCTCGCGTCCGGCTTCGCTCGCGACGTCCGCGACGCCGGCGGCGAACTCGTCCACTTCCGCGGATTCCTGATCGTCGCGCCGCCGGGGATCGACGTCGACCGCGAACGGCTGCAGTCGGACTGATCGCGGTCGCGACGGTCGCTGCGACGGCACGCTCAAGTGTCGAGCCGCCCCAGCGACTGCCATGACGGCGACCCCGTACCTCGCGGATCCCTACCGACGAACGATCGAGGCCACCGTCGAGCGCAGCCTGGACGACAGGGTGGTGCTGGACCGTACGATCTGCTACCCCGAGGGCGGTGGCCAGCCCGCCGACCGAGGGACGCTGACGGTGCTCGAACCGAACGAGCCGGCCGAGGAGGACGGCGGCTCGGTTCCGTCGTCCCAGCGCTGGCTGATCACCGACGTGCAGAAGCAGGACACGATCTATCACCATCTCGAACCGGCCGGCGACGCCGATGCGGCGGCCGAAGCGGGGGCCACAGACGCCGAGGGCGCGCTCGAAATTCCCGACGAGGGCGCCACGGTCGAGATCGAACTCGACTGGGCCCGGCGCCTCGGCCACATGCGCCACCACACCGCCCAGCACCTTCTCTCGCGGGTACTGATCGACGAGTTCGACGCCGCGACGGAGGGCAACCAGGTGTACGCCGACGGTGCCCGGATCGACTGCGCGCGAGACCGCTTCTCGGAGGACGACCTCGCGACGATCGAGGACCGGGTTAACGAGCTGATCGCCGACGAACGTGCCGTCGAGTGGTACGAACTCGATCGGGCCGTCGCCGAGGAGCGACTCGATCCCGAGCGAACGCGGATCGAACTCCTGCCCGATTCGATCACGGAACTCCGGATCGTCGAGATCGACGGGTTCGACCGGACGGCCTGTGCCGGAACGCACGTCGAGAACACGGGCGAGTGCGGAAGCTTCGAGCTGACCGGCCGGGAGAGCAAAGGCGGCGACGTCGAGCGGCTGCGCTTCGAGCTGGCGTAGTCTTCGCGAGCGGAATCGAGGAGATCGGCTGCGCTACTGGAACGGCGTCCGATCGAGTGCGGTCCGCGCGTCGTAGTCGAGGTCGAACTCCACACGTCGTGCCGGCCCCACGGAGGACTGCTGGTCGTAGACGACCGCGTCGACGGCGACGTCCTCGGGTAGTTCCCGGCTCAGCAGGAAGGATCGCGCGGTCTCGCCGGGATCGAGTTCGACGTCGTCGCCGCGCCAGCGGTCGGGGAGCCGGCGCTGCTTGGGTCGGTACACCGACGGCAGGTAGCGCTCGCCCTGGGAGCCGACGAACCGGACGCGGCGGGCCTTCCAGGTCACCGGCCGCCCCGTCTCGTTGGTCACGCGAAAGGACGCGCCGACGCGGCGCCCGGGATCGACGTGGCTCGGGAGCAGCTCCTCCGTCGCGAGCCGATCCGTCAGCGCGGTGAGCCGAACGACGAGCCCGTCGGCCGTCGCGACGAGTTCGAGCCCGTCCTCGCCCCGGACCGTCTCGCCGGAGACTTCCACGCGCTGTCGCGTCGCGGTGACTGCCTCGCCGCCGTCGGAGAGCGGGTCGGTGACCGAGCCGCCCTCGACGACGCGCTCGTAGGCGTTCTTGATCTCGAGGAACCGCTCGGTGGAGCCGCCCTGGTCGGGGTGGTGTTCCATCAGCAGCTCCCGGTACGCCGAGCGGACGGCCGCCTCGTCGGCGTCGGGCTGCACGCCGAGTACGCGATGGGGCTCCGCCATCTACAGGACACGTGCTCCCACAGCGGCATATAATTTTCCTTCAGAAAGCAATGTATAATGGGGGATGATGTACTGATTCAGTATGGGAGTATCCGATAGAAAGTCGCGACGTGGGTACGTGCTGGGGCTCCCCTCCTGCTGGTGCGAGCGATGCGTCTCGTCGCTGACGACGTGACTGAGGGACGCTGAACGGACCGTAGCAAGCGGCCGCGGTTGCGGTTATCTTGGCGTGACCTTCCAGGTGGTCGAGCGCGCACGACCCCACTTCTCGATGTCGATATCCTCTGTCTTCTCGTCGAGCTCGGGGAGGCGAACGCCGACTTCCTTCGACGAGAGACCGAGCGCCTCGGCGATGTTCCGAGAACGGAAGTACCGCTCGCCGCGGGCGGCGCTGTCTTGGAGGTAGGCGACGATGCGCCGCTCGGCTTCCGTAAACTGTGCCATCGTTGGGTAGTTTGCAGCGGCAACGGCTTAACGCTTCCTTCCGCGGTGACCGACGAACGGCCGTGGTGGGGTTCTCCGGGCCGGCAGCTCCCCGGTCGTGATCGAACGGGGCCGATGACCGAGCGGCTGAGCGGCCGCCGGTACTGCGCTGCCACCGGCACTGCGCGGCCACCGGTACTGCATCGCCACCGGCACTGCGCGGTCGACGGCGCTACTCGGCGTGGGCGTGGATCGCGACGACCGCGAGGCAGCCCGCCGCGACCGCGCCGGCGAAGCCGGCCGCCGCGAGGTTCGTCGAGGCCTCCGCGCCGAGCATCGCTCCAGCGCCCACGATGGCGAGGAGGACGAAGAAGATCCCCAGGCCGACGCTCCTGTCCGTGCTCGTCGTCTCCATGCGCGTCGCTTCCGGTGGCGCCGACTTAGGTCTTGTCAGTGGCCGTTCCGGATACGGGCGCGAACTGTGGCGCCCGGATCGCCACTGCTGTCCGCCAGGCTACCGGAATCGGGATCCGAGTGCCGGAGGACGTCCGCCGACGACCGTCAGTTCCAGCGCCTCTGTGACGCAGATCGTCGACGCCGTCGCTCGACGTCCGGTCGCGGAAAAAACGGCGACTCCGCCGTGGAGCGATCGACGCCGTCAGTTCAGGACGGTCTGCGCCGCGGCGGCGATCTGGTCGGGCTCGGCGTCGCGGAGGCGCTCGTCGGCGAGGGTCAGCCGGAGTCGCGGGCGGCCCACCTCGATCGGGACCTTCTCCGTCTCGATGAGTCCGGCGTCCTCGAGCGTGGACTTCGTCCGGGAGAAGGTCGCTTTGCTCGCGACGCCGGTGTCCTCGCCCCACCGGCTGATGTCGTAGAGCAGCGCCTCGTTCTTGGCGGCGGCGAGCAGGCTGACGGTGACCTCGTCGAGGTCGTCGTCGTTACCGCGGGCGGTCTCGAGGGAGTCCAGCATCCCCGAGAAGTCGTCCTGCACGGGAGCGCCGAGGTCGCCCTCGAGCTCCTCGCGGACCGTGGACATCGGCGGCGTCCGGAGCGAGTACTCGTCGGCGCGCTCCCAGCGCTCCTGGACGTCGGTGCGCGCAGCGTCGACGAGATCGGCCTCCTCCGAACGGAGACCGCCGACGCGGGTTCCGGCGTCGACCAGCGACGTCACGCAGTCGTTCGCCACGATCGTCGGGTTCGCACCGGGGTCCGCGGCGACGTGGAGGGCGAGCCGGCCGGAGGCGACGTGATCGGCCGCCTCGCTCGCGACGAGGAAGTCCTCGAAGACCGTCTTGAACGCGTCTTCGACGGCGAGGAGCCGGATCTCCGGCACCGTCTCGCTCGACGACAGCGCGTCAACGACCGCCTCGACGACGCTCGCTGGCGCGTCGACGACGTACACCGGCCCGTCGTCCGCACCGAACACGCGTTGCAGTACACCGTCGATCCGGTCGTCGTATACGTTCCGTACCATTACACTACTTTGGTATCGGCCCATACATTTAATTTTTGTTGCCAATATGCAGGTGTTGGTACGTTCTGGTACTGAATTAACCCTGGAGTAATCGAACGAAAATCGAGGGACTGCAACCGATGACGGGCGCGAACGGTCGGGCTGGGTCGGCTCGTCGCGGCGCAGTCCGTGCGTCCCCGGTGAGGCGTCACCAGCGGCCGTCTGAACGGCGTCGATCCGGCGCGGTTCGCCGGCGGCGGTACTGCTCCTCCACTTGGATGCCGGCCGGACGGCGGTTAATATTTGTGGCCAGCGTACCGTTCGTGGGAGCGCTGCCGGCGGTTCGAGGGGCTGCGCACGGCTGGTGAATTCTCAGTTCGGGCCCCTCGGCGGACGCCGAGAACGAGCGTCGCTCCGGCGCTCCGTCAGTCCGCCGCCTGCGCACCGCCCGTCGCGTACTCCCGGGTCACGTCGACGAGCCGCTGCCGGTACTCGCGTGCCTCGGGGTCCGGCGTGAGCTCCCGGAAGTGGCGTTTGAACTGATCCAGCGCGACGCCGGGCGCGTCCTTCGCCGCCGCGTGCGCGAGATCGTAGAGCCGGTGGTCGGGGTCGACGAGGTCGTGGCGCTCGACGATCGCGAGCCCGAAGGCCGCGTTGACGGCCGTGAGTTCGGGGTCGGCGCCGCTGCCGGTGGGCCGGGCGCCGGCCCGAGGGGGATCCGGGCGGTCCACGACGCCCGCGGCGAGCTTGGACTCGAGGAAGGCGACCAGCCGGTCCGGCGGCCCGACGGCGAGGGTCACGTCGTCGGCGTAGATGTCCTTCATGTGGTTGGCGATCTGGTAGCAGTGGGCGACCTTCCGGCGCTCGACGGAGTGGCCCGAGAGGGCGAGAAAGAGCGCCTCGTCCGTCGATTGCGTGTGTGAGACGTGGCCCTCCTCGTTGCGAACCATGTGCGCGTACTCGTGGAGCGCGAGCGGGCGTGCCATCGCGCTCGTCGCGGCCTGGCGCGAAATGTTGAGCACATGGTGATCCTCGTCGTGGGCGGTCCAGGTGCGCTCGTCGGGGCTCTCCCGGACCCTGACCTCGACGGGCCGGTCGAGGTCGTGTTCGGTCTCGAGGAGGTCCCGCGCCGACAGGAACGGGCCGGGGGACGCCGGTCCGCGTACGCGAACGTCCATCAGACACAGGCACGGGAGCGAGGAACTTGACGGTGTTGGCGGTTCCGGGATCGGATCGGTCCCCTCTGAAACTCGTCCCGACGTTGAAGGCGCTACCGAGCAAATAGTGCCCCATGGCCAGACAGCAGCGCCAGGAGCCCACGGTCGCGGTTCACGAAGACCGGCCGATCACCGAGCCGGTCGTGGCCGGCTTCTCCGAGTTCGGGCTCGCCGGACTCACGGCGGTGGACTACCTCGCCGACCAGCTCGAGATGGACGCCGTCGGGCACGTCAGCACCGACGGGCTCCCCTCGATCACGCCGTTCACGGAGGGATCGCCGCGCCATCCGACGCGGTTGCACGCCGACGAGGCCGTGCCGGTGACGACGCTGGTCTCCGAGCAGTTCGTGCCCGCGTGGGCGGCCGAGCAGATGGGCGAGTCGTTGCTCTCCTGGATCGACGCGTCGGCGGTGGACGAGCTCTGCGTGGTCTCCGGCGTGCCCGTGCCCCACGGGCCGGACGACCACCGGACGTTCTGGATCGCGACGGAGGACTTCCGGGAGCGCCGGCTCGCCGGGACCGATCTCCCGCCGATGGGCAACGGGTATCTCGACGGCGTGAACGCGGCACTGCTCGAGCGGGGCATCGACTCCGACCTCGCGGTGGGCGTGCTCGTGACGCCGGTCCACCCGCAGGCCCCCGACGCCGAAGCGGCGATCCGGCTGCTCGAGGGGCTCGTCGACGTCTACGACCTCGACGTCGACACCGGACCGCTCGAGACGTTCGCCGAGCAGGTCGGACAGTACTACGGGGAGCTGGCTGCCAGACTGGAGGACGCCGCCGAGAACGACCTCCCCGACGATCGAATGTACATGTAGGCGCCGGGGGTGCACTGCCTGCGTGGGCGCTCGCTGCCGCGGCAGCCGCTCCACGGAAAATGAACGGCCTTACGGAACGGTGTTGTACTCGTTCCGCAATAAATACGTACGGGTAGCGAGAACGCCGTACAACCGCCATGGCCTCAGACGACCTCCGTGCGACGCTCGAACGGGTAGGGGAGCGCTTCAATCTCGGCGAGTACGGGACGGACGCCTACCTCGCCGTACTCGAACACGGCGAGCTGACCGCCAGCGAGATCTCCGAACGAACCGACATCCCCCAGCCACGGGTCTACGACACGGTGCGCAGTCTCAGCGACCGCGGGCTCGTCGAACTCCGCGAGTCCCGTCCGATGAAGGTCGTCGCGATCGATCCCGACGAGGCCTTCGAGGAGCTGGAGAGCTCCCTCGAGGAGATGATCGCCGAGCTCGAAGCCCGCTACACCGCCCCGACCCGCGAGACCGAGGCCGTCTCGCTGGTCCGCTCGCGAGCGACGATCCTCCGGTACGTCGAGGACGTCATCGAGTCCGCGGAGTACGAACTCTCCCTCTCCCTGACCCCGGCGCTGCTCGAGCGCTTCGAGACCCAGCTCGGGCGCGCCGTCGACCACGGCGTCAGCGTCGATCTCATCGTCACGCCAGGCAACGAGGCGCCCGATCCCGACGACTACGACTACACCCGGATCTGTACGAGCGCTCGGAGTCGCCGCGGCATCACCACGCCCGTCATCGCGGTCGCCGACGGCGAGTACTCCGTCTACGCCACCCAGGACGCGATTCGCGACGACAGCGAGCGCTACGGCGTGATCTTCAACCGCTCGGCGCTCGGCTTCCTGCTCTCGGGGTTCTACGGCACCGTCCTCTGGACGACCAGCGACGAGCTGGTCAGCGCCGGCACCGACCGCTCCTTCCCACGGACCTACGCCTCGATCCGGCGGTGCGTGAAGGACCTCCAGACCGTCGAAGGGCCGCTCTACGCGACCGTCAGGGGGCGCGACGTGCTCACCGGCGAGCCCCGCGTCGTCCGCGGCCGCGTCATCGAGATCACGTTCGAGCACACCGAGGAGGTCGCCGGGCTGACCATCGAGTCCGAGTCCGGCGAGACGATCACCGTCGGCGGCCAGGTCGCGACGCTCGAGGACATCGAGAGCCACGAGCTCTGGATCGGGAAGGAGGCGCCCCCGGAGATCGAGTGATCGGTCTGTCTCGCCCGTCTCCGCGGCAGCAGTAGCGCAGTGAACTACGCCGACCGATCCAGCGCGGTCAGCACGCCCCGGACGTTCATCCGGGTCTCGGCGGCCGCCTTCTCCTCGCTCCAGACGTCGCCGGTGTCGATCGCCGCGACGAACCGCTCGACGACTTCCGCCTCGTCGGCGTCCGGCCCGCCGAGCTCCTCGCGCGTGGCCGCAACCGTGTCGACCCACTCGGAGAGCACGGTCTCGTACTCGTCGAGTCGATCGGCCGTCCGCGCGGGCCCGAAGTGTGCATAACACAGCACCGACGGCTCCAGCGACCGGATCGTTTCGAGGTCGTCGATCGCCTGCTCGGGGTCGAAGTTCGGCGGCGGCGAGGTCGGCTCGACCGCGTCTCGCTGGGGCACGTAGATGCCCGCCGCGTCCGCGGTGAACACCGCGTCGTCCGCAACGGAGTGGAAGACCACCTGGTGTGGCGCGTGGCCCGGGGCGTGGTGAGCGATCAGCTGCCGGTCGCCGAGGTCGATCGCGTCGCCGTCCTCGAGTTCGACGATCCGCTCGTCGGGGATCGGCACGGGATCGTCGTAGTGGCGCCACTGGTCGCCGACGGCCTGCTTGGTCCCCTCGATCAGTCGCGACGGATCGACGAGGTGGGTCGCGCCGATCTCGTGGACGTACACCGTCGCGTTCGGGTAGTCACGCACGAGCTTGCCCGCGCCACCGGCGTGGTCGAGGTGGACGTGCGTGAGCGCGATCACCTCGAGGTCCTCCTCGCCGATGCCGACGGCGTCGAGGGCTCCCTGGACGGCGTCGTAGTCGGCGCCCAGGCCCGTGTCCACGACCGCCGGTCGGTGGCCGTCGAGGACGTAGACCGAGCCGTAGCTCGCGACGTCGTACATCCCCGTGTCGACGTAGTGGATCGACTCGCACTCCCCGATCTCGACGCGTGCGACGTCTCCGGGTTGCATAGGGTGACTGGGGCCTCCGATCGGCAAAAGTTCCGGGGTGCCAGCGGCGAGATGCGTGCGCCGGTCGTGAGGCGGGCCGGATTCGGCGGCGGTCGTTCCGTGATTCGTCCACTGCTGAACGGTCCTTGCGAGCCGTATTCGTCGCTGGCGTCCACCACTCACCGGTCGCGGTCGAGGGCGTCTCCGGTGGACGGCGACCTCGTCGCTCCAGTGATCCCCCGGAGCGTGAGGACCAGCACGCCACCGAGTACGACCAGTCCGCCGGCGACCGCGAACGCGACCGCGTACCCGAACGTGGCAGCCCACCCGCCCAGGACGCCGCCGACGCCGCCGGCGATCGCCCCCAGGGCCGTGTGGACGCCGAGGATCTCACCGCGGATGCTCGCCGGGGCCAGCCGGGTGACGATGACCGTCCCGACGACGGCGATGACGGCCCACGTCGCGCCGATGAGAACGAGGGCGACGCCGGCAGTACCCAGCTCCAGTGGGACGGCTCCGATCACCGGAACGAGCGCCACCAGTGGGAAGAGCACCCCGCGACCGCCGAGCGCGGCCGATTGGAGCACCCGGACGTCGTAGCGCGTGGCGAGCGTTCCCGCCCAGTCGTAGAGCACTGCCGACCCCAGACTGGAGACGAGATACAGCGCAAACACCTGTCCCGAGCCGAACCCGGTCTCCGTGAGAAACAGCGGAAGCGGTGCCCAGAAGGCAGCGAATCCAGTGAAGAACAGTCCCGCCGCGACGAGGTAGATCGCGAGCGTCGGAGTGAGGCGCGCGGCGATCCGGCGCGGACGAAGCTGCCGAGTCGTCCAGAACAGTCGGTTCGGCGAGAACGCGAAGGTGGCTCCCTTGACGCCCCGTCGTGACCGTGCGAGGATGCGGGCGATCCGGCGGGCGTCACGCCCGTCAGTCACGCCCGCTCCGGGGGCGGGGCGGGGAAGGGTCCGTGCGGCACCGACTGCGCTCGCCCCGGCACAGAGCGCCAGTACCCAGAACAGCGTCCGCGTGGCCTCCGTCGGGTCGAAGATCTGACCACCCACGAGCGGCCAGACCGTTCCCAGCACGAGCCCACCCGCCCATCCGTACCCCTGGTACGTGTTGAGACGGCCGATCCGCTCGGTCCACGTTCCCTCCGGCGCGCCGTCGACGACGAGCATGGTCAGCACCGGTGCGACCGACGCCGAGACCAGCCAGAGCGCTGCGTTGGCGACGATGACCGTAGCGACACTCGTCAGCAGCGGGACGACGGCGAGCGCGAGTCCGACGGTCACCAACGTCACGACCACCAGCAGTCTCCGGTGGCCGACGTCGTTCGCCAGCCGGCCAAACAGGATCGCACCCGGCGCGCCGATCACCGCTGCCGTCGATGCCAGGATGCCCAGGTCTACCGGTGAGGCGCCCAGTCCGACGGCGTAGAGGGGGATCAGCAGTGAGGCGCCACCGAAGGCGACGGAGCCGAGTCCCCACGCGTAGAGCCAGCCATCCCGCACGGGCGGCCCGTTGGACCAGACGGCATAAACGATGCCGGTTCACCGCTCGGCTCAGGATTCTCGGCGCTGGTGTCGTGCCGACACGAGCTTCCCCTGGCGAGTGAGCGCGTGGAAGCGCAGGACGGGGACGCTCGCGAGCACGCGTTTCTCCACGTCCCCGGCGACGAGCCGGCGATCGCGACCGGATCGCCGGACGAGCGCTGGCGCTCCACGCCCATCGACCGTCTTCGACCGGCCGCTCCACACCTTTATGACCGATTCCGCGGCGACGCCAGTGCATGTCCCAGGACGACCTCGCGGAGCGACTCGACGCCGTCGAACGCCGGCTCGACGCTGCCTACCCCGACGCCGACGCGGACGGTGCCGATCCCGAGACGACCGAGCGCGTAGAATCGTTTGCGGAGCGGCTGGCTGACCTCGAAGCGGCCGTCGAGGCGGTGGAGGGGTACGTCGGCGAGATCGAGCGGGTCGACGAGGCGCTCGAGGCCCGCACCGACGCGGCGCTCGCGACCGCCGACGGGCTGCAGGAGTCGATCGACGCTGTCGACCAGCGCGTCGACGGGCTGGCAGCCCGCACCGACGAGATCGAGGCCAGCACGACAGCGATCGACAAGCGGCTCACTGCAGACCGCCAGCAGACAGCGGATTTCGACGATCGCCTGGCCGAGCAAGCCGCCGCACTCGACGACCTCCGATCCGACGTCGACGCGCTCGGGGATCGGATCGCCACCGACGGGCCGATGGCGACCGACGAGGCAACGCAGTCGCCTGCGAGTGAATCGTCCGGCGACCAGCCCCGGTTCGAGTTCGCCCCCGACCGGGCGCCAGCGGACGGTCGCGAGCGCACAGTCGGCCGAGAGCACCCGACCGACCGGGCCGACACTCACCGGTGCACCTGCGATGACGGCGACGCCGAGCCAGTAACGTTCGAGGCCGAGCCAGACCCCGCAGACGGCGGCACGGCCAACGCCAGGCCGTCCCGAAAACGGTCGGCCCCCGACGGCGGCGTCGAGCCGTTCGGTACTGCATCGGCTGGTGCGGTGGACCAGCATCGCCCTGCAGGAACCGATTCGGCGGCCGACCGGCGCTCCTCGTCGGCGCCAGCGACCGACGAGCCTCGCACGAACGATTCGATCGAACGAGCGTCGTCGAACCGACGCCCCGCTGCCGGTCCCGGACGCTCCGGAGCGACCGCTGCCGCTCAGACGGAACGCACCCGGGCCCAGGCCGGCGACGGCCCGGCCGTTTCGGGCTGGGGTGATCCAGCGGCGGACGCGCAAGCAGACGGGAACGAGGACGGCCAGCGATCGTCGACCGCCAGCGACCGGTCGCCCCGGTCGAACGGCGACGCCACCGGCGCCGACCAGCGCTGGACGGACTCGAACAGCGAGACGCTGCTGGACCGGCTGCGCTCGATGCTGTGATCCGCGTCGTCGTCACGGTCCTGCTCGCGATCGCACTCCTCGCGGCCTCGATGCCGGCCGTCGAGCACGCCGGGGCGGACCGCAGCGAAGAACAGCTCCGTTCGGGCGTCCGGAACCTCGACGCGGCCGCGACAGCGCTCGCCGAATCGGAGGAGGCCGTGCCGGGCACCGTCGGCGCGCGCCGGACGGTCGCGGTCCGGATTCCGGCGGCAGACATCGGCGCCGCGGGGGTCGAACGGTTCGCGATCTCCGGGTCGGACCGTCGCTACGCGTTCCGGGTCGAGGGCAGGGACGAAACCGTGCGCTTCGGCACCGTTCCCGTCCACACGCTGGACGGCGAACCGCTCGTCCTCCGTGAGCCTGGCACGCACGAGCTCGTCCTCGCACTGGTCGAGATCGGGGGCGATCGTCGCGTCGTCGTGGCCCGGCTGGAGCGGGTCCGGGACGGTGCACTCGGTGGCAGCGCCGGTGCCGAGGTTCAAGACCCATGACGCGGCGATCGGCGTCCATGCACGCGCTACTGGATCGCGTTCTGGGGACCGACGACGGCCACGCCTGTGAGTGCACCGCCGAGACAGCCGGCCAGACGCTCGCCGTCGACGCGACCGACTGCGACGGCGCGCTCGAGAGTGCGCCGGACTGTCGCGCCTTCGTCGCCGAGCAGCTCCCCACCTGCGACGTCGAGCGCCTTCGCGTCCGCTCGGCGGGCGAAGATCGCTACTACGGCGCGGACGCCGTCGATCTACTGTCCGCCGCCGGGCGCTTCGCCGCGCTCGCTCGCGACGCCGACCCGACCATCGCCGACCGAGCGCGGACGGAGCCCCTGGCCACCGCGGACGATGCCGCCGCGAGAGCGCCGCCGATCTCGGAGATCGCAGACGACGTGGGGCTCCTCGACGCGGCATCGGGTGCCCCCGCCGAGCCGTTCCAGCCCGCGATCGCGCCGACCGTCGCCGACGCGCGCCTTGAGACGTCGATTCCAGCCGACGCCAGACTGCGGACCGCCAGAGAGCTCTCCACCGGTGCCACTGCACGGATCTACGACGCACCCGGCGAGGGCGCCCCACGGTACCACCTCGATCCCGTCGAGACGGCACTCGATCCTGCGGCGCTCGCGGTCCTCGCGGACGCCTACGACGAACTCGCCGAACGCAGGGACGAGCCGGCGCCGGTGACGGCGGTCCGGGCGGTTCTGGACGACGGCGACGGCGGGGATCCCGGCGGATCCGGCGACAGCGCCGAAGCCGACCGAACGGACGGCGGTTCGCCGGCCACTATCGGCGACGGCGACGTCCGCACGCTCGCAGCAGTCCTCCGGAAACACACGCGTGGCTTCGGAATCCTCGAGGACTGCTTCGCCGATCCGGCGGTCTCCGACGTGTACGCCAGCGCACCCGCTGCGGGAACGCCGCTGTGGGTCGTCGCCGGCGGCGAGCAGCTCCGGACGAACGTCCGCCTCGGCGAGGACGGCGTCGGCGCGATCGCCTCGACGTTACGGCGCCGGAGCGGCCGCTCCTTCTCCCGGGCGAGCCCGACGCTCGACGCGACCGCGACCATCGCCGACCAGACGGTCCGCGTCGCGGGCGTGCTCGATCCGGCCACCGAGGGCCACGCCTTCGCCTTCCGCTCGGGCGGCGAGACGGCGTTCACGCTCCCGGCGCTCGTGGCCAACGGCACCCTGCCGCCCGCGGCAGCGGGGCTGCTCTCGATCGCGGTCCGTCGAAGCGCCGCCGGGCTCTTTGCCGGGACCCGTGGGGCCGGCAAGACGACCGCGCTCGGTGCCGTGATCTGGGAGCTACCGGCGACGACCCGTTCGATCGTCATCGAAGACACGCCGGAGCTGCCGGTCGCGACCTATCAGGATCGCGGGCGGGACGTCCAGCCGCTGCACACCACGCTGGAGGACGGCCCCGGCGTGACGCCGACCGAGGCGCTGCGAACTGCCCTCCGGCTGGGCGAGAGCGCGATCGTCCTCGGCGAAGTCCGCGGCGAGGAGGCTGCGGTGCTCTACGAGGCGATGCGCGTCGGCGCCAGCGGCGAGACCGTCCTCGGGACGATCCACGGCGACGGCGGCGAGGACGTCCGCGAGCGCGTCGTCGGTGACATCGGCGTGCCCGAATCCTCCTTCGGTGCGACGGACTTCGTGGTCACCTGCGAGCAGTATCGCACTGCCGAGGGGGAGCGGGCGCGTCGGGTCGCCGCGATCGAGGAGGTGATCGCGGGCGAGGACGGCGTCCGGTTCGCGCCGCTGTTCGCGCTCGAGGCGAGCGGTGACGGCAGCGGCGGCGACGAGAACGCGGCCGCCGCGGCCCGCCTGGCCCCGACGGGCCGGATCGAGCGTGGCAACAGCCGGCTGCTCCAGGGGCTCACGCGCCCGGGCGAGTCCTACGCTGCCCTCCGCGACCGTATCGACGACCGCGGAACCTTCCTCGGCTCACTCGCCGATCGCGGGACGACGGCGCCCGACGCCGTCACGACTGCCTACGCGCGTCGCGGTGATCGACCGTGTTGAGCAGTGCGATCACCGAACTCGCACGGCTCTACCCGGTCGACGTGGCGGCCAGCGACGAGCTGTCCCGGGCGCTGGCATTTCTCGAGGTCGACGTTCCACCGGCGGAGTTCGTCCGCGCGGGCTACGGCGCCGGGGGCGTGGTCGGGCTGGCCTGCGTCCCGCTGGCGGTCCTCGCGCCGGCGACGTATCGCCCGCTGGTCCTCGTGCTCGCGATCGGGCTGGCGCTGGGCGTGGTTCACGCCGTCCACCGTGGACCGGTCGCCGTCGCTGCACTCGGGCGTTCCCGGGCGCTCGGCGCGGCACCGGACCTGATCGGCCGCGCGATCCTCCGGATGCGCGTCGATCCGGCGACGGAGGCGGCAGTCGCGTTCGCGGCGGACTCCGGCGATGGCCCGCTCGCGGCAAGCCTCCGGCGCCACGTGCGAGCGACAGCGGGTGCCGCTGGGACGGGGCTCGACGGGTTCGCCGCGGAGTGGCGCGAGTGGTTTCCCGCGCTCGCTCGCGCGAGTCACCTGCTCGCTGCCGCCGGCTCTGCAGGCGCGGCACGACGCGAGCGCGCCCTCGAGCGCTCGCTGGAGGCCGTCCTCGAGGGGACCCACGCCCGGCTCCAGTCCTTCGTCACGAACATGGGCGGCCCGATCACGGGACTCTACGCGTTCGGCGTCTTGCTTCCGCTCGCACTCGTGGCGGTGTTGCCCGGCGCGCGGGCCGCTGGGGTGCCGGTGACGCTCCCGGTCGTTGTCGTCATCTACGACCTCGCGCTGCCCGGGGTCTTGCTCGTCGCAGCCGGCTGGCTGCTCGTCCGCCGGCCCGTCGCCTTTCCGGCGCCCGACCTCGACCGGTCCCATCCCGACGTTCCGGATCGGTGGTGGCCCGCACCGCTCGCCGGCACCACCGCTGGCTGTTCGGGGGCGCTGGCGGCCGACGTGCTGATCGGTCGCTGGGCGGCGCCGATCGCGCTGCTCGGCCTCGGCGCCGGGGTCGCGCTCGTCGTCCACTACCGGCCGATCGTCGTCGTTCGCGAGGAGATCAAAGCCATCGAGGATGGGCTACCGGACGCGCTCTATCTCCTCGGCCGCCGGGTCGACGACGGCTACGCCGTTGAGCGGGCGATGGAGCTCGCGGCGGACGAACTCCCCGACGCGACCGGCGACGTGCTGGCCGACGCCGCACGGCGCAGTCGCGTCCTCGGCGTGGGCCCCGACGAGGCGCTTCGGGGCGACCACGGCGCGCTCGCGACCGTGCCGAGTCGCCGGGTCCACTCGACCGCACAGCTGCTCACGCTCGCGACCCAGGAGGGGCAGCCCGCCGGACAGGCGATCGTCGCGATGGCTGGCCACCTCGAGGACCTCCAGTCCGTCGAGCGCGAGGCCCGCCACTCGCTGGCGCGGCTGACCGGCACGCTGCGGAACACGGCGGCGATCTTCGGACCGCTCGTGGCCGGCGCGACCGTCGCGCTCGCCGACGGCATGGCCGACTTCGGCGGCGAGACGGACGCGATCGGGACGATGCCGACCGCGGGGCTGGGGTTGGCCGTCGGCACCTACGTGCTGTTGCTGGCGGTCGTACTGACCACGCTCGCGACCGGCATCGACCACGGGTTGGATCGGCCGCTCACGGGCTACCGCGTCGGGCTCGCGACCGCGACCGGCACGCTCGTCTTCCTCGGCGGGTTCCTCGGGGCGGGGATGCTGTTCTGAGCGGCCGTCGTCCGTGCTGGTGCCGCCATTCCTCGCAGTCCAGCCAGCCGTACGCTCCACACCTTAAGGTACCATGCCGCGGCGACCTGCTGCCATGCTCGGTCCCCCGATCGACGCCTGGTACGTCTGGATCGGCGTCTCGATGGTCTCGCTGGCGGTACTCGGCGTGGCCGTCGTCGCGACGCCGGAACCGCCCTCGACGGCGACGGCCGCCGCGGAGACGATTGAAGAGGTCGCGGCGAGTCGCGTCCCCGCGAGCGCGACCCACCCGATCGACGCCGATCGGATTCGCGTCGGCGAGTACCGGCTCGTGATCGAGGGCGATACCGTCGAGACGGCGACGATCGATCACGGACGGATGACGCCCGCCCAGCGCGACACGAAGCTACGCCGCGTCGCGATGGGGGCGTCGCCAGCCGACGTGTTCGAGTCGGTCGAGGCGTTCGCCGACGCGATCGAGGCGGCGCGGGAAGCACAGCGAATCGTCGAACCGGTCGGCGACGAACTTATCGTCCGGAAATGCAGCTACGGGGGAGAGAATGTCCTGCTCGTTACGGCGTAGGGCCACTGCCTGGGTCCGCGATCGCCGCGGCCAGGCGGAGCCGATCGCGGCGATCGTCGCCGTCCTCGCCATCGGAATGGGGCTCGCGATGTACGCAGGCGTCGCTGCGGACCGGTCGCCCAGCACCGACCCGACCGACGCGGAGGCGACGATGGCGCAGGTGACCGCGAAACTCGCCCCCGACGGCGTGGTCGCCAACGATGCCGATCTCGCTCCCGAGCAGTTCACGCGACCGGGTGAGGCCGGCAGGATCGAACTGGCCTATCGCAACACGACGGACGCCAGCGGCCCGACGCCGCCGCCCGACGCGGACGTCGCAAGCAGGCCGGTGACCGTGCAGATCGCGCCGAGCTGGCAGGTGGCTGGCAATCTGACCCTGTGGGTGTGGGAATCGTGACCCGCGATCGTCTCCGGAAGTTCGGCTCCGCTCCCAGCGTCGATCGCGCCGTCAGCACGGTCCTCGACGCGGCCGTGTTCCTGCTGCTCGTCAGCGCCGCGATCGGCCTGCTCTACACCGTACCGCAGTCCGGCACCGCTCCGGAGAGCGACTCGGACGTCGCTGCCACCTCGACGACAACGCTCGCGACCACGACGGCGACGATCGAGTACGCGCCTGCGCCGGACGGCGACGCCGGTGACGGTGGTGCGACCAGAACCGACCGCGGAACGGTCGCGGAGCTGCTCGCGGAGACGACGGTCGCGAACGCCGACTTCGACGGCGAACCGTTCTCGCGGGCGCCGAACCACGAGGCCGCCGTCAGGGAGGTAACGCGGCTAGCGATCGCCAGCTTTGACGGCGACGTCGAGATCCAGGTGCGGACTCACTGGCGGCCACTGCCTGGCTCCGGGCTCCGTGGCGGGCTCGTCGTCGGCCCGTCTCCGCCCGACGACGCCGACGTCCACGCCGCGACCGTTGCCGTTCCGATCGACGCGGCACCCGGCACCGCCCCGGCGACGCCGAACTGGACGCTGCCCGTCTCGGACGGTGACGCCGGTGGCGAGAACGCGTCGTCGATCGCTGGCGAATCCCGAGCCACGCTGCAGACGATCGCCGCCGAGGGCGGGTGCGACACGCTTGCTCGCTCGATCGCGGTCCGTACGATCGGTGCCGTCTTCCCGCCGGAGCGAACGGACGCCGCACTGCTCGCCGGCGGCGACGTGACCGCTGCGACGGAGCAACGCTACGCGACGGCCGGCTCCGCCGCCGGCCTCGACGCCGGGATCGTCCCCGACGACGCTGGCGCGCGGACGCGAAACTCGCTGCTCGTCCAGGCGCTGACCGACCGGATCGAGCCGACCGCCTGTGAGGGGTACGCGGACACTGCGGCAGCTGCGAACCGGGCCGCGCCGACCACCGTTTCCGTGTCTATCAGGACGTGGTCGCCGTGAGACTGGCCGACGACGAGCGCGGTCGGGTGCCGTTCGCGCTCGTCGGCGTCCTGTTGTTGCTGGGTTCGGTCGCCATCGCGACGGTCTCCTTCGACGGCGGCCGGGTCGATCGCGACGCCGCGCTGGCTGGCGATCGCGCGGAGTCGGTTGCGGAGACGGCCCTGCGCGACGCGACGCGAGACGCCGGTGCGACGGCGGCAGCCAATCCCGTCGTTGCGCCCGCCGACACCGAGTTCGGGTCGCTGCTCGATGGGGATCGCCCCTACCGCTCCTACCTCGAGTTGCTGATCGCGATCCAGTTCCGCGAAGCGCTCCGGGGTGACGGCCAGCGAGTCGCCGACGCACGCGCGACGGTGAATCTCACGCCGATCACCGACGCCGACAGCGCCGAAGCGGCGATGGACCGGGTGTCCGTCGAGGCGACCAGCCGCGGGATCGTCGCGGTCGAGGTCACCGGGGTGCCGATCGAGATCACTCGCGACGGCCACCTCGTCGACACCCGCTATCGGACGATTACGGCGAACGTGACGACCCCCACGCTGACGCTCCACGACCGGACGACGACCTTCCAGGAGCGACTCAACGGCGAGACGCTCGAGCCCGGCAGTCTGAGCCGCGGGCTGACCGGCGGGCTCTACGGCCTCGGCTGGACCCGCGGCTACGGCCAGTACTCGGGGCTACCCATCGACGACGTGATCGCCAACCGCCACGTCGAACTCGTGACGAACCTCGCCGTGCTCGACGCCCAGCGATCGACGTTCGGGAACTCGAACCAACAGGCCGAGCAGGGGCTGGCTGCCGCGACGGCGCAGGTGGTCGCAAACGAGACCATCGGCGTCCAGGCCGGCGGGTTCCTCGACGCCGCGTTGCCCGGGCCGAACCAGGACGATCCGACCTTCGGCGACGTCGCCTCCCCGCCGACCAGGACGACCGTCGTCGGCGTCAACGGAACCGCCGACGCCGCACTCGCGGACCTCATCGACGAGGGATCGACCGCAGAGGGCGGCGTCGTCCCTCACGACGCGGAGCGTCCCTGGGCGTACCCCCTCGAGACGATCGTCCGGACCGGCATCTCGCTCGAGGCCGAACTGGAGACCACGAAGTCGGTCGGCGAGCGCGAACTGCACGAGCAGGCGCTCTCGACCGCTGGCGACTGGATGCGCGTCGAGACGATCGGGACCGAATCGGTCGAGGCCGTCGACGTCGGTCCCGGCGACGGCTCGCTCCCCAGCGAGACGTACGGCTGGTCGCGGACGCTGACGGAGCGCCGGACCGTCGTGATCGAGGAGACGGCGACCGCGAAGTACCGAAACGTGGTGAACGACAGCGTCCGGTACGGCCAGGTCACGTTCCGCCGACCGGTCGACGTCGGAATCGCCCTCGAGCACCAGCCGCTGGATCGCGAGTGGATCCCCTCCGCACTGGCGCCCGATACCGACGGCTGGCGCTACGAAAGCCTCGCCGAGAAAGCCGAGACGGCGCTGGTCGACGACGCCGGCGGCGTCGACGCGATCGCTCGCTCCGTCGCGACCGACGAATCGATCGCCCGATCCAGCGTCGTCTCGCCCGACGACCTTGCCGACGAGTCCGACACCGTCTACGAGCACCTCGCCACGCTCCGCGACGAGCTCCGAGACGTGCAGACGACGACGGAGCTCGCGATGTTGACGACGGACGCCGACCCCAGCGCCGAGCTTCGCGGGAAACTGAAGGCCGAGGGCGACAGCTATCGAAACGTCCCGACGACGTACGACGACCTCGACCAGCGGGCAGCCGTCGCAGCCCGCAACGTCTACTTCGAACGTGTCCTTCAGCGACTGAAAGCGCGCTCGCTGGGGATGGACGGAACCCAGAGCGCTATCCAGGACAAGGTCGACCAGCTCTCCACGTTGCCGAGCGTCGGGTTGAACACCCTGCTCGAGACGGGGCTGAACTACGCGCGCCCCGAGCCCGCGACGCTCGACACCGAGGCGCCGGCACCGGCCCTGGATCTCACCGTCGACGCCGACCCCGGCTACCTCGACCTCGACGAGGTCAACGGGACGGCGGTGCCCCCGCCGACCGACGAGAACGGATCCTACTACCCGCTCGCGGCGAAGACGACGACCGTCGACTCGCTCCCGACCGACGACATGGCCTCGAAGTTCGCAGGAATCGCGGTGAACCTCTTCGACTCGCCGACGAAGCGGGTTCCACTCGCGATGGCGGCGCGATCCCTCGACGGCGCGAACGCGATCCCCGGTTCCGCCGCGGGGAGCACCGGCTTCGTGGCGAAACGGGAGCAGCTTCGCGAGAAGATTCGCAACGGCGTCGACGCCGTCGACGAGGCCGCGGTCGAGGCGCTGCGATCCGAAACTGGGCTCTCCGAGGACGACGCAGCGGGAATCGTCGACGCCGCGACCGTCCAGTTCGGCGGGCCGGCCGAGCGGGCGCTGGCCTACGACGACGGCTCGGCGCTGACGGCCATCGGCGAGAAGGCTGCGCACCACGAGGACGTCAGCAACGTCACGGCCGATCGCGCCGAGATGGTGGTCCGCGAGCGCGTCACGGCGCGCCTGGGCGACGACGCGGCCCAGGTGAAACTCTCCGTCGTCGAGTCCGTCACCGATCGCGCGAAGACGATCGCGGAGGACGCGATCGCCACGAAGACCGAAGCAGCGGCGGACTCCGTGAAACAGCGTCTCGCCGATCGCTTCGGTCGCGCTCCGGTGATCGGCATGCGGGGGATTCCGCTCGTCCCCTTCCCCGGCTGGTGGGCCGCGACTGGCAACGTCTGGCGCGTGGAGGTCGCCGGCACCTACGCCGGGTTCTCCGTCCGCGCCGCCCAGGGTGGCCCCAGCGGTGGCGGCCACGTCAGCTACGTCCGCGACGGCCAGCCGGTCGCCGTCGACGTGACCGGCGACGGATCGCCGGAGCTGCTGGGTAACGCGAGTCGGATATCATTCGAGGCTTCCACGACGGTCGCGGTCGTTGTCCCGCCCAGCGGCGGTGGGGTCGGCAACGGGAACACCGGGTTCAAACAGACGTCCGACGGGTGGGAGTAGCGTGCGACCGACTGGGAAAGGCACTTGCCCGCACACGAGGAACTCAGCCGCAATGTTACACGAGGAGCGAACCTCGGTCGACGAACCGACGGCCGAGGCGCTCGCCGACGAGTACCGCGGCGAACTCGCAGCGATCGTCGAGGAGCACGGCGTCGAGGCGGTCGCTACCGAGACCGGGATCGAGACCGAGACGCTCCACTCGCTGGTGGACGGCGACGCGCCGGAGCTCTACCTCGAGGACGCCGCCGCGATCCAGGCGCTCGATTCGGCGCTCGACGCGGCGACGATCCACGCCGAGGCGACCGACCACCTCCTGCTCGGCATGTCGATGGCGGTGCTTGACGTCGACACGATCGCCGCGGAGTACGAGGGCGACAGCTCCGGCAAGGGGATCCAGCAGCGCCTCGAACGCCGGGCGCCGGTGACGCTCGCGGAGTTCGCGCGGATCGAACACTTCGTCGCGAGCCGGCGGTAACTCAACGGAGCTGCCACTGACGGGCCGCCGGCCCGTCGATCGTCGCGGTTTTCCACGCTGGCGTGTATCTTCGAACCATGCAGGTCGCGATCCTGGGCTGTGGCTACGTCGGCCTCGAACTCGGCCGCCAGCTGACGGCGGCGGGCCACGAGGCCGTCGGCGTCCGTCGGTCCGCAGACGGCGTGACGGCGATCGATCGAGCCGGCTTCGAGGCGGTGCAGGCCGACGTGACCGATCCCGAAGCGCTCGCGGCCGTCCCCGACGTCGACGCCGTCGTCTTCGCGGCGAGCTCCGGCGGCCGCGGCGCGGAGGCCGCACGCGAGGTGTACGTCGAGGGGCTCGAGACGGCGATCGAGCAGTTCGCTGGTCGGGACGATCCCCCCGACCAGCTCGTCTACACCTCCAGCACTGGCGTCTACGGTGACCACGATGGCGACTGGGTTGACGAGACGACGCCGATCGATCCGACGACGGAGAAGACCGTGGTGCTGGCCGAGGCCGAACGGGTCGCGACCGAAGTCGCTGGCGAGCACGGCATCGACGGCACGGTCGTCCGCTTCGCCGGCCTGTACGGCCCGGATCGCTACCGTCTGGAGCGATACGTCGAGGGGCCGGTGACGGAGGGCTACCTGAACATGCTCCATCGCGACGACGCGGCCGGCGTCGTGCAGTTCGTGCTGGAGCGCGCCGCCGAGTCCTTCGGGACGCTTCCCGGCGACGCGCTACTGGCCGTCGACGACGAGCCGGTCGCGAAGTGGGCGTTCGCGGACTGGCTGGCCGAGCAGTGCGGCGAGGCGGCGCCCGAAAAGCGGACGATCGAGCAGCGGCTGGCGGCAGGTGACCTCTCCGCCCCGGCAGAACGTCGACTGCGCACGAGCAAGCGCTGCTCGAACGAGCTGCTCCGGGAGCTCGGCTACGAGTTTTCGTTTCCCACGTTCCGGGAGGGATACCGGGCGGCGATCGAAGCGTATCGGTCTCGATAGCGCAGAAATAGACGTTTTTGCGGCCAGATACTTCGCCAGGTCACCGATCGAATCTGGGGCAACGGTTTAGTTCATTGGCTCTCTCGGAGGAGTATATGCAGGGCGTCCCCGCCGACGGCGTCGTCGGGCAGATCGACACGCTGACCGGCACCGACCCGCTCCTCCTCGCGGCCATCGTCGTCGGTCTCCTCCTCGTGATCGGCGGAACGGCGTGGACGTTTCTCCGACTCCGCCGGACGCCCGGCGAACGGTTCCAGAAGGCACTGGCCGGGAGCGACGAGGTCGCCATCCTGACCCACCCGAACCCGGATCCGGACGCGATGGCGTGTGCGATGGGCGCGGCGCAGATCGCCGAGGCCGCTGGCGTCGAGCCGACGATCCAGTACGCTGGGCAGATCCGCCACCAGGAGAACCGTGCGTTCCGGACCGTCCTCGAGTTCGAGGCCGAGCAAATCGAGTCGAAGGCCGACGTCGCCTGCGACGACGTCGTGCTGGTCGACCACAACGTCCCCCGGGGGTTCCCTGGCGCGGAAGGCATCGAGCCGATCGCCGTCGTCGATCACCACCCCGGCAACGGCGTCGGGACGAAGTTCACCGACGTTCGCCCCGAGCGCGGGTCCTGTGCGAGCATCGTCGCGGATTACTTCGATCAGCTCGGCGCCGACCGGTACGGTCCGGACGACCCCGCGCCGGAGGGCGAAGGTCTCGCGCTCGACTCGCCGCTGGCGACGGGGCTGGTCTTCGGGCTGCAGTCGGACACGAACCGGCTCACGGAGGGCTGTACCCAGGCAGAGTTCGACGCGTGTTCCTATCTCTTCCCCGCGATCGACAGCGACCGGCTCGAGCGCATCGCCAACCCCGAGGTCACCGCGGAGACGCTGGAGGTCAAGGCCCGCGCGATCCAGAACCGCACCGTCGACGGCTCCTTCGCGGTGAGTCACGTCGGCGAGATCAACGACGCGGACACGATCCCCCAGTCGGCGGACGAGCTCGTCCGCCTCGAGGGCGTCGGCGCCGTCGTCGTGATGGGCGAACGCGACGGCGTGTTGCACGTCTCCGGCCGATCCCGTGACGACCGCGTCCACATGGGCGAGGCGCTCGAGACGGCCGTCGCGGAGGTCCCGATGGCCAGCGCCGGCGGCCACGCGCGGATGGGCGGCGGCCAGCTCTCGATCGACCACATGGAGGGAATCGGCCCCTCCGACGGGATGGACGTCCCCGAGTTCAGCCAGCGTATCTTCCAGTGTCTGCGCGGAGACGTCTGAGGCGCCGCCGAGATCGGGTGCGCGATCGCGGTCGACGACCGATCCCGACGCCGGCGTCCTGGCGGGAGAGCGTACCTTTTTCCCGCGGTGGGCGAGTAGCCCATGATATGCCGACCCGGGTGGTGCTCGGGTGTGGGCCGGAGTACCGGGTGCTGCTGGCGCGTCTCGCAGCCGCTGGCGACCTCCTCGTCGTCGTGGACGACGGGGACGAGGCCGAGTGGCTCACGGAGCGCGACGTGCCGGTCGTCGAGGCGGATCCGACGGATCCCGAGACGCTCCGGTCGCTCGACGCCGATCCGGAGAGCGTCGTCGTCGCGACCGGCGACGCCGACGAGACCTCCCGGATCGCCGTCGCCGCACGTGAGGTGTTCCCCGACGCCAGACTGCTCTCCCAGCCGGGCGTCCAGCGCGAGGGCGGCGAACTCGCGGCTGCCGCGGGCACGACGGACCCCGCCGGCGTCGTCGCCGACCGGGTGCTGGAGTACGTCGCGTCGCCGGGTGGCGACCGATCGCTCCGGCTCCGGGCAGCGCTCCGGAACGCCGAGGAGCCCATCGCCGTCCTCGCCCACGACAACCCCGATCCCGACGCCATCGCGAGCGCCGTCGCCCTCGTCGAGATCGCGGCGGGCGTGGGCGTCGCGGCCGAGGCCTGTTACTTCGGGACGATCGCACACCAGGAGAACCGCGCGCTGGTCAACCTCCTCGACCTCGACCTGCGCACGATCGACGATCCCGCGGAGCTCGAGGAGTACGGGGGGATCGCGCTGGTCGATCACGCGCGCCCGGGCGTCAACGACCAGCTACCCGACGACACGCCCGTCGACGTGGTGATCGACCACCACCCGACGCACGGCCCCGACGAGGCCGGCTTCGTCGATCTGCGCAGCAGCGTCGGCGCGACGAGCACGCTGCTCTCGGAGTACTTCGACCGACTCGGCCTCGAGCTGACCGAGCAGGTCGCGACGGCGCTGCTCTACGGTCTTCGCGTCGACACGGACGACTTCACGCGGGAGGTCGCCGTCGCGGACTTCGAGGCCGCCGCGCGGCTCCTCCCCCGCGTCGACGAGAGCGTCCTCGAACGCGTCGAATCGCCGAGTCTCAGCGGCGAGACGATGGACGTCCTCGCGCGGGCGATCGACCGGCGGAAGCGACACGGGACCGCGCTCACGGCCTGCGTCGGCGAACTCAACGATCGCGACGCGCTCGCGCAGGCTGCGGACCTCCTGCTCGACCTCGAGGACGTCACCACGACGCTCGTCTTCGGCGTCATCGAGGACACCGTCTACGTCTCCGGCAGGGCACGCGCGACCGACCTCGACCTCGGCGAGACGCTCCGGGCGGCGTACGGACAGCTCGGGAGCGCCGGCGGGCACGCCGACATGGCCGGCGCGCAGCTCCCCGTGGGGATGCTCGTCGAACCCGACGAGGAGGATCCGATCACGATCGTCGAGGAGGTCTTGACGAACGCCTTCGTCGAGGCCCTCGAGACGGACCGGTCCTCGCCCGGAGGCGGCTACGCGCTCGCCGGAGACGGGCTCTCTTTCCTGCCGGAGCTCCGCGGGGGCGTCTCGCGTGTCGGCGAGGAAGATCGTCGTGCGCCTCGGGACGAGTTCGGCCGGAGCGTCGACCGGGAGGATCGCGACGTGGAGGGCGGGGCTGCCGAGGATGCCGGGGACGCCGAGGGGCCCGCGAGGGACTGAGGCGCCGGGAACGCGCGGGCAGGGAACCCTTTTGCCGCCGCCGACCGTCCGTTCGTCCATGACCGTCGCGGAGGGCGCTCCCAACGCTCGCGTCGCCGCCTACATGACGAAAGACGTCGATACGGTCGATCCCGAGGAGACCGTCGAGGCCGTCTCGCGACGGATCGTCGAGTCGACCGACCACAGCGGGTTCCCGGTCGCCCAGCGCCGGCAGGTCGAGGGGTTCGTCAGCGCCTCGGACCTCCTGCTGGCCGACCCGGACGCGCCGATCTTCACGGTGATGACGACCGACACCCTCGTCGCCCATCCCGAGATGAACATCACCGACGCCGCCCGGGTGATCCTCCGTTCGGGGATCCAGAAGCTCCCCGTCGTCGACGACGCCGGGACGCTCGTCGGGATCATCTCGCACGCCGACGTGATCCGCAGCCAGATCGAGCGTGCGACCCCCGAGAAGGTCGGGAAGCTCCGCCGGACGCTCGAGGGGATCCACGACCTCGAACTCCGGGAGGAGCGACGGGAGGTATCGCTCGACGAGCTGATCCCCACCCAGGGGAAGGTCTACGCCGACGAACTGGAGGGGCGACGCTACGAGCTCGAACGCGGGCTCGCCGAGCCACTGGTGGTCATCGACGACGGCGGCACCCTGCTACTCGCCGACGGCCACCATCGCGTGCTGGCGGCCGACCAGCTCGACGTCGAGCAGATGGAGGCCTACGTCATCGTCGTCGACGAGTTCGTCGAGCTGGGCATGCTCCGGACTGCCCGGCAGGAGGGGCTCGAGGACATCGCCGACATCGAGGTCGTCGACTACGCGCGCCACCCGCTGATCGAGACGACGAAGCGGCTCCAGGAGTAGGTCGGGCGGCGATAGTCCCGTTCGCGTCGCTCAGTCCGCACCGTCGAGTATCGACCGTACTTCTTCGCGCGTCTCCGCGGCGAGTGCACGCTGCGCGAGTGACTCGGCGGCGTCGATCTCGGTCTCCTGGATCCGCGCTTTCACCGCCGGGATCGTCACGGCGCTCGCGGAGAACTCGTCGAGCCCGAGCCCGAGGAGTAGTTCCGTCAGCGCGGGGTCGCCCGCCATCTCGCCGCACATCCCGACCCACGCGTCGCGATCGTTGCCGCCCTCGATCGCGTCGGCGATCGTCCGGAGCACCGGCGGGTGGAGTGGATCGTGGCGATCGGCGACGCGCTCGTTGTCGCGGTCGGCGGCCATCACGTACTGCGTGAGGTCGTTCGTCCCGACGCTGAGAAAGTCGACCCGTTCGGCGAGTTCCGGGGCCATCCGGGCCGCCGCCGGCGTCTCGACCATGACGCCGAGTTCGGGAACGGCGTGGGGTTCGCCCTCCTCGTCCAGTCGCCGCGCGACCGCGTCGACCCGTTCGAGCGCGGCGTCGAGTTCGGCGACGTCCGCGACCATCGGGAACATGACGGCGAGATCGCCGGCCGCAGCATCCGCCGCGTTCGCCGTTCCGGCCGCCCGGAGCAACGCCCGGAGCTGCGTCTCGAACAGCTCGGTGTCGACGCCCAGCGAGCGCCGGATCCCGCGATCGCCGAGGAACGGGTTCGCCTCGTCCGGTTGATCGAGGTAGGGAACCGGCTTGTCGCCGCCGACGTCGGCGGTCCTGACGACGATGCGTTCGCCGGGGAACGAACGGAGCGCCTCGCGGTAGGTCTCGAGCTGTTCGGCCTCCTCGGGCGGCCCTGGGCGATCGAGGAAGAGGAACTCGGTGCGGAACAGCCCAATCCCGTCCGCGCCGGCGTCGGTGGCTCCCGCGAGCTCGCCCGGGCGGCCGACGTTGGCGGCCACCTCGACCGGCGTCCCGTCGGCGGTCTCGACGTGCTCTTCGATTACGGTTACTTCACGCTCGGCGCGTGCGGCGGCCCGCGTTTCCTCGTCCGGATCGACGATCACGGTCCCGGCCTCGCCGTCGACGACGAGCGTGGTTCCCGTCTCGACGCTCCGGAGCGCCTCGCCGACGCCGACGACGGCCGGGAGCCCGATCGCCCGCGCGACGATCGCAGCGTGGGCGGTCCGGCCCCCGACGACGGTCGCGAGCCCGGCGATTCGGTCGGGATCGAGCGCGGCGGCGTCGCTCGGAGCGAGCCGCTCGGCGAGGAGGATCGTGTCCGCGGGAAGCGCGTCGAGATCGGCGGCCGCACGGTCGGTGGCGTCGCTGCCGGCCAGCGTCCGGAGTAGCCGGTCGCGGACGTCCCGGAGGTCGTCGGCCCGCTCGGCGACGCGGCCGCCCGTGGCCTCGTACTGCTCGATCGGGTCGGCGAACGCCGCTTCCACCGCGGCCTCCGCCGTCGCGCCGCCATCGATCTCGGCCTCGACGGCCGACTCGATCTGTGGGTCGTCGAGGAACTGCCGGTGCGCGTCGAGAATCTCGGCTTCCTCCTCGCCGACCCGCTCCGCGACGCGTTCGCGCTCCGTCTCGATGGCGGCGCGGGCGACGTCGCGTGCGCCCGCAAACCGTTCCCGCTCGTGCTCGGGATCGTCGCTCTCGCGGTCGAACTCGGGGACCGACGGCTCGTACCAGTGGGCGGTGCCGACGCCGGAGAGCGGGGTCGCGCCGACGCCCTCGAGCGTTCTCGTCATGGCTCGGGCTGGGCGAGCAGGTCCGCGAGGGCGTCGAGAGCCGCCTCGGCGTCCGGCCCCTCGGCCGTCAGCCGCACCTCGTCGCCGTGTTCGATTCCAAGCCCGGTGACGGCGAGCATGCTCCCGGCGTCGACGGCCGACGCTCCGTTCTCGGCCCGCCCGACGGTGATCTCGCTGTCGAACTCGCTGGCTGTCTCGACGAACACCGACGCGGGCCGGGCGTGGAGCCCCGCCTCCTGCTCGACGGTCACCACGCGTTCCATCGGGTGTCACCTCGGCAACGGGAGTGGTTGCTTGCCGTGTCCATGGCTGTCATTCACTCTCGGACCTCATGAGGATGCGGGTCGCCGATGCCGCCGTCCGGACTGTTCGTCATCCCGCCGGGCGCCGTCGTTCGTTGAACGCTGACGCCAATCTCGCCATCGAACTGTCACCAAGGGAATGTACCGATTTATTGTCTGGGGCGTGGTAGCGTCTGCCATGAAGAAACTGATCAACGATCCGTCGGACGTGGTCGACGAGATGCTCGAGGGGATGGTATCGGCACACCCGGACAGGCTCCGCAGACTCGACGGGACGGAGGTGCTCGTGCGTGAGGACGCGCCGGTCGACGGCAAGGTCGGTATCGTCTCCGGCGGCGGCAGTGGCCACGAGCCGACCCACGCCGGCTACCTCGGCGAGGGGATGCTCGACGGCGCCGCCGCGGGCGAGATCTTCACATCGCCCACAGCCGACCAGCTCGAGGAGATGGTGGCGGCCTGCGACGCCGGCGAGGGCGTGCTCTGCGTCGTGAAGAACTACGAGGGCGACGTGATGAACTTCGACACCGCCGCGGAGATGGTGGAGATGGACGACGTCGACGTTCGGCAGGTCGTCGTCGACGACGACGTCGCGGTCGAGGACTCGCTCTACACGAGCGGCCGCCGGGGCGTCTGTGGGACGATCCTCGTCCACAAGGTCGCTGGGGCGGCCGCCGCCCGCGGGGACGACCTCGACGAAATCGTCGAGCACGCCGAGGGCGTCGTCGAGAACGTGGGGACGATGGGCACCGCGTTGACCTCCTGCACCACGCCGGAGAAGGGCGAGCCCACCTTCGACCTCGGCGAGGACGAGATCGAACTCGGCATCGGCATCCACGGCGAGCCCGGCACCGAGCGGGTCGACCAGATGCCCGCCGACGACGTCGCCGACCACCTCACGGAGGCCGTGCTCGACGACCTCGAGCTCGATGCCGGCACGGAGGTCGTGACGATCGTCAACGGCATGGGCGGCACGCCGCTCTCCGAGCTGTTCGTCGTCCAGCGCCGCGTCGACGAGCTGATGGACGAACACGATCTCGACGTCTGGGACGCCTGGGTGGGCGACTACATGACCTCCCTGGACATGGAGGGCTGCTCGATCACGGTCTGTGCCCTCGACGAGGAGCGCAAGGAGCTGCTCGCCGCGCCGGCGGACACGCCCGCGATGACCGTCCTGGAGTGAGCGGCCTGTCGTCGTTCGCGGCCTGCGAGTCCTTCGCGACCTGCGGTGATCGCTTCCTGCCCTCTGGTCGGCGCAATACCCAAGCACCTTGCGAACGACCCCCACGTATGGTCGACGAGTCGATCCAGCGCGAGGCGATCGTCGCGGCCGTTCACGCGGTCGCCGACCGCATCGAGGCGGAGAAGGACCACCTGACGGAGCTCGACTCGGCGATCGGTGACGCCGACCACGGGGCGAACCTCCATCGGGGGATGCAGGCCGCCGTCGAGGCGGTCGAGGACGCCGACGACGAGGATCCGGCGACGCTCGTCAAGCTCGTCGGCCGGACGCTCGTCTCGGAAGTCGGCGGGGCGGCGGGCCCGCTCTACGGCGGCTCGATCATGAGCGCGAGCACGGAGCTCGAGGGCGGACTCGACGCCGAATCCAGCGTCGCGTTCGCGGAGGCCTACCTCGCGAAGGTCGAGGACCGCGGCGGTGCCTCCGTCGGCGACAAGACGATGGTCGACGCGCTGACGCCGGCGGTTCACACGTACAAGAAGTCGATCGAGCAGGACGACCTCCCGCCGCTCGCCGCACTGGCGAAGGCCGTCGACGCCGCCGAACGCGGCGTCGAATTCACCACGCCGATCCGCGCGTCGAAGGGCCGGGCCTCCTACCTCGGCTGGCGATCCGTGGGGCACCAGGACCCCGGCGCGACGTCGACGCTGTTCTGTCTCGAGGCGGTACTGGCGGTCGCTACGGAGTACCTCGACGGCGAGATCGACCGCGACGCGACGTCGCCGACGGTGCCCGAGGAGTCCCCGGAGGAGGACGACTGATGGAGCAGTTCGAATCGCTCGGTGGTGGTCTTCCATGATCGGACTCGTGGTCGTCTCCCACAGTGAGCAGGCCGCGCGCGGCATCGCCGAAGTCGCCACGGAGATGGGCGGCGACGCGCGGATCGTCCCCGTCGGCGGCGATCCCGACGGCGGCATCGGCACCAGCGCGCCCGACATCGAGGCCGCGATCCTGGAAGCGGCCGGGCGTGGGCCCGAGGCGACCGACGCGGACGAGGCCGACGGCGTCGTCGTGCTCGTCGATCTGGGCAGCGCCGTGATGAACGCCGAGCTCGCGATCGAGATGATCGACGGCGACACGCCGGTCGTCATCGCCGACGCGCCGATCCTCGAGGGCGCGCTCAACGCCGCGGTCTCCGCGAGTTCTTCGAAGGCGACGCTCGAGGACGTCGTCGAGCGCGCGGAAGAGGCGCGGGACTACCGCAAGCTGGACTGAAGCCGGCTGGCGCGCTCCGAACCGACTACCGGGTTCCGCAGTAGCCAGTGCATCCACCGGGTCTCCGACGTGCTGTGAGCAAACGAAGTAAAGTAGTCCGCAGGGAGAAAAAAATCGGTCGCAGAAGCCCCGCTCAGATGCCGAGATAGCCGGGGCTCTCCAGGATGTCCAGCATGTAGAGCACGCCGATTCCGACCGTGTAGATGACGATCGACATCGCGGGCGGGTCGACGTGGGTGCCGCCGTGTGCGTAGAAGATGCGCTGGGTGGCTTCCGCGAGCAGCGAGCCGATCAGCCCGCCGGCGATCGCGGCGAGCATGACGGTGAGCTCGCTGTTGGTGCTCGCGGCGGCGACGACGGCGAACGTCGAACCACCGAGCGTGATGTGGTGGGTGACCGGGAACTTCTCGATCCCGAGATTGAGGAAGAGCAGGCTTGCGGCGGAGATGCCGTAGGCCATGAAGACGCTGCCGGTCATGATCCAGGTCCAGCCGCCGAGCGCGCCGCCGACGAGGCCGATCGCGGCGACGCCGGACCACTTGTACTGCTGTGGGAGCCACGGTTCGACGGCGAGGCGACCGCTGCCGTCGCCGCGTTCTTCCTCGCGATCGAACGGCCCCATGTCGAAGTAGCCGTCACCTTGCGGGCTGCCGATGACGGAGTAGCCGAACACCGGCCGTGCGATCACCGCGGTCGCGAATACGGCGAGTGCGATGCCGTCGACGGGGAGTTCGAGCGCGCCGGAGAAGCGAGCGATGAGCATCCCCATGACGCCGAACACCGCACCGACCGCGAGGATGTCGGGTTTCGTCCCGAACGCGTAGAGGATGTCCTTCCCGAAGTGGTAGTCCCAGTCCTCCGGTTCCATCTCGCCGTAGCGCCAGCCCGCGTAGGCGGTCGCCGCCACGCCGCCGGCGAAGGCGACGTGGGGACCGGTGACGGGACCGAACCCGATCGTGCCGGTGACCCCCGACGCGAGGTTCGCGCCGCCGAGCTCCGTGAACTCGGTTCCTTCACCGCTCAGCGCAGCGAGCCCCTCGCCCAGCAGGACGACGAACCCGGTGAAGACGAAGGAGGGGAGCGCGCCGATGGATGCGCCGAACGCGCCGCCTGCTGCGGCAGCGAGGACGAGCACCGCGAAGTGCTCCCAGGGCATGTCGAGGATCGGGACCTGGAGGAGCACGTCGGCCATCGCGATCGCCATGCTCACTCACCCCCGTCCTGGGCCCAGTCGAGGGAGCGCTCGACGGCGTCCTCCCACCGGGCGTACATTCGATCGGCGGTCGAGGCGTCCATCTCCGCGGCGAACTCGCGGTCGACCTGCCAGTTGTCCCGCAGACTGTCCACGGTGTCCCAGTAGCCGACGGCGAGCCCGGCGGCGTAGGCCGAGCCCAGCGCGGTCGTCTCGTCAACCTCCGGGCGCGCGATCTCGGTGTCCATGATGTCCGCCTGGAGCTGACAGAGGAAGTTGTTCTTGACTGCGCCGCCGTCGACGCGCAGCGTGCCCATCTCGATGCCGCTGTCGGCCTCCATCGCCTCGGCGACGTCGCGGGTCTGGTAGGCGATGGACTCCAGCGTCGCGCGCACGATGTGCTCCTTCTGCGTGCCGCGCGTGATGCCGACGATGGTGCCCCGCGCTCGGCCGTCCCAGTGGGGCGCACCGAGTCCGGTGAACGCCGGGACGACGTAGACGTCGTCCGTCGAGTCGACCTCGCGTGCGAGGGACTCCGTCTCCGCGGCGTCCTCGATCAGGTCGACGTCCTCGAGCCACTCGATCGCCGCGCCGGTGATGAAGATCGACCCTTCGAGGGCGTACTGGACCGGCTCGCCGGAGCGCTGGAACCCGATCGTCGTGAGCAGCCCGTGCTCGGACTCGACGGCCTCGTCGCCGGTGTTCATGAGGAAGAAACTCCCCGTGCCGTAGGTGTTCTTCGCGTCGCCGGCGTCGAAGCAGGTCTGCCCGAACAGCGCGGCCTGCTGGTCACCGAGCGCGCCGGCGACCGGCACCTCGGCGCCGAGGAACCCGTCGGGATCGGTCGTCCCGTAGGTGTCCTCGTCGCTGGAGGGCCTGACCTCCGGAAGCATCTCCCGCGGGACGCCGAACTCCTCCAGGAGGTCGTCGTCCCACTCCATCTCGTGGATGTTGAACAGCATCGTCCGGGAGGCGTTCGTGACGTCCGTAATGTGCTCGCCCGTGAGATTGTAGATCAGCCACGAGTCGATCGTACCGAAGAGGACGTCGCCGTTGACCGCCCGCTCGCGGACGTCTGCCGGCCGCGCGCGCTCGGTCTTGACCGGGTCGGCGTTCTCGAGGAGCCACTCGGCCTTCGTCGCCGAGAAGTAGGCGTCTGCCTCGAGCCCGGTCTTCGCGCGGATGTCGCCGACCTTGTCGGCTGCCTCCAGCTCCTCGACCCGGTCGGTCGTCCGGCGGTCCTGCCAGACGATCGCCCGGTGGACCGGCGACCCAGAGTCCGCGTCCCACAACAGCGTGGTCTCGCGCTGGTTCGTCACCCCGATCGCCTCGAGCTGGTCGGCCTCGATGCCCGCGTCCGCGAGCGCCTGCGTGACGACGTCCTTCGTCGTCTCCCAGATTTCCATCGCGTCGTGTTCCACCCAGCCCGGTTCGGGATAGTACTGTTCGTGCGTCTCGTATGCGTTCGCGACGACCTGACCGCCGTGGTCGAAGACCATGAAGCGCGTGCCGGTGGTCCCCTGGTCGATCGCGCCCACGTAGGTGCGTGCTGACATTGTCCGATACCCGCATCGTTTTGGTATCGATGCAGGCCTAGCGGCGATAACAATCCCATCTCTCATAAAAGTTTGCCAGCTATTGGCACGGAACCACGGCGCGTCGACCGGCGTGCGATCGCCCTCGTCTCGGGTCCACCGGCGCCGCCTGCTGGCGTCGAACTTCCGGGCGCCCCCACTGACAACGGCGCTCGTACGCTGCTGTAGGCGCCGTTTAACCGAAGTTTGGGCGGTCCTACTCCTTCGGAATCCTGACAGTCTCTCGGCGAATCCCGTGAGATTCTCCTCGACCGTTCGGCACCCTCCGGGGCCACCGCGCCGCGGGGCGGGTCAGCGACCGCCGCCCGTATCTAACACGGTCGACCCCATTCTATACTGCTATTTTGGGGGTGGCGATACTCTAAAGTGCGGGGGCGCCGACACTGTTCGTAGCGAATGGAAACGAACACCGGGGTTCTGGTAATCGGCGGCGGATCGACCGGCACCGGCGTCGCGCGGGACCTCGCGATGCGTGGCATCGACGTCACGCTCGTCGAGAAGGGAAACCTGACCCACGGCACCACTGGACGGATGCACGGGCTGCTCCACAGCGGCGGCCGCTACGCTGTCTCCGACCAGGCCAGCGCCGTCGAGTGTATCGAGGAGAATCGGATCCTCCGCGACATCGCGAGTCACTGCGTCGAGGAGACCGGCGGCCTGTTCGTGAAGCGCCCCGAGGATACGGAGGAGTACTTCGAGGAGAAGCTCGAGGGTTGTCGGGAGTGTGACATTCCGACGGAGGTGCTCTCCGGCGAGGAGGCCCGCCAGATCGAGCCGTACCTTGCGGAGGACGTCGATCGGGCGATCCGGGTCCCCGACGGCGCGATCGACCCGTTCCGGCTCTGCGTCGCCAACGCCGAGAGCGCGGAAAACCACGGCGCGCGCATCGAGACCCACGCCGAGGTCGTCGACCTGCTCGTCGACGAGCCGACGGCCACGGACGGTGTACAGGTCGTCGGCGCCGAGATCCGCCACGAAAGCGGGACCGGCTCGCGGACCCACGGCGCGCCGACGGAGACCGAAACGATCCACGCCGATCACGTGATCAACGCGACCGGCGCCTGGGCGGGCCAGCTCGGCGAGATGGCCGGCGTCGACGTCGCCGTCCAGCCCGCCAAGGGTGCGATGACGGTGACGAACGTCCGGCAGGTCGACACCGTGATCAACCGCTGTCGACCCAAGGGTGACGCCGACATCCTCGTTCCCCACGAGACCACGGCGATCCTCGGCACGACCGACGAGGCCGTGGAGGATCCCGAACACTACCCCGAGGAGCAGTGGGAGGTGGATCTGCTGTTCGAGCAGCTGACCGAGCTCGTACCGATCCTCGAGGACGCCCGCACGCTGCGAACGTTCTGGGGCGTCCGCCCGCTCTACGAGCCACCGGGGACGGGCACGCAGGACACCGGCGACATCACGCGGGATTTCTTCCTCCTCGACCACGCGGATCGGGACGGCGTCGAGGGGTTCACGAGCATCGTCGGCGGCAAGTTCACGACGTTCCGCGCGATGGCCGAGGAGATCAGCGACCACGTCTGCGACAGGCTCGGCGTCGCCGCCGACTGCCGGACCGCGGACGTCCCACTGCCCGGTAGCGAGGATTCGGGACGGCTCGACGACGCGATGGACCGCTACGGGCTACGTTCGCCGATCGCCCGCCGGAGCGCCGAGCGACTCGGCTCGAAAACCGACGACGTGCTCGGCACCGACGAGCCTAACCCCGTCGTCTGTGAGTGCGAGGCCGTCACGCGCGCGGAGCTCCAGCACGCGATCGGCGAGGCGGGCTCCGACCTCAACGACGTCCGCATCCGCACGCGGGCGTCGATGGGGAACTGTCAGGGCGGGATCTGCGCTCACCGGATGGCCGCGGAGCTCGCGCCGGTGTACGAGCCCGATACCGTCCGCGCGGCCCACGATGAGCTGCTCCAGGAGCGCTGGAAGGGCGAACGCCACGCGCTCTGGGACGAACAGCTCGCTCAGGCCGCGCTCAACTACGCGCTCCACGCGACGACGATGAACCTCGATCGCGATCCGGCGCGGACCGATCACGACCCCGACTACGCGGCGTTCGACAGCGGGCCACCCGGCGACGCGAGCGCTGCTTCCGTGTCCGACGACGGCGAAACCGCCGCGGACGGCGGCCTGCCACGTGCGGACCACCCCAGCGATTCCACGGAGGGGAACGATGGCGATTGAATCCGACGTGATCGTGATCGGCGGCGGGCTCGCCGGCCGGTTCGCCGCGATCGCCGCCGCGGACGCGGGCGCGGAGACGCGCCTCGTCACCGCCAACCAGAGCACGCTCCGGCAGGCCAGCGGGCTGATCGACGTGCTGGGCTACCCGCCGACGTCCGCGGCGGGCAGCGCCGACGCCGGCCCGGAGGCGGCCGCCGCGACCGGCGGGCAGGAACGGGCCGACGACACCAGCGCTCCGGACGACCCCCGGCCCGAGGACATACCCGGTGACGGCGGGCCGATCGTCGATCCGTTCGCGGTCCTCCCCGACCTCCCCGAGGGCCACCCCTACGAGCGAGTGGGGGCCACGGCGGTCCGGGACGGCCTCGCGACGTTCGACGACGTCGTCGAGGGGTACGCGGGGGCGCACACCGACGCGAACGCGCTCGTCCCGACCCACGGCGGCGTCCCCAAGCCGACGGCCCGGTATCCCGAGAGCGCCGCGGCGGGGCTGGCCAGCGACGACCGCGACGCGGTGCTCGTCGGGTTCGAGACGCTGACGGACTTCGACGCGCCCGTCGCTGCGTCGAACCTCGCGGCGGCCGGCGTCCCCTTCGACGTCGCCGGGATCACGGTTCGGTTCCCCGGCGAACTCCGTGCGGACGCGAAGGCCACGCGCTACGCCGAGTTGCTCGAGGACGACGAGGTCCCGCGATCGAAGGGAAGCGACGGCGCGGCGGACGCTGGCGGCTCCACGACCGACGCCAGCCAGGGCCGATCCTGTCGCGCCGCGATCGTCGAACGGATCGGGCGGGCCGTCGCCGATCTGGACTTCGACCCAGAACGGGTCGGGTTCCCGGCGGTCCTCGGCGAGGAGGAGTCCGCCGCGGTGCGGGCGGACTTCGCCGATCGACTCGGCGTCCCCGTCTTCGAGGTTCCCGCCGGCCCGCCGAGTCTGCCGGGCATCAGGCTGGAGGGACAGCTCCGGGACGCCCTGCGCGATCGCGGGGTTCGGGTCGCCGACGGCCGGCCCGTCGTGGACTTCGCCGCGGCGGACGGCCGCGTCGAGCACCTGATCGTCGAGTCGGCGGGCGGCTCCACCGTCCCGATGGCCGCAGAGCGCTACGTGCTCGCGACCGGCGGGCTGGTCGGTCGCGGGATCGATAGCGACCGCGACGGCGTCCGCGAGCCGATCTTCGACTGTCACGTACCACACCCGGCGGACCGGTACGAGTGGTTCGCCGACGACGCCTTCGGCGACCACCCGTTCGCCTACTTCGGCGTCGACGTCGACCGCGAGCTGCGGCCGCTCGACGCCGACGGCTCGGTAGCACACGAGAATCTCCACGCGGCGGGCGCGGTGCTGGGCGGCTACGACTTCGCCGCCGAGAACTCCGGCGCCGGGGTCTCGATCGCGACCGGCTACGCGGCGGGCAACGCGGCAGCGGAGGGGAGCTGATCATGTTCGGACACGCACCAGACGACGACACCGACGACGCCGAGAACGGCACCGGATCCCGGAACGACCACGCCGACGAGCGAACCGACGGATCCGCGAACGGCGAGCCCCCTCGCGATGTGCAGGGCGGCTGTGGCTGTGGCGATGACCACGCCGACGCCGGATCTGCCCCCACGGCGACGGACGGCGGGATCGACGCCGACGCGCCTGGCGACCCGGGCTCCACCGGCGGAGCCGGGGCCGGTCCGGACGCGGCGTCGGGCGGCACCGAGGGCGACTTCGAGCCGGTGCAGGTGTTCCCCGAGAGCGACGAGATGGATCTCCGGCCGGGCGCGGACAGCTGCTACAAGTGCTCGACCTGCGACACGAACTGCCCCGTCGCCGAGGTCGACGACGAGTTCCCCGGGCCGAAGTTCCAGGGCCCCGAGCAGTGGCGCCTCTCCCGGGACGACGCACCGGAGATCGACGACTCGATCGACAAGTGTTCGAACTGCATGCGGTGTGACCACGCCTGCCCGACGGACGTGCCGCTCTCCCAGATGCACAACACCGCCCGGGGGAGGTACGTCGACGATCAACTCTCGAAGTTCTCGATCACGTACCTCCGGAAGAAGCTCCTCTCGAACTACGGCCGGCTCGGCAAGCTCGGCTCGATCTTCCCACGGACGACGAACTTTATGATGGGCAACCGCGTCGTCCGGTGGCTCGCCGACCGCACGCTCGGCGTCACCGACGAGCGGGAGTTCCCCGAGTTCGCCACGGAGACCTTCCGATCGTGGTGGGACGATCGCGGCGGCGCGCAGGTCCAGAGCGAAGAGAAGCGCGTCGCCTACTTCCACGGCGACTACGCGAACTACAACACGCCCGAGGTGGGGAAGGCGCTCGTCCGCGTGTTCGAAGACTTCGGGTACGAGGTCGCTGTGCCCCGCCAGCGCTGCTCGGGAACGCCGATGTTCGCCAACGGGATGCTCGACGACGCGCGGCGGGCCGCCGAGGTGAACGTCGCCGAGTTCGACGCACTGATCGAAGAAGGGTACGACGTCGTCTGCTCGTGTACCTCCTGTTCGATGGCGCTCCGCCAGGAGTACCCGGAGCTGTTCGACATCGACGGCATCGACCGGGTCGCCGCGAACACCTACGACGCCGTCGAGTACCTCCGCATCCACGAGGACCTCCGCGACGAACTCGGCGGGGACGCGGCTGCGAGCGACGAAGCCGACGGGGCGACGGAGGGAGCGAACGGGACCGACGTCGACTTCCCCGACATCGCCTACCACGCGCCGTGTCACGCCCGGAACCAGGGGCTGGCCGAACAGGCCCTCGAGGTCGGCGACGCCGTCGACGGCGTCGAGATCCAGGACGTCGGCGACTCGTGTTCGGGCATCTCGGGCACCTACGGCTGGAAGTCCAAACACTACGACACCTCGATGGCGATCGGCGAGGAGATGTTCGAGCACATGGAGGCCGCCGACGCCGACACCGGGATGACGGAGTGTCCCACCTGCGCGATGCAGATGGAACACGGCACCGGCTACGACGTTCGCCACACGCTCGAGCTGCTCGAGGCGAAACTCGTCGGGGAGGGCGAGGCGTGACCCGCCCCGGCGCGAGTTCGGGCGACGAGACCGTTCGCCACCGGCCGGAACGGTCATCACGGCCGACTGGAAACGTGGGATCGAACCCGTAGCACTCGCGAAACGATGGATATCAGCGAACGCATCGAACGACGGCAGCTGCGGACCCGGGACGACAGCCGGATCCTCCTCGATCGCTCGGAGTTGAGTCCGACGGTCCACGTCGAGGAGCCCGTGGGCCGCGCCCCGGTGTTGGAGGCGATCCTCGACGCCGTCGAGCCGGCGTTCGAGGGTCGGCTGCCACCGGAGCTCCTCATCGAGGGGTCGGCGGGCGTCGGCAAGTCCGCCGTCGTCTACGCGCTCTACCGTGCCCTCGGCGACGGGCTGGGAACGGCCGGCTCGATCGCGACGAGCACCCGCGCCGGGCGGCCAGAGCGCTGGTTCGCGCTCGTCGACTGCAGACGCGCCGGCACCGACTTCCGATTCTACCGGCAGCTCCTCCTCCAGCTCGGCGTCGAGGAGGTGCCCGCCCACGGCGTCGGCACCGATCGCCTTCGCGAGCGCGTCGCCGATCACGTCTCACAGCACGGTCAGTGGGCAGTGATCGCCGTCGATCACGTCGAGGAGGCCTCCAGCCTCGACGTCGAGGCAGTCCGGGAGCTCCTGGCGCCGATCGCCGACGACACGTCGGTGACGTGGATCGGGCGGTCGCTGGACGTCGACGTCGAGCAGTCGCTGACGATCGAGCCCTACCGCCACCACGCGCTCACGGACCTGCTCTCCCAGCGGTGCTCCCGTGCCGTCCGGACCGACGCCTTCGAGCACGAGGACCTCCGGGCGGTCGCGGCCCAGCGGGAGGGCAACGCCCACGACGCCCTCGCGGTCGTGCTCGGTGCCGCGCTCCTGGCCGATCACGAGGACGCGACGGCGATCGACCGGCACCACTTCGTCGCTGCGGGCACGGCCGTTCCCGACCCCACAGTACATCTCGATCGCGTGCTCGCGCTGCCCGAGAATCGGCGTCGCGTGCTCGCCGCATTGCTCCGGATCGAGCCGGACCCGACCGTCGCGGAGGCGGCCACCGCGATCGCCGAGCGGACGTCGCTCACGGAGGGAACGGTCCGACGATTCTGCTACGAACTCGCGGACGCCGGCGTGCTCGCCCGCCACGGTGGCCACGCCGACGCGCGCGGCAGGGATCCCAGCCACCTGCGGCCGGCGTTCCCGTGGCTGGCGTTCGCCGGTCTGGACGACGTGGCGACGGTGGCGGACGTCGTGGATCGCGTCCGCCATCACGCCGAGCCCGCGATCTCCTGGTAGCAGTGTCGACGCCGGTGATTCGCTCCGTCCGACAGCACACCATCGCGGCGCCCCAGCCCAGTGCGGTCAGTCGTCGCCGTCCTCGCTCGCGCTCGGCGCTGGCATGGCGGCGGCGCCCGAGGAGAGCTGCTGGCGCGTCGACACCGAGAACTGTCCGACGACGTCGGTGAGGCGGTCGGCCTGACTGTCGAGCGAGCGCGCCTTCGCGGAGACCTCGCCGATCTCGACGGCGGTCGATTCGGAGGCGTCCGCGACCCGGTCGGCTTCCCGGGAGGTTTCCGCGGAGACGGTCGCGACCCGTTCGATGAGCCCGGCGAGCGACTCGACGGTCTCGGCCTGGTCGTTGCTCGCGCGGTCGATCTCCCGGACGCTGTCGGAGACGTGCTCGACGCGGTCGGTGACGGTCACGAGTTCGGCCTCGAGGTCGTCGACGGCGTCCGTGGCGCCGGCGATCCGCCCCTCGACGGCCTCGATCTCGACCGCGCTCTCGGTCGCACGGGAGCGCAGCGACGCGATCGTCCCCTGGATCTCCTCGACGGCCTCCTGGATCTCCGCGGAGAGCTCCTGGACCTCGTCGGCGACGACGTCGAACCCGCCGTCGTCCCCCGCCACGTCGCGATCGGTGCGGGCGCTCTCGATCGCGGCGTTGAGCGCCAGCATGTTCGTCTGCTGGGCGATGTCGTCGATCAGTTCGATCGACTCGGCGATGCGCCGCGCGTCGTCGTTGAGGCGGTCGATGGTCTCGGCGACCTCGGCGGTGTGTTCCTCGGCCTCGTGCATCTGGTCGGCGGCGTGGGTCGCCGTCGAGACGCCGTCGTCGGCGAGGCCGGCGACTCGTTCGGACTGCTCGGCGATCGTCCCCGTCGTCGCGGCGACCTCTTCGATCGTGGCGGAGAGCTCCCGGACCTCGCCCGCGGCGGTCTGGAGGTCGTCGGTCTGGCGGCCGGAGCCCTCCGAGATCTCCCGGACCGCCTGACTTACCGACTCGCTGGCCTCGCCGATCTCCTGGGCGCTGGCCTGGAGGTCGCTGCTGGCGTCGTCGACGACGTCGGTGAACCGCTTGACCTGGACGACGGCGCGTTCGAGTTCGGAGAGCATCCGGTTGCAGGAGGCCGCGATCTTGGCCATCGCCTCGTGGTCGGTGCGGGCGTCGAGGCGCTGGGTCAGGTCGCCGTCGGCGACCGCGTCCATCACCTCGCTGAACCGCTCGGCCTCCGCGAGCAGTGCGTCGTTGTCGCCGGCGAGCGTCTCACGGGCCGCTTCGACGGACGCGCGCTCTTCCTCGAGGGACTCGATCCGGGACTCGGTGGCGTCGCGCAGGCCGTCGACCGCCGCGTAGGCGTCCCCGACCTCGTCGATCCGATCGGTCTCGAACTCCGTCGCGTCGTCGCCGTCGGCGACCGACTCGGTTCGGTCTGTGAGCCGTTTCAGGGAGCGGCTCGTTCCGCGGCCGAGGACGACGCCGAGGAGCCCCAGCGTGAGTGCGACGGTCACGCCGATCGCTGCGAACGCGAGATAGAGATCGTCGGTGGCGACGGCGCCGTCCTCCGCGTTCGTGAGGAGCCAGTAGCCGGCGCCCGCCTGTACTGCCGCGATCGGTGCGCCCGCGAGGAGACACAGGGCGAGGACTTTCGCGCGGAGTCGGCTGCGGATCGCGTCCGGAATGACGGTGTGAGCTTGCATGGAGAGGCGGCTGTCGTTCCCTTCGTTGCTCGGGCTGCCGTATAATGGTTTGCCGTCGGCTCTACCCGATCGTCTGCGTCGAACTGGGTGCCGAACCCGTACTGAGAAACCGGGTGAACGCACCGGCCGCGCGACGCCACCCGAGCGTCGATTGTGGGTCGATCCCGCGCCGTTACAGCAGGTCTTCGATCGCTGCGGCGACCTGCTCGGGCGTCTCGCCGACCTCCGCGCCGGCCGCGTTCAGCGCGTCGATCTTGGACTGGGCGGTGCCCGTGCCGCTGCCGGAGACGATGGCGCCAGCGTGGCCCATCCGCTTGCCCGGCGGTGCCGTGCGGCCCGCGATGAATCCGACGACCGGCGTGTCCATGTACTGGCCGATGTAGTCGGCGGCCTGCTCCTCGTCCTCGCCGCCGATCTCGCCGCACATCACGACGGCGTGGGTCTCGGGGTCGGCCTCGAACGCCTCGAGGGCGTCGACGAACGTCGTCCCGATGATCGGGTCGCCGCCGATGCCAATCGCGGTGGACTGGCCGAGCCCGCGCTCGGTGAGGTTGTCCACGACCTGGTAGGTGAGCGTCCCCGAACGGGAGACGAGCCCGACGTTCCCCGAGGAGAAGATGTTGCCCGGGAGAATGCCGAGCTTCGACTCGCCGGGGGTGATGATCCCCGGACAGTTCGGGCCGATGAGGTTCGTCTCGACCTCGGTGAGGCGCTTGCGGACCCGTGCCATATCCTGGGTCGGAACGCCCTCGGTGATCGCGACCGCGAGGTCGATCGGCGCGTCGAGGGCCTCCATGATCGCGTCGCCCGCGAACGCGGGCGGGACGAAGATGACGGAGGCGTCGGCGTCCTCCTCCTTCGCGGCCTGGTCGACGGTGTCGTAGACGGGGACGCCGTGGACCTCCTGGCCGCCGCGGCCGGGGACGGCGCCGGCAACGACGTTGGTGCCGTACTCGATCATCTGGCCGGCGTGGAACTTCCCTTCGCCGCCGGTGATCCCCTGGACGATGACCTTCGTATCGTCGTCGACGAACACGCTCATGCTTCCACCTCCTGGGCGTACTCGACGGAGCGCTGGACGGCGTCCTCGAGCGTCTGCTCGACGGTGACGAGGCTCTCGTCGAGGATCTCCATGCCCTCCTCCCAGTTCGTGCCCGCGAGGCGGACGACGACGGGCTTGGGGATCTCGTCGAACTGCCCCAGCGCCTCGTTGATACCGCGGGCGACCTCGTCGCCGCGGGTGATGCCGCCGAAGATGTTGAACACGACGGCGTCGACGTTGTCGTCGGAGAACACCATGTCGAGCGCGTTGGCGATCCGGTCGGCCTTCGCGCCGCCACCGACGTCGAGGAAGTTCGCGGGCTTGCCGCCGTAGTGGTCGACGAGGTCGAGCGTCGTCATGACCAGCCCGGCGCCGTTGCCGATGATGCCGACGTTGCCGTCGAGGCGGACGTAGTCGAAGTCGTACTCGTCGGCCTTCTGCTCGAGGGGATCGTCGCTCTTCGTGTCCTCCTCGTACTCGGCGATCTTCGGCTGGCGGAACAGGGCGTCCTCGTCGACGTTGAAGACGGCGTCCGCGGCGATCACGTCGTCGTCGCTCGTGACCATCAGCGGGTTGATCTCGGCGTCGGCGCCGTCGTTGTCGTCCCAGAGCTGGTAGAGCGTCTGGAGGACGCTCGCTACGTCGGTCGCGATCTCGCGATCGACGCCGGCCTCGAAGGCGGCCTTCCGGGCCTGGTAGGGATGCATGCCGAAGGCGGGGTCGACGTGCTCGCGGACGATCGCGTCGGGATCCTCCTCGGCGACCTCCTCGATGTTCACGCCGCCGCGCGTCGAGACCATCGCGACGGGCTTGCCCTCGCCGCGGTCCATCGTCACGCCGACGTAGAGCTCGTTGACGAAGTCGACGGCTTCCTCGACGAGCACGCGGTCGACGTGGATGCCCTTGAGGTCCATCCCGATGATGGACTCCGCTGCCGCGCGGGCCTCCTCGGCGTTCTCGACGAGCTCGATGCCGCCGGCCTTCCCGCGGCCACCGACCTGCACCTGGGCCTTCACCGCGACGGGATAGCCGATTTCGTCGGCAGCTGCGACGACCTCGTCGGGCGTCGACGCGAGCTGGGAATCCGGCGTCGGGATCCCGGCGTCGGCGAAGAGCTCCTTCGCCTGGAATTCGTGAAGTTTCATCGTAAGCGTGTGCGGGATTCTCCCCCGAGCGCAGTTAACGCCACCGAAACGAGGGACCGCGTGGCTCGATCCGAGCGGGTTCGTCTGGACGTTTGTGGGGTTGTGGCCTCGCAGTAGCTACCGCAGCAGCTGCCACCTCGGAAGCCCCCTCCCGTTGGCGTCCGCTGACTCGCTGTGGTCCTCGGCTTCGCTCACATCGTTCGCTCAGCCTGCGGTCCTTACTTCGTCAGCGAACGCCAGCGAGCTTTTCGGAAACAAGCACTGGACCGAGCGACCAGCGGGAGCGAGGGAAGCGCATGGTTCGAGAGAGCGGGGCTCTCTCGTCATCTCGAAAGACGCGGTGCATCTTTCGGCGACAGCGAGATAGAACGGTCCAGCGGGAGGGGGCTTCCGAGCGGTTCGCTGTCGCTGACGAGGCGATCGATCTCGAAACGCCACCTACCACAGACTACTCTGCTTTCTCTTCGGCCTGCGGCGCCACGCTGCGAACGAACCCGAGCGTCGCGGGATTGAACTCGTAGCCGGCGCCACACTCCGGGCACTCCGCGCGCAGGAGCTTGCCGTGCTCGAAGCGTTGCCAGAGGTCCTTCTGGAGCCGATCAATCTCGAGCTGGACTTCGGCGTTGCACTGGCCGTTGTTGCAGGGGAAGGCGACGTACCAGTTCGGGCTGGAGAGCGTGCCGATGGGTTCGAGCTCCGAGCGCAGCCGGCTGAGGAGGTTGAACACCGTCACCTCGGGGTTCTCTGCGTCGTACTGCACGCCGTCGGTGCCCTCGACGTAGCCCCGGAGATAGTCGTCGTCCTCGACGATCGGGATGATCGGGAGCCCCTTGGCCTTCGCGTAGCCGAGCTCCTGGTTCACCCAGTAATCGTCGGCCGCGTCGTCGGTCAGCAAGACGATCACGAGGTCGCTGTTCCGGAGCTGGCCCTCGAGATTGCGCCGGGCGCGTCCGGGCTCGACCTCCTCGCCCGCGAGTGCGACCGTCAGCGGGAGATTCCGGACCGAGGACAGCAGGTTCTGCGCAGCGTCGAGATCCGCCGTCGCGTGGGACACGAAGACGCGGGTTTCCGCCATGGCAGTGGTCTGGACCCCCGCGCAAATATTTCTTCCGTCGGTGGCCTGAAACGTTCGGCCCGTGCGGAGGGGGCCGCTGCTCTGCGTGGCGAGACGCTTATGCCCGGCCGTGTGAATCTCCACCTATGGGCACGAGGCTCCGGACCCCCGAAGATCGCACCTGCGAGCGCTGCGGCCGCGAGGAGTACTGGGACCAGTCCGACCGCGTGTGGCGGATCGCCGCGGACGAGGACGACGAAAAGCAGGTCGGCGACCCCTACTGCATCCACGAGTGGGATATCACGGGGGAGTTCACGCCGATCGAGGAGTACTGACGCGGCCGATTGCTCCGTTGGCGGTCCGTCACAGCTTCCCCGCGAGCACCTTCGCCGCCACCAGTACCGGGTCCCAGACCGGGCTAAACGGCGGTGCATAGCCCAGGTCGAGCCGCTCTACCTCGCCGACCGTCAGGTCGGCCTCCAGCGCCGTCGCGATCGTGTCGATCCGGATCGCGGCGCGATCCTCGCCGGCGATCGTGCCGCCGAGGAGCCGCCCGCTCTCGCGATCGGCGACGAGCGTGACGACCGTCTCCTCCGCGCCGGGGTAGTAGCCCGAGCGCGAGCCGGCGGTGATCGTCTCCGAGACCGGGTCGAAGCCGGCGGCCCGTGCCCGATCGTGATCGACGATCCCCGAGCGGCCACACTCCAGGTCGAACGCCTTGAGCATCGCCGTTCCGGCGATCCCGCCGACCTCGGTCAGCTCGCCGGCGACCGTCGCGCCGATCGCTCGCCCGGCGCGGTTCGCCGTGAGCCCCAGCGGCACCCACTCGTCCCCGTCAGCGACGACGTGGGTCATCTCCGCGCAGTCGCCCGCCGCGTAGACGTCGTCGACGCTGGTCCGGCCGTACTCGTCCGTTCGGACCGCGCCCGAGTCCCCGAGTTCGACGTCGGTGTCGGCCACCGGCCCGACGTTCGGGGCGATGCCGATGCCGAGCAGGGCGGCCTCGATGGCGAGCGTGCTGCCGTCGCCACAGCGCAGCCCGCTCACCCGCCCGTCCGTTCCGGTCAGCCGCTCGACCTCGGTTCCGAGGTGGAGCGTGACGTCGTTAGCGCGGAGTGCGTCGGCCACCTCCTCCGCAACGGCGTCGCCGAACTGCGGCACGAGGGCGTCCCCGCGCTGGAAGAGGTGCACGTCGAGCCCGTGGGCGTCGAAGGCCTCGGCCATCTCGATGCCGACGTAGCCGCCGCCGACGATGGCGACGGTCTCCGGCGGCGCCAGGTCGCCGTACTCCGCGGCACGCGCTTCGTCGAGGTAGGGGTCGCCGCCGAGGTCCGCGACGGTGAACGCGTCGGGATCGGCGAGCGTCGCCCGGATCGCCGCGGCGTCGGGGAGCCCGTGGAGCGAGAACGCGGCGTCGAGCGACGCGCCGGGGATCGGGTCGGTGACGGCGTGGGCGCCGGTCGCGAGCAGTAGCTCGTCGTAGGGCTGCTCGAACGCGCCGTCGGGGCCGCGAACCGCCACGGTCCCTGCGTCCGCGTCGACGGCCGTGACCTCGTGCTCGCGCCGGAGGTCGATGCCACGTTCCGCGGCGTCGGCAGGCGAGAGCGAGAGCAGATCGGTGAGTCGCTCCACTTCGCCCTTCACGAAGTAGGGCGTGCCACAGTGGGCGTAGGAGATCCAGTCGCCGCGCTCGAAGACGATCACGTCCCGCTCGGGCGCCTCGCGTTTGCACTTGCTCGCGGCGGAGAGGCCGGCGGCGTCGCCGCCGATCACGACGAAGGGATCGGGCATACTGCGTGTGTATCGGGAGCGAGCCTCAAAGGTTTCCGGTCGTGGAGGGGCCCCGTCCAACCGGGGGAGTGCGGCGCCGTTCGGCGCTCCGCTGACTCACCGCGACCCCTCACACCTCGTCGATCTCTCGGGCGAGTTCGACGATCTCGACCTTCCAGTCGTGCGTGGATCCTCGCGTCTGGAACTCCCACGCGCCGCGAACGTCGACGTCCGCTTTGATCGCTTTCTCGACTGTGGCTGCGAGCACCGACTCGAACTCCTCTGCCGTCGTAATCTGCGAAAGTGATTAGGAAAATTCAGCTTCGAGCGCTGCAGTTAGCGTTTCTATCTCTAAAACGTCTGACCCGTTGAACATCGACAGCGGGAACGATTTATGGCTATGATCGATCGATTCTCTCCAGAATCGAGCCAACTCCAGAAAGTCCTCTGATCGAACGAGTCGGTTTTGACCTTGTATCGTCGTTTAAGAAGCGCTTCTGTTCATACGAGTTCCAGTCGGCTTCGAATAGCTCCCCAAGGTGCATGTTGACAATCCATAAATCCAATCACAATAACAATTTTGCCAGAACTGATGTCACGTCCGATACACCGACACCCGATTCTCCTCTCCCTTTGATCGCTCCTGGATCTCTCTGAGTTTGAGCCCCTGCCCAAATGGAGGCCTCTACTCAACTCCTGACCGAGCCCAGCCGCGCTAGCTGGAGGACGGACTCACACAAGAACATCTCCTTTTCACACAAGGAGTACGGCAGACAGGTTCATCTCGTTCCACAGCTGATTTTGAGCGATCTGGCACCCGACGAGGTGTTCTTGAAGCTGATTGGGAAAAAGCAACCCTTAACTCCCGGAGGCCGGTTTTCCCGTGCATGGCTGGAACTATCGACGTACTGGTCCCTGGCGGCCAGGCGAATCCGGGACCGCCGCTCGGGCCCGAACTCGGCCCGACGCCGGTCGACGTGCAAGCGGTCGTGCAGGAGATCAACGACCAGACCGAGGCCTTCGACGGCACCGAAGTCCCCGTCACCGTCGAGTACGACGACGACGGCTCCTTCGAGATCGGGGTCGGCGTTCCGCCGACCGCCGAGCTCGTGAAGGACGAGGCCGGCTTCGAGACCGGCTCGGGCACTCCGCAGTCGGAGTTCGTCGCCGACATCTCCGTCGAACAGGTCAAGCAGATCGCCGAGCAGAAGCTCCCCGACCTGCTGGCCTACGATCTGAAGAACGCCTCGAAGGAGGTCGTCGGGACCTGCACCTCGCTGGGCGTCACGATCGAGGGCGAGAACCCTCGTGAGTTCAAGGAGAAGATCGACGCTGGCGAGTACGACGACGTGTTTGCGGAGGAGGCGGCGGCGTAAGCCGCAGACGACGAAGCAAACGCTCGAAAACCGACCGCAGGGAGTTTTTCGGTGTCTTCGCCGAAGAAACTCAGCGTAGCGAGGCTTCGAGCCGAAAACTCGTCAGCAGTGCGAAGCGATTCTGCCGGTATTTCGCTGCGACGGCGAGCGACGCGAGCCGTCGAAGCGAAGAACGCGCGTTGCTCCCTCGACGCGAACGACGTGAGGCCCTCTGGACCCTGTCGTCCACTGGACGACGGATCTCCTCACCAGGTTCGACGATCGGTGGAATTCACGTCGTGCTCCGTCGAACGCGGCGCCGCCGCCGGGTTCTCCGGCGGGCAACGGCCCACGCTCACCGCCGAATCGCACCGACAATCCGTCGCCGTCTATCGATTTCGACGATCGACGTGCAGGAGTTTTAATATCGTCGAAGTAGTCGACGGGAGTAGTGATGGCAGTCGTGGAATCCGAGGCACGCAGCGCGTTGCGTTCCGAGATCGAGTCGCCGACAGCCAAACTGGTCTACCTCTCCCTGGCCGAACAGGGCCGGGCGTCCGTGGCCGAGCTCCAGGACCGCCTGGGCGAGCCCCGACTCACGCTCTACGGCGTGCTGGACTCGCTCGTCGAGACCGGCGTCGTCGAGGTCGATCGCGACGGGAGTGGTTCGGTGTACTCGCCCGCCTGAACGACGGGCGCGATCGGGTCGAGCGGGCTCCTGTCGGCGTCGACCTGCCGCTCTGAGCGCTCCACTGCGGTGGCTTTTTCCAGACGGACGCGGTCGGTTCATCCGATCGCCGTGAAACAGTACTACCGTCGCGTCGACCGGTGGATTCGCGGTCTCTCCCGCGGCGCTCACGCGCTGTTGCTCGGGATCTGCGCAGTCGTCGGCGTGCTCGTCGCCGGGCTCGTCGTGAGCGCGGAGCTGCTCGTGTTGCAGGCGCTCACGACGGGTCTCGTGATCGGCGGTCTCCAGTACGTCTTCGGGCAGTGGTGACTCCCGGGTCGAGACTGCCCCGCCGGTCGTTCCCAGCGCGTTCCTCAGAGTTCGATCCGTTCGACGAGCTGGTCGTCCGTGTCCTCCTTCGCGTTGATCGCGACGATCCGGACGTACTCCTCGAGCCCGGAGTCCTGCAGCTTCGCCTTCAGGAGATTGTCGACCTGGAAGACGCCCGCCGCGTTGGTCATCTGGATCTCGACCATGACCGCGGCGTCATCGCCGGGCATGAGTGACACTTGCTTGATCGCCTGGCTAGAGATCGTGTTGATCCCGCGACCGCCGGTCTCGTAGGGGATCCGCGAGCGCCCCCGCTCCATGTCCAGCGCGTCGGCGACGCGAATGACGCCCGCCTCGAGGGTCAACGGCTCCTCCTCGATGTGGTGACAGAGGATCGCGTGCAGGGTCTCGCCCTTGACGCGAACGGCGTCCCCGACGTCGTAGAACTGCGGGAGGATCTCGTCGAGGATGTCCGCCGCCAGCGGGATCGAGTAGTAAGGATGGTCGTCGCGATGGACGACGTGGCCGATGTCGTGGAGCGTCGCCGCGAGCGCGACGATCACCGCCTCGTCGGCCTCCTCCAGGCCCTGGTCGGCCGCGCCGTTGAACTCGACGCCGGCCTCCTTCAGCAGGTCGTAGAGACAGAGCGCGCGGTGGCGGACGATCTCGACGTGTTTGCGCCCGTGATCGTTGTACCGCTTGCGCTTTACGGGATTGACGTTCTGGGCCTCGAGATACGCCTGTACCTCCTCGTCCTCGTTCACCAGTGCCAGCACCTCGTTGACGCGCTCGTCCGGGAAGGAGTGGTCGGCGTCGGGATCGTACACGTGGCCGCCGTCACCGGTGGCTGCCTGTTCGCTCATAGTAGACGTGCGGCCGGAAGCCGCAAAAGGGCAGCGACCACCAGCTTCCGCCGCCGGCAGTACTTCTCCGCGATCGGACGTAGCGCCCGCGCCCGTCGTCAGTCCAGGGCTTCGACCGCCGCGAGCACCTCGTCGTAGTCGGGCTCGACGCCGGGATCGTCCGAGACCCACTCGTAGGCGACCTCGCCGTCCTGGTCGACGACGAACACCGAGCGCTTGGCGACGCCCTCGACGCCCAGCTCCGCGAAGTCCATCGGAATCCCGTAGTCGTCGACGATCTCGCGGTTCAGGTCGCTCGCGAGGTCGACGTCGACGCCGAGATCGTCGCGGAAGGCGTTCAGCGAGAACGGCGAGTCCCGGCTGACGCCGACGACCTGTGCGCCCGCCGCCTCGAACTGATCGAGCCGGTCGTCGAAGGCCTCGATCTCGTGGCTGCAGACGCTCGTGAACGCGCCCGGGAAGAAGGCCAGCACGACCGGGCCGTCCTCCAGCGCCTCGGTGAGGGAGAACGTCTCGACGTCACCTGTCGCGAGCGGTGCAGTAAAGTCGGGGACTGCGTCGCCGTCTGTTGGCATCGGGCGAGCGTTTGGGGCTGCGTCGGAAGGGGGTTTCGAGTGCGGCGAGGTACGCTTATGGGAGCTTGCACGCAACCGTCGCGCATGGCGGCGTCGGACTCCACGCAGGCGGGGAACGCTCGTTCGCGGACGCCTGCCGGGATCGTCATTCTCTGCCTGCTGTTGACCCTGTACAGCGTCCTCTGGTTCGTTACGGCGGCATTCGGTACCGGAGCGATCGCTGCGATCGCGATACCCGTCGCCGTGAGCGTGCTGGTTCTCGTGTACCTGTTGTACACTGGAAGCGCCGTCGGGTGGTGGCTGGCACTCGTCGCTCTCGCCGGGAGTACGCTCTGGCGATTCTCCCTCGTCGCGCGTGGCAGCGCCGATAATCTCTCGAACGCGCTCGTCGGCCTCGGTCTCCTCGCGTACCTCATCAGCAAACACGAGTTCTATGGGGCGTTTTCAGCGGGCCGGTAGCGAGGTCTGTCGTTGGTGGAGGGTGCAGTCCTCACAGTGAACAAGCGTCGCTAGCGCGCTAAGGCTTGTCAGTCGAGCGAAGCAAGTCTGACGGTGTCCTGCCGAGCGGGGTGAGGCAGGGCTCTTCGAAGCTCACAATTGCTAGCGCCTGTCGTTCTCCTCGCCGATCGACTCGCTCCGCTCGTCGATAGATCTCGGAGAACGACGGTGGGGATGGGATTTGAACCCATGAGTCCGTGAAGACACCTGCTCTCAAGGCAGGCGCGTTGGGCCGCTCTGCCACCCCACCTACCAGTCGATTCCACTGCCTGCCAGTAATTCCTGTCGGTCCAGACGACTCACTCCACGCCGAGGCCCAGCTCCGACACCACGTCCGCCGTCGCTTCCGGCACCAGCCCGCCGGCGCGCATCCGCGCCCGGAGCATCGGCAGCAGATCCTCGACGTCCGCGGCGGTCTGGAGGAGCGGCTGCATCGCCTCGAAGTTCGTCCCGAGCCCGGCGTCGTTCGCGCAGTCCGTGAGCGTCTCGACGGCGGGGTGGTCGAGCGCGTCCTCGAAGTCGATCGGCTCGCCGAAGCCGGCGTAGTAGACGCGGCCGCCGGGCGCCGGGCCGATCACGACGGGATCGCTGCGGAGCTTCATCGCCGCTGCGTCGATCGCGGTGCGGCCCGCGAGCGGCGTTTCGGGCCGGAGCATCGCAGCGGTGTCGACGCCGTCCTCCTGCAGGAGGTGCGTGATCGTGTTGCCGACCCGCGCGGACTCCGTCGACCCGACCTGGACTTCGAAGCGCACGTCGTCGACGTCGTCGCGAACGCCACCAACGACCTCTCGGAGTGCGGCCTCGGGATCGACGTCTCCCTCGAACGCGTCCGGATCGGGGTAATTGACGAGCAGCTCGCCGCCGCTGCGGGTGACTGCCACGACCGTGTCCTGGATCATCGCGGCGTAGAGGTCGGCGGCAGCCTCGGCGGTGCAGACGTCCGCTTCGACGAGGTCTGTCAGGACGTGCCCCGGACGCGGCGGCTCGGCCAGCAGCGCGACGACTGTCATGGCCGCGGCTCGGTCGCCGACGGCCTTGAACGTTGAGACTCGGCGGTGGAGTGCCGGTCGCGCTCGGATCGCCGACGCCCGCGCTTTTCTGCCTGGCAGTCGTCAGCCCTGGACATGGCAGCCACGTTCCTCGCGTTCGTGATCCAGATCGGTACGCAGTTCGCGGACGTCGGCCTCGACGCGCTCACCGACCGCTGGTCGCTGCTCGTGCGCGCAGGCTGGTTCTGTGGAGCCTTCCTGCTCGTGGTGGTTCCGGGCTGGTACCTGCTCGTGCCGGCCGTCACGCGGATCGTCCGCAACCGGAATCGCAACAATCCGACGCTGGAGGAGGCGATCGCGCGCTATCTCTCGCTGTTCCTGTTCCTGCTCGCGGTCTTCCTCGGGGCGGCCGTCGCGGGCTACACCGGTTTCCTGACCAACTCGGCGATCGTCATCGCGGCAGCGACGCTCGCGCTCGGCGTCGCCGGCCAGTCGGTGATCGGCTCGCTCGTCAGTGGCACCGTCCTCGTGCTCGATCCCCAGTTCAACGTCGGGGACTACATCGAGTGGGAGGGCGGGCAGGGGACCGTCCGCTCGATCACGTTGCGGGTGACGCGGGTCCAGACGCTCGACGGCGAGATGGTGACGGTCCCCAACGAGCTGCTGACGAACCAGTCGGTCACCCGGCCCTTCGGCCACGGCCGGTTCCAGGTCGTCCAGCGCGTCAGCCTCTCCTACGACGACGACCTGGAAGCGGCGCTCACACAGCTCGAAACCGCGGCCGTGGAGCTGGAGGCGAGTCTCGACGCGCCGGACCCGCAGGTGTTCGTCGAGGAGTTCGGCGGCGACGCCGTCGTCGCGCGCGTCCAGTTCTGGATCGAGGACCCCGACCGCAGGGACGTGGTGCAGGTCCGCTCGCAGTTCGCGCGGACGGTCAAGCGCCGCCTCGACGCCGCCGGACTCACGATCGCGCCGGCTGCCAAGCGCGACCTCCAGGGCGAGATCGAGGTCGCGGAGCCAGCCTGACACCTGTCAGGAGGCGGGCCGCGACTCGTCTCGGCGCTCCACAGGGACCGCCACGCGGAACGAAGGGCTTTCGCCGGCCCGATTCGAAGCCAGCGTCGATGGACGACGAGCCGCCCTCGGCCGACGAGCTGGCCCGACTCCGGCGCGTGGCGAACTTCCAGTTCGGTCGCGGCGGTGCGGACGCGCTCTTCGCGCCGGGAGGCCACGCAGCGCCGCCGACGGACGGCGACGGCGTCGGCTCGATCACGGTCACCCGGACCGCTTCCGGCCGGGTCGAGCAGTGTTTCGACGACGGCACGCGCCTGTTCACCATGGAGACCAACGGCCGCTTCGTCTGCTCCGTCGCTGCCGGTCGGCGGCTCGTCGCGGGACTCGACGCACCGCGACACCGCGTCGTCGTCGGCGAGGAGAGCGTCGAGTTCGTCCGCGACGGCCGGAACGCGTTCGCGAAGTTCGTCCGATCGGTCGATCCCGGCCTCCGCCCCGGCGACGAGGCCGTCGTCGTCTACGACGACGGCGGGACTCCCGAGGTGCTCGGTGTGGGCCGCGCGGAGCTCTCCCCGGCGGCGATGACGGATTTCGACACCGGCGTCGCGGTGTTCGTGCGCCACGGCGCTGGCGACGAGTAGCGCTGCCCGGGTTCCCCGTTTCTCCGGTTTCTCGGCTCCTCGATCCCCGGTTCCACAGCTCCACAGCCGCCGAAGCGCCCCGACCAACGGTGGGCATCGTGGTACCTGTTCACGAGACTTTAAGCCAGATCCCCACGATCGTTCGTGATATGGATTGGCGGGAGGCGGAACGCGAGTACGACGGACCGGGCATCGGGGAGACGACGATCCCGGAGCTGTTCGAGGAATCGGCCGACCGGAACGAACACCGACCCGCCCAGCGCTACAAGGGCGGCGTCTACGACCGGACGCTCACGGAGACCGTCATGCCGGCGGCGCCAGCGGGCGAGTTCCGATCGATCTCCTACGACGAGATGCGGGACGTCGTCCACAATCTCGCCGCAGGCTTCCGGGAACTCGGCGTCTCGGAGGGCAAGCGCGTCGCGATCTACGCCCACACCCGGATGGAGTGGGCGCAGACGGACTTCGGCGTACTGGCGGCGGGCGGCGCAGTCACGACCGTCTATCCGTCGTCGTCCCAGCGACAGGTCGAATACCTGCTCGCCGACCCCGACGCGACGGGCGTCGTCCTCGAGGGCGACGAGCACCTCGAACGGGTCCTGGCGGTGGAGGACGACCTCGACCTGGAGTTCATCGTGCAGATGGATCGCCCCGGCTCGGGCACCGCCGCGACCGACGGTGGCCAGGCCGAAGCCACCGCGGACGCCGGGGGGCAGGGCGCAGCCGGCGGCGACGACGCGTCGACGTTCGACGCCGAGGCGGTCCACCGCGAGCGCGACGACGTCTACACGCTCGCGGAGGTCCACGACCGCGGCGCAGAACGGTACCATCCGGACGACTACCAGGAGTGGATCGACGGTCGCGACCTCGACGACCTCTGTAGCCTCATCTACACCTCCGGGACGACCGGCCAGCCCAAGGGCGTCCAGCTGACCCACTCGAACTTCCGCGCGAACGTCAACCAGGTGCTCGCCCGGTACGGCGATCGACCGGACAAGGACGTGCCCGCACTCGACGAGACGACCCGGACAGTCTCCTATCTCCCGCTGGCCCACGTCTTCGAGCGCCTCGCCGGCCACTACGTCATCTTCGCTGCCGGTGGCAGCGTCGCCTACGCCGAGTCGCCGGACACCCTCAGGGAGGACTTCGGGCTCGTCGAGCCCACGAGCGCGACGAGCGTCCCCCGCGTGTACGAGAAGATCTACGACGCGATCCGCGAGCAGGCCGCCAGCTCCGAGCGCAAGGAGCAGATCTTCGAGTGGGCCGTCGAGGTCGGGCGGGCCTACCACGAGGCGGAGGCGGCGGAGGGCGAGTCGGCCGGGATCGTCCTGCGGGCCAAACGCGCGATCGCCGACAAGCTCGTCTTCTCGAAGGTCCACGACGCGCTGGGCGGCGAGATCGACTTCCTGCTCAGCGGGGGTGGCAGTCTCTCCGCGGAGCTCTGCTCGCTCTACCACGGCATGGGGATGCCGATCCTCGAGGGCTACGGGCTGACCGAGACCTCCCCGGTGGTCACGGTCAACCCGCCGGAGGATCCGAAGGTCGGAACGATCGGCCCACCGACGATCGATCAGGACGTGTGGATCGACGAGTCCACGGTGCCCGACGGGCAGTTCCCCGAGGACGAGGGGCAGGTCGGCGAGCTGCTCGTCCGCGGCCCGAACGTCGCCGAGGGGTACTGGAACAAGCCCGAGGAGACCGAGGAGGCGTTCGTCGACGCACTGCCCGACGGCGCGTCCCCGGCGCCGGGCCACGACTGGACGGAGTCCGGCAAGTGGTTCCGCACCGGCGACATCGTCCACCAGCGCCCCGACGGGTACGTCGAGTTCCGCGAGCGCGCCAAACAGCTGCTCGTGCTCTCGACGGGCAAGAACGTCGCGCCGGGGCCGATCGAGGACGGGTTCGCCGCCAGCGACGTCGTCGAGCAGTGCATGGTCGTCGGCGACAGCCGGAAGTTCGTCGCCGCGTTGCTGGTCCCCAACGTCGAGAACCTCCGGAGCTGGGCCGACGCCGAGGGGATCGACCTGCCCGACGATCCTGAGGCACTGGCCGACCACGATGCCGTCCGAGAGCGGCTCCAGACGGAGGTCGATCGCGTCAACGAGGACTTCGAGGAGTACGAGACGATCAAGAAGTTCGCGATCGTCCCCGAGGAGTTCACCGAGGAGAACGACCTGCTGACGCCGACGATGAAGAAGAAGCGCCGGACGATCCTCTCCCGCTACGAGCAGGCGGTCGAGGGGCTCTACGAGGACGCCTGAGACTCCGACGGCGACGATTCTTGCGAGACGGACGGTACACGCTTTTGGCGGGCCCGGTGACGGCGATCAAGCGTCGGGTCGTGCTCACTCCTTCCGAGGAACACCGAGCCGGTGTAACTCCGCTCCGCACCGATTTAGTGCTACTCTGCAGAGATTATGACTATCGTATGATGTGATGGATATTTGAGTAGAATCTGTGCCGTCGGTAGTAGTGCCGATCACCATTGCCAAATCTATCAATCATAGTAGAGGATCTCTGACACACTCGTGAGACGAACGCGAAATATTTCGCTACATCCGGAGCAGGCGACCGAATTCAAAATTACTACGTGACGAAGTAATTTTATGTTTTAAATATGGTTGGTAACCAAAGAAATTTTGTTCCGTGGGTGGATGTGGCACAGTCGCCGACGACGAAGCTGCCACACGCTACCACACCACGCCGGTCGGCGCAGGCGAACGCTGCCGGCCGACGAGGGGTACGCGGCGGGGGATCCGGTGGAGTGGTGCTCGACAGTGGCGACCACGCCGTCGGCGGACCAGACACTGCGACCAACGCGACCATCGATCACCCCATGAACGAAACACGACGCAGCATCCTACGCAAAGCATCGGCACTCTCCGCACTCGCGGTCGGCGCGAGCGGAGTCGCATCCGCAGCCACCTGTAGCGACGCCCCCGACTGGGACGCGACGACGCTGTACGAGACGGGCGACCAGGTCGCCCATCCGGACGGCGACGGCGTGAACGCGCTCTGGGAAGCGGCGATCGCCTCCCGGAACGCGGAGCCGTCTCGGTCGAGCGCCTACTGGGATTACGTCGGCGACTGCGGCTCCGGCGGCGGTGGCGGCAACGAGTCGCCGACCGCCACGTTCACCACCGACGTGAGCACGCCCGATCCCGGCCAGGACGTCACCTTCGACGCGAGCGGCTCGGCCGATCCCGACGGGTCGATCAGCTCCTACGACTGGGCGTTCGGCGACGGCTCCACCGGGAGCGGCGCGACGACCAGTCACAGCTACGCGAGCAGCGGGGACTACACGGTCACCCTGACTGTCACCGACGACGCAGGTGCCACGGCCACCGATTCCACGACCGTTTCGGTCTCCAGCGGCAACGCCGCACCCGACGCGTCGTTCACCGTCTCGCCGTCAGCGCCCGATCCAGGCGAGTCGGTCACGTTCGACGCGGCCGATTCCTCGGACGCCGACGGCTCGATCGCGTCCTACGACTGGGACCTGGGAGACGGCTCCACGGCGGCCGGCGAGAGCGTCTCCTATAGCTTCGGCTCCACCGGCGACTACACGGTGTCGCTCACCGTGACCGACGACGACGGCGCGACCGATACGAACGCGACGACGGTGACCGTCGAATCCGGCTCCGGTGGCGGCGGCACCACCGACAACCGCATCGTCGGCTACTGGATGCAGTGGGCGCAGTACGATCGCGAGTACGTGCCCGCCGACATCCCGACCGATCAGGTCACTCACCTGCAGTACGCGTTCATGGCGCCCGAGCCGGACGGCACCATCTCCGGGCTCGGCGGGACGAGCGCACAGAAGTACCTCTTCCCGCAGTCCTGGCACGACGTCACGACGTTCGGCGACATCTCCGCGAACACGGACGTCACTTGCCTGATCTCGATCGGCGGCTGGAGCGACTCCGAGAACTTCTCGGACGTCGCCCTGAACGAGTCGAGCCGGCAGAAGTTCGCCGACGAGTGCGTGCGGATCGTCCGCGAAGCCGGCGTCGACGGCGTCGACATCGACTGGGAGTATCCCGGCGGTGGCGGCCACCCCGACAACACCGTTCGCGAGGGCGACCAGGAGCGGTTCACGAAGCTCATCCAGGCATGCCGCGACGCGCTCGACGCCGCGGGCGCCGAGGACGGCAAGGACTACAAGCTGACCGCGGCGGTGGTCGCGGATCCGGCGAAGGCCCAGGGGCTGGAGCACGGCACGCTCTCGAACCTGTTCGACTTCGTCTCCGTGATGACCTTCGACATGCGCGGCGGGTTCAGCGACTACACCGGCCACGCCTCGCCGCTCTTCCAGAACCCGAACGACCCCTCGAGCAAGGCCGACACGTACAACGTCGACCACGCGATGTCCTGGTGGGTCGATCAGGGCTGGGACCCCGGCCAGCTGAACATGGCGACGCCGTTCTACGGCCGCAGTTTCGCCAGCGTCCAGCCGCCGAGTGGCGGCCTCGGCAACGGCACGGACGACGGGCTGTTCCAGAACTTCACTGGCACCGGCGAGGGCTCGTTCCCGCCGGACACGTCCTCGAGTGGCATCTACGACTACTGGGACCTCTCGACGGTCGGCACGGCGCGTGCGACCAGCCAGGTCGACCTCTCGTCGTCGGCCTGGACGACCAGCTACGACGACACCGCGAACGCTGCCTGGAGCTACAATCAGGACGACTCCCTGATGATCAGCCACCCGACGCCGGACTCCGTCGCCACCCGGGCGAGCTGGCTGGCCGGGACCGACTACGGCGGCACGATGATCTGGGCGCTCTCTCACGACTCCGTCGAGCACCACCTGCTCGGCGAGCTCAGTAACGGACTGCTCTGAGCGCCCCGGGCAGCCGCTCCCTCTCGCTCGACGCGAGCCGGCCGGCGTTCCAGTCCCTGGGACTGCGACGCAGCCGCTCGCCCGACCGGAGCGGAGCGACCGACGTCGAACAGCACGCACACCGATCGATCGACCACACAGTACACGACACATGGACCTCAACAGACGGAGCGTACTACGCAAGGCATCGGCACTCTCCGCGCTAGCGGTTGGCGCGAGTACGACGGCGAGTGCAGCGGACTGCAGCGGCGTCCCCCAGTGGGACGAGACGACGCTGTACGCTGGCAGCGACCGCGTCCAGCACCCGGACGCGGACGGCGTGAACGCGCTCTGGGAGGTAGCGGTCAACTCCCGGAACGCGGAGCCGTCCCGCTCGAGCGCCTACTGGAACTACGTCGGCGACTGCGGCTCCGGCGGCGGTGGCAACACGGCGCCAACGGCGTCGTTCACGACGAGCATTTCGACGCCGTCCCCAGGCGAGAGCGTCGACTTCGACGCGTCGGGCTCTTCCGACGCCGACGGCTCGATCGCCTCGTACAGCTGGGCGTTCGGCGACGGCGCCTCGGCGTCGGGCCAGTCGGTCACGCACAGCTTCGGCTCCGCCGGCGACTACACGGTGACGCTGACGGTGACCGACGACGACGGGGCGACGGCCACCGCTTCGCAGACCGTCTCGGTGTCGAGCGGCACGTCGAATCAGGCACCGAGCGCCTCCTTCACCGTCGCGCCGTCCTCGCCGGAGCCAGGCCAGTCGACCACCTTCGACGCGGCGGACTCCTCGGACGCCGACGGCTCGATCGCGTCCTACTCCTGGGCGTTGGGTGACGGCGCTTCGGCGTCGGGCCAGTCGGTCACGCACAGCTTCGGCTCCGCCGGCGACCACACGGTCACGCTCACAGTGACCGACGACGACGGGGCGACGGACACGAATTCGACCACCGTGTCCGTCGAATCGAGCACCGGCGGCGGTGGCTCGGGCGACACGACGTTCGCGCCCTACTGCCACATGACGACCCAGCCGGGGACGAGCCTGGTCGACCACTACAACCAGGCGGACAACGACGCGTTCACCCTGGCGTTCGTCCTCTCGGACGGCAACGGCAACGCCGCGTGGGACGGCGCGCCGGACCAGCTCGTCGGCGACTTCGGGCTGGCTCCGGAAATCCAGGCCTACCAGGACGCCGGCGGCGAGGTGATCGTCTCCTTCGGCGGCGCGGTCGGGACGATGATCGCACAGGACGCGACCGACGTCGCGAAAATCAAATCGGAGTACGAGACCGTGATGGACACCTACGGCGTCACCCACCTCGACTTCGACATCGAGTCGGTGGACCAGGACGCCGTCGATCGGCGCAACCAGGCGCTCGCGGAGCTACAGTCCGAACGCCCGGAGCTGAAGGTGTCCTACACGCTGCGCTGTCGGACGACCGGTCTCACCAGCCACGGCACCTACGTCGTCGAGAGCGCACGCGACGCCGGCGTCGACCTGCAGTACGTCAACGTCATGACGATGAACTACGGCTGGGTCGAGCCGACGGCGGCCACGGTCAAGGACTCCGCCAACGGCACCCACTCCGACCTGATGAGTATCCTGGGTATCTCCAGCGAGGAGGCCTGGGGCATGGTCGGGATCACGCCGATGATCGGCACGAACAACGTCGGCGGCGAGCACTCCCTGGCCGCGGCCGAGGCGGTCTCGACCTTCGTGGAGGACAAGGGCGTCGGGCTCGTCTCCTTCTGGTCGATCGACCGCGACAATGGCGGCTGTCCCGGCGGCACGGTCTCCGCGACCTGTAGCGGGATCTCGCAGGCTCCCTACGAGTTCTCGGAGATCTACAACGACGTGCAGTAGCCGGCTGTACGACCGACGTCCGCGTGCGATTCCACATTTTTCCGCGACGATCCGGCCAGCCGCCGGCTACGACGAGGGGCCAACCGCCGGAATCAGCCGACCGATCAAACCACAGCCCTGGCGGAATGAATGGGCGAGGGCTTTCGAAGTGGATGCTGGGCGGCCCTGTCCAATCGTTCCCCAGCATCACCGCCTCGCGACTGCACCAACCACTATCACGCATCGCTTCGAATCCCACGAACGATATGGACCGATCGGTGCGGATCCTCGGCGTCCCGACGGACTACGGCGCGAACCGCCGCGGCGTCGACATGGGCCCCTCCGCGATCCGCTACGCCGGGCTCGCCGACGCGATCGCACGCGCCGACGCCGACTGCATCGACGACGGCGACCTCTCGGTGGTCCGCGCGGAGAGCACTGACCCCGACCGCGCGCCGATGAACGACCGCGCGAAGTTCCTCTCGGAGGTCGCGGACGTCTCCGAGCGACTCGCCGACGTCGTGGCTGGAGTCTGCACAGACGGCGAGCTCCCACTCGTCCTCGGCGGCGACCACTCGATCGCCATCGGTTCGATGGCCGGCGCAGCTCGCGACGCCGAGATCGGCGTCGTCTGGTTCGACGCCCACGGCGATTTCAACACGCCCACGACGACCCCCTCGGGCAACGTCCACGGGATGTCTCTCGCCGCCGCACTGGGGCTGGACGAGTTCGGCGATCTGCCGTGGGCGCAGGCTCCCGGCCTCGCCCCCGAGCGGGTCGCGCTCGTCGGCCTCCGGAACCTCGATCCGGCGGAACGCGAGGCGATCCGCGATTCGCCGGTGTCGGCGTATCCGATGTCCGATATCGACGAGCGGGGGATCGTCGACGTCGTCGAGGACGCGCTGGCGAGTGCCAGCGACGGCGCCGACGGCCTGCACGTCAGCCTCGACATGGACTGGCTCGATCCGAAGGAGGCGCCGGGCGTCGGGACGCCAGAGCGTGGCGGCGTGACCTACCGCGAGGCCCACGCCGCGCTGGAGCGGGTCGCCGCCGCGGACACGCCGACGCGGTCGCTGGAGGTCGTCGAGGTCAATCCGGTGCTGGACTCGCACAACGAGACCGCGGAGCTGGCCTGCGAACTCGTCGCGAGCGCGCTCGGCGAGCGAATCCTCTGAGCGTTGCTCGGGTGTGGTACGATCGCGACGGACTGCCAGAACCCTGCCGCTATAGCTGCTCGACGCTGCCCTCGGCCTCGCGCTCGCGGAAGACCTCGCCCTCGAAGAGCGTGACGACGACGTCCTCTTGCTGCCAGGCGTTCGGCGGGAGCCCCGCCTTCCGGCAGGTTCGCTGGAGGTACTCTTCTTCGGTCCAGCGCTGCTGGAGTGGCACCGTCGGGTAGAGCCAGCAGTGCTCGGCACCGGCGTCGACGGCGACGCCGTGGGTGCCGAGTTCGAGGTCGGCGAGCGGGTCGTCCGTGAGCAGGACGTTGGTCACCGCACAGACGGAGACGGTGAGGTTCGAGAGCTCCGGCGGGGAGACCTCCGAGCCCGCGGAGTCGCCGGAGGCCGCCTCGATGGCGGCGTCGACGATCACGTGGCCGAGCCGTTCGCTGGCCTCGTACCCCCCGGCGCAGCCACGGAGACTGCCGCGGCCGCGGGTCGATTCGAGCCGGACGAACGCGCCGGTGCGCTGGTAGAAGGCGTCGCGCATGCTGCCGGGCTGTTCTCGCTGGCCGTTCTTGACGTAGAGTTCCACGGCCTCTCGGGCGAGCTCCACCGCCCGTGCCCCGTCCTCGTAGGAAAGATCGACGGTCTGGGCGTCTGCCATACACTTCCCCAAGGGAGAATCGCCCTTCAAGGTGTCCCTTCTGATCGTTCGTGAGACTGTGGCAGGAACGGCCCCAGTCGGGCGGTCGGTGGGAACCCCATGGAAACGTCTTTGCATCCGGCTCGCAAGTGGCGGATATGGCCCTCGACGACTTCACCGAGTACGATCCCGACGAGGACGACTCCTCAGACGAGGACGGTCCGTCGGGGGACGCTGTCGAGGACGGAGCAGTCGACGGCGACGCGCCGGCCACGTCCCAGCCGGCGGACGACGGCGCTGCCGGCGGGGCTGCGACTGACGCCGACGAGAGGCTCACCTTCCAGTCCGCCGACGGCGCGGCGCCCGAGCGCGTCGATGGACTCGGCATCCTCTCGACGTCCCGCGGACTCCGGATCGACGAAACGGGCGACGAGACGCAGCTACAGGCCTACGTGACAGCGCCGAACCGATCCGACGTTCGCGTGGGCACGTACGTCCTGGTTCCCTATCCCGACGGCGAACGGCTGTTCTGCCGTGTGGCGGGATTGGAGTACGCCCAGGAGTTCCAGAGCGACGACGCCACGGAGCTCCGGGCTCGCCGCGCGATGCGCGACGGATCGATCGACGAGACCGACTACAAGTTCCTCGCCGAACTGGACCCGATCGCGGTCATCTACGAGGATGGCGACGGTTCTGGCGACGGTTCTGGCGACGGCAGCGGCGACGGCGACGGAGATGTCGAGCAAAAACGCCGCGCGACCGACCGCGTGCCCAAGCCCGAGGCCACCGTCCACCGCGCCGCGGACGCCGACGAGATCAAGACCGGGCTCAAGATCCCGGGCGACGGCATCTTCCTCGGCCACCTCGCCGTCGGCGGCGAGCGCGTCAAAACGGCCGCGACCCCGCCGACGATCGACTACCGACTCGACGACGATTACGACGCCGGCGATCCGCTGCTCTTCCGGCACACGCTGGTCGCGGGCGGCACGGGCTCCGGGAAGACCCACGCCGCGAAGAACGTCCTCCGGCAGGTGCTCGCCGAAGAGCGGACCTACCCGATGGGCGACGGTCGATCAGTTCAGGCCGCCGTCGTGCAGTTCGACCCCCAGGACGAGTACGCACAGCTCCACGACGACAACCCCGATCTGGGCACCGAGGCTGCGCGGCAGTACGAGCGTGAGGGCGTCGCTCACGGCGGCCACGACGACACGCTCGCGTTCGTGCCGAAGGTCGGGGCGGCGAGCTACGAGGGCGGCGGCCACCGCGCCGAGCAGGTGGAGTTCACGATCCCCTTCTCGATGGTGCGGGGCAACCCCTGGCTGGTCGCGGGCAGCGGGCTCAACGACAACCAGTACCAGGCGCTCTACGAGCTGCTCGATCGATTCTTCGACCAGTACGGGAGCGATGGCACCTACGACCAGTTCGAGAGCTTCATGGACGACCCCGCGCTCCGGGAGGAGCTCGACGAGTCCGGCCGCGTCCACGAGGCCACCTTCGACGCCGTCTTCCGGCGCATCCGCGGCTTCGGCCACGTCTTCGATCAGGACGCCCGTCCGATCACCGATCAGGTCCGGGACCTCGTCCGGCCGGGCGGACTCTCCGTGGTGCCGACCTACCACATCTCCGATTCCCGCGCCGCGGAGGTCGTCGTGCTCGCCGTCGCGAGCCTGCTCGTCGACGAGAAGCTCTCGAGCGATCCGACCTACGACCGGATCAAGGAGACGCCGCTGGTCGTCGGGATGGACGAAGCGCACAACTACCTCACCGACGCCGAGAGCGTGCAGGCCCGCCACGTCATCGGGAAGTTCACCGACGCGGCCAAGCAGGGCCGCAAGGAGCGCCTGGGCCTGTTTCTCGTCACCCAGGACCCCCAGGACATCGACGACGCCGTCTTCAAGCAGATCAACTCCACCGTCGTCCTCAATCTCGGCGACGACGACGCCATCTCGGCGGTGAACATCCCGACCGCGCTGGAGCAGAAGGTCCCTTACATGGAGCAGGGCCAGATGGTCGTCTACTCGCCGGACAACTCAGAGCCCGTCGAGCTCGTCGGCCTCGATCACTGCCTCGTGAAACACGAGTAGGACGGCGGCGGACGGCGTGTCGCGGTCCGGGGCCGTTCTGTCGGTCGCGTTCGCCGCCCCACTCCCGCGATCCCGGAGCCGGCGCCTGGTTTTATCCCGCCGGCGACCCATTCTTCGGGTATGAAGCGCATCCTCGTCGCGTACGACGGTTCGAAACAGGCCCACGCCGCACTCGACCACGCGCTGGCGGAGTTCCCCGACGCCGAACTCCACGTCGTCACGGTGCTCGATCCCGCGGAGGCGACCTACGCCTCGACGGAGGAGATGCCCGCCGTCGCCGACGGCTGGCACGAGGAAGCCACCGCGGAGGCCGAACGGATCCTCGCCGAGGCCGAAGAGCGGGCCGGCGATCGCGAAATCGTCACCGCGCAGGTCGTCGGCCGCCCCGGCCCGTCGATCGTCGAGTACGCCGAAGAGTACGACGTCGACCAGGTCGTCACTGGCAGCCACGGCCGGACCGGCGTCGCGCGCCTCCTCCTCGGCAGCGTCGCGGAGACGATCGTCCGGCGCTCCCCAGTGCCAGTGACCGTGGTCCGGTAGGGACGGTACAGGTCCGCCTCGACGAACGCTGTTCTACGATCGATTCGACTACTGGGGAATCCAGTCGCTCTCGAACGTCGAACCGAGACGGTCCGCATCGACGGTGCCCAGGCGTCAGTGCGGCGAGTAGCCGTCGATGACGCCGTCGCAGTCGGGGCAGGAGACGAGCGACGCGCCCGTTTCCTTCGCGCCGGGGTTCCCGGACTTCCTCGCGCCGCTGGATCGCGTTTGCCGGACGGTGCCGTTGCCGAGCAGGTCGGAACCGCAGTAGGGACACTCGTTCATGAGGATGATCTCTCCACGTGTTTCGTGGTAACGATACACATGACGAGAGGAATCAGCATAAGCATTGTGTCCACCTGTCACGCTCCATCGAGATCGAGGGGATCTGTCCGTATGCAGCCGATTTCGACGATCCACTAACGGCGCTCGGACGGCAGCCGTTTCGTCTGGAGAACGCCAGCGGTCACCCCTCCATCGCTCCAGACGCACAACTGCTATCGAGAAGATACGTTGCGATCGCTCGACCGATCGGCGCGGTCGAGCCGTGGCCGTACGCGATCGTTGGGATCGCGCGGGGACGCCAGCCGCCGTCAGTCCGAGGCCTCGAACTGCGCGAGCGCCTCCGCGGCGTTCTCGACGGCAGCCTCGCGCTTGGCCGGGTATGCCTCGACCTTGGCACGGAGCGTCATTCCGTCCCCGAGGCGGGCCTCGCCGCCGAAGGCCGCCTGCTTGTCGAGACTGACGAACAGCTCGCAGTTCTCGGTGACGCGGTCGTCGAGTTCGCTCTCGAGGGTGCCGAAGTCGTCGCTCTCGGCCACGACGGAGAGCACGTGCCGGACGTCGTCTGCCGACTCGAGTCGCGTCGAGAGGACGAGGATGCGATCCCCGTGGTGCCCGGTCGTCTCCTGTCGTTCGAGTTCGGTATCCTCGGGCAGGAACAGTCGGAGGGCGTCCTCGACGCGTTGCTCGTGCTCCGTGGCGTAGACGAACGTCCGCAGGTCCACGTAGTGGAACGGGACGCTCGCCATCGACTTACTCCTCGTCGGCGTCGTCCGCGTCGTCGCTCTCCTCGTCGACGTCCTCGGCGGCCTCGAGGTTGTCCTCGGGAACGCCGGTCTCCTGGCCGTCCTCGAAGCTGACGGTGTAGTTCGCGTCGCCGAACATCGTATCGACGATCTGCGTGACCGTCCCCTGCTGGCCGTCGTACTCGCTGTGCTCGTCGTGCAGGACAACTGCGTCGTCCTCCTCGTAGCTCATACGATCGCTACCGCCGTCCGGGGCAAAAAGGGCGCGATTCCGAACCGGAACTGCGTCGCCTCCCCTCCCGGCCACCGGCGGTGCGTGGCGCTCCGTCGCAGCCGCTGCGTCTCTCGGGTTCCGATCCCGGGACCACGACGCACCAGCGCCGATCCGGCCGTCCCGGCGCGTCAGACGTTTGTTGTAGATATTTTCAAGTAAAAATTTTATGCGTGGGATCCGTAGCTAGACCACGTCATGCCCCGCTCACCGGATCGCACGACGGACACGTACCTCGACGTCCTCCGGACGCTCGACGTCTCCGACGCCGCCCTCCGCCGGCACCACGACGCCGGCCCGGAGACGCCCCTCCGCGTCGCGATCGACGGCGACCGCGGCGCGCCAACCGCCGATCTCCTCGCCGCGCTTGCCGGCGTCGGCCGCCTGCTCGATCTCCGGGACGGACTCGCTCCCGACGACGGCGACCGGCTGGCCGCTGCCTTCGGTCGCTTCGGCGTCCGGCTCGACTGCGAGCCGGCGAGCGCGGACGACGCCGACCTCGACCTCGTCGCTATCGACCTCGTCACCGGCGACGTCGATCGCGCGTCGACTGCGGCCGACCCGGCGTCCGTCGAAACTGCCATCGAGTCGCTCCTCCTCGAGGGCACGCCGGTCGAACTCGTCGAACTGCTCGACGGCCGCCACCTCGTCGCCGAGTCCCGCGACCTCGACGCGCTCGCGGCGAGCTACGGCCCGCGGATCCAGCCCTACGACGATCCGCTGCTCGTCCCCGACGCGGCCATCGAACGCGACGACGCCGACTCGGCGTCCGGGGCCGAGGCCGCTGTGGCACCGGACGACGCGCACTTCGATCCCGCCGGCTCCTCCGCGGCAGACGCGCCCGCCAACGACGCAGCCGACGCGCCCACCAACGACGCAGCCGACCCCACCGCCGGCGGCGACGCCATCGGCGACCCCGTCGTGGGGACAGACGCCGACGACGCCGAGTCGATCGAGGCGGCGCTCGCCGACAGCGGCCCGAGCACGCACACGATCGAAGACGACGACGCGCTGGCTGCCGCGTCCTCGACGACCGTCAGCGGGGGCCCGCGACGCACCGTCTCGACGAACGGCATCGACGAGGTGTTCGAACAGCTCGAGTCGGCGAGTGACGACGACACCGCGGCAGGCGCCAGCGACACCGCGGCCGCTGACGGCATTGCGGCCTCCGACAGCACCGGGGCTGCCGACAGCACCGCGGCCGCCGACAGTCCTGCCCCAGCGACCCATCGCTCCACCGATTCGACCCCACGAACCATGTCAGAGTCCACCGATTCGCTCTCCGACGCCAGCGCATCGTCCGACGACGCTACCACCACGCCGAACGGGCTCACCGGGGGCCCGACGCGGACCGTCTCCTCGACCAGCGCCGACGACATCCTCTCGCGTGCGACCGGCGACAGCGACTTCGAGGCGATCGCCGCCGAGGAGGACGGCGCCGATCCGGACGCGGTACTCGCCGACGCCGAGGACGTTCCGCCGGCGCTGGCCGACGCCGAGCCGTCCACCCAGTCCGAGGCTGCGCCGGATGCCTCCGGTGTAGACGACCCGGACGAGTCCGATCGACCAGCCGACGGCCACGCCGACGACGCCTCCGAGGAGCCAGCGACACCGACGACAGCGACCGGCGCGACGTCCGCCGACGCCCCCGACCCGGCAGCACCGGCCGACGTGGAGCCCGCATCGCCGGACGACGCCGAACCGCCGTCCTCCACCGATCCGGAGCCAGCGCCTCCTGCCGATGCTTCTTCAGACTCCGAGCCGACGGCTGCCACCGACGCCGAGTCGGCGCCAACCCCGCCCGAACCGACGACGCCGACGCCATCCGGTCCCACCGAGGTGGGCGCGGACGGACGTACGGAACTCGAGAGCGACCCAGCGGACGGGGAGCGGGACGCGGAATCCGCGACCCAGGACGAGGCCGCCGAGGACGACCAGATCGACGCCCCTGCGACTGCCGAAGACGACCAAATCGACGCTCCCACGTCCGCCGAAGACGGCTCAGCCGATGCCCCAGCGACCGCCGAGGAGAGCGAGGCGGACGACGGCCTCGGCGACGCGCTCCTCGAGGAGGACGCCGAACTCCACCGCGGCACCGAGACCGTCGACGGACCGACGACGCCAGCGCGGGCTCCGGCGCAGGCTCCGAAGTCGTCACCGGCCAGCCAGGACGGCGCCGAAGACGCGGCGGCTGACGCGTCCGCTGCGGCCGATGCCGCGTCCGCGGATCCCGCGGCGGCCGACGGGCCGCTGGCAGCCGCTGGTGGCGTCGAGCCAGCCCGATCGAGCGGCGACTCGACCGAGGGGCGCGAATCCACGGCGACCGACGCGGCCACCGGGGACGACTCCGTTGGCGATGCCGGCACCGACGAGACCGACGCCGACCCGGAGACCGAGGCGGAGCCGGGACTCGTCGGGCGGATCACGTCGACGATCTTCGGCCGCTGAGCACCACTGCGACGGCCCCGTTGGGGCGGCCAGCTACTCGAGGAACGTCTCGATCCGGTTCGTCGCCTCCTTTAGCTCGTCGAGCCCGGTCGCGTAGGAGACTCGCAGGTGGCCAGCGCCGCCCTCGCCGAACACGTCGCCGGGGACGGCCGCCACGCCGGCCTCGGTCAGCAGATCCTCCGCGAACGACTCCGCGTCGCCGCCGGGCACCTCCGGGAACACGTAGAAGGCGCCCTTGGCTTCGAAGCAGTCCATCCCGAGCTCCTCGAACCGCGAGAGGACGAACCGCCGGCGGCGGTCGTACTCCTCGACCATCTCCTCGACCTCGTCGCCGCAGTTCCGGAGCGCCTCGATCGCCGCGTGCTGGGCGGTCGTCGGCGCCGAGAGCATCGTGTACTGGTGGATTCGGTTGAGCGCGCCGATCACGTCGGCGGGGCCCATGGCGTAGCCGAGTCGTAGCCCCGTCATCGCGTGGGCCTTCGAGAAGCCGTTGAACACGACCGTCCGCTCGCGCATCCCGGGCAGGGTCGCGATCGAGACGTGCTCCTGGCCGTAGGTGAGGTCGGCGTAGATCTCGTCGGCGAGGACGACGAGATCGTGCTCGCGGCAGAACTCGGCGACGGCCCGGAGCTCCGTCTCCGGCATGATCGCGCCGGTGGGGTTGTTCGGGTAGCAGTAGAGGAGGACGTCGGCCTCGTCGGCGCCGGCCTCGGCCATGGCCTCGGGGGTCAGCCGGAAGTCGTCCTGGCCGGTGGGGATCGCACAGACTTCACCGCCGGCGAAGTTCACGCCCGGTTCGTAGGAGACGTAGGTCGGGTCCGGGACTGCGACGGTGTCACCGGGATCGACGACGGCGCGGAGCGCGACGTCGACCGCCTCGCTGACGCCGGTGGTGACGAGGATCTCATCCTCGGGATCGTACCGGAGGTCGTAGGCGTCGTCGACGTGGCTCGCGATCTCCTCGCGGAGCTCCCGCTTTCCGCGGTTCGCGGTATAGGAGGTCTGCCCGCGTTCGAGGGAATGGATCGCCGCGTCGCGGGCTGCCCAGGGCGCGGAGAAGTCCGGCTCCCCGACCCCAAGCGAGATGACGTCCTCGGCCTCCTCCGCGAGCTCGAAGAAGCGGCGGATGCCCGACGGCGGCGTCTCCCGGACGCGCTGGGAGATCGAGAACTGGTGGTCCGCTGGCTCGTCGGCTGGCTCGTCCGCCGGCTGGCCGGCTGGCTGGCCCGACGTCGCTTCAGCGGGCTCCGCTCGCTCCTCGCCGGAGGATCGCTCCCGATCGCTCATGGCGAGACGGAGAGGCGATCGTCGTCGTCGCCGTCGCCGAAGTCCACGCCGCGGTCCTTGTACGTGTCCATGACGTAGTGGGTGACCGTCTGCGTGATCTCCGGGACGGGGGCGACCTTGTCGCTGATGAAGCGGGAGACTTCGCGCATCGAGTCGCCCTCGACGCGCATGTCGAAGTCGTAGTCCCCCGAGACCAACTGGAGCGTCTGGACTTCGGGAAAGCGTGCGAGCCGCTCGGCGATGTCGGCGTAGCTGGTCTCCCGGTCGAGCGTGACGTTGAGTTCCACGAGCGCCACGACGCGCTCCTCGTCGACCTCGCCCCAGTCGACGACCGCCTGGTAGCCGCCAATGACGCCACTCTCCTCGAGGCCTTCGATGGCGTCCTCGACCGCTGCCTCGTCGGCGTCGAGCATCCGCGCGAGGTCCTCCGTCGATCGACGCGCGTCGGCCAGCAGCAGGTCGAGCAGCTCCCGCTCGTTCATACCCGTTGTGGGTGCCAGCGCGTGCATAAGGGTTTCCACGCTCGTCGGTGTGGTAGCGAGGACCGTGGACCGGCGAGTCCGTCGCCGGCGCCGTCGATCCTGTCGCCGATGCCGCCGATCGCGTCACCGTGGCCGTCGAGACCGTCTCGGAAACGGGCGCGGTCCGTGAACCGTGAGAACACACTTCAGTCTCCCGCGTGAACCGCCGGCCGATGACGGAGCCCGATCGCGACGCGACGGGCGGGTCGCCGGGGAACGACGGGAACGCCGATCTCGACGCGGCGAGCGGTCCCGGTGCGGCGAGCGGTCCAGACGCGGTAACCGATCCGGACGACGTGGCGGAGACGGACGAGGCGACGTACACGAAGGAGGGCGAACTCGAGCGAACGATCGGACTCAGCGGTGGGCTCTCGATCGGTATCGGGACGATGATCGGCGCGGGCATCTTCGTCTTCCCCGGGATCGCCGCGGGCGAGGCCGGGCCCGCTGCCGCTGCCTCGTTCGCGATCGGCGCGGTCGTGGCACTACTCGTCGCGCTACCGGCCTCCGAGCTGGCGACGGCGATGCCCCGTAGCGGCGGTGGTTACTACTTCATCTCCCGGGGGCTCGGCACGCTGGCCGGGTCGATCGTCGGGCTCTCCCTCTGGCTGGGGCTGGTCTTCGCGACCGCGTTCTATCTCGTCGGCTTCGGCTACTACGCGATCGACTCGTTCGCCGAGATCGGGATCGTGCTCGACGCCGGGCTGGTGGTGCCGATCGCGCTCGTGTTCGGTGTGGGGTTGACCCTGCTGAACGTCACCGGGACCGAGAACGCGGCGAAGCTCCAGAACGGCGTCGTCGCACTACTGCTGTCCCTGCTCGTGGTCTTCCTCGGCGCCGGGATCGTGGACGCCGTCGGGATCACGGGCCAGTCGAGCACGCCCGAGACGTTCGCGCCCTTCGGCACCATGCCGATCATTTCGACGGCGGCGCTCGTGTTCACCTCCTACCTCGGGTTCGCCCAGGTCGCGACCGTCGCCGGCGAGATGAAAGCGCCCGGGCGGAACCTCCCGCTCGCGATGGTCGGATCGGTGGTGATCGTCGGCGTGCTCTACGTCGCGACTGTGTTCGTCGCAACAAGCGCGTTCGGCAGCGCGCGGCTCGCGGAGCTGGGCGAGACCGCGATGGTCGAGGTCGGACGACACTACCTGGGGGCCGCCGGCGCGATCGCGATCCTGCTGGGTGGACTGCTCGCGACGATGTCGAGTGCGAACGCGTCGATCCTCAGCACCTCGCGGGCAGTCTACGCCGTCTCCCGTGACGAGATCATCCCCAAGTGGGCGAGCCGGATCAATCTCCGCTTCGGCACGCCCCACGTCGCGCTGGGGCTCGCCGGTGGCCCGATCCTCGTCCTGACCGCGACGGGGCAGGTGACGGTGCTCGCGGAGGTGGCCTCCTTCCTCCACCTCGTGATGTACGGCCTGCTCTGCGTGGCGCTGCTCGCGTTGCGCCGCGACGAGCCCGAGTGGTACGATCCGTCGTTCCGCGTGCCGGGCTATCCGGTCGTGCCGATCGTGGGCGCGCTCGGGAGCTTCGCGATGATCGGTTTCATGCAGCTGGCCTCCCAACTCATCGGCGTGGCGATCATGCTCGCGACCGCAGGCTGGTACGGCTACTACGCGCGGGACGTCGAGCTCAAGGGGGTGCTCTGAGCCGTGCCCCGCGTCGTCGTGCCGATCGAGATTCTGGAGAACGACGCAATCTCCTCGGGGCTCGCCGGTCTCCTCGCGACTGCTGACGTGACCGTCCTCGGCTACCACGTCGTCCCCGAGCAGACCACACCCGAGCAGATGCAAGAACAGTTCGGCGATCGCGCGACGGCCGCGCTCGAGGACCTCGTCGAGGAGTTTCAAGCTGCGGGGGGTGACGCCGACTACCGACTCGTGTTCACCCACGACCGCGAACAGTCCGTGGACCGCGTCGTCGACGAGGTCGGTGCCGATGCGGTCGCGATCACCGGCACCACCGGCGAGGTGACGCGCCTGCTCGTCTCGCTGTCGGGCGACGTCGCGCTCGACCGGATCACCGCGTTCGTCGAGGCGGTCGCGGCCGATCGACCGATCGAGGTAACACTGCTCTCGGCGACCGAGGATGAGACCGCCGACCCCGGCCGGATCGAGGCCGTCGCCGACGCGCTCGCGGACGCCGGCGTCGACGTCGTCGCGGTCACAGCCGTCGACGACTCGCCGCTGGACGCGCTCGTCGACGCGGTTCCGGGCCACGACGCGGTCGTCCTCGGCGAGCGCTCGCCGTCGCTGTCCTCCGTCGTCCTCGGCGAGTTCGAGGAGCGCGTCGCGGCCGCGACCGTCGGCCCGGTACTCGTCGTACAGCGGCCCACCGCTGCGGCGGAGAGCGTGGATCCGGACGCTGCCGACGCGGAAGCTGCAGACACTGCAGACGCTGTCGACGCTGCCGACGCTGCCGACGCTGCCGATGCCGACGCCGACGATTCTGCCGAGTGACTGCACGATCCGCGAACACGGCGGTTTCGACTCACGGGGCTCGCGGTCGCATCGCGAACGCATAAGCGACCCCCGGTGTAAAGACGGGGTATGAGCGACGAGACGGCCGGATCGGGCTGGTTCGCCGGCCTGGACGATGGTGATCGCGACGCGGCTGCGAAGCGAATCCGGGAGGGGAGCGCCGAGGAATCTGCCGACTGGCCGGCAGCAGCGATCGACGCTGGCGTCGTCGACGACGAGGGCGCGTACTACGACTTGCTCCGCGACGCGACCATCGCCGCCACGCGCGCCGACGTGCAGGCCGCCGAGCGCGCCGACGACCAGCAGCTCGCCCACCTCGTGCGGGCGATGGACGACTGCAACCGGACCGCCAACGAGCTCGCCGAGCGCGTCGCGGAGTGGGCCGGCAGCCGTCTCGACGAGTCCGGCAGCGGCGTCGGCTTCGCACGGCGGATTTCGAACCGGGATGTCGAGGAAGCGGATCCGGGAGAGCGTCGGCTCGTCGGGCTCGCCCAGCGCGTCGCGGACCTCGACGACGAGGGCGAGGAACTCCGCGGGGAGATCGAACGCGCTGCGCCGGAGGTCGCGCCCAATCTCGCAGCGCTCGCGGGGCCGGTGCTCGCCGCGCGACTGATAGCGCTCGCTGGCGGACTCGGCGACCTCGCGAAGTCACCTTCGAGCACCGTGCAGGTCCTCGGCGCGGAAGACGCCCTCTTCGCACACCTCCGCGGGCAGGGCCCCTCGCCGAAACACGGCGTGATCTTCACCCACGAGTACGTCCGCGGCACCGCGCGCGAGCACCGGGGATCGGCCGCCCGCGCGCTCGCCGGGAAGCTCACCCTCGCGGCCAGAGTAGACCACTACTCCGGCGAGCGCAAGCCCGAACTCGACGAGCAGCTCGAAGGGCGTATGGAGCGGATTCGCGCCCGGACCGGGGATGGGGACGGCGGCAGTGGCAGTGGCGCGAGCGACGACGCCGCGGACCCCGACGGAGGTGAGGGACAATGAGCCTCCCCGACGGCGTCGAGCGTCGCACGTTCGACGACGAGGAACGGCTCGCGACCCGCGGGCCGACGGTCTACGGCGAGCCGACCGACGGCGAGTGGCGCGCCTGGGACGCCCGGCGGTCGAAGCTCGGCGCGATGCTCGAGAAGGGCATCGACACGGGGCTGGCCGGCGGCGACGCCGTTCTCTATCTCGGCGCGGCCAGCGGGACGACGGTCAGCCACGTCGCGGACTTCGCCGGGCCCACCTACGCCGTCGAGTTCGCCGCGCGGCCCGCCCGTGATCTCCTCTCCGTCGCCGAGGATCGCGACCGGCTCTTCCCACTGTTGAAGGATGCCCGAAAGCCCGAGCACTATGCCCACGTCGTCGAGTCCGACCTCGACGCGCTAATCCAGGACGTCGCGACGCGCGGGCAGGCCCGGGTCGCACTGGAGAACAGGCAGTTCCTGGCCGAGGACGGCCGGCTCGTCGCCGCGATCAAGGCCCGGAGCGAGGACGTCACCGCCGAGCCCGCCGACGTGTTCGAAGACGTACTCGCCGACCTCGAGGAGGGCTACGAGATCCTGGCGACCGAGCGGCTGGAGCCGTTCCACGACGACCATCTCGCGGTCGTCGCGACGCCGAAGTGAGCTGCGGCCGGCACTGCGGATCTGCCGCCGCACCGCCGCGATCGGTCCTCAGAAGTAATCCGTGTAGTCGACGGTGCCCGCACTGGGCTCTCGATCGCCGACGATCGCGGCCCTGATCTCGGCGGCGACCTCGGCGGGCGAGCGGTCCGTCGTCTCGATCTCGTAGACGGCGTCGCGGCCGTGGCGGTCGACCGCTTCCGCGAGGATCACGTCGAGGGCCTCGCTCTCGGCGTTCTCCGCGATGCTCGCTGCAGACTCGGCCTTCTCGGGGTTCGCTTCGCCGCGCTCCTCCAGTCGGCGTTCGAGTTCCGCCGGTGCACAGCGCAGGACGATCACCCGGTCCACGTCGAGGTGGTGGGCGAGATGTGATTCGACGAGTACGTCGTCCTGGCCGTCGAGATACTCGGTGATGGCCTCGAAGTCGACGACGTAGCTGTCCCGTTCTTTGTCGAGCTCCTCGTAGAGCCCCTCGGGTTCGATCAGCTCGTTGAGGTGGATCACGTCGAGATCCATCGGCACGCTGGGACCTGCTGTGTCGTCGGAGTCGCCCGATTCGAGCGCTTCGACGGCACTGGTCTTGCCCGTACCGGGCGTGCCGGTGACGGCGACCCTCATCGCTCGGTGGCGGCCTCGGCCTCGTTCTCGGATCGGCGATCGAGCACCCCGTTCACCGCCTCGACGGCGGCTTTCGTCCCCCCTTCGGTGCCACAGGTGATCCGGATGCACTCGGGGAGCCCGAAGCTCGTGCAGTCCCGGACGATGACGCCCTCGTGCTTGAGCGCCTCCGCGACCTCGGTGGCGTCGCCGACCTCGACGAGGAGGAAGTTCCCCCCGCTCTCCCACGTTGGCGCGTCGAGATTCTCGGCCATGTACTCGCGTGCCCAGGCGACGGTCTCGACGGAGCGCTCGACGTGGTCGTCGGTCTCCATCGCGGCGAGGCCGGCCCGGCAGGCCAGTTCGCTGACCGCGAAGGGCGTGTTGACCTTCGCGTAGGCGTCCGCCCACTCCTCGGGGACGAGCGCGTAGCCCAGCCGGAGCCCCGCGAGCCCGTAGGCCTTCGAGAACGTCCGGAGGACGGCGACGTCGTCGCGATCCTTGAGGAGCGTCCGGGCGCTCTCGACGTCGGCGAACTCGCCGTAGGCCTCGTCGACGACGACCAGCGCGTCCTCGCCCGTGCGGTCGGCGATCGCCTCGACGTCGTTGAGATCGATCGTCGCGCCCGTGGGATTGTGCGGGCTCGTCAGGTAGACGACCCGCTCGCCGTCGTAGGCGTCGAGGACGGTCTCGGGCGTGACCTGGAAGTCGGCGGCCTTCGCGACCGGATACGTCGCCACCTCGCCGTGGTGGTAGCGGGCGCTCATCGGGTAGTAGGCGAAGCCCGGTTCGGGGGCGAGAATCGACTGGTCGGGTTCGATCGTCGCGCGGTGGAGGAGATCGATCGCGCCGTCGGCGCCCGCGGAGAGCCAGACCTGCTCGTCGTCGAGGCCCCAGCGCTCGGCGATGGCGTTCGTGAGGTCCGAGTGCGCCGAGGTCGGGTAGGCGCTGATCCGATCGGCGTGCTCGCGGAGCGCGTCGACGGACGCCTCTGGCGGGCCGAGCGGGTTCTCGTTCGAGGCGAGTTTGATCAGCGAGTCGGGATCGACGCCGAGTTCGCGGGCCACCTCCTCGATGCCCTCGCCGGGGACGTACGCCGCGTGCGAGGACAGGTCCCGTGGTTCCATGCGCGAATCGTGGCGGTGTCGGCACTTAACGGCGTTCGTTCCGTGGGAGTGGTGGGCAGGGTGTTCGTGATGGAAATCGGGTGCGAATCTGCGCAGGGCCTTCTACGCGCGCTACTTCCGGAACTATCAGAGGCCCGACCGCAAGGCGGGTGAAAGCCCTCACCCGCTCGCGGCCGCTGAGCGACATATCCTCGCTCGCATTGCTCGCTCGGATAGGGGCCGCTCAGCGACGCGCGAACCGGGTTCGCCCTTTCAGTCCACCAGGCAGGGTGTGGGTGGAAGCCCACTGAGCAGCCGCCATTCCTGGCGGAATGAAAGGGCGAGGCGGGCTCGCGCTTGCCTTGGTCGTTCGGCGGCCCCTATCGCGCCGCGGGCGGTGCGGAGAGCGGCGCGATATGTCGCCGAACGGCCGCGAGCACGTCGAGGGCTTTCGAGGCTACTCCGGAGGTTGCTATTCACTGAATAATCCCCGCGACCGTCACCAGTCCGGGGCATTCGCTCACTGTCGAACGTAATACCGAGATGAATGGGTGGACGGCCCGAGTTGCCCGATCGTTCCCGTCCGGGTCAGCCCGGTCGCCTCCTCCACCCCGCGACCCGGCGAGCGACGACTGTCCGGCGGTCCGCTGCTCGCTTCCGCGCCTGACGGCTGCCACCGGTTAACCGCGACGGCTCGCCCCTGCAGGCGATCGCCGCGGACCGTCGTCCCCGACGGACGAGGCTTCGACGTCGGCTTCCGGGGCCCGGTCGGGGGTGACCAGACGCCCCGGGCGTTCGGCCCCCGCTGAAGACCATTTCGCGGGCGGGGAGCAGGGCCTAGCTGCCCGGCCTAGTCCATTCCATCCTTTCCCCCTGTAGGGGAAGTACCTTTCGGAGCGCAGGGAGGGAAATCGACACACGCAACGGGGGCGATTCGCATCGAGCCACGCACTCAGAACAATCGGAGCGCGTAGGCGTACCAGACGCCACACAGCGCCACTGCGGCGGAGCTCCCGACGACCGCCCAGCGATGGAACTCGAACCACTCCTCGGCGGTGATCCCGAGGACGACGTCGAGTGGCACCGCCAGCGCCCACGTCGCCGCGAGCGCCGTTCCCACGACCCCGAGGCCCAGCGCCGCCCCGGCAGCGGTGGCCGGGTCCGCGCGGCCGCGCTGGCCCGACGCGAAGATCACCGCCGTCACGAACGCCACGATCAGGACGGTCAGCCCGCTCACCAGCCCGAAGTCGTAGTACGTCGCGATCGACTGCGCGCTGGCCTCGGGAAGGAGGTACGGCACCAGGATCACCAGTGCCGCGAGCAGCGAAACGACGGTCCCGACCGCCGCGGGGAGCCGCTGCCAGTCCATACCGACGACTGGGGTCGACGGGCGCTTAAGCGCGACGTTCGGCGTAGCGGCCCCGGCCCCAGTAGTGGGGCCGCCCGGGCAGTGACCGTGTCTGCTGGGGACGCGACTGCGACCGGAAGACCCTCAACCCTCGATCACGGACGGGAACCCATGGCACTGGGCGGCACCGCGAAGAAGATTCAGAAGCTCGCGGACACGGCGGAGAAGCTCTTCGAGCAGATCAAGGACCTCCAGCAGCGGATGATCAACGTCGAGGAGTCGGTCGACGAGTCCACGCAACGACTCGACGCGCTGGAAGTCGAGAGCGAGAAACAGCGCGTGCTGCTGGAGGCGATCGCCGAAGAGCACGGCATCGACGTCGAGCAGCTGCTTGCCGAGGCCGCGATCGACGAGGCCGAACCGGTGGGAGAGGATTCGAAGGCAGCCGACGACGGCACAACAGCCGAGGCGGACGGAGCGGAAACCGCCGCCGCGTCCACGGACGGCGCCACCGACGACGGACCGACGGTCGTCGACGACCAGGGCAACACCGTCGAGTAATCGCGGTGCAGGTCGGCCGGCGCGTCACCGTTTCCAGAACACCTCCATCGCGGGCAACTCGCGCGGAGCCTCACTCGCGAAACCCGTCGAACTCCCCAGCGGCGCGTCGCATCGCCGCGTACTCCTCGTCGCTGTAGGCGATCAGTCGAGCGTCCGCGAGACTCGTCGGCTCCCAGCCGTCGACGACGCCGGCGATGATCCGGACGCCATCCTCCAAATCGAAGCCTGCAACGCCACAGCCCAGCGCGGGGAGTACGATCGACTCGCAGTCGAGTTCCTCGGCGCGCTCCAGCGCGTTCCGGGTCGCGTCGCGGATGCTCCGTTCGGTCGCCTGCCCGTCGCCGTAGTGGGGCATCGCCGCAGCGTGGATCACGTACTCCGCATCGAGATCGAACGCGTCGGTGACCGCGACGCCGCCGAGATCGACGGGCCCCTGCTCGACGGCCGCCTCGTTGATTTGGCCGTTCGCGCCGCGGCGGAGCGCGCCGGCGACGCCGCTGCCCATCTGGAGGCTCGTTCCCGCGGCGTTGACGAGCGCGTCCGCGGACTGTGCTGCGATGTCGCCCTGTAGCACGCGGAACTCCATGGCCGTTCGTTCGGCGGAGTCGTCGAAAAACGTGGCGTCGAGTCCGCAGCGGCGCCGAGTCTGCAGCGGCACCGAGTTCGCAGCGGCGCCTTCGTCCAGCGCCGAATCGATTCAGACCAGCCGATCCAGCAGCGCGTCCCAGAGTTTCGGCAGGTGTTCCCACTCGAGGAACGCCTCGGGCGCCCAGTGGGGTGCACAGTCGGTCGCGTACGCGAGCGTCGTCCCCTCGCCGTGGTCGCCGACGACCACCAGCGGATCCTCGCGGACGGTCGCGAGCACCTGGGCGTCGGCGTCGGCGGTCAGGGCGTTGTAGCCCAGCACGTGGGGCCACTCCTCGGGAAGCTCCTCGATCCCGCGATTCACCGGCGTCGCGCCCTCGGGCGTCTCCACCCGGTCGTCGTGGTGGGCGATCTCGACGGGCAGGACGTCCGCGAGTTCGGTGCGGGCGTAGCCCGCCGCGCCGTGCTCGCCGGCGAAGCTCGTGTAGCCGCCGAGCATCCCGAGCGCGCCGCCATCGGCGACCCACTCACCGAGGAGCTTGCAGCGGTTCACGTCCGTCTCGCCGGCGGAGACCTGCGGCGTGAGAAGCAGGGTCTGGGCGCCGATGTCCGACAGCAAGACGAGATCGTACTGATCGAGGGCGGCTTTGCTCCTGGGGAACTCTCGCAACGCGACGTCGGCTGGCTGGTGCGTGACGGACGCGCCAATCGATTCGAGAGCCTCGACGAGACGGTCCGCGGGCTCCGTATAGTCCGTCCCCATCGACACGTCCCGACCTTTCACGAGAAGAGAGGTCGACGACCACGACTCGCCGGCGAGCAGGATCTCGGTCATCGTTCACTCGAACGTCCGCTACCGCACCCTTGAGTCTCCCGGCAGTCGGCGTTCCCTGCCGGTGTTTCCGAGGGATTTACTCCAGTACGTGTGAGCCCTTCGAGCGACGACGCTCCGGGAGTAGAAAAACGGGCGGTCGTGACGAAATCAGGATCACTCCTGATGGGAGGACGGCGTGAGGAGGGATGCACAACTGATCGGACGAGTCGGCCGAGGTCGAGAAACGGCGGTGGTTTCCGTCAGTCGTCGGCGACGGCCGCGGAGTCGGCCGGCGCGGCGTCGGTCATCCCGAGCACGTCGTCGAAGAAGGAAAGCGAGTCGTGGGGGCCGGGATGCGCTTCGGGGTGGTACTGGCGAGTGATGATGTCGTGTTCGCCGGATTCGAGCCCCTCAGGGGTGTCGTCGTTGACGTTGATCTGCGTGACCTCGAGGACGTCGCCGGGCTCGGCGACGCTGTAGCCGTGGTTCTGGGTCGTCATGACGACCTGGTCCGTCCGGAGGTCCATGACGGGCTGGTTCACGCCGCGGTGGCCGAAGGCCATCTTCTCGGTCTCGCCGCCGAGCGCCTCGGCGACGATCTGCTGGCCGAGGCAGATGCCGGCGATGGGGTACTGATCGAGGGCCGCGTCGACGAGCTCGATCGCGGCGTCGAAGTTCACGGGGTCGCCGGGGCCGTTCGAGATGAACAGCAGGTCGGGGTCGATCGCGTCGACGTCCTCGATCGTGGCGTCGTAGGGGAGGACGTGGACCGTCGCGCCGCGCTGGACCAGGGACTTCTGGATCGAGCCCTTCGCGCCGCAGTCGACGAGTGCGACCTCCGCACCCTCGCCGTCGGCGTTGTACGTGACTGGCTCGTCGATCGAGACCTGTGCGCCGATGTCGGTGTGGTCGCTCATCGGGACGCAGTCCTCGAGGGCGTCGAGTGCGTCCTGGGGCGTGACGTCGTCGCCGACCGCGATGCCACACTCCATCGCGCCCTCCTCGCGGATGTCCACGACGAGGTCGCGCGTGTCGATGTGGTCGACGGCGGGGACGTCCTCTTCGTCGAGCCACTCGACGACGTCGTCGGTGAGCTCGCGCGAGACGACTGCCTTGGGTTGGACCCGATCGGACTCGAAGCGCTCCTCCCGGACGCCGTAGTTCCCGATCAGCGGGTACGAGAACGTGAGGATCTGCTCGGCGTAGGAGGGATCCGTCAGGCTCTCTTCATAGCCCGTGTAGGCGGTCGTAAACACCACTTCCCCGTTCGTGACTCCCGGAACGCGACCACGTGCCTCGATCACCTGGCCACCTTCCACCGCGACGTAGGCGTCCATCGTTACGAGATCCGAACGTCGCCGCCGGTGTTAATGCTTGCGTTCGAAGGATCGTTACGAAATTCGTAATCTCCAAGTCCCCCCGGTGGGAAGCTACTGATCTCGATGGACGACCTCGACCGGGAGATCCTCTCGATCCTCCGCCGGGACTCGCGGACGCCCTACACCGAGATCGCCGACGCGGTCGACACCTCGGAGGGCACCGTCCGCAACCGCGTCGAGCGCATGCTCGAGAACGGCGTGATCGAACGGTTCACCGTCTCTACCCACACGGGGAACCTAAAGGCGATGGTCGAGATCGAGGTGGACGTTGACGTCGACACCCACGCCGTCACCGACCGCATGGCCGAATGGTCCCAGGTCGACTTCGTCTGGATGGTCAGCGGCGAGCAGGACATCGTCCTGGGCGTCGACGCGCCGGACACCCAGGGCGTCAACGACCTCATCACGCAGGCCAGGGAGCTTCCCGAAGTCGTGAACACGAAGACGCGCCTGATTCTCGACGAACAGCTCGGCTGATCGGGGTCGCTTCCAGCCGCCCGTGCCGAGCTGTCGAATGGATTGGGCTACCGGCGTCGCGTCGATCCGGTCAGTTTCCAGTCGCCTCGCCCTCCCTGGAGACCCCTTCAGTCAGTGGATCGCGGCGTACGCGGGCGTCAGTTTCCATCGAGCGAGTACTCGCGGACCGCTGGTTCGACCCGACCGTTCCGGATCGCCGCGACGACGCTCTCGGGCGTGAGTTCGTCTGCATCCCCGGGCTTCCGAACGACCGACTTCGAAGGGTAGAGCGCGTCGCTGCCGCCGATGGATGGGCAGTGACGCTCTTCAGCGAGCGGGGCGACGCGCTCGTGGTGGGTGTGCTCACAGTTGCCATCGACGGCGAGATCGAGTCCGCGATCGTGCTGACGGCCGCCGTCCGCCCGGAAACTCTCTGGCTCGCCGTCGGCGACGGCTACGTCGTCGACGCCGATGGGCCAACGAGTCGGCGTAGGGACGGGCCGAGGCGCTCGACACAGCCGCTCGATCGAGGCTGCGCCGTATCGAGTCGAAGCCGCTATCAGTACCCTCGCCGTCCTTCGCCACATGGGTACCACGGAGAACGACGCCGGCGCGTCGGAGCGGACCGACGTCGCGACGGGGGAGGACGCGGAATCGGAGGAGGGAACGCTCGACCACCCCAACGCCGGCCAGGACGTCATCGCGGTCGACGAGAACGACGAGCCCGAAGGGACCGTCAACCGACTGGACGCTCATACCGGCGAGGGCATCCGCCACCGCGCGTTCACCTGCCTGCTGTTCGACGAGGACGACAACGTGTTGCTCGCACAGCGAAGTCCCGACAAGCGTCTCTGGGACACCTACTGGGACGGCACCGTCGCCTCCCACCCCGTCGAGGGACAGACCCAGGAGGAGGCGACCCGGGAGCGCCTCGAGGAGGAACTCGGCATCTCACCCGACCAGTACACCGATCTCCAGGTCACCGACCGCTTCGAGTACAAGCGCTACTTCGAGGACCAGGGCGTCGAGCACGAGGTCTGTGCGGTCCTGCAGGCCACGCTGACCGACAGCGATCTCGACCCCGACGAGGCGGAGGTCGCCGGCGTCCTCTGGGCGCCCTACGAGCGGCTCCACGAGAACCCCCGCTGGTACCGCCAGCTCCGTCTCTGTCCCTGGTTCGAGATCGCGATGCGCCGCGACGTCGACTGAGCTGTCTGTCGTCTTCGCACACGCTCGCGATTTCGTTCGTCGTTCTAGTTCGCCCCGTCCCCGCCGTTCACGTCCCTCCCCCGCCGTTCACGCCCCCGTCGTCTCTCTCTCGTTCGATCCCGTCGTTCGCGCCATTCAGCCACGTCGTTTCGACTCCAGCCCCGCCGCTTCTTCCGATCGATCTCGTCGGTTCCACTGTCCGGCCTCGCCGTTCCTCCGGTTCAATTCCGATCCATGTTAACGTGCCACAAAGACTTTTACCACGACGCCCGAAGATCGACGTGAGGGACGACGAAACCCCTCGGTGCACAGATGAGCACGACCGCCACCCAACCCGCGCCCGACGGACTGGATCTCTCCCGAGCCGAACAGTGGGTGCTCCACCACGTGATGGTCGAGCACGTCGACCGGGCGTACGAGACAGACGACGCACCGCCGTGGTGGGCGGTGTCCATCGCGGGCAAGCTCGAAACGGGCGGCGACGCCGGCCCTTCTCCGGGAACTGGCGTGCAGCTCGGCGACCGCGTGACGACGTTCGAGGCCTGGCGGATTCGGCAGGCACTCGTCGCCTACGCGGATCGCTCCGACGTGCCCGAGGACGACGCGAAGCTGGCCTGGCGTATCGTCGAGCGGCTCGACGCGACCTTCGAGGCCGCGCCGCGAGCCATCCGGTAGCGAGCGGCGTTCTTTTGCGCGGCGATCGCGACGATCCACGGTCAGTAGCGACCGTCAGGGTCGCGTCGTCGCCCAGACGGCGACGATCGCGAGGAAGAGGCCCGGCAACATCGGCAGGATGAGCAGCCGCACCCGCCACTCGATCGCTGGCGGACGGAGGTAGACCACCAGCGGGGCGACGATCAGCGACAGGAAGAGGACGACGAGCAGCAGGTCACCGCGCCACCCGAAGTTACGGTTCGCGGCGTCGGGATGGACGACGTCGTCGCCCGGCCGGTGGGTCGTCGTGCGCGTGGGCTCACCGCTGTCCTCGGCGTCGTCGTCCGCCGTTTCGCCCTCGGTCGTCGCAGACACACCCGACACTCGGCGGTCATGGCTCATAGTGACTTCGGAGCGTCGGCGTCGTGGTCGCCGTCGGACTGTAGCGTTGCATCGTATCAGTCGGCGTGCAGCGACTCGACTCGTTGCTCGATCCGGTCGAGGACGGCGAACAGCACGTCGAGGTGATGATCGGCGTCGATTCCGGACTCGACGACCTCGGCGGACGCGTCCGGTGGCGGATGAAAGTGCGAACGCGGCTCGTCGGGCTTTGGATGTCGGTCCCACCGACACTGCCAGCCACCGTTTCCCGTTCCGTGCTCTGCCTCGTCATCGTCACCGTCTTCTTCCGTTTCGAGGTAGTGGAGGGCGTAATCGCCGCCCTCGAACCACCTGACGTCGAGTCTCGCGGTGTCGATCGACGAGGGATACTGCTCCGCGTCGAGCTCGAGTTCGAGCCGTCGCGGGGACATCGCGCCAGGCTGCAGCGTCCACCGGTCCACGAGCGGATGCGAGACCGCACGCCTGGCCAGTACGGTGAGCGTCGCCACGTCGAGCGGGCCGGTCGGACGCTCGACGTCGGTCACGCTCGCGCTCCGTCACCCAGCCGTGTCTCTGCCCGCTGGACCGCCTGCCGCAATACCCGCACGTCCCGACGGACGGTCCGCCACTCGGAGAGGTCCGTCCAGCGATCGTGGAGTCCGTCGTGATCGTCGACGGCCAGATCGTCGAGCGAGACGGCGTCGGGGTCGGGCACGCCGTAGCGCTCCTGGTAGGATTCGTCTTCGGCGATCAGTTCGTCCACGCGCTGGCGAAGCGTCTCCGGGTCGTGCTCGCGGGCGAGATCTTCGACGCGCTTCCACGTGAGGTAGGCGTCGTTCCGTCGGTACGCGGCGGGCCGGCCGTCACGCCGCTCGACGATCCCCATCTCCGCGAGCTGCTCGAGTGCCTCTCGTGCCCCGGAGTCCGAGCACTCGGCGAGGTCGGCGATCTCGGCCGCCGTCGAGAACGACTGGCGACCGAGGACGATGTCGTAGACGCGCTGGAACGTCGTTCGATTCTCGTGCCAGCGGTCGGCGGCGCTGGATCCGCTCATGGGCGTTCATAGGAGTGCAGCGAATATATAACTTCTGCAGCAGCGATATTCACTCCAGATCCGCGTTCACTCGAGCTCGCTATCGGGCACCAGCACCACCTTTCCCACGCCCTCGCGCTCTTCGAGTAGCTCGTGGCCCCGGGCGGTCTCGCTCATCGGGAGCGTCGCCCGCGTCCGGACCTCGAACGTGCCATCCCACACCAGCTCGAGCACCTGATCCAGTTCGCCGGGGCTTGCCATCGTCGAGCCGATCACCTGCAGCTGGTTCCAGAAGATCCGGTTGATCGACGTGTCGGGGTTCGGTCCGGTCGTCGCGCCGCAGGTCAGGACGCGGCCACCCTTCGCGAGGCTGGCCAGTGAGTCCTGCCACGTCGCCGCGCCGACGTGATCGACGACGACGTCGACGCCGCGCCCGTCGGTCAGCGACCGGATCCGATCCGCGAAGTTCTCGTGCTCGTAATCGATCGCGTGCGTGGCACCGAGTGCTTCTGCTGCCTCGAGCTTTTCCTCGCTCGATCCCGTGGCGTAGACCGTCGCCCCGGCGTAGTTGGCGATCTGGACTGCCGCGTGACCGACCCCACCGCTGGCACCGAGCACGAGCACGTCCTCCCCGGCGGTCACGTCGCCGCGTTCGATCAGCATCCGCCAGGCGGTGCCGAATACGAGCGACGCGCTCCCGGCGGTCTCCCAGTCGACGTGCTCGGGAACCGAGACGAGGTTCTCGGCCGGGACTGCAGCGTACTCCGCGTGCACGCCGGGCCGGTGCTCGCCCAGCAGCGAGTACTCGACGCACATCGAGGGCTCGCCGTCGCGGCAGAACTCGCAGTCGCCACAGCTGACGCCGGCCCAGACGGCGACTCGATCGCCGGGCGCGAACTGATCGACGCGATCGCCGACGGCCTCGACCACGCCCGCGGCGTCGCAGCCGGGAGTGTGCGGCATCGCGAGGTCGGTGCCGGGCAGTCCGCGGCGGGCCCAGACGTCGACGTGGTTGAGCGCGCCGGCCTTCACGTGGAGGAGAACCTCCTCGGGCCCGGGTTCGGGCCGATCGACCTCGGCGTACTCGATGACGTCGCTCTCGCCGTGCCCCGTGAACTGGACGGCCTTCATGCTCCAACAGTTGGGTCGACCGGGGCATAATGCTCGGGGCAGTCTGGGCCCGATCCGGTTGTGATCGCGTGTCTGACCACCAAATATTGATACGGGCCGGAGCGCTACTTGTCGGTATGTACGTCCGGGACGCGAAAAACAGAGAGGAGGTGTGGCTACTCGACTCCATCGAGGCCTTCGGCCTGGACGACGCGGCGTTCCGATCCCGGGACTACGTGGTCGCCGTCGACGAGCACAACGGCGACAAGGCGGGCTTCGGGCGGATCCGGATCCACAAGACGGAGCAGGGCGAGTTCTGCGAGCTGACGAGCGTCGGCGTCCTCCCGGCGTGGCGCGGCCAGGGCGTCGGTGCCCACGTCATCGAACGACTGATCGAACACGCCCGCGACGAGGGGTTCGAGCGCGTCTACCTGTTCACGCCCGCTGCGGACTACGCCACGCAGCTCGGGTTCGAGCCGGTCGAATCCGCCGACCTGCCCGCGCCGATGGCCGAGCGACTCGAGACCGTTCGCGCCCGGGAGGGCGAGAGCGACGCCGTCGCGCTCACGCTCGCGGTCGAGGCGTTCGCGGTGCCCGAGCGACTCCGCGAGCGGTTCAAGAACGCCGCGCCCGACGGCGACGACGGCCCGGACGGCGACCCCGATGAGCAGGCCGAGGACTTCGGCATCGATACCGACCAGGCGACGTACAAGTACGACGTGTAGCGGGACGGTGCGATCTGCTTGCCGCCCTTCTTCCGAAGTGGTGCGATATCGAAACCACGGATGGTTACACAACCACTGTCAGTAACCGGATGTTTATGCATCGCCCTCCCGCAGTTCGCACCATCGGATGCTCGAAGACGAGTTCGGTCGCGAGGTCAGCGGCGTGCGCGTCTCGTTGACCGACCGGTGTAACTTCGACTGCGTCTACTGCCACAACGAGGGGCTGGGCGACGTTCGCGGGCCGATGGAGCCAACCGACGACGAGATCGGCGCCGACGCCGTCGTCGACTTCCTCGAGATCGCCGCCGAGTTCGACGTCGAGGCGGTGAAGTTCACCGGGGGCGAGCCGCTGCTCCGCGCGGACCTCGAGGAGATCGTTCGCCGCACCCCCGACGAGATGGCGGTCTCCCTGACGACGAACGGGACGATGCTCCCCGATCGCGCCGACGACCTCGTCGACGCCGGCGTCGAGCGGGTCAACGTCTCCCAGGATGCCATCGACCCCGACGCCTTCGCCGAGGTGACGAACTCCGGCGCGTACGACCGCGTGATCGAGGGCGTGGAGGCTGCACTCGACGCCGGGCTCGCGCCGGTCAAGCTCAACATGGTCGTCTTCGAGGCGACCGCGGGCTACGTGCCCCAGATGGTCGAGCACGTCGCCGCCAGCGACGGCCTCCAGCTCCAGCTCATCGAGTACATGCCGGAGATCGCCGGCAACCCCGAGTGGGCGGTGGATATCGAGCGGGTGCACGACTGGCTGGCGGAGACGGCCCACCGGATCGAGCACCGCGAGATGCACGGGCGACGGCGGTACTTTCTCCGTGAGGGTGCGACGGAGGCGGCTGCGGCTGGGGATGCCGAGGCCGTCGCCGCGGACGGTGGTGGGGCGGCTGCGACGTCGGCGGACGAAGCAGCGCCCGGCGAGGGGATGGTCGAGATCGTCGATCCCGTCGAAAACGAGGAGTTCTGTGCCAACTGCCACCGGGTCCGGCTCACCCACGACGGGAAGCTCAAGGGCTGTCTCAACCGTCACGACGATCTCCGATCGATCGGCGAGACGAAAGCGGATATCCGGGAGACGTTCCGCGAGACCGTCGCCAATCGGGTGCCCTACTACGGCGAGTACATGATCCAGGAGGACGGCGAGTGGGTCGTCAATCCGGAGTACATCGGCTGAACGTTGGAGTGCTACTCGATCGATAGGGGTAGCAAACCGCTTGGAAGCCCCCTCCCTGCCTGGGTGTCCCAGGAGCTACGATCTGTGGAACGTCCTCCCCGGCAACGTCACAGTACGAGTAGGGACGAAATCGCCCGATTTCCGCTCAGAACGCCGATCCAGGGAAGCCCGTTGGGCGAAACACTATCAGCCGGTAGGCCAAATACGCTGGTATGAGTGGGGACGTTCGGAACGAGCCGGACGACGCCGTCCTCGAGACGTGTCGTCGTATTCTCCGGAGACACGACGTCTCGACCGCGCTGCTGTTCGGCTCCGCCGCCGATCCCGAGCGGGCGGAGTGGCGCGATCTCGACCTCGTGGTCGAGTTCGCGAACGACCGTCCTGGCGACGACGGGTACAGTGCTACGTATCTCGGACTCCTGACTGACCTCGACGATGCGCTGGACGCCGACGTCGACGTCGTCGACGTTCACAGCGCCTCGCCGTCCTTCCTCGGTGTGACATTCAAGAACGGGCGATTGCTGGTCGGGAGCGAAGAACGACGACAGGAACTCCTCGACGAGCTCGGTGACGAACCGCCGACGATCGAGGACGCGCGACGCCGAGTCGCCGACGCGGCGAACAGGCTTCGCCAAGGCACGCATGGCGGATGAGGAGCTTCGACCGGAGGATGCCGCCCGTATTGCGGACGCCGTCGAGTCGATCGAGCGGACGATCGCTCGACTACGATCGGCTCAGTCACTCTCCAGAGCGGAGTACGGCAGCCAGGAGAACGTCGAGACGAGAGAAGCAGTCGAGCGTCGGTTCGAGACGCTCACAGCTGCGATGATCGATATCGCCGAGACGATCTGCCGGGTCGAGCGAGGACGCGTCCCCGATTCGCGGAAGGCTGCGATCACGGCGCTCGAGAACGACGGCGTGCTCCACGTCGATCTCGCCCGGCGGCTCCGAGAAGCAGTCGGATTTCGCGACGTCCTGGCACACACGTACGGTCCGGTCGTCAACGACGACATCGTCTACGACGCCCTCCAAAACGCACTTGACCGCTACGTGGAGTTCGTCGAGGCGATCCGTCAGTATATGGAGCCGGCGTAATTCCGGCCCGGGTTCACGGCCGCTGCTCCCCGTTCGTACCGATGCGGCTTCGGTGTGCTTAAGTAGCCGACTCCGGAAGCTAACACCGCGACACACCTGCAGGGGGACGAGCCCCCGAGTCCGCGAGGGCGCGAGTGACAGAGAGAGGCAGGTCGTGGTAGCCTAGCCTGGCCCAAGGCGCAGGGTTGCTAACTCTGTGGCGCAAGCCTCCGGGGTTCAAATCCCCGCCACGACGCTCTACTGACTCGCCGCCCGCTGTCTCGGCATCGGCCGAGCGCGGTCGGCAGGTCCCGTGTGGCCGAAGTGATCGGCCTCACACGACAACAGAAGCGGGACGCCACAAGCGTCCGAGGCTTCACCCAACACATGAGCGCAGAAGACACACCAGACGACGAAGACGAGGACCTTCGATACTTCGTCCGCATCGGGCAGACGGACCTCGATGGGACGAAGTCCGTCGAGCGGTCCCTTTCGGAGATGAACGGCATCGGCCGTCGAACGGCCCGCATCATCGCCGAGGAGGCAGGCGTCGACCGCCGCGCCACCTTCGGTGCTCTCGACGACGACGTCATCGAATCGGTCGTCGAGCTGGTCGAGTCCATCGACGAGGAGGTTCCCGACTGGATGGTCAACCGCCCCAGCGACTACTACACGGGCGAGGCCACCCACGAGATCGGGAACGACCTCAGCATGACCCGACAGCACGACATCAACCGCATGAAGAAGATCGACTCCTACAAGGGCGTCCGCCATCGCGGCGGCCACAAGGTCCGGGGACAGCGCACCAAGTCCACCGGCCGTACCGAGGGGACGATCGGCGTCAACGTCGAGGAGATCAAGGAGGACATGGCAGCCGAGGCCGCCGAAGAGGCCGAGGAAGAAGAAGACGAGGGGGGACTGTAGATGCCCCTCGGAAGCTCCACCAAGCGATACGAGACGCCGAACCATCCCTGGCAGGGCGAGCGCATCGCCGACGAGCACAACCTCGTCGAGCGGTACGGGCTCTCCAACAAGGAAGAGCTCTGGCGCGCCCAGTCCGAGCTTCGTGACTACCGACGAGAGGCCCGGAAGCTGCTCGGTCGCGCCGGCGGCGACGCCGAGGCCGCGACCCAGGAGGGTCGCGAGTTCCTCGCGCGCCTCAAGCGCTACGGCGTCCTCGACGAGTCCGAAGCGCTGGACGACGTCCTGTCCCTGGAGATCACCGACGTGCTCGAGCGTCGCCTACAGACCGTCGCCTACCGGAAGGGCATCGCGAACACGCCCCAGCAGGCGCGACAGTTCATCGTCCACGGCCACGTGACGATCGACGGCCAGCGCGTCCAGCGCCCGTCCTATAAGGTCGAAGTCGACGAGCAGGCCGACGTCGAGTTCGACGAGGCGAGCCCGCTGTCGGACGAGCTCCACCCCGAACGAGCGGAGGACCAATAATGGCAGACAACGACGACAAGTGGGGCATCGCCCACGTGCACGCATCGTTCAACAACACGATCCTGACGGTGACCGACCTCACCGGCGCCGAGACGATCGCGAAGTCGTCCGGCGGCGCGGTCGTGAAGCAGAACCGCGACGAGGCGTCTCCCTACGCCGCGATGCAGATGGCCGAGGAGATCGGTGAGGAGGTCCAGGAGGCCGGCTTCGAGGGCGTCCACGTTCGCGTCCGTGGCCCCGGCGGCAACCTCCAGAAGAGCCCCGGTCCGGGTGCGCAGGCGACGATCCGAGCGCTCGCCCGCGCCGGTCTCGAGATCGGTCGGATCGAGGACGTCACCCCGATCCCGCACGACGGATCGCGACCCCCGAAGGGCAAGAGCGGCTTCTAACCCATGACACAGGACTACGAGGTCGAGTACATCGAACGCGAGGAACGCGAAGCACGCGTCCTCGTCCGGGGCATCAGCCCCGCCTTCGCCAACGGCATTCGCCGGGCGATGGTCGCCGACGTGCCGACGGTGGCCATCGAGACCGTGCGGATCGTCGAGAACGAGTCGGTGATGTTCGACGAGCAGATCGGACACCGGCTCGGGCTCGTGCCGCTGACGACGCCGGTCGACGACTTCGAGATCGGCGAGGGCGTCACGCTGTCCCTGGACGTCGAGGGGCCGGACACGGCCTACTCCGGGGACATCGTCTCCAGCGACGAGCTGGTCCAGCCCGCCGAGGACAACGTGCCCATCATCGACCTCAAGGAGGACCAGCGGATCGAACTCGAGGCCGAGGCCGTTCTCGATCGCGGGCGCGAGCACGCGAAGCACCAGGGCGGCGTCTCCGTCGGCTACCGACACCTCCAGTACGTCGAGGTCGTCGGCGACCGCGGCGAGTACGAGGACGACGAGCCCCACGTCCTGCGCGGCGTCATCGAGGAGCGTGCACCCGAGCACGCTGCCGACGACGACGCGGCGGAGGGCGATCTCATCGCCACCGACGAGTTCGACAACGACCTCACGAACCGGTATCCCGACAAGGAGCTCGAGGTCCACGACGTCCCCGAGGCGTTCGTGTTCCACGTCGAAACCGACGGCTCGCTCGACGTCGAGACGCTGGTCACCGAGGCCATCGACTCGCTGGGCGATCGGGCCGACGCACTCGAGGAAGCCGTCCAGCTCTGAGGACCGCGAACGAACTACCAACTATACAGCACAGATGACCCTTCGAACCCACCACACGCGGCTCGCTCGCGGCTCGCCTGAAGCCGCGGCCACCGGGAGCGGTGCGCCTGGCCGAATGGCCGGTGGCACCGCTACCGGCGCCACCACATCGGTGGCAGATCGCCGCACCGAAAGGGGTTTGAAGGCCTGCGATCAACGGACGGATGCGCGCAGGGATAGCCAAGTCAGGTCAACGGCGCAGCGTTCAGGGCGCTGTCCCGTAGGGGTTCGCAGGTTCAAATCCTGCTCCCTGCATCCGTCCGCTTCTCACCGAATTCATCCATGAGCAAGACGAATCCACGTCTCACCAGTCTCGTCGCCGACCTCAAGTCGGCGGCACGCGAGACCGACGCCGACGTGTGGAGCGACGTCGCCGACCGTCTCCAGAAGCCCCGGCGTACCCACGCCGAGGTCAACCTCGGCCGCATCGAGCGGTACGCCAACGAGGAGGAGACAGTCGTCGTGCCGGGCAAGGTGCTCGGCAGCGGCTCGCTGCGCAAGGCGGTCACGGTCGCCGCGGTCGACTTCAGCTCGTCCGCGGAGACCAAGATCGAGCAGGTCGGCGAGACCACGACACTCGAACAGGCAATCCAGAACAACCCCGAGGGATCCAACGTGCGGGTGATCCGATGAGCGCCGCCGAGTTCGAGGCGGACCTCGTCGTCGACGCCCGCGACGCCATCCTCGGTCGCGTCTCCAGTCAGGTCGCCGAACGCGCCCTGGACGGCGAGACGGTTGCGATCGTCAACGCCGAGGACGCGGTCATCACGGGCGGCCGTGAGGACATCCTCGCCAAGTATCGCAAGCGCCGCGAGATCGGGAGCGACCGTGGCCCGGCCTACCCCAAGCGGCCGGACACGATCATGAAGCGCACCGTGCGCGGCATGCTCCCCCACAAGAAGCAGCGAGGTCGCGACGCCCTCTCCCGGGTCCGCGTCTACGTCGGCAACCCGAACGACCAGGAGGCCGAGCGCCTCCCCGACACCTCGCTGGATCGACTCTCGAACATCCGCTTCGTCCACCTGGGCGAGGTCAGCGACGAACTCGGAGCCAACGTAACATGGTAACGAACACCAGCGGCAAGAAGAAGACCGCCATCGCTCGCGCGACCGTTCGCGAGGGCGATGGGCGCGTTCGCATCAACTCGGAACCCGTCGAACTGCTCGAGCCGGAGACGGCCCAGCTCAAGGTGCTCGAACCGTTCCGCGTCGTGGACGGCATCCGCGACGACGTCGACATCGAGGTCGACGTCGAGGGCGGCGGCGTGATCGGCCAGGCCGACGCGGCCCGGACCGCAATCGCACGCGGCATCGTCGAGCACAGCGGCGACGCCGAGCTCCGGGACGCCTACATGGAGTTCGACCGGACGCTGCTCGTCAACGACGTCCGTCGCTCCGAGCCCAAAAAGTGGGGCGGCCCCGGTGCACGGGCCCGCTACCAGAAGTCCTACCGGTGATTCATCCATGATGGTCCCAGTTCGCTGTTTCACGTGCGGTAACGTCGTCGGCGAGCACTGGGAGGAGTTCAAGGCTCGCACGCGAGAGGCAGACGATCCGGAGGACCCGGAGAAGGTCCTCGACGAGCTCGGCGTCGACCGACACTGCTGCCGACGGATGCTCGTCTCGCACAAGGACCTCGTCGACATCGTGGCCCCCTACCAATGAGCGGGCAACAGTTCACCCGCTACGAGCGGGCACGAGTGCTCGGCTCCCGGGCGCTGCAGGTCTCCTACGGCGCACCGGTGTTGATCGACACCGACCAGACGGAGCCGATCCTGGTTGCGGCCCAGGAGTACGACGCTGGCGTCCTGCCGTTCACCGTCGACCGGGGTGACGCCTGATGGTCCTGATCACCGACGTTCGGCTGCGCCGGATCCTCGACTCCCGCGGGAACGCGACCGTCGAGGCCGACGTGCTGACCGAGACCGGTGGCTTCGGTCGGGCGGCAGCGCCATCCGGCGCTTCCACCGGCGAGTACGAGGCCATCGAGCTTCCGGCGGCGGAAGCGATCGCCGCAGCCCGCGAGCACGCGATCCCGCGGCTCGTGGGCGAGGTCCACGTCGGCGACCAGCGATCCGTCGACGGGACGCTGCGAGCCGCCGACGGCACCGACGACTTCTCGGAGATCGGCGCGAACTCCGCGGTCGCCATCTCGATGGCCGCCGCGAAGGCCGCCGCCGACACGCTCGGTGCACCGCTGTACCAGCACCTCGGCGGTGCTTTCCGCGGCGACTCCTTCCCGACGCCGCTGGGCAACGTCGTGGGCGGCGGCGAGCACGCCGCCGACGCGACGCACATCCAGGAGTTCCTCTCCGCACCCGTCGGCGCGCCGAACGTCCAGGAGGCCGTCTTCGCGAACGCAGCGGTCCACGCCCGCGTCGCGGAGCTCCTCCACGAGGACGGTATCGCCGCCGGCAAGGGCGACGAGGGCGCGTGGGCGCCGTCGATCGACGACGCCGACGCGTTCGACCTGGTCGAGCAGGCCGTCGACGACGTCTCCGACGAGGTCGGCTTCGAGATCCGCTTCGGCCTCGACGTCGCCGGCGCGGAGCTCTACGAGGAGGGCGAGTACCACTACGGCGAGGAGACCCGCTCCACCGCCGAGCAGATCGACTACATGGTCGATCTCATCGAGGAGTACGACCTCGTCTACGTCGAGGATCCCCTCGACGAGGACGACTACGAGGGCTTCGCGGAGCTGACCGACCGCGTCGACGGCGACCGGACGCTCATCTGTGGCGACGACCTCTTCGTCACGAACGTCGAGCGCCTGCAGACCGGCATCGATACCGGCGCCGCGAACTCCATCCTCATCAAGCCCAACCAGATCGGGACGCTGACCGACGCGGTCGACGCCATCGAGCTCGCGGGCCGGAACGGCCTCGACTCGGTGGTCTCCCACCGCTCGGGCGAGACCGAGGACGCGACGATCGCACACCTCGCGGTCGCCACCGACGTGCCGTTCATCAAGACCGGCGCCGTCGGCGGCGAGCGGACCGCGAAGCTCAACGAACTCATCCGGATCGACGACGACGCAACATGAGCAACAACGACAACGACCTGGAGGGGCTCGACGCGGAGGATGCCGAGGCCGAGGAGGCCGCGGCCGAAGCCGCCGAGGAGCCCGCTGACGCACAGGACGCGGCGGACGCCGAGACCGAGGCCGAGGCGGCCGAGGGCGAGGCGGCCGACGACGAACCACGCCTCGACGACGACGTGCTCGGCGACGAGGAGGCTGACCTGCTGATCCCCGTCGAGGAGTACCTCGGCGCCGGGGTCCACATCGGGACCCAGCAGAAGACCTCGGACATGGAGCGGTTCATCCACCGCGTCCGCACCGACGGTCTCTACGTGCTGGACGTCGCCCAGACCGACGGGCGCATCCGCACCGCCGCGGACTTCCTCTCGGGCTACGATCCCGAGCAGGTCCTCGTGGCGTCCTCCCGACAGTACGGGCAGTTCCCCGCCGAGAAGTTCGCCGAGGCGATCGGCGCGCGGGCCCGCACCGGCCGGTTCATCCCCGGCACGCTGACGAACCCGAAGTACGACGGCTACATCGAGCCCGACGTGGTCGTCGTCACTGACCCGATCGGCGACGCACAGGCCGTCAAGGAGGCCATCACCGTCGGGATTCCCGTCATCGCGATGTGTGACTCCAACAACGCCACGAGCAACGTCGACCTCGTGATCCCCACGAACAACAAGGGTCGCAAGGCCCTCTCCGTGGTCTACTGGCTGCTCGCCAACGAGACGCTCGACCGCCGCGGCGCGGAGCCGACCTACGCCCTCGACGACTTCGAGGGCGGCATCTGAGCCGTCTTTTCGAGTTCTGACCGCCGATATTCGTTCGAAACGGTTTCGCTGCTACCACCTCCGTTCGTGAGCGACTGCACAGCCAGCCTGCCGAGGCGTGAGCGGTCGCCACAGGTCTAAATACGACCGGGACCCAACCTCCGTCCACGATGGCACAGGCGTCCCGCCGGATCGTCGCCGCCACGGACTCCGACGTCCACGACGAGCCCCACATCGCCGACAGTCGGCTCACCGTACGGCTGGTCTATGAACGGGTCGAGCAGGGGGATCTCGAGCCGCGGGAGTTCGCCGACAGGTACGACGTCGATCTCGCGGACATCTATCATGCGCTCGCGTACTATCACGACCACCCCGACGAAATGCACCGCGTCGAGGAGCGTCGTGAAGCGACGGTCGAGGCCAATCGAGACGACGCGATCACCGGTCCCGACGACGTGTGAGGTATCGGATCCTCGCCGACGAGAATATCGACCGTCAGGTCGTTGATGGGCTCCGAGCCGAAGGCCACGATGTCGAACACGTCGACGATCACGAGTCACTGCAGAAGGGCGTCCGAGACGAAACGATCGCGGCACACGCGATCGAAACCGACCGAGTGCTGCTCACTAACGACGACGATTTCCTCCGGGAGTTCGCACCCGACGACCGACTGCCGCTCCTCTTTCTCGAGTCGGACCATCTTCCGAGTTCGACTGTCGTGGCGATCGTCGACACGATCTCTGTCACCGTTCCACAGTCTCGTATCGACCGGGCGCTCTACGTCAGCCGGAACTGGCTCTGACTACACCACGATCGGCAGCCACTCGAACCAGCCCGCCGTCGTCTCCGGATCGAGCAGCGGATCGTGGAGCACCAGCCAGTCGAGCAGCACGAGTCCGAGCCCGTGGGCACAGACCGAGGGCAACAGCGAGTTCGCGTGGTAGTCCGAGAGTCCGAACAACACGTCGGTCGGCCCAGAGAGCAGGAGCTCGATCGGCGGCTTGTTCGCGTGGAGGAGCGCGTAGATCACGGGCGAGATGAAGGCCACCCAGGGCCCGCGGTCGCGGAGGCCGACACAGAACAGGCCGCGGAAGAACGTCTCGCCGGCGAGCACGAGCAGGAACTGCTTGCTGGCGTGGATCAGAAACGGGACCGGCGCGCTGCTCTCCAGGCCCCACATCGGATAGAACTCGCGGACGCCGGGGAGCGTCGAGCCGACGACGTAGAACGGTGCGACGAACGCCGAGAGGAGGAGCGCGTCCTTCACGGCGCGGCGATCGACCCGCCAGCCCAGCCGGCGCTCGTGCGCGAGCGCGAACGCCATCGGGACTGCAAAGAAGAGGAGGCCGTCCCGGAGCAGTCGTCCGTGCAGTGACGTCCACGGGACGTTCATCCAGACGATCGTGCACAGCCCGCCCAGCACGACCGATCGTTGATACCAGCTCGTCGCGCCCAGCCGGCGTCGGAGGATGGCGAGTCGGTCGCCGGCGGCCGTGGACACGGGCTACTCCGTCGGGACGGGCCCGGTACCGATCACGTCCTCGATCTCGCTCCGGAACTCGTCGTCGGTCGCGAAGTAGGTCGTCTCGACGTCCGCGAGCACGTCGGTGATCGTCCGGGGACCCGAGGGCGTCCGGATCGTCGAGCCGCCTTCCCGGCGCTGGATCTCGCTCTTCTGGAGCGGGAAGTGCAGTCGGGCGGTTACCTGGGCGAGCGGTGCGCCCTCGACGGGCGTCTCCTCGCCGAGTTCGACGGCGGGCTCCTCCGCTTCTTCCGCTTCCTCGGCGTCGTCTTCGCTCATGGTCGGGGATTCCTCGGGACGGCAATTGTGCCTTTCGTTTCGACGGGTCGCCCGTTTCGGACGTCCTTCGCTTCGCGGCTCCGTCGCTCCGCTCCCGCATCGGCGCTTCCCCGGCGGCTGCGGCGAAAGCGGGTAGCCCCGCCGCGGTCGGAATACTCAAGCGAGGCAGGCGTCCCAGTTCGAGCGAGTCGATGACGCCGACGGTGCAGGGGTCGAGTCGGGGGTCGCTGCCAGCCGCGGGACCGGCCGCCGACCCGCCGACGGTCGCGCATCCGGTGGGGGTCCGCCGATGCTGAGCGAAGAACGCGGGTTCAAGCTGTTCTACTTCCTGCTGTTTGCTTCCTTCAGCGGCTACGTGATGTTCCGGAACGTGTTCCTCGATGAGATCGGCCTCTCCGGGACGCAGATGGGGCTGATCGGCTTCCTGTTCCCGCTATGTGGCATGATCGCCCAGCCGATCTGGGGGCTGATCGCCGACTGGAAGGGTGCGAGCAAGCCGATCCTCTACGTCTCCGCGATCGTTGCGGGGGCGGCGGCGTTGCTCTACCCGCTCGCACCGATGGTGGGCGCTACGTTTCTCGCCGTCGTCGTCGCGACGGTGATCTTCGCGCTGTTCCGCGCGCCGGCCGTCCCGATCTCCAACGCACTGGTGCTCTCCTCGGGGATGTCCTACGAGGGCGTGCGCGCCTACGGCTCGATCGCTTTCGGGATCGCCGGGCTGGGCTTTGGCTTCCTCATCGGCGTCACCGCCACCGAGGCGGTGTTCTACGCCTACAGCGTCGGGATGGTGCTCCTCGTCCTCCTGCTCACGCGGCTCCCGATGGGCGACACGGACGCGCTCGGCGAGGACCTCGACGTGGCGTCGGTGCGTCGACTGCTCGACCGGCAGTTCGTACTCTTGCTCGGTGCTGCCTTCTTCCTCGGCGTGATGACGCCGGCAAGCGCGGCCTTCTTCTCCGTGTACGTCCGCGCGATCGACCAGCCGGACTCCATCACGGGGTTCGCCTGGCTGATCAAGACGCTCGCGGAGGCCGTCGCGTTCGTCTACGTTGCGCGTCGCGGGGCCGGCTCCTACCGCTGGCTGATGGCGACCGCGGGCGTGTTCTACCTCGGCACGTACGCGCTGTTGGCGACGACCGGCGCCCTCGCGGTCGTCGTCGCCTCGCAGGTGCTGCTCGGGCTCGGCTACGCCCTGTTCAACCTCGCGTCGGTGAACCTCGCGCACTCGCTGTCGCCGTCGGCGCTGAAATCGACGGCCCAGAGCCTGCTGATGGTCGGTGGCGTGAGTGCGGGCCGTGCGGTCGGGGAGCTGGTGACCGGCGTACTTGTCGACGTCGTCGGCGTCCAGGCGATGTACGGCTACGTGGCCGTCCTGGGCGTGCTCGTGGTCGCCTTCTCGCTGGCGATCTCGAAGTCCGCGGCCGCCGACGCCGAGCAAGAAGCGGCCGCGGGGACTTGAGCGGCCGGTCCCCTGCGTCGTCCGGCCGGGCGGATCCGCCACTCTCCGGCGGGTGGGTTCGAGCCGTCCCGTGGAAATGGGACGGTTTGAAGGGCTCCGCGCACCGAATTCGGCTACACGATGGATCCACGCGATCACTTCTCCGACGTCGAGCTTACCGGGATCGCCGTCATCGTCACCGTCGTGGCCGTCCTCGCGTGGTTCACGACCGACACGACGGGCGTCGGTCGGATCGTCACGGTCGCGCTCGCCACGCTGTTCTGTGCGGCTGCGGCTGCTGTCAGTCTCTGGGTGACCGAGGGGAACTTCTGACCGGTCGTCCGGGCGGCTGCACGACGGTTGTCGGATCGGCGGCCCCGCTTTCGTCGGTGAACGGGGCGACGGCTCCGATATTCCTTTACCACACGGCTGCCAATAGCCGTCAAATGCCAGTCGAAGCGACGAGCGCCGGCGCCATCCTCTACCGGGATACCCGGGGCCGGCGGGAGTACCTGCTCCTCAAGAGCCGCCCGGGGGACTGGGAGTTCCCCAAGGGCGGCGTCGAGGGCGAGGAGGAACTCCAGCAGACCGCGATCCGCGAGGTCGAGGAGGAAGCTGGTATCGCAGACTTCCGGCTCCTCGACGGCTTCCGCGACGAGTACGACTACGTGTTCGAGGCCAACGGCAACACGATCCACAAGACCGTCCACCTGTTCGTGGCGAAGTCCTTCGAGGCGTCCGCCGAGCTCTCCCACGAGCACCGCGACCACCAGTGGCGGGACTACGATCAGGCGATCAACACGATCACCCAGGACGGCCCACGCGAGATCCTGGAGGACGCCCACGAGTTCATCGACGAAGTGGAGGACGACGAAGAGGAGTAGCAGCGCCAGATAGACACCTGGCGGACCGCCGGATCGGTTGTCCGATCCCCTCGCCAGCGACTGCGTTGCTCCTCGCGGCCTCGACCGTGGCGTCGGCGCCCGGATCGACGGCGACGGCAGCGCCACTCGTTCACTCCTCGGTCTCCCACGCCGCCCGTTCGCCCACGAGATCGATCGCCTCGTCGCGAACCTCGTCGTAGGCCGTGGCGACGTCGGTAATCGTGACGATGCCGACGACGTCGAACTCGTCCACGACCGGCAGGTGGCGCACGTCCTCCTCGGCCATCCGATTCACCGCGTGGCCGACGGTCCGGTCCGGCGCCACGGTGACGAGCGGGCTCGACGCCGCGTCGCGGGCCGGAATCTCCGCGAAGGAGGTCTCGCGGTCGTACGTGGTCTGGAGCACGTCGCTCGCGGTGAGAATCCCCGCCGGCGTGGCGACACCGGCGTCGCTCTCGCTGCCACTGCCGTTCGCGTCGCCGATCGATGCATCGCCCCGTTCGACGAGCACCACGCTGCCCACGTCGTGGGCGAGCAACCGCCCGACGGCGTCCTGCAGGGTCGCCTCGGCGTCCACAGTCACGACGGGCGCACTCATCAGTTCGTGGACGAGCATGGTACTGTTTGGCAGGCGATTGCAAAGAGGGTTCCCGCTACTGATCCGGCGATCCTCGGGTGGCCACCGCCAATCACGATCGCTAACACGACGACCTTTTCCACGGTCGCGGGCTACCGATTGTATGTTGCTGGTGCGGGGACGGGCCGGCGGGACCGAGCTGACCGGCACCGTCTTCGAGCGGGGCGAGCGCGCGCCGAGTTTCAAAGGCGCGCCGGAGGACGACGCCGCGTACGTCTGGGTTTGCGACGAGTTCTACGAAGTCGAGAGCGGCGGGTCGGTCCAGGAGATCGACGGCCGGGAGGTCCACGTCGCCTTCGAGTCACCGATGCCACGCGGGTTCGACACCCGCGACCAGGCGGTCGCCGCCGCTCGCGAACACGTCCGCACGCAGTTCTCCCGCGTCGGCGTGGACCCCGAAGACGTCGAGCTGGAGGTCGTCGAGAACGCGGAGATCGCGGCGGCGGAGGACGGAGCGCCCGCGGAGCAGGATTCCTGAGGTCGTTCGGCCTCGATGCCCTCTGTCGCCGGATCCGTCGTCCGACCACTTCCACTCTACCCACATTTTTGCAACCCATAACGAATTTAGTATCCGATCTCGCGTGTCCGAGTGCATGTACACCGGAATCGTCGAGACGACCGGACGGCTGCGGACGGTGGACCGACACCAGGATGGCGACGCGAGCGTGCGTATCGAGACGGAGCTGGACGGGATCGACCCCGACGACAGCGTCGCCGTCGACGGCGTGTGCCTGACCGCGACCGCGGTCGGCGAGGACTGGTTCGACGCGGATCTCAGCGCCGAGACCGTCTCCCGCACCTATCTCGCAGATCGATCCCCCGGCGAGGCGGTCAACCTCGAACGGCCGCTGCCCGCGGACGGGCGATTTCACGGCCACGTCGTGAAGGGAACCGTCGACACCGTCACCGAGTTGCTTCGGGTCACCCGGGACGGCGAGGGTTGGCGCTACGAGCTGGCGATCCCGCCGGAGTACGCCGACCTCGTCGTCGAGAAAGGCGCGGTCGCGCTGGACGGTGCGAGTCTCACCGTCGCCGACGTGGATCGACGGGCCGGCACGTTCGCGGTCGCCGTCGTCCCCCAGACCCGCTCCGTGACGACACTCGATCGCAAAGCCCCCGGCGACCTGTTGCACTTCGAGGCCGACGTGCTCGCGAAGTACGCCAGAGGACGAGCGATGAGCGGTGGTGGCGGTGGAAGCAGTGGACCCAGTGGCACAGATAGCGAAAATGGCGACGACAGCAATGGTTGGGCTGCACCCTGACCGGGGGGAGTAGCGATACGGGCTCGGCCGACGACTCAGCCCAGGTCGCCCCAGCGCCGGTCGTCGTAGTCGCGTTGTCGATCGGTGCCGAATGCCTCCGCGAGCGCGTTCCGGAGGTCGTTCGTGCTGCGCTGGCCGATCCGGGCGAGCGAGTCGGCCTTCGCGACGGGTCGCGGTGGCCCGCGTTCGGTCGCGACCTCGCGGACGACGTAGTCGGTGAGCGCCTGTCGGCAGGCCTCGTCCTTCGTGAGCGCGAGCGGCGCTTCGATCCGGTAGAGCAGGTCGTCCCGGGGATCGTACAGCGCGAAGAAGGTCACCTCGTAGGCTTCGGGATCGAGCTCCCGATCGATGCCGAACGGACCCGTTGCGGTTTCCCCGCTGCCGGCGGGCGATCCCGCATCGCCCTCGCCGACGAGCAGCCGGTCCGCGCCGCCCCGCGAGCGGAACCACGAGGTGTAGGTCAGGCCCTCCGTGTCCCGCTCCCACTCCCGGCGTGTCTCGCCGCGCTCGTCGACGGTTTCGACGAACTCGCCGCGTTCGAGCAACCGCGTGAACAGCGCGGTGTCGTCGGCCCACGGCGCCTGCTGGCCGCGATCCCGCAGCGTCCGCGTGATCGCCTTCGTCGCGGGATTCTTGACGAACCCGAGCAGCGGGACGTCACGCTCGACCGCCTGCTCGACGAGCCGGATGTAGTTCTCGATCACGTCGCGGGGCTCGGGCTCGTCGTAGAGGAGGTCCCGGAGCTCCGGGGCGCGATCGGCCCAGTTGAGCATCCCTTTCGGGTAGATCGGCCCGTCGAGAACGAGCAGCCCCTCGACTTCGTCGAAGTGTTCGAGCGCGTGAGAGCTCTCCGCAAGGTAGAGGGACAGCTCGTGGACCACGCTCTCCTCGAAGCGCGGAACCTGGGGCGCACGAAGGAGCCGATTGTGCGTGTACCCTTCGTCCAGGCGCTCCTCGAACTCCTGCACGCTCGCGAGATCGCCGGAGTGGACCGTCGTGATCAGGGATCGTTTGCGGTGGAGATCGAGATCGGATGGCTCCGCGGCCATCGCGGCGTGGGCGACGTCGAGGACGAGGCCGTTCTTGTAGGTCGTCGGGTTGATGGTGCCCGAGTCGAGTCCGTGGACGGTTTCGAAGGGCGGCTCCCGGAGCGCCGCGGCGTCGAACGCGATCTCGTGGAGCTGCTGGTCTTCGTCGTCGATCGGTCGCAGGACCGCGTTGCCGTCGTCGTCCCGGAGCGGGTCGAGGAACTCGCGCCAGACCTGCTCGGCGAAGCGCTGGTGCTCGCGCTCGTCGATGCCGCGCTCGATCCGCCGGGCGTGGCCCGTGATCCCCTCGAAGTGGACCCGATCCAGGGTCATTGGTGGTGGGTGGTCGGGGGCGCTACAAAAGTGCGTGGGGTCGAGGGGACGAACGTGTCGGTGGAGGAGTCGTGTGTACTACAGCGATCTCCGAAAGCCCCCTCCCGCTCGTCGTGCGTAACTCGCTGCGCTCCTCACTCGCTCCCTATGGTCGCTCGTTGCGGTGCTTACACCGACAGACTCGCTTCGCTCGTCTGTCGAGGTTCGCCTCGCCGAGACTCGGCTCACCTTCGTTACGCACGACGACCGGTCGGCCCCTTTCGATGCCCCACCCTGGTGGCTTGTCGAACAGATCGGGGCGCCTCCAATCACGATCTCGCTGTGTCGGCGGGGCCGAGGCAGCGTTCGCGGTACCCGGCCCATCGCTTTTGCCGGCGGCGGACGGGGATCCAACATGGACATCCTGCTCGTCGCGCTGGCACTGCTGATCGGTGTGCTCACCGGTTCGATTTTCGCGTTCGTCCAGGTGCCGATTCCCGCACCGCCGGAGCTGCCGGGGCTGCTGGGGATCGTCGGAATCTATCTGGGGTACAGGCTCGTCGAGTGGGCCGACGTTGGGATCGACCTGCTCGCGCGGCTCGGGCTGAGCTGATCGGCGCGGGTGAACGCGGAGAATTCGTGGGAGAAAAACGCGACGCGCTCAGTAACTCCGCTCCTTGGGCTCGTAGACCTTGTTCTGCCCCTCGAGGTCGACGGGCTTGTACCAGAGGTCCGGCCGGCCGCCCTCCCAGCTGACGAGCGTGTGCTTGAGCCACTCGTCGTCCTTGCGCTCCTGGTGCTCGGCGCGCCAATGTGCGCCGCGGAACTCCGTCCGGGCGAGCGCGCCCAGCGCGATCGTCTCGGCGACGTCGATGAGGTTCCGTGTCTCGATCGTGTGGATGAGGTCGGTGTTGTAGGTGCGGCTCGGGTCCGACACCGCCACGTCCTGGTAGCGCTTGCGCGCCTCGCGGATGTCCCGGAGCGCCTGCTTGATGCCCTCCTTCTCCCGGAACACGTTGACGTTCTCGGTCATCGTCCGCTGGACCTCGGCGCGGATGTCGGCGTGGTTGACGCCGTCCTCGCGCTCGAGGAACGTCTCGACGCGCTGGCGCTCCTGGGCGACCGCACCGTCGAGCACGTCGCCAGACGCGACCGCGCCGCCGTCTGCAGCCGTATCACCGCTCGTTGCGTCGACCGCTCCGGGCTCGACGGGTGCGTCGAGGTCTTCCTCGGGCTCGGCCTCGTCGGTCCGGCCGGTCTCGAGCTTCGCGTCCGCGCGATCGGACTTCGCGGCGTGGCGACCCGCACGAGCGCCGAAGACGAGCAGTTCGGGCAGTGCGTTGCCGCCGAGACGGTTCGCGCCGTGGACGGAGGCGCAGGCACACTCCCCTGCCGCGTACAGTCCGTCGATCAGGGTCGCGCCGTTCTCGTTGGTCTCGATGCCGCCCATCTCGTAGTGCTGGCCGGGCTTGACCGGCATCGGCTCCTCGTAGGCGTTGACGCCCTCGAAGTCCTCCGCGAGGTGGACGATGTTCTCGAGCCGGTCGGAGATACGCTCCTCGCCGAGGTGGCGCATGTCGAGGTAGACGTACTCGTCCTCGACGCCGCGGCCCTCGTTGACCTCCGTGAGCTCCGCGCGGGAGACGACGTCGCGTGAGGCGAGCTCGCCCTCGTTGTTGGCGTAGCCGTGTTCGAACATGAACCGCTCGCCCTCGGCGTTGTAGAGGATGCCGCCCTCGCCGCGAACGCCCTCGGAGATGAGGACCCCCGTCGAGGGGAGCGTCGTCGGGTGGAACTGGACGAACTCCATGTCCTCCAGGGGCACGCCAGCGCGGTAGGCCATCGCCTGTCCGTCGCCGGTACAGGAGACGGCGTTGGTGGTGTGATCGAAGGCCTGGCCCGGGCCGCCGGTCGCCAGCACCACGCCGTTTCGGGCGCGGAATCCGGCGACCTCCCCGGTCCGTAGCTCGTACCCTACGACGCCGGTGCACTCCCGATCCGCGGGGTCGTCGTGATCCGTCGTCGCGAGCCGGGTGACGTACCACTCGTCGTAGACCTGGATGCCCCGCTTGACCACCTGCTCGTACATCGTGTGGAGCATGTGGTGGCCGGTCTCCGCGCCGGCGTAGGTCGTCCGGGCGAAGGAGAGTCCGCCGAATGGCCGCTGAGAGACCGTGCCGTCCTCTTCTCGGGAGAACGGCATCCCCCAGTGCTCTAAGTCGATGACCTCCTGTGGCGCGTCCTGGGCGAGCGTCTCGACGGCGGCGGCGTCCCCGAGGTAGTCCGACCCCTTCATCGTGTCGTAGGCGTGGAGCTCCCAGTCGTCGCCCTCCCGGAGCGCGGCGTTGATCCCACCCTCCGCCGCGCCGGTGTGGCTGCGGACGGGGTGGAGCTTCGACACCATCGCGACGTCGGCGCCCTCCTCGTGTGCTGCGATCGCAGCCCGGAGACCGGCGCCGCCGGCCCCGACCACGATCACGTCGTGTTCGTGAATCGTCATGGATTGTGAGTTGTGATCGGCACGGTCACCAGAACTTCAGGTTCGACTTCACCGCCTCCCGCTTGAGTTCCTGGATGTGCTCGGTCAGCGGGATGTCCTTCGGGCAGACCTCGGTGCAGGAGAACTGGGTCTGGCAGCGCCAGACGCCGTGTTCCTGCTCCATGATCCGGAGGCGGTGCTCCTTGAGATCCTCCTCTTCGCGCTCGTCCATCGCGAAGCGGTAGGCCTTGTTGATCGCCGCGGGGCCGAGATACTCGTTGTCCCCGGCGGCGATGTTACAGGAGGACATGCACGCGCCACACCAGATGCAGCGCGTGGCCATCTTGATCTTCTCGCGGTTCTCGGGGGACTGGCGCTGCTCCTCCAGGTCGCCCTCCGGGAACTCCTCGCTCTGCATGTAGGGCTCGACGGCCTCCATCTGATCGTAGAAGTGCTCCATGTCCACCACGAGGTCCTTGACGACGTCCTGGTGGGGGAGGGGCTCGACGCGAACCGGCGCGTCGAGGGCCGAAAGCTGCGTCTTGCAGGCCAGCCGCTGACTCCCGTTGATGAACAGGGCGTCCGAGCCACAGACGGCCTGTCGGCAGGAGTGCCGGAAGGTGAGCGAGGAGTCGAACTCGTCGCGCGCGTAGATCAGCGCGTCGAGGACGGTCATCCCCTGAACGTAGGGAATGTGGAAGTCGTCGAAGCGTGGCTCTTCCTTCTCTGGAACCTCCGGATCGAACCGGAAGACCTTGAGCTGGACCGTCTCGTCGGCGGCCGCGGCGGCCTCGGCTCGCTCTCGCTCCGTGACCTCCATCCGGGCGTTCTTCTCGGCCCGTCGGCGGTCACCGGGCGTCTGTGCCGGCGCCTCGTCGGCGTCCGTCGTCGTCTCTGCCGTCGATTCGTCGTGTTCAGTGCTCATGCGATCGTCACCCCTGCCATCGCCATCGCGACCCGGATCCCCTGGGCGACGAGGACGATCCCCGCCAGGGTCAGGCCGTACTTGGCGACGGTCTTGCGCGTTCCCTCGATTCCCTGGTTCACCAGCGCGTTGTAGATCCCGTTGAGCCCGTGGAACGCCGCGGCCACGAGGAACAGGACCATCGTCGCGAAGTACGCCGGATCCTCCATCCGTGCCTGCGTGCCGGCGAAGGTCACCTCGTAGGCGTGGTTGAGGAAGTGCAGCTGGAAGAAGTGGAAGGCCAGCAACACGACCAGTAGCGCCGCGGTGATCCGCTGGAGCAGCCACGTCGTGCCGTGGGGCTGGAAGGAGGAGTAGCGTTCAGCCATCTACACGACACCCCCGCCGAGGAACGTCGGCACGCTCGCCACGACGATCGCCCCCGTGACGATCAGCGACGCGTAGAAGCTCTTGTCCTGTGCCTCGAGTCCGACGCCGAGATCGACCATCAGCAGGCGAACGCCGTTGAGAATGTGGAACACGGCGGTCGCCAATAGCCCGATCTCGAGAACGCGGACCACCAGGAGACTCTCCAGCCCCTGGATCGTGTCCGTATAGGTCGCCGGATCCCCACTGGCTGCGTCGATCGCCGTACTGAGCACGGCGATGTGCATGAACAGGTAGCCAATGAGGACCCAGCCGGTGAACTTGTGGAGGATCCAGGCCCACATGCCGGCGGAGAACTCCCGCCAGCGGCCGAAATCCTCGATCAGCCCCCGATCGTACGACTGGCTCATTTTCCCATGCTGGTCTTTGTTGGCGGCCGTATAGTAGTTACTACACTGGCGTGGGAGGACACACCGAGGGGAAGACGTTCGGCCGGTTTCGCCGCGCGGCAGCGGTCGCCATCGCACGTCCGTCCGGAACGGGGCTCTCCGTGCTGGCGGGCGCGCCACGGCGCCACACAGATCGGACCGCTCTTGTGCCGGCCGCTCCACGACACCGCCAATGCGGATCCCGCAGGACAGCGATCCCGTCGCCGAACGCGCCGCCGTCAGCGCCGAGCAGGTCGCGCTCGTCCGTGCCACCGACGGCACGAGCTGGACCTACGGCCGGCTCGACGACGCCGTCGATCGGACCGCGGGCAAACTCGCCGCGCTCGGCGTCGACGCTGACGATCACGTCGGCCTCCTCGCCGAGACCGGCGTCCCCGCGGTCCGGACGATCTTCGGTGCGCTCCGGCTCGGTGCCGTGCCCGTGCCGCTGAACACCCGGCTCACCGCCGGCGACCTCGGCCCACAGCTCGACACCGCGGACGTCGAGGTGCTGATCTGTGAGGGCGCAAGCGAGGGGCTCGGGATCGCCGCGGCGAAGGACGCACCGCGGGATCCCCCGACGACGATCGCGACGCTCGACGGCGCCGACGCGGCCGCCGAGGTGCCGCTCCGGCTCGACGAGCAGGCATCTTCGAGCTTCGAGGCGCCGATTCCCGACCCCGACGACACGCGACTTCTCCTGTTCACCTCCGGGACCACGGGCGAGCCCAAGGCCGTGGAGCTGACGGCCGGGAACCTCCGATCGAGCGCGATCGCGTCGGCGTTCCGGCTGGGGACGGACCCCGCCGACCGGTGGTTCGTCCCGCTCGCGATCTACCACATGGGCGGGTTCGCGCCGATCTACCGCTCGACGCTCTACGGTACGACCGCAGTCCTCCAGCGCGAGTTCGACGCCGAGGACGCGCTCGCTGCGATCGCGGAGCACGGGGCGACCTGCCTCTCCGTCGTACCGACGATGCTCACCCGGCTCCTCGACGCCGCCGAGTCGGATCCCGATCGCGGTGCCTCCGACCTCGATCCGCTCTCGGAGCTCCGATTCGTCCTCGCCGGCGGCGCGGCCACGCCGACCGATCTCGTCGAGCGCTGTGCCCACCACGAGGTCCCGCTATGTCCCACCTACGGCCTCACTGAAACCGCCTCGCAGGTCGCGACCGCGCTGCCCCACGAAGCACGCGAGTACGAGGGGACCGTCGGGCGGCCGCTGTTCCCGACGACAGTCCGGATCGTCGGCGACGACGGCGACGGACCGCCTGAAAATCCCCTTCCGGCCGGGGAGTCCGGCGAGATCGTCGTCGACGGCCCGACGGTCTCCCCGGGCTACTACGGCAACGAGGAAGCCACGGCTGCGAGTCGCTCTGAACTGGGCTACCACACCGGCGACCTCGGCCGCCGCGATGAGACGGGTCGGCTCTGGGTGCTCGGCCGTGCCGACGCCGCGATCTCGACCGGCGGCGAGCTCGTCCACCCCGCGGCGGTGGTCGAGGCGCTCGAATCCCACCCGGCGATCGACGCCGCGGCCGTCGTCGGGCTCGACGACCCCGAGTGGGGCGAGCGGGTCGCCGCGCTCCTGGTGCCCACCGACGACGAACTCGGAGTCGGCGCGCTACGTGCTCACTCCGACGACCGGCTCGCGGACTACAAACGGCCGAAGACGATCGCCTTCGCAGACGCGCTGCCCCGGACCGCTTCCGGGACCGTCGATCGGGAGGCCGTACGGGAGCGACTGCGCGAGGACGGCATCGACGCCTGAGGACCAACAGCGCCCGCCGATCGGGAAAGCCCGGGACGTACTAGCTTGCCCGATCAGCCGCCCACCTGGGGACTGGAAGGGCGAGGGCTTTCGAGGGCAAAGCGGTCGTGGAACCCCCCTGCACTGCACCTGCTGCTTGCGCTGTTCCCAAACGCTCATTGGCACACCCCGACTTCTTCCCTGTAATGAACGTCAGCGTCGTCGGTAGCGGCTACGTCGGCTCGACGATCGCCGCGGTGTTCGCAGAGTGGGGCCACGACGTCACGGCGGTGGACGTCGACGAGTCGATCGTCGAGTCGATCAACGCGGGCGAGGCGCCGATCCACGAACCCGGGCTGGACGAGCGCGTCGCCGAGCACGGCGGCGACCGTCTCCGGGCGACCACGGACTACGACGAAATCCCGGAGACGGACGTGACCTTCCTCGCGCTCCCGACGCCCTCTCGCGACGACGGCTCGATCGACACGAGCATCATCGAGGCCGCCGCCGAGCGGCTCGGCGAGGCCCTCGCCGACGTCGACGAGCACGTCGTGATCGTGAAATCCACCGTCGTCCCCGGGACGACGGAGGACGTCCTCGCGCCGCTGGTGCAGGCCCACGCTGGCGACCGCGTCAGCGTCGGGATGAACCCCGAGTTCCAGCGGGAGGGAACCGCAGTCGCCGACTTTCTCGCCCCCGACAAGCTCGTCTTCGGCACGGACGGGCACGACGCCGGGGTCCACAGGGACGAGGATCGCGCGCTCGAAGCGCTCCACGAGGTGTTCGCACCGCTGATCGAGGCAGAGGATCCGCCGATCGTCGAGACGGGCCTCACCGAGGCCGAGTTCATCAAGTACGCGAACAACGCCTTCCTCGCGGCGAAGGTCAGCCTGATCAACGACCTCGGCAACGTCGCCAAGGAGTTCGACGTCGACGCCTACGAGATCGCCGACGCGATCGGCCTCGACGACCGCATCGGCGAGCGGTTCCTGCGCTCGGGCGTCGGCTGGGGTGGCAGCTGTTTTCCCAAGGACGTGGAGGCGATCATCGCCGCGGCGAAAGAGGAGGGGTACGAGCCCGCCGTCCTCCAGGCCGCGGTGGAGCTCAACGACCGACAGCCGGAGCGCCTCCTCGAGCTGCTGGACAACCACGCCGATGTCCAGGGGCAAACGGTCGCGGTGCTCGGACTCTCCTTCAAGCCCGGCACCGACGACGTGCGGAACTCCCGCGCGATCCCGGTGATCGAGGGGCTGGAGGCCCGCGGTGCGACCGTCGTCGCGTACGACCCGGTCGCCGAGGCGAACATGCGCGAGCAGTTCCCGGAGCTGACGACGGCCGACACTGCGGAGGCGGCGCTTGACGGCGCCGACGCCGCGGTCGTCGTCACCGGCTGGGACGAGTTCTCGGCGCTCGATTCAGGCGCGTTCGCCGCGATGGCGAGTCCGATCGTCGTCGACGGACGGCGGGCGATCGACCCCGAGAACCTGGCAGTCGACGGGCTGGTCTACGAAGGGCTGACCTGGTGAGCCAGCCCCGGTGAGGGATCGAGGGAAAACTGACGGCGGTCGTCGCTGCTTCTACGGCTCGAACTCCCCGGAATCGCCGTCGACCGGCCGCGCCTCGACGTTCGCGAGCTCGTCCGTGAGCCACTCGCGGAGCCACCGGACCCGCTTCAGCCGCCGGTGAGCGATGGTCTCCGCGGCGTCGCTGCGGATGCGGTCCTCGGCCTCGTGGCCGCGTTCGAGTACGCGCTCGACCATCTCGGGCGCGTCCATGTGCGTCCGGGCTTCGTAGCCCATCCGCAGCATCATCAGGACCGTGCCGTTGGCGCCGACCTTGTCCAGCAGGTCGGCCTCGATCAGGCAGCGGGTTTCCAGCGAGAGGTCCTCCAGGGGCCCCTGGTAGGAGTGGTCCTCGATCGATCGACAGACCTCGTCGAGGAAGGACTCGGGGTAGTCGCAGTGAGTTTCGAGATACTGGCGAGCGACGCGGGCGCCCTCCTCCGCGTGGACGTCCTGCTCGGCGTCGAGCTTCGCCACGTCGTGAAACAGCGCGGCGACGCGGGTGACGTCGACGTCGGCGCCTTCCTTCTTCGCGATCTCGGCGGCCAGGTCGACGACGTTCCGGATGTGGTTGTACCGGTACTCGGCGGAGTGCCAGGGGTACCAGCGCATCCGGCCGCCTTCCTCCTCGCGCTCGACGCTGGCGGCGAGATACTCGAAGACGAACTCCTCCATGGCCGCGAACTCCTCTTCGGAGACGCGGCGCTCCTTGATTTCAACCCCCACCGAACCACCTCGACCGCATCGCGTACGTAGTCATGTTAGCCGAATACACGACCGTTCGACTCTTTAGGCTTACGTACCGGTCACCAGCGGACGCCGACCGATCGATCGACCGGCGGGAATCGGCCCGCTCCCCGGACGAATGACCGATTTCGACGGAGCGGACGTGCCACTCGCTGGCACGCCGAACCGACGCCGTCGAACTGCTGCGGTCGAACCGACGCGCCCAACGGCTGCGGTCGAACCGACGCGCCCAACGGCTGCCACCCACCGAAACTGCCGATCCGATCCCCTCGAACTGATCCCGCCGGACCGATTCTGGCGCGCTTCGACGGCCACCGATCACTGGCGTCGACCGGCCGCAGATCCTGGGCCCGTCGCCCGCCGCCATTTATCCCGCGAGGCGCACTACGTACCGGTATGAAAGGTGACGGCGCGACGACGCTCGCGGAAGTCGGCTCCTTCGACGGCGGCGCTACGTGGGTCGCCTACCCCGACGAGGCGATGGCCCGGGCGAGCCACGTGCTCGTCGAGCACGGTGGGGGAGACGATGGGTCGGGCGGGACCGGTGACGCCGAGAGCGACGAGTCGTCCAGCGAAGCTGCCGAGGACGCCCTCTGGCTCGTCGATCCCGTAGACGCCGCCGATCTCGACGACTGGCTCGCCGAGCGAGGCACGGTCGCGGGCGTCGTCCTGTTGCTCGACCGGCACAAGCGAGACGCAGCCAGGATCGCTGCACGGCACGACGTCGCCGTCCACGTCCCAGAGCAGTTCGCCGACGTCCGCGAGGAGCTCTCGGCGCCAACGACGATCCTCGGCGACGAGCTCGGGGACACCGGGTTTCGACCGATTCCGGTCGTGGACCGGTTCTTCTGGCACGAGGTCGCGCTGTTCCGGGACGCGGATCGAACGCTCGTCGTGCCCGAGGCCGTCGGCACCGCCGCGTTCTTCCGCGTCGCCGGCGAGCGACTCGGCGTCCATCCGGCGCTCAGGCTGTTCCCGCCACAGGACGCGCTCGGCGATCTCGATCCCGAGCGCGTGCTGGTCGGCCACGGTGAGCCCGTGCTGGCGGACGGTGCCGGCGCGCTCGAGGACGCCCTCGCCGGATCGCGCCGGCGGGCGCCGCGACTGTACGCGAACGCACTTCGGTCGGCGCTCCCGTTCTGAGGGCACGCTCCGTGGCCGACCGCCTGCAGTCCACCACCTTCCCATGATCGAAACCTGCTACGTCACCGGCGGCCTGCTCGACGCGCTCCTGGCGATCGCCGAGGATCGCGATCCCGACGCGGTGTCGACGCTCTTGCTCGTCTCCGAGGCCGGCGATCTCGACGACGTCGAGCCGCCTGCGCCCAACGGGAACGACGGTCAGTCGCCCGGGGCCGTCACCGCAGCCGGTGACCTCGATCCGCAGACGCCGGTGTTCACCGATCTGTACTTCCCCTCGACCGGCCGGTCGGTGGACGCGGTGTTCGGCGTCGACGTCTCCGTGCCCCACGGCCAGGCCCAGGGCCGATTCGTCTCTCATCCACTCGGCGAGCTATCGGTCTCGAAAGCCGACGACCTCCACGAGGTCGTGCTCGTCGCGGTCCCCCCGTGGACGCGCGAGGACGTCGCCGCGTTCGACCGGAGCGGTCGGCGGCTCGACTGTCGGATCGTCGCTGCCGCACCGCCGGAGTCGCCCTTCGAGGGCTGAGACGCTACAGGACGGAGCCGCTCGTGCCGCAGGTGGCCCGTCACTCCAGGACGATGAGCACGTCGCCCATGTCGACGCTGTCGCCCTCCGCGATCCGAACCTCGCTGACGGTGCCGCCCTGATCGGCGACCACGTCGTTTTCCATCTTCATCGCCTCGAGCACGCAGACGACGTCGCCGGACGCGACTTCATCGCCCTCGGCGACGTTGACCTCCAGGATCGTCCCCTGCATCTCAGCGGCGATGCTTTCGCCCTCGCCGACGGAGCTACTGCCGCCGTCGTCACCGCCGACGTGGTCGGGCCGCTCGGCACCGCCCCCGGCCTCCGCGTTCGCGGCGATCGGCGGTGCACCCTCCTCTTCGAGGTTGACCTCGAAGCGCTTGCCGTTGACTTCGACGGTGAACTCCCGGGTGACGGTCTCCTCGTCGCTCCCGTCGCCGCCGGCGTCCTCCTCGGGGCCCCACTGGCGCTGGGCCTCCTCGATGCGGGCGTGATCGAGCTCCTCGTCGAGATACTTCGTCGTGTGTTTCCCGTCGATGAACGCCTCGTCGGCCATCATCAGGCGGTGGAAGGGGATGATCGTCGTGATCCCCTCGATCTCGTACTCGCGGAGTGCCCGCAGCGAGCGGGTGATACACTCGTCGCGGTCCGACCCGTGGACGATCAGCTTTGCGATCATCGAGTCGTAATCGCCGGCGAGGTCGTCGCCCTGCCGAAGCGCGTCGTCCATCCGGACGCCGATGCCGCCCGGCGGATCGTACGTCGAGAGGTGGCCACCGCCGACGGGCTGGAACTCGTTGGCAGCGTTCTCGGCGTTGATGCGGAACTCCATCGCGTGGCCGGTGAGCTCGACGCCGTCTTGCTCGAAGGTGATCTCCTGGCCGTCGGCGACCCTGAGCTGCCACTTTACGATGTCGATGCCGGTGAGCTCCTCGGTGACGGTGTGCTCGACCTGGATCCGCGTGTTGACCTCGAGGAAGTAGAAGTTCGTGTCGGGGCCGAGCAGCTCGTCGGGGTCGCGGTCGGTGTCCTCCTCGACGAGGAACTCGACGGTGCCGGCGTTGGTGTAGTCGGCGGCGTCGACGCCCCGCCGCGCGGCCTCACCGATCTGTTCGCGGAGCTCGTCGGAGAGCGCGGGCGAGGGACCTTCCTCGATGACCTTCTGGTGACGGCGCTGCAGGGAGCAGTCCCGCTCGCCGAGGTGGCGGACGTTGCCGTGTTCATCGGCGAGGATTTGGATCTCGACGTGCCGGGGGTTCTCGAGGTAGCGTTCGAGATACACCGAGTCGTTGTCGAAGTACGCCTCGCCCTCGCGCTTGGCCGTTTTGAGCTGTTCCTCGGCCTCGTCCTCGTTCTCGACGATCTGCATCCCCATCCCACCACCGCCGCCTTCGGCCTTGATCGCGATCGGATAGCCGTGCTCCTCGCCGAACGCGAGCACCTCGTCGACTTCGGTGACCGGATCTTTCGTCCCCGGCACGATCGGGACGTCGGCGTCGTCCATGATCGTTCGGGCCTTGGTCTTCTCGCCGAGCGATTCCATCGCGTCGCCGCTGGGACCGACCCACGTGAGCCCGTCGGCCTCCTCGACCTTCCTGGCGAACGTGGCGTTCTCAGCGAGGAACCCGTAGCCGGGGTGGATCGCGTCGGCGTCGGCCTTGCGTGCGGCCTCGATCACGGCGTCGTGGTCGAGATAGGACTCGCTCGCCGTCGCCGGGCCGACGTTGTACGCTTCGTCGGCGTAGCGCACGTGGCCGGACGCCTTGTCCGCCTCGCTGTAGATTGCAACTGTAGAGACGTTCAGCTCTTCGCAGGCCCGCATCACCCGAACCGCGATCTCGCCACGGTTCGCGACCAGCACCTTCCGGAACATGGCTGTCGATTCATGAGGCACTCACCTCATTCTATCGGTTGAATCGATCTACAGGAGTGGCGTCCGATGGTGAAATTAGCTCGTCTCGCCCTCGGCGTCGCCGTCGTGCTCGGCCCCAGTGTCACCGTCTCCGGCCTCCAGATCGGCGGCGTCGAGCTCCGTCGGATCGAGCTCCACGCCGAGCCCGTCGCTTCCGCCGACGTACGTCGCGACCCAGACGCCGACGAGACTCACGAGCACGCCGGCGACGACGAACGCGGCGAGGCGCTGGCCGGAGCCGAGGGCGAACGGCTCGACCGTCACAACGCCGAGCTCAAGCCGGGGGATCTCCATCGAGGACAGCGCGCCAGCCTCTTCGAGGAAGTAACTCGAGAACCCGCGGACGACCAGCCCGACCGCGACGGCGACGAACGGCAGATTGACGTAGGACGTTCGGATGCCGTCGTCCCGCAGCACCTCGTCGAGCAGGCGCCCGGTCGATGCCGTCAGCGCCGCCATGGTGATCCACGGGACGGCGGCGAAACAGAACTCCATCGTGGGCACGAGGAACCCCTCCGCCTCGGTCTGTCCGGAGATCCCGAGCGCGCCGGCGAACACGCCCACGAGCGTGAGTCCGCCGGCGACGACGTAGGTGACGACGGAGACCTGCCCGGAGTACAGCGCGTCCTGGGCCTGTCGGGTCGCCCGCCCGAGCAGCGCGTCGATGCCCAGCCCCTTGTAGAGGAGGAAGAGACCGATCACCGTCGCGATCGTCGCTGCGGCGACCGCCGGGCCGGCGAACAACGCCAGCACCGGAAACACCAGCAGGGCGGTCCCGAGCGGGACGAGCGTGGTCTGGCGCAGCTCCTCGTCGGCGAGGAACTGCTTCATGAGGTAGTAGGTCGATTCGAGGTCCCTGGCCTGCCGGACGACCACGCGATCGACGGAGTCGACGGGAACGCGGCTCTCGACGAGTGGCACGAGCCGCTCGTCCTCCGCGCTGTCGGTGACGACGATCGCGGAGTCGGGGTCGTACTCGCCGACGAGCTCGTCGAGCTGTCTGGCGACCGTGCGATCCGCAGTGACCATCGATTCGGGCGTTCCCGAGACGACCGCGACGACCGCGTCCTCGCCGTCGTCACGCAGGTCGCGGGTGATTCGCAGCGCCTCCAGAATCGAGTTCACGCTGGCGTCCTCGGGATCCGCGAGTCCCACGTCCGTCACGAGGGCCTGGACGGCCTCCCAGCCCGCGACGGGGGTCTCGATTCCCGTAGTGGCTCCCACGTCGTCCACCCGATCGAGGCAGACAACCAGGGTGGTCACGGTACGGTCGTTGGTGGGTCGCGCGGGATTAAAACTCTCGTGGTGATTGCAGGGTCGAACTCCGTCGCGAATCGACCCGGCCGTCCCCCTGGGGACTACTGGCTGGCCGCCTCGCGGACGTTCGCCACCGCCGCCTGCAGATCTGCGACCGCCTCCTCCGGATCCAGCTCGTACTCGACGATCAGCGGCACGTCGGGGTCGGCGTGCTCGTCGAGCAGGCCGAGCACCGCAGCCAGTTCGAGCTCGCCGGCGCCGGGCACGTCCTCGATCGCCGTCGCGCTGGTGTCTTTCAGGTGGACCGTGACGATCCGGTCGCCGAGCCGCTCGATCACCTCGGCGGGATCGACGTCTTCGACGAGGAAGTGGCCGGTGTCGACGCAGGCCCCGAGGCGCTGGTGCTGGTTGCGCTCCAGCGCGTCCTGGACCTCCGCGAGCGAGGAGAAGACCTGCGAGGTGTCGTCGTGGTGGACCGAGGAGTAGTTGTGAATCGCCACGTCGATCTCGAACTCGTCGGCGAGGCCCAGCAGCTCCGCGGTCACGTCGTCGCGCATCGGCGGGTAGTTCACCGTCACGTACTCGGCGTCGATCCGATCGGCGAAGGCGAAGTGATCTCTGGCTTCCTCGGGCTCCTCGATGTCGACGACGCCGTAGCCCCTGACGTCGATCATCGTCGCTTTCAGCGCGGCGACGCTGGCCGCGACGGTCGCCGCGTGATCGTGTGGCGAGAGGTGCTCACCCCACAGCTCCAGCACGTCGACGTCTGCCTCCCCCAGCTCCTCCAGCACGGTCGAGAGCGATCGGTCCCCGAACACGACGCTCTGGACCCCGATCGTACGCGATGCCATGAATTTTTGATCACCGAGCGCGCGCAAAAGAGTTCTGGCAGAGGCGAGCGGGAGGGGCTTCCAGGTGCGCTGCTGCGGTGATTGCCGTACCAGCTCCACGCGCCCGATTTCCAGGTCGCTACCAGCCCCTCACGGCGGATTTTTCCACGCGCGAACCGAACCCCTGCGTATGTGTGGTCGCTTCACGATCTTCGCCGACGCGGACGACCTCGCCGAGCGCTTCTCGGTCAGCGTCCCCGCGGAGTACGCGCCCCGGTACAACGTGGCGCCGAGCCAGCGAATCCCCGTCGTCGCGAACGACGACCCCGACGCGGTCCAGTTTCGCACCTGGGGGCTCCTGCCGAGCTGGGCGGACGATCCCAGCGACTACGGCTTCATCAACGCCCGCGCCGAGACGATCGAGGACAAGCCCTCGTTTCGCAGCGCGGTCCGCAAACGGCGGTGTCTGATCCCCGCCGACGGCTTCTACGAGTGGTCGGGTGAGCGAGGGAGTCGCCAGCCCTACCGCATCGCGTTCGAGGACGATCGGCTGTTCGCGATGGCCGGCATCTGGGAGCGCTGGGAGGGACCGGTCCAGCAGACCGGACTCGACGACTTCGCCACCGTGTCGGAGGACGGGGCCGAGACCGGTGGCGGAGGTGCCGACGAACCCGAGCCGCGGACGGAGGTTCGCGAGACCGTCGCGATCCTCACCACCGACGCGGCTGGACCGGTCGCCGACGTCCACGACCGAATGCCCGTGATCTTCCCGCGTGCACGCGAGCGGGACTGGCTCGGCGCCGACGACGCGACGGACCGAGCCAACCTCCTGGCGCCCTTCGAGGATCCGGACCTCCGGGCCTACCGCGTCTCGACGGCGGTCAACGATCCGGGCAACGACAGTCCTGGGCTGGTCGACCCGATCCCGAGCTGAGGGTCCTCCCGATCGGAGTCCCAATCTCACCGTCAGCGATCGACTTCGTCCCTGCAACACGGCATCGCCCGTTCCACGAACCACCGCTGCTGCCGGAAGTATCCTATTTAAACCTGTTCCGGAGGGGGACGGATCCGTGACCGTGTGAGTCCTCACCACGAACCCGATACCGGAAGCACACCGCTCCTTGCATGCGATTGAACGCGGCGTAGTGACGATCGTCGTTGGCTCCCGAGCCGGCGACGTTCGTCACATTTATATAGAAGCACTACCTCACTTTCGCCTGTCTATGAGTCAGCGAATGCAACAGGGACAGCCGATGATCGTGATGTCGGAGGACTCCCAGCGCGTCAAGGACGAGGACGCGCAGAACTACAACATCTCCGCGGCCCAGGGCGTCGCGGAGGCCGTTCGTTCCACACTCGGGCCGAAGGGGATGGACAAGATGCTCGTCTCCTCGATGGGCGACGTCACCGTCACCAACGACGGCGTCACCATCCTGCAGGAGATGGACATCGACAACCCCACCGCCGAGATGATCGTCGAGGTCGCCGAGACTCAGGAGGACGAGGCCGGCGACGGCACGACGACCGCCGTCGCAATCGCCGGTGAGCTCCTCCAGTCCGCGGAGGACCTCCTCGAGCAGGACATCCACCCGACGGCGATCATCAAAGGGTTCCACCTCGCCAGCGAGCGCGCCCGCGAGGAGATCGACGACGTCGCACAGGAAGTCGATCCCGACGACGAGGAGCTCCTGCGCTCCGTCGCCGAGACCTCGATGACCGGCAAGGGCGCCGAGCTCAACAAGGAGCACCTCGCGAACCTCATCGTCCAGGCCGTCCGGGCCGTCACCGTCGAGACCGACGACGGCGAGAACGTCGTCGACCTCGAGTTCCTCAAGACCGAGACCCAGACCGGCGCGGCCGCCGACGAGTCCGCGCTTCTGGAGGGCGCCATCGTCGACAAGGACCCCGTCCACGACAACATGCCGACGGCCGTCGAGGACGCGAACGTCCTCCTGCTCGACTCCGCACTCGAGGTCGAGGAGACCGACGTCGACACCTCCGTCAACGTCTCCGACCCCGACAAGCTCCAGCAGTTCCTCGACCGCGAGGAGGAGCAGCTCAAGGAGATGGTCGACCAGATCGCCGACACCGGCGCGGACGTCGTGCTCTGTCAGAAGGGGATCGACGACCTCGCCCAGCACTACCTCGCCAAGAAGGGCATCCTCGCGGTCCGCCGCGTGAAGAAGTCCGACATGGAGTTCCTGCGCGAGGTGCTCGGCGCCTCCATCGTCTCGGACCTCGACGACGCCACTGCTGACTCCCTCGGCCACGGCGACGTCGTCCGCGACGAGCAGGACGAGGCCTTCCACGTCACCGGCAGCGGTGACTCCCACGGCGTCACGCTCCTGCTGCGTGGCTCCACGGATCACGTCGTCGACGAGCTCGAGCGCGGCGTCTCCGACGCTCTCGAGGTCGTCGCCCAGACCGTCTCCGACGGGCGCGTGCTCGCCGGCGGTGGCGCGACCGAGGTCGAGGTCGCCCGACGCCTGCGCGACTACGCCGACTCCGTCTCCGGTCGCGAGCAGCTCGCCGTCGAGGCGTTCGCCGATAGCCTCGAACTCGTCCCGCGCGTGCTCGCAGAGAACTCCGGGCTCGACCCGATCGACACGCTCGTCGACCTCCGGGCGGCCCACGACGACGGCGACGTCCGCGCCGGCCTGAACGTCTTCTCCGGCGACGTCGTCGACACGTTCGACGCCGGCGTCGCGGAGCCGGCCCACGCCAAGCAGCAGGCAGTCTCTGCTGCCACCGAGTCCGCGAACCTCGTGCTGAAGATCGACGACATCATCTCCGCCGGCGACCTCTCGACGGAAGGCGAAGAGGACGAAGGCGGTCCCGGCGGCGGCATGGGCGGTATGGGCGGCATGGGTGGCATGGGCGGCGCAATGTAGGACCTTTTTGAAGGAGGGGTTTCCTCGCGCGCCAAGCGCGCTGTGGGAACCCCTCCTTCAAAAATCTCCACCGCGAGAGCGAAGCTCTCGTGAGCCCTTGCTCGCAACGCTCGCAAGGACACCAAAAAAAAAGCGCGATCGACCTCCGCAACGCGGTCGATCGCGTGAACCGCCGCGCGGAGCGCGGCGGATGCTTGCCGGCACCGCATCCGTTCGACCGATTGCTGCGATCGACTGCAGTTCTCTCGTCTTCGCTGCTACTCCCGACACCTCCAGAACCGTCTTTTCCGTTCACGTGCTAGGAGTTCACATGCATTTCGCCGTCTGCGTCGACGAGTCCGACCAGAGCGATCGAGCACTCGCACACGCCGAGCGACTGGCGACGGCGACGAACGGCTCGCTGACAGCCGTCCACGCCGTCGATCCCGAGGTCTACCAGCGAGCCGGCGCGGGGCCGATCGGGGATCGATCAAGCGGCGAGCAGTCCCTCGTGATCGAGGCCGTCGAGGACGCCGAGGCCCGCGGCGAAGCGATCCTGGCGGACGCGAGGGAGGCGGTGTCGATCGAGCTCGAGGACGTGTTGCTCTACGGCGATCCGGTCGAGGCGATCCCGGAGTTCGTCGAGGATCGCGGCGACGTCGACGGCGTGATCGTCGGCCACCGGACGGTCAGCGACCGCCACCGGCAGGTGCTGGGGAGCGTCGCGCAGGGGCTCGTCGAACTGTCGCCGCGTCCCGTGACCGTCGTTCGCGAGGACTGACGCCGGAATCGCATCGCCGCGCCGGCTGCCGAGCTGCACGTGATCCGGCAATCGGCTGCAGGGCCCACCAGCTATATCCCCGGGCTGGCTGATTCCCGGGTATGGCAGTCGAACGGGTCGCCGTCACCGGCGGCAACGGGACCATCGGCGAGGCGATCCTCGCCGAGCTCGCCGACCACGGCTACGAGACCGTCAACGTCGCCCGGGGGAAGCGACGCGAGGCCGTCGCCGACGAGTTCCAGTCGATCGACCTCCTCGACGCCGGAGCGGTCTACGGCTCGCTCGCGCGCACGGACGTGGACGCCGTGATTCACATGGGGACGATCCCGAGCCCCTCGCGTCACCCCGGCCACGAGACCTATCGGAGCAACGTCCAGACGGCCTACCACGTCCTCGAGGCCGCGGAGACGCTCGGGATCGATCGCGTCGTGCTTCCCTCGAGTGTCAACGTCATGGGCGCAGCGTTCCAGGGGGCGCCGATCGAGGTCGACTATCTCCCGGTCGACGAGGCCCACCCGCTCACGCCGCGGGACCCCTACGCCGTCGCCAAGCACGCGATGGAGGTCACCGCCGACGGCGTGGCGCGACGACCGGACGGCCCCACGATCGCCTCGCTGCGCTACCCCTGGGTCGCCGACGGCGAGACGCTGCGGGACGCCTTCGAAGAATGGCCGACCGATCCGGCAGCGATGAGTGGCGAGCGCTCCAGCACGACGCGGGACGTCCTGTTCACCTACCTCCATCTCGAGGACGCCGCGTCGATCGCGCGTCGTGCGATCGAGGCCGACATCGAGGGGCACGAGCGGTTCTGGGCCGTCGCGGACGACACCTGCGTTCGAACAGACAGCGAGCGGCTCGTCGAGGCGTTCTTCGACGACGCGGAGCGACGCGAACCGATCGCTGGCACGGAGCCGCTCGTCACCACTGAGAAGGCCGAGCGGCTGCTGGACTGGACGCCGGACTGGAGCTGGCGCGACTGAGCCAGCGATCCCGAGCCGAGGTCGGATCCCGGGCCGGCGCGCTACCGGTAGAACGCGAGCAGCCAGAGCAGCGTGACGACGATCGAGAGGCCGAGCACGACGAGCGCGGTCTCGGTCGTCGGCAAGTCGGCTGCGAGTGGGAGCGTCGAGGTCATACGTCGGGATTCTGCCGGCCGGGGCCTAAGGATTGCGGATGGCCCAGTCGGGACGGGCGGACTCCGCACGTGCTATGAGGCGTGGTCGCCAACGGCGGCGTATGCGCATCGGCCTCGTCGTCAACCCCGTCGCCGGCATGGGCGGCCGTGTCGGCCTCAAGGGCACCGACGGGAAGGTCGAGGAGGCGAGGGAGCGCGGCGCTGCCCCGCGAGCGCCGGACCGCGCCGCGGAAGCGATGGCGGCGTTCGCGGAGCGCGCGCCCGACGCGACGGTCCTCGCGGGACCGGGCGCGATGGGCGCGGACGCTGCCACTGCCGCGGGGTTCGAGCCCGAACTCGTCGGCGCCGTCGATCCCGAACGAACGCGCGATCCGGCGACTACGACGGCTGCGGACACGCGAGCGGTCGTCGCCGATCTCGCCGACAGCGACGTCGATCTCGTCCTGTTCGTCGGCGGCGACGGTACGGCGGTCGACGTGGCCGCGGCGCTCGACGACGTGGACGGCGAATCGGACGCTCGCGACACGCCGATGCTCGGTGTGCCCGCTGGGGTGAAGGTCTACTCCTCGGTCTTCGCGGTGACGCCGCGGGAGGCCGGTCGGATCGCCGCCGAGTTCGACCGCGTCGAGAACCGCGAGATCAACGACATCGACGAGGACGTCTACCGCGAGGGGTCGGTCGAGACTGAGCTCCGGGCAGTCCGCCCGGTTCCCGTCGCGGAGGGCGTCCAGGCGAGCAAACAGCTCGGCGGCGGGAGCGTCGAGGGGCTCGTCGAGGGGTTCCTCGCGGACCTCCAGCCGGGCGGGATCTACGTCTTCGGTCCAGGGAGCACCGTCGGTGCGATCGAAGACGCGCTGGGCATCGACGGGTCACCGCTGGGCGTCGACGTCTGGCAGGCCTCGCCGACGTTCGCGGAGCCACCGAGCACAGCGTCGCCGCCGGACGGCGAGTTACTCGTCCGGGATGGCTCGGCCGACGAGATACGTGCAGCAACGGGGGCCGTGGACGACGACTCGGCGGCGACGGACGGCGATCCCGCCGTCGTCGTGGTCGTCTCGCCGATCGGCGGCCAGGGGTTCCTCTTCGGGCGTGGGAATCAGCAGATCGCGCCGGACGTGATCCGCGCCGCGGAACTGGCCGTCGTCGGCTCGCGCCGGAAGCTCGACGGCGTCGGCACCTTGCGCGTCGACACGGACGACGACTCCCTCGACGAGGAACTCCAGGGCTGGCGGAAGGTCCGCGTAGGGCGCGTCGAGCACCGGCTGTTGCCGGTCGAGTGATTCGACGGCCCGGAACTGTCGCTGGATGGGTGCGTTCGGATCCGACGCTGAGCGCACCGCGACCGTCGCCCTTTCTGCCTCGATCGGACGCGATCGGCCCCGCAGCCGTGGAACTCGCCACCGGCGCCGGATCCCACACAATCGTATTAACACTCTCCAAAGCAATACTACACGTATAGTCAGGACTAAGGTCTCCTTGCACGTACCTCCCTCACATGGAAACGAGGAAAGTACAGCGACTGGGGCCGTCGACGCTCGCCATGACGCTGCCGGCGGAGTGGGCCGGCGAACACGACGTCGAAAAGGGCGACGAGGTCTCGCTACGGACCAGCGGCAAGGGGACGCTGACCGTGCTGCCGGAGTCCGCCAGCGGCGAGGAGTCCGAGGCGATCGTCCACGCCGACGACCTCGACGCCGGCGCCGTCGAGCGAGCGATCGTCGCCCAGTACGTGCTCGGCCGGCGAGTCATTCGCGTCGAACAGACCGAGGGCGCGCTCGACAGCGAGACGATCAACGCGGTCTACCAGGCCGAGACCCAGCTGATGGGGCTCGGCGTCATCGAGGAGACGCCCGAATCGATCGCGATCCGCTGCTCGGTGGATCCCGAGGACTTCACGCTCGACAACCTCCTCGAGCGACTCGAATCGACGGGCTCGACGATGCGCGGCGAGGCCGTCAAGGCCCTCGCCCGCGGGAACCCAGACCTCGCGGAGCGCGCGCTCAACCGAGAGCGCCAGGCGAACAAGATCTTCGTCCTCCTGCTCCGCCTGATCTTCACCGCCTACCAGAACCCCAACCTCGCGCGGGCCGTCGACCTCGACACCGGCTTCCCGCTCATCGGCTACCGCTCGATCGCGAAGAACCTCGAGCTCACTGCCGACAACGCCGAGGACATCGCCGAGATCGTGCTCGAGGCCGACGACAACACCCTCGAACTCGACGACTCCGAGATGCGCCGCATCCGCGAGTTCACCGACCAGGTCGACGAAATCACCGAGCTCTCGGTCAAGGCCGCCGTCGATCGGGATTACGATCTCACGATCGCGGTCCGCGAGCAGTTCCACGAGCTCCGCGACCGCGAGGGCGAGATCCTCGCCGACCTCCCGGAGATGGACAACGAGGCCCTCCTGCAGGTCCGGGAAGTGCTCGTGAGCCTCGCCCAGACGGCCGAGTACGCGATGCGGAACGCCGAGATCGCCGCGAACCTGGCGCTCAACGAGGAGAGCGAGCACACGACGATCAACTAGCACCTTTTTTCTCGTCGGGTTTCCTCGAGCCTCCGGCTCTGCGGGAACCCTCCTCGAAAAAATCTGCACCGCGAGAGCGAAGCTCTCGCGAGCCCTGACTCGCTGCGCTCGTCAGGACACCAAAAAAGACCGCACCTCGCTCCGCTCGGTGCGGTGAACCGCTCGCTCTCTTCGATCACTCGCGGATGCTCGGTACGACGGTCCACGTCCTCCCCAACCGATTCCGTTGCTCGCTCCTCCGTCGCTGTGCTACTCATCCCTCGCGTGCTGGCTGGCGGCTGCTCGCCCGCTTCGGGGCTCGCAGCCGCGCCAGCACGCGCCATTGCAGTCGTGTCGGTCCGATACTCAGCACGATCGACCGACCAGAACGTTCGAAAAGAAGCAGCTAATTCGACGAATCCGCGGCCTCAGGCGACCTGCTCGGACTCCCGCAGTCGGTCCGCCAGCCAGATCGCCGCGGGGACGTCCTCGCTCTCGACGAAGCGGGCGAGCTCCTCCCCGTCGCGTTCGATCACGATCGTCGGGATGTACTCGATGCCGTAGGCCTCGACCTGTGGGCCGACCTTGGTCCCGTCGTCTTCCTTCTCGACGGGATAATGCTCGATGGCGTCCTCGGGGACGCCCGCGGCCTCGAGCGCCGCGGCGAAGTCCGGCAGGGCCGCGCGGCAGTCCTTGCACCAGTCGCCGCCCCACACTTTCACCGTGATCTCGTCGGCGATCGCTTCGAAGGTGTCGACGGTCTCCTCGTGGGCGTCGGCGCTCCAGGTGGGCGTGGGCTGCATCGTGTCGAGACTCATTGCTGGTCGTTGGCGGCTGCGCCGCTTAACGCTGTCTCAACTGGCGGAACCTGCCGCTCGCGGTGACCGAGTCACGTCGAGCCGATTCGCTGGCTCCCGCGATCACTCCTCGGCTGCTTCCTCGTCGTAGCGCACGGTGAGCACCGGCACGTCGGAGGTGCGGACCACCTTCTCGGTGACGCTCCCCAGGAGATAGCGCTGGAGCCCCGTGCGGCCGTGGGTGCCCATCACGACGAGATCGACGCCCGCCTCGTTGGCGTACTCGACGATCGACGTGTGGGGCTCGCCGTGGCGCTGCTCGGTTGTCAGTCGGACGCCGGCGGCCTCGACGCGCTCCGCGATCCGGTCGAACGTCTCCTCGCCGTGTTGCTCCATGGCCTCGATGGCGGTCGCGTGGCCCGGCCCGGCCTCGGCGTAGGCAGCGGAGACGACGTGGAGGACGTGCAGTTCGGCGTCGTACTGAGCTGCGATGTCCAGCGCGTGGTCCAGGGCGGCGTCGGCGCTCTCGCTACCGTCCGTCGGGAGGAGGATCCGTTCGTACATGTACGGGCACTTCACGCCCGGGGCCCAAAGGTCATGGGACCGAATCGCCCGGACCGGCCGCGGGCAGCTCAGACCCCGCACCGGGATACCGGGACTCCACGACCCCAGCCAGCGCTGCCACTGTCGATACCCGTAAGGGCCCGTCCCCGCTACCCTGGTCCATGTACGGGAGCGTCCTGGAGACCCTGGGCTCGCCGCTCGTCGAGATCGAGAGCCCGGAGGGAGCGACGGTCGCGGCGAAGCTCGAGGCTGCGAACCCTGGGGGCTCCGCGAAGGACCGCCCCGCGCTCGGGATGATCCGGGCCGCGGAGGCGGCCGGCGACCTGGAGCCCGGCGACCGGCTGGTCGAGCCCACGAGCGGCAACACCGGGATCGGGCTCGCGCTGGTCGCCGCCGCGCGAGGCTACGAGCTGTCGATCGTGATGCCCGCTTCGAAGTCCGAAGAGCGCCGACAGCTGATGCGCGCCTACGGCGCGGACGTCGAGCTGGTCGAGGGCGACATCGCCGACGCCCGGGAGCGCGCCGCGGCGATCGCGGAGGACGGCGCGGTCCTGCTGGAGCAGTTCCGCAACCCCGCGAACCCCGACGCCCACTACGAGACGACGGGACCCGAGATCCTCGACCAGGTCGACGATCGGGAGATCGACGCGTTCGTCGCCGGCGTCGGCACGGGCGGCACGATCACCGGCGTCGGCCGCCGGCTGCGCGAGGCGTTCCCCGAGGTCGAGGTCGTCGCCGTCGAACCCGAGGGTAACGCCGTGCTCACGACCGGCGAGGCCGGCGAAGACGCGTTCCAGGGAATGGGTCCGGGGTTCGTCAGCGAGAACCTCGATCGCGACCTCCTCGACGACGTGATCGTCGTCTCGCTCGACGACGCCGAGGCGGAGTGTCGCCGTCTCGCTCGCGAGGAGGGCGTCCTCGCCGGCCAGTCCTCCGGCGCGGCGAGTCTCGCCGCGAAGCAGGTCGCCGAGCGGCTCGTTGTGGCGGATGGCGACGAGCCACTCGTCGTCACCGTCTTCCCCGACAGCGGCGAGCGCTACCTCTCCGCTGGCGTGTTCGACTAGACTGGCCTGGATCGGCCAGCGTACGAACTGTGGGTACTCCCACGTTCGGCTGGACCGCTCTCGTTTTGCTGAATCTCCCCTCTCTCCCCTCTCTTTTCTCTCATGCTCTCTCATTCAGCATATCGCTCCAGTCCAGTTGGATCGATCGCGTTCGGAGCGCCCCGTTGCGCTCGCGTTCGTTCATCGTGGTACTCGTCTTTCGACTGCCCGCCCGCTCCCGAATCACGCCGAGCGCCGCGCAAGGAACGGGCAGTACAGTTATGTCGTTCAATTTGCAACTTCGATGAGTGCACATGGGCCCCGACGAGTTCACGCGGCTGTTCCACCAGCTCGCGGACAGTACCCCGGACGTCATCTACATGTTCACGGCGGACTGGGACGACGTCGTCTTTCTCAACGGAGCGTACGAAGAGATCTGGGGCCAGTCCGCCGAGGCCGTCCAGGCCGACCCACAGGACTTCCTCGACGGGATCTATCCGGACCATCGCGAGAAGGTCCGAGACGCGATGGATCGGATCTCCGCCGGCGAGCCCGTCGATATCGAGTACCGCGTCAACGAGGCAGCGGACTACGGACGCTGGGTGTGGGCCCGTGGCGAGCCCCTCACCGACGACCAGGGGCAGGTGCAGTACGTCGGCGGATTCGTCCGCGACGTCACCGAGCGCAAACGCCGCGAGCAGAAGCTCGAACGGGCACGCGAGCGACTCCGTCAGGTAATCGACCTCGTGCCGGACCTCGTCTTCGCGAAGAACGCCGACGGCGAGTACATCCTCGCGAACGAGACCGTCGCAGAGCTGTACGGGATCTCCGTCGAGGAGGTCGTGGGGAGCAAGGACTACGAGCTCCTCTTCTCCGACGAGCAGGCCAGCCAGTTCCGCGAGGACGACCTGGAGGTCATCGAGTCCGGCGAGTCGAAGTTCATCCCCGAAGAAGAGCTCACCGACGCCGACGGCGAGACGCACGTCCTCCAGACGCGCAAGATCCCCTACGACGTCGCCGGGACCGACGAGCAAGCCGTGCTGGGGTACGCCCGCGACGTGACCGACCTGAAAGAGTACGAGTGGGAGCTGGAAGCCCAGCGCGACCACCTCGAGCTGTTGAACGAGGTCGTCCGCCACGACATCCGGAACGACATGCAGATGGTCAGCGGCCGGGCGGAGCTCCTCGACGAGCACGTCGACGAAGCGGGACGGGAGCACCTCGCCGCGCTCGAACGGGCTGCGACGGAGGCCATCGACCGTACCAAGACCGCGCGTGACCTCACCCGGACGATGCTCCGCAGCGAGGAGGCCACCGAACCCGTCGCGCTCGAGCGCGTCGTCACGACCCAGGTCGACGCGATGCGCTCGCGCTACCCCGGCGCCGACGTCGATATCGAGCGACCGCTCCCCGCCGTCGACGTCCTCGCCGACGAGCTGCTCGACTCGGTCCTCGACAACCTGCTCAAGAACGCGATTATCCACAACGACTCGCCGGAGCCCACGGTCACCGTCAGCGTCGAGCACGAGGGCGACACCGCGGTGCTTCGCGTAGCCGACGACGGCGACGGGATCCCCGAGGATCGCCGTGAGGAAATCTTCGCGAAAGGGGAGAAAGGACTGGAGAGCCCCGGCACCGGGCTCGGCCTCCACCTCGTCGGCACGATCGTCGACCAGTACGGCGGCGACGTGCGGGTAACCGACCGCGAGCCGAAGGGAAGCGTCTTCGCCGTCGAACTCCCCGTCGCTCCCGATTCCTGAGGCGGACGAATCGATGGTGACGGTACTCTCTCACGAGCAGTGCTTCGAATGAGGACGGTTGCACCACCGCAATGGTGTGTACGCAGGGAAGTCTGCATCCCGATGAAATCGATGCGTGCAACGGCGCCCCCCACGGCCCGTTGGCTGCCGATCGATCGCCCAGCCGGCGGCCACGACCCGGAATCGTTTTCCGGCGAGTCCACGACGCTCCGCGCATGTCCGATTCCGACGCGAACGCGACGGTGCCAGACGGCGGTGCCGTCGCCTTCCCCGATGGCGACGCGGTCGTCAGCGGCGGCGCGGGCTTCCTGGGCTCACACCTTGCCGGGCGCCTGCTCGCCGACGGCGCCGACGTCACCGTGCTCGACGACCTCCGTGGCGGCCGCCGGGAGTGGGTCCCCGCGGACGCCGAGCTGGTCGAGGTCGACCTCGCCGATCCGGCGGCGCTCGACGGCGGCGCGCTGACCGACGCAGTGCCCGACGGCGCAGACGTCTACCACCTCGCCGCGGACAAGTACGTGGACAACGACAGCCCGATCGAACAGTACGCGAGGAACACGCGGATGACCCAGCAGGTCGTCGAGGCCGCGGAGGCCGTCGACGCCGAGCGGTTCGTCTTCACCTCCTCCTCGACGGTCTACGGCGAGGCGCCCCGGCCCACGCCCGAGGACTACGCGCCCCTGGAGCCCATCAGCGCGTACGGCGCGGGCAAGCTCGCCGACGAGGGCCTTCTCTCATCGCGTGCCCACGCGGGCGAGTTCGACGTCTGGACGTTCCGGTTCGCGAACGTCGTCGGCCCACGGCTGCGCGGTGCGGTGGTGCCCGATTTCATCGAGAAGCTCCGGGAGGACCCCACGGAGCTCGAGATTCTCGGCGACGGTCGCCAGGAGAAGTCCTACCTCACGGTCGACGACTGTCTCGACGGCATGGCCCACGCGATCGCGCGTGCGGACGATCCGGTCAACACGTTCAACCTCGGTACGCGGACGACGACGTCCGTCGATCGGATCGCATCGATCGTCGCCGAGGAGCTCGGCGTCGACCCCGAGTACAGCTACACCGGCGGCAGGCGTGGCTGGAAGGGCGACGTGCCGAAGATGTGCCTCTCGATCGAGAAGCTGAGCGCGCTCGGCTGGGAGCCCGCGAACTCCAGCGACGAGGCGATCCGGTGGGCGACCCGGCAGCTCATCGAGGAGCTGTAACCGACCGACGGTTCGCCGGGTCGGCGTGAGCGCTGCCGTTCATTCACTGCCGCTCCCCAGCGCTCACTTGTTGCCGTCCGCTTACCGCCGCTCACTCGCAGTCGTCCACGTAGCGTCGCTTACTTGCCGCCGCTCACTCGACGGCGGATGACTCGACCGCGGGCGCTTGCTCGTCCGTGCGTCCGGGAAGCTCCAGTTCGATCTCCAGCTCCGGCTCGCCGACGCCCTCGAAGTCGATCTCGAGCTCGACGGGCGAGCCGAAGGCGAAGGGGAGCACCCACTCGTCGGTCGAGAGTTCGAGTTCGTCGCCCGCCTGGAGCTGCTCGCCGAGCGCCACGAGGAACCGGCCTGCCTCCGCGGCGTCGAGGCGGTACGCCTGCTCGAACTCCCGGCCCGTTCTGATCGTCGTTCGCTCGTCTTCGGTCGGATCGGTGTCGGTCATGGTCGGAGCCCTCGGTCTGACGAAGCGGGGCGACGGCCGAAAGGGGAGCGATTCCGGCTGACGGTCGACTGGTTTTAGGTGGGCTTAACTTTCTCGGACAGCGAGTCGCCACCATGCCAGCCGCGTCAGCGACCGGCTCCGGGGACGAACAGCCCCGGCCTTCCCGTCGCTGGCTGCCGATCGTCGGGACGATCGCGTTGCTCTCACTCGGCGGGTTCATCGCGGCTCGGACCATCGACCTTGGCGAGGCGATCGACGCGATCCGTGCTGCCGACCCGATCCTCCTCGCCGCCGCGATCGCCGTCTACACCGCCTCCTGGCCGCTCCGCGGCCGGCGCTACGGCGACGTCCTCACGCCGATGGACCGCCGGCTCCGCACCGACTTTCTCACGAGCGCCGTCCTCCTCAGCCAGACCGCGAACCTCGCGATCCCGGCACGGGGCGGCGACGCCGTGCGCGCAGTGGTTCTGAAACGGCGCCGCGCCGTCGACTACGCCACGGGCGTCGCCTCACTCGCCGTCGAACGGGTCTTCGACCTCGCCGCGATCGGCGCGCTCGGCGGGGTCGCGCTCGTCTGGTTCGTCCTCGCAGGTGACGCAGCGCCGGTGTTCGACGGACTGCGATCGCTCGACCTGCCAGTCGGGCTGTTCGCGGGAGCCGCCTTCGGAGTCGCCGTCGCGTTCGTCGTCGGCGTCGCGGTCGCTTCCCGCTCCAGGATCGACCCGCTCGCCCTGCTGCCGGATCGCCTGCGGAGCGGCGTCCACACCGCGACCGCCAACCTCGCCGTCCTCGCCCGTCGTCCCCGCGCCGTCGCGGCCGTTGGCACCGGGAGCCTCGCGATCTGGGCGCTCGACGCGCTGACGGCGATCCTCGTGCTCGCGGCGGTCGCGGAGCCCGGCGTCCTCCCGCTGCTCGCGGTCGGCACGCTCGCGACGTGTGCGGGCAACCTCGCGAAGGTGCTGCCACTGACCCAGGGCGGTGTCGGCCTCTACGAAGGCGCGTTCGCCGCGACGGTCGTCGCGCTCTCGCCGGTCGCGGCCCCGGTCGCGCTCGCCGCCGCGGTGCTCGACCACGCGCTGAAGAACGGGATCACGCTCGCTGGCGGTGCGCTCGCTGGCCTCGTTCTCTCCCGGTTCTCGACGGCCGAATCCGGGGAGCCGGACCGAACCGGCAATCTTTTAGGGTTGCCTAAAAAATAGCCGGGCAATGCAACGGGACGTCTGCGTGATCGTACCGACGATCCGCGAGTACGAGTGCGTCGAGGCCTACGCCGAGAACGCACGCGAGCACGGTTTCGACACGGACAGACTTCACGTCGTCCTCGTCACCGAGGACTTCTGTGACACCGAGGAGATGCAGGCGATGCTCGACGACCTCGGGCTCTCCGGCGAGGTGTTCGACGGCACCGCCCGCGAGGCGTGGTTCGAAGAGCAGGACGCCGCGGAGTACAGCGACCTGATCCCCGAGGCGAGCCACGCACAGACGAGCTTCGGCCTGCTCTACATGTGGGCGAACCCCCAGTTCGAGTACGGCGTGTTCATCGACGACGACACGCTCCCCCACGCGGAGTGGGATTTCTTCGGCCAGCACCTCCAGAACCTCGCCTTCGAGGGCGAGATCGAGTCGGTCTCCTCCGACGAGCAGTGGGTGAACGTCCTCTACCAGAACGCCGGCGAGCACGGCCTCTACCCCCGTGGCTACCCCTACGCCGCGATGGACGAGGAAATCGAGACGACCACCACCGAGGTGGACACGATCGTCGCCTCGCAGGGCCTCTGGACGAACGTCCCCGACCTCGACGCCGTCCGGATCCTGATGGACGGCGACCTCGAGGGCCAGGCACAGACCCGCACCGACTTCGCGGACTTCGACCGGGACTTCGTCGCCGCCGAGGGCAACTACACCACCGTCTGCTCGATGAACCTCGCCTTCCGCCGCGAGGTCATCCCGGCGTTCTACCAGCTGCCGATGGACGACAACGAGTGGGAGGTCGGCCGCTTCGACGACATCTGGAGCGGCGTCTTCCTCAAACGGGCCTGCGACCTGCTCGGCGCGCAGATCTACAACGGCGAGCCGCTCTGTGAACACAACAAGGCCCCGCGCTCGACCTTCGACGACCTCCACAACGAGGTCGCCGGCCTCGAACTCAACGAGCACGTCTGGGAGCTGGTCGATTCGGTGGAGCCCGACACGGTGCCCGACGGCGTCGCCGCCGCTGGCCTCACCGCGGACGGCACCGACGACGACCCGGACGCCGTCGAGCGCGAAACGCCGGCGGCCTCGGGCGACGTTCCGACGCCCCAGGCGTTCGCGGCCGTCTTCCAGGCGATGGGCGAGGCGCTCGCGACGGGCGAGTACGACCAGTACCGCAACGGCGCCTTCCTGAACGAGGTCGGCGAGTCCATGCTGGAGTGGCTGGACTGCCTCGACCGCATCGAGCCCGCCGGCCCGGAGCCCGTACCGGCGGCCGCTGACGACTAACCCCTCCACACGATCCGAACCGATTGCCCCGAATCGACGACCACATCCCCAACCCGATTCACCATCCACACATGACCCGGACTCCACGCGACGACGCCTCCGACGAGACCTCTCGTACCGACGGACCAAACGCCACTCCACGCACCGGCCGACGTACGTTCCTCGCCACGTCCGCAGCGATCGGCGCTGCGGGCCTCTCTGGCTGTATCGACGTCTTCGGCGGCGACGACGATAGCTCCGAGCCGTTCAACTGGATCGGCTCCGGTCCCGGACAGAGTCTCGGACAGGACGGGACGCCGATGGCGGAGATGCCCGACCTCGAGGGCGAACTCACGATCTACTCGGGCCGCCACGAGTTCCTCGTCGACGCGCTCGTCGACTCGATCGACTCGCGATACGACGACTTCACTCCGAACGTCCGGTACGGCGAGGGCTCCCAGGCGATGGTCAACCAGATCATCACGGAGGGCTCCGGAACGCAGGCTGACGTGTTCTACTCGGTCAACGCCGGCGCGCTCGTCTCGCTGGCCGAGGCCGGCCGCACCCGGGCGCTCTCCTCGGATCTGCGCGATCTCGTCAGCCCCGAGTTCAGCACCGAGAACTGGATCGGCACGTCCGGCCGCGTCCGGACGGTCCCCTACAACACCAACGAGTACGACGAGTCCGACATCCCCGATGACATCATGGCGATCCCGACGGCGCTCGACGCCGACTTCGGCTGGTCGCCGGTCTACGGCTCCTGCCAGGCGTTCGTCACCGCGATGCGGATCCTCGAGGGCGACGAGGCGACGCGCCAGTGGCTCCAGGAGCTCCTCGACGCCGGCGTCACGTCCTATCCCAACGAGCAGGCGGTGAACCAGGCGATCGCCGACGGCGAGATCGACGTCGGCTTCACCAATCACTACTACATCCAGCGGGTGCTCGCCGGCGATCCCGACGCGCCGATCGCGACGGCGTTCACCGCCGGTGACGCGGGCGCGACGTTCAACGTCGCCGGCGCCGCCGTCACGGACCAGGCCGACGACGCCGAGCTCGCGGAGAACTTCGTCCGCCACCTGCTCTCTGCAGAGGCCCAGGCCTACTTCGCCGTCGAGACTCAGGAGTATCCGCTCGCGCCGGGCGTCGATCCGGTCGGCGACCTCCCGCCGATCGACGAGCTGAACGTTCCGGACGTCGATCTCGCCGAACTCGGTGACGTCGAGGGGACGATCGAACTGATGGAAGACGTGGGCGTGGACATCTAAAGCGTCAGCCACGCCGATTCTCTCGTGTCCGCCGACCGCACGCGCTCGCCGTTCGCCCGACTGGACCCCCGCCGACAGCCGATCGAACACCTCCTCGCGGGCGCCATCGCAGTGCTCTCGGGGATCCTCGTCTTCGCGATCGCCACCGAGCTGTTTCCCCACCACTCGGCGAACCACGACGAGGGCGTCTACCTCCAGCAGGCGGCCATGCTGCTCGAGGGTCGGCTCGAACTCCACGCTGGCCCGATCGCCGACGCCGTTCGCCCGTGGTTCTTCGTCCAGGACGGTAGCCGACTCTATCCGAAGTACCAGCCCTACCCTGCGGCCCTGTTCGCGATTCCGATGGGGCTGTTCGGGATGCCACGGCTCGCCCTGGCCGCCGTCGCTGCCGGAAACGTCGCGCTGGTCTACGTCCTCGGGGCCCAGGCGTTCGATCGACGGATCGGCGTCGTCGCCGCTGCGGCTTTCGCGACGGCACCGATGACGCTGCTGACGACGTCGGTGTTCCTGCCCTACGCGCCGACGACGCTGCTCACGCTCGCCTTCGCGGTCTGCTATCTCCGCGCCTCCCGCCGCCGGAGCCTCGCCTTCGGGGCACTCGCCGGGCTCGCGATCGGCCTCGCGTTCTTCGCGAGACCGTACACCGCCGTCCTGTTCGCGGCGCCGTTCATCGCACACGCCTGCTGGCAGCTCGTCGGCGTCGCCCGGCGCATCGATCTCCGAACGCTCCCCGATCGGGACGAGGCGCTCCCCGAGCCGCTCGTTCGTCACGGGGCCACCGCAGCGATCGGGCTCGCGTTCGTCGGCGTCGCCCTCGCCTACAACGTCGTCGTCACCGGCGCAGCCCTGGAGTTCCCCTACGCCGCCTTCGCTCCCCAGGACGGCCCTGGCTTCGGCCATCGCGAGATCGCTGGCCACGGGATCCAGTACACCCCCGAGCTCGCGCTCCACGCGAACGGCCACGTGCTCTGGGCGCTGTTCACTCGCTGGGGGCCGGCGGGACCGATCGGGACGGTGCTCGCCGCCGTCGGCATCGGGTTCGCGGCGCGGGGCTGGCGGCGTCGATCCGGGGCGTCCGAGGCGGCCGATCGATCCGACAACCGCGGGTTCGATGCGACCGCGCGGGCGCTTCTCGCAGGACTCTTCGTCACCGTCGCCGCTGGCAACGTCGCCTTCTGGGGGAACAACAACGTGCTCGGCGACTTCGACGACCCGGCAGACGGCCTGCTCGGGCTATTCGGTCCGTTCTACCACTTCGACCTGCTCGCGCCGCTGTCGATCTTCGGGGCGGCTGGCCTCCTCGGCACGTGGCGATGGATCGGCGAGTGGAGCCCCGACGAAACGACCGCTGCCGGCCCACAGTCAGGGGACTCCGCATCGTCGAGCCTGCTTCGGTCGATCCCGGCGTCGGCCGGGACGGTACGCGCGCTCGGCCTCGCCGGGCTCCTGGTCCTCGCTGCCATCGGCGGGGGCGCCAGTGCAGCGTTCGTCCAGCCGCCGGTCGATCGCCACGCCGACCACACCGAGTACCTCGAGACTGCCTACGAACCCTTCGAGGACCAGGCGTTCGACGACGCCGTCGTGTTCGTCCCGCGACCGTACGGCGACTGGCTCAACCATCCGTTCCAGTCCCTCCGGAACGACGGCGGGCTCGACGGCGACGTGGTCTACGCGCTGGATCGTCACACCGCCAGCGACTTCGCGGTGCTCGACGCCACGTCGGGCCGCACCCCGTATCGGTACACGTACCGCGGCGAGTGGAACCCGGGCGGCGAGCCGGTCGATCCGATGCTCCAGCCGCTCGAGGTTCGGTCCGCCGAGCGGTTCGCCGGCGAGACCGTGCTCGGGGTCCCCGACCGCGTCGATCACGCGGCCGTTCGCCTCGAAACTGACCCCGGCGAGTACGCGGCCTACGGCGTCGACGATCCGAACGGCTCGATCGCCGTTCCGTGGTCGCTGACCGCATCGGGGGCGAGACTCGAGGGGACGAACGGGTCCGTGGCCGGTGGCGGAGAGCGGCTCCCGATCGACGAGCACGAGGAGATCGTCCTGCGCGTTCGCCTCGTCGCGACGGACGGCTCGTCGATGACCTACCGGCAGGAGATCGACGTCAGGCAATCCGATGGGGCCGTCGACGTCATCTGGCCGTCCGAACGCAAGGTCTGTCTGCTCGCGGCCAATTGCGGGCTCGAGGGAACGTACGTACCAGGTCTGTCCGGCGAGTACGTCGACGGCACGTCCTTCGAGACGCGGTTGCGAGCGGAGTGATCTACGGTCTGGCTTTCGTGGTAGCGACGCGGCAGGCGAACGAAGCCGACCAGCTAACCGTCTCCGTCACGAAGGCGTGGCATGGCGACGGCAAACGGCACGTGGGCGTACCGCGACCGTTTCGGCGAGGAGTTCGGTCTCACCTACTTCCGGCGTCACGGCGAGGGCGTCGTCTCCAGTATCGGGATCGGCACCTATCTCGGTGACCCGACCGACGAGGTCGACGATCGCTACCACGAGTCGATCGTCGCGGCACTCGAAGCCGGCTGCAACCTCGTCGACACCGCGATCAACTACCGCTGCCAGCGCTCGGAACGCGTCGTCGGCGACGCGCTCGCCGACGCCGACGTCGATCGCGAGGAAGTTCTCGTCGCGACGAAAGGCGGGTTCGTCCACTTCGACGGCGAACGGCCCGACGATCCCGGCCGCTACGTGCACGAAGAGTTCGTCCAGCCGGGGCTCGCCGAGGTCGACGACCTCGCCCAGGGCAGTCACTGTCTCGAGCCCGACTTCCTCGACGCGCAGCTGGATCGGTCGCTCGACAATCTCGACCTCGAGACGATCGACCTCTACTACGTCCACAACCCCGAGACGCAGCTCATGGCGCGCTCGCGCGAGGAGGTATACGACAAGCTCGAGGCCGCCTTCGAGCGGCTGGAGGAGCGTCGTGCGGCGGGCGACATCGCGGCCTACGGCGTCGCGACCTGGGACGCGTTCCGCGTCGCGACGGATCACCGCTGCTATCTCTCGCTTCCGACGGTGATCGAACGGGCCCGTCGAGCGGCAGATTCCGTCGGTGCAGAGACGACCGGGTTCCGGGCGATCCAGCTCCCCTTCAACGCCGAGATGGCGGATGCCTACACCGTCGCTGCCCACGAGGGCCCCGACGGTCCCCAATCGGCGCTGCACTTCGCGCAGGACGCCGGGCTCTCCGTGTTCGCGAGCGCGAGCATCAAGCAGGGTGACCTCGCGGCCGGCGTTCCCGAGCACGTGGCGACGCGCGTCGACGGGGACACCGACGCTCAGCGCGCGATCAACTTCGCCCGGAGCGCCCCCGGCGTGACGGCGGCGCTGGTCGGTGCCTGCAGCCGGGAGCACGCGATCGAGAACCTCCGCGCCGGCCAGTTCGATCCACTGGGGGCCGATGCCTTCGACGCCGTCTTCGCGACGGAGTCGGCCAGATAGCCGAGCGACGGGCCGACCGCAGGGCGGCCGCTACGGCGTTCGTTCGATCACGTGCGCGACGCTTCTGGGTAGCGACAGGCCACAGGAGAGCCCGATCAGTTCAGCTCCTTCCACTTCGCCCCGCAGCTGGGGCAGACCCGGATCGTCCCGACCTCGTCGGGATCGTTCTCGGATTTGAGCTCCTCCTCACAGGCCGTACAGGAGAGGCGACCGTAGTTGTCCTTCTCGAGGTCGCTGTCGCGCAGACCCTTCCTGACGGATTTCATGCCCCGTGCTACGGAGGGCCCCCTCAAAAAACCGATGCACCCGCCGGGATCGCCTCCTCTGGCGCGGTGACCAGTGGTAAACGGCCGAAGTCTGCGGATACGGGCCGTCGACGGGTTCGCGGCCGGGGCCGTCGCGCCAGTACATCCGTGATGCGTCCCCTACGATTCGAAAGGCTTGCAGTGTCGCCGTCGGTAGCCCCGGGATAGATGCCCTCCCGCCGCGTGCAGGTCTTCGGCTCGCTGTGTGCGATGGTGTTCCTCGTCAACTTCGGACGGGTTATCTTCGCGCCGCTCGTGGGGCCGCTGTCGGACGCTTTCGGCCTCAGCGGCGGCTCCATCGGGCTGATCGTCACGCTCGCGTGGCTCGGCAGCGCGGTGCCGCGCCTCCCCGCAGGCTACGCGCTGACGAAGGTCCCTCGCCACTGGGTAATTCTCGCAGCGGGCGTGACGCTCACCGTCGCCGCCATGTTGACTGCAGCGGCACCCACGCCCGCGGCCGTCGCGATTGGCGCGTTCCTCATGGGACTGGCCAGTGGCGCGTACTTCATCGCGGCCAACCCGCTCGTCTCGGAGCTGTTCCCCAACCGCGTCGGGCGGGTGCTCGGAATCCACGGTGCGGCATCACAGGTCGCCGCGGTCCTCGCGCCGCTGACGGTCTCCGCGGTGCTCGCGGTCGCAAGCTGGCGGCACGTCTTCGTCGTGGTCGCCGGTATCGCCGCGCTCGGGACGGTCGCGTTCTTCTTCGCGGCCAGGCGAGCGGAGCTCCCCGAAGCCGGCAGGGAGGACCGAGATCTGCTCGCGGCCGTCCGGCGACAGTGGCGCCTGATCCTGACCGGGGTCGTCCTCATCGGCGCGGTCGGTCTCGTCTGGAACGGCTTCTTCAACTTCTACGCGACGTATCTCGAGGACGTCAAGGGGCTCTCGAGTGGCACCGCCAACCTCATGCTCACCGTGATCTTCGCCGCCGGCGTCCCGGCCTTCTACGTCGGCGGTGGGCTCGCGGATCGCTTTCCCCACGTTCCGCTCGTCCTCGGTATCGTCACCGGGTTCTCGATCGCGCTCGTCGGGCTGACCTTCGCGGGCGGCCTTCCGGCGATCGTCGTCGTCAGCCTCGGCATGGGCTTCGTCATCCACTGTCTGTTCCCCGCGATGGACACCTACCTGCTGGACACGCTCCCCGACGCGCACCGTGCGAGCGCCTACGCCCTCTACAGTGCGACGATGATGCTGATCCAGGCGAGCGGCAGCGTCGTCATCGGCACGCTGACCGACGTCGGAGTTCCGTTCGACACCGTCTTCCGCGGGATGGCCACGATCGTTCTCGGCGTCGTCCTCCTGATGGCCGTGCTCTACGGCTTGGGACGGCTGCCCAGCGGCGGGAAAGCCAACCGGCTGGAGGCCTGAGCGGCGATCGCCGAGTTGACTGGGAAATTGCTCAGAAAACGGCTCGCATCGACGGCGGGTCTCGTCTTCGTCGCTACTCGTGCCCGTAGATCTCGACGGGCTCGTAGGGCTCCTCGAGGTACTCGACGTCGGACTCGGAGAGGTCGATCTCCACCGCCTCGACGGCCTGCTCGAGGTGTTCGACGCTCGTCGTGCCCAGGATCGGCGCGGTGACCCACTCCTTGTGGAACTGCCAGGCGAGCGCCAGCTGTGCCATCGTGACGCCCTTCTCGTCGGCGAGTTCTTCGACGCGCTCGTTGATCTCGCGGCCGGCGCCCTCGTGGTACGGCAGGCCGATCTCGTTCTTCTCGTGGTCGCCCCGCTCCGTCTCGTCGAACTCCTCGTGTGGCCGCGTGAGGTAGCCACCACCGAGCGGGCTCCAGGGCATGACGCCAATATTCTCCCGATCGCAGAGCGGGAGCATCTCGCGTTCTTCCTCCCTGTAGCTCAGATGGTAGAGGTTCTGCATCGTCTCGAACCGTGCGAGGTCGAGCCGGTCGCTCGTGTGCAACGCTTCCTGGAACTGGTGGGCGTACATCGACGACGCGCCAATGTGGCGCACCTTTCCGCGGCGGACGGCGTCGTCGAGCGCGCGTAGCGTCGTCTCGATCGGCGTGTCGTAGTCCCACCGGTGGATCTGGTAGAGGTCGACGGTGTCCATCCCGAGCCGATCGAGGCTGTGCTCCAGTTCCTGCTCGATCGTCTTCCGGGAGAGCCCCTCCGCGTTGCGGTGCTCGCTGGCACCCGGCCAGCGCACCTTGGTGGCGACCGTGAGGCGGTCGCGGTCGTACTCGGAGAGCACGTCGCCGAGGATCGCCTCGCTCTCGCCGCTGCTGTAGACGTTCGCGGTGTCGAAGAAGGTGATTCCGAGGTCGAGGGCTCGCTCGATGATCTCCCTGGACTCGTCCTCGTCGAGCATCCAGTCGTCCTGGCTGCCGAAGCTCATGCAGCCAAGACAGATCTTCGAGACCTCCATCCCGGTCGAACCGAGCGTCGTATACTCCATGCCGCGGCCTTCCGGTGCCGGGCTCAAATACTCCCCGCCAACCCCCGCGGACTGCCGGATCGTCGCGAGAGCGGCCGGCCACGGCGGCGTCTCGCCGGGCGAATCACTCGAGGCCGACCCGGTAGATCACGTGCTCGAAGGACTCGCCGCCGACCGTCGCCGCCACCGTCTCCTCGGCGACCAGCCCGTTCGTCTCGAGGAAGGCACGCGCGCGATCGTTGTCGGCGAGCACGCGCGTCGAGATGCCGTCGATCATCGGCGGGAGTCGGTCGATCGCCGTGCCCAGCAGCGTCGAGCCGACCCCGTCCCGCCAGTGCGCCGGATCGACGGTGAGATCGACGATCTCGCCCTCGATACCCTGGACGAACGACGACGTGTCGCCGTACCGTGCCCTGACGAACCCGATCACGGCGTCGTCCTCCACCGCCGTCGCGAAGGGGCCCGGTTCGGACGTGATCTCCCGCCGCAGCGACTCCAGCGCGTCGTCGTCGGTCGGCCGGAGCTGTGATTCGATGACGTCCTGGGGAACGATACCGCGGAAGCCGACCCGCCAGGTCCGGTTGTGGACCTCCCTCGCTCCCCGGAGGTCGTCGAGCCGTTTCTTCCGACGAATCTCCATACGGCGCCCTGATTCGCTCGCGGACCGGATGGACGTTTCGATCCGGGGCGTCCGGGCGGTCCGCCGGTCGAGCGGAGCGCCGGTCGTGGGACGAGCTGTGGTTACTACCTAGGTAATCAAGTGTGGCCAACGTTTATCCGCTTCGCCCGTGACCATCTGCCAATGACGACGAACGACCACGTATCGAGCGACGAGCTCGACGGAGATCGGATTCGGATCGCGGACGGGGGATCGACCGGGCTGACCGTCCTCGTGGCGGTGAGCGGCACGGACGCGCCACGCGCCGAACTGCTCGCCGAGGCCGTCGCCGACCTGGCCGGCCCGCTCCTCGAACGGGTGTACGTCGCCCAGGTCTTCACGCCCGAGGAGTTCGACGCCGCCGTGGACCGGCTCAACTTCGACCCAGACGCGCCGCCCGAGCCCGCTGCGGTCGCACGGCGATCGACCGCCGTCCGCGACATCACGGAGCTGCTGGAGGACGCGGTCGACGCCGGCACCACCTCGATTGACGTCCGCGGCGCCGTCACGGAGGACGTCGGCGAGGCGATCGTCGACCTCGCCGCAGACGTCGGTGCCGACCGCATTCTCGTGGGCGGCCGCAAACGCTCTCCCGCCGGGAAGGCCGTCTTCGGGAGCACGGCCCAGCACGTCCTGCTCAACGCCGAACAGCCCGTGACCTTCGTCCGGGACTGAGTTCGGGCGTCGGCCGTTAGCCCGGTTTCGGCGCGTCCGGTCAGCGTAGTTCGACCGAATGGGCCCGATCGATCAGTGCCGCGTCGTAGACCGCCTCGGCCTGCTCGGGCTGCCGGTCCGCGATCGCCCGGGCCGTCGACACGGTGTTCTGAAAGTTCTTCAGCGTCGCTTCGTCGACCATCTGCCCGTCGATGCTCACCGCACCGGTTCCCGCCGCCTTCGCCGCGTCGAACCGCTCGATCTTCTCGACGTCGCGCTGGAGTTCCGACGGCGTGGGCATGTGGATCCGGTTGGCCTGCGTCGTCTGCTTGGGATGGAGCGACCACGAGCCGTCGAGGCCGACCGCCGCCTCCCGTTCGACCTGTGCGGCGTACTCCGGGGCGTTGTAGTAGCTGACCCCCGCACGCTCGGCGAACAACCGGTCGAACGGGCCGCCGACGGCGACGATGCCGTTCGCCGAGGCCTCGTTCGAGAGGGCCTCCAGCAGCGCGGGCCAGGCGGAGCGGTCGCCGTCGCGGGATCGCCCGCCAAGCTCCGCGGTGTAATCGACGGGGCCGAAGACGAGGGCAGCGAGCCGGCCGTCGTCGTTGTCGCCGTCGCCATCACTGCCGCCGTCGCCATCACCGCCGCCGCTACCGCCGCTGTCCCCCCGGCCCAGCATCGCGATCTCCCGGAGGTCCGATCGTGCCGCTGCGGTCTCGACGATCAGTGCGACCTCGATCGAGCCGTCGGCGAGGCCGTACTCGCGCTCGGCGTCGGCGACGGTCGTCAGCGCCGCCTCGACGTCGGCGACGCGGCCGACCTTCGGCACGACGATGCCGTCGACGTGCTCGCCGGCGGCCCCCAGGATACGATCGATCTGCTCGCGGCCGCGTTCGGCCGTCGACGGTGCGTCGTAGGCCCACTCGACTCTGGGGAAGATCTCGCCGCGAAAGTCTGGCGCGTACTCCGGGAGGAGTTCGAGGAGGTTCTCGACGCCCTCGGCTTTCTTCGCCGGCGCGGTGCCGTCCTCGAGGTCTGGCACGAGCCAGTCGGGCGCTTCGAACCCGGACGCGGTGAGGCCCGAGCGGAGGTACTTCGCGGTGTCGTCGCCGGCCACCGCGACCGGTGCTGTCTGGAACGTTCGGCAGAGTCGCTGTGTCATCGGTTCTCGTGTGGAGTGTGTGGATGCGTCGGTCATCGCCCGTCCCTCCGCTCGATTTGTGCGGTCCGTCGTCCGGAGTAGACCGGCCGCCGGTCCTGGTCGAAGGCGACGTGCTCGAAGGTCACCTCGCCGACGTGGGGCGGTCCCGGATCGCCGTCCGCCGCGAGCACGCGAGTGAACCCGTAGATCGTGTCGCCGATGGTGACGAAGTCGTGGAACCGCTCGGCCGTCGCGCTGACCTCGCGACAGGTCGCCTCGTCGGAGCGCGCGTGGCCCAGCGCCGTCGAGCGGGTAACGTCCCCGTAGGCGACGATTTCGCCGCTTGGGGAGTCCCGCATCGACGCCGCGTCGTGGTGCTGGCGGGCAGTGTTGAGCGTCGCGAGCGGCAGTTCGGTGACGGTGACGGCGTCCATCGTCCGGCCGCGGTCGTGGCGATATGCGACGGCCGCGTCAGGGCGGTCGGCAGCGGCGTCCATGGCCTCGGCGAACGCCTCGAAGTACTCGCCGTCCGGGGCGAGGAGGGTCTCGGGGACGTCCGGAGCGTCGTCCTCGGAACGGTCGTCGCGATCGGCGGACGACGTCCCCTCGCGCGCTTCGGCGCCCGCTTCGACCGGGTCGCGACGCGGGACCATGTTCGTCCGTTCGTACGAACAGAGCAGGTCTCCGCTCGCGACGTCGACGCCGCGGGTCTCCCAGGTCACGATACCGTAGTTCGGCCGGGAGCCGGAGGGCCGGGTCGCCAGCACCGTCGACTCGACGCGCAGTTCGGTGCCGGCGTACACCGCATCCCGCGGAAAGGTCACGTCGTCGCGGCCGAGGAAGTACCCGCCCTTCTCCGAGAGGGCTTCGACGCTGGGGCCCATCGTCGCGGCGAGCAGGTAGTCCGGGTGGATCGGCGGCTCGTCGAACCCCCGGTCCCGCGCGGCGTCGGGCCGCCAGTACGCGGGGTCGTGGTTCAGGGTCTGGCTCGTCCACCGCTCGGCGGCGTGGCGAGTGAGCCGGAGCCCGGGCTCGTGCTCGATCGTCTCGCCCTCGACGAACGACTCGAAGTAGGTGCCTTTCTCGCGGGTCCCCGCCCGGTCGAGCGCCGCGCGAAACGTCTCGGGGTCGGTCCAGTCAGTCATCGGAATCACCTGCCGGGGTCGCGGGGCCGGGCGTCGCGCCGCTGCCGCCGGCGCGGTACCGTTCGCTGCGGGCGAGCGCCCGCCGCATCTCGTTGGTCACGAGCATGTACCCCTCGTCGAACCCCATCCCGGGTTTCGCGAGCACTTGCGCGGCGTCGGTCGCCAGCGCGACGTGGGCGCAGGCCCGCGCCGACGTGGCGGTCTCGTTGCAGGTGCCCCCGAGATACGCGCGGACGTCGGTGTCAGCACAGTAGCGGACCGCCGCCGCCGAGCGCTGGATCCCGCCGAGGTCGGGCGTCTTGACTTGGACGACGTCGGCGGCGCCGGCGTCGACGAACGCCCGGACGTCCTCGAGCGTGTTGCACCACTCATCGGCGACGAGATCGACCGGAACGCCGGCGCCGCCGAGCGCGTCGCGGAGGGTGGCCATGTGCTCGATCTGTCCCGCGCGGCTGCCGGCGTCCATCGGCCCCTCGACCTGGAGCGGGTACGGCGCCGCGGCCGCGGCGAGGGCTTCGAAGTACTCGACGACCGCACCGCGGTCGTACGGCGGGCCGAAGATTTCGCCGAGGATGCCGTAGACGTCGACGTGGAAGCGCGGCCGGTACTCGTCGGTGCCGAGCGCGTCGGTCCGATCGGCGAGCCACTCCAGATAGTCGAGCAGCGCCTCGCCCTCCACGCCGACCTTCTCGACGCTGTTGAAGAGGCCGTGGGGCAGGACGCCAACCCGCTTCAGGAGCATCTTCTCGGCGTTCGTCCGCCGGTCGTCGCCGGACTGGCCGAAGACGGGGATCGGACGCCGTGCCGGCTCGCTCCCGACGGCGTCGGCGACGACGGCCGTCTTCGTGACGCCGCGCGTCGTCGCGGCCGCGTCGAGGAGCGCCTGGGAGACGCCGTAGCGGACGGCGGTGTGGAGTCGGTCGCCGCCCGAGCGTTCGGCGGGCAGCTCCTCAATGGCACTCGCGAGGTCGTCGAACTCGGCGGGATTTCGGCCCACCAGCTCGTCCGCGACCGGCTCCTCGACGACGGGCCGGTACTCCCCGGCGCGGAACAGCGGGTCCCGGCCACCGGCACCGGCGTACTGCACGGCCGCGCAGTCGCCGGTCGCAACCGTGCCGTCGGCCAGTTCGAGTTCGACTGTCAGCGCCTCGCCAGCCTCGCGGATCCGCTCGAACCCCGCCGTCACTGGCTCCCCGTCGTAGGCGAAGCCGTCGCGGTCGGCGCCCCGCTTGATCGCGCGCTGGTCGTCGGCGTAGAACCCCGTCACCGTCGGGATCGCGTGGACGGCGACGATGGGATTCCCGGTCATCGCTAGTCGCCCTCCGTGGGCCGGCCGATCAGCCGCCCGTCGCTGATCGCGTCGACGTCGTCGGCGACCATCTTGAAGGAGCGATCCCGGCCCTCGGTGTCGGCGCGGGCCGCCAGGCGGTTCTCGTGGATCTCCCGGACGTCCGCGGAGAGTGCGAGGTCGCCGAACTCCAGGATCCGGACGCGGCCGTCGTCGTCGCGGGCCGGCAGGACGGCGCCCTGCGCGCTCTCGGAGGGCGCGAAGGGCACGTCGAGGGCGCCGGTTTCGAAGGCCCGGACGGTGCCCCGGGCGACGTCGCCGTCGCCGCAGTCGATCGCGGCCTCGATCAGCTCGCGGGAGGACTTCTGGATCAGGTTCAGTTCGCGATCGACGCCCTGGAGCCGGACGTCCTGCTCGAGCAGCATGTCGATCAGCTGGCGGGTCGTCCGGAGGCCGGCCGCGTTGGCCTCCCGCGTCGGGACGCCCGCGAACTCCTGGGGCGACTTGGTGATGACCTTGTCCGGCTCGGCGATCGCGGCGGTGGCCGCGCCCAGCCCGATCACGGCGTTGGCGCGGGCCTCGTCCGGGGGAAAGCCGCCCATCCACTCGTGGAAGACGATCGTGACGCGGACGGGATCGGGCAGGTACTCCTCGCCCAGCGAGCGCAGCGCGTGGAGCGCGGCGACGTCCTGGACGAGGTTGCCGACCTGGCCGTAGCCGAGCGTGATCGAGCGGACGCCCTGCGTCGCGGCGAGCATCCCCTCGATCACCATCACGGCGATGGCGATACAGGGGGGGACGAGCGTGCCCGTCAGCGGGCCGAACGGCTCGCGATTGATCCGGACGCCCCGCTCGGTGTAGGCACCGGCGAGGCGGTCGACGTACTGCCACTGCTCGATTGTGGTCGCGAGGTCCCGCTCCTTCGTGTAGGGGATGTTGTAGGAGATCGGGCCGCCCTCGAAGCTCTGGAACCCGCCGGCGTAGGTGATCGCGGCGAGCAGGCGGGCGTCGGGGGTGCCGTGGCGGACCTCGATCGGCGCGTCGAGTGCGGTGATCAGTTCGCGACAGCCCTCGACGCCGTGGTTGACCGCGGGGAACCCGTTGAGGGTGTCCTCGCCGGACTCGCGGGCGTCCTCGAGCCCCGCCTGGGCCGTCTCGTACTCGTTGTCGCGCGTGTAGGAGTCGATGGTCGTCGGGAGCAGGTCGGCCCCGCCCTCGTCCTGCAAGTGGCGCAGAAGCTCGATCTGGTCGTCGAGCCTCGGGACCCCGGCGCGTGGCTGGAGGAGCGGGGCGTCGGCGGACTCGAGGACCGCGGCGAACCGCTTCCCGTCGGGCAGGGACTCGTGGAACCGGATCGCCGCCTCGAGATCCACGTCCGCGCCGGTCGTCCAGCCGCTCCGGACCTGCTCGTCGATGCGCCGCAGCTCGGCGTCGGCGAGCCGCTCGTCGGTGACCATCTACGTGGACACCCGGCTGCGGTCCGTCTCGGTCTCCGCGAGCCCGAGGTCCCGTCGCAGCGCGACGATCGCCTCCTCGGGATCGGTCTCGGCGTCGAAGACCCGATCGAACCCCATCCGCTCGAAGCGCTCGCGGATCGCCTCGTGGTCGGCTTGCCCAACGGCGAGGTTGCCGCCGACGTAGGTCGCGGGCTCGATCCCGCGTTCCGCGAGCGCCTCGTGGAGCCCGTCACAGTCACGCTCGGCGTGCCCGTACAGCGAGGAGACGAGCACGGCGTCGGCGTCGGCCGCAGCTGCGGCCGTTACGAACTCGTCCTGGGCGGTCTGGACGCCCAGGTTGCGAACGTCGAAGCCGGCTGCCTCCAGCGCCTGTTCGAGGATCGTGATGCCGACGGCGTGCGCGTCGGATCCGATCACGCCGAGGATGACTGTCGTCGTCATGCGGTATCGGGTGGTCAACGGAGCGCACAATAAATGTAACGAACGATAATGATAATATTCTTTAAGGCGGTTTAGTGTGGTTGCATACCACACTCTCCGCACCGCATCTATAATGAACTTTTAGGCAAGATATTAGCCGTCGCCGCCGGTTCGAACCTCCATGGGTGCGCTCTCGGACCTCCGGGTCCTCGACCTCACGCAGGTGCTCGCCGGACCGTACTGCACGATGCTCCTCGCGGACATGGGCGCGGACGTGGTGAAGGTCGAGCGACCGGGCGGCGACCTCATCCGGGACAATCCGCCGTTCGCGACCGACTCCGACGCCGAGCCCTACGGGGGCTACTTCCAGAGCGTGAACCGCGGCAAGCGATCGCTCGAACTGGACCTCGGCGACGGGGACGACCGCGCGGACTTCCTCCGCCTCGTCGAGACCGCCGACGTCGTCGTCGAGAACTACCGCGCGGGCACGATGGAGTCCTTCGATCTCGAACTCGAGACTCTGCGCGAGCACAACCCCCAGCTGATCTACAGCTCGATCCGCGGGTTCGGCGATCCTCGCACCGGCGAGAGCCCGCGGCAGGGCCAGCCCTCTTTCGACCTGATCGCTCAGGCGCTCGGCGGCGTCATGTCGATCACCGGCCAGCCCGACGGCCCGCCGACGAAGGTCGGGCCCGGCATCGGAGACCTGTTCACCGCGGTCCTGAACTGCGTCGGCATCCTCACCGCCGTCCACCACCGCGAGCGCACCGGCGAGGGCCAGCACGTCGACACCGGCATGTACGACGCGATGATCTCGCTGTGCGAGCGAGCGATCTACCAGCACTCCTACACCGGCGAGGTGCCGGGCCGGCGCGGCAACAGCCACCCGACGCTGTTCCCCTACGACGCCTTCGAGACCGCCGACGGCCACGTCGTCATCGCGGCCTTCGGCGACGGTCACTGGACGGCGCTCTGCCGGGCGATGGGCCGCCCCGACCTCGCCGCCGAGTACGATTCCGGGGAGGCGCGGATGGCGAATCGCGAGGAGCTTCGGGCGGCGATCGCCGAGTGGACCGCGAACCGGGGAACCGGGACCGTCGTCGACGCGCTCGCGGGCGACGTGCCCGCCGCACCGGTCCAGGACACGGCGGATGTCTTCGAGGACGAGCACGCCCACGCCCGCGAGATGTTACGGGAGGTCGAGCAGCCCGGCGCGGATCGCGACGTGACCATCGCCGGCTCGCCGATCAAGCTCTCCGCGACGATGCCCGAGCCCGGCGGGCGCGCGCCCCTGCTGGACGAACACCGAGAGGAACTGCTCGGCGAGGGATGGGATCGGACCGGCCCGTCCGCGCCCGGCGAAGCCGTGGAGAACGACTGATCACCTCTAGTACGTCGATCTTCCAGCTTGTGACCAGAACCCGACGTAACGAGAAGGCTTATTGTGCGGTCGCCTTTTAGATAGGAATGCAATTTACCTCTGCAGGGGTCGGGCGAACGCCTACCCTTCCGGGTCGGGGTGTACAACCCCGGACTCCTGCTAATTACCCTTCCCAGAATCGTCCAACTCGATGGCATCCGCAACCTCCTCGAGTGCAGTGTATTCGTCGGCAACCGATTTGAGGTCTCCAGAGATCTGTGACTCGAAGCTCGCCACCTCCACGATCTTTCCCTCGTTCTGAACGTATCGAATGGGGCGTTCGAAGTCTGCATCGCCCGTAACGACGATTGCTACTTCGTACGAATCGTTGAATCCCTGCGCGATCAGTTCCGTTGCGAGCCCGATGTCGTCTCCTTTCGCAACGAAGGTACCGTCACGTTCCCGAAGGGGTTTCGCATCCACCCGGTAGCCGTTGCGTCTGAGGAACCGGAAGAACCCTTGCTTGTCGGAGAGGTCCTTCCCGTCTTCGGCTGCCTGCTCGATCTGTCCTTGCGTGTAGAATGCGTCGAACCAGTAGCCCCTGATCAGGTCTCGTTGGGCGGCCAGTTCCTCCTGCAGTGCAACGGCGTCGACTCGGTACTCCGAATCCCGGTCCTTACCGAAGTTCTTCGCGCCAAAAGTGAGATTCTGCGCGTCCACGAAAAGCATCGCCTTCTTCCCGACCATCGTTACTATCCGGTAGCGGAGTATCGTACTTAAACAAGTGGATGCCCCGGTGAAAGTGGAGGTTGGCCCATCAGGCCCCGATACCGGTGTATTTGGGATCTCACTACTCACGCAAACGTGGCATCGACACGGTGTCGAGGAGCCGAGCAGATGGACTTAATCGATCAGGACCGCCTTCCTGCCGATTCGGCTGCTGAGAAGGCTTTCTCCGGCCAGTGTTGCCGGTAAATAGGCGATTACTCCACCGAAGCCGCCGATTGAAGGCAAAATGTTTTCAATACCTGCTTCCGAAGTACGACCACCCAGGTGACCACGGAGTGCCACGGATGGAAACCGCCGACATCGAGACGGACCTGAGCCTGTTCAAGTACGACAACCTCGAGCAGCTCCCGGACAGCTACCGCGAGCTCGAGGCCGAGGACCGGACGGCCCGCATCGAGTCGGCGCTCGCCGAACTCGGTGACGACGTCGTGGTGCTGGGCCACAACTACCAGCGCAAGGAGATCGTCGAACACGCCGACTTCATCGGCGACTCCTACCAGCTCTCGAAGGAGGCCGCGAACTCCGCCGCCGAGTACGTGATCTTCGGCGGCGTCACGTTCATGGCCGAAACTGCGGACGTCATCACCGACGACGACCAGACGGTGATCCTTCCGAGCATGGAGGCCTCCTGCCCGATGGCGGGCATGGCCGAGGCACTCCAGGTCGACGCGGCGTGGGCGGAGATCACCGCCGCGGCCGGCGACAAGGACATCGTTCCGATCACCTACATGAACTCCTACGCGGATCTGAAGGCGTTCACCGCCGAACACGGCGGCGCGATCTGTACCTCCTCGAACGCCTCCGACGTCTTCGAGTGGGCCCTGGAGAAGGGCGACGCCGTCCTCTTCATGCCCGACAAGTACCTCGGCATCAACACCGCCCACGACCTCGGCCTCGAAGATTCGGCCGTGGCGTGGGACCCGTGGGATCCCGAGGGCACCGACGCCGCGGAGGCCGCCGAGGCCGAGATCATCCTCTGGGAGGGCTACTGCCAGGTGCACGAGCGGTTCCGCGAGTCCCACATCGAGGAAATTCGCGAAGAGCGCCCCGACGTCAACGTCGTCGTCCACCCCGAGTGCCGCCGCGAGGTCGTCGAGGCCGCCGACGTCGTCGGTTCCACGAGCACGATCACCGAGACGGTTGCGAACGCCGATCCCGGCGACGCGTGGGCGATCGGCACGGAGATCCACCTCGCCAAGCACCTCGACCGCTGGTACCCAGAGGTGGAGGTGCTGCCGCTGTGTGGCGACGCCTGCATGGACTGCAACGCGATGCGCCAGATCGACCCGAACTACCTCGCGTGGGTGCTCGAGGAGCTGGTCGCCGGCCGCGAGCGCAACGTGATCGAGGTGCCCGAACGGGAGGCGGAGCTCGCCGAGCTCTCCGTCCAGCGCATGCTCGACCTCGCCGAGTAACGATGGTCGAATCTCATACAGCGGACGAGCGGGACGAAGAGGTCCCCGGTGACCCCGACACCGCCGACGTACTCGTCGTCGGCTCGGGCATCGCCGGCTGTGCAGCGGCCCTCGCCGCAGCCCGCGACGGCGCGGACGTCCTGCTCGTCACGAAGGCCGAACGGCCCGAGGATGCCTCGACGGACTGGGCCCAGGGCGGCATCGCGACGACGCGGGACGACCCCGCCTCGCTGAAGGAGGACGTTATCGCCGCGAGCGACGGAACCGCCGACCCCGCCGCCGTCGACGTTCTCGTCGAGGACGCCGCCGGGGCAGTCGAGGACGTGCTCATCGACACGCTCGACGTCCCCTTCGATACCACCGATGCCGGTGACGAGGCGAGAGGCGCAGCTGACGGGGACGCCGCCACCGAGTTCGACTACGGCCAGGAGGCCGCCCACTCCGACCGCCGGATCCTCCACGTCGACGCGTCGACGGGGACCCACATCTTGCGACCGTTCCTGAACCACCTCGATGCGCGCGAGGACGTCCGGATCCGGGAGGACACCGCCGCGCTCGAGCTGATCACCCACGAGGGGCGCGTCCACGGTGCGATACTCGATTCCGCACCGGAAGGCGAGCCCGTCTACGCGGGCACGACCATTCTCGCGACGGGCGGCGTCGGTGCCTGCTATCCGCGATCGACGAACCCGCCGGACGCGACCGGCGACGGGATCGCGATGGCGGCCCTCGCCGGCGCGGACGTCGAGGACATGGAGTTCGTGCAGTTCCACCCGACGGCGTTCGATCCCGACGCGAGTGAGGACAGCGTGACGGCCGGCGCGGAGAGCGCCGGCGGCGAGGACGAGCGAGGCTCGGACATCTTCCTGCTCAGCGAGGCGCTCCGGGGCGAGGGGGCGGTCCTCCGAAACGGCGACGTCTCCGAGTCGGACGACTCGGAGGCTCGGGAGACGGAGTCTCCCGGTGGCGAGCGCTTCATGCCGGACTACCACGAGGACGCCGAGCTCGCACCACGGGACGTCGTCGCGCGCGCGGTCGACCGCGAGCGGAGCGCGACCGGCGAGGTTCGACTCGACGTGAGCCCACTCGACTTCGAGGGCGAGTTCCCCGATCTCGCCGCGCTCTGTGAAGACAACGGCGTCGACTGGACCGAGGGGATTCCCGTCGCGCCCTGCGAGCACTTCCTCTGTGGCGGGGTCGCCGTCGACGATCGGGGCCGCACGTCGCTCGATCGACTGTACGCCGTCGGCGAGTGCTCGCGGACCGGCGTCCACGGCGCGAACCGCCTCGCGTCGACCAGCCTGCTCGAGGGCCTCGTCTGGGGACTGCGAGCGGGCGAGGACGCGGTGGCGAACGGCCCCGAAGAACCGGAGGTCGTCGAGGCACCGGAGCTCCTGAACCGCGACCCCGACCTCCCCGAGCGCTTCGCCGCCGAGAAGTTCGTCCGCCTGCGTCGGGTGATGGACGAGCACGTCGGCCTCCGCCGGGAGCCAGAGGGCCTCCGCCGGGCGGCTGCAGTGCTCCGGCGCCTCAAGGGTGAGGTCGACGCGTACGTCCGAACGCGGACGGCCCGGGACCTCTACGAGCTACGTAACGCGAGCATCGTGGCGTTGCTCGTCGCGCGGGCCGCGAGCGAGCGCGAGGAGAGCGTCGGCACGCACCACGTCGTACAAGAGGAATCTGCATCCGGTGACTGAGGAAAGCGACGAGTCAGAGTGCTCCAACGTCGTCGAGATAGTCTCTGATCTCGACGAGAAAGTCCTTGTAGCGCTCGAGATCCTGGAGCGCGTCGTAGACCTGTTCGTCGTCGATCCTCGTCCCCTACTCGTGTGCGAGGACGTTCCGAAATCGACAGGCGTCGATCATCGCCGTTCCCGTCGGCTCCGAAAGTACGCCACATTCGATCAACCGACTCATCGTCGTCGAATTCGGTTTCGGGACCCGCTCGTCGAGCCCGTCCAGCAACAGCCGGGCCACGTCGATACACGCCTGGGTCATCGTTACGAACCGCCGCTCGACCACGTCGCGTTGCTCCCTGTCGTCCAGGTACGCCTCGCGAGAGATGGACTGTTTCTCTGCGAGCACGGTCAGCGATCGCTCGACGTGTTCGGCTTTGTCGACGATTCGATCCGCCCGCTCCGGAGAGATCGTCATCCGCCGAGCGCTTCCTCGACGCGTTCGATCACCGCGTCGAAACGCTTCCCGGCTGGCGGTCGGGGGTCGATTGCTGCCTCGAACCGTTCTCGATACGCGTCCGCACGCTCCTGGTCGCCGACGAGCAGTTCGCCGTCCGTGACGGCAGCACGTCCGATACGAGGCTCCAGGTCCGGCAGAATACCGAGATCGACGTCGTCTCGCTGGAGCGTCGACGAGAGATCGGACAGCAAGGACAGGCGGGCATCCAACCGATCGTCGACCTCGTCGTCGAACTCGACGGCGATGTCGACGTCGCTGTTCGGATGGGTGTTCCCTTCGACGTACGACCCGAACAGGATCGCGAGCGACACCGGGTGGTCTTCGAGGACGTGACGGATCCCATCCCGGTCGATCTCGTCGTTCGTCGCGACGTCGCTCATAGTGACGTATTGCGCCGACACCGACAAACCGATTTCGGTGGTTCGAACCTCGCTCACGTGTGACCCCTGTCGTTATATCGCCGGCGAAACCAAGCCTCAACATCAGATGATCGACCAGTCGACGATCGAACGCTGGCTCCGCGAGGACCTCGGTCACCACGACGTCACCAACGACGTGCCCGGCGAGACCGACGGCCGACTCGTCGCGACGGAGCCCGGGGTTGCTGCCGGAATCGACGCTGCTGTCGCCGTCTTCGAGTATCTCGACGTACCCGTCCGCGATCGCGTCACAGAGGGAGCCGATCTCGCAGCGAACGACGTCGTGCTCCGCGTGCAGGGCAGCGCCCAGGACGTCCTCCGAGCGGAGCGCGTCGCCGTGAACATCGCGGGGCACGCCTCCGGGATCGCGACGAAGACCGCCGCGGCCGTCGAGGCAGCAGAGACTGCCGTCGTCGGTTTCGATACGGATGCCGAGGCAGCCGGCGAGCCACCGGCGATCGCCGGCACCCGGAAGACCACGCCTGGCCTCCGCGGCGTCGAGAAGCGCGCGATCGCTGCCGGGGGTGGCGACACCCACCGCCTCGACCTCTCCCACATGGTGATGGTGAAAGACAACCACGTCGCGGAGCTCGGGATGGAGGCCGCCGTCGATCGGTTCCGGGAGCGAGCCTCGTTCGCGACGAAGATCGAGGTCGAGGTCGAGGATCCAGCGGACGCCCCGCGGGCAGCGGCGGCCGGCGCGGATATCGTCCTGCTCGACAACATGGACCCGTCGACGGTCGAGCGGGCGGTCGACCTCGTCAGCGAGTCTGCTGCGGACGCGTTACTCGAGGCCAGCGGCGGGATCACCGTCGAGACGGTTCCCGAGTACGCGACGACTGGCGTCGACGTGGTCTCGATGGGCTCGTTGACGCATTCGGCGTCGAGTCTCGACTACTCCTTCCGGACGGGATAGACTGATTTCGGTGGTTCAATTTCGCCCCGAATCCGATACGAATCGTTTCTCACCGCGAGTTAGTATTGAGGAAATTTTTTGAGCTCGAATCAGTCGGGTTCTGAGGTGGAGTGAAACGCGTAACCAACGTATCCGACCGTCTCTGGGAGTTGTATCTGCCAACACCTCACGACCCATTGAAATTCCTCTACGACAGGTCTATTTATCTATAGCCGATATATCGCTCCATCTATTCATTTAGCCCCGACAGATTAATTCATACGGGGGTCTACTGGTTGAGTATGTATGCAGCAGTCAGAACTCGATTCTAACGCTCCTGGCGAACTCATTTCGCTCGGTCGAAGGTCGTACTACAAGCCCGATCCGCTACCGCCATCCCGAGACCTCGCTCTCGGGAACGACTTCTACGAGAGGCTCTCAGACGCAACTTTTTGGCTCGGGAAACTCAGTGGAGTGAGTCTCGAACTCGATTTTCCACCAGTACTCTACACTTCACTCCTCCGTAAGGAAGCCATGGCATCCGCTGAAATCGAAGGCGCTGACGTTGACTACGACGCTCTCTACAGTCTCGAAACACGCTCATTCGATGCCGGAGAAGACGAAATCAGCGTCGAATCCACGACGGGTCAAACGAAGGATACACAGGAGGTCCTCAACTATGAGGACGCTATTCAGGATGGAATCGAGGCACTCGACCGGGGCGAAGACCTGACCGTCGAACGGCTGCACGAATTCCACGAAACGCTTCTCACTGGCGTTCCAGACGACCGCGTCGATACCGATACTCTCGGCGCATACAAGACGAACCCGAACCACATCGGTGACTTCCTACCACCCGTTCCACGCCAGGTCGACGACCTGATGGATGCGCTATTCACCTACTACAGAACTGGCGGAAGCTACCACCCGCTCGTAGACATCGCGCTCTTCCACTACCAATTCGAGACCATCCACCCGTACGGCGACGGGAACGGTCGCCTCGGTCGGCTCCTCATCACACTCCAGTTGTACGCCGCTGGCTATCTCGAACGCCCGAATCTCTATCTCAGTGAATACTTCAATCGAAACAAGCCGACGTACGTCGACCGGTTGGAGGCCGTTCGATTCGATGGCGATTGGGAAGCGTGGCTATCGTTCTTTATCGAGGGCGTCGCTCGACAGGCTCACGAGTCCGTCGACAGAACACTCTCTCTTGCCGAGCTCAGGCGTCAGTACGACGACGAATACGAGGGAAAGTCGTACACGAAGAACAAACTTGCATTGAAGCTCTTCGAACAGCCCTACGTTACGAGCAAGACTGTTCAACGGCTCTTCGACGTCAAGCAACCGACGGCGTCGCGAGCAATCAACGAACTCGTCGACGAAGGAGTCCTCGAAGAAGTGACTGGGAAGGGGCGGAACAAAGAGTATCGTGCCCGCGAAATTTTCGAGATTCTCGAGCAACCACCGCAGACCTACTGACCACGGTGGCGACGTGCCGGATGGAAATCACAGCCCGGGAGCACTGCGGAGCGAACACCCGGACCGTCTTTCTCAGGTCCAATTCCGCCCGAACCCACGTGCTCCTTCGACGACCGGATTCGAACCGTATCGCCCCAGCAGATACGAATCGAAACCCCTTCTACCGCCACGCCGTTTGCTCCAGCCATGCAGCCGATCCGGATCATCTGGGGGACCGGCCGCGGCCCCACGGCGCTCGCCGCCTACGACGCCGCCCTCGCCGAGGCCGGTGTGCACGACTACAACCTCGTGCAGCTCTCCTCCGTGATTCCGGCGGGCCCCGCGATCGAGGAGGTCGGGACGGCGCCCGATCTCGGGCCCGCCGGCGAGGGGCTCACCGTCGTCGAAGCGAGTGCTCGCGGCGATTCGGGTCCCCAGAGCGCGGTACTCGCGTGGGCGCGATCCCCCGAGGGACCTGGCGTGTTCTACGAGGCTGGCGAGTCCGAGCCGGCCGACGAAGTCCAGGCGGAGGCGAAGGCCGGCATCGAGGCCGGTCTCGACCTCCGCGATCGCGAGTACGGCGAGCCACGGTTCCGGACGGTCTCCATCGACGCCGACAGTGCGGAGGGGTACGCGGCCGCGGTCGCGATCGCCGCGTACGGGGAGAGCGAACCGCTGTTGTAGGGGCTCTCGGCCGAGTTTCTCGTCCCATCCGTTGCCCCAGCCGAACCCTTTAACAGGCGTCCCCACTTATAGGATTCCCAGACCCAAATGAACGGAAACACGCCGTACGCAGGGCAGCCGGGCACCACCCAGGCCGGCAAGCGTACCAACGCCGACCTCGTCGATCTCAGCCGCGAGGAGAAGCGGCGGTTCCGTCAGGACGTCTCCCGCATCGCCGCCCGCACGCGCGAGTTCCTCCCCGACGAGTACGCCATCGACGCCGACGTGAGCCACAGCGCCGGTGGCCCCCAGGCCCGCGTCGCGGTCCAGCCCCCGATCGGCCACCCGGTCACGGCGGGCTTCACCCCCAACGAGGAGGACTTCGAGGCCGAACAGATCGTCGACGACGAGGACTGCGACGAGGTCGCACGCGGCCTCGCTGCCTCCGCAGCGCTGCAGGTCAAGCAGGCCGTCGCCGACAACGTCACGCCGACCGCGCGGTAGGTCGCTTTTTCGCGTTCTGGTGGCACTGACCCATCCGCCCCGGGTTCGGCCCAACTCTCGCCCCGTCTCGATTCCCGTTCGCTTTTGCCGACCGACTCCCTCTCCTCGAGCGTGGACGCCAACCAGGACGACCATTCGAACCCCTTCGGGATGGACGAGCACTGCGAGAACTGTCCCGAGCTCTGCGAGCCCCGCACGCAGGTCGTCCACGGCTACGGCGACGTCGGCGCGGACTTCCTGTTCGTCGGCGAACGCCCCGACGCCGGTGCCGATGAGTCCGGCGTCCCCTTCACCGGCGGCCCGGCAGGAGAGCGCCTGCTCGGCATCCTCCGCCGGCTCGGGCTCTGTGGCTCTCCCGTCGACTCGACGGAGCCCGAGCTCGCCAACGTCTTCCTGACGAATCTCACGCGGTGTCGCCACCCCGAACGTCCCCCGACGGACGAGGAGATCCACAACTGCGAGCCCTTCCTCGACGCCGAGATCCGGATGATCAACCCCGAGATCCTCGTCCCCGTCGGCGAGCGTGCGCTCGATCGACTGCTCGAGGACTACACGACGACGGCGCCCGAGACGGTGTCGTTGCCGGCGGCCCACGGCGACCGGCTCCGTGGCCGAGGATTCGAACTCGTCCCGATGGTCGACCCCGTGACGATGGACGACGAGCAAACGGACGCCTTCGTGCACGACTTCTCGGCGCTGATGGCCTCGGACTACCGCCAGACGAAGGGACGGCGCAGTCGCTGAGCGAGCGGTCGTTCTGGCCGAGCGCGGCCGCTCTTTCTGCCGTTACCAGTACGGCGTCCGGCGCCAGCCGGCGAGGGTCCTGCCCGCGAGCAGGACGGCCGTCACGCAGAGTACTGCCACTGCCAGCGGGCCGAGCACCGTCGAATCGGCGTCCATCGCTCTGGTCGCGCCCTGCCCGACGCCGACTGCGACGAGCAACGCGGTGAGTCCGAGCGCGACGCTCCCGAGCGACCGCGAGCGAAGGATTGCTTCGGCGTTCACGGCCAGTGGTGGGTCCCGAGTCCACGTAAACGTTGGCGCGAGCAACGCGCGAACAGTCGCGTCGACTACGGCCCGGTTCGCTACGGGTTCTCGTCGTCGGGGCCCGCGAGCAGATCGGCCTCGTACGCTGCAACCGCACCGACCACTAGCTCCGCGTCCTCGTCGTCGACGTCGAAGGCGTCGAGGCTCTCCTGGAGTAACTCGACGGCGCGCTCGACGTGTTCGGGCTCGAAGGAAACCTCGAGGTGCGCATCGCGGACCGACGGTCCCTCGTAAATCTCGGGTCCGCCCGCGGCCTCACAGAGGAAGTCCGTCTGCGTCCGTCGGAGATGCTCGAGGTCGGCGTCCTCGAAGAACGGGCCCAGCTCCGGATCGTCGATCAGTCGGTCGTAGAAGTCGTCGACGACTGCCCGGATGGCGTCGTGGCCGCCGAGGCGATCGTAGAGGCTTCGATCGGTCATACACGGAGATTCCGGTACTGCGGGATAGTATTACTGGATCGGATGAGTATCGCCGTGATTACCTCCATATCACAGTAGGATAGTAGATAGCTTTCGCCGATCGGTCTGATAAGTCGGGAATAGATGTTCGTTTATCACAATTGGGCTGCGCTCGCAGCACTCCCGGAGTCAGCGCCGCAGTACGTTCCCCGCACCCGCGACCAGCCCGAGTAACAGACCGGTGAAGTGGCCGACGATCGCGACGCCGGGCTCTGCGGTCGCGATGGTGACCGCGATTGCCAGCACGACGTAGATGACGAACTGGACGGTCCGGGGGATCTCGAAGCGATCGAGCACGAACCCCGAGATCCGGTTGCCAGTCAGGAGGTAGCCAGCTAGCGCGAACACCGCACCGCTGAGGCCCAGTACGGGGACGTCGACGCCGACGACGGCGTTACTGAAGACGGCCTGGGAAACGTTGGCGATCGCGCCGCTGGTCAGCACGAACGCGTGGAAACGGATCGCGCCGGTCTGGCGCTCGACGGCGATGCCCAGCAACGCGAAGAGGGCCAGATTCGAGAGGAGGTGCCAGAGGGTAGCGTGCGCGTAGACGCTCGTCACGATCGTCCAGGGATAGACGTCCAGCGGCAACGACACTGCGAACAGCTCGCCCATCCGGTCCCAGCCTTCCAGGAGTGCGACGACGCGCTGGGCGACGTAGACGAACAGACAGATGGATACGATCTGTGGCGTCGCCCGGACCATCGGCTACCCGTTGGAGAACGCGCGACAAAAGGACTGCGCGCGAGCGGTCGATGGCGCGATTCGTACGCGGAGCGACGGGCCCACGCCGTCGGGCCACGTCGAGACGTCAGTTCCGTCGGACGAGTCCGACGATCCTCGGAAACCTGCGGTTTCCTCAGTTCCGAAAGACGCCACAGGCGTCTTCCGACCTTCGCGACGCTGACGCGTCGCTCAGTCCTCGAGGACGATCTCGATGCTGACGTCGTTGGGAACCTCGATGCGCATGAGCTGACGCAGCGCCCGCTCGTCCGCGTCGAGGTCGATCAGCCGCTTGTGGACCCGCATCTCCCAGTGCTCCCAGGTCGCCGTCCCTTCACCGTCCGGGGACTTGCGGGAGGGGATCTCGAGGGTCTTCGTCGGCAGCGGGACCGGCCCCGACAGCGTGACGCCGGTCTTGTCCGCGATCTCCCGGACGTCGTCGCAGATGTCGTCGAGGTCCTCGGGACTCGTGCCGGCGAGGCGGACGCGTGCCTGCTGCATTATTCCTCGTTGACGCTACGGACCTTCCCGGCCGCGATGGTCTGACCCATGTCGCGGATCGCGAAGCTCCCCAGCTCGGGGATCTCGTCGGCGGGCTCGATCGAGAGCGGCTTCTGGGGGCGGATGGTGACGATGGCGGCGTCGCCCGACTGGATGAAGTCGGGGTTGGCCTCGCCCTCGCCCTCGCCGCTGGGGTCCATCTTCTGGTCGATGGACTCGATCGTACACGCGACCTGCGCGGTGTGAGCGTGGAAGACGGGCGTGTAGCCCGCGGTGATCACGCTGGGGTGCTGCATGACGACGATCTGGGCCTGGAACGTCTCCGCGACCGTCGGCGGGTCGTCGGCGGGGCCACAGACGTCGCCGCGGCGGATGTCGTCCTTGCCGATGCCGCGGACGTTGAATCCGACGTTGTCACCGGGGCCGGCCTCGGGCACCTCTTCGTGGTGCATCTCGATCGTCTTGACCTCGCCGCCCACGTCGCTGGGCTGGAAGGAGACGTTGTCGCCGACGTTCATCATCCCGGTCTCGACGCGTCCGACGGGGACGGTACCGATGCCGGAGATGGTGTAGACGTCCTGGATCGGGAGCCGCAGCGGCGCGTCCGTCGGCGGCTCCGTCTCGGGCAGATTGTTGAGTGCCTCGAGGAGGATCTCGCCGTCGTACCAGTCCGTGTTCTCGGACTCCTCGGCGATGTTGTCGCCTTCGAAGGCGGAGATCGGGATGTAGCTCGCGTCGTCGGTGTTGAACTGGACCTGCTTGAGGAGCTCCTCGACCTCGTTGACGACCTGCTTGTAGTCGCTCTCGGAGTAGTCGACGAGGTCCATCTTGTTGATGCCGACGATCAGCTCGTCGATGCCCAGGGTGCGGGCCAGGAACACGTGCTCCTGGGTCTGGGGCGCGACGCCGTCGTCAGCCGCGACGACGAGGACCGCGTTGTCGGCCTGGCTCGCGCCAGTAATCATGTTCTTGACGAAGTCGCGGTGGCCAGGACAGTCGACGATGGTGAAGTAGTAATCGTCGGTCTCGAACTCCTGGTGGGCGATGTCGATCGTGACACCGCGCTCGCGCTCCTCGGCGAGGTTGTCCATGACGTAGGCGAACTCGAAGCCGCCCTTGCCCTTCTCCTCAGCCTCTTCCTTGTGCTGCTCGATCACGTGCTCGGGAACGCTCCCCGTCTCGTAGAGGAGGCGCCCGACCAGTGTGCTCTTGCCGTGGTCAACGTGGCCGATGATGGCCAGGTTCTGGTGTGGTAGGTCGTCGCTCATTGGTCAACTCGCGCGCTAAAGGCGCTGTACCCGGTTTGTTTGCCTGAGACAGTTAAAACCATTTCGATACGGCGTACTGCTGAACCCCGTCACGTCTTGCGGTTTGGAACTGTCTAACGTGGGGGTCGCGGAATCTTCGAATCCTCGGTCCGGCTCGATCGGCTGGTGGGTGGTGGGGTGGGCTGTCAGGAATAGCCCCACATCTCCGACAGCAAACCGCTTGGAAGCCCCCTCCCGCTCGTGGGCTCTCACTCGTTGCGCGCTTCGCTCGCTCACTGCGTTCGCTCGCTACAGTGCTTCCATCGTGAGAGCTCACGAGCGGTCGGCCCCTTCCAGCCCCACCCGGTGCTGATGTTCCAACATTCGTAGCTCGGTGGGCGGTCCCGCCGAGCGTCGTGCGTGGGGGTCGGCCACCGGCTGCAGCCTTCTGGAAATCCCACGTCCTCAGACCTCCACAAATCACCGGGCGGGACTGAGCAGAATCTTTGATTCTGCGAAGGTCGGAAGAGCTTGCTCTTCCGGGACTGGAAGGGGCCGCCCGCAAGCGGGAGGGGGCTTCCAAGCCGACTGCGGTTCGATCGAATCCAGTCCTCAGAACTCACTCCTCGGGATCCACGCCGTAGACCTCTCTGGCCCGTTCGGGCGAGCACTTCCCCAGACGAACGTCCCGGAGCACGCGCTCCCGATCCCGCCCGTCCGGATCGCCGAATCCACCACCGCCCGGCGTTCGCACGCTGATCACGTCGCCAGCCTCGAGCCGTCGCGTACACTTCGCTGGCAGCACCTCGCTAGATCGGCCGACTGCTCCCTCGCTCTCGGCGCCTTCGAGCAGCACGTCCGTGCCAACCGCGCCGGCATCGCCCCCTTCGATGCCGTACGGAGCGGTCTTCCGGCGCTCTCCCAGCAGACTCAGCGTTGCGGATCCCCGCTCGACGCGAATGTCCCGTCGCAGTCCGAGCCCGCCGCGGTGCTCGCCCGCTCCGGCGGAGTCCTCCCGGAGCTCGTAGCGCTCGACTGCCAGCGGATACGAGGTTTCCAGCACCTCCGCGGGCGTATTCCGCGTGTTGGACATGTGGACGTGGACGGCGTCCATGCCGTCACCGGTCGCGTGCGCGCCCGAGCCGCCGCCCTGCGTCTCGTAGAACGCGAACGGCGTGCCGCGAGGCGCGCCGTTCGCGTCGTCATCGGGAGATCCCGCGCCCCGCGGATCCGTGCCGCCGAGCGTGACGTTGTTCATCGTCCCCTGTCCGGCTGCGACGGCCCGCTCCGGTGCGGCCTCGGCGAGCGCGCCGAGCACCACGTCGGTCACGCGCTGGGAGACCTCGAGATTTCCGCCGACGACCGCCGCCGGCGGCTCCGCGTCCACGACGGTTCCCGAGGGCGTCCGGAGTTCCACCGGGCGGTAGCAGCCGGCGTTCGGTGGAATCTCCGGGTCGGTCACGCAGCGAACGGCGTAGTAGGTCGCGGAGGCCGTCACCGCGCGCACGGCGTTGATCGGACTCTCCGTCTGCGCTGCCGTTCCCTCGAAGTCCACCACGAGCGCGTCGCCGTCGATCGTCACCGTCGCCTCGATCCGGACGTCCTCGGTGCCGTGGCCGTCGTCGTCGAGCACGTCGGCGAACCCGTATTCGCCGTTGGGAAGCTCCCCGATCGCGCCGCGCATCCGCCGCTCGGAGTAGTCCTGGATCGCGTCGACGGCCGCCGCGAACCCCTCGACGCCGTGCTCGTCGAGCAGGTCGCCGATCCGCTCCCGGCCGACGTCGTTCGCGGCGGCCTGTGCTCGGAGATCACCGCGGCGCTCCGCGGGCGTGCGGACGTTCGCGAGGATCGTCTCGAGCAGGTCCCGGTCGAACTCGCCGTCCTCGAGCAGCTTCACCGGCGGGATGCGCAGCCCCTCGGCGTAGATCTCCGTCGAGTCCGCGCTCACGCTGCCCGCGGTCGCCCCGCCGATGTCCGCGTGGTGGGCGCGGTTCGCCGCGAGTGCGACGAGGGAGCCGTCGTCACCGTCTGCCTCCCCCCTACCGTCTGCCTCCTCGAACACCGGCGAGACGAGCGTGACGTCGGGCAGGTGTGCGCCGCCCCGGAAGGGATCGTTCACCGCGATTGCGTCACCCGGTTCGAGCGTCTCGGGTGGGTGCTCCTCCAGCGCGGCGGCGACGGAGAACGGCATCGCACCGAGGTGCACCGGGATGTTCTCCGCCTGGGCGATCATTCCGCCGTCGGGATCGAAGATCGCACAGGAGCAGTCCCGTCTGTCGGTGACGTTCGGCGAGTAAGCCGTGCGCAGCAGCGTCGCGTTCATCTCCTCGGCGACGGCGCTGCAGGCGTTCCGCAGGACTTCGAGCGTCACCGGATCGACGTCGTCGCTGGTGGCTCCGTCGCTGTCTTCCGGGCTCATGCGTCCACCTCCACGACGATCGTTCCGTGCTCGTCCACGGTCGCGCGCTGGCCCGGTCGAACCGTCACCGTGCTCTCCGGCCCCTCGACGATCGCGGGCCCGTCGATCGCCTCCCCGTCCGCGGTCGTCGGCAGTCGCTCGCGATCGTAGATTCGCGCGTCGTGCCAGCCCTCGCCGAAGGCGACGGTTCGTTCGCCCGAGATCGCGTCGTCGGGATCGTCGCTCGCTGCAGGCGGTGGCCGGAGCGCGGGCGCCTCGACGGGCTCCCGGACCCGGACCCGGACGGTGACCAGCTCGATCGGCTCGTCGCGAGCCGCGTGTCCGAAGCGCTGCTCGTGGACGTCGTGGAACCGCTCGGTCGTGGCGTCGAGTGCGTCGGCGCCGATCTCCGCGCCCTCGCCGCCTCCGCCGCCCGCACCGCCACTCGCGCCCGGCAGGTCGACCGTCAGCTCCGAGGCCTGCCCCACGTACCGGAGGTCGAGTCGCCGCTCGACGACGAGGTCCTCTCCTCGTCCGTCGCGGTCGTCGAAGCGGGCTCGCCCCTCCGCCTCGAGCTCCTCGAGCACGCTGGCGACCGTCTCCGGCTCGACCTCGTCCAGCGGCCGCACCATCGAGGTCGACAGCGAGTGGAGCCGATCCGTCGCGAGCAGGCCGAGCGCGGAGAGCGCGCCGGCGGTCCGTGGCACGAGCACCCGCGGGATCTCCAGGGACTCGGCGAGCGCACTCGCGTGGAGTGGTCCAGCACCACCGTAGGCGACGAGCCCGAACTGCCGGGGGTCGTGCCCCCGCTCGACGGACACCACGCGAAGTGCCCGCTCCATGTTCGCGTTCGCGACCTCGAGCACGCCCCGGGCCGCCGCTTCGACGGAGCGGCCCATCGGCTCGGCGACGTGGTCGGCCATCGCAGCCTCGATCGCCGACCGGTCCGCGCCGTCCGCGACGATGAGCGAGTCGGGATCGAGCCGGCCGAGCAGAAGCTGGGCGTCGGTCACCGTCGGCTCGGTTCCGCCGCGGCCGTAGCAGACCGGGCCGGGCTGGGCGCCAGCGGATCGTGGGCCGACTCGGAGCGCGCCGCCGTCGTCGAGCCAGGCGATCGAGCCGCCGCCGGCGCCGATCGTGTGCACGTCGACGGCCGGCACCGCGACCGCGTACTCGCCGACGGTCCGTTCGGTCGTGACGGTGGGCTCGCCGCTGGTGATCAGCGAGACGTCACAGGAGGTGCCGCCCATGTCCATCGTGATCGCGTCCTCCACGCCCCGGAGCCCGGCGACGTGAGCGGCGCCCTGGACGCCCGCGGCGGGTCCGGACAACAGCGTCTCGACGGGCCGCTCGCGTGCGTGATCGGCACCGACGAGGCCACCGCCGGAGGCCATCACCTCCAGCGGTGCGGTACAGCCCCGTTCCGCGACGCCGTCGGCGAGCGTGCCGAGGTACTCGCTCATGATTGGCAGCAGTGCGGCGTTGAGCGCAGTTGCGAGGGTCCGTTCGTACTCGCGCAGTTCGGGCAGGACGTCAGAAGAGACGGTGATCGGAACGTCGGCGGGGAGCTCCTCCCGGAGTATCTGCGCGACCCGGCGCTCGTGGAATTCGTTCTCGTACGCGAAGAGGAGGCAGACGGCGACGCTCTCGACGCCGTCGCCCTCGCCGCTCTCGCCGTCTTTTCCGTCCACTTCGTCGGGGGCGGCCGTCGCGAGTTCGGTCGCGACCGATCGGACCGCGCTCTCCTCGAGTGGCTCCCGCACTTCGCCGCGCTCGTCGAGCCGCCCGGGAACCTCGAACCGGCGATTTCGCGGCACGATCGGGTCGGGCTTGGACCCGGCGAGGTCGTAGAGCTCCGGGCGATCCTGCCGCCCGATTTCGAGGACGTCGCGGAACCCCTCCGTGGTGACGAGCCCAGCGTCCGCCCACGTCTCCTCGAGGACGGCGTTGGTGGCGACGGTGGTGCCGTGGACGAGGCTCCCGACGTCGGCGAGGTCGAACCCGTCGCGTTCGGCCGCTCGCTCGAGAGCGGCGAGCACACCCGCCGCCGGTGAGTCGGGATCGGAGGGCGCCTTCGTCACCGTCAACTCGCCGTCGTCGACGGTCACGACGTCGGTGAAGGTCCCGCCGACGTCGACGCCGACGCTCGTGTTCGACATGTGCGGGGAGAGCCCGTGACGGCACCTAAATCCTCTCCAAGCGGGCGACGCCATAGCCGTGATCTGTCGGGATTCGCGGCCGGCGTCTCGCGGGCGGGCTCACTCGAGGAGCTGCGCACCGTCGCTCGAAGCCCTGCGTGATCGTCACTCGTAGCGGTCCGTGAACTCGTTGACGCCCTCGCCGGTCCCGGCGACGACGAGGTCGTCGGTCTCCCGGATGCGGAACTCGGGGCCGAGGTCGGTCAGGAGTTCGCCGTCCCGTTCGACCGCGACGACGGTACAGTCGGTCTCGGTGCGGATCTCCGCGCCGCCGAGCGTCTTCCCGGCCAGCTCGCCGGCACCGATGCGGACGACCTCGACCTGCGTGTCGGTCGTCAGGACGTCCTCGCCCTCCAGCACCGTCGAGGCGAGCATCCGCCCGGTCACGGTGTCCAGCGAGAGGACGTAGTCCGCCCCAGCGCGGTAGAGCTTCCTGACCGAACGAGCCTCGTCGGCCCGGGCGGCGACGTTGACCTCGTCGCTGGCGTCCCGTGCGACGAGGGTCGCGAACTCGGTCTCGGCATCCGCCGGAATCGTGAGCACGAGTGACGTCGCGTCCTCGATGCCGGCGCGCTGGAGCGCGTCGGGATCGGTCGCCTGCCCGACGACGTCGACGGCCGGATCGTCGCGCTGGTCGAGGACGGTGTAGGGGAGTCCCGCGTCGTCGAGGGCGTCCGTGACGGCTTTCCCGACCTCGCCGTGCCCGACGACGATGGTATCGCCCCGCGCGTGTGGTCGCGGCGCGGCCGCAGAGAGGTCGGCGAGGCGGCGCACGTCCTCGTCGCTGCCAGTCACCAGCAGTACCGTCGCGGTGGTGATCTCGGCGTCGGGCGGCGGAGGCGTCACGAACTCGCCGCGGAACCAGGCGCCGACGACGTTCACGCCGGCGCGCTCGCGGAGCCCGCTCTCGGCGATGGTCTTCCCGACGAGCTCGCTGTCGCGGGGGACCGGGAGCTCGACGACGTGGAAGTCCTCGCCCAGCCCGACGGCCTCGCCGAGGTCGGGCGTGATCGCGGTCGTCACCAGCCCGGCGAGGCGCTCGCCGAGGAGCGGTCTCGGGGAGACGACCGCGTCCGCGCCCGCCAGCTCGTGGTACGTCGCCCGGTCGGGTTCCTCGACGACGCTCACGACGCGGACGTCCTCGTCGAGTTCGCGGGCGGTCAGCACGATGCTCGCATCCATCCGATCCTCGAAGTCGACGACGAGCGCCTCGGCGGTCGAGAGGTTCGCCGCTTCGAGCCCCTCGATCTCGTCGGGCTGGGCGTGGATCACGTCGCCCTCGTCGTCGTAGCGGTCCCGAGCTCGCTCGCGGTCGGGTTCGACGAGGACGTGGTCGACGTCCCACGAATCGAGCTCCGAGAGCAGCGGATCGAGCCGAGCGGTTCGCGAGACGATCACGACGTGATCGGAGCGATCCTCCGGGACCTCGGTCGGCACGCTCGTCGCGAGCGCCTCCTGGAATGCCGGGAAGAGGATCACCGGCAGTGCGAGGAAGATCATCACCGTCCCGAGCACGTCCATCGCGATCACGACGAGATTCATCTGCGCGCTCGTCCAGGGCGCGTCCGAGCCGTAGCCCGTCGTGGTGTACGTCTCGACGACGACCTGCAGCGCGTGGAGGACGCTGACCGGCCGGTCCTCGAAAGCGGCCATGCCGTGCCAGTAGAGCGCCGTGAAGGCCGCCATAGAGCCCACCAGCACGGCGACGTAGATCACCGTCTGTCGTCGCCGCGAAGGCATATCCCGACGGTGCGGTCGCTGTGGCTTAACCGTGGTGCCCTGGCCAACCGACGCCACCGCGATCGCCGACGCGGCGGTGATCGGCCGGCCGACGGGCGCCAGTACGCCGCGCCACGTCCTGCTCACTGTTATGTCACTGGCCTCGTAACGATCGTCCGTGACAGACATCGACGTTCACCTGCCCGTGACCGACCTCGCCGTCGACGACGTCGCCGATCTGGCGGTTCGTGCCGAACGGCTCGGCTACGACCAGGTCTGGCAGCCCGAGACGTGGGGACGCGACGCAGTCACGGCGATGACGGCCATCGTCGAACGGACCGAGTCGATCGGGGTCGGCTCCTCGGTGCTCAACGTTTACTCACGGTCGCCGGCGCTGCTCGGCCAGACGGCGGCGACGCTCCAGGAGCACAGCGACGACCGCTTCCGCCTGGGGATCGGCCCCAGCGGCCCGATCCTGATCGAGGCCTGGCACGGCGTCGAGTTCGACAGGCCACTCCGGCGAACGCGAGAGACCGTCGAGATCGTCCGACAGGTCTGCTCCGGCGAGACGCTCGACTACGACGGCGACCTGTTCGACCTCTCGACGTTCCGACTCCGCTCGGCGCCGCCGGAAACCCCACCGCCGGTCGACGTCGCGGCGATGGGCCCGAAGGCCGTCGAGATGGTCGGCCGGTTCGCCGACGGCTGGCACGGCATCGTCATGAGTCCGGACGCGATCGATGATCGCCTCGACGATCTCGAACGCGGTGCCGAGCTGGGGAACCGTGACGTCGACGACGTCCGCACGACGATCTCCGTCACCTGTTGCGTCGACGAGGACGCCGAGCGCGCTCGCGAGCTCGTCAGCGAGCACCTCGCCTTCTACGTCGGCGGGATGGGAACGTACTACCGCGACGCGCTCGCCAGGCAGGGCCACGAGGAGGTCGCGATGGAGATCGCCGCCGAGTGGGCGAACGGCAACCGCGATCGCGCAACGGAGCTCGTCTCCGAGGAGCTACTCTCGGAGATGACCGCCGCGGGAACGCGGGCGGACGCACGTGCGAGCCTCGATCGCTTCGCCGAGGTCGCGGGCGTCGACGCCATCGCGCTGGGGTTCCCCCGCGGTGCGTCCCTCGACCAGGTCCGGAACACGATGCACGCGCTCGCCCCCGAGTAGCCCGCCAGCCCGGCCCGCGATTGATCCGGTGTGGAGCCCGGTCGACCGCCGTCGATACGATATTTCCTTCCCAAACGCATCCACGATCGTTGGATTTCCGACAGACAGCGCAGAAACTATTTCCGTGCGACCCTCCCAGCCGGAGACATGACGACGCATCCGGGCCAGCGCGTTGCGGTGCTCGCCGACGCGCAGAACCTCTATCATACGGCCCAGAGCCTGCACACGCGAAACGTCGACTACGCCGCGCTGCTCGAGCGGGCGGTGGACGACCGCGAGCTCGTGCGCGCGATCTCCTACGTCATTCGCGCCGACGCTCCCGAGGAGGAGAGCTTCTTCGAGGCGATCGAGGAGATCGGTTTCGAGCCGAAGATCAAGGAGATCAAGACGTTCGGCGACGGCTCCCAGAAGGCCGACTGGGACGTGGGTATCAGCCTCGACGCGGTGACGCTGGCCTCCCACGTCGACACGATGGTGCTCTGTACCGGCGACGGCGACTTCGCGCGCCTTTGCTCGCACCTTCGTCACGAGGGCGTGCGCGTGGAGGTCCTCTCCTTCGAGGCCTCGACCGCCGAGGAGCTGGTCGAGGCGACCGACGAGTTCGTCGACCTCGGCGCCGATCCCGATCGGTACCTGCTGTAACTCGGCGCTGTTTCTCGGTTGCGGTCGGTGGCCGCCTCGCCCGACCGGTGTCACCGGTTCGGCCCGTCCAGTTCGGCCCGTTCAGTTTGGTCCGTTCAGTTCGCTACGTACCAGTCCCGAGTTCGCCCCTCGACGCCGGAGCCGTGCCAATCGCTACCGACCGATCCTTATACTGTAATAGGTGTATAATAATGGCTCTGGAAAAGTTTATACAATGCGACGTTGCAGTATCGTGTACGCATGGCTGCCACCACCCCCACGAACTGGTCCGACCCCTCGACGTGCCCATTCTGCGGTGCTGCACTCGCCGACCCCGGTGCCGGTTTCGTCGACCACCTCGCGGAGAACAGCGACTGCGAGAGCGGTCACGAGGCCTGGAAAGACAACGTCGCCGGCGACGTCGCCGGCGGGTGGAGCGGATGAGCGCACGCGCCGAGCAGAAGCTCGCGGGACTCGCCGCCGCGGACGTCGAGATTCCCGCGGACCTCGAGACCGCACAGTCGAAGCTCTGCTACCTCGCGCTCGACGTCACGGGCGCGGCGACAGTCGACGAACTCGACGAGGCGCTCGATCTCGGCAAGCTCACGCTGCTGGACGTCCTCGGGACGCTCGACGACGCTGGCCACATCCAGCGGACCGCCGACGGCCGGTACGCGACGCAGTAGCCCGGTCTTCCGCATTTCGTCACTTCGGCGCGACGATCTCGACCTTGAGCCCCTCTGGATCCTCGCAGTATAGCGCGTAGTAGCCGCCCGCGTAGGGATGTTGCTCCTCGTTGAGCACTGACGAGTCCGTGCGCTCCCGGACCCCGGCAGTGATCGCGTCGACCTGCTCCCGCGATCGGGCGTGGAAGGCGAGGTGGTTCAGGCCTGCGGCGTTCCGATCGAACGGCTGGTCGCCGTCGTCAGCAGCCACGAGCACCACGTAGGTCGGCCCGTTCACCCACGAACGTCCGCCTTCCCACTCCGATTTGGGCTCGTAGCAGAGTTCGCCCAGCAGCCAGTCCCAGAAATCGACCGAGGCGTCGAGGTCCGAGGCGTACAGCTCGACGTGGTGGAGCTGGCCGGCGCGGTCGGCGTCGGCCCAGTCGTGGTCCATGCAACCGGGCTCGGAGTGGAGCTCGAAAAAGGTGCTGTGGCGTCGGGCTGCAGCCATCGTTCACCGGCCAGCAGCAAGCATCCGCGAGTGAGCGGAGCGAACGAGCGGTTCTCCGAGCCGAGCAGCGCGAGGCTCGGCCTTTTTTGGCGGAGATTTTTTCGAGGAGTGGTTCCCGCAGTGCGCTCTCCGAGCGCACGAGGAAACCCGACGAGAAAAAAGGTCCTACCCGGTGTTCTTCATCCCCGCCGCGATCCCCTTCACCGTGAGCCGGAGGGTGCGCTCCTCGGTTTCTGTGCGGTGGGTCTGGGCGAGCAGGTGGGTCTGCAGCAGGTTCAGCGGGTCGACGTAGGGGTTCCGCCGCCCCAGCGACTCGCGGAGCCACTCGCGATCGATCGGGTGGTCACGACCAGAGATGTCGGTGACCAGCTCGACCGCGGCGTCGTACTCGTCGGTCAGCCGCGGGAAGAACTGCTCGCGCAGCTCCGGACGGGCGAGGTTCGCGTACTCCTGTGCGATCTCGAAGTCCGTGCGGCCGAGCGCGAGCGCGGCGTTGTCCATCCGCGTGCGGAAGAACGGCCACTCCTCGTACATCTCGCGCAGGGTTTCGACGTCACCACCGTCGTCGAGCCAGGCGTTGATGCCCGTCGCGATCGCGTACCAGCCCGGCAGGATGCAGCGGGACTGGGTCCAGGAGAACACCCACGGGATCGCGCGCAGGTCCTCGACGTTACGCTCGCCGGATCTGGAGGCCGGCCGGGAGCCCATGTTGAGATCCTCGATGACGGTGATCGGCGTCGCCTGCTCGAAGTAGGAGACGAACCCGTCGGTCTCCAGCAGGTCGCGGTACTCCTCGCGGGCGGCGTCGGCCATCTGGTCCATCGCGTCGTACCACTCCTCGGGCACGTCCTCGACGGGCTGTTCGATCGCGCGGTGGCGCGCCCGGACCTGCGCGTTGAGCATCTGCTCGATGTTGCGCTCGGCGATGCGGGGGTTGGCGTACTTCTCGGCGATTGCCTCGCCCTGCTCGGTGAACTTCACCTGGCCGGTGATCGTGGAGTTCGGCAGGGAGAGGAGCGCGTCGTTCATCGGGCCGCCACCGCGGGAGATCGAGCCGCCGCGGCCGTGGAACAGCCGCATCGTGACGTCGAAGTCGTCGCAGATCTCGGCGAGCCGGCGCTGGTTCTTGTACAGCGACCAGTTCGCGGCGAGGAACCCGTTCTCCTTGTTGGAGTCGGAGTAGCCGAGCATGATCTCCTGCAGGCCGTCCCGGGCCTCGATGACCTGGGAGTAGGCCTCGTTCTCGAACAGGGTGCCCATGATCCGCCGGGCGCCCGAGAGCGCGTACTCCGTTTCCAGCAACGGGACGATGTCCAGCCCGCAGTGGCCGGGGAGCTCGACGACGCCGGCCTGGTCGGCGAGGAAGAGCACCTCCAGCACGTGGGAGGGCTCGTCGGTCATCGAGATGCAGTAGGTGTCGATGGCCTCGACGCCGAACTCGTCCTGCCAGTCGGCGAGCATGTCGAAGCGCTCGGCGACGCGCGCGGCGGTGTCGGAGACGTCGGTCTGGTCGGTGAGGTCCACGACCTGCTCGTCCTGGAGGACCGCCTCGGTCAGGACCTCGACGCGCTCGTCCTCGTCCTTGGCGGTGTAATCGATACCCTCGCGGGCGAGCAGCTCGTCGATGGCCTCGGTGTGGTTCTCCTGGTGATCGCGGAGATCCAGCGACGCGAGGCTAAAGCCGAAGGTGTCGACGCGTCGCGCGAGAGGATCGACGTGGGCCTCGGCGACGACGTCGGCGTCGTTCTTCCGGAGGCTCTGTGCCACGACGGCGAGGTCGTCCTCCAGCTCCGCGACGTCGTCGTAGCCGCCGGGGCGGACGTCGCCGACGCGCTGGAGGCGCTCGCGCATGAGCTTGAGCTTCTGGCGGTAGGGCTCACCGGGGTAGCGCTCCTCGGACTCCTCGGCGATCGCGGGGAGGCGCTCGCGGTCGGCCTCGAGGGACTGCTCGAACTCGCCGCCGACCTCGATGCGGCTGCCGTCCTGGCTCAGAACGCCGGAGAGCTCCTTGAGGTCCTGGCGGTAGTTCTCGAGGACGACCTGGCGCTGGCGCTCGAGCGTGGCCGTGGTGACCTCGGGGGTTACGAACGGGTTGCCGTCGCGGTCGCTGCCGGCCCAGGAGCGGAACTCGAAGAGCTTCGGCACGTCGACGTCGGCGTCGAACTCATCGGAGAGCGCGTCCTCGAACTCGTCGTAGACCTCCGCGACGACGTCGTAGAGGGTGTTCTCGAGGTACCACTGCACGTTCCGGGCCTCGTCCTCGGGCTCGGGCCGGCGGTTCCGGACCTGCGGGGTCTGCCAGAGGCTCGTGACCTCGGCGTCGACGTCGCGTTCGACCTGGCCCTCCTCCTTGTCCGTGAGGTGGCGCTCGTCGAGCGTCTCGAGGTGGTTCGAGACCTCCCGGAGCTTCGACTTGACGGTCTTCCGGCGGGCCTCCGTCGGGTGTGCGGTGAACGTCGGCTCGATGAGGACGTCGTCGAGGACGTCGCCCACCTCGTCGGCGTCGAGATCCGCCTCGGCGAGCTCCGCGGCGGCGGATTCGAGGCTGTCCTCGAGCGTCTCGTCCTGGGACCCCTGCCGGATGGCGCGGACGCGTTCTCGCTCCTCGGCGAGGTTGATCAGCTCGAAGTAGGTGGTGAAGGCACGCGCGACGACGCTGCTCTCGTCCGGTGAGAGGCCGTCGAGCACGTCGTGGAGGTGCTCGCGCGAGCCCAGTTCTCCGTCGCGGTACTCGATCGCCGAGGTCCGGAGATCCTCGACGGTCTCGAAGTCCGTGCGGGAGGTCTGGTCTTCGAGGACGTCACCGAGCAGGGTGCCGAGCTCGCGGACGTCCTGCCGGACGGTCCTGTTGTGCAGTGGCATGCTATCGCAGGGGTAGCACGGCCACGGCTAAAAGCCGTCGAACCGGAATCGTTCGGGCGCAATTCTGGAGGAACGAAGAGGAAGGATAGAATGCGCTGCCAGGGCCGCGGTCGTCTGCGCCACCTCCCAGTTACTGCCGAGCTGCTTCACTCGGAGTCCGCGGGTGGGAGCAACGAGCGTGCTCGCCGGTAGATCGGTGCGCCGAGCCAGTCTCGCGTGTCCGCGATTACCTCGAGTCGGTCCCGAGCCTCTGCAGCGTTCAGGACACCGCGCTCGCGGAGGGCGCGGAGTACGATCGGAGAGATTGCTACCTGGGCGTCCGTAAGCGCGTTTAGTTCGGGAAGTGCTCGCAAATCGTCGGTGAGCAGGAAATCGGCGTTTGCCTCTCGTGCAAGGTGAACGCAGCTGCCTTCACCGGAATCGATCCGGGCTGATTCGAACCCCTCCGTCTCGACGTCGTGCATCTCGATCCGGTCGAGATTTCGAAGGCAGCGGTCTGCGCCGCGGGCGTGGTCGTCGTCGTACTCGGCAGTCCGACGAAGCTCCGATTCGACGGCCGACGTCGTGTGCACGTCGAATTCCGACAGCACTGTCGAAAGGACGTCGGCTGTCGCGAGCGTGATGAGCGCACTCGTGTCTGCGACGATCACGAGTCAGCGATCCGCGAGTTCGCTCGCGATATCGTCGCCCTCGTCGAGCAGTGCTTTCGACGAACGAACGGCCTCGGCGTCCTGCCGACCGACGACGGCTTTCAGCGTCTCGAAGCCGATCTCGTCGTCGAGGTACAGTTCGACGACGGCCTCCCGGAACGACTCGTCGTCCTCGACCGATTCGAGGTACTCTCTGAGCGCTTCGGTCACGACTTCCGTTCGATTCTTGTGCGTCACCGTCGCTGCGAGATCAGCTTTTTCGACGAGTTCCTCCGGCAAGCGGAAGTTGACGGGCTCAGTTCCCATGCTCGATCGCTCTGTATGTACGTTGTGTATACAGGGTGAAAAATCTGTGCTCGAAGTTCGATCTCGCTTCGGACAGCGCAGGATAGCGAACCGCTTACGGGGATCCTTCGACTTCACCAACCATGCCCCTCCAGTTCACGACGCTGTTCGGTGCGGGTCTGGCGTTCGTCGGCGCCCTGATGGCACTGCTTGGATTCCGGCACGTCTGGCGTGCGAGTTCGGTGCTCCGCGCGCCGCACGCGGACGAACCCGAAGCCGCGGACGCAGCGATGGTCCGGTACGACGGGACCGTTGCCGGTGCAGGCGGGGCCGATCCCGTCGAGGCGCCCTTCTCCGGGACCGAGTCGGTCGTCGTTCGGCACGTCGTCGAGGAGCGCCAGATCAACCCCGGCGTCTGGATCCTCCGCTGGGACGTCGTGATCGAGGAGGGCGTCGAGAGCGTGCCTTTCGAACTCGATACGGCGGACGCGACGGTGACTGTCGACGGCGCCATCGGCACCGCGATTCTCGGTCGGGAACAGATCGCGTCCGTCGACGCGGGTGAATCGCCACCCGATCGGATTCGAGCGTTTCTGGCGGACAGCGGTCTGCGGGAGACGCCGCTGGTCTTCGGATCGCTACCGGGGCCGTTCGAGGGGATCGGCCGGTGGCTCGGACTCGGCCGGCGGACCTACAGCGAGGAGCGACTGGCTACCGGTGATTCGGTGACGGTCGTCGGACATCCGATCGGCAGCGGGACGGGCGATGGTGGGAGCGAGACGGTCGATCCGCTGATCGTCTCCGAGCGGTCGCCGTGGGGGACCTTCCGCTCGATGGCGACGACGGGGCTGGTGGCGCTGGTGATGGGTGTGGCTGTGCTCGCGATCGGGCTCGTCGTGCTGCTCGTCTAAAAAACGGCCGCGAGCGTCCGGCAGGGACTGGGTTCAGACGTAGTGGCGTTAGCTGCGAACTGCACGGACGGTGCCATCTGCGCTCGCGTACACCGTGTCTCCGGCGATCGCGAGCTCCGTCGTCCCACCGACGTCGAGTCGCCACAGCTCGTCACCGGTTTCGGCGTCGAACGCCAACAGCGGCACGAGCGCGTTCGCGAACGGCCCGACGAACACCGTGCCGTTCGCGACGGCTGGGGGCTGGAGACTCGCGGACGCGTCGTACTCCCAGCGGCGCTCGCCCCCGGCGGACAACCGGACCAGGCTCCCCTCGGTGCCGATATCGCCGGCCGTCACGATCGAGGTGAACACGAACGCGGCGTTGCCGCTCACGGCGGGGCTTCGTGGAGTGTGCTCCAGCGGTACGCGATCGCGAGTGGCGCCCGTGCCGGCGTCGTAGATCGCCAGGGTAGCCGCACCGTCGGCTAGCCGGAACTCCGGGCGGTAGAGCAGCCCGTGTGCGAGCGCTGGATAGGAGTACGTTTCGTGGGCGTCGGTGGGAGTGACGGACCAGCTCGAGTCGACGCTCCCCTCGATGTCGTAGGCTTCGATCGTATACTGACCGCAGTACACCAATCCTCCGTTCGTGGTGGGGAACCTCCCGCTAAGCGACTGGGACCCGAGTTTCTCGCCAGTATTGGCGTGGAGCCGCGTGATTCGATCCCGAAACAGGAGGTAGACGCTGCCCCCGCGCTCGAGGACGTCGTAGTACTGATCCCGGCCGGGACGGTACGTCCACGTCAGTTCGCCGTCGCTGGTGTACGCTCGTAGCCGTTCCGTCGTCGCTCCGTACAGCCGTCCATCGATCCACGATAGCGTCTGCCGCCCGGATGAGGAACGGGTCCATCGCTCGTCACCGGATGCTGTCTCGAGCGCGCCGATCTCGTTGTCAGTCCCCACGAACACCGTGTCGTCGGCGACGACGACCGAATCCACGGACTCCCCGGCGTCGTGTGTCCACGCGACCGAAGGCTCCTGCCGGGGTGGTTCGGCGAACGGATTGTGGCCCGTTCGCGCGTAGTCGTAATTCGAGGTTGGCCACTGGCCGGGCGACGGGCGCCAGTCCGGTGACACCTGTCGCTCCGCGGTGGACGGGCCGTCCTCGAACAGGCTCGTACAGCCGCCGAGTGCAGATCCGACTGCGAGTGCGGACAGCGACAGCGCTCGACGACGACTCGTCGCCGGTGGGGTGGAGGGCACGTTCGCCGTCGCGCCCGCGACGCCCTTAACCGTTGGTCAGACGCGATGGCGACCGGCGATGGGGTCCAGGGTCAGTTGTACTCCCGCCAGCGGTAGCCACACTCCTTGCACTTGAAGAAGCGCGTCGGCGGCTCGTCGGCCGCGCCGGTCTGCTTGATCGTGTACCACGCGACGGTGTGGCCACACTCGTCGCAGATCACGTCGGTGGCGGTGGGTTTGCCCTCGAAGTCCGCGCCCTCCTCCGTCTCGATCAGTTCGTCGCCGCTCTGTTCTTCCGTGCTGACGAACTCGGCGGCGAGATCCTCGTCCTGGGCGGTGGTCGCGCCGCAGCCGTCACAGACCATCACCTCGCCGTCGGATTTCATCATCGAACCGCACTCGTCGCAGAACTGCATGTGAGATCTGTCTTCGGTCGTGGGCTACAAAGGCCGTTGGGTCTCTGGGCGGGTTTTGGAGTTCGTGCTTCCGACACCGCGAACCGCTTGGAAGCCCCCTCCCGCTCGACGCGCCTAACTCCCTGCGCGCCTCGCCTCCCTTCGGTCGGCTGCGGTGCTTGCTTCGTTACGCGCGTCGACCGGTCGGCCCCTTCCAGTCCCACCCAGTGATGGTTGGTCGAAGCTTGAGAAACCCCGGTGGAACGTGTCACGGAGCGTCGCGGTGATGGTGCAGTCGCTGTGTCGGTGGCGGTGGGGCGGTCGCTGGGGGCGGTGGAAATAGGAAGGATCGCGAAAAGTCGTAGTCGCTAGAGCAGTTCCGCGACGTCGTCGTAGTCCTCGATGTCGACGCCGTCGGCGGTGATCCGCGCGACGAAGATCCCGTTGCCGGAGCCGGTGTCGCGCTCGGTGGCGCTGTGGATCGCTTTCGCCGCGAGTTCGACCGCGTCGTCCATCGACATCTCGGGATCGTAGGAGCCCTCGATCGCACCGTACGCGAGCTGCATCCCGCTGCCGGTGACGACGTACTCGTCGTCCATGACGCCGCCCGCGGGGTCGATCGAGTAGACGTGGCTGCCGTCCTCGTCGACGCCGCCCAGGATCGGATGCGTGTGGGCGAAGGGGCCGCCGCGGAGGACGTTCCCCGCCATCGTCGCGAGCGCGCCGATCGAGAGGTCCTCGCCGCGCCGCGTGCCGTAGAGGCTGGTCTCGGCCCGGAGCGTCCGGATCAGGCTCTGGGCGCCGCCGACGGAGCCCACGAGCGTGAGCGCTGCCGTGGGGTGGATCTGCTCGACCTTCTGGACGTTCTTGTTCGAGACGAACCGGCCGCCCAGCGAGGCACGCTTGTCCGTCGCGACGACGACGCCGTCCTCGGTCGTGATGCCGACCGTCGTCGTCCCCGTCTTGTTGACGGTGTCGTCGTCGAGGTCGGCGGCGTCGGCCGAGGAGTCGGTCGACGCGTCGTCGGGGAGGAGTTCGGAGCCGTAGGGGTCAGGATCCGAATTCGACCCGTTGGGTCGCAGGGAGTGCTCGGTCATCACTCCTCACTCTCCTCGGTGAAGCCGTGGTCGGTGACGATCTCCGCGACCTCCTCCGGTGGCTTCGTCTCGAAGGACTCGGACTCGACGTCGACCGTCGAGATCTCGACGCCGCTGGGTTCGAGCTCGCCGTCGTTGGGCACCGCGAGCGCCTCGAGCGCGAGCCCGATGCCGTCCTCCAGCGAGAGCGACTCGTCGTAGTGGTCTTCGAGGTACTCCTGGATCTCATCGCGACCGCCACCGACGGCGACCGCGGACCACTCGTAGGGCGTGCCGGAGGGATCGGTCTCGAAGAGCCGCGGCTCGCCGTTCTCGACGCCCGCGACGAGCAGCGCGACGCCGAAGGGGCGCGCGCCGCCGGTCTGGGTGTACTGCTGGATGTGGTCGGTGATCTCCTTGGTCAGCGCCTCGACGCCGAGGGGCTGATCGTAGCGGATCCACTCCATCTGGGCGCGCCGGCGCGCCAGATCGACGAGCTGCCGGGCGTCGGCGACGTGACCGGCCGACGCGATGCCGAGGTGGCCGTCGACCGAGTGGAGTTTCTCGACGCTGCTCGCCTCGACGAGCGGAGAGCGCGTCTGGCGGTCCGCGACGAGGACGACGCCGTCCTCCGTGCGAACGCCGACGCTCGCAGTCCCGCGTTTGACGGCTTCGCGCGCGTACTCGACCTGGTAGAGACGTCCGTCCGGGGAGAAGATCGTGATCCCGCGGTCGTACGCCTGCTGTTGGGAACCTTGCATTGTGTTCACTTCGGGTTAGGGGGCATCGTATATCAGTTTTGTGCTGGAGCAGGCGATGTAACGGCGATTTTCGCCTGAATCGGCCGAAATCCGAACGGATCGGCTCCGGCACCGACTTCGACTGCGGCCCGGAGTCGATCGCAGCCGCACGCTGCGTGCGGTCCGGCCGACTGGTAGTCCGGGGTGCCCCTGACGTCGACCTCACTACTACCGGCACGGGTATAGGCCACAGGGCAGCGGCGATACCCCGTCGGACCGGGACAGCTTTAGCCGGATTCCCACAACGTACTTCCGTCTTCGGTCGAATCCGGCGAGTATGGCCGACGTCGACAGACCACGCGGGATCCTCACCCCCGCCGACCGACGCTTTCTCCGGGGCGACGTGACGCTCGGCAGCGAACAGTCCAGGTACGACGCGCGGTACCGGATTCGCCAGCGCACGCGCGACGCACTGCTCGACTACCCGCTGTTGTTCGAGCAGCTCGCGGACCGGGACCGCGAGCAGATCTTCGACGATCGATCGGCGGGGCTGACCGACGCACTGGCCGACGCGATCGCGTTCGTCTACCTCGGCGCCGCCTCGACCGACGCCGATCCCCAGCGGATCGTTGCGGAAGGCGTTCGACGCGCGGAGCGTCGTCGCCGCGGGTCGGACTGCCCGACGCTCGACGTGGAGCTGTCCGTCGACGCGACCGACGAGGAACGCGTCGAAGAGATCGCCGCCTGTATCGGCGACGGAGCCGTCCACGAGCTCTCCGAGCGCGATCTCCGGACGCTCGCGAATCTGCTCGCCGAGCGGGAAGACCTCTCGATCGCCGACGTGCTCGAGGAGTCCTCGTCGCCGTAACTGGGCGACGTTCGCAGCGCGGCGGCGAACGTCCGGCTCCGAACGCTATTTGACGCGGGCACGCCAACACCTGCCCGATGGATCGCGGCTCGGCGGACGTGTTCACGGAGCTGGGGACGGTCGGCATCGAGGAGGAGTTTTACGTCGTCGACGATCGCGCACGCCCCACGTCGGGGACCGACGAACTCGTCTACGAGGCCGAACCGCCCGAGCTCCTCGAGGGGCGCCTCGACCACGAGCTGTTCAAGTGCGTCATCGAGACCCAGACCCCGAAGATCGAGGGGATCGACGGTGCGGCGGACGCGCTCGACGACGTTCGCGCGGCGCTGGTCGACCACGCGAACGCGAACGGGTTCCAGATCGCGGCCGCCGGCCTCCACCCGACCGCGAAGTGGCGCGAACTCGAGCACGCCGAGAAGCCGCGCTATCGCGCCCAGCTGGATCGCATCCAGTACCCACAGCACCGGAACACGACCGCCGGGCTGCACGTGCACGTGGGCGTCGACGACGCCGACAAGGCGACCTGGATCGCCAACGAGCTGCGCTGGTACTGCCCGGTGATCCTCGCACTGTCGGCGAACTCGCCGTACTGGTGCGGGTTCGACACCGGGCTCCAGTCCGCCCGCGCGAAGATCTTCGAGGCGCTCCCGAACACCGGCGTCCCGACCCACTTCGAGGACTTCGACGAGTATCTCGCCTTCGAGAACCGGATGATCGACGCCGACGCGATCGAGGACCGCGGCGAACTCTGGTACGACGTCAGACCGCACTCCGCCCACGGCACCGTGGAGGTCCGATCGCCAGATGGCCAGGCCGATCCCGAACGCGTGATGGCCTTCGTCGAGTACGTCCACGCGCTCGTGCTCGACCTCGCGGCACGCTACGAGGACGGCGAGCCCGGGACGGAGTACCGCCGCGAGGTCCTCGACGAGAACAAGTGGCGCGCGATCCGCCACGGCCAGGACGCGTCTTTCCTCGGCCCCGACGGCTCGACGACGCCGCTCGGCGAGGTCGTCGAGATGGAGGCCGATCGCCTCGACGTCGACGGGATTCTGGACGTCTACGATGCCGAGAGCGGTGCGACGGCACAGCGCAGGCTTCAGGCCGACGAGGGCGTCGACGCGCTCTGTGACTCGCTGTTGCTCCCCGGGCAGTGAGGCTCGTCGCGGACCGGGACTCCCACGAACGTGTGAGTTCGAAGCAAGGTTTATACACGTGACTGGCTTTCGTCGCTCCAGAGAGGACTCATGTCTGCGGACGACACCACCGACAGCGGCGACGGCTCCACCGACGGCGGGGAGGATCGCACACCGTCTACGGAGGGCGACGACGAATCGGAGACCGTAGACGACCCCGACCAGCACCCGCCAGCCGAGAGCGACGACGATCGCTCGCGTCGCGACGAGATCACGGAGCGGCTGAGCGAGGAGACCGACCGCGCCGTCGAGGAGTTCGACCAGCGCCTCGTCGATCTGCTCTCCTGGATGCTCGACACGGAGACCCGGGCCCGCATCTACGTCCACCTCCGGCAGTCACCGTACGGCACGAGCGACGAGATCGCGGACGGAACGGGTCTCTACCCGAGCACCGTCCGCGAGGCGCTCGCGGAGCTGCACGACGACGAAATCGTCGAGCGCCGCAAGCGCGAGAGCGAGGGCGCCGGCAACAACCCCTACGAGTACGCGGCGATCGCACCGAGCGAGCTCGTCGGCACCGTCGCCGAGCGCGTCCAGGGCGAGCTCAACACCGTGTTCAACCTCGACAGCCACATCCGCTCGGGCGACGACCAGCCCGAGCCCGAGGACGACCCGGTGACGATTACCGTCGAGGACGAGCGCGCCGGCGAGGACGACGAGGACGCCGATACTGCCGCTGACGCCGGTACCGAGTCGTCGAGCGACCCGGCGACCGACGACCACGACGCGACTGACGACTGATCGTCCGCTCCGGCCGATCCCGCTTCGACTCATTTTTCCCGCGGGCGCGCCTGCGTTCTTCCATGGAAGTTGCGCTCGGTGGCACGTTCGACCCCGTTCACGACGGTCACCGGGCTCTGTTCGAGCGTGCGTTCGAGCTCGGCGACGTCGTCGTCGGCCTGACCACGGACGAGCTCGCGCCGGAAACGCGCAACGTCGACCGACACGTCCGCTCGTACGCGGAACGCGAGGCCGACCTCGAGGCGGAACTCGCCGCCCTCGCCGACGAGTACGACCGCGAGTTCGAGATCAACGCACTCGACTCGCCGACGGGGATCGCCGCCGAGGAGCCCGCCCTCGAGTATCTCGTCGTCTCCCCGGAAACGGCGCCCGTCGGCGACCGGATCAACGACCTCCGCGCGGAGCGAGGCCTCGATCCGCTCTCGATCGAAGTCGTCGACCACGTCCTCGCCGAGGACGGGGAGATCATCTCGAGCACCCGGATCGTCAGCGGCGAGATCGACGAACACGGCCGACTGACGCCCGATCGCTCGGGGAGAAAACCACACTCGGAGTGACGCCATCCCTGCCTCCGCTGCTCGATTCTTTCTCACCGACGCGCCACGTCACCAGGACGGCGGCTCCATGCCAGCATCTTCGAGCCGCTCTCGCCAGCGCTGCTGCACGGTGATTCGCGAGACCCCGACCGCGTCGGCGACGCTCGTCTGGGTTCGGCCGTCGCCGGCGATCAGCGTGGCGGCGTAGAGACTGGCCGCCACTGCGGCGGGCTTCGACCGGTCCGCATCGGGGACGTCCGACAGGAAGAGGTCGACGGCGACAGAGCGCGCCTCGTCGTCTAGGTCGAGGTCGGCAGCGGCCGTCTCGATCGCGTCCAACCAGGCCGCGTTGTCGCGTCGATCCTTCGCGCTGTACACGTCCGGTGGAAAGGCACTCCGGTACTAAGGGTTTCCCGTGATCGCCGCCGTCGCCGGTGGATCCCCGGAACGACAGCTACTTTTCCGGCCCAGCGGGTACGTCGATGTGCGCGCGGGTAGCCAAGCCAGGAAACGGCGCAGCGCTTAGGACGCTGTCCCGTAGGGGTCCGCCGGTTCAAATCCGGTCCCGCGCAGTGAGCGACGAAGCGGAGCGACTGAGCGAACGAGCAGGAGCGATTTGAACCCTGGAAGTCACAGGCCGTAAGAGCGTAGCGAGCGACCTGGAACGTCTTCCAACGGTTCAAATCCGGTCCCGCGCATACGAGGTGCGAACGAAGTGAGCGCCTCGATCAACGCGAACGGTGAGCGAAGTGAACCGTGAGCGAATGCCATCTTTCACGTCCAGCCTGCAGCGTCTGCCAGATCTGTTGACACGTCGAACTGCCCACTGACCGCTGGCCGGCAACAACGTTCATCTGTCATCGGTTCGGAGATATCCCAGGACGATCGTTCCCGAACCGTTCCACCATGATGTCACGATGCCCGGTCGGTCTGTGCCGGCAGCGCTCGCGGGGTGATCCCCGGTGAGCGACGAGGACTGGTTCGAGCGAGCAGTCGGTAGCGACGGGGACGACGACACTGCGGAACCGGACGACGAACCGCAGGAGGACGAGGAGACGACGGAAGAAACGGCGACCGGCGCAGACGACGATCCGGACGCCGACACCACCGCAGACGACGATCCGGACACCGACACCACCGCAGACGACGAGGCGGTCGCGGCCGAGGTGGAAGCACTCGGCGGCGAGGAACCGACCGACGGTGCCGACGATCCGGCTGCCGCCGGCGATTCCGGCGACGACGCGACGGGCGGCGGCGACGGCGTGTTCTCGCCGGCGGACATCGATCCGGACGCGGCGGACGACCGCGACGACGGCAGCGGGCTCTTCGACGATGACTTCACCGACGCGCTCCAGGAGGCCGAGGACGAGGGGTTCGGCATGGGCGGCGGCGCGGATCCCACCGATCCGGAGTTCGCGATGGGGACCGACGCGGGCGGTGGGTTCGGCGACGTCGGCGTCGAGGATCTGGACGGCGAGCTCGACTCGGAGATCCCCCGAATCGACCTCGGAATCGAGGGGCTGGACGAGATGATTCAGGGTGGCGTTCCCGAACGCTCGCTCATGGTCTCGATCGGCTCCGCCGGGACCGGGAAGACGACCTTCGGCCACCAGTTCCTGCACGGCGGCCTGGCGAACGGCGAGCGCGCGGTCTTCATCGCTCTCGAGGAATCTCGCGAGCGCGTCATTCGCTCGGCGACGGAGAAGGGGTTTGGCTTCGACGAGTACGTCGAGGAGGGCCAGCTTGCCGTCGTCGACATCGATCCCGTCGAGATGGCCAACAGCCTCCAGACGATCCGGAGTGAACTCCCGCGGCTGATCGACGAGTTCGGTGCGGAGCGGCTCGTCCTCGACTCCGTCTCGCTGCTCGAGATGATGTACGACGACCGGGCGACCCGCCGGAACGAGATCTTCGACTTCACCAAGAGCCTCAAGGAGTCGGGGCTGACGACGATGCTCACGAGCGAGGCGAGCCAGGACACGCCCTACGCCTCACGCCACGGCATCGTCGAGTATCTCACCGACGCGGTGTTCGTCCTCCAGTACGTTCGCCCGTCGGACTTCCGGGAGACCAGGATGGCCATCGAGATCCAGAAGATCCGGGACGCCAACCACTCCCGGGAGATGAAGCCCTACGAGATTACGGGCGAGGGGATCGAAGTGTTCCGGCAGGCCAATCTTTTCTAAAGACCACCTTTTTTGGAGGAGGGTTTCCTCGCTCGCTTCGCTCACTGCGGGAACCCTCCTCCAAAAAATCTGGACCAAAAAAGTCGCAGGCTCGTCGCGTTCGCTCCTCGCCTGCGTGAACCGCTCGCTCGCATACGCTCGCTCGCGGATGCTGGGCGGCGGTTCGATTCCAGTACCGCAGCCACCCGCTCCGAAAGGCGGAAGGCCGGCGCCTGCGACCGCAGTTCTATGTACGAGGCCGTCCACGCCGCGCCGGAGGGGGAGTCGACGGTCTCGCGACTCGCGCTCACCGCCAGGGAGTACGGCTTCGAGGGGGTCGTCGTACGCAACCACGGCGATCAGCGCGCAGACTTCGACGCTGTTGCCGTCGCCGAGGAGGTCGGGATCGACGTCGTGCGTGGAGTGGAGATTCGCGCCGACGGGCCCGAGCAAGCGAGTGGCTACCTCGGGAACTTCCGCCCCGACTACACCGTCCTGGCCATCCACGGCGGCACGACGGAGCTGAATCGGTTCGCGGTCGAGCAGGAGAAAGTCGACGTGCTGGCCCATCCGATGGCCGACGAAGGCGACCTGAACCACGTGCTGGCGAACGCGGCAGCCGAGCACGGTGTTCGCATCGAGCTGAATCTCCGGCCCGTGCTCCGGGAGTCCGGGGGCACGCGAGTCCGGGCGATCAAGGGCCTCCGGAAGTGCTGGGAGTTGATCGACGACGCCGACGCGCCGTTCGTCGTGTCGGCGGATCCTCGATCGCACCTCCAGCTCCGCGCCCACCGCGAGCTTCGCGCGCTCGGGGAGGAGATCGGCCTCCCGGCGGACGCGATCGAGGACGGCCTCGCCGAGTGGGGTCAAATTGCGGCGCGCAACCGCGAGATCCAGTCCGAGGCGTTCATTGAGCCGGGGGTCGAACTGGGACGGTATGACCCAGAATCCTGAGGATCACGCGGCCCGCTTCACCGAGGTCGCCGAGGAGTACGACGACGATCAGAGCGAGGAGTATCTGGCCTGCGCCAGCGGCGTGATCGAGGCGGCGGCGCCCGAACCCGACGACGTCGTGCTCGATCTCGGTGCCGGTACCGGGGCGATCGGCCTCGCCCTTGCCGAGGACGCAGATCGGGTCGTCCTCCGAGACCTCAGCGAGGGGATGCTCGACCAGGCCCGCCAGAAGGTCGCGGATCGCGGCCTCGACAACGTCGAGATCGGCGAGGGGTCCTTCCGCGAACCCAACTACGACGGGCCCGTGGACGTGATCGTCTCGAACTTCGCGCTGCATCACCTCTCCGACGATGAAAAGCGCGAGGCGATCCGGGTGTGGGCCGAGTACGGGCCCGAGCGGATCGTCCTGGGGGACGTCATGTTCTTCGAGGAGCCCGACCCGAGCGTGCCGTTCTTCTCCCCCGACGTGGACGACCCGGCGACGGTCGGGACGCTCGTCGAAGCATTCACGGACGCGGGCTACGCGGTCGTGGACGTCCAGCGCGTCCACGATCAGGTCGGCGTGATCGTCACGCACCGAATCGGCGAGGGCGACGTCGTTCCAGGCGCCGAGTGAGCCCCGACCGCGACGGAATCACGAACCCACTCCGATGAAACACCTGCCCAAACACCTCCAACCCCGCTACCGCTACCTCGCAGTCGGGATCGAGACGTGGCCCGACGCGACGATCGACCGGCGCGCCGTCCAGCGCGAACTCTGGCACGCGACGCGATCGTTGCTCGGCGATCCCGGGAGCGCGGCCGTCGATCCGTCCGTGCTGCAGTTCGATCGGGGCGGGTCGACCGTCCGGGCGATCGTCCGCGTCCGCCGTGGGACGGTCGATCGCGCCCGCGCCGCGATCGCCTGTATCGACGCCGTCGACGGCGATCCCGTCGGTCTCCGAGTGCGGGGCGCGAGCGGGACGGTCCGTGCCTGTGAAGAAAAGTATTTAGGCGGGCCACCGGAATCATCTGAGGAGAGAACCGTCGTGTACCAACGCCAGGAGCGCACCGCGACCGTCCGCTCGCCGCGGGTTGATCTCCGGCAGGGCGAAGCGTTCCTCGGCGCCACGGAATCCGACTGCGAGACACGCACCCGCGAGGACTCCGAAGCGAACCGCGACGATCACGAATCCGACCCCGACTAACACTATGCAGGGACAAGCCCAACAGCAGGCCTACGACCGCGGGATCACGATCTTCTCCCCGGACGGACGCCTCTATCAGGTCGAGTACGCGCGCGAGGCAGTCAAGCGAGGCACCGCCAGCATCGGTATCCGTACCGAGGACGGCGTCGTGCTGGCCGTCGACAAGCGGATCCGCTCCCCGCTGATGGAACGCACCAGCGTCGAGAAGATCCACAAGGTCGACGACCACGTCGGCATCGCGTCGGCCGGTCACGTCGCCGACGCCCGGCAGCTGATCGACTTCGCCCGGCGGCAGGCACAGGTCAATCAGCTCCGCTACGGCGAGCCGATCGGCGTCGAGACGCTCACCAAGAACGTCACCGACCACATCCAGCAGTACACGCAGGTCGGCGGCGCGCGCCCCTTCGGCGTCGCGCTGATCGTCGGCGGCGTCGAGGACGGCGAGCCCCGTCTCTACGAGACGGACCCCTCCGGCACGCCCTACGAGTGGAAGGCCCTCGCCGTCGGTGCGGACCGTGGCGAACTCCAGGAGTACCTCGAGGAGCACTACGAGGAGGCCGAGGACATCTCCGGCGGCGTCGAACTCGCGCTCAAGGCGCTGGGCTCGGTCAACGACGACGAGCTCCGTCCCGAGGGGATCGGGATGGCGACCGTCGACGTCGACTCGGAGAGCTTCATCGAGCTGACCGACGACGAGATCGAGGAGTATCTCGAGGCCAACGACCTGCTCGCGCCCGAGGACGAGGAGGAGGAGGAGGAGGAGGAGGAGGCTGCCGACGAAGACGCGGACGCTGACGAGGAGTAACGTCGCGGTCCCGGTTTCTCCGTTCTTCGCGACCGACGCCGAGCGGCTGCACCGGTCGTGCCGCCCGCCGTCGCAGCCACGATGGCCGTCGATTCGCCCGGCACCGCCGGGAAAGGCATTTGCCCCGGGGGGTGTTACCGGGAGGTATGATATCCCTGGACGAGGCCGTGACGGCGCGCCTGGAGTCCCACGGCACCCGCTTCGAGGTGCTGGTCGATCCCGACGCCGCCCTCGAGATCAAGCGCGGGGAGTTCGACGGCGAGCTCGAGGACGTGATCGCGGCTGAGGACGTCTTCGAGGACGCAGCCAGCGGCGACCGTCCGGCCGAAGGTGATCTCGAAGAGGTCTTCGACACGACCGATGCCCTCGAGATCATCCCGCAGGTGATCCGGGACGGCGAGATCCAGATCACCGCCGAGCAGCGCCGGGAGATGCAAGAACAGAAGCACAAACAGCTGATCGACCGCATCACGCGGAACGCTGTCAATCCCCAGATGGACGACGCTCCCCATCCCCCCGAGCGCATCGAGAGTGCGCTGGAGGAGACGGACTTCCGGATCGACCCGATGGAACCCGTCGAGCCACAGGTCGACGACGCGCTCGACGCACTCCGGCCGGTCATCCCCATCCGCTTCGACGAGGTAACCGTCGCGGTACAGGTACCAGCCGACTACGCCGGGAGCGCACAAGCTCGCATCCGGCAGTTCGGCGATCTGGAGCGCGAGGAGTGGCAGCCCGACGGTTCCTGGGTCGGCGTCATCACCTTCCCCGCCGGGATGCAGGACGACTTCTACGACCTCGTCAACGAACACACGAGCGGCGAGGCGGAGACCCGGATCGTCAACGACGAGGACGAGATCAGCACGCGGTAGCGCGGCGTCGTCCCCGACGTTCGACGACCGCGGCGCCGACCAGAACGAAAGTCCTTAAGCGACGGACTGCGCTACCTTCGTCTGCGGAGCCAGGATGGCCGAATGGCAAGGCGCACGCCTGGAAAGCGTGTTCCCTTACGGGATTCAGGGTTCAAATCCCTGTCCTGGCGTTTTTCGACGCACGTCACGAGCGAGGAGCGGTAGCGACGAGCGAGCCGTGCGTCGGAAAACGACGACGAAAGGATTTGAGCCCTGGAAGTCGCAGCCCGGGAGCGCAGCGTAGCGAGCACCCCGGACCGTCTTCCTCTGGTTCAAATCCCTGTCCTGGCGTTCTTCGCCGGACAACACGAGTGAGGAGTGGGAGCTTTCAGCAGTGAAACCAGCCACCGGACGCCACTTACCACCCCCAAAATCCGAGCATCCGCGCTCGCTCCCGCGGGAGCGAGCGCGGTTCCGTACGGTCGCGGTCGGGGCGAAGCGGCCCTTTTCCCCAAGTTTTGCGAGGAGCGGGTCGCTCGGCGACCCGCTCCTCGGAAAAGTGGAAGTGGGACCGCCCGAATTTGAATCGGGGTTGCAGCGTCCCAAACGCTGAAGGATACCAAGCTACCCCACGGTCCCGCAACTATCGTTCGGGCGACCCGCTGTAAAGGGTTTCGCTGGCGAGGAGGGTGTGGTACGCCCCCACACAGTTTTGGTGATCGCCGCCCAATGCGCGGTCATGGCCCTCCGCGAGCGCTCGGAACTGGTCGGGTTCGACGCCGACGAAGCGTGCCAGTATCTGCTGGAGGCCGTCGGCGAGGACCTCCTCGTCGTCGCCGAGTACACGCCGGAGGACTACCGGCTCCTGTACGTCGGCGAGGACCTCGAGGCGAAGTACGGCTCGACGGAAGCCGTCACCGCCGCGGCGGATTCGATCCACGAGTACATCGACCTCGACTTCCGCGAGCGAGAGCTCTTCCTCGACCTCTACCCCACGCTGGAGGACGTCGACGGGCTGATCACGGTCGCGGATCGCCGGAGCGTCGTCCGGGTCGTCACGCCGGCGGACGAGGGGCTCTACTTCTCGGTGCCGCTAGACGTTCCGGCGGTCGAGCTCGTCCGGGACGTCGTCGGGATCGTCGATCGGGCAGTCTGAGGATCCGGGGGTGACCGATCGGTCGTGGCCACACGGTCCGCCTGTTTCGACGGATCACCCCTCGTCGGCGAGCACGACGCGCGCGACGATCTCGTAGGGATCCTCCTCGTGGCGGATGCCCTCGACGATCCGGAACGCGTCGTCGGGGGAGAGGAAGTGGGCGGTGACGGCCCGTCCGAGCTCCGTGGGTTCGAGGCCGTCGATGAACTCGTACTCGAGGCACTTCCCCAGCGCGTGCGTCGTCGGCACTTGCCCGACCATGCGGTCGTTGAGTCGCTTGGCCGCGCTGCCACCGACGACGACGTTCGCGAGCGTTTCCTCGACGCCCGCCGCGCCGTCGTATCGCGTGCGGACCGGCTCCATCTCGCCTTTCAGGAGCTGGAAGGCCACCTCGTCCTCGGTTCGTTCCTGTGAGTTGTGGTAGGCGCAGTCCGGTTCGACGAGCACGTAGACCCGACCGCGATCGTGGTAATCGGGCCGACCGGCCCGGCCGAGCATCTGCTCGAACTCTTGGACGGTGAGCCACTCGATCCCCATCGCGAGCGAGTCGAAGATAACCTGCGAGGCGGGGAAGTCGACGCCCGCTGCGAGCGCGGCGGTGGTGACCACCGCGGAGAGCTCCTGATTCAGGAACCGTCGTTCGACGGATTTGCGCTGGCCGTAATCGAGGCCGGCGTGGTAGGGCGCGGCGCTGTAATCGAGCTGTCGGGCGATCTCGTGACAGCGCCGCCGCGAGTTCGTGAAGATGATCGTCTGTCCGTGGTAGCCTTTCGAGGACTCGTGGTCGTACTCGCGTTTGACAAGCGTGTTCGCGACGTCGGGTTTCTCCCGGCCGTCGGCGAACGTGAGGTGACGTTCGATCGGGACCGGTCGCTCCTCGAACTCGACGAGGGAGGCGTCGAGCCCGCCCGCGAGCTCCTCGGGGTTGCCGACGGTCGCCGAGAGGTAGATCCACTGCGTCCCCGCGGCGGGGTTCGCGGCGTCTGCACTGGCGGCGTCCCCCCGGTTTGCGGCGCGTTCCTCGCAGTAGTATTTGAGCCGCGAGATGAGCCCGTCGAGCCGGTGGCCGCGGCCCTCCTCCGCGATCGTGTGCACCTCGTCGATGACGACCGTCCCGACGTCGCCGAGGTCCTTGCCCACTCGCAGCGAGTGGTCGATGCCCTCGTAGGTGCCGACGATGACGTCCGCGTTGGGGTCGAACGCCTCGCCGCTGTCTCGGACGCGGCTGCCACCGACCCGCAACGTGACGTCGACCAGGTCGCCGTAGGCCTCCTGGAAGTCCTCGTAGGTCTGGTTGGCGAGCGCCACCAGCGGAACGAGGAAGAGCAGCTTCCCCTCGCCGCGGAGCACCCGATCGATCCCGGCGAGCTCGCCGACGAGCGTCTTGCCGGTCGCCGTCGCGCTGACGACGAGCTGGTCCTCGCCGTCGAGGAGCCCGGCGTGGACGGCGCGGCTCTGCACGGGGAGCAGCTCGTCGTACTTGCCGTCGAGATACGTCTGGAGGTCGGGATGAACGTCGAGGTTCGACACCGCCACCGGATCGACCGCGTGGACGGTCGCGTCCATCTCGTCGACCTTCGTGAGGTCGGGGTCGAGCTGGCCCTTCAGCAGGTCGGTGATCCGATCGAGATCCCGGACCTCGAAGAGGAGCTCTTCGAGCCGCTGGCGAGCCGCGCCGGTCATCGAGCCCTGGTGGCGCAGTTCGCGTTCGAGTTCCTGTTTCGCGCATCGCTGGCAGATCGTGTCCTCGCCGTGGCTGATCGCCGTGTCGTCGGTGATCGGCGAGTACCGGCCTGCGTTCGCACAGAGACGGCAGGTCCGGACCGTCGTCCCTTCGAGCTGGTAGCCCTCGAGGCACTCGCGAATCCGCTCGCGGTCGCGGCGACTCGTCTGCTCAGAGATCCGGATGCGGTCGGCCCGCCGCGCGATGTCGACGAACTCCGTGGGGTCCCGCAGGTCCTCCTGGGCACCCTTCAGTACCCGGAACCGCCCGGGTCGCGCCCCGGCGTCGGTGGCTTTGAGTTCGAGCTTCGCACGAAAGAGCCGGTCGCCGTCGCGGTACGGCGCGACGAGGATGGCGTCGCCCGTGCCGTGGAGGAACAGCGTTCCGACCCGCATCGCCTGCGCTGACACGGCGATCGGTAGGCTGCGGGAGGGCAAGAGTCGTTCGTCTCGCGGCTCGGCGGTCGTTCGATGCGGGCGGTCGGTACGGGCGCAAGCGTGCGCCTCCAGTTCCCGCCGGGATCCGCTACTCCACGAGGTCGATCGCGTCGTCGCCGTTGGGAACGCCACAGAGGAACGCCGCCGTCACCTCGCTGTCGTTGCGGTACCAGTGGGCCGTTCCCGCGGGGATCAACAGACTGTCGCCCGGGCGAACGCGGTGTTCTCCCTCCTCGAGGTCCCCTTCCCCTGTCGTGCCCTCGATGCCGACGACGTACTCCCCCGCGAGGACGTACTGGACGTGCTCGACCTCGTTCGTGTGCCGGGGGACGCTGGCTCCCGCATCGAGCGTGAACCGCCGGAGCGCGAACGTCGGCGTGCCGTCGCTTTCGTCGAGCAGCACTCCCTTCGCGAGCCCCGCTGCCGCGTCGACGGGTTCGTAGTCGATCGTCTCGCGGTTACGGATCACTGGCTGGGTCCCCATACCGTTCGTTCGGGCTCCCGGGCCCAAGTAGCTCTCGCACGGCAGCGACGCGCCGGTGCTCGCACCGCCTCGACCGGGCAACTGTCCCGTGCGTCCTGTGTCGCGGATGTATCCACCCGCCCGTCACTTCTGAAACTCGTTTCTGATCAAATTCTGGACGATCAGGGTCTATCACGGGCGTTCAACAGTGTGCGGCTCCTCGTCGTGCCAACCTTGATACCGGTGGGCGGCCAATGGTTTCGTAGCCATGGACTGCAGGGTCGTCGTCGAAGCCGCCGTGCCGGTGTACGACGTCGAGACGGCCGACGAGGCCGTGCGGATCGCCATCTCGAAGACCGGCGAGATGCTCAACCCCGACCTCAACTACGTCGAGATCGACATGGGCGAGCGATCCTGTCCACACTGCGGCGAGGCGCTCGAGACGGCCTTTATCGCCGCCGACGAGGGGCTCGTCGCGCTCGAACTCGAGATGACGGTGTTCAACGTCGAGCGCGAAGAGCACGCGTCGCGGATCGCTCGCAAGGAGATCGGGCAGTGCCTCGAGAACATCCCTCTCGAGGTGCTCGAGGTCGAGGTCATCGAGGACGATGCGAGCGACGCGGAGTCCACCGACGCCGACGGCGAAGCCACGGAACCGGACGAGGATTCGGCCGAGGCGTCCGATTCGTCTGCCAGGGACGCCGACGACGGTCAGGCCGACGCCGACTCGCCCGACGACGCGAACGGGTCCGGGTCGGACGACGACGAAGTCCTCCCCGAGTTCGAGGATCTCATCGAGTGAGCGGTCGGCGTCGACGGTCGATAACCGATCCGACGCTGGCGGTTCGAACGGCTGCGTGCTTGCTGCACCGACGTGAGCCGGGAGTACCGGACAGTGGCGTCCCAGTGAGAACTGCCGAAGCGGGAGAACCGCGAGAACAGCGTCGTCGATCAGTCGGCGGCAGCGGGGACGCGCTCCTCGACGTCCTCGCTCATATCTGCGGTGATGCCTCGAGCCAGCGCGAACACGGCCGTCTTGTGGTCCGTCTTCGACTTGTGGATCGATGTCGGGCGAACCCCCATCTCCTCGTAGGTGGAGAGATCGAGCTCGCTACCGAGGTGTGCTTCTACGTCGGCGGATACCTCCGCGAGAAGACCGTGGAGGTGGATGAGCTCCTGCTTCTTCATGAGCACGTGGTGCTAGAGACTGGAGGGTTATATTATTATCTTGAGTAGGGTTACCATGCTTCGTGTGAGTGGGACCCGTCCGGAACCGTGACAGTTCAGCCGATGCCTGTCGTGCTTCTCGGGAGCTGAACTCTTTTTAGGCAGTGCCTGCATGCGGTATACATGGAGTACGAGGACAAGCTCAACCGAGCGCTCGAGGAGACGCCCGACATCGGCGACGAGTCCGCGCGGCTGTCGGTTCCCGATCCGGAGGTGCGCCAGGAGGGGAACGTCACGGTCTACGAGAACTTTCAGGACACGGTGACGACGCTCTCCCGTGACCCCGAGCACGTCCTGAAGGCCCTCCAGAACGAGGTCGGAACCAGCGCCCACATCGACGAGAGCGGGCGCGCCCGCCTCACCGGCTCCTTCTCCGAGCGCCGGATCTCCGACGCCCTCGACGCCTACACCGAGGAGTTCGTCACCTGCTCGGAGTGTGGCCTTCCCGACACGCGGCTGGAGAAAGAGAAGGGCACGCTGGTCGTCCGCTGTGAGGCCTGTGGCGCCATTTCGCCGACGAGCGCCTGAGCAGCCTGCGATCGCCAGCGCTGCCGGGACCCGTCGGATCCCTCGCTCGCGACGCCCTGCGCTACGGCTCGCGGCTCGCTAGGCGCCGAGTGACTTCATCGTCTCGAGGTCGCGATCGGTGCGCGCGAACTCCGCGAGCCGCCGAGAGTTGTGGCAGTTCGGACAGTGAAACACGGTGTCGTGGGCGGGCAGTTCGGAGGGCGTCGACTCCCACTCCTTGGAACACTCGGGGCACAACAGTCGAACGTACGCTTCGTTCATCGCATGGTCACCACGGTGGACATCGGGAAAAGTCTTGAGGGCAAATACCACGGTGGTTGTTGGCGTGGGCCGGAACTGTCGCTCCGAAACTGGTGTACTGGCCCACGAACGTCGGTTCTCGACCGACGATCTGACTGGAACGAACGATTCGCGAAGAGTGCGTGGTTAGCGGAGTACGGTAGCGAGCGTCGCCGGCCGCGAGATCAGGCCGGCGCAGCCGAGCCGTCGTCGCCCTCGGCGGCCTCGAGCAGCTCCTTGTAGCGGTTCCGGATCGTCACTTCGGAGATGTCCGCGACGTCGCTGACCTGGTTCTGCGTGACCTTCTCGTTGGTCAGCAGCGAGGCCGCGTACACCGCGGCAGCGGCGAGGCCGACCGGCGACTTGCCGCTGTGGACGCCGACGTCCTGGGCGCGGTCGAGGAGCTGTCGTGCGCGTCGTTCGACCTCATCGGAGAGTCCGAGGTCGGAGACGAAGCGGGGCACGTACTGCTTGGGGTCGGCGGGCTGGACCTCGAGGCCCAGCTCGCGGACCACGTAGCGGTAGGTCCGGGTCAGCTCCATCTTGTCGACGCGGGAGACCTCCTCCAGCTCGTCGAGGCTCCGGGGCGTGCCGGCCTGTCGCGCGGCGGCGTAGAGCGACGCCGTCGCGACGCCCTCGATCGAGCGTCCGGGAAGGAGGTCCTCGTCGAGCGCGCGGCGGTAGATGACGCTGGCGGTCTCGCGGACGTTCTCGGGGAGGCCGAGCGCGCTGGCCATCCGGTCGATCTCGCCGAGCGCCTGCTTGAGGTTGCGCTCCTTGGAGTCACGCGTGCGGAACCGCTCGTTCCAGGTGCGCAGGCGCTGCATCTTCTCGCGCTGACGGCTGGAGAGCTGGCGGCCGTACGCGTCCTTGTCCTGCCAGCCGATGTTCGTCGAGAGCCCCTCGTCGTGCATCATCTTGGTCGTCGGGGCGCCGACGCGGCTCTTCTCGTCCTTCTCGCGGGAGTCGAACGCGCGCCACTCGGGCCCGCGATCGATCTCGTCGCTTTCCACGACGAGTCCACAGTCCTCACAGACGGTCTCGCCGTGCTCCTCGTCGTTCCGGAGTGCGCCGCCACACTCGGGACACTGGACCTCCTCGTCGATCTCCTCGGTCTCCTGCTCGTCGCGTTCGCTCGTTCGCTCGCGGCGGTCTGTCTCCTGTTCGTCTCGCTGCGCTGTCCGGGTGCGAATGTCTTCCTCGGTCATGGTGGTTGGATCGGGGAGACGGGGTGAAGAAATGGATCCCGCGGGGCCCTGATCACTTAACCGTACGTTAGGTAGAAAGCCTTAAAAATGTTTCGCCGGAGTATATAAGCAAATGGTGCCAAACGGTCCCACAGACACCGATGTCACCACGTTCGTGCGTGACTTCGTCACACGCATACGGATAAATTGTGGGGTGCGGTGGACGATCGTGTCCATCTTTCCGGGACGGAAACGGCAACGCGGGCCGCTTTCGACGGACGAGAACGGAGCGAAGCACCTGAACGGGCTCTTCGTTCGGTCTCGTCGACGATTCGTTCACGCTGTCACGGGCCGTTTCTCGATCGCGTTCTGGAGCGTTGCTACCCGGACGCTCAGTCGTCGCCGGTTTGCCCGACCGAATCCACGGAGACGGATTCCCACTCGTGATCGCCGTGGGCGCCCTCCCGTTCCTTCGCGCTGCCCGCCACCGCCACGAACTCGGCGTTCGCTCTCGCCGCCGGGATCGTCTCGCCGCCGCAGTAGGAGAGCCCGGAGCGGATCCCGGCGGCGAACTCCTCGGCGACAGAAGCGACGGGCCCCTTGTACGGCGTGAACCCCTCGACGCCCTCGTCGGCGGCGGGGAGTTCCGTTGCCCCGTCGTCGGCGGATTTGTCCGCCCTGTCCTCCGCTGCAGCGGTCGTCGCCATCCCGCGCGAGCGCTTGTACCGCGTCCCATCGATCAGCACGACTTCACTCGGCGCCTCTTCCGTGCCCGCGAAGAGACTGCCCATCATCACCGCGTCCGCGCCAGCCATCAGCGCCTTCACCGCGTCGCCGGAGGAGCGGATCCCGCCGTCGGCAACGATCCGTACGTCGCCACCGTCGGCCGTCGCGAGCGCCGCGGCTGCGTCGGCGCAGTCGTCGACGGCGGTGAGCTGTGGAACGCCCGCGCCGGCGACCACGCGCGTCGTGCAGTGCGAGCCCGGACCGATCCCGACCTTCACCGCGTCGGCGCCCGCGCTCGCGAGGTCCCGTACGCCCTCCTTCGTCGCGACGTTGCCAGCGACGATCTCCGCGCCGGGGAAGGCGGCCCGGAGGTCGGCGACCGCGTCGAGGCAGCGCTCGAGGTGACCGTGTGCCACGTCGACGACGAGACAGGCTGCACCCGCGTCGAGGACCGCCTCTGCGCGAGCGCGGTAGTCTTCGTCAATGCCGATCGCGGCGCCACAGCGCTCGTCGGCATCGGTGACCGCCTGGACCTCCGCGGCCTGCTGGTCGGCGTCCATGAACCGATGGATCGTGCCGAAGCCGCCCGCTCGCGAGAGCGCGATAGCGAGCTTGGACTCCGTGACCGTGTCCATCGGCGCGGAGAGGAGCGGGGTTTCGAGCTGGATATCGCCGGTCAGGTGGGTCGTGAGATCCACGTCGCTCCGGCTGTCGACCGGCGAGCGCTGCGGGACGAGCAGGGCGTCCCCGTAGGACAGCCCCGTTCTGACGTCCTCCATGCCCTAGGAGAGTTCGGGTCGAACGAGCAAAACGGTGCTGGTGGTAGGGGTTGGGTTTCGGTCATTTGAGATGACTGCGTTGAATTCCGCCACGGAAGCCCCCTCCCGCTCGACCGGCCGCGACTCGCTGCGCGCTTCGGCTCACTTCGTTCGCCTCCAGTGCTTGCTTCGTCGGGGCCGGATCGAGCGGTCGGCCCCTTCCGGAGTCCCACCCGGATTGAATGTTCCACCAATCGCAAAACACCGGTGGACCGCGTCGGCGCGCGCTGGCGGGGCTGCGAGCCCCGGCGCGGGCGAGCAGCCCTCGCAAGCCAGCGCGCGAGGGCCGAGCAGCGCAGCGTAGTGAGCAGCGCAGAAGGCTGGGGAGGAATGAGGTGCGGTGGGCGGGGCATCGAAAGGGTAGGGCCCCCGGCGGTCCCCGGGCGAAGTAAGCACTGGAGCGAGGGAGGCACGACCGAGCGAAGCGCGTAGCGAGCCCCGGGAGTCACGCGAGCGAAGCGAGTGTGACCTCGTCGGAGCTTGCTCCGACGGTGTACCGAGCGCCCTGGGGCTTTCGGAGGCCACAGCTTATAAAAAGAATACAGTGAATCCAAAACCAACCCCATCTCCCTCACGCCCACACAGTCACTCGCAGGACGAATAGCGCGCTGAGATCGCTCGAACGGCCCCGCTCGCGCTCGCTCGGGCCGTCGCGCCCGAGTTCGAAAGGGAACCCTTACGTGCCTCGGTCGGGTACGCCGGTGTACTATGGCGAACGGCAAATACGCGGGGCGCAAGCTCCAGAAGGACCGCCAGAAGCACCGGTGGTCCGACTCGGAGTACGCCCGACGCGAGCGGGGACTCAAGGAGAAGTCCGACCCGCTCGAGGGCGCACCCCAGGCACGAGGCATCGTACTCGAGAAGATCGGCATCGAGGCCAAGCAGCCCAACTCCGCTGTCCGGAAGTGTGTCCGGGTCCAGCTGATCAAGAACGGCAAGCAGGTCTCTGCCTTCTGTCCCGGTGACGGCGCGATCTCCTTCATCGACGAGCACGACGAGGTCACCATCGCAGGGATCGGCGGTGCGAAGGGTCGCGCGATGGGGGACATCTCCGGCGTGAACTACAAGGTCGAGAAGGTCAACGGCGTGGCCATGCTCGAGCTCGTCCGCGGGAACGCGGAGAAGCCGGTGCGATAATCATGAGCGAGACAGCATCCCAGCCGCTCCTGTTCGGCGAGTGGGAGATCGAGGGCATCGAGTACTCCGATCCGAGCACGGAACGGTACATCTCGGTCACGCCCGTCGCCCACAGCATGGGCCGCCACGCGGACAAGCAGTTCGCAAAGAGCGAGATCTCCATCGTCGAGCGACTGATCAACCGGCTGATGCAGACCGAGGAGAACACGGGCAAGAAGCAGCAGGCGACCAAGATCGTCCGCGAGGCGTTCCGCGAGATCGACGAGCGCGCCGACGAGAACCCGATCCAGACCCTCGTCGAGGCCGTCGAGAACTCGGCGCCCCGCGAGGAGACTGTCCGCCTGAAGTACGGTGGCATCTCCGTTCCGAAGGCCGTCGACGTCGCGCCCCAGCGCCGCGTCGACACCGCCCTCGAGCTGCTCGCCCAGGGAACGTACAACGCGTCGTTCAAGTCCCCGGTCGACGTCGAGGACGCCCTCGCCGACCAGCTGCTCGGCGCAGCCAACGACGACGTCGACACCTACGCGGTGAGCCAGAAGGAAGAGAAGGAACGCGTCGCCGCCGCAGCGCGGTAACGCCGCTTCGCCACTCGCATTTTCGTCTCCGATCGACGTCGACGAGCGGCTGCGCACTCCCACGTAGCTACACGACCGCGACCGCCCGTCGCAACGACCGACTCAGTCCACCAGCGGCAGGAAGATCCCGAACACGAACGGCGAGAGTAGCCCGATCACGACGCCGAGGACCACCATGTCGAAAAAGAGCGTCGCCTCCCACGCGGGGAGCGATCCGAACACTGCGTGTCCGATCAGTTCGCCGAGTGCCCCGACGACGAAGAGCCCAGCGCCGAGGAGGAATCCGCCTTTCGCCAGCCGCGCGTAGTCCATGCTGCTTCCGGTGTGCATGGTTCTGGGTATCGCGTAACTCGACCTAATCGTTTCGGAGTCCCGAACGGCGTACGACTGACCGGATCCGCCGATTGGGTCCTGGTGATCAGCGGTTGAGAGCTCGACCGCCGGCGTGCTGCTCGCCGATCGCTGCTACCGACTGGAGGACGAGTGGTGTCAGTTCCACTCCGCAGTTGGACCTGCGTCCCCGGACGGCGGCTGTCCTCAGTCTCCCGCCTGCCCGGCGCGATCGGTGGCCTCCTCGATCGACGCAAAGTAGGGCACCATCACGTTCCTCGCCTCTGTCCACCGCCGGCAGTCGTGGAGTTCGATGCCGAGGAGGTACCGCGTCGCTTCGGGACCGCCGCCGGATTTCCCGTGCCGGGGTTTCTCGGGATAGGCCGGCTCTTGCAGCGCGGTCTGGAGCTCCAGTTGCTGGGCGCGGAGGGTGGGCGTCCAGTAGTCGCCGCCGACCTTGTGACGGCGCCAGCCCGTCGTCGTGAGCGTGGCGTACTCCGGATCGATCCCGACCAGCGTCGCCCGCTCGTCCAGCGCGGCCTCGACCGGGCTCCAGTCGGCCTCGGCGAGACCGTCCCGATCGATCGCGTCCTCGTCGTCGGTTTCGAGCCGGTAGCGGTCCTCCACGTCGTCCTTGGCCCACAACGAGTCGACGTAGGCCGCGGCCGCCTGGCGAGCGGTGTTCTGGTCGACGTGTGCGAACTGGAAGCGATCGACCGCAGCGAAGGCGTCGACGGCTCGCTCCCGGTTGCGCCGGTCGTGGTGCTTGAACCCCTCACAGAGACGGGTCGCCGCCGCTTCTGGAGACGCGGGCTGCCCGGATTCAGCCGGTACGGCAGCGTCGTCGCTTCGATCCGTCAGTCCGTCGCTCGGACCGTCTTCGTCGCCCATTGCTGCGATCGCGTCCACCGTCGCAGTGGATGTGTGGTCGTGGTTCTGCACGTGTCCGGATGGGTATCCCGCCCGTACCGGAAAAAGAATGGTGTCGTTGGCAATGGCCATTGGCAAGTCATCGCTGGACGGGTACGATTGGTCGTCGAACCGGTACCTGGACGACCGACGTCGCTCCCGAGGCGTCGGTAGTCAGAGTACGGACAGGGTACCGGTCGTAGCACTGGCTTCCGATCGGGAGGCCATCGCTCACCGGCTCAGATGAAGTCCCGGACCTCGGAGTAGTACATGTCGTGGTGCTCGACTGCGCCGACCGATTTTGCGATCTCGGCGGCGAGCGCGTGCCAGCACAGCGCGGTGGGGTCCTCGGGATCGAGATTGTAGGTCGCGTCCTTGCAGGTACAGGCACCCTCCTCGATCACGTACTCGTCGCTGTTGCCGACGACGACCGTGAAATCCTTGTACCCCTTGACGCGGCCCTCGCCGACGGCGTCGATCGCGCGGCTCCCGCGGTCGCCGTGGACGGCGAGGATCTGCTCGACGATCTCGGGCGTGAGCTCGCCCACGGCTTCGAGGCGGGAGCGCCACTGTGGGCCATCGACGGGATCGTCTTCAGCGCGCTCGTCGTCCCGCGGCTCCTCGCTCACGGAACCCCCTCCGGTACGGTCGTCGCCCCCTCGTACACGATCGAAGATAGGATGTGCCGGGACTAAACCCGTTGGGGTGACTGGCCGGGCAGTCCACGATCGGCTAGTCGATCCCGTCCTCGATCCGACGGATCGTTCGCACGCGCGTCGCGGCCTCGACCCGCCGTTCGGCCAGCGCCTGGCGCGCGGTGCTTGCGGCCCGCTCGTCGACGAAAAATGCGAGGTCGGGATACTCGACGGCCGCCAGCACCAGCGGTCCGGCAGCCGCCGTCGGGACGCCGTCGCTCGCCGGCACGCTCGACCCATCGAGCAGGGCATTAACGAAGGACGGCGGTCGTTCGCCCTCGGCCACGAGCCGGACGAGCGACGCGATCCGGCGGACGAGATGTCGAGGGAAGCCGCCCGCTGCGACCTCGAGTTCGAGGTACGGCTTCTCCCATTCGACCTCCGTTTCGAGCGTTCTGACGGTGCCGTCGTCGTCCATCGTCAGCGCCGCGAAGTCGTGCTCGCCGGCGAGCCGCGAGCACGCCGCCGTCGCGAGATCGGGATCGGCGTCCGGCGCGTGGAGCTGGTAGACGTAGCGCCGTCGGGTCGCGTCGTGTGTCGCGTGGAAGTCGGCACTCGCATCCGGTTCGCCGTCGGGGACGTCCGCGTATGCCCAGGCGAAGACGGGCTCGGAGAGTGCGCCGTCGAGCGCTCGCGGAGTGAGCCACGGCGGCGCTTCGAACGCGACGGTCTGGGCGAGCGCAGAGACGCCGGCGTCGGTCCGCCCCGCGGCAGCGTACCCCGGTGGAATCGGACGAACGCCGCCGTCAGCATCGGCGCCGGGATCCAGCACGTCGAGTGCCTCCAGCGCGTCGAGCAGTGCGTCCTCGACGGTCGGCACGTCGGGCTGGCGCTGGAACCCGTAGAACGGTCGGCCGTCGTAGGCGATCCGAAAGGCTCGCACAGGGCACGATCGATCGCGACGGCACAAAGTCACGTCGCTGCACTTCGAACCAGCCTGCGACTGGCTCCGTCCGGCCCAATGTACATATATGTAGAGAACAAATCCACAGATATGAGTAGCAAGAACGTCAGCCTCCGCGACGACGTCTACCGGGAGCTGAAGGCCGCGAAGGGCGACGACGAGAGTTTCTCGGACGTGGTCGAGCGATTGCTCGCAGCGGAGCAAAACGAGCATCCGCTCGATCGTCTGGAAGGACTGCTGGCGGAGGACGAGGCCGAACGAGTCCGTGAGCGAATGGAGGAGTTCCGGACGAACCTGGACGAAGACATGGACCGATACGCGTGATCCTCGATTCCTGTTTCCTGATCGACGTGATGGCGCGCGATCAGGCGGCGCTCGCCAAACGAGACGAACTCCGGGACGACCCACGTCCGACCGGCGTGGCAACCCCCTCCATTGCCGAAGTCGAGCGAGGTCTCGGTGGTGGTACACGGCTCCAGACGTTTCGGACGATCGTCGAGGACCTCTCGGTCGTGGCGTTCGATCACAGGACAGCACGAACGGCGGCCGATTTGCTTCAGACGCTGGACGACCGTGGTGAACCGATCGGTACGCTCGACGCGTTCGTCGCCGCGACCGCGAGCGTCCGCGACGAGCCTGTCGTCACACGAAACGTCAGCGAGTTCGACCGCGTCGACGGACTGGCGGTCAGCCCGTACTGAGCGATCGGGGATCGATCTGACCGCCGGTTTCAGGCGACGTCCTCGAACGTCGGCCGCTCGAGCTCGCCGGGGAACTCGTCGACGGGCACCGTCGTCTGGTCGCCAGTGTCCATGTCCTTGATCGTGTATTCGTCGGATTCGAGGTCCTGCTCGCCGACGATCACGACCGTCTCGGCGTTGATCGAGTCGGCGTAGTCCAACTGCGCACCGAACCCGCGGTCGGCGACGTCGGACTCGACGACGTGGCCGCGACTCCGCAGCTCGCGTGCGAGCGCGGCGGCCTGTGGACGGGTCTCGCCGGCCTGGAGGACGTAGTAGTCAGTCGTCACGGTCTCCTCGGGCCAGACGCCGGCGCGCTGACAGAGCAGGGAGAGCGTGGCGTCGCCGGGCGCGAAGCCGACGGCGGGTGTGTCGGGGCCGCCGAGGTCGCCGATGAGGTCGTCGTAGCGCCCGCCGCCGAAGACCGCGCGGGAGACCTCGCCGGTGGCGTCGAAACACTCGAAGACGGTGCCGGTGTAGTAGTCGAGACCACGGGCCGTCGAGAGCGAGAGCGTGCAGTACTCGCGAACGCCCAGGTCGTCGGTGGCCGCGAGCACCGCCTGAAGGTTCTCGATCGCCTCCGCGATTCGATCGTTGTCCGCGAACTCGACCAGCTCCTCGAGGTCGTCCTCCGGCGTGTCGAGGAGGGCGTCGAACTCTTCGGCCTGGTCGGCAGTGAGTCCAGCTGCGACGAGCTCGTCGAGGTACTCCGGCCGTTCGAGCTTCGCGCGCTTGTCCACGGCGCGGATCGCCGCTTCGGTATCCACGCCGGCGCCGTCGCCGCTGCCATCCTCGTCGAAGGCCTCCAGCAGGCCACCGAGCACGTCGCGGTGGGAGACGCGGAACTCGAAGTCGTCGGGCTCGAGACCGAGCCCGGTCAGCATCTCCGCGGCGACGGCCAGGATCTCGGCGTCGGCGTCCGGCTCCTTCGACCCGAAGATGTCGACGTTGGTCTGTGAGAACTCCCGGAAGCGGCCCTGCTGGACCTGCTCGTAGCGCCAGAACTTCCGGGTCGAGAACCACTTGATCGGCTTGCTCAGCTCCTGGCCCCGCTCGGCGACCATCCGGGCGACCGTCGGCGTGAGTTCCGGCGTCATCGCCACGTCCCGGCCGCCCTGGTCCTCGAAGCTGTAGAGCTCCTCGACGATCTCCTCGCCGCTCTTGTCGACGTACATCTCGGTGCGTTCCAGCGCCGGCGTGTCGATCTCGCGGAAGCCGTACCCGCGAGCCGTCGACTCGATGGAGTCGAACAGCCAGCGGCGAGCGCCCATCTCCTCGGGGTAGGTGTCCCGGAACCCCTTGATCCGGTCGTACATGACCCGTGGTATCCGGGCCCCGCGCTTGAAACCAGCGTTCCCCTGCTAGCGCTCAGCATCGATCGCGTCGGGTCGGTGTGTCGCTCCCGACCCATCCGCTCCACCAGCCGGACTTGCCGTGTGCCCCGAATACCGGGGGAAAGCCGGGCCAGAGGCCGTCGGCATTCACAACCGTTAGGGGCGGCCGTGGCCCAGGTTGGGGTATGCCCGTGAGCCCCGATCGGAAGCTGGACGTGCTCGGGGTCGTCCTCGCTGTGCTCGTCGTCCTCGGCGCCGGTCTGGCCGTCTTCGGTGCGATGGAGGCCTCCAGCGGCGGTGGCGGTGAGGAGATCGAGATCGACTTCACCGTCGAGCGGATCAACGAGACGCATCTCAGGGTCGTCCACGCCGGCGGCGACGTCGTGGAGGGCGCGGACCTCTCGATCACGATCGACGGCAGGGATCGCGTTCCGGTCGGCCGTTTCCCCGAGCGAGTCAATGAGGGCGACGCTGCCGTCGTGCAGATCGACGCGGGACACACGCTCCGCGTGTACTACCACGGCGGGCTCGGCGCACCGTCCAGGCTCGACTCCGCGGACACCTGAGCGCGCTCCAGCGAAGATTTTGCGTTCGTGGCCTGCTCGCAGTTCCATCGGCCTCCACCCCGTCGGACCCTGTGGGCAAGATTCACCTACCACCGCATCCACGCAGTGGATATGATCGATCTGATCGGAATCGCGTTGATCCTGGCGGGGGGACTCCTGCTGTTGTTCGGCGCCGCGCTCTCGGTCTACGGCGTGGCGTTGCTCGGCGCGGTGCTCGGCGGCGGTGCTGGCTACCTGATCGCACCGACGATTGGCGGCGCGATCGGCCTCGGCGGCACGCTTGCGACGGTCGCCGCCGTCGGGATCGGGGTGCTCGCCGGGGTGATCGTCGCCTACACCGTGCTCTCGATGGTCGTCGCGATCGCCGGCTTCGCGGTCGGCAGCGTGCTCGGGATCTACCTCGTCACCGACCTCGTCGGTGTCAGTGGGCTCCTCCCGGAGGCCGGCGTCGCGCTCGGTACCGGGATCGTGCTCGCCTTCCTCGCGATGTTCCTGACGAAAACCGCGCTGATCGGCATCACCGCCTTCGTCGGGGCGGCCTTCGCCTCGACGCAGCTCACCATGGACGGGTTCGAGACCGCGGCCGAGGACGTGACGATCGATCCGCTGGTCGTCGCCCTCGACGACCCGATCTTCCTGGGGCTGTTCGTCCTGGGCGTGCTCACGCAGTTCGGGCTGTTCAAACTGGGCTGGTTCGGCAAGATCGCCAGAGCGCTGCCGGGCGCCAGCGTGATCACCGACCGCGGCGAGGACGAGTCCGCGGCGAACTAATTCTACCGTCGCGGCGAACTGATTCTACCGTCGACTCCAACGCGCAAGGCCGAAGGGGCTGCCCGACCGACGGAGCCCCATGACAACGACGACTGGCACCTTCCTCGTCACGGAGGCCGACGCAGAGTCGGCGATCCTGCGCGACGTCGAGGACGGCCAGCTCCACACGCTCTCGACGAACCCCGGCCTCGAGCGGCTGGAGGTCGTCGACGCGACGTTGACAGCCGAGCCGCCAATGGAGGTCACCTGGAGCGCCGAGATCGACGACCGACGGCAGATTCCGGCCGAGCGGGTCGACCTCGAACCGACGCGGCGTTCGATCGAGACCGCCGAGTCGATGGCGACCGGCGACCTCGAACGCTACGAGCGCGCCGGCGAGGGCGAGGTGCACGTGCTTGCCGTGCCAGCGGGCGGCGAGGCAGAGGCGGCCGCCGACGTCCTCGACGACGAGGCGACGATCGAGCGTGCGGCACGGCTCGGTGCAGTGCGGGTCGAGCTCCGGACTGCCGAGGGGCTCCTCAGCGTCCGCTACCTCCCCAAGTGACTCGTTTTCGGGGAGATTTATCCCCGACCGGGACGCAGTGTCCTCCATGACGGTTCTCGTCGCCTACGACGGCTCGGATCCGGCACAGGAAGCGGTCGAGCACGCGATCGATCAGTATCCCGACGAGGAGATCGTCCTGCTCCGGGTCATCGAGATGTCCGGCGGCCACCTCATGGCCGGCTGGGATCTCTTGCAGGAACGGCTCAAAGAGGCCCAGGACGAGGGCTCCGTCGAGCTCTCCGAGGAGGTCCGGGAGCTGATCGACGAGGCCGACGCCGAGTTCCGGATCGAGACGGCGGTGGGCAAGCCCGCCCAGGAGATCGTCGAGTTCGCAGAGGCGGAGGGCGTCGACGTGATCGTCGTCGGCAGCCACGGCCGCCAGGGCGTCTCCCGGGTGCTGCTCGGCAACGTCGCCGAGAAAATCGTGCGACGGGCGCCGACGACCGTCACGGTCGTCCGGTGAGACCGACCGAGCCCCGATCGGCGAGCCTCATACTGTGATCGACTGGCCTGGCGCTACCGACGGGCTCCGATCGCCAAAGAAACGAACGCTCGACCTGCCGGCTCGACGGCCGGTGGCCACAGCAGTCAGTTGCGGAGTTGCTCGACCTTCGCTTCGAGTTCGTCGATCGCCTCGTCGAACTCCTGCTTGGCCTTGTCGCTGATCTGATCGGCCTCCCGAGCGGCACTGTCGAACGCGTCTTTGACGCGCTGTACCGCCTCGTCGGTGTCGCTACTCCGGGACATGCTGCAATTGGAATATTAGGCTCGATTCTGAAAAAAGCTGTGTCGATTGGATCTCCGGGGGCGGACTCGTGTCTGTCGCTGTCGTTCCTCACTCGTAGTGGGCTTCAAGATACTCGACGACGTCCTCGCTGCCGTACATCGCGACGTTTCGGTCGGTGTCGACGAGGTAGGGGATCTGGTCCTGGCCGCCCGCCACGAGCCGATCGTGGGTCACTTCGTTCGTCACGTCGCCACCGTCGTTGCCCGGCAGCCGGGGGTTGTGCGCGACGTAGGAGACGCCGAGTTCGGAGAGTTTCTCGCGGACGTTCTTGGAGTGGGGACAGCCTTCTGACTGGTAGAGTTCCAGCATCAACGTGAGCGTGTGGGCTTCGGGCGTATCAACAGCCGGTGTATACTGCCGCTGGACCCCTTCGACGCGACGCTCCTCAGTCGTCGAATCGCGAGAAGAGCCTCGGCCGGAATTTGAATCCGGAGCCAGGCGGTCCGGGGTGCTCACTCGCTTCGCTCGCTGTGCTCCCGGGCGTGCGACTGGCAGGGATTCAAATCCCGCGTACGGCTTTCGCTCGTCACGTCCGTTCCTCGCAGAAAGCCTAGGCCGGAATTTGAATCCGGGGTCTCGTCCTTACCAAGGACGCGCTTTACCACTAAGCTACCCAGGCGCGCATAGGACTCTTACCCGTTTCCAACTTTGAACGTTTCGATACGTCGACCACCGCAACCGCAAGCGGGCGCGAGGCTTTTCCCGGGCCAGTACCACCTCCGATCGTGCAACGAGCGGTCGCGATCAACGTCGGCGCGAACAGCTCCCTGCCGGGCTTTCGCGGGCCGATCTCGCCGGCGGGACGCGCGGTCTACGTGCCGATCCCCGAGCGCGAGCCCATCGCCGAAGCGGCCGTCGACGCCGTCCCGACCTACGCCGATCTGGATCTGGACGTCGAGATCCCCGACCCCCATCGCGACACGAGACTCCACCTCGATCCCTCCTTCGCCGAGTATCCCCACTGCTCGGACTACACCTACGGCGACGAACACGGCGTGAAGGCAGCGCCGCTCCTCGACCTCGACGCGGGTGATCTCGTCCTGTTCTACGCGACGCTCCGGACCGTCGATCACGGCGCGGGCGACGCCGAACCGCCCTGCGGGCGCTCGGCGTCGTTCGAGTTCTCCGCCGACGACCGAGAGGAGACTCCGACCGACTGGCGCCCGCCATCGTGGGGTGCGTTCGTGATCGGCGTCTTCGAACTCGACCGCGACCCGATCCCGGGCGAGGACTACGAGGCGCTGCCCGCGTCCGACCGGGACCGCCTCGCGGAGAACGCCCACGTCAGGCGAGAGACGACCGACGCTGCAGTCTTCCTGCTCGGCGATCCCGACCGGTCCCGGTTGCTCGACACTGCGATCCCGCTCTCGACGCCCAGCGGCGGCACGGCGGCGAACCGGATCGTCACGGAGCTCTCCGCGGATTCCGGGAAAGGGCCGTGGTGGCGACGGCCGTTGCGATTCGACGGCGATGCCACCGCGGCGCTCCAGCCCGTCGTCGAGGCGTCGCGCTGAGTGATCGGGGGCTCCCCACGATTCGCGCAATCCTTGGGTTCGGTGAGCGGGTCCCGCACGGCCTCGCGTTGAGCAAACTGGCTCCCTGGGGATCGCGCGCTGTGGTCTGCCATCCGATAGGACTTTGCGTGCCGATCGCCCTAGATGGAACCAACTCTCGGGCCGACGGCTCGATCCCCGACCGTCGCCCACCACACATGGACAACTCCGCAAAGTACCTCATTCACGCGGCGTTCGCGGCCGACGGCGTCGTCGAGCGCAGCGACGTCGTCGGCGCCGTCTACGGCCAGACGGAGGGCCTCCTCGGCGAGGAGCTCGATATCCGCCGGCTCCAGGAGTCCTCCAAACTGGGCCGCATCGACGTCGAAGTCCAGACCGCCGGCGGCCAGTCCGCCGGCGAGATCACGATCGCGACGAGTCTCGATCGGGTCGAGACCGCGACCCTCGGCGCAGCACTGGAGACGATCGACCGCGTCGGCCCTTGCCGTGCCACGATCGAGGTCACGAACCTCGAGGACGTTCGCGCGGCCACGCGCCGGACCGTCGTCGATCGCGCCCAGGAGCTGCTCCTCGAGGAGTTCGAAGGTGCCACCAGCGACGAGATCGTCGAGGAGGTCCGCCGTCGCGTCGCGACCGCGGACGTGACGACGTATGAGGGTCTCCCGGCCGGCCCCAGCGTCGAGGACGGCGACGCGATCGTCGTCGTGGAGGGACGCGCGGACGTGAAGGCGCTCCTCGCCGCTGGCGTCAAGAACGCGATCGCCGTCGAGGGGACCGACGTCCCGGAGTCCGTCGCCGAACTCTCTCGCGAACGCCGGACGACGGCGTTCCTCGACGGCGACCGCGGCGGCGAACTGATCCTCCAGGAGCTCCGCCAGATCGGCGACGTCGACGCGGTGGCGTTCGCGCCCATCGATCGCTCCGTCGAGGACCTCTCCCGCTCGGAGATCCTCGCGGCGCTCCGGAGCACCGTCGACGTCGCCGCGCTCGGCGACGCCGCCAGCGCGAGCGACCTCGCCGACGCTGCGCGCGCCCGAACGTCCGGCGGGACCGCGATCGAGACGCCCGGCAGCGAGAGCGAGACCGACGACTCCGACGAATCAGTTGCCGGCGACGCCCCGTCAGCCGCCGGTGAGGATCGCGTCTTGGCGACGGATATCGACACCGTAGAAACGGACGTGTCGGGGGACGGTGAAGGGAACCCATCCGATGGAGACGGCTCGAACCGGTCGGCCAGCGCCGACGGTGCTGGCGCTGCGGGAGCGCCCGATCGGCAGGCTGGATCGGGAAGTGCTGCGGACGGAGGGACGGCGACGGCTGCCGGAGACGTCGAGACTGAGCCCGGTGCCGCGACTGCGGAGGCTGTGGCGGACGACGGCGGCGGCGAGCAGTCCGCCGCCGAACCCCGAACGATCCGCGGCCACGTCGAGGCACTCGAGGGGACGAATCAGGTCCGATTCCTCGACGCCGAAGCGACGGAGCTGCTGACCGCCGACGCCGAAGCGGCCTTCGACGAACTGGAGGGAGCAGACCCAGTCCCGGCCACGATCGTCCTCGACGCCCGGCTCGAACAGCGACTCCTCGACCTCGCCGCCCAGCGTGGGGTCCGCGAGATCGTCGCCGTCGAGCTGGGCGAGTTCGCGAAGCGCCCGACGGACGTCCGGATCCGGACGACGGCGACGCTGCTCGGCGAGTAGTAACAGACGACAATTCGCTGACGAGCAGCGGCGACGGTTCGATTTTCAGAACGCGACGCCAGACACCGTCACGATCCCGGCAGCGACGGCGATTCCGGCCGCGGCGAGCGCGCCAGCGAGCGTCGCCGTGAAGTTCACGCCGGAGTTCCCGAGGATCGTCCCCTCGATCGCGGCGCCGAGGACCGAATCGACGGTCATGCCAGCCGCGCCGCCGAGCCCGATCGCGACCGCGCCGACGATCGTGACGTCCGGGAAGGCGAGCAGCGCGAGCACCCCGATCGTGGCGGTCCCGACCGCGCCCGCGGCGGTCCCCTGCCACGTGACCGCGCCGTCGGTTCCCGGCGGCACCGGCTCCAGCGACGTGATGAGCCGGGTGCCGTCGAACGCGCCACCGATCTCGCTGGAGAGCGTGTCGCCGAGCGCGGTCGCCACTGCGCCGGCGAAGGCGAAAGGAACGAGCGCCGTCGGGGCCTCGAGGAATCCGGCCTCGATCGCGGCGAGCGTACAGACCGCGCCGACGGCGACCAGCGAGTTCGCGAGCACGTTCGTCCCGCCGCGGTTGCCGCCGTTCTCCTCGGCGACGCCGCGTTCGAGCTTGGTTTCATAGCGGAACTTCGTCGCGAGCCCGCCGACGCCGAAGAAGGTGAGGAGGAGCGCGAACCACGCGTAATCGGCCAGCACGATCGTGACGAGCCCGAGCAGGACGCCCGCGAGGACGCCTTCCAGCGAGGCGGTGTCGAGCACGTAGGAGAGGACGCCGAAGACGACCATCACCGCGACGGCGATCGCGACGGCGCTGGGATCCGCGCCCGCGTCGACGGCCGCGAGGAACCAGAGCACGAGCCCGACGGTCAGGAGGACCGGGGGCTCGTCCCTGGGGAACAGCATCGAGCGGATCAGCGCGCCGACGAGTGCGCCGGTCAGACAGAGCAAGAGCAGGCTCCCCGCGGCGAGCCCCTCGCCGGCGAGGACGCTCACGACCGCGATGCCGACGGCCGCGCCGACGGAGCCGGCACCGAGGAAGCCGATCGCCGGTGCGATCGAGGCGCGGACGCGGACGACTTCTGCGCCGAGGTTCCCGACCGTGACGAGGAGGACGCTGCCGGCGAACACCGTGATCGGGAGGTCGCCGAAGACGGAGAGCCCGCCGAGCACGGTCGCCGCGAGCGCGAAGTCGAAGAGCGCGCGGAGCCGTCCGGCTTCGCGATCGGTCGGTCGCGCGAACAGCTCGAACACCGGGCCGTTCGTGATCACGAGTGCCGCTGCGGCCACCAGGAGGAAGGGAACGATCGCAGTGGGTCCCAGCAGCGGCGCAGCCAGCGCGAGCGCCCCCACTGCAGCGAAGGCACCGGCTCGCCGCACGCTCTGGTTCACAGTACCGGGGCTTTCACGGAGGATCACTTAACCCTCCCGAACGCCCGACTGCGCGGTAATCTCTGCCTACTCTGGAGCCAGCGAGGAGCCCTCGGGTAATTACGACGGCAGATCGTCCGTAGCAAAGATCGGTGGCGCTCCGGTAGCTCGTCCATCGGCGGAATCAGACCGTTTTAGGCGCGGACGACCGTCGACTCCCTCGTGGGACTGTACGATCGGTATCTCGCCGTGCGGGTCCGGGCATCCGAGGGCACGCCACCGGCCCACGTCGCCCTCGTCATCACCGAGCGCGACCTGCTCGAACCCGGCGCGTACGACACGCTCTCGGAGTTCCTCGAGTGGGCGTTCGCCTACGGCGCCGAGCGGGTCACCGTCTACGTGAGCGTGCTGGACCCCGAGGCCGTCTCGCCGCTCCGGCGCGGGCTCGAATCCGCCGACGCGCCACGGGCCGTCGCCGTCCACGGTCCGGAGGAACGCACCGACACCGACGCCGACGCGCAGATCCAGGTCAGCGTCGGGCTCGGCGGTAAACACGAGTTCACCGAGGCCGTGCGGTCGCTGGCCGAAGAAGCGGCGGCCGGCGATCTCGACCCGGCCGACATCGACGAGGCGGACATCGAGTCCGAACTCGTCCTCTCCGAGGAGCCGGACCTCGTCATCAAGACCGGTGCCGAGCGGCTCTCGGATTTCATGATCTGGCAGTCCGTCTACTCCGAACTGTACTTCACGGACGTCAACTGGCGAGACTTCCGCAAGCGCGACTACCTCCGTGCCATCCGGGAGTACACCGACCGCTCGCGCCGCTTCGGGAAGTGATTGCGTAGTCGCAGTACGTGGACCCCACGAGGGCGATGACTCGTCGAGCCGGCGTCGGTCACTCGGTCGTGGCCGTCGGCTCCGAGGACTCCGGGATCTCGGACGGTTCGCCGTCCGCCGGTCGTTCGGCAGCCGGGAGCGCGTCGCGACACCGTCTGACCGTCTCGCGGGCCTCGGCGAGTTCGACGCCGCCCAGCGCACGCAACAGCGCGAGCCCGCGGCGGGCTCGCGTGCGTCGCCAGGACTCCTCGCGGTGTTCGTACGTTCTGAGTCCGCGCAGGAAGTCCACGCGCGAGAACTCCGGCCAGTACGGCGCACAGAAGTAGACTGCGGCCTCGTTCCCGTTGGCGTGCCAGGGGAGGAAGTTGCTCGTTCGCTGGTCGCCGCCGGTCCGGACGATCAGATCGACGTCGCGGACCCGCCGATCGTAGAGTCGATCTGCGACCGTGTCCACGTCGATCTCGGCCGGATCGATCTCCCCCGTCGCAGCGGCGTCGACGACGTCGCGTGCCGCGGAGAGCATCGTCTCTCGCCCGCCGTAGGCCAACGCGATGTTGAGCACGAACTCGTCGTACCCCTCGGTCCGATCCTCCGCGTAGTCGATCGCTTCCTGGACCCGTCCTGGCAGCCGTTCGACGTCGCCGATGGCGCGGATCGAGACCTCGTTCTCGTGGACGCGCTCGGCGTCGGCGAAATCGTAGAGTTTCTCCTCGGCGAGGTCGAAGATGACGTCGAGCTGTTCCTGGGGCCGGTCGAAGTTCTCCGTCGAGAAGGTGTAGAGGGTCAGCTCCTCGATGCCCAGCGTCTGGCACCACTCGAGGACGTCCTGGGTCGTCTTCACGCCCTCGCGGTGGCCGTCGCTGGCGTCGGCGCCGTGTTTGCGGGCGTACCGACGGTTACCGTCCTGGATGACTGCGACGTGTTCTGGGGGCTCGTCGACGGCTCGCTCGAGCTGGCGCTCGTAGGCCCGTCGAATCCGGGTTCGCAGCCACTCGATCACGGGGACCACTCCGTCACGAACTGGAAATCGGCCGCTCGCCATTTGTACGTTTCCGTCAGCATCCGTGCCTCCCGTTTGCCGGGTGGGACTTCGTTCGGGACCGGCTACGCGGGTTCGACGACCTCGATCGGCCGTGGTAGTTCGGTTTGGACGCGGTAGTTCGGGCCCAGTCGCGCTCGGAATGCGCTCCGTTCGGACCCATGTTCGTGGTCGGACGCGTTCGTCGGAGCCGCTGCCCGCGGCGTCACGTTCATCCGCCCTGGCTCACATCCCTCCGTATGCGATATCTCGCTGCCGTCGACACCGTCCACACTGCGGCGGCGCTGTGTGATTACCTCGACGAGCGCGCCGATGGTGCCGACGAGGTCGTCGCCGTTGCGGTCCACGAGCCCAGCGACGGCGACGCCGATCCCGACGCGCCGGCCGACGAACGCGACGGTCAGGAGGCCCTGAACGTGATCGGCGTCAGGCTCGCCCTTCCGGACGTCGAGACCGTCCAGCGACGCGGCGACGCCGCGACAGAACTCCTCGCGGTCGCGTCGGAACGCGACGTCGACGAGATCGTACTCGGTCGCCGCGCCGGAACGCCGGCAGCGTCGGCCGATGGCCTCGGAGCCACCGCCGACGCAGTGCTGGCCGACGCCGATCGACCGGTCGTCGTGCTCCCCGTGGGCTGAGCGTCGCCCTCGACGTCGCCGGACGCCACGAAATCCCGAAATCGGGCAGGAGCTACTTGTAGGAGGCCCCGAAATCGCTACGGCATGTGCCGACGCGACGGGGGTCTCGGGCACCACTCGACCGGCCGAACGCGGCGACAGGGCTGCTACCGACCAGCACGGGGGCGGTTCCGGTGAGCTCCACCACTGGTCGGCGTCGGATCTACGGGATCGACTTCAGCGGCGCGCAGGACGCCGGGCGCAACGTCTGGCTCGCCAGCGCCACCCGGCGACAGGGGACGCTCGTCGTCGAGGGCTGCTTCCCCGGCGCGGCGCTCCCGGACTCCGGGACGGATCGCGAGGACTGCCTGCCCGCGCTACGGGAGTTCCTCGCCGGTGCCGACGACGCCATCGTCGGGATGGACGTTCCCTTCGGCCTCCCCGTTGAACTCGTCGACGCCGACACCTGGCCGGCGTTCGCGGGGGCGTTCCCGAACGGCGCCGAGGGACCGACCGAGTGGGCGGAGGCCTGTCGCGATCGCGCCGAGACGCTCGATCGGGATCGGGTCGAACTCAAGCGAGCGACCGACGAGGAAACCGGCGCGCCGTTCTCGCCGTACAACCTCCGGATGCGATCGAGCACGTACTACGCGATCTCGTCGGTGCTCGCGCCGCTCGTCGGGGCCGACGCCGCGAGCGTGCTGCCGATGCTCCCGCCGAACCCCGGCGTCGCGTGGCTGCTGGAGGCCTGTCCGGCGGTGACGCTCGACCGGCTCGACCTCGACGCCGAGGGGTACAAGGACGACGACGAGGCCGCCGAGGAACGCCGCGCCGAGATCGTCGACGCGCTCGCCGAGGGGCCGGCAACGATCGTTCCCTCCGTCCGCGAATCGGCGATCGACGAACCCGACGGCGACGCGCTCGACGCGGTGCTCGCGGCCGTCGGCGTCACGATGGCGCTTGAGCGGGGAGAGGCGACGTCGCCGGGGACGGTGGACGCGCGGACGCGAATCGAGGGGAAAATCTACGCGTGATCGTCCGCGTCGGTCGCCGGCGAACTCCACCCGAATTCGAGCCAGGTGACGCCGATCGCGAAGATCACGAGGAGGAGCGGGCCGGTCGGAACCGAGCCGTGAGCAACCAGTCCGAGTGGCGCACCGAAAAGCAAGGCGAGCGGGACGAGCGGTGCGCCCTCTCGTCGGGACAATGTCGCGATAGCCACGACAGCTAGCAGACATCCTGTGGTTCCGAGCAGCGCCATTGCGCCGACCATCGGATCGCCAGTCAGCGTCGAAACCGTCGATTCGACGCCCGCCGACTGCTCGGCTGGAAGCTCCTGGCCGTTCTTGACGACCAGTCCGACCGCGACGCCGGCGATGGCCTCGTACCCCGTGTGAACGACGAGGTAGATGGCAGTTCCAGCACGTCCGATCGTGGCGACGGCGCCGCTGTAGTCAGCCAACAACAGGTAGAGCGTGACGCCGAACATGCCGAACAGCCCCAGCAAGAGGACGTGGAGGAAGAGCCACGTGTCGACGACTGGCTTGACGTTCGCGTACACGTCGTCCCCTGCATGTGGGTGAACCCACAGGGCGGCCGCGAGCGCGAGCGGGGTGCCTACGAGCACGAGCAGCCGAACGATCCGTCTACCGTCGCTCAACGGTTCCAGACCGCCGGACGAATCGCCTGAAGGACTGGCTGGCATCGTGATCGAGCTAGATCGAAGTGATATTCGCTTTTACATAAACCGAGGTGATACAGATCGTCACTGAAAGTCGGCCGTGGCGAACGACCAGTCGAACGGAGAACTGCCTGCGTAGTTCTGGTGGGTCGATTTTGCTGGAGCCGTTCGATTGCGAAACGTCGCCACCGGTCACGCTACCGCTACTCGTCGTAGCGTCCGAAAGAAGGAATCCGCGAGTGAAATCGATCCGCAGCGATTCGCGGATCGAAACGGATCGACCCGATTGCGTCGATCCGATCGTGTCGCAGTGATCCGATCAGACCGCGTCGACGCCGGACTCGCCGGTGCGGACCTGCGTGGCCGAGGTGACGGGGAGGACGAACACCTTCCCGTCGCCCGGCTCGCCGGTGTTGGCGGCGTCGCGGATCGCCTCGACGACGTCCTCTGCGGGGACGTCGGCGACGACGCACTCGATCTTGACCTTCTGGTGGAGGTCGACCGTGTACTCCTCGCCGCGCCACTGGCCCTTCTTCGCGGGCTGAGAGCCGCGGCCGGAGACGTTCGTGACCGTCAGCGACGGCGCGCCGACTTCCGCGAGCGCCTTCTTGACGGCACCGAGGCGGTCGGGCCGGACGACGGCCATGACCATCTCGATGTCGGTGGCGAACTGACCGCCGTCGGTCCGGAGCTTCTCCTCGGGGATCGCAGTGCCGCCGTCCGTGGCGACGTCGGGCTTGCCGAACTCGGGGTAGGTGTCGACGCCGTGTTCGGAGACGTCGAGCCCCTCACGCTCGTGTTCGGGCGTGACGCGTGCCTGGCCGGCGAGCTTGAGGGCGTACCAGATACCAGCCGTCGCGGCGATAGTCCATGCGGCGATCATCGCGACGCCCAGCACCTGGGCGATGAACGCGTCGACGATGCTGGTACCATCTAGTGCCGCGTCGGTCGCGACGAAAGGGTACAGGAGCGTCCCGAGCACACCGGCAGAGCCGTGGACCGGGAAGACTGCACACACGTCGTCGATCTTGAGCGTCTTCTCGACGAAGCCGAAGACGAGGGGCAGCTGTGCGCCGGCGAGCCCGCCGACGACGAACGCGCCCCACCACGTCGCGACGTTTGGAATCGCCGTGATGCCGACGAGGCCCGCGAGCAGGCCGTTCGCGACGTAGAGCGTGTCGACCTTGCCGGTCTTGAACCACGCGACGCCGCCCGCGCCGATGGCACCCATCGACATGGCGACGGTGGTCGTCAGCACGACGCGGCCGAGGACGCCCCCGTTGAGCACCCACTCGCCCGCCTGGTTCTGCACGACGATCGACGCGGTGCCGACGTTGAAGCCGTACCAGCCGAAGGCCAGCAGGAGCGTTCCCAGCACCGCGAACGTCAGCGAGTGACCGGGGATGACGTTGACGCTGCCGTCCTCGTTGTACCGGTCCATTCTCGGACCGAGTACGGCTGCAGCCGTGAGGCCGGCGATACCGCCCATGCCGTGGACGATCATACCACCCGCGAAGTCCTGGAAGGGAGTCCCGACGAACTCGGTAACCCAGTAGCCAGACCAGGTGAATGCGAGAACGACCGGGTAGATGACTGCTGCGAGCAGGAACGTGTAGAGCACGTACGCGCGAAGCTTCGCGCGCCCCGCGACGGCGCCGGACACGATCGTCGCGGCGGTCATCGCGAAGACGGCACCGTAGAACCAGCCGTTACCCCAGGACGCTGCCGAGTTGTTGGGCGTGAACGCCCAGCCGCCGGTCGACCCGACCAGGTCGCCGATCAGCGGTGCGACTCCCGACCCGATGAGCAGGAAGGCAAGCACACCGACCGACCAGGTCAGGAGGTTCTTCGTCAGCTGGTTGGCGACGTTCTTCGAGCGGACCTGCCCGGCTTCGAGCATGGCGAAGCCCGCGTGCATGAAGAAGATCAGGAAGGAGACGACGAGCACCCAGGAGTAGTTGATCGCTCCCGCGGTGTCGGCACTGATCTGCACCGGAAGCGTGCTCAGCATCCGACCGTCACCTCGTCGTCGGTAGTTTCGGTCTCCGAACCGAGGGAACCGATCTCCCTCCGATCGTAACTCGATTCACCCAATACGTGATCGTTCGTCTTGCGCATCACGGATAGTCTGCTTGAACCATTTGGATATAAGACTTAGCGTTGTTGTATGTCCAATAATATCGTCCACGGGGGACGGTCGTCAGAGATACAATCTGTATAATGGAGTATAAGGTGGTTGAACGGTCGGAGAACGGCGCCTCGATTGCCACGTTCCGGACGAACGTCAAACTAGCTCGTCTGACGGGAGTGCCCATTTCGCAAGTCTTGCACCCCGATCGGCCGGATTCGGCCCTCGCGCGCGGCAGGATTTGCCAGGTCCGGCTGCGCTGCTCCGTTCCGGAGCAGTTCGAACACTGACCACTCGTGAACGTTCGGCAAATCGTGGTGCCGTCGGGGGATCGACGCGCGTCAATCCCGAGACATCGGGGGCTTCTGGGCACCTGATCGTCCCGACGACTCCGTAAAACCGCCCGCTGCAGACGCCCTCGACGCCGTTCGCGTCACCGATCGCACCTACAGCCGCCGGGCCACGTCTTCGGCGAAGTACGTCACGATCAGGTCCGCACCGGCGCGCTTGATGGAGAGCAGGGACTCCATCGCGACGTCGTCGAGGTCGAGCCAGCCCTGCTCCGCCGCGGCGTGGAGCATCGCGTACTCGCCGGAGACGTTGTAGGCGGCGACCGGGCGGTCGAACGAGTCGTCGACGCGCCGGACGACGTCGAGGTATGGCAGTGCTGGCTTGACCATCAGCACGTCCGCGCCCTGCTCGACGTCCAGTCGAACTTCCCGCTCGGCCTCCTCGGCGTTCGCGGGATCCATCTGGTAGTGCCGGCGGTCGCCGAAGGACGGCGCGCCGTCGGCGGCGTCGCGGAACGGCCCGTAGAACGCCGACTCGTACTTCGCCGCGTAACTCATGATCGGCACGGCGTCGTGGCCGGCGGCGTCGAGCGCCTCGCGGATCGCACCCACCATCCCGTCGATCATCCCCGACGGTGCGATGACGTCCGCGCCCGCATCCGCGTGCGAGGTCGCGATCTTCTCGAGCAGGTCGAGCGTCACGTCGTTGTCGACGGTCAGCGTCGCTTCCTCGTGGCCCGCTGGATCCTCACCATCGGCGTCCGGTCGCGCTCCCGGCTCGAGCACGCCGCAGTGACCGTGCTCGGTGTACTCACAGAGACAGACGTCGGTGATCACGGTCGCGTCCGTTGCATCGGTGATCGCGCGGGTCGCACGCTGGATCACGCCGTCCTCGGCCCACGCCCGGGTCCCACGCTCGTCCTTGGATTCGGGGATGCCGAAGAGGATCACCGCCTCGACGCCGGTGGCGAGGACCTCCTCGACGCGCTCGACCGCGTCGTCGAGGGGCACGCGCTCGTGGCCCGGCATCGACTCGATGGGCACGCGCTCCTCGGTGGTCGCGTCGACGAACACCGGCGCGACCAGGTCCGACGCCGCGAGGTCGGTCTCCGAGACCAGCTCCCGGAGGCCGTCGCGGCGCAGTCGGCGTGGCCGCTCGCTCGGATGCATGACCGGTCATCGGAGGCCGTCGCGAAAAACTCCACCGGTCGTAGCGTGCGTGCGGTGGACCGGAGTAACAGTCTGGGCACGCTGCAGCGCCGCAGCCGCCCGGCTGAACCACTTCCAGGCTGTGCTCGACGAACGTTTACGTACGAAGGCGGCCAGAGTACCGCCAATGCGCGTCGCCGATCTGCCCCTCGATCCCGAGTACGTCGCCCACTTCGAGGAGCAGGGCATCGAGGAACTCTATCCGCCACAGGCGGCGGCCGTCGACGCCGGCATCTGCACCGGCGAATCCGTCGTCGCGGCAGTCCCGACCGCCAGTGGGAAGACGATGATCGCCCAGCTGGCGGCTCTGACTGCGGACGGGCCCGCCTCTCGCCGAGCAGCGCGAGGCGAGGCTCGTCGGTCGAGCGAAGCGAGTCCGACGGTGGTCTACGTCGTACCCCTCCGTGCGCTCGCGACCGAGAAGGCGGAGACGTTCGAGGCGATCCCGGGAATCAGCGTCGGCGTCGCCAGTGGCGACTTCGACGCGACGGACGAGGAGCTCGCCGGCCACGACGTCGTGGTAGCGACCGCGGAGAAGGTCGACGCCGCGATCCGCCACGGCGCGGACTGGGTCGAGCAGATAGCCTGCGCCGTACTCGACGAGGTGCACCTGCTGGACGACGCGGGCAGGGGGCCGACCCTCGAGGTGACGATTGCGAAGCTCCGGCGGCTCAACCCCGAGGTCCAGCTCGTGGCGCTCTCCGCGACCGTGCCCAACGCCGAGGAGATCGGCGAGTGGCTCGACGCGACCGTCGTCCGGAGCGAGTGGCGCCCGGTGGAGCTCCGGACCGGTATCTACGCGGAGGGGTCCCTCGTCCTCGGCGACGAGGAAGCCCTCGAAGAGCGTACGATCCAACCGGTCGAGGCCGACGACGCTGCCGACCACGACACCTCGCCGACGATCGACCTCGTGGCCGACGCGCTCGACGACGGTGGCCAGTGTCTCGTGTTCGTGAGCTCTCGCCGGGAGGCCAGACAGCTCGCGAACGCGCTCGCGGGTGCGCTCGATATCGCGGAATCGACTGGACTGACCGATCAGGAAACAACCGCCGACCACCCGGAGCAGCCCCACTCGGATCCCCACCCAACCGCCACGGCACTCCGCGACGCCGCGCGGACCATCACGGGCGAGTCCCTCGCCGACGTCGCCGAGTCGGGGGTCGCGTTCCACCACGCCGGCCTCGCTGCCGAACACCGGAGCCACGTCGAGGCTGGCTTTCGCTCGGGCGAGCTCCGGGTCCTCTGTGCGACCCCGACGCTCGCCGCTGGCGTCAACGTCCCCGCGCGCCGGGTGATCGTCCGTGATCACGAGCGCTACGGCGACGGCGGCTACGAGCCGCTCTCGCCCCTGGAGGTCCGCCAGATGTTCGGTCGAGCCGGACGGCCGGGGCTCGACCCTTACGGCGAGGCGATCCTCGTCGCCGAGGACGAGGACGAGCGGGCTGAGCTCCGGGAGCGCTATCTCGAGGCCGAGCCCGCCCCGGTCACGTCGAAGCTCGACGAGCCACGAGCGCTCAGGCCGCACGTACTCGCCTCCGTCGCCGGCGGCGTCGCGGACTCCCGCGTACAGCTGTCCTCGCTCCTCGAAGAGACTTTCTGTGCCCACTGCGGCGACGCCGACTCGCTGCAGGCGACCGCAGCCGACGCGATCGACCGCCTGATCGACGCCGGGATGCTCCTCGACGACGGGGCGGAGCAGGACGAAGCGGCCGTCACTGGCGGCTCCAGCGCCAGCGGCGGTGGCGATACGAACGCCGGCGAGCGGCTCGTCGCGACCGAACTCGGCGCGCTCGTCTCCCGGGTCTACGTCGACCCGGCGACGGGCGCGGACGTCGTCGCCGCACTCGAGCGCGCCGACGACCTCGACCGCATCACGCCACTCACCGTCTGTGAGATGATCTGCGATACCGCGGAGATGCCGACGCGGTACGTGGGTCAGGCCGAGGCCGGCGAGCTGAGTGAGTTCGCGCTCCGGAAGGAGGGCGAGCTCGCCCGGCCGATTCAGGAGTTCGAGGGCGAGTTCCACGCGTGGCTCGCCTCGCTCAAGACCGCTCGGCTGCTCGCGGACTACGCCGACGGCGTTCCGCTCGACCAGCTCGTCGACGGGTACAACGTCGGACCGGGCGACGTTCGACGGTTCGCCGAACGCGCGGAGTGGCTGCTCGCGGCGACGGAGTCCCTCGCCGAGCACGTGGGAAGCGACGCCACCGAGCGGATCCGCGACACCCGGGAACGGCTGGCGGAGCGGGCCGAATGAGCGGGGCGCTGGCGACCCCTACGGACCACAAACCACATCACGTGCCCGGGCCAAGGACGCGCAATGGCAGAGTGCGACGCGTGTGGCAAGTCCGAGAACATGCCATACGAGTGCAAGCGCTGTGGCGGCTCCTTCTGCACGGAACACCGCCTCCCCGAGGCCCACGACTGCCCCGGGCTCAACGCCTGGTCTGGCGGCGAGGGCGGTGGTGCACTGGGTGGTGGGCCGAGCGCCGGCGGTCCGAACGCGGGGCAGGGCCCCTCCGCAAGCGGGGGCATCGGATCGATCGGCTCCCAGGACGACTCCGGCGTCTTCGACGATCCCTTCGGCACCGGCGGCTGGCGGGGGTACTTCCGGAACAACATGACGTTCGTGTTCCTGGTTGCGATGTGGCTCACCTTCGCCGTGCAGCTGTTTCTCCGCCTCTCCAACGAAGGCGGCATCTACGGACTCGAGGGCGAGCTGTTCATGGTCAGGACGACCAGCCCCGAGAACGTCTGGACGTACGTCACGTCGATCTTCGCTCACAGCGGAATCGCCCACATCGCGTTCAACTCGATCGCGCTGTACTTCTTCGGGCCGATCGTCGAGAAGAAGATCGGGAGCAAGCGCTTTACCGCGCTCTTCTTCGGCGCCGGCATCCTCGCCAGCGTCGGTTCGGTCGCGGTCCCGCTCCTCCTCGACGAGCCGATGGCTGGGCTGGGGGCCAGTGGTGCGATCCTCGCGATCCTTGGCGTCCTGACGATCCTGAACCCGGACCTGCGGGTCCTCCTCTTCTTCGCGATCCCGATGCCGCTGTGGGTGCTCACCATCGGCTACGGTGCCCTCTCCGTCTTCGCCATCGGTATCGCCGGGCCGGGCGCTGGCGGGATCGGCCACGTCGCCCACCTCTCCGGGCTCCTGATCGGGCTCGCGTACGGCCAGTATCTCAAGGAACAGGGCGTGACCGCGCCGCGACAGCTCCAGTTCGGAGGCGGCGGTGGCGGAGGCATGGGCGGTGGCGGCCGCCGGCGGTTCTGAGGCCGTAGCCTCCGATGGTGACCGTCCAGCGTCCGGAGTTCGTTCCCGATCCGAGCCTCGATCGCGAGGCGATGGAGTCCCTCCAGCGCGAGATCGCTGCCGAGGCCGTCTTCGAGGACGACCTCGGCTTCGATCCGGCGCAGCTCGATACGACGGGACAGACGACGCTCGGTTTCGACCACGAAACAGATCGCACCGAGCCAGCGGACGATCGCTCGGCTGAGCCGTCGTCCGACCCACCGATCGTCGCTGGCATCGACCAGGCGTTTCGAGCAATCGACGGGAGCGACGCCGGCCCCGGCGAGTTCGACGAAGCCGTCAGCGCCGTCGTCGCGATGCAATCGGGCGAGGTGATCGAGCGCGTCTACGCCAGCAGCGATCTCGAGATTCCGTACATTCCGGGCCTCCTCTCCTTCCGCGAGGGGCAGTCGATCCTCGTAGCGCTCGCGGAGCTGTCCGTCGAGCCGGACGTCCTCTTGCTCGACGGCAGCGGCCGGATTCACTTTCGCGAGGCCGGCATCGCGACCCACGTCGGAGTCACCGTCGATCTGCCGGCCGTCGGCGTCGCGAAGTCGTTGCTCTGTGGAACGGTCCAGCCGGCGGCTGGGGAGGCCGACGGACTCGACGGGACGGGGAACCTCCCGGCAGGCACGATCCTCCCGATCGAGGCCGACGACTCGATGGAGACGCCGCCGGGGACGGTCGTCGGTGCGGCCGTCCAGACCCGGCAGTTCGACTCGCCGAACCGCTCGATCAATCCACTCTACGTCAGCCCAGGCCACCGGGTTGGCTGGGAGACCGCCGCGGCGATCGCGCTGGCGACGGCGGGCGAGTACAAGCTTCCCGAGCCGATCCGGCTGGCCGATCAGTGGGTGGGAGAGCTGACGACGGCGGAGTAGTTCGCGACCTCCGTGCGCGCGGGCGACCCACGGAAGTTAACATCCAGCGCGCCGACGTTCCGGCCATGCCGGACGACTCGCGACGGGAGGGGTCGCTCGTCGACGACGGAACCGCCCCGGAAGACAGCGGCCGCGATCCGGGGACGGTGTTGATCACTGGCTGTTCCTCGGGCATCGGCCGCGCGACCGCGCTGACGTTCCTCGAGGACGACTGGACGGTTTACGCGACGGCGCGGGACACAGACGACCTCGCGGACCTCGCCGACGCCGGCTGTGCGATCGACGAACTCGACGTCACGAAGCCAGCGGACGTCCAGCGGGTCGTCGACCGGATCATGGAGGAAGACGGCCGGATCGACGCTCTCGTCAACAACGCGGGCTACGGCGTGTTCGGGCCGGTCGAGGAGGTACCGACCGACGTTCTGGCCGAGCAGTTCGACGTGAACGTCTACGGGCCCCATCGGTTGATCCGCGAGGTGCTGCCCTACATGCGCGAGCAGGAACGCGGCGCGATCGTCAACGTCTCGAGCTTCTGGGGCCGGGTCTCCTTCGCCGGCGGCGGGGCGTACGCCGGTTCCAAGCACGCACTCGAAGCGCTCTCGGATGCCCTGCGACAGGAGGTCTCCTCCTTCGGCATCGATGTCTCGGTCGTCGAGCCCGGCCCCGTCGACACCGAGTTCACGAGTCGCGCGGAGGACGAACTCGACTCGCTCCAGCCCACGGGCGCCTACCCATGGTTCGAGTCAGCGTTCGAGGACCTCAGCGCGATCGGCGGTGGCGGTCCGGGGGCCGTCTCCCCGCGGGAGGTCGCCGAGGCGATCCACCACGCCGCAAGCAGTGAGGACCCCGAACCGCGCTACCCTGTCGGCGTGCCCGGCTCCGTCGCGATGCTCGGACGGTTCGTGCCCGCTCGGTGGCGGGATCGGCTGTTCTCTGTCGCGCGGCGGGTGCTGTCCTGAGAACTGTCGGGGTATTGCTCGAGCCCGCTCCGTCCGGCTCCACAGGTTCAATGCGAATAGCGCAGCAACCTGATCCGTGCCGAATACGCCGGCTGGGTTCGACCTGCAGTACGTCGTCTCGACGCCGAGCGAGCGGTGTCGAGTCTGGCTCGGGATCGACGTGTTTCGCGGCGCAGTCCAGCGGTTTCTCGTCCAGCTACAGCGTCGCTCGGACACCGACCACCGGACCGTCGTTCAGATCGCTCGGATCGACCACAATCCGGCCGGAGGCAACGGGCACGATCTCAGTACGGAAGCTGTCCACGTCGATGTCGTCCTGCGCGATGGCGAAGAGCAAACTGTCTATCCACCCACTACTGGTGGCACGCCGACGGATCTCGGCGCCGTTATAGACCAGGCGAAACGATACTTCCGACGGCACACGGGATACTTCCTCCGGGTGCATTACGGAGAGATCGAACCCGACGATCCAGCACCGTGGCCCTGATGGATCGTCTGCGAACCATTCTGACGGCTGCCACACACTTATTGTACATCGACGCCCAACGTCTACCCATGGAGGAAGAACTGACAGAGCCCATCGAACTCTCTCCCGAGGAGTTCACCGAGGAACTCGCTCGAATTCTCGACAGGGACCCCGACGAACTCCGTGCCAAGACCCAGGAGATGGACTGGGGACCACCCTGGGAGGCCGAGGTCGTCGAGACGGAGCGGGCCGAATAACCGTCCACATACCTGTTCCTGCAACCGGCATCGTCGCTTCACTCCAGACACGCCGCAACCACCCGCAGCGACTGCTCTCCCCGGACCTCGTCGGCCAGCAGCGGCACCCGCTTGATCGTCCGCCCCCGGAAGACCTCCTGCGCGCGGGTGAGCGCCCGCTGCTGGACGTCCCAGCGGCGCTGGCAGAACTCACAGCTATCGAGATCCGGCGTCACGACGTCCTCGGTCGGGACGTCGTCGGTGACGTCGGCCAGATCCTCCATTACCTTGTTCACGACCACGGTCTCCACAGGGATCGAGAAGTCGTCGAGCTGGCGGAGCAGTCGCTCGGACTCGATGACGGAGAGTTCCTCGGGCACCATCACGATCCGGAAGTCCGTCAGCGCGGGATCGGTGAGCGTCTCGCGCAGGCGCTCGATCCGATCGGACAGCTCCCGGAGGCTCTCGGTGCCTGTCTCGGGATCGGCGTCCTGCCCGCCGATCATCCCCGAAAGGCCGTCCATGAGGCCGGACATCTTCTCGCGCATCGTGAGGATCCGTCCGACCATCGAGTCCATGAGCTCCGGGAGCTCCAGCAGGCGGAGCGTGTGACCGGTCGGCGCGGTGTCGACGACCACGCGATCGAACCGGTCGTCGTCCATGAACTCGACGAGCTGTTGCATCGCGACGGCCTCGTCCGAACCCGGCATCGTCCCGCCGAGCATCGACTCGAGCGGATTACCGCCGCCCATCATCGCGCCGATGCCGCCCATGCCGCCTGCATCGTCCGCTCCGCCAGCCGCCTGACCGCCTCCGCCCGCTCCGCCAGTCGCCTGCCCGGTTCCACCCGCTCCACTCGCGTCGCCGAACATCGACATCCCCTCGTTCATGGCCGCATCCGGATCGATTTCGGCAGCGTAGAGTGGTATGTCGTCGCGGAGCTGCGTGGGTTCGGGTCCGATCTCGGCTTCGTACGTGTCCGAGAGCGAGTGGGCGGGATCAGTGGAAACGACGAGCGTTCTGGTGCCCGCTGCCGCAGACGACAGGCCGGTCGCGGCAGCCATCGTGGTCTTGCCGACGCCGCCCTTGCCGCCGTAGAGCACGAACTCGGGCGTGTCGCTCGCGACCGGTGGAAGCCGGTCGGCGTCGAGCGCTTCGGGCTGGCCGGGTGCCTCAGCTCCAGCATCGTCCGTTGCCGGTGGCCTGTCCTCGTCGGACGTCGCCGCGTCGTCAGCTGGCGGTGGGGTTTCGCCGTCCTCGCCGGCGTCGTCGACGGGCTCCACGTCGATGTCGCTCATGTCCCGCGCTCGGCGCGCCGAACGGTTCAGGGCGTCGATGTCCGGAGTCGTCTGCGTCGCGCGGAATCGACTCGTGGCTACGCGAAGAACGCCGAGAGCCGATCGGCTGCTTCCTCGACGCGCGGCGTGACGAGGGCGAAGCGGAACCAGTCCTCGCGAGACTCGCCGAAGGCCTCGCCGGGCATCCCCGCGACGCCAGCCTCGTCGACGAGCCGTTTGGCGTTCTCGAGTGTCCCCGGGAACCCGTCGAAGCGTGCCATGACGTAGAAGCCGCCGTCGGGTTCGGTGTACTCCGCGCCGGCGGCGTCGAGTGCGTCGGTGAACGTCGCGATCCGCTCGGCCATTCGCTCCCGGTTGCGCTGGTAGTACGCCGGCTCGGTCTCGCGGAGCGCATCGAGCACCGCCTGCTGTGCCGGGCGGCTCGTCGCGACGTTGACCAGCATGTGACGGGTCCGGGCGCCGCCGACCATCGACTCGGGGAGGATCGCGTAGCCGACCCGGAACCCCGTGACCGCCATCGACTTCGAGACGGCGTTGGTGACGACGACGCGCTCGGCGTCGAGGGTGAGCGCGCTCTCGAAGCGGCCGGTGTAGTCGTAGCGATCGTAGACTTCGTCGGAGAGCAGCAGTGCGTCGTGCTCGTCGGCGATCGCGGCCAGGTCGGCCATCGTCGAGCGATCGTAGACCGCGCCCGTGGGGTTGTTCGGCGTGTTGACGACGATCGCGGCGAGGCGCTCGCCGGCAGCCCCAGCCTGCTCGCGAACGGCGGCGGGGTCCAGCGATCCGTCGGACTCGGCTGCGACGAACCGCTCGGTGGCGCCGAGGAGTTCGGCCTTCCCGGGGTAGTAGGGATAGACTGGGTCCGTGAGCACGAACACGGGCTCCTCGCCGTCCGGTGTGCGGTCCTCGATGCGATCCACCGCTCCCGCCATCGCGAGGTAGTTCGCCTCGCCGGCACCGTTGGTGACGATCACGCGATCGACGGCGACGTTCCGGCGTGCGGCGATCTCCTCGCGGAGTTCGCGGAGCCCCTCGCTCGGCGGGTACTGGAACTCGCCGGAGTCGGTCTCGGCGTACTCGGCGAGCCCCTCCCGGAGCGCGGCAGGTGGTTCCCAGTCCGGCGATCCGCTGACCACGTCGATCACGTCGCGGTCTGCGGCCGCGGCGTACTCCATGACGTGGTAGAAGAGCGGCCGGTCGTAGTCCATGGCCGGTCACTGGCAGCGCCGCCACGTGGCTCTTACGACCTGCCGGATCACCGTCTGCCGCGAGACGTGGCCGTCATGCCCCGACGAGCTACGTGCCCGTTCCCGGTGCAACGTCGGGCCCGCGCGCTTCGGCCGCGATCCCTCGCTCGCGAAGGACCGCTGCGACGCCAGCCGCGTTCCGGGCTGGGACGACGACCACCGGGTGCGCTCCGTCGCCGGCGTCGAAGCTCGCCTCGGCGATCACCGCGGCAAACGACGCGTCGGTCCGCCGGATCGCGGCAGCTTCGTGGAGGAGTGCGAAGCCGGTCCCGAGCGCGAGCGCACCGACCACGAGCAACGCCGCGAGAATCCAGGCCAGCAGTCCGCTGGCGACGACCAGGAGTCCGATCGCGGCGAGTGGGATCCCGGCGGTCACCGCCGTGACTGCCCAGGCGCCGACGGTCCAGTTTCGCCGCCAGGCTGTGGACGACTGGTCCCGATCTGCACCCGTTCGTCCCCGACGGTCCAGCTCCCGAACCGGTAGCGAACGCTCCGTAGCAGCTGCCGCGGTGGCGTCCGCGAGCGTCTCGGCCGACGGCCGGGTCCCACGCAGTCGCTGGAGGATCGACCGCGCCGCTTCCAGTGGGTTCGTCCGGACGCCGTTGGGTTCGATCGACCGTCGATCGAGCGCCGGCACGCGGTAGAGCCCGCTCGCGTCCGCAGGGACCCACTCCGGCAGCTCTACGAGGCTCCTGGGATCCGAGGGATCCACGCCGAGGACCGTAATCTGGGGTGTCGACGCGACCCCTTCGTCTGTCCGCGGTGTGGATCTCTCCGGTGATGGGGACTCCTCTGCTGGTGTTGACCCTTCCGTCGGTGTGGTCCCCTCCGGTGGGGCGGGTCCCTCCGGTACCATACGTCGAATCGGTACGGCTGCGGGCCTCAATCTGGCGGTGTCAGTGACGGGCGCCGAGCAACTGTGGAGCGGATCTGGGAATTCGCCGATCCCTATTCGCCGAGTTCGTACCGGAAAACGCCGTCCTCGTCCTCGCTCCGAGCGGCTGCCCCGTCCTCGACGAGCGCCTCCAGGTGCGCCCACGCCTCGCCAGGGCCGTGCATGACGTGGATGTTCTCGAGGTCGCCGAACAGCTCGGCACTGACCTCCCACGCCGTCGCGGGGCCGATCTCGCCGAGCACCGATCGCGTCCGCTCCGTCCGTTCGTCGTGGTGGGTGAGGATCGCTTCGGCACGGCCGGCGGGATCGTCGATCGGGTCGCGGTGGCCGGGCCAGACCCGGTCGAGGTCCGTCGCGGCGAGCCACCGGAGACTCGATCGATAGGTCGCGAGCGGACGCTCGACGCGAGGATCGGCACCGCCGACGTTCGGCGTGTACTCTGGGAGGATCACGTCGCCGACGAACGCCTCGGCGCGGCGCTCGAACGCGAAGGCCGTGAGCCCGTCGGCGTGGCCGGGGAGGTGGATCGCCCGGAGCGCGTCCGAATCGGCTTCGTCGTCTGCGCGACTGCCACGGTCTCCGTCGGCTCCGCCGTCGGCCCCTGGGCTGCCCGCGCCGAGCGGGAACCGTTTGCCGTGGGTGAATGTCGTTACGTCTGCCGGCTCGCCTGCGAGTTCCTCCTGCCCCTCGAGGAAGGCGAGGAGTTCCTCGCGAGGCTCGGTTGGAATGCCCCACCGCTCGAAGCAGGTTCGCTGGAGGTCGAGGTAGGCGTCGTGACCGCTCCCGTCCACGAGCGGTGCGTCGCGCTCGTGGACGAACACCTCGGCACCGCTGTCGGCCTGGAGTTCGCCGGCGAGTCCGGAGTGGTCCCAGTGCCAGTGCGTGAGCAGGATTCTGTCGAGGTCGGCGATCGCGACACCGGCGTCGGCGAGTCCCTCGCGGAGCGACTCCCGGACGTTCGCCGTCGGCGCGCCGGAATCGACGAGCGTCGTCGGCCCTGCTGGCGGATCGAGCAGGTAAACGACGTTCTCGCCCTCGAAGACGGCGTTGTCGAGGCGGATCGAGTGCACGCTCGTCGAGACGGGCGCGGTTCACTAACCACTCACGGTCGCAGCACCCACGGTTGCCATGCCCTGATCGCTACAGGCACTCGCCGCGCGCACGGCCGCGGCCGGACGGTCGGGACAGGCCTGGTCGCGACGCGGACGACCGCCACACCCGTGGTCGCCCCACGCCTGGTCGCGCGGGGCTCGCCTCCCACTCGTCACGCTGACGCCCACGCCGGGTCAGCCGTCGCTATCGCGTCCGTCCGCGCCGTCTCGTCGGAGGGTCCCGCGGCCGCGCGGTCAGTCATCGTTCGCTCTCGTGTCGGAGAGACGAAACGTCGGCGCTCGGCGACCATATCGGGTGGTTCTTCCCGAAACAGTGGACGTTCGGTCCGGTTCGTTCGACGGCTCGGACCGAACGGTCGGTCCTCAAACAGGCTTAATATCCTTATATGCAATTAATATACATTTACCCTTTCAGGAACACCGTCTTATTGTGCGAGTGACCACGGCTGGGTATGACCCAGCCACACGCAGGGGCGGATGGCGGTTCGCCGGCCCCCGCGAAGCGGGGCCCGTCGGACGCCACGTCCGGCGACGCCCGGGCTCGCGGGCTCGCCGACCCCCAGGAGGAGCGATCGAACTGCGGCGTCGGCGTCGTGATGGACCTCGACGGCGGTACGAGTCACGACGTCCTCGACGACGGACTCACGCTGCTCGAGAACCTCGAACACCGCGGCACGACCGGCGCGGAGCAGAACACCGGCGACGGCGCTGGCGTCCTCATCCAGCGGCCGGACGAGTTCTTCGCTGGCGTCGTCGAGGCCGACCTGCCCGACGTCTACGCCGCCGGCTCGTTCTTCTTCCCGCAGTCCGACGACGCGCGAGCCGCGCTCAAAGACCTCGTCGAAGCCGAGCTCGCGGCCTACGATCTCGACGTCCTCGCGTGGCGGCGCGTCCCGACGGACAACGCCGATCTCGGCAAGACGGCGATCGATTCCGAGCCCGTCGTTTCCCAGGCGTTCGTGGCACCTGCGGGCGATCTTCTCACTGCCGATGCCGCGACGGCCGAGGGGGCTGGTTCTGACGCGATCGACGCCGACGCGATCGACCTCGACGGCTTCGATCGCGCGCTCTACGTCGCGCGCCGGGACCTCGAAACGACGATCGAGGACGAGCAGCCGGCCGGCCACGAGCGCTTCTACGTCGTCTCGCTGGATCGCAAGACGGTCGTTTACAAGGGGCTCCTCAAGGGCGATCAGGTCGCGGGCTACTACCCCGACCTCACCGACGAGCGGATGGCGACGACCTTCGCGATGGTCCACGCCCGCTTCTCGACGAACACCCTCGGCGCGTGGCATCTCGCCCATCCCTACCGCGGGATCATCCACAACGGCGAGTTCAACACCATCCAGGGCAACATCAACTGGATGCGCGCTCGCGAGACCGACCTCGAGAGCGACCGGCTCGGCGAGGACGGACTCGAGGCCATCGAGCCGGTCATCAACGACCCCGAGCAGTCCGACACCGCCAGCGTCGACAACGCGCTGGAGCTGCTCCAGGCAGGCGGCCGCGACCTTCCCCACGCCCTCCGGATGCTCATCCCGGAGGCCTGGCGCGGCGACGACGCGATGGACGACGCCCGTCGCGAGTGGTACGACTTCCACGCCTCGCTGGTCGAGCCCTGGGACGGCCCGGCACTCGTCGCCGCCACCGACGGCGAGCGGGTCGGTGCGGTGCTCGACCGCAACGGCCTCCGCCCCTGCCGATACGACGTGACCGCCGACAACACCCTGATCATGGGATCGGAGGCCGGCGCGCTCGAACCCAACTTCGGCGAGATCGTCGAACGCGGTCGGCTCCAGCCCGGCCAGTGTTTCCTCGCCGATCCCGAGGAGGGGCGGATCGTCCCCGACGACGAGGTCTTCGAGGACCTCACCGACGAGCGCTACGGCGAGTGGGTCGCGGAACAGCAGGTCGATCTCGCGGACGTTGCCGACGCCGACGACCTTGCGCCCGCGAACGTCGGGGCCGGCGACACAGGGGCCGACGGCGAGGGCTCCAGTGCAGAGACCCTGCCCGCGCTCCGCGAGCGCCAGGCCACCTTCGGCTACAGCCACGACGAACTCGAGAACCTCATCGAGCCGATGATGAAGGCGGGGAAGGACCCGATCGGCTCGATGGGTGACGACACGCCGCTGTCGGTGCTGTCGGACTACAACCGCCCGCTGTTTACGTACTTCAAGCAGCTGTTCGCGCAGGTCACCAACCCGCCGCTTGACTACATTCGCGAGGAGCTCGTCACCTCGATGGAGACCCGGCTGGGCTACCAGCGAAACCTCCTCGAGGAGTCGTCGGCCCACGCGAACCAGCTCGTCGCCGACTCGCCCGTCCTCACGGACGCAGAGACGGCGGCGATCAAGGAACTCGACGAGAACGGGTTGACGTCGGAGGTTATCGACATCACGTACGAACCGCCACACGGGGGCGCTACCGCGGACGACGTCGAGGACTCCGACACCGTCGATCCGGAACCCGACGTGCTCACCTTCGAGGGCGAGTACGGCGAGGCCCTGGAGACTGCGGTCGAGCGCGTCCGCGAGGAGGCGACCGCGGCGGCGGAGGCCGGCGCGGACGTCGTCGTGCTCTCCGACCGGGACACCGGCGAGGACGCGGTGCCGATCCCGAGCCTGCTGGCGACCGGCGCGGTCCACCACCACCTCGTTCGCAACGGGCTGCGCAACCACGTCGGGCTCGTCGTCGAGTCCGGCGACCCCCGGCAGGTCCACCACGTCGCGACGCTCGTGGGCTACGGTGCGGGCGCCGTGAATCCGTACCTCGCCTTCGAGACGATCGCGGACCTCGTCGCCGGCGAGGACGGCGCGGACCTCGACGAGGCGATCGAGGCGTACGTCGGTGCGGTCGAGGACGGGCTGCTCAAGACGATGGCGAAGATGGGGACCTCGACGGTCGAGAGCTACCAGGGCGCCCAGATCTTCGAGGCGGTCGGGCTCGATTCGGACTTCGTCGCCGAGTACTTCGAGGGGACGGAGAACCGCACCGGCGGCATCGGCCTCCCCGAGATAGAGATGGATCTGCTGGACCGCCACGCGGCGGCCTGGACCGACGCCGAGATCGACCGCTACGGCGAGTTCGAGCACCGCTCCGACGGCATCCACCACCAGTGGAACCCCGAGACCGTCGGGACGCTCCAGCGTGCGGTGCGCACGGGCGACTACGAGACCTACACCGAGTTCGCGGAGCTGATCAACGACCAGGGTGACACGCTCCAGACCCTGCGTGGCCTGCTCGAGTTCGAGGACGACGAGCGGCAGTCGATCCCGATCGAGGAGGTCGAGCCCGTCCACGAGATCGTCGAGCGCTTCTCCACCGCGGCGATGAGCCTCGGCTCGATCTCGCCGGAGGCTCACGAGAACAACTCCATCGCGATGAACCGGCTGGGTGCGAAGTCGAACACCGGCGAGGGCGGCGAGCCCCCCGAGCGTTTCCACACCGAGAAGGAGTGCAACGTGAAGCAGGTCGCCTCCGGTCGCTTCGGGGTCACCTCGGAGTACCTCACCTCGGCGGACGAACTGCAGATCAAGATGGCCCAGGGCTCCAAGCCCGGCGAGGGTGGGCACCTCCCCGGGAAGAAGGTCAACGAGATGATCGCCCACGTGCGCTACGCGACGGAGGGCGTCGGGCTCATCTCGCCGCCGCCGCTGCACGACATCTACTCGATCGAGGATCTCAAGCAGCTGATCCACGACCTGAAGGCTGCCAATCCGGAGGCGGACATCAACGTCAAGCTCGTCGCGGAGGCCGGCATCGGCACGATCGCCGCCGGCGTCGCGAAGGCCAACGCCGACGTCGTCCACATCTCCGGGCACTCCGGCGGGACGGGCGCGTCGCCGAAGACCTCCATCAAGAACGCCGGCCTCCCCTGGGAGCTCGGTCTCGCGGAGGCCAACCAGATGCTCGTCGAGACGGAGCTGCGCGATCGGATCCGCGTCTCCGCCGACGGCGGGATGAAGACCGGCCGCGACGTCGCGGTGGCGGCGATGCTCGGCGCGGAGGAGTACGTCTTCGGCACGGCCTCGCTCGTCACCGGCGGCTGCGTGATGGCCCGGCAGTGTCACAAGAACACCTGCCCGGTCGGCGTCGCCACCCAGCGCGAGCAGCTCCGGGAGCGGTTCCCCGGCGAGCCCGAACACGTCGTGAACTACATGACGTTCATCGCCCAGGAGCTCCGCGAGATCATGGCCGAGCTGGGGATCGAAACCGTCGACGAACTCGTCGGGCGGGTCGACCTCCTCGACCAGCGCGACGACGTCGACCACCCGAAGGCCAAGAACGTCGACCTCTCGGAAGTGCTGGCAGAACCCGCTGGGGATCAGCGCCGGAAGACTCGCGAGCAGACCCACGAGGTCGACGAACAGCTCGACTGGGAGCTCATCGACGCGGCCCAGCCCGCCATCGAGGACGGGCAGGCGGTCACGCTCGACGCCGAGATCGGCAACGAGGACCGCGCCGTCGGTGCGACGCTCTCCAACGCCGTAGTGAAAGAACACGGCGGTGACGGGCTCACCGACGACGCGATTTCGATCGACCTCGAGGGCACCGCCGGCCAGAGCTTCGGGGCGTTCCTCGCCCGGGGCGTCTCGATGCACCTCACCGGCACGGCGAACGACTACGTCGGCAAGGGACTCTCCGGCGGGAAGCTCACGATCTCGACGCCAGCCGACGCGGGCTACGCGGCCAGCGAGAACGTCGCGATCGGCAACGTCGCGCTCTACGGGGCGACCCAGGGCGAGTGCTACGTCAACGGCGTCGCCGGCGAGCGCTTTGCAGTGAGAAACTCCGGCGTTCGCGCGGTCGTCGAGGGCGTCGGCGACCACGGCTGTGAGTACATGACCGGCGGCGTCGTCGCGGTACTCGGCGACACCGGCCGGAACTTCGCGGCGGGCATGTCCGGCGGCATCGCCTACGTCTTCGACGGCGACGGCGACTTTGACTCGCGGCTCAACACCGGGATGGTCGAACTCGAACGCGACCTCTCCGACCGCGACGAGGCCATGCTTCGCCGACTCGTCGAGAACCACGCCGCCTACACCGGCAGCGAGCGCGCCGAGGAGCTCCTCGCCGAGTGGGAGAGCGTGGTCGATCAGTTCGTGAAGGTCATGCCCGAGGCGTACTCGCGCGTGCTCGTCGAGAACGACGCCGACGATGTGCGCGATCACCTGCCAGAGGCTGCGGACGGGGAGATTGCGGGTGGGGACTCCGGGTTGGCTGCGAGTGGGGACTAGGGACGTTCGGTACGTTTCGCGATACTCTTGTTCGCTGTTCGATCCGACTACTAGGGAAATCAGTACGGGGATGTGGAGAAGTATCGGTAACAGCCGCCTCCGAAAGCCCCAGAGCGCTCGATATCCCGGGGCTCGTTGCGCGCTTCCCTCCTTCACATCCGCTCAGTCGGTCCAGTGCTAACTTCGCCCGGGGACAGCCGACCGCCCTGCCCCTTTCGAAGTCCCACCCACCGCACCGCAACCTCAGTCCTCCCCAACCTCCTCCCTCGCGTACGCTCGGTCGTCCCTCGCACGCTACCCGGGTGCTGACGCACCCGCGAAACGCGCGCCACCGCATCCCACCGGGGCATCGGCCCCTTCGACAAACTGCCTGGGTGGGGCTCCGGAAGGGGCCGACCGCTCGACGATCGTAACGACGTAAGCACCGCAGGTGAGCGGAGCGAGCCGAGGAGCGCAACGAGTTAGGATCGTCGAGCGGGAGGGGGCTTCCGTGGCGGTTCGCTGCCCAAGTCACTCCGTAACCACATGAGTTCCCTAGTAGTCGAGTAGCGCAAGAACTCCGGACTAAGCACAATCTTGATCGTTCGATACTGCGCCACTCACCGGGCGAGCCTCCCAGCCGCCATCCGAGCTCAGTACCCCGACACCTGCCCGTCCTTCCGCGGCTCCGTCGCACCGGACAACACCCCACCGTCGTTCCGGACGATCTGTGCGCCGCCGAAGAGCGCGGGCGGAAGGATCTCCACGTCGTGCCCTTTCCGGACGAGTTTCGTCGGGACGCCGTCGTGCATGCGCTCCTCGAGAGCCAGGCTGCCGTCCTCGCGGTAGCGCCAGCGCGGGGCGTCGAGGGCCGCCTGCAGGGGCATGCCGTAGTCGAGGATATTCGAGAGCACCTGCAGGTGGCCCTGGGGCTGCATGTAGCCGCCCATGACGCCGAAGGCCGCCCAGTCGTCTTCGTCGAGCTTCGCGACGGCGGGGATCAGCGTGTGGAAGGGGCGCTTGCCTGGTTCGAGGCTGTTGGGGTGGTCGGGATCGAGCGAGAAGGACGCGCCGCGGTTCTGGAGGGCGATCCCGGTGTCGCCGGCGACGAGTCCGGAGCCGAAGCCGTGGAAGCGGGAGTTGATGAAGGCGACGACGTTGCCCTCTGCGTCGGCGGTACAGAGCAGGGCCGTGTCCGCGTCTTCGGCGGGATCGTGCCCCGCGCCCGCTCCGCCTCCGCCTCCGGCGCCGTCGCCGTTCGCGCCGCCGACCTCCCTCGGGAACCCGATCTCGGCATCCTCGATCGCCGTCTCGCCGATCTCGTTTGCGCGCTCGGCCGCGTAGGAGTTCGCGGCGAGATTGGGCACGTTCTCGAACGTGGGATCGGTGACGTAGTGGTGGCCGTCCACGAACGCGAGCTTCATCGCCTCGGCGAAGGCGTGGACGCGCTCGGCGGAGTCGTAGGGATGCTCGCCGGCGTCGATCTCGCTCGCGAGGTTGATTGCTTCCAGGGCGAGCAGTCCCTGGTTGTTCGGCGGGAGCTCGTAGATCTCCGCGCCGCGGTACTCCGTGGCGACGGGCTCGGGCCACTCGACTTCGAAGTCCGCGAGGTCCTCGGTCGTGAGGAACCCGCCCTGGGATTGCACTTCTGCCGCGATCTCCTCGCCGATTGCGCCCTCGTAAACGGCGTCGGCGCCCTCCGCCGCGATGGTTTCCAGGGACTGGCCGAGCTTCGGAAGGGTGACCGCCTGCCCGACCGCCGGCGCTTCGCCGTCGAAGAGGTACGCTTCGCGGGCGTGCTCGTCGGTGAAACGATCCTCGCCGTGTTGCCACTGCGCAGAGACGACCTCAGTTACGGGGTAGCCCTCCGTGGCGTACCGGATCGCGGGCTGGAGCGTCTCGGCGAACGCCAGGTGACCCAGCTCATCGACCGTCGCCTCCCAGCCTCGCGCGGTCCCCGGAACGGTGACGGCGTGCGGGCCGAACTCCGGCATCGTGACCGCGTCGGGATCCGTGACCTCGGCTTGCTCGTCGTCGCCGTGACCCGCCGCGACGGCCTCCCGGACGTTCTCGATCGTGGCGTCAGCCGGTGCACCGCCGCAGGCCCGCATCGCACCGACCTCGCCGTCGGCAGTTCTGTAGAGCGCGAACACGTCGCCGCCCAGCCCCGTCGACGTCGGCTCGACGACGTTCAGCGCCGCGGCGGTGGCGACCGCGGCGTCGAAGGCGTTGCCGCCCTGCCGGAGCAGTTCGACGCCGGCCTCCGCGGCGAGTGGCTGGCTGGTCGCGACGATCCCCTCGGGCGCGTAGACGGTCGAGCGGCGGGAGCCGAAGGCGTCGACGTCGGGGTTCATGGGCGGGAGGTCGCACCGAAATCGGATAGTGCTGTGGGAAGGGGAGGATCATCGGTTTGCGATGGGTGGTGTCGCTGTACCGAGTTGTCCTATGCCGAAGACATTTGATCGAGTACGCGCAATTGGCAGTACGTGGTTTGGACGATGGACCGGAGTGAACGCCGAGAGCGATCTGTGAGCGACGACGAGTACGAGCGGATGCCCGGCCGGATCGAAGCCGCGTTTGACCGGGTTCGCGATCTACTCCCGGACTCGGAGCGCGACGAGTAGCTCGTTTTTCTACTACTGTCATGCCGTTCTCCCGTTGAATTCGACATTTCGATGGCGACTGTGAGAAGCGGATGGCCGCGAAGCGTCGCTTCGACCTGGAGCGCTCGAGCTGGGGCGACGTGACCTTCCGGAACGGCACGCCCGCCGAGATAAAATCCACGTGGACCGGGCACAGGACGGACAGCCGGGCAATTTCAAGCTATCTCGACCTATCTCGAGAAGCCCCGGCGGCACGACGGCTGGTACTGCTTCGTGGTGTATCGGCCCTCCAAAATCAGTCCGTTGCGAACTCTGCAAACGGATCTAACCTCGCCTCTCCATCGACGATGACGATGCGCTTCTCGGGATACCGCTCGATGGACTCGGAATCGAAAATCTCCCCGAACGTTACTGGAGGGAGGTCCTCCGGGTCGTCGTATTCAACCGAAAAACCATCGGCCATTTCCGATGGTTACGTCTCTTGAGCAGGTAACCCTTGTGGGAGTTGATCGCGTATCGGGTCTGTTAGCCCCTCAAAAGACCATTCTCCAATCTCGAATCAGGATGCGCTTCCGCAAGCCAACTTCCCTGTCGATTTGCACAGGCGCCGCGAACGAAGTGAGCACCCGAAGCCTCGTGAAACTCGTCTTCCGAGCCCGCGCTCGCTCCGCTCACGCGGACGCAGAGCTCTTTTCCCCAAGTATTTGCGAGGCGCAGCTCGCAGAGCCGCGCCTCGTAAAATGTGGAAGTGGGGCCGCTGAGATTTGAACTCAGGTCCGACGCACCCCATGCGCCGAGGATACCACTACCCTACGGTCCCACGCAGTCGTAGAAAATCGGGCTCGGCAATTAAGGGTGTCGAACCAGCGTCGGTGTATCGCCAGCCCCGACTCAGGTCTGCCTGGCGACGAACCACAGCGACGTGATCGTCGACGTGATCGCGACGCCGACGACCGCGCCCATGAACGGTTCGAAGCCGGCCGTCGGGCCGAGAAGGTAGCCGGCGGCGAGACCGAACGGGTCGAGGATCGCCGTCAGGACGACGAGCTGCGCGGTCGGCGAGAGGGTCTGGAACTTGTAGAGGGTCGACATGCGATCGATACGTAGCGCTGCCCATGCACAAAAGGATCGCCGAGTTGCCGAGTCTGCAACTCGGCGAAACGGAGCTGCCCGCGGTCGGGGCCGTCGAACCGCGACGCTCAGCCGAACACCGGCGCCGGGCCGCGATCGCCCTCGTACACGTCCGTCAGTTCGACGGTCTCGCCGATCTCGCGCTCGCTGGTGAGCCGCGCGAGCACCCGCGCGTCGCCGAGGTCCACCAGCGCGACGGTGTAGGGGCCCTCGAACTCGGCGGGCGCGATCTCGATCCGGGTGCGCGCGTAGACCTCGCCCGCCGTCGGGAGGTCGATGCGCTCGATCGCCCGGGAGCCACACTGGGCGCAGGCGGCCTTCGGCGCGGCGGTGGCGTGGCCGCAGTCGTGGCAGCGCTGGCCCAGCAGCACCTGATCCTCCCAGAGGTGCTGGCGCCACTCGGCGTAGCTCGGGTCCGTCTGGCCCGGCCGATTTTCGAGCGTCGTCATGCTCCCGCCTCCAGGACGCTGACGACGGTCGTCGCAGTGTCCCCGCCGAGGTTGTGCGCGAGCCCGATCTCGGCGCCGTCGACCTGGCGCTCGCCCGCGTCGCCGCGGAGCTGCGTGACGAGCTCGACGATCTGGGCGGTGCCGGTCGCGCCGATGGGATGGCCCTTGGCCTTCAGCCCGCCGCTGGGGTTGACCGGCAGCTCGCCGCCGAGGGACGTGCGCCCTGCCGCCGCGGCGGGCCCGCCCTCGCCGTCCTCGAAGAAGCCCAGCGCCTCCGTCGCCAGGATCTCCGCGCCGGTGAAGCAGTCGTGGAGCTCGACGACGTCGACGTCGTCGGGGCCGATCCCCGCCGCGTCGTAGGCCTCCGCCGCCGCGTCGCGAGCGGCCTGCGTGACGCCGGGGTCGGCCTTGTCCGCGATCGGCACGACGTCAGTGGCGTGGCCGACGCCGCGGACGGCGATCGGCTCGGAGTCAGCCCCCTCGCCCGTCGCGTCCATCTCCGTGGTCTCACCGGTCGCCACGTCCTCGCTGGCGACGACGACCGCCGACGCGCCGTCGCTGAACGGACAGCAGTCGTAGAGCCGGAACGGCGACGCGACGACGGGGCTGTCGAGGACCTCCTCGACGGTGATCTCGCGGCCGTGCTGGGCGTCAGGGTTGAGGCTTCCATGGTAGTGATTCTTCACGGCGACCTCCGCGAGCTGTTCCTCCGTCGTCCCGTACTCGTGCATGTGCCGGTCGGTCAGCAGTCCGAACACGCCCGGGAAGGAGAGGCCGACGGGCTGTTCGTAGTGCTCGTGCATCGCCGTCGCGAACTGGGTCGTCATCTCGGCGGTCTCGAGCCCGGTCTCGGGGGTGCAGCGCTCGACGCCGCCGACGAGGACGACGTCGTGGCGGCCGGACTCCACGGCCTGGACGGCGTGCTTGAACGCGTTCGAGGAGGTCGCACAGGCGTCCTCGAAGCGCTGGCAGGGGATCCCGGCGAGCCCGACGTGACTGGCGAGCTGGGGTGCGAGGTGGCTCGCGCCCTCGATCTGGCCGCCCATCGCGTTGCCGAGGTAGAACGCGTCGATCGCGTCGGTCGGGACGCCGGCGTCGTCGATCGCGGCGAACGCCGCCTCGCCGAACAGCTCCGCCAGCGGTCGATCGTGGGCGTCGAAGCGGGTCATGCCCGCGCCCACGACGTGTGGCTGGTTCATGGACGACCGTTAGGAATCCCCCGAGAAAACGGTGGCGTTCGGCGAGCCCGCTGCGCCAGCGGCGGGCAAGGCACTAGCACGAGCGCGGGGTGGTGGCTGCCCTACCGCCGCGCCAGCGGCGGGCAAAACATTAGCACGAGAGCGGGGGTAGCTGTCCACCGCCACGCCAGCGGCTGCTCGCGCCGGGCGTGACTGCAGAAAGTGCGGTGACGTCGCGTCTCAGTTCCGGGGGCTGTCGAAGTTCTCGTCGTAGAGATCCATCGAGTGCTCGATGGCGTCCTTGGCGGCGTCGGCGTCCTCCCAGCCCAGCGTCTCGACTTCCTTGCCCTCCTCGAGGTTCTTGTAGGTCTCGAAGAACTCGGCGATCTCGGCCTTCTGCTGGTCGGTGAGGTCGTCGACGTCCTGGACGTGATCGTAGCGGGGATCCTCCGTGGGCACCGCGATGACCTTGTCGTCCTGCTCGCCGTCGTCGTCCATGCCCATCAGCGCGACGGGGCGGGCCTCGATCACGCAGCCGGGGAACGTCTGGTCCTCGACGAGGACGAGCACGTCGAAGGGGTCCTCGTCGTCGTAGTACGATCGGGGGAGGAAGCCGTAGTCGCTCGGGTAGTGGACGTTCGAGTGCAGCACTCGATCGAGCACCACACCGGGGACGTCCTTGTCGTACTCGTACTTGTTCCGCTCGCCCTTGAGGCACTCCACGACCGCGTAGATCTCCTCGGGCGGGTTCGGGCCCGTCTCGAGGTCTTCCCAGAGGTTGACCATGCGGGCGTGTCTCGGCCCAGTTTCCAGATAGACCTTTTCATCGCGCTCCGTCGGGGAAACGTCGCGGAGAACTGTGGGCGCCGCCGACTGCTGCCGGCCATTGCTTCCAGTCGGTCGGTGCCTGCCGGACTGCCCGCAGCTGGCTGCGTCGACGCGTCGAGCGAGGCGGGCGAACCGGGCCGCACTGGCCCCTATCTCGGGGCCGACCTGCCGAATCCGTCACTCATCTATCACGATGGCGACCGTTCGCTGTGGCGACGAATACGCCAGAGGTGAGTCTACTCAGGTTCCACCGACCATGGCCGAACCCCCGTCTTGTCCCAAACACGAATATTAAGTAATGTGCTCACAACAGTGCATCTATGTCAGAGGCCCAGGCGGTCGACGGTTCGAAGGCACGCGATCTGACTGCGTTCCAGCGTCACATACTCACGATTCTCGCCGAGGAGCCGATGTACGGGCTCGCGATCAAGCGGGAGCTCGAAGCCTACTACGACGACGAAGTCAACCACGGCCGGCTCTACCCGAACCTCGACGATCTCGTCGAGCTCGACTTCGTGGCCAAGAGCGAACTCGACAAGCGGACGAACCAGTACGAGCTGACGGAGGAGGGGTACGCCGCCGTGCTCGATCAGGTTCGCTGGTCGCTCGAACGCATCGTCACGGACGACGGCCGTGCCGAAGAGATTCGATCCATCGTCGACGACGCGCTCGACTCGTAGCCAGCGCCGCTCCCCGAACCGAATCCCGCCCTCCTGCGGCCTCCGTCGTCCTCTCTCCAGCGACGACTGCTGTCTTCCCCGATCAATACCGAGCATTTCCTCCGCCGACCGCTGCCGGAATCACTCCGCTGATTCGTCCGTGGGCATCGGTACGTCAAGCTCCTCGTACACGTACGCGATCGACTGGTCGAGCGCGGCTGCCTGCTCGTCGGTCGGCCAGACGTTCCGCGAGTAGTACTCCTCGCGGAACCACCGCAGCTCCGCGGCCGTCACCGCGGCGATCGGTTTCGCGTGGTGGTTCGAGACGAATTCGGCCAAAGCCTCGGCGTTGGCGGCGTGGCGGTCGCCGTGGGCATCGCGCACTTGTTCGACGACGGCCTCGTTGCGTTCCGCGACGGCGTCCCACGATTCGGGATCGCCAGCGCCGCCGAGTTCGACGTCGGCGGCGCGGTCGATCTCGTCGATGCGAGCGGGATCGATGGCCCCCTCGTCGTCGCGCCACTCGATCGGGTGACAGACGAGCGTCGGCGCGTCGTTCGTACCGGCCGCGTCGCCGTCGTCCCGGATCATCGCGGCGTAGTCGTACTCCGCGAGCAGGTCGGCGCGCCGGTCGCGGTAGCTCTCGGCCTCGGCGTCGTCGGGCACTCGCCGGGCGAGGCGGGTGAGTCGCTCGGCCTCCTCGATCGTCGCCTCGGGGAGGTCCGGCTCGATCGATTCTGTCTCCTCGCGTTCGGGCGGTTCGACGGGATCGACCGCCACGTCCGTCTCGCCGGAGTACGGCGCGACCCGGCGATCGAACGGGTCGTCCGCGGCGTCGGTGGCATCGGCGTCGGCCTGCTCCCCGGTTTCCTCGACCCCCTCGACGTCGTGGTCGCTCTCCTCAGGCATCGTCGAGCGCCTCGTTGGCCAGTGCGTCCGCACGGTCGTTGAGCTCGCGAGGCACGTGCTGGAGGGTCCACTCCTCGAACGCGTCGAGCAATTCCATCGCGCGCACGCGGCGCTCGCGGAGTTCGGGCACGTTCACGTCGTACTCGCCGCGGATCTGTTTGAGCACGAGCTCCGAATCGCCGAAGACTTCGAGGTCGTCGAACCCGTAGTTGCTCGCGACCTCGAGTGCCCGGATCAGCGCCTCGTACTCCGCACGGTTGTTCGTCGTCCGGCCGACGGTCTCGCCGCCCTCGGCGACGATTCCGTCGTCGGTCGCGACCACGTAGCCGATCGCGGCCGGGCCGGGGTTCCCCCGGCTCGCGCCGTCGAAGTAGATCTCTGCGGTGCCGCCATTGTCGTCGCTCCCGCCGTTTGCCAGGACGGCCTGGACGTCGGTGGGCCGCGCGCCCTGGATCACGACCTTGTCGTCGTAGGCTACCGCGGTCGCCTCCCCGAGCGTCGCGCGCCAGTGCTCGTGCTCGGTGTTGCCGGGCTCGACGGTCGCGCCGGCGTCGGCGAGCTGCGCTCGCGCGCGCTCCACGTCGCACTCCAGTACGGGCATTGAGCGCAGGTGAGGGGTTCTGGCTGAAAACGTTTCCGTTCGGGCGTCAGAATGCGCACGGCAATGGCACGGACGGCGGTCCGGTGGCCGCAGACGCTGGAATTGTGACCTCTCGATAGGCGACGCATACCGGCGAAGGGTTTAACTGTGAGAAAGGAACTACTATAAAAATGCGATGACACGGTCTACCCGCCAACGGGAGCGCGAGTCGGAGCAATCTTCTGAGGAAGAGACCGTACGGGAGTGTCCCGAGTGTGGATCGGAGGATCTCGTCAAGAGTTCCGACCGGGGCGAGCTCGTGTGTGACGACTGTGGGCTGGTCGTCGAGGAGGAGCAAATCGACCCCGGCCCCGAGTGGCGAGCGTTCAACCACCAGGAGCGTCAGGAGAAATCGCGGGTGGGCGCGCCGACCACCCAGACGATGCACGACAAGGGCCTGACGACCACCATCGACTGGAAGGACAAGGACGCCTACGGCCGCTCGATCTCTTCGAAGAAGCGTAGCCAGATGCACAGATTGCGGAAGTGGCAGGAACGGATCCGCACGAAGGACGCCGGCGAACGCAATCTCCAGTTCGCGCTGTCCGAGATCGACCGGATGGCCTCCGCGCTGGGCGTTCCGCGCTCGGTGCGCGAGGTCGCCTCCGTGATCTACCGCCGCGCGCTCAAGGAGGACCTCATCCGCGGCCGGTCGATCGAGGGCGTGGCCACTGCGGCGCTCTACGCGGCCTGCCGGAAGGAGGGCATCCCGCGAAGCCTCGAGGAAATCTCGGAAGTCTCACGGGTCGAGCGCAAGGAGATCGGCCGGACCTATCGGTACATCTCCCAGGAGCTCGGCCTCGAGATGAAACCCGTCGATCCCAAGAAGTACGTTCCCCGTTTCTGCTCGGAGCTCGAACTCAGCGAGGAGGTCCAGTCCAAGGCCAACGAGATCATCGAGAAGACCGCCGAGGAAGGGCTCCTCTCCGGGAAGTCCCCGACCGGCTACGCTGCCGCGGCGATCTACGCGGCATCCCTGCTCTGTAACGAGAAGAAGACCCAGCGCGAGGTCGCCGACGTCGCGCAGGTCACCGAGGTCACGATCCGCAATCGGTACCAGGAGCAGATCGAGGCGATGGGAATCCACAGTTAGGGAACTCGATTGGTTTGGTCGCGCCCAGCACGGCTCGCAGATCAGCTCCGTTCGCTCCCGTTCGTTCTCGCCGCCGGTTTCTAGCGAGTAGCTTGTGGTGCTCCACATCGAGCGATCGTCTGTGCCGCAATCACAGCCTCGAAAGCCCCCGCGCTCTCGACTCGGGCGCCTCGCTGCGCGCTTCGCTCGTTCGCGCAACTCACTCGCTGCAGTGCTTGCATCGTCGTCCTTCGTCGAGAGCGCGGCCCCTTTCAGTCCCACCCAGGAGGCTCGTCCAAACAAGCTGGGTGGGGCTGAAAGGGGCGGCCAGCTACGCGAACCCCGGCGAAGTAAGCACTGCAGCGAGCGAACGGACGTGAGCGAGCGAAGCGCGCAGCGAGCCGCGGGAGCGTAGCTGGCCGGGGCTTTCGAGGCTGTCCTCGTGAGGTACGCCGAGATTCACTGCGTAGGATTCCGGATCCATCTCCAGAATCGCAGCAGTTTCCCGGCTCGCACGCAAGAACGCCAGTATGCTCGCCGCACACGTCGTCCTCGTCGGCCTGCTCGTCGGGACGACCGCGCTCTACAGCGCTCTCTCGGTCCTGAACGTCCGGCACGGCCGTCGGGCAGTCCACGAGAACGCCGACTGGCTCGCCGCCGAACTCGACGTCGAAGAGCCCGCGGAACTGCTCGGCTACCAGCGCGCTCGGACGGGCGCCTCCCTGCTACAGACGTGGGTCAGCCTGGTGCTCCTGCTGGGCGCGCTCTACGCCGGGGTGTTCACCGGGGCCGTCGAGTTCCTCGCGGACGCGGGGCTCGGGCCGGTCCTCCAGGGCGTCGCCTTCGTCGCCGGCCTGCTTCTCGCCCAGCGCATCGTCGCCGCGCCGTTTTCGGCGTACTCGACGTTCGCCATCGAGGAGAACTTCGGGTTCAACGAGCAGTCGCCGCGGCTCTGGATCAAGGATCAGCTACTCGGACTGGCGATCGGCCTCGCACTGCTCCTGCCGATCGCGGGCGTGCTCTTCTGGCTGATCGAGGCGTTCGCGACGCCGGTCTGGGTCGGCGCGGGCTGGGCGCTCGTCGTCGGCGTCGGGCTCGTGATGCAGATCCTCTATCCCCGGGTGATCGCGCCGCTGTTCAACGACTTCGAGCCACTGGCCGACGACGAGGTGCGACAGGCGATCGAGGATCTCTTCGAGCGTGCCGGGTTCTCCGCGTCTGGCATCTACACGATGGACGCGAGCCGGCGATCGACCCACCTCAACGCCTACTTCGTCGGCTTCGGCTCGACGAAGCGCGTCGTTCTGTTCGACACGCTCCTCGAGGAGCTCTCGACCCGGGAGCTGGAGGGCGTCCTCGCCCACGAGCTCGCCCACTGGAAGTTCAACCACATCTGGCAGCGTGTCGGCGCCAGCGCCCTCCAGATGGGCGTCGTCTTCGCGGCCCTCGGCTGGCTGCTCGGCACCGACTGGCTTCCCGAGCTGTTCGATCTTCCCGCCGAGGCGACGTACGCCCACCTCGTGGTCGCCCTGCTCTTCGTCTACCCGCTGCTGGAGCTGACCGCGCCACTCCTGAACCAGCTCTCCCTCGCGCACGAGCGGGAGGCCGACGGCTACGCCGTCGACCAGCTCGGCGAGGCCGAGCCAATGGTCGGCGCGCTCGCGACGCTCGCCAGCGAGAACCTCGCGAACCCCTTTCCCCATCCCTGGTACGCCGCCTTCACCCAGAGCCATCCGCCGATCCCCGAGCGGATGCGGCTCGTCCGGGACCGCGTGGACGGTGACGACGGGAGCGAGGCTGCCACCACGGGCACAGACGCCGAGGGCGGCGATCCCGCTGCCGACGACTGACGCCGTCGCGGACCGCACGGTGCCCGCCGGCCCGTCACCTACCCGCGCCGTGGTGACGCCTCGGGAGCGCTCTGGACTCGACTGACGAGCGCCGCGCTGACGTAGCCGAGAAAGAGCATGAGCGGGCCGCGGAGCGCGAGATCCGCCATCGCCCCGATCGAGCCCAGGAAGACGAACTCGACGTTGCTCGATCCCGCGCGTGGGAAGGCGGTGAGGTAGGCCGCCCGGAAGGTGAACAGCGCCGGCAGGAGCGCGAGCAGCCCCAGCGCGACCGCCACGAACCCGTTCGCCGCCGACTGGGAGTAGTAGCTCCCGCGCAGGCCCGCGACCGCCCCACCGAGGATGCTCGCCGGGAACAGCCAGCCCGGTCGTCCGAACGCCAACACCGCGACGGACCCGCAGACGGCGGTGACGGCCGCGCCCTGGAGCGCCGGGCTCCACTCGAAATCGAAACTGGGCGTGAGGAAATCGCTCACGGTGGCGCATCTGTTCGGCGCCAGTACCATTGTTTTTGTCCCTCGTCTGCGGAGTGCCATCCTCGACTACTGAGGAAATCACTAGCTGGCCGCGGAGTGACTAGGACAGCATACCGCTTCGGAAGCCCCCTCCCGCTCGCGCCCGCTCGCTCGCTGCGCGCTTCAATCGCTCCCGTTGGTCGCTCGTTCCAGTGCTTACTTCGCGAGCGAACGCGAGCGGTCGGCCCCTTCCAGTCCCACCCGGTGGATGTGGCCTCGGTCGTCGCTCCGGTGGATCGCCAGCGAGCGGAAGCTAGCGGGCGATCCCCAGTGCTTCGCGCGCCCGACTTTCCGCCGCACTTCGCTCCCCGAGCCGTTCTCAGGGTGGACTCCGGAAGGGGCCGACCGCTCCGGGAAGCACGGCGACGTAAGCACTGCAGCGAGCGCTAGCGAGCGAAGCGCGCAGCGAGCCGCGCGACCGGAGCGGGAGGGGGCTTCCGAAGGCGGTCGCGGTCCAGCTCACTCCGCGGTTCGAAACTGATTTCCTCAGTAGTCGAATCGATCAGGAGCGCTCCACAGGAACGGACGACGAACCAGCGCGCTCAGGCCTCTTCGCGGAGCTCTCGAATGTCCTCGAGTTCTTCGAACTCCGCTGCGTCCTGGCGGCCTTCCTCGAAGACGGACTCGGCGATCTCGATCGGCACGTTCGTCCGGGCAGCCAGCGCCATCGAGTCGCTCGGACGGGCGTCGATCACGACGCCGTCGCGGGGCGTGTCGACGTGGAGGTCGGCGATGTAGGTGCCCTCCTCGGTGACCTCGCTGACGACGACGCGGTTCACTTTCCCGCCGAGTTCCTCCATCACGTCGAGCAACAGGTCGTGGGTCAGCGGGCGCCCGATGTCGGTGGCGTCGAGCCCGCGAGCGATCGAGCGGGCTTCCTCGAATCCGACGAAGATGGGGACGACGTCGTCCTCGTCGTCGACGGCGAGTACAACGACCGGGACTGGGCCCTGTGGCGTCCCCGCCACGCGAACGGCGTCGATCTCGGCGTTCATGCCGATACCGACGGTCGCCACGTGCAAAAGTCCCCACGAACGGCGACCCGCTCTACTGCAGGCCGTCGCGCGGTTGCCAGCCGGACCGAAGCGGCGACGGAGCCCTACGCGTCGGCCGCCAGCGGTTCGAACAGCGCGAGGTCGTGGATCCGGGAGTCGTCGGTGAGTTCGGGATGGAAGGAGGTCCCGACGATCGGCCCGTCCCGGACTGCGACGGGGCGGTCCTGTACCGTCGCGAGCACCTCCGCGTCGGCGCCGACCTCGTCGATCGCCGGCGCGCGGATGAACACCGCGGGAAACGGCGAATCGAGCCCGGTGACGTCGAGCGCTGCCTCGAAGCTGTCCTTCTGGCGACCGAAGGCGTTGCGCTCGACGGCGACGTCGACCAGCCCGAGTTCCTCGACGCGGTCGTCGCGCGCGTCTCGCGAACAGACGATGAGCCCTGCACAGGTCGCGAGAATCGGCTTGCCCGCGGCGGCGTGCTCGCGGATCTCGTCGGCGATCCCCTCGCGGTGGATCGTCCGCGAGATCGTCGTGGATTCGCCGCCGGGCATGAGGAGCGCGTCGCAGTCGGGGGCGACGCCAGCGGTACGGACTTCCTCGACGCGGACCTCCTGGCCGAGGGATGCGCCAGCCCGCTCGACTGCGGCGACGTGTTCGGCGACGTCGCCCTGGACGGCGACGACGCCGGCGGTGATCGTCATCGTCGAATCGGAGTGGCGCGGTGGACAAAAGCACGACGGACGGCTCCACGACGAACCGGGCAGAGGACGCGTCGCTCACCGGGCGACGCGCACCGAACGAAGCGGGGCTGCCAGAAACGGGGCTCAGTAGACGATCGTCAGCGTCTGGACGAACGCGCCCAGCAGGATGCCAAACGCCATCACGCTCTTGGGATCCATCCGGATCGCGTCGTTGTCCTCGGAGTCGAAGTACCGAACGAGCCCGGCACTGGACATCAGGCCGCCGCTGTTCTTTCCACTGCCACTCATGGTCGACGCTCGGGACCGGGGCCCCATAGGTCTTCCTCTCCGGGAGCAGAAGTGCACAGCGGCGAGAGCCTCGTCGGCGACGCAGCGTTTCGCCGTAACTCAGTCCCGCCGGCTCCCGTGGCCCGGATAGTCTCGCTCGAAGCGATCGGCGAGTTCGTCGCCGTCGATGCGGACGATCGTCGGCCGCCCGTGCGGGCACGCGAACGGATTGTCGCAGTCGTCGAGCGCCGAGAGCAAGGAGGTCACCGACCCCTCCGTCAGCGAGGTGTTGCCTTTGACCGCCGGCGCGCAGGCGAGATCACCTAGCAGTTCGTCGGCCATCGCCTCGACGGTGCCCTCGCCGTCGCCGCCGGCCAGCAGCGAGCCGAAGACGTCCCGGATCGCGTTCGGATCGAGCGTCTCGCCGAGGACGGTCGGCACGCTCCGCACGGTCAGCGTCCGCTCCTCGCGGTCGGCGTGGAAGCCGAGCCGGCGTAGCGCGGGCGCGTACTCGTCGTAGGTTTCCGCCTCCGTCGGCGTCAGGGAGAGCTCGACGGGATCGGCGAGCGCTTGCGCCGTCCCGGAGTCCACGGCCTCGCGGAGCCGCTCGTAGTGGATCCGCTCGTCGGCGGCGTGCTGATCGATCAGGAGCAGGCCGTCGGGCCCCTCCGCGACGAGGTACGTGTCCGCGTGCTGGCCGAGGACTCGTAGCGGCGGCAGCCGGTCGAACTCGGTGCTCCTGGCCGAGACCGACTCGCCATCGAGCGTGCGCTGGTCGGTCGCGGTGACCGACGGTTCGACGCGAGCGCCGAGCTGGTCGGTCCAGTCGCCAGCCTGTGGCGTGTCAGAGCGGCTGGGATCGCCGAGCGTGTCGGCGATCACGCTCTCCACCTCATCGGTCGCGGTTCCGTCCGTCGCGGCGGTCGTGGCCTCGGGCTCGTCGCCATCCGTCCTTCCGCCAGCGGCCGTCGACGAATCGGCGTCGTCGGCCGGAACGGCGTCGGGAGCCGCGCCCCCGGCCGAAGCGGCGTCGGAAGCTGCGTCTACAGACTGAGCGGACCCCTTTGTGGCTCCCCCAGCGGACGCCGGATCGGTTCCGCTCTCGGTGTCGGTAGATGCCGGCGCGGTGCCGTCGGGATCAGTGGACTGCGGGCTTGTGGCATCCGTTCGTTCGCGTTCGCCGTTCGCGTCGTCCGCGGATCCAGTCGTCGACGCCGGATCCCCACCACCAGGACCACTATCGTCCGATGGAACCGAGGTCTCAGCGGGCTCGGACGCGCCGCGCGGCGCGGACGCGCGGACGATCCCCGCGTCGAGCAGCGCGTCCCGAACGGCGTCCGTCACCGCGTCCTCGACCGCACCCTCCTCGTCGAAGCGCACGGCCTGTTTCCGGGGATGGACGTTCACGTCGACGCGGCCGGGCGGGATGTCCACGAACAGCACCGCGAAGGGGTAGCGCTCCGCGGAGAGCTGCCGGCCGTAGGCCTCGACGATCGCACCGCGCACCGTATCGCTGGCCACTGCGCGGTCGTTGACGTACGTCGCGAGATACTCCCGGCTCGCGCGGGTGGTCTCGGGCTCGCTGACGTGGCCGTGGACCCGCGCGACTGCATCGGTGTCGGGCTCGACGTCGACGTCGATCATCGACTCGGCGACCTCGCGGCCGTACACTGCCATGATCGCCGCGACGCGATCGCCGTCGCCGGTCGTCGCGAACACTTCCCGGCCGTCGTGAGTCAGGGAGATCGCGACGTCAGGGTTCGCGAGCGCGTACCGGCCCACAACGCGCGAGACGTGCCGGAACTCCGTCGCGGGCTCGGAGAGGTACTTCCGGCGCGCCGGCGTGTTGTGGAAGAGGTCCGTGACGATCACGGTCGTCCCGCCGGGGTGGGCCGCTGGCTCGACGGTCTCGACGTCGCCGCCGCGGTAGATGAGACGGGTGCCGGTGTCCGGCGCGGTGCCGGCAGCGTCGTCGCTGGGGCCTGGATTCGGTTTGGCGATCAGTTCGAGATTCGCCACCGCGCCGATCGTGTGCAGCGCCTCCCCGCGGAAGCCCAGCGTACTCACAGATTCGAGTTCGTCGGCGTCGGTGAGCTTGCTCGTCGTGTGCTCGCGCACCGCGGCCCGGAGGTCGGACTCGGCCATTCCCACGCCGTCGTCACGCACCTCGACGCGGTCGAGCCCGCCGTTCTCGACCGCCACCTCGACCCGGCTCGCGCCGGCGTCGATGGCGTTCTCCACGAGTTCCTTGGCGACGGACGCCGGACGCTCGACGACCTCTCCTGCCGCGATCTTGGCGATGGTGTCCTGATCGAGCGGCTGGATCTCGGTGTCGTCGGGCACGGACGGCTGCCCGGGATCGTCCACGTCGTCGGCGTCCTCGGTCACGTATGCTCGCTGGCTCCGGGGGACCAAAACTCCCGCGGGCTGGGACGGGGAGGGGCATGCGTTGGCGACTGGCGGTGGTTCCAGTTGTCTCCCACGACCCCGACCAAACACACCAGCACCACCATTGAATGCCCTCAAATGGCAATGTGATCCAGGTCCGCCCGCTTATCCCCTTCGAGCCCATAGAAGGAACAATGAGTCCCTCCACAAAACGGCCCGTCACGGCCCCTCCCAAGGCGACCCTGATCTGTCCGGCCTGCGGGCACGAATCGAACGTCGACGGCGACTGGATCCACGAGGTCCACACCGAGTTCACCGACTACGAGTGTCCGGAGTGTGGCGAGACGATCGCCTCCCGGCCCGAGCGCTCCGAGCCGCCCACCCGGAGCAGCGGGGCCGTCCAGTGTTGCTGCACGGACTAGCCACGGTCTAATCACCGGTATTTCTCAAGCCTGAGCGTTCCACCCGATCTTTGTTTGTCGCCACAGCTACACGGTCGTGACTCCGGACGAGGGCGACCGGTCGTTTCGCCGTGAATCAGGACTCCTCGAGGGATTCCTGCCACTCCTGCACCTTCGCCAGGAGTTCGACGGGTGCGGTCTCGTCGACGTCGACCTCGGTCAGCTCCGCGAGGACGGCCTGGGTCTCGGGATCGAGCCGCTCGCTGGCGTCGCCGGCGTCCTCGTCGGGGTCGGACTGCTCGGACGCGTCGGGTTCCCGCGACCGCTTCCCCGCGTTCGCCACTCCCTGTCCACCGTCAGCGTTGCGCGCGGACGAGGATCGGCTCGCCCCGCTCGCCTCACCACCGTCCGCGCTCGCGGTCCGCAGCTCTCCGCTCCCGACGTCGAAGACGACCTGCTGAGGCTCACCGTCGCCACCCCCGCTGCCACCTCGCGCCTCGATCGCATTCTCCTTGCGGAGCCGATCGAGCACGTCGCTGGAGCGATCGACGACGGGTTCGGGCACGCCCGCGAGGTCGGCGACGTGGATCCCGTAAGAACGATCGGTCGGACCTTCACGAACGGTCCGCAGGAACGTCACCTCGCCGTCGGTCTCCTCGGCGGCGACGTGGACGTTCGCGACGCGATCGAGGTGGTCGGCGAGCGTGGTGAGTTCGTGGTAGTGGGTGGCGAAGAGCGTCTTCGCGCCGACCTCGTTGTGGAGGTACTCCGTTGCCGCCCACGCGATCGAGATGCCGTCGTAGGTCGCGGTGCCGCGGCCGACCTCGTCCAGAATGACGAGGGACTCCTCGGTCGCGGAGTGGAGGATGTTCGCGAGCTCCTGCATCTCGACCATGAACGTCGAGCGACCCTGGGCCAGCTCGTCGAGTGCGCCGACGCGGGTGTAGATGCCGTCGACGAGGCCGATATCGGCCGCGTCGGCGGGCACGAAGCTCCCGACCTGCGCGAGCAGGACGATCAGCGCCGTCTGGCGCATGTACGTCGATTTCCCGCTCATGTTCGGGCCCGTGACGATGACGAAGCGGCGGTCATCGCCCAGACTCGCGTCGTTGGGAACGAACTGCGTCGTGGTTTCGACGACCGGATGGCGCCCGCGCTCGATCTCGACGGGACCGCCTTCGGGCCCGAGTTCGGGCCGGACCCAGCCCTGCTCGGCGGCGTGGGTGGCCAGCGAGGCCAGCGCGTCGACGGTCGCGATCGCGCGGCCAGCGTCCTGGAGCAGTGCGGCCTCGTTCGCGACGGTCTCCCGGATCTCCTCGAAGAGCTCGCGTTCCAGTTCGGCGCGCTCGTCCTCGAGGCGCAGAATCTCGCGCTCGCGTTCCTCCAGCTCCTCGGTGACGAACCGGTCGTGGTTCTTCAGGGACTTGATCTGGCGGAACCGCTCGGGTACCTGGTCGGCCTCGGAGCTCCCGACCTGGACGTAGTAGCCGTCGGTGGCGTTGCGATCCACGGTGACGTGGGTGAGCCCCAGTTCCTCGCCGACGCGGTCTTCCAGCCCGTCGATCCACTCGAGTGCGGCTTCGTGACGCTCGACGACACCGTCGAGTTCGTCGTCGTAGCCTCGGGCGATCAGCCCGCCCTCCGAGAGCGACGCCGGGGGCTCCTCCGCGAGCGCGGCGTCGAGTTCGGCGCGGAGGTCGGCGGCGGCCTGGCGGTCGGGTCGTTCGAGAATCGCCGGCAGCGGCGAGTCGGCGAGCGTCGCGTCGTCCTCGATCACCGCCTCGGCGGCGGGAAGGACGCCGAGTGCGTCGCGTACGCGCAGGAGATCGCTGGCGTCGGCGCTGCCGTGGGTAGCCCGACTCGCGAGCCGTGCGAGGTCCGACGCTTCAGAGAGCTCCTCGCGCAGTCGCTCGCGTGCGAGCGCGGAGGCCCCGAGCGCGTCGACGGCGTCGAGGCGCGTCTCGATCGTCTCCCGATCGCGTCGTGGGCGAGCCAGCCATTCGCCGAGCCGGCGGCGGCCCGGACTGGTGACGGTCTCGTCGATCGTCGCGAGCAGGGACCCCTCGCGGTCGCCCTGCATCGTCTCGGTCAGTTCGAGGTTCCGCTGGGTCGTGGCGTCGAGTGCGACGTGCTCGCGGTCGCGGTAGCGCTGGAGCCGAGTAAAGGAAGCGAGTACGCCAGCGCCGGTCGTCTCGACGTAGTCCAGCGTCGCGCCGGCGGCCTGGACCGCGGGCGCGGCCTCCTCCAGTCCGACGCTCTCGACCGCGCCGTCGCCGAACTGTTCGCGGAGGCGGTGGGCGGCCGCGCCAGGCGCGAACGCCTCGGCCTCGTGCAACGTCAGCGTGGCCCCGAGGTCGTTCCGGAGCGTCGCGATCGCCTCGTCGTCCTCCCGCAGATCGGGCCCGGGTAGCACCTCCACGGGATCGAATCTGGCGAGTTCGGCGAGCAGGTCGCCGAGGTCGCCGCCGACGCCGGTGACGTAGAACTGCCCAGTGGTGACGTCCGCGAGCGCGACGCCGTACCGGTCGGTCTCCTCGACGACGGTCGCGAGGTAGCGGGCGTCGGCGTCCGTCGTCGAGAGGAGCGTGCCCGGCGAGACCACGCGAGTGAGCTCGCGGGAGTGGTCGCCCCCCTCGTCTCGCTGGTCCGCGACGGCGACGCGGTAGCCCCGCTCGACGAGCGCCTGGAGATACGGCGTCAGCTCCGAGAGCGGCACGCCCGCCATCGCGTACGACTCGCCGCCGGAGGACTTCGAGGTCTGCTTGAGGTCCAGCTCCCGGCAGACCAGCTCCGCGTCCTCGCCGAAGAACTCGTAGAAGTCGCCGACCTGCATCGCGAGCACGTCCGCTCCCGACTCCCGCTTGAGGGTCGCGAACTCGCCGACGATCCCCTCCGCTGCGTCCATGTCCGTGGGCAGACGGCTCGGCGGCAAAACGATGTGGGTTCCGGGGCGGAACTGGTCGGCGCTCGCTCGGGAGAGTCCGTCCGTTCAAGCGGCGGGTGTACACCCTCAGGTCCGGTCGTCGACGAGGAACGTCACGATCTTGCGCTCGGCGGCACGGACGTGCTCCTGGAACGTCGTCGGGGAGATGCCGAGGTCGGCCGCGATCTCCTCGCCGGTCTTTCCGCGCGGACGCTGGTAGTAGCCGGCTTCGTGGGCCGTCTGGAGCACCTCTCGCTGACGGTCGGTGAGGTCGTCGAGGATCGCCGTCTGTAGTTCGGACTCACAGAGCAGCGGCGTCGGTTTTGTACGGGTGCGCTTGGCGACCAGTTCGACGGCGTGCTCGGTCTCGAACGCGTCGACGAGCGCCCCCGGATCGTCCGCGGGCATGACCTCCGCGACGATCTTCCCGCCGGCCGGCGTCCCTTCGACGGTCGTGGGGATGGCGCGGTGGTTTGCGAGATACTGCGCTGGACAGCCCTCGTCGACGGTGATCTCGACGAGCCCCAGCCCGTCCTCGTCGACCAGAACGCGCGCGCTGAGATCGTCGCGGTCGGCCAGCGTATCGACGACGCGATGGGGATCCGCCCCTGCCACGCTGAAGTACTCGACTTGCCGTCCGTCGTCGCGCGGAAGCTGCTTTTCCAGGGTGATCTCACAGTTCTCTCGCTGGGCGATCGACACGAACGGGTAGACCGGCTCCGTGATCGTGAACTCGACTTCGACGACGGAGCCGTCGTCAGATCGGGAGTGGTGGAGGGTCATTCTTCGAAGCTATTCGCGGACGACTGTTAACTGTTGAGGCGCATCCCGGTGGGCTGGCCCTGTGGGGATCGAGTACGGCGACTCGTCGTGTGAGTTCGTTGTTCTGGTGGCAGTAAACGCTGTAAGCTGGTCCCTCAGGTAGTCACCGTTGCTTCGGTGTACACCTCGACCGTGTCACTGGACCGAGCGACCACGTCGTAGCCCGCGAACTGGAAGCTGAGGTGACCGTCGGCGGATTCGCCCGAGAAGACGCCGTTCAGGCAGTCTGCGTCGATCGCAGCCTCCAGTGGTGGCAGGTCCCGAACCGGCGTGTCCGAAACCCTGCTTACCAGTTCACAGACGGCGACGCTCGTCGACGAACTGTCTTCGACGGTCGTCGATGCGAGGGGTCGGTCGGTCACAGTGCGACGCATGGCCCCTCATTCGCATAGCCGACGTGTATAGGTGATCCCTGTTTATGGCGGTCGACAATACGGATCGGGGCGCCACCGTGGCGTCGTTCGAACGCGCCCTGCCCGGGCGTGTCGAGAACTCGCACGATGCGCCCGACGCGCTTTTCTCACAGCGATCCATCGCCACGAGCGTGTCGCTCGCGACCTCGCTACTCGTCGGCGTCGCCTTCGGCCTCGCGATGGCCGCGCCGCCCGGCCCGATGAATGCCGTCATTGCGGAGGAGAGCGTTCGCCGGGGTTGGCCAGCGGGCGTCAAAGCCGGCCTCGGTGCGATGACCGGCGACGCGATCTTCTGCGTGCTGGCGTTCGTTGGCGTCGTCGAAGTCGTCCAGCACGCTCCGACGCTCCGGGCGGTGATGGTGGGCATCGGCGGACTCCTCATGTGCGTCTTTGCCGTGGACGCGGCCAGGAGCGTGCGCGATGAGCAGGCGCGAACGACCGAGGGCGACGGTCCACCACCGAATGGCGTCGACGATCGGGATTCCGGTGAGGTTGCCGACGCACCGCCGACTCCCAGCGACGCGGGATCGAGCACCGGGTTCCGGAAGGCGCTCGCGCTCTCGCTGACGAACCCCTACCAGATCGTCTTCTGGCTGACCGTCGGCGTCGGATTGCTCCGTTCCGGCACGCTCGACGTCTTCGCCCACGCGGCGTGGCTCGCGGACGCGACGGCGGCCATCGGCGGTCCCGGATCGCTGGTCGTCGAGACCGGAAGCGTCGCACTGCTGGTCGGCTTCTTCGGCGGCATCGGCGTCTGGATCACCGGCTACCCGGCGACCGTGGCCGCACTGGGCGAGCGCAGCGATCGCGCTGGCCCGATCGTCGCTGGCATCTCTGCCGTCGTGCTCGCCGGGTTCGGTGGGGTGTTCCTGCTCGACGCCGGGACGTCGTTGCTCTGAGGATCCGTTTTCCGAGCTACGGCCGTCGAGAATGAGCGCCCGTCTTCAGGAGTCCATGACGAGCGGCTCGTACCACTCCCGGTTCGCCTGGTACCAGTCGACGAACTGCTCGACGCCCTCGCGGATGTCCGTCGTGGGCTCGTAGTCGAGTAGCTCGCGTGCCTTCGACACGTCGGCGTGGGTATGTCGGGCGTCGGCCTCCTTCGCCTCGTCGTAGACGATCTCGACGTCGGCGCCGGTAACGTCGATCACGTGCTCGGCGAGCTCGGTGATCGTGATGTTGTCCGTCGAGCCGACGTTCACGTCCTCGCCGTCGGCGGCGTCGGTCTCGAGCAGCGAGCAGTTCGCCCGGACGACGTCGTCGACGTAGGTGAAATCGCGCGTCTGCTCGCCGTCGCCGTAGATGACCGGCGGCTTCCCGTTCAGACAGCGGGAGACGAAGTTCGAGATGGCCATGTTCGGGCGCATCCGCGGGCCGTAGACCGTGAAGTAGCGAAGGTTCACGACCGGGAGGTCGTAGACGTCCGTCCAGACCTTGCCGTAGTGCTCGGCGGTGAGCTTCGTCACGCCGTAGGGACTCTTCGGGTAGTTCGGGTGCTCCTCGTCGTAGGGCAGGTAATCCGGCCGGCCGTAGACCGACGAGGACGAGGCGTTGATCACGCGCTCGGTGTCGTGCTCATCGGCAGCCTGGAGCACGTGCAGGAACCCCGTCGTGTTGATCTCGTGGGGCTTCAGCGGGTTCTCGACGCTCGTCCGTACGCCCGCCTGCGCGGCCTCGTGGTAGACGTACTCGAACTCGTGCTCGGCGAACAGGTCGTCGACCACGGACTGGTCCGTGATCGAGCCGTCGACGTAGTCGAAGCGCTCGGGCGCCATCTCGCGGCACAGCTCGATGTTGTGCTCCTTGATCCCGACGTCGTAGTAGGGATCGAGCGGATCGAGCACCACCACCTCGTGGCCGCGATCGAGCAGGCCCTGGGCGACGTTCGAGCCGATGAAGCCCGCTCCGCCGGTGACGAGGATCGTCATACCGCTACAGTCGGTCGCATCCCGTTTGGTGGTTGCGGTTTTTGCGACGGGTGGATCGCTATTCTCGTTCGTACCGTCGGGATTCGGTCTCCGGGAATGCCCGCTTCGACTACTGAGGAACTCAAATTGGAGCGTGGGAGTTGGGTGGACCCCGACCGCTTGCGGAAGCCCCCTCCCGCTCCGGGAAGCACGGCGACGGTGAGCCGAGCGAAGCGAGTCTCTCGGCGCGAAGTCTTTCGGAATAAGCACTGCAGCGAGCGCTAGCGAGCGAAGCGCGCAGCGAGCCGCGCGACCGGAGCGGTCGTCCCCTTCCGAAGTCCCTCCCTGAGAACGATTTGGGGAGCGAAGCGCGGCGGAAAATCGGGCGCGCCCAGCACTGGGGATCGCCCGGCGGTCTTCGCTCGCTGGCGATCCACCGGAGCAGCAACCGCGACCAAATCCATCGGGTGGGACTGGAAGGGGCCGACCGCTCGCGTTCGCTCACGCAGCAAGCACTGAACGAGCGACCGAAGGGAGCGAGGGAAGCGCGTGGTTCGAAAGAGCGAAGCTCTTTCGTTATCACGAAAATCTTCGATTTTCGGCGACAGCAAGTAAGCGGGCGCGAGCGGGAGGGGGCTTCCAAGTGGTTCGCCGTCCAGCTCACTCCGCGGTCAGCGATTGATTTCCCTAGTAGTCGAATCAGTCAGATCGCACCCCAGACCGGCGACAAACCGTTCTTCTACGTTCGCTTCGTTTCGATGCGGGATCGGTCCCACTCCGTACCGGCGTCCCGCTTCAGGCGGGCGATTCAAGACCCTCCACCACGGAGGGCGGAGTATGGAACCCGCGGTGCTGCGCGACGATATGGTCGACAGCCTCGAGCACGAGGCCAAGGCCGTCGTCCGCAGTGACTCGGTGGGCCTCGCGATGCGCGAGGTCCCGCGCGAGGAGTTCGTCGACGAGGAGAAGGCCGCCTACGCGGACACCGCGCACCGGAGCCACGGCACGCGCGTCCTGGCGCCCAGCACCGCCGCTCGGCTGCTCGAGGCGCTCGAGCCGACGGCCGGCGACGAGGTGCTCGTCGTCGGGGCTGGCGTGGGGTACACCGCTGCAGTCATCGCGGAGGTCGTCGGTGCTCGCCACGTCCACGCGATCGACATCACGCGCCAGCTCGTGTTCGAGGCACGCAGTAACCTCGCCTCGGCGGGGTACTCGGCGGTCCTCGTCGACTGCCGCGACGGTGCGGAGGGGCTCGCGGAGTACGCTCCCTTCGACCGGATTCTCGTCGAGGCCGCAGCCGTCGAGCCGCCGGAACGCCTCGTCCGGCAGCTCTCCGAGGACGGGCAACTCGTGATGCCACTCGGTGCTGGCCAGCAGTCGCTGACGATCGTCGAGCCCGACGGCAGCCGACAGGCGCTCGGCGGCGTCGCGTTCGCCCCGCTGCTCGTCGAGGGCGAGCAGGCCGGTGCGGTCGAGCGGAATCGAACGGCGCGGGAGGAGCGCGAGCGCGCCGATCGGAAGGCCCAGCGCCGCGCCGGCTGGGAGCACGACTGGATCGACTGGGACTGATTACTCGTCGATGGTGGGCTTGTCCCGATTATTCGAGTACGAGGATCTCGCTGTTATCGCGCTTGTCCTTGAACTCGGAGTCCGGATGCTGGAGGTCGATCCCGAGGGTCCCCTGATCCTGGTTGGCCTCGAGTTCCGGTGAAACGTCCTCGAACGTCACCGTCCCGTCGCTGTCCGACTCCTCATGCATTGCTCCATCGGCGAGGGTAGCCGAGGATCCCTGAAGCACAACCGTCGTCCCCGAGATGGGGTCACCGCTCTGATCGACGACCGTGATCGTCACGTCTTGAGTGCCGTCCTCCGACAACTGTATCGTGTCTGGTTCCGGTTCGGCGTCGAGTTCGGTATTTCCGATCTCTCTGGTGTCGTCGATCATCGACATCATGACCGAGAGCGCCGCGACGCCGACGAGCAGCGCGATCACGAGCCGGATCGGCAGCCCCTCGATCGCGCGCTCGTCCTCGAAGATCGCCGTCGGGGAGCGGATCTCGATACCACTGGTTCGTGCCGGTGCGCCGCCGGAGTCGTCTGGGGACGGCATGGCGACGAGTCGCCGCGGCTTCCTACGTAAAGGCCCGGACGAGCCGACCGCTCCAGCGTCCGACCGCGTATCCGCCGTTCGATCGGATCGGTCAGCGCCGGATCGAACCCTCTTTCCCGAACGCCCGCTTGGCCGGGAGTAATGAGTGCCGACACGTCCGCGTCGCGCCGCGAGGCTCCTGTCCCGACGATCGGGCAGGTCGCGCTGATCGCGCTGTTCGTCACGTCCCTCGTGACCGCCCAGCTCACGGCGACGAAGATCCTGGCGTTCGATCTCCCGTTCTCGCTGCCGGTCGTCGGCGCCGCGATCACGCTGCCCGGTGCCGCGCTCGCGTACGCGGTGACGTTCCTCGCGACGGACTGCTACAACGAACTCTACGGTCGCCGACCGACCCAGCTGCTGGTCAATGTCGGCTTCGCGATGAACTTCGTCCTGCTCGCGCTCGTCTGGTCGACGATCCTCGCGCCGGCTGCGGGACAGGGCGTCCCCGCCGACCAGTTCGAGACCGTTCTCGGCGCCGGCACGAACGTCGTGATCGCCAGCCTGCTCGCCTACGTCGTCAGCCAGAACTGGGACGTGCTCGCCTTCGACTGGCTCCGCGAGCGCACCGACGGCGAGCACCTCTGGGTGCGCAACATCGGCTCGACGGCTTCCAGCCAGGCCATCGACACGGTGATCTTCGTCACGGTCGCCTTCGGGATCCTGCCGCGTCTGCTCGGCATCGGGGGCGTGTTGCCCTGGGATCTCGTCCTCGAGTTGATCGTCGGGCAGTACCTCCTGAAACTGCTGATCGCGCTGGTCGACACGCCGTTCGTCTACGGCATCGTCGCCGCGATCCGCGAGCAGGAGGCTGGCGAGGACTCCGGTGGCGCTGACGCGCTGGCGTGGCGGTCGTAGGCGCGTCGCTCCACGGCTGGATCGACGAAATCGGCGGATTTTGACCGTTCGCGGCAGGATCGGTGGACGGATTTCGACGCCACTGGGCAGAAATCCACACGAACGTTCCGCCGGATTCCCAAGCATTGATTCCCCGGCGGGCGAGCGTTCGGCTATGCCACAGCGAAGCGACTCACAGGACGTTCTCGAATCCCTCGCGAGCCTTCCCTCCTTCCACCACCCGACGGCATCGCCCGACGGCGACACTGTCGCGGTGTACTACGACGACACCGGCCGGAACGAGCTCCACCTGATCGACGTCGAGAGCGGCGAGCGCAGCGTCGTCACCGACGGCGAGGTGCCACGCAACGCGCGCTGGCCGATGGCGTGGGGACCGGACGGCGACGTCCTCTACTACCATCAGGACGAGGGCGGCAATGAGCAGAACGACGTCTGGCAGATCGATCGCGACGGAAACGGCGCGACCCCCGCCGTCGAGATGGACGGCCAGGTCTCGCTGGAGGCCGTGGCCGACGACGGCACGATCTACGTCGGCTCCACTGCCGACGGGCAGATGAACGTCTATCGCCAGGCGCCCGGGGGCGAGCCCGAGCAGATCACGGACTACGACCGCGCCGTCTACGCCGTGGAGCTCGCTCCCGACGGCGACCGGATCGCCTACGCCACCAACGAGGCCGAGGACTACAACAACGTCGACGTCTACGTCGCAGACGCGGACGGCTCGAACCCGCGAAACCTCGAGATCGGCGAAGTCGGTGCCGAGTCCGGTGCCCTGGAGTGGGGTCCCGAGGGCGACCGGCTGCTCGTGTCGGACAACTCGACGGACCTCGCACGTGTGGGCGTCTACGAGTTCGCCGATGACGAGGTCACGTGGTACGGTCCAGGTGAGTACGAGGAGAGTCCGGTGGCGTTCCTCGAAGATGACGACGGACGGACTGACCGGATCGTCGCGGTGCGGACGCGCCGCGCCGCCAAGGTACCGGTCGTCTACGACCTCGAGACCGGAGAGGGCAGGGAGCTCGACGTGCCCGCGGGCGTGACGATCCCGGCCGGTGGCGGCCGCGCCTCCGACGGCTCCCCACAGCTCGCGGACGACCGACTACTCCTGACCCACACGACGCCGGACCGCCGGCCCGAGCTCCTCGCGTACGACCTCGCGACCGACGAGACGACGGTACTCCTCGCGGCGGAGTACGGATCGTTCGATCCCGACGACTTCGCCGACGCCGAGTACCTCCGCTTCGAGTCCGACGGGGTGCCCGACACCCGGCAAGCCGCCGTCGAGCACGAGCCCTACGAAACGTTCGAGATCGGCGCGCTGTTCTACGACGCGGGCGAACGGCCGTCCCCGCTCATCGTCAACCCCCACGGCGGCCCCCGAGCCGCGGACACGCGGAGCTTCGACCTCTACACGCAGTTCCTGGTCCAGCAGGGCTTCAGCGTCCTCCAGATCAACTACCGGGGCTCGACCGGCCGCGGTCGCGCCTTCGTCGAGGAACTCTACGACGACTGGGGCGGCGCAGAACAGGGCGACGTCGCCACCGCTGCCGAGTTCGTCCTCGATCGCTACGACTGGCTCGACGACGACCGCGTCGTCGTCTTCGGCGGCTCCTACGGCGGCTACTCCACCTACTGGCAGCTCGTCCAGTACCCCGACCTCTACGACGCCGGCATCGCCTGGATCGGCCTGACCGACCTCGACGTGATGTACGAGGAGACGATGCCGCACTTCAAGACGGAGCTGCTGGAGAAGAACCTCGGGACGCCCGAGGACAACCCCGAGCTCTACCGCGAGCGCTCGCCCATCGAGTACGCGGAGAACCTCTCCGCGCCGACGCTGCTCGTCCACGGCGTCAACGACCGTCGAGTCCCGGTCTCCCAGGCACGGATCTTCCGGGACCGGCTGGAGGAACTGGGCTACGAGGCCGAGGACGACTTCGAGTACGTCGAACTCGGCGAGGAGGGCCACGCCTCCTCGGACATCGACCAGAAGATCCGGCTGTTCGAGATCCTCGCCGACTTCCTCGACCGGCGCGCGTCCGCCGAGTGAGCGGCGACCGATCCTGCCGACCGCGCTTTCTGCGGACACTCGGGGTCGGGAGATGGCGGCAGTTTGACCAAGAACTATGGGGAACGTTCGCTACAGATTAGCTATGGACACGCTCGAGGACATCGACGACGTCGTCCACGAACCCGACCCGGAGTTCGTCGAGTCGACGAACGTCTGGCAGTTCATGCAGCACTACGGCATCGAGGACTACGAGTCGCTGATCGAGCGGACGACGACCGAGATCGAGGGCGAGCCGGACTCCGGCGTCGAATGGTTCTGGGACGTTCTCCCCGACGAACTGGGGATCGAGTTCGACGAGCCCTACGACGCCGTTCGCGACGATGCCGACGGGCCGCAGTTCACCGAGTGGTACCCCAGCGGGCGGATCAACGCCGCCCACAACGTCCTCGATCGCCACGCCGCGCGCGACTCGGGCACGCGCAACCACGTCGCCTGCATCTGGGAGGGCGAGCCCGGCGACGTCCAGAAGATCACCTTTCAGGAGCTCCGCCGACAGGCCGACCGCGTCGCGAACGCACTCGAAGCGCGCGGGATCGAGCAGGGGGACACCGTCGGGCTCTACATGCCGATGGTGCCGGAGGTCATCGCGATCCTCTACGGCTGCCTGAAGGCCGGGGCGATCGCGGTGCCGATCTTCTCGGGGTTCGGCGTCGACGCGGTGGAGACGCGACTGGGCGACGCCGAGTGCTCCGTGCTGTTCACCGCGGACGGGTTCTATCGGCGGGGGGACCACGTCTTCCTGAAGGACACTGCCGACGAAGCGATCGAGGCTGCTGGCTGCGTCGAACACACCATCGTCTACGATCGCCTGGGCGCCAGCGATCCCGATACGGGTGTCGACGTGCTCTGGCACGACGATCGCGACGAGTGGTGGGCCGACGCCGTCGCGACGGCGGACGATCACTACGAGACGAAGTCGCTCCCGAGCCAGCATCCTGCAATGCTCCTCTACTCCTCGGGCACCACCGGCCAGCCCAAGGGGATCGTCCAGCCCCACGCCGGCGCGCTGCTCCAGTCCGCCAAGGAGATCTACTTCGGTTTCGACCACCAGCCCTCGGACCGCTTCTTCTGGGTCTCTGACATCGGCTGGATGATGGGCCCCTGGACGCTGCTTGGCAACCACGCCTTCGGCGGCACGATCTTCATGTACGAGGGCGCACCGGACCACCCCGATCCCGATCGCTTCTGGCGGATGATCGACGAGCACGAACTCTCCGTGTTCGGCATCTCGCCGACGGCGATCCGTGCGCTTCGCAAGCAGGGCGAGGCGTGGCTCGACGGGCACGACCTCTCCTCCCTTCGCCTGCTCGGATCGACGGGCGAACCCTGGGATCCCGAATCCTGGCGGTGGTTCTACGAGCACGTCGGCGGCGGGGAGTGTCCGATCCTCAACATCTCCGGCGGCACCGAGATCTTCGGCTGCTTCCTCATGCCGACGCCGATCCAGCCGCTCAAACCCTGCACGCTTGGCGGCCCCGGCCTCGGGATGGATATCGACGTCGTGGATCCCGACGGGAACTCGATCCTCGACACCACCGATCGCGGGTTCCTCGTCGCGCGTGACTCCTGTCCCTCGATGACCCAGTCGCTGTGGTCGGGCGACGAGCGCTACCTCGAGGAGTACTGGTCGACGTGGGAGGATCTATGGGACCACGGTGACTTCGCCCAGCGCGACGCCGACGGCTTCTACTTTCTCCACGGCCGCGCCGACGACGCGATCAACGTCGCCGGGCGGAAGGTCGGGCCGGCGGAGGTCGAGGGCGCGCTGATCGACCATCCGGACGTGAACCAGGCCGCCGCCGTCGGCGTCGACGACGAGACCACCGGGCAGGCCGTCGTCGCGTACGTGGTGCTGGAGTCAGGCGTCGACGAGACGGACGACCTCCGGGCGTCGCTCGTCGAGTGGGTCGGCGAGGAGATCGGGAAGCCGTTCCGCCCCCGCGAACTGTTCTTCGTGGACGCGTTCCCGAAGACGCAGTCCGGGAAGATCATCCGACGGGCCATCGCCGGCACCTACGAGGGCGAGGAGTTGGGCGACATGTCCTCGATCGAGAACCCGGGTGCGCTCGAGGAGATCGAGGACGCGCGATGACCGAGGACGCATGATGAGCGAGGCCGGGCGATGACCGAGGCCGGGCGCTAACCCGTCCGAGGGCAGTGGCACGTCCGGCTGCGGTGGCGTGGGCTACCGCACGACTTTTCCACTCGCTCCCGGAGCATCTCGCATGGACGATTCCAGTTCTGGAGACGGCCCCGTCGTCGACGACCCACAGGATCGCGTCGCCGAGTTCGTCTCGACCCACGAACTCGAAGCACCGCCAGTCTATCGGCTGCTCGATCTCGTCTCCGAGACCGGCGAACTCGCCAAAGAGGCGGCAGTTTCGACGGACTACGGAAGCGATCCAGCGGAGCTAGAACTCTCCACCGACGAACTCGGCGACGTCTACTTCTCCCTCCTCGCGCTGGCCGAATCGGCCGACCTCGACGCCGAAGAAGCGCTCGCCGGATCGCTGGCGAAGTACGAACGGCGGCTCGCCGAGTACGACTCGGCGGGCAGCGGGGAGTAGCCTACGGTATCCGGTGCGTTAACTGTCGAAGGGACCAACGTCTGTCTCATGACGGTCACGACCGAGTTTCTCATCAGTTCGCCAGCCCTGCCGCTCGTCGATTTCGCCGCCTCGCTGGACTCGAACCAGTTCGAGTGCGTCCACGGCCTCTGTCGCGAGCACGATGCTCGCGTGTTCGTCGTCTACGTCGAGCCGAGCGAGGAGCTGACCGAGGCGGAGCTACTGTCCTTCGAGGAAGTCGTCGAGGCGACCTCGCTCGGGCGCGCGAGTGGCAGTGCCGTCTTTCAACTCACCATCGAACTCGCGGACGTGGTCTCCGAAGCGTTCGCGCCGGAGCGTTTTACCGCCGCCCAGATGGAGCCGACCGTCGTGACGCCGGAGGGCTGGTACGAGACGAAGCTGTTCCAGCACCACGAGGCGTTCAACGGGATGCGATCCCGATGCGAGGAGTTCGGCATCGACGTCGATCTGATCTCGATCGAACAGACCACCCCGGCGAGTGACGATTCGACCCCCTATGGACTCACGGAACGACAGCACGAGGCGCTGACCCTCGCCATCTCGCGTGGGTACTACGAGAGTCCACGAGCGGTCTCGACGGCGGAGCTGGCCGAGGCGATGGACATCTCCCAGCCCTCCATGTCGACGCTGCTGCGTCGCGGGGAACGACAGCTCCTCACGACGACGCTCGGTGCGGAACCACACTTGAATACACTTTCCAGCTAGCACCGAATTGAGGGCGGCTGCCGCCGAACACTGCACGAACACATGAAGGCAGCAGTGTACGGAGGCCCGGGCGAGATTCGTATCGAATCGCGAGCGGCGCCGTCGATCGAAGCCCCAACCGACGCGATCGTCGACGTCACGCACACCGCGATCTGTGGCTCTGACCTCTGGTTCTACCGCGGCGCTGAGGACCACGAGGACGGGGCGCCCGTCGGTCACGAACCGATGGGGATCGTGCGGGAGGTCGGTGACGCAGTCCGGCACGTCCAGCCGGGCGATCGAGTGTTCGCGCCGTTCTCCTCGAGCTGCGGGTCGTGTGAGTTCTGCCGGAAGGGGATCCACACCGCGTGTGCGAACCTCGGATTCTTCGGCCCGAACAGTGGTCGCGGCGCACAGGCCGAGCAGCTCCGCGTTCCCCAGGCGAACGGGACGCTCGTGCGAGTCCCCGATCGGTACGCCGACGACGAGGACGTCCTCGAGTCCCTGCTCCCGTTGACCGACGTCATGGCGACTGGACACCACGCCGCAGTCAGTGCGAATCTCGAGGCCGGCGATACGGCCGTCGTCATCGGGGACGGCGCCGTTGGCCTCTGTGGCGTGCTTGCGGCTCGTCGCATCGGAGCGGAACGGATCGTCGCGATGGGTCACCACGAGGACCGACTGGAGATCGCTCGCGAGTTCGGCGCGACCGACGTCGTGTCGGCTCGGGGCGAGGAAGCAGTCGCAAAAGCGCAGGAGCTCACCGGCGGCGGGGCGAACCACGTGCTCGAGTGCGTGGGTGCAGAATCGGCGCTCGAAACTGCTGCGCAGATCGTTCGACCGGGCGGCGACATCGGCTACGTCGGCGTCCCGCACGTCGAGAATCCAGCCTTCGTGGAGCAGCTCTTCTACAAGAACGCCTCCTTCACGGGCGGTCCCGCGCCGGTCCGGGCGTATGCCGAGGAGCTCATGGCCGACGTCCTCCAGGGTACCCTCGATCCCTCGCCGATCTTCACCAAGACGGTCGATCTCGACGGCGTTCCGGAGGGGTACCAGGCGATGGACGAGCGCGACGCGATCAAGGTCATGGTGAAACTCGATGGGTGAGCGAGGACAGTCGAGGACCCGCCCAGGAGGGCCTGAGACCGATCGACAGGTCTGGTTCGTCACGGGGACGAGCCGCGGGATGGGCCGCGAGTTCGCCAGGGCCGCCCTCGACGCGGGGCACGCGGTCGTGGCCACCGGCCGGGATACCGACGCCGTGGCCGAGGCCGTCGGCGCACACGACGACCTCCTCGTCACGGAACTCGACGTCACGGACACCGACGACGCCGAGGCGGCGACGGCGGCCGCCGTCGAGCGGTTCGGCCGGATCGACGTGCTGGTCAACAACGCGGGCGTCTCCTACAAGGGCTTCTTCGAGGAGATGACGATCGAGGAGATTAAGCATCAGCTGGAGGTGAATCTCTTTGGCCAGATGTACGTCACGCGGGCCGTCCTCCCGGTCATGCGCGAGCAGCGTTCCGGCCACATCATCACGATCTCTTCGGGTGCGGGATTCTCCGGGTTCGCGTTCAGCTCGGCCTACGCCACCGCGAAGCACGGGCTCGAAGGGTGGATGGACGCTCTGTACGAAGAGGTCGGGCCGTTCGGCATCGACACGACGGTCGTCAACCCGGGATTCTTCCGTACGACCCTGACCGAAGAGCGGTCGATGCCTTTCACCGACCCGTCGATCGACGACTACGACGAGCGCAGAGCCGAGCAGATGGCGTGGTGGAAGGACCAGGGCGGCGAGCAGCCCAACGACCCCGCCAGGCTCGCCGACGCGCTCGTCGAGATCGCCGGCGAGGACGATCCTCCCCGCCGGTTCGTCGCGGGCGAGGACGCGATCGAACTCGCAGAAGCGAAGGTCACCGAACTCGCCGAGCAGATCCACGCCTACCCCGAGCTCTCGCGATCGATGGCCTACGACGATGCGTAGCCGACCGAGTACCGGAACGGCGAGTCAGACCACGATGCTAGATCCGAACGCGCCGATCGACGACGGACGCTGGGGGCGGAGCTGCGATGACTGAGATAGCGGAGTCCGAGAGGTACGACGACGCGATCGACTCCGCCCGGGGCTGGCTGCTGGTCGCTCTCGGGGTTTGTATGTTGACTCTTCTCTGGGGAACGCTGTTCACCTACACCGTGTACGTCGACCAGCTGTCGGCAGCGTTCGGTCTGACGTCGTTGCAGGCTTCGGCCGTCTTCTCGATCACCTCCGCGATCTTCCTGCTGTCCGGTGGCGTCTTCGGCGTGGTCGCCGCCCGTTTCCCGCTCCGGCCGGTCGTCGCGAGCGCGGGCCTCGGACTCGCGGTCGTTGCCTGGGCGGTGCAGATCGTCAACTCCTACGCCGGATTGCTCATTGCGTTCGCCCTGCTGGGGATGGCGGGTGGGACGGCATTCATCGTGGTCGTCTCGCTCGTTCCGCAGTGGTTCGACGCCTACCAGGGTCGTGCGATGGGGATCACGATGACAGGCAACGGCCTCGGCGTCCTGACGGTCCCGTTCGTCTGGCTCTGGCTCTTCGACCGCGTCGCGTTCCAAACCGCGTTTGGCGTGGTCGCCGGTGGGGCAGCCGTCGTCGTCCTCGCGTCCAGTCTCGTCTACCGTCGCCCGCCGGGCCACACCGGGACTACCACGACCGCGGACCTGTCCTGGCTGCGTCGTCGCGTCGCCGATCGCCGGTTCCTCGGCGCCGCGATCGGCTATGGCCTCCTCTGGGGCTGGTACTACGTGCTCTCGGCCCAGCTCGTCGACATTCTGACCGGCAACGGGATCGATCGTGCGGTCGCGGCAGGTGCTTTCGGAATCGTCGGTGGCGTCAGCATCGTCGCGCGCGTCGGTGGCGGTGCCGTCGGCGATCACGTCGGTCGGCGAACCGTCTTCGTGGCCTGCGTCGGGGTCGCGGCGGCGTGCGTGCTCGTCCTCCCCGTGGTCGGCTCCCCACTTCTGCTCTACGTCGTCTTGGCCGGGTTCGGGATCGGCAACGGGACGCTCGCCGCGCTCTGGTCGCCGATCGTCCTCGATAGCTTCGGCTCTGAGAACGCGACGGCGACCGTGGGCCTGCTCAACGCCGCGACCGCCGGCGCCGCCTTCCTCTCACCGCTCGCCGTGAGCGCGCTCCGAAGTGCCACCGGCGGCTACGGGATTCCGCTCGTCGCCCTGGCGGTCGTCACGGTCCTCGGCGTCGTGCTCTTCTACTGGGGAACCGCCCACGATCCCCGCAAGGGTATAAACGCCCCATCTGGATAGCATCGAATCAAAGTCGATCCGCACACACCGCTCCCGTGGGTACAACTGATGGACGTTACTCGAGCCTGTTCACAGGCCTCCGTCGAGGGGCCCGAGGAGTATTTCACCGGCAACGCACGGATCGATCCGCTGTTCGACCCCAACGACGACGCTCGCGCTGCGGCGGCGAGCGTCACCTTCGAGCCCGGCGCTCGCACCGCCTGGCACACCCACCCACGCGGCCAGCGCCTGATCGTGACCAGTGGCTGTGGCCTGGTCCAGCGCGAGGGCGGCGAGATCGAGGAGATTCGGGCCGGCGACGTGGTCTGGTTCCCACCCGGCGAAAAGCACTGGCACGGCGCGAGACCCGACAAAGGGATGGCGCATGTCGCGATTCAGGAGGAAGCAGACGGCGAGGTCGTCAGCTGGCTGGACCACGTCACCGCCGAGGAGTACGATCCGGACCACTGACAGGCGGCGGAGCCCGCCGACCGTGAGCGTTCAGTCGTCATCCGCGGCCGCGGTCTGTGGCTCGCCGTGATCGATCTCGGTGCCGAGCACGTCGAGGAACTGCGAGAGCCACTCGGGATGGTCCGGCCAGGCCTGCGCGGTGACGAGGTTGCCGTCGGTCACGACGCCGTCGACCCACGAACATCCCGCGCGTTCACACTCCGCCCGTACGGCGGGGTACGACGTGGCGGTCCGACCGTCGAGCACGCCAGCTGCGGCGAGAATCTGCGGGCCGTGACAGAGCGTCGCGACCGGCTTGTCTTCCTCGAAGAAGTGCTGGACCGTCCCGATCACCTCGTCGTAGGTCCGGAGGTACTCCGGCGCGCGGCCGCCTGGGACGACGAGCGCGTCGTAGTCGGCGGGATCGATCTCCGCGAGCGAGGCGGTGATCTCGAAGTCGTGGCCGCGCTCCTCGAGGTAGGTCTGGTCGCCACGGAAGTCGTGGATCGCGGTCTTCACCGTGTCTCCCGGATCTTTCTCGGGACAGACGGCGTCGACGTCGTGGCCGACCATCTGAAGCGCCTGGAAGGGCACCATGTTCTCGTAGTCTTCGACGAAGTCGCCGGCGATCTGGAGGATTTTCTTGCCAGTCATTGGCATGCACCGCTCGAAACTACGGCGTCCGACAGGATAAAGCTAGCTCCGGCTCGGGGAACGAGATCGCGAACCGCCGCCGCTCAGACCGTCAGCGTCTCTTCGAGCTCGCCCTTCTCGTCGAGCTCCGCGAGCACGTCGCTCCCGCCGACGAACTCGCCGTCGACGAACGTCTGGGGGATCGTCGTCCAGCCGCTGTGTTCCTCCAGCGCCTCGCGATAGGCGTCGAGGGCCTCGAGCGTGTCCACCGTCGCGACGTCGTCGCGGTGCTGGCCGATCAGCCCGAGTGCGCGCTTGGAGTAGCCACACTGGGGCATCAGCTCGTTCCCCTTCATGAACAGGACGACCTCGTTCTGTTCGATGGCGGCGTCCACCTGCTCCTGGACCTCCTCCGGCGAGAGCGACGGTTCGGACTCGAATGACATAGTGTCGCGTAGCCGGCGAAGCGTCAAAGGCGTTCTGCAGTCGGTGCGCGCGAATAGCTTCCTGGATCGACGACTGAAACAGCGCGACGCCGGGTATCGGCTCTACTCCTCGGCCTCGGCGGGCGTCTTGGTCGTCAGCTCCACGGCGTGGATGTCCGTCGTCATGTGCTCGCCGAGCGCGTCGTAGACCAGCTCGTGCCGGTCGAGCACGGACTCGCCCTCGAACGCCGGAGAGACGACCTCCGCGGCCAGATGGTCGTCGTCATCGACGCCGCGTGGCCGCGAGACGGTCGCGGTGGCCTCGGGAATCCCCTCCTCGATCAGCGCTTCGACGTCCTCGTGATCCATATTCCTGCGGAGGCGGTCGAGCGCCAAACCGGTTGCGCACTGCCCCGAACGCCGTTGCCCTGGCTGTCTCCCGATCCGGCCGCGTCACGGCAACGCACGGCGAACGACGTGCTCCACACCTCTGGCGACGGTCTCGACCTCGCTGAACGATCGGAGGTGTGCCGAGAGGTCGAGCGCCTCGTGTCGGACGAACAGGCACTCGCCGCCTCGATCGAGCACCGCGTGAATCCCTGCGAACAGCTCGGAAAGCACGCCGCTGCCGGCGTGGGTCGGTGGGTTCGTCGCGACGAGGTCGAAGGACCGATCCGCGACGCCCTCGGTGCAGTCGCCGGTGACGACGGTCGCATCGACGACGCCAGCCCCCTCGACGCCGGTCCGTTCGAGGCTGCACTCCGCACACCGCGTCGCGATTCGATCGTCGTCGGTCAACCAGACCTCACAGTCGTCGCTCGCGGCAGCGTACGTGCCGATCGGGCCGTAGCCACAGCAGGCGTCGAGCACCCGAGCGCCGTCTGGAACGTCGAGCGTCTCGATCAGCAAGCGCGTGCCGTGATCGAGTTCGTTCGCGGCGAACAGGCCGGGGACGGTGACAAGTTCGAGTTCGACGCCGTCGACGGTGGGTTCGAGAGTCCGCGGCTCGACGTAGTTGGATCGGTCCGTGGTGCTGGAGTCGGCCGCTCGCTGCGACCGGGTCGCTTCGAGCACCGATACGCCGTCTCGCTCCTCGACGGTCTCGACGGAGCCACCGAGCGCTTCGAGCGTTTCGCGGTAACGAGCGAGTCCGGTGGTCGGTTCCGCCGCGACGAGACAGCGCCCGCCCGGTGCGAGTAGTTCGAGCGCGTCGGCGATCCGCTGGTGACTGACGGCGAGGGGAACGTAGGGTTTCGGCGCGTACGCGACGGCGTCGAACTGCGGCTCGCGATCGGTGCTTGCGCGTCGCTCCCGGAGTTCGTTGAGTGCCGCGAGAAGTGAGACGTTCATGTCGCCGTCGACGACGTTCCGCCGGACGTTCTTCCGGCAGCACGCCGCCGATCGCGCGCTCGACTCGGTCATCGTGACGCGCCCGACAGCGCCGGCGAGGACCGTTCCGACGACGCCGTAGTTGGCCTGGGGGACCAGCAGTGACGTCGGCGGATCGTCCCAAAGTGCCTCGGCGAGTAGCAACTCGGCGACGCGGAATTTCTCTGGCGAGCAGACGCCGTCGACGGTCGCGAACGCGAAGCGGTCCGGACCGTCGTCGGTTCGTGCAGCCAGTGTGAGGTCGGAGGCTGCGTCGCTCACTGGCGATCACCCGTGCCTCGGCGGACGGTGCGCCCGGGCGGGAGTGCCCCTGGAGTGCGGACAGGACACAGCAGGTGCTGGAGACGGTGCGATCGGTCGGGGGTGGTGCGTTGCATTCGGTGTGGGTCGGCAGGCTGGCAGTCGAAAGCCGGGGCGAACCACGCCCAGAAAATGAGCAGCGTGCCGTGGGTTGGCAGATGCTGCTACGTCGAGGGGCGTGGCGACCGGGTGCCGAGTTCAGCGGACGCGCCGCCGGGATCGCTGCCGATCGCGGGCCGGCAGCGGCGACGACGCGCCCACAGTCGGCGAGCCAGCCGACCCGAAGCGTCGCGACAGTACGTCGCGAAGCCTACCGGATCAGCCGAGGGGCGCTGTGCAACGTCGATTCCCGATCGAACGCGATCGTAGAAAACGGTTTTGGGAGTGGTGCTGTCGGTAGGTCTGGATACGACACTGCTGGCGACCCTGACGCCATCGCTGAGTCCGAAAACGATCGGAATCTTGTTCCGCGCTGCACCCGAATCGAAACGCAATGAAGCCCTCCAGGCTGTTGCTGGGCCTCCTGGTCCTCTCCGGCCTCGTGGTCGGACTCGCCGTCGCGTTTCCGGTGACGGTCCCCGAGGAGTACGCTTCCTCGCAGTCACCGGACGCCACCCAGCCGACGGAACTGCCCCAGTCCGAGGGCCCTTCGCCGACGCAGGAGTCACTGGCGGCCTACACCAATGGGACCGTGGGGGTGACCGGCGGCGAGATCGACGCCGACCGGACCGAGCTCTGGGCGTGGACCCAGCACGCGATGAATCGGAACGTCAACGTCACGCCGACGATCGAGATCCGGGAGTTCCCGGACGGTCTCACCGGCTCGACTGCGGGCTCTGAGGAGACGGCGTTCCGGCGGTTGCTCGTCTACGACGACCCCGACGATCCGCCGCCGGGGGAGATCCTCGCGTACGTCACCGCGTTCTCGCCGACCGTGAACGTCAACGAGGCGCTACTGCCTTCCGTGAAGGACGAGTCGGCGGGCCGGAGCGTCGAGGGACTGCTCGTCCACGAGTACGCCCACGTCGTGCAGTTCCAGACGCCCGCATTCCGGGACAACCAGCACTTCGGGTTCGGGTCGCCGTCCGACGAGACCCGGGCGTACCGGGCGATGGTCGAGGGCGGTGCGGAGTTCGTCGCGGACGCGTACACGAACGAGTCCGCGATCGAGCGCGTCCGGGCCCTTTGGAACGCTCCGTCGACGACCGCCGCCGAGCGGCTCGGCCAGTGGCCCTACTACCGCGGGCTGGTCTATCTCGACGAGCGCCTCGACGACCCCGCGAATCTCTGGGGCGTCTACCGGGACCGCCCGGTGACGACGGCGACGATCCTCCGCGGCGACGCGCCCGGCGATGGCCCGCCGGACCGGAGTCTCTCGCTCGATCTGCCGGACTACCACTCGGAGGTCGAGGATCGTCCTGGCGCTGCGATCGCCGAGGTCGCGCTGACGAAGGAGATCGACCCCGAGCGAGCGCGGAACGTCGCCGCCGGCTGGCGCTGGGGCGCGCTCCGGTCGATCCAGCCAGATCAGGGCGCCGCGTCGGATGGGTCGCTCCGGCACGTCTGGGTGACCGAGTGGCAAAACGAGTCCGCGGCCGACGAGTTCGAGACCGCGATGACCGAGTATCTCGACGGCCGCTGGACGAAGGATGGCGAGTTCTGGGACGCCAGCGGCGGCCGGTCGTTCGATCTCGTCCGCGTCGACGACGAGTCGCTGGCGTTGCTCGTCGGGCCCGAGTCGTTCCTGGCGGGCGCGACGGTCGAAGTTGAAGGCGACGAGTACACGATCGAACCGGCGACCGATGCGACGGCCGCGACTGTCGGCGCTCCGAGCGCGTCTGCCCGCGTCCCCGGCACGGCCGTTGTCGGATAGCTGCATAGCTGGGTCTCTCGTCGATTCCCGTTGCCATCTTGCACTTCGAGGCCTCCGTGAGGTATCGCGCCGGTCGACGCAAGACATATCATTCGTCTATTCGACGTGGTAATTATGCGACGGGTCCTCCGCTGGGGCTACGGCGGCGTGTTGCTGACCATGCTCATCGTGCTGGGGATCCTCGGGGTGCTCCTGCTGACCGAGCCACCGCCGCCCGAGCCGGAGATCACCGTCGTCGGTGGGGAGATCGAGTCCAACGAGAGTGCGGTCTGGAAGTGGACCCAGAACGAGCTGGGCCGACAGGTCGCGTCACCGCCCGACATCTCGATCCGGAACGTCTCGGCCGCCGATGTCTCCTCGACGGCCGGACTCGGCGGGTTCGAAGCGCTCCTCGTCGGAAACGCCTCCGCGAGCGAGCTCGAGGGCTCCCCACCGGCAGTCGCTCGTCCCCCTACCTTCGTCCGCATCGATCCCGGTAGCGTCCCTGGCGAGTGGAACGACTCGGCGACGACGCAGTTCAACCAGCTGCTCGCTCACGAGTTCACGCATCTGGTGCAGTACGACTCCGAGGTGTTCCTCCAGAACCGGCCCGACGCGGAGACGCCCACGGACGAGCGTCTCGCGTGGCTCGCGCTCGCCGAGGGCAGCGCGACCTACGTCGCGGACCGCTACGCGGACAACTCCCGGATCGAGCCGCTCCGCGAGCGCTGGCGAAATCCAGCGACCACCGTCGCCGAGCGCTACATGCTCTGGCCGTACCTCCGCGGCGCGGAGTACGCGGAAGCGACCCTCGACGATCCCAGCGAGCTATGGTCGCTCTACGGCGATCCTCCGCAGTCGACGGACACGATCCTCAAGGGTCAGGAAGATGGCGGGGGGACGCCAGATCGCCAGCTCGAGGTGGAACTCGAAGACCACAGCGTCTGGCAGGAGTCAACCGTCGGCGCGGCGTTCGTCGAGAGCGCGCTCGCGTCGACCGCGGACGCGGACCGTGCGAATTCGATCGCCGCGAACTGGCGCTGGGACACGGCCGTGCGGATCAGGAAGGGAGACGACGGCGGGGTCGACCACCGCTGGGTGTGGGTCACCGAGTGGGACGACGAGGCCGCCGCGGACGGCTTCGAGTCCGAGATGACGGCGTTCTTCGACGACCGCTGGTCGCAGACCAACGGCACGTGGGATCACCCCACGAGAGACCGTTCAGCGGCGATCGAGCGCGTGGACGCCGACGCCGTGGCGGTGCAGATCGGGTCCGAGGCGTTTCTCGCGAACGCGACGGTGACGACGACGGCGGACGGGTACTCGGTCGTCCCCGCGACGTCAGCGGAATCCGTCGGCTCAGGGACGCTCTCGACCGACACCAATACCGTCGCGCGAGCCGGCGCCTGAGCGAGTCTTTCTTACCGGCGGCCCACCAACCGACGCGTATGGACCGACAGCAGATCATCGCGCTGTTCTTCGTCCTCCTGATGGTGCTCTCGATGATCGCGGCGGGAGCGTCGGCGCTGTAAGTGAGGGGGAACGGCGGAGCAAGACGGTGCTGCAGTGATCGCCCCGGCCGGGGTCGCCAGCGACCGGCTTCGGTCGATCGGGCCGATCACGGCAGCTACCCGTCGCCCCAGACGTCGCCCAGCGGCGAGCCCTTGGCGCTCTGCTCGCCACGTCCGGTACCACCGGTGTCGTCGATAGCCGTCTCCTCGCTCTCCGTTTCCTCCTCGCGCTCCTGATCGCTGCCCTCCTCGCCTGCTTCGTCGGTGCGCTGTTCGGCAGTGCTATCCCCGGTTCCGCTCGATCCCGCGGCGGAGCCGCTGCTCCCAGACCCGCTCGCGGACCCTCGTGCGTCCGTCGATTCGGCGGCTCCGTCGGCCGTAGCGGCTGCCGGTGCCGGGGCGCTCTCTACGGGCAGACCAGAGACGTCGGGCACGCTCATCGCGTCGACCTGCTCGCGGAACCACGCGGGCATGGCCGTCCGGGCGCGCTCGAAGACGTCGAGGAGGGCGTCGTCGGCGACGTAGGTCGCGCCGTGGTCGTCGGGGGCGCGGACGATTCGGCCACAGGCCTGGATGACCGTCCGCAGCGTCGTGCGGTAGTACCACGCCCAGCGGTCCTGCTCGAGTCGGTGGGCGACCCTGGCGTCGCCGGCGTTCGGGAACGGCGCCTTGCAGAGCACCTGCCAGCGCGCGAGGTCGCCCTCCAGGTCGAGGGCCTCCTCCATCTTCACGGAGAGGAGGACGCCGGCACCGCCCGAGCGCTTCCAGGCCGCGAGCGTGCCGTCGCGGTCCTGGCTGTCGTGCTGCCAGAGTCGGGCGTCGTGCCCGCGGTCTTTCAGTAGCTCCCCGAGGCGCTCCTGGATGGCGTAGGAGTGGCAGTGGATCAGCCCCTTCTCGTCGTCGTGTTCGTCCATGAGGCGGGCAATCGTGTCTGCCATCCTGGGGAGCGTGGCGTCACGGTGATCCTGGGTCATCCGGCCGCAGGTCACGTCGTAGAGCCGGCGGTTCTCCAGCGGGAAGGTGTGGGGCAGATCTACCATTGCGACGTTCGTCGGATCGAGCCCGACCTGTCGGCAGAAGGCGTCCTTGTCGAGGATCGTCGCGGAGAGCAGCGCGAAGCGGTTCGCGCGGTCCCAGACGGTGTGGTGGAGGTAGCGTTCGGGCTCGAGCGGTTTGATCGTGATCGCGCGGTTCTCGGCCTGGTCGACGAGCCACTCCGTGGCGCTGTCTGGATCCTGATAATCCTCGCGGAACCACTGCAGTTCGCCGATGCGTTCCTGCAGGCGGTCGCGCTCGGCGACCTCGCTGGCGGAGAGCTCCGCCTGGCCGAGCAGGGCGTCCTTGCGGTGCTCGCAGGCGTTGATCGCGGTCTCGGCGAAATTGAACGCTGCTTCGGCAGTGCCGACCTCCTGGTCGGCGAGCTTGGGGACCGACAGCTCGTCCCAGACCGGCACGGAGTAGGGCCCCAGTTCGATCGTCGCGTACATCTCCGCCCACTCCGCGAGCCCGTGGGCCTCGTCGATCACGCAGACGTCGCGCTTGCGGAACACCTCCGAGCCCGCGGTCTGCATGAAGTACGCGAGCGTCATCGCGGCGATGTTGCGGTTGGCCGCGAGGTTTCGGTTCGCGAAGTACGGACAGCGGTCCTTCACCGAGCAGTCGTAGCCGGCCTTCCGGGCGCAGGGCGCCTGATCGACCGGCGTGTTGCGCTCCTCGGGCAGGATGCAGTCGTAGTTGGACTTCCCGCGGATGATCGCGAAGTCCTCCAGCAGATCGTCGCCGCTCACGTCGTCGAGCTGGGAGACCTGCGGCGTCGTGTAGTAGGAGCCGACCGCCTCCGCAGCGTGCTCGGTGTCGTCGTGCGTTTTCGCCGTGCCGCAGATGGCGCGGGCGAGAAGGGACTTGCCGCTGCCCGTCGGCGCGCGCACGAGCACCACGTCGTTACCGTCGTCGAACGCCGCTGCGATGCGATCCAGGGCGTCTTCCTGGTGACCGCGGTAGGAGGGCGCGGGGAAGGCGTCGTGAATCCGCTCTGTGTGCACTGCAAGGCGGGACGAGTCACGGCCTGCTAAAGATGTCGTTCGAATTTGCGACGCTGTTGGGTATCTGGCAGGACTGGTTCTGGCTCGATGGCTACCGCGACAGCAGGCAGCTTGGAAGCCCCCGACTGCTCCGGTCGCGCGACTCGCTGCGCTCCTCGCTCACTCCGTTCGCTGCGGTGCTTGCTTCGTCGTGCTTCCCGGAGCGGTCGGCCCCTTCCAATCCCACCCGGAGCCGGTTTCCCGAGCCCGATACGTGGTGGGGACCCAACCTGCTGAGCTGGTGGTCGGACAGCCGATTACAGCTGGCATGACAATCTACCGGAGGCGAGAGCCGATCCAGATCCCACGGGGTGGGACTGGAAGGGGCCGACCGGTCGCGTTCGTTCACGAAGGTGAGTCGAGCGAAGCGAGGCGAACGTCGAAAGACGAGCGAAGTCCTGCCGAGCGGAGCGAGGCAGGGCTCGAGAGGCGAGCGAAGCGAGTCTCTCGGCGCGAAGTCTTTCGGAATAAGCACTGCAGCGAGCGCAAGCGAGCGAAGCGCGCAGCGAGTGAGCGGGCGCGAGCGGGAGGGGGCTTCCAAATGCTGCTGCGTTGCTGTATCCCTCACGATCCCAGATTCCTCAATCGAACCCACTGATCAGCGTGACCAGCCACTGCGCGGGATCGCCCCGTTTCCGAACTTCGACTCGGACGATCCACTTCACCCACTGGAAGCCCCGCCGACCCGGAGCCACCAGTCGGACGGGCGCGCCGTGGCCGTGACTCAGCCGCTCGCCGCCGACGTGGGTCGCGAGCAGTGCGTCCTGGGCCTCCTCGATCGGCAGCGACCAGCGATAGCCCGTCACCGAGACGAAGCGGACGTACTCGGCGTCGCTCGCCGGGTCGACCTCCTCCAGCAAATCTCCCACGCGGATCCCCTGCCAGTCCTGGACGGTGTACCAGCCGCTGGTGCAATCGAGCAGGGCTTCCAGTTCTGTGTCGGAATCCAGGTCGTCGTATTCAAGCGCCAGTTCCGAATCCACTGCCCCGCGAACGTCCAGCGTCCACGAATCTCGGTCGATCGGATCGGGATCGTCGGCGACCCAGGACGTCAGCGGGAACGCGTCGTTGCCCTCGCCCTTACGGACCTGCGATCCCGTGAACCGTCGGTCCTCGCCGGCGGTGCCGAGCAGTCGATTCGCGAGCTCCTGGCCGCGGTACGCCACAGCCCCGCCGACGAAGATCGCCGAGTACTGCAGCGTCGTCCGCCGGCGATCCAGATCCGCCCGCCGGGGGAGCCGAAAGCGCGTCGTGAGGTGCGCGATCATGAGCGGAACGAGCAGGAGGCCGAACCCGACGTGGATCGAGAGCAGCGTCCAGAAGGAGAGCCGAACGTCCAGTCCGGCGACCCAGACGATTCCGGTCGCGAGCGCGCCGATCGCCGCGATCGCAGTCAGCACTGAGAACGCCATCGACCGCAGCCACCGGTCCCTGTCGAGAAGCCGACCGCGGACACGCGCGAGCTTGAAGGCGAGGAAGACCACGAACGCGAGGCCGGCGATCCGGTGCGCCCAGAAGATCCACCAGCCGGAGGGATCGGCGACGGTGAACGAGTAGAGCCCGGAGATCGTCTCGAAGACGACGATCGAAAAGAGCGTCCAGTCGACGAGCCGTGGCGGCGGCTGGAGAGCGTCCCAGGCAGTGTGGAGCGGCTCCAGCCGCGTGCGATCCATGCACACGGTTGGGTGCGTACGGCAAGAAGCGTTGGGTCGCAGCGACCCCCTCGTCGGACTCGATATCCTGTCGGATCGCGAGCGATCCGACTCAGCAGACGGGCTTGGGATCGACGCCGAGCTCTTCGAGCTGGGCGACGTGCCCCTCGTACGCGATCTGGACGGCCTCGAGCGCGGCAGCCTTGGCAGTGTCCCAGTCGTCCTCGTTCTCACAGACGGCGTCGAGCAGCTCCAGCGCGCGACCATTCTGCTCCTCGAGGTCGCCGCGAACGTCGCGGAACAGCGACGCAGTCTGCGGATCCGCATTGCCGACGAAGAAGCCGACGTACTGGGATGCCCGCTCGTCGGCGACGAGCGCGTGGCCGAGGTACGCACCGGCCCGCGGGACGGTTCCGCCGATCTCGCGGAGGTGTGCGACCAGCGGCGGTTCGGTCTCTCCAGCCTGGTAGTCGTCGAGCTCCGCGGCAATGGTGTCGGCGTGGTCGCTCGCCTCGGTCGCCGTCGCCTCGAAGGCGTCGCGGGCCTGATCGTTCTCCTCGTCGTCGGCCCAACTCTCGAAGACGGCCGCGGTGGCCCGCTTGGCGTCGGCAGCGGCCGCGAGCACGGCGTCGGATTCCATCTCGCCGCCGGTGGCGGCGTAGAGCGACTTCGAGGAGCCCAGTCGGGAGAGCTCCGTCGCCTTCTGCTCCTGGACGGCGTCGCGAACGTCGGTAGCTTCCATGCCGAGAGCCACGGCCTCGCGTCGCTTGTACCCATCGGGATCCGGGCTGTACGGAACGGCCACGAGCGCCGTCGCTGTGCACCGCCGCGGTTGCCCCAGCGCGAGGATTCTTCCCAGCCCGCTGGCAACGGTGCCGACATGGAGATCCGGAACGCGGATGTCGTCCTGACGAACCCCGGCCGGAACTACGTGATCGTCCGTCTCGAAACCGCGGACGGCCTCGTCGGCTGGGGCGACGCCACGCTCAACGGTCGCGAGAAAGCCGTCGAGGCGGCCCTGGCCGAGCACGTCTTCCCGGAGATCGAGGGACGCGACGCCCACCGAATCGAGGACGTCTGGCAGTCGCTCTATCGCGGCACGTACTGGCGCGGCGGGCCGGTCCTGCAGTCCGCGCTCTCCGGCGTGGATATGGCGCTCTGGGACCTGAAGGGGAAGGCCGCCGGCCTCCCGGTCCACGACCTTCTCGGCGGGCGAACTCGCGAGTACGCGACCGTCTACGACCACTGCGGCGACGACTCGATCGACGCGATCGTCGAGAACGCCACCGCCGCACTCGACCGAGGCATCGACCACTTCCGGGTGAACGTCGGCGATCCGATGGGCGACTACCTCGACCTCGACGGCGTGGTGGATGGCGTTCTCGAGGTCCGCGATCGGCTCGGTCCCGGTCCGGAACTCATCGTCGACGTGCACAGCCGGGCATCGCCGGCAGAAGCACGCCAGATCGCTCGCGGGCTCGAACCCGCGAATCTCTTCTTCCTCGAAGATCCGCTCGCTCCCGAGCACGAGAGCGAGTACGAGGCGCTTCGATCCGCGACCACAACGCCGATCGCGTATGGCGAACTCGCGACCGATCCCTTCACCCTCCAACCGCTGATCGAGGGCGGACTCCTCGACTTCGTCCGGGTCGACCTCTCCCACGTCGGCGGGATCACCGCCGCGCGGAAGCTCGCCACCGTCGCGGAGGGGCACGGCACCGAGACGGCGTTCCACGGCCCACCGGACCTCTCGCCGATCGGCCAGGCCGCGACCGTCCACCTCGACCTCGCGCTCCCGAACTTCGGAATCCAGGAGCTGACCGACTACGAGGAGCGCTACGGCGACGCGATCGGCGAGGTGTTCGAGGGCGGCGCGACGTTCGACCCCGAGGTCGGCGGCCTCGACGTGCCCGACGAGCCAGGACTGGGGATCGACGTCGACCTCGACGCCGCCGAGTCGTTCGGCTACGAGCGTTCGCACCTGCCGAAGCGTCGCGCGGCCGACGGGAGCGTCGCGGACTGGTAACGAGCACACGTCGACGCACCGATCATCGGTACCACGTGCGTCGAGCACCTCGAGGACGCCGTAGAAGCACTAGAAATCGACCTTTCGGACTCGGACATCGAGAAGCCCTACGAGCCCCAGCTGATCGTCGGGATCTGGATCAGTCCTCGGCACCGAGCGAATCTCTGTCAGTCCGTGACCGGATCTGCGACATCGATCCAGTCGAGCCGTTCGCCCACTCGCCGGAGTGCCGTGTCGTGCGTCCAGAGACGGCTGACGTCGTTGCGTTCCATCGTCGCGAGGACAGAGGCATCGCGGCCTCCGATGCCAGCCTGTCGGTGCGCTCCGAGTAATTCGCTTGCACGCTTTACTTCCCGGGACGTTAGATCTGCAACCCAGACGTCCTCACCTGTGAGAAACGTCTCGAGGACTTCCTGGCAATCGTCCCGTTGATTCGAGATGTAATGTAGTACCTCGAGCTGAAGGACCGTTGTAAGAAACAGTGGATTGGATCTGATGACGTCGCCGACTCGGTCCACAACCATCTCGTGCTCGGCGAGGTCCTCGTCGAGATAGTATATCCAGATGTTTGCGTCGAGACAATCCATTAGTTCGGAAGGTCGCTCGTCCAGTCGTCTTTCATCGCGAGTGGATCCATCGGCTCCGAATCGTCCGCTCTCGTCTCCTCATTGATGCACCCCTCAAGCTTCTCCGCGAACTCCTCACGGGAGATGCTCGGCTGGATGACGATGCGGCCGTCCTCGAGTCCAACGTCGACCTCTTCGCCCGGATCGATTTGGAGGGACTCTCTGATCTCCTGTGGGATCGTGATGCGTCCCTTCTCGTCGACGCGTCGTTGTTCGCTCGCTCCCATTGGTTCCCACTATGGTGGGATCGTTCATAAACCTGTGGCAGTTCCGCGACCTTCTTGACGTGTACCACCCCATCGAACCATATGGACCCGGAGGACGTGCGCGATGGCTGGGCGAACCGCTCCGGGAAGTACTCGCCCGCCTACTACGCCGAGATTGGCCCCAACGAGGTCAGCGAGACGCTCGTGGACGTTCTGAACCACTACGCCACCGACGACGCGCGGATCCTCGAGGTCGGCTGTGGCTCGGGCCGCCACCTCGAACACCTCCGAAACCACGGCTTTGCGAACCTCACCGGGATCGACATCAACGACGAGTCGTTCGACGTGATGGCCGAGCAGTATCCCCGGCTTGCCGAGACCGGACAGTTCCAGACCGGCGAGATGGAAGAACTACTCCCGGAGTTCGAGGACGACGCCTTCGACGTCGTCTACACCGTCGAGGCGCTCCAGCACGTCCACCCCGACGACGCGTGGGTGTTCGACGAGTTCGCCCGGATCACCACGGACCTGCTCGTGACCGCGGAGAACGAGGGGAACAGTCCGGATCGTGGAACGGGGGATTCGGACGTGAGTATCGTGAACGACGAGTTCCCGCTCTTTCACCGGGACTGGAAGGCGGTGTTCTCCGAGCGAGGGTTCGCGCAGTTGCTGCGGGAGCCGACGTCGCGGGATACGATTCGGGCGTTTCGGGTCGTTTGAACTAGTGAGGACTCCGATTGATCTCTCAGTGAGTGTTCAGGCCTGTAAGGTGTTGACGGAAAGCGAATTTGGTCGGATGTTAACCATGAGTCCGTCGGAATCCGGTTGTGATTCGCCGATCACCTCCCATTCGTACTCCACGCTCGAACCGCCAGTCACCGAGGCCTCCAGACGATAGTTGCCTTCTCGCTTTACAGGATTCTGATAGTCCTTCGATTCGTCCGCAGCAACTGTATCGGTTGCATCAAGCACCACGTTTCCGCGACCAGTATCCTCGACGGAGACGTGATACTCGACGTCCTCATTTCTGTCGTTCATTACGATGACGTCGGGTACCCCCTCCTTCGAGCCGGTAAGGACCGAACAGCCAGTCGTACCAGTCACGAGAAGGAGCGTGCTCAGTTGAAGCAGGGACCGGCGGCTGCGTGACATTACACGCTGTGAGGGCGCCCCCGGAATGTGCTTTCTGGTGCGGAAGTAGGGTCGCAAGAAAGCCGATTGTTCGGCTGTACGCTCACGCGCTGCGACAAAAACGAAGAAGCTTCCGTCGGATCGACCGATTAGCTGTCCTTCTCTATTGGGGCGTCGACGAGGTTGCCCCACTCCGTCCAGGAGCCGTCGTAGTTGCTCACGTCCTCGTAGCCCACCGGTTCCGAGAGCACGAACTGGGCCAGCAAGCCGCCTCCTCCGGGTTCTCTTCCGTTACGCTCCCGCGCCACCGGCCGCGATTCGATCGGTGTCGAACCCCCGAACGAGCAGCCAGATCGCCAGGGCGATCTCCTGGATGGCCATCGGGATCGAGAGCGCGACCTGGACCGTCGAGAGCGGGTTCACGATCTCGAACAGGACCAGCAGGGCTGCGGCGAGGTAGAGGAATGCGGCGAGGATCCCCCATCCCGACAGCCAGCGGGGAACCAGGCGCGAATCCCACAGGACGTAGTAGAACAGCAACGCCCCGACGGGAAAGACGAGTGCCAGGATGACGTGTCCGACGACGTCGTTGATCTCGAGGACGACCGCGCCAACGGCTTCCAGGTGGGACGCATCCGCTCCTTCGGCTTCGGCGTACTCTTGGCCGACGTGGAGGAGGACCAGCCAGACGAGTGACGAAACGAGGTAGAGCGTCGTTTCGATGGCGCCCCTGAAGACGACGTAGCCCAGCGCCAACGGTTCGCTGTGTCGCTTGAGGATCGGATACAGCAAGAGTGGGATCGCCGCGAGGGCGAACCCCATGAGCAGGATGAGGAGCGCGGCAGCCAGTACCTGGTCGGTCTGCTGGCTCACCTCCAGCAGCTCGTTCTGGGAATTCTGTATCGGCGTCAGCAGGGCGGCACTGAGCCCTCCCGCGACGGTCCCGACGATGTACAGTACGCCAACGAGTCTCGCCGTCGTTCTGGTCGATATCACGTGTGTAGTCCTCGAAGCGATCCGTGGCTGGAGTCGTGCTCCTGGGAACGAGCCGTGGCGAACGACGGATCCCTGGAACCGTGTTCCGACCAGCGATTCGGCAGCTACTGGTATAGTAATCCCCACGTTAGCACCGTCAGCGTCGAGCCTCGGCCATCGATCGCGACGCTACCGACTGTCCGCGCAAATGCCTGAAAAAGACCGAAACGGGCTGGGTAGCCCAATATAGAAGACGCTCACGCTCGCCGTCTGGAGTCGCGAGCGTCGCCGCTCCGTTCAGTTACTGCCCTTCTCGATCGGGGCGTCGACGAGGTTGCCCCACTCCGTCCAGGAACCGTCGTAGTTGGTCACGTCCTCGTAGCCCAGCAGCTCCGAGAGCGCGAACCAGGCCAGCGAGGAGCGCTCGCCGATGCGGCAGTAGGCGACGACCTCCTGGTCGTCCGTGATGCCCTCGGACTCGTAGAGCTCGAGCAGCTCGTCGTGGGGCAGGAAGCGACCGTCGTCCTGGACCGTGTCGGCCCAGGAGATGTTCTTCGCGCCGGGGACGTGGCCGCCGCGCTGGGCGGTCTCCTGCAGGCCCGGGGGCGCGAGGATCTCGCCGCTGAACTCCTCGGGGGAGCGAACGTCGACCAGCGGAATGTTTCGCTCGACGGCCTTCTCGACGTCGTCGCGGTAGGCGCGGATGCCCTCGAAGGGACCGCGTGCGGTGTACTCGACCTCGCTGAAGGAGGGGACCTCGTCCGTCGTCGTGAAGTCGTTCTCCAGCCAGTACTCGCGGCCGCCGTCGAGGATCTTGACGTCCTCGTGGCCGTAGTACTTGAACTGCCAGTAGGCGTAGGCGGCGAACCAGTTGTTGTTGTCGCCGTAGAGGACCACGGTGGACTCGTTCGAGATGCCGTGGCTGCCGAGAAGGTCCTCGAAGTCGTCCTTCTCGAGGATGTCTCGCTGGGTCTGGTCCTGGAGCTGCGTCTCCCAGTTGAACCCGATGGCGCCGGGCGCGTGAGCCTCGTCGTAGGCCTCGGTGTCCACGTCGACCTCGACCAGACGGAGGCCGGGATCGTCGCTCTGGAACTCGTCGAGTCGCTCCTCCGCCCACTCGGGCGATACGAGCACGTCGTTGGCGTAGGTGTCGTCTACCATACACAGACCCGTACGTCTCCCTTCCTTAACAAGGCACGTCACTCGGAGAGATCCGCCACTCGTCGGTTTCACCGGAGGATGTTGCCGCAACTATCCGGCATCCTGTCGACAGCCACCGAGACGCCTCGATTGCAGCCGACGCAGGCTGGGGATGGACGCTGCCACGCGAACCGACCAGAATCGTTGCCGGCAATATTATCCGGCGGCGCAGACCGCTGCGGTTTCGGGAGACTCATTCCAGCGGCCCCCGATTGCGCGACCATGACCGAGTTGCTCGTCTCGATCGACTGGCTGGCCGAGCGGATCGGGGAAGGTGATGAGGGGACCGAGGACGGTGATCGCACCGTCCGCGTCGTCGACGTTCGCGACGCGTGGGAGTACGACGGACTCGGACATCTCCCGGGCGCGATCAACGTCCCTTTCGACGAGTTCCGGAGCGAGGCGGGGCCCGAGGAGGGCGGCGACGTCGGCCATCTGCCGGGCGCGGCGGCGTTCGCCCAGCGCATGGGCGATGCCGGCCTCTCTCGCGAGGACACCATCGTCGCCTACGACGACACGAACGGCGTCTTCGCCGCGCGATTCCTCGTCACCGCGCTCGTCTACGGGTTCGAGGACGTCCACCTGCTGGACGGCGACCTGAGCGCGTGGCGCCAGTCCCAGCCCGTCAGCAACGAAGCCGTGGAACTGCCGCCGACCGACGTCGAGCCGGTGCGGGTCGAGGGCGATGCATCGCCGCTCGTCGACGCCGACGAGGTCCAGACCGCAATCGCCGAGGGCAGCGACGCGGTGTTGCTCGACACACGCGACCAGCAGGAGTACGACGACGGCCACCTTCCCGGCGCCGTCCGGTTCGACTGGCAGGAAGCCGTCGATCCCGAAACCCGCGGCGTCAAACCCCGCGAGGAACTCCTCGAACTCTTTGCCGACCGAGGCGTGACGCCGGACAAGCGCGTGATCCTCTACTGCAACACTGCGCGCCGCCTCAGCCACACGTACGTCGTCCTCCGGTGGCTTGGCTTCGAGGACGTCGGTATCTACGAGGGGAGCCTCACGGAGTGGCGCGAGATCGGCGGCGACCTCGTCGCGAGCGGGGGGTAGCGTTCGAGGGTCGCCCACGGGATGCGCTCACGACGGTCCGCACGCGGAGATTTTCACCCGGCAGTCCTGTGACGTTTCGATTCTGAACCCGGCCCTCCGATCGATGTTCGAATCGTCACTAGCAGGCGTCAGACGCCCGTCCGTCCCCCGTCTGACAGCCGTTTCGTCCCCCCCGCCGTCATCGAATTTCACTTTCACTCCGCTCGGCCAACCGTTAATGTCTCCACTGCCATACGATCGAGCGCAGTCACACGCTGGCCACTCACCGTGGCACTCCCCACTAGCTCCACTTTCCAACCTGACCGACGAGCGGCGGCACAGCCGATGCGTCTGTCGCGCCTGTTCTTGCCGAACCTTCCAAGCGAAGGCACCGACGACGTCGTCAGTTGCAGCAGTCCCGACCGAGCCCGCCGAGCGACTCCGTCGCTCGTCGTTACTCCACGCGGATCGTGTTCTCCTCGATCGACCGCGGGAAGGTCGTTAGCCGGTCGATGCCGTCCTCGGTGATCGCCACCGTGTCGGAGTGTCGATACCCCTCCGAGTCGGTGTACAGCCCCGGCTCGATCGTCCAGATCATCCCCGGTTCCATGGTCGCGTCGGCGGCGTCGGACGCCGTCGCCTCGTGCTCGCAGTGAGCGGTCCAGCCACGATCGATATACGGCGGTTCGTGCCCACCGAGGCCGATGTTGTGGCCGACGTGGTGTCTGGCGAGGTCGCTGACGCCCTGTTCCTCGAAGTAGTCCTCGACGACCTCGTCGACGTACGCGATCTCGGCGCCGGGCCCGAGCGCGTCGATCGCGAGCCGCTGGGCCTCCGTCGCGAGCTCGAAGTACTGTCGTTGCTCGTCGTCGGGCTCGCCGAGGAACATCGTGCGCTCGAGCTCCGAGTGGTAGCCGTCGACGTTCGCGGACGCCCCAGTGACCATCACGTCGCCGGGTTCGAGCCGGCGGTTCGCGGTGTGTCCGTGGGGAAGCGCCGTCTGCTCGCCGGTGATGTAGCCCGCGTGCACCGGGCCGGTGCCTCGCGTTCGCGGGACGTACTCCGATCCCAGTGCGTCGAGCATCGCACGCGAACCGTCCATCGACGCGCGCTGGCTGACCGTCGCGGGGTGTGTACCCACCTCCGTGTAGTCGGCGAGATAGCGGTGCGCGAGGTTCGCCCAGCGCGCGGACTCGCGCACGAGGTCGACCTCGGTCTGGGACTTGCGCCATCGCATGCGGTCCACCCACGACTGGGTCGACACGGACAGCTCGTCAGCGGTTCCTGCTGCGGCCGTCCAGCCCTCCGCGAGCGTCGCCCCCTCGAACCCCATGACGCCCGGTGCTCCTTCGGCGTCGGCGGCGATCGATCCAGCGTCGAGCCCCGCGAGCATCTCGACTGCGACGCCGATCGGATCGCCGCCGGGATAGTCGCGGTAGTGGTGGACTGCGTCGATTTGCGGGTTCGACTCGACCCGCTCGACTTCCAGCCGGGGGACGGTGATCTCGATCCGGTCCTGGGTCACCGCGAGCACGACCGGGCGCTCCGTCTGGATGTGCGCGAAGCCGGAGAGATACTCGATGCTCGTCGCGGAGAACCAGACGCCGGCGTCGGCATCGGCGTCGCCGATGCGATCCCGAACGTCGTCGAGGCGGTCGGCGAACTCACTCTGTGGAACAGCCGTCGGCATACCCGACCCAGGGCCGAACTGTGAATAAGCGTTGGTGGCCCGGCAGTCGCCGCCGGAGCATCCCGGGCGATCGAGCGCCGTTCCGCTGGGTTCACGCGGCTTCCTGTCCTTCGACGTGGCAACGATACGATCAAGTACTGGGAGCGTGTAACCAATTGACATGGAACGGGAGATCACGGCCGAAACTCTCCAGAGCGTCCTCGAGGAGCTGTCCTACCCAACGCTCCGGCCGGACGCGGCGGCGGAGCTCAAGGACGTCACCGTCGTGTTCGACGACGGAGAGGCGAATCTCGGTGCGCTGATCTCGGAAACGGGTCACGACTCCTACAAGACGCCCGAAGCGCTCGCGGAGGAACTCGAAGACCACATTCCGGACGCGACGCTCCCGTAGGCGCAACCCAAAGCGGACCGCTTAACTGCGAGAACGGCCCAGTTGTGTCAACCGATGCAATTCTGCGACGAGTGCGGTTCGATGATGAAAACGGAGGACGGCACCTGGGTCTGTGGCAGCTGTGGCTACGAGGAGGCCCGCGACGCCGACGCTGAGGCGTCGATGGTCACGACGCAGGGCCAGGAGGAATCGGAGGTCGTCGACACCTCGGACGTCGAGGCCGAAGACATGGGGCCCACCACGCGAGCGAACTGCCCCGAGTGCGAGAACGACCGGGCGTTCTGGGAGATGAAGCAGATCCGCGCCGCCGACGAGTCCGAGACCCGCTTCCTGACGTGCACGGAGTGCGAGCACAAGTGGCGGGAGGACGATCACTAGGGACCTTTTTTTTTCGAGAAGGGAACTCTCCTCCAAAAAATCTCCACCAAATAAAGGCCGAGCCTCGCTCTGCTCGGCTCGGAGAACCGCTCGTTGCAACCGCACCACAGCCGCGGCTGTGACGATCGCTCGACCTCCTTCGTTCTCGTGGTATAGGTCCTCGAAACCGCGGTGCGTCAGGTATTTGCCCGCGGCGAGCGACGTCTCGCGCATGTTCGGAGGAGGCGGTGGGTTCGACCCGCGCAAGATGGAACAGATGATGCAGCAGATGGGCATCGACATGGACGAGCTCGAGGCCGAGGAGGTCGTCATCAAGACGGCCGACGCCGAGTACGTCTTCGACGCGCCCGACGTCACCAAGATGGACGCGCGGGGCCAGGCGACCTATACCGTCGTCGGCGATCCCGAGGAGCGCGAGCGCGGTGCCGGTGGCGACGCTGCCGGCGCAATCGAGTCCGGTGACGACGCCGACGCTGAGGGAGACGACGGTGGTATTCCCGACGCGGACGTCGAGATGGTCCAGACCCGCACCGGCGCCAGCGAGGCCCAGGCCCGCGAGGCACTCGAGGAGAACGACGGTGATCTCGCCGCTGCCGTCGCCGCCCTGGAGTAACGGTGCACGTACTCCTGGTGCGTGACGGCCGAGAGTACCTCCTCGCACCGGGAGAGACGCTGGAGACCGATCTCGGCGTGCTGGAGGTGCCTGAGGATCCCACGAGCGGCGAGACTATCGAGACGCACATCGGCGAGCCGTTCACGGTTCGCCGGCCGCGCCTTCCCGACTTCTTCGATCACTTCGAGCGGACCGGCGCGCCGATGATGCCCCGCGACGCGGGGCTCGTGCTCGGCGAGACCGGCGCAGGCGCTGGCGATCGCGTCCTCGACGCCGGCACCGGAACCGGCGTACTTGCCGCCTATCTCGCTAACGCAGGCGCGGACGTGTTGACCTACGAACGCGACGAGGAGTTCGCAGAGAATGCTCGCGAGAACTTCGAGCGGGCCGACCTCGCCGATCGGGTCGAGGTTCGGACCGGCGACCTGACCGAGGAGATTGACGAACTGATCGCGGACGCTTCCGTCGCTGACATCGACGACGCCGAGGCCGATCCCTTCGACGTGCTTACGCTCGACACCGAGGACGCGCCGGCCGTCGTCGAGCGGGCGCCGGACCTGCTCGTCGACGGCGGCGCACTCGCGGTCTACTCGCCGTTCGTGGAGGCGACGCGCGAGGTCGTACAGGCCGCAAGAGCGGCCGACTTGCGAGAGATTCGCGCCCGGGAGACGATCCAGCGCGACCTCGACGTCGACGAGCGGGGCACGCGTCCGTCGACCCGCGGCGTCGGGCACACTGGCTATCTGGTCTTCGCGCGGCGGTAGGGCCCAGTTCGAGACAAGCATCCGCGAGCGAGCGCAGCGACGCGAGCGGTTCACGCAGGCGAGGAGCGAAGCTCCGAGCCTGCGCCTTTTTTGGTCCAGATTTTTTCGAGGAGGGTTCCCGCAGCGCCGCTCCGCGGCGCGAGGAAACCCGACGAGAAAAAAGGTGGGCCTTAGTACGCGTAGTCCGCGTAGCCGTCGGACGTGATCGCGTCGGTGGTCGTCGAGTCCTCGAGCTTCTGGAGTGCGGCCCGGAAGTCCTGCTCCTGGACTTCGGTGCGGTCGTCACGGATCGCGAACATCCCGGCTTCGGTGGTGAGGGAGTTGATGTCCGCACCAGAGAATCCTCCGGTCTCGCGGGCGAGCGCCGCGAAGTCCACGTCGTCGGCGACGTTCATGTCGCGGGTGTGGATCTGGAGGATGCGCTCGCGACCCTCGGCCTCGGGCTCGGGAACCTCGATGAGGCGATCGAACCGGCCGGGCCGGAGGATCGCGCGGTCGAGCATGTCGAAGCGGTTGGTGGCGGCCATGATCCGGATCTCGCCACGCTCCTCGAACCCGTCCATCTCAGAGAGGAGCTGCATCATGGTGCGCTGGACCTCGGCGTCGCCGGAGGTCTTGGACTCGGTGCGCTTGGCGGCGATGGCGTCGATCTCGTCGATGAAGATGACGGCGGGCTCGCGCTCGGAGGCGAGTTCGAAGAGGTCCCGCACCAGGCGGGAGCCCTCGCCGATGAACTTCCGGACGAGCTCGGAGCCGGCCATCTTGATGAAGGTCGCGTCGGTCTCGTTGGCGACGGCCTTCGCGAGCATCGTCTTGCCGGTGCCCGGCGGGCCGTGGAGCAGAACGCCGCTCGGGGGCTCGATCCCGACCTCGTCGAACTGCTCGGGGGATTCGAGGGGCTGCTCGACGGCCTCTCGAACTTCCAGCACCTGTTCGTCGATGCCGCCGATGTCGGCGTAGGAGACGCTCGGCGAGGCGTCGACTTCCATGGCCTGCGCGCGGGCGTCGGTTTCCTGGTTGAGGACAGTCTTGACGGTGAAGGAATCGTTGACGGCGACGCGGTCGCCTGCCTCGATGCGCTCGCCCATGCGCTCGGAGACCTCCGTGAGGACCTCCTGGTTGTTGCCGTGTTGCTTGACGATCGCCTCGCCGTCGTCGACCTCCTCGACGGTGGCGACGTACAGCGAGGTGGTCTTGAGGGTCTCGTTCTCGCGTTCGAGGCGGTCTGCCTCCTCCCGGAGCTCGCGTCGGCGCTCGTCCGCGCTCTCGAGCTGTTCGCGAAGCTGGCGATGTACCTCGAGAATCTCGACGTAGTGATCACGGAGGGCGCTCAACCGCTCGTCGTCGTCCATCTCCGGATCGAGTTCCAGCCGAGGCCGGTCCGGGAGCGAGGGACTGTGCGACATCAGTTGTCTCCGATAGCGGGGCGGCGTAGAAGTGCCTTTTGGGTCCGGTGATGTTCGCAGGTGAGTGCTCGTCGGACGCGTGGCGAACGGCTGGCTGACGTCCAGCGATTTTCGTCGGCGGATAGGACTGCCGACGCCAGCGGTCAGTCCGACGAACTGGAGCGACGACTGGTCTCGTTCAGAGGATCTTCTCGACGTCGTCGAGGCGCTCGTCGTACTCCGCGATCGCTGCCTCGACGGCCTCGCCCGACTCCACGTCGACGCCGACCTCGGCGAGCAGCTCCGGCGGGTAGCCTCGACCGCCCCGCGAGAGGAACTCCAGGTAGCGATCGGTGGCGTCGCCGGGCGTCCCGGTCGCGTCGTCGAAATCGGCGACGACGTCCCGCGCGATCGAGACCGCCGCGGAGATCCCCGTCGCGTACTGGTAGACGTAGAACGCCCAGTAGAAGTGCGGGATGCGCATCCACTCGCGGGCGATCCGGTCGTCGACGACGGCGGGCTCGTAGTAGTCGGCCTTGAGGCCGCGGTAGATCTCGTCGAGGCGATCGGGGGTGAGCGACTCGCCGTCCTCTACGAGGCGGTGGGTCTCCTGCTCGAAGTGTGCGAACATCGTCTGGCGGAACAGCGTCGATCGGAACCGTTCGAGATACTCTTCCAGGACGCGCTGGCGAAACGCCTCGTCCTCGACGGTGTCGAGCAGGTGTCGCGTGAGCAGCGTCTCGTTGACCGTGGAGGCGACCTCGGCGACGAAGATGTCGTAGTCGCTGTAGACGTAGGGCTGGGCGTCGTTGGTCAGTTCGGAGTGCATCGAGTGGCCCAGCTCGTGGGCCAGTGTGAACATCGAGGAGACGTCGTCCTGGTAGTTCATCAGCACGAACGGTTGGGTGTCGTACGTTCCGGCGGAGTAGGCGCCCGAGCGCTTCCCCTCGTTCTCGTAGACGTCGACCCAACCGCCGTCGAGACCGGCCTCGACCCGATCGCGATAGTCGGTGCCGAGGGGTTCGACGGCCGCCAGGACGTGTTCGGTCGCTTCGTCCCAGGAGATCTCCGGCTCCTCCTCGCCGGTCATCGGTGCGTAGAGGTCCCACATCTGGAGCTCGTCGACGCCGAGCGCCTCGCGTTTCAACTCGGCGTGGCGGTGGAGCACGTCGAGATTGTCCTCGACGGCGTCGACGAGTGCGTCGTAGACGGAGACGGGGACGTTCGACCCGTCGAGGGCGGCTTCCCGCGCGGTGTCGTAGTTCCGCGCCTCCGCGAGCCTGACGTCTGCCGTCACGCTGCTCTCGTAGCTGGCTCCAACGGTGTTCCGAACCGTCTCCCACTCGTCGTAGAACTCCTGGTGGACGGACTGGCGGAACTCGCGGCCCGGGCGCTTGAGGAGATTCGTGAGGTTCGCCTGCGAGATCTCGACGGGCTCGCCGTCGGCGTCCTCGACGGTCGGGAAGCTCATGTCGGCGTTCGCGAGTAGCTGGTAGATGTCGCCGGGCGATCCGGTGACCTCCGAGAGGTCCGCGAGCAGCTCCTCGACCTCCGGGGACCGCGTGTGGGGTTTCATCCGCAGGACGTCTTCGAGGTGAAACTCGTAGGCGTCGAGGCCGGGCTCGGCCTCGAGCAGGTCCTGGAGCTCGTCGCGGTCCCACTGCTGGATCGCCGGTTCGAGGAAGCTGGCGGCGCTCCTGGCCTCGGCGGAGAGGGTCTGGGCACGTCCCTTCATCGCCTGGTACTCCTGGTCGCGCGTGTCCTCGTCGCTGCGCAGTCGCGCGTACGTGACGACCTGCGAAACGGTGCGCATCGTCTCGTCGCGCAGCTCGAGGAGTTCGAGCAGCGCGGTCGCGTCGGTCACGTCGGACTCGTCGTGTTCGTCGAGCGTGGCGACGGCATCCTGGGCTGCCTCGAAGGCGGTCTCCCAATCCTCGTCCGTGGCGTAGATCGACTCGAGGTTCCAGGTGTCGGCGTCGTCGAGCTCGGATCGCTCGGGAACGGAAGCCATAGTTGCGCTCCCGTACCGAATCGCCGAAAGCCTTCCGCAGCTGGGGGCTCGTCGCTTGACCGGTCCGATCGGCCTCAGCGCTTATATCTGACAACCGAATACGGGGTCCAGTGACACGCCGATCGTACGTCGACGGGCTGCCGACAGTCCTCGTTTGCGGGGTGGACACCCGGTCGGTCGTTTCGCGGCTCGACGATGCCCTGGGGGACTACCGCATCGAGACGACGGACTCGATCGAGTCCGTCACCGACGGGAGCGTCTCGCTCGAGGCGGTCGCCTGCGTCGTGGCCGTCGATCCGGTCTCCGACGGATCCGGAATCGACCTCGCGGAGCGGCTCGATCGCGGCGAGCGGTCGCCGCCGGTGGTGCTCGTCCCCGAGCACGTCGACGAGGAGGTCGCCCTCGCGACGACGGCTGGCGCGAGCGCGATCGTTCCACCGGGCGCCCTCGACCGACTCGCCGAAACGGTCGACGCGGAGGGATCTGCCTATCTCGAGCGCATCGCCGACGCACGTGAGGTCGCCGCGCTGGAGACGCTGTTCGATCAGATAGAGGACGTCTTCCAGATCAAGGACGCGGAGGGGCGCTACCGGCGGCTGCTGAGCAATCGCGAGTGGCCCGCGGCGTCGGAGGCCGTCGGGAAGACCGATCGCGTGCTCCACGACGACCAGTTCGATCTCAACGAACGGTACTACGAGGAGGACGGGCAGGTGCTGTCGACCGGCGAGCCGATCGTCGGCGAGATCACGGGCTACGGTGAAGGTCCGCTGTTCTGGCTGGAGACCACGAAAGTGCCGCTGCAAGACGACAGCGGCGAGATCACCGGGCTCGTCGGTCACGTTCGCGACGTCTCCGAACGGATGCACCACCGTCAGGAGCTCCAGTCGAAGAACGACCGACTCGATCGGTTCGCGAGCTACGTCTCCCACGACCTCAAGAACCCGCTGAGCATCGCGACGGGCTATCTTGACCTCGCGCGCGAGGGCGACGAGGAGGCCCTCGACGCCGTCGACGACGCCATCGGCCGCATGGAGGAGCTCGTCGACGACGTCGAGATCCTCGCACGGGGCGAACAGCAGCTCCTCCGCGCGGACTCGGACGCGACGCTTCAGGCCACGAAACACTCGATCGCTGCGATGGTGCGCAACGTCTGGACCGTGCTCGCTACGGACCGCGCGACGCTCGAGGTCGAACTGCCGGACGACGCGGTCGTCTACGCGAGTGAAGCGGAGTTCCGATCGATGGTCGAGAACCTCCTCACGAACGCGATCGACCACGGTGGTGCGGACGTCACGGTTCGCGTCGGCCGCACCGAGAGCGGGTTCTACGTCGAAGACGACGGTCCGGGCGTCCCCGAAGACGATCGCGAACGGATCTTCGAACAGGGGTACTCGACGGCCAACGGCGGTACGGGAACGGGGCTGGCGATCGTCTCGGAAGTCGCCGCCGCGCACGAGTGGGAGGTCGCCGTAACGACCGGCCGCGAGGGCGGCGCACGCTTCGAGATCAGCAACTGTCTGCTGGTTCCGGTGACGAACCGTTCCCCAGCGCTCGGCGCCGCACTCGATCTTACGGACGCTACCGACGTCGGGAACCCGGGCGAACCCGGCCACGCCGAGTACGATCCGGACCGGGACGCCTGGACGGTCTCCGGCGCCGGCGAAGACATCTGGGGCGGGGAGAACGACTTCCACTTCGTCTACGCCACGGTTTCCGGCGACCTGCGGCTCCAGGCCCGCGTCGCTGGGGTACACGACGTCTACGAGTTCAGCAAAGCCGGCGTGATGGTACGGGATAATCTCGAGGAGGACAGCTGCCACGGCTACGTTGGACTCACCCGCGATCTCATCGAGGTGCTGTGGTGTGACTCGACTGGCGCTCCGACGACGAGCCAGCACCTCCGGAACGCCGACCGCGTCTACGACTGGATCCGCATCGACCGCGAGGGCGACCGGCTCACCGTCGCCGTCTCCGCGGACGGCGAGACGTGGCATCCCATCGACCAGCGGCGAATATCGTGTACGGAACCGGTCCACGCGGGGCTGGCGGTCTGTAGCGCGGTCCACCGTGACTCCTGCACCGCGATCTTCGAGGACGTTGCCCTCCACCGGCTCGACGATTCGTAGCCTCACCCTCTGCTACGTCAAACGGGATCTGCTATGCCAAATGGGGGCTGCTACGCCAAATGGGCGGGGACGAGGCCACGCGTAACCGGAACGGCCTCGTTGCCGAGCCGCGGGTCGGTGCGGGTCGGCTGGTGCAGCGAAGGCCACGACCGACGACCGGACCGACCACTAACAGTTTCGATGAAACGACCGCCGAGAAAGTGCGTCGGCCGAGATTTGAACTCGGGTTGCGACCGTGGCAGGGTCACGTGATACCACTACACTACCGACGCCCTCGCGTTTCGTATTTCTTCGGAGTGCCGTATAAGGGTTGCGGAACGGGGGAGGGCGTGGGGGGCGATGACGAACTCCCGACGCTGGCCCGACGTCACCAGTCCCTCCGTTACTCTCGATCCTCGCCGAAACCAACGCGTTCGGCGTCTGCCTGCGCTCGCTCGGCCGCTGCGTCGAGATCGAACTCCCGGACGACCTCGCCGTCGCGGACGAGCGGTTCGAGGAGCGGCTCCGCGTCGTCGGGAACCGACGATCCGGTACCGTCCTCATCCTCGTCGCCCGCTTCGGCAGCCGCCGGTGCGTCGGCGAGCGCGACGAGGTGCCCACCGTCGTCGGTCCGGTAGACCGTCTTCCGACCGGGCAGCTTTCCGCGCTTCGAGATCGGCTCGCCGTCGACCTCGACGACGTCAAGCGCGAAGTCCGTCGGATCCGCGTTCGTCACGTAGCTCCCGATCCCGAACCCGTCGACGACGTCCCGGAGCTTCAGGATCGCGTCGCGGTCGATGCCGCCGCTGGCGAAGATCCCCACGTCCTCGTGTCCCGCGGCGTCGAGTTCCCAGCGAACCTCCCGGAGGATGTGCCGGAAATCCCCGCGCCGAGAGCCGGTCGTGTCGATTCGCACGGAGTCGAGCGCGTCGCCCAGCGTCGCCGCAGCCTCGCGCGCTTCGACGGTCTCGTCGTAGAACGTGTCCACGAGCGCGACACGGGGCACCGAGGCTCCGACGCCGTCGTCGAACGCTCGCCAGCCCTCCGCCTGGTTGCCCTCGCCGAAACACAGCAGGAGCGCGTGGGGCATCGTCCCGCCGGCTTCCTCGCCGATCAGCTCGCCGGCGGCGACGTTCGAGATGCCGTCGAGCCCGCCGACCAGCGCCGCTCGCTCGAGCATCGGCGCGATCGCGGGGTGGAGGTGGCGCGAGCCGAAGGAGAGCACCAGCGAGTCGGGCGCGGCCAGTCTCGCCGCCAGCGCCCGCGTGGCGAACGCACTGGCCTGGGAGAGCAGCCCGAGGAGCGCCGTCTCGTAGCGCGCGAACGCTCGATACTGCCCCTCGATCCGCAGGACCGGGCCACCGTCGAAACACTGCCCGGTCCGGAGTGCGTCGACGTCGACGGGAAGCCCCTCGAGCAATGCTGCGGCGTCGGCGCAGCCGGCGAACACCTCGAAGGTCCCCGTCGGGAACTGGTCGGCGGTGACCTCGGCGACGATCGTCGGGTCGCGGTCGGCGGCCTCCAGCGTCTCCTCGGTCCGCAGGAAGTAGGCGTCGGTCGCACGACCGTCCAGGATCGTCGATTCGTCGAGGAGATCCAGCCCTGTCATGTGCGACGGTTGGTGCGCCCTGCGAAAAAGCCCGCCGCTGTCGGTCGCGGGCCCCGCGTCGGCGTTACCGGCGGCGGGCGACCTCGAACGCGACGAGCCCGAGCACGAGGATCGACCCGATCACTGCGAGTGCACCGAGTCCCGAGAGCTCGTCGGTGACCCGATCGGCCGTCCCGTCGTCCCCGTTCGAGGCCGGCAGCTCGGGAGGCTGCTGGGCGGCGTTCGCGTCGAGGGAGCGGACGGCCTCCAGCGTCGGCGCGTGGACGACGGTGACCGAGCTGCCGCTCCGACGGATCGAGACCCGCCCGTCGTAGGTGCTCTCCGGCGGGAAGCTGTACGTCCCGGCGAACTCGTTGGACCGATCGCCCCCGCGCACCTCGAGCAGCTGGACGTAGCGCTGGTAGAAGGTCGCCGCGGACTGCTCGCTCTTCCACGTGGTGCGCCATCGGACGGCGGTGTCGTCGCTGTCGGTGTACACTTCCAGCCGACCGCCCTGCCAGCCGGTCGCGGCGTCGACGCTGTAGACGTACGGCCTGAGCGGATCGAGCTCGTTCTCGCCGACGTTGTTGGTGACGTGGTTCGCGCTGTAGATCTCGCCGCCGTCGGTCGAGTCGAACGTCGGTGCGATCATCGCCGCACCGATCGTCCCCGGGCCCATGACGTCGTGAGCGGGCCGCCCGTCCGGCTCGACGAGGGTCCAGTTCGCGTCGACCTCGGTTGCGAACGTGACGGTGGCCGGCTCGAAGCTCTCCGGCGTCGACGGAACCATGATCTGCTTGCTCGAGACCGGCGGGTCGTCGTAGCGCGCGTCGACGGCCGCCCAGCCGCCCGCGTCGTACAGCGTCTCGACGTACCGGCCACCGTTGTTGTACGGCTGGAAGAAGAACAGCTCCAGTGCGAGGAACTCACCGTTCTCCGTGCTCTCCACGTCGTAATCGAGACAGCTTGTGGCCCAGCCCGGGTTCGAACAGCGCCGCTCGTAGCGGTGTTCGACCAGCGACGCGTCGCCCTCGATCAGCCCGCTCTCGGCGAGTGCGACGTCCGTGAGCGCCGCGTCGAACCGGCTCAGATCGAACTGCTGGTCCTGGAGTGCGTGGACGAGCTCGTGGGCGAGCGTCGGCTCGTCGACGTACGTGCCGTTCTCGTCGCCGACGAGGACGATCTCGTCGGTCTCGGCGTCGTAGAACCCCCGCGTCGCGCCAGCGGTCGTCGCTGCCCTCGCTTGCGTCGCGTTGGTCTTGGTGCCGAGCAGGAGCGTTGCAGCCAGGCGTGCGTCGTCGAACCGGCGGGTCGCGGCCGACCGGTTCGCCAGCATCGCCTGCTGGTCCGCGCGGACCTCGCTCCGGTTCGCGATCTCGATCGTCGGGACTGACGCGAAGGAGAGACACCGCAACGTCTCGACGCGTGCGGCAGTGCGGGCGACGACGGCCGCCGCCTCCGCCTCGTCGAGCCCGTCGCTCGCGTCGAGCTCGCGGGATTGGGAGCCGTCACCGGCGTCGCCGCCCGAGCCACCGCCTCCGGAGCCGTTCGCCTCGATCACGATCGGCTCGTCGTACCAGTAGCCGCCGACGTAGCCGATCGCGTCGCCCTCGGTCGGTGCGGAGAAGTTCGACGGCGACTCCGCCGCGCAGCTCTCGAGTGGCTGTTCGTGCTCCGCAGCACCGGCGCCGCCGGACGCCACGAGCGTCACGAGGACGATCCCCACGAGTACTGTCGCGACTGTGGGGTAAATTCGCATGATTTCGACGTGGATCCGACGCCTCAAAAGTGTGATCCCCGGCAGACGACGGGGTCCGTGGTGCTCCTCTCGCCGTCGCCGTGGATGGACTTTTCGGCAGCGAGCGTCTACCACGGCACATGAACCTCTCACCGTCGTCCGGTGCGCTGGTCGTCGTCGACGTACAGAACGGGTTCTGTCACCCCGACGGGAGCCTCTATGCCCCCGGGAGCGAGGACGCGATCGCTCCCGTCGCCGACCTCGTCGATCGCGCCCACGACGCCGGCGTCCAGGTCGTCTTCACCCGGGACGTCCACCCTCCAGAGCAGTTCGACGACGCGCACTACTACGACGAGTTCGACCAGTGGGGCGAGCACGTCCTCGAGGGGAGCTGGGAGGCCGAAATCGTCGACGCCATCGACGTGCAAGAAGACGACCACGTGGTCGAGAAACACACCTACGACGCGTTCCACCAGACGGAACTCGACGGCTGGCTTACCGCGCGGGGAATCGACGACCTCGCGATCTGTGGGACGCTCGCGAACGTCTGCGTGCTCCACACGGCGGGATCGGCGGGGCTCCGGGACTACCGGCCGGTCCTGATCGAAGACGCGATCGGGGCGATTGAGGACGACCACCGCGAGTACGCACTCGACCACGCCGACTGGCTGTTCGGCGAGGTGACGACGATCGACGCCCTCACGATGGGCGAGTAGGCGGGCCGGCCCAGAGTAAAGGGAACCGTGATCGGCGTGTGCCAGAGGGGATCCGGGTGAGCAGCGCTCGCGCCGGGCAGCGATCGGCAAAGATGGCGAAAAACGGCGGTGCTAGTGCTCCGTGGATCTCGCGTTGGTCGAACGTCCTCGGGTGAATCCTCAGGCGAACGTCGACAGGAACGCGTCGCTGAAGACGACCAGCCCGATGCCAGCCGCGACGATGATCCCCAGCCAGAGCGTCGCGATTTTCGCGGAGCGCCGCATGAAGTCCTCGTCAACGTCGGATGCGCTGCTGGACATTACCTCACCGTTCGATTCGGAACGGAAAACGACGCCGGTTCGACCCGCCCCTGTCACGTGGTTCCACGGCACAGTATCCGAACTGGGCTCACCGGAGCACGACGGGTCGGTTCGCGCCGGGAGACGCTTACGCGAACGCGTCCATCAGCACGTCCCCCCACAGGACGAGCGCCAGACTGGCGAGAAACAACATCAGTATCCAGCCGCCGACGAGCAGGGCGAGCATCCGCATTAGCTGCTCGTTCTCCTCCTCGACGGTGGGGACGACGTCAGTCTGTTCCATGAAGGATCGTTATGGTTCTGGGCACGTAAATCATGCCCCGAACCGATCCGGGACAGGGAACGACAATGCCGTCGAACCGGCCACTGCTCGCGACGCGATCCTCGTTTCGACTCCCTGTCGACCGGCTCAGGGCAACAGCGCCCTGAGCTGCTTCGTCGAGAACAGCGACGTCGGCCGGTCCATGTGGACGCCGATCTCACCCGAGAACGTCCGGAGACCGGCGCGCTGGACCGTCCGCGGGAGCGAGTACGCTCGCCGGATCGCGTGCCCGAGACGGATCTCCCGCCCGAGATCCGCCCGCCACGCCGATTCGTAGTCGGCGAGCGTCGCGGGATCGTCCGGGTCGATCTGCTCGACGGCGTGGTCGGCACAGGTCGTCCCGTAGCGGATGCCGCCGCCGGTGAACGGTTTGGTCTGGCCCGCCGCGTCGCCGATCAGCAGGCCCCGGGTTCCTGTCACGCTGTCCGGCGGGCCCACGGGAATCGCACCGGAGCAGCGCCGCGAGACCTCGACGCCGTAGGCTTCGCAGAACGCCTCGAAGTGCTCGCCGGCGTGCTCCGTCGGCGGCACCGCCAGCCCGAACTCGACGCCGGCCTCGCCGCGGGGGATCCGCCACGCGAAGAAGCGCGGCGGCGTGAGGTGGACGTCGACGAAGTCGGCGTGATCGGGCTCGTCGGTGAATCCGAGCACCCCGTGGAGGAGCTCGTCCGGCTCGGGCAACTCGAGCGCGTCTCGCACTCGCGATCGCGGGCCGTCACAGCCCGCGACCATCTTCGCCTCGAACTCCTCGGTCCCGCCCGGCCCGCGAACGGTGACGGAGATCCGATCGTCGCGCTCTTCGACGGCGGTAACGGTGTGGTCTTCCCGGCAGTCCGCGCCAGCGTCCCGCGCGAGCGCCGCGAGATGGCGATCGAGCCCGACCCGATCGATGACGTTCGATACTGGCTCGTCCTTGTAGAACGGGTACGCACCATCGAGCTCGCTGCCGGCGTCCCGCGCCACGTCGTCTGGCCGTTCTCCGTTCGTCGACGGGCCGTCGCCTTTCTCGGTCGCCGTTGGCCCGTCGCCGTTCCCGGCGGCCCCGGGACCGTCCACGTGGAATCGTGCGCCGTAGACCTCGTTCTGGAGGAGGTCGTCGCGTGCGCCCTCGCCCGTGATCGACCAGAGGTCGGTGCTCACGTGGCCCGAACACGCCAGCGGCTCGCCGACGCTGCCCTGCTCGAACGCGAGGACGTCGTGGCCAGCCTCCGCAGCGCGGCGAGCGAAGCGCGACCCGGCGGGGCCGAGGCCGACGACGACGAAGTCGTACACGTCGGAGGGTACGCGAGCCAGCGCTTACGTGTTTCGACGCTGGATCGGCGTAGGTGCCGGCTACGGGCCCCTTGCCCTCGCGCTCTCGACCGGGATCCACGCCTCGGGTCACTCCGGGCGCCATCGGCGGTATCGCTCACTCCGAAGCATCTGCTGGAACCACGGCGAGCCCTCGCGCAGTCTGCTCCTCGACCGCGGCCGGCCACTCGACGTCGATCCGCGTCCAGGCGGTGCCGAACTCCGTCGAGCGGTAACAGCCCCGGTTCGTCGCCGCGTAGACGTGCCCCGGCTCGCCGTCGGTCGCGAGGACGGCCCGGAGCACGCCCTCGCCGCTGACGGGCCCGTCGAGACGCTTCCAGCTGACCGTTTCGCCGCGTCGTTGGCCGTGGCCGCTCCGTCGGCGATAGCAGTAGGACTCGCCGGGTAGGCTGTGGGCGGATCCGGGTCCGGTCGCTGCGCTGACGAGTACGCGATCCGGATCGCCAGGATCGGGAACGACGCTCCAGACGTAACGATGGTCGAGGCCGTCGTGGCGGACAGTCCAGTGCTCTGCGCCGTCCTCCGACTCCGCGAAGCCGTCGCCCGCGGCGGAGTAGACGCGCCCCGGTGCGTCGGGATGGGTCGCGAGCTGGTGATTGTCCCGGCGCGATCCCGGTGGCCGATCCGACCAGGTCGCGCCGCCGTCGGTCGTGTAGAGCAGCGCGCCCGCCTCGATCCCGACGTAGATCCGGTCGGGATCGGCCGGATCGGGTTCGATCCACCGGACGTGGTGGGTGTCGGGCCGCGGCGGGAACGACCATTCCTCGGCGGAGGGCACGTCGGTGATGCCCTCGACCGATTCGAAGGAATCGCCGCCGTCCACGGAGCGGTAGAGCCGGCTAGGCTCCGTGCCGACCCAGACCGTCTCGGGATCGAGTGGCGATACCGCGACTGCCGTGACGGCGTCGTGGTCGAGGGTCTCGCCGACCGGATCGAACGTCCGACCGCCGTCCGTCGTGCGATGGAGGCCGGCGTCGAACGTCCCGACGAACGCGCGCTCCGGCACGCCATCGTGGGCAGCGACGGCCTCGAGGTCGTGGCCGAGCAGCGCGGTCCGCGCGTGGGGCGCTGGCCCCTCGGTGCCTTCGATCGTCAGCAGTCGGTCGCGGTGAGCGAGATACGCACGCACGCGCTTGACTACCACGGCCTCGGACAAGTCGCTGTGGGTGGGACGGCTGCCGGCACCACTCCGCGGATCCGGTCGCCGTTTCGCGGATCATGAACCCTTATGCTCCCCGCCCGGTTGCTCACTGACATGACCGACGACGAGGGCCCCGAGAGCGGGGCCGAAGCGGGCGCGACGGATGGCGCCGACGCCGAGGACGAGACGGCGACAGGTGGTGACGCGGCCGGGACAGACGGCGCCGGCGAACCAGCGCCCGACGACGGTGCTGGCAAGGATCGAACCGACGATGGGTCGGACGACGTCGCTGCGGAGGAAGCGATCGACGACGATTCGGGCGCCGACGGTACGGACTCCGCCGACGCTTCGAACTCCGCTGACGGGGCGGACTCCGACGACGAGGCCGAGGCTACCGAATCGAACGGCGCCACTCCACAGCAGCCGGCGGAGGGCGAGTCGCCGATCGGCCACGATCTCACGGATCGCATCGCCGAGTACGACGAGTCCCTGGCCGGCGAGGTCCAGCTCGTCGTCGAGAAGGCCCTGGAACTGAAAAAACGGGTCGACGAGCAGGCCGAGGAGCTCGAGGCGAAAGACGAGCGCATCGATCAGCTCGAGAGCGCGCTCGCGAAGTCGAAGGCGGACTTCCAGAACTACAAGAAGCGCCAGGACCGCGAGAAGGACCGCATCCGCGACCGTGCCACGGAGGACCTCGTCGAGCGGCTGCTCGACGTTCGCGACAACCTCACGCGTGCGGCCGAGGACGACCACGACGACGTCGAGTCGATCCAGCAGGGCGTCCGGATGACGCTCAAGGAGTTCGACCGCGTGCTCGACGCCGAGAACGTCTCCGAGATCAAACCCGATCCCGGCGAGGAGGTCGATCCCCAGCGCCACGAGGTGATGATGCGCGTCGAAAGCGACCAGCCAGAGGACACGATCGCGGACGTCTACTCCTCCGGCTACGAGATGGCCGACAAGGTGCTCAAAACCGCCCAGATCACCGTCAGCGAAGGGCCCGCCGACGACGCCGATTCCGCAGAAACCAATGCGGACGAGGAAGCCGAGGAAAGCGGTTCGCAGGCGGAGCAGGGAGACGCCGACGAGTCGGCTGACGCAGCTGCGGACGCCGCATCGTCGGAGACGGACGCGGACGGCGCCGAGGACGACTCGACGGCGACGGAGTCCACGACCGACGATCCCGAGCCAGCGGAACCTGCGCCCGCGGCCGAGGCAGCCGAACCCGTCGAGCCCACCGACGACGTCATCGCCGCGGAGCCAGTCGACGATGGCGACGACGCCGACGGTGCGTCGGCGGACGACGAATCCACGTCCGGCGCGGAACCGGTCGACGAGGCGGAAGCTGCCGACGACAGAGGATCTGCTGAGGACGGAGAAGCGGCTGACGCCGAGAGCGGGGGCACGGCGGACGCCGACCCCGGCGACGAGGAGACAGCCGACGGTGCCGAGGACGGTGGCGACGCTGCAGCGGACGACGCGGAGTCGGATTCCGAAGCGGCTGACGCCGACGGAGCGGCTACCGAGGACACCGACGGCTCGGCGGCTTCGGACGCCGATTCCGACGAGAAGTGACCCCACGCACGCGGTCGCGGTAGTCTACGATGCCCCCGGGGCAGAATTTTATTCCGAGCCGTGATTCGGTGTAGCAAGGTTTAAGCGGGACAACGTACAAAGCACGTTCAGCATGACCAGTGACAAAATTCTGGGGATCGACCTCGGAACCACGAACAGCGCATTCGCCGTCATGGAGGGCGGCGATCCCGAGATCATCGTCAACAGCGAGGGCGAGCGAACGACACCGTCCGTCGTCGCCTTCTCCGACGACGGCGAGAAGCTCGTCGGGAAGCCGGCGAAGAACCAGGCGGTCCAGAACCCCGAGCGCACGATCCAGTCGATCAAGCGCCACATGGGTGAGGAGGGCTACACCGTCGACGTCGACGGCGAGGAGTACACGCCCGAACAGATCTCGGCGATGATCCTCCAGAAGCTCAAGCGCGACGCCGAGGAGTATCTCGGCGACGAGATCGAGAAGGCCGTCATCACGGTGCCGGCGTACTTCTCGGACAGCCAGCGACAGGCGACCAAGGACGCCGGCGAGATCGCCGGCTTCGAGGTCGAGCGGATCATCAACGAGCCGACGGCCGCGTCGATGGCCTACGGCGTCGACGAGGACGCCGACCAGACGGTGCTCGTCTACGACCTCGGTGGCGGGACGTTCGACGTCTCCATCCTCGAGCTCGGCGGCGGCGTCTACGAGGTCGTCGCCACGAACGGTGACAACGACCTCGGTGGCGACGACTGGGACCACGCCATCATCGACTGGCTGACCGAAGAGTTCGAGAACGAGCACGGCATCGACCTCACTGAGGACCGACAGGCGCTCCAGCGGCTCAAGGACGCTGCCGAGGAGGCCAAGATCGAGCTCTCCTCCCGGAAAGAGACCGAGATCAACCTCCCGTTCATCACGGCGACCGACGACGGTCCGATCCACCTCGAGAAGTCCCTCACGCGGGCGAAGTTCGAGTCCCTCACGTCGGACCTCATCGAGCGGACCGTCGAGCCGACCGAGCAGGCCCTCGACGACGCCGGCTTCGACAAGGGCGACGTCGACGAGGTGCTGCTCGTCGGTGGCTCCACGCGCATGCCTCAGGTCCAGGAGAAGGTCGAGGACCTCGTCGGGCAGGACGCACAGAAGAACGTCAACCCCGACGAGGCCGTCGCGCTGGGCGCCGCGCTCCAGGGCGGCGTGCTCGGCGACGAGGTCGACGACATCGTCCTGCTCGACGTTACGCCGCTGTCGCTGGGCGTCGAGGTCAAGGGTGGCCTGTTCGAGCGCCTCATCGAGAAGAACACGACGATTCCCACCGAGGAGTCGAAGATCTTCACCACCGCTGCGGACAACCAGACCTCCGTCCAGATCCGCGTCTTCCAGGGCGAGCGCGAGATTGCCGAGGAGAACGAGCTGCTCGGCGAGTTCCAGCTGACCGGCATCCCGCCGGCGCCGGCTGGAACGCCCCAGATCGAGGTCACCTTCGCGATCGACGAGAACGGCATCGTCAACGTCTCCGCGGAGGACAAGGGCTCGGGCAACACCGAGGAGATCACGATCGAGGGCGGCACCGGTCTCGCCGACGCCGAAATCGAGCAGATGAAGGAGGAGGCCGAGGCCCACGCCGAGGAAGACCAGAAGCGCCGCGAGCGCATCGAGGCCCGTAACGACGCCGAGGCTTCGATCCAGCGCGCCGAGACGCTCCTCGAGGAGAACGAGGAGGAGATCGACGACGGGCTCCGCGACGACATCGAGGCCGCCGTCGACGACCTCGAGGCAGTCGTCGAGGACGAGGACGCCTCCGTCGAGGCGATCCGCGACGCCACCGAGGAGCTCTCCGACGTCCTCCAGGAGATCGGCAAGCAGATGTACCAGGAGGCCGCCCAAGCCGAGGCTGGCGGTGCAGGTGCCGCGGGCGCTGGTCCCGCCGGTGCAGGTCCGGCAGGTGCCGGCCCCGCAGGCGGTCCGAACCCCGGCCCCGAGGCGGGCGCCGCCGAAGACGAGGAGTACGTCGACGCCGACGTCGAGGACGTCGACGACGAGCCTGTCGAGGAGGACGCTGGCGCGGCAGACGGCGACGCCGACGAAGTCGATCCCGACGAAGCCGACTGATCCCCCGGTCGCTGTCACTGGGTGGTTCGTTTTTCGTTTCGCTGCCGGGGAGCCACTGCATCGCCCCCGAATCGCCCCGGCGTCGAGATCGCCGAACCGAGTTCGATGCGTCGAACACGTTCGGAGCAACGGTCACCCACCTCCCGACCCGACTGTTACTCGATGTCCGCCTCAGACGTCGCCGACCGACTGGACGCCCGAGAGATCGACGGCGAGCCCTTCGGTGCGATCACGGCAGCGATGGACGACCTCGCCCCCGGCGAGACGCTCCTCCTGATCAACAGCTTCGAGCCGGTGCCGCTATACGACGTGCTCGAACAGCGCGGCTTCGACCACGAGACGGAGCACGTCGACGAGGACGAGTGGCACGTCGAGATCACGAAAGAATAGCGTCCCCCGCGTACCGATCGCGTTCTCTCCTCGACGGCGGTTTTCCGTCGGTGCCTGTCGTGCGTCAGTCCCGCCAGACGACGGTAACGACCTCGTTTTCGACGTCGAGGGTCTCGTACTCGTAGCCGCGATCGTCGAGCTTGGGGTAGAGGTGCTGTGGAGCGCGGTCGTTGCGCTGGACGAGAACGGTGTCGTCGTCGAGGTCGGCGAGTAACTCGAGGGAGTTCGTGAGCGGCTGGGGCGGTGGAAGGTCGCGGGCGTCGAGTGTCTCTCTCGGTCGATCGATCGGTGCCCCAGTGTTCGCGAGAATGTCGTCGGTATCGACCATACCGATCGTTTGGTTCGGGAGCCGGAAACGGTTCTCCCGAAGATATTCTCCGACGATCGGTCGCGCGTGTGGCCGAATATATCCGGGACGGTCGATAGGGACCGCCGCGTCGTACACGGAGATATGGCCGGCTTCCCTTCGCCGTTTGGCAGCGACGACGATTCGCTGTTCAACGGCTACGACGAGTTCGTTCCGGAACATCTGCCGGACGCCGACGAGTTCCTCGCCGACCAGACGCTCCTGACCGGCGACGACCACCTCGCCTTTCACCGGCTCACCAGGGAGGTCTTCGAGGAGCGGAAGGTCTACGACATGACGTTCAACTACAACCTCGCCCGGCTGAACCTCGACACGCGCCACACCGGGGCTGGCTATCGCTACGCCCGTGAGGCCGACGACCCCTCGGTCCTGCGCGCGGAGTTCACGCCGACGACGCCCTTCTGCCCGCAGACGCACACCCTTACGATCGGCTCGTTCCGGGCGTGGAACGGCCTCGCCGATCGCCACGAGTACGACCTCGTCCGGGTTCGCGCGGCACCGCTCCACCACCAGTCGGAGGCGATCAACGAGCAGCTCGCGGAGATCGAGGCGGCCTTCCAGCGAACCGGTGACGTGACCGTCGAGCCGGAGGACGCGCCCGAGGTCGGCTCGACCCCGATGGAGCGCAACGAGATGGCGCAGTCGAACAGCCGCGGGAGCCAGGACGCACCGTTCTGAGAGTGGAGAGACTGCGTCGGTCTCCTCCGTCGCTTCTTTGTTTCGCAGTTCCGTCAGGGAGCCTCGTTCGCTCCAGCACCGAGCTACGCTACCGGACAGTCGGCCGGATCGCGCTCCGCGTCGTGACAGCACGCGCTCGGTTCGGGGACGAGCGCGTCGAGTCGATCGATCGCCTCCTCCGGCAGCACGTAGCCGATCCGGTAGCCCGCAGTCGCCGGGATCGCGACGTCGAGCTCCGACTCGAAGAATCGGCTGACGGTGCACGCCCGGCCCGCGAGGTCGCTCGCGACGACGACGCCGCGCTCGGTGAGTTCGACGCCGCGGTGCTTCTCGTAGTCGACGAACCCGTCGTTCGCGAGGCGCTCGAAGGTCTCGGTGACGGTCGCCGGGCTGACGTCGACCCGATCGCTGACGTCGCCAGTCCGGGCGCGGCCGTCGCCGTCCAGCGCGGCCCAGTAGATCGCGACGAGGTAGCGCCCGACCTGCCGGTCCACGCAGGTCTCGGGGTGTCGGCACTCGCAGGTCGTGGCGGTTCGGGTTCCTGCGGCCATACAGGAGGAAGCGGCCCCAGCAGCAACGGCCTCACCCCGAACGTCTTCGAGAACTGCGGCCGCTGTCGAGAAGGACGGCCTCTGTCGAGAACGGCGGTCGTAACCGAAAACGGCGGCCCAGTCGGGACGGCCGCGCACAGCCCAAAATGAGGTGGTGGTTCAGAACGGCGCTTCGGTGCCGCCGTCGGTGGCTTCGACGTCCTCGCCAGTCTCCACGCCCTCGGCCTTCCCGACGAGCACGCGGAATTCGCCGGGTTCCTGCTGGCGGTATTCCCACCGGAACTCCGGGCCGGCCTCGGCGTCGAACTGGTGGTAGAGCGGCTTGGGATCGTGATCGTTGACGAGGACGAACCCCTCGCCGCCATCGAGATCGGCGTAGGCCTCGAAGATCGCCTGGTGGCGCTGGGCCGGCGGCCGGTCCCGGACGTCGAGCTCTTCGGTGATCTCAAGCGAGCGATCGGACTCGGCGCCCGCGTCCGCCGGTGCGTTCGCGCCGTCGGCGTCCATGGCATGATCGTGCTCGTGGCCGTGGTCGTGGTGCTCGCGTTCGTGGTCGCCGTGGTGACCACAGCCCGCACCGTTGCCCTGCGCCGACGGCTCGTCGGTCCCGCTCTCCGACGCCTCGTCGATCCCGCTCCCTGACGTCTCGCCGTCGCCAGGAACTGCCTCAGGCTTCGTGACCTGGACGGTGCAGCGGCCTGGCTCCTCCTCGACGATCGACCACTCGAAGTCGTCGCCGTAGCGCTGGCGGAACTCCCGCTGGAGCGGCCGCGGGACGTGGGGAGCGATCAGCTCCATGGTGCCGCCCTCGGGGAGCATTCCGTAGCGATGGTGAATCGTGGGGTGGCGCTCCCGCTTTGGAATTTCCCGGACGTCGAAGCGCGTGACGACGTCGTCGTCGCCCGCGGCGGCCGCTCCCGTCTTGGTGATCTCGACGATCCACTCGCCGCCGTCCTTCGAGCGGTAGTCCCAGCCGACGACGTCCCCGCGCGTGGAGTTCAGTTCGTGGTAGAGCGGTTTGGGGTCGTGGTCGTTGACCAGGCGGAACCCCTCGCCGACGTCCAGCTCGTCGAAGGCAGCGGTCAGCGTGCTGTGGCGTTGCTGGGGTGGCAGGTGCCGTGCGTCGAAGGCGGGATGCTCGCCCTCGGCGACTGGCCCCGCGTGGGTGACGGTGAGCTTCCAGACGTCGGGGCCGACGGTTTCGTAGTCCCGGTCGAGTTCGGCCCCTCGATCGATCTGGTAGCGGATGAGGGTTGCCTCGACGTTTCGGTCCGCCAGTACGTCGATGGCGTCGCCCTGGTCCGTCTCGTCGAGCGTTTCGTGGATTCGATCCCCGACGGCGTCCGCCGCCGTCTCCCTGCAGTCGAGCTCCGGTGACATGTCGGTTCGACACAGGCGGGGCTCGCCGATAACGCTCCGGCCGAAGCGCTTCGGGGCCGGGAACCGGTGAAACTGCCGCGCAACGGGTGATCGATTGCACATAAAAATCCGACGCGAACGTGTTCGCGCCAAGTTCCTTTTAGGCAGTCCTAAAATATGGGTGTAGCAGCGGGCCCTGGTTTCGAAGCGGGCGCCCGTCATCCACCAATGCCATACGCCGAACTCACCATCACGATTCCCGAGGCAGTCTGGATCGGACGATTATCGCGAACGCACCCCGAGACGCGCTTTCGCGTGCTCGCCGCGACGGCCGACGAGGACACCGGCGTCGTCCGGCTCGAAGTGCTCGGCGAGGACGCACCGGCCGTCGTCGAGGCCATGCGCGACTGTGAGCCCGTCACGACGCTCACGGTGTTCGAGACCGGCACCGACCACTGCCGCATCCAGTTCGAGTCGAAGGTGGCGGTCCTCCTGACGGCGCTCCAGCGCTCGGGGGTCCCACTCGAGACGCCGTTCGAGGTCCAGGACGGGTCGCTCCAGCTCGCGACCACGACCCCGCGGGAGCGCCTCTCCGCGCTGGGCAACGCACTCGACAAGCTCGGGATCGGCTACACGCTCGAGCGGGTGACCGAGGAGCCCGAGACCGAGGACCCCTTGCTCACGGACCGCCAGCGCCGCCTCCTGGAGGCCGCACGGGATCGGGGCTACTACGACACGCCCCGGCGGATCACGCTCACGGAGCTGGCTGCGGAGATGGATCTCGCCGCCTCGACCTGCAGCGAGGTGCTCCACCGTGCGGAGGAGCACCTCGTCAAGGAACACCTCGGAACCGAGCGCGATCCCGTCGGTACTCTCCAGCCCGTCGGCGCCGACTGAGATCCCGCAATCGCTCCACGGTCGATCCCTCGTCCATGGGAATGCCGATGCCGCCGATGGTCGTGACAGCGCCGATGGACGTGACAGCGAATATTTTCGGGCACAACGTGAGGATCGCCGGAAGCCAACCCGCTCACATGGGCGCGATTCCCGGCGGCGTCGACACGTCCCAGCAACCGCCTATGACGGTGCCGCTCCGGCACTTCGTCGTCGGTCTGGGGTTCCTCCTGGCTGGCACGCTCCTGGGTATGGGACACGCCGCCGACGCGATCGACGGGATGGCCGGACTCGCCCACGTTCACCTCCTGCTCGTCGGCTGGGTCTGCGTGACGATCATGGGCGCGATGACGCAGTTCGTGCCGGTCTGGTCGGGAACGAAGCTCCACTCCCGGCGACTCGCGAACGTGCAGCTCGTGCTGGTCGTGGTCGGTCTGCTCGCGTTCGTCGCGGGGCTCCTGACCGTCGAACTCGAGCTGCTCGCCGTCGCCGGCATGGCCATGCTCGCCGGCTTCTGGACGTTCGTCTACAACGTCGGCCGGACGCTCGCGACCGTCGAGGAACTCGATGTCACCGAGCGGCACTTTGCGCTCTCGCTGGGGTTCTTCGTCGCGTTGACGCTGCTGGGCGTCGTGCTGGCAGCGGACTTCACACATCCGCTCCTCGCGGACCGCCCGGTCACTCGAATCGGCGTCGTCGGCGCTCACGCGACGATCGCCGTCTTCGGCGCCGTGTTGACCACGATCTACGGCGCGCTCTACCAGCTCGGAACGATGTTCACCCAGACGGAGCTCCACGGGATCGACCACCGGCTGCGGCCGATCGAGGAGGTCGGCCATCCGCTCGGCGTCGTGCTCCTGGCGGGCGGTCGGCTGTTCGAGGCCGTCCCGATCGCGCGGCTCGGCGGCCTGCTGATCGTCGTCGCCGCGCTGGCGTTCGCGACGGTGCTCGGGCGGAAGCTCTACGAGATGCAGGTCGCTCGGACGCCGATGCACACCCGCTACGCGGTCGTCGTGGTCGCGCTCGCGAGCTGGGCGCTGCTGGCCGCGCCGGCGTGGCTGGCCGACCCCACGGCGATCGATCACCGGTTTGGCGCTGCAGGCAGCGCGCACCTGCTCTTCCTCGGCGTCGTCGGATTCGTCGTGCTGGGGACGCTCTATCACATCGTCCCCTTCGTCGTCTGGGTCCACCGCTACAGCGACGAGCTCGGGTTCGAGCCGGTGCCGATGATCGACGACCTCTACGACGACCGGATCGCGGCGATCGACGGCACACTGCTCGTGACCGGGACCGCCGGGCTGGTCGCCTGGGAGCTGCTGGCGCTCTCCCAGGCCGTCGTCTCGGTCGCAGGCGGGCTCGTGTTGCTCGCGATCCTGGCGTTCCTCGCGAACGTCGTGCTCGTCCTTGTCCGGCACAGCCCACAGCCGATCGATCGCATCGTCTTCGGATCGCTCAGCCCTCGCCGCACTGGCGAGGTCGTCGAGGAGTCACCGACGGAGTCCCCCTGAGGTACGTCCAGTCATGCAATCAGTCACGCTCACGCGCACGATCGACGCACAGCCCGGGACGGTCGCCGACGCGATGGACGACCTGGAGCCGTTCATGCTCGCCGCCGGCTTCGACGAGGTTGACGTCGACGGCGACGCGATGCACGTCGCCAACCTCGTCGGGATCGCCGAGATCGAACTCGTCCTCGAACTGGTCGACGAGCCCGGGGCCGCCCTCGCCTACGAGCAACGCGAGGGGATCTTCGAGGAGATGGTGACGAGCTACGCGATCGAACCGGTCGACGCCAGTGACGAGGTCGTCGCCGCGGACGACGGGGCCGACGGCGTTGACGTCGAGACGGACGCGGTGGACGGCGATACCGATGCCCCTGACGACGATACCGAGGCCGATCCCTCGGGCACGGAGGTCACCGCCACCACCGAGTTCGCGATGGACGTCCCGCTCGTCGGCGGGATCCTCGACGCGACCGTGATCAAACGCCAGCGCCGGACGGAACTCGCCGCACAGCTGGACTGGCTCGAGGCGAACTGCTCACCGACCGGGCCCTGAGATCTCTGGATCCGGTGGATTCTTGCCCGCTCCCGAGTAGAGGTTCCTCTATGTCACTCGCCGTCACGTCGGTCGCCCGGAGTTCCCTCCGACGATCGAGAACGGCCGGCAGCCAGCTCTATCAGTATCGGCGCGAGGCGGACGTCCTCGAGACGCTCCTGCTCGTCGGCGGGTTCGCCGCCCTGACGGGACTGGCCGCACAGATCCGGATCCCGCTGTGGTTCACGCCGGTTCCGATCACGCTCCAGACGTTCGCGTTCCTGCTCGCCGGGCTCGTGCTGGGCGCACGCTACGGCGGCCTCAGCCAGGGGCTCTACGTTGGGGGCGGCGCGCTCGGCGTCCCGTGGTTCCAGTCGATGGGCGCTGGCTTTGGCCACCTCGCCGGGCCGACCGGCGGCTACCTCGTTGGCATGTTCGTCTCGACGCTGTTCGTCGGGTACGTCGTCGATCGGTTCCACGTCCGCGAGCAGTTGCCGGCGCTACTCGGCGTCCTCGGGATCGCGAACGCGCTCGTCTACGTCGTCGGGCTGCCCTGGCTGTTCGTCTGGTCGACGGTGATCTCGGGCGGATCGGTCGGCGCCTGGGAGCTGCTCACGATGGGGCTGTTCCCCTTCGTCGCCGGCGACGTCGTGAAGCTCGTCGGTGCGGCCGGCGTCGGTCGGCTGGTCGCGCCGCCGGAGGGCTGCTACGAGGACGCTGCGCTCCGTCCGGATACGGAGTAACGGTTCGGCTACTGACCGTCGCCGTGACGGGAGTCGTTCCCGCTCGACGGTGCAGGACGGAGCTGCTGGGATTCTTTAGGCCGACGCGACCGCGTCGAGTAGCTCGTCGTAGTCCGGTTCGTTCGTCGGGTCGTCGGCCTCCCAGGCGTAGGCGATCGTGCCGTCCTCGTCGACGACGAACACCGACCGGTTCGCGACCCCGTGGAGGCCGAGGTCCCCGATGTCGATCTCGACGTCGTAGGCACCGATGGCCTCCCGGGCCATGTCGCTGACGAGGTCGAACTCGAGGCCGTGCTCCTCGCGGAAGGCGCCCTGTGAGAACGGGGAGTCGGCGCTGACGCCGAAGATCGTCGCGCCGGCGTCCTGGAACCCCTCGAGGTGCTCCTGGAGGGCCACCATCTCGTTGGTGCACGGCGGCGTGAAGGCGCCCGGGAAGAACGCGAGAACGACGGGGCCGTCGCCGAGGTGGTCGTCGAGGTCGAACGGCTCGTGGTCGCTCGTTCCGATCGTCGCGGTGAACGTGGGGGCCTGATCGCCTGTCGATGGCATACTGGCGTGTTCGGTCGTCAGGTACGTAAACGGTGTCCCGCAGGTCTGCGGGGGTCCGTCCTCCTGGTTCCTTCAGTGGCGCGGCCGTTCGCGGTCTCGTGCCCCGCATAGGCCCCGCAGACCGATGCCGGGCTTTTCAAGTAGCTCAACGGACTATCCAACGCTAACTGATGAGCGAGGACTTCTACGACGTTCTCGGTGTCTCGCGGGACGCAGACGAGGACGAGATCCAGCAGGCCTACCGGAAGAAGGCCGCCGAGTACCACCCCGACGTCTCCGACGACCCCGACGCCGAGGAGAAGTTCAAGAAAGCCAAGAAGGCCAAGGAGGTCCTCACGGACGAGGAGAAACGCCAGGCCTACGACCAGCTCGGCCACGAGCGGTTCGTCGAGGCCGAGAAACGCGGCGGCTTCGACGAGGGCCGCGGCGGCATGGGCGGCCAGGGACCGTTCGGCGGCGCCGCGGGCGGGGGACAGGGCCCCTTCGGCGGCGCCGCCGGCGGCGGGCAGGGGTTCGGCAGCGTCGAGGACATCTTCGAGCAGTTCTTCGGCGGTGGCGGCGGTCGCGGTGGCGGCAGCCGGCGTCGGCAGGGCTCCGATCTCCGAACCGGCCTCGAGATCGACCTCGAGGAGGCCTACCACGGCGTCGAGAAGCAGATGACCGTCGAGCGTCCGACGCACTGCGGGAAGTGCGACGGCGAGGGCCATCCACCCGACAGCGAGCCCGAAACCTGCCCGGAGTGTAACGGCCGCGGCCAGGTCCAGCAGGTCCAGCAGACGCCCTTCGGCCGCGTCCAGCAGACCGGCACCTGCGGGCGCTGTGGGGGCAGCGGCGAGGTCTACGACGAGACCTGTAGCGAGTGCCGCGGCGAGGGCGTCGTCCGCGAGGAGACGACCCTCTCCGTCGACATCCCCGCCGGCATCGAGGAGGGGCAGACGCTCCGGATGGAGCGCGAGGGCGCGCCCAGCCCCACGCAAGGCCCCAACGGCGATCTGCTGATCGACGTCCAGATCGCCGATCACCCCGACTTCGAGCGCGACGGCGACGACCTCCGCTACCACAAGGGCGTCACCTTCCCGCAGGTCGTCTTCGGCGACACCGTCTCCGTCCCCACCATCGACGGCGAGACCGAACTCGAGGTTCCCGCCGGCACCCAGAGCGGCGAGGAGTTCCGGCTCGCCGGCGAAGGGATGCCCCGGCTCCGCCGCCGCGGCGAGGGCGACCTCTACGTCACGATCCAGGTCGTCACGCCGGAGTCGCTCAACGAGGACCAGCGGGAGGCGCTCGAAGCCTTCGCCGAGGCTGGCGGCGAGGAGATCGAGGTCGACCAGAGCTTCCTGCAGAAGATCAAATCCTCGTTCTAGCCAGCCTTTTTCTTCGTTCGAGTCGAGTGCGATCGGATTGCCCGCTCAGCTGATGACGATCGCGTCGTCGACGGATCGCCGACGCTCCGGAGTTCGGGGACAAGGGCTTTCCCGCCGCGATCCGGTGTGCGTGCAATGGCTGGAGACGCGAGCGATCGTGTCTACTACGTGATCAGCGATCTCCACATTGGGGGTGACGAGCAACTCGAAGACGTCCCCTTCCTCGAGGAACTCCTGGACTTCCTCCGGGAACTCGAGGCGACCGACGAGAACGCCGAACTCGTGATCAACGGCGACGCGTTCGGACTCTGGGAGTTCACTACGGTCGAGGGAATGGCGAAGTTCGACGCGATAGAGGAGCGCTACCCGGCGCTGTTAGAGCAGTTGCGCGCGACGGGCGAGAACGTCCCGATTACGCTCGTTCCCGGCAACCACGACCACGAGCTGTCGGCCTACGACGAGTACGTCGATCGCCTGGCTGAGTACAACGTCGACCTCGTCCAGTCGGTGTCGACGACGCGACTGATCGGCGATCGAGTGATCCACTTCGAACACGGCCACCAGCAGGATTCCAACAACCGGATCGACGCGTGGGGCGATCCCAACGCCACCCCGCTCGGCTACTACTACAACACGCGAGTCACCAGCCGGGCGGGCCAGCTCTCCGATCGCGGGCGCTTCAACTGGCTGCGGGACGTCCAGGCGGTCACGCCGACCGAGCGGCTGCCGATCTGGTTGCTATCGAAGTACTTCTACCGCGAGATGCATCCACTGCTGCGCTACGCGCTGGTTCCCTTCCTCCTCCTGTTCAACGTCAGCGCGCTGCTCGCGGTTCTCGCGGGACTCGAGCTACTCGGCGTCTCGTCGATTCCCGTCGACGGCGTCACCGCGTTCCTCGGCCAGTTCGGACGCGCCGGCACCCTCATCTGGTTCACCCTCGCGATCAACGTGGTCGTGGCGGGACTCCTGTTGCTCGTTGGCGTGCCACTGTATCTCATTCGGCGTGACATCAAACGGACGATAGCGCGGTTTGGCGTCTTCGAGACCGACCTCACGGTCGACACCGGCGTTCCCTACGAGTCGGCCGCTCGCGAGGTGTTCGAGGATCGCCCGGAGACGGCCATCTTCTGTTACGGTCACACTCACCGCCCCTCCATGCGATCGGTCGACGGACGACTGCTCGTCAACACGGGTACGTGGCTCAAGCGACTCTACCGGCGGGACGGCGTCATCGGTATCCTCCCGCCGGTGTTCTACCCCGCCTATCAGCTCTCGGTCGTCCGCATCGCCGCGGAGTCGGAGGGCATAGCCGTCGAGTACCAGGGCATCGAGAAGGAGAGCCCGACCTCGGAGGAGCTAACGCTCACCGAGCGCATCCTCACGATCGGCCGAGAGCCCGACACCGCCCTCCCCGACCGAGCGGTCGTCGACGACGAGTTCGATGGCAAGCACGGTGAGAATTCGAGCGGCGGTGGCGAATCCGGTAGGGCCGGTCCCGACGATGACGATTATGCTGCCGACGCGCCCGTGCCCGACCCCACGACGGAGTCCCGTGACTGACCTCGCATCTCGGCGAGCGGTCACTCCGCCAGCGCCTGGCGCACGCGTTCGGCCGTCCCTCTCGCTCGCTCGGCCAGTGCCTCGCTCACGTGGCCAGCCTCCACGGCGCCGTCGAGTTCGTCCTCGTCGACGACGTACACCTCGCCCTCCGGCGGGTCGATCACGTCGACGTGGAGGTCCACGTACCGTGCGGCGTCGGGGAACAGCTCTACTGGGGTACAGACGTTGACGTAGGTTCCCTTGCGCTGGCCGTCCTCGCCGCGGTACGCCGTCGGGTACCACCAGCGGCCCTCCTCGAGTTTGGTGATCGCGACGTCACCGGGCTCGCGATCGGTCCCGAGCCCGTCGTACTCGCCGGAACTCGAGATTTCCCGGCGGACGGTGAGCGATCCCTCGGGGTCGTACTCGGTGACCTCGCCGGAGCCGAGCACGAGTTTTCGGCCGTCGGGTTTCCCGTGGTGGATCGCGAGCCGATCGCCCCTCGTCGGGCCGAACTGTCTCGTGACGGCGTCGAAGGGGAACGTGGCGTCCTCCCCAACTGCTGTTTCGCCTACCAGCGCTTCTGCCAGATCGACGCCCGCACTCGCGCTCCCGTCGGCGGCCTTGATCCGGTGGTGGCCGGGAATCGTCGTGGTCACTGTGCGCCGGCGGTCGTCGAGCGCGAACCGACTCTCACGGCCGAACCAGATCCACGCCGTCGCGCGGTCCGACGTGGATGGCGTGACGATCGATCGCGGTGCCTCGTCCTCCGGATCCGGCGCGTCGGCGAGCGCGTTCTCGACCGATTCAACTCGCACGAGTGCGTCTTCCAGGGCGTCGCCGCGGGCGTCGAGGGCTGCATCGACCGCCGCTCGCTGCCACCGCAGGCCCCAGCCGTCGGGCAGTTCGAGGTCGAGGAGCTCCGTTGTCCGGGCAAGCGCGGTCGCGTCGTCATCGCGCACGTTCGCGCGGACGCCATCGTCACCGCGGACGAGGCGGAGCAGGCCACCGGGATCCTCGATCCGGATCTCCGTCGAGACGCGGGAGTCGTACTCCGTCCAGGGAGGCGTCGGATCTGTGACCTGCACGCGGAGCCGATCGCCGGCGTCGACGTAGCCGTCGACGTCGTCGAAGGGCAGGTAGCCGGTCGCGCCACCGGGGAGGTCGAGGATCGCACCGCCGCCCCGCGTCCCGGTGACTTCGGCGTTGCTGACGCTCCCGATCGGTGCCGGGTCCGGCCAGTCGAGGGCGTCGATGCCCACGTTGGCGATCGTCTCCCGGAGGTCGGCGACGACGGCGGGCTCCCCCGAGAGCTGGACGCCCTGGCGGTCGCGCGTCGCGTCGATCGTCGCGGCGGGCGCCGTGGTCCCGAACGTCGCGTCGAAGCGGCGCTCGATCGGGTCCGAGGCCTCGACGACCTCGTAGCCGCCGTCGAGGAGCAGCCGCGTGAGCGCGGTCGTGTAGATGCCACGGAGCTGGACGCTGCTCATCGGCGCACCTCTTTGCTGTCGTCGTCACCGCGTCGACGTGCCCGAACGATCCGTCCGGGGCGGGCGCTCCTCATTCGAGGCGCTCCCGCTCGGGCGCAAAGCGCACTCGGTCGTGGACGGTCGGCCCGAGCGTGAGTTCGACGAGGTCCTCGGCGAGCACGCGGCCGTCCTCGACGTAGACGCCCCAGCTCTCGAAGCGCAGCCAGCCCCGGAGCTCGTCGGCGTGCGTGTAGGTGTCGAGGTGATCGACGTCGTGCTGGGGGTACTCCGATGCGGAGTGTGCCTGGTCCATGTCCGAGTAGACGGTGTCGTGGTCGGCGAAGAACTCCTCGAGGACGACGGCGTCGGCTTCGACGAGCGCCGCCACGCTCTCGGCGGCCTCGCCGAGCTCCTCGTCGTCGAGTCCGAGGTCCCGAAGCGCCCGCTGAGTTCGCTGGTCGAAGTGCATACCCGCGGCATCGGGCGCCGGCTACAAAGAACGTGCCATCCTCGGCAGTCGGTAGCTCGTGCGGGGACTCGATTCCACACCGAGTCGGCACTTGCCCGCTCGACTCCCTCATCGGTCGCTCGTGGGGCAGCTGCCAGTGGAGTGACTGTCCGAGCACCAACGCCTTTCACTCGTCGTGGCTACGTAGGGCCCATGGGCGAACCGGATCCGGTCGAACGCGCCGCCGACGGCGAAGCGATCTACGAGGTAACCGACTGGGAGCCCCGATCGCGGCTGGATCGAATCGCCGTGCAGGTCTACGCCGGCGTCGTCACGGGCTCGAAGTGGCTCGTGGTCCTCACCGCCATCGCGATCACGGTCGCGATCGTCGGCATCTCCGGCCTGGATCTGGTCCTCGAACCGATCGTCAGCTGGCTCGTCGTGATGTCGGTCCTGCCGGCGCTGGCGATCGCGGCGTACCTCCGCTACGCCGACGTGACGAGCGGCGAACCGATCGGCCTGCTCGCGATCACGTTTTTGCTCGCAACCGTCGTCGCCGGGTTCGCCGCGGTGATTAACACCGTGGCACGGGGCGGTCTCGGGGTCGTCGCGGAACAGTTCGGCGACGTCGTCGCGATCGCGATCTTCTTCTACCTCGTCGTGGGGCCCGTCGAGGAGTCCGTCAAGCTGCTCGCGGTCAGGCTCTACGCCTACCCCGACGAGCGCTTCGACGCCGTGATCGACGGCGCGGTGTACGGCGCCGTCGCCGGGCTCGGCTTCGCGACGATCGAGAACGCGATCTACATCACCGACCTCATCCAGTCAGAGGGCGGTCTCGCGTCGAGTTCCCAGGGCGATCTCGGCGGCATCACCGCCTCGCGTGCGATCGCCGGTCCGGGCCACGTGCTCTACTCGGCGATCGCCGGCTACTACCTTGGCCTCGCGAAGTTCAACGCCGACCGCGCTGGGCCGATCATCGCGAAAGGGCTCATCGTCGCCGCCGTATTCCACGGCACCTACAACCTCACCGTCGGCCCCGGATCGAACGCCCTCTCGACGGCGCTCCCGGTCTCTCGGTTGGTGAGCGTTGCACTGTACGTGATCGGCTTCCAGTCGATCGTCGGCTACTACCTCTACAGGAAGCTGCGGCGCTACCGGCGGGCGTACGACGAGTACGACGCTGGCGCCACGCCGCCGGATCCCACCCCTGAGCTGACGGAGTTCGATCCGTAACGAAGGCTGGTTTGGGCCTCACGATACGGCCCTGTCAGGCTACCGGCGATCAACGCTCGACCATCGACTCGACGTACTTCGCAATCACGTCGTACTCGACGTTCACCGCGTCGCCGGGCTCGCGAGCCGAGAGCGTCGTCTCCTCGTACGTCTCGGGGATGATCGCGACGTCGAACGTGCCATCGTCGGCGTCGATCGCGGCGACGGTGAGGCTGATGCCGTCGAGCGTGATCGAGCCCTTGTGGACTACGTAGCGGTCCTCGTCTGGAAGGTCGAACGTGTAGCGCCAGTCCTCGCCAGCGGACTCGATTCGGTGGATTGCGACGGTGTCGTCGACGTGGCCCTGCACGACGTGGCCGTCGAAGCGCCCATCGGCGGGCATCGCGCGTTCGAGGTTGACGTGGTCGCCGACGGCGAGGTCCTCCAGCGAGGTGACGGCTCGGGTCTCCTCGGCGAGGAACGTCTCGAACCATCCGTCCCCCGCGTCCTCGACGGTGAGACAGCAGCCGCTGACGCTCACGCTCGCGCCGCGGTCGGGAACGTCGAGCCAGTCGGCGGTGATGCGGAGGCGAAGTCCATCGTCAGTCTCCGTACGATCGGTGACCTCGCCGACGCCTTCGACGATGCCGGTGAACATAGAAAATCGACCTCTGTGCGGATTAGTCGGCCTGGACCGGCTCTTTCGCCTCGTCGAGCAGCTCCTCGACGTCACGGTCGCTGGGCGCGTTCGTCAGGAGCACGTCGATCGGCAGCGTCGGCGCGCCGCCGACGAGGTTCTCCATGATGACGAGACGCTCCCGGGCCCGGCTCATTCCGACGTAGAACACGCGCCGTTCGTTGTCGGTGAGAATGGGTACCGGGTTCGTCGTCTTGGTGAACTCCTCACAGCCCTCGACGTCCGTCGGATCCTCGACGGTCGCGGCCATCTGCTCGACGACCTTCTCAGTGAGGTCTGTCCCGAGGAACACGTGGTCGGCCTCGCGACCCTTCGCGGAGTGGATCGTGCCGACGCGGACGCGGTCGCGTGCGATGGTCTGGTAGTCGCCCGCGAAGTAGGCCTTCATGCTCTCGGTCTGGAAGCTCGTGATCTTCCGGGACATGTCCGCCGCGGAGGCGGGACCGGGCATGAAGGGAACGTGGTCCGTGACGAACTCGGGGTCGACATCGATCTCCGCGAGGTCGTCGATCTCCAGCTCCTCCTGGCGGTCGTCGATGGCGTCGAAGAGGTCGTCGCGCTCGTTGGAGCCGAAGGCGGAGTCGGCGAGCATGTCCGCCAGGCGACGCGCTTCGAGTGCGGTGAGCGGTTCGCCGGCTTCAACGGCCTCGATCGCGTCGACGAACTGCCCGAGGCGGTCGGTCCACATCCGCTGGTCGGTCATCACGCCGAAGGGGATTCCTTCGTCGATGAACTCGTCGATGAATCTGAACATCTGGTAGCGCGCCCGGAACAGCAGCATCACCGACTCGTCGCCCTCTTCCTGGACGGTCCGGCGGATCTCCCGCACGAGATCGAGCATCGAGGGCGAGTCCATCGGGATCACGTCGCCCCCTTCCTTGCGCGGTTCGAGGTCCTTCTCCTGGCGCTTCTCGATGTGGCTGATCTCGCGGTTGACCGCGTTGAGCACCTTCGAAGGAAGCCGGTAGGAGTTCGGCAGGACGTTGTCGTCGTCGACTTCCTCGTCGAGCAAGAGTGCGGGATCGGCGCCCTGCCAGGAGTAGACGACCTGGTCGTCGTCGCCGGCGATCAGCACCCGCTCGACGTGGGGTTTCCACTCCTCGTAGACGTCGTACTGCAGCGTCGTGATGTCCTGAAACTCGTCGATGACGAGGAAGTCGACGCCGGGCTGGAGCGACCGCTGCTTCACGCGTTCGAGCATGTCGGCGAAGCCGGTGAGCTCGTGCTCGCCCTTGTAGGCCCGCCAGCCCCGGATCGCCTCGGGGACGTCGATCCGGTCGTCGCTGGTCGGCCACGTCGGGGTGTACTTGTTCCCCTCCTGGGCGTTCGGGTCGATCTCTGGCGGCAGTCGCACCTCCTCCTCGTCCCACTGGAAGGGAACGTCGTACCAGTCGGCGACGTCACGGCGGGTTCGCTGGAGCCACTGACTCGTCGCGATGATCTTGTTCCCGATCGTCGTCGATCGCGCGGTGCGTCGGCCGGCACCGCTGTGTTCGTCCTCGAACTCCAGCCCGAACTCCTCGCAGAACTCCTCTTTGTCGGACTCGCCGACGACGTCGCCGCGAGAGAGGTTGAGGAGCTCGTACGCCTTCGCGTGCATCGTACAGACGTTGCCCTGGAGGGAGCGGGGCGTCTCGTCGATCCGCTCTGCGAGTCGCTCGCGGATCTCCGCCGCGGCGGCCCGGGTGTAGGAAACGACGAGCACGTCCTTGACGTCGACGTCGTCGTCCTCGATGATGTCCTCGACGCGGTCCAGCAGGGCCGTGGTCTTCCCGCTTCCCGGCCCGCCGAACAGCCGGACGACGTCCGTGTCGGACTGGCTCATTGGACACTCGAAGGACCGGGAGCCGTATAAGCCCGGGGGTTTCCAGCACCGGCGGCGCTGCCCCCGGATTTCGGCGTTCTGACGGCGGCATCGGGAGCCGAACCGCCCCGACGAATGTCGCCGATCGATGCGCTCGCGATAGCGGAGACGGGGTTCTGGACTCACAGGCTATTTGTGCCCGCGGTGCTGCCCTCGACCCATGACGCTGGATCGGCTCCGCCCGCTCGCCGACAAGGGCCTCTCGCCGTTCGTCACCGCCGCTGCCCGCGTCGGACTGACACCCAACGGCGTGAGCGTGCTCGCCTTCCTCGTCGCGGTCGTCGCAGCGGGCAGTTTCGTCGCCGCGGGCGAGGAGCCGCTGTACTTCGTCGCCGGCGGGCTGCTCGTCGCCGTCAGCGGCTGGCTGGACCTCGTCGACGGCGCGCTCGCGCGGCGACTCGACGTCGCCTCGCCCGCCGGCGACCTGCTCGATCACGTGCTCGATCGCTACGCCGACATCGTCCTGATCGCCGGCATCGCGGCGGGGATCGAGCGGTACGCGCTCGGCCTGCTGGCCGTGACGGGCGTCCTGATGACCTCCTATCTTGGCACGCAGATCCAGGCCGTCGGCCTGGGCCGGGAATACGGCGGGCTCATCGGCCGTGCCGACCGGCTGGTGCTCGTCGGCGTCGCCGCGGTCGCGACGGCCGCCTACCCGGACGCGATCGAATCCCTGACGATCGTCGGCTGGCTGCTCGTCTTCTTCGCGATCGTCGGCCACTTCACCGCCCTCCAGCGCTTCGCCGGTGCGTGGCGGGACGTGTAGGGATCGGGTGTCTCCGCACGCGACCACCGCTCGACGCTCCCAGTCACCACATTCCCGTCCGTTACGACCCGAATCCCTTTGTCGTCGGGCGATCACGTCCTTGCAATGCCACGGCTCGTCCACACCGCCGACGTCCACCTCCACCCGGACGCGCCGGAGCGACGCGCCGCGCTCGAAGCGGTGCTCGAGCGCGCTGAGGCGATCGATGCCGACGCTGTGACGATCGGCGGCGACCTCTTCGAGGACGAGGGTGCCGCCGAGCGGCTCCGTCCGGAACTCCGGACCCTCTTTTCGGATCGCACGTTCCCCGTCGTCGTCATCCCGGGAAACCACGACCGCGACGCGTTCGCCGGCGACGCGTTCTTCGGGCCTGCGATCCGGCCCGCGACCGCGGACCCCTTCGAACAGTTCACGATCGCCGACGGTTCGGTGCGGCTCACCTGCGTCCCCTACACGCCGACGCTATCGGACGACCTGCTGGTCGCGCTCGGGAACCGGGACGCCTTCGACGGGCTGGACTGTCTCCTGGTTCACTGCAGCCTCGAAGCACCGAGCGCGGCCGGCGGTGCGGGGGATGCGGGTGCAGGCGAGGAGGCCGCGACCCGGTACGCGCCAGTCTCCCGGAGCGAGCTCGGGGCGCTGTCGTTCGACGTCGTACTCGCTGGCCACTACCACGGCGCGAACCGCGTCGAGTTGCCTGCGGAATCCGGTCACGCCGGCACCTTCGTCTACCCCGGCACGCCGGCCTCCGTCACGCGAGCCGAGACCGGCCGCCGGTCCATCGCGATCGTCGACCACGACGTGGCCGACCCTACCGACGCGGCCGAGGTGGCCGACGCTGCCGAGTCGGCCGAGGTGGCCAACGCGATCGACGTGGCCGCCGCGGCCAACGCAGCCGACCCGACTGACGCAGCCGAGGTGGCCGACGCTGCTGAGGCGACAGACGTAGCCGATGCTGGCGAGACTGTCAACGCCGCCGACGCGACCGAGGCCGCCCGGCCGGTGCGACTCGAACCGCTGGAGAGCTTCCACTACGACGACCTCGAGATCACCGTTCGTCCCGGCGAGGCAGACGACGCGCTCGCCACCGTCCGCGAGCAGGTCGAGACGTGGGCGGAGCGCGACGCGGGCGGCACAGCCGCTACCTCGGCAGGGTCGGCGGGCACTCCGGCGCCGACGGTCGAGGCGCGAATCACCGTCGAGGGGTTCGTCGATCGCGACGAGGCCGTTTTCGCCGAGTCGCTGGCCGAGGCCGCTGGCGACGTGCCCTTCGAGAACCGGACCCGGTCGGTATCCCAGCTGCTCGAGCACCCGATCTACCGGGAGTTCGACGCGCGTCTCGACGCCGAAACGGCAGCGACCGCGGCCGAGCACCACGCCGATCCGGATCGGCTGGCCGAGGCGGCTCGCGAGCGACTGCTCGCAGCGATGGCCGATCTCGCCGCCGAGGGTGAGCTGACGTGACGGGTCGAACTGCCGTCCCTCGGTTGCGGGGGCGCTGGCTCGCGGGAGGTGGGCGGCCGTGAAGCTCCAGTCCGTTCGCGTCGATCGCTACGGCCCGCTCTCGGGCATCGAACACGAGTTCGACGGTGGGCTGGAGGTCTGCTACGGCCCGAACGAGTCCGGGAAGACGCTGTTGCTCGACGCCATCCTCCGGCTGTGCTCGCCCGACGCCGTCGACGTGCTGCCGGACGTGGGCCGGGTCGAGGAGCAGCCCGTCGGCCACGCAGTCCTCGAAACCGGCGGTGCCGAGCCCGCAGTCGCCCGAGCTGGCGATACGAGCGACGCTACGGCCGCGGGCGGTCCGAGGAGCGTCGACGAGCACGTCCTCGGGGACGGGACCACGTTGGGCGACGTGACCGACTGCACGCCCCGTCAGCTCCGCAACGTGTTCGTCGTCCGGGACGCCGACCTCCGCCTCGACGACGAACACGAGTTCTACGACGCGACGGCCAGGCGCCTCGCGGACCTCCACACCGCCGAAATCGACGCGCTCCGGAAGGCGGTGGTCGATGCGGGCCGGCTGACGCCAACGACCCTCAACCTCGCCCGGGCCGACGAGCACGGCAACGTCAGGGAAGTCCGTGACGAGGCCGCCGACCTCGCGGAGCGCATCGATACCTACGTCACCGACTGCCGCGCGTCGGGCGTCGAATCCGCCGAGCGCGAACGCGTGGAGGTCGCGACCGAACTCGAGCGCGCCCGGGAGGCCCTCGAACGACAGCAGGCGGCGGAGGCCCTGGCGACGTACGAGCGCCTCTCCGCCCAGCTCGAGACCGTTCGGGAGGCGACGGCAACACTCGCGGACCGGGACGCCACCGAGGCTGGCCTCGATCGGCTCGAGAGCATCGACGGGGAGCTCGATCGGATCGCCGACGACCTCGACGCTGTCGAGGAACGCCGGGACGAACTGCGGGCGGAGCGACAGCGCCTCGACGGCCAGATCGAGGACCTCGCAGCCGAGCGCGGGACGCTCGCGGATCGGCTCGCGGAACTCGACGCCGTCGAGGACCGTCTGGAACGCTACCGCGAGACGGTACCCGTCGGCGCCGACGGCAAATCGGTCCACCTCGGTGCTGGCGTCGCGATCGCCGGCGCACTCGGCGCGGGTGCAGCGGCGATCGCGGGCGTGCTCCCGGCCGCACTCGGTCTAACGGCACTCGCCGTGCTGGGCGGCGCGTGGACGCTGTCTCGCCACCGAGCGCAGCGGCGGGCCCAGCGCGAGCGCGAGTCCCTCCTCGCAGCGGCTCGCGACGCAGGGATCGACACCGAGACCGCCGAGGCGATCGCCCCGGCGATCCGCGATCTCCGGGACGAACGCGACCGGCTGACCGACCGACTCGACTCGCTGGAGCAGGATCGCGAACTCGCGGAGCGCCGCCTGGACGACGTCGAAGCAGAACGCGAGGACGCGATCGAGCGCCGTCGAACGCTGCGCTCGGAGCGTCGCGAGCTCCTGCGGGAGGCCGGCGTTCCGGACGTCGAGCGCTACCGGGCGGCCGTCGCCGACGCCGAGTCCCTCCTCGCGGACCGTCGCGAGGCGATGGCCAGCCTCGCCGAGCGGTTCGGCGAACCGGACCGGGAATCGCCGGCCATCGACGAGCGGATCGACTACTGGGCGGACGAACTGGCAGCGCTCCGCGACGACGTCGACGCGCCCGCCGTCGACGCCGAGGCGTTCGATCCCGAGGAGCGCGACCGGCTCGAGTCGACGGTCGCGGAGCTGGAAGACCGGCGCACGGAGCTACGGAACCGACTCGACGACCACGAGGCCACCGTCGACCGGTTCGCCGACGAGCTGGGCCGGCTCCCGACCGGCCGATTCCGCGACGAGCCGATCGGACTCGCCGCGCGATCGGTCGCTGGGCTCGCTGCGACGGCGCGAGCGCTCGAGTCGTTCGTCGCGGAGATCGAGCGCGACGCCGACGTCTCGCGGGTGGCCGTGGCCGCCCTGGAGGACGTCCGGGCCGACGAGGAAGCCAAGCTCGCGGCGCTGTTCGGCGACGAGAGCACGGCCGCCCGCACGTTCGCGTCGATCACCGACGGCCGCTACGAGGGCGTTCGCTACGATCCCAGCGACGAGACGCTCGTCGTCGACGCGGCCGACGGCACCACGCTGACGCCGCGCGATCTCAGCCGCGGGACCACGGACCAGCTCTACCTCGCCGCGCGGATCGGGCTCGCCGACCGACTCCTGCCCGGCGAGCCGGGATTCCTCCTGCTCGACGATCCACTACTCCCGGCGGACCCGGACCGGCTCGCCGCGGGCTTCGACGCACTTCGGTCGCTGGCCGACGCGGGCTGGCAGATCGTCTACTGGACCGCGAAACCAGAGGTCGGCGAGCGACTCGTGGAGCGACACGACGTCGCGCGTCGGCGATTCGAGCAACTGGAGTGAACGACGGCACGCAGGCACCGCTGGCGGCGTCGCGACCAGTCCGACCCGATCGCTCGGTGGTGGCGTCGTCGCTGCTGTGAAGTGAAAGCGAACGTCCGGCGGCGGGGTCCCCGCCCCGCGCCGAACAGTCGTACGGTCGGTCGGGCGACCCCGACGCGATCCCAGGTGGAGCGTGTGACAAGCGAGGGCGAAACGCCCTCACACGTGGTCGGTGAACGTCCGCCCCCTTATAGATGGGCGAAGCAGACCGGAAGTGAAATCGCCAGCGGGCTATCGGGCGTCGAACTGGCGTCAGACGATCGCACGACGCCGGGCGCTGGGCCGCTTGCGACCCGCCGCGGCGCAGTGTGGTTCGGTGAGCGCCGCTTCGCCGAGCCGGGCGAATCGTGCGTGCCTGGATCGCTCCGACAACTACATTCCACGTCGCGTTCGACGGGCGTGCATGTACGTCGGACGCTTCGTCGTCGTCGGGCCGGACGTCGCAGCCTATCGAGTCTCCTCGCGATCGTTCCCGAACCGCGAGATCCGCGACCGGGACGGCACGCTCACCGTCGGCCCGACCGAGGACGCACCGCCCACCGACAACCCCTACGTCGAGTACAACTGTCTGCGAACGACCGCGGAAGGGCCCCGGGAGGAGCCGGCGGCAGTGCTCGGCAACGGTTCGCACGTCGATCCGATCGTCGAGAAAGTCGAGCTCGGCTACCCGGCACGGGACGCGCTCGCCGACGCGCTGCTCGCACTCGATTACGAGAAGGACGACTACGACACGCCGCGGATCGCTGGCGTCCTCGACGGCGACGGCGCACACGTCGGCATCGTGCGAAACGACGCGCTACTCGTCAAGGCGGTCGAGCGACCGACGCTCGTCGCGACGTACGGACGCGACGCGCCCTCGCCGGTCGAGTTCGATGCGACCGACGCGGTCGCCGCTGCGGAGGAGGCTTACGAGTTCGACTTCGAACACGCCGTCTGCGCGGCTGGCGTCGCGAGAACGGAGGACGGCTTCGAGACGGCGATCGACAACGGGGACTGATCGCCGCGCGCTCGCCGACGTTCGGATCGTGGACCGACCCGGGCTCAGCCGAGCAGGAATCGGAGCCAGGCGTTGTTCTGGACGACCTCGCTGTCCTCGAGCTTCGCGTCGAGGCCGAGGATCCGGCCGGCGCCGATCGCGGCGAGCCCGAACAGGAGGAGCACGTAGACGACGGTCTCGTCGACGACCCACCCGTGCTCGACCGGCAGCCCCGCCAGGATCCCGCCCTGCAGGTGCGAGAGCCAGAACAGGAGCATCATCAGCGCGCCCCAGAACGCCGACCATCGCACGAGGAGGCCGACGATCAGTGCGACGCCGATGAGGATCTGCCCCCAGACGACCAGCGGGTCGACCCAGGTGACACCGGCCATCTCGGCGAACAGGTCCTGTGCCGGGTTGTCAGGGTGTAAGGCGTTGTTGAGGTAGCCTGCGGCGCTGAAGCCGCCGGTCAGGGGCTGGTTCTGGATGCCCTCGATCCCGTTCCCCGTCCACTTCTCCAGCCCCGCCTGGAGGAAGATCCAGCCCATGGCCACTCTGAGCAACACCACCGAGTAGGCGATCCAGCTCTCCGAGTAATCGAACGTGACGTCGCGTCCGAACAGTTCCGCGTCGAGCGTGCGTTCAGCCGGTCTCCGGTCAGTTGCCATATGTGATCCCTCAACTGGCAGTTCACAGTCCAACCCCATATAAATGGGGCACCGTTTCCGCCCCGCGGGAATCGGACGTCGACGGCACGCAGCTCCTCGACGGCTATCGATCGCGAATTCGCATCGAGCTTCGACGCCGCCGCAGTGATCGAAATAGTATCCACAGCTGATGCATCCTCGAAACTATTGCAAATCGAGAGAATGACCGGGTCCCGTTCACATCCCGCTCCGGGCTGGGACGGAGGAGGGCAGACTGCAGCCCGCTCAGTCGTCGGCCGGTGTGGCGGCGGTCCGCTCGATGGGTTCGGCCGGCTGTGCCAGCTTGTAGACGGCGTAACACAGCCAGATGGCCAGCCCGGCGAGCACTATGTACGCCCGGAGGTCCGGGGGCACGAGCGGTTCGGCGGTGACTGCGCCCGCCTCGTTGGTCTGCTCGATGTGCGGGTTCTGCGTCAGCGTGTTCAGGGCGCCGAGGACGACGACGCCGAGGACGATCAGTCCGCCACCGAGCATGGCGATCAGATCTGCCGTGGATTCGCGTGGTTGCATTCGTTGGTCACCCCATCAGGTACCGCAGCCGTGGATGTTGCTCGAGCAGTTCGGTCCCCTCGAGGTAGCCGTCGAGGCCGTAGACGCGCCCCGCGCCGAACAGCGCGATGGTCGCGAATACGAGCAGTCCGAACAGCTCGCTCGTCACCATCCCGTTGCTCCAGCCCGCGTTCCCGAGGTAGAAGAACGTGGCCAGGATCATGCCGTTCGCGGCGGCGAGCCGCGTCAGCAGCCCGACGATCAGCCCGAGACCGATCGCGATCTGGCCCCACGGCACGAGGAGGTTGGGAACGAACGCCGCGTTGAGCGCGAACCACTCGAAGACGGGGTGCAGGACGCTCCCCTGGGTCCCCATCTCCAGCCAGCCAGTCGTGTCGTAGAGCAACCCCTGCTCCAGGACCTTCCCCAGCCCCGCGTTCAGGAACCACCACCCCGCGATCACGCGGAGCAACACGAGCCAGTAGGCGCCCCATGGCCCGTCGAAGCTGTACGCCACGTCCCGACCGAACAGTCGGGTGTCGACCGTCGCCGTGTCAGTTGGCACAGTTAGCTCACCTTACGGTTGCAGCTTTGCGGGCAGGTCCGGTCGCCCTTCCCCCGAAGTATACTGGTGTTTAAGTCGGAGATCGTCGCTCGTCGCGCACGGCCGGGGGATCGTTTGACCGGTCGTCGTCTGCGCGCTCATCATACTGCCCGACCGCCGTCCGCACGATCGTCATACGTTTCGATCGTCGTCTACGGCTCGTCATGCTGTCCGACCGTCGTCTGCGCGATCGTCCTACGACACGTTCACCGTTTGCACGATTCTCGTACAGCACTATCGTCGCGCTCCACTGTCGATCGCAGGTCGCTGACTCTGAGGTCGCTGAACCGGGCGTCAGGAGTGGCGCTCGCGGGTGCTCACCGACGTCGGCAGCAGCCGTCACACCTCGGGCTAGATCGCTGCCGACTCGACGTCGAGTGCGTCTCGAGCGCCCGACTCAGCCACCCGGACGATCGCGTCGCCGTCCCCGTGCAGTGCGACTGCAGCCGGTGCCCAGAGTGCAGTTCGCACCGCTGCCGAGACGGATTCGAGCCGCGCCATCCGCTCGCGGTGTGCGCTGCGCTGGACGAATCGTTCCCAGTCCGCCTCCGCCCCGAACGTGAAGACGAACCGCACCTGCTCGCCGTCGTCGTCCACGCCGCGATAGATCCGAAAGCTCCGCACGTCGGGCTGGGTCGTCCAGTCGAGCACGACGTTGGGAAACCACTCCTCGAACCGCTCGCGGTGGCGGTCGGATAGTTCGACGGTCACCTCGTAGGCGACGCCGTCGCTCAGCACGGTCCTTCACCCCGGTTCGATCGTCGCTGGTCGTCCGTCATCACGATTGAACGTAGGGAACTCGACCCCCTCACTGCCGTGCAGGATACTACGGGACTTTAGGCGGCGATGAGGTCGACGCCCGTCCACGCGGCCCGCTCGAGCGGACCGTCCGGTCCTCTTCTACACCGCTTCCTCGGGCGCACCGGTCGTCCCATCGTCCCTCGTGGCCAGCTCCGCCTCGCCCACCTGCTCGAGGTCGGTGGCGTCGACGAGCGCACGGATCAGCGTCGTTTCCGCCGCGTTGAGACGTTCGGACGCGGCGGACCGGGAGATCCCGAGCGCGTCGGCGATCGCGTCCAGATCGGTCGCGCGCGGGCGCTCGTAGTACCCCCGGTCGACGGCCACTGCGATCGCCTCGCGCTGTTTCGCCGTGATCGCGCCGGCGTCCACCCTGAGCTCGCGGCGACCGTCGCTGGCTTCGAGCGGGAGCACCTGCTCCAGATGGACCGTGGCCTCGCGCTCCCGTACTGCGTCGACGAGGTCGCGGAGTGCCGCCCGGTCGGGAACGGTAACGTCGACGATCAGGGCGCCGGCGCTGAACCCCTCGATCTCCGCCGCACAGTTCACCTCGCGGAACGCCGGACAGACGCAGTACTCGCCAACGGCGCCGGAGACGAACTCCCGGGACTGCTCGCCGCCGACGTCGACGGTCACGGCGGCCCGACAGGCGCAGTCCCCGTCGTCCGCCTCGCCACAGCTCGTCTGGACGATCTCCTCGCCACGCTCGCCCGCGGAGAGGACGGCACAGCTCGCCGACTCGTGGGGCTCGACGCGGAGGCGTGCGCGGAGCGGTTCGGCCGCGGCGCCGGTGGGATCGTCGGCGGTGTCCGTCATCGGTTGATTCTTCGTCGGCGGTGCTCCTATAGGGCGGGTAGCGTTCCCACGTCACGGGAACGGCGGGCTCGTCCGGATCCGCCAGTCTCCGGCTCGGCTCACTCCAGCGCAGCCACTGCGTCGCGGAAGAGGCCGTCGAGGATCTCCGGCGTCGTCGGGTGGAAGGCTCGATCGGGAAGCTCCCGAACGTCGAGGCCCAGCTCCACCACGACCTGCATCGTCTTCGCCATCACGTCGGCGTGATAGTGGAGCCCCTGGTAGCCAAGCACCGTACCGTCGGCGCCGACGACCAGCGTCGCGAGCCCCTCGGGCACGTCCTTGGTCTTGAACACGCCGTCGTCGCTCGCCGCTCGCGTCACGGCGACGTGGTCGATTTCCTGGGACTCCGCGGTGGCCTTCGAGCAGCCGACGGCGGCGTAGGGATAGACGCCCAGCCCGGTGAAGATCACGTGGTGGCGGACGTTCTCGTAGGGGGTCATCGACTCGCCGCGGGCGTGTGCGAGGACGTTCGCGGCCGCCTGGAACCCCTGCTCCTTCGCGACGTGAAGGATCGGCTCCTTCCCGTTGGCGTCGCCGACGACGAACACGCGGTCGTTGTCGCGGCACTGCATCGTGTCCGCGACCCAGTTCTCTCCGGGCGCGATCCCGGCGTCGGCGAGTCCCAGTCCGTCGAGGTTCGGACGGCGGCCGGTGAACAGGAACAGTTCGTCGGCCTCGACCGTCTCCGTCCGCCCTTCGCCGTCGGCGTCGATCCTTCGTTCGACCGCCAGTCTAACACCGCCGTCGTCGGTCGGTTCGACGCTTCGCTCGGTCGTCTCCGTCAGGATCTCGATCCCGTACTCCTCGCGATACAAATCGAGGATTTCCTCGCCGAATTCGGGGTCCGCTTCGTCGAGTGGCCGCTCGTCGTGCTCGATCACCGTGACGTCCATGCCCGCGGCCTCGCTCAGGTACGGCGCGAGCTCCAGGCCGACGTAGCCAAAGCCCATCACGACGCCAGAATCGGGGAACGTCGTCGCGTCGAGGACGTCGGCGCTCGTGGCGTAGTCGACCGATTCGATGCCGGGGAGGTCGGGGACGTTCACCGTCGAGCCGGTCGCGACGACGACGTAGTCGGGCTCGATCGTCCGGTCGTCGCCGTCCGTAGCGTCGATCGCGAGCGCGCGATCGTCGACGAACCTTGCCGTCCCGTGGACGAACTCAACGGACTCGCGTTCGGCGAGGTCGTGGACGCTCGCGCGCCGGTGTTCCGCGAAGGAGTGGACGTGTTCGTCTTTCGTCGCGACCACCGACTCGAGGTCGACCTCGGGCACGCCAATCAGTCGGTGATCCGCCCGGGCCTGGTAGCGGTGCGCCCCCGCGGAGAGCACCTCTTTCGACGGCATACAGCCCCGGAGAATGCAGAGCCCGCCGCCAGGCTCGCCGTCGTCGATCAGCGTCAACTCGACGTCCTCTCCGTCGGCGAGGTCGCCAGCAGCAGCGACTCCCGCACTCCCGTAGGCGCCAACGACTGCGACGTGGACCATACGACACCGAGGACCGCCGGTCGAAAAGGCATTCCCCCGCTCGCGCGCCGATCGCGCACGATCGACGGCGATCGCCGAACTGATCGGTGGGTGCGTTCCGACGGGCTCGGTTTCAGAGCAGCCAGAGGAAGGCGCCACCGACAGCGATCGCGATTCCACCAGCTGCCAGCCCGATCGCGAACTCCCGTGGCACGTCGAGTTGCTGCCCTGCGAGCAGGCTCCCACCAGCGGAGACCGCCCCGAACACGACGAAGAACGGCCAGATCGAGAGCCCGTCGTCCTGGCCGTTCTCGTGCCCGACGTGGCCCTCGTGGGCGACCACTGGCGTCGAGAGCACCGCGACTCCCAGGATGAGCACGAGCAGGAGTAATCCACCTCGGCGCGACCACTCGGCCATGATCGGCTCTCGGAGATCAAGCACTAACTACCTTTCTGACCGCTCCCGTCGGTCGCGGCGTTCGTGCGCTATCGCTCGAACGCTGCCGTCGGGCTCGTCCGGGCGGCGGTCCGGCGTCGCCGGGTTCGCCCGTTGCGAAACCGTCATCACGCTGCCACCGATAGCTCCTCGCGATGCAGTGCACCAAGTGCGACCGCGAGGCCGTCACCCACGCAGCCTACGCCGGCACGCACCTCTGTGAGACGCACTTCCGCCGGTCCGTCGAGAAACGAGTTCGGAGCCGGGTGCGCGAGGACGGCCTGTTGCCCGACGACGCAACGCCCGACTCGCCGACGACCTGGGTGCTCGGCCTCTCAGGCGGCAAGGACAGCGTCGTTCTCGGTGCAATCCTCCAGGACACCTTCGCGGAGGACCCCCGCGTCCAGCTTCACGCGCTGACGGTTCACGAGGGGATCGACGGCTACCGCGACGAGAGCGTCGAGGCGGCAGAGACGTTCGCCGAATCGTACGACGTTCCGCTCGAACTCGTGGCCTACGAGGACGAACACGGCGTGCGAATGGACGACGTCGCCGAGGAGGACCCCGAAAATATGGCGCCCTGTGCCTACTGCGGGGTCTTTCGCCGGGACGTCCTCGAACGGTACGCCGACGAACTCGGCGCCGATCTCCTGTTGACGGGGCACAACCTCGACGACGAGGCCCAGACCGCGCTGATGAACGTCCTCGAGGGCGACGTCGACCAGATCGCCAAACACTTCGAGGCGTCGCTGGGTCCGATCGACGACCGGGCGGATCAGGACGAGTTCGTTCCGCGCGCGAAGCCACTCCGGGACGTCCCCGAGTCCGAGGTCGCACTCTACGCCCATCTCCGGGATCTCCCGGCACAGATCGCGGAGTGTCCCCACGCCGAGGAGGCCTATCGCGGCGAGATCAAGGAGCTCCTCCACGAGCTCGAGGACGGCCATCCGGGCACGCGACACTCGATCCTCTCGGGCTACGAGGAGCTGGCCAAACTGGCCGCGGACGCCCGGGAGAACGGGTCGGCCGACGTCGGCGAGTGCGAGCGCTGTGGCGCCTCGACGGCGCGGGACGTCTGTCGCACCTGCTCGTTACTTTCCTAGATGGAGTTCGCCTGAGAACCATCAGTGTAGACCGCAGTTCAGGCACGTTGCCTGGGGTGTCGACCGGTCACTCCGTGACTTCGACGGTTCCCGTACCGGAGATCCCACGAACCTCGTATTCGTATGTTCCGGCGACTTCGAACGTGTGCGTGTGGGTCTGGTCACCGGAAATAGCGCTCGCGCCCGGCCCCGACCAGCCGTCTTCCGGCCCCGTCACGTTGCGGATGAAGAAATCTCCGCCCCCTTCTATGGCTTGCCAGCTGACGGTCTCGCCGACGGCAACCTCTACAGTTCGTGGATCGATTCCCTGGTCTCCGCCGAGCGTCACCGTGATGTCGGCGTTGGTGCCACCGTCATCGGCACTGCCGCCGCCACCACAGCCGGCGAGTGCCGTTGCGATCGCGACGCCCGATGCTTGCAGGATCCGTCTGCGTGAATGGTCAGTCCGTACCATGGAACTCAATGACTCAATGATGGCCTCTGTGATAGTCGTTATGTTATTTACGGGATAGAATCTGCAATATTAACGTTCGACGAACGCTGTCCCCCGTGCCAAATGGTCGGCGGAACTGACTGTCGATTGGAACGCCGTCGCTCGGCGGTTGACTCGCGAAGAATGACCGACCGGGTCGGCGACGGAACTACCGGATGACGTCGACGCCGTTCTCGCGGTCGCGAACGTCCTGCCCACCGTCGCTCTGTGCGCCGCCGGCGGAGACGGTCTCGACGTTGTTCGACGCGTCGAAGTCGACGTCTTCGAGCTCGGCGCGCGAGCGGTCAGCCTGGCGCTGGGTGCTCGGACCGAGGACCTGTGCGGACTGCACGCCCGTCATGATCGCCATGACTCGCACCTTGCCCTTGTAGTTCTCCTGGATGCGGGCGCCCCAGATGACGTTGGCGCTCGCGTCCAGTCGCTCGGTGATGTTGTCGGCGATTCCCTCGGCCTCCTTCAGCGTGAGGTCGGGGCCGCCAGTGATGTGGACCAGCCCACCGGAGGCGCCGCGGTAGTCCACGTCCAGTAGCGGGTGGTTCATCGCGTCTTTCACCACCTCGTCGGTCTTGTTCTTGTCCTGGGTCTCCCCGACGAGCATGACGGCGACGCCGCCCTGGTTCATGATCGTCGTCATGTCCGCGTAGTCCAGGTTGATGAGGCTCGGCTGGGTGATCGTCTCGGAGATCCCCTTGACCGTCTCGGCGATGATCTGGTCCATCACCGAGAACGCCTTGCCGATCGGGAGGTTCGGGACGTAGTCGAGCAGCCGGTTGTTGTCGAGGACGATAATCGAGTCCGCTTCGTCGCGAAGCTTCTCGAGCCCCTCCTCGGCCTTGACCGTCCGCGCGCGCTCGACGTTGAACGGCGTCGAGACCATCCCGACGACGATCGCACCCTGCTCCTTGGCGATCTTCGAGACGACCGGTGCCGCACCGGTCCCCGTGCCGCCACCCATACCGGCGGTGACGAACACGAGGTCCGCTTCGCCGAGGACCTCCTTGATCGTGCCCTGGGCCATCTCGGTTGCGCGCTCGCCCATGCTGGGGTCGCCGCCCGCACCGAGTCCGTTGGTCAGGGACTTGCCGACGAGGATCTTCGTGTCGGCCTCGATCATCTTCAGGTGCTGCTTGTCCGTGTTGATCGCGATGGTCTCGGCGCCGTCGACGCCGATGTTGTAGAGGCGGTTGATGGTGTTGTTACCCGCACCACCAGCCCCGACGATGACGATCCGGGGGTCCCCGAACTCGTCACCGTCGGTGGAGACGTCCTCCATATCGCGCTGTTCTTGCTCTGCGTTCTCGAGGGCGTCCTGGACGATGTCTTGCATCGTTTACACCTTTGCCCAGGTACGCTCTCGCGAGCGCTCGTGGACCGGTTCTCCCTGGTCCTTGATCTTTTCTCGGACCGCGGCCCTGATGGCCTCGGACCGGTTCGGGAATTCGCCCGACTCGACCATACGTTCCACTGCTTCGATCTGCTGTTTCGGAATGCGGAGTGTCACACGCTCCATGGTTATTAGCTCCCCGTTTAGTAAGACGGCGGGCGCGTGTCGTACACGCATCGAGTCCTCCACGCGTAAACCCGGGTAGGGCGCCGGCATTTGGGGGGTGCCGTCGCGTGTAAGACGACCGTCTTACGCAGACGTACCCTCTGAGGCAAGGGTAATAAAGGTAACGCCGACGTATCACACTGGTGTAAACGAGCGGAAGAGATGCTCACGCCCGAGTCTATCACCGTTTCGGAGGTCGGTTGCCGTCGATTCAGCCGGTGCAGCGGGTCGCCCCGACGGGAGCCACCAGCCCACGAGGCCGACTGGGTAAGCGACGCTTACTCCCCAATTTCGACCCGTTCGATATCTTGGCGGCGTGTTTACAGATTCGCCTGTCCACTGCCCACTACGTCTCGACGTGCAGTTCGTTCTCCCTGCTGTGGTACACGGTCTGATTCGCTGTGACACAGTGTACACGTCCGGTGGACCGCACGAGACGGCCGATGACTACAGTACCGTCGAACCGTTGCACTCCAGTGATCGAGCCGTTTTCGTCCGTACACGTCGCTGTACCACACTCCGGCGCAAACCGTTGATCGACGAGGCGGTCGATCCACAGACGCTCGATTCGAACCGGCCTCGCGTGTGCGATCGCGCTATCGATTTGACGGCCGAGCGCGGAGGCCAGCAGCTTCGGATCGCTGTTTCCACTCGCGATCCTGTGCTTGCAAACACGGCCACGTCGACAGCTTGCACCCCATCGCGTCGTCGGGACTTCGGGCCACACGCCGTCCACGATCGACCGGCATCGGCCGGTCGCCCTCTTGCGGAAAGGTAAGTCTTTTATCCGCGTCCGGCTGATTGACTCGATGCCCGCCCTTAGCTCAGACTGGTAGAGCAGTCGACTGTAGATCGACTTGTCCCCCGTTCAAATCGGGGAGGGCGGATCCGAAATAAAGTCGGTTTCGAGCCGATTCCGTTCTCCGCGTTTGCACCACGTAGCACCTCACAGACGCCGGTTTCCGATTTCGAAAATCGGCCCGAAAATCCGTGTCGGAACTGGTACCCTAACGCACCCCGGCGCCCGCACGGGATATCCATAGTTGAGTACGGAACGGCTCGAGCTGCACGGGCCGCTCCTGCCGTTGCGGATGCTTCCCCGTCCTTTCGCTGTAGGGTGTGCAACTGCTGCAATCCATCATGGTTTTTCAAACGTTCGTCGGTACATCTCTCGGCCGTCGCCACGACGAGATAACGAACTAACAGGAACGGCCCGAACTGTTTTATCGGGGCATACAGAACAGCTTGCTCACCCGAGACGCGGCGTAGTGATCGTAGTGATATACCAGTGTAGTCGGGCGAAACGGGAGCAGGATCCAAACGGGGTCGCGTGACCGTGGCGTCTACCGAGTCGATCGCGCTCGCAGTACCCTTCGTCGCCGGTGCGTTCGTGCTCCTCCTCGCGCTCCTGCAGATCAGATCGCTCCTCGACCTCGTCGATAGCCGGCGGTATCGGCAGTACTGGGCGGCAGCCGGCATTTTGATCAGCTGTTTCTTCGTCGGGTACCTGGTCGCCGCGTGGCTCCTCCTCACCGCTCACCAGTCGCTGCTCGTTCCCGTCACTGGTGCGTTCAGTTTACTGGGGGCGGTGTTCGCGTTCCTGGTGGTGTCGAGCGGCGAGCGGACGATCGACGAACTTGTGCGATCGCGGGACGAACTCGAACGTCGCGAGGAGGAGTTCGAGCGGCTCTACGAGGTGACCGACGTCCTGAATCGGATCCTCCGGCACAACCTCCGGAACAACATGAACGTGATTCTCGGCCGCTCCGACATGCTCGACGACGGGGGCGGCTCGACCGAACACGTCGACGCGATCAAGGACGAGGCCCGTCGACTCGTGGAGATCGGCGAGAAGGCGCGTGCGATCCACGACACGCTCGACGCCGAGGTCGCCACCGAGGTCCGTCCCGCCGAGTCGTTCGTCTCGCCGGCTGTGTCGCAGGTCCGCGAGGAGTTCCCCGATGCGTCCGTGACGATCGAGGCCGAGGACGATCACTGGGTGGCTGCCGGCGCGCTGTTCGAGACCGCGGTGGAGAACGTCCTCGACAACGCCGTTCGTCACAACGAGGGCACCGCGACGGTGACTGCGCGCATCGACGCGACCGACGACGGATCCGTCACGGTCTCGATCGCCGACGACGGTCCCGGGATCCACCCCTACGAGATCGAGGCGATCCGGGAACACCGCGAGACGCCCCTACAGCACGGGAGTGGCCTCGGGCTCTGGCTCGCTTCCTGGATCGTCGAGCAGTACGACGGCGAGATCAGCTTCGCGGACAACGAGCCCACCGGCACGATCGTCACGTTGCGACTGCCACGCGCCGAGCCGCCAAGCCCTGACGGCGTCGAAGCCGGCGAGCAGGTCGGTCCGGGCACGGAATCGGCCAGCGACTGAGGCCGATCGTCGCTACTCGTCGCTGTCGGTTTGCTCGCTCGGGAGTGCCCCTCTCGTCGGCATTGCTCCCTCGTCGGCGCTACAGCTACGATCCGTGGGTGGCAGTCAAAAGACCGCGCCGCTGGCGGACAACCATTCCACTGCGAGAAGCGCCCGCCTCGATCGTCGTCTACTGGACGAGCAGCTCTTCGCCCCGCTCGACGTCGATCCGACACGGCGGCGAGATCTTGTTGTACGCGCGGCGGTAGGCCTCCTTGACCGCTGCAGCCTGCTCGACCTCGCAGTAGCAGGTCAGCAGTCGTTCGTTGGCGTCGATGCGCGCGGCGGTCCCGACGACCTTGCCGAACGCCTGGCGCATTCCGTCGGAAACGCGGTCCGCACCCGCGCCGGTCGCCTGCTTGTTCTCCCGGATGACGTGGTGGGGGAACTTCCGGAGCACCATGCGGTAGTTGTTCTCACCGAGCTCCTCGATCAGGTAGCGGTTCGCGGAGAGGCGCGAAGCCTCCATCGCGTCGTGGCGGAGCTGGACCTCCTCCTCGACGCGGAGGCTGATCTGCACGGGGTAGTCCTCGGGCTCTCTCGACGAGTCGCCCATCTGGTGCTGGGCGATCTTGGAGCCGGGGATCCCGCTGATGTACTCCCGTCGCGTATACGGGGGCTTGCTGATCTCCCGGTACATAGAGGCGGGCTTGTCGACCATGATTACTACCGAATGCTCAGACCCAGCGCGCGAATAAAGCCTTCGAACCCCGGCCGCTTTCGAATCCCGACCGCCGTCTGTGTTAGACCCCCGCTGTGTTCGACCCCTGTACACAGGGCGTATCGGTCTCCCGGCGGGTCCCTCGCCGTTCGACGCTTCGCACCAGCCTGTCGTCGCGACGTCACCCCGCCCGGGGTCGACGTTCGCGGATCAGACCAGGGCAGCGTAGCCGTCGTCGGTGCGCTCGATCAGCTCTCGGCCGGCGAGCGCGTCGAGCACCGAGAGGAGGGTCAGCTTCGGGACGTCCAGTGTTTCGTGCAGTTCGGCGAGCGTCGCAGGCTCCGCGATCGAGAGCGTGAGGAAGACCAGCTTCGCCCGCGGGCTTTCGAGCTCGTCGGGCGGCGCTTCGAGCTGCACTTCGGTCTGAGGGGTCGAGATACTCATGACAGATGGTTATTCAACGAACAACGCAAAGAAACCACCGGAGCGTTTCTCCAGCTGGTAACGGTTAGCAATCCGTGTGTAAGAGCGTCACAATCGGGAACTGTTCGGTCGTTGTTATCGGGCACCTCGCACTGAAACTGCCGACGCTCCGGGGAGACGTCGCCCTGATTCTCCGGTCGAGGCAGCGGAATCAGTCCGCCGTCGGGGTCGCGAGCCCCTCTACCCGCGACCCGTCACGGCGGCAGGTCTCGAGCGCGTACTTCGCGGCCATGCCGGCCTCCGTGGCGGTCGATCCGTCGCCGATGCCGACCTGGAACTCGACGCCGACTGCGTCCCGGACGTGTTCGATCGCGTCCTCGTACGCGGCCGCGTCGAGGTCCGGACAGATCGCGATGACGTTGTCGCCGCCGACGAAGAAGGCGAGTGCGCCGTGGCGATCGTAGAGATAGCTCGAGAGCGACTGCGTGGCTGCCTGGACCTCGAGGTGGGCGCCGTAGGCGTCCACCTGGTCCGTGAGCTGCCCCGTTACGTCGACGACGTCGAAGTGTGCGACGCGGACGGTGCCGGGGCTCACATCGTCGGAGGACGACGGGCCGTCGGTTGTCTGCAGCGGGTCACCGACGAGCACCTCGGTCCGCGCGGCGTCCTGTGCACTGCCTTGCTCCTGGAGCAGCGCAGTTGCGTCGGCGAGCGCCGTCGCGGGCTGCTCGTCGTAGCCGATCGCTGCGCTAATGCTCACGGGGTAGCGCTCCGCGATCGCTGCCTGGATCGCGCGGTGATCCTCGCGATCGAGACCGTTCGTCACGGCGACGACGTTGTCGAAGCGAGTGACGAAGACGTAGCCGCCGCGGTCACCGACGGCGTCGGCGAGATCGGCGTACAGCCGAGCCTGGAGCGCCTGGAGTTCGGGCTCCGGGCGGGGCTCGGGCGTCACGGTCCAGGGACCGTAGTTGTCCAGCTGGAACAGCGTCACCTGCGTTGCGGTCACGGCAGGAGCTATCCGACCGAGGGTTATTATTTTTGTTATCCATCACGGATGCGGTGGGGATCGGGCCGCTTATAGTGGTTCGGCGGGCCCGATCTCGGTTACCGTCGCCAGAAGCGGGACCCGGACCGCCCCTTGGCGACCGTCACTGCTCCTTGTCGTCGCCCTTCAGGATCCGATCCGCCGACATCGAGAAGAAGTATATCGCAATGAAGAGCCCGAACCCGACCCCGAACGTGGCCAGCTCGAATCGTCCCACTCCCGACGGGCTCGTCACCGAGACGATCCCGATTCCGAGGACGAACAGCAACAGGGTGAACGCGCCAGCGGCAAGCGCTACTCCCTTGTCGCTCTCCGGGATCAGTCGCATGAACTCTCGTTGCAAACTCCCCGCCATATCGGTGTCGGTCTCGGAACGTGTGGCCGGTGGGGTTTCGGTGTGCTACCGGATTGGAGCTGGCCGGCGCGTTTGCGTTTGCGTGTTCTATCTGACTACTGAGAAACTCATTTGCTGACCCCGGAGATACCTGGACAGCAGTCCGCTTGGAAGCCCCCTCCCGCTCGACTCGGGCGACTCGCTGCGCGCTTCGCTCAGTCGCTACGCTCATTCGCTACAGTGCTTGCTTCGTCGTCCTTCGTTGAGCACCGGGAGAGCGAAGTTCTCCCGAGCAGACGGCGCTTCGCGCCGTCAACGGTCGGCCCCTTCCAGTCCCACCCGGTGGATTTCGAGACCAGCTATGTTCCGGTGGACTGTCCAGGAGAGTGGACGCAGGCGGGCGATTCCACGACTGAGAGCGCCCAAATTCCCGGCACACTTCGCCTCTCGAACCTCCACAGGGCGGGACTCCGGAAGGGGCCGACCGCTCGATCCGGCCCCGACGAAGTAAGCACTGCAGCGACCGCAGGGAGCGAAGCGCGCAGCGAGTCGCCCGAGTCGAGCGGCCGGGGGCTTCCGTGGCGGTTTGCAGTCCAATCGACTGCAATCCTCAGCGATTTCCTCAGTAGTCGAGTCGCGGAGACAGATCAACAGTTCAGCGGACGAGATACGAGTCGTCGGTCGCGAGGAAGCGGCCAAGATCCGAGATCTGCCGGTAGTCGCGTGCGAGCAGTTCGGAGAGCCCCTCGATCGCGGCGTCCCGATCGCCAGCCACCCAGTCGCCGGGGTCCCGGATCGGGAAGACGAGCCAGCCGCTGCCCTTGATCTCGGTGGCGTGGAGTCGCTCCATGTCGAGCGGTGTGGCTTCCGCTTCCTCCTCGAATCCGACGCTCTCGGCGGTGCCGTTCGTGGAGAGGTCGGCGAGAGACTCGGCGGTGTAGTGTCGCAGGACGTGAGCGGTGGCGCGCTCGCCCACGGGGATCAGGACGTGTGCCGCGATCGCACGGAGTTCGGCGTCGAAGAAGCGTTCGAGGTCGGCGTACGCCGCGGGGGACGGCGTCTCTCCGGCGGCCGGACAGCACATGTGGAGGTAGCTCAGGAACGTCGATTCGAGCGTCGGCTCGTCGCCGGGACTCTCCAGCAAATCGACCGCGTCGAGGACGTCCTGCACGGCGAGTCCGGCTTCGATTCCGGTGAAGGGAACGCCAGTCTCGCTGCCGCCGTGGACGCCGGGATGATCGCCAACGACGTGGATGTCCGCGTTCGCGTCGCCGTAGCCGTAGACCGCCTCGACGCCAGGTGAGCACTGCTGCTCACAGGGAGGCGACATACCGAACGGATTGCTCGTGCGGTCCGTGACGTTCTGCACGCTCCCGAGTAGGCCAGGGACGGGTCAAAACCGAATCGGTTCGTGCGCGGGTGGACAGATCTGCCGGGTCTGGACGGTTGGCTCTGCCGGGTCTCGGCAGTTGAGCTGGTCGCTCGAACTCGTTACGCCGAGCCCTCGTAGCCTGCCATCTCGACCTTCTCGACGAGGACGTCGACGTCGGCGTCGCCCTCGACGGTGGCGCTGTCGTCGGAGCGATCGGCGTCGGCGGACTCGACGCCGTCGGCCATCTCGAGTGCCTCTTCGACGACTTCCTCACAGCCATCACAGGTCATGCCTTCGACGGTAATCTCGGTGGACATACCAACGCGTTCGCGGTCGCTCCTATCAACCTTGTCGCTCTGGCACCGGTACGAGGTTCGTTCGCACACGCACCTGGCCGCCCACTCTCCACGGCCGATCGCGTTCGACGCCCGCCGTTCGCGTTCGACGCTCATTGCTCACGTTCGGTGCCCATCGCTCGCGTTCGACCGCCGGAGGCAACCGCGGATCTCAATCCTTAACAGCCCGCTCGAAGAACGCTCGTTCACAATGACGACGCCGCTGAGCCCGCCGGGCCGCACGCTGGGAATCGTCGGCGGCGGCCAGCTCGGCCGGATGCTCGCCGAGGCTGCGTCGCCGCTTGGCGTCGAAGTAATCGTGCTCGATCCGACGCCGGACTGCCCGGCGTCCGCGGTCGCACGCGACCAGCTCGTCGCGGAGTTCGACGACGCCGACGCGATCGCCGAGCTGGCCGAGCGCGCCGACGCGGTGACCTTCGAGATCGAGCTGACCGATCCCGAGGGGCTCGAACGCGCCGCCGAGGAGGCGGGCGTCCCCGTCCACCCGAAGCCGGACACGCTCCGGACGATCGAGGACAAGCTCGTCCAGAAGCGGACCCTCGCAGAGGCCGGTATCCCCGTGCCCGAGTTCCAACGCGTCGACGACGCCGGGGACCTTCGGAACGCGATCGACGATCTCGGCGCGCCGCTGATGCTCAAAGCCCGAACCGGCGGCTACGACGGCCGTGGGAACTTCCCGGTCGAATCGAAGGACGACGCCGAGTCGGCGATGGAGGCGATCGGCGGGCCGGCGATGGCCGAGACGCTCGTCGACTTCGAGCGGGAACTCTCCGTGATCGGCGCAAAAGGGGCCGGTGAGACCGACGCCTTCCCCGCTGGCGAGAACGTACACCGCGAGGAGATCCTCCGGGAGACCATCGCTCCCGCGCGGGCAGACGACGCCGTGCTCGAGGAAGCCAGCGAGGTCGCCGCGGACGTCCTCGATCTGATGGAAGGCCGGGGCGTCTACGGAATCGAACTGTTCGAACACAGCGAGCCCCGTGACGACGGCGCGCGGATCACCGTCAACGAGATCGCCCCGCGGCCGCACAACTCCGGCCACTGGACGATCGAGGGTGCGGTAGTTTCCCAGTTCGAGCAGCACGTCCGCGCAGTCCTCGGGCTACCGCTCGGGAACACGGCGCTCCGCTCGCCGACCGTGATGGCGAACCTGCTCGGCGACACCGACCGGGCGCGACCAATCGCCGAGGAGGTTCGGGGACGAGATGGCGAGGCCGCAGACGCCTCCGACGCCGCGTCGATCGAGGGCGTCGACGAGCTGCTCGCGACCGACGGCGCGCACCTCCACTGGTACGGGAAGCGCGAGGTTCGGCCGCTCCGCAAGCTTGGACACGTCACGCTGACGGGTGACGGCACCGGGATCGAGGATCGTGGTGCGATGCTCGAACGCGCGCGGGAGCTCCGGGACGGCGTGACGTTCGAGTAGCAGTATTCTTCCCCTTCGTCTCTGCTCGCTTCCCCTGCTTCCTCGTCTCCACTTTTTCTCGGCTTTGTCCCTCGGTCCACAGCTTCTTGAGCGATCACGAGGCCACCAGCCACGTGTCGATCACGAATCGAACCACCCGGCGAAAGAGCCATGTCCTATAACCTCGTACGTGATAGTACGGATGATGAATGGCCGACGGGAAGGTAGTGCTCGACCGCGCATTCGGCGTCGAGGAGCCTCCGGGTTCCCGGGTGTCGCTGTTCGCGTGCGTGGATTCGAGTCGACCCGGCGGCTACAAGTACAGCTTTCAGCAGTTCGGCCCCGAGACTGGCGAGACGCTGTTGCGATACGACAACGCACACGAACATCCGGACGCGGGCTGGCACCACCGGCACGTGGGCGGCGACGATCCCGTGCCGATCGAGTTCGACGGCCTGGAGGACCACCTGCGTCGATTCCGGCAGGAGGTGACGGCCGCCGATGACTGAAGGAAACGACCCGGACGCTGCCGATGCGTCCACCGAGTATCCGGCGACGCTCCGGTTCACGCTCGCGACGAGCGACGAGCAGTTCGACGCGGCCATCGCCGATGCCGAAGCGGCGGACTCTGGCGAGTCGGTCGGCGACGAGGCCGTCCGGGCCTTCGATTCGATCGCCGACCTCCGGGAGCTACTGACCGACCGCCGACTGGAGGCGCTCCGCTCGATCCACGCAGATCCTCCGGCGAGCATCAGCGCACTCGCGACGCGGTTGGACAGGCCGTACGCCGTCGTTCACGAGGACGTCCAGACGCTTGCCAGGCACGGCGTCGTCCAGTTCGGGGACGGACCCCGCGGCGCAAAGCGACCCTACGTGCCGTACGAGTCGGTTCGCGTCGACGTTCCACTGGTCGGTGGCACAGACGTTCCGGATTCGCTCGGCCTGCGTAGCTGACGGTACGGGGAGGTCGGTGAGGAGTGCCGAGAACGCAAATCCCCCCGTTTCATTGCGCCCCGGACAGTTGCACCGCACATGACCGATTCCGTGCAGTCGCTGATCGACGACCTGCGTGCGGAGGCCGAGCGCGACCGGCCGGCCGAGGACACTCCCGAGATCGGGATCGTGATGGGGTCGGACTCCGACCTCGAGACGATGCTGACCGGCGGACGTCGCCCCGGCGCGTACGACGCGCTCACCGAGCACCTCGGCTTCGAGGAGCAGACCGATTACGACGACTCGCCAGCGGCCCGCTTTACCTTCGAGACGTACGTGACCTCCGCACACCGGACGCCGGATCTGATGACTGCCTATGCTGAGACGGCTGCGGATCGCGGCCTCGACGTCATCATCGCGGGCGCTGGCGGGAAGTCCGCGGACCTCCCGAACATGACTGCCTCGATCGCCTACCCGCTGCCGACGATCGGCGTGCCGGTCCAGGAGAAGTCCGTCGACTCGGTGATCGGGATGCCCCAGGGCGCGCCGCTGACGGCCGTCGACGCCGGGAAGTCGTTCAACGCAGCGCTCTCGGCGGTGCAGATCCTGGCCCGACAGCACTCAGAACTCGAGGAGCGCCTGCTCGAGTACCACGACGACCTCCGGCAGGGCGTCGGCGAGGACTCCCGGGACCTGCACGAGATGGGGACGCCGGCGTATTACGACCAGATGGACGGATAGCGGCGTCACGGATAGGCGAACGATTCGTTCCGGCTCAGACGACCGCTCGTATTACCTGCACGACGAGCAACAGCGACGCGACGGAGCAAACCGTCGTCGCGAACACGTTGATCGAGGCGAGCTGCCGGTCGCCGCCGAGTTCGCTGGCGAAGACGTACGTCGAGACCGCGGAGGGCATCGCCATCATGACCACGCCCGCGCGGACCGTCGAGGCGTCTGCGCCGACGAGGACGAACGCCCCGAGCGCGATCACCGGCATCGCGACCAGTTTGAGGACGACGACTGCACTGACCGTGCCGAAGGGGATCGCGTCGGCTTCCAGGGTGAGCGCTGCACCGACACACAGTAGTGCGATCGGGAGCGCGAGCTGGCCGAGGTAGTCGAGGCCGGTGTCTGCGACGCCGGGGATGGTCACCCCGACGACGGAGGCGGCGAGCCCGACGATCACCGAGACGATCGCCGGGTTCGCGAACACGTTCCCGAGTTCGGAGTGCAGCGAGGCGTCGGCGTCGTTCATCGTGGTGAGGATGGTGACCGTCAGTCCGATCTGGACGAGCGCCGCGACCCCGAGGATCAACGCGGCCTTCGCCGTCGCCAGCGAGCCGAACGTCGTCGCGACGACCGGGACGCCGAGATAGCCGAGGTTCGAGTGGTAGGACTGCACCGTTGCGACGCTTCGGGTCGCGGGATCGGCCTCGCGGCTATGGAGCAGTGCGGCGATCCCGGCAACGGCGAGCAGCGTGCCCACGACGCCGACGAGGAGCTGTGCTGAGAGGACCTCCGAGAGCGGCTGGTCGTACGTCGAGGAGAGGATCAACGCCGGAAGTGCGACGTAGTACGCGAAGGCGTTGAGCCGCTCGCGGCGCGTGGGCTCGAGGATCCCGATCCGCCGGGCGGCAATCCCGGCGGCGAGGAGCACCAGCATCGCGAGCAGCGAGAGCAGCAGCGACACGTGCTCGGTTCGCCGTGTGGAGCGTTTAGCCGTTGCGCTCCCGGCGAGGGACTGATTGAATAGAGGTCTCGGTTACAATACTGCTATCGAATGCGCGACTGCGCCCACCAATTGACTGGCAGCGAACCGCCTGGAAGCCCCCTCCCGCTCGCGCCCGCTGACTCGCTGTGGTCCTCAGCTCACTCGCTCCGCTCGTTCGCCTGCGGTCCTTATTCCGAAAGACTTCGCTGTCGCTCGTCTTTCGACGTTCGCCTCGCGGTGCTCGGCTCACCTTCGTCAGCGAACGCGAGCGGTCGGCCCCTTCCAGTCCCACCCGGTGAAAGACCGGGCCGAGCGACGTTCGGCGGATGGGCCGGTCGGATTTCGTTGGGAAGCCTGCCAGCTGTGGCCAATGTCTGAATGTCGGATCGGAGCTTCTCCATGCCGAACGGGTGCGGACCATGGTGGGCTTCCGGGCGAGCGCGGGTGCGGTGAACCCCCGGTGTTGCGGTCGTCTCGGAGCTGGACGGTCGCGGTTCCTGGGTGGCGCCAGCCTCGGTCACACGTAGCTGGTTGAAATCACGTGAGGAAGCGGCGAAAACGTAGTTCTGAACCCTTATATGGGAGGCTCACAAAGCTCCGCTCGACACTGAGGAATGAGTGATTGGATCGCAATCGGGGCGCTCGGGCTCGTGGCGGTCGGCATCCCAGTCGGGATGATGGCGATCTCCGCCCTGATACGGCCGAGCGTACCGGAACGACACAAGCGCGCCACCTACGAGTCCGGGGAGGTGCCGACAGGGGGGACCGAGATTCGGTTCAATATCCAGTACTACATGGTCGCCCTGCTGTTCCTCGTCTTCGACGTGGAGACGGTGTTCATTCTCCCGTGGCTCGCGGTCTACCGGGAGGCCATCGGCGAAGTTGGGCTCGCTCGGGCCCTCTTCCCGATGCTCGTCTTCCTGTCGATCCTCGTGATGGGGCTCGTCTGGGCGTGGCGCAACGGCGCCGTCGAGTGGATCCGCTCGTCGCGGGCGACGGTCCGGGCACGGAGGGAGGATCAGTTATGAGTAGTGACGAACCACGCACCGCGATCTCGGGGAGTACAGCGCCGGTGACAGATACGAGGGATGCACGCCGCGGCGAGGGCGTCGACGACCGGTTCAACTCGAAGCTCCGGGAGGCCTTCGGCTCCTCGCCGTTCATTCTCACGAAGTTCGACAAGTTCATGAACTGGGCGCGGGGCTCCTCGATGTTCCTGCTCCAGTTCGGTATCGCCTGCTGTTCCATCGAGATGATGCACACGTTCGCCGTCAAACACGACAGCGACCGGTTCGGGGCCGGCGTGCCCCGTGCGTCGCCGCGACAGGCGGACGTCATGATCGTCCCGGGGACGATCGTCTCGAAGTTCACTCCCCGGATGAAGCGCGTTTACGATCAGATGCCCGAGCCGAAGTTCGTCATCGGTATGGGCTCCTGTACGATCTCCGGTGGGCCGTTCCAGGAGGGTTACAACGTCGTCAAGGGCGCCGAGGAGGCGATTCCGGTCGACATCCACGTTCCGGGTTGCCCGCCCCGTCCCGAGGCCCTGCTCTACGGTATCGCGAAGCTGCAGGAGCGCGTCGCGAACGGCGAGTCCTCACCGGTCGTCGTCAAACCCTACGAGCTCCAGCAGTTCTCGGAGATGGAAGAGGACGAGGTCGTCGACAAGCTCGCCGACCAGATTGACGAGGACGACCTCGCGATGCGGTACAACTGGGCCGATTCGCCATGAGCGAGGTGAGCTGCGCATGAGTACCGGCGAAGAGCAGTCCGACGCGGACGAGCAGGCCATCGAGCCAGCGGAGGACAAACTCGCCGAGCTCCAGTCGCTGCTCGGCGAGCACGTCCTCGACACCGAGGAGCACCTGAACGCGCCCGGGATCGTCATCCGTCCTGACGACGTCCAGGCGGTGCTCTCGACGCTCAAGGAGGAGGCCGGCTACGACCACTGCTCCTGTGTCACCGCCCAGCAGTACGAGGATCGCTACGAGTCGATCTACCACCTCAAGAAGTTCGCCGATCCGACCGACGAGGTCAGCGTCGTCGTCCCGACTTCGCGCGACGATCCGACGAGCCAGAGCGCCGCGCCGGTCTACGAGACGGCGAGCTGGCACGAGCGAGAGGCCTACGACCTCGTCGGCATCGAGTACGACGAGCACCCCGACCTCCGACGGATCCTCCTGCCCGAGACCTGGCAGGGACATCCGCTCCGGGAGGACTACGACCAGGATCGACCGCAGATCGTCACGCTCCGGGAACACGCGAATCCCCTCCAGGAGGACCATCGCGGCTCCGCGGAGGAGGGGGAGTCCGACACGATGTTCCTCAACATCGGACCCCACCACCCCGCGACGCACGGCGTGCTCCACCTCGAGACGGTGCTCGACGGCGAGCAGGTGATCGACGTCGACCCCGACATCGGCTACCTCCACCGCTGTGAGGAGCAGATGTGCCAGCAGGGAACCTACCGCCACCAGATCATGCCCTACCCCGACAGGTGGGACTACATCTCGGCGGGACTCCTGAACGAGTGGGCCTACGCCCGCGCGGCGGAGGACCTCGCGGACATCGACGTGCCGGAGTACGCGCAGGTCATCAGGACGATGGGCGCCGAGCTGTGTCGCATCGCCTCGCACATGCTCGCGATGGGAACCTTCGCACTGGACATCAACGGCGACTTCACCGCGACGTTCATGTGGGCCATCCGCGAGCGCGAGAAGGCCCAGTCGATCCTCGAGGATCTCACCGGCCAGCGCCTGATGTTCAACTACTTCCGCCTGGGCGGCGTCGCCTGGGACCTTCCCTCGCCTCGCGAGGACTTCTTCGAGAAGACCCGGGACTACCTCGACGGCCTGCCCGGCGCGACCCGCGAGTTCCACGATCTCCTGACGAACAACGAGATCATGCAGCTCCGGACGATCGACACCGGCGTCATCGATCCGGAGACCGCCAAGGACTTCGGCTGTACCGGACCGGTCGCTCGCGCCTCCGGCATCGACTACGACCTTCGCCGCGACGACCCCTACGGCTACTACGACGAGCTCGAGTGGGACGTCATCACGGAGGAGGGCTGTGACAACTACTCGCGACTGCTCGTCCGGATGCGCGAGGTCGAGCAGTCTGCGAAGATCATCGACCAGTGTATCGACCTGCTCGAGGACTGGCCCGACGAGGAGCGCGAGATCCAGTCCAACGTCCCGCGCACGCTCAAGCCCGAGCGTGACGCCGAGATCTACCGCGCGGTCGAAGGCGCGAAGGGCGAGCTCGGCATCTACATCCGCGCCGACGGCACGGACAAGCCCGGCCGGTTCAAGATCCGCTCGCCGTGTTTCTCGAACCTCCAGTCGCTGCCCGCGATGGCCGAGGGCGAGTACATCCCCGACCTCGTCGCCGCGCTGGGTAGCCTCGACATCGTGCTCGGGGAGGTGGATCGGTGATGGCGGGCGGACTCGCGTCGATTCTCGTCGCGACGCTCGCTGCCCCAACGCTGCTGCAGTCCGACGGCGCCGTCATGCTGCCGGAGTGGCTCGCGGACGTCCTCCGGCTCGACGGGCTCGGCTTCGCCGGCACCGCGATCGCCGCGCTGATCGGCGCGTTCGCGATCGCCAACGTCCTGTTGATCAACGCCGCGGTCGCCGGTCCGTGGGCCAAGCGGAAGATATTCGCGGCGTTCGCGGGCAAGCTGGGGCCGAACCGGATGGGCCCGGGCGGCACCCTGATCATCGTCGCGGACGCGTTGCGGATGCTCTCGAAGGAACTTATCGTCCCCGAGGGCGCGGACCGGCCCGCGTGGGACCTCGCACCGATCATCGTCGCCGGCTCGGCGATGCTCGGCTTCGCCGTCATTCCCTTCGGGGAGATCGGTGGCGTGCAGGTACAGCTCGCCGACCCCGAGATCGGGCTCGTGCTCGTGTTCGCGATCGCCTCGGTCACCTCGGTCGGACTGGTGATGGGCGGTTACGCCTCGTCGAACAAGTTCTCGATGCTGGGCTCGCTCCGTGCGGTCGCCCAGAACGTCGCTTACGAGATTCCGCTGATCGTCGCCGGTGCGTCGGTCGTGATTTTCGCCGGATCGCTGCAGCTCTCGGAGATCGTCCACGCCCAGACGGAAACGCTCGTGACCGTCGGTGGCTTCGGGATCCCGGCGTGGTACGTGTTCGTGAACCCATTCGCGTTCGTCTTGTTCCTGACGGCGAACCTTGCGGAGGTCGGGCGGAACCCGTTCGACATTCCCGAGGCACCCACGGAGATCGTCGCCGGGTACCAGACCGAGTACTCCTCGGTGTACTTCGTGCTCCTCTACCTCGGCGAGTTCCTGCACATCTTCCTCGGCGGCGCTCTCACCGCGGTCCTCTTCCTGGGCGGCGGTGCGGGACCGGTCCTGCCGGGCCCGATCTGGCTGATCGTCAAGATCTGGGCGTTCTTCCTCTTCACCCAGTGGGCACGCTCGACGTTCCCACGGGTCCGGATCGACCAGCTGATCGAGATCGGCTGGAAGGGTCTGCTCGTCCTCGCCTTCGCGAACCTGATCCTCACCGCGGTGCTGGTCGGGTTCCTCGAGGGTGACGTCGAGTTCGCCTTCGCGAGTCTCCAGGTGATTACAGCATGATCGGCGTTCTCAAAGCGATGGCAACGACGATGAAGCGCGCAGTCGGTGACAACACGTTCACCGTCGAGTACCCCGAGGAGACGCCGGACGTCAGCGCCCGGTTCCGCGGGGTCCACAAGTTCAGCCAGGAGCGCTGCATCTGGTGTCGCCAGTGCGAGAACGTCTGTCCGAACGACACGATCCAGATCGTCACGGACGAGCAGCGCAACGGCGAGCAGTACAACCTCCACATCGGCCAGTGCGTCTACTGCCGGCTCTGCGAGGAGGTCTGCCCCGTCGACGCGATCATCCTGACCCAGAACTTCGAGTTCACGGGCGACACGAAGGACGACCTCGTCTACAACAAGGAGCAGCTGATGTCCGTGCCGTGGTACAAGGACATCGACCCGCTCGAATCGCGCGAGCCCGATCGCGGTGCGTGGATCGGCGAGGGCGAAGGCGAAGTCGACTACCAGTAGCGAGCGGTCTTTGGTTTCGGCTCGAGCGGCGTTGCTTTTCGTTTGGATTCGTTCCGTTCGAGCGCTCGCTGTGTGACAGATTCGACTACTAGGTGACTCAAGCGGTGGAGGTGGCGGAATCGCAGTTTCAGCGGCCTCCGAAAGCCCCAGGACGCTCGGAATCCCGGGGCTCGCTGCGGTCCTCAGTCGCTTCGCTCCTTGCGGTCCTTGCATCGCCCGGGGACCGCCGAGTCGCCCTGCCCCTTTCGATGTCCCGCCCCGCCTCATGCCTCCCCAGCCTTCTGCGCTGCTCACGTCCGTTGCGCTGCTCGGCCCTCGCGCGCTGGCCGGCATCGGTCGCTCGCCCGCTTCGGGGCTCGCGATCGCGCCAGCGCGCGCCGACGCAGTCCACCGGAGTCTCGCGATCGGCGGCTTTTCGATCCGGGTGGGACTTCGGAAGGGGCCGACCGCTCGTCGATCGTAACGACGCAAGCACCGCAGCCGAGCGGAGCGAGGCGAGGAGCGCAGCGAGTTAGGATCGACGAGCGGGAGGGGGCTTCCGTGGCGGCTCGCTGCCCAATTCATTCCGCAACTACATGATTTCCCTAGTAGTCCCGTAGCGCATACCAGCTACTCCAGAATGACGTACCAGCCCGGTAGCGCCCGAGAACCGCGCGAAACCCTCTCTTGTCATACCGTTCGCTCCCGCGTCGATCCCGAACCCGTTCGCCCACATACGCTCACGCGCTCGCGCGACCGTCTCGAAATGTTGAAAGGGGCGCCAGAACGACGTTGCACCAATGGTACTCGATACGATCGCGTTCGTGCTGCTCGCCATCGTCCTGGTGGGGAGCAGCCTCGGCGCCGTCACGGTGCGCGACGTCTGGCACGCGGCATTGTTGCTCGGCGTGTCGCTCGTGACCGTCGCGGCGCTGTACGTGACATTAGCGGCGGAGTTCCTCGCCGCCATCCAGGTGCTCGTCTACGTGGGCGGCGTGCTCATCCTGATCACGTTCGCCGTCATGCTCACCAGGCGGGGGGAGGACAACGAGGAGGTGTCGGCATGAGTACACCGGCACCTGTCGCCGCCAATACTGGGGGTCGGGGATCGAGCGCTAACCAACTGCGGGCTGTGACCACGGGGGATTCGCGATGAGCAAGTCGACGTTCAAGGTCGGCAGCCACATGCTCCCGGGCCTTGTGGCCGTCGCGCTGTTCGCGGTGATGGCCTGGGTCTTCCTCGGTGCGTCATTCGGTGACGCCGCGGGTTTCCCCGGCGGCGCGAGCATGGTCGACACGATCGGCTACGCGCTGCTCGACGCCAACCCGACGGAGATCCCCTCCGAAGGGTTCCTGGCGGCGTTGATCATCATCGCGCTGGTGCTGGACGCGGCGCTCGACGGTGCGATCCACCTCGCGCGCCGCGATGACGAGTCCGAGGCCGTCGACGCCACGGGAGGTGAGGAGGCGTGACGGTTCCGGTCGAGTGGTATCTCGTCCTCTCCGCGGCCGTGTTCTGCATCGGGATCTTCGGGATCCTCACGCGAGACAACGCGCTGATCTTCCTGATCTCCGTCGAGTTGATGCTCAACGCAGCGAACATCAACCTGATCGCGTTCTCCCAGTACTACGGCAACGCGACGGGGCAGGTGTTCGCCCTGTTCACGATCGGGCTCGCTGCCGCGGAGGTCGCGATCGGGATCGGTATCATTCTGGTGTTGACCCGGAACTTCGGTGAAGCCGACGTGACGCTGCCAACGGAGATGAGGTGGTAAGATGGTGAACGCATTCGATCTCGTGCCGCTGATCGCTGCGCTGCCCTTCCTGTCGTTCGTGGTCGCAGTCACCGCCGGTCGGTGGCTGCCCAAGGAGGGTGCACTTCCCGGCGTCGCCGCGACGGCGGGCTCGCTCGTCCTGTCGCTGTGGGCGTTCCTGACGGTGCGCTCCTCTGGCGCCCACTACGAGAACAACCTCTACACCTGGATCGACGCCGGGAGCTTCGAGTTGACCTTCGGCGTTCTGGTGGATCCGCTCTCCTCGATGATGCTCGTCATCGTCTCGCTGGTGGCTTTCCTCGTCCACGTCTTCTCGATGGGCTACATGAACGACGACGAGCTCCACCGCGAGAAGGGCGGCTTCCCGCGGTACTACGCCGGGCTCGGGCTCTTCTCCGCGAGCATGCTCGCGTTCGTCTTCTCGAGCAACCTGCTGATGGCGTTCATGTTCTTCGAGCTCGTCGGCCTCTGCTCGTGGATCCTGATCGGCTTCTGGTTCCGCGAGGAGGCACCGCCGAGCGCGGCGAAGAAGGCGTTCCTCGTCACCCGTTTCGGGGACTACTTCTTCCTCGTCGGCGTCGTCGGTATTCTCGTGACGTTCGGCACCGCCGGCTTCGCCGACGGCGGCTTCCCGCAGATCGCTTCGCACTTCCTCGAGACCGGTGAGGGCGCCGACCACATCTGGGTGCCGGGCGACCTCGACACGCAGACCTGGTTCTCGATCCTCGGACTGCTCGTGCTGGGTGGCGTGATCGGCAAGTCCGCGCAGTTCCCGCTGCATACCTGGCTGCCCGACGCGATGGAGGGCCCGACGCCCGTCTCCGCGCTCATCCACGCCGCGACGATGGTCGCAGCGGGCGTCTACCTCGTCGCGCGGATGTTCGGCTTCTACGCCGGCCTGCCGACGGTGCTCGCGATCATCGCGTTCATCGGCGGCTTCACGGCGCTGTTCGCGGCGTCGATGGGCGTCGTGAAGGACGACATCAAGCAGGTGCTCGCGTACTCGACGATCTCGCAGTACGGCTATATGATGCTCGCGCTCGGTGTGGGCGGCTACGTCGCCGCGAGCTTCCACCTGCTGAACCACGCCTTCTTCAAGGCGCTCCTGTTCCTCGGCGCGGGCGCGGTGATCGTCGCCACGCACCACCATCAGGATATGTGGAAACTCGGCGGGCTCAAACGCGAGATGCCCGTCACGTACTACACGTTCCTCGCAGGGTCGCTCGCGCTCGCTGGCATCATTCCGTTCTCCGGCTTCTGGTCGAAGGACGAGGTGCTCTACGACGCCCTGCTGATCGGCCTCGAACAGCCCCTCTTCCTCGCGGCGTACGGCATGGGGCTGCTCGCCGTCTTCCTCACCGGGTTCTACACCTTCCGGATGGTGTTCCTCACCTTCCACGGTGAGCCACGCAGCGAGCACGCGCGGAACCCCGAGCCGCTCCGCTGGAACACCAAGGGGCCGCTCGCGGTGCTGGGCGTTCTCGCCGCGGTGACGGGACTCATCAACATGAAGCCCGTCGCGGAGCTGATCGGCAACCACGACATCCTCTACCTCGAGAACTGGCTCGACAGCGGAACGGCCGCTAGCGGGGGAGACTGGATGGGCGCGCTCACCTACCACCACTACGGCGATCTCGTCCACAACGTCGCGGGCCTCCACGAGGGCTCCCCGCCGCCGTCCGCCGAGCTGGCACCGATCGTGTTCGGCGCCGTCTCGCTCAGCCTCGCACTCGGGGGCGCACTGCTCGCGAAGTCGATCTACGACGTGCCCGAGCCCGAGCGGATGACCGACCGGCTCGGTCCCGTGGGTCGGGTCGTCCAGCGGAACTACTACCTGGACGAGTTCCAGGTCTGGCTGGCGACGGGCGTCACCGAGCCCGTCGCCCGCGCGAGTAACACGTTCGACCAGGGGATCATCGACGGTGCCGTCAATGCGACGAGCAGCGTGAGCCTGTTCTCGGGCGAGCGCGTGCGCCGGATCCAGTCGGGCGTCGTCACGAACTACGTCGTCGTCATTGTCATGAGTCTGATCGTCTTCGTCGTCGCCGTCGGTATCGTCGGGGGGTGGTTCCTGTGATCATCGAAGCGCTGCTCGCGGTGACGCTACTCGGCGGGATCGCGGTGCTGTTGGCGCCGGATCGTCTCGCCGGCAAGCTGGCCTTCGGCGTCAGCATCGGCCCGCTGCTGGGGAGTCTCTGGATGTTCTGGCAGTTCGACGGCAGCGGCAACCTGATGTTCGACTCGGCGGCCAAGAGCTTCGAGTCGTCGCTGTCGGGGACGACGCTGCTCTCGATGGGCCCCTGGGACGTCCAGTGGCTCGCGGCCGTCGACGGCATCAGTCTGCCGCTGGTCGTGCTCTCGACGATCCTGACGACGCTCGCGATCGTCTCCGCGTGGACGCCGATCGACGAGCGCCAGTCGCAGTTCTACGCGCTCGTCCTCTTCATGGAGGCGGCGCTGATCGGCGTGTTCACTGCCCTGGACTTCTTCGTCTGGTTCGTCTTCTGGGAAGGCGTCCTCGTGCCGATGGTCCTGCTGATCGGCGTCTGGGGCGGCCCCCGTCGGAAGTACGCCGCGATCAAGTTCCTCGTCTACACGAACGTCGCGAGCGCGGTGCTGTTCGTCGGGTTCCTCGGCCTGCTCGCGGGGCTCGACGGGTCGATCACCTCGTTCGCGTTGCCCGAGATCTCACAAGCGATCCACGCGGGCGAGCTCGAGGGCGTCGGTCCGTTCAGCCCGGAGGAGTTGGCGACCGTCGCGTTCTTCGCGATGTTCGCAGGCTTCGCGGTGAAGGTCCCGATCGTGCCGGTCCACACCTGGCTGCCCGACGCTCACGTCGAGGCGCCGACGCCGGTGTCGGTGCTGCTGGCCGGCGTCCTGCTGAAGATGGGGACGTACGCGCTGCTCCGGTTCAACTTCACGATGCTTCCCGAGGTCGCTGCCGCGAACGCGGAGCTGATCGCGGCGATCGCCGTGATCTCGATCCTCTACGGCGCGATGCTCGCGCTCGCCCAGCGCGACCTCAAGCGCATCGTCGCGTACTCCTCCGTCTCCTCGATGGGGTACGTCCTCCTCGGCCTGATCGCCTACACCGTCTACGGCGTCGGTGGCGCGACCTTCCAGATGTTATCCCACGGTCTCATCTCGGGCCTGTTGTTCATGACCGTCGGCGTGATCTACAACACGACGCACACGCGCATGGTCGGTGACATGTCCGGACTGGCGGATCGGATGCCGATCGCCTCGTGGGTGTTCGTCGCGGGTGCCTTCGGCTACATGGGCCTCCCGCTCATGTCCGGGTTCGCCGCGGAGCTGTTCGTGTTCATCGGCGCCTTCGGTGCTGCAGGACTGCAGTACTCGCCGATCTTCACCGCGCTCGCGATGTTCGGCATCGTCATCGTGGCGGGCTACCTGCTCTCCGCGATGCAGAAATCGCTGTTCGGGCCGTTCGAACTCGCGACCGACTACGAGATCGGCCGAGCGCCGTTCCACGACGTCGCGCCGCTGTTCGTCCTGCTGGGCCTGATCGTCCTGCTGGGCGTGGCACCCGACGTCGTCTTCGACATGGTCGAGAGCGCGACGCAGCCGATCGTCGACGCTGCCGCGGAGAACGGGGGTGGTGCCTGAATGGCACTCGATACGCTGGGTGGTGAGGACTGGTTCCTCCACCTCGCGCCCGCACTCCTGATGATCGCGACGGCGCTCGTGCTGTTCGGCGTCGACGCGCTCGACCCCGACTCCACGAACCACCGTGCAGTCTTCGGCGTGACGCTCGCCGGTACGCTCGCCGCGATGGGCTCGGCCGTCGCGCTTCTCTTCGGCATGGGGCCGGAGCTGGGCACGACGCTCTTCGCCGACCAGCTGGTCGCCGACGAGGCGAGCCTGCTGTTCACGCTGATCGTGACGAGCGTCACGGCAATGGTCGTCCTCGGGAGCTACGACTACCTCGAGGACGTTCCGGACAAGGGCGAGTTCTACTCGCTCACGCTGCTCGCGGCGACGGGGATGGTGCTGATGGCGCACGCGAACTCCCTGGCGACGGTCTTCGTCGCCCTGGAGCTGGCGAGCCTGCCGTCCTACGCGCTCGTCTCCTTCCTGACCCACAACCGCGGGAGCGTCGAGGGCGGGCTGAAGTACTTCCTGATCGGCGCGCTCTCCTCGGCGATCTTCGTCTACGGGATCAGCCTCGTCTACGCCGCGACGGGCTCGCTACTGCTCACCGACGTCGGTACCGCCGTCACGGAGGGCGTCGACCAGACCGGCGTGCTCGGTCTCGGCGTCCTGCTGATGGTCGCCGGCTTTGGGTTCAAGATCGCGAGCGTCCCGTTCCACTTCTGGGCGCCCGACGCGTACGAGGGCGCACCCGCACCGATCTCCGGGTTCGTCTCCTCGGCGTCGAAGGCGGCCGGGTTCCTGATCGCGTTCCGCGTCTTCACCACCGCGTTCCCGCTCGGACCGATGCAGGACGCGGGCATCGACTGGGTGTTCGTCTTCGGCATCCTCGCCGTCCTCACGATGCTCCTGGGGAACCTCGCTGCGGCGACCCAGGACGAGGTCAAGCGCATGCTCGCTTATTCCTCGATCGCCCACGCCGGCTACGTGCTAATCGCGCTGGCCGCGCTGAAAGACGGCGGCGCGCACAACGACTGGGTGCTCGCCGGCGGGATGCTCCACCTGTTCGTCTACGGGTTCATGAATACCGGCGCGTTCCTGTTCGTCGCCCTTGCCGAGCACTGGGACGTCGGCCGGACGTTCGAGGACTACGCCGGGCTCGGCGAGGAGGCGCCGGTCGCCTCCGCCGCGGTGACGGTGCTCCTGTTCAGCCTCGCTGGCCTGCCGGTCGGTGGCGGGTTCTGGAGCAAGTTCATGCTGTTCGGTGGTGCCATCCAGAACGGGTTCTGGTGGTTCGCGGCGATCGGCCTGGCCGCGAGCGCGCTCTCCCTGTTCTACTACTGGCGGCTCGTCCGCGCGCTGTGGATCGACGAGCCGACGGACGGCGGCCACGAACTCGACGGGACGCCGACCGGGCTGTACGTCGCAGTGCTCGTCGCAGCGCTCGTGACGGTCGGGCTGCTGGTCGGCGTCGGGCCGGTCGCAGACGTCGCCTCGGACGCGGCGAGCAACCTCGTTGGCTGATCGGCAGCTCGTTTTTTCCGACCCGGCTTCTCCAGGCCTCAGCTACAGCAGCGTTCAGCCCGCTGCTGGACTCCGATCGCGTCCCTCGATCGACCCCCGGAGCTGCCGGTGTCGTCAGCCTCCGACGACGACCGCCGGGACTTATTAGCCGGCCTGCCGATGCCCAGAGCATGACAGGAGCCGCTGCAGGAGGGCGATCGCCGTGAGCGACCTCGTAACGTTCGGGGAGACGATGCTGCGCCTCTCGGCGCCCCAGGGCGAGCGCCTCGAACGGACCGAGGAACTCGAGGTGTACGTCGGCGGCGCGGAGTCCAACACCGCGATCGCGGCCGAACGCCTCGGCGCGGTCTCGACGTGGCTCTCGGCGCTCCCGGACTCACCGCTGGGCCGCCGAGTCGCCTCGGAGCTGCACAGCCACGGCATCGACACCGAGATCGTCTGGGACGAGGACGGTCGCCAGGGGCTGTACTTCCTCGAACACGGCGGCGAGCCCCGCGGCACGAACGTCGTCTACGACCGTGCAGACGCACCGATCGCCAGCGTCGGTGCCGACGAGTTCGATCCGACGGTGTTCGAGGACGCCCGCCTCTTCTACACCAGCGGGATCACGCCAGCGCTCTCCGAGCAAGCACGGGAGACGACCTACCACCTGCTCCAGGGCGCACGGGAGGCTGGCCTCCGGACGGCGATGGACGTGAACTACCGATCGAAGCTCTGGAGTCCCGAGGCAGCCCGTTCGACGCTGACGAAGCTCTTCCCCGCGCTGGACGTGCTCTTCGTCGCAATCCGGGACGCCAAGGAGGTGCTCGGGTACGAGGGCAACCCGACGGAGCTCGCCAACCACCTCATCGCGGAGTACGACCTCCAGACCGTCGTCGTGACCCGCGGCGAGCACGGCGCGCTTGCGATTCACGACGGCGTCGTCCACGAGCACGACGTCTACGAGGCCGACACCTACGATCCGATCGGGACTGGCGACGCTTTCGTCGGGGCCTTCCTCGCACGCCGGCTCTCCGGCGACGACGTCGGCCGTGCGCTCGAGTACGCGGCTGCGACCGCCTCCTACAAGCGCACGATTGCTGGCGACGTCGCCTCGGTCACGAAGACCGAAGTCGAGGAGCTCATCGAGAGCGGCGCCGAGGACGTTTCGCGGTAACTACTCCCCGGGCCATCCCCGGTACTGCGTCCGCTTTTTCCTCTCGCAGTTCTGTTGCGATCCGAACACGTTTTTATGCGATGCCGAGATAGTATCGTACAAGAACCGATGCAACAAACTCGTCGATTGCTCTGCGCGTGCCTGGCGATCGGTTGCCTGCTGAGTGCAGTTCCCGTGAGCGTCGCTGCGCCCGCTGCGACGACCGAGAGTGAACCGCCGGAACCTCCACAGGCAGTCGCGGGCCTGGACCAGACGGTGGAGCGGAACGCGTCGGTGCTGCTCGACGCGACGCAGTCGTTCTCGCCGGATGGCGAGCTGGTCGCCTACGACTGGCATATCACGACGCCGACGGGGGGCAACGTCGATCCGACGTGTGACTCGTCGGACTGCGGGCTCGCTCACTTCCGCGCGTCGGAACTTGGAGAGTACGCGGTGACCGTCACGGTGACCGACGACGCCGGCCAGGAAGCCTCCGACACGCTCTACGTGACGGTGGTTCCAGAGGGTGACTTCGGCGTGGAGCTGACCGGGCCACCGGGCGCCTCCGGTGGCGACGAAGTGAACCTGACGACGACCATTAGCCCCGGTGCGTCGGTCGTCGAGAACGTGACGTGGTACCGCGGCGAGCAGGAGATCGCCAACCGGAGCGTGCCGGAGCTCGGCGGCGTGTCCAATCAATCGGCGTTGATCGTGCCTGGGGCGACCTACCGCGCTGTCGTCGCGGATCAGTGGAACCAGACGGTGAGCGACACGTGGAGCGCGCCGGGAAGTCCCGGTAGCTGGACGCCGGACACGCCGAGCGGTGACGAGTATCCACGGATCGAGGGGCCAGCGGTGGTGACGGGGGCACCCGACGCAAAGACGAGTGATGGATGGGAGTATCAGGGCGTTAGTTACACCGTTCAGTCGAGCGAGCGCGGCGAGGTAACGGATAGCGTGTGGGTGGTCGACAACGGGGAGATGGACGATTTCAGTACGAAGGATACGCTGGCCGATCTAACGTTGCTGCCCGGCGTGAACGTGGTGACGGCGAATCTGGACCTAGAACTCGAGCAACTCGGAACGTTCGCCGAGAAGAACGGTGAGAACACGACCGCGGTATTCCGTACGAATACGACGCTGGAAACCGAGACGGTGCTGAATCAGCACGTGGTCGTCGATCCTGCGCCGGAATTTGACTATGTGGTATTTAACCAATTTGATGATAGTTTAACCGTTCGTTACAGGATTTCTGACCCATATAATCCCGCTTCGTCGGTAGAAATATTCGTTGGTGGGGATATTGTCGTTGATCGTGCAATATCAGATATTGATGGTTATAATAACGAATATATTAACGTAGCGGACGACTATGGGAAAACGAGCGTCACGATTCAGGTCGAGGACGGCCGTGGGCAAACCGCTGTTCGAACCAAATCAATAACTTTGCCCCCGCCTCCGTCAGATTCACCGTCGCCTTCGGCAGATACGTCTCCGGGTTCACGGGCGTCGACGATGCCGGCAGAGCAATCGGCCTCGGCCGGCACTTCGCCTCCTTCTTCAAAACTCGATTAATTACAATATTGCATAAGCACGTACTTTCCCGTCAATTGATGTGGAATAGTACGTATTCATCGCGTATGCCATCGAATGGTACGTGGTAAATACGCCATCAACGTCCCACTGCTGTGAACCTGTTTCTTTATCAAGTGAACAAACACATCTGTCTGGCGAATTTGCGTATACGAACGAATTACCAACGACCATCGGTCTTTGTCCGGGAAAGAATATCCCCTGATTCTTCCAGTTTAATGAGCCATCTTCGAGATTTATTGCTTGAACATCCCCCATTGAACTCTCGTTCCACGTAAAACAGTAGACTGTCTCCCCAGCGACCGTTGGTGTTCCTGCGACAGTTCCCTCTGTCTCATAGTGCCAGAGCGTCTCGCCTTCGATATCGAAGGCGTGCACCCCCTCTTCGCTGCCACCGAAGAGCATCCCGTCTTTCGCTGCCAGCGACGTCGTAATCGGTTTTTCAGTCTGGACCGCTGTTCGGAGATAGCCCGACTCGAGGTTTACTTTCGCGATTGGCCCATGCTCGCGGTTCAGCCCAGGTGAGACTTTGACGTACGCTTCACCGTCGAGGACTGCCGGTATCCCGAGAACACTGGCGCCGACCGCCGAACTCGTGGCCGTCCAGCGTTCGTCACCACTCTGGGCCTCGACGGCGTTGAGCGTGGTTACGCCGTCGGTGAACAGAACGACGTCGCCGCTGACAGTCAGGTCGCGCGGTTCGCCCTCTGGCGAGTACGTCCATTGCTGCGATCCGTCCTCTCGGGCGAGGGCGGTGAGGCCCTTGGAATGGGGCAGGAGAAGGAGATCCTCTTTGATTGTCGGGCTGGCTGATGCATTTACCCCGGCAAGCGCCTTCGACCAGAGAATCTCACCGTCTTCGATCGCGTACGCTGTTCCCTCAGCGTTGAGCGTATACACCGTCTCATTCGCGACGACCGGACTGGCATTGATTGAGTCACCCACATTGACACTCCACAGCTCTTCGACGTCCTCTGTCGGTGGCGACGCGTCGACGGAGCCAGTATTCTGGGCGTCGTACTGGTACATCGGCCAGCGCTCGACCGTTGATGGCTTCGATTCGCCATCGCCGTCTGAATTCGTTCCGTTCGGGGAGGTGCCATTTGGGCCGTCGGTAGCGTTCCCACCATCTCCACCAATCGATCCGTCGATACAGCCAGCGACGGCGATCGAACCGAGTGCGACGCCGGAGCGGAGGACTGCTCGACGACTGGGGGCATCGGGCATGCCAACGCCATTGGCTGATGGCAGTAAATAAATTCCGCAATGCGAGAGGGGATAAAATGGGTCGCTGTTCGACTGCTCGTCGACATCGAGTTCTCCATTCCGAAAACTGGGAGTGACGTGACCGTTCGTCCGCCGCCCGACAACTCCAACAATCTGCCGTGGAATTTATTGGCCTGAGGCGGGTAGTATGAAACGAACATGGGGTTCGGTAGCTACGACGAATCCGAGCAAGGGAACCAGGAGATCGACACCGATCTCGACGAGGAGAACGTAGCCAGCGGGGAGACGGACCACGACGGGGACGTCGAGTTCGAGATCGGCGCGTCGAACGACGAACTCATCGATCGCCTCTCGGACATCAAGGAACAGGACGCCAACTGATGAAATCCGGCGTTCGGGCACTGGGCGTCGCGGAATCTTACGCCCCGGACGCCGAAGCGAGCACGCTCGCGGGCGTGGTCTATCGCGGTGACCACGTCGTGGACGGCTGCGTTTTCGGACGCTGTACGGTCGGCGGCACCGACGTCACCGAGTCAGTGGCGACGCTCTGGGATCGGCTCGAGCGGGAGGACGTTCCTTACGTGCTGGTCGCGGGCATCGCACTCGCGTGGTACAACGTTCTCGATCCTGTGGAGCTCGCCGATCGGATCGAACGGCCCGTCGTCGCCGTGACGTTCGAGGAGAGTGATGGGCTCGAGGACGCGCTTGCAGCGGCTTTCGAGGGGGAAGCGCTCGCGGATCGGTTAGCGCGGTACGAGGCCCTGTCGGAACGCCACGCGACGTCGATCGACGGTCACGATCTCTACTACCGGACTGGCGGGATCGATGCGGCGGCCGCCGCGGAGCTACTCGAAACGTTCGTCGCCGAGGGAGGACGCCCGGAGCCCCTTCGCGTCGCCAGGCTCGTCGCACGTGCCGCAGACGATTTCGCGCGGCCCTCACGCGATCGATCACCCGGGAACTGAAATCCCCCAGTGGCGTAGCTCCGGTCGATGGACGACATCGACGACGGCTCGATGGACGGCCTCACGGTCACGGCCTGCGAGCGGTGTCCCGAACTCGTGGACTCCCGCAGCCGGATCGTCGACGGCGTCGGTCCCGACGACGCCGACCTCTGCTTCGTCGGGGAGGCTCCGGGTGCCCAAGAGGACGAGGAGGGCGAGCCGTTCGTCGGACGGAGCGGCGGGGTACTCGACGAGGCGTTGCGCGACGTCGGGCTCGCGCGATCGGACGTGCGAATCACGAACTGCGTTCGCTGTCGGCCCCCGGACAATCGCGACCCACGGAACCAGGAGCTGGCGAACTGCAAGGGCTACCTCGAACGTGAACTCGCACTGGTCGATCCCGAGGTCCTCGTCACGCTCGGAAAGGTCCCGGCCGAGCATCTCCTCGAGCGCGACGTGGCGATCACGGCGGAAGCCGGCGACATCGTCGAGGCGACGATCGGCGATCGTCGACAGCGCATCCTGCTGTCGGTCCACCCCGCGGCGACGCTGTACGACCGGAGCCAGCGCGAGCCCTTCGAGGAGACGATCGAGCGTGCCGCCTCCCTCGCCGGGGAGGACGTCGGCGACCAGTCCCGGATCGGGGAGTTCTGAACTGACGGTTCTCTCTCTCTCTCTCTCTCTCTCGATTCGTTTCTGCTGGCCCAGGTCAGTCCACCCGGTCGCCGTCGGTCCGTGCGCGCACGTCGACGAGGTGGTTCACCGCACCCGGTCCCCGTCCCACGTCGTAGTGATGGGCGACGGCGCGTTCGAGAAACGCCGTCCCCGCTTCGACGGCCGCCGGGAGCGGTTCTCCCCGAGCGAGTGACGCGGCGATCGCAGCGGAGAGCGCACAGCCGGATCCGTGTGTCGCGTCGGTGTTCACCCGTTCGTGCTCGAAGACGTGCGTCTCGGCAGGCGTGACCAGCACGTCGCGGATGGGGTCGCTCTCGACGTGCCCGCCCTTGACGAGCGCGGCGTCGACGCCGAACTCGAGGAGAGCCTCTCCGGCCGTTTCGGCGGACTCGACGTCGGTGACCTCGACGTCGGTGAGGACAGCGGTCTCGTCGGCGTTCGGCGTTACGAGGGTGGCCTCGCCGATCAGCTGTTCGTACGCGGCTTCGGCGGCTGGTTCGAGCAGCCGATCGCCGCTCGTGGCGACCATGACGGGATCGACGACCGCTGGTGCGTCGAGGTCACCGATGCGCTGGGCGACAAGCTCGACGATCGGCGTCGTTGCGAGCATCCCGGTCTTGATCGCGCCGAGATCGGAGTCGTCGACGACGGCCTCGAACTGTGCTTCGACGACGTCGGCGTCGAGGACGTGACTGCGATCGACGCCGCGGGTGTTCTGGGCCGTGACAGCGGTGATCGCGGTCGTCCCGTAGACACCGTGGGCGGCCATCGTCTGGAGGTCGGCCTGAATTCCAGCGCCGCCTCCGGAGTCGCTACCGGCGATCGAGAGTGCGACCGGCGGCGTCGTCGGCGTCGGTTCTCGCATAATCGGGTGGTAACAGCGGGTCGTACTAAGCCGTGGTGTTCCGGCGGACCAATCCTTATGGAGCCAACCGGCATACAATCCGTCAATGCGAAGCATCACGCTCGGCCGGATCCTCGGTATTCCGATCCGGATCAACGTCTCCTTGCTCCTCTTCCTCCCGATCCTCGTCTGGTTAATCGCGGGCCAGATCGAGCTCTACGGTGACGTCGTCAACGCGATCTCGCCGACCACCGTCGACGTCGATCCGCTGACGGAGGGATCGAATCCCTGGATCATCGGTGGTGCCGCAGCTGCGGGCCTGTTCGTCGGCGTGTTGCTCCACGAGCTTGGCCACTCCATCGTCGCGATGCGTTATGGCATTCCGATTGCCTCGATCACGCTCTGGATCTTCGGTGGTCTCGCGCGGATGGAGGATCTGCCCGAGGACTGGGGGATCGAGTTCTGGGTGGCGCTTGCCGGGCCCGTGACCAGCGTCGGCGTCGCAGCGGTGTGCTATCTCGCGCTGTTCGCTATCCCTGGATCGGCGCCGGCGATGGTGATCTTCGTCGTCGCCTGGCTGGCGGTGATCAACCTCTCGCTGGCGATCTTCAACATGCTCCCAGCGTTCCCGATGGACGGCGGTCGCATTCTCCGGGCGCTGCTGGCCAGCCGTCGCCCATACGTGGAGGCAACCGCCATCGCCGCCAAGACCGGTCGGTTCTTCGGGGTCGTGATGGTCCTGCTGGGCATCCTCAGCCTCGCACCGCTGCTCGCGATCGTCGGCTTCTTCGTGTACGTCGCCGCATGTGCTGAGTCACGGGTCGTCACGCTCCGTGATCTCCTGAAAGACGTGTCGGCCGGCGATCTCCTCCGGGAGGACGCGATGACGGTATCCGGCGACATGACCGTTCAGAAACTCCTCGAACGCATGCTGTCGGATCGGCGAACGGGCTATCCCGTCGTCGACTCTGACGGCAGTCTCACCGGGCTCGTTTCCCTCGGGGCGCTCCGTTCGGTGCCGACCAAAGACCGCTCGACGACTACCGTCGTGGAGGTCATGACGGAGGACCCACCGACGATCGCTCCCGACACCCCCGCGTTCGAGGTCCTCGAACTGCTGGCGTCGAGTGGAGCGGATCGCGTGGTCGTCCTCGAGGACGGTCGCCTCCGCGGAACGCTCGACAATTAGTCGATCGTCGCGTATATCGACCTCGTCCAGGGGATCGGGCCGATCGCTGACGCTCCGGAGGTTTCCCCTCGGGACGGCTACGCCTGAGCCGGCACCGTCGCTCGGCGAACGGCACGGTTCCGGCTACGAAGGAACTGTGAGTCTGACTTCGACTCTACCCAGCAGCTCGTCGGTGATCGAATTGCCGTCGAAAACGAGTCGGCGGTCGCCGTCGCGATCAGTGGCCGCGGTCGGAGCCCGCCGACGCACTCGGTCGGTTGGACTCCGCGCCCTTGCCGCGGTTCCGGAGTCCGCGGTTGTCGGCGCCAGCACCGGTCTTGCCGCGGAACGCGCGACCGGACTGGGAATCGTCGCAGATCCAGTTGAGGTCGTCGTCGTTTTCGATCGCGGGATGCTCCGGATCGACGAGGACGATTTCATGCCACTTCTGGGAGCCGTCTTCGCCCACCCAGTAGCTGGAGAGGACGCGCAGATTCCGGAACCTCCGGCTCGCGCGCTCCTCGGCGATCCGCTGAATGTTCTTGCGTCGCCCAATGCGGTTGACGCCCTGGCGCTTTGACCGGCGACCGGCTTTGAAGCGCTGCTTGCGGGCGGTCCCCTTCCGGACGGAGACGCGAGCGACGACGATGCCCTGCTTGGCCTTGTAGCCCAGTTGGCGTGCGCGGTCGAGGCGAGTGGGGCGGTCGATGCGGACGATCGCACCCTGGTCGCGCCACTCCTGCTTGCGCTGCCACTGTAGTTCCGCGAGCTTTCCGTCGTCGGGATCGCGCCAGGCGTCCCGGATGTGTGAGTAGAAGCTTCGTGCCATGTGTTCTCCTCGGGCGTTTGGTGGTTCAACCCGTTCGCCGCGAGACCGTCGCAGTCTCGTCGGCTCTCCCGGCGTCCGCGGTCTGCGGGCGCCGGCCAGGGTCACATCCCGGCCCGTCGTGAGACGGGTGCCCGCTGGAGCCCGACTGCCAGCGAGTTGTCCAATGCTCCGGCGTTTCGGCGGTTAAACGCTTCGAATAGTCCTCGCGATGTCGCTGGGTATCTGGTACCGGGGGGGTTCGGCGGTTCGCTCGCCGGCAAGATGCTGTGCCGTTCTGGTAGCTCCCGCTCCGATTCACCGTTCACGTCGGGCGATTCGACGGCCAGCCCCGGCATGAGCGTCGATATCGCGGCCAATGTCATTTGCTATAGCGAAATAGAGTGTAAACGTCGCCGGCCACACGCCAAAATTGTAGCTTATTTGACTGTTCGATACGGGTCGTCGCCGAATATCGCTCGATTCCGGGGAGAAAGCGGACTCTGGAATGCGCCCAACCGCAACTCGGACTTCCGTCGTTCCCATGGCTCACTGGCCGATACGACGGATACTGTCGGCGGAACGAAGCCCGAATCGAAGAAGCGTCTGTGGCCGGGCTACTGCAACCCGCTCACTGCGTCGAACTCGTCAGCACGGATCGTCTCGGCCACCGTGGAGGCGGATACTTCGCCCATGACTCCGGGGTATTTGCGCTCGAAGTACCCGAGCACGTTCTCGATGTCGCGCTCCAGGTACTCTTTGGCATTCTCGTGGTCGGTCGGAATCGACTGGGGCCAGTCGAAGATCGTCACGCCGTCTTCTGCGACGAAGACGTTGTACTCGCTCATGTCGCCGTGGACGTACCCGCACGCGTACGCGGTCTGAATCTCCCGTAACAAGAGGTCGAGCACCCCGAGCACCTGCTCGTCCTCGAGGCGGGTGCGCGAGAGTTCGACGCCGTCCATCTTCGCCATCACGATGGCGTGGCGGTTCTGGTCGATCGGTTGAGGCACCGAGACGTCGGGGTAGAGCGTTTCGAGCGCCTCGTACTCGCGCTCGGCGGCCTTCCGGGCGGTGTAGAGCCAGGAGACGTGGTCGTGATCGGAGGTGTAGTCACGCTCCTTGGCGACCTCCCGGAAGTTCGTCACGCCTTCGCGGTGGTACTTCAACGCGAGCGGTCGGTAGGACTCTACCTCGTACACGTCGCTTTCCTTCCCGACCCCCAGCGACGCGCCGACGCCGGTAATCGACTCGCGTTCCGCGAAAGTGTACAGCGCGAGCGCGTCGTACCCCTCGTAAGTGAGTTTGAACCCCTCGTACTGGATTGTCTTGCGCTCGACCAGCTCGCGGTCCACGCATCGCTCGAGACGGTAGTCGACGTTCTCGGTGGTGAGCCCGGAGAACTCCGGCAGCTTGTTCCGGGCAACCCACTCCGAGAAACGCATGCCGTGCTCGACGCCCGAGAGCAGGTGGACGTCCTCGGGTTCGAGCTCGGCGACGATCCCGGCGACGTTCTGGACCATGGGGTAAGGTCGCGTTCGGCGGGGAAAAGCCCCTTGCGTCAGGTCTCCCGGTGGTTTCTTTAAGTATTGTATCGAATACCGCGATATCAATTTCTTCTAGTACCTTGCTCGACGGGCGGCCTCCGGAACCCGTCGTAGGCCGGTGTACTCCCCGGTAACGGTGGCGTTACGTACTGACGCCCACGTCCGCGAGCGTTTAAGCCGGTCCGCCACCCAGTTCGACACAGCATCCGTGATCGGCGATCACTCACTGGCCGAACTCGAGGATACGCCCGGAATCCACCACGTCACCGGCATCGTCAGGGACGCCCAGGCGAACGTCGAGTGGTACGCGGACCTCCTTGGGTTGCGACTCTGCAAGCACACGGTGAACTTCGAGGCGCAGTTTACCCGTCACCTGTTCTACGGCGACGAGACGGGCAGTCCCGGCACTGCACTCACCTTCTTCCCATATCCTGCGGAGGAAGACGGGCGGGCGGGGGCGCCACAGATCACGACGGCGTCGCTCGTGATCCCGCCGGGGTCGATCGAGTTCTGGCGGGATCGACTCGCCGAGCGTGGCGTGGCCGTCGAGGGGCCGCTGGAACGGTTCGACGAGACGGTCCTGCGCTTCTGCGATCCCGACGGCACGCAACTGGAGCTCGTCACTGGCGAATCGTCCGTCGAGCCGTGGGCGGGCGGTCCGATTCCGGCACGCCACGCCGTTCGGGGCATTCACAGCGTCACGCTGCTCCCGTCGGATCCCTACCAGACAGCGAGCCTGCTGGAGACGCTTGGCTTCGACCTCGTCGATCAGGCGGGTGATCGAGTGCGGTATCGGGCTGCCGGCGATCGAGCGACGGTCGTCGACCTCCTCGACCGCGACGCCAGGTTCGGCCGGGAGGGCGCTGGATCGCTCCACCACGTCGCGATGCGTGTGTCCGACGTCGAGCAGCTCTACAGCTGGCACGACCTCTTCCGGGAGCGCGGGTACGACGTGTCCCGCGTGACCGACCGTCACTTCTTCCATTCGCTGTACGTCCGCGAACCGGGCGGGATCCTGTTCGAGCTCGCGACCGAGTCGCCGGGACTGACTGCCGACACGTCGGCAGGGGACCTCGGCGGGTCGCTGTACCTGCCGCCGTGGCTCGAGGAAGACCGCGACCTGATCGAGGAGCAGCTACCTCCGCTCGACGTTTCGGCCGTCAGGGGAGCCGGCCGATGAGCGGACCGACGTCGTCGTCCGATCCGGGCGACGAAGCCGATCCCGACCCGCACGCGGGCCAGCCCATCGAGACGGCCGGCGCACCACCACGAGCGGCCGAGGCTGCCGTCGTTATGCTCCACGGCCGCGGCGCGAGCGCCCGGGGTATCCTCGGGTTCGTGGACGACATCTACCGGCATGGCGTCACTTACGTCGCCCCTCAGGCTGCCAGGAGCACCTGGTATCCCCGGTCGGGATCGGTGGCGATCGGTGAAAACGAACCGTGGATCACCTCCGCGCTCGGGCAGGTGAACCGGGCGATCGAAATGGCCGATGCGGCCGGAGTACCGGCCGAGCGAACCGTACTGTTCGGGTTCTCACAGGGCGGCTGTCTCGCCGCCGAGTACGTCGCTCGACGTCCGCAGCGCTATGGCGGCCTCGCCGTCCTCTCGGGGAGTCTGTTGGGTCCGGAGCCGGGGGCCGAGAGGCGTGGATCGACCGACGGCACGCCGGTGTTTCTGGGGTACGGCACCGAGGATCCATACGTCGACGGCGAGCGCGTCCGGAACACGGCCGCCGTCTTCGAAGCGCTCGACGGCGAGGTCGACTGCAGGCGCTACGACGATCTCGGGCACGCGATCAACGAGGACGAACTCGAGCGCGTCGTCGAGTTGCTCGATCGGCTCGTCTGAGTACTCGATCGGCTTGTCCGAGTACCGGTTCGCCTGGTCCGGGACGCAACGGAGACCGACGAACGCTACTCGCTGGATGGCCGCCCCTTCCGCGACCCGGGGTCCTTTCAGCGTTCGGTGCCATTCCTTCCACATGTCCACCGATCCCGAGAAGATCACCGTCTACGCCGACTACGTCTGCCCGTTCTGTTACCTCGGCAGGGAATCGCTGGAGGCGTACCGATCGCAGCGCGAGGAGGCGCTGGCCATCGAGTGGCACCCCTTCGACCTCCGGGCGCAGAAGCGCGGCCCCGACGGCGAGATCGACCACTCCGTCGACGACGGCAAGGACGAGGAGTACTTCGAGCAGGCCCGTCAGAACGTCGAGCGGCTCCAGGAGCGCTACGGCGCCGACGAGATGCTCGGCATGGACGAGGTCGAGGACGTCGACTCCCTCGACGCCCAGGTCGCCTCCCACTACGTCCAGACCGAACACCCCGACGCGTGGGAGGCCTTCGACGAGGCGATCTACGAGGCGCACTGGGAGGAGGGCCGCGACATCGGCGACGTCGAGGTACTCGCGGAACTCGCCGAGTCGGTCGGGATCGACGGCGACGAGGTCCGGACGGCCGTCGAGGACGAGGATCGTCGCGAGCGCGTCGGTGAGGCGTTCGACGACGCCCGGCAGGTCGGGATCACCGGCGTTCCGACGTTCGTCTACGACGATTACGCGGCGCGCGGCGCCGTTCCGCCCGAACAGCTGGAACGACTCGTCGAGGGGAACTGATCGGCCACCCAGGGCGGACGAGATTCACCCGGCACGGACGGCGACCGCCCGCCGAACGCGGCGCTTTTCCCCCTCCGACTCGCACCACCAGCCATGACTTCCACGCCACCGATCCGGCTGGCGACGCGAGGCTCCGAACTCGCACGAATCCAGGCCGGCTCGGTGCAGGACGCGCTCGAGCGGCGCCGTCGCGACGCGGAGCTGGTCACCGTCGAGACGACGGGCGACCGGGTTCGCGACGAGCTGATCCACCGGCTCGGCAAGACCGGCGCGTTCGTCCGTGCCCTCGACGAGCAGGTGCTCGACGGCGACGCCGACGCCGCGGTGCACTCGATGAAGGACGTGCCCACGGAGAGCCCCGACGACCTCGTCGTCGCGGCGGTTCCCGAGCGCGCCCAGGCGGGTGACGTACTCGTCACGCCGGACGGCCGGACGCTCCGGGACCTCCCCCGGGAAGCGACTGTTGGGACATCGAGTCTCCGGCGGGGTGCACAGCTCCAGGCCGAGCGGCCCGATCTCGAGATCGAGCCGCTGCGCGGGAACGTGGACACTCGCGTCGAGAAGCTGCTCGCACCGTCGCTGCAGGCCGAACGCGACCGCCGGGGCGAGGCCGCTCGCGAGGACGCCGACGATTCGGGCGCCGTCCAGGCGCCCGAGGCGACGCCCGCTGCCGAGGCGGCTATCGCCGAGTGGCGCGAGGGGCTCGACGACGTGGAGCGCCGCGCGCTCGACCGCGAGGTCGAGACCGAGTACGACGCGATCGTCCTCGCCGCTGCCGGGCTCGAACGGGTCGGGCTCCTCGAGGACCTCGCCGTCCAGCACCTTCCACAGAACGACTTCGTGCCGGCACCGGGCCAGGGTGCGCTCGCGATCACGGCCGCTGCCGACAGCGAGATCGTCGATCTGCTGCGGACGATCCTCGACCACAGACCCACGCGCATCGCGACGACGGTCGAGCGCACCGTTCTCGCGGAGCTCGGAGGCGGCTGCGTCGCCCCCCTCGGCGTCCACGCGAGTCTGCAGGGCCGTCACGTCCACGTCAGGGTCGCGGCCTTCAGCAGGGACGGCAGCGAGTCCGTCGAGCTGACGCGGGATCTTCCTGCGGAGACCTACGCGTCGGCGGCCCGGTCCTTCGCACGGGAGGTCGCCGACGCCGGCGCTGCGGAGCTGATCGAGGCCGCGAAGCGCGAGGAGGGCGAACCCGGCGTCGAGACCGCCGAGGACGGTGCCGCGAGTGCGACGGGTGATGAGACGTGAGTGAGGAGAACTCCGGTGCTGGTGGGGACGGAGATTCCGGTGGTGCCGAGGATGAAGAGCCCAGTGCTGCGGGAGGTGAGAGCGGGGGAACGGTCTACCTCGTCGGCAGCGGCCCGGGCGATCCGGAGCTGCTCACCGTTCGGGCCCGTCGGCTACTCGACGCCGCGGACGTCGTCCTCCACGACAAGCTCCCCGGCCCGGAGATCATCGAGACGATTCCGGCCGACAGGCGCGAAGACGTCGGCAAGCGCGCCGGCGGCGAACGGACGCCACAGTCCGCGATCAACGAACGTCTCGTCGAGCTGGCGCGAGCGGGAAACGACGTCGTCCGACTGAAGGGCGGCGATCCGTTCGTGTTCGGGCGTGGTGGCGAGGAGCTGCAGTATCTCGCCGAGCACGGCGTCCCAGTCGAGGTCGTCCCCGGAGTCACGTCGCCGATCGGCGGCCCGGCCGTTGCGGGGATCCCCGCGACCCATAGGGAGCACGCGTCCTCGGTGACGCTTGTCACCGGACACGAAGATCCGACGAAGGCGGAGTCCGCGGTCGACTGGGAGGCGCTGGCCGCGACCGGCGGGACGCTCGTCGTGTTGATGGGCGTCGGCAAGCTCCCGGAGTACGTCGCGGCCCTGCGTGACGCCGGCATGGACGCCGACACCCCCGTCGCGCTGGTCGAGCGCGCGACCTGGCCGGACCAGCAGGTGGCGACCGGGACGCTCGCGACGATCGAGGCCGTCCGGGACGACGTCGGCATCGAACCGCCCGCGGTGACGGTGATTGGCGAGGTCGCTGCGACGCGCGAGCAGGTTCTCAACGTGCTTGAATCGCCGTACGGCGACGGAGGAGCGTCGGTGGCTGGGGCTGGGTCGGCTCCGGCAGGGGAGTCCGACGGAGGCGCTACGGAATGACCGACGACCGACCGTCTGTCGCGGTGTTCCGCCCCGACGACGGGCGCCTGGAGGCGGCAGTGTCGGCGCTCGCCGACGCCGGCGTCGAGCCGGTCGCCGATCCGATGCTCGCCGTCGACCCGACCGACGCGACGCCCGAGCGCGACGCCGACGTCGTGGTCTTCACGAGCAAGACCGGCGTCGAACTCGTCGCCGAGGCCGGCTGGACGCCCGCGGATGCGACGACCGTCTCCGCGATCGGTGCAGCGACTGCGGACGCCCTCCGGTCGGCCGACTACGCTGTCGACGTCGTACCCGAGGAGTACTCATCGCGGGGGCTCGTCGACGCGCTCGAGCCGCGAATCGAGGGCGGCGGTGACGCCGGATCCGTGCCCAACGAAGCCGTCGATCGGGGGCCCGCAACGAGCGTCGAAGTCGCTCGCTCGGATCACGGCAGCGACGTGCTCCTCGACGGACTGCGGGCGGCCGGCGCGGCCGTCCACGAGACCGTACTCTACGAACTCCGGCGCCCGCAGGACGCCGGCGACTCGACGGAGCTGGCTGCGGCGGGCGAACTCGATGGGGTCTGTTTCACCTCCTCGTTGACCGTCGAACACTTCTTCGAGGCGGCGACCGAACGCGGCGTCGAAGCAGCCGCTCGGCAGGGGCTGGAAGACGCGGTGGTGGGCGTGATCGGCGAGCCGACGGCGGCGACCGCTCGCGAACGCGGGCTCGACGTCGACGTGGTACCAGCGTCGGCGGACGTCGACGAGCTGATCGCGGACGTCGTCGACGCCATCGAGTGACGCCATTGGCGGGCCAGATCGCAGCGGCCAGGAGCACCGCCACGCGTGCTCGACACCGTCCGTCGCTGTCGAGCATCCCTGTCTATCCGGCCACCGAGTTTTTTACGACCGGCTCCTATAGCACAGGGGATGAGTAGCGCTGCCGGCGCGAACGCGGACGGTACGGCCGCCCCGGCCGTCCTGCACGTCGACGACGAGGAAGGGCTCGTCGACCTCGCGGCGACGTTCCTCGAGCGCGAGGGGCTCTCGGTCACGACCGCGACCGACGCCGAGACCGGACTGGCACTCCTGTCCGAGGACTCGTTCGACGCCGTCGTCAGCGACTACGACATGCCCGGCACCGACGGTCTGGAGTTCCTCGCGGCCGTTCGCGAGGACTACCCGGATCTTCCCTTCATCCTCTTCACGGGCAAGGGCAGCGAGGAGATCGCCAGTGAGGCGATCTCCCGGGGTGTCACGGACTACCTCCAGAAGGAGACCGGCACTGACCAGTACGCCGTGCTCGCCAACCGCATCGAGGAGTCGGTCCGCCGCTATCGGGCGGAGAGCGAGCTCGCGGAGGCTCGGCGCCGGTACGAGACGCTGCTGGCGAACCTCCCCGGGATGGCCTACCGGTGTACGATCACCGAAGGCTGGCCGATGTCCTTCGTCAGCGAGGGCTGTCGCGACCTCACCGGCTACGATCCGGAGGCGCTCACCAGCGCAGAGGTCGACTGGGAGTCCCAGGTCATCGTCGCCGAAGACCGTGACGCCACGCGCCGCGCCGTCGAGACCGCGATCGAGAACGACGAACCCTTCGAAGTCACCTACCGAATCGTCCGCGCGGACGGCGAACGCCGGACGGTCTGGGAGCAGGGCCGAGCGATCGACGCCGTGGACGTTGCCGACGCCGACGACGCCGTGCTCGAGGGGTTCATCACCGACGTCACGGAACGCGAACGCAACGAACAGGCGCTTCGAACGGTCTCGGCCACCCAGCGAGCGGTCCTCCAGCGGGTCACCGACGGCGTCGTCCTGATCGACCCCGACGAGGGAACGATCATCGATACCAACGCCGCCGCGGCCGAGCTCACCGGCTACGACGAGTGCGACATGCAGTCGGTCGATCCCGCGACCCTGCTCGCTCCAGCCGACCGGGGCGTCGAGTCACTTCTCGAGGCCGACACCGTCGACCGCCAGCTTACACTGGCCGGTCCCGACGGTGCCCACGTCGATCTGGCCGTCAGCGGCTGCTCGCTGACCTTCGCGGGCCACCGGCGGCTCGTTCTCGTGCTCTCGCCGCCGGTGTGAGCGAGGAGCACGGCGAGTTAGAACCGTCGGGCGGGAAGGCTTCCGGGCGCGGTCGCGGTCCAGCTACTGCTCACGGGCCAGTTTGCACGACTCCGTCGTCGACTCTCACAGGCGGATCCTGGCTCTCTCGGACCACACCTTTAACGTCCAGACCGGCGCAATCGGTGGGTAGATGAACGCGCCGATCCCGGCGCTGGCCGAGCGGGCGGACCGCGCCGCCGCCCGGCTCGCCGACGCCGAGCACGTGCTGCTGGTCTCACACGCGGACGCGGACGGACTCACCAGCGCGGCGATCGGTGCGGCGGCGCTCGACCGGGCGGCGATCCCTCACGACGTCGTCTTCGAGGATCAGCTCGACGACGACGCGCTCGAACGGCTCGCGGCGGACGTCGCGGACGTCCTCCTGCTGACCGACTTCGGGAGCGGACAGCTCGACGGGATCTACGCCCACTGCGATCCCGAAGCGACGGTCGTCGCGGACCACCACCAGCCGCTGGCGCCCGACGCCGTGCCCGCGGACGCTCGCCAGGTGACGCCGCCGAACGACGAAGCGAACGCCGACTCCGGTCGTAGCTACGCCGACGCGCCCTACCACGTGAATCCGCTGCTGGTCGGACTCGATGGCGCCCGCGAGTGCTCCGGTGCGGGAGCGATCTACGCGATCGCGCGGGCGCTGGCCGAACAGCGTCCCGCCGAGGAGCTCGCCCCCGAGCAGGCTATCCAGCCCGGAAGCGACCCGGATCCACGGAACCGCGATCTCGCCGCGCTCGCCATCGTCGGTGCCGTCGGCGACCGCCAGCAAGAGGCGGGCGAACTCGTCGGCGCCAACGTCGCCATCGCGGCGGAGGGCGAGGCCGTCGGCGTCCTCGAAATCGAGACGGATCTCGCGGTCTACGGAACGCAGACGAAGCCGCTTCCACAGCTGCTCGCTCACGCGGAAGAGATCCGCGTCCCTGGCGTCGCGACGGACCAGCACGCCGCCGCACGATTCCTCGACGAACTCGATCTCGATCTCCGCGAGGACGGCGAGTGGCGCAGGTGGGCGGAGCTCGGTGGCGCCGAACGCCAAACGGTCACCAGTGCGCTCTGTCGGCGTGCGATCCAGCGCGGCGTCCCCGCCGATCGGATCGACGAGATGGTCGGGACGACGTACACCCTCGCTGGCGAGGCGACCGCGACGCAGCTCCGGGACGCCAGCGAGTTCGCGACGCTCCTCAACGCGACCGCTCGCTACGAGCAATCGGCCGTCGGTCTCGCCGTCTGCCTCGGCGATCGCGACGGCGCGCTCGCCGACGCGACGGACCTCCTCGCCGAGCACCGGCGAAACCTCTCGCGGGGCGTCCGCTGGGTGGAGGACCAGGGCGTCACGGTCGAATCGCACTGTCAGTGGTTCGACGCCGGAACCGATATCCCGGCGACCATCGTCGGCATCGTGGCTGGAATGGCCGTCGGTGCCGATGGCGTGGATCCGTCGATTCCGATCGTAGCCTTCGCGGACGACGACGGCGAGGTGAAGGTCTCCGCACGGGCGACCGGCGGCCTGGTCCGCCGGGGCGTCGACCTCTCGGTGGCGATGGCGGAGGCCGCAGACGCGGTCGGGGGCAGTGGTGGCGGCCACACCGTCGCAGCGGGAGCGACGATTCCGAAGGGGGAGGCGGCGACGTTCGTGGAGACCGTCGACGCGGTGCTCGGCGAGCAGCTGGAGGGCTGAGCAGGAATACGCCACTGGCTGTCGCAGCTGGTTTGTTCTACCCGTTCTGCCGGTTCCTCGAAGGGTATCCGGGCCAAAACCACTTTCCATGCCGATCGAGTATTTATTGCCGTAATGCCGAGCGTGAAAGCGCTCCTGGTCGGCGTCGATGTGGACGTTAGTGTCGATCTGGAGGGGGTGGGGGTCGTCGTCGATCACGTCGGGTCGACCGACGAGGTCCCCGAACGGCTGGCGGGCGCTTCCAACGCTCAATTTTCCGCTACCGACGCTGCCGACGTCGATGCAGCCGACACTGGCGCTGTCGACACCGACGACCGCCAGGACCCGGTTCACTGCGTCGTGGGGCACGTCGATGGCCCTGGGGATCCAGCCTTCGAACTCCCCGGGGTCGTCCACGAATTCGACGGATCCCTCCCGGTGGTGCTCTTCGGCGACGAGCCGCTTTCGGCCGTCGCGGCGGACGTCCTCGCTGCAGACGCCGAGACGTACGTCGAGGTTGGTGGTGCTGGTGGCAGTGGAGCCGATGACGGCGACTACTCCGCACTTGCAACTGCAATCGAGGACGCCGCCACGACCTACCGACAGCGGCTCGATCGGACGCGAACCCACACTGATCTACCCGATGCCGGTTTCGTCGTTCGCGAGGGTGTGATCGCCGCAGCGAGTCAGGACCTGGAGGCGGTCTTCGGCGTCGAGGAGGCAGTGGATCGTTCACCGGCCGAACTCGTCGCACCGGACGATCGGGAGGCGATCGGCGCAGCACTCGCGTCGGCCGACGCCACAACCCAGGAGCTTCGTATCGCACCGGCGATCGACGGCCGGCGAACCGTCGAACTACGGCTGCGTCGCTCGCCCGCCGACGGCGCCGTCGTTGGTCGGGCTCGGGACGTGACCGACGAGGCCAACGAGCGGTCGAGGCTCTCCGAGGCCGCCGAACAGCTCGATTCCTTGCTCCAGCACGTCCCGATGTCGATTTACTTCAAGGACCATCTCGGGCGCCACGAGCGCGTCAGCGACTTCATCACTCACAACGACCCCCGGAACTACATCATGAACGACGAGGGGAAGGTCCATCCCCACCCCGACGACGTCGTCGGAAAGACTGACTTCGACCTCTACTCCCCCGGTTTCGCGGAGAAGACTTACGCGGACGACATGGAGGTCGTCGAGGAGGAAGAACACGTCGTGTCGAGAATCGAGTCGGGGACCACCAGTCTGGGGGAAGACCACTTCACCTCGACGACGAAAGTTCCTCGTTACGACGAGAACGACGAGGTCATCGGGCTGGTCGGGGTAACGGTGGACGTCACCGAGCGAGTTACTCACAGGAAGGAACTCGAGCGCCAGAACGAGCGGCTCAACGAGTTCGCGGAGGTGCTGACACACGACCTCCGGAACCCACTCAACATCGCCAACGGCTACCTCGATCTGCTGGAAGAGGGGTACGATGAGCAGGCGATCGACGAGACGAGCGACGCGCTCGAACGGATGGAGTCCCTGATCGAGGAGATCAGAGCGTTCGTCCTCGAGGGCCGGCTCGTCGAAGAGCCCGAGGCCGTCGACCTCCGCGCCGCTGCCCAGGAGGCCTGGTCGACCGTCGAGACTGCCGAGGCGACGCTTGAAATCGACGGCGATCTGGAGCTCAGAGCCGACGCGTCCCGGCTGCGTCGACTCCTCGAGAATCTATTTCGGAACGCGCTCGAGCATGGCACCCCTGCGGACCCGACCGACGCAGGAGACCCGCTAGCGATCCGCGTCGTTGCCGGTCACAACGAGTTCGTCGTCGAGGACGATGGCGTCGGGATCCCCGAGGATCTCGTCGAGGACGTGTTCGAACGAGGCTACACCTCCGACGAGGACGGCACAGGCTTCGGACTCGCCATCGTCAAAAATATCGCGGAGGCACACGGATGGACCGTCGTTGCGGAGGCGAGCCAGCGGGGCGGGGCTCGATTCGTATTCTCTGACGTCGTACGTGCTCAGCGCGATCTCGGGCGGACGATCGCCTGAGCGTCGGTCGAAGGGTAGCGTGCAGCGGTTTTCTGGTTCGTCGCGTTTTCCACTCGCTCGCGCCGTCTATTTTCTCCAGCTCATTTGCCGCTCTCGATATTCGGCGGTTCGTGGCCCAGAACGGGACGATCGCTTCGCCGTCTGGTGATTCTTTGGCCGTTCTATGCTGGCTCTAGAGGGAACACGTGACGCTCATTGGACGACATAAACTCTCATTCGCGATATAAAATTCTGGCCTGTTCCCGCGGCTCGTCCCGTCGTTCAGTGACGCGACGACGCCGAGAGTGGGCGATAACGGGCTTCTAGGGGCGATTTCGGACGCCGCTGCCAGATCACCAGCAAAAGCAACTTCCCAACTGATGCGGAATCGTACGTGGGCTACCATGTCGTCGACCAGGCGGAGCTTCCCCGCCGAACCAGATCGTCCCTCGGAGATGCGCTACGTCGGCGAGGCAGCAGGTCTCGACCACCTCGGCCTGCGGACCTATCGGGTCGAACCTGGCGAGGATCCAGCTCTCGGGGCTACACTACCACGACGAACAGGAGGAGGTGTTCTACGTACTCACGGGCACGCTCGTCGTCGAGATACGAGCGGACTACGAGGTCCCACCGTGCCAGTTCTTCGTCGCGGAGCCGGGCAGTCCTCACCGGGCTCATGTTCCTGCCGACGCCGACCGTGCAGTGACCACGCTCGGGATGGTGCACCGCCACAGAGCAACGGGCATTCGGACGAACGGTCGGAGTAACGTCGATCGCTGGAGTCCGATCGGTGGATGTCCCTTGGACGTCGTCGTCGTCCTTCGTCTCTGGTCTTCGTAAGCCGCTGCTAACAATTTCGTCGCCAACACTCTTCGGCGGTATGCGTAGCCGGGATCGCTCAGCCCCGTACGTCGTGGTCGCTGGATGATCACCGTCCCGATCGGACTCGGAATCGGTCTTCTCGTCCTGGCGGTCGTCGACCTGTTCTGGACGACGCTCTGGGTGGACGGTGGCGTCGGTCCCGCGCTGGTGCGTCAGCCGAGTGGTATCCGGCGGGGGTGCCGACGGACCAGTGCGCCAGGTGGAGGATCCCGATGAGGCCAGATGGAGGCTTCCAATGAGCAACGTCACCTACGCGTTCGACGGTTGGGCACCGGTGATCCGTACGATCGTCGTCGGGGTGGCGATCTACGTCACGCTCGTCGTCTCGCTGCGGATCTCGGGGAGTCGAACGCTGGCGAAGATGAACGCGTTCGACTTCATCGTCACCATCGCGATCGGCTCCGTCTTCGGGAGCGCGCTCCTGACGACGGCGGTTTCGATCGTCCAGGCGGCAGCTGCGCTCGTCCTGTTGTTGACGATGCAGCTCCTCGTCGGACTGGGCCAGGAGCGGTGGTCCTGGTTCGAGTGGGCCGTCACGAACCCGCCGACGATGCTCTACTACCGCGGCGAGTACCACGAGAAACAGATGCGACGCCACCGCATGACGGAGGCCGATCTCAGGGCCGCGGTTCGGATGGAACAGTCCGGCTCCTTCGAGGACGTGGACGCGATCGTGCTGGAGACGGGTGGGGACGTATCGGTGATCACGACGCTCGGCGACGAGTCCGCGATGGGTGATCTACCGCCGGACGAACCGGATGAGGGCTTCGACCCGGCAGGCTAGCGGAGCGATGAGTTCGCTCCCGCCCCACGCTGTCGGCGGCTACCCGTCCGCAGCCGTCCGAACTGGAGCCGCCTCGTCCGCTGCCGTCTCGTCTGCAGTAGCCTCGTCCGCTGCCGCCTATTCGTAACCGCGCTACCCCAGCCGCCCGTCCGCATCCGCCTCGTTCGTCGACGTTGGCCCGCTTCGTTGCCTGCATCGGCGTTCGTGCGATCCCAACCGGTCCGAATCGATCCCCGAAGAGCAACCCTTAGGCCCCGGGCCGCCGACGACTCGGCCATGACAGACGCCCAGGCCCTCGCCGATCGCGTCACTGAGGGCGAGCTCCGGCTCCACGAACTCGAGGAGCATGCCGACGCCGACACCGCCGCGGCGGCCCGCCGGCTGGTGATCGAGGCCGAGACCGGCGCCGAACTCGACGTCGTCGGCGAGTACGCCTTCCCTGCTGCCGAGGCCGAGTCGAACGTCGAGAACATGCTCGGCGCCGCACAGCTGCCGATGGGCGTCGTCGGCCCACTCGCCGTGAACGGCGGCACCGCCGAAACAGGGGGATCGGACGACCACTACCTCCCGCTCGCGACGACGGAGGGCGCGTTGATCGCGTCGGTCAACCGCGGCGCCACCGTGATCACCGAATCGGGCGGCGCGGACGCCCGCGTCGTCGAGACCGGGATGACGCGCGCGCCCGTCTTCCGCGTCGCGGGGATCACCGAGGCCGAGCAGGTCGTCGAGTGGGTCGGCGAGCACGAGGACGCCCTCCGCGAGGCTGCCGAATCGACGACCAGCCACGGCGAACTGCTCACCGTGGATCCTTACGTCGTCGGTGACTCCGTCTTCTTGCGATTTTCCTACGACACGAAGGACGCGATGGGAATGAACATGGCCACGATCGCGACGCGGGAGGCTGCCGCCCTGGTTGAGGAGGAGACGCCGGCCGATCTCGTCGCGCTCTCGGGGAACCTCTGTTCGGACAAGAAGCCGGCGGCGATCAACGCGATCGAGGGTCGCGGCCGGACGGTCGTCGCGGACGTGACGGTCTCCGCGGACGTCGTCGAGGAGCGCCTCGGCACGACGCCGGCCGCGATCGAGGAGGCGAACACGCGAAAGAACCTGATCGGCTCCGCGAAAGCCGGTGCGCTCGGGTTCAACGCTCACGCGGCGAACGTCGTCGCCGCGGCCTTCCTCGCGACGGGCCAGGACGCCGCCCAGGTCGTCGAGGGCTCGAACGCGATCACGACGATCGAGGACCGCGGCGAGGAACTGTACGCGAGCGTTTCGATCGCGAGCCTCGAGGTCGGCACCGTCGGCGGCGGCACGACGCTCCCGACGCAGTCCGAAGCGCTCGACGTGCTCGGCTTCGGTGGCGGCGGCGACCCGCCGGGGAGCAATGCCGACGCGCTCGCGGAGGTCATCGCTGCCGGCGCGCTGGCCGGCGAGCTATCTTTGCTCGCGGCGCTGGCGTCGCGGCATCTCTCCTCGGCGCACGAAGAGCTCGGTCGGTAGGAACGTACCTACGGCTCCGATCGACCGACGCGCAGCCGACCGGATCGCATTGGCTGGTCCGATCAGACCGCGAGCGGCCGCTCGATCCCGACGTACCACTCACAGTCCGGGCAGTTGAGGAGTCCCTGAACGTTGATCGGGCGGCCGCCGCAGTCCGGACAGCGATCCTTCGATCCCTGATTGGCGGTGGGTTCTTCGACCGTGCGGTTCGTGGATGCACGCCATCCGCCGTCGCTGGCAGTGCTGCTCTCGGGTGTTTCTGCGACGGCGGTCGGACGGAGCGGTCCCGGAAGCGAGCCGGTTCGGAGCGCTGCGATGACTTCCGGGACGGTGTGGGTCGTCTCGTCGTCGGTGTGGGGAAACACGCCGACGAGCTGGTCGCCGTCGTAACAGGCGAGGCAGATCGACGGCGTGACGAGACGCTCGACGGTTCGATCCGAGGCGAGGGAGGTCGTCTCCCGCGTCTGGAACGCCGGCGCGAGGCTGACGCCGGCGGCGTCGGCCCAGCGCTCGAAGCGCTCGTACTGTTCGAGGACTTCCGGGTGTGGCGTGTCCTCGACGAGCGCGACGTCGCCAGGCCAGCTCCGCAGGAGGAGACTGTCGATACGGTTCTCGTGCTCGGCGGTACGGAGGGTCGCTACCTTCGCGTCGATCGGGTCGAGGATCAGTGCTGGACGGACGTGACAGGCGATCGTGAGATCTGGAGGGGTAGGCTCGGAAGGCATTGGGTCACCCGGCAATCGAGTCCGGGGCTGAGCGTTCGCGAGACCGGATCATAAACTCCCACGCCGTCGGTCGGTATCTGGAAAGCACTCGGAGAAGGCGGTCCGATGAATCGAGTGGCGACGTCAGTTCCGCGCGTCCTCGACGGCCTCGACCAGCGCCGCTGCGTTCTCGGTGATCTGCTCGTAGTTCCCCGCCTCGACGGCGTCGTGATCGAGGATCGATCCGCCCGCGCCGACGGCCATCGCACCTGCCTCGACGTACTCGCCCGCGTTGTCCGGGCCGACGCCGCCGGTGGGGATGATATTCAGGTGGCCGAGCGGGCCCTTGATCGCTGCAACGTGTCCGGGGCCACCGGTCTTCGCGGGGAAGACCTTCACGACGTCCGCGCCGGCCTCGTAGGCCCGTTGGGCCTCCGTCGGCGTGAACACGCCCGGTGCGACCGGCACGCCGTAGCGGTTGCACGTCTCGACGACCCCCTCGTCGAAGGTCGGACAGACGGCGAACTCCGCACCGGCGTCGATCGCGGCGTTCGCCGTTTCCGAGTCCAGCACCGTGCCGACGCCGACGAGCGCTTCGTCGCCGACGGTCTCGGTGAGCGTTTCGATCATGTCCATCGCGTCGCCGGAGTCGGCGGTGACCTCGAGGGCGGTGACGCCGCCCGCGACGACTGCTTCGGCGACGTCCTCGACGGTTTCGGGCTCGACGCCGCGCAGGACTGCGACGACGCCGGCCTCCTCGATACGCTGGAGCGTGTCGTTGACCATGCGCGCCACTGCGGTCGCGGGTGGCTTAAACGCGGCCATCGGGAGTCGTCCTGTTGGGGTTCGCGCAGACGATTCTCAGAAGATGTTCATGTCGGGCGACCCCTCGCCATCGTCCTCGCCGGTGAAGATCTCACCGAGCGCCGCGGCGAAGGAGTCCAGTCCTCGCGTCTGGTACCAGACGCGCCCGGGCCCGGAGAAGTCGAGCACGATCCCCTCGCCGCTGAGGAGCGTGGACTTGAGGCCGCCGACTCGGCGGGCGTCGAAGTCGACCGAGCCCTCCCACGCGACGAGGTGCTCGTTGTCGATCGTGTACGTCTCGCCGGCCTCCAGTTCGACGGACTCGAGCGCGCCGAACGCTTCGATGAGCACCATTCCCGACCCCTTGAGCGCGAGCGGCGTCAGCCCTGCACCGCCGAGCATCGACTTGAGCCCGCCGAACTCCGAGTCGATGTCGATGCTTGGGTCCGAGGCGAGGAACGCGCCGTCGACCGCGTAGAGCGTCTCGCCGGTGAGGTCGAACTGCTCGACGTCGCCGGGGGCGGGCGGGGAGAGCGTAACCGTGCCGGAGGCGCCTTCCGCGGTGAACTCGTTGACGAAGGCGGACTCGCCGCCGAGCATCGACTTCGCCGAGGAGAGCAGCCCGTCCCGGGCCGTGCCCGTCTCGATCTCGACGCTGTCGGTGTGGCTGACCATCGCTCCGGGTTCGGCCATGATCGATTCGCCGGTCTCGAGGTCCGCGACGACGTGCGTGTAGGAGGGTCGGTGGGTGAGTTCGATATTCATGGGGCGTCACTGGAAGGTGGTGCCGACTCCTACTTAATTGTGTGGCAGCTGCTGAAGAATACTTCCGGAGAATACCTGTCGGAGTAGACGGGCCGCCGGCCGCTTCGCGAGGACGATCAGACCGTCGCGTCCACTCGCGTTCCCTCTTTGAACACGGCCTCGACGTCTCGGACGGCCGAGACGTCCTCCAGCGGGTCGCTCCCGAGCGCGAGCACGTCGGCTCGCTTGCCCGGTTCGAGCGTCCCGACCTCGTCGTCGAAAACCGTCTCGGCGGCGATCCGCGTCGCGGACTGGAGGACGTCGTGCTCGTCCATTCCGACCTCGTCGGCGAGCAGTTCGAGTTCGAGGGCGTTCTCGCCGTGGGGGATTAGCTCGGGGCCGATAAAGTCCGTCCCCGTCGCGATGGGGATGCCGGCCTCGTAGGCGCGCTCGACGGCCTCGAAGTGGGCCTCACTGGCCTCCCGGGACTTCTCGAGACCGTAGTCGGGGACGCCGTAGTCGGCGCCCCGTTCGATCAGTCGGTGCATGATCGAGAGCGTCGGGACGAAGATCCCACCGGTCTCCTCGAACAGTTCGATGCACTCCTCGTCGAGGTAGAACCCGTGTTCGATAGTGTCGACGCCGTTCCGGAGCGCGGTCTTGATCCCTGGCGCGCCCTGGGCGTGGGAGGCGACCGGAATCCCGACGCGATGGGCCTCCTCGACGAACGCTTGCACTTCGGCGTCGGTGAACTGGCTCTGGTCCGGAGCGTCCTTCTCGCTCAGCACGCCGCCGGTCGTCATGATCTTGAGGACGTCGACGCCGTCGCGGATGCGCTTGCGGGCCTCCTTCCGGCACTCGTCGGCACCGTCAGCGAGCGTCCCGATGCCGCGGTCGCTGTCGGCGACCCACTCGTAGGGGAGGAAGTGGCTGTCGCCGTGGCCGCCGGTCTGGCTGATCGCCTGTGCGCTGGTGTAGATCCGTGGGCCGGGGATCGCGCCCTCCTCGACGGCGTCCCTGAGCCCGAGGCCCGTCGCCGAGCCGAGGTCCCGGACCGACGTGAAGCCGGCCGCGAGGAGGTCCCGGAGGTCAGCCGTCGCCCGGGCCGCGCCGAGCTCGGACGGCTCCGTCGCCCACTGCATCGGGTTCATCGATCGCGCCCCGGTGAGGTGGAGGTGGGCGTCGATCAGTCCCGGCGTAACCGCGGGGTAGTGTTCGTGGCCGGCATCGCCCCTGCCGGCGGTACCCGGAGCATCTACGTCTTCCTGCGTTCCGACGGCGTCGATGGTCCCCGTTGCTTCGTCGAGCACGATTCGTCCGTCGTCGATCGGCGGCTCGTCGCGACCGGTGACGAGCAGGTCAGCGTCGATGACTCGCATGAACGATCGTTTGCAACCGACTCGCATAGTCGTTTGCGCCGCGGAATCCGCCCGATCGAGAGACCCCCGTCGGATCGAGAGATACTCGCTGGATCGAGGGAGCCGTCACGCGCGCGGAGACCGCAACACAGTTACTTGCGCCCGAAAAAATCGCTCTCAGATGAGTAACGACATCGACTACACCGACTTGCACGACCCGAACGCGGAGTACACGATGCGGGAGCTCTCCGCGGAGACGATGGGCGTCGAGGCCAAGCGCGGCGGCGGACGCGACGTGGAGATCACCGACGTTCAGACGACGATGGTCGACGGGAACTTCCCGTGGACGCTCGTCCGGATCTACACCGATGCGGGCGTCGTCGGCACCGGTGAGGCCTACTGGGGCGCGGGCGTTCCCGAGGTCATCGAGCGAATGAAGCCGTTCGTCGTCGGCGAGAACCCCCTCGACGTCGACCGGCTCTACGAGCACCTCATCCAGAAGATGTCCGGCGAGGGCTCCGTCGAGGGCATCACCGTCACCGCCATCGCGGGCATCGAGGTCGCGCTGCACGACCTCGCCGGCAAGATCCTCGAGGTCCCCGCCTACCAGCTGCTCGGCGGCAAGTACCGCGACCGGATGCGCGTGTACTGCGACTGCCACACCGAGGAGGAGGCCGACCCCGACGCCTGCGCCGACGAGGCCGAGCGCGTCGTCGAGGAGCTGGGCTACGACGCCCTCAAGTTCGACCTCGACGTTCCCTCGGGACTCGAGAAGGACCGCGCCAACCGCCACCTCCGGCCCGGCGAGATCCGGCACAAGGCCGAGATCGTCGAGAAGGTCACCGAGCGCGTGAAGGATCGCGCCGACGTCGCCTTCGACTGCCACTGGACGTTCTCCGGTGGCTCCGCCAAGCGCCTCGCCGATGCTATCGAGGAGTACGACGTCTGGTGGCTCGAAGACCCCGTTCCCCCGGAGAACCTCGAGGTCCAGGAGAACGTGACGAAGTCCACGACGACGCCGATTTGCGTCGGCGAGAACCGCTACCGCGTCACCGAGGAGCGCCGCCTGATCGAGAACCAGGCCGTCGACATCGTCGCGCCCGACATGCCGAAGGTCGGCGGGATGCGCGAGACCCGGAAGGTCGCCGACGTCGCGAACCAGTACTACGTGCCCGTCGCGATGCACAACGTCTCTTCGCCCGTCGCGACGATGGCCAGCGCCCACGTCGGCGCGGCCATCCCGAACTCCCTCGCCGTCGAGTACCACTCCTACGAGCTGGGCTGGTGGGAGGATCTCGTCGAGGAGGACGTCATCGAGGGCGGCTACATCGAGATCCCCGAGGAGCCCGGTCTTGGCCTGACGCTCGACGAGGACGCCGTCGCCGAGCACATGGTCGAGGGCGAGACGCTCTTCGATCCTGCGTAAGCAGGATCGAGCTCGAAAGACGAGCGCAGCGAGTCTTTCGGTGTTCGACGAAGCGTAGCGAAGCGGAGCTTCGTCGTGCTCGCGAATCTTCGATTCGCGGTGTTCGACGAAGCCTGAGCAGCCGATCCGTAGCTCGATTCGATTTTCCACCGTTTTCGCGCCCCCAACCGATACCATTGGGTGGGAATGAAAGGGGCCGACCGCTCGTCGCAGGTAACGATGCAAGGACCGCAGGGAGCGAAGCGACCGAGGACCGCAGCGAGTTAGCTGCGACGAGCGGGAGGGGGCTTCCAAGGCGTCCGCTGTTGCGATACCACTGGCAAACTGCTTCTCCTTCCTCAGTTCGCAAACAGGAAACGCGTTCAGCGAGCCCTTACGGTGTTCCGGCACGTCGGACCAGCCAATGCACGACCGTTCGCCGCCGACTGTGGTCGCGATCTGCGGCAGTTTACGCGACGAGAGCAAGACCAGAATCGCGTTACGTGAAGTCCTCGACGCCGCGGAAAACGCTGGCGCCGACACGCAGCTAATCGACCTCCGGGAGTACGATCTCCCGGTGTTCGACCCCGACGATCGGGACGCCGGCGACGCCGGGCGACTCAAACGCGAGATCGACGCCGCCGACGCCGTCGTCTTCGGGACCCCGAACTACCACGGCTCCTACGCCGCACCGCTGAAGAACGCGCTCGACTACGTCAAGCGCGATCAGATCGCGGGGACAACGGTGGGCCTCCTCGAGGTCGCGGGCGGGGACTACCCGAAGTCCGCGCTGATGCATCTCCGGACGGTCGCGCGGACGCTCAACGCCTGGACGCTCCCGCTGGAGGTGGGGATCCCCGCCGCGTACGACACCGTGAGTGAGGACGGAATCGAGGACCCCGACATCGAGTCGCGCGTGCGAGAGCTCGGCGAGCGGATCGTCGAGTACGCCGGCGTCGAGCGGTACCCCGAACTCGCGGAGGAGTCCCGATCGGTCCTCGCCGAGGACGACTGAACCACGCCTATAGCCACGCCGGTTCGGTGGCGTCCGACGATTCGCGGTCACCCCACGCGAAGGCCGGCTCCCAGCCGAGCGTCGCCTTCGCGCGGTCGTTCGCGAGCGGACTCTCCGTGCCGTCGAGGTCGCAGTCGGTGGGCACCTCTCCGCAGGTCGCCGCAACGATCTCCGCGGTCGGCTGGCCGAGGTAGTTGTCGTCGGCGGCGACGTTGCAGATCGCGTGCCCGTCGTGGTCGGCGGCGAGGCCAGCCTCGATCGCTCGTGCGAGATCCCGGACGTCGACGTACGCGCCGAAGTCCCCGCCCCGCGGATCCTCCGAGAGATCGGCCGCGTCGTCGTGGGGCCGCTGGCGCGTCTTGCTCGCGGAGAACACCGTGGCGGGCCGAAGCGTCGTCACGTCCACGCCGTAGCGTCTCGACACGGTGGCTGCGATCGACTCACAGCACTCCTTCGAGCAGCCGTAGGGATCGGCGGGACGGAGCTCGTGGGTCTCCCGGATCGGGAGCGCGTCGGGGACCCACCGATCCGGAGCGAACAGCGCGCCGTAGACTGCCTGGGAGGACGTCCAGACGACGTCGGCGTCGGCACTGCCCGCGGCCTCGAGCACGTTGTACGTGCTCTGGACGTTGTTCTCGAAGATCGTCGTTCCCGGCGTCCGCTCCGGGTCGGCCGCCGCGGCGAGGTGGACGACGGCATCCGGATCGACCTCGGAGACGGTCTCCCACGTCGGCCCCTGCTCCGCGAGGTCGAACGCCCGGAACGTGGCGTTCGATCGCGTGTCTGCGGGTGCAGTACGGTCAACCCCTGTGACGTCGACGCCGGCGTCGGCGAGTCGGTCGACGACCCGCGCTCCGACCTGTCCCGTCGCACCGGTCACCAGCGCGGTCTCCACGTCGTGGGCAAACTCGGCTCCTCCCATGCTATCGACTGACACGCCTGGGCACAAAACGGTACTGCGGAACGGCGGCGTTTGGTGGGGTACTTCTCCGGCTCTCGGCGGTACGTTTCGGTACGTGACCCCGCCCGATCGACTCAACAGATCGGCTTCGGATCCATTCCCATCCCGGACAGTGCGTCGGCGTAGTCGTCGTACGCCAACTGGATGGTGTAACTCGCGACGCCCTCGGCGGCCTCCCAGTCCGATTCATCGGCGCAGAGGTCCTCGAGCAGCTCCAGGCCCGCCTCGAGGGACTCCTCGGTCTCGGCTCGAAGGTCACGAAACAGGTCCGCGCGCTCGCTGTCCCCCTCGTTGACGAAGAAGCTGATCACCTGGAGGTGCGTGCGGTCGCTGACGAGCCCGCGGCCGACGAGTCCGGCCGCGCGCGCGATCGGGTCTTCCTGTTGACGGAGGTGGGCGTGCAGCGGGCCGCCGTCCGGTGGCTCGAACTCTTCAGGAAGGTGTGCAGCGACGCGCTCGTAGTGCTCGGCCTCCTGTGCGGCGACGTCCGCGAACACCGCCTGGGCTCGCTTCGCATCCTCCGAATCGACTCCTTCGTGGTCCTTTGAACCGGCTCCTTCGTCGTCCTCCCGATCGGATCGCTCGTCGTCCGCTGCGTCTGCCCACTGCTCGAACGTGCGCTGTGCGGCGTGTTCGCTCGCGGCGGCCGCTTCGAGGACCGCTTCTTCCGTCAGGTCAGCCTCGGTCAGCGCGAGCAGGAGCTTCTCGGAGCCCAGCCGATCGAGCTCCGTGCCCTTCTCCTCGGTCACTCGCTCGCGGAACGACTCGCCGTCCATGTGGGATGGGTTGGTCGGGGAGTGCATTGAGCGTTCGGCCGCCCGACGACGGGGTCTCTCTCGCACAGAAGGAGCCGACAGCGGTCGATCGGGGGGTTCGGAACGCTTTTCCGGTCGGTCGCCGTCGGTCACCATCAAATGACTGCGGGAGGGTTCGCGTCGTGACGATGGAGGATCGCCTCGACGAGCTCGAGGAGCTCCGCGAGGAGGCGCTGCTCGGGGGCGGCGAAGAACGCATCGAGTCCCAGCACGAGAAGGGCAAGAAGACCGCACGCGAGCGCATCGAGTACTTCCTCGACGACGGCACGTTCAACGAGTTCGACCAGCTGCGGACCCACAACACCCACAACTTCGGGATGGAGGAACGCCAGCTCCTCACCGACGGCGTGGTGACGGGCTACGGCGAGGTCGACGGTCGCACCGTCTTCGTGTTCGCCCACGACTTCACCGTCTTCGGCGGTTCCCTCGGCGAAGTGTTCGCCGAGAAGATCACGAAGGTCATGGACAAGGCGATGGAGGTCGGCGCACCACTGATCGGGCTCAACGACTCCGCGGGCGCCCGTATTCAGGAGGGCGTCGACGCGCTGGCGGGCTTCGCGGAGATCTTCCGGCGCAACCAGGAGGCAAGCGGCGTGATCCCGCAGATCTCCGGGATCATGGGCCCCTGCGCCGGCGGGGCGGTCTACTCCCCATCGATGACGGACTTCATCTTCATGGTGAACGACACCAGCCACATGTACATCACCGGCCCCTCCGTCATCGAGACGGTGACCGGTGAGGAGGTGACGCACGAGGAGCTCGGCGGTGCCAGCACCCACAGCTCCAAGACCGGCGTCGCCCACTTCGCCGTCGACGACGAGGAGCAGGCCCTGGACGACATCCGCCGGCTCCTCTCTTATCTCCCACAGAACAACGTCGAGGACCCCCCGCGCGTCGAACCCTGGGACGAGCGCGACCGTCGGGATCCGGAGCTCCGGGAGATCGTCCCGCCGAGCCCGCAGAAGCCCTACGACATGACGAACGTTCTCGATTCCGTCCTGGACGAGGGCTCGCTGTTCGAGGTCGGCGAGCGCTTCGCCGCCGAGATCGTCACCGGCTTCGGCCGGCTCGACGGTCGCTCGGTCGGCGTGATCGCCAATCAGCCCCGCGTCAACGCCGGCACCCTCACCGTCGACTCCTCGATGAAGGCCTCGCGGTTCGTCCGCTTCTGCGACGCGTTCAACGTCCCGATCGTAACGTTCGTCGACGTGCCCGGCTACATGCCCGGCACCGATCAGGAGCATCGCGGGATCATCCGCCACGGCGCGAAGCTCCTCTACGCCTACTCCGAGGCGACGGTCCCGCTGCTCACCGTCATCACGCGGAAGGCCTACGGCGGCGCCTACTGCGTCATGGCGTCGAAACACCTCGGTGCGGACGTCAACTACGCCTGGCCGACCGCGGAGATCGCGGTGATGGGGCCCCAGGGCGCGGTGAACGTCCTCTACAGCGACGAGCTCGCGGCCGCCGACGATCCCGACGAGCTCCGTCAGGAGCTCGTCGACGAGTACCGCGAACAGTTCGCGAACCCCTACACTGCGGCGGACAAGGGCTACCTCGACGACGTCATCGATCCGATCGACACCCGCCCCAGGCTGATCGACGACCTCGAGGTGCTCGAGTCCAAGCGCGAATCGAACCCGGACAAGAAACACGGCAACATCCCGCTCTGAGATGGCCGAACCCACGCCAGTCGATCCCGAGGCGGCCTACGACGACGTCGAGCCCGACGTCGACGCAGCTCACGGCGACGTGCCGGGCCTGGGGCCCGACGACGTCGAGGTCGAGATCCCGCCGTCCGCCTCGGAGGAGGAAGCCGCGGCGATCGTCGCCGCCGTCGGCGCACACGTCCGGGATCGGGAAGCCGCTGCCGCGGCGGCCGCCGCGAACGCCGACCCGACCTGGGAGGGGGACCGTTTCGCCTTCGCTGGCCGCGTCGAGCAGCTCCAGGGTCGCTCCGTTCGGGTGCCAACCGAGGCACCGCGGGACGCCTGGACCGCCTCGGGCCGCACGGATCGATTCTAAACGGCACTCGGCGGGGATGACCGCGGTGGGCGCCTGACGTAGTGAACTGGATCACCCCGTTTCGGAGCGCATAATTTTCCCTTCCGTTCCCATCGGTCCCGCCACGTGACAGACCGGATCGTCGGGAGGAGGGGAACGCACGCGCAGCCTCTGCCGGACCAGCGCTCGGCTGGCACCGGCCGGACTGTTCTTGCCTTCGGAGCGCTCCTGACCGCGCTGGTCATCGGCGCCGTTCCCGCAATCGTGGTCCCCGGTGGCGTTCCCTCGATGCCGGCGCTCGCAGTTGCACTCGGTTCGTACGCCCTCCTTGCGGTGGCGACGCGCAACGTCGTCCCTGGAACCGTCGCCGCAATCGCGGTGCTCGCGACCGTGAACGCGGACGTTCCCGTCGTTCGGGGGCCGGAACGGACGGTCGACCTGGCGATCGTCATCGGTGACCTCGCAGTCGGGGCCGCCGCCGTACTTCTCGCGGCGTGGCTGTTCCGAACCGCCTCCGTCGGCTCGGTTCGGGATGCCCGGGAACTGGCGCGGCGGGCCTGGCGGACGCTGGGCTGGTCGTGGTGCTTTCTCGCTGGGTTCGCGATCTGGGCGCTGGTCGGCGCTGCGTTCGCCGCCCACGACTCGCGAACGGCCGCCGTCTTCGGGCTCATCCAGCTCCGGTACGTCGGCTACTTCGCGGTTGCAGCCGGAGTCGTCGCAGTCGGCTTCGCTGACGTCCGGTCGCTCGCCGGGGCGTTCGTGATCGCGATGATCGGGCACGCCGCGTTCGCGCTCGCGCAGTTCGCGAACCGCGGCTCGTTCGGCGTCTCGACGCTTGGGGAGACGCCCCGAAGCAACGAACTGACGATCGATCTGCTGGGCCACGCGATGCCGATGGGTCGATTTCTGGGCGGGCTGGTCGGGAACAACGCCGCGTTCGTCTCGCTCGCACTTCCCGCGATCGCGGTACTGGTGTGGATCGTCGCCGACCCGGACGCGGGCAGTCTCCGTCGCGGTCTGGCGCTGCTCGGAATCGTCCTCCTGGGAATCTTCTGCATCCCGCTCTCGCAGTACGACTCCGCCGTCCTCGGGTTCGCGGTGACAATCGGGCTCGCGTCGGTGCTCGCGAGTGTCCAGTACTGGCCCTCGGGCTCTCGTGATTGGGTCGAGCGCGAGCGCATCCGACTCCTCGGCGGAGCCGGCGTCGCGGCACTGGTGGCCGCGGTGGTGGTCGCAATCGTCGGTGCCGCCGCGGTGCTCGAGGCGCTTCCCTTCGTCTCCGGCGAGAATCTAGAGACGCGGATCGCCGACTATCGACGGGCGTACGACCTCGCGCTCGAGCATCCCCTGTTCGGCTACGGCGGCGGTAACGTCGAGCCGGTAGCAGCGGAGATCGGGTTCAGCAACGACGTCGCGATCCACTCGATCGTCTACTCGTACCTCGCGGAGACCGGTTTCGTCGGGCTCGCGCTCTGGCTCGCCGCCGTGTTCGCGATCGGCGTTCGAGCAGTCCGCCTCGCGTGGTCCGACCACGCCGACGCAGCCGTCGTCGCGGCGCTCTGCGTCGGTGCGCTCGGCTTCCTCGTGATCGCCATGCTCGACCAGATCTGGGACAATCACACGTCGATGGGCGTCTTCTGGCTGTTCGCCGGTGCGATCGCCGGGCGCTACCGGGCGTGGACGCGGTAGTGGGCTTTGCGCGCGCCAGAGTCTCGGCGAGCGGTAGGGATCTGAGCGCACGGAGGGGCCTCAGCGCACGGAGGGATCTCGGCGCGCGGCAGGCGTCTCGGTGCGCGGCCGACCGATGTCAGTCAGCTCGCTCACCGTCGGCGACCCATCGAGTCGGTCCACTTGGCTCCGTGCCGTCCAGCTTTCGACGGTAGGCCTGGAGCGTCCAGAGCGCGTCCTGGAGCCGACGGGTCACGGACTCGTGATCCACCGGCAGCGCCGACAGCAGGAGTAGGACGAGGATACGCTCGTCCGTGGCCCCATCGGCGACGAGGTCGCCGAGGACTGCCCTCGCGTCGGCGGCGCGCCCCTCGTTGGCGAGGAGTCGCTTGGCGTAGCGATAGCGCATCTGTCGCTCGCGTTCCTCGCGATAGGGACGGAGCTCCGGGAACCGCGCACAGAGGTCCTCGATTTCGCACCGTTCCATCCGGTAGGCACGGTCGACGTCGGAGCTGAGCGATCCCGTGATCTCCCGCTTGTAGGAGAGCGGCCGCGGCACGCGGGCCGGTGTGAACCTCGCGAACAGCCGGGTCCAGAGGTGCTGGTCTTCCCGGACCTCGAAACGCTCGTCGAAGCGCTCGTTCTCGAAACACGCGGCTCTGGCCACTACCGAGCGCGAGCCCACGCCGCCGCCGTTGCGGAACACCTCGACGTGGTGGCGGTCGCGGTCGTGGATCGGCGGCGAGTCGATGCGATAGGCGCTGTCGTCCCGGAGCAGGTACTCGTCGGAGTAGACGATGTCCGCGTCCGCTCCGAGCGCCGGGAGCTGCACGGCGAGCTTCTCGGGATGCCAGTAGTCGTCGGCGTCACAGAAGGCGATCACCGAGCCGTCCGCGAGGTCGAGGCCCCTGTTTCGCGCGGCGGCGACGCCGCGTGGCTCCTGGTGTTCGTACGTGACTGCGGGATGTCTACGGACGTTCTCTGGGAAGTCGTCCGGATCGCCGGAGTGGACGACGACGATCCCGATCCGATCGTGCTCCTGATCGAGCACGCTCTGGACCGCTTGTTCCAGGTGCTCGAGGTCCTCGTAGGCGGGGAGGATCACGGAGACCAGCGGCGCCATCAGACGACGACCCCCGTGACCCCCGCTTCGGTCGGCTGTCCGGATCGATGCTCCGTCCGTCGTGGTTCCGGCCAGTTCGCGCCCAGTTCGATCGCGAAGAGCATGTTACTCGGAGGGCACCTCCGTACTGGCGCGGGCGTCCTGAGAGACGTGCTCGTGGATCGGCATCGCGAGGAAGGTCAGGAGACAGAGCAGCTCCGAGCGCCGGTTCGACCCCTCGCAGTGGGCCACGTACTCCGAGCGGATCTCCGCCGGATCGAGCCAGTCGTAGCGATCGACGACGTCACGATTTTTCCGTACGCGGTCCTCGACGAGCGGCCGGGATCGCAGCAGTTCGTCGAGATCGGTCGTGAAGCCGACGCCGCTCGTCTCGGAGGGCGCGAGCCGCGTCCGGATCCGGCGTCGACCGCCCTGGAGCCGGTGACTGGCGTACTGCACCGGGAACGAGCGACGTGGTGCGACGCCGCGGGCCGCGTGGGGGATCTCCGCAAGCGCGGGCGAGCAGCTACGGATCACTGCGTTCTGCACGTCGGTCCTGAGCAATCGACCGGGCGGCTGGGCGAGGATCCAGTCGAGCAGTCGGTAGTCGAAGTGGGGGTTCGCGGTGGGCATGGTCTGACAGAGTGAGGCGTAGAAGAGGCACGAGTGGCGGTTGGTGACGGGATAGATCGAGGCGAACAGCAGGTCCGTGCAGTCGCCGTAGCGAACGCCGTGGTGCTCGATCTCGCCGTCGATCTCCCGGACGTTCGCAGCCAGGAGTTCGCGAGCGTCCGTCGCGCCGCGGCAGTAGTCCGGAAGCCGGTGTGAGTGTTTGTCGAGCGTGCCGTCGAGGTAGAACTCGAGATACTCCTCGACCGAGTCGGGCCGATCGAGCACCGGGAGCGGCAGCCGACCCAGTGGCGTCGGAACCCCGTGCGTCGGGAGCGTTCCGCCGCTGTAGACATCGCCGTAGAGCCCCGTCAACAGCAGGTCACAGGACGACCGAAGCTCCTCGGCGAACTCGTAGACGTGCGCCTGGTTGAACCACGATCCGAAATCACACAGTGCTGCGTTCCGGTCGATCGACGCTGCGAGGTACTCGCCATCCCGGTGGAGCATCCGGGCCTCGGCGTCCGCGGCCGCGAGCACTCGTTTCGCGACCCGCGTCTCCGTCGCCAACTCGTCGCTCGTGACGTGGAACCCGACCGGCGGCTCGTCGAGCGCAGCGACGATCGCGCGCGAGTCGTTGCCGCCGCTGACGAGGACGCCGGTGCGTGCGGCGCGCTGCTCGTCGCTGCCAGAATTCGTGCTGGACGTGACGCGGTCAGTGCGACCACCCGCTCGTGTCCGGGCGTCGATGGCGAGGCCGTCTGCCCGAGGACCTCCGCTTGCGGGCGATCCGGTTCCCCCGCAGGCTTCCCGGTCCCTGACGGCTGCCCGGAAGCGCTCGACGTAGTCACGCTGGGCCGCCCGGCGCTCGGTCGCGGTTGCTTCGTGCTCCGGACGCCAGTAGACGTCCGTCTCGACGGCGTTGCTCGCGCAGTCGACGGTCGTGATCGCGCCGGGATGGGCGAGCGTCGCGCCCTCGACCGGGGTCCGCAATCCGAAGGTGCGCCGGAACGCGAAGTACTCGTAGAGGATCTCCTGGTCGAACGCGACCGGGATGCCGGGATGGGCGGCGAGGATCTGCAGCGAGCTACAGAACGCGACGTCGCCGTCGACGGTGCGTGCCCAGTAGACTGGATGGGTGCCGAGCCGGTCGGTGACGATCCGGATCCGTTCGCCGTCGGCGTCAGTATCGCTTCGCTCTGGATGATACGCGACGATTGCGTACTCGCCGTTCAGGTTCGCGACCGTCTCGAAGCCGTGGCGATCGTAGACGCGTCGGCAGTACTCCACGGGCGTCGACTCGGGATGCGTCTCGCTCCGGGGTCGGTAGTCGGGCCCGTGGCCGTAGACCTGTCCCCAGCACCACAGCAGCGTTCCATCGGCGGCCTCGAGTGGCTGGGTCGCCGTTCGGTGGCTGACCAGCGCGACGGACGCACGATCTCGGACCGCTCGCCGTTCGGTCTCGTCGCCGAAGCGATGGAGCTGCGCGGCGAGGTCGACGGCGCGCCGGCCGCCCTCGCCGACGCCGCCACAGACGCCAGTCATGTACTACCCGATCGCCGACCACCGGGATTGTTCTGCTCCGCGTACCGTGGCGGCGCCTACTATTATCCGTCGCTGCCCGCAGTCCGAGTCAGCGTGAGTCTCGCGGCAAAGCTGTCCACGGACGTCATCGTCACGACGCTGGTCAAAGCCTCGCTCAAGGTCCGGGGGATCGTCGTCATCCCGCTGTTGACGATCTCCCTCGGAACGGCCGAGTATGGCGCTTACGCCCAGGTCTTCGCCGTCGCCACGCTGCTGAGTCAGGTGACGCTGCTGGGGCTGGACACGGGCATCGTCCAGTTCTTCCAGCAGTACGGCGAGGACCGATCGGTCACCTACTGGACGCTCGCGAGCGCACTCTTGCTGACCGGGACTGTGAGTATGCTCGCCGTAGTGGCCGCCGCGCCGCTGCTCACGAGGTTCGCGCTGGGTGACTCGTCGTTCACGTCGGTGTTCCTCGTCGGCTCCGCGCTCGTGCCGCTGACGGTCTGGCTCCGGTTTGGGCAGGGCTACCTCCGGGCGACCCGCCGCATCAAGTACTACTCGCTTACCGACGTGGCGGTGGTCTACGGCCACATCGCCGCGGTCGCTGGAGCAGTTCTGCTGACGGATCTAGGGATAGCGGGCGTGCTTGGGGTCGTCGTCGCCACCCGTGCGATCGCCGTCGGCGGCATCCACGTCGGGATCGTTCACGAAATCGGGTTCGGGCGGCCCTCGATCGAACGGTTCCGTCACTTCCTCGGCTACTCGCTCCCGACGATGGGCACCGACGTCGCCCGCTCGACGCTCACGCAGGCCGATCGCCTGCTCGTCGGGGCGTTCCTCGGTGCGACGGGGGTCGGCGTCTACGCCGTCGCGTATCAGGTCGCACAGGGGATGCTGCTCTACGTCCGGCCGCTGTCGATCACCCTCTTCCCCGAGTTCTCTCGGCTCTGGGCGGACGATCCGCCCCGAATTCGTGACCTGACCGTCACCGGGCTCCGATACTTTCTCGCGCTGGCAGTCCCCACGATCGGGGGCCTGTGGCTGATCGGGGAACCACTCCTGAACCTGCTCACCACGGCTGACGTGGCGGCGAGCGCGGCACCGCTCCTGGTACTGCTCTCGATCGGTATCCTGCTCCAGGGCATCTCCGAAGTCTACACGGAGCTGTTCTACGCGGCCGATCAGACCAGCGTCCCGCTCCGCATCCAGGGCGTCGCTGCGATCGCGAACGTCGCGCTCAACGCGGCGTTGTTGCCGACGATCGGCGTCCAGGGAGCGGCGATCGCGACCATCCTCACGTTCGCGTTCGCGGCGGGGACGACTGCGGTCGCCTTCCAGCACTGGCTCCCGGTCGTGCCGCCGATCAGGGCTGTCGTAGCGCCGATCGTCGCGACGGCGATCATGACGGCCGTGTTCTGGATCGTGGCGCCGTGGTGGCCGCTGACGCTCGTGCTCGCACCGGCCGTCTATGCGATCGCCTTCGTCGCTGCCGGCGGCGTCGAGCGCGGCGAGATCACAGGATTGCTCCACCAGGTCGGCGGGTAGCGTACGACGTGGTTACTCGGAGTAACCGACAGGGACGACGTTCCGATCCGCCAAAGTCGACCGCCAGGTCGGTCCAACAGTTCAGCTATCGCGGCAGCGAGGGATTCCGATCACTCGACCGCCTCGCTGGAGTTTCCTCGCTGTGCCCCGGTGCGCATTGGGCGGGTAAGCCGACTCGAACAATATGGTGAGACGCCCTCGGTTCGAGTGAATGTCCGGTGCGTACCTGGATCGCCAGCTCGAACGACGCCTCGGGCTCGTCGCCGTCGGGCTCCTGATGGCGGTCTACCCGTTCCACGTTTACGTAACTCGCATCGTCGTCATAAACCTGAGCTACGGCGACCTGCTGATCGGCCTGACCGGCGTGGCCTGGCTGTTCGGCGTCGTGGGGATCCGGCGGCTCCCCAGATTCACCTATCCGGCGTTCGCGTTCGTGGCGATTGCGGTCTTCTCAATTGTGCTGGCACTGGCCACCAGCCCGTCCTATCTGGTGCCCGAGCACTCGGCGATGGTCCTGCTGAAGCTGCTGGGCGCGATCGCCTGGTTCGTGGGGGTCTTCGAGCTCTGTGCGCGGGACACGATCAGGCGGACGCAGGCGCTGGCGCTCGTTTCGGTGCTGGTCGGCGCGGTGTTCGCCGTGCAGTCGGCTCGGCAGGGGCTGTTCATGAACGAACTCCGCCCCACCGGCCCCTTCGAGAACCCCAACATCTACGCGAACTACCTCGTCCTCAACGGCTTCCTCGCTGCGTATCTCGTCGGGACGCTCAGCTCGGACCGACCCTACCTCGGCGGCGTCCTCTCGCTCACGATTCCGCTGTTCGCCGCGAGCCTGGTCGTCACTGCCTCGCGGGGCTCGTTGATCGGCGCAGCGGTAGGGTGTCTCGTCGTTCCGATCCTCTCTCCCGGGTGGAATCTGCGGCCGTACACCAGGCAGGTCTTCGTCCTCCCTGCAGCGCTGTCGGCGGCCGCGGCGTATCTGGTGATACGGTCCGATCGCTGGATACGGGATCGGATCCTCTCCTCCGTCGAATCCTCGGGCAAGAACCTCGATACGCGCGTCCGCCGGTGGGAACACGGCCTGGACGCCTTCCGCGAGCATCCGCTGTTCGGCATCGGCTACGGCCAGTCCCAGAACTACGTTCGCGAAGCCGGGTTCGGCGGCTCCTATCCGCGACTCCACAACACGCACCTCACGATCCTCTCGGAGACGGGCGTGCTCGGCGCGCTCGCCTTCTACCTCCTCTTTGGTACTGTCGTCGTCCAGAGCGTGCGCCTCGCCCGGGAGCACGATCCGGCGTATGCCTTCCTCGGAAGCTTCGTGATCGCGGTCATGGCGACCGGGCTGGTCACCGGTGTCCAGACGTTCCGATCACTCTGGATCGTCGTCGGCGTCGTCGCCGCGCTGTCTTACCACCACTACGGAGAAGCCGTCGACGTTCGCGACGTCGGTGCGGACGTGGAGTCGGCGGTGGACGCCGTCGCCGGATCTGTTCGGCGATTCCGAGCGTCTTGATGGACGTTCACGAGTCACATCGGCGCTTGCGTGCCGTCTAGATGTAGCCGAGATCCTCGAGACGCTGCTGCGTGGCGGCACCGACGTCTTCGTCCGTCCCCGATTTCTCACCAACGTCCCGCCGTGGTCTCGCCATCTCGCCGTGCTCGTCGTGGAGTCGATCTCGGAGTTGCACTATACGCTCTCGCAGTGACGAACCATCTTGTCGGGGGACCAGCTCCGCCGTCGACGCCAACCCGCCTTCCGCGACGAGCGTCTCGTCCGTCACGTCGCTCTCGATCGCGGCTTCGGGTCGTGGGACGCTGTAGAGACGCTCGCTGCCGTCGGTCCCCTCGACGAACTTCCACTCGGGAGTCCTGATACACCGGAGCCCCCTGTCGAAGCGCTCGAGATCGACGGTGACGTCGCCGACGCGCTCGGCCAGCGTTTCGACGTCTGGCTGTGGATGGACGTACTCGCCCACGACGTACTCGCGTCCGCGCGGGTCGAGCAGCGAGCGTTGCGAGATCGAGTCGGCTGCGAGCCGATCGCCCCCGGTGCGGTCGCCACGGGTGCGACCGTCCCCGCTGGAACCAGTGCCGCCGCTGGGCCCGGCTCCGCTGGAACCGGTGCCGCCGCGATCGCCGTCGTTGGGACTGGCGCCGCTCCGGTCCCCTCCCCTGCGATCACCACTTTTGCGACCGACGCCGGCGAGATCGAGGATCGTCGGATAGAGGTCGCGGAGTTCGCGGAGTCCATCACCCGTCGCCGGGAACGACACGCCGTCCGGGCTGTGACACACCAGCGGGACGTGCGTGAGCGTGTCGTGGAGCGAGTACTGGTGGTCCATCAGTCCGTGATCGCCGAGGTTCTCGCCGTGGTCGCCGACGACGAAGACGACGGTGTCCTCGAGCAGCCCGCGGTCGGCGAGCCCGTCGTAGAGCTCACCGATCCGGCGATCGAGGTAGTTGAGTTCACTGCGGTAGAGCGCGTGCAGGAGTTCGAAGTCCCGTTCGTCCATCGACTCGGTACCGGCGAGGTACGCCCACGCGTCCTGGTTGACGGCGCTGGCTTCCTCGTAGTCGGCGTCCGCCGGCAGGAACGTCGATCGGTGCCCTCGCGGCGGGCGATACTCGAGGTGGGGTTCGAGGTAGTTCACGAACGCGAAGAAGGGCCGATCCGGGTCTCGGGCGCGGTCGAGCCACCGCCCGATGCGGCGGTTCGTGAGCCACGCGCCGTCGTCGTAGCGGTGTCGGAAGAGCTTCGCGTGGAGGACGTTCGCGAGCGTCGGCGGCAGCTCGCGCACGGAGAGCTCCCCGCGAAGCCCTCGCAGCTGTTCGAGGGCACCGTCGCGCTGCTTGGCGACGCGGACGAGGTCGACGTCGCTCTCGAACAGCTCCCAGCCCGACCGAAACGTCTCGAATCCGCGATCGAAACCGACGTCGCTACTCACCCAGCTGTTGTTGGAGAACGCCGCGGTCTGGTAGCCCCGCTCGCGGAGCGCTTCGGCGATGGGCGGCACGTCCGGATCGAACACCTTCGATCCCGCGTGGGTGCCGTGATCGGAGGTGTACTGCCCGGTGAACATCGAGGCGTGGGAGGGCAGCGTCCACGGCGCGGAGGTGAAGACGTTCGAGAAGACCTCGCCGGCCTCGGCGATGCGGTGGAGGTTCGGCGTCACGTCCGGTCGCCCGAGCACGTCACGGGCCCGCGCGGTGTCCATCACGAGCAGGACGACGTTGGGGCGGTCGGCACTGGTGTCGTCGCCAGCACCATCGCCGTCCGGTCCGTCACCGGCGGTACGGCCGTGCGTCTCGTTCACGACGCGGCCACCTCCTGGAGGAACGCCTCGTACCGATCGACGTACGCGTCGACGGAGTACGTCTCTTCGACGAGCGCTCGCCCCCGCGTCGCCATCGCCCGCGCAGCCCCCGGGTTCTCGAGGATCGAGCGGAGTGCGCCGACGATCGCCTCGGGATCCGCCGGCTCGATCAGGAGCCCCGTCTCGCCGTCGCGGACGACCTCTCTCGTCCCGCCGACGTCCGTGGCGACGACCGGCAGCTCCATCGAGAGCGCCTCTCGGACGGCCCCTGGAACCCCTTCGTTGTGCGAGGGAAGGACGAACGCGTCGAGTCGGTCGTAAAATGGTGGCATGTCCTCGACCCAGCCGAGCAGCTCGATTGCGTCCGCGTTGCCACTCTCCGTGATCCGCTCTCGGAGTGCTTCGGCGTACTCGCGGTCGGCCTCGTGTGGCGGCTCGCCCGCTATCAGGAATCGGAGATCCTGCCGCTGGGCACGGAGCGCAATCGCCGCCTCGACGAACTCCTCGACGCCCTTCCGTGGCGTGAGCGACGCCGCCGTTCCGATGGTGGCAGGCTGCTCCGCGAGCGGTGGCGTGCTCCGGTCCAGCGTGAACCGCTCGACGTCGATCCCTTTCGGGAAGATCCGGAACGAGTCGGCGAACTGGGCGTACTGCTCCTCGGTGAACAGCCGGCGCGCCTGCCGTTCGGACTCGATGAACACTCGGTCGGCGAGGCGCAGTCCGATCCCGTTGAGGCGCCGGTAGAGCCCTTCGGAGGGCTGTCCGAGGCCGATGTTCCAGACGATCGGCGTCGGACTCGCGAGCGCGAACGGCGCGATCGTCAGCAGGCTCCGGAGATTCATACACCAGACGACGTCGGCATCACGGAGCGCGTGTCTGGCCTCGACGTTGAACTGCCCGATCCTGGCCACGGTCCCGACCGACCGGAGCGTCGACTGCTCCAGGATCTGGCCGTCGTAGCGATCGAGCGAGCCACGGAACGGTACCACCTCGACGGCCACCTCGCCGCGGAGTCGCTGGCAGAGCTGGTCATCGGAGTGTGCGAGGAGGACAGGCCGAACCGCGTGCTCGTCCAGGCGCGTGAGCAGGCGATAGACCATCTCGGAACCGCCGCCGTGGGAGGGTGGCGATCCGTCGAAGAACACCGCCGTGATCGCATCGCTCTCTACCGATTCGGCTGCCGACTGCTCGCCCCGATCTGCCGCTCGCTCTCGCTGGGTCGTGCGGTCGGTCTGGCCGTCGGCTGCCGTGATCTTGCCGTCGGACGCGTCGGTCGATTCGCGGGCCGGTTCAGGGGCGGGGCCGGGGGTCTGGTCGGTGTGTCTTGCGTTCATGAGCGTGGAGGGGCGTCGTCGAGGAGTGATTCGAGCGCGCGGGTCGTCCGGCGGACGGTCGATCGCCAGTCGTGGTCCTCACGCGCTGTCGTCGCGTCGCGAGTGTCTGCCGGTGCCATCTGCGCGGAGCGCTGGGTTTGGAATCCGCCGTCGCTCGCCGTGCTGTCGCTGACCGCACCATCGCTGGCCGTGCCGTCGTCGACCGCGCCGTCGCTGGCCACGTCGCCGATCGCGAGCGCGGAACCGTCCCGGTGATCGCCTTTCCTGGCGCCCGCTTCCAGCGTTTCGACGACGCACTCGGCAAGTGCGTCGACGTCGCCGACGGGAACCGTCCGAACGCCGGGATCGTCGAGCGAGGCAACGTGATCGAGATCCGTCGTCACGACGGGAATCCCCGACGCGCGGGCCTCCAGCACCGTCCGTGGCATCCCCTCTGCACGGCTGGGGAGGACGAGCAGATCTGCCGCCCGGTAGACGTCAGGCATCTCGTCGTAGTCGACGTGGCCGAGGAACTGGCTCGCGCTGGTGCTGTCGGATCCGACGCGTTCGCCTTCCGCCGTCGCAGGTCCGTTTCGCTGACTCCTGGCGCGCCGTTCGAGTTCCTCGCGAAGCGGGCCGTCCCCACAGAGCGCGAGCGTCGCGTCTGGGATCGATTTCCGGACCTGCACCATCGAAGCGAGTGCGTCCTGGGGGCGTTTGCCGTCGACGAGCCGACCGACGAAGAGGACGATCTGCCCGTCCGCGTCGAGCAGGTCGCTCTCGGGACCGTCCGGTCGGAACCGCTGCGTGTCGACGCCGTTTGGGACCACGGCGACGGTCGTAGTGACGCCGAGATCGCGAAGGCGTTGCTCGTCGACTTCGGTGTAGCAGAAGACGAGATCCGCCTGTTCGAAGGTCCACCGGCCGATCGTCCGGAGGTACGCCTCGAACATCGCCTTCGGAGCCGTCTGGGAGTACAGGCCGTGGTTGGTGATTGCGAGTGGCGTATCGCCGACGTACCTGTTCAGCGCCGCGAGGTTCGTCGACGCATAGAGGTGTGAGTGGGCGTGGATCACGTCGAACCCGTCGGCTGCGTGGAGATACCGCGCCAGTCCCACGGACAGTGCGTTTCCGAGGAGTCTCGCGATCGCGTCGAATCTGACCACCGTATAGCCGGCGCGCTCCTCGACGTGTGGCTGGTCGGGCTGCTCTCGCACCGTCATCACTGTGACGTCGTGCCCCATCGCCGCCTGGTCCCGGCTCATGGCGTGGACGTGGTACGCACCACCGCCGGTCACGCCCGGGTAGAGGGTCTGGGCAACGCGGAGGATCCTCACGTCGGTCTCACCCCGGTCTCCACTGCGGAGGCAAATCCCCCGATTCTGCGGCCTTCGCTCATCGGGGTTCACCCGAGCGCAGTAGTTCCAGCCCGTCCGCGGCTACCTGGCGGAGCTGTTCGAGGACGATCCGGACGTCGAGCGCGAGCGACTGGCGCTCGACGTACTCGAGGTCGTGGGCCAGCTTCTCCGCGGGCTGGAACCCGGTGATCTCGTTGATCTGAGCGAGCCCGGTTAGCCCGGGTTTCACGAACCACCGGCGTTCCCACTCGACGCCGTCCGCCGCGATCTCCGCCTCCAGCTCCGGGCGCTCCGGCCGTGGCCCGACGACGGTCATGTCCCCGTTCAGCACGGAGAGGAGCTGCGGGATCTCGTCGAGGTGCGTGGCACGGAGCACCGCTCCGACACGGGTGACGCGAGCGTCGACGTCGCCGGCATCCTCGTCGCTGAGCGTTGGCCCCGTGTCCCGTTCGGCGCCGTCGGTCATACTCCGGAACTTCCAGAGCGTGAACACCCGACCGAGCCTCGTCGTCCGCGACTGACCGTAGAGCACGGGCCCGGGCGAGTCGAGCTTGATCGCCACGCCGATCACCAGCATCAGCGGGGCCAGCGCTACGAGCCCGAGCGTTGCGAAGCAGACGTCGAACCCTCGCTTCGCAACGCGGCTGTGTGGGGGCAATGGGTCGACGTTCGCGTCGAGGATCTGCTGGTGGGTGCTGGGCTGTATGGCCGACGTAGCGGCACTCGCATCGGTCTGGCCCTCATCGCGGCCGTTTCCGCCGTCGCTCCGATCGCCACCGTTCGCTTCGACGCCGCCGCTGTCGGGCCTCGCGTCGCGGCTACCACTCTCGGTCCCCTCGTCGATGAGCGTCGACGGCGCGTGGAATGGATGGACTTTCGCGTCGACCCCCTGTTCCCGGCAGACGCGGAGCGCTCCGAAGAACTCCTGGCGATCCGATGTCGAGAATCCGAGCACGACAGCGTCCACGTCCCGCGATACGAGCAGTGTCTGGAGCTCCGACAGGCCGGAGATTCGTTCGGTGGTGGGATCGTCGGCCGGGATTCGATCGTGGGGTTCTGTCGAGGGATCCAACTCCGTCGCGTCCTCTCCGCCATCTCGCTCTCGGGTACTTCGCCCGAATTCTCCGCGTTGCGCTCCAGCGCGGTCCTGCCTCTGCCGTCGGCTATCCGCATTCTGCGCTGCCGTTGTCTCCTGCCCGGCACTGCTGTCCTGCTCGTCACGCGAGACGCCCCCGTCGGTTCGCAGCCGTTCGACGTCGAGCGAGTCGGGTGCTGCGCTGGCCAGCGAGAGCCGCGGCGGGGAGACGTGACCCAGAGGGCGCGTTTCGAGGGCAGCGACGGAGTCGCCGAGCTTGCCCGCGTCGTCGCCCGCGAGGACGACGCGCTGCGAGCGGGCGATGCGCCGGAGCTGGTTCAGGAGGATCGGGACAGTGATCGCGGTCGTCACGCCGACGACGGCGAGGAGCACCGGTGCGGGGACGAGCCCAACGCCGAGACCCCCCGCGAATCCGAGCGCTCCGATCGCGAGGCCGACGCGGATCGACACCGCACGTAGCCGGTCGAGCGAGCGCCGGGGGCGCGGTGCGTACTCGGGCCAGAGAGCAACCGCGACGACCAGGACGGTAACCGCGACGCCTGGGAGTCCCGGCGTGGTTGCGACGCCCGATTGCGCGAGTGCGCTTCCCGCGACGACCGTCGCCACGGCAACCACTGCTGCCGTCGCACCGCCAGCGGCCGCTCTGCGGACCGAGCCCCGTCTCATACGCTCTAATCGACTGCACGATGGGCCTTTGCTATGGACTCCCCATCCGTCGCAACCGACGACCAAACGGCACGTTACCACGGATTTCGGCCGAATCGTAAAACGACCGTCAGGTCCGGTGAGATCGCTGGTATCGAGGCGTACGGTCGGCGTGTCGAGCGTCCGTGAACGGTAAGTTATCGAAGGTTGATAAAAATCCGGCCGTGAGCGAACCACCGCCGTTCCGCGTCAGTAGATCGGCGACGGCGAAGGCTGGCGCTGTGCTGAAACGAGGGGCGAGAATCTCGGAGTCCAAACAGTGAGCTAGAACGGCGCCTCGGGCCCCTCGTTCGGGGACTGGCTGGCGTCGTCGACCTCGCCTGCCGCGTCGGACGTCAGCTCGCCGTCCCAGTCGCGGTAGCCGCCCTGCAGGCTCGCCACGGCATCTGCGTCGACGTCCTCGTAGCTGCCGAGCAGCCGGGCTGCCTGGATCGAGCTCTGGCCGATCGCGCAAATGGTGACGATTTCCTCGGCGTCCCACTCCCGCTCGTCGACGCGCTGGGGGAGCTCCGGCAACGGGACGTTGATCGCGTCGGGAACGTGGCCCTGTTCGTAGTCGCTGGGTGAGCGGATGTCCACGACGGTGACCTCCTCGTCGGCCTCCAGCTTCGATTGCACCTCGTCGGGAGCGACCTCTCTGACCATCAGTTGCACTCGCGTAGCTCCCCGAACAAGAAACGGGTTTCGGAGATCGTCGACGGTTCGAAACCAGTACTCGTCGCCGGATCGCGGACGGTACCCAGAACGCCGAGCGCATCGCAGTCCGTAAGTGCGGCCGACTCGGAGTAGCGCCAATGACGCAGGGCGCCTGGGCGAGCCTCTTCTCCGGCGGTAAGGACTCCTCGTTCGCACTCTACCGCGCGCTGGAGCAGGGCCTCCCCGTCGAGCGGCTCGTGACGGTCCACCCCGGCGAGGACTCCTACATGTACCACGTGCCAGCGACCGAGCTGGCCGGGCTGGCGGCCGAGAGCGTTGGCATCGAGCTGGTGGAGATCGATCCCGGCGAGCTCGCCGCTGCCGAGGCGACGGACTCGGGTGAGCAGGGAGACGCGGAACTCGAACCGCTGGAGGCCGCCCTGCAGGAGCTCGACGCCACGCTGCAGACCGCGGGCGACGGCGGGCTCGCCGGGATCACCGCCGGTGCGATCGAGAGCGAGTTCCAGACCAGTCGGATCGAGGCGATGGCCGAGCGCCTGGACGTCGAGCTGTTCGCACCGCTCTGGCAGCGCGATCCCGAGGAACTGGCAGATGAGATGCTCGATGCAGGGTTCGAGATCGATATTATTCAGGTCGCGGCCGCTGGGCTCGGCGAGGAGTGGCTCGGCCGTACGCTGGATCGGGAGACGCTCGGGGAACTTCGGGAGCTCGGCGAGGAGTACGGCGTGCATCTCCTGGGTGAAGGCGGTGAGTTCGAGACGCTGGTGGTCGACGGGCCCCACATGGACCGGCGGATCGAGCTCGAGGCTACGACGGTTTGGGAGGGAACCCGCGGGCATCTCGCGATCGAGGACGCCTGGCTGGAGTGAGGGAATCAGTACGAGAGACTGCTAGCGTACGAGACTGCACCGCAACGAACAACCAGGAAGCCCCCTCCCGCTCGTCGGTGTACGCTCGCTGCGCGCTTCGCTCCCTTCGGTCGCTGCAGTGCTTACTTCGCCTACACCGACGAGCGGTCGGCCCCTTCCAGTCCCACCCTACGTGAGTTCAGACGGGTCTGAGTCCGGCGGATGGTGGAGGCTCACGAAACCCCTGTGGAAGGCGGGGTCGCGGTCAGGCCGCTCGCTCCAGCGTCCAGACCTGGACGGTATCACCGTCTTCGAGCGGTTTCTCCTCGAAGCCGCCGTCGACGGACCACGATTCGAACGGCGAGTTTCGGGCCAGGAGCTCGACCTGCTGGAACGGCAGGTGGCTGATCCGGTGGCTGGTCTCGTGGACGATCGCGCCGTCGGGAGCGCGGAGCTCGTTCTCGACTTCGACGATCTGTCGGGGTTCGTCGACGAACTGCGTGCGGGTCCGGAGTTCGTGGTCGACGCCGTCGACGGTGAGCGGCTCGGTCTGCCACTCGCCGTAGGTCGCCTCGATCAGGTCGAAGCTCGGGACGAACACGTCGAAGACGAATCGGCCGCCGGGGGCGAGCGCGTCGTGGACCGCCGCGAACGTCGCCTGCTGATCGTCGACCGTGTACGCGTGCTGGAGCGCGTTGAACGGACAGTAGATCAGGTCGTACGTGCGGTCGGGGTCGAGGCTCCGCATGTCGCCCTCCCAGACGGAGTGATCGAGGTCGCGCTCGCGGGCGCGCTCGCGCAATGTCGAGAGCATCGCCGGCGAAGCGTCCACGCCGTCGGCGTCGACGCCGGCCGCGAGGACGTCGAGGTAAATTCGGCCAGTGCCGACCGCGAGCTCGAGGACCGCGCCGTCGGCGGCCGTCGCCCGATCGACGTAGAACGAGCGGTCGGTGTCGGTGTGCTCGGCGGCCATCGCGTCGTAGTAGACCGTGAGCCCTTCGTCGTAGCCGTGGTCGCTCATGTCACGGGCTTGGCGACGGTGGGTATCAACTGCTGGGGCGGCGTGCCAACCGCTGACGAGGTGGTTGGTTCTGCCGAGAACAGCATCGATCGCGTCGATCAGGCCGAGGGCGCCGGCACGATCTCGGTCGTGTGGCAGTGCGGGCAGCGGTACTCCCAGACCCGCGTCGTCTGGTCGTCGAGGTGGAACAGTTCGCCGCAGCCCGGACACCTATCTTTCATAATCGATCATAACAATTTCTGCCGGATAAGCGTGCCGGTGGGGTGGGTAGTCGGTCCAGGCCACGTGGCTCGCGCCGTTCGAGAAACTACGGCTGTCTCCAGGCCGAGCGCCTCACCCGCCGTTCGCGATTCGGGTATGCGCGCCGATCTGCGCGCCGGCGAGGTTGAGGTTGTCAAGGACGGTCTCCTCGTCGATGATCGAGGAGCGGATCTCACAGGACTGGAGCGTGGCGTCGGGGAAGACGATCGCACGCTCGAGTTCGGTGTCGACGATCTCGGCGCCGCGCATCACGTGGACGTTCTCGCCGAGGTCGGACTCCCGAACCTCCGCCTCCGGATGGATGAGCTGGCCGCCGTCGAGATACCAGGAGACGGCGTCGAGGTAGGACTCGGGCGTCCCGATGTCGAACCACGCCTCGTCGAAGGCGAAGGCGCTCACTGGCTCGCGATCGACGAGCCACTGGACGAACCAGCCGGGCTCGTCGGGGTTGTTGTCACCGGCGAGGTAGGTCTCGAGGAGTCCCAGCGTGTCCGCCGGGAAGCCGTAGCAGGCGATCGAGACGAGCGTGCTCGCGGGCTGTTCGGGCTTCTCCTCGAAGTCCACGACTCGGTCGCCCTCGACGTCGATGACGCCGTAGGAGGTCGCGCGGTCGCGAGAGCCGACGTCGTAGGCAGCGATCGTCGGTGTGCCTGCAGCCTCGAAGTGGTCGAGAAACTCCGAGATGGAGAAGCTAATCAGGTTGTCGCCGGCGATCACGAGCGTGTCGTCGGTCAGCCCCTCCCGGTCGACGAGCTGGGCGAGCGCGCCGATGACGCCGAACTTCTCGGACTCCTCCTCGGTATCCTCGACGGAGAGCTGGGGCTTCTCGTATGGTGCGCCCGCGAGGTGGCTCTCGAACTCCTCGGCGAAACGTTCGTTGGTGGAGACGTAGACGTCGTCGATTCGCTCGTCGGCTTCGAGCTCCTCGAAGATACGATCGACGACGGTAGTGTCGCCGATCGGGAGAAACATCTTCGGCCGATGGCGGGTGATCGGCCAGAGTCTGGTGGCGTACCCGCCGGCGAGGACGATCGCGTCCATGGCCCTCTCTCCAACGAGCACGGCTATGTGTTTTTTGACTCATGGTTGCGACTGGCAGGGTCGAGGCTGTTCGTGGTGGAGTGCTCGAGGACCGAGTGGTACCGATGGGGTCCGACGCGGACGGTCGGTGGCGAGCGGTTGGTAACGAATCAACTGCCGTCGGTCGGTTCGTGTCGGCAGCGAAACCCGGCCGCCGATCGCTCGACCCCGGTGACATCATAGAGCCGAATCCGGCGTTCCTGTTTCGTCCGGACGGGGACGTCGTAGTGCTCGGCATCGTACCCGAGGTCGTCGCCCTCGGCACGTCGCTCCTCGACGAACTGCCGGTGGGCCGCGAGGCGATCGTCTGCGACGTCTCGCGAGCGAGCAGGGACCGCATCGACGCTCTGCTCGAACGCGCGAATGAGATCCGGGTCGCGCTCGATGCCGACGGAGTTCCGTCCGGCGACCATCGCCGCCGTCGTCGTGGTGCCGGTCCCCCAGAACGGATCGAGCACCGTGTCGCCGTAGACCGAGTACATGGAAACGAGCCGGTAGGGTATCTCGAAGGGGTAGGCCGCCGAACGCTCCCGGAGCTCGTCGTCGGCGAGCGTCTGTCGCTCGCCGCGAACGTCCGTCCAGACGTCGGAGAACCACTCGTTTCGCTCCTCCCAGAAGTAGGCGGCCTCGTAGCGTCGGTCCGCGCCCGGCGGGAGCGAGCGCCGCTCGCCGTTGCGAAAGACGAGGACGTACTCGTGCTCGAGGGTCGCGTAGGCGTTGGGCGGAACCATCCCCGAGCCCATGAACTTCGCCGCGCTGTTGGCGGGTTTGCGCCAGAGGATTTCCGGGAGCGGGTCGAAGCCGAGGTCGGCGAAGGCGTCCACGACCCGCGCGTGATTCTGATAGACGCGAAACCGTTCCAGCGTCCGCGTCGCGTCGCCGACGTTGACGCAGGCGATCCCGCCCGGGACGAGGACGCGCTGGAGTTCCGTCCAGGCTTCGCGCAGGATCTCGTGCATCGCGTCGAAGGCTCGCTGGCCGTCGCCGTCGTCCAGCGCCTCGCCGATCGCTGGATCGAGATCGGCAAAGAGCTCGTCCCACTGCTCGATCATCGGGTACGGCGGCGAGGTGACGACGAGTTCTATTGAGTCGTCGGGCAGCGGTATGTCGCGGGCGTCGCCGACGAGCGGGCGGTGTTCGGTGGCAAAGCCAGGATCTTCGCCGTCAGCGAAGCCGTCTGCGTCGTCGGCAACGACGTCCGTGCTCCCGGGGACGGCGTCCGCGTCGTCCGGCCCGGAACCTCCCGCCACGGATCTAGTACTTCGGATCCGCGCCAGTGGTCGCGTAGACCCGGTCCATGATCTCGTCGCGCTCGGTCTGCCAGTCGTCGAACGCGGCGGGGGAGCTCGGGTAGTCCTCGTAGTGAGCGAGCAGCTCGTCGGCGACACTCTTGGTCTTGTACAGCCCGTAGATGTCCCGCCAGTACCCGAAGCTGTCGATGGCCATCCTGGCCTTGAGCCGCCAGGAGAGGCTGGTGGAGCCTTCATAGAGGGACTCCGCGATCTTCTCGCCGGGCATCGCCGCGAGCAGGCCCATCATCTCGTCGATGTCGACCGCCGTCGAGAGGATGTTGTACACGTCGAGCGCCGCGTAGCGCGCGCCGAAGTGGTCCATCACGCGCTCGTTGTACTCCCAGAGGGCGTCCTCGCTCGGGCCGCCGTTGGAGAGCGCGTCGACGGCCGCCTCGGCGGCGTACTTGCCGGCGTAGGCCGCGCCGGCGATGCCGCCGCCGGTCGTCGGATTGACGTGTCCGGCGGCGTCGCCGACGGCCATGTACCCCGGTGCGACCGCGGAGTCGTAGGGACGCCGCGTCGGCAGCGCCGCGCCGAGCTTGTCCTCGACCTCCGCGCCCTCGAACTCGGGGCGGTCTTTCAGGTCTCGCTTGAGGTCGTCGACGAGCTGCATCGGTTCCTCGGTCATCTGGAACCCGAGCCCGGCGTTGATCTCGGTGTCAGTCCGCGGGAAGTACCAGAGGTAGCCAGCGGCGCGCTCGGTGGGTTTGAACACGAGCGCGTCCTCCCACTCGACGGGCTCCTCGACGTGGACGATCTCGCGGTACGCCGAGCAGAACTGACTGTAGGTGACGTTGGTGTCGAACGTCGTCCCATCGAACTCGGTCTCGTCCTGAAGGAGGCTGAGCGCGCCCGCGGCGTCGATGACGACGCCGGCATCGTACTCGACGGGTTCGCCTTTCCGGGTGACCTTCAGGCCGGTGACCTGGCCGGAGCCGTCGGGACTCCCGGCGCCGTCGGCGTTCGCGTCGCCGCTCCCGGCACCGCTCTCGTCCTCTTGCAGGACGGTCTGGACGACGGTGTCGTAGTGAACGTCCACGCCCGCGTCCTCGGCAGCGTCGATGATCCGCCGGCCGTACTCCCAGCGGTCGATGACGGCGAGTTCGCCGGGGACCGGAATTTCGAGGACGGTGTCCTCGGAGGGGATCTCGAAGCGACCGTGGTCGACGCCGGTGTTGGTGAAGGCCGGCTCGATGCGCTCTTTCGGGATCGCTTCCGGAAACGCGTCCGCGCCCTTCAGCGCGTCGCCGCAGGCGATGTGGCCCGCCTCTTCCTCGGATTTGCGCTCGACGATCACGACGTCGAGCCCGGCCTTGACCGCGGTCGTCGCTGCGTAACAGCCGGCGGTGCCCGCGCCGGCGACGACCACGTCGTACTCTGGCATGTACGGCGATGCGATACCGAGCGAGAAAACTCTTTATACGGCGGAGAGTGGGAGACCGGCGGACCGAACTGGAAGAAATTGCAATTGGTAATTATTAATCCCGATAGCTTATGGCGTCTGCTCTGCAAGCGCGGGCTACATGGAGATCGATCGGGACGAAATCGTCGCGGGTCTGGAAGACGCTGGACTCTCCGAGTACGAGGCGGAAGCGTACCTGACGCTGCTGGAACGGGGCACCTCGAAGGCCGTCGACGTTGCGCGTCAGTCCTCCATCCCGGTCCCCCGGATCTACGACGTCGTCAACGAACTCGAACGGCGCGGCTACGTCGATACGCTCGATCGCGACACGCTCCACGTGCACGCACACGAGCCGGTCACTGTGATCGAGGACCTCCACGATCGAAGCGAGCGCCTGTCGAACGTCGCGAGCGAGATCGAGGATCGGTGGGAACAGACCCCTGTTTCCGAGCACGACGTGACGGTCACGAAACGATCGGAGACCGTGATCGACCACGCGTCGGAGCTGATCCGGGAGGCCGACGCCTCCGTCGATCTCGCGTTCGAAGCGCCGCTCGCGTCGCTGTCCCCATCGGACGTCGTCGTTCGCGTCTCGCTGTGCCGCGAGGCTGGCGTCGACGACGTACTGGGGGATCGCAGCGTCCGCGAGACGATCACGGAGGTTCGCGAACGAGCCTTCCCCTCGCCCCTCGTCGTCGTGGTCGACGGCGAAACCACGTGTTACGCCCCGACAGGAACCGTTCCCGACCCGTTCGGAGTGATCCTGAAGGGCGATCACCTGACCTTCGTGTTCCGCTGGTACTTCCAGACGTGTCTCTGGGGCGTCTGGGAGGATCGTGCCGCCGATACGGACGGTCGCTCCGAGTTCGCCAGCCTCGAGGAACTGATCTGCGAGGTGTACGAGCCCTGGACCGACGGCGAACGAATCGAGGTCGCAATTGACGGCGTCGACACGGACACTGGCGAGTGGGTCTCCGTCGCTGGCCGGATTACGGACGTGCGATACACGGGGCGAGACGGGGACGACGAGGTACCATCGCTGACGGATCTCGCCGGTGAGGCGTCGATCGTCGTCGCGAACGGCGAGCACGAGTACACCGTCGGGAGCTGGGGTGCGCGCGTCGAGGACGTCGAAGCCCGTCGCATCGAACTCTTCGACGACGCCGCTGCAGGGTAACGGCACGACGACCCCAGGGTACCTTCTCGCTCCGGCAACGGCACAGTCGGTCGACTGACCGCTTCTTGTCAACGTTCTGTTTTTACAGAACGAAAACGACCGCCCCCGTCACCGGGGGGCTCGCCGTCCCGGGATACAGCAGAAAAATACTGCCATTGCCGATAGGAATGTCGGATGTCATGACGCATACTGGATACGATGTAGTAACATTATTGGTATTATTGGGGGCTACTCTGAAATGCTGTATATATGCATTAGAGGGCTTCTATTGCGTTTTTTGATTTACAAAGTATCTCTATAGTCCATATCCAATATACTTTTATGGCTTGCATATGAGGGGTGTGTACGCACCGCACGGTGCGTGAATGCAACGCAATGACGAACGAATCCACAGCCCCTCAGGGGAACGAAGACGCAGCACCGTCCGACCGACTGGGAGAGGGGGACGTGGATCTATCCCGACGGAACGTCTTGCGAGCGGGGGCAGCGGGCCTCGCGGGCGCAACCCTCGCCACGAGCGGCTTCACGGGTTCCGTGGCAGCCAGCGACATCTCGACGCCCAGGCTCCAGCGCGACGGGAACCTGATCGTCGATCCCGACGGCAACACCGTGACGCTGCGCGGCGTGAACATCGCCGATCCGAAACGGCTCGACGTCACCGCGCCGGCACGCGGCATGAACGCCGTGCAGGTGATCGACTTCCTGACCGACCACTCCAACGACTGGTACCCACGCGCGATCCGCGTGCCGGTCCAGCCGGTGGACATCGGCGAGTACGAGCCCGGTTCCGGGCCGCCGGTACCGGCGTTTAGCCAGGGCGAGCTGGAGACGTATCTCACCGATCACCTCGACGCCGTCGTCCAGCGCTGTGCGGAGCGCGGCGTCTACTGCATCATCGACTACCATCGGCATCGCGACGTGTCGTGGGCCGAGAGCCAGGACGGCCCGGTCAACACCGCGCTCCAGGACGAAATCGACTCGTTCTGGGACACTGTCGCGCCGCGGTACGCCGACCAGACGCACGTGCTCTACGAGGTGTACAACGAGCCGACCGAGCCCGGCATGTGGGGCGATCCCACGACGACCGAGTGGGTCGCCGACGTCTGGCGACTCTGGCTCGACATGGCCCAGCCCTGGGTCGACACGATCCGGAGCCACGCGGACAACATGATCCTCATGGGTTCGCCCAGCTGGACGCAGAGTCCCGAAGGCGCGCTCGTCGAGGAGTTCGACGGCGAGGACATCGCATACACGTACCACATCTACCCCGGCCACAACTCCAGCCGGGCGAACGACTGGGAGGACGCCTCCCGCAACGGCGAGGGCGTCGCTGGCGTCTACGAACAGGCGCCGCTGGTCGTCACCGAGTTCGGTTGGGAGGAGAACGCCGGACAGTACATCGGTGGAACGACCTCTGGCTTTGGGACGCCGTTTATCGACTGGCTCGAGTCCCACGACGCCATCTCCTGGACCGCCTGGATCGGCGATCCCGTCTGGCGGCCCGTGATGTTCGACCGGCCGTTCACGGACAGCGACGACACCGACTCGATCGGCAACCCCTACGACGGGGGCGTCACCCAGGAGTGCTCGAACCTCCCCTGTGACTGGTCGCTGCTGACGGGGAACGCCCACATGGGCGACACCGTCAAGAACACCCTCTACGACCTCCGGAACGACAACGTCCCGGGCTCGGGCGGCGGCGACACGACGCCGCCGACGATGCCCTCGAACCTCACAGTCACGGACACCACCAGCACGTCGATCACGGTGGACTGGGACGCCGCGAGCGACGGCGGCGGGTCCGGGATCGATCACTACGAAATCGGCGTCGACGGGAGCGCCGATCACGAGGTCGCCGCGGGGACCACGTCGACGACAGTCTCGGGACTGGCAGCCGACACCGAGTACTCGATCGGCGTCGCTGCCGTGGACGCCGCCGGCAACGTCTCGACGACGGCGATGGTCTCGGCGACGACGGGCGAGTCCGCCGATCAGACGGCGCCCACCGCACCGTCGAACCTCTCGGTCACTGACGCGACGAGTTCGTCGATCGACGTCGACTGGGACGCCGCGAGCGACAGCGGCGGCTCCGGACTCGACCACTACACCGTCTCCGTCGACGGGACGCAGGAGCAGACGGTCCCCGCTGGCACGACGAGCGCGACGATCGCGGAGCTCTCCCCGGACACGAGCTACGCGATCGGCGTCTCGGCCGTCGACGGCGCGGGCAACGAGTCCCCGGACGCGACCGTCTCAGCGACGACCGACGCGGACTCGTCCCCGCCGTCGGACGCCCTGGTGATCAACGACTACGACGGTTCGCCCACGTGGTCGAGCAATCGGAACGACCTCGGCCAGTGGTGTGGCGCCGGCTCGTTCCAAAACGGCGACGGCGAGGTCGTCGGCGGCGCACTCGAGCTCGACTACGACAACGGCGGCTGGTTCCAGGAGCAGATCAATCAGGACGTCTCGAGCTACTCGACCTTGGTCCTCGCCGTCAGCGGTGCGAACGGCGGCGAGGGATCGGAGGTCCTCTTCGACATGGGCGGCGTCCGAACGCTGCTCTCGAACGTCACCACTGACAGCGTGGGCACGAGCACGTCTGAGATCTCGATCGACCTCGCATCCGCGGGCGTCGATCGGACCGCCTCGTCGCTGTCGCTCAGGCTGAACTTCTGGCAGGGCGGTTCCAGCACGCTCTCGATCGAGGAGGTGCGTCTCGAGTAGGGTCGGGGACGGTCGGACCGATCGGGTGTGGACGCCGAGTGTGCATCCATCGTCCGATTCTTCGTTGGATTCCTAGATATATTTCTAGTGAAAATATAATAATACTTACAGTCAGTAGCTGCTATACTTCGGTATGGTTCATAGACGAACCATCATCAAACGGAGTATCGAACTCGGAGCACTCGCATCGCTTGGCACTACCGTCGCGGCCCAGCAAAGCGGCGTGCTCGTCCACGGCTTCGACGGCACGAACTGGCCGGGGGCGAACGATCTGGAGAACTGGGCAGGTGCGGGCTCGTTCGCGAACGGCGGTGGGAACGGCGAGGTGTCGAACGGAGCGCTCCGTCTCGAGTACGAGAACGCCGGCTGGTTCGCGAGCAACGTCCGGACGGACGTGTCGAGCACTCCGACGCTGAACCTCCGGATTCGGGGCGACAGCGGCGGTGAGGAGGACGACATCCTGCTCGACGTCGGCGGCGTGCGAGGACTGCTCGGCGACCTCGCCGACGGCGGGATCGGGACGAGCTACTCCACCCTCTCTGTCGACCTTCAGGCGGCTGGAGCTGACCTCGCGAATCCCCAGTCCGTCCGGCTGAACTTCTGGCAGGGTGCCAGCGGTGCCGTCGACGTCGACAGTATCGCCTTCGGCGACGTGAGCGACGGTTCGAACGGTGACGGTGGCGGCGACGACGGCGGCGGTGGAAACGACGACAACGACAGCGACAACGACGACGGTGGCGACGCCGGCTGGGACGTCCCCTTCCCCGATCGGCCGCCGGAGCCCGACACGCTCCCGGACACGATCACTGCCGACACGACGGTCGCAGAGCTCTGTCAGCACTTCGACGATCCGTACTACGTCCCCAGGGATTTCCTGGACTACATGCCGGGACAGAGTACGTCCGACGCCGCGAAGGCCGAGCAGTTCGACTACGATGCGACCGCCGTCGAGAACCACGTCCAGGACGGCTCGCTGACGCTCGGCCAGCTAGGCACCCAGGCGCTGCCCTGGGTCAAGCAGCTCGCCGCGAACGACTTCCCGGCCCACGGGACGGTAAAACTGCTCCCTCGGCTCGCCCTACTCCCCGACGAGACCGAGGATCCCGGGACCCACGACACGCCGACGAGCGTCTGGTCGGAGACGGCCGGCCCCGTGACGGCGACCAACGATCCCGACCAGCTGATCCAGGATCGCTGGCCAACGGACGCTCGGACCTACCGGCAAATGGGCGTGCGAGTCCGCGACCGGATCCACGACCAGCCCCAGTACGACGAGAGCCGGGAGTGGGGCAGCTCCGCGCCACTCCCCGACTCGGTCTACGGCGATTCCAGCAATCCAGTACTCGACGCGGCAGCGAACAAGGTCCATCCGGTCACCGGTGATTCGCTGGGCGGGAGCGGCTTCACCGCCAACGCCCCGATGGAGGCGTCGGTCGAGATGCACGTCGTCGCCGACGGCTACTGGAACCAGTACATCGAACTGAAGAACGTGAGCGAGGTGCCGTACTTCCAGGACGGCGCCGTCATCTGGTGGCTCGGTCCGACGGGCGAGGCCAGCAACCTCGCGGACGGCCACTGGAACAATCCCCACCGCCCGAGCAGTTCGCTCGGCCACCCACAGCGCGACGTCATCGAGGTCGATCATCCGGGCTACCATGGGCTCTCGGCGTACGCGGTCCGGCTCGCGAACCACGACGAGCCCTACCACATGCGGACGATCTACCCGAACCAGGCGGTCGCGATGGAGATCGGGACGCCCGCGAGCGTGACGAGCCAGTACTGGTCGACTGCGGCCGAACGGCAGGCGCTCGTCGACACGATGCTCGACTCGCTGCACGTCGAGCTGGAGACCGACCTCGATCGAAACGACCCGATCCTCGACGCGGTCGATCTCACCTACCGGGTCCCGAACTGAGACGGGCAGCCGTCGAGCAATCGGGACTCGTCGCCTGGTGGCAGCGTTCGGTAGCAACCGACACGATGGCGCCGGGGAGTCCAGCCAAGCACAGAAACGACTTTGGTGGCCCGGCCGAACGGTTCGGACAATGACCGATTACACCGTCGAGTTCGTCGGGACCGGCGAGACCATCACGGTCGCCGACACGGAGACGATCCTCAGCCGGTGCATCGAGGAGGGGATCGCCCAGGAGTACTCCTGCCGTGTGGGGATGTGTCTGGCCTGCTCTGCGGAGATCCTCGAGGGAGAGGTGACCCAGCCGGCTGCGCGAGCGCTCACCGACGAGGAGGCCGAGCGGTTCGCGCTGACCTGCATGGCGCGGCCGCAGTCGGACCTGCGCCTCGATCGGGGCGTCTATCCGCCGAGCATCGAGGACGACGCCGAGGCGAGCGGCACCGCTGCGGCAGCGTCCGACGACTGATCCGTCCGGACGACTTCTAAGACTGGTCTCTGCCTGGCTACCGTGCTCCGGCGTTTCACGCCGCGCAGTTGTTCGGCCCGAGTTCGACCTCGTCGGGGTCCTCGAGCTCTTCACGTCCGAGGTTCGCCGCGACGATCCGGTCGGCGTTTGCCGGCGGTGGCGGCGGATCCTCGGTGATGGCGCCGACGAACTGCTCGGTCGACAGATCGAACGCATCGATTCGATCGACGAGGTCGGCGAGCGGCGCCACGTAGGTGCCGTCCTGCCGGGGCGCTGTCTCCTGTTTGACGTGCCCCGGTGCGACGAGCGTTCGGTCCGGGAGCGTTGCGCGGAGATCCCGTATCGTCTCGTGGAGGGTCGCTGCCGCGTCCGCTTGATCGACGTCGGCCTCGAGGTCCGGGCGCGCGACGCCGTCGACGAACAGGCTGTCGCCGGTGAGCAACGTGCCGGGCCGGTCGCCGCCGTCCGAGTTCGCGCTATCGCCCGCTGCGTGTTCGACGAGCAGGGCGGTCATCTCGCCGGTGTGTCCCGGCGCGTGAACGGCGCGGATCGTCGTCGCCCCGCCGAGTTCGAGGACGTCGCCGTCGGCGAGTGCCACGTAATCGAGGTCGCTGTCGAACCCACGATCCCAGGCACCCGCCGCGATGGCCGGCCGGGCGTCCGTCGCCGCCGCGACTGTCTCGACGCCGCTGACGTGATCGGCGTGGACGTGCGTATCGATCGCGTACCGGAGCTCCGCGTCGGTCTCGGCGGCGTGATCGGGATACCGGTCCGCGAACGCTCGCAGCGGATCGACCACGGCCGCTTCGCCGTCGTCGACGACGAGGTAGCCGAGACAGCCGGTCGCGGGCCGGTGGTACTGGAGGATCTGTGCGCCGTCGGGCGTCTCGAGCGTCCGGGCGAGGAGGACGTCGGCCCAGGCTTCCATGCCACCGGCGAGGTTCATCGCGTCGAGGCCGGCGTCACGCAGCAACTCGGCTGCGTGATCGCTGGACTGCCCGATCGCGCAGACGGTGACGATTGGCTCTGGAACGTCGGCGACGAGGTCCGCGGCGCCGCCGCGGACCTGCGCCTGGAGGAACTTCGCGTGGGGAATCTGGGTGACCGTTGCGCCCGGGCCGTCGACGTGCCACTCCTCGAACTCGGCGCGGTTTCGCACGTCGACGATCCCGACCCGATCGCCGCGGGCGAGGCGGTCGGCGAGGTCGACCGGTTCGATGGACTCGGCCATGGCCGCAGCTACGGGGGCCGCGTGGTTAAGTGGCGGTGGCGCGGGCGGGTCGACCCGCGGACGGTGCGGCGATGCGGCCGACGATGCCGGCAGCGAACGCGGCCGATGCGGCGCTTTCGCGGTCGCGAAACCGGCTTCCCGCGCCCGTACCACCGGACTTTTCGCCGAAGCGGTCGAACCCCGTGGTATGACCGGTCTCCGAACCGCCCTGACCGCTCTCCCAGAGGCCGTGTTCGCCGATCTCCTCGAGAGCGAGGACGCGTATCGCCTGCTCCTCGATCTCCCTGGCGTCTCCGAGGAGACGCTCGACGTCACGGCCTCGGAGGGTCGTCTCCGGATCGAAGCACACCGCGACAAGCCGGACACGGCGGGCTATCGCTTCGTCGAGGAGCAACGCGACGCCTTCCTCGACGTCGAACTACCGCTGCCGCCGAACGTTAGCGCCGAGGACGCGGTGGCGTCGATCGAGCGCGGCGTGCTCGAACTGACGATCCCCAAGCGACCGGACGCCGACGTCACCGAGATCGAGGTCGGGGACGCGTAGATCCGTGGCCGTCCTCCGACCGTACTGGCGCTTCCTCCGCGTCCTCCGGCAGTTTCTCCCGCTTCTGGTGGCGTGGGCGCGGGACCGCCGCCGGTTCTTCCTCTTCGGCGGCCGACGCCGCGTCAGCTCGGAGGAACGAACCCGCAGAGCCGAGGAGCTACTCGACTCCCTGCTCACGCTCGGGCCGACGTTCATCAAGCTCGGACAGCTGCTCTCGACGCGACCGGACGTGCTTCCCCCGGAGTACGTCTCCGTGCTCTCCCGGCTCCAGGACGACGTCCCTCCCGCCGAGTGGGAAGGCGCGAAGACTGTCATCGAGGAGGAACTCGGCCCGGTCGAGGACCGCTTCGAGGACTTCGACACCGAGGCGATCAGCGGCGCCAGCCTCGGACAGGTCTATCGCGCCCACGTCGACGGGCGGGAGGTCGCGGTCAAGGTTCGCCGCCCAGGGGTCGAGTCTCTCGTTGCGGCCGATCTCCGCGTCGTGCGCTGGAGTCTGCCGCTCCTCCTGGTCCTCGTCGGCGAATCGCGCGCGTTCTCGTTGCGAAACCTCGCCGACGAGTTCGACAAGACGATCCGCGAGGAGATGGACTACGACCGCGAGCGTCGGATGCTCGAGGAGATCCGCGCGAACTTCGCCGACGAAGACGCGATCGCGATCCCCGAGCCCGTCGACTCCCACTGCAGCGAGCGCGTGTTGACGATGGAGTATCTCGGCGGAACGAAGGTCGACGAGATCGACGAACTCGACCGTCGTGGCGTCGATCGGACCGCCGTCGCGGAGACGCTCCAGCGGGCCTACCTCGAGATGATCGTCGACGACGGCGTCTTTCACGCGGACCCGCATCCGGGAAATCTCGCCGTCCAGGACGACGGGACGATCGTCTTCTACGACTTCGGCATGTCCGGTCGCGTCGACGAGTTCGTCCAGGGGAAGATCGTCGAGTTCTACGTCGCGGTCGCCGAGCAGGACATCGACGGCATCCTCGACGCGCTGATCGAGATCGGCACGCTCTCGCCGGAGGCCGATCGGGCGGTGATGGCCGAGGTCATGGAGCTGGCGATCCAGGACGCACGCGGCGAGGACATCGAGCAGTATCGCATCCAGCAGATCGTCGGGCAGATCGAGGACTCGATCTACGAGTTCCCCTTCCGGCTCCCGAAGGATCTCGCATTGGTCCTGCGGGTCGCGACCGTCGTCGAGGGCGTCTGCGTCACGCTGGATCCCGATTTCGACTTCATCGCCACGGCGACGGAGTATCTCACAGAGGAGGGGTACCGCGAGGAGACCGTCCGCAGAGCCGTCGAGGACGCCGGTGAGCAGCTCCGCGAGTCCGGCGCTGCGGCGGCGCGAATCCCGCCGAAACTCGAACGGGCGCTCGATCGCGTCGAGCGGGAGAATCTCCAGGTGCGCGCCGACATTCAGGACTCCAACGAGCTCTTCGACCTCTTCGCGAAACGGCTGATCGTCGGGATGCTCGCCGCGGCGGGGCTGGTCGCGACGACGATCCTCTACGTGGCCGCGTCGATCGAGGCAACCGCCGTGGTGGGTGCTCTATCCTTCCTCCTGTTGCTCGTGCTCTATCGCTCCTTCCGGCGGCGCCGGGGAATGCGCGCCCAGCCCCAGTTCACGCGGCAGAACCTCCGGGACCGGCGGAACGAGAGCGAGTGAGTTTGCCGCTGTATCGATCGCACGTGGGGCCCGGAGCGCCCCGAATCCGGCGCTCTCGGGGATGGAAGCGGGGATTCCAAACCGTTTATCACAATCGGGTGGCAACGCCGCTGCATGGCAAGAGAGCAGAAGGAAGTGCGGGATCTGCAGGAGGGCAACTACGTCATGATCGACGACGCCGCCTGCAAGATCAACTCCTACAGCACCGCGAAGCCGGGCAAACACGGGAGCGCCAAGGCCCGTATCGAAGGCGTCGGCGTCTTCGACGGACAGAAGCGATCGCTCTCCCAGCCCGTCGACGCGAAGGTGTGGGTCCCCATCATCGAGCGCAAGCAGGGGCAGGTCGTCAGCGTCGAGAGCGAGGATGTCGCCCAGGTCATGGACCTCGAGAGCTACGAGACGATCACGATCCGGGTCCCCGGCGACGACGAGCTCTCGCCGGACCAGCAGATCGAGTACCTCGAGATGGACGAGCAGCGTAAGATCGTCCAGACGTAGCAGATGTTTCCTGGCGCGACGGCCGATCGCGAGGATGCGGAGTTCGCGGTCGTCGGCGCGCCCCTCGACGCTTCCACCTCTTTCCAGCCGGGCACCCGTTTCGGCCCGGATCGCGTTCGCACGTTCGCTCGCCCGTTCGAGGACTACGATCACCACACTGACTGCCACTTCTCGGAGCTCGCCGTGTACGACCACGGCGACGTTCGGGCGTGGCCCGACGCCAACGAGTACCTCGAGTATCTCGAGGGCGTCCTCGCGGATTTCGACGACGATGGGACGATCCCGCTCACCGTCGGCGGCGAGCACGCCGTCACCATCGCCGGCGTGCGCGCCGTCGAGCCCGACGTCGTCGTGAGCCTGGACGCCCACCTCGATCTCCGCGAAGCCTACGACGGCGACGAGCTGAGCCACGCCTGCGCGATGCGACGAGCGCTCGAGACGGCCGAGGACGTCGTCGTGCTCGGCGCGCGTTCCGGCAGCGAAGCCGAGTGGGAGCGGGCGGCCGAGGCCGACGTCACCGTCGTCGAACCGGACGCCGTCGCGGACTGGTCGCCCGCCGAACAGCTCGCTGTCGATCGGTCGGTCTACCTGACCGTGGACGTCGACGTCCTCGATCCAGCCTTCGCGCCCGGCACCGGTACGCCGGAGCCGTTCGGGCTCGACTCCGCGACCGTCCACGACGTCGTCCGGTCGGTCGCACCACTGGCCGACGGGTTCGACGTCGTCGAGGTGAACGACCGCGACGACGGGCAGGCGGCGTCGGTCGCCGCGAAGCTCCTCCGGGCGTTCGTCTTCGCACACGCCGCGGGCGCCGACTGAGTCGACGTCACTCCACCTCCGGCGAGCCCTACTCGACCATAACGCCCATTCCCCAGTCGTACGAAACGACGGCCATGGAACGTACCGAGTTCGTCTCGCGACTCGACGACCGGCTCCGGACGGAGGACTACGCCGACGTCGACGCGAGCCCAAACGGGCTCCAGGTGGGCAGCGAGGGCGGCGAGGTCGAGCGAGTGGCCTTCGCCGTCGACGCTGCGGTCGCCACGATCGAGGCCGCGATCGAGTTCGACGCGGACCTGCTCGTGACCCACCACGGGATCGTCTGGGGGTCCCTGGAGCGCGTCACCGGAACGGCCCACGATCGGATCGCGCCCCTCCTCGCGAACGACGTGGGACTGTACGTGTCCCACCTCCCACTCGACGGGCATCCTGAGCTCGGGAACGCGGCGCAGCTCGCGGACGTGCTGGGGCTCGAGAACCGCGCGCCCTTCGGCGAGCTCGGCCCCGAGTTCGTCGGCCAGCAGGGCGTCCTCCCCGATGCGACGCCGCTCGACGACCTCGCAAGCGCGCTCTCTGAGACGCTACCGACGGGCGATGGCACCGTTCGGGTGCTTGATCACGGCCCGGAGACGGTCTCGGACGTCGGAATCGTCACCGGCAGTGGCGCTGACTGGCTGGATGACGCTACGGCAGCGGATCTGGACCTCCTCCTCACCGGCGAGGGGAAACAGCAGGTCTACCACGAGGCCCGTGAGGCCGGCGTCAACGTCGTGCTCGCCGGGCACTACGCGACCGAGACCGGCGGCGTGCGAGCGCTGGAATCGATCGCCGAAGAGTGGGATCTCGAGACGACGTTCGTCGAGCATCCGACCGGGCTCTGAGGAGCGCCCGTCGACATGGAACCGTCGGCGAGGTTTGATCGACGAGCAGGTAGCACGTGGGCGCTTCGAACAGTCGCGACGCGGTGTGCTACGGCACCCGCCTCGGCCGCGTCGCGCAGTCTGTCAGATCACGCGGCCCATTCGCCGCGTCGTCGGACGTCAACCTGTGGACGGTCGTCCTCGATCACCGGTACTCCGCTCGGAGTCGCCCCACGTCGAGGTAGACGTAATGTAACAGCGTCCCCGTCAGTCCCCATCTGTGGATACGCCGACCGGAGGTCTCCACCAGCACGTCGGGGTGGTAGGCAGTGGCGTACTCTCTGCCGAGGTGCCGACTGAACGCGGTGTCCTCGTTCGGCACGTCGGGGAAGCCGCCGGCGGCCTCGTAGACGTCGGCGTCGACGAAGAAGTTGAAGCCAGGGAGGATCGGCCGTCGGAGGTGCGGGAAGACCTGGTTGATCGTCGCCTGCATTAGCTTCGGCCGGAGGCCGTCCATCCGGCAGCGCGAGGTCGCGGCGTCGAGGTCGTTCGCGCGGACGAAGGACAGCATCTCCTCGAGGAAGTCGGGTTCCAGCACGGTGTCTGCGTCAACGAACGCGAGCCAGTCACCGCCGGCGTGCTCTGCGCCGAGTGCGCGACCGCCGCCGATGCTCTTGCCCGGCCCCTCGACGAGAGCGATCTCGTCGCGAGAGCGCGCGATCGCCGGCGTCCGATCGTCGCTGTCGCCGTCGACGACGATCGTCTCGTACTCGTGATCGGTGTCGAGTCCGGCGACGCTGTCGAGGCATTCGGGAAGGAACTCCGCCTCGTCCTTCGCCGGGATCACGATACTGACCGTCGGCGCCGTCGTCATCGCTCCCGAGATTCGCACACGCTCGTGTTCAACGCTCCGGTCTCGGCGCCGATCGGGGGCGGGTCGCACCGAATCGCGCCGTTCAAACCGGTGGCGAGTGGACCCATCACCATGACCGACGAGTCCGAGCGCGAGGAGTTCCACCACGATCCAGTGGGCCACGCGGAGGCCCGCGCGGGGACGACTGTCGGCGAACTCGCCGCGGAGTACGGCGCCGCGGGTGGCGGCGCCGCGTCCCTGCACGAGGCCGTCGACATCTACGCCGACATGCTCGACGAGGACGTGACGAACTTCGTCGGGCTCGCCGGGGCGATGGTGCCGATGGGAATGCGCCGGATCGTCGCGGACCTGATTCGCGACGGCCACGTCGACGCGCTCGTGACGACGGGCGCGAACCTGACCCACGACGCGATCGAGGCCATCGGTGGCAAACACCACCACGGCCGTAGCGACCATCCCGAGATGACCGAACGCGAGCACGACGAGACGCTCCGCGAGGAGGGCGTCGACCGGATCTACAACGTCTACCTCCCACAGGAACACTTCGCGCTGTTCGAGTCCCACCTCCGCGAGCACGTGTTCCCGCCGCTGGCCGAGCAGGGGGAAGTGTCGATCCAGGAGCTGACTGCAGAGCTGGGTCGGGCCAATGCCGAGGTCAATGCGGGCGAGGTCGGCGACGGCGATGGCGTCGCGGAACGGGCGGGGATCGCCGCAGCCGCCTACGAGCACGACGTGCCGATCTACTGCCCCGCGGTCCAGGATTCCGTGCTCGGCATCCAGGCCTGGATCTACTCCCAGACCTCCGGGCTGACCCTCGACGCGCTCGGCGACATGACCGGGCTAAACGATCTCGCGCACGACGCCGAGTCGGCGGGCGCGCTCGTCGTCGGCGGCGGCGTGCCGAAGAACTTCGTCCTCCAGACGATGCTCGTCGCGCCCGACGCCTACGAGTACGCGGTGCAGCTGACGATGGATCCGCCGCATACGGGTGGACTGTCGGGGGCCACGCTCGACGAGGCTCGCTCCTGGGGGAAGCTCGAACCCGCGGCGCGGAACGTCTCGGTCTACGCCGACGCGACGATCACGCTGCCGCTGTTGGTTGCGGCTGCTCGCGAGAAGGCCGGGGAGTAGGTTGAGAATCGCTTTTTGGTGATTGCAGGGCGAAACAGCACCGCGAACCGTTTGGAAGCCCCCTCCCGCTCGTCGCAGCTAACTCGTTGCGCTCCTCGACTCGCTCCGCTCGCCTGCGGTGCTTACGTCGTTACCTGCGCCGACCGGTCGGCCCCTTCCAGTCCCACCCGGCGTCGGTGGTCGAATCTCGCGACACCCCGGCGGGGTGTGTAGTGGAGCGCCAAGCGGTGGCCGTCGAGCACGCTGTGCCGGTAGCCGTCGGGCGAGGCAGTACAGGTGGTCGGTCGCCGATCGCGGCAAAGAGCCACACCCCTTCCGCGCACTGAAGTAGCCCCCGACGGGAGCGGTGTGTATGGTCGATCGCGGGCGAGTCCTCGGCGTCTGGCGGCGCGTCCTCTCCCTGTCGTGGCCGATGATGGTCGAGCAGGTCACGCGGACGGGGATGCGGACGACGGACGTCCTCGTCACGGCGCTGTTCTCGCCGATCGCGGTCGCGGCGATCGGGCTCGCCGACCTCTTCGCGCGACTGCCGTTGCGGATCGGGCTGGGGCTGGGGACGGGCGCGATCGCGCTATCGAGTCAGGACACGGGGGCTGGCGCGGCGGCGACTCGCGACGAGGCGATCTCGCAGGCGCTGCTCGTCGGCGCGCTCGCGGGGATCCCGTTCATGCTCTTTGGCGTCCTGCTCGGTGAGCCCGCGATCGCGCTCATCGGGGAGTGGGGCGATCCCGACGAAGTCGCCGAAGTGGCGGAACTCGGTGGGACCTACCTCGCGATCATCTTCGCGACGGCGCCGGCCAGACACGTCTCCCTGATCGCCGCCCGCTCGCTCCAGGGGACCGGCGACACGCGGACGCCGATGTACGTCAACGTCGTCTCGAACCTGCTCAACGTCGTGCTATCGGTGGTTCTCGGTCTCGGACTGCTCGGCGCGCCGCGGCTGGAAATCGTCGGCGTCGGGCTCGCGACGGCGATCGGCAACGTGTTCACGGCGAGTGCGCTGCTGGCCGTGCTGGCGCTTGGCGTGCGCGACGCGGGGCTCCGGCGTCCCACGCAGTTCGTGGTCGTGAAACAGCTCCTCGTCGTCTCCGCACCGAAGATCGCGGAGGGGCTGCTCGCGACCGTCGTCGAGTTCCCGTTCAACGCCCTGCTGCTCTACTTCGGGACGCCCGTCAACGCTGGCTACCAGATCGGCCGGCGGGTCTACCAGCAGGTGACGAGCCCGCTCTCCCGCGGGCTCCACGTCGCGGCGAGCGTGGTGGTCGGGCAGTCCCTCGGCGCGGGCAACCCCGACGACGCGCGGTTCGAGGGCTGGGCGACGACGGCACTCGGGGTGCTGGTCGTCGGCGCGATCGGCATCGGGCTCGTCGTCGCAGCGCGACCGATCGTGACGCTGTTCACGGACGACGCCGCGACGGCCGGCCACGCGATCGCGTTCGTCCGGGCCTACGGGATCGCGGCGCCGTTCCTCGCTGGCATGGTGTTGCTCTCGGGCGCGCTCCAGGGAGCCAGCGAGACCCGAACCCCCTTCGTCGCCCGGACGACTGGCTTGCTCGTCGTCTATCTCGGCGTGTCGTTCGTCGGCGGACTCGCGCTCGGATTCGGGCCGCTCGCGATCTACGTCGCCGTCGCGAGCTGGCACGTCTGGGCGTTCGCGATCGTGTTCTGGGGGTTCGCCCGCGGGGACTGGGCGGAACGCGCCGCGGCGATGATGGCCGATCGCGGCACGGCGGTCGATTCACCGGTCGCGAGCGAGTCCGGATCGGGCACTGGCGAGTAGCGGCGGGCTCGCTGGGTTGCATCGGCTGGTATCCCACTTCGGCGAGGGACTTCAAAGGCTGCGACGATCTGCGGAGTCAGCGACGTACCCCTATCTCCAAGTGGCGTGCAACTGAATCCAGACTCGATGAGTCTCGACGACGCGGTTCGCGACAGCGCACGGTCCCTCGGCGCGCGTCCCGCACAGGTCCTCCCCTTCTACGTCGCCGGCCTCGCGGTCCCGGTGATCGTCCGGGTGGTGCCGTTCCTCGGCCTCCTGCTCGCCTACCTGTCCCTCCGGGGCAGCGGCCGACTCGAGGCCGTTCGGGAGGAACTGGAGCCGGCGGCGCCGATCAGTATCGACGACGTGGGCAGCGGAACGGCCGAGGGCCGTTCGATCGACGAGGACGCGCTCGGCGAGGCGATGCTCGATTTGCTGACGCCGACCGTGATCGCGATCCTCGCAGTGACCGCGCTGGTGTCGCTCGTCCTCTTCGCGGTGATGCAGTCCTCCGTCGCAGCGGCCAGGCTGCACGCGGTGTTCGCGGTGCTCACCGAGGACGACTCTGACTCCCCGACGTCTCCGACCCGTGCGGGCATCGACGGCGTCTTCGAGCACACGTGGACGTTCCTCGGCCTCTTCATTCTGGAGTTCCTGGCGCTGCTCCTGCTGTTCGGCATCCCGACGGCGCTGATCGCGATCGCCGTCGTCGCTGACTTCGTCTGGCTGGTCATCCCAGCGATTCCGCTGTTCTTCTTCGCGATTCCGGCGGCCCTGCTCGTTCGACTGCTGTTCGCGTTCGCCCGCCCGGCTGCGGTCGTCGATGGCGTCGGGGCGATCTCCGCGGTCAAGCGGGCCATCGGCCACGTGAAGGCGAACGTGCTGGAATCCGTTGGCTACGGGGCGCTCGCGCTCGGGCTGGTCATGGTCGCGAACTCGATCGGCACCGCGTTCAGCCAGTTCGGCGCGGTCACCGTTTCGACGCTCGTGCCGCTGGTGTTCGTCTTCCCGCTGCTCGATCTCGCGAAGACGTCGCTGTACGCCCAGAACGCTGGCGTCGCGCTCACCTCGCCGAACCAGCCCGATCGCGGTCGGATCGAGCGTCTCCGCGGCGGCATCGAGCGTGGCTGGTCGGCACTCGTCGCGTTCACGCGTGGTCACCTCGGATCGGTCGCGATCAGCACCGTCGTACTCGCCGCCGGCGTCGCCGTCGGGCTCTGGGCCGGTGCACAGGTGGACGACCTGTTCACCGCCTCGATCGAGGCGCGAATCGACCGCATGAACCCGCTCGCTGCGTTCTTCCACTACGCGGGGAACAACTGGTCGGTCGCCGCCGGCCAGTCGCTTGCCGGGATCGCCGTCGGCCTCCCGACGATCGTCTCGCTGGCGTTCAACGGCGCGAACGTCGGCTTCCTCTACCAGCTCGAGGCCGACCCGACGATACTGCTGGCGTTCATCGTCCCCCACGGGATCATCGAGATTCCGGCACTGCTGCTCTCGGGGGCGCTCGGGCTCCACCTCGGTCGCGTCGGCTGGGGCTACGCGTTCGGCGACGTCGATCGAGACCGGGTCGCCGACGCGATCGACCGGGCGTTCCAGGTACTCGTCGGGCTCGCCGTGTTGTTCGTCGCGGCAGCGGTGATCGAGGCGTTCGTCAGTCCGTACTACTGGCGAGTGCTCGGGATCTGAGGCCTTCGAGTCCGCTGTTCGGTTCGACGGTGGCCGCTCGATTTCGCATCTCCAGCCGCTCTACGGGCCACGCTCGGTCAGTTGCCGAACTGGTTCGGCCGCCGTTCCAACGAATCGGGAATCGCGACCCCGCTTTTCGGGGTGGCTCTCGGAAGCGCTGGTATGGGACGCCAGCGCACGGGGGACGACCGATTACTGCCAGAGCGTGACTCGACGAGCAGCGGCGCGTCGAGCGGGACGGACGGATCGGCCGACCCCCCGCGTCGATCTTCGGGCTCCGACGGTCGGACGGGCGCCGACGGCAGCACGAGTCACGGCCGCAGCGGCATCTGGGATGCTGACTCGCTTGGCCGGTCCGGCGACGCCGAGGGATCGGACGGGGCGCCCGATTCAGCAGGAGGCCCGGCCGATCGCGCCGGCGGGCTGGGGGACGGAACGTCGGGGGAGCAATCCGAGACGGAGCTGGCGGACGGCATCGTCGAGGTCGACGTGGATCAACTGACCGACCGGCAGCTGGAGGTTCTCGAGACCGCTCACGACATGGGATACTACCAGTATCCCCGCGGAGCGAACGCATCGGAGGTCGCCGAAGCGCTCGACATCTGCCCCTCGACGCTCGCCGAGCACCTCGCCGCTGCACAGTCCAAACTCCTCGCAGACGTGCTGGGCGACCCCGACGCCTGAAACGGTGCGCCGCTGGCGTTCGGGGCTCGGTTCGCGTCAGTCACTGCCAGTCCCCCGAATCGCTTAACAGCCGAGCGCGGGAACTCCGCCCATGCTCTCTCTTTCCGACGTCGAAGCTGCTCGCGAGCGCGTCGCCGAGACGGCTCGTGATACGCCGCTGAAACACTCCCACACCTTCTCCGCGATGACCGGTGCGGACGTCCACCTCAAACTCGAGAACTTCCAGCGCACTGGTGCGTTCAAGATCCGCGGTGCGACGAACCGGATCAAGACGCTCTCCCCGGCGGAACAGTCGGCTGGCGTGGTGACCGCCAGCGCAGGGAACCACGCCCAGGGAGTCGCGCTCGCGGCGTCGCGGCTCGGCGTCGACGCGAAGATCGTCATGCCCGAGCACGCGCCGATCTCGAAGCTCCAGGCCACCCGCTCCTACGGCGCCACCGTCGAGCTCCACGGAATGGACTACGCCGAGGCCGCCGAGCGCGCGCACGAGATCGAGGAGACGGAGGGCCGCACTTACGTCCACGCCTTCGACGACGAGCAGATCATGGCCGGGCAGGGGACGATCGGCCTCGAAGTGCTCGAACAGTGTCCCGAGGTCGACACCGTCGTCGTCGGCGTCGGCGGCGGCGGGCTCATCAGCGGGATTTCGACGGCGATCAAAGAACAGCGCCCGGACGTCCGCGTGATCGGCGTCCAGGCGGATGGCGCGGCGAGCCTCGCCCAGTCCCTCGACAAGGGCGAGATCTACGAGCGCGATTCGGTCGACACGATGGCCGATGGCATCGCGACGCGCCGGGTCGGCGAGAAGACGTTCGAAGTCATCGAAGCACGCGTCGACGAGGTCGTCACCGTTTCCGACCCCGAGATCGCGATGGCAGTGCTCTACCTGCTCGAGCGCTCGAAGACGCTCGTCGAGGGTGCCGGTGCCGCGCCGCTGGCAGCGATCCTCCAGGACCGTTTCCGGTTCGTGGACGACGAGACGATCGTCCCCGTACTCAGTGGCGGGAACCTCGATCTCAACACCCTGACGACGGTGATTATTCGGGGACTCGTCGAGACCGGACGGTACGTCAAACTCCGGACCGTGCTCAAGGACCGCCCCGGCGCACTCGACGACCTGATCTCGATCCTCTCCGAACAGAAGGCCAACATCTACCGCATCCAGCACGACCGCAGCTCCCGCGACATCGACATGAACGCCGCCGAGGTCGAACTCGACCTCGAGACTCGCGGGCACGAGCACGTCGCGGACCTCCTCGACGCGATGGAGGACCGGGGCTACGAGGTCGAACTGCTGGTCTGACTGCGCCGCAACGGACCGCGAACCCCCACCGCTTACCGCGAGCCGACGAATCCACCGCACGCAAACTCGCTCGACCAATCACAGGGTGGGACTGGAAGGGGCCGACCGCTCGATCCGGCCCCGGCGACGGTGAGCCGAGTGCAAGCGAGGCGAACCTCGACAGACTCGCTGCGCTCGTCTGTCGGTGCAAGCACTGGACTGAGCGACCGGAGTCCCGTCGAGCGAAGCGAGGCAGGGCTCGGAAGACGAGCGGAGCGAGTCTTCCGGTGGGAGCGAAGGAAGCGCGCAGCGAGCCGCGGCCGGTCGAGCGGGAGGGGGCTTCCTGACTATTCGCGGTCGCGGCTGCTGCTGCGTCGAGGACTCACTCAACCGATGAGGACCAGTTCACGTCAGGTCTTGCCGTAACTGGTGGTTATAGACGGCTGCAGCCATATGCATCTCGTACATGAGTAACGAGGACTCCCAGGACGCGGAGCCCCAGCCCAGCGGTGCCGAGAGCGGTGGGGGGTGCGGGAAGTGCGGCCATCGCATCGGCACGCGGGCCGTCCACGCCGGGCAGGAAGAGCCCGACCCCACCACAGGAGCCCGCGCACCGCCGATCCACCAGACGACGTCCTACGTCTTCCCGGACGCCGAGGACGCTGCAGCGCGCTACGCGCTCGAACGCGGCGGGCACCTCTACTCGCGGATCTCGAATCCCACGACCGAGATGCTCGAGGAGCGCCTCGCCTCCCTGGAGAACGGCGCCGGCGCGGTCGCGACCGACAGCGGGATGGCCGCACTCGACTCGATCACGCTGATCCTCGCGCGAGCGGGCGACAACGTCGTCTGCTCGACGGACACCTACGGCGGGACGACCACGTACCTCTCGAAGACGGCCGAGCGCCGCGGCATCGAGGCCCGGTTCGTCGACACGCTGGACTACGAGGCATACGAGGACGCGATCGACTCCGACACCGCGTACGTCCACCTCGAGACGATCGGCAACCCCTCGCTCGTGACGCCGGACTTCGAGCGCGTCGCCGAGATCGCGCACGACCGCGACGTGCCGGTCGTCGTCGACAACACGTTCGCGACGCCCGCACTGTGTCGCCCGCTCGACTACGGCGCCGACGTCGTCTGGGACTCGACGACGAAGTGGCTCCACGGCGCCGGCACTACGGTCGGCGGCGTCGTCGTCGACGGCGGCGAGTTCGACTGGGCCGCGGGCGGCTACGAGGAACTCGCCGGCGAGAACCCGGCCTACGACGGCGTCGACTTCAGCGAACGATTTTCCGAGGCGCCGCTGGCTGCCGCGGTGCGACTCCGCGCACTCCGCAGCCTCGGGAACCAGCAGACGCCCTTCGACGCGTGGCAGACCCTCCAGGGCATCGAGACCCTCTCGCTACGGATGCGACAGCACTGCGAGAACGCCGCGATCGTCGCGGAGTATCTCGCGGACCACGAGGCGGTCGCCTGGGTGGCCTACCCCGGTCTCGAATCACACGAGACCCACGAGAACGCACAGCGGTATCTGGGCGATCCGCCCGAGGAGGCGAGCCGCGGTGCCGGAACCGCCGTCGACGGCTACGGTGGCATGATCGCGTTCGGGCTCGAGGCTGGATTCGAGGCGGGTAAACGGTTCTGTGAGGAGGCCGAGCTCGCGAGCTTCCTCGCGAACGTCGGCGACGCGAAGACGCTCGTCATCCACCCGGCGTCGACGACCCACGCGCAGTTGACCGAGGAGGAACAGCACGAGGCCGGCGTCTCCCCCGACCTGTTGCGGCTGTCGGTGGGGATCGAGGATCCCGCCGATATTCTGGCGGATATCGACGCTGGAATCGAGGCCGCGACGGAGTAGGCGATCGGTCGACGTCGATACGCCGACGATTTCCATCGTCGATCGATTCGGGCGACCGAGCCTCGACGACGCGCTGGCGTCTCAGCCTGAGACCGTCCCGGTCATGACGTAGTACTCGTGGTGGGGCTCGCGTCCCCAGAGAACGGGATCCTGGAGCCCGTCGTACTCAACGTCGCGCAGTCCGTGCCGTTCGAGCACGTCTCGAAGCGCCTCGGGTCGCACGCCGTCGTACATCGGCAGGTCGCCGTGCATCTCTTCGTACTCGTCCCAGGGCTCGTCGTGGTCCCAGTACCCCTCGACCAGGAGGATTCGGCTGTCGGGTTCGACGACGCGTCGCCATTCCTCGATCGCAGCCGCGGGATTCGGGAGCGTCCAGAGGAGGTGCCTTGCAGTAACGAGTTCCACGCCGTCGCTGGCGACGGGAAGCGTCTCCGCGTCGCCGCGGACGATTTCGGCCGTCAGGTCCAGCCGATCGACTTTCCGTCGCGCTTCGGCGAGCATCCCCGGCGCGAAGTCGACGCCGGTGACCTCGTGGCCGAGCTCCGCCAAGAGCGTCGAGACGACGGCGGTCCCACAGCCGACGTCGAGCACCCGCCGCGGCGCCTCCCCGGTCCACTCGTCGAGGACCGTCAGCCAGCGTTCGTGTTGTTCCTCGGAGTGGATCCCGTGCTGGCTCTCGTCGTCGAACGTCGCCGCGCGGCGGTCCCAGTGTTGCTGGACGAGCCGTTTCGTCGCGTCGCCGTCGCTTGCTCGCGTCACGCGTCGATCACACCGATCACTCGGGGAGAAACAAGGCCGACCGTCTTATCGTTGTGGTCGCCCGGAGGCGGTTGCGGGCACGTGACCGGGGAGCCACGACAGACTCCTGCAGATGTTGCCGTAACTGTGGGTTATATCCATTTTGAACTATATGCATGTAGTTAATGACAACGTCGCCCAGTTCGCGCCGTGGCGTCGGCACGGAGCACCGCGCGATCAGCCGACGGAGTCGCCGATCGACAGCCCCCTATGCCCCGCCCGCGGAGGTGTGCTCATGTCGACGACGGTAACGACCGAGGACATCGGCGCCTTCGAGTTCGAGTGCGGCGAGTCGATCCCGTCCCTCGAGGTCGCGTACGAGACCTACGGCGAGTTCACCGGCGACAACGCCGTCCTCGTCTGCCACGCGCTGACCGGGAGCGCCCACGTCGCGAATCGCGGCCTCTCCGAGGAGGAAGAAGCGGCGCTCGACGCACCCGTGACCGGCGGCCAGGCACGCGCCTGGTGGTCCGACGTCGTCGGTCCGGGCAAGGCCGTCGACACGAACGAGTACTTCGTCGTCTGCGTGAACGTCCCCGGCTCCTGCTACGGGACCACCGGCCCCGCCAGCGAGAATCCCGAGACGGGGGAGCCCTACGGCACCAATTTCCCGCCGGTCACGGTCGGCGACTGGACCCGGGTCCAGCGTGCGGTGCTCGACTCCCTCGGCGTGGGCCGCCTCCACGCGGTCGTCGGCGGCTCCGTCGGCGGGATGAACGTCCTCGACTGGATCTCCCGCTACCCCGACGACGTCCGGCGGGCGGTGCCCATCGCCGCGGCACCCCGCCTCGATGCCCAGTCGCTCGCGATCGAGGCGATCGCCCAGCGCGCGATCACCAGCGACTGTGACTGGAACGGCGGCGACTACTACGGCGAAGACCAGCCCGATCCCGACCACGGCCTCCAGATCGCCCGGCAGCTCGGGCACGTACTCTACCTCTCGAAGGCGTCGATGGAGGAGCGCTTCGGACGCCGTGCAGCGGGTCGGGAAGCCGAACGGGACGCGTTCCCGCGGGACCGCGCCGGCGAGTTCTTCCCCTACCGCGACGTCGAGTCCTACCTCGATTACAACGCCCGGAAGTTCGTCGAGCGCTTCGACGCCAACAGCTACCTCTATCTCACGCGGGCGATGGACAACTACGACCTCGCGGCGGGCTACGAGGACGACGCCGACGCGCTCGCGGCCTTCACCGGCGAGGCGCTGGTCATGAGCTTCACCGGCGACTGGCACTTCACCGTCGCGCAGGCGGCGGAGCTCTCCGACGCCTTCCGGGAGACCGACGCCCGCGTCGCCCACCACGTCGCCGAGTCCGATCACGGCCACGACGCGTTCCTCGTCGAGCCCGAGACCGTCGGCCCGCCGCTCTCGGACTTCCTCGACGCCGGCGTCGAGGGGAAGGCCGTGACCGACGCCGACGGCGACGTGCCCGAGGAGGACACGATTCCGCCGGTCCACTCGAGCCTGTTCTGAACCGATTCGACGCTACTCGTCCGCGGGCAGCCTGATCTCCACGGTGGTCCCGCTGTCGTCGACGTCGAACGTGGCCTCGCCGCCGAGACTTCCCGCGCCCCAGGTGACGAGCCACAGCCCGAGCCCGCTGCCGTGCTCCAGGTCGGTTTCGGAGCCAGCGCGGATCGGCTCGAGTTCGTGCTCGGGGATCCCCGGCCCGTCGTCGCTGATCGTGATCGTCGCCCAGTTTCCGTCGTGGTTGGCTGCGATCGTGACGCCGGGCCGATCTCCGTCCGCAGCCGAATTCCTCCCGTGTTCGACCGCGTTGTCGACGGCGGCCGTGATCACAGCTTCGAGCGACTGGGAATCCGTCTCCAGCGCGTAGCCTTCGGGAACGTCCACGACGACGTCCGCGCGATCGCGGTAGGGCGCAACGACCGAATCGACGAGGGCACGGAGGTCGACAGTCTGCGCGTTCCGGTCGGGATCCGCGAGCGCCTCCTCGATCGTCCTCGCCTGCTCGCCCAGCGAGAGCAGCCCGTCGGCCTCGTCGACGATCGTCGCCGCCATCGCGGCCCGCTCGGGATCGTCGGTTTCGGCCAGCTCCTCGCCGTACGCGCGCACGACCGTCATGTCGTTCCGGAGGTTGTGCCGCAGTACGCGATTCAGCACCGAGAGCTGCTGGCGCCGGCGCGTCTCCTCACTGACGTCCTGGAAGACGAGCGTGTGCCCGAGCAGCGATCCGCCGTCGCCGCGGACCGGCGAGACGGTGATTTCGAAGGGCTGCTTCCCCGATTTCGTCGCCAGGAGCACCCGGTGGCGACCCTCATCCAGCGGGATGGTCTCGCCGTCGACGCGTCGGGCGTCGTCGCGCTCGTCCGTCACTGCAGTCTGCCCGAGCTCGTCGATCGAGCGCCCGACCAGCTCGCCGTCGTTCCCGGAGCCGAGCAGCTCGACGGCGGCCGGGTTCGTCTCGACGATCCGGCCGCCGTCGTCGACGACCACGACGCCGTCACCGAACTCGGCGAGGAGGCGCTCGCGTCCGAGCCGCCGCGCCGCCGGCGGCGAGTCGAACAGCGGCGATCGGAAGAACACGGCCGTCGCGACGGCGTAGACGAGGCCGAACAGCAACGGCGTGGTCGTCACCTGTGGGTACGGGCCCAGTTCCAGCACCCAGGCGAGGCTGCCGGCGCCCAGCGCGACGACGACCCCGATCAGCGAGACGGCCTGGACGGTGTAGAGCGCTTCTCGCTCCACGATCACCTCGAGGAGGATTGCACCCGCCGCGAGCAACACGGCGTAGGAGTACGCCTTGTGGACGTAGAGCCACGGCTGCTTCTCGTAGGTCACGGTCGCCGCACCGAACGCTTCGTCGACGCGGTAGTCCGTCCACATGAGCGCGTGTTCGCCGCTGGTGATCACCGCGACCATCGTGATGGCGGGGACGACGAGCAGTCCGAGGACGATCGGCCGATCGAGCAGTGCTCGCCGACCCGTGTAGCCGGCGACGAACAGGAGGAAGGCGACGGGAGCGACGCCGTGGCCCAGCCAGATCGGAATCTCGAACAGTCGGCGCAGGCCGGGATCGAAGACGAGCAGCCCGGCGCCGTAGCCGATCGACCAGACCGCGGAGGCCCCCGCGCCGATCTGGAACCAGACGGATCCGGGTTTGGCCCAGCGGCCGCGAACCATCCAGCCCGAGGCGAGACAGAGCGCGCCGGAAACCAGGGAGAGAACGACAAGCGGAGAGACCGACATCGAGCCTACCGACGCACTGCACGTGTATCCGTATTGTGCCCGCGGCCGTCGTGAAACCGACGGCGACTGCGAATCAGGCCTCGAGATAGCCGTCGGCGACCAGGAGCTCGCGCAGCTCCGCCGTGGTCGTCACCTCGACGTCGCAGTGGGGCGCGACCGCGGCCTTGGGTTCGAACCCGACGGCCAGTCCGGCGACCTGCAACATCGGGAGGTCGTTCGCGCCGTCGCCGATCGCGACCGTCTCCGCGAGATCGACCGAGTGGTCCGCGGCCAGCGTCTCCAGCGCCTCGTCCTTCGTCCCCTCGATCAGCGGCCCCTCGACCGCCCCGGTGAGCGCGCCGTCGGCGACGGGGAGCCTGTTCGCGACGATCGTGTCGACGTCGACGCCCTCGCGGGCGAGCGCCTCGGCGACGCCGCGCTCGAAGCCGCCGGTGAGGATCGCGACGTGGTGGCCAGCCTCGCGCAGCGCAGCGATGAGCTCCGCGGCGTCGGGCCGGAGCACGACCTCCTCGAACGCACGCTGGGCGTCCTCGTCGGGGAGGTCCTCCAGGAGCGCCGCCCGCTGGCGGAGGCTCTCGGCGTACTCGATCTCGTCGTTCATCGCGCGCTCGGTGATCGTAGCCATGTCCTCCGCGACGCCGAACCGATCGCCGAGGAGCACCGTCATCTCCGAATCAGAGAGCGTTCCGTCGAAGTCGAACGCGAACAGCGCCATTACCCGACGTGATCCGGTCCGGGCCCATTAACGCGCCGATCCGGGCTGGCCCATTCCGGTGCCGCCTCCGTCTCGGTCCTCCGCACGCGATCCCCGGTAGCGGCTGGATTCTGTCGGCCCGTTCACCGGCCGATCTGGTCGAATGCGGACCAACGACGATCCGGTGACGCCCACTCCCGGCAATAGTTGTAAGCACATTGCCATCGTGGTTCTCATCACCTCTACCCGTTTTCTCCACACTTCGTTACTGATTTGTATCCACGCACGGACTGGTATTTACGGCGGTCTGAGGGGGATTGAACGCAAGATTCGAAGTATTCAATGAACGATTCACAAAGTCCAATCTCGGCGCTCGTTGATCTATCCTCATAATAAATTATATAATCAGCTACATATATATCCCGGTGGCCTACTTATTCCAATTGTTATGTCGTCCAACGGGGAAAATGACGAACGTACCGAACAGAGCACCGACTCGGGGGCACGGTCCCGCATCAATCGGCGGAACGTGCTCCGGTCCGGCGCCATCGTCGGCGGCGCGGCGCTGGCAGGCTGTCTGAGTGGCAGCGGCGGTGGCGACAGCGACGATGGCGGTGACGGCGGGAACGGGAGCGACGGTGGTAACGGCGGCGACACGACGAACGTCGCGATCGTCTCCAGCTCCGCCGGCTTCGGCGACCAGGCGTTCAACACGCTCGCGGTCCAGGGGCTCGAGGCCGCTGCGGAGGAGTACAACATCGAAATCCAGGAGGTCGAAGAGACGTCGCCCTCGAACTACGGGACGACGCAGGCGGACCTGGCCTCCACCTCGAACCCCGACTACGATCTCATCGTGCTCGTCGGCTACGAGCACAGTCCGGACCTCCAGACGAACGCCGCGGACTACCCCGACCAGAACTGGATGCTGATCAACGACCACGTCGACCAGCCGAACGTCGCGGGGCGCATCTGGGCGAACCACGAGATGTCGTACCTCGCTGGCGTGGCTGCGGGGACGATGACCACCCGAGAGTTCTCCTTCGGGTCCAGCTCCACCGATTCCGGCAGCGCTCACGTCGGCTTCGTCGGCGGCGTCGACGGGCCGCTCATCAACGCCTTCGAGGAGGCCTACATCGCGGGCGCCGAGTGGGTCAACTCCGACGTCGAGGTCAGCGTCGGCTACGTCGGCAACTACCAGGACACGCAGACCGCGACCAACATCGCCAGCTCACAGTACGACGACGGCGCCGACATCGTCTACCAGGCTGCCTCCGCTGCGGGTGAGGGCGTCTTCCCTGCGGCACAGGACGCGAACCGATTCGCGATCGGCGTCGACGCGGACCAGTCGGTGACGCTCTCGGACTACCAGGACGTCATCATGGGCTCGGCTGTGAAGTTCATCAACGAGGGGACGCGCAGCATCGCCGCAGCAGTGGCCCAGGACAACTTCGACAGCGTCGCTGGTCGGCAGGTCCTCGGCCTCGAAGAAGAGGCGGTCGAGTTCGTCCCCGGCCAGTCCGTCGGCGAGGAACTCCCCGACGCAGTCGCGACGAACGTCGAGGAGGCCACCCAGGCCATCGTCGACGGCGAGATCACGGTTCCCTGCAGCGCATCGGGCTGTAACTGAGCGGCCTCCGTTTTCGGCTGTTTGCATGTTAGGACATACCAATCGATCGATATGAGTGGGACAGATACCGACGACGGGGACGCGGAGGGATCGAACGCGCCCAGCGACGGCTCGACGGGGGACCAGTACGCCGCCCAGCTATCCGGGATCTCCAAGCGGTTCGGGGACGTCGTTGCGAACGACGGCGTCGACCTCGACCTCGAGCGCGGATCGGTCCACGCGCTGCTCGGCGAGAACGGCTCCGGCAAGACGACGCTGATGAACGTCCTGTACGGACTCTACGAACAGGACGAGGGGACTGTCAGGATCGACGGCGAGGTCCGAGACTTCGACTCGCCCCGAGACGCCATCGACGCCGGCGTCGGGATGATCCACCAGCACTTCCAGCTGGTCGAGCCGATGACGGTGCTGCAGAATGTCGTCCTCGGCCACGAGCCCACGCGAGGTGGCATCGTCGACGCCGACGCGGCCAGAGAGGACGTCGTACAGATCTGCGAGCGCTATGGGTTCGACGTCCACGAGGACCTCGACACGCCGGTTCGCGAACTCGACCTCGGCGCCCAACAGCACGTTGAGATCGTCAAGAGCCTCTATCGCGGGGCGGAGATCCTCGTCCTCGACGAACCGACGGCCGTGCTCACGCCACAGGAAGTCGAGGGGCTGTTCGACGTGATGACGGAGCTGACGGCCAGCGGTCGCTCGTTGATCTTCATCACGCACAAGCTCGACGAGGCGATGGAAGCCGCCGACGAGATCACCGTACTGCGCGACGGAGCGGCCGTCGGTACCGTTTCGGCGGCCGCGACGTCTCGCGAAGAACTCGCGGAGATGATGGTCGGACGAGAGGTCATCTTCGACGCCGAGGATCGTGCGACGGAACCGGGAGCGCCCGTGCTCACGATCGAGGACCTCGAGGTCGTGGGTGATCGCGGCCTCCCGAAGGTGCGCGGCGTGGACTGCACGGTCCGCGAGGGCGAGATCCTGGGCGTGGCCGGCGTCGAGGGCAACGGACAGGCCGAGCTCGCCGAATCGATCGTCGGTCTCCGCTCCGTCGCCGACGGCACCGTCACCTACGAGGGGACGGACATCACGGACGCGAGCAGGCGGTCGCTGATCCAGGACGGGATCGCCTACATTCCACAGGATCGCCAGTCCGAGGGGCTCGTGCTCGATTACGACCTCGAACGGAACGCCCTGCTGGGCAATCAGACGATCGAGCCGTTCGTTCGCCGCGGCGTCATCGACTGGGACGCCGTCGGCGACCACGCCGAGTCGATCGTCGAGAAGTACGACGTCGAACCACACGACACCGCCGCGGTCGCGGAGTCGCTGTCTGGCGGCAACCAGCAGAAGTTCGTCGTCGGCCGGGAGTTCGAGCACGATCCCAGGGCGATCGTCGCGGCGCACCCGACCCGCGGCGTCGACATCGGTTCGATCGAGTTCATCCACGACCGGCTCCGCGAGATGCGCGACGACGGCCTCGCGGTGTTGCTCGTCTCCTCGAAACTCGAGGAGATCCAGCAGCTCTCGGACCGCATCGCCGTCATGTACGAGGGCGAGTTCGTCGACGTCGTCGAGCCGGGTGCCGTTACCGAGCAGGAACTCGGACTCCTGATGACGGGGACGCGACCCGGGGAATCCAACGCTGACGCCTCGTCGGCCGACGCTGCGGCCCGAGATACAGACGCAGGCTCGTCGGCGGCCGATACCGGAGGTGAGGGACAGTGAGTTCCGGAGAGTCGACGCCGGACTCGCAGGATGGCGTCGGTGGGGACGGAGACGACTCGTCGTCCGACGAGTCCCTCGCCCACCGGACGCTCGTCCGGCTCGTCGAAGCGTCGATCTTCGAGCGGCTGGGCATCGCGGTCGCATCGACGGTGCTCGCTCTCTTGATCGGCCTCGTCATCGTCGCAGCCGCTGGGTACGATCCGGTCCTCTTCGTGGACAACATGGTCTACGGCGTCTTCGGAACCTACAGCGTCGCGGAGCTGTTCGGGACGGACAATCGGCTCGCACAGACGCTTCGCCCGACCGTCACGTTCATCATTACCGGCGTCGCGGTCGCGATCGCGTTCCGCGCCGGCGTGTTCAACATCGGCGTGCAGGGGCAGTTCGTCGTCGGCGGCTTCGCGGCTGCCGCAACGATCGTTACGATCGCCGGATCGCTGCCCGCTGGCGCGACCGGTGGTGCGATCGTGATCGTCATCGCGACGCTGGCCGCGATCGCCGCTGGCGGGCTCTACGCGATGCTCCCGGGCATTCTGAAGGCCTACGCGGGCGCCAACGAGATCATCACGACGATCATGCTCAACTTCGTCGCGAGTGGGGTCGTGTTCTGGCTTCTGGACGCGTACTTCCGCCCCGGCGGAACCTTCTTCGTCAGAACCGCCAGGTTCCCCGAGCACGTCTCCTTCCCCCAGCCGATCTTCGAGGGGACGTCCTTCTCCGTGGTCGGACTCGCGATCGCGCTACTGACGGCGGGCGTCGTCTTCTGGATCATGGAGCGCACGCGGTTCGGCTACGATCTCGTCACCAGTGGCCACCAGGAAGCCGCGGCGTCGTACTCGGGCGTCGACGCCAAGCGTACGATCGTCGCAACGATGACGTTCTCGGGAATGGTGGCAGGGCTCGCCGGCGCAGTCTACATCATCATGGTTCTCAGCTACTTCAGCGACCCGGCTACACTCCCGACCTTCGGGTTCGACGCGATCGCCGTGAGCCTGCTCGCAGCGAACAACCCGCTCGGCGTGATTCCGGCTGGGCTGCTCTTCGGCGGCCTCGAATCGGGCGGCAACTTCGTCAACCAGTCATCGGACGTCCCGCGACAGCTCATCGACGGCGTCGTCGGACTGGTCGTGCTGTTCGTCGCCGCACCGGAGCTGTTCCGGATGGCTGGCAAACGCATGGGCGTCGGAGGTGAGGACCGATGAGCCCCGACGACGCCGGACGCGGCACGTCTGCCGGTGACGATCCGGTCGACGAAGCGCCCGACGTGCGAACTGACGGCGGCCCATCCGGCGACAGCGGGTTCGACGGGGCCGATGGTGCGGGGAACGATGACGGGGAGGAGCGTTCCTTCGCGGACGTTGCCTCCGCCGCCGTCCGCGAACACCGGTGGCGACTGCTCGGGTTCGTCGCGACGTTCGTGTCGCTAATCCTCGTTGCAGCGTTGCTCACCGACGTCGCGCTCTCGAAGCTCGTCCAACCCCAGTTCTGGCTCGGGCTGCCCTACGGCGACGTGTTTACCGTCGGGTTCGCCCAGCGAGCCTTGCAGGCCGCGATGCCGATCGCACTTGCTGCCATCGGCGGCCTCTACGCGGAGAAGAGCGGCGTGTTCAACATCGGCCTCGAGGGGTTCATGATCTTCGGCGCGGTCAACGCCGCCGCCGTGTCCTGGATCCTGGCTGGTGGATCGGCTTCCCAGCTCGATCTCTGGATCGCGCTGGTGGCGACGGTGCTGCTCGGGCTGGTCTACACCGCGATCTTCGCGGTGCTGACGATCCGCTACAAGGCCGACCAGATCGTCGCCGGGCTCGCGGTGTGGTTCCTCGGACTCGGCTTCGGTCCGTTCACTGCCGTCGTGATGTGGGGTGGCGTCTCGAGTCCGCCACTCTCGAGCATCGAGCCCGTCTCGGTGCCGGTGTTGGCTGATCTCCCGGTGGTGGGTCGGCTGCTCTTCGAGGCGAACCCGCTGCTCTGGCTCACGATCGCGATCGTGCTCGCGTCGTACGTGGTGCTCTATCACACTCGCTACGGCTACTGGATCCAGGCGGCCGGCGAGAATCCCGAGGCGCTCGATACGGCGGGCGTCTCCGTGCGCCGCGTTCGCTACGCGGCCGTCATGTTCTCCGGCGCCGTGGCGGCGCTGGCCGGCGGGATGCTCTCGATCGGCATCGGGAACGGGTTCACCGGCACTGGCACGACGATGGTCGACGGGCGGGGCTGGATCGCCATCGTCGCCTATCTGTTCGGGAACTACAACCCGATCCTCACCGCGCTCGCGTCCCTGCTGTTCGGCGCTGCACAGATGCTGCGCATCCAGCTGGGCACGATCGGCGTCGATCTACCGTCGTCGCTGCTCGAGCAGTTCCCCTACGTGACGGTCATCGTCGTGTTGACGCTGGTCGGTGCGACCCGGGTGCCGAGTGCAGTCGGCGAGAGTTACGAGAGCGAGGAGTAGGACGCTCCGCGGTCACGCAGTCTCCTTCTCGCTGTACTGCGAACCGTCTCTTGCAACTGGTCTCCGTCCCCACCCGCGAACGCGTCGTTTATCTGGCTCACACGCCAACCACGCGGCGTGACCGTTCGCCGCGACAGGGCGCTCCTCGCCACGGTCGTCGCCGCCGTCCTCTTCGCGCAGGTACTGCTATATCCGGGGATCGGCGGCCTCGTCACGGCGCTGGGCGCCGACACCGAACTCGACGCCGGCATGTACTTCCTCGCTGCCGAGTTCGGCGCGTTCGTCGTCTGCGTGCCGCTCTGGGGCGCGCTATCGGACGTCACGGGCAAGCGGACGCCCTGGATCGTCCTCGGGGCGCTCGCTGCGGCCGCAGGCTACGCCGCGCTCGCCGTCCTCCCGGCCCTGATCGACCTGACGTTCACCGGCGTCCTCCTGCTCCGGATCGTCCAGGGCGCGGCGACGATCGGCCCGTTCTCGCTGGCGATCACGATGCTGATGGATCTCGAGGGCGGCCACGGCAAGAACATGGGTGCCGCGGGTATCGCGATCGGCACTGGCACCGCCCTCGGGGCGCCGATCGGCGGCCAGCTCTCGGAGCTCGATCCGCTCGCGCCGCTCCTCCTCGCAGCAGCGCTTCTCGCGTTGGTGGCGCTCCTCGTCACGCTAATCGAAGATCGCGCGCCGGCCAGCGATCGTTCGCCGCGCGCGGCGCTTGCTGTCGTTCGCCGGACGCCCACGCTCGTCGTGCCCTACGCCTTCGGGCTCATCGACCGCTTCACCGCGGGCTTTTTCGCACTCGTCGGGACGCTGTACTTCCAGGACGCTTTTGGAATCGGGCCCGGAACCACCGGCTTCGTGCTGATGGCATTCTTCGCGCCGTTCGCCCTGCTCCAGTACCCGCTGGGGGCGCTTTCCGATCGCATCGGACGGACGATCCCGATCGTCGTCGGCTCGCTGTGTTACGGCCTCGGCGTGATCGCGGTCGGGTTCGCACCGACGCTCGCGCTCGCAGCCGCGGGGATGGTCCTCGTCGGCGTGCTCGGCGCGCTCGTCTCCCCGTCGACGATGGCACTCGTGACCGACCTCGCGGACGCCACCGACCGCGGTTCCGCGATGGCCGGCTTCAACGTCTTCGGGAGCGTCGGCTTCCTCGCCGGGTTCCTGATCGGCGGCACCGTCGCGGACGCGAGCGGCTACTGGACTGCGTTCCTCGTCGCCGGCGGTCTCGAGATGGCCATCGCGGTGGTTGCAGCGCCGGTCTTCCTCCGGCTGTCGCTTGGCGAGCCGGCGGCCGGCTCGCCCGAGGAAGCCTGAGTGCGCGAACACGGACCGCCGGAAGCGGCGCAACTTCGACCGGCCCATCCACTGGGAACGGCCAGTGCGCCACATCACGTCCTGGCGGACTGAAAGGGCGAGGCCAGGTGGCGAGCGCTCTGTCGGCCCTATCCGAAGGAGCGAAGCGACTGAGAATATCCGGCAGAGCGCTCGCGAGCTGGCCGAGGGCTTTCGAGGCATTCACTGCGTGATCGGCAATCGAAGAAATCATCGACTCCGTTTCGGGGACGGGTTCTTTGCGCTCCCGCCCGAACCATTCGGCCGTGACGACGCTCCGGGATCCCGTGACGATCGGCAACCTGGAGCTCCCGAACCGGCTGTATCGAGCCCCACTATTGGAGTGTGCCGGCACCGACGAGGAGACCGCCGACCGCCTCATTCAGGAACTCGAACCCGCCGCGGCAGCGGGCGCTGGCCTCGTGTTCCAGGGCGCGACGATCGTCCGGAGCGACGGCGGCTGTGCCGCGCCAGGGATGACCCGCTTCGCCGACGACGCGTTCGTCGCCGGGCTGGAATCGGTTCCGGGGGCGATCCACGACCACGGCGGACGAGTCTTTTGCCAGCTCGCTCACGGCGGGCTCCGTAGCATGGAGGTCTGGCACGCAGGCTATCGCTCCGACCATCCCGACCTCGAACAGCTCGCCGTCTCCGAACTCCCCTGGCAGCTCCGCGCGCTCGACCGGCTCGGCGTCCTCGACTTCTCCCCGCACGTCATGTCGACAGGCGAGGTCGAAGAACTCGCAGCGGACTTCGGCCGTGCGGCGGCCCGCGCGGTCGACGCTGGCTACGACGGCATCCACGTTGCCGGCGCGAACATGGGGATCGTCCAGCAGTTCTGCTCCCCGTTCTACAACCGCCGGAGCGATCGCTTCGCCGACGGCGTTCGCTTCCTCGCGGCGATCCACGACGAGATTCGCGCACGTATCGATGCGGAGACGGACCGCGACGGCAGCGAGGTCCCGATCGTCACGAAGGTTCCCTCCGAGCGACCGGCACCCCGGATCGTCCGTCGGCACCTCACGGACGAGGACGCGATTTCTATCTGCGAGCGACTCGATGCGATCGGCTTCGACGCGCTCGCTCCAGTGCGAACCTCGGTGACCTGGGACATGAGCATCGTCCGTGGAAACTACCCGAAACGCTCCTGGTCGGATCCGCAGTTCCAGGACGCCTACGCCGACGCGTTCGGCAGCCGCTGGCGAGCGCGGCTGGTCCAGCTCCTGAATCGGCTCCAGGCCAGACGGTTCGGCTCGGAACCGGGCTGGAACGCCGACCTCGCACGGCGGGTTCGCGAGCGCGTAGACGTCCCGGTCCTCCTCGAGGGCGGGCTCCGCGAGCGCGAACAAATCGACTCCTTACTCGGTGACGCCTGCGACCTCGCCGGGATGGCGCGACCGTTTTACGCCGAGCCGGAGCTTCCGGCCAGACTCCTGGGCGATTCCAACGCGAAAGCGCTCTGCGAGGACTGCAACAACTGCACGGTTCCGCAGGTCGCCAGCGCTCCCGGAGTCTGCCGGACCCCGAGCGTGCTCGAGCGTCGGGGCGAGCTCGAGGAAGCCGGTGCGTACGATCGGGACCACGAGTAGTCTCCTCGCCCGGGGCTGGGCGGCGGTTCCGAATCGAAGCCGCCGAGCGGACGACGTCGCGGGCTGTGCGTCGTCGAGCGCGCTCGCTCACTCCACGTGGATCGCGGGCTTGCGCGGCGTCGCCTTCTCGGCGAGGCCGTCGCCGTCCTCGGCCTGTCGCACCGTCACGTTCGCGCCGAACTCGTCGTCGAGCAGCCAGGCCGCGTCGGCGAGCAGTTCGAGCGCCCGCTCGCCGTCGACGACCGGTTCGAGCCCCTGGCCTTCGCTGGCGAGGTCGCCGGCGAAGGCAGCGGCAGCGTCGGTGTCCGGAACGGCTTCGTCCCCACGAATGTTTCCGACGATCGGCTCGTCGCGACCGGCTCCGCGGGCGATCTCGTACGCGCGGTACTTCCAGTCCTGTGCGACGACCAGTTCGACGTGCTCGGGGTCGTCGATGTCGACGACGTCGACGATCTCCCGGACGTCCGCGAGCGCGTCGTCGACGAGCCGGCGCTCGGCGGCGCGGTCCGCAGTCGGAACGTCGGTGCTCGTCTCGGGCCAGTCCGCCTCGACGACCAGCCCGTCGGCGCGCAGGAGATTCCAGAGCTCCTCGCCGAGGTAGGGGGTGAGCGGTGCGATCAGCGCGGCGAGGGCCTTCAGGGCCCGTCGGTAGCTGTCGTCGTGGGGGACGCCGTAGGCGCTATAGCGGCTGCACAGACCGGCGAGCTCGCGGATCTCCGTCACAGCGCGGTGGAACCGGAAGGACTCGTAGTGGTCGGCGACGGTCTCGATGGCGCGGTCGACGGCCCGATCGAGGTGATCGTCGCGGGGCTCGCGCTCGCGGCGGACGTCCGTGCGCTGGAGGAAGTCGACGACCAGCCCGTGGCAGTCCTGCTGGAGATCGTAAGAAGCGCCGACGTTCCGCGCGGTCCACTCGAAGTCCCGTTCGGGATGGGCGGCGGAGAGGACGAACAACCGCGTCGTCTCCGGGCCGTACTCGTGGGGTGCGACGACGTTGTCGGAGGCCTCGGACATCTGGCGTCCGCTGTGGAGCACCGTCCCCTGGTTGACGAGCCGCTCGACGGGCTCGCGGTGGGTCGCGAGGTCGAGGTCGGCGAGAGCGCGCGCGAAGAAGCGGATGTAGAGCAGGTGGAGCACGGCGTGCTCCTCGCCGCCGACGTAGACGTCGACGGGGAGCCAGTCCTCTGCGAGGTCGGCGTCGAAGGGCGCGTCGTCGAGATCGGGCGAGAGGTAGCGTAGGAAGTACCACGAGGAGTCGACGAAGGTGTCCATCGTGTCGGTCTCGCGCTCCGCGGGGCCACCGCAGTCGGGGCATTCAGTTCGCTTCCAGTCCGTCGCGTCGTCGAGGGGGTTGCCCGTCGTGTGCTCGAACTCTGGAAGCTCGATCGGAAGGTCCTCCTCGGGCACTGGCACGCGGCCGCAGTCCTCGCAGTGGACGATCGGGATCGGGGTGCCCCAGTAGCGCTGGCGGGAGATGAGCCAGTCGCGGAGGCGGTAGGTGGTCGCGGCCTCCGCGGCGCCGAGGTCCTCGAGGAATCGCTCGCGGGCGTCGGCGCTCTCCAGGCCAGCGTACTCGCCGGCAGCCTCGCTGAGCACGCCGTCGTCCGTGAACGGGGCCGCCACGTCACCGGCCGAGGGCTCCGCGTCTTCGGCAGGCTCGATGACGGATTCGATCGGCAGGTCGTGGGCCGTCGCGAACGCGTGGTCGCGCTCGTCGTGGGCTGGAACGCCCATCAGCGCGCCCGTACCGACGTCCTCGAGCACGTATGGCGCGACGTAGATCGGCAGCGACGCTCCAGTGAGCGGGTGGGTTGCGGTGAGTCCGGTGGCCAGGCCAGCTGTTGCGTCGGCGTGGTCGCCCGTGTGGAGTGCATCGAGCGCATCGGCGAACTCGGGATCGTCTCCCGCGCGATCGCGAGCGAGGTCGTGGCCGGGCGAGACCGCGACGTAGCTCGCGCCGTGGATCGTGTCGAGTCGCGCGGAGAACACGGAGAGTGAGCCGTACTCGGGCACGTCGAAGCTGACCTCTGCGCCCTCCTGCCGGCCGATCCAGTCCGCCTGGATGTTGCGGACGCCCTCGGGCCACGCGTCGAGATCGTCGAGGCCCTCCTCGAGCTCCGCGGCGTACTCGGTCGTGCGGAGGAACCACTGCTCCAGGTCCCGCGTCACGACCGGGGTTCCACAGCGCCAGCAGACGCCGCCGTCCTCGTGAGCGTCGTGGTCCCCGTCGTCGTCGCCGATCGCTTCGCTATCCCACTCTTCGTCGCCTCCGTCCTCGCGCTGTTCTCCTCCTGGTGCCGCGGGATCGAGCGGATCCTCGAGCGACTCCGAGCCGGCGTCCGCGAAACTCGACTCGTCGCCGGTCTCGACCTGCGCGTCCGCGAGCACGGTCTCGCAATCGGGACACCAGTTCACCGTCGCGTCGCGGTAGTCGACGAGCCCCGCTTCGTGGAACTGGGTGAACAGCCACTGGTTCCACTGGTAGTACTCGGGATCGCAGGTCGTGATCTCGCGGTCCCAGTCGTAGCCAAAGCCCAGCTCCTCCATGTCGTCGCGCATCCGTTCGATGCAGGAACGCGTCCAGGACTCGGGGTCGGTCAAGCGCTCGTGGGCGGCGTTCTCCGCGGGCAGCCCGAACGCGTCCCAGCCCATCGGGTGCAGGACGGTGTCGCCCTGCATGCGGCGGAATCGGGCGTAGGCGTCGGTGATCGCGTAGTTGCGGACGTGGCCCATGTGGAGACTTCCGGAGGTGTAGGGGAACATTCCCAGCACGTACGTCGGATCGTCGGCGTCGTCCGGGCAGGAATAGACGTCCTCGCGCTCCCAGACGTGCTGCCAGTACTCCTGGACCCGCGCGTGGTCGTAGTGTCTGCGCATTCGTTGCCTCTCCCGTCACGGCGCTCGCTCAAATGCGTTCGCCTCGCGCACGGTGCGACGGCGACCGTCCAAGCCGGATCGTGCGCTCAGCGCTCGCGGTCGTCCGGCGTATCACGCCGCGCGGCGCGCTCGGCCGCTTCGCGGTCCATCGTCTCCCGCTGGTCGTGCTCGGCGCGCACGAGGTAGTAGAGCACCAGCGGAGCGGCGAGCGCCACCGCGAGCAAGAGGACGACGAGCGCCATCACCCCAGGAACACGTCCACGATGTCGCTCGAGCCGGCGGTCTGGTCGCGGTACAGCTCCGAGTAGCCACAGTTCGTACAGGAGACCACTTTGAAGCTGTTCGTCTGGACGTCGAACATCTTCGAGAGGCCGGAGCCAGTCGTCGAGATCGCGCCGACGTCCGTCTCTTCGTGACCACACTTGGGACAGCCGTGTTCGTCGTCGGGGACCATACAGTTTCGCGCATCTGAGACGGAATAAATGTTGTCCGTCACCGCTGGAGGATCGGGCGGAGGATCGACGGAACCACCTGAGCCTGCCGTTCGCGGTCGTTTGCCATCCGGACCGGCCCCTACGTCACGACTCTCCGTCAGGACCCTTCGCCGCAATCGAGAGCCTGAAGCCCGTCCCGCGAAACCGATCGTCCATGGGCGAGCCACTGGAACCGAGAGAAGCGCAGGCACGGGAGGTCGTGGACCGACTGGAGGACGAGTACCCCGACAGCACCATCTCGCTGCACTTCTCGAACCGTCTCGAACTCCTCATCGCGGTGATCCTCTCGGCGCAGTGCACCGACGAGCGCGTCAACAAGGAGACCGAGCACCTCTTCTCCAAGTACGACGCCGCCGAGGACTACGCCGCGGTCTCACAGGAGGAGCTCGCCGAGGACCTGAACTCGATCAACTTCTACAACAACAAGACCGAGTACATCCGTGAGGCCTGCCAGATCATCGTCGAGGAGCACGACGGCGAGGTGCCGGACACGATGGAGGAGCTGACGGAGCTCCCCGGCGTCGGCCGCAAGACCGCGAACGTGGTGCTCCAGCACGGCCACGACGTCGTCGAGGGGATCGTCGTCGACACGCACGTCCAGCGGCTCACGCAGCGGCTGGGGCTGACGGAAGAGTCTCGCCCGCCGGCGATCGAGGAGGACCTCATTCCGGTCGTCCCGGAGGATCGGTGGGTCCAGTTTACGCACCTCCTGATCGATCACGGACGGGCGGTCTGCTCGGCACAGCGTGCGGACTGCGAGGCGTGCGTGCTCGCGGACATCTGTCCCTCCGAGCAGGGCGACAGCGAGATCGATCTCGCGAGCGGCGAGCCCTGGTAACTCATCGCTCCTGCTACTCGATCGCTCGATACTCCATCTCCCGCTGCTTCATCGCCCCGCTGGCGACTGCACGTCGTCTGTTCGAGCAGCGTCAGAACAACAGTGGTGCCCACCGCTTGAACAGCAGGAGCATCCCGAGCAGCCAGGCGATGATCCAGGTCAGCAGGTAGCCGAAGACGCCGACGCGGAGCCGGAAGCGCCAGGCGCTCATGTTCTCGTGGAGCTCGCCGATGTCCACGTCCTGATCGGGGTCCTCGTACAACGAATGAGCGCGCTTGGCGCGGAAGATGTGGAAGATCCCCGTCAGCGCGAATAGCAGGAGTGCGTACGCCTGGAGGCCGAAGAAGACGTGGACTGCAGTCGTTCCAGTGAACCCTTCGAGGAGTCTTGGAACCATCCAGGTCAGCACCGGCACGGTCGTGAGCAGGAGCCCGACTGCGATGTACCGGAGGTGGTGCATGAGCACCGACCAGGTGACGACCTCCGCATCGATCACGATCCACGCGCCGTACAGGTAGAACGGAAGGCTCGCCGTGACGAGGAAGGCGACCAGCGTCGCGGTCTCCGTCGTCCGCGGGACGCCGTCGAACACCCCGCCGAACTGCGCCTGGAGGAGTAGCTGCGCGACCTGGCCAGCGACCTGTGGTCCGCCGCGGAGCACGGGACCGGCTACGCTCGTCGCGAATCCGGGCGCCATCGACTGGTGGTTGGCACCTGCGGCCTAAAAAGGGAGCAGACACGCCCCGGCCGCTGGGAACTGGTGGACTCAGTGTGGGACTGGCTCACGGGATCCCGGTCTGGGAGTGGGCAGCGGGTGGCCTCCTCCCCTTCCACCCCTTCCTCCTCTTCCTTCTCCTCCTCTCGATCGCTTCGAACAGGACACCGTCGTCGGCGCCGTCGCCGATCGGGAGGAGTCGTTCTAGAGTTGTGGACCTCGACGGTTCGATCGCAGCGTCCAGTCGCGAACCGTCACCCTAACGGCGGAGGCGACCGAAGCTTTCGGTCATGAGCGACGCGCCGGATTCGTCCTCACCGTCCGCCGAACCGGACCCCGAAGCATCGGGGGACGCCCGTGGCGACGGAGTGCCACCCGAGGACGTGACGGAGGATTCCGAGGAACTGGAGTCACTGCGCCGGCGCGTCGAGGAGGAGTACGACTTCGAGAACTTCGGCCCGGCCGACATGGCATCGATGGAGCCCGACGAGTGGGACGCCGCCTTCGACGCCGACGCCTGGATCACCGGCGAGGCGCTGCTCGATCGCGTCGAGGCCGATCTCGAGCACCGCATCGCGACCCGGGACGTCTTCGCCGTCGTCGAACGGGTCACGCACGAGGGGCAGCAGTGTCTGCTCGCCTACACTGATTCTGGCTACGCGCTGATCGAGCCCGACGGGTCGGTCGAGGGCTTTGGCACGGTGCTCCGGGACACCAAACCCGTCGTCGCGCTCTGTTCGATGGAGAGCTACGACGTTCCAGACGCGCCCGACGAGGACTTCCTTCTTCCACATCCCGAGGAGGTGCCGGAAACGAGCAACGAGCTGGGGAACCTGATGATGCAGGTCGTCGCTGGCGTCCTCTCGCTGTCCGGCGTGCTCCTCGTCCTCGCAGCGATCTACTCGTTCGCGGCGTCCTACGGCGCCCCCAGCGCTGGGGGCGTCGGCGGGGCCGGTGGCGGTGCGCTCTCGGTCATGATCGTCATCGGGGTCGTCTTCGTCGCGGTCGGGCTCACGCTGTTCGCGACCGTCGCGAACGCCCGCCTCTCCGACACCTTCCGCGCGGAGGAGTACCGCCAGCGGCTGCGAAACATGGGACTCGACGACGGCGAACGGCCGGCGTTCCTCCCCACGGAATCGGGGACGCGCGAACTCACCGACGACGACCGCGGCGACGCCTGATCGGGATGGGTGCGATCGCGCCGATCGCAGTGACGCGTCCGTGCTGTCGAGATTGGAATCGGCCCGCGCAATTCGAACGGTGGCGGCATCCGAGACGGCCCGTCGGAACCTCGCAACAGGCTCCCGTCATACAGGGGGAATCTGGCAGGCTCTGGGGTGTAAACCGGACGCCGCGGATCCGTCCGCATCGGTGGGTTTAAGCGGGGCCAATCCCGAGCGTCAGGTTGTATGAAACGGCGGGACTTCCTCCGAACAGCCGGCGGGGCCGCGGGGGCCGCGGCGGCGACGAGTGCCGCGGCGTCAGCGGCTGCGGCCGAGGGCGGAGTGGGCGCCATGCAGGACGACGGCAACGCGACGGGGCCCGGTGGAAACGATTCCGTCACCGGCGGCAACGGTACGACCACCGGCGGCAACCAGAGCGACGGTGGTGGGAATCAGAGCGACGGTGGCGGACTGTCCGGCGCCGGCGAGACCCGGACGGTAACGGTCGGTCCGGGCGGGGATCTCGTCTTCGAGCCTGCCAACATCGAGATTCTGCCCGGCACCCAGGTCGTCTGGGAGTGGGACTCTGACGGTCACAACGTCCAGCCCCAATCCCAACCCGACGGTGCTTCGTGGGAGGGCCATCCCGACGTCGTCGGTACTGGAACGACGTACCAGCATACGTTCACAGTCGAGGGGACGTACGAGTACGTGTGTACGCCCCACGCCCCAGATATGGCAGGAACCATCGAGGTCACGCAGGACGCCAACTCCGGTGGCGGCGGTGGCGGCTACGAACCGCCAGATCCGTCCCACATGGGAATCCCCATCCAGAAGCACTTCGTCGGTGCGATAGCGTTCATGGGCATCTTCGCGACGCTCGTGTTCACGTTCTATCTCCTGAAGTACGGCGAGTCCGCCCACACGGCAGCACCGAACAAGAGGGACTAACATGGCAACGAAAGGAAGCAACTACGGCGACATTCACCGCTACGAACCCGCAGATGAGAGCGTCGGGGCCGCAGTGGCGATCGTCGTCCTGACCGTTCTCGAAGTCGTCTTCGTCGGGCTGTTCACGTACGGCCTCTACGAGAGCTGGGGCGTCCGAGAGTCCGGGAACGTCTATCTCGGGCTCCTGCTCGGGCTCCTCTTCATCAATCTCGGCGTGATCCTCGCGCTCTACCGGAAGGAGTTCCTCCCGGACGTGATGATCGTCAAGAAGCGCCGCCGAAAGTGGGAGGACCTCTACGTCAGCGAGGACGGCGCCGACGGCGAACAGCTCGGGGGCGATCTCACCGAGAATCTCAAGCGCGCTGTCTACCCCTACTACAAAAAGTAACCATGGACGACCCATACGACAAATATCCCGAAGACACGGATCGCAGGCGCTTCGTCAAGGGCGTCGTCGGCGCGGGGGCGCTCTCGGGCGTCATCGGCGCTTCGGCCTCGATGGTCGACAGTCTGACCGCACCGCCGGGCGCCGGTGGTGGCCCCACCGACTACATGGGAATCGAGCAGACCGGCGGCCCGGCGCCGCGGGGCATGCCACAGATCCCACTGGAGTACGACGACGAGGGGAACCTCAAGGGAATCTGGCCCGAGGTCGAGATGCAGCAGATCGGCGGCCAGACGGTCCCGATCGCCGAAATGGAGCTCGGGGGCACGCTCTACTCGACGACGTGGTACCAGTACTGTGGCTCCCAGAACAATCCGGCCATCGAACCCGACGCCGACCTCGACAACACGATCCGGTACACTGCCAACCCTGCCTACGAGTGGCAGTCGAACCAGGTCGAGGCCGGCGATCCGGTTCGTGCCGAACACTTTTCGGACTACGAAAACTGGGGCAACGTCATTGGCGAGAGCGGGGTCGGCAAGCCCGCGAAGGTGACGTGGCGCTCCACGGAGCTCGAGCCACGCGATCGGCTCCCCGTACAGCTGATCCGCAGTCCACTGATCGAGCAGGCGGCAGAAGACAACGACTGGCTCCAGGCAAGCACCGTCGACGGGTTCATCGCCATCCACAACCAGTGTACGCACTTCTGCTGTGTGCCTGGCTACAAGGATCCGGGCCAGACCGACGCGATGGCTTACGGCGCAGGCGACTCGATCTACTGCCAGTGCCACCAGTCGGTGTACGACCCGTTCACGATCATCGAACAGGACTTCATCGCACTACCGCGGTCTGATTAACATGAGTCTGGAACGCACCGACGAGTTCGACCGCGGCGACTGGCTCGAAGAGAAGGACCTCTCTCGCGTCGAGCGGGGCTACCTCCTCACGCTGATGTGGCTCGACAAGCGACTCCGCCTCGTCGACTATCTCGAGCTGCTGGAGGACGCGTACTACAAGACGAACCTCCAGATGCCCAAGAGCCACACCGAGCAGTACAACCTCGACAACAAGTTCTGGTACTGGTACCCCCTGTACTCGCTGGGATCGCTCTCGATCATCGCGTACGTTTTACTGGCGATATCGGGGGCGTTGCTGGGATTCTACTACTCGCCAACGGCGACCTCCGCTGCCGGGGCCGACGCCACCATCGCGTACAACCAGATCGTCTACATCATGACCGACCTGAACTTCGGGTTCATGCTCCGGTCGATCCACCGGTGGGCGGCCCAGTTCATGGTCGCAGCTGTGTTCCTGCACATGATCCGCGTCTACTTCACGGGCGCGTACAAGGAGCCGCGGGAACTGAACTGGATTCTGGGGGTCGTCCTCATCCTCCTCACGCTCCTCTTCGGGTACTCGGGCTACGTGCTGCCCTGGAACCAGCTCGCGTTCTGGGCGGCACAGATCGGCCTCGAGATGGCGCTGTCGGTGCCCCTCGTCGGCGAGTGGGCCGCCCAGCTGCTGTTCGGTGGCTTCTCGCCCGGCGCACCGACGCTCATGCGGATGTACATCCTCCACGTGTTCGTGTTACCGTTCGTGGTAACGGCGCTCATCGCGATCCACGTGGGTATCGTCTGGATGCAAGGGATCGCGGAACCACACTGATAGACCAATGACTGACACATCCACTTCCCACGACGATTCCGAAGAGGTTCGGACCGACGGCGGAGCGGCGAGCGATGCGAGCCGACCCTCGTCAGCGCTCCGCGCTGACGGTGGTGAGCCGAACGAAGAAAGGCGAACTTCGTCAGAGCTCCGCTCTGACGGTGGTGAGGCGAATGACGAGAGCCGATCCTCGTCAGCGCTCCGCGCTGACGGTGGTGCGATCACGCCCGCGGACGACGACTCGCCGTCGTTCCGCGAGCGCAAGGAGCGAACCGACGGTCTCTCCCGGCTAACGTACGAGTACTTCGAACGGTCCCGGCGAGAGGATCAGGTGCTCCGGGACGACTCCGACTACGTCGAGCGCGACGTGCTGGGGTTCCCGGCCTGGCCCCACGAGATGATCCGAAACCTCTCGATCACGAGCTTCTTCGTCGGCGTCATTTTGTTCGTCTCCGCGACGATGCCGCCGCCACTCGAGGCGCCGGCGAACCCGACGTCGACGCCCGGCGTCATCCTCCCCGACTGGTATCTCTACTGGTCGTTCGGGATCCTCAAGACGGAGACGCTCAACCTGGAGCTAGCGATCCTGGGCGGGAAGACGCTCGCGACCGACCGCACCTTCGCAGTGCTCCTGCACGGGCCGATCATCATGATGATGTTTTTGGTCCCGTTCCTGAACAAGGGGAGCGCTCGTCGTCCGGTCGAACAGCCGTTCTGGTCGGCCGTCGGCGTGTTCGGCGTCATCCTCTCGTTCACGCTGAGCCTGCTGGCGATCAAGAACCTGATGGCGACCCGGGTTCCCATCCTCACCAGCGAACTCCAGCTCTGGCTCAGCTTCGCGCTGCCGTTCATCGGGGCCACGATCACCTACGCGGTCCTGAAGTCGATGCGGGAGGGGTACATGTACGACCTCAACCGACGGTACTATCGACTCCGTCCCCCGCGATAGCGGATGGCGGACGCCTCCGACGGTTCGACGGGCGACGGCAATTCTGATACCGGTCACACTACTGCCGACGACGCCACCAGCGGTGCCACCGATTCTCCGTCGCCCACACGCGGTGGGCGGCCGGAAGTCGTCGTCCCGATGGATCTCTACAAGACTGTCACCGTCTTCTCGACCTTGCTGTCGATCGCACTGGTCGTCGGCGGGATGATCGCACTCGACACTGCGACGGCACGCGCAACTGCCTCGGCGGACGAGGTGAACCTCCCCGTCGCCATCCTCGGCGTGTCTTCGATCGTGATGGGTGCAGCGACGTACGCGTTCGCCGCCCGGTTCCGGGCTGAAGGAATGGGAAACCCTAAAGACGCGGACGACGAATGATCAGCTAATGGCCGACGAATTCGCCAAGGGCTTCGGCATTCTGTCCGTAGCAGGCCTGATCTGGATGATTCTCGCCGGTTGGTACCGAACCCCCAGTTTCGCGGGGAAGCAGCTGACCGCCGAGGTATCGCCAGCGTCGAACATCTACGAGCAGATGGCGTATCTCATCATGGACGCGATGTTCTGGTTCATGATCCTCGGACCACTCACGTTCTGGGTGCTGATCCCGCTCGGTCGTCAGCTCCACGCTGGCTATCGGGCACGTAGCGAGTAACGCCGTCCGCCGTCTTTCTGCAGTCGACTTTTCCCTTTCGAGCGCTCGGTTCGCCCGAACGGCGGTTGACGTAGCTTCTGCGTACGGCTACCGCCGGGACGAGAACGTACGTTTTATACCCGCGGCCGGGATACCGTTGCCCACGACTATGCCCGACTCTCATGGACCTCGCCGGGGAACCCGCGAGAAGCTCTCGAACGACCCACGCCAGCGGGGCACCTCCCCGCCACAGCGCGCCATCGCCGAGTTCGAGGAGGGCCAGTCCGTCCACCTCCGACTCGATCCGAGCGTCTCCGACGGCCGGTTCCATCCGCGGTTCAACGGCCACACCGGCGTCGTCGTCGGCGAGCAGGGTTCGGCCTTCAAGGTCCGCATCGACGACGGGGGCAAAGAGAAGACGATCATCGCGACGGCAGCCCACCTGACGGCACAGGAATGACCATCTTCAAGGAGACGATCGACGAGGAGTATCTGACGATCTCCGAGGCGAAAGAACTGCTCGAGGGCATCGAGGAAGGCCGGGCCGTCGACGAGGACCGGGAGATGCGCTACGAGCTCGCCCGGGCCGTCGAGCACGTCAATCGCTTCGCGGTGCTCGACGCCGAGGAGTCCGTCGAACTCGTCGAGGAGCTCCAGGACCTCGAGAAGGTCGACGAGAAGACCGCGTACAAGATCGCGGATCTCCTTCCCCGGAACCGCGACGAGCTCCGTTCGGTGTTCGCCCAGGAGCGATACACCCTCGAGGGCGACGAACTCGACGAGATCCTCCAGGTCGTCGCGAAGTACGCCTGACCCGGATTCGATCGCGTTTCTCCCGACCGACGGAGCGGGTCTCCGAACGGTTCTCCACCCGGCCGATTCTTTAAGTGGCTACTCGCCGTACGCAACCTATTATGAGCGATTCCGAGAGCGACGAGACTGTCCGTCGCGCTGTCGTACTCGACTATCTCCCTCACGGTCGGAGCGACGACGACCGACCCCAGTACCGACGCTCTGCGGTCGGTTACGGCGTCGATACGCGTGACTTCCGGCTGTACGAGTTCGCGCTCGCGGAGGACGGCGACGCCTCGATCGGCGACGAGGTCGCCGTCGAGCCCTCCTCCGCGTGGGAGCAGGTCGATCACGTCCGCGAGATCGAGTACGACGACCTCTCGAGTGGCGCGCGCTCGGAGCTCGACTACGTGATCGACGAGCTGCTCGAGAACGAGGAGGACCGGTTCGTCGCTGTCTACGACGACGCTGGGCCCGTCACGCTCCGACTCCACCAGCTCAATCTCTTGCCGGGGATCGGTGACAAGCTGCGGGATTCGATTCTCGACGAGCGAAAGCGCGGCCCGTTCGAGAGCTTCGACGACGTGGCCGAGCGCGTCGACGGGCTTCACGATCCCGAGGACGTCATCCGCGAACGGATCTTCGAGGAGATTACCGGCGATGACCTGAAGTACCGGCTGTTCGCGCGACGCGACGAGGAGTGAGCGGCCGATCACTGGCGCGCTCCCGCGCCCCGTCCTGCAATCGTCACCCTCGTGCTTCTCGTGGCTGTGCCGGAGCTTTAACGTCGGGCGACTGCCAACCTCGGGACAGATGAGGGATCCAGACGGGCTGCTCGCCCGCGCCGGGGTGTCGGGGAACCCCGATCGCGACCAGCACTTCCTGATCGACGATCGGGTGCTGGATCGACTGCCCGGACACCTCGATGCGGGAGCGACGGAGCCCGAGGGCGGCGCTCCGTCCAGGTCGGTCGAGCACGTGCTCGAGATCGGGGCCGGCACCGGAGTGCTCACCGACCGGCTCCTCGCGCGGTTCGATCGCGTCACGGCGATCGAACTGGACGGCAGACTCGTCGAGTTCCTGCAGGAGGAGTTCGCGGAGACGATCGCCGACGGCCGCCTCGATCTGATCGAGGGAGACGCCCTGGAGATCGACTACCCCGAGTTCGACGCCTCGATTTCCAACCTCCCTTACGGTGCGTCGAGTGCGTTCCTCTTCGACCTCCTTCCCACTGGCAAGCCGCTCGTACTCACCGTCCAGCGGGAGTTCGCTGATCGGCTCGTCGCCGAGCCGGGTACCGCGGAGTACGGCCGTCTCACCGTCAGCGCGGGCCATTACGCCGACGTCGAGCTCGTCGAGCCGGTGCCACCGGAGGCGTTCTCGCCACCACCGGCCGTCGACAGCGCGGTCGTCCGAGCGATGCCGCGAACCCCGGAGTACGAGGTCGCCGCCGACGAGTTCTTCCTTCGATTCGTCAAGGCCGTCTTCACCCAGCGACGCAAGACGATGCGGAACGCGATCCGGAACACGGCGCACATCTCCGGGCTCGACGATCCAGACGCGGTGGTCGCGGCTGCCGACGAGGAGCTGATGAGCGCTCGACCGGGGGAGCTGCCGCCGTCGACGTTCGCACAGCTCGCCGGGATCGCTCGGCGCGAGGGGGTGGCCTGACGTGTTGTTCGGCCTGGGCGAGCTCGTCTCGAGCGTCGAGGCCCAGATCGCCGTCTCGCTGGTGATCGCCGTCGCGGCGATGATCGGGGCCTACCTGGTCCAGCGGCTTCGTCAGGAACTCGCCGACAAGATCGCACCGCTCGCCGTCGATCTCATCGGCTCAGCGATCTCGATCGCGATCGTGGTCGGCGCGTTACTCGCCATCGTCGATCTCTGGGGACAGACCGAATCTCTGGTCGAGCAGTTCGGACTGCTCGAGTTCGAGGAACGGGCACCGCTGATCGCGGTAACGATCGTCGTGCTCGTCGCGATCCAGGTGTTCACCAGCGTCGCACGCCGACTGCTCGACGACGTCACCCAGGAGAGCGACGCGATGAGCGAGCACGAACGGGAGATCAGCTACCGCCTCACGCAGATGGTGCTCTGGACCGTCGGGGTCATCTTCATCCTCGGCGTCTGGGAGATCAATCTCGGCGGGCTGCTCATCGGGGCCGGATTCCTGGGCATCGTCGTCGGTTTCGCGGCACGAGAGACTCTCGGCGCGGCGCTCGCGGGGTTCGTTCTCATGTTCTCCCGACCGTTCGAGGTCGGTGACTGGATCGGCGTCGGTGAGGGTGCCGAGGAGGCCGAGGGGATCGTCACCGACATCACGCTGATGAACACTCGGATCCAGGCGTTCGACGGCGAGTTCGTGATGGTGCCAAACGACGTGATCGGGAACCGGATGGTCAAGAACCGTTCCCGGAAGGGCCGACTGCGGATCGAAGTCGAGGTTGGCGTCGACTACGAGGCAGACGTCGAGTACGCTCGCGAGATCGCGACCGACGCAGTCTCCGAGATCGACATGATCATGTCCGTCCCGCGAGCCGAAACCGTCGTCAAGGAGTTCGACGACTCCTCCGTGACCCTCGGCGTCCGCGGCTGGATCGAACACCCCAGTTCTCGCCGCCGCTGGCGGGCGCGGACGCGAATGATCCGGAACGTCAAGGGCCGCTTCGCCGAGGAGGGCGTCAAGATCCCGTTCCCGCAGCGGGAGCTCACGGGCCGCGAGGAGCAGGGGGGCTTCCGCGTGCTCGGCGAATCCGAGCCAGCCGGTCCCGAGGCCGACGTCGAACGGCGATCCGAACCTGACGACGGCCAGTCCCACGATGACGCCGACGATAGCTCTGGGAAGGACGCCTCCGAGGAAGGCGACGGGGCCGACGACGAGTCAACTACGTCGGCCGACCGGTCGTAAAACCGTGCCCGATTCCAGCGATCTCGCGGAGCGACGCGGGCAGACCGAAGCCGTGTACCAGCCTGCGGAGGATTCACACCTGCTTGCGACGGCGGCTGCCGACCACGTCGACGCGACGGACGTGGTCGTGGACGTCGGGACCGGATCGGGCTACGTCGGGGCCCACGTGGCGGCCGAAGCGGGTGCGTCAGTGATCGGGACTGACCTGAACCCGATGGCCTGCAGGCAGGCCCGCGACCGAGGGCTCGAGGCCGTTCGGGCAAGTCTCCTGGAACCTTTCGCCGCGGACGCGGTCGACGTCGTGGTCTGCAATCCGCCGTACCTGCCGACGGATCCCGACGACGAGCGTTCGGACTGGATGGAGGTCGCACTCTCCGGCGGGCAGTCCGGACTGAAGGTCATCGAGCCGTTGCTCGCCGACGTCGGTCGAGTACTCCGGCCGGACGGCTGCGTCCTCCTGCTCGTCTCGTCGCTGACCGGCGTCGACGACGTCGTGGCACTGGCGTCGGATGCGGGCTTCTCTGCCGCCGCGGTCGCCGAGGACTCCTTCCCCTTCGAGACGCTGACCGTACTGAAACTCGTACGGTGAAGGGATTACTGTAGGGCATAAAGTGGAAGAGCAAATATTAAAGCCCGTCATTTCCTAGCCGCTACTACCATGACGGAACTCGTCTCCACGACGCCGGGACTGTTCCCGCTGCCCGACTGGGCGAAGCGGGACCTCGAGGGGCTGAAGGGCCACCAGAAACACGACCTGATCGACGGCTCGGAGAGCGCCGAGATCGAATCGGTGTACGACCAGGCGCGAGCGGAGGTCGTCGAGCAACAGATCGACGCTGGCGTCGACCTCGTCGTCGAGGGGCAGCTCCGCTGGGACGACATGCTCGCCCATCCGCTTGCCGTCGCCGACGCCGTGGACACCCGCGGCATCGTTCGCTACTACGACAACAACAATTTCTACCGCGAGCCAGTGGTCACGGGCGATCTCGAGGCCAGCGGCGACGTCGCCGCGGAGCTCGATGCGGCCGCCAACGTTGCTGCTGACGCCGACCGGGCCGCCGACCTCGCGGCCGTCCTGCCGGGGCCGTACACGCTCGCCGACCTCGCGACCGACGAGCACTACGGTGACACGGCCGCGTTCGTCGATGCCGTCGCCGAGTTTCTCTCGAGCGAGATCGCGCAGTTCCCGGACGTGGAGTTCCTGACGCTCCTCGAACCGTCGCTCGTGCAGGCCGCTCCCGGTGAGGGGCTCGACGAGCGCGCGAGCGCCGCCATCGACACGGTCGCGACCGCGATCGACGCCGACGTCGCCGTGCAGCCGGTCTACGGGGCGCTGGAGGAGCGCGTCTACGCGCACCTCCTCGACGCGGACATCGACGCGGTCGGCTTCGACCTCGTCGCCGACCACGACGCCAACGTCTACAACGCACAGGAGTACGGCGCCACCGACGACGTCGTCCTCGGGGTCGTCGACGGCCGCAACACGCTCGTCGAGTCTCCGGAGACGATCCGCGAGCGCGTCGAGTGGTTCGAAGAGCAGACGCCAGCCGCGGACTACGGTCGGATCTACGCGACGGCGAACACAGACCTGTTCTTCCTCCCCACCAATCGCTTCGGCGAGAAGCTCGAGGCGCTCGGCACGGCCGCGGCGACCACGGAGGTGGAAGCATGAGCAAGGACCAGTTCCGTCCCGACGACCACGAGCACGACAACTTCCTGCTGACGACCGTCGTCGGCTCCTACCCCAAGCCGAAGTGGCTCAACCGGGTTCGCGAGCGCTACCACCATCAGGAGGACGTCGACGCCGTCGAACTCGAGACAGTCGACGCCGAGACGCTGCAGGAGGCCGAGGACGACGCCGCCCGCCTCATCACGAAGGAACACGAACGAGCGGGGCTCGACGTCGTCGTCGACGGCGAGATGCGCCGGACCGAGATGGTCGAGTACTTCGCCGATCGCATCGAGGGCTACGAGTTCAACGGGCCCGTGAAGGTCTGGGGCCACAATTACTTCGACAAGCCGTCCGTCGTCTCGGAGGTCGAGTACGACGAGGAGTGGCTCGTCGACGAGTACCGCTTCACCGCGGACGTCGCCGACCGCCCGGTGAAGGTCCCGATCACGGGCCCTTACACGCTCGCCCGCTGGGTGTTCAACGAGCACTACGAGACGACGGCGGATCTCGCGAACGACCTCGCCGATCTCGTCAACGAGGAAGTCGAGAAGCTCGTCGACGCGGGCTGTCGCTACGTCCAGATCGACGAACCCGCGCTCGCCCAGCACGAGGACGACCACGCCATCGTCGGCGAGGCGCTCGAACGCGTCGTCGCGGACCTGCCCGATGACGTCCGGGTCGGCCTCCACGTCTGCTACGGCGACTACTCACGGATCTACCCCGAGATCCTCGAGTTCCCCGTCGACGAGTTCGACCTCGAACTCGCCAACGGCGACTACGAGCAGCTGGACGTGTTCAAAGAGCCGGAGTTCAGCGCCGACCTCGCGATGGGCGTCGTCGACGCGCACGTCGCCGAGATCGAGTCCGTCGAGGAGATCAAGGAGAACATCAAGCGAGGGTTCGAGGTCGTTCCTCCGGAGCAGCTCGTCGTCTCGCCGGACTGCGGCGTGAAGCTCCTTCCTCGTGAGGTCGCCTACGGTAAGATGGAGAACATGGTCCAGGCAGCCCGCGAGGTCGAGGCCGAGCTCGACGCCGGTGAGATCGAGATCGGACAGGCGGCACCCAGCGCGGACGACTGATCGGCGCGTCGTAGCTGAACGCTTTTCTTTTTCGCTCGCTCCCAGCTACGTTTTCAGACGATTCCCCTGACCAGTCCACCGAGCAATCCGAACCCGATTCCGATTTCGACCGCGAGGTAGAAGGGGACTCCCAGCCCGATCGCGGGCCCGAGCGTGCCGGCGAGGAGTAACTGGACGCCGAGCAGTCCGACCACGAGGAGGCCGAAGGCCAGTCCCCGCAGCAGCCCCCGATAGAAGTCCGTCGCCGGCAGTGCGACCAGCATCGCGCCGAGGACGATCCCGAGCGGATCGAGAATTGCTGCGAGGATCCCGAATCCGACGGCGATCGCCGTCGCGACCCAGCGCGCCTGTCGATCGGCGCGAATTCGCTCCAGTGTGGTCCCGACGCTCGCAAACGCCGCTGCGGCCCCCGATCGGCTCACGACTCTCCACCTCCACCGCTCCCGTCACTTCTGCCTCCTCCACCATCGAACGTCGCGAACGTCGAGCCACGGTGCGTGCGGTCCATCGGCTTGTACTCGCCGTCGAACCACATCGATAGCTGGTCGTCGTAGTGCTCGGAGAAGTAATCGCCACTGTTACCACCGGGGAGGATGGCCTGCGAGTCGCCGTTCGGTGGCGCGATCATCCGCCAGCTGCTCCCGACGTCGGTGTTCACGCGCACGTTCTTCAGCGTGGCTTCGGACCCCTCGGCCGGCTTCGCGTCGTAGCCCAGGAACCCCACGCCGAGTGGGTGGTCGATTCCGAGCCGGTTCACGTCCCCGTACTCCTCACGCCCCTTCCCGTCGATCGATTCGGCCGCACGCTCGGCCGCCTCGACCAGCGCGTCGGTGCGTGCTGGGACAGCATCGCGATCGAACCACGGAGCGTCGGCTGGCAGGGTCAGCAGGATCCAGTCGTTGGGAAGCGGGCTGTCCTCCAGCCCAGCATCTTCGTAGGGCTCCCCGAAGACGATCTCGCGGAAGGCGTCGAGCAGCTGGTCGAAGGCGAGTGCGCCGGCGGACCCGGCGCGCATCCGCCGATCCCAGTCCTCGAGGTCGCTCGCGATCGCGTCACCTGCCTCCGATAGCTGCTCCCGAACGTCGAGCAGCTCAGGCACGAGCAGCTCGGCGCGGCGGTCGCGCACGTCCTGCTGGACGCTGACCATCGTCTCGACGTCGATCGATCCGTCCGCGACCGCCGCGTCGAGTCGCTCGTAGGCTCGCGCGCCACGGAACGGCGGCGCGTAGCCGTCGCCGAGGTAGAATCCCGGATCGTCCACCACCCGCTGGTTCGCGGTCGCGACGTAGTCTGGGTTGACGAGGCCGGGCTTGTCCTCGAAGGGGACGAACCCATCCCAGGACGGCGTTCCGTAGGGGTCGAACCCACTCCACTCGCCTTCTTTCGCCGAGCCGTCGAAGACGCGATCGCCGCGGACCCGTTCGGCTTCGGAGCCGGGCCCCGGCCCGTTCCCGCGGATCGGCACGCGACCGGTCGTCCAGTAGAGCGTGTTCCCGTCGGTGTCGGCGTAGACGAAATTCTGCGTCGGGGCGTCGAAGCGCCGGAGCGCCGCGACGGTGTCCGCCAGTCCCTCGCTGTGAGCGAGATCACGGACGGCTGCGAACGTCTCCGTGCCGGCGAGTCCGGTCCAGGCCACGGCGACTTCCTGATCGGCCTCCTCGACGACGGGGCCGTGGACGGTCTTCCGGCGCTCGATCGTCCGGTCGCTCCCGCCGTCGACCTCGATCGTGACTTTCTCGGTCTCGAACTCGCGCCACTCGTCGCCGTAGCGATAGCGTCCCTCGCCGTCGGTCTCGTAGCTGTAGTGATCGCAGACGTCCGCGCCGACGTTGGTGAACCCCCACGCGCCGGATTGGTTCTCGCCGATGACGACGAACGGCGCGCCGGGGAAGGCGACGCCGCGGGTCTCGAATTCGGGACAGTCGAGGTGTTGCTCGTACCACACCGGCGGCGCCATGAGCGTGAGGTGGGGATCGTTACAGACGATCGGTTCGCCGTCGGCGGTGTGCTCCCCGGCGACGAGCCAGGAGTTCGAGCCGACGCCGTCGGGCGAGGTGAACTGCGAGCACCACGCCGCGAGCTCGGGACCGACGCGGTGATCGCCGGAGCCGCTCTCGGTCGGTTCCGTGGTCGAGGTTCCCGCTCGGATCGAACTGCTCCCTCCGGTCGTGTCACTAACGGCACTGGTGGTCGTGGTGGCGCTGCTGCTCGCTGCCTGGGCGGGAAGGTCCCGGGACCCCGAGGCCAGCTCCCGGTCGCGCAGGATCGGCGTGTCGTGGTCCATCCGCTCGGGATAGAGCGCCTCGACGGTCGCCTCGCCGAACTCGTCGGCGACGACGGCGCGCTCCAGCGGTCGGAAATTCCCAGTGAGTGCCCAGGCGATCTGCTTCTCGACGAGCATGACGTCCGTGGTCGTCCAGGGATCCGGCTCGTACTCGAGGAGTCGGAACTCGATCGGCAACCCTTCGCGACGCCGTGCAAGGTTGACGCCCTCGACGTAGGCCTCCACGATCGGCTCGGTCTCCGTCCCCTCGAGACGCTCGACGGTCGCCTCCGCAGCGGCGGTGAAGTCCATGCGCCGGTGAAACTCGTCGGTCTCGACGGTGGCGGAGCCGGCGACCGCGGAGAGCGTGCCGCGCATCTGCCGGCGCACCAGGTCCATCTGGAAGAGCCGATCGACGCCGTGAACGTAGCCAGTCGCGTAGGCGAGTGCCTGTTCGGATTCTGCCTCGACGTGGGGAACGCCGAACTCGTCTTTTCGAATCGTCGCGTCGCCGTATGGGCTCGAGAAGTCGCCGCCGACGTCACGCCGCGCGGCCTCCCAGACGCCGCCCGACAGCGGCGCGAACTGGCGGAGATATCTGCGGATCTGCGGGACGGCCGTCGCGGCGATGCCGCCACCGAGGGCCGCCCCGAGGACCGCCCTTCGTGTGCGATCAGCTACCACACTGCAGGATAATCGTCCGTGGGCTTATAGCTGGGGCTGGCAGGACGGGCTCGCCGCTCCCGATTCGGAGTGCCGGCGGAAAATCGCGGGAGTCGCGGAACTGGCTACTCGTAGAGCCAGGTCTCGTCGATGCGCTCGTAGTCGACCAGTTCGTCCTCGTCGAAGAACAGGTCGATCTCCCGCTCGTTCGCGCCCGGATCCTCGTTGTCGGAGCCGTGGATGACGTTCCGACCGAGGTCCAGACCGAAGTCGCCCCGGATCGTCCCGGGTGCGGCGTCGGCGGGATCGGTCGCGCCCATCATTCGGCGGACCTGTCGGGTTACGTCCTGGCCCTCCCAGACCATCGCGAAGACGGGTCCGGAGGTGATGAAGGAGACGAGGTCGTCGAAGAAGGGCTTGTCCTCGTGCTCGCCGTAGTGGTCCTCGGCGAGATCCTGGTCGATCTGCATGAACTTGCCCGCGACGAGCTTGAGCCCGCGCTCCTCGAGCCGCGAGACGATCTCGCCGATCAGCCCGCGCTGGACGCCGTCGGGCTTGACCATCACGAAGGTGCGCTCGCTCATTCCTCGTCGTCCTCCGACTCCTCGTCGGCGTCGTCCGCGGACGCGTCCGCTGCGTCGTCGGACTCGTCGTCCGCCGTCGCATCGGCGTCGGCGTCCTCGGCGTCTGACTCCGCTTCCTCGGTGTCCGACTCCGCTTCCTCAGTGTCCGACGCTGCTTCCTCGGTCTGCGTCTCGCCTTCCTCGGCGCGACGGAGCTCCTCCGCTTCCTCGTCCTGGATCCACTCCAGGTCTCGGGGCTCGCGGCCGAGGTCGGCGTTCTTCTCGCACTTCGAGGAGCAGTAGTGGATCGTGGCCCCGTCGGTGCGTACGAGCATCGTGCCCGTGCCCGGGGGGATCTCGTCGCCGCAGTAGTCGCAGTCTCGGGTCTGGGGCATCGTTACTGACCTCCGATGGAGTCGGCCTCGCGGGCCGTCTCGCGCAGCTGGAGCACGTCGCCCTCTCGGACGGGGCCCAGCACGTTGCGCGTGATGATGCGTCCCTGGTTGTCGCCCTCGCGGATGCGGCACTTGACCTGCATGGCTTCGCCGTGCATGCCGGTCTTGCCGACCACCTCGATGACTTCAGCCGGCGTGGAACCGGCCTCGGACTCTTCGGCGCTCATGGGCGATTACCGGAGTTCCTCGACCTTGTCGGCGATGTCCTCGACGTCCTCATCGGCGTCGCCGGCGTCGACGACGGCCGCGGCCGCGGAGCCGACCTCGAGGCCGGCAGCGTGGCCGACCTGGTCCTGTTCGTCGACGAAGACGAACGGGACGCCCTTCTCGTCGGCAAGCTCGGGGAGATGCATGACGATCTCCTCGGGCGTGACGTCTTCGGCGATGAGGACGAGCTCGGCGTTGCCTCGCTCGATGGACTTCGTCGCCTCGTTCGTTCCCTTCTTCACCTGGCCTGTGTCCCGCGCGACCTCGAGCGCCTCGAGGGCGTCGTCCTGAAGGTCCGCTGGGACGTCGAAATTGACGTATACTGGCATTGGATCACCTCCTGCACTCGGGCTCGGGCTCCCCTGCCGTACCGGCCGCCTCTTCGACGTACCGGGCCCGCCGTGAGCGGGCGTAGTCCTGTGTGGCTAGGAGCTTCATCAACCCGGCGCAGGCTGTACTCCGTTCTATCGGAGTGGTCCATTAAAAGCGTGTTCAAACGTACGCCGGCGTGGCAGCCCTCCGCACGGGCAGCTATGTGGGTGTGAATGAGTCTTACGCTGCGTGACTCGGCTACTGAGAAATGCAATTGCTGACCGCGGAGTGATTTGGACAGCAGACAGCTTGGAAGCCCCCTCCCGCTCGCGCCCTCTGACTCGCTGTCGCCGAAAATCGAAGATTTTCGTGATGGCGAAAGAGCTGCGCTCTTTCGAACCACGCGCTTCGCTCGTTCGCTCCGCTCACTCGCTGCAGTGCTTACGTCGTCGGAGGGCGCGAGCGGTCGGCCCCTTCCAGTCCCACCCGGTGGATTGAGGTGGGTCTTCGCTCAGGTGGATCGCCAGCAAGCGGAAACCTGGGGGCGATCCCCAGTGCTGAGAACGAACAATTTCCCGCCGCACTTCACTCGCCGAGCCGTTCTCAGGGTGGGGCTGACCGAGAGCGAAGCTCTCGCGAGGTACGGAAGATCTCCGATCTTCCGATACTCCGGAAGGGGCCGACCGGTCGGCGGATGTAACGAAGTAAGCACTGCAGCGAGCGATAGCGAGCGAAGCGCGTGGTTCGAAAGAGCGCAGCTCTTTCGTCATCACGAAAATCTCCGATTACAGCTTGAAAATATAGATAACTTCTATATGGCTCCCTCTATGTCATTGGTGTATGGGAGAAAGAGTACAGATCAATCTCCTAGTGAATGAAGAACAGAAAGCTGAATGGGAGGATTACGTCGAAGAGTCTCGAGAGTATTCCTCACTCTCTCAGCTCATCAGATCTGGAGTGGAAGCGGAGATTAATCGGGATAGCGAGTCTACCCCTTCGAGTTCTCCTGCTCTATCTACCGATATACAGGAGCTGAAAGAGGACTTAGACCGAGTCCGTAAGGATGTCCGTTGGCTCCGTGAGCAGGAGCAGGACGAGGTAGATATCTCTGATCTCGCCCAGACTCTCTACGACGGTCTAGAGCCGCTCCCGGAACCAACATCCGAGATCGACGTTCCCGAGGACGCTGATCCCCAGCAGCATCGTAGGCAGGTTGCAGCAGTCCAAGTGATCGATCCCTCCGGGCCAGACGGCGAGCGTTCTCCGCAGACGACACGAGCGCTCGCGGATCGCTTAGGAGCCGACGAGTCGCGGATAGAGGATGCTATCGAGCACCTTGAGGACAATTTCCTGCCCATCGTTTCCGTCGAGATCCAGGGCCAGACCCACTACTTCAAGGAGGAATAAGATGCACGAGCGAATCCAGACCTACGTTGATATTCTCCAAGGCAAAGACAAGGCCGAGAGCACCGTCACGGAGTATACGAAGGGCTTGGAGCTATTCTCGGAGTGGTTGGCTGAGGAGGACATTGAACCGGAAGACGTCTCTTCTCGGGACCTCCAGCGCTATCTCGGCTACCTCAAAGGCGAGAAGGGGTATGCCCCGAAGACGATCCGGCTGAAGTTTGTCGCAGTCAACCAGTTCTACGAGGACATGGTAGCCGAGGGGGATATCGACCACAGTCCTGCGGAGCATATCGAGGTGAGTGACTGGGCTCCAAAGCGGACCAAAAAGGAGGAGATCACCAAAGAGCGTCGGGTATGGATGGAGAAGGAAGAGCTTGAGCAAGTAGTGGAGAACGTGCCTGCTCCGCAGGTACGAAATCGACTGCTGATCCTCTTCCAGTACTACACTGCACTCCGTCGCCAGGAGGTATGTGACGTGAAGATCTCGGACCTGAACCGGGAGGAGCGCAAGGTCCAGGTTCGGGGCAAGAACGGGACGATTCACACCGCTCACTGGCAACCGAGAATGGATACTTTGCTGACGGCTTGGCTCGACGGAGGCTATCGGAACGGATCACCATATTCCCGTGAGAGCGACTATCTGTTTCTCACGGAGTCGAGCCCGCAGCTGAGTGGGAGCCGCCTCAACGATATCGTCAAGCAGGCTGCCGAGAACGCAGGCATCCAGGAGGTCCTCTACACCAATGCTGGTGGAAACAAGCAGTATAAGATCACCTCGCACACCCTCCGGCACTCCTTCGGGATGCACTTCCTCGAGAACGGCGGGTCGATAGAAGCACTGTCCAAGAACCTCGCTCACTCCTCAGTCACGACCACCGAAATCTACGGTGAGATTCAGGACGAACGGGCGGGGGAGGAGTACGAGAAGTACGCTCCCACGCTCGATATCTGATCTTCTGCTTCACTCTGAGAGAGTTTGAGTAGGTTAATTCTCGTTAGAACAAAGGCTGCCAAAGGATTATCCTTGGATACGGCTAGAAACCTGTTATGAGCGATGAAGTTCCCAGACGGCGTTACTTGAGACTATTTGGAATCTCTGGATTAATCGCTTCAGCAGGCTGCGTTAGCAACTCCGACAGTGGTGATTCTGACACCAACGATTCCACTGGGAGCGGCGGCCAAAATCAGTCAGATTCTGAATCAGGAAGCGGAGACGTAGGATCGGATTCAGACGGTGAAGCAGGAACTGACACAGACGGCGGGGGAGAAGACGACGGAAGTTCCGACGGAGACTCAACCTCATCAGATACAGAGGCGCCTGTGATTCACGATTTCTCTCTATCAGGCCAGGAATTTGAACCAGGCGACACCATGGAAATCGACGTTGAAGTGACTGATCAGTCCGAGATATCACGGGTGTATTTTCGGTTTGAGCACGTAGATGACGGTGGTGCTGTATTCGATGCGTATCGAGATTTTTCACCACCAGTCGATGACGGGACGTATACGATAGAGTACAGCTGGCCCGAGAATACGCCAGGAGGAACGTACGAAGCCACTCAAATCTCTTCAGAAGACAGCATCGGAAACATCGCAGGTTGGGGTGAGGAATTCCCTACAGAGAAAGGCCGGATAGAGATTAACGCAGATTCATCGGACACCACTGGACCTACGATTGAGGATTTCTCGATCTCTGCTGATACCTTTGAGCCCGGTGAGAGCATGGAGATTGACGTTGAAGTCACCGATGAAACTGATATCGAACGTATATATTTCCGGTTTGAGCACGATGACGGCGGAGGTGCCGTTTATGACGCTTATCGGGACTTCTCACCTCCCGTTAGCAGCGGTACGTATACAATCGAGTACCAGTGGCCGGAGAACACTCCAGGTGGATCATACGTAGCAACGTGGATCTTTGCCCGCGATAGTATCGGAAATCAGCGACAGTGGGCGGACTCCTTCTCTGAAGAGAAAAAGACGATCCAAATCGATTCGGAGAACCAGGATACCGACGGTCCAGTCATCCACGATTTCACTGTCTCGAACGACACCTTCGAACCGGGGAGCACCATGCAAATCGATGCAGAAGTTTCCGATGAAAGTGGTATCACACGCATCTATTTCCGGTTCGAGCACACGGATGGAGGAGGGGCTGTCTTCGATGCGTATCGTGATTTCTCTTCGCCCGTAGAAGATGGGACCTATACCATTGAGTACCAGTGGCCAGATGATACACCAACGGGGGACTATATTGCGACCTGGATTTTCGCTGAGGATTCAGTCGGGAACACCCAGGGCTGGAAGGAGGAATTCTCCCAAGAGAAGCGGACTGTAGAGGTAATTTGAACCGGTTCCTCCCACCCAGAACGGTTTCCTCCCGACGTTCGCCGTGCAACCATTCCTTTCCCGAACGCCATACCCCCATTCCGCCGGAACCTGGAGTCTAGGCTCCGAAGGTAAAGACTTCGACCGAACGGCGCTACGGCGTTCTAAGCCGATCCGAGGGTGATCCGACCGGGAACCACGGGCACCATCGTCGCGGCGATGCTACCCCCCTTCCCGTCCGATTTGCCCCCGCCCTACGACCACCCGCTACCCCCGCCAACCCACCGGTAGACCCTCCGGAGCAGCTCATATCTGATAGGGGTTCTTGTCCTCCTCACTCTCGATAGACCAAGATCCTCCGTAGAGGATTCCTGCGACAGTATTCCACCGGTTGATGGGACCGATGAGCTCATCCATATCCATGCGCTGGGCGAGCTCCTTCGGTGTATCCTCGAGGTCAGTCTCCTCTTTCATCCGAGCCCCTTGCGCGGCAATCTGACCGGCAACCTCCTCGCCCATCCCGAAGTGCGAGCGTAGCTCCTCGCGGAACTCCTCTTCGAAAGAGGTCATTCTTGGAGAGCTACCTTCCCGTAGTAGAGGTGGCAGAACTCCTCGATAGCAGGGTCGTCGAACTCCCGGAGGTCTTGCTCACGCTTCCGTTCGGAGTGATCCCCGTGGAGATCCCTATCCAGCTGCTGCTCGTAGTAGTGCTGCCCCAGATCGATGACCTCACCGACGATATCGATGCCATCGAGGCTGTCCTCTACATCGTAGCGAACCGTCACGTCCTGCCCCATTTCGTTGCCCTGGTTGGATCGATACGTGGAGGAGTGGACCGAGATCTCGTCAGTAACAAGCTCCTGGGCCTCATCGTGGAAGTCGGTCTTGAGATCCTCATCGAGCTTCCCGCACGCTCGGATGTTGATCGTCAGTTCGTCCTCTTCGCGCTCTACTCTCGTGGTGATCTCCTGCTGGGAGTCCGGGATCACTGTCTTGAGTCGCTTTGACATAGTGCTCGCAGCAGAACGCCTCGGTAGCCTCGTTGATATATCTATCTCTAACAAGCACGGGTTTAGATAGACTATTTGCACCCATAAAATCCGTACAAGAGACTGGCCTCTCAATGCTCGGTTAAGCGAGCATGTCGGAAGACGAACGGAGTGGGCCATTTACGCAGGACGTGAGCGACGAGGAAATCCTCGAGTTCATCGAACAAGAGGAGGTAGTCTCTACGCAGGAGGTTGCTGAGGAGTTCGACTATCACATTCAGACGGCCAGACGGCGGCTGAAGGAGTTAGAGCAAGGGGGTGAGATCAAGAGAAAGGACGTGGGGAAGCGGTTCGTGTGGTGGATTCCGAAGAAGTAACCTCGGCCCAATTACGCCTCAGAATCCAAGGGGTTAGCGCCATCGATAATAGAGCTAATTGACATTCCTCGATACCGGTCCTTTTCTCGTTTCTCAATCCCAAGCATATCAAGACTTAAATTTTCGAGTTCCGATCCACTCTTGTCCGAGAATTCCTCAGCGATCTCATCCAAGTGCTCCTGCTCTTCAGGGCACAATCGGTGCTCGATATCTGAGATCTTGTTTTCTCCATCGGGAGTTATTTTGATGCGGTGTTGCATCCTTGATGAGTCTTCATCAATATTACCGCTGTATTTCAGATTGTCAAGCTCATCAAGCACCTCTTTGCTGAAAGGCCCGTATTTGAAGATATGGAAATCAAAGGATTCCATCTGCGGCTCCGATATTAGGTCCTCTTCAGATGTATCGAAGTGTTCAGCAAAGAAAGCGAGCTTCATTAACTTCTTACGTCCAAATACCTTGCCAGCATCGCTACTCTGGGAGAGTAAATATAGCAATTTTTCTTTCTCGCTAACGCTTCCCCTTTGGCTCATGAGTGATAATATCGACCGCAAAGTTTAATAAATTACCGACCTATCCCGAATTCCTGTGTCAATATATCTTTAGTTTCTTCAAGAGGTGTAATGTCATGATCTCCAGGGTTAATAGGGGCTGGAATTGTGGCGACGTATCGATTATTTTGCGAATAAAATGAGTCTAGTTCTGGGGAGAGATATTCATACTGGGAGATGAGATCCCTTGCTCTATTAGAGTTTGAAGAATCAGTTAAAGGGAAATACATAGCCAATAGGGAATAGTCTCCGTCTCCGTACGCTTGGACATTGTCACGATGTTCCTGGAGATTATCGAGAATATTCGAGCTTGTTGCCATTCTTTTTACACCGATATCACACAGTGGCATCTCGTCCCTATGTACTGTAATATCAAAATCGTCTGTGCCCGTCATGGACTCGGGAGAACAGCGAAGGCTTAGCTCTGAAGACATATACTGGCAGAATAATTGATTGATCATGTCTCCATGGTAGAATGAGTTATGCACCATATCCATTTGTCCATTTCTTTGTATTGCTCTTCTCTGAGAATCACTAAGGAGGGTATCTAATACTTCCTCGATGTATTGGTCCAGATCACCTCTACTTAAGTCCCAACTCGGGGACGCCTCCCAGTGAGAGGGTTCGAAGCAAGAGACAGAGAAAATGTGCTCTTGTGTGTTTGTATCAACGCTAGGGAATGCAGACAGAAGAGCTTCTTTGTAGACAAACTCCGGCATTCAGTTGGCAACTAATTCACGGGGAGAGGCTAAAAATGCATTCCTCAATTATGCATTCAGCTATCTATCTGTAATAATATCGGTCTGGATTATATTCTTCCACACCAAAAATGGAGTTAACAACTCCGTTTATATGCCTTCATCCCAGCGGCTGCGCCGATGCCTACGGCCATCTACGCCCGTGTATCCACAGAAGAGCAGAACCTTGAGCGTCAACTGGACAGCACTCACGAGTACGCTGAGAACGACCTCGGTGAACCGCTGTCGGACCTAGAAGTATACCGGGACAAGTCCACTGGCACAGACACAGCCCGCTCCGGCTACAAGGAGCTGATGCAGTCCGTCGAAGCTGGCGAGGTTGACCACGTAGTTGTCCATGAGATCTCCCGGCTGGCCCGTTCCCTCCAGGACCTCGAGCGAACCGTCTCACGAGTCACAGACAACGGCGCTGCAGTCCATTTCGTTCGGGATGGGCTATCCTTCGGGGACGGAAAAGAGCGGCCTATGCACCGGCTACAGATGCAGATGCTCGGAGCCTTTGCGGAGTGGCAGGCCAGGGTGAAGCAGATGAACACCAAGGAGGGCATTGCTGCTCGGCAGCAGGAGGACGGCTATCATCATGGCAGACCTCCGCTCGGGTTCGAGAAGGACGAGGGGCAGCTGATCGAGGGGCCGAACTACGATCGAGTCTGTGCCGTTCTGGACATGGTGCAGAAAGAAGAGCTGTCGAAGCGGAAAGCGGCAATAGAATTAGGGACTTCAAGAGCGACTATAACTCGCGCTCTCAAAAGAGGGCAACTTTACGTGTTGTAGCTGTCACATTAAATGTCATCTGGACAGGAATCCAGGTTGTCGAGATTGTCCGATCTAATCTGGTTGCCGTCTGTCCGGATATACTCTCCGTCAACGGTATGAACATCATCTCCTTCTACCCATCCCCCTTGAGCGTCAGAATAATAGCAAGTTTTTACATTCTTGTTGGAGTCATCAATATCAGATATGACCGTCTCTTTCGTCTTTGTGCCGTTCACGAATTTATCCACATTATCTCCGTAGCCAACGCTGAGGATATCTCCGTCGGTGCCTTTGTTTACGCATTTTATATAATAGTCGATCATTTCCTAGATCTAATTCCCAAGTGATTGTCCTCCACTAAATAATTTTGTGGGCATTTCGCTAGTATTGTTCGGGAGATCGAGCAGCAACTCTGCCCATGAGATAAGAGTACTCAGATGGATCAAATTACGCTGTTCTATCGAACGGGGCAACCAATACTTAAAGTATAGCCATTTCGCGCCCCCCGAACGAAAACGGTCGTTTTCGTACAGGTCCCTCCTCTGCGAGATCGTGGTTATTGATCAGAAACGAGTTCTGATACGGTTCCAGCAACTGCAGATATATTGTCGGAATCAACCTCTTCTGCAAGTAGATCAGCCAAGAGCGGGCTCTCTTGCCTAATAGTGGATTGATCAATTTCATGCCATAGCGGGAGAATCACCTTGTCCTCCTCCATATGGCGGGAAACAAGGCTATTGAGCTCATAATTTGTCCACTTCTTATCGAAAAAGTTCTCTGAGAGCACAACGATGCCGTATTCTGAGCTCGTAAGACCTTGATCAATTGACTCCCGGAGACTATCGCCCAAACTCAATTCAAACTCGTCGTACCATACCCTGATACCCCGATCTGACAATTCCTGAGCTAATGGCCGGACGATTTCTTCCTTATCCTCGCTGGCATGAGAAATGAATACATCGTAATGAGATTCCCTTTCAGATTGATCTGTTTTGACCCCCACATTATCTTTCTCAGTCCCTTCATTCTCCGCCTCATTGGATTCTGTATCAGATGGTTCAGTAAGCTCGATTCCAGACTTTTGGAGCTTTGCAGCAAATCGTCGGATGGCAGCCTGTATATCTCCCGATCGTCTAGCACCAGTGACTACTACTTTCCCGGAACTGAAGAGGAGGATAACTACAAAAGGATCACTTAATTGGTACACCAGCCCTGGGAATTGAGAAGTATCAATTTCTACATTCTCAAGGCCGAGGCCAACTGCTGCTGTATTTAGGTCAACAGCGACATTGAGATCCGCGGAGGCCACGAGATTTTGGAACGCGAGATCCGGATCACTAGGGACATCGATCCCGCAGTCTCGTAGTTCTTCGAAAAACACCCAAAGAGCTTGATGAACTCCGTTGATTGACTTTACACCAGTGCAAACGAGCTTCCCGCTCCTAAATAGGAGGAAAGCCGCTCTTGGATCCGTGGTCCGATATACCAAACCTGGAAACTGAGACGGATCATACTCTCCCTCCTCTAGAGAGTCTGCAAGGCTTTCAAGATCAACCTCTTGTCCGATCGAAGAGGATGCAACGATATTCTCAGTCTGAATAGATTTTACGACTGTCGCCATGTCGAGATTGGTCATCTACAGAACGTTTGCAAATAATGAGTTTTGAATGTTACTCTGCTGAGTTGTGGAGATCGGTTATTTCCCAACTTAGGCCCGCAAGTGTATGCACTTGCATGGGGAGGACGGGATGTTAACCGTTCTCCATGTTCCAATACCCGAGATCGGCAAACTTCTGGCCGTATACTCCTACAGGCCGGAGAATAATCCATTGCTCATCTCTAGCGATTCACTGAATCACCATTGACGAACTCATTCCAACGGCCATTCTGAGGCCATTGGTTCACCCATTCACTGAGCCCATTGCAAGAACGTAGACTAGGCGCTAGTATGGCTTCATAGGGAATGGCCGTCATTGAGCTGAAATCTGGAGAAGGGGGGTGGTAGTGGTGGGGATTCTGCATTGCCATTTGAGCTCTCTAGCAGAACCGATGTATCCTAGCCTAGTGAATGATCGAGATAGCGCGTGTCAGGTGAATGATAACATTCAATTCTATTTTCTCCTGCTCACGACGGCCATATAGAGATATTCTTTACCTACATCCATATCTTTAATTTACTTTGTTTATATAATATTGAATATCAATTATAGTGGTGGGGGACCACTACCCCACCATGGGCCAGAACGATGCCCAAGAATGGGGTGACGAGGGGGCGGGAAGCCCCTCCAGTAGCTCCGATACGGAAAACGATGCACAGAACGCAAAGCAGCAAGACCTCCAAGAAGTGGAGGTTGTGGAGGACGACACGGTACGCACCTCTGGGGTAGATGCGCTGGCGACCTTCTCGGAGGACGAAGGCCCGCTCTCAGCACGGATCCTTCCGGTGGTCAAGAGAGGGAGCACCTCTTGGCGAGTCGTAATCTACAGCGAGGGTGTCCAAGGTAGTCTCTACGAGTCCGAGAAGAAGATCACCGACGAGGTTGCTGATGCTCTTGGCATCAGCCCACGGCTCCAGCAACGGATCAACAACGGCCTGGAATACGCTCATCAGGAGCTTGACCTCCCTAGGGAACTGGCTGACGCGCAGCGCCAGAAGCGGTCTCTGCACGAACTCGAGGTCATGATGGAGGACGACGAGAATGCCTGAACCCCGTAACATCCACCAGTTCGTCAGTAGCTACGAGACCTTCTCAGAGCTGCTTGAGGAAGCCGACTCCGAGCAGTCCAGCCACGAACTGTTAGCAGCCGTCGAGGGGCTCGGTCAAGAGGTTCAGGAGATATCCGGAGCCGATCCGGATACCCTCGGCCCGCGAGTGTGTGGCTGGCTCTGGTTGCTCTGGGAGGATATTCATGACGAGGACCCAGAAGCTCCGGAGATGATCGTATAGCAGTCGCTCTCGGTAGTATAGCGCCGGAAAACGGGGAGGATCCCCGGCTTGCACCCTCTCCTCCCCGTTGGTGGCAATAAGGTTTGCGACTAGACACGAACCGATCGCCACCCAACGGCTCGAAAGAGTGATAAATCTAAGCAAAGAGAATGACCTTGACTGACACGGAAGAACTGAATTACAGAGTAGATCAGGAGCTCTACGAAACCTGTCGCTATGACGTGGTTCGGCAATCGGATCAGTGGGACTCCGTAGCTGACCTGACGAGAGCAGCCATTAAAGCTGAAATCACTGATCTCCACGGCACTGCAAAAGGAGGGCGAGTCGCGAGGAAGCTCGTCCGGCGAGTGGACGATATCCGTGAGATCCAGGAAGAGGCTCCGGAAGCTAGTGCTGAGGCGAGAATTGAAGGGAGCGATTCAATGCGGTCGCTCACTGCCGCGATCCCCAAAGAGCACGCAGGGATGCTCAAGGATCTTACCGATGAGACGGAACTGTCTCCCTCGGAAGCTGCTCGATATTGTCTCTTCAAGTATCTATCTGAGGAGATCGATAAAGACGAACTGCTCCAAGAGTGGCAAGACCGGAAGATTACCAAAACCTGGGTGAACCTCCGGAATAGTCTCGTGGAGCCAAAAATCGGTCTCCATCAGGTACTGACCCGCCGCTTCCGGCTGCTCAAGAAAACGCCTTACTTCATCCGGGATGACCCTCAAGCCTTCCGAGATTTTGCAGAGGTCTACAAGGCTGACTTTTACGAAACTGACCTTTACGACCAACTGCAGGGGGTTTACGATGATAGGACGTTTAGCACAGTGGAGAGTATGATCGAGGAGTATACTGATATTGTTCTGGACGCTGATTCAGATCTCCCGGATGACTTTCTCGAAGATATGAGGGATATCAACGAGGATTGGTAGATGCACTACGCACTACGAATCCGTAGTTCGTAGTGCAAAATAAGTATAGAGGAAATCTACAATCTCGATATAATAATCTTCGATTTTCGGCGACAGCGAGTTAGATCCGTCAAGCGGGAGGGGCTTCCGCGCCGGGTCGCTGTCAAGCCGATTCCCACGCTCCGCTCTGATTTCCCTAGTAGTCGAAGAACGTACTTCCACCGTCAACACGCGAGACGACCCTCATCACCAGCCCCAGATCGAGCTACCGGGAGGGCAAGTGCTTTCGGCCAGCGAGCCGCAGGCCAGGGTATGACGGATCTTCAGACCGCACTCGCGGGAGAGACGCCGCCCCTCGTGACGCCGTTCGACGACGACGGCGCCGTCGACCACGACGCACTCGCATCGGTCGTCGAGCACGTCGAATCGGGCGGCGTCGACGGCCTGTTCCCGTGTGGCACCACCGGAGAGTTCGCGAGCCTGACAGCAGCGGAACAGACGGCGACAGTCGAGACCGTCGTCGACGCGAGCGACGAGGCGCCCGTCGTCGCGGGCATCTCTGCGCCCGCGATCGACGACGCCGTCGCGCGAGCCGAGGCCGCTGCCGACGCCGGAGCCGACGCCGTCGTCGCCACGCCGCCGTACTTCCACACGTCGGGCGATCCGGCCGGCGTCGAGGCGTTCTTCGCGGCGGTCGCGGACCGATCGCCGCTCCCGCTTCTGTTGTACAACATCCCGGTCTACGTCGGGAGCTCGATCGACCCGACCACGGCCGCCAGCCTCGCCAGCCGCGAGGACGTCCTGGCAGTCAAGGACTCCAGCGGCGATCTCGACTACACCCTGGATCTCGTCCGGGAAACGCCCGAGGAGTTCCTCGTCCTGCAGGGCTACGATACGCTGCTCCTCCCTGGCCTGCGGACGGGACTCGACGGCGGCGTCAACGCGCTCGCGAACGTCGTGCCGGAGGTGTTCGATGCGATCCTCGACGATCCCCACGGCGAGACTGCACGGCAGGCGAGCGACGCGATCGCGCCGCTGTTCGACGTCTGCGGAGAGCACGGGTTCGCGAGCGTAGCGAAGGCCGGCCTCGTCCAGCGTGGCGTGATCGAGAGCGACGCGGTACGGCCACCGCTGACCGCGGTCCCCGACGACGAGTACGACGCCGTCGGCGCGGCGATCGAGAACGCATTCGACGCGATCTAACGCCCGATCAGGCCCCGTCGCCCTGACCGTCCTCGGCGCTCCTGCCGCCCGGAAGCGTCTCGCCCTCCAGCGCCGGGGTCTCGTCCTCGTCGAGATATCGCGCTCGCTCGGCGAGTGCCACGTCCGTCCCGTAGAGTGACACGAGCGGCTCGAAGGCGTCGCCGTACTCTCTCATTGCCATCCCCGTCGAGTGGTAGCCCAGGTCCGCGGCGACGTCGTCCCAGGTCCAGGACTGCAACGCCTTCCTGACGAGGAGCCGCTCGGCGTCGGCGTCGAGCGCCTCCGGATCGAGCGGGTCGAGCAGGTGGCGGGCTGCCAGCGAGCGGAAGGGACCGGGCGCGACGTCGGCAAGCCCGGGGCCGTAGGACGCGCCGGCGACGACGCGCCACTCCCAGTCGGTGCAGTTCAGCGGCGGTGCTGCAGTCGCGTCGGTCGCGCGCAACGCCGTTCGCACCACGTCCGGGTCGGCGTCGTCGAGCGCGTCGCCGAGCACGTCGCCGATCCGCCGGCCGAACCGCCGCGCTGTGCGGTCGTGGAGCTCCTGGCCAGCCTCCGAAATCGGATCGACCATCAGCGCGGAGTACTCGCCGCTCCGGTCGTTGCGGGTGGTCGCGAGGTGGACGGTCCGGTAGCCACAGTTCGCCCAGAACTGCAGGAGCCCGGGGGTCGCGCCGTAGCCGACGCCGAGCCAGTCGAGCCCGCTACCCTCCCGCTCGGCGTCTGTCGGCGTCGGTGCGTCGGTCCACTCCGGGAGTCCGTCGGTCGCCTCGGTGCGAAGCCGCGCGAGCAAGCGCGAGCCGAGGCCGCGGCGTCGCGCAGCGGGGTGCGTCGCGACCCGGAGCACGCGGGCGCCGACCGGCACCGCGGCGCGCTCGTCGCGGAGCTGGCTGGTGAACACGTCCGGCAGCATGTGGCCGCGGATCCGCTCACCGTCGTACATCGCGGCCCGGCGCTCGGGGCCGAGCCCGCCCTCGCGTGCGAGGAGCGCGACCGCGGCGACGTGCCCGTCTTCGACCAGTGCGCGAACGGCGACGTTCGGCGCGTCAAGCACGCGGGCGAGATCGTCGGGCTCCGTGCGGTAGTGCGCGAGCACGAGCAGGCCGAACGCCTCGCGAAGGAGGTGCTCGTCGGCGAGGAGGTCGTCCGGCGGCAGTCGCCGGTACTCGACGCTCCCCGGCGTCGCGTCCTCGACGACCTGCTCCACGGCGGGACGCGCGTCGAGCAGGAGTGCGTCGAACGCCCAGGCCTCGATCGGATCGCCGGCGGCGTACCGGATCGGCTCGTCGAGTCGAACCTCCGTTTCCTCGTGGCGGCTCTCTTCCAGCCGGTCCCGGAATCGGACCGAGAAGCCGCGTCCAGCGCCCTCGTACCCGTGGATCGTCGTCGCGAAGGCGATCCGGTCGGCAGCGAGTAGCGCTTCGAGACGGGTGACGGGCAGCGCCGCGGCCTCGTCGACGATCACGACGTCCGGAGAAGCCGATGCGGTCTCCTCGTCGGCGACGGCGTCAGCCGCGTCGGCGGGATCGAGGAACCGCACGCGCCCGCTATCGTGATCGCCACCACCGGTGCCGTCCGATCCGTCGTCCTGACCGACTCGAATCTCCGTCGGCGGATCGCCGTCGGTGACCACGTCCAGATCGAGGTCGGCCAGCACCTCCCGGACGCGCTCGAAAATCGCCGCTGCCGCGTCGTACTGCGGCGCGGTGACGAGCACGTCTTCGCCCCTCGCGGCGTAGGCGCCGGCAGCGAGTCCCGCCGCACTGGACTTCCCGCGACCCCGGTCCGCTTCCAGCACGACCGCGGCTGGCCCCGGATCGAGCGCTTCGAACGCCGCGACGGCCTCGGCCTGATCGTTCGTGCGACAGCGATCGTAGACCACTGACGGGAACGTCGTGTCCGCTGGCCGGCCGCCGTCGCGACCGTCCTCGAGCCGCGGTGCGGGGTCGGTGAGCCCGTCGTCTTCGATCCACTCGCCGTCGACGTCCACGATCGCGATGCCGCGGTGGACCTGGAGCCGCTCGAGAAATCTGCGCTTGAACCGGCCACCGACGTCGTCGGCGTCGAAGGGCGGGACCGCGAGCCGCTGGTCGAACGCGTCTCTGTGTTCCGCCCACTCCGAGAGCGGCGGTGCGAGGACGAGGAACAGGCCGCCGCCGTCGACGGCGCCGACGACCTGGCCGACGGCGTTCGGGCGGAGCGCCTCGTGGGTGTCGAGAACCACTGCCTCGCGAGTCGTCCCCAGCAGCGCGTCTGCGCGGTCGGTCGCGACCGTGTTCGCCGGGAGCTGGTTCGGGGGACCGACGACGGTCACGTCGCCAAAGTCGATGTCGGCCGCGCCGAGGACGAGCCGGGCGGCTTCCAGTCCCGCCTCCCGCTCGCCGGCGAGCACGATGCCGCGGCGCTCTTCGGAGCGTTCGGCCTCCGAACGAAGCGACCGGGCGAGTGCCGCGAGATCCATACACTCACCCTGTCGGGGAAGCCACAAGGAGCTTTCTCTCGCGGTGGTCGACGCGAGAACTATCGGGCTCGGCCGCGTGTAGCTCGCGGCCGTCGCCTCACTCGACGCCGCTGCGCTCGTCCATCGGATCGCGCACGTCGCCCATGATGGTCTCGAGTGCGTCCGTGACCGTCACGAGCCCGACGAGCTCGCCGTCCTCGCGGACGAAGGCCAGCTCCTGGCTCTCTCGCTGGAACGCGTCGATCGCCTCGCTGACGGTCGTGTCGAACTCGAGCCAGAGCGGGTCGTGGGCCAGGGACTCGAAGTCGATCTCGTCGTTGGCCAGTGCCTCGCGATGCTCGAGGAGCTCCGGGATGTAGACGATGCCGCGGAAGTCTTCGAGCCCGTCGCCGACGAGCGGGAACCTGGTGTGTGGGCTGCCCGCGATCCGCTCGACGTTGGTCTCCTGGTCCTCGTTCGCTCGGATCGCGAGGATCTCCTCCGGCGGAACGGCGATCTCGCCGATCGGCCGTTCGCCCACGGTCATCGCGTTGAGGATCTCGGTCTGGCGTTCCTCGGGGAGGTCGCCGGCTTCGAGCACTTCGTCCATTCGGGCGTGGAGTTCGGCGCGGGACTCGATCGTCTCGACCTCCGTCTCGAGCCACTCGCCGGACATCTGGACGCCGAAGAGCGCGAGCGTCTTCTTCGCGACCCAGTCGCCCAGCGTGATGATCGGCGCGATCGAGCGGTAGAAGTAGTACAGTGGCGTCGCGCCGTACCGGCAGACGGTCTTCGAGCGCTCGACGCCGAGGTAGGTCGGCGTCTGCTCGCCGTGGGTGAGGTGGACGAGGTTGATGATCAGGAAGGCGAGGATCGCACCGGCACCGACGGACGCCAGCGCGGTGTTCTGGAACACCGGATGGAACAGTGCCGCCAGCGCGGGCTCCGCGACGATCCCGACCGCGATCGAGGAGCCGGTGATTCCCACCTGACAGCTCGTCAGATACAGCTCCAGGTCGTTGGTCATCTCCCAGGCGCGGCGGAGCCCCGGCTCGTCGAACTCCTCCTCGGGGTACTGTCTCGCGCGGGTAAGCGCGAACTCGATCGCGACGAAGAAGGCGTTGGCGAGGATCAGCGCCAACCCCGCGACCAGTCGGATCGTGATCTCGAGGGTCGAGAGGGCCATCCTGCCCGGCACGTCGAACACCAGCCGGATAAATCACCGACAATCGGCACGCCCCGGACGAGGTCGGGCGCACCGGGTATCGGTTACGCTCCTCCCGGTCACGCCTGCTGGATCCGGCGTGCGTCCGCGTCGTACACGAGAACGCCGTAGTCCTCGAGCTTCGGCAGATGCATATGGTGGAGCGCGAGTCGGAGCGAACGCGGTTCACTCGCTGCGAGCGTAGCGAGCAGCGAGTGAGTTTTCCCCACGGTTTTGCGACTGAATGGTTCCCGCAGCGAAACAGCGGCGAAGCCGCTGTTGAGCGAGGATACCCGAAGGAGAAAAAATGGGAGCGGGCCGGGAGGGATTTGAACCCCCGACCGACGGATTAAGAGTCCGTCGCTCTCCCTAACTGAGCTACCGGCCCTCGCTCATCGCTTCCCCGCTGGCAAGTAAAGGCGTTTCGTTACCACTGCCGCTACCACTTGCGCAATCCGCCGGGGCCGTGCGTCCGGACGAGGATCGCGAAGAACGTCAGCGCGCCCGTCACCGCGAACGCGCCGCCGACGTAGAACACCCACGCCATTCCCAGCGAGGTCATCAGCCAGCCGCCGAGGAGTGGTCCGGCGACGCTGCCCGGGCGCCAGATCAGCTCCCGGATGCCGAAGCTGGACGCGACGCCCTCGCCGTCACCTTCGTCGGCGAACAGCGCCATGCTCGCCGGCTCCCGGAAGGCGTCGGCGATGCCGAGCAGCGCGGAGAATCCGACGAGCGGGAAGTAGGCGGCCGGAACGGTGCCGATCAGCGGGAGGCTGACCGCCGTGCCAGCAGCGGTGCCGATCCAGCTCGAGGCGGGGATCGCGATCGCGATGAGGCCGTAGGTGCCCCCGCCGGCGAACACGAACGCCGCGCGACCCCGCCGATCGGAGAGTCGGCCGGTAACGGGCTGGAAGAGCATGTTGGTGAACTTCTCGGATGCGACGGTGAAGCTGATCGCGAGTCCGCTGACGGCGAGGCCGCCGTCGGCGACCGCAACGCCGGCGTAGATCGGGATCCAGGTGCGGACGAGCGTGACTGCGACGGCGTACTGGAGCCGGAAGCTCGCGATCGTCGCGATCTTGCGGTTGACCGCGAGATCGGAGAACGGGAACCCTTCGATGCGCGTCTCGTCGGGCTCGAGAAAGGCGTAAACGCCGACCCAGGCGACGACCATCAGCACGACGATGACGAGGAAGACGGGGCCGAACCCGAGCGCGTCGTAGATGAGCCCGGCAGCGATCGAGCCGAAGATCGACGCGGCCAGCCCGGCGGCGTTGGCCTTGCCGATCGCGTTCGCGCGGGAGCTGCCGTGCGCGATCTGGCCGACCAGCGAGAGGCTCATCAGTCCAGTCCCGGTGACGGCGATCCCCTGGAGGGCCCGCATTCCGATGAATCCCCACGGCGAGGCGACCAGCGGGAAGAGTGCGTAGACGACGATGCCGATGCCGAGCGTGAGCAGGAGGACGGTTCGCTTGTCGTAGCGATCGCCGCCCCAGGCGATCGGGATCACCGCTGCCGTCTGCGCGAGCGTGAATCCGGAGGTGAAGAGGCCGATGACGATCCCGGCGCCGATGGTGAGCCCGAAGATCGTCGTCGCCGACGGATCGAGCTCGGTGATGTAGGGCCCCAGTAGCGTCGTGAGCGCGATGAACCCGAACCCCTCCGCGAAGCGCGTCAGGTAGAGCGACCAGAACTGGAGCCGACGTTCGTTCACGCTCTGCCGGGATCGGTGCCGGAGTAAGGCCGTTTCGTTTCACGCGGCTTGCCGGTTCTCGCCGGTTTCGCTCCACGGAGTCCCGACCCTCGACGGACCGCTACCGTCCCGACAATCGCCGATGGCACCGCAGAACACGGGCCAGAATCGCACGACTGGACTGCAGCCGTCTGGAAACGAAATGTCGGGACCGTTAAGGGGACGGGTCCGGTACGACGGCGCATATGAGCACCGGGGTCACCGTCACGTCGATGTCGACCTATGCCATCCTCGGCTGTGGCAGCGTCGGCCACCTCGTCGCCGAGGAGCTCGTCGAGCAGGGCAAGGACCTGCTCATCATCGATCGGGACGAGGGCCGCGTCGAAGCGCTTCGCGACCAGGACCTCGACGCTCGCACTGCCGACATCCGGGACGAGGACGTCGCAGAGGAGGTCGCGACGATGGACGTCGTCCTGATCATGTCATCCGACGTCGAGTCCAACAAGGAGGCCGTGCGGAACATCCGCGAACAGAGCGGCGACGCCTTCGTCGTCGTCCGAGCGAGCGATCCCGTCGCCGGCGACGAACTCGAGGAACTCGGCGCCGACGTCGTCATCAATCCCTCCGACGTCATCGCGGACTTCGCGCTTCGATCGCTGGAGTCCGGCGAACTCGAGCACAAGGCGACCAGGCTCGAGGACGTCCTCGCGGCGAGCGAGTCACGCGTCGCGATCGTCACGCACAACAACCCAGATCCGGACTCGATCGCCAGCGCCGCCGCGCTCCAGGCCATCGCCGAGCACGTCGGCGTCGAGGCGGACATCATCTACGTCGGCGAGGTCGGTCACCAGGAGAACCGCGCGTTCGTGAACTTGCTGGGCATCGATCTGCTGGACTGGGCCGACGTCGACGCTACCGAGTACGACACCTTCGCGATCGTCGATCACGAGCAGGCGACGGGCGACTCCTTCGAGTTCGACGTCGACATCCTCATCGACCACTACGAGCCGGAGGCCGAACACGACGCCGAGTTCGTCGACGTGCGCCCGAACATGTCCTCGACGTCGACGATCATGACGAAGTACATCCAGGAGTTCGACATGACCGTCGAGGAGGAGGTCGCGACCGCGCTCCTCTACGGTATCCGTGCAGAGACCCTGGATTTCAAACGCGACACGAGCCCCGCGGATCTCACCGCTGCGGCCTATCTCTACCCCTTCGCGAACCACGACACGCTCGAGCAGGTCGAGTCGCCGTCGATGTCGCCCGAGACGCTCGACGTGCTCGCGGAGGCGATTACGAATCGCGAGGTCCAGGGCTCTCACCTCGTCTCCAACGCGGGCTTCCTCACCGATCGCGAGGCGCTCGCCCAGGCCGCCCAGCACCTCCTCAACCTCGAGGGGATCACCACCACCGCCGTCTTCGGCATCGCCGACGACAACATCTACCTCGCCGCTCGCTCGAAGGACATCCGGCTCAACATCGGCCGGGTGCTCGACGACGCCTTCGGCGAGATGGGCGAGGCCGTCGGCCACTCCACGCAGGCCAGCGCCGACATCCCGCTCGGCATCTTCACCGGCATCGAGGTCAACGAGGACAACCGCGACACGCTCCTCCAGCTCACCGAGGAGGCCGTGAAGACCAAGCTCTTCGACGCGATGGGCGTCGAGGGCAGCGAGAGCACGAACGGAAGCTAACCACCGTTTTTGCCGCCGGGACGCCGCCAGCTAGCGCTCCTCTACGCAATCCACCGCGCATCGCGAATTTCGACCACCCACAGGTCGGGTGGGACTGGAAGGGGCCGACCGCTCGGCGATATCTGACGAAGTAAGCGATGACGAGCGAAGCTCGTCAAGTGCCGGAGGAAACCTCCGGCCACCGCAGGCGAGCGGAGCGAGCCGAGGAGCGCAGCGAGTCAGGATCGCCGAGCGGGAGGGGGCTTCCGGGTTGTTTGCTGTCGCTCCCGTCGGATACGCAAATCCTGAAGAAGCAGGAACGTCCTCGAATCTACGCCATCACGTCGTCGTCTTCGACGCCGAGCCGTTCCACGACGTCGCTGACGATGACCACGTCGCCGACGTTTCGAACCCAGCGGTAGGGGACGATCGCGCCGCGTTGCCCGGACTCGAGCTGGCCGGCGAGCAGGTCGGCGTTGATCTCGCCGAGCGCGAGCCCAGTGACCGCCTGTGCGCCGACGTCGAGGCGGACGTCCTCTACCTCGCCGACGTAGACGCCGTTGTTCGTGTAGACTTCGCGACCGACGAGCGTGGTGAGCTCCTCGAGGCCGCCCTCGGACTGGGCTCCGCCGTGAGACGCTTCCATGTGGCCGAAGTCGAGGGGCTGGTTCTTAACTCTTGGCGGAACGAGGCGTGCGATCGACTGGCCGCTGACGATCGTTCAGACCGGGCATCCCAAAACCGATGTATTCGGGCCAAAGTGTGCGGAACGATGCCCGCATCGAGACAGCGAGACATGTTCTACATGCTCTTCGCCATCCAGTTCGTCGTGGTCGGGTCGGAGATCACCGCTTCGGAGGGGCCGATTCTGATGCTGATCGGCATACTGGCGTCCGTGATACTGTTCCTCAGAGAGTGTGCGCGAACGCTGGGGGAAGCACTGAACGCTCGGCGCTAGGGGTCCCGGTCGTCGGTCGGTTCTCGTCCAGTTGCGGCCGGAACGGGCGAAGCTCCTATGGAGTCAGCACGACGACTCCCGCCATGGAATCTGGAGGGAGTTCCCGGAGCTCCGAGGACACCCGTTCCGCTCGCGATCCGTCGAGGGATCCCCGGGCGAACTACGACTACCAGGGCGGCGAGGAACACCGCCCGGACCTCGTCGCAGCGCTCGAAGCGCGGATCGAGGGCGACGTTCGCTTCGACGAGTACAGCCGCCAGCTCTACGCGACCGACGCCAGCGCGTACGAGGTGACCCCGGTCGGCGTCGTCTTCCCGAAATCGACCGACGACGTGGCAGCGGTGATGGGGTACTGTGCCGAGCAATCCGTGCCGGTGCTCCCGCGCGGTGGCGGCACCAGTCTCGCCGGCCAGGCTGTCAACGAGGCGGTCGTCCTCGATTTCACGAAGCACATGGACGACGTGCTCGCCGTCGATCCCGATCCGGACGATCCCGCGGACGCGAGTGCGGACGTTCCCGGCCTCGCTCGCGCCCAGCCGGGCGTCACGCTCGGCGAACTGAACGCCGCTTGCGACGACTACGGTCTCACGTTCGCGCCCGATCCGGCGTGGGGCGACAAGAGCGCCCTCGGCGGTGCGATCGGCAACAACTCCACGGGCGCCCACTCGCTGGTCTACGGCAAGACCGACGCCTACGTCGAGTCCTGCGAGGTCGTGCTCGCGGATGGCACCGTCACGACGCTCGGTGAGGTCGACCTCCAAACGATCCGCGAGGAGGCCGACCCCGATCCAGCGGACGACGCCTTGCTCCCGCAGATCTACGAGGCCGTCCGCCGGATCGTCGACGATCACGCGGAGGCCATCGACGACGCCTATCCGGACATGAAGCGCAACGTTTCGGGCTACAACCTCGATCGACTGGTCGCCGAGGCCCGCGGTGGCATCGGCCCGACGGGTGAGGAGTTCGGCGAGAGCGGAACCGTCAACCTCGCGCGCTTGCTCGCGGGCAGCGAAGGGACCCTCGGGATCGTGACGGAGGCGACCGTCTCCCTCGAACCGCTGCCGGAGACGAAGGCCGTCGCGTTGCTTGCCTACGACGACCTCGTCACCGCGATGGAGGACGTGCAGCCGATCCTGGCCCACGATCCCGCGGCCGTCGAAGTCCTCGACGACGTACTTTTGAGTCTCGCCCAGGACACCGAGGAGTTCGGCGCGCTCGTCGAGACCGTCGTCCCCGACGGCACGGGCGCGCTCCTCCTCGTCGAGTTCTACGCCCGCGACGACGCCCACGGTCGCGAACAGGTCGCGGACCTCCTTGCCGACCGCGTGCCTGCGGACGCCCGAACGACGGAGATCGAGCCGCCCGGCGAGATCCGGACCGACGCCGACCACCGCGCCTTCGCCGGCCTCGAAGCCCACGACGCCGCGGAGCGCGAGCGCTTCTGGAAGCTCCGGAAGTCCGGCCTGCCGATCCTCCTCTCGCGGACGACCGACGAGAAACACATCTCCTTCATCGAGGACTGCGCGGTCCCGCCGGAACACCTCCCGGAGTACGTCCAGCGCTTCCAGGGGATTCTCGAGGAGCACGACACCTTCGCGTCCTTCTACGCTCACGCGGGCCCGGGCGTCCTGCACGTGCGGCCGCTGATCAACACGAAGTCATTCGACGGGGTCGAGCGTATGGTCTCGATCGCCGACGCCGTCACCGACCTCGTCGTCGAACTGGGCGGCTCCGTCTCGGGCGAGCACGGCGACGGTCGCGCTCGGAGCCAGTGGAACCGGAAGCTCTACGGCGACGACGTCTGGGAACTCTCCCGCGATTTGAAGGCCGCGTTCGACCCCGACTGGCTCCTGAATCCTGGGCAGGTCTGTGGCGACGCGACCGGCGCGATCGACATGGCCGAGCATCTCCGGTTCGACCCCGAGTACCAGTTCGACGCGGGGTTCGACCCCGCGCTCGCGTGGGAGAACGAGAACGGGATGCAGGGGATGGTCGAGCTCTGTCACGGCTGCGGCGGCTGCCGTGGTACGCAGGAGGAAACGGGCGGCGTCATGTGCCCGACCTACCGCGCCGCCGAGGAGGAGTCCCTCTCGACGCGGGGGCGGGCGAACGCGCTCAGGCAGGCGATGAGCGGTGACCTTCCGGACGACGCGACCGAGGAGGAGTTCGTCGAGGAGATCCTCGACCTCTGTATCGGCTGCAAGGGCTGTGCACGGGACTGCCCCAGCGAGGTCGACATGGCGACGCTCAAAGCCGAACTGACCCACCAACACCACCAGGAACACGGTACCAGCGTCCGCGACCGCCTCTTCGGAGACATCCGGCGCTGGGCGAAGATCGGCAGTGCAACCGCACCCGTATCGAACTGGCTCGCGTCGCTGCCGGGCTCGGGCTGGCTCGCAGAGAAGACGGTCGGAATCGCGAGCGAGCGGGAGCTGCCGACGTTCGCACGGACCAGCTTCTCGGACTGGATGGCCGGTCGCGATCCGGCTATCGACGCCGACGCCGCGGAGCGGCGCGCGCTGGTCTTTCCCGACACCTACACCGAGTACATCGAGCCCGAGATCGGGAAGGCCGCCGTTCGAGTGCTCGAAGCAGCGAACGTGCGCGTCGAGATCCCCGACGACGTCACCGACAGCGGCCGGCCGGCGTTCTCGAAGGGACTGCTCGACCGCGCACGGGAGCGCGCCGAACGGAACGTCGCCGCGCTCGAACCGCGGATCGAGGCTGGCTGGGACGTCGTCACCGTCGAGCCCTCCGAGGCCGCGATGTTCCAGTCGGACTACGCGACGCTGCTCGGCTCGGACCGCGTGGCGACCGTCGCGGCGAACACCTACGGCGTCATGGAGTACGCCGATCGGTTCGACCTCGAGCTCGGTGCCGACGGTGCCGACGGTGGCGCCGACGAACAGCTGCTCTATCACGGCCACTGCCACCAGACGGCGATCGGCCGCGAGCACCACGCACCGACGATCCTCGAGCGCGCCGGCTACGACGTCGAGGTCCTTGACTCGGGTTGCTGTGGCATGGCCGGCTCCTTCGGCTACGAGGCCGAACACGTCTCGATGAGTGAGGCGATCGGCGGGATCCTCTTCGACCAGGTCGACGACGCGGCGGATCGCCTCGACGACCCGGAGCCCGAGGTCGTGGCGCCGGGAACGTCCTGTCGCTCGCAGTTCGGCGACCTCTCGGACCGGAGCGCGACGCATCCGGTCGTCAAGCTCGCCGGCGCAGTCCAGTAACGCCGCCCCGCTCCCCCGCTCCACCACGCCGATCGAACGCGACCGAACTTTGGTCGCTCGGCCAGAAGGTGGGCGTATGCCCGACGCACTCGTCATCGGCGGTACGCGGTTCATCGGTCGACACCTCGTCACCGAACTGCTCGACGCCGACTACGACGTGACGCTGTTCAACCGCGGCAACCACGAGAACCCCTTCGCTGAGCACGCCGACGTCGCCCAGGTCACGGGCGATCGCACGAGCGACGCGGCGCTTGAGCACGCACGCGACGAGGTCGACCCCGAAATCGTCGTCGACTGCGTGGCCTACTACCCTGGCGAGGTCCGGATGGCGACGGAGGTCTTCGCCGACGCCGACGCCTACGTGTTCGTCTCCAGTGGATCGGCCTACGGCACGAACGAGATTCCCAAGCGCGAGGGGGAGACGGCACTTGAACCCTGCAGCGACGAGCAGGCCGTCGACGAGAGTCACGAAACCTACGGCGCACGCAAGGCCGAGGGCGATCGCGCCGTGTTCGAGGCCGCCGAGGACGGCGTCAACGCGATGAGCGTCCGCCCCACGATCGTCTACGGCCAGCACGACTACACCGGCCGGCTGAACTACTGGACGGAGCGCGTTCGAGCGAACGACCGCATCCTGGTCCCCGGTGACGGGACGAATATCCACCACCTCGTCTCGGTGACAAACGTTGCTCGCGCGATCAGGACCGTCGCGGAGAACGGCACACCCGGCGAGGCGTACAACGTCGGCGACCACCGGATCCTCACGCTCGGCGAGGTGGTCGAGCGGATCGCTGACGGGCTGGAAACCGACGTCGAAATCGTGACCGCCAGCGAGCGCGAACTCGCTGCCGGTGACCTCGAGCCAGCCGACTTCCCGCTGTACAATCCGAACCCGCACGTGCTCTCGACGGAGAAGCTCCACCGACTCGGCTGGGAGCCCGTCGATCCGGCCGACGCCATCGCCGAGACCGTCCGGACGGAGTACGAGACGGAACGCGATCCCGGCCCGCCAGCTGGCGATACCCAGGAATGTCTCCGAGCGCTGGACTCCGCCGAGTAGCTATCAGCGCGGCGGGCCCCTCGCGACCCGCAATGACCCGCACTTACTAAACGATCCCATCGCAACGACTCCCTATGTTCGAGAAGTCTACCTGGATCCGGCTGCCCCGGAACGTCGTCGTCGGCCACGGGGTCGTCGACGACACCGTGGAGGCCGTCGCCGATCTCCACCTCGCTGGTCGACCGCTCATCGTGACGAGCCCGACACCGCGCGAACTGGCTGCCGAGCGGATCGCCGAGGATTTCGCCGACGCCGGTGAGGAGCCGGTGATCGTCGAGGTCGAAGAAGCGAACTTCGATGCGATCGAACGCGTCATCGAGCGAACTCGCGAGGTCGATCCCGGATTCCTGATCGGCGTCGGCGGCGGGAAGGCGATCGACATCGCGAAGATGGCCGCCGAGGAGGTCGATCGCGGCTTCGTCTCCGTGCCCACCGCGGCGAGTCACGACGGCATCGTCTCGGGCCGGGCGTCGGTGCCCGATCAGGGGACGCGCCACTCCATCGCCGCGGATCCGCCGCTGGCCGTCGTCGCCGACACGGAGATCCTCGCGGACGCGCCCTGGGAACTCACGACGGCAGGCTGTGCGGACATCATCAGCAACTACACTGCCGTCCTCGACTGGCGGCTCGCCCGTCGACTGAAGAACGTCCCCTACTCGGAGTACGGAGCGGCGCTCTCCGAGATGACCGCGGAGATCCTCGTCGACAACGCCGACTCGGTCCGGCCGGGACTCGAGGAGTCCGCCTGGATCGTCGTCAAGGCACTCGTCTCTTCCGGCGTGGCGATGTCGATCGCAGGCTCGTCCCGGCCGGCCAGCGGCGCGGAGCACCTCTTCAGCCACCAGCTCGACCGGATCGCGCCCGGGGCAGCGCTCCACGGCCACCAAGCCGGTGTCGGCTCGATCGTCACGGCGTACCTGCATGGTGGCGAGAAGGGCATGTGGCTCGACATCCGCGACGCGCTGGATTCAATCGACGCGCCGACCACCGCTGCGGATCTCGGCGTCTCGGAGGAGCAGGTGATCGAGGCGCTGACGACCGCCCACGAGATCCGGGACCGCTACACGATCCTCGGCGACGGGCTCGAAGAGACGGCGGCGCGGGAGGCCGCGGAGTACACTGGCGTCATCTAGTCTGGCGTCATCTGGTTCGGTAGCTCGTCGGTCGATCTCGGCACGGTCTCCTCGCTCCGCTCAGTTCGCGTCGGCGGGCAGCTCGATTTCGTCGGGCGAGGGCATCCAGAACAGGTCGATGGTGATTCCGAGCGAGAGCGGCAGGACGATCACCAGCAGGAGGACGACGTCGCGCCCGCCGAGGTTGCCACCGAGGCCGAGGAGCCCGCTCAGTAACGACGCCGAGACGATCAGCGCGAGCGGAATCAAGAAGAGCGTGTAGATCGCGGCGCCCCATTCGGTCTTCAACTGCAGGCGGAAGAACCGCGTCAGTACGACCGCGATGGCGGTGTGGACCGCGACGATGATGGCGACGCCGATTCCTGTCAGCACCGACATTGCCGGTCCTTCGAGCGCTCCGTACTTCGGGGTGTCGAAAGACGCCGTGGAGGGCGACGCCGCTGTCCCGAACCGGCACCCACAGGAACACCGTTCGGAACCTCCCGTATCGAGACCGCCCTACTGCATCGAGATGTACGTTCGCGTGTCCGCGACGCCCTCGAGCGACCGAACCTGATTCGCGACGGTGTCGAGGACGTCGTAGACTTCGCCCACGTCGAGTTCGGCGATAATATCGTACTCGCCGGCGACGATGTGCGCTTCGCTGATCGGTCCTGCTGTGCGGAGGCTGTCGACCAGCCCTTCCGAGGAGCCCGCTGCCGTCTTCACCATGACGAACGCGTGGACCATCGATCCGTGTGGTACGTTCTCATATCACAAAATACTTCCCCCGACGTGTGCCGGTGGTTCCGCTCCCGCGCGGTCGCCAGTTTGCAAACCTTCTTCAAGTGCCGGGGTGTAGCTCCCGACATGCGGTTCGTTATCATTGGCGCCGGTCGTGTGGGACTCCGCACGGCACGCGTTCTGGGCGAAGAAGGGCACGAGGTGGTGCTCGTCGAGCGCGACGACACGAAGGCTGAGCGGGCACGCAGCCAGGGCTACGAGGTCGTCGAAGGCGACGGGTCTCGCGAGGAAATCCTCGAAACAGCCGGCATCGAGGACGCCGACGCGCTGGGCGCGCTCACTGGCGATCTCAACGTCAACTTCGCGGCCTGTATGATCGGCAAACACCGCGGCGCGCGCACCGTCCTCCGCATCGACGAGGACTACCGCGAGGAGATCTACCGGAAGTACGCGGCGGAGGTCGACGAGATCGTCTACCCCGAACGGCTCGGTGCGATCGGCGCGAAGAACGCGCTGCTCGGCGGCGACATTCGAGCGATCGCCGACATCGCGCAGCATCTCCAGGTCGTCGAGCTCACGATCACAGAACAGGCGCCGATCCGGGGCTACTCGATCAGCGAGCTGCAGCTCCCCGCCGACGCCACCGTGCTCGCCTTCGGGAAGTCCGACGGACCGCTCGGCATCCCCTCGCCCGACGAGTCCCTCGAGAACGGCGACCGGATCGTCGTCCTCGCGGACTTCGGCGTGCTCGACGACGTGCGACAGCTCGTCGTCGGCGAGGCCGGCCGCGCCGCGGCAGGGGGTGTCAGCTGATGGTCACCGCCTACGTCATGGTCAAGGCCAACACCGGCGCCGCGGATCGCCTCCGCGAGGAGATCTCGGCGATCGAGGGCGTCGTCGATACCCACATCGTCGCCGGCGACGTCGACCTCATCGCCAAGGTCGAAGTCGATACGCCGGGCAAGGTCAAGGACGTCTCTGCGACCTCGATCCAGGCCATTGACGGCGTCGAGGACACGCGGACGTATATTGCCATGGACTAGAGCCCACCTTTTTTCTCGTCGGGTTTCCTCGCTCGCAACGCTCGCTGCGGGAACCCTCCTCGAAAAAATCTGGACCAAAAAAGGCCGCGAGCCGACCTCGCTCCCTACAGTCGCTCGGCCGCTCGCGGATCCATCGCTTGTACTTTCAGCACCGCTACAGCGGCGTTCCGCCCCGCTCCGCACCGCCGTCTTCCCCGCCAGCCTGCTGTGTGGCGCTGTCGAGCAGGCCTGCGACCGGATCCGCGTACTCGTAGCCGGGGATCACCCCCTGGACGTAGGTTCCCTCGACGAAGTCGACGATCGCCTTGGCGTCGTCGACGCCGGCACTCGCGTCCCAGGCGAGGAACGCGAAGCTGGCCTCGACGCGACCGTCAGTCCGGCGGATGTCCGGTTCGCCGTCTGGATCGACCTCCGCCGCGTCGTACGCGTCTTCGAGCCGGAGGGCGAGCGTGTCGAACCAGCCGTCTTCGACGACGTCCCCGACGGTCTCGTTCGCGACGGCGGCGTCGAGGGTCGGCATCGACACGTCGACCTCGAACCGGGCGTCGCGTCCGTCCTGGTCGATCGGCTCAGCGCGGACGGTCGCGTCGAATGCCGTCGTCGTGACCACGTACCCCTCCTCGGACGGTTCGAGGGCGGCGTGGGCTTCGAACGCGCGCCGGGCGGGCTCGGTCGACTCGTCACTCATCGTTGGAGTGGAGGCGTCGCTCACGGTTGGGGGTTGCGATCCACTGGAAACGTGCTGGCACTCACTCCAGCTCTTCGCGGAAGACCTCTCGGAGTGCATCCGCCACGGTCTCGAAGTCGTGGAGCGGTCGGGGATCGGTCGTGACGAACACCCCGTCCCGGTCGCCGGTCACTCGGATGAGATATCCGTTCTCGAAGGCGCGGACGGTGAACTTGTACTTGCCCAGCTCGGTCCCCTCGTAGGCCGCCTGCGTCAGGCGGAATCCGCGCCACTCGTGTCCGATGAACCCCGTAAGGTCCGCGTCCTTCTCGAGGTCGTCCCGGAGGTAGAGCTGCTCGAAGTCGTCCTTGGTGAAGTAGGTCACCGATCGGCAGCTCTCGCCGAGGGCCGTCCGACTGACGCTTCGAATCCGTTCGGCGGCTTCGTCGGCCAGGAGTGCTCCCATATTTCGGCCAATGCCATCCACTGTTATAAGTTGGGTGCCGGCGGCAGTCCGTCACCCACCTGCCGGCGTCGCGTCGTCGAGTTGCAGCGGCTGCAACGGCCCACTGACGTTTATGTGCAGTCGGCAACTACCTCGAAGCATGGCAACGTGCCCTGAATGTGGATCCGAGGTCGATCCGTCAGCACGGTTCTGTACGAGCTGTGGTCACTCCCTCGACGACGTCGATTTCGCAGTCGGCGCCGACGCTGGCGAGCCACAGGGACCCTCCCGCGTCGACGTTCCGGCGAACCCTTTCGAGCTGGACGTGTTCGAGTTCAGCTTCAAGTATCCCCTCGCCAACGGGTTAAAAACTGTCGTACTGGCTGCACTCCTCCTCGTCCTGTCGATCCTCGTGGTGCCCCTCTTCATGTTCACCGGCTACCAGTACCGGACCGGCCGTGCGGCGGCGATCGAAGACGCGTCGCCCCCGGAGATCGGTGACTGGTGGGGGCTCCTCGTCGACGGCATTCGGCTGTTCGTCGCGATGGGGTTACTGCTCGTCCCCCTCATGGGCGCGTTCGTCGGCCTCATTCTGACCGAACGGGTGGCGCTGGCGTATCTGCTCTACTTCCCGACCATGTTGTTCGTCGCGGCGATTCCACCGGTGTTCTACGGGACGGGGAGCGTCCGCGGCGTCTACGGCAACCTCCGGTTCGTCCGGTTCGTCGCGACGGCGAAGTTCTGGATCGGCGTCGCCTACCAGCTGGGGATCAGCGTCGTGCTCCAGATCGCCTTCTTCTTCGGCACGATCTTGCTGTTCATCACCATTATCGGTGTGATCCCGTGGCTCTTCCTGGTACCCGTCTTCTTCGCCTACACGACGTTGGTCCAGGCGTCGCTCTGGGGACGGATCTACCACGACGCGGCCGAGGACGGCGTCGTCGACGACGTCCGGCGCCCGGGACAGATCGAGAGCCGCTGGTAGCGGCCATCGGCGGTCGCTCGCTTTCCCGGTGGTGCCGATCGTTCACGATTACCCGTTGGGAATGCAGCGCCCGTTTCCGGGCGTTTCGCGCCGTCTCGCGGTGCTATATCGGCACGCTTATACGGCGTTCTCGGAAATACCTGAGGCGACGGACCACCGGGCGCGAGCGTCTCCTGTCCCGGTACAACGCATCTATCGCAATGAGAGAACGCACACGAGCCAGCGAGCGAGCCGACGAGGGGACGGTCGAGGAAGAGGAGGCCGCGGAGGACCTCTCCTGTCCGGAGTGCGGGGGTTTGCTCGTGAACGACGAGGAGCACGGTGAGACGGTCTGTGACGACTGCGGGCTGGTCGTCGAGACCGACGAGATCGATCGCGGGCCCGAGTGGCGGGCCTTCGACTCCAAGGAGAAAAACGAGAAGTCCCGCGTCGGAGCGCCGACGACGAACACGATGCACGACAAGGGGCTCTCGACGAACATCGACTGGCGCGACAAGGACGCGTACGGCAACTCGCTGGGCGCCCGCCAGCGCGAGAAGATGCAGCGCCTCCGGAAGTGGAACGAGCGGTTCCGGACCCGCGACTCGAAGGAGCGGAACCTCAAGCAGGCACTCGGCGAGATCGACCGAATGGCGTCCGCGCTCGGCCTCCCGGACAACGTCCGCGAGACCGCCAGCGTGATCTACCGCCGCGCGCTCGAGGAGGACCTCCTCCCCGGCCGTTCGATCGAGGGCGTCTCGACGGCCTGCGTCTACGCCGCTGCGCGACAGGCCGGCGTTCCGCGCAGCCTCGACGAGATCTCGGAGGTTTCCCGGGTCGAGAAGAACGAGGTCGCACGCACCTACCGCTACGTCGTTCGCGAACTCGGCCTCGAAGTCCGCCCCGCGGATCCCGAGAGCTACGTGCCCCGATTTGCTTCCGGGCTCGAACTCTCCGACGAGGCCGAACACCGCGCTCGCTCCCTGCTCCAGAACGCCAAGGAGAAGGGCGTCCACAGCGGCAAGTCGCCGGTCGGGCTCGCCGCCGCGGCCGTCTACGCCGCCGCGCTCCTGACCAACGAGAAGACCACGCAGGCCGCCGTCAGCGAGGTCGCGGACATCTCAGAAGTCACGATTCGGAACCGCTACCACGAGCTCCTCGAGGCCGAGGAGAGCCTCGGCGTCGCCTGATCGGTCGCCGTTCCTTTTCGACGGTTTCGCGCTATTTCGGTCGGACTCCGTCAGGTAGCTACGCGAGCGGGTACCGGTGGAAAGGTTCAATTCACTGGGCGGACAGCAGCGAACAAATGGACTTTGACTCGTTCGTCCTCGCAGTCGCGACGGCCGATCTATCCGACGCGAGCCATCCCGCCGCTCGCGAGCACGCCGACGCCGTCGAGTTCCGGATGGACCTGGCCGGCGGAGATCCGCTCGCGGCGCTCGCCGAGTACGACGCCGACCTGCCGATCATCGCGACCAACCGCGTCGAGTGGGAGGGCGGCGATGCCGCAGACGACGAGGCCCGGCTCGACGATCTCCTCGCTGCAGCGGAGTTCGACGCCGTCGAGGCGATCGACGTCGAACTGGAGGCGATGCGCCGCGGCGACGCGGCGGGCGTTCCCGAGCGCGTTCCCGATCCCGTCACCGTGGTCGCCTCCGTTCACGACTTCGACCGCACCCCGTCGGTCGACGACCTCCGCTCGCTGGCGCGAGCGGCGACGGAGCACGGCGACGTCGGGAAGGTCGTCACCACTGCGGAGTCCGTCGACGACGTGCCACCCCTGCTCTCGGTAACCCGGGAGTTCGTCGCTCAGGGGCGTCCGATCGCGACGATGGCGATGGGCGAGCCCGGCCGTCACTCCCGCGCCGTCGCCCCGATCTACGGCTCTCGCATCGGGTACGCGCCCGTCGATCCCGCCGACGCGACGGCGCCCGGGCAGTTCGACGTCGCGGCGCTTTCGGCACTGGTCGAGGATCTCGCTCCGAACCCGGAAGCATAAACCATCGGGCGGGTAAGCGCCTCGTATGGGACGACCTCGGCCCTGGCTCGCCGCACTCCTCGCCTTCCTCTACCCCGGACTGGGGCATCTCTACCTCCGGGAGTGGGCGCGCTCACTGCTGTGGTTCGTGCTCGGCGTCGGCACAGTGCTGCTCGCGATTCCGCAGGGTCCGCTCTCCGACGCGTCGATCACGGATCCCCAGTCGATGATGGACGCCTCCGAAGCGATGACGGCGGAGGCCTCCACCGTCGGCCTCATCGTCGTCGTCACCGTGTTCGCGTTCAGCGTCGTCGACGCCTACACCATCGCGCGCGGTGCCCGAGCGCGCCGGGCGCGAGAGGCCGCCGGAGAGGTGAGCCAGGACTGCCCCGTTTGCGGGCGGGAGCTCGACGACGACCTCGACTTCTGTCACTGGTGTACGACGCGCTTCGAGCCCCGTTCCGGGGAGTGAGGCTCCGATGTTCTTCGTCGGCGTTCGCTCTCCCCGATTCGACTACTCGGGAAATCAGTGCGGAGCGTGGGAATCGGCTTGACAGCGAACCGCCACGGAATCCCCCTCCCGCTCGACTCGGGCGCCTCGCTGCGCGCTTCCCTCGCTCGCTACGCTCGCTCGGTCCAGTGCTTGCGTCGTCGTCCTTCGTCGAGCGGTCGGCCCCTTCCGAAGTCCCTCCCTGGGAGAGATTTGGGGAGCGTTGCGCGACGGAAATTCGGGCGCGCTCAGCACTGGGGATCACCCCCGGCTTCCGCTCGATGGGCGATCCATCGGAGCGATGATCCACCAAAATCCACCGGGTGGGACTGAGCGGAATCTTTGATTCTGCGAAGGTCGGAAGAGCTTGCTCTTCCGGGACTGGAAGGGGCCCACCGGTCGCGTTCGGTCGCGAAGCCAAGCACTGTAGCGACCGCAGGGAGCGAAAGGCGCAGCGAGCGAGCGGACGCGAGCGGGAGGGGGCTGTCGCGGGCCACGCCCGCGGCGTCCTGGCGAGCAACAGCGAGCCAGGGCTCGTCGATCGACGATCGACGGCGTCGGGAGATCTCCGATCTCCCGGTATCCAAGCTATCTGCTGTCCAAGTCACTCCGCGGTCAGCAATTGATTTCCCGGGTAGTCGAGTCACACAATCACGCCGCAACCGAGAGTCGGCGAACAGTCGAATCCGCCTACACCAGATCGCGCATCGTCGCGCCGGCGTCGTCCAGCGAGGCGATCGGATCGTCGCCCTCGTACTCGTAGATCAGCCACTCGCCGCCGATGTCCTCGAAGGCTGCCGCCGCGGCCTCGATGTCGACGTCGCCCTGGCCAACGGGAACGGAGTGGCCCGCGTCGACGTCGACGTCCTTGACGTGGGCGAGATCGCAACGGTCGCCGACGGCGCGGAGCCGCTCGGCGGGGTCGTCGCCGCCGAGCAGGACGAAGCCGAGGTCGAGTTCGAGGCCGAACTCGCTCTCCTCGATGAAGGTGAAGAATCCGGGCTCGCCGTCGAACTCGGAGTACTCCTGGTCGTGGTTGTGGTAGTGAAGCTGGTGGCCGCGCTCGGCGAGGCGGTCGTCGGCCGCGGAGAGTCGCTCGATCGCCTCGTCGAGCCCCTCGCGGCTGGTGAAGTACTCCTCGTCGAGCCACGCGACGACGAAGTCGGAGACGCCGAGCGTCTCGTAGAAGGAAACGGTGTCCTCGAAGTCGTCCTCGAGGTCCTCGAGGTGGATGTGAGCGCCGGCGGGCTCGAGCCCCGTCTCGTCGAGAACTGCACGAACGTCCTCGGGATCTTCGTCGGGAACGCGATAGGCGAACTCCACGCCGTCGAAGCCGGCGTCGGCGACGGCCTCGAGCAGTTCGTCGAACGGCAGGTCGACGTCGCGGAGCGTGTACAGCTGGATGGCAGTCTTGGCCATACTCCCGACGAGTCGGCCACGCTAAAAGCCGGTTTCCTTGCCCCTCCGGCTTGCCGACTTCGTGCGGAAGGACGACGAGACGACGACGGCGGGGGAGAGCGCAGCTCAGACGTCGATGGCGGTCGATTCGGAGCGCTCGGCGATCTCCTCGGCGGTGAGCTCCCGGCCGGCCTCCTGGGAGAGGTAGATGCCCTCCATGACGAGCATGGAGTTCAGCGCGATCTCGGCGGTCGGGACGACCTCCTCGGCCTCGCCGGTGAGCGTGTCGATCCAGTGGTGGTACTGGCCGACGGCCCGCTCGAAGTCGTAGCCGGTGTCGCCCTCGAGCAGGGCCTGCCGGCCCTCGTACTCCTCGAGGTCCATCGAGACGGTAGCCTGGTAGTCGCCGGTGGTGGTGTAGAACTCGAAGGGGTCGAACTGAACGCCGCCCTTGGTGCCGGCGAGCGCGTCCGAGTCGTCGGGGAGGAACATGTGCCAGGCGGCCCGGAGCGTGAGCAACGAGCCGTCGGCGAGTCGAGCGAAGCCCATCCCAGCGTCCTCGACGTCGTAGCCCGACTCCGCGAGCCGCTCGACGTACTGGTCCTGGTTGTCGCCCACGAGATCCTCGTCGTAGGTGTCGTCGGTGTGTTCGAACGTGGCGCCGGAAACGCGCTCGACGGGCTCGTTACCGAGCAGGTAGAGCAGGCGACCGATGACGTAGGTGCCGATGTCGATGACGGGACCGCCGCCGGCGCTGTCCTTGGAGACGAACGACGGCGTGCCGTAGCCGTCGACGTAGGGGCGACCGCGGCGCCGGGAGAACACGCCGCGGCCGAAGTACGTGTCGCCGAGGTCGCCGCCGTCGAGGAGGGTCTTCGCGGCCCGGGTCTCCTCGCTGAACAGTTCGTAGTTCTGGATCCCGAGGTGAATCCCCGCGTCCTCGGCCGCGTCCATCATCGCCTTCGCGTCGGTGTAGGTCGCCGCCATCGGCTTCTCACAGAAGACGTGGCAGCCGGCCTCGGCCGCGTCGACGGTCACGGGCCGGTGGAGGTTGTTGTGGACGCAGACGTCGATCGCGTCGAGGTCCGCGTCGTCGAGCATGTCGCGGTAGTCGCCGTACGCGGTGCCGCCGACGGCGTCGGCGAGCGCTGCCGACGCCTCCTCGTCGATGTCCGCGACGGCGACGACCTCCGCGCCGTCGACGTCAGCGTACTCTCCAGCGTGCGTCTCGCCTCGATTCCCTGCGCCGACGATGCCGATGTCGATCGTCATACTCGAACTGCCGCCGCACACGGAAATCAATCCTCGCCTGTCGGAAGGTGGCGACGCGCCCGGGCAGACCGTCGGCCGGCACGCTTAGCACGCGGGCCCCGGAGGTCCACACGATGACGGCCGACACCGACGGCGATCGAGTCCGACTGCTCACCCGTGCCGACGACGCCGGGCTGGCGGAGAGCGCGAACGACGCGATCCGGGAGTGCTTCGAGAAGGGAATCCTCCGGAACGTCAGCGTCATGGCACCCACGCCTGCGCTCGACCACGCCGCGGATCGCCTCGCGGACGTCGACGGGCTCTGCGTCGGCGCACACGTGACGCTCACGTCGGAGTGGGCCGATCCGACCTGGGGACCGGTGCTGGATGCCGAGGACGTGCCGACGCTCGTCACCGACGAGGGGAGGTTCCACCGCACACCCGAGGCACTGTTCGACACCGACCCCGATCGCGAGGAGATCCTGGCGGAGGTGACCGCCCAGATCGAGCGTCTCCGGGACGTCGGCTTCGAGCCCGATTACGCCGACACCCACATGCTCATCGAGCCGGCGTCGGAATGGTTCGCCGACGCGTTCGACGATCTATGCCACCGCGAGGGGCTCATCAACTGGTGGGGCGTGCCGCCGCTCCCCGGAACGGAGGGTATCGGCTCGGGGCCCGAATGGCTCCTCGACAATCTCGACGGCGTCGACCCCGGCACCTACATCGTCGTCGGGCACCCGGCGTACGACGACGCGGGGATGGCCGAGATCCGACTCCCCGACGGCGAGCCGGGGACGGTCGCAACCGAACGCGACGCCCAGCGCAGGATGTTCACCGACGAGCGCGTGCTGGCGTACGTCGAGGACGCTGGCGTCGAACCGATCAGGTACGACGAGTTGTGACCGGCGGCTTCGCCGAACGATCTGCCGGGTTCCAATCCGACGTGGCAGCCGTTGCGATCCAGCACTCCACAGCTCACCGCGACCCCACAGCTGACCGCGATCCGAGGAGCTATGGGCGAACGTATACCACACACGACCATGACGGAGAGCTTCGGCATCGGCGTCGTCAGCTGCGGATTCATCACCCGCGAGATGCACATCCCGAGCGTCGAGTACCTCCCGGACGTCCACGTCGCCGGGATCCAGAACCGGACGCGATCGAACGCCGAGGAGGTCGCAACGACCTGCCGCGAGGAAGGGTGGGGCGATCCCTCGGTCTACGGCGAGGACGACGTCGCCGCGCTCGTCGAAGACCCCGACGTCGACGGGCTCTGGGTGACGAGCCCGAACTTCACCCGCGTCGACGTGATCGACGCGGCGGTGGACGCGGTCGAGGACGCCGACGGGAACGATCCACTGATCGACGGTATCGCGATGGAGAAGCCGATCGCGCGGAACATGGAGGAGGCGAATCACGTCGCCGAGCGGATCGAATCCGCCGGGATTCCCAACGCCTACCTCGAGAACTGGCCGTTCGAGCCCGACATCGCGAAGCTCCGGGAACTGCTCTGGCAGCGCGGCCGCGACGCTGGCAGACCCTATATCGCCCGCTCGCAGGCCGAACACGGCGGGCCCCACTCCGCGTGGTTCTGGGACGGCGAACTCCAGGGCGGCGGCGCGCTGACCGACATGCTCTGTCACGCGCTCGCGGGCAACCACGTCCTGCTATCGGATCCCGAGCGGGCAGACGGCGGCCTCGAACCCGTCGCCGTTTCCGCCGACACGGAGACGCTCAAGTGGGGCCGCGAGGAGTACGCCGAACGACTCCGCGATGAACACGGCGTCGACTGGGAGGAGAATCCCGCCGACGACTACGCCCGCGCCACGGTGCGCTACGAAGGCGAGGACGGGGAACCGCTCGTCTCCGAAGCCACAGGCTCCTGGTGCTACGTCGGCTCCGGCGTCCGGCGCTCGATTGAACTTCTGGGTCCGGAGTACTCCGGCCAGGTCATGACCGACGACGAGTCCTCGAGCGTGTTCTTCTCCGACGACCTCAGCGACGGCGAGGGCTGGGCGGAGAAGCAGGCGGCCACCAGCGGCCGGATGCCGATCGGTGCGGGTGCGGTCGTCGACGGCGGTTACGTCGCGGAGAACCGTGACGCCGTCGAGGCGTTCCGCGCCGGCGAGAACGGGACGCTGGACGTCGAAGACGGCCTGCGCGTCCTGCGGATCTGCATGGCCGCGTACAAGGCCGCGGAGGAGGGCGAGGAAGTGGACCTGCGGAGTACCGACCTCTCGGAGTATACCCCACCGCCGGCGCGGTGAAATCGGGGACTAACTTTGTAGCGCTCTCCCGACGCACCGGGCATGGCGCTCATCGACTCCGTCGTCGTCTTCCTCGTCAGCCTCCTGATCGGCGCACTCGGCATCTACGTCGGGGCCCGCGTCGTCTCAGATTACGACGATTACACGTACGCGATCGTGACAGCACTGATCGGTGCGATCATCTGGGCCGTGGTCGGGTTCCTGTTCGGGTGGATCCCGCTGCTCGGTCCGGTGCTGGTGTTGCTCGCGTACGTCGCGGTGATCAACTGGCGCTACCCGGGCGGGTGGGTCGACGCTGTCCTGATCGCGCTGATCGCGTGGATCGCGACGCTGGCGGTCCTCTACGTGCTCGCGCTCCTCGACCTCGCAAGCTTCGGCGCCGTTGGCGTGCCTGGGGTCTGAATTCCCACGCTGTACCGCTTCGCCGGGAACTGGAGGCCCCAAGAACGGGCCGTTAGTCCACCAGCTCCAGTCGCTCCCCAGCGGCCGCGCTCTGCTTCGCGGTCTCGACGATCCGGTGGGCCTCCCGGCAGAAGGCCGGGTCGCAGGGACCCTCCGGTTCCCCGCCGGTCTCCAGCCGGTCGATCACGTAGTGAACGAGGTTCTGGAATCGATCGGGAAGTTGCTCCGGCTCCACTTCGTACCCCTCGGGCTCCGCGTCGGTCTGGACGCGGATCTCGACGCCGCGCTCGACCGTCGAGATCGACCCCTCCGTACCGACGAGTACGTAGCCCTTCATCGGCTGGGGCTCGATCTCCCAGGGGTTCGTCGGCATGCGCCAGGAGGTCTGGAACGCCGAGAGGCCGTCCTCGAAGCGCGCGATCGTCGAGGACTGGACGTCGACCTCGAGGTCCTCCGGGACGTAGTCCTCGGCAGTGACCGATTCAGGGAGCTCGCCGTCGCGGAACCACGTCGAGAAGGTCGCACCGTAGCCGAGGTAGTCGAGCATCGAGCCGCCGCCGGCCGCGGGATCGTAGAACCAGCTGTCGGCGGGCGGCGCGCCGGCGTTCCCGCCGTAGTACTGGATTTCTTCGACCTCGCCGATCGTTCCGTCCTGGACCAGCCGCCGGACCTCGTGCTTGACCGGATCCCACATCACGGGCCAGTTCAGGGCGAACAGGTTGTCCGTCCCGGTCATCGCGTCGATCATCCGATCGGCGCTCGCGAGCGAGTCCGCGAGGGGTTTCTCGATCGCGACGTGGACGTCGTACTCGGCGACCCGCTCGACGAAACGTGCGTGTTCCGAGTTCATCGGGCAGCCGAGCACGACGTCGGGATCAGTCGTCTCGATGCACGCCTCGAGGTCGTCGAAGACGCGGTCGTCGGGAATATCGTGGGCTTCGACAGCGTCCTCGAGCGATCCCGTGGAGGTCGAGGGATCCTCGTCGCAGACGCCGACGATCTCGGCGTCGGGATGGTCGGCGACCCACTCGAGGTTCGTGTTCATGTGCATCTGGTCGAAGTTGGCACCGACGAAGCGGTAGGTCATAGCCGGAGCCTCGTCGCGGTGGGTGAGAAAGGTTTGGCTGGCGGAAATGCGGCGGGTGTCGCGAGCAGCCGGCGGATCGAGGGACCGAATCCGTCGACACGGTCAGACCGCCGTCGAGAAACTGCTCACAGCAGAAAGCAGACCGCGGCTCCGAGGACGCCGGCGATCGTCAGCCCGATGCCGAGCACGTAGGTGAATCCCACTTTCCACTCCGCGGGCTCGATCGGGCCCGCCGGTGCCCGACCGATCGCGTCGAAGAACTCGGTGAACTTCGCGATGCCACGCGGCCACTTCGCGAGCGGCGGACCGACGATCAGGCCGGCCATCGCGACGACCGGGAGCCCCGAGCACATATCCTGTTCGCCGATCGGCGGAATAAAGATCCTTTCGCCAATCGCCACGACGAACCCGTCCGACTTCGGAGCGCTTTATCACTCCGGGCGGAAACCGCCGGCCGAACCGTGAGCGCGGGAGCCGGGGAACGAACGACGGAGCGAGCCGACGGCGAGGAATCGTCGATCCCTCCCGCCGAGCGCGAGGCACTCCTCACGATCGTCCACGGAGCGGTCGTGACCAGCGGCGGCGTCTCCGGCCAGCGCGCGCTGATCGCGGCGACGGAGTTCGTCCTCGCACGCGGACTCGGACCGGTAGCCTACGGCGTCTACGCCTTCGCCTGGCGGATCGCCGAGACGCTCGTCCGGCTGGTGACGTTCGGGAGCGTGCCCGCACTGCAGCGCTACCTCCCCGCTGCGGAGTCCGATCCGGCCCAGCGCTCGAAGACCACCGGACTGGCCTACCTGACGACCCTCGGCGTCGGAACGCTGATCGCCGTCGGAATCTGGTTGCTCGCGGGGAGGATCAACCGCGCCACCGTCGACGACCCGGCGTTTCCCCCGGCCCTGCGGCTGTTCGGGATCCTCGTCGTCCTGATCGGCCTCGTGATGATCGTCTCGGCAATCTTTCGCGCGGTCGGTTCCGCTCGCGGCGAGGTCCTCTTCAACAAACTGCTCAGACCGGCGATGCGGCTCGTCGGTGCCGTAGTCGCGCTCGGACTCGGCTTCACCGTCGTCGGGGTCGCCGGAGCGATGGTCGCGTGTATGGCGGCGCTCGTGCTCGTCGGCGTACCGGTCGCAGTCCGGGTCACCGGGATCCGATCCACGCTTCGTATCGGGGTCGAGGACGCGAAGGAGTACTATCGGTACGCGGCGCCGGTCGCGATGAGTAGCCTGGGGAAGATCTTCCAGAACCGCGTGGACGTGTTCCTCGTCGGCGCGTTGCTCACCGCGGTCGCCGCAGGGATCTACAACGTCGTGCTCGTGTTCGTCGCCGTCGCGTGGATTCCACTGATGGCGTTCAACCAGCTCCTGCCGCCCGTCGCCTCGAACCTCTACGGCGAGGACGACGTCGAGACGCTGAACGCGGTCTACGCGTCGGCGACGCGGCTGATCGTCACGACGGTCCTGCCGATCCTCGCCGTCCAGGTCGTGTTCGGACGGGAGCTACTGGGGCTGTTCGGATCGACGTACACCCGTGGCCACCTCCCACTCGTCGTCTATCTCGGCGGCGTGTTCGTCGGCAGCGGCGTCGGCGCGACGGGCTGGCTCCTGATGATGACCGACCACCAGTACGCGCGGATGGCACTCGACTGGCTCCTGGCCGTATTGAACGTCGCACTGACCTACCTGTTCGTGGTCGAGTTCGGCCTCGTCGGCGCGGCGCTGGGCACGTCGCTGGCCATCGCCGTGCAGAACTTCCTCCAGGTCCTGCTCCTGCGACGGTTCGAGGGGCTCTGGCCGTGGAACGCGTCGTTCCTGACGCCGCTGGCGGCCGGTGCCGTGATGATCGGCGTCATGTGGGCCCTCCGGCGCACGATCGACGGGCCGCTCGGAGTCGCGGTAGCGTTGCTCCTCGGCGTCGCGAGCTATCTCGCTGTGCTCCACGTGCTGGGCGTCGACGAACGGGACCGCTTCGTCGTTCGTGCGCTCGCTGGCCGCTACCGAGCGACGCTGGCGTCCCGAGTGTCGCGCTGAGTGGCTCGTGCCGGGCCGTCAGGACTCGACGCCGAGGGCGTCCGCGATCGCCTCGAGTTCGGCCTTCCGGAAGCTGCTGCCGACGGCCGCGGGGTCGTCCGTCTCCAGCTCGTCGACGCGCCAGAGGATTCCCGCTTGCATCTGTGCGGTCGGCGGATAGCTCTCGTGGTCGATCTCGTAGCCGACGGCCTCGCAGATTGCCGCGAGCGATTCCTTCGTGAACCCCGCGGAATCGGGCCGTTCGAAGCGGTCCACTGCGACGCGGATCTCGTTCCGGAGGTCGCCGACGGTCCTGGTCATACCACACACGGGATCCCGGAGCAACGTGTCTCCTTCGCTCGCAGTGGGACGTTCCGCCGTCGCTCCGGCGTCGGTCAGCCCCGGCTCGGTGCTCGCTCATTCGACAGCATCGGCGCTACTCACCTGACGTCGACGCCCCGGCGTCGCCACCGGTCGGCGTCGGTGAGAACCAGGCCACCAGCCGCTTGTCGAGCGCGAATGGACCAGGCCCGGTGACGATGAGAGCCGACGCGAGCCCGAACAGCGAGACGTGCGCGAGCACCGGATCGTCCGGCAGCGCGAACAGCGTGAGCGTGAACATGAGCAGGGCGACGAGCGATCCGGCGCGGGTGAACGCACCGACGACGAGCGCGAGCCCGAGTGCGATCTCCACGACCCCGGCGCCGACCACCCAGAGGCCGGCATCGACTGGCACCACTGCGGTCAGATCGTACTTGTCCACCACAGAGAGAGCGGTTCCGGGCGCGAGCAGCTTCTCGACGAGACCCAGATAGACGAAGTTGACGCCCAGGCCGACGCGGATCACCGTCGGGACGTACTCGTGGTAGGGAGCGACGCGGTGGCGAAAGGCGCTGGTGACGCGATGAATCGGATCGAGTCTGCCGTAGACCGTTCCCTCCGCGGACGCGACGGTCTCCAGCACCCTGTCGGCGCTCGGCCGGCCGCTGCCGAGGAAGGCGATCGCGAGAAAGCCGGGAACGTACTCCATCGCGAGCCAGAGCTGGGGTTCGAGCGTGGCGACAGCGAGGTAGATCACCAGCCCCACGAACGCCGCGACGCGCGTCGCGAGACCGAACAACAATGCGAAGCCGAGCGCGATCTGGAACAGTCGAGAGACGGCAACGAGTCCGGTCCCCGACGGCGTCACCGCCGGGCTGATGAAGTAGCCCGTGAACCCGGCACCGACGAGTGGCAGCCCGAAGCTCAATCGGAGGAGCCAGGGGAGCAGATCGTCGTACTCGGCGACGGCCTCGCGGAACACGGCGACGTCCCGTCGGAGCGGGAGGCGCCAGAGGTAGACGATCACTGCGAGCGAGACGGCCACCGCGCCGCCGAGCAGGAGTGCCGCGTTGAACGGCTCCGTCACGACGTCGACGAAGAAGGGGAGAGGATCCTCGTGCTCGGCGTTCTCGGCCGTGTACTCGACGTGCGCAGCGGCGGGCATCGTCGCGAGTGCGACCGCGAGGACGCCCGATACGACGATCGTGCCGCGGCGAAGCAGCGAGCGCATCGGTCGTGGTAGGACGTGGCGCGGGATACTCGTTTGGACTCGCGAGTAGCCAGGCGGTCGAGTGGCGGTTCCTCAACGTCGATTGCGGAACCTCCTCGTGGTTACTGCTGTGCGGCCTGTACTTCCTCGAGGAACCCGTTCCAGACGTCCTCGGGCTCCTCACAGGCGATCTCGGAGATCGACTTGCAGCCGTCGTACCCCCACAGCATGACGCTGTCGACGCCGCTCTCGATGGCGGTCCGTGTCGCCGTCCTGACGTCCTCTGTCGAGCCCGCGGGCAGGCGGAAACCCTGGATCCAGATCTGGCCGCGGAGGTCGTACTCCTCGGCCATGTCCGCGATCTTCTCGGAGAAGTAGCCCACGAACTCCTCCGGGCCCTCGGCCTCGGGGAAGACGCCCCAGTATGGGTCGGTAACGAGCACGTCGAGGTACTCGTTGGCGGCGAGCTGATCCCAGTCGCTGAGGCCGTGCTCGGCGTCCTCGCTGGGGAGGAGACAGACGGCGTTCTCACAGCCCTCTTCGCGTGTGAGGGCCATCATCTCGCTGAGGAAGTCCATCAGCTGGTCGGCCTTGAACTCGTGGACGCGGTCGGTGGCTTCCTCCGGCATCGGCTCGCCGTAGGCGTCTTCGTACCGCTCCTGGCAGTGCTCACAGCGGCAGCCCCACTCGTCGTCGGCGAACTCGGCCTCGAACCACTCCGGGATGAACCAGTGTGGCTCGTCCCAGAAGAGCACGTCCGCGCCCAGACCCGCCGCTGCTTTCGTCCACTCGCGCATGTACTCCCGGAACTCGGGGGCGTTGAAACAGGCCGCAGCGACGCGGTTGCCTTCGGAGGTGACCTGCTGGGCGTCGGGATGTTCGCCGATGAACTGCGAGAGCGCCTCGCCGCCGAAGACCCGGCCGACGCTCCACGGGTTCACGTACACCTCGAACCCGCGGTCCTTGCTCGCGGCGACGACGTCCTGCATCGTCTCCTCGTAGTACCGGTGGTCGCGCTCGCTGAAGGTGTGCAGGACGGCGTTGAGCCCCGCGTCCTCGAAACGGTCGAGGTCCGTCTCCGCGTGCGTACGATTCCTGACGCCGAAGTAGCTCGCTCCGTATTCAGTTGTCATGAGTGGCTGAAATCCGATGGATTGACTCGGATACGTTCCTGGAGTAACAGCCGACGCAAAAGACTTCGGACCCCGGCGAGGCGGTCGATGCCGACCGGGCCGACCGTAACCGTGCTAACGAAGACCGGGCGCCCGTGGCCGCTACAGCTCGTCGAATTCGACGACCACCTTGATCCGGTCGTCGCCGGTCTCGAACGCCCGATCGACGTCCTCGGGCTCGAAGACGTGCGTGACGATCTCGTCCGTGAACCACTCCGGGAAACCCGCGAGGGTGTCGACCGCCGCTTCGAAGTGGGGCACGTGTGAGTTCACCGAGCCGAGGAGCGCCTTGTTCTCGAGGACGAACTCGCGATGCAGCCGCCCACCGTCGATCTCGAACTCCCAGTCGCCGGGGATGCCCAGCAGGACGCCGACGCCGTTCGGTGCGAGTGCGTCGATCGTCTCGACGGCGTGGGGCGCGTAGCCCGTCGCCTCGTAGACGAAGTCCATCTGCTCGTGGGCCGCTGGCAGTTCGTCGACCGGTGTCTCGCGGGAGTCGACGTAGGTCGCCCCGAGTTCCTCGATCACGTCGATCGTGGGGTCGGGACGATCCCGGCGGCCGAGACAGTACGTGCGCTCGAACCCCCCGTCTTCGAGCATCGCGAGTGTGAGAAGGCCGAGCGGGCCGTTACCGAGGACGATCCCGGAGTCGGGCGTCCACTCGAACGTCGAGCGGGACGCCGCCGCGAGATCGAAGGCCTTCTCGGAGTTACTGATCGGCTCGACGAGGAAGCCGGTCGCTGCGAAGGCGTCGGGAACGGGGACGAGATAGCGCGGTTCGCTGGTGAAGTACTCCGCCATGTAGCCGTGGGCGCCGGCGATACCCCGCTCGACGTAGGCGCCGTCGGGCGCCATGTCCGGCTCGTCGCGCTCGAAGTACTCGTTGGGCTCGCCGCCGGAGCCGTGGGCGTCGCCGCCCGGCGGCCGACGAACCGTCGGGACCACGAGCTGCCCGTCCTCGAGCTCGGTGCCGTTCGCGTCCTCGACGACGCCGACGGCCTCGTGGCCGAGAATCTGGTAGTCCTCGCCCTCGGGATAGCCGCCGTGGTTGCTCTGAATGACCTCGTGGTCGGTCCCGTCGATTCCGACCCGGAGCGTGCGAACGAGCGCCTCGCCGTCGGCAGGCTCCGGCTCGTCGACCTCGATCACCGTCGGTTCGTCGCCGCCGCGCTCGACTGCGATCGCCCGCATTACTCGATCACCGAAACTACGTCTGCGGCTGCCGTCCACGAATCGTTCATCTACGGCCGATTTTCGGGCGGAACGTAATAAAGTACCCTTTGGCGGTGCGCCCGGCCGGTATCGGCGCAGTCCCTCGATTGGAGGGACCGCCGTCGGCCCGCGGTCGCGATCGCCGTTCCGATACCGGAACGGGGAGGGCGCTTATGTGCACCTGCGCGAATCTCCATGCAATGTCACGGACAGACTCACTCGGAATCGGCTTCGTCGGTGCCGGATTTATCACGGAGACGTTCCACGCCGAGACCCTGCGCGGCATCCGGCACGCTCACGCCGCCGGGATCTACAACCCGACGACGAGCAAGGCCGAACGCGTCGCCGACTCGCTCCGCGAGAACGAGTGCGGGGACCCCTCGGTCCACGAATCCGTCGACGCGCTCGCGCGCGACCCGGAGGTCGAGGCGCTCTGGATCACCAGCCCGAACTTCACGCGCGTCGACGTCGTCGAGTCCGTCGTCGAAGCGGTCGAGGACGGCGCGGCGCTCACCGGCGTCGCCATCGAGAAGCCACTCGCCCGGAATGTCGACGAGGCGAAACGGGTGATCGAGCTGATCGAGTCGATCGACGTCAACCACGCCTACCTCGAGAATCAGGTCTACATGCCGGGCGTCGACAAGCTGAAGACCCTCCTCTGGGACGGCGCTGAGGCGACCGGCCGGCCCTACCTCGCCCGGTCGGCGGAGGAACACGCCGGTCCACACTCCGCGTGGTTCTGGGAGGGCGAGAAACAGGGCGGCGGCGTCCTCAGCGACATGATGTGCCACTCCCACAAGGTCAACAAACACCTGCTGGAGTCCGCTACAGGCGAGGACCTCACGCCGATCGCCGTGAGCTGTGACCTCTCGACGCTGAAGTGGACTCGCGACGACTACGCCGACCAGCTCGCCGACGATTTCGACGTGGACTACCGTTCCGAGCCCTCCGAGGACTACGCCCACGCCACCGTCTTCTACGAGACCGAAGACGGCGAGGTCGTTGTGGGGGAGGCCACCAACTCCTGGTGTTACGTCGGCACCGGCCTCCGGATCACCATCGAACTGCTCGGTCCGGAGTACTCCGGCACGATCAACACGCTCGAATCGGGCACGGACGTGTTCTTCTCCAGCGACGTCGAAGACGAGACCGGCTACGTCGTCGAGAAGCAACAGGCCGGCCAGGGCGAGATGCCCGTAATCGCCGACGAGACCAACACCTACGGCTATCTCCACCAGAATCGCCACGTCGTCGACGCCTTCCGCAACGGCGAGAACGCCCGCGAGGACCTCTACGACGGCCTCGAGGTCGTCGAGCTCTGCATGGCATCCTACAAGGCCGCCGAGGAGGGCGAACGGATCGCGCTGGAAGACGTGGATCTGGAGGGCTACGTGCCCGAGCCCGCACGCGGCGAGTTCGATCCGAGTGCGGACGGCCTCACCGGCGACGACTGATCGCGAGGGGCCGTTGAGGCACAGGTGACGAACGGGGCATTCACTCCGATTTCTTCGACAACTAGGAAATCAGAGTGGAGCGTGGGAAGTAGCTGGGCTGCAACCGCCTTCAGATACCGGGAGATCACAGATCTCCCGACGCCGTCGATCGTAGATCGACGAGCCCTGGCTCGCTGTTGCTCGCCAGGACGCCGCGGGCGTGCCCGCGACAGCCCCCGCCCGCTCGACTCGGGCGCCTCGCTGTCGCCGAAAACCGAAGATTTTCGTGATCAGACGGGAGCACTGCCCCCGTCGACCTCGCGAGACCGAAGATCTCGCTCAGTGACGAAAGAGCTTCGCCCTTTCGAACCACGCTCTTCCCTCGCTCGCTCCGCTCACTGCGGTGGCCGGAGGTTTCCTCCGGCACTTGACGAGCGAAGCTCGTCATCGCTTACGTCGCCGTCCTTCGTCGAGCGGGAGGGCCTTCCAAGCGGTTTGCTGTCCAAGTCACTCGGCAATCAGCAATTGCAACTCTCAGTAGTCGAATCAATCGCATTCTCCGGTTCGTTCATCACGCACTCGTTCCCACTTCTGCCCCACACTTATCGCGCTTGCCCGCGTTCCAGCCAGTCATGGAAGTCGAACCGTTCGACGAGGCCGACACCACCGAAGCGGTCGAGGGCGTGCATCTCGCGTTGCTCGCGGGCGACGAGCGGATGAACGTCCAGGGGTTCGCGATCGAGCCCGGCGCGGTGGTCCCCGAGCACAGCCACGACAACGAGCAGACCGGCGTGATCTACGAGGGTGAGCTGACCTTCCTCGTCGACGACGAGGAGCTTGTCGTCGGCCCGGGCGACACCTACGCGATTCCGGGCGGTGAGCCCCACGGCGCCGAGAACCGCGGCGACGAAACGGTCCGGGGGATCGACACGTTCAGCCCGCCGCGAACGAACCCGAGCTGGGAGGAATAGCGCGGGCTGTCCGGGAATCTGCCGGTCCGGAGTCGAACGCCACATTGACCCCCGATACATTTCTCCGCTCGGCTCCTGAGGGCGACCATGGACCCTGCGGACATCCTCGATCGACCCTACGACGATCCGGTCTCCCTGCTCTCCCCGGAGGGCGAGCTCACCGAGGGCTACGAACCGGATCTCTCCGACGAGGCGCTGGTCACGCTTTACGCCGACATGCGGCTCTACCGGCGCTTCGACGAGCGAGCTGTCAGCCTCCAGCGCCAGGGCCGGATGGGGACCTACCCGCCACTGGCCGGCCAGGAAGCAGCGCAGGTCGGGACCACCTACGCCTTCGCGCCCGAGGACTGGATCGTCTACCAGTACCGCGAGCACGGTGCCGCGCTCTCCCGCGGCGTGATCGGCGGCTACCTCAAGTACTGGATGGGCCACGAGGCCGGCAACGAGGCGCTCGCCGACGCGAACGTGTTCCCGCTCAACATCTCGATCGGGTCGCAGGTCCCCCACGCCGCGGGGCTCGGGATGGCGATCGACTACGAGGACGACGACGCCGTCGTCTGCTGTCAGTTCGGCGACGGCGCGACGAGCGAGGGCGACGTTCACGAAGGAATGAACTTCACGGGCGTCTTCGACGCGCCCGTCGTATTCGTCTGTAACAACAACCAGTGGGCGATCTCTGTGCCGCGGGATCGGCAGACCGCCAGCGCGACGATCAGCCAGAAAGCCGAGGCCTACGGCTTCCGCGGCGTGCAGGTCGACGGGATGGATCCGCTCGCAGTCTACGAGACCACGAGGGCCGCCGCGGCCCAGGCTCGCGATCCGGACGCCGATCTCGTCGACGACCGCGTTGGTCGCGCCAGCAAGCCGACGCTGATCGAGACGCTCACCTACCGCTACGGTGCGCACACGACCGCGGACGACCCCACAGCGTACCGCGAGGAGGCAGAGGTCGAGGAATGGAAGGAGAAGGACCCGATCGACCGGATGGAGGCGTTCCTCCGCCGGACGGACCGACTGGACGACGATCGCATCGACGAGATCGAGGACCGGATCGAGGAGACCGTCGCCGAGGCGATCGCGGAGGCGGAAGCCGTCGAAGGGAACCCGGCTTCGATGTTCGAGTACGTCTTCGAGGAGCAGTCGCCGCGGATCGAACGGCAGCAGGCGGAGCTGGCCGCGATTCGAGACCGCCACGGCGACGACGCGCTCACCCGCGACGAGTGACGGCAGCCGGCGCTCGCCAGCGGATCGACGCAGCGCACAGGGAAACCCACTATACCCTCCCCTGCGAACGGGCTGGCGTGAGCGACGACGAGGACGCACGCCGGCATCACGGACTCTCCCGGCATTCGACGACGGGGCCACGGAACTCGCTCCGCCACTGGCCGGACGCGAAGCACCCGCTCCGCGTGGTGGTGAACTACGTCGTCATCGTCTGCTGTCGGATCTCGCCGAGCCTGCGGCTGAAGAACTGGCTGCTCCGGCGGCTCGGCGTCGACGTCGGCGAGGGTGCGGCCTGGGGGCTCGAGTCCACGCCGGACGTGTTCTGGCCGGAGCTGATCTCCGTCGGCGAGGACGCGATCGTCGGCTACGACGCCACGATCCTCTGTCACGAGTTCCTCCAGGACGAGTATCGGACGGGCGAGGTGATCGTCGGCGACCGCGCGATGATCGGTGCCGGCGCCATCGTCCTCCCGGGCGTCGAGATCGGCGAAGATGCACAGGTCGCGGCGAACTCACTCGTTGCCGAGGACGTTCCGGCGGGCACGACCGTCGCTGGCGTTCCCGCCGAGCCACTCGACGCTGGCGGCACTGACGACGTGGACGATTCTGGTGGCACGAGCGACGCGACGGGCACCGGAGCGAACTGATCGAAACGACGTCCGCTGCTCGGCTGAACCGTCGCGGTCACAGCGCTGTTCGTTGCCAGAATCCGACGGGGCGGATCCGGCGAAAACGGAATCCGGACGTTCGTCTCCCGACCGTCAGTTTCGCTCCCGCCGAATGCCGTGGTCGAAGACCTCGCTGTTTGGCACGACGTACTCCGCGTCGTCGTCCTCCAGATGCGTAACGAGCACACCGACCTCCTGGACGACGCCCTCGCGCTCGCCGATCGTGACGCGATCGCCGATCCCGTAGGGCTCGCGCAGGAGCAGGTAGATCCCGGCGGCAGCGGAGGAGAGCAGATCCTTCGTCGCGACGACGGCCACGATTACCGCGCCGAGGACGTAGATCCCCAGCAGCACGAGGAGCGCCGTCGTCGCGACGCCGATCTGGCCGAGTGCGATCAGGAACGCGACGTAGATGACGGTGTACTTGACGACGCGAGGGATGAGCGAGACCTCGGGGAGTTTGACGCCGCGGAGCCGTTCGCTGACGATCAGTTCGGCCTTGTCGGCGGCGACGAACCCGACGACGACCACGAACACCGCGACGAAGACGTGGGGGACGAAGACGACGATGCGCTGCCAGATCCAGTCCGTGTCCGCGGGGCGGAAGGCGTAGATCGCGGTGAGCACCGTCACGCCGTAGACGAACCAGGAGAGCATCCGGGAGACGATCGAGACGGTCGACGTCCCGAGACTCTGTGCGGTCCGCTCGAACGCCGTCCCCTCGACCGATTCGGGAACGCCTGCCGCTTCGAGGACGCTCCTGCTCCCCCGTCCCAGCAAGTATCCAACGACGACGCCGACGAGGACGATCACGCTGATCAGGAGGATCGGCCAGTCGAGCAGCCACTCCGGAATCTGCTCGGTCTCGGGGAGCTGGGCGGACAGGGCCATCAGTACTCCTCCGGATCCAGCTCCAGCACCAGCGAGCCACCTTTGAACGCCCGCACCATTCCGTCGCTCTCGGAGAGCACGATCGCCGTCGCGTTGGTGTCACGCGTGATCGCGCCCGCTGCCATGTGTCGCGTTCCGAGCCCCTTCGGGATGTCGACGCCCTCGGCGGAGGGTTCGAGATACCGGTAGGCCGAGACGATCTTCCCGGCGTCGGAGATGACGAATGCCCCGTCGAGCCGGGAGAACTCCTTGAGCATGACCTTCACGATCGGGTCACCGACGTGGACGTGGCTCTTCTCGAAGGGGTTGTAGGACAGCGGCCGGGACTTGTTCATCACCTTCCCGGCGTCGCCGACGACGAACAGCGCGCCGACGGGCTGGCCCTTCTGGCCCTTCTTTCCGAGTTCGATCACGAGCTCGAGGACCGACCGGAGGACGTCCGGTTCGGCGCGGGTGTTCGCGAACAGGTCGTAGACGCCGGAGGTCGCGTCGGCGTCGACCCGTACGCGAGAGACCGTGTCGAGGTCCTCGTCGAACACCGACGAGACGCAGGCGACGACGTCGCCGTCGTCGAGCAGGTCCTGCTCCATCGCCCCTTCGATGCCGAAGCGGACGCGATCGTACACGTCCTGGAACTCGACGGGGAGTTCGACGAACGGATCGGCGTCGAGGTCGTTCTCGCCAGCGACGACCACGACCTCGACGTCTGCGTCGACGAACCGCTCGTAGTACGACGTCGTCGGCGAGAACAACAGGATGCCGTCGACGTCGCCGAGTATCTCCTCGAGCAGCTCGTTCGGGTCGGCCATTGGACGAACGGTCGAAGGGAGAGGGAAAAAGTGTTGTGACCGCGAGGGGCGAGGCTCCACGATCGGCCGGCGATTCACGTCGAACTACTCGGCGCGTTGTCACGGATGGCGCGAGAAACTGGTCGAACTGCCGGCGGAGCCGAACCGTCGGCGAGTCCGGGAACCGCTGCCAGCTCAGCTTGGGGAGGCGCGGATGTTCAGCGTCTTCCGGAGGATCTGCCCGAACCCGAAGGAGCAGCCGATGTACCAGATAATCCAGGCGCGCATCGGGCCGATGACCCCGTCGTTCCAGTCGATGCCGCCCACGAGTGGCATGTACATGTCCGGGCCGTTCTCGACGCCGACACCGCCCTGGTCGATCGTCCACCAGAGCCAGAGGAAGACCGGGATCGTGAGCAGCATGACCCAGACCATCGGGCGGAACTGGGACTTCATCATCCCGAGCTGGTCGCCCATCATCTCCATCTGCTTCTCCTGGATGCGCTCAACGGCCTCGTCGTCGCCGCGATCCTTGGCCTCCTTGCGTTTGTCCTGGATGGCGCTCATCCGGTCCTGGTAGACGGACATCGTCTCCTGGTCCATCAGATTCGCCATCAACAGCGAGGAGTACAGCCCGGTCAGTAGCGCGACCGAGAAGATCACGAGGTAGAACGGCAACACGTTGAGCAGGGGCCCGAGCGCGAGGTCCAGCGCTCCGCCGACCGCGTTCTGGACCGGGTCGAAGTAGTAGCCGACCATCATCATGACCGCGCCGACCGCGGCGAGCTTGTCCCACTGCGACCAGGAGGCGGCCTCCTCGGCTTCCTCGTCGATCTCCGGAATGTCCGAGAAGTCAAGATCGACGACCTCCGCGTCGGCGTCGCCGTTGAGCGCCGCGTCGACGCCGTCGGGATCGTTCAGCTCGAACCCGTCGCCGTCGGCGCTCTCGAGGAGCCCCGTCTCGATGATGCGGCCCCACTGGCCGCTGGTGAGGTCGTCGTCGACGTCCTCCCAGGCGACGGCGCCACCGTTGGCCTCCGCCACCGAGTGAACCGTCCGGAGGGCGTCCTCCATGTCCTCGCCCTCCTCGACGAGCTCGTGTACCTTCCGCGCGGTCCGTGCCATTGCCGAAGGTTACGAGGGCGCCGTAATCAACCTTTCACATCGGGTGTCCCGGCCGACCGGGAGATGGCAGGGGAATCGGCGCCTTTCACGCCGATCGACGGACGACGCCCTCCGTCGATTCGAGTGCAGTACCGGCGAGGTCGCAGTGCGAGACTACAGCGCGCCGTCGATCGCAACCTGCAGATCCTCCCACACCTCGTCGGGGGACTGTTCGCCGTCGATCCGGGCGAGGTCCCCCTCCTCGTCGTAGAACTCGACGACGGGAAGCGTGTTCTCCTCGAAGACGCGGAGGCGCTCGCGGGCGGTCTCCTCGGTGTCGTCCTCGCGCTGGATCAGATCGCCACCACACTGATCGCAGACGCCCTCCTCCTCCTCGGGCGGCGCGTATTTGACGTGGTAGTTCGCACCACAGTCATCGCAGACCCGGCGGCCGGTCAGCCGGTCGATCAGCTCCTCGTCGGAGACCTCGAAGTACGCAGCGACGTCGAGGTCGGTGATGTCCGCGAGGTACTCCGCCTGCTCGACGTTCCGGGGGTACCCGTCGAGGACGAAGCCGCTGCCGGACGCCTCGGCGTCGGCGAGCGCTGCCTCGACGATTTCATTGACGACCGGGTCAGGAACGAGTTCGCCGGCCTCCATGTACTCGCGGGGCGTGCCGTGCTCGGTCTCCATGTCCTTGTTCGCGCGGAGCGCGTCGCCCGTCGTGACGTGTTCGACCCCGTACTCCTCGACGAGGTTCGCGCTCTGCGTTCCCTTCCCTGCGCCTGGCGGCCCGAGCAGCAGAATCTTCGGCTGGCTCATACCTGATCGAAGCTCACCCCCGCGTAAAACCTTGCAGGATTCGGAACTCCGGACGTCGTCAGCCTGGCGTCCCGGACACCCGTGGCTTTTCGGGGCCGCTCCACGACGGTACGGCTATGACCAGATTCGACGCGGCCACGCCCGCGGAACGCCGCTCCCTCGTCGCCGACACCATCGTCGCCCACCGGGAGCGCGGGAGCATCTTCTGCACCGTCGAGGCCGACGCGCCGCCCGGCGGCCCAATCGAGGTGGACGAGGAAGCGACAGCTGCCGACGTGGGGGAGGACGCTAACGCCGTCGAGGGTGCGGCGGCGGAAGCGTCCGACGCACCCGCGTGGATCCAGTTCAGCGCCGCCGAGTCCCAGCTCAATCTCGATTGCACCGACGAGGAGTACGACCGGATCACCGACGTGCTCGGGACGGCATCCGCGTTCACGATCGACGACCAAGCCTCGCCGGAGGACGCCGACGGTCGCAATCTCCGGGTCACCAGCTACGCCGATCCCGAGCGGATCGCCGACGTCGTCGACCGCATCTTCGTCGAGGGGTTCGACTACGAAGCGGACTTCCGGCTCTGGGCGACGGAGATCTAGGATCGGGACGTTTGCTTCGATTTCTTCGACTACTGAGTATTGCAATCGCTGACCGCGGAGTGACTGGAACTGCAAACCGCCAGGAAGCCCCCTCCCGCTCGCCGCAGCTACCTCGCTGCGGTCCTCGCCTCCCTACCGGTCGGCTGCGGTCCTTACTTCGGTACCAGCGGCGACCGGTCGGCCCCTTCCAGTCCCGGATGAGCAAGCTCTTCCGACCTTCGCAGAATCAAAGATTCTGCTCAGTCCCACCCGGTGGATTTTGGTCGATCATCGCTCCGGTGGATCGTTCAGGCGAGCGGAAGCCGGCGTGCGATCCCTCGTGCTGAGCGATCCCAAACTTCCGCCGCGTTTCGCTCCCCTAATTTCTCCCAGGGCGGGACTGAGCGAGAGCGGAGCTCTCGCGAAGCACGGAAGAGCTCCGATCTTCCGGTACTGAGCAGGACCGAAGGTCCTGCGACGTGTGGAAGACCGGCGGTCTTCCAGCACTCCGGAAGGGGCCGACCGCTCGGCGAAGGACGGCGACGTAAGCGATGACGAGCTTCGCTCGTCAAGTGCCGGAGGAAACCTCCGGCCACCGCAGTGAGCGAAGCGAACGAGGAGCGTCGTTCGAAAGACGCTTTGCGTCTTTCGTGACTGAGCGGGATCTTCGATCCCGCGAGGTCGACGGGAGCTTTGCTCCCGTCTGATCACGAGAGAGCTCTGCTCTCTCGGACGACAGCGAGCCGCCCGAGTCGAGCGGGAGGGGCTGTCGCGGGCACGCCCGCGGCGTCCTGGCGAGCAACAGCGAGCCAGGGCTCGTCGATCTATGATCGACGGCGTCGGGAGATCTGTGATCTCCCGGTATCCGAAGGCGGTTGCAGCCCAGCTACTTCCCACGCTCCACTCTGATTTCCCCAGTAGTCGAATCCCGAACGTCCAAAGGCGTCCATTCGACCAGCAATCGACAGAGAGCGATTAGCCCAGATCGAAGTGCTGGGCGGCCTGCTCCATGTCCTTGTCGCCGCGACCGCTACAGTTGATGACGATGACGTCGTGCTCCTTGGCGAGATCCTCCGCCAGCGCGATCGCGTGACTGGTCTCCAGCGCGGGGATGATCCCCTCGTCTTCGGAGAGCGTCCGGAACGCCTCGAGCGCCCGGTCGTCCTCGATGCCGACGTACGTCGCGCGACCAACCTCCCGGAACATGGCGTGCTCTGGTCCCACGCCGGGGTAATCGAGCCCCGCGGAGACGGAGTGCACGTCGACGTCCTCGTCGATCACGCGGGTCTCCATGCCGTGGAGGACGTCGTCGCGGCCGGTGTCCAGCGGCGCGGCGTGGCGCTTGGAGTCCGCACCCTCGCCGCCGCCCTCCGCGCCGTAGAACGCCACGTCGTCGTCGCGGAAGGCGTGGAAGAGGCCGATCGCGTTCGAGCCGCCACCCACGCAGGCGACGCAGGCGTCGGGGAGCTGTCCCTCTCGCTCCAGAATTTGCTCGCGGGCCTCCTGTCCGATGACGGACTGGAACTCGCGGACCATCCGCGGGAATGGGTCGGGGCCGACGACGGAGCCGACGAGGTAGTGCGTGTCCTCGACGTTCTGGGCGAAGTCCTCCAGCGCGGCGTCGACGGCGTCGGCGAGGCCCGCACCGCCCTGGGTGACCTCGTTGACCTCCGCGCCCATCAGGCGCATCCTGAACACGTTCATCCGCTGGCGCTCGACGTCCTTCGCGCCCATGTAGATCTCCGTCGGGATGTCGAGCATGGCACCCACCATCGCCGTCGCGGTGCCGTGCTGGCCCGCACCAGTCTCTGCGATGAGGCGCTCCTTCCCGGCGGCCTTCGCGAGCAGCCCCTGGCCGACGGTGTTGTTGATCTTGTGCGCGCCGCCGTGGAGCAAGTCCTCGCGTTTGAGGTAGATCTCCGCCCCGAAACGCTCCGAGAGGTTCTCGGCGTGGTACAGCGGCGTCGGTCGTCCCGCGTACTCCTCCAGGGTCGCCCGCAACGATTCCTGGAACTCCTCGCTCGGCACCACGTTCTCGAAGGCCTCCGTGAGCTGCTCGAGTGGCTCTTCCATGACCGGTGGAACGTGGCGTCCCCCGTAGCTGCCGAACGCGCCGTCGTCTGCTGTCATACCGACCGAAGACCGTCGGCGCTCCCACTAATACGTATCGACGTTTGCGTACATCGATGGTGATGGATTGTCATTGCATGCCATAGTTCAACACACCACTCTCTCCCGGCACACGTCAGTGTTCCAGCAACTCCTGGCTACTCGCACGAAGCCGCTCGACCGACGCGGGGTGCCCACTCGCGACGATCGTCACCGAATCGCCCTCGTACTCGACGTCCGCCACCGATAGCTCGTCGTAGGCCTGCGAGACCAGCGTCATCGCCTCGGAGCAGTTCGGGAGCGTCACCTCGACGCGCTCGGAGGGCAGGAGGCTGGCGAGGCGCCGGCGAAGGATCTCGCAGCCGTGTCCCTCGATTGCGCTGATTGCCACCGGGTCGGATCCATCGAGTTGCTCGCGAACGCGCCGCTCCCTCGCCGCCAGCGATCGCTTCCCCACCGCATCGACTTTGTTCAGCACGGGGAGTATCGGCGCGTCGGCCCGATCGGCCAGCGTCTCCACCGCCGTTTCCAGTCGAACCTCGAACCGCTCCGCCGATGCGCTCGCGTCGAGGACGAGCAACACCACGTCCGCGGTCTCCACGGCCCGCAGCGTCGACCGAAACGACCGGACGAGCCAGTGTGGCAGGTCGCTGACCACGCCGACGGTGTCGGTCAGCAGGACGCGCCGCCCTCGGATCGTCGCCCGCCGGGTGGTCGTCTCCAGCGTTTCGAACAGCCGGTCCTCGACGGTCACGCGCTCGGCGACGTCCGCGTGCCCGCTCGTCGAATCCGGCGCCGTCTCTCCGTCGACGTCACTGGGACTTTCGTCGGCACCGTTGCCGACCACTTCGTCGGCCGCTTTTTCGGCCATTTCGCAGAGTTCCTCCTCGTCGGCCAGCCGGCGCAACAGCGTGGACTTCCCGGCGTTCGTGTAGCCGGCGACGGCGACGTGATCGAACCCTTCCTCGCTACGGCGCTCGCGACGCTGCTCGATCACTGCCCGCGTCGATTCGAGCGACGCCTCCAGTGCCTCGATGCGCTCGTCGATGTGTTTGATCTCGCCCTGTTCGCTCGCCTCGAACTCGCCCAGGGTCCGCCGTTCGTTCGCGGCGTCTTCCTCGAGTTGCAGCGCGGCCCGCACGCGCTTGCGCTCGTACCGCAACTCCGCCAGTTCGACCTGCAACTGAGCAGCCCGGTCCGTCGCCCGATCGGCGAAGATCTCGAGGACCAGCCGATAGCGTCCGAGCACCCGCGTTCCCGGCGGGCACAGCTCCTCGAGGTGGTAGGCCTGCTGTGGCGTCACCCTGTCGTCGAACAACAGTGCATCGACGCCGGTGTCGGCGACTCGCTCGGCCAACTCCTCGGCCTTCCCGCGGCCGACGTGGTACGTCGAGTCCTCCGCCCGACGCTGGGACGCCGTGCCGATCACGTCGTAGCCGGCCGTCTCTGCCAGTCCGCGAAGTTCGGTCGCGTCGGTCGATGCTCGCTCGCGTCTCGTGACCAGTATCGCTTGCATGGTGGTGTCGATCGCCGTAGCTGTCGCTCTCGGTTCGGTCCACGCCGGGAATTGCAGCGAATCGCCGCTTGGGTTACGGTAGATCAGCGTGGACGCGTCGCTACTGATCGTCGAAGCGCGAGCACACGTCGCCGCTGTCCCAGGTGTTGCCGATCGGAGTTCGAGCGATCCGAATACCGATCGGCAGACGGGCGGTCATGTCGCTACGAACTAGTGAGTGTAGCGACGAGAACCGAGAATCGGGAGCCTCGCGAACGGGCTACGGCGATCCGCTCGCGATCGGGCGACGAGTGCTCCCGTTCAGAAGGAGGTGGTCATCGGACGACTCCGGCTACACTGGAAATCGTGAAAAACGTTCCGCCGAGGGAGCACGAGCGCCGTTCACAGTGAGTCGTAGCGTCTACTCCTCGACTCGCTCGAGGACGATTCGATCGCCGAACCCGCCGCGTTCGGCGGCCTTCGCCTCGCGCAATCGGTCGAGCTCCTCGGTCGAAATCTCGGCATGCTCCCGGTAGGCGTCGACGACGGCGAGTACGTCAGCGAGCTCCTCAGCCTCGCCGCTCTCGGCGAACTCCCCGGCCTCCTCGAGTAGTTTCTCGCGGAGCCGCCGTTCGTACTCCGCGTCGTCGGCGACGTGGACGATCGGCTCCTCGCCGTCGGCCTCGATCACCGCCGGAATCTCGTCGCGAACGAGCTTGTCGTACTCGCGGGCCATCTCACTCGTCGCTGGCGTCGTCGGACGCCGCGCCGTCCTGTTCGCTGGGTGCCGCGTCGTCCGCTGCTTCGTCGGACGGCGCGGATTCGTCGTCCGCTCCGCCGTCGGCTTCCGTTTCGTCCTCCGCCTCCGATTCGTCGTCCGCGTCGTCGTCACCGTCGTTCACGTCGAGCACGGCGACGTCGGCGACCTCGTCGCCCTCCTCGACGCCCATCACGATGACGCCCATCGTGTTCCGGCCGACGACGGAGACGTCGGCGGCGCGGGTTCGCATGATCTGGCCCTCGCGGGAGTAGAGCACGAGGTGGTCGTCCGCATCGACGGCTTCGACGGCGACGGTGGGGCCGTTGCGATCGACGGTCTCGATGTCGACGAGGCCCTTGCCGAAGCGGGACTGCGGGCGGTACTCCGCGAGCTTCGTGCGCTTGCCGTAGCCGTTCCGGGTAACCGTGAGGAGTTCGCCGTCTGTCTCGCTGATGGCGGTGATCCCAGCGACTGCGTCGTCGCCGACGAGCTCGATGCCGCCGACGCCGCGGGCACTCCGGCCCATCGCGCGGGCGTCGCTCTCGGGGAAGCGGATCGCCATGCCGTTCTCGCTGGCGATCAGGAGGTCGTCGTCGCCGGTCGTCATCGCCGCGTCGACGATCGCGTCGTCGGGATCGACGTCGGCGGCGATGATCCCCGTCGAGAGGACGTTCTCGAAGGCCGTCGCGACGGTCCGCTTGACGTAGCCTTCCCGGGTGGCGGTGACGACGTACTGGTCGGTGTCGATCTCGTCGTAGGCCAGCACCGTGGCGATGGTCTCGTCGTCCTCGATGTCGAGGAAGTTCACCGCCGCCGTGCCGCGGGCGGTCCGGCCCATCTCCGGGATCTCGAAGCCGCGGGTCTCGTAGACCTCGCCGGACTCGGTGAACCAGAGGAGCGTGTCGTGGGTGTTCGCGGTGACGACCCGGTCGACCCGATCGCCCTCCTTGACGTCCGCGCCGATGACGCCCTTCCCGCCGCGGCGCTGGTCGTCGAATCGGGCTGCGGGCATCCGCTTGACGTAGTCCTCCTCGGTGAGCACGATGACGGACTCCTCCTCGGGGATGAGGTCCTCGTGCGTGACCGTGCCGTCGTCCTCGACGATGCGCGTCCGGCGGTCGTCGTCGTACTCGTCTTTGACCTCGCGGAGCTCCCGCTTGATGACCGCCATCAGCTCGTCCTCGTCGCCGAGGATGGTCTCGAGGCGCTCGATCTCGGCCTGGACCTCCTCGTACTCCTCGCGGATTTCCTGGGCCTCCAGCGAGGTGAGGCTGCCGAGTTGCATCCGCACGACGTGCATTGCCTGCTCCTCGGTGAACTCGAACTCTTCCTGGAGCCCCTCGACGGCCTCCGATCGATCCTCGGAGTTCCGGATCAGCTCGACCACGTCGTCGATGTTGTCGAGCGCGTGCAGCCGGCCTTCGAGGATGTGTGCGCGGTGTTCGGCCTCCTCGAGGTCGTACTCGCTACGCCGGCGGACGACCTCACGGCGGTGGTCGACGTAGTGCTGGAGCGCCTGCTTCAGCGTGAGCACCTGGGGCTGGCCGTCGACCAGGGCAAGGAGGATGACGCTGAAGGTGCGCTCGAGGTGGTGCTCGAGCAGCTGGTTCTCGACGAGCTCGACGTTCGCGCCGCGCTTGCACTCGACGACGACGCGGACACCGTCGCGGTCGGACTCGTCGCGGAGGTCCGAGATGCCCTCGATGGTGCCCTCGTTGACGTCCTCCGCGATCCGCTCGACCATCCGCGCCTTGTTCTGCTGGTAGGGAAGCTCCGTGACGACGATCCGGTCCTTCCCGTTCTCCTCGCGCTGGAGCTCGTACTCGGCGCGGAGCCGCAGCCGTCCGCGACCGCCGGAATACGCCTTGTAGATCGCGTCCCGACCGACGATGTTCGCGCCCGTCGGGAAGTCCGGCCCGGGGACGTGCTCCATCAGGTCCCGCACCGTCGCGTCGGGATTGTCGATGAGGTGGACGACGGCATCGATCACCTCGCCGAGGTTGTGCGGCGGGACGTTCGTCGACATCCCGACGGCGATCCCGGAGGCACCGTTGACGAGCAGGTTCGGGAACGCCGCTGGGAGGACCTCCGGCTCCTGGAGGCGGTCGTCGTAGTTCGACGAGAAGTCGACGGTGTCCTTCCCGATGTCGTCGAGGAGCTCCTCGGAGATCTCCGACATCCGCGCCTCCGTGTAGCGCATCGCCGCTGGTGGGTCTCCGTCCATCGACCCGAAGTTCCCCTGGCCGTCGACCAGCGGATAGCGCATCGAGAAGTCCTGGGCCATCCGCACGAGGGCGTCGTAGATCGGGCTGTCGCCGTGTGGGTGGTAATCACCCATCGTCTCCCCGACGATCGAAGAGCACTTCCGGTGGCCCGAGTTGCTGGTGACGCCCATCTCGTGCATCGCGAAGAGGATGCGCCGATGGACGGGTTTCAGGCCGTCGCGGACGTCGGGCAGCGCCCGGCCCGCGATGACGCTCATCGCGTAGTCGATGTAGCTCTGCTCCATCTCGTCCTCGACGCGGACCGTCTCCACGTCGGCGGCCTCGATGTCGCCTTCCTGTGGGAGGTCGGAGCTCATGGCTCACCTCGAGGGAGGACTTCTGGACGTCTCGTCCGTACTGTGTGTCGTGTCATGTGTGGCTGAGTAGTGTCGTCGGATCGATTCGCTCGTGGTTGCTCAGATGTCGACCCACTCCGCTTCCGGAGCGTGCTCCTCGATGAACTGCTTGCGGGGCTCGACGGCGTCGCCCATCAGCACCGAGAACATCCGATCCGCCGCGGCGGCGTCCTCGACGGTGATGCGCTTGAGCCGTCGGTTCTCGGGGTTCATGGTCGTCGCCCAGAGCTGCTTGGGGTTCATCTCGCCGAGTCCCTTGAACCGCTGGACCTGCGTGGGGTTACCGTCGCACTTCTCGGCGACGATCTGATCGCGCTCGGCGTCGGTCATCGCGTCGTAGGTCTCGCCACGGTACCGGACCCGGTAGAGCGGCGGCTTGGCTGCGTAGACGTAGCCCGCTTCGAGCAGCGGCTGCATGTGACGGTAGAACAGCGTCAAGAGTAGGGTGCGGATGTGGGCGCCGTCGACATCGGCGTCCGTCATGATGATGATCTTCTTGTACCGGGCCTCGGACATGTCGAACTCGTCGCCGATCCCCGTACCGATCGCGGTGATCAGCGAGCGAATCTCGTTGTTCTCGAGGATCCGGTCGAGTCGGTGTTTCTCGACGTTGAGGATCTTCCCCTTGATCGGTAGCACTGCCTGGTTCTCGGGGTTGCGGGCCTGCTTCGCACTGCCGCCCGCGGAGTCCCCCTCGACGACGAACAGCTCTGCCTCGTCGGGATCCTGGACCTGGCAATCGGATAGCTTCCCGGGCAGCGCGGTGTTCTCGAGCGCCGACTTCCGGCGCGTGAGCTCCTCGGCCTTCTTGGCGGCCATCCGGGCCTTCGCGGCCTCGACGGCCTTCGAAATCACCGCGCGAGCGGTGTCGGGGTTCTCCTCGAAGAAGGTGCCGAGGTGCTCGTGGACGGCGCTCTCGACGACGCCGCGGACCTCGGAGTTCCCGAGCTTCGTCTTCGTCTGGCCTTCGAACTGCGGGTCGGGATGTTTGATCGAGATGACCGCGGTGAGCCCCTCGCGGATGTCGTCGCCCTTGAGGGTGCCGTCGATGTCGTTGAGCATCCCCTCCTCGGTCGCGTAGTCGTTGACCGTCCGCGTGAGCGCGGTCTTGAACCCGGTCATGTGCGTACCGCCCTCACGCGTATTGATGTTGTTCGCGAACGCGTGCAGCGAGCCCTGGAGCTCCTCTGTGGCCTGCAGCGCCACCTCGACGTGAACCTCGCCCTCCGCGCCTGCGGCAGGCTGGGCGTCCTCGAAGTAGATGACGTCCTCGTGGAGCACGGACTTCGTCTCGTTGAGGTACGTGACGAACTCGCGGATGCCGCCCTCGTACTCGAAGACCGAGCGCGTTGGTTCGCCCGTTCCGTCACCGTCCTCACTGTTCTCCACGTCACGCTCGTCCGTGAGCACGATCTCCACGCCGGAGTTGAGGAAGGCCAGCTCGCGGAGCCGGCTCTCCAGCGTCGAGAAGGAGAAGTTCGTGTGTTCGAAGATGTCGTCGTCGGGCCAGAAGCGGATCTCCGTGCCGGTGTCCTCCTCGTCCTCGAGGTCGCGAACGCGTTCGAGGTCGCCCGCGGGCTCGCCGCGCTCGAAGGACTGTCGCCAGAGCGCGCCGTCGCGCTTGATCGTGACGTCGAGCTGCTCGGAGAGGGCGTTCACGACCGAGACGCCGACGCCGTGGAGGCCGCCGGAGACCTGGTAGGACTTGTTGTCGAACTTCCCGCCCGCGTGGAGGATCGTCATGATCACCTCGACGGCGGGCCGGTCGTACTCGGCGTGGTCGTCCACCGGGATCCCCCGGCCGTCGTCAGAGACGGTGACGGAGTCGTCCTCGTGGATCGTCACGCCGATCGAGTCGCAGTAGCCCGCGAGGGCCTCGTCGATCGCGTTGTCGACGACCTCGTAGACGAGGTGGTGGAGCCCTCGCGTGTCCGTGGACCCGATGTACATTGCGGGCCGCTTGCGGACCGCTTCGAGGCCTTCCAGCACCTGAATCTCCTCGGCGCCGTAGGCCGGATCGTCGCCGTTCATAAAACCTGATGACGCCTAGCGGTGGAGGGGTCATAAATCCCCCGTGTGCGCGCTCGCGCGCGAGCGAGTGCAGGAACGACTAATCTTCGGGCGTAACGCGGGTGAAGTATATTCGGGCTACCGAGTTCGGCGCCTACGCCCGTGTTCGACGGAGAGCCGTTGCAACTGGGGCTACCGGCCACTGGCCGGGGATCCCTGGGTGCTCCACGGGTACCCTTTCGGCCGAGTCTCTCGAACAGCACCCGGGCTGCCACGCGCTGGCACTCGACCAGCGTCCGCGACCACTACGCCGTCGTTCAGTTTCGCTCCACTTTCACCCTGGTTGCGCACGACTTATACCACGCGGGGCGCTATCCGGGCCGTAATGACGTCCTTCCAGCAGACCCTCGGCGCGGAAGAGGGGGTCGCCGAGGAGCTCGCCGAGACACAGCGAGCCATCTCCATCGCGGAGTTCTTCGAGAAGAACAAGCACATGCTCGGGTTCGACAGCGGGGCCCGAGGACTCGTCACCGCAGTCAAGGAGGCAGTGGACAACGCGCTCGACGCGACGGAGGAGGCGGGGATCCTGCCGGACATCTACGTCGAGATCGAGGAGGTGGGCGACTACTACCGCCTCACCGTCGAGGACAACGGACCGGGGATCACGAAGGAGCAGCTCCCCAAGATCTTCGGGAAGCTGCTCTATGGCTCCCGGTTCCACGTGCGAGAGCAGAACCGCGGCCAGCAGGGGATCGGGATCTCCGCCGCCGTCCTCTACTCCCAGCTCACGAGCGGGAAGCCCGCCCAGATCACCTCCCGGCCGAAAGGTGCCAGTCGGGCACAGTACTTCGAACTCATCATCGACACCGACGAGAACGAGCCGGAGATTCGAGCCGACGAGGAGACGACGTGGGATCGACCCCACGGCACCCGCATCGAACTCGAGATGGAGGCGAACATGCGGGCCCGCCAGCAGCTCCACGACTACATCCTCCATACGGCCGTCGTCAATCCCCACGCGCGGATCGAACTCCGCGAACCGGGGCTCGACGAGCCGCTGAAGTTCGAGCGCGCGACCGACGAACTCCCCGCCGAGACCGACGAGATCCGTCCCCATCCCCACGGCGTCGAACTCGGAACGCTCCTGAAAATGCTCAAGGCGACTGACTCCCACTCCGTCTCCGGGTTCCTCCAGGGTGAGTTCACCCGCGTCGGGAAGAAGACCGCCGACGACGTCATCGACGCCTTCCGCGACGAGCACTTCGGCCGCGAGCTGTCCTGGTCCTCGCCGGGCGCCCACGAGGACGCGGACGTTCGCCGGGCCGTCCAGCGAGCCGTCTCGAACAAGGGCAAGGAGGCGACCGCTGACTTCGCCGATCGAATCGCGGACGTCCTCGAGGAGCGCGAGCGCGTCAGCTACCACGAGCTCGCGGCAATCGCCGACAACGCCGCCGACGCCGTCGAGGAGGAGTTCCCGAAGGCCTTCGGCTCGACCGTCCGAGAGAACGCCGTCGAAGCCGTCTGGAAGCAGGTCACCGGCGACGCGGCGCTTGAGGACGAGGCCGGAGCCGACGGTGCCGACCCCGACGCCGAGACCCGCCGTCGCGCGGACGTCTACGCGCTGGTCGAGGATGCCACGAGCGATCGGAAGGACGACGAGACGCTCGACGGGCTCGCCCGCCGGATTGCCGAGAAGCTCGCTGCCGAAACCGGGCCGAAGGATCGCCTCACGCTCGACGACCTCGGGCAGTACGTCGCGCGATCCGCGGATATGACCGAGAAACAGGGTGACGGCGTCTCCATCGGCGATACTGCTCGCGAGAACATCGTCGAGGCGCTCTGGGGAATCTCGCGGACGGTCCCCGACGACCCGCCGAAGGTCAGGTCCCTGCAGGACGACCGCGACGCGGCGAGCAGTCTGCTCGAAGGGATGCGCGCTGTCGACGTGATGGCGCCGCCAACGTCGTGTCTCGCACCTATCACGGACGAGCTAATCGAGGCCGGCCTCAAGAAGGAGTACGACGCGGACTTCTACGCGGCCTCGACGCGGGACGCCGACGTTCACGGCGGCGACCCGTTCATCGTGGAAGCCGGGATCGCCTACGGCGGCGAGATCGACGAGGAAGGAACGGTCGACGTCATGCGCTTTGCCAACCGCGTGCCGCTGGTCTACCAGCGGGGCGCCTGTGCGACGACGGACGTCGTGAAGTCCATCGGCTGGCGGAACTACAACCTCGACCAGCCCGGGGGCTCGGGCATCCCGAACGGTCCCGCCGTCATTATGATCCACGTCGCCTCGACGAACGTTCCGTTCACCAGCGAGTCCAAGGACGCCGTCGCGAACGTGCCGGCGATCGAGGACGAGATCGAGCTGGCGATCCGGGAGGCGGCTCGCGAACTGAAGAGCTTCCTCAAGAAGCGCCAGTCGATGCAACAGCGCAAGCACAAACAGAACAAGCTCGGGGAGATCCTCCCGGAGATGGCGCGCAAGGTCGCGGAGGTCACCGAGCAGGACGAGCCCGTCTTCGACGACGCGCTGGCGCGAATCATGAACAACGTCCTGATCGAGCGGTCTGTCGATGAGGACGGCGATGCGACGAGCGTGTCGGTGACCGTCGAGAACAACAGCGACCGGTCGGAGTCGCCGAAACTCACCGAGATCGTCACCGCCGAACCCCGGGACGTCTCGGACGGTGCGAGCGTCACGGAGATGGACGGAGAGTGGTTCCTCACCTGGGAGCCGTCCGTCGGTGGGGGTGAGTCGGCCACCCTCGCCTACGAAATCGACGGCGACGCCGAGTTCGACCTCCAAATCGACGGCGTCGAGGATCCCAAGCTGACGCTGAGCGAGTGATCTGACGACCATACCGATACGACGCACGAACCACACCACGAACCCCACATCGACCCCACTCCACGATCCACACCAATGACAGCCGACACCCAACTCGACGAACAGGAGGCCCGAGAGCAGCTCATCGACCTCGCCGCCGACATCTACGACCAGATGAACGCCGGCGAGATTCCGAACATGACGATCCCGACCCGGACGAAGTCCAACATCGAGTACTCCGAGGAGGAGAACGTCTGGGTCTACGGCGACCGTACTTCGACGAGATCCGCGAACAGCGTTCGTGGCGCCCGGAAGCTCCTCAAGGCCGTCTACACGGTCGACTTCCTCGCCGACCAGCTCGACCAGGACCGTTCCTCGACGCTCAGGGAGCTGTACTACCTCTCCGAATCCTGGGACAACGACGAGGCGCAGTTCAACGACCAGGACGAGTCCAACCAGCTCGTCGAGGACCTCGAGATCGTCACCGAGGTCACCCGCGAAGACTTCCACATGCGACCCGAGGAGTCCGGCGCGAAGGTGATGGGCCCGCTGCACCTTCGGGAGCAGACGAACCGTGGCGACCGCGAGATCCACTGCCAGCTCGACGTCGGGCAGGGCGGGTACCAGATCCCCAACAACCCCGACACGATCGAGTTCCTCGAGAACGACGCCGAGTTCGTCCTCTGCGTCGAGACCGGTGGGATGCGCGACCGGCTCGTCGAAAACGGCTTCGACGAGGAGTACGACGCGATCATCGTCCACCTGGGCGGGCAGCCAGCCCGCGCGACTCGGCGGCTCACGAAACGGCTCCACGACGAACTGGACCTGCCGGTCGTCGTGTTCACTGACGGTGACCCCTGGTCCTACCGGATCTACGGCTCCGTCGCGTACGGTTCGATCAAGTCCGCCCACCTTTCGGAGTACCTCGCGACGCCGGAGGCGGAGTTCATCGGCATCCAGCCCGAGGACATCGTCGAGTACGACCTGCCGACGGACCCGCTGTCGGACTCCGACGTCAACGCCCTCGAGAGCGAACTGGAAGATCCGCGGTACCAGACCGACTACTGGGAGGAACAGATCGAGCTCCAGCTCGACATCGAGAAGAAGTCCGAACAGCAGGCGCTGGCATCCCACGGCCTCGACTTCGTGACCGACACCTACCTCCCGGAGCGCCTCGAGGAGATGGGCCACATCTAGGCGACGACGGTCGTTTGACTACCCCACCTCTGACTCGGCGTCGTGAGGGCGCAGTTGGGACACTCGACGGTGCGCGGCAGAAGAATCATGACGAACCCGTCCCAATCCACATGTATGGAGGATGACAGCGTCACCGTGCCGCCGGAAGTTCGTGACGGACTGCAGCGGTGTCAGGACGCCGGAGCACTCCAGGAAGGACGGAGAGAGGCAGCAATCGAGTGGGCGGAGGAGCACGATCGCGACGAGACCGTGAAGTGGCTGCGGAAGGTCGACGAAGTCGTCTACGACCGGGCGGCGCAGGGCCGGTTCGTCGGAGGCGACGAGGACTGAGCCCAGACGAACGCCGATACGTAGCAGCTACCGATCCTGGTGCGAGCAACTTACCATCCCTGCCTCGCTAGCGACGGATATGTCGGAGCCGGAGAAGAGCAGGTCCCAGCCGGAGCGGGACGAGTCGGAGCAAGACGACGGGCTCACGAGCGAGCAGTTCCGGTGGCTCGTCGTCGTTGCCGTCGGGATCGGCGTGCTCCTCCTCGCGACGATCCTCGGGTTGACTGCCGCCTCCTACGCCTGGGGAGCGAACGATCCGGGCGATCCCGTGGCCGCGTTCAACGTCGACACGATCGATCGCGAGAGCGGAGTCGCGGCGAACGTCACGCACGCTGGCGGCGACGCCGTCAACCCGAACGAAATCGTGATCGAGGTGAACGGGGAGCCCCGCGGAACCTGGACCGAACTCGGCGGCGAGGGGCCGGACATCGTCGCCGAAGGCTACGAACTCGTGCTCTCCGACGTGAGCCCTGGCGACTCGATAACCGTCGTCTCGACCGCCGGGGAGGGCGATCCGACTGTGCTCGGCACTGGCACCGTCGAAGCGGGCCCGAATGCGAGCGCCTGAGACACTGGAAACCGTTGGATAGTGGGCCGTTGGATAGCAGGGATCGATCTGTGGGCCCTCGTCAGCGAACAAACCGAAACGAACGCCTCGATTAGCTGCTACCGAACGCCTCGAGTAGCTGCTACGCGCCGCCGGAATACCTCGAATATGTTACACACGTCTGACGAATACTTATGGTGCCGGCGCGGGGGCGTTACTGTATGTCGAACCGGGTAGAGCAGCTCGAGACGACCGTTTCGGAGCTCGAGTCGACGATCGAGGGACTGACCGAGGAGCTCGTCGAGACCAAGGAGCGCCTCCGCGTAATCGAATCGCAGCTGGACGTCGACGCGGCCGACGTCGTCCAGGAGACACAGATCCGGGACGCGTCCGCCGAGGACGCCCCGACGAAGGAGGCAGCGCCCGACGAGGTCGAGCAGGCGGTCGAAGCGGATAAGGAGCCGGAGGATCAGGAAGCAGACGAGGCGGAGGGGAGCGGTTCCGGTCTCGGCGACGACATCATCGTCGCCTGAGGCGGGGCCGACCCCGGGCCCAGAAGGCATGCACATTCAGGAAATCGTCCTCGAGAACTTCAAGAGCTTCGGGCGGAAGACCCGAATCCCGCTCTACGAGGACTTTACGACCATCTCCGGGCCCAACGGATCCGGCAAATCGAACATCATCGACGCGGTTCTCTTCACGCTCGGCCTCGCACGCACCAGAGGCATCAGGGCGCGGAAGCTGACCGATCTCATCTACAATCCCGGGCACGAGGCAGGCGCGGACGCTGCCGGACCGAAGGAGGCGACCGTCGAGGTCGTGCTCGACAACACCGACGGGCGACTCACCCGTGCGCAGGTCGTCAACGCCGCCGGCACCGAGAAGGTGGGCGACGTCGAGCAGATCTCGATTCGACGGCGCGTCAAGGAGACCGAGGACAACTACTACTCCTACTACTATCTCAACGATCGCTCGGTCAACCTCTCGGACATCCAGGACCTGCTGGCACAGGCCGGCGTGACGCCGGAGGGGTACAACGTCGTGATGCAGGGCGACGTGACCGGCATCATCAACATGACCGCCGGCGAGCGCCGGGAGATCATCGACGAGATCGCTGGCGTCGCGGAGTTCGACGCCAAGAAGGAGGACGCCCTCGAGGAGCTGGAGGTCGTTCAAGAACGCATCGACGAGGCGGAGCTCCGGATCGAGGAGAAGGAAGAGCGGCTCGAACAGCTCGCCGACGAGCGTGAGACCGCACTCGAGTACCGCGACCTTCGCGAGGAGAAGAAGGAGTACGAGGGCTACCTCAAGGCCGCGGAGCTCGAAGAGAAACGCGAGGAACGCGAGGAGCTCGAGGACGAGATCGAGGAGAGCGAAGCCGAACTCGAGGAACTGGAATCGGAGCTCGACCAGCGCCAGGGCCGCGTCACGCGCCTGGAGGAGGACCTCGAGGACCTCAACGCCGAGATCGAGCGCAAGGGCGAGGACGAGCAGATGGAGCTCAAGCGCGAGGTCGACGCGATCCAGAACTCGATCGCACGCCTCGAAGACAAGATCGAGCTCGCCGAGGAACGCATCGAGGAGGCGGAGGCCCGACGGAAGGACGCGTTCGTCAAACTCGACCGGAAAAACGAGGAGATCGACGAACTCGAGCGCCAGATCCGCGAGACGAAGGTCGAGCAGTCCTCGGTGAAGTCCGAACTCGAAGAGCGCGAGGAGGCGCTCGCGGAGGTCGAGGAGCGCATCGACGCCGTAGACACCGAGTTCGAGGCGCTCAAGGACGACCTCCAGACGGCGAAGGAGGAACGCGAGGAGCTCCGCGAGGAGAAGAACGAGCTCCAGCGCGAGCAGGACCGCCTGCTCGACCAGGCGCGACGACGCTCTAGCGAGATCGAGGAGGCCAAGGCCGAGCGCGAGGACCTGGAGGAGAAGCTCCCGGAACTCGAAGCCGAGCGCGACGACCTCGAGTCGGAGCTGCGCAAGGCCGAGGCGAACCGCGAGAACATCGCCGAGGTCGTCGACGACCTGCAGGAAGAGAAGCGCGAGGAGCAGGAGGAACTGGACGCCCTCGAGGACGAGATCCAGGCGAAACAACAGGAGTACGCACAGCTCGAAGCCCAGGCCGGCGACAACGGCGACTCGTCCTACGGCCGCGCGGTCTCGACGATCCTGAACGCGGACAAACCGGGCGTCCACGGCACGGTCGCCCAGCTCGGGAGCGTCGAGGACCGCTACGCGACCGCCTGCGAGACCGCCGCTGGTGGCCGGCTGGCAAACGTCGTGGTCAACGACGACGGCGTCGGCGAGGACTGCATCGAGTACCTGAAAGCCCAGAACGCGGGCCGTGCGACCTTCCTCCCGCTGACGGAGATGGACAAACGAGGCCTGCCCAGCGCACCCGACGACCCCGGCGTCGTCGACTTCGCGTACAACCTCGTCGACTTCGGCGGCGAGTACGAGGGGATCTTCTCCTACGTGCTCGGCGACACGCTCGTCGTCGAGGACATGGACACGGCACGGGCCTACATGGGCCAGTTCCGGATGGTCACGCTCGAGGGCGACCTCGTCGAGAAATCGGGCGCGATGACCGGCGGCTCGACGAGTGGCTCCCGCTACTCCTTCACCAAGACCGGGAAGGGCAAGCTCGAGCGCGTCGCCGAGGAGATCAACGAACTGCAGGACCGCAGGAGCGAGCTGAAGTCCGAGATCCGCGATCTCGAGGAACGCATCGACAGCGCCCGAGATCGCCGCTCCGACGCGACCGAGGAGGTGCAGTCGCTGCAGGCAGACGTCGATCGCGTCGAGGACGAGATGGCCGACGTTCGCGAGGAGATCGAGGAACAGGAGGAGCGCGTCGACGAGCTCGAGGACCAGCGCGAGGCCGTCGACGAGGAGATGAGCGAACTCGAAGAGTCCATCGACGAGGTCGACGACGAGATCGCCGACCTCGATGAGCAGATCGAAGACATCGAGAGCGAGCTGGCCGACTCGGAGGTCCCCGAGCTGACGGCCGAAGCCGAGGAGATCGAAGGAGAGATCGCCGATCTCGAAGACAGGATGGACGCGCTCGACGCCCGCCGCAACGAGTACGAACTCGAGAAGGGCTATGCGGAGGACGCCATCGACGACCTCAACGACGAGATCGAAGGTGCCCAGGAGACGAAGGCCGACCAGCAAGAGGAGATCGCGGCCTTCGAAGACGAGATCGAGGAGCAGGAGGCGACCCTCGAGGAGACTCGCAAGGAGATTCTCGCGCTCGAAGAGGAGCTTTCGGACCTCAAGGAGGAGCGGACGGAGCTCCGGGACACCGTCCAGGAGGCCGTCGACGCCCGCGACGAGGTCAAATCCGACCTCCAGACTGCCCGAACGGAGCTGAACGAGCACCGTGAGCGGGCCAGGAAGCTCGACGAGGAGATCGAGGAGCTCGAAGCGGAGGTGGACGCCTACGACCCCGAGGACGTGCCCGATCACGACGAGGTGCGCCGCCGGATCGGCGAGCTGGAGTCCGAGATGGCGACCCTCGAGCCGGTGAACATGAAGGCGATCGAGGACTACGACGCCGTCGAGGCCGACCTCGAGGACCTCCAGGGGCGCAAGGACACCCTCGTCGAGGAACGCGAGGGGATCACCGACCGGATCGAGTCCTACGAGAGCCAGAAGAAGTCGGCGTTCATGGAGGCCTTCGAGGCCATCGACGACCACTTCCAGCGTATCTTCGAGCGCCTCTCGAACGGCACCGGCGAGCTCGTTCTCGAGGACGAGGAGGACCCCTTCGAGGGCGGGATGACGATGAAGGCCGAGCCCGCGGACAAGCCAGTCGCCCGCCTGGAAGCGATGAGCGGCGGCGAAAAGTCCCTCACCGCGCTCTCCTTCATCTTCGCGATCCAGCGTTTCGACCCCGCGCCGTTCTACGCGCTGGACGAGATCGACGCATTCCTCGACGCCGCCAACGCCGAGCGCGTTGGCGAGATGGTCGACGAACTCGCGGGCGACGCCCAGTTCGTCGTCGTCTCCCACCGCTCGGCGATGCTCGAACGCTCCGAGCGCGCGATCGGTGTGACGATGCAGGACGACAACGTGAGCGCGGTGACGGGCATCGACCTCGGTGGTGACGGGGTGCCGGCCGATGACTAACGAGGCGGACGAGGAGACGGAGTCGACGACGGCCGCCTCGGTACAGTCGAGCGGTGTCTCCGCGAGCGAAGCGAGCGGAGGCTCGTCGGATTCACGATCCGACGGTGAGCGAAGCGAGCCGCGAGATGACGAGGCGGACGAGGCGACGCCCGAGGAGGCATCGCCGACGAGCGGCGATACCGACGATCGGGATTCCTCCGACGACGACATTCCCCTCGACATCGCCGGCCACGAGGATCGCGATCCACCCGGTGCGGACGGCGAGCTGCCCGGCGACGGCGACGAAACCGACGCGGGTCCGGCCGAGGACGATTCAGTCGCGACGAACGGCGGCGCGGCCGCGATCGAGACAGGCACGCCGAACGCCGACGCTGGCCCGGTCGAGGAGGCGGACCTTCTCGCGGACGAGATCGCGGCGGAGAACGGCCACGCACCCGCCGGTGCCGAGGGAGACGGCGAAGCGACGGCGGGCGCCGACGACGATGACGAGGAGATCGAACCGATCGAGTTGCTCGTCCAGCTCGCGAAGGACGGCGAGATCGACCCGTGGGACATCGACGTCGTCGAGGTCACCGAGGAGTTCCTCGCCGCACTCGACGAGGGGAGTCTACGCGAGTCCGGCCGTGCGCTATTCTACGCGTCCGTCCTCGTTCGCATGAAGAGCGACGTGCTTCTCGATCCGGAGATCGCGGAGGAGGCCGAGGACGAGTGGGACGCGCCGATGGAGGCACCCGACGACGCGCCCCCGGCCTTCGACCCCGTCGACTCGCTCGAGGACGAGATGGAGCGTCGGCTCCAGCGCAAACACGTCCGGGGAACGCCGGAGACGCTCGACGAACTGGTCCGGGAGCTCCGGGAGGCCGAGCGGGGCTCGTGGTGGAAGGAGGGCCGCGAGTACGACACCAGCGAGTCGCCCGCCGGCTTCGACCGCGGGACCCAGACCGTCGACTACCACATGGACGACGATCGGCGCCTCGAGGGCGAGCCGACCGCCCAGGAGGTCACCGAACGGACCCACGGCGAGGACATCGAGGGGATCATCGACGAGGTCCGGGCGGAGCTGCAGGAACACTACGACGCGGGACGTCCCGAAGTCCTCTTCCGCGAGGTCGAGGATTCAGGTGGCTCGCGCGTCCACACGTTCCTCTCCGTGCTCTTCCTCGCGAACCGCGGCGAGATCAGGCTCCAGCAGGACGAGCTGTTCGGCGACCTCTGGATCCAGGACCCCACCGCGGAGCTCGGCGTCGAGGGCGCGGTGGCGGACTGAGGGAACGTCCCGCGAGTGGGGACGAAGCCACCAGTTCCGCGACGCAGTCCGTCGATCCGACGAAGCTTTTTCCCCAGCGGTGCCGACTGCACAGTATGGACGAAATCTCGTTCGGAACCGACGGCTGGCGGGCCCACTCTGAGCTCGTGACGCCCGAGCGACTCCACGCGATCACGCAGTCGGTGGTCGATCTGCTCGCCGAGGACGGTCTCGATGGCGAGCCACTCGTCGTCGGCTACGACGCACGGGACGGCGCCCGGGAACGAGCCGAGGAGATCGCCCGAGTTCTCGCCGCGGGCGGCCACGACGTGGTGCTCGCGGATCGTGACTGCCCGACGCCCGCCGTCGCCCTGGCGATCGTCCAGCGCGACCTCGCGGGCGGCTTCGTCGTCACGGCTTCGCACAACCCGCCAGAGTACAGCGGCGTGAAGTTCATTCCCCACGACGGTGCGCCGGCGCTTCCGGTGGTCACCGAGCGGATCGAGGAGGGACTTCGCGGTCCCGAGCCAGTACCCGAGAACGAGCGCGGCGAGATCGAGGAGGTCGACCTGATCGAGTCACAGATCGGCGCAGTGCTGGACCTCGTCGAACCGGATCTCGACGGACTGACGGTCGCGTACGACGCGATTTACGGCAGTGGCCGCGGCGTCACCGACGAGGCGCTCGAACGCGCCGGCGCCGACGTGTTCCGGCTGCGGTGTAGCCGCGATCCGACCTTCGGCGGCGGCGAGCCGAACCCCGAGCCCGAGATGCTCGAGGAGCTCTCCGGGCTGGTCGCCGAGGGCGAGGTCGATCTCGGGATTTCCAACGACGGCGACGCCGACCGGGTGGCGATCGTCACGGCCGACGGCTTTCTCGACGCCAACGAGCTGTTGGCGACGCTGTACGAGTACATGCTGCAGTCCGATTCGGGGCCGATCGTCCGCACGGTCTCGACGTCGAGTCTCGTCGATCGCATCGCCGAGGACCACGGCGAATCCGTCGCCGAAACGCCGGTCGGGTTCAAGTGGGTCGCGCAGGCGATGGCCGAGGAGGACGCGCTGATCGGCGGCGAGGAGAGCGGCGGGCTCTCGATCCGCGGGCACGTCCGCGAGAAGGACGGGACGCTCGCGGCCGTGCTGGCTGCCGCTGCCCACGCCGAGGAGCCCCTCCAGGACCGGATCGCACGGCTGCGTGAGACGTACGGCGACCTTCGACAGGACCGCGTGAGCGTGGACTGTCCCGACGATCGGAAGGGCCCAGTGATGGCCGACCTCGAGGGCGCGATCCCCGACGAGATCGCGGGCTCGGCCGTCGAATCGATGAACCCCGCCGACGGCGTCAAGTGTATGCTCGCCGACGGCACCTGGCTGCTCGTCCGCCCGAGCGGCACGGAGCCGAAGCTGCGGATCTACGCCGAAGCAGAGACCGACGCGCGGATCGACGAGCTGCTCGCGGCCGGGCGAGCGATCGTCGAGCCGCTGATCTGACGGCCGGCGCACCGGCGGATCGGCCGGCCGGCGACAGCTGCTCCACTTTCGGTCCGGTCGCAGAAGGGCTAAGGGATCGCGGTCACTGTCTCAACGCGTGACCAGGGTACTGCACACCGGGGACACCCACGTGGGCTACCAGCAGTACCACGATCCCCGCCGCCGCCGGGACTTCCTCAAAGGCTTCGAGGCCGTGATCGAGGACGCCATCGCCGACGACGTCGACGCCGTCGTCCACGCGGGCGATCTCTTCCACGATCGGCGGCCCGATCTCCAGGACCTGCAGGGCGTCGTCGCCGCGCTTCGCGAACTCCGTGCAGCCGAGATTCCGTTCCTCGCGATCGTCGGCAACCACGAGGCGAAACGCTCCGGCCAGTGGCTCGACCTCTTCGCCGACATCGACCTCGCGGAGCGGCTCGACGACGAGCCACGGGTCGTCGGCGGGACGGATGCCGACGGCGGAGCGGACGCGCTCGCGCTCTACGGGCTCGATCACGTTCCCGAGAGCGAGCGCGAGGACCTCGACTACGAGTTCGCCGATCCGAGCGAGAGCCCGGATGCCAGCGACGCGACGCCAACCGCGCTCGTCGCACACGGCCTGTTCGGGCCGTTCGATCCCGCGGAGTGGGACACCGAACACGTCCTCGAATCGGCGACCGTCGACTTCGACGCCATGCTGCTCGGGGACAACCACATCCCAGGGAAGCAGCAGGTCGACGACACCTGGGTGACGTACCCGGGTTCGACGGAGCGTGCGAGCGCGAGCGAGCGCGCCGATCGCGGCTACAATCTCGTCACAGTCGAGGACGGCGAACTGCGGATCACTCGCCGGACGCTCGAGACCCGCGAGTTCGTCTTCGTCGACGTCGAACTGGCCGAGGGCGAGGGCGCAGACGTCGTCCGCGATCGCGTCCGCGAGTTCGACCACGAGGACGCGGTAACGATCGTGACGGTCGAGGGCGAGGGCGAGCCGATCGCGCCCGGCCCGATCGAGGAGCTCGCGACCGAGCAGGGCGCCATCGTCGCCCGCGTGAACGATCGACGGGAGCGTGCCGACGCTGAGGAGGCCGAGCACGACGTCTCCTTCGCCGATCCCGACGAGGCCGTCCGGCAGCGAATCCGGGAGATGGGGCTGAGCTCGGCTGCTCGGGATCTCGACGGCGTCGTCCGCGACGGGTCGATCGCGGACTCGAACGTCCGGGAGGCCGCCCGCCGTCGCGTCGAGGAGCGTCGGGAGGAGGGACTGGCCTCGTTCGAGCCGGTCCCCGAGGAGGAAATCGACCTCGAGGACGACTCCGAGTCTGAATCGGCGGAGTCCGATACCACGACGACCGCCGCGGTGGACTCTGACGATCGAGCCGGTTCTGGGGCGGATCTCGATCCCCATGCTGAATTGGATGCGGACGTCGATGCCGATACCGACGCCGATGTCGACGCCGACGCGGACGCCGAGTTGAACGCAGACTCCGAGTCGGACGCCGACCCCGAGTTGGACGCCGGCCTCGACGATCCCGCCGCGTCCGACGCAGATTCCGCCGACACTCCCTCTCCAGACGACGTCGCGTCAGCGAACGACGACGCCTCGTCCACGGACGACGCTGGCTCGGAAGACGAAGCGAGCACGCCAGCGGACGAAACGGAAGAACCGGCGGACGAAGACGACGGGCAGGTATCGATGGAGGATTTCCTGTGACACTGGAGGTGTCGCCGTGAGGATCCAGCGCGTCCGTCTCGAGAACGTCCGCTGTTACGGCGAGGCAGAGATCGATCTCGACGCCGGCGTGACCGTCGTTCACGGACCCAACGGCAGCGGCAAGACCACGCTGCTCGAGGCTGCTTTCTTCGCGCTCTACGGCGCCCGCGCCCTCGACGAAACGCTCGACGACTTCGTCTCGACGGGCGCGGAGGACGCCGAAGTCGAGCTGTGGTTCGCCCACGACGGCGCGGAGTACCGGATCGAGCGCCGCGTCCGCGCGACCGGTGAGCGCGCGACGACCGCGACTTGCGTCCTCGAGACGCCCGAGCACACGATCGAGGGTGCGCGCGACGTCGAGAGCGCGGTCGTCGATCTCCTGCGCATGGACGCCGAGGCGTTCGTCAACTGTGCGTACGTCCGGCAGGGCGAGGTCAACAAGCTAATCCACGCGACGCCGAGCGAGCGCCAGGACACGATCGACGAGCTGCTCCAGCTCGGGGCCCTCGAAGAGTACCGCGACCGGGCCGGCGATGCACGGCTCGCCGTCGAGGACGAACTCGGCGAGCTCCAGGGCGCCGTCACCGACGTCGAGAAGCAGATCGAGGAGAAGGAGGCGGCCGACCTCCACGCTCAGCTCAACGAGCTCGAGACGGATTTGGGGGAAGTCGAAGAGCAAATCGAACACGTCGAGTCCCAGATCGAGCAGGCCGAGGAGACGAAAGCCAACGCGGACGACGTCCTCGAGTCGTTCGCAGAGAAACGCGAGGAACTCGAGGAGCTCCGGGAGGGGATCGAGGATCTCGAAGACCGGATCGCCGACACCGCCGAGGAACGCGAGGAGCTCCAGGAACGGCTCTCGGCGTGTCGCGATCGGCGGGAGGAGCTGCAGGACGAGCGCGACGAACTGCTCGCGGAGAGCGAGCTCGACGTCGACGGTGGCGAGCCGGACGCGGCGACCGTCGAGGACGCACTCGAGGAGGTAGCCGAACGCGACGACGAACTCCGTGACGAACTCGAGGAACAGCGACTTGCCATTCAGGAGCTCTCGAGCGACGCCGAAGACGCTGAGGCCGACGCGGCGGAGTTCGAGGAGGAAGCCGAGTCCACGCGCGAGCGGGCCGAGGAGCTCGACACGGAGATCGAGGACGACGAGGCGACGCTCGCCGAGCGCCGAAAGAGTCTCGAAGATCTGGAAGCCGAGCGCGCAGAGTTGCTGGAGCGCTTCGAGGACGCGCCCGCGGACCCGGACGGGGCCGAGTCCCATCGCGACGAGATCGAGGACGAACTCGACGACGTCGAGGGGTCGATCGCTGATCTGCGCGCGGATCGCGAGGCCGTCGTCGACCGCATCGAGCGTGGCGAAGAACTCCTCGAGGAGGGGAAATGTCCCGAATGCGGGCAGCCCGTCGAGGACTCGCCACACGTCGACGCGCTGGGCGAGGATCGCGAGCGACGCGAGGAGATCGAAACCGAACTCGACGAGCTCGAGGAGCAGCGGGAGACCCTCGAGGAGCGACTCGATCGCGCCGAGTCGCTGGTCGAGGCCGCGAGCGAGATCGACCGCATCGAGGAGCGACGGGAGTCCGTGACCGAGCTGCTCTCCGAGCGCGAGGCGACGATCGAGGACAAGCGCGAGCGCGTCGAGACGCTCTGCGAAGAGGCCGCGGAGCTCGAGACCGAGGCCGAGGAAGCACGGGAGACTGCCGAGGAGAACCGCGAGGCAGCCGAGGAGGAGCGCGAAGCGATCGCGGCCCTCAACGCCGAGCGGAAGGAACTCCGCGAGCGCGAGGAGCGACTCGACGCGCTCGCCGACGCGATCGAGAACCTGGCGGACATCGACGACGAGATGGACTCGATCCGCGAGCGACGGGAGCTGCTCGCCGACCAGAACGAAGAGCGCCGCGACGCCCTCCGGGAGCGTCGCGAGCGCGTCCAGGACATCGAGGACACGTACGACGAGGACCGGATCGAGGACGCCCGGGAGGACAGGGACCGCGCCGAGTCGTACCTCGACGACGCGACGGAGGAACTGGGGACGCTGCAAGAAAACCGGGACGAGCTACAGAGCCGGATCGGCAGCGTCGAGGCCCAGATCGAGGAGCTGGAGGCGCTCCGGGAGCGGCAGGCGGCGCTCGCGGAGGAACGGGACGCTCTGGAATCCCTGAAAGCCGAAGCCGAGGAGCTGGAAGCGACGTACGGCGAGCTTCGCGCCGAACTGCGCCAGCGCAACGTCGCCCACCTCGAGCGACTGCTCAACGAGACGTTCGAGCTGGTCTACCGCAACGACGCCTACGACCGGATCGAACTCTCCGGCGACTACGAACTCACCGTCTACCAGCGCGACGGCGAGCCGCTCGCGCCGACGCAGCTCTCCGGCGGCGAGCGCGCGCTGTTCAACCTCAGCCTCCGGTGTGCGATCTACCGACTGCTCGCGGAGGGGATCGAGGGCGCCGCGCCGATGCCGCCGCTGATCCTCGACGAACCGACCGTGTTCCTCGACTCAGGCCACGTCGGCCAGCTCGTCGAGCTGGTCGACGCGATGACGGAGCTGGGCGTCGAGCAGATCCTCGTCGTGAGTCACGACGACGAACTGCTGGACGCCGCGGACGCACACGTTCGCGTACGGAAGGACCCCAGCACCAATCGGGCATCAGTGGAACGGGGCCCGATCGACCTCGCCGCACTGGACGACTGACCCGATTGCCGGTCGACCTGACCACTCGGCGGGCGTTCAGGCCGTGCGCAGTTGCTCGACGGCCTGGATCGCGAGTTCCGTCGCTTCGTATCCTCGCTCGCCAGCGACTGTCGTCTCGGCGAGCAGTCCCGCGGCGACCAGCTCCGCGATCGCACCGTGGAGATCCGACTCGCAGAGCGTCGTTTCGTCGAGGAGCGTCCGCACGCCGACGGCCTCGCGATCGACGATCGTGACGACGAGCCCGAGCACGCGGTCGTTCGGCACAGCGGTGAGGAGCGTCCGTACCGATGGCGAGATGCCCTGGGCTGCGGTCGCCAGGGAGTCGGCGTCGGCGACGATCGAGAGGTCGGCCGGATCGCGGTAGTTCTCCTCGCCAGTCTCGGGATCTCGGACGAGCCACGCGTCGCTCGAGCGCTTCCGGAGGACGAACCGCCGTCCGCGCTCGTCCTCGACGGTTTCCATGGGCGGACTCGGCGCTACAGCTGGGTACTCTTTTCGAAGCACGCCGAGGCGATGGTCGCGAGGAAGCGCACCTGTGGCCGTTCCACGCGATCAGCCGTCCGCTCCATCGCCGTCGAACGATCGCACCCGCCACAGCAGGCGAACGCTCGCGACGGCTGTCACGAGCCCGAGCCCAGCGGCGAGGGCGATCCTGCCCTGGAAGTAGGCGAGCATGATCCCCAGACTGAGCGAGAGCAGTGCGATCTTGAGGAGGACGACCATCTCCCAGAAGGAACGACGGACGTCGCTGGATACCTCCGACCCGGAGGGCAGGTCGTCGACGAGGTCCTCGCCGGTCGTGACGTCGAAGCTCGGCGGGTCCGGTTCGTGCGGGCTCGCTTCGAACCGTCCCTCGACGAAGTCGGCCGACTGCCCGTCGGCAGTATCGTCGGCGTCATCGCTGACGGCCGAGTCGTTCGCTTCGTCGCGATCGTCCTCGAGCACGCTGGTCGCGTCGAGGTCCGCTCGAAGAATAAGCGCACCGCCTCGGACGTGCCAGCCGCCAGTATTCCCACTGGAACGGCTTCCTGCGTGGTCGTCTGTCCTGGTCCTCAGAGCGTCTCGTCGAGTGGCACCACTCGATCGGACTCGAGCCACGCGAGCGGGTTGTCGACGTCGTAGAACACGATCCCGTCGTCAGTGTCGTACGTTTCCACGAAGTCGACCGTCTCCTCCGGCGGCCGCTCCTCGGGCTCGATCTCGGCGCCGTCGGACGGCGGGGTTTCTGGCATCGTCGTCACCTACAGGTGGAGATGGTGGTATCGAATAAAGCCCTTACCGCCGCGCCCTCTGGTGGTGTTTAACCCTTCGGGCCGTTCGACCGATCGGGTGGTATATGGGTTTCGGCCCCGCGCCGGCTTGCGATTCGATTCTCTCGCGTGATAGGCACGTTCGACCCGAGTGATAGCTGCGGCGGTGAGACGGCAATACGAGGCGTTCTCTCTGCTCGACAACGATCCTCGACGGATTTCAGGGAGTAATCGCGAGCTTCCCGAGGAACGACTCGTCCAGCACGGCGTTCTGGGCAGCGGCAGCCTCGTCGAGTGCGTAGGTCTCGGCGACCTCGATCTGGAGGTCGTCCTCGCCGAGCAGCGCTGCGACGCGGGCGAGGGGATCGGCGAGCCGCGGCGTGTTGAACATGCTCATGAACTGGACCTGGAGGTCCTTGGACCGGGCGGCGCCGTCGTTCTCGAGGCCGATCGCCGGATCGTTCTCGCCGATCCCGACGACGCGCCCCTCGTGGGCTGCGACGTCGGCGTCGAACTGGAAGTAGTCGTCCAGTCGGTGGTCCACGGTGAGATCCACGCCACCATCGGCAGCCTCGACGACGGCGTCCGCGAGGTCGTCGCGTTTGTAGTCGAGCACGACGTCGGCGCCGAGTGCCGCGAGCCTGTCGTGGTACTCTGGAGCCGCCGTGGTGATGACGGTCGCCCCGGCCGCTGCTGCGATCTGGACCGCAGCGTGACCGACGCCGCCACTGCCGCCGTGGATCAGGCAGTGTTCCGTGGGTCGGAGCCCGCCGTGATCGATCAGTGCCCGCCAGGCGGTGACCGCGACGACGCCGGCAGCTCCTGCTTCGATAAGGTCGACGCCGTCGGGCAGGTGCGCGAGACGATCGGTCGGGACGGCGACCCGCTCGGCGTAGCCGCCGAACTGGTCCTTGCCGAGCCCGGTTGCGATCACGCGGTCGCCGTTTTCGTACGCTTCGACGCCCTCGCCGACCGATTCGACAGTGCCCGCGGCGTCGACGCCGGGGATCATCGGAAGCGTGAACGGCTCGTACGCACCGCTCCGGAAGTAGGTGTCGACGGGGTTGACGCCCGCGGACTCGACGGCAATCACGACCTCGTCGGCCGCCGGGGTGGGGTCGGGTATCTCGTCGACCTGGAGCACGGACGCGTCGCCGTGTTCGTGGAATCTGACTGCCTGCATGGCCCGACCTTCGGCCAGCGCGGTGTTAAAGCCGCGTGACGGGGAAGCACCGGCGTGCGTCGGCGTCGTATCGATCGGCGATCGGGGTCGCGACGGCTGTCGATCCCCCGAGGCAGGGACGAAATGCACGGGGCGCTGCACGGAGCCCCGCCGGAATCCCCGGTGTTTTTGTCGGGGCTCACCTAGTCACTGATCATGACTGACGCGGGCCAGCAGGACCTCTCGTCGTGGGCCGAATCGGGCGAGGACGCCCGGCCCGCCGCCGAGGCCGAGTACGTCGCCGGCGCGGACGGCGGCGGGACCGAGGACGTCGTCGATCCGATGGTCGAGACGCTCCCCGACGCCGACGGAACGGTCGATCTCCGCGTGATGCAGGTCGACTACACGATCGAGGGCACCGGGAGCGACGAGCACCCGATCGTGCACGTCTTCGGCAGGACGAGCGAGGGCGCACGCGAGCACGTTCGCGTCCGCGGCTTCCAGCCGTACTTCTACGTCCCCGTCGACTCCGTCGATCCGTCCGAGTTCGCGAGCCACGACGGGATCGTCGATTACGAGGAAGGCTACGAGTCGATCCGCGGCGACGAGCTGTACAAGGTGTTCGGACAGACGCCGCGCGACGTCGGGCAGGTCCGGGACGAGTTCGATCACTACGAGGCCGACGTGCTGTTCCCGAATCGCCTCCTGATCGACAAGGGCATCGAGAGCGGGATCCGGGCGCCGACGCGGCGGGAGAACGGTGGTGCCAGCGAAACTGGTGGGGCCGAGGGGACCCCCCGCGAGCCGATCACGATCCACCACGGGGAGATCGAGCCGGTCGACGTCGTCGCCGAGCCCCGCGTGCACACGCTCGACATCGAGGTCGACGACCGCCACGGCTTCCCGGAGGACGGCGAGGAGCCGATCGTCTGTCTCACGACGCACGACTCCGTCCGCGACGAGTACGTCGGGTGGATCTTCCCGGGCGAGGACGCCGAGTGGAGCGGCGACGTGGACGAGCTCGAGTACGACCCGATCACCGACGATGCGGCGATCGAGATTCGTGCGTTCGAGAGCGAGGCCGCAATGCTGGACTCGTACCTGCAGTACGTCGAGGACACCGACCCCGACATCCTGACCGGCTGGAACTTCGACGACTTCGACATGCCGTACGTCCTTGACCGGCTGGAGGAACTCGACGGACGCTTCGACGTCGACGCCGATCTCTCGATCGAGCGCCTCTCCCGGGTCGACGAGGTCTGGCGCTCGAACTGGGGCGCGCCGGACGTGAAGGGGCGCGTGGTGTTCGACCTCCTCTACGCCTACCAGCGAACGCAGTTCTCCGAACTGGATTCCTACCGCCTCGACGCCGTTGCGGAAGAAGAGCTCGGCGTTGGGAAGGAACGCTACACCGGCGATCTCGGTGACCTCTGGGAGCAGGATCCCGAGCGCCTGCTCGAGTACAACGTTCGCGACGTCGAACTCTGCGTCGAACTCGACCGCAAGCAGGACGTGATCGCGTTCTGGGACGAGGTCCGCACGTTCGTCGGCTGCAAGCTCGAGGACGCGACGACGCCGGGCGACGCCGTCGACATGTACGTCCTCCACAAGGTCAACGGCGAGTTCGTGCTGCCCTCGAAGGGCCAGCAGGAGAGTGAGGACTACGAGGGCGGTGCGGTCTTCGATCCGATCACGGGCGTGCGCGAGATGGTGAGCGTGCTCGACCTCAAGAGCCTGTACCCGATGTGCATGGTGACGACGAACGCGTCACCGGAGACGAAGGTCGATCCGTCCGGGTACGACGGCGAGACGTTCGTCGCGCCGAATGGGACCCACTTCCGGAAGGAGCCCGACGGCATCATCCGCGAGATGGTCGACGAGCTCCTCTCCGAACGCGAATCGAAGAAGGGAGCGCGCAACGAGCACGATCCGTCCTCGGCGGACTACCAGCGCTACGATCGCCAGCAGCAGGCCGTGAAGGTGATCATGAATTCGCTGTACGGTGTGCTGGGCTGGGAGCGGTTCCGGCTCTACGACAAGGAGATGGGCGCGGCGGTCACGGCGACTGGCCGCGAGGTCATCGAGTTCACGGAGGAGGCGGCCAACGAGATCGGCCACGACGTCGTCTACGGCGACACCGACTCCGTAATGCTGGAGCTCGGTGGTGACGTTTCCACGGAGGCAGCCATCGAGCAGTCCTTCGAGATCGAGGAGCACATCAACGACGCCTACGACGAGTTCGCGGCGGAGGAGCTCAACGCCGACGAACACCGGTTCCAGATCGAGTTCGAGAAGCTCTACCGACGGTTCTTCCAGGCGGGCAAGAAGAAGCGCTACGCCGGTCACATCGTCTGGAAGGAGGGGAAGGAAGTCGACGACGTGGACATCACCGGCTTCGAGTACCAGCGCTCGGACATCGCACCGGTCACGAAGGAGGTCCAACTGGAGGTGATCGACATGATCGTGCGCGGGGAGGAGATCGACGACGTCACGGACTACGTCCACGAGCGCATCGAGGAGTTCAAATCCGGCAACGCGGATCCCGCCGAAATCGGCATCCCTGGCGGCATCGGCAAGCGGCTGGACAACTACGACACCGACACGGCGCAGGTCCGCGGCGCGAAGTTCGCGAACATGCTGCTGGGGACGAACTTCGATCGCGGCAGCAAGCCGAAGCGGCTCTACCTCGAGGACGTCCACCCCGAGTTCTTCCGCCGGATGGAGAACGAGCGGGGGTTCAACCCGCAGGAGAACGACATGTATCTCCAGTTCAAGCGGGACGTCGAGGCCGGCGACGGCGTCATCTGTATCGAGTACGCAGACCAGCTTCCCGACGAGTTCGAGATCGACTGGGAGAAGATGCTCGACAAGACGTTGAAGGGGCCGATCGAGCGCATCCTCGAGGCGCTCGACGTCTCCTGGGAGGAAGTCGAGAGCGGGCAGGAACAGACCGGGCTGTCCGGGTTCATGTAGCGCCCGTCGCGTCGATACGAGCGACCCACAGGCAAAGGATTGCCATCGGCAATAACCTTTAGTATTTTTCGTGAAAAATTCACCTCTGTGGTCTGGAATCATTCCGGCGATGGCCCCTCCCGACGCCAACTGATCGCGACTGCCGGTGCCTCGATCGGTGCCATCGGCCTCGGCGGCGTCGCACTGTCTGGCGCCGACGCAGAGTGCACGGGCGTCACGTATCAGTCCGCGTCCCTCCACGCTGGCGAGGTGATCGGTACGGTGCCCGGCGAACGCTACTGCAACGTCGAGCGCGACCTCGCCGAGAGTCTCGGCGTTACTGCCGGTGACCAGCTCCGGATCGGTGCCCAGTCTCCCGAACTGGAGCCGGAGCTTCCGGAGATGCTGTTCACCGTCGCGTCCCTGTTCGACTGCGGACCGACGGGCATCGTGGCACGGCAGGCGGATCTGTCGGTGCTCGGCGTCGACGACTCCGGAACCGGCGACGTGTCGGCGACGATCCCCCATCCCTGCTACGACACCGAGGCGGCGGCGAAGGAACACCACGAACTCGTCGAGCGAACGTGCAACGACGGCGGGAGCGGCGCCTCGCTCGCAGTGCTCGCACCCCACGGCGACTTCATCGAACTGGGGACCGGCCAGCAGGCCGCCTACGCCGCTTCCGAGTACCAGCTTCCGGCGTGGATTTGCTACGCCGCCAACGACGGCGGTGGCACGTACGACCGGTGGCACGTTTCCTCCGTCGCATTGAGCAGGGACTCCTTCCCGAAACTCGACACCTTCGCCACCGGTGGCTACGAGGCCGCGGTCGCGTTTCACGGCCGGTCGTTCGACGCGGACGAGACGCCGGCCGTCGGCATCGGGGGTCGCGCGACCGCTTACAAGGTCGCTGTCAGGGATGCCCTCCAGACTGCCTATGCGGAGGCAGGTGTGGACGTCCCCGTCGAACTCTACGATCCGGCCCAGCGTGCCTATGGCGGGACGGATCCGGACAACGTCGTCAACTGGATCACGAAGACCGGGAACGGAGGCGTCCAGCTCGAACAGCCACAGACGATCAGAACCGATCACTGGCAGTTGACGGCGAGGACGGCCGTCGAGGCCGTCATCGACCAGCTCGGAGCGGGCTAACGGCTACCGTCAACGCCAATCCTGTGACGGCGTCGAATGCAGAGTTGCAAAAATATTTTTCCGATTCTGAAAGCGATGTGCCGTCGATTACGAAAGCATTATGGGCCGCTCGGACTTCTAGTCGACCGACAAGATGGCACGACTCGAACTCAGCAACCTCCAGGCCGAAGTGGCCGAAGAGGACGGCGAAGTGATCCTCGAAGGCGTCGATCTCGAGGTCGAGGCCGGCGAGATTCACGCACTGATGGGCCCCAACGGGAGCGGGAAGTCCACGACGGCGAAGGTCATCGCTGGCCATCCCGCCTACGAGGTCACGGGCGGTGAGGTCCTCCTGCACCTCGACGACGGTGACTTCGGCGGCGACGTGGAGATCCCCGACGACAAGCAGACGTGGAACCTGCTCGAGCTCGAACCCAACGAACGCGCCGCACTCGGCGTGTTCCTCGCCTTCCAGTACCCTGCGGAGATCGAGGGCGTCACGATGGCGAACTTCCTCCGCACCGCGCTGAACGCCAAACTCGGGGAGCGCGAGGAGTTGTTCGAAGACGAGGAGGGCGAGGAAGCCGAAGCCGACGAGGACCAGGCGGACGACGAGGACGCGGGGTACGACACCTCCCCGATGGAGGGTCCCGCCGACGAGGGCGAGGTCGGCGTCGCCGAGTTCCAGCAGATCCTCCAGGAGAAGATGGAGCTGCTGGACATGGACGAGTCCTTCGCCCAGCGCTACCTGAACGCCGGCTTCTCCGGCGGGGAGAAGAAGCAAAACGAGGTGCTCCAGGCCGCGATCCTCGAGCCCGAGATCGCCGTACTCGACGAGATCGACTCCGGGCTGGACATCGACCGCCTGCAGGACGTCTCCGACGGCATCAACGCGCTCCGCGACGAGCAGGGCACCGGCGTCCTCCAGATCACCCACTACCAGCGCATCCTCGACTACGTCGAGCCTGACCGCGTTCACGTCATGCTCGACGGCAAGATCGCGATGAGCGGCGGTCCCGAGCTCGCAGAGAAGCTCGAGGACCGCGGCTACGACTGGGTGCGCGAGGAAGTCTACGAGACTGCGTAACCGATGATGGTTTCGAACAGTCAGCACCGTGAACAGGACTATACCCCCAGCGACCCCATGATCGATCAATGAGCTCAGAAGACGACGAACTCCAGCAGACGAACACCGAGGAACGGTTCGACTTCCGCAAAGAGGAGGCCTCCGCGGTCACCTCCGGGAAGGGTCTCGACGAGGAGACCATCCACCTCATCTCCGAGGACAAGGACGAGCCCGACTGGATGCTCGAGCGTCGCCTCCGCGCCCTCGAGCAGTACCACGAACTCCCGATGCCCGACGACTGGCCGGGCGCGCCCGACCTCTCGGGGCTCGACATCGAGGAGATCGTCCCGTACATCCGACCGGACGTCGAGGCACGCGACGCCACCGACGACTGGGACGACCTCCCCGAGGACATCCAGGACACCTTCGACAAGCTGGGCATCCCCGAGGCCGAGAAGAAGGCCCTCTCCGGCGTCGGCGCCCAGTACGAATCGGAGGTCGTCTACCAGAACATGCAGGAGCAGTGGGAGGAGAAGGGCGTCGTCTTCTGCAACATGGACGAGGCCGTCCAGGAGCACGAGGAGATCGTCAAGGAGTACTTCATGACGAAGTGCGTCCCGCCGAGCGACAACAAGTTCGCGGCGCTCCACGGCGCGGTCTGGTCCGGCGGCTCGTTCGTCTACGTCCCCGAGGACGTCACGGTCCAGATGCCCGTCCAGGCCTACTTCCGGATGAACTCCGAGGGGATGGGCCAGTTCGAGCACACGCTGATCATCGCCGAGGAGGGCTCCGAGGTCCACTACATCGAGGGCTGCTCGGCACCGAAGTACGCCGCACACAACCTCCACTCCGGCGGCGTCGAGGTGTTCGTGAAGGAGGACGCCCACGTGCAGTACTCGACCGTGCAGAACTGGTCGAAGAACACGTACAACCTCAACACCAAGCGCGCGATCGCCGAGAAGGGCGCTCGCATGGAGTGGGTCTCCGGATCGATGGGATCCAAGGCCACGATGCTCTACCCCTCGACGATCCTCAAGGGGCGGGGCGCCAGCGACAACCACATCACCATCGCCTTCGCGGGCGAGGGCCAGGACATCGACACCGGCGCGAAGGTCTACCACAACGCACCGGACACCCGCTCGACCGTCGAGTCCAAGTCCATCTCCAAGGACGGCGGCCGCACGAACTACCGCGGACTCGTCCACATCGCCGACGGCGCCGAGGACTCCTCGACCGCCGTCGAGTGCGACGCGCTGATGTTCGACAACGAGTCGACCAGCGACACCATGCCCTACATGGAGATCGAGGAGTCGAAGGTCGACGTCGCCCACGAGGCGACCGTCGGCAAGATCGGCGACGAGGACGTGTTCTATCTCCAGAGTCGCGGGCTGGACGACGACGACGCCAAGCAGATGATCGTCTCGGGGTTCATCGAGCCGATCACGGAGGAACTGCCGATCGAGTACGCCGTCGAGCTCAACCGCCTCATCGAGCTCGAGATGGAGGGGAGCCTCGGGTAAGATGTCCGCCATGAGCACGCAGGTACACACCGCGGTCGACGAAAGCACAGTCCGCCAGATTTCCGAGGAGCTGGGGGAGCCCGAGTGGCTCCTCGAGACCCGTCTCGAGGCACTCGACGCGCTGTCGGAGCTCGAGATGCCCGACGTCATCCGGACGCCGGGCCGGACCTGGACGAACCTCTACGATCTGGACTACGAGTCCTTCGTCGACCCGCTGAACGCTGCCGAGGAGAAGGACCAGGAGGGTCCCGGCGACGTCGAGGTGCTCTCGATGGCCGAAGCCGTCGAGCAGCTGCCCGACGTGCTGGAGGAGCACTTCGGCTCCGTCGTCGATCCCGAGGAGAACTACCTCACGGCGCTTTCCACGGCGTTGTTCTCCACGGGCACAGTGATCTACGTCCCCGAAGAAGTCGACGCCGAGGACGTCGCGATCCGAACGCGGATGAACTCCTCGTCGCTGTTCAACTACACGCTGGTCGTGACGGAGAAATCGTCCTCGGTGACGATCCTCGAGCGGCAGTCCACCGGCGAGGCGGACGTTTCCGGCGAGCGATTCTACAGCGGAATCGTGGAGGTCGCTGCCGGTGAGAACTCCCACGTCCAGTACGGGGCGCTGCAGAACCTCGACGACGACACCTACAACTACACGCTCAAGCGCGCGGACGCCGGCACCTACTCGACGGTGTCGTTCGTCGACGGCAACCTCGGCTCCCGCCTCACGAAGACGGAGGTCTCGACGGAGCTCAACGGCGACGGCGCCGAGACGAAGATCGTCGGTGCCTTCTTCGGCAACGACGACCAGCACTTCGACCTCGACTCGAAGGTCTGGCACCGCGCCGAGCACACCACCGCCGACCTCGTCATGCGCGGCGTCGTCGACGACGTCGCCCGCTCCGTCTACGAGGGCGTCCAGGACGTCGGCTCGATGGCCTGGGACACGAACTCCTACCAGCGTGAGAACACGCTAATGCTCTCCGACGAATCGGAGGCAGACGCGTCCCCGAAGCTGATCATCAACAACCACGACACGGAGGCCTCCCACTCCGCGACGGTCGGCCAGGTCGACCAGGAGGACCTCTTCTACATGATCTCCCGCGGCGTCGACCCGAAGGCAGCCCGCGACATGCTCGTCGAGGGCTTCTTCGTTCCCGTCCTCGAGGAAATCGAGGTCGAGGAGCTCCGGGACGACATCCAGAAGCTCATCGCACAGCGGCTCGACGAATAGCGGCGCTTTCGGCAGTTCGGTCGGTTTCGATTCCGCGATCGAATTTCCTGTGATTGCTTCGACTACTGGGTATTGCAAATCGCTAACCGCGGAGTGAGCTGGACGGCAACCCGCTTGGAAGCCCCCTCCCGCTCGACGATCCTACCTCGCTGTCGTCCGAGAGAGCAGAGCTCTCTCGTGATCAGACGGGAGCAAAGCTCCCGTCGACCTCGCGGGATCGAAGATCCCGCTCAGTCACGAAAGACGCTTTGCGTCTTTCGAACGACGGTCCTCAGTCGCTGCGCTCCTTGCGGTCCTTACGTCGGTACGATCGCCGAGCGGTCGGCCCCTTCCAGTCCCGCCCGATGAATTTTGGGTCGGGCTACGCTCCGGTGGATCGCCACCGAGCGGAGACCGCCGGGCGATCTGACGGGGATCTCGATCGGGACGGCCAAGCTCATGAAGCGGTTCGCGGACAGGAACATCGAGAACGTCAGGCACGGGCTCGTCTCGGTCTCGACGCTACTGCAGTATCTCGACGTGGAGACCGTGTTCAAGTTCCTTCACATCTACACCAACAGGGTGCAATCGAGCGAAGGCATCGCCGTCTTCACGCTCGACGACGACAGCCACGACCCCCAGACCGTGAACACGCTGACCGGCGAGTTCGACGGGGTCGTCCAGCTACGCGAGACCGACGACGGCACCGTCGAGTATCGCGTCCGCGGGTTTGGGCAGTCGCCGTCGGGCTGGAAACCCCTACAGTGAGAACGTCCGCAGGTTAGCCGTCCATGCGCTCGGCGGCCCGCTCGAGTGCCTCGACGCCGACCAGCCCCTCGCCGGTCAGCGCGCGCAGATACGCACCGCCGGCGATCGAGAGGTGGTCGAAACCGTTCTCGTCGAGGCCGTACATCGACACCGTTCGCGAGGTATCGCCACCGCCGACGACGCAGAAGGCGTCCGACTCGCCTGCGGCCCGCAGCACCTCCACGGTTCCGTAGCTGAAGCGCTCGTCCTCGAACACGCCAAGTGCGCCCTTGACGAGGACGGCCGCGGAATCCTCGACGATCGGCTGGTACAGGTCGACGGTCTCGTGGCCGATGTCCATGTAGGAGACCGTCTTCTCCTCGATGTCCTCGACCGCGTGCTCGGCGCGCTCGCCGTGCTCGTCCTCGAAGGCGAGATCGACGGGCGTCTCGATGCGGTCGCCGAAGCGATCGAGGACGTCCTCGATGAGGTCGGCGTTCTTCTCGTAGTTCTCGTCGTAGAGGTCCGGGCCGTCTTCGAGGTCGTGCCCGACGGGATACCCCTTCGCACGGAGGAACAGTTCGCCGACGACGCCGCCCAGCAAGAAGGTGTCCACCGTGTCTTCGAGGTTGTCAATCGCGGCGATGACGTCCTCGGCCTTCGTGCCGCCGAGCACCATCGTCACGTCGCCGTCGAACTCCCGGCGCTCGATCGAGGTGTTGTACTCGTACTCGTCGGTCATGACGGGGCCGGCGTAGGCGTCCATGACTTCCGGGAAGCCGACGATCGAGGCGTGCGAGCGATGGGCGACGGAGTAGCCGTCGTTGACGTACGCGTCGAAAGCGTTCGCGAGCGTCCGGACGAAATCGGTCTGGGCCTTGACCTCCGGAGGCTCCTCGGGCAGCTCGCCGTCGGTCATCCGGACGTTTTCGAGGAGGATCGCATCGCCAGTCGTATCGACATCGTCGCCATCGGCGTCCGCCGCAGCTGTGCCTCCGGATCCCGTCTCGAGCCCGGTGATCGCCTCCACGGCCGCCTCGCCGAACGTCGAGGGGACATACGTGATCTCCTCGCCCACGAGGTCCGAGAGGATGTCCGCGTGCTGTTCGAGCGTGACGAAGGAGTCCCGTCCAGGCCGGCCCTGGTGGGCCATGATCGCGAGGGCGTGGCCCGCGTCGAGGAGTTCGCGGATCGATTCGGCGTGCCGCTCGAACCGGCGCGTGGACTGCACGCTACCGTCTTCGATCGGCGCGTTGACGTCGATCCGGACCAGCAGCCGCTGGCCGGCGTCGAGGTCGTCGGTGGTGTGGAAGCCTGCCATACTCGTTACTCCACCCGAACGGGGCAAAAAAGCGCCGGATCCGTGGACCGGGCGGTCGGTTCGCTGGCGGCGACGCAGCTCGAGACGGGGCCGCGATCAGGCCTCGGCAGTAGCTTCGGCGGTGACGTAGGCGGCGAGGTCGAGCATCCGGTTCGCGAAGCCGAACTCGTTGTCGTACCAGGCCAGCACCTTCACCTGATCGCCCATGACCATGGTCGACTCGGCGTCGACGATCGAAGAGTAGGGCTCACCGACGATGTCCGAGGAGACGACCTCGTCCTCGGTGTAGCCGAGGACGCCCTCGAGGTCGCCAGCGGCGGCCTGCTCGAGCGCAGCGTTGACCTCGGCTTCGGTCACGTCCGCCTCCAAGTTGACGACGAAGTCCGTGATCGAGCCGTCGGGAACGGGGACGCGCATCGCCATCCCGTCGAGCTTGCCCTCGAGCTGGGGCAGGACCTCGGTCGTCGCCTGTGCGGCGCCGGTCGAGGTCGGAACGATGTTCTCCGCGGCTGCGCGGCCGCGGCGGCGCTTGGCCTTCGGGCCGTCGATGAGGTTCTGGGAGCCCGTGTATGCGTGCGTCGTCGTGAGGACGCCCGACTCGATGCCGAACTCGTCGTCGAGCACCTTCGCGACCGGCGAGATGGAGTTCGTCGTGCAGGAGGCGTTCGAGACGACGTCCTCGCCGTCGTACTCGTCGTGGTTGACGCCGTAGACGATCGTCAGGACGTCCGTCTCGCCCTTGGGCGGCGCGGAGATGATCGTCTTGTCCGCGCCGGCCTCGACGTGCTTGTACGCGTCCTCGTGGGTCCGGAAGAGTCCCGTCGCCTCGAACGCGACGTCGACGTCCAGGTCGTCCCAGGGGAGTGCTGCCGGGTCTTTCTCGGAGAACGTCGGGTACGTCGTCCCGTCGACGACGACGTCCTCGCCGTCGACCTCGACGCCCTCGGTGGTCCCGTGGACGGTGTCGTACTCGAGGAGATAGGCCATGTCGTCGACGTCCATGACGTCGTTGATGCCCACGATCTCGACGGTGTCGTCGTCCAGTGCTGCACGGAAAACGTTGCGTCCGATGCGTCCGAAGCCGTTCAGTCCGACGCGCACGGAATCGCTCGACGTGCTCATGGTCGATGGTTCGTGCAGTGCGGGTAAAGTATTTGTCTAATGGACTGGCGCGTACGCCACTGGGCGACTGTGGCGGCTGCGCTGCTCGTCGAGATCCCGCCAGCCCCGTCCCGGCGTCGATCGCGCAGGAACGCGCTGGACCCCTTCGCCCTCTCCCGGGTACTCTATTCCGAGTAGGAATCTATAATGATTTTTAGGAATATTTATGGGGCCGGCTGCCGGACTGTGTCCCATGGTAGGCGTCGGCGTCAACGGCTACGGCACCATCGGCAAACGCGTCGCGGACGCGATTGCAGCACAGCCCGACATGGACGTGGCGGGCGTCGCGAAACGGTCGCCGGACGCCGGAGCCCGGAGCGCGCTGTCGAAGGGGTTCTCCCTGTACGCGCCGGCCGACCGAACCGATCGCTTCGGGGACGCTTCGCTCCCGCTCGCCGGAACCGTCGACGACCTGATCGCTCGCAGCGACGTCGTCGTCGACGCGACGCCCGGCGGCGTCGGTGCGACGAACGCACCGCGCTACGGAGCCCGGGACACGCCAGCGATCTTCCAGGGCGCCGAAGACGCCTCCGTCGCGGAGACGAGCTTCGTCGCCCGGGCGAACTTCGAGGCCGCCACGGGAGCAGACCGGGTGCGGGTCGTTTCCTGTAACACGACCGGGCTGGCGCGACTGCTCGCCCCGCTCGACGACGCCTGGGGGATCGAGCGCGCCCGCGTTACACTGATCCGCCGGGGCGGGGATCCGGCCCAGCCAGATCGGGGCCCGATCGACGACATCCTTCCCGATCCGATCGAGGTGCCGTCCCACCACGGCCCCGACGTGCAGACCGTCCTTCCCGACGTCCCGATCGAGACGATGGGGGTGACGGTCCCCGCGACGCGGATGCACCTCCACGCGGTCTCGATCACGCTCGAGGACGACGGAGCTGTGGAGGCCGGCGAGGGCTCGACGGGCATCGACGCGGCGACCGTCAGCGAGCGTCTCGCGGCCGAGCCACGCATCTTCCTGATCCCCGGCGACCTCGGCGTCGAAAGCTGCGGCGGGCTGAAGGAGGTCGCGAAGGACGCCGGACGCCCCCGCGGCGACGTCTGGGAGAACTGCGTCTGGGCGGACTCGATCTCCGTCGACGACGGCGAGATCAGCTGTTTCCAGGCGATCCACCAGGAGGCCGACGTCGTGCCCGAGAACGTCGACGCCGTACGGGCGGTCGCTGGACTCGCCGGCCCCGAACGCAGTCGGCGGCTCACGAACGCCGCACTGGGACTGGACGACCGTCCGGTCGAGACTGGCCGCGGCGTTGCGGGCGTGAGCGCCGCCGACGACTGACGCGCCGGATCGATGGGCTGGCGACCTGCGTCTCGACGTCGTGCGCTTGCCAGTCTCGACGTCGTGCACTGGCCCGTCTGGCTGTCGTACGATGACCCGTCTCGACGCGGCTCCTCCTGGTGGCTGGACACCCACCGGCTCTTCCCCTGAGTATCGATGAACTCACGCTCGTTATTCGTGACAATACGAATGCTATCCGGCGATTGTCGAACTCAGTTCTACTGGATGAGAACGAAGCGATAACACTTTTTAGCACTCGTTGACACGAAGTTCACATGAGCGCATCCCTCGGTGACGACTCCAACGGCGACGATCCCGAGGAGGCCGAGCGACCCGGGGATGCGCCCGCTATCTCGCCACCCACGGTCCTGATCGCCGACGGCCCCCACCGTGCCGATCGCTACGCGTCCTGGCTCGAGGCTCCGTTCCCCGTCGAGACGGCGAACTCGCCCGCCGCCGCCCAGCAAAAGATCGCGCCGAAAGTCGGCGTCATCGTCCTCGGCGCGGGCGTCTCCGACGACAGCAAGCGGAAGCTCCTCGAGACCCTCGACGTCCGCAACCCCTTCGCGCGCTCGATCCTCGTCCAGGGCGACGACGAGCCGCCGATGCTCGACGGCGCCGGCTACGACGTCTGCCTGTTCACGCCGCTCGAGAAGGACGACCTGCAGGAGGCCGTCGCTCGGCTCGCACGCATCGCGACCTACGAGCGAGCCGTCTCCGCCTTCTTCGAGTACACGACCCACGCCGCGAACATGCAGGTCGGGCGCGATGACGGGGCGCTCGACGGCGACGAACAGTATCAGGACATCCAGCAGCGGATCGACCAGACGAAGGCCGCACTCGAGCGAATCCGCGCGTCGATGGACGAGACGGACCGACGGATCCTGGTGGAGTCCCTGGAGGCCGATCCCGGAGCGGGCTTCGCTGACGAGGCCGGCTCGGGTGGCGGTCGTCACCCGGACAAGTGCACGGAGTGCGGGGCAGAGTGGGGGAGCGAGAGCAGCCAGGGAACGGGCTACGAACAGCTCGGTGCGTTCGTCTGGAAGTGCACCCACTGCGGTGGCGTCCAGCAAGCCGCGAGTGCGAGCCACCGCTGGCTCGCGCGCAGGTGAGCTGCTTCCTCCTCGCTTTCCTCGGCTCCCCGATTCGCGTGTGAAACGATTGCACGGGACAGAAGGCTTTTGCCGGGTGCGCTACCACCCACGCCTATGCGCCGCGACGATCGGGACGATCCCTTCGACGACATTTTCCGCGAGATCGAGCGGTTGATGGACGACGTCATGGCTGGCGGCGCCTCCACGATCGACGAGACGGGCTTCGGCGCCGACGCGCACGTGGACGTCCACGAGACCGAGGACGAGGTGCGCCTGATCGCCGACCTGCCCGGCGTCGAGCGCGACGACCTCTCACTGCGCTGTGACGGCGAGGTCCTCACTCTCGACGTCGAGAGCGAACAACGCACCATGCAAGAGCACGTGACGCTCCCGGCGACGGTCGACGAGCACTCCGCGGAGGCATCGTTCAACAACGGCGTCCTCGAGGTCACCTTCGAGCGCACCGACGACTCCGCGTCGATCAGTCTCTAGGCTGGGCTTCGGGCCCGTTCGACCCGAGATCCGTCTCCGTGCACGTTCAGGACTGGTCAGCCGTTCGCTCGATCGCCGCCGCGAGCCGATCGAAAAAGTCAGGCTCGTACTTGCTCGCGTCGTCGACCGTCGGGCGCGCGTTCGTCTCGGAGACGACGGCGCCGTCGTCGGTGACGAGGAGATCGACGCCGAGCAGGTCGATATCGAGCAGCGCTGCGACCGACTCGGCGAGCGCGCTGTACTCGGGATCGAGGTCGATACCTGTCGCTTCGGCACCGCGGTGGACGTTGTGTCGCCAGCCGTCGTCGCCGCGACTCCGCTCGACGGCACCGACGTACTCCCCGTCGATGGTCATGGCGCGAACGTCCCGCGCCTTCGGCACGAACGACTGGACGAGATAGGACTTGTCGCCCGTGGCGGGGAACTCGTGGACGAGTTCGAGGTAGTCCGCGACGCCCAGTGCCGAGTCCGCGTCGCCGACCTTCGCGACGCCGACGCCGCGAGTCGTCGACGTGGGCTTGATCACCGCGGGGGTGCCGACCCGCTCGACCGCGTCGCGGATCGCCGCTTCGTCGACGGGATTCGACACGAGCACGGTGTCGGGTACCGGGAGTCCGGCGTCGGCACAGCGAGCGAGCACCGCCGCTTTGTTCCGCGACGTCTGGACGTCGTCCCGGCCGTTGAGCCAGGGGACGTCGAGGAGTGCGTCCGCGACGGCGCCCTCGACGTCCCGCGGCGGATAGACGTAGCCGACGTCCGGATCCACGTCGCCGAACGCTCCAGTGGCGGGGTTCGACCCGTCGTCGGCGGTGAGCGGGATGGTCCGCTCCCTGGTCTGCAGGTGGCGGACCTCGATCCCCCGATCGGCGAGTGGCTCGACCAGCCGCTCGTAGGTCTCCGCCTGCGTCGTGAGGGCGAGACGTAGCACGTCCGCTCGCTGGTCCCGGGCCGGCAAATGAATTCCGCTCGGGCGGGGCTCTCCGAGCCGTCGGGGGTTGGATTCTCGTAGTTCACTCGGTCGCGCCTCGCAGTCCACTCGGTCGGACGTCGGTCTCCCCGCCACTCTCAGGGATCGGGAACGAACGGGACGGTTTTTGTATCTCTCACCACTACTCGATCCCAGTGCCAGCATCGATGTACGGCGATTTACCCACCGACCGACGCAGCGTCCTGACGGCGGCGGGCGGCGCTATTGCCGCCGCTCTCGCCGGCTGTCTGGGCGGCAACCCCGCCAGCGCGACCAGCGACGACTGGGAGTACCTCGAGGACGGCCCGGACTACGACGGCTGGTTCGACAGTACGAGCAACTTCGAAGGGACCGTGGACTGGACCGGGCGGGACGAGGTGACCGTCGACGTGGGCGCCGGCGACAAGGGCCGACTGTTCGCGCCCCCGGCTACCCGCGTCGATGTGGGCACGACCGTCGTCTGGAAGTGGTCCGGCGCCGGCGGTCCCCACAACGTCGTCGCCCAGAACGGGACGTTCGACTCCGGCACGACGACGGCCAGCGGCGACGCCACCTTCGAGTTCACGTTCGAGTCGACCGGGACGTACCGCTACGTCTGTACGCCACACCAGAACAACGGCATGGTCGGTGCGATCGACGTCGTCTGAGCTGGCGGCGTCGACCTGCTCGCGACACGGCTCGGTCATCGTCGGCCTCCCGGCAGAGTTCGGAGTCACGTGGATGGTCCAGGACGGCTGTGGCCGCACACTTCTGGTCCGTCTGACCCGAACTGGTTCCCCTCTCTTCTCACGGTGCGGGAACGGACGACGACCCCTTTCGGCGCGGCCGAATAGTTTCGGCCGCACATGCCTGATCCGAAGACATCGACGCGACCGATCGGTCGTCGCGGCTTCCTGACTGCAGCCGGCGGCGTCGCACTGAGTGCGACGCTCGCGGGCTGTTCGGGCGGCGGAGACGGCGGCGATAGCGACGGAGACAGCGACGGCGGTGATGGCGGCGGCGACAACGGTGGCGGCGGCAACGGCGGCTACGAGTACCTCGACGAGGAGCCGGACTACGGTGACTGGTTCGCCGACACGGACCTCTACGAAGGGACCGTGGACTGGACCGGCGAAAGCGCGGTCTCCGTCGACGTCGGTGCCGGATCGAACGGCTACCAGTTCGGCCCGCCCGCGATCGCCGTCGACAGCGGGACGACCGTCACCTGGGAATGGACTGGCGAGGGCCAGGCCCACAACGTCGTCGCGGAGGACGGGCCGTTCGACTCTGGGGATCCCCAGGCAGGCGACGACGTCACTTTCGAGTACACCTTCGAGTCGACGGGCACCTACCGGTACATCTGCGTTCCCCACCAGACAACCGGGATGGTCGGCGCCGTTCACGTCGTCTGATCCGGACCGAGGTTCTCTCGCCGGCATCCGCTCTCTCCGCTTCTCTCACTCCTCCATAGTCGCTCACTCACTCTTGCTCTCGCACACACTTTCTCTTGCTCTCATACACTCACTCTTCCTCCGCTCTTTCATTCTCTCACTCACACTCTCGCAGATACTCTCACTCTTCCTCTCGGTGGGGAAATCGATCCGCCCGCTCCTCGCCCGCGACCCCACCGGCTTTGTACGGCCTGTTCGTACCCCGATCCATGACCCTTCGGCTCCCCGAGGAGATCGTCGCCGAGCGGTTCGTCCCGACGGCCCGGGCGATGCTCGCATGTGAGCTCGACGATCGGGGACTGACCCAGCAGGCGATCGCGGACCGGCTCGGGATCACCCAGGCAGCAGTTAGCAACCAGCTCAACGGCAAGGTCGAGATCGCCGAGCCGATCGCCGAGCATCCGCGGATGGTGGCGACCGTCGAGCGGATCGCCGACGGGTTCGCCGACGGCTCGATGGACGAGGTCGACGCGCTCGCGGAGCTGATCGCCACCGTGCGCGAGTTCGAGGACCGCGGGCCGATCTGTGAGCTCCACGAAGCGGAGATGCCCGCGCTCGCGGGCCTGGGCTGTGATCTCTGCGTGCGTGGCACCGACGACGCCGTCGCAGCGGAGCGGGAGGCGCTCGCTGCCGTCCGGCGCGGCGCTCGCCGACTCGGTGCCACCCCGGAGATGGCACCGCTCGTTCCGAACGTCGGCACGAACGTCGCGAACGCGGTCCCCGGCGCGGCCGAGCCGGCGGACGTCGCCGCTGTGCCGGGCCGGCTCATCAGGATGCGCGGCGGGATCGAGGTGCCGGCGAACCCCGAGTTCGGCGCGTCGCGGAACGTCGCGGCTGCCGTGCTCGCGGCGATGGCCGTCGATCCCGACGTTCGGGGCGCGATCAACCTCGCCCTCGACGACGCTTTCCTCGACGCCGCGCGCGACCGCGGAATCGAGCCGTTGGAGTTCGATCCGGAGTACGACGACCGCCGCGAGCGGCTCACCGCGCTGTTCGAGGAGCGGGGTTCGGTGCCTGCAGTCTGCTACCACGGCGGCGCGTTCGGCGTCGAACCGATCTGTTACGTGTTCGGTGAGACCGCCGAGGACGCGATCGAGCTCGCGATCGAACTGCACGATTCGGCCCAGTGACCGCGTGCGTCGGCACCGCGGTCGAGTGAGCGGGCGCTGCTGTAGCGGTAGCCAGCCCGGTTGCCGTCGGTTCGGTCACTCCGCGCCGTAGGAGCGCCCGAGCAGGAGCGCGAGCACGTGGGCGAACAGGAGGGTCGCGAAGATCCACGCTCGCCGTCTGGTGTCCAGGCCGAGCAGGAGCAGGGGGACGTACACGAAAGGGAGGAGGGTTGCACTCCAGAATGCGATCGCCCTGACCGGGCCACCGACTGCAGCGGTCGCGTGTCTGGCCGACCGTGCCCACGAACTGTGGGGCGGTGACGCTACGTCGTCCTGGGAGGGGTCTGGTGAACCGTTCGACATGGAGGGCCTGTGCAGTGGCTACGCATGCCACTCGCAAATACGTTCGTACCTCTCCAGAACTCGAAACGAGCGAGGCTCGATGGCTCCGGGGTCGCCGGCGCGCTCCTCAGCTCAGCCCCAGCTTCTCCCCCATCGCACTGGAGAGGTCGGTGAGGTAGATCCCGCCCCATATCGCGACGATGAGGCCACCGACGGTGTTGAAGGTGAGGTCTTTGAGCGTGTCCTCGATGCCGTACTGTGTGAGGATACCCTGGATCCCGAGCAGGTCTGCGCTGATCCCGATCGCGAACTCCAGTAGCTCCCAGAGCACGCCGAAGGCGAGCACGAAGATCAGGATGACCACGGCGGCGAACCGCGGAGGGATCTGCACGTCGTCGGAGTGAATGTCGACGGCCCGGACCGTCGCGTAGCCCGCCGCCGCGACGACCGACGCCGACAGGGAGTGGGTGACGTGATCCCACCACCACAGCCCCTTGTAGAAGGTCCAGCCCATGCCGGGGATTCCGACGACGCCGACGGCGTGGAGGAAGGCTGCAGTAGAGATCCACAGCGTGAGTCGGGCGTCCATCGGGAGTCCGTAGTCCCGCTGGAGGATCGCCGGCAGCTGCATGACGGCCAGCGCGACGCCGGTGTTGACGATGATGCCCGGGTTGCCCCGCTCGAGCCCGATGAACAGCAGCCCGATCAGGGCGATCTCCATCGCCCGCGTGAGCTGGCGTTGCCGGTGCTCGGAAGGGAGAACCTTCGCGACCCTAGACATCGTCGTTCACCTCCGCTGCGTCCTCGCCGCCGTTCGCTCCGCTGTTCTGGGTGCTCCCCGCCGAACCGTCGCCAGCTCGGGATTGCTCGACCTGGTCCTGAACCTCGACGGGCACGCGCTCCCCGAGCGAAACCCGGCGGAAGTAGGCCCAGAACAGTCCGCCGGCCCCGAACCCGGCGAGCGTGGCGTAGACGAACTCGATCATGAGCTCGTCATTGGTGGTGTCGTAGCTCCGATCGAGCAGCATCGACGCGTACCACTGGAGCAGCTCCCAGGTCGCGGAGGCTGCCATGGTCGCCGCGACCACGAGCACGAGCGCGAAAGCGGGCGACATGCGGACCGACGTGAACGAATCGAGCTCGACGACGATCACGAGCCCGACCGCAGCGATCGCGAGATACGCGAACAGCGGCCCCGTGAGCTGGTGTGCGCCGATGGCGAGGCCGATCAGCGGCAGCACCGCCATCGCCAGCACCTCCCAGGGGAGCATGACGTAGCGGGACCGGTAGACGATCGGCGGAAGCACTGCCAGCGCGACGATCGCCAGCGCGAACACGGACCAGAGCGGCCCGGCGACGATCACGCCACCGAACCAGGCGGCTGCCGCGATGCCGACGAGCAGCCACGACGCGGCGGCGTTCCGACGCCCGTCCGCGAGCAGCTCTCCGAGGCCGCTTGTTGCCATGGATTCCCTTATGGAAGTGTTCGTTATAACGTTGTGTGAACTGACTGGGGTACCTGCGGCAAGGAGGATCGGACGCTGGGAGGCCTGGGACGGAGTCGTCCAGCACCGGGAACCGACGGCACCGAGGAAGGTGGATCAGTCACCGACGAGATGGATCGGCCAACGGCGAGAGAAGCAGTCGATGACGCGAGAATCAGCCGACGACGAGATAGACCACCGCGTAGCTCCCGAGCGCGACGGCGATGCCGGCCAGCGCGGTGAACGTGGTCCGGAGGGCCGCCTCGGGATCCCCGATCAGCCGGTGGTAGAGCGAGCGCAGGGAGTACGGCGCTCGCCGGGATCGACGGATTCCGCCACAAACGATCCCGACCGTCAGGATCGAGAACACGAACTGGTAGGAGACGTGGATCGTCGGCGGGACCATCAGCACCGCCGCCCCGCCGTAGAGGGCACCGACGGCGGCCCGGCGATCGACGAGGCGGCGCGGTGCCAGCCCGGCGTGGTGGGCGACGACGGCCGCTGCGAGGGCGACGACGGCGAGTTCGATGGCGAACGCGCCCAGCAGGTGGAGCGTGGGATCGGCACTGAGTACGATCCGGCTGGTCAGCACGTCGAAGTCCAGCGGGTAGAACAGTGCGGGCGGCTCGCCGGTCACGAGGTCGCCCCAGGGGTGGGACGCGATCCCAGCGACTGCGGCGATGGCGACCACGCGCGGTGAGAGGCCGAGATACCGTCGCGAGGCCGCCGCGATCGCGAGGCCGCCCAGCACGAAGGCTGTCATGACGAACCCGCCGACGAACCCGCTCGCGAGGACGGCAGCACCGACGAGCGCGGCCAGCGCCACGATCGCGACAGCGGCGCCCGCGAGGCGTCGGCGGTCGAGCGATGCGATGCTCCGGGTGGCGTTCTTGGTCTCCTCTCCCTCACTAGCAGCAGTCTGTCGGCCGGCGTTCCGAAGCGTCCAGAGCCCGAATGCCGGTCCGGCGATCGCCGCCGCGACGAGCGAGTGCGTCATCGAGCGGTGGACGCCGTGTGCACTGCCCCAGAACTCGCCCGGCCGGATCTGCGTTCCGGCGACGAGCTCGCTGGGGTTCATCGCGACGACGGCCCAGAGCACGTCGACGTCCGGGAGCGCGGCGAAGAGTCCGGCCGCGACGCCCAGCGCCAGCGCTCGGTGGGCTGGCCAGCCTCGCCACTCCGCGACCAGCGCCGCGAGGGCGAACGCCAGGAGTGCGTGGCCGATGAACAACGTATCGAAATTTCGTGGTCAGCACGCTTAAGCGTCGCGCCCGATCGTGTGACGTGCCAACAGCGGGGGTGCGTGTGGGTGACAGCCAGGGGCTATCGACGAGGTGGCTATCCGCAAGAAAGCTATCCGCGAACTCTTTGCAAGGAGACTATCTGTGCTAGGTCGACTGTCGGGAGCAACGCGAATCGAGCGGCTGGTCGGTCCGATTCAGGCGTAGCGCTCGAGCTCCGGGCGGTCGAGGTCCTCGAGGACCTCGTCGGCGGTCTCGTCCAGCAGCGCACGGCCGTCGTCGGAGACGATGCGACCCTCGGAGCCGGCCTGCTCGACGAGGCCCTCCTCCTCGAGGTCCTGGAGGATCGTCCGAATCACGTTCTTGGAGCCGTCCTCGCGGCTCGCGGGGGAGACGACGTAGCGGTTGGAGCCGCGCTTGGTGCCGCCGTAGGCCGTCGAGAGGCGCTCGACGCCGACGGGGCCGTCGGTGGCGACCTTTCGCAGGACGCTGGCGGCGCGTCGGGACCAGAAGTCCTCCTGTTCGGGGGGCAGCTCGTTGTCGTTGCCGGTCTTCGCGAACTGTGCCCACTCCGGTTCCTCGAGTCGGTCCGCGAGGTCCTCGGCGACAGCGTCGATGAGGTCCTCGGCGGGGACGTCGTAGAGCGTCGTCATGGCGTCAGCTTCCCCGGCGCGGCATTAAAGGGCATCGGATTCCGGGTGGGGCTCGGCTCGCACTGCATCGGGGCACTGGATACGGCGGCTCGAGTGGCAGGCACACAGTTTTGTGGGTTCGGGCCGTCTACGCGGAAACGAGACGACCGATGCCATCCGAGCCCACGGAACCCCAGCCCACCGCAGACCGAGCGAGCACGCTCGACCACGTGAGGGACGTCTACGCCGACCAGGCGTCGACGATGGCCCGGTTCGCCGTCCTGAACCGGTTCTTCACGGGGCGGTACCGGCGTCGAGCGTTCGCGGACGCGGAGGGACGCGTGCTCGACGTCGCATGCGGATTGGCCGCGAATCGACGGTACCTGCCCGACGACACGGAGTACGTCGGAATCGACGTCAGTCCCGACATGCTCGCGCAGGCCGCGGACGCCCACGACGACCTCGAGCTGGGCGAGGATCTGCTGGAGATGGACGCACAGGACCTCGCCTTCGAGAACGACAGCTTCGACACCGTGCTCTCCTCGCTCTCGACGTGTACGTTTCCCGATCCCGGCGCCGCGCTGGCGGAGATGAATCGAGTGTGTCGGCCCGACGGCACGGTGCTCCTGCTCGAACACGGCCGGAGTAGCGTCGGCCCGATCGCCAGATTCCAGGACTGGCGTGCGGACGCTCACTTCGAGAAGCACGCCTGTCGCTGGAATCAGGAGCCACTGGCGGTCGTTGCGGACTCGCCACTGGAGGTCCAGCGCCACTGGACCGCACTCGTTGGAATCCTGACCGGGATCGAAGCTACCCCGGAGTGAGGCGAGGACTCCCGCGGCCGAGACTCGACCCTCGACGAGGAGACTGGGTGGTTGCACAGGTGTGAGAGGACGTATCCCTTCACAAGGTAGATGCCTCCCCACGCCGTCGATTGGACCGTGAACGCTATCGACGCCCAGCACCTCGAGGTGACCTACAGCGACGGGACCGAGGCCGTTCGCGACGTGACGTTGGAGATCCCCGAGGGCGAGTTCTTCGGCTTCCTCGGTGCGAACGGAGCGGGGAAGACGACCACGATCAAGGCGCTCGTCACGCTGCTCAGTCCGACGAGCGGGACCGTGACCGTCAACGGGTTCGACGTGGTCGAGGAGCCCCGGGCCGTCCGCGAGTCGATCGGCTACATGGCCCAGGAGACGAGCATCGATCCGGAGCTCACCGCCCGCGAGAACGTTCGATTCGCGTGCGAGGCCTACGGCGTCGCCGCCAGCGAACGCAAGGGTCGCATCGACGACCTGCTCGATCTCGTCGATCTCGTCGATGTCGCGGACAAGGTCGCGAAGGACTTCTCCGGCGGGATGAAGAAGCGACTCGACGTCGCGACCGCGCTCGTCCACGAGCCGCCGGTCGTCTTCCTCGACGAGCCGACGACGGGACTGGATCCCAAGGCCAGGAACCGCCTGTGGGAGTACTTCGAGCGCATCAACGACCGCGGAACCACTGTCTTCCTGACCACCCAGTATCTCGAGGAGGCGGACCAGCTCTGCGAGCGGATCAGCGTCATCCGCGAGGGGACGATCGTCGTCTCCGGCTCGCCCGCGGAGCTCAAACAGCGGGTCGGCGGCTCGGTGCTGGAGATCGAACTCGCCAATCCGGACGAGGCGACGCTCGATCGCGCCCGGGAGATCGTCACCCAGGCCGACTACTTCGCGGACGCCGACGTCGACGTCTCCGGGGACGGCATCGCCGTGCGCTCGCCCGACGCGCGCCAGCGCGGGACCGACCTTCTGGTTGCCCTCGCCGAGGCGGAGCTGACCGTCGTCGGCTTCAACGTCCGGGACCCGACGCTCGACGACGTCTTCCTCGAGATCACTGGGGAGCCCGCCGACGATGGCGATGCGAGCGACGGCGTGATGGACGGTAGCGACGGTGAGACTGAAAGTCCGGTCACCGCGTCGGAGGTGGAGCGATGAGCACCGACCGGACGGGAGCCGGCCAGGGAAGCGCCGGCAAATCGAGTAGCGACCGTAGCGCGTCCGAGCGGGACGCGCGCAAGACGGCGGGCAACGGGTTCGCGAGGGACACCTGGATCAATCTCAAGCGGTGGCTGTTGAAGACGGTGCGAAACCCGTTCGTGGTCACCTCCTCGCTGTTGAACCCGATCATCTTCCTCGTCCTCTTCACCGAGGTCTTCGGCGGGATCGCCGAGGGCGCCATCGGCCAGAGTCTCGGCACGGAGGTCAGCTACGTCGTCTTCCTCGTGCCCGCGATCGTGATTCAGACGGCGCTGATCGCCGCGACGACCTCCGGCATCGGCCTCGTCGACGACATCGAGAACGGCATGTTCGAGAAGGTCCTCGTCTCGCCGATGCACCGGGGCGCCGTGTTCCTCGGGAAGTCGCTCTCGGAGGTCCTGCGGATCGTGGTGCAGGTCGCGATCGTCCTCACGCTCGGCTACGTGCTCCTCTATCTCGACACCGGTGCCGCGCCGACCGAGTTCGTTGCGACGGGCGCGCTCGGGGTTCTCGGGATCGTCGCCGTCGCGATCGTCTTCTCGATCTGGTTCACGGCGTTCTCGAACGTCATGGCGCTGTGGACTCGCGACCAGGAGTCGACGATCATCGCCGTGAACCTCCTCCAGTTCCCACTACTCTTCCTCTCGAGTGCGTTCCTGCCGCTGGAATCTCTCCCGAACTGGGTGCAGACGGTCGCCGCGCTCAACCCGATCACGTACGGCGTCGACGCGACGCGAGCGCTGATGCTCGGCGAGGACGTGATGACCGTGATCGAGATCTCCGCCTTCGGCGGGATCTGGAACACCCTCGTTCCCGCGCTCGCGGTGCTCGTCGCGCTCGACGTGATCCTGGGCGGGATCGCCGTCTACTTCCTGAACAGCGCGTCGAGTTCGGACGTCCGCTGATCGGAGCGGCCGTCGGGAGAGTAGACGGCCGGCGTCCGTTGCCGACCGCCCCTTTTAGGAGACGGCCCGCCCAGTTCACATCCAGAGAACCATGGACGAGCGATCGGCCCTCCGGATGCTCGGGGAGACGCTGCCCCACGCGGGGGACGACGCGGCAGTCGTGGACGGCCAGGTCGTGACGACGGACATGCTCCACGATACGACGGACTTCCCCGACGGAACGACCCGCTACACCGCGGGCTGGCGCGCCGTCGGCGCCTCGCTCTCGGACGTCGCGGCGATGGGCGCGGCCGCGACCTCCGCCGTCGCCGTCTACGCCGCGCCGACGTTCGAAGACGAGGAACTCCGGGCGTTCGTCGCGGGGGCCAGCGACGTCTGCGAATCCGTCGACGCCGCGTACGTCGGCGGCGATCTCGACCAGCACGTCGAGTTCACCGTCGCGACGACGGCACTCGGCGAGACGGACGATCCGGTCCGCAGGAGCGGCGCCGAACCTGACGACGCGATCTGCGTGACCGGGGGGCTGGGCCGTTCGGCTGCCGGATTCCGGTACTTCCAGCGCGGTCGACCGGACGGCGCCGAGCGGACGAGCGAGGACGAGCGAGCCATCGAACGAGCAAACGAACTGTTCCAGTTCCCGCCACGCGTCGGTGCCGGCCAGGCACTCGCCGCGTACGCGACCTCGATGATGGACAGCAGCGACGGGCTCGCACGGTCGCTCCACCAGCTCGCGGAGGCGAGTGGCTGCGGCGCGACGATCGAGTCCGAACGGCTGCCGATTCACGACGCCGTCGACGCGGTCGCCGCGGACGCCGACGATCGCCTCGAACTCGGCGCGTTCTTCGGCGAGGACTTCGAGCTGGTCTGTACGATCCCCGCCGCGGAGATCGACGCCGCGCGCGAGGCCTGTCCGGTGTCGCTCACGCGGATCGGAACCGTCGTCGAGGCGAGCGATGGATCTGGGCCCGGGCTCACGATGGACGGGGAGGAACTTCCGGATCGCGGCTACACCCACGGGGACGGCTGATCGGACGCGCCGGCTGATCGGACGCGCCGGCTGATCGAACGTCACGGTGCTCGATCGCCGCGGCCGCTCGACGGACGCGACAGCTCGGTCGGGGCGATCGTCACACGATCGCGATCGGAACCGGCGCGAAGCAGGTCAGTCCGACGGCGAACGTCGCGATCCCGACGAGCCGCCGCTTGCCGTCGAGGGTCGTGTCGTCGTCCATCGGCGTCGCCGGGCCGAGGAAGGCCAGTCCGAGCGCGATCGTCCCCCAGACCACCCACAGGAGGACGTTGCGCGGCGCGACGTTCCGGACCACCAGGAGGTAGGCAGCGAGCCCGTAGAGCAGCGGCGGGATCGCGAGCGAAACTGCCTGCTGATAGGCCGGTGCGAGCGAGCGGACGACGTGGCCGCCGTCGAGCTGTCCGACGGGGATGAGATTCAGGAACGTGACGAACATCCCGACCCAGCCGGCGATGACCAGCGGGTGAACGCTCGTCATCGGGTCGCCGGAGTAGAGCGGCTGCCCCGTGGCCCACGCGAGGAACTGGAGCAGTGGCGGGAAGCCGATCGCGATCTCCTGGGTACCCTCCGCGTTCGCGAGCGAGGCCGGTGCAGTCACCGGATCGAGGTGCAGTCCGATCACCGTGACGACGATCGTCGCGACGATCCCGGCGATCGGGCCGGCGACGCCGATGTCGAACAGCGCCTTGCGGTTCGGCATCCGTCCCTTCATCCGGATCACCGCGCCCATCGTTCCGATGAGCGTCGGCACGGGGATGAAGTACGGGAGCGTCGCGTCCACGTCGTGTCTGCGCGTCATCGCGTAGTGGCCGAGCTCGTGGACGCCCAGGACGGTCATGATCCCGACCGAAAACGGCCAGCCGCGCCAGATCTGGCCGGGCTCCTGCACCGGATCGACGTAGAACCAGTAGGAGCCGGCGATCAGCGTCGAGCCGATCGTCAGCAGGAAGAGCAGCAGGTGCGTCCAGGGGACGCCGCCGTCGGTCGTCTGCGGCCTGGCAACGACGACGTCCTCGCCGGCGCGTTCGACGTGTGAGATCTCGTAGCCCGCGCGCTCGAACGTCGAACCGAGCGCTCGCGCGAGCCCCTCGTCGACGAGCGCGTGGCCGAAGTAGTACACCCGATCGCCTTCGGATCGGACCTCCGTCACGTGGAACGCGTGTTCGATATCGCGGGGGGACGGTGGCGGCGCCGTCGCGTCGCCGGATCGATCGCGCTGCCCCGCGGCCCATTCGTCACCGGTTCCGTAGTCCGTCCCGTCGACCGTCCCGCCGTTGGCCGCGGCGTCGCTGGAAACGGCGTGGCGATCCCGCGAGCGCGAGGCACGATCCCCCTGATCGGGTGGACCGCCGGACTCGCCGTCGTCACCGCCCGACGGATCCGATCCGCGCCGGGGGTCCTCGGGAGGCATCGACGGATCGTAGCGCCTCACACCTGATAAACCCTGTACGCCGTCCAGGGCGAGAAGGGGCGTCGATTGCCGCAAGAGTTCTGTGAACCCCTCTCCCGCAGAGCAACCGAACGAGGTCACCGGACGGGGGCAGTGGCGGCGGAGCGCCGGAGCCCGCGACCGCTCAGGGCTCGAGCGTGAACGACTCGTCGCCGTCGAGCACGTGAACTTCGGCGTCGCTGCCGGTGCCCTTCACCTCGTTGACGAAATCCTGCGTGTCGATCTCGATCGGCGGGAAGGAGTCGTAGTGCATCGGGAAGGCGTGGTCGACGTCGAGCCAGTCCACGGCGATCGCTGCCTGCTGGGGGCCCATCGTGAAGTGGTCGCCACAGGGGACCGCCGCGGCGTCGGGCTGGAGGAAGGGCCCGATCACGTCCCGCATCTCGGTCATCAGCGCGGTGTCGCCGGCGTGATAGAACGTCTCGCTCTCCTCGTCGTCGAGCTGCGTGGGTTTCGTGTCGCTGATCACGTAGCCCGCGGGGACGCCGGCCTCGTGCTCGTAGCCCGTGTTGATCCCGTTCGTGTGCATCGCCTGGACCATCGTGACGTAGGCGTCGCCGCACTCGATCGTCCCGCCGAGGTTCATGCCGATCGCGTCGTCGACGCCGTGCTCGTCCTCGAGATAGCCGGTGAGCTCGGGCGTCCCGACGATCGTCGCGTCCGTGAACTCGCCAGCGTGGGCGATGTGGTCGGCGTGACCGTGGGTCAACAGGAGGTAGTCCGGTGCGTCGATGTCGCCCGGACTCGCGTCGGTGTGGGGGTTGTCGAAGAACGGGTCGATCAAGAGGTCTGTGCCGCCGACGGAGACGTGCCACGTCGAGTGGCCGTGCCAGGTAAGCTCCATAATACAGCCACAGATACGGTCGAGACGCCCTTAACCGTGGGTGGTCGTGGCAGGGAAAACTGGCGTCGCGTCGGTCGACGCCGGGCCTTCGATCAGCTGCTGCCCGGAATGCCGAGCCGGAGCAGAATCGTCTCGTTCGCGGTTCCGGCGGCCCAGACGAGATCGAGCACCGTTCCCGGATCCGGCGTCGAGTCGGTCTCGAAGCGATCGCCCGAGGAGACGGGTCCCGACCAGGCTTCGGTCGTCTCCTCGCCGTCGACGACGTACTCCACAGTGACGTTCTCGACCGCCGGCCCGCCGTCGTGAACGATCTCGACGGTTCCGTCGTCGAGCAGTGAGGCCGACCAGCTCACGCGCGGCGGCGCCTCCCGCCCCAGATCCGCCGGATCGATCGGGGACGTGAGGTCGGCGTACGCCGGGACTGGGACCGCCCGGCGGAGGAGCACAGGTCGGTCCTGCAACGTCGCCGTCGACACCGCGCCTTCGATGCGGACCGACCGGCCACTCCGGCTGACCGTCCACTCGCCTTCGGCGAAGTGGCCGTCCGCTACGGCCGCCTCCGTGGCGGACTGCACGGCGTCGACGGCAGCCGGCCGGCCCCGCCGATACCGCAGGACGCGGGTCACGGTCGTCGTCTCGCCCCCGACGTTCGCTGCGATGCCCGCTGCGAGGAGCGATGCCGCGGTGTCGTCGTAGGCCTGGGTTCCGGTGTCGGGCCGTTCCGCGACGAGGTCGAACGCAGCCGCCAGGGTTGCGGTCGTCTCGGACTCGTCGCTGCTCGTCGCGTCCGTCAACGCTCTCACGGTCGCGTGGAGGTTCGGCGAAGGGTACTGGTTCGCGTCGAACCCGTCGTTCAGGCCGTCGATCGCCGCGTTCGCGAGCGCGGTCGCGTCGATCTCGGTCACCTGCCGATTGCCGAAGGTAAGCGTCGCGTCGCTGGCCGTGAACGCTTCGACGGCCTGTCCGCCGTTACCGAACCGGCGGTAGCCCCGGGCGTCGCCGAGATCCGAGAGCTGGTCCTGGGCCGCCAGCCAGCTCGCTGCACCCTCGACGTCGATGGCGCCCTCGATCACGAGGTCGTTGCCCTTCGGCGACGCGAGGGAGAGGTTGCCAGTGTGGCCGACCTGGCGAACGTTCTGACCGACGAGTCGATCGACGTCCGCGACGGCAGTCCCGTCCATCTCGCCGACGATCGCGAGGAACTCGCCGGCGAGCGCGGGCATCGGATCGGCACCGAGCTCGTTCCGCAGCACGACCGGGTCGTAGCTGTACGCTGCGTGGAAGCTCGGCGAGACGTGCGGTTGCGGATCGGCGAGCTGGGCGAGGAACCCGCCGTCGTCACCGGCGTCGCCCCCGTCGCCACCGGCTCCGGGAAGCGAACAGCCCGCCGCACTCGCCAGCGTCGCTGCTCCCAGTGCGCCAGCGCCACGACGCAAAACGGCTCTGCGATCGATCACTGTCGAAACAGGTAGCGCCAGCGCAATACGTCCACCGGCCAGTTCGGGGAGTTCAGCTGGCCGAGTGGAGCCGTGGAGTTCCGGGGTTCCAGGGCGAATGGAGATACAGGGTGGCCGCAATCGGCAAATCCGGTCGATTCGACCCGATCTCATCCACCGATTTCCGTCGCCGGTGTGCGACAGCGTTTTGGCCGATGCCGATCCGAATTCGCACGTGCTTCGCGGCAGGGTACTCGAGGTCGGCGACGTCCGGGAGGTCACCACCCAGCGCGGGACCAGCGACCTCGTCGAGGTGACGCTTCGGAGCGACGAGTACGGGCCCGTCGACGTGACCCTCTGGAACAGCTGGGCGGAAACGGCCGCCTACCTCGAACCCGGGATGGAACTCGGCGTGACCGACCCCGACTGGGAGGAGTCGCCCGAGCCCGACGCCGCGACGAGTTCGACCGATTCGAACCCTGCCGACGATCCGGAACCGACGACGGACGGCGGAACTGCCACCAGCTCAGCCACTGGAACCGTCCACTCCGCGTCGACGGCGCCCGACTCCCTCGTGGTCGTCGAGCCGGACTTCCTGGTCGACGTCACCGACGTCCGCGAGTGGGTGCAGTGCCCGCGCCAGTACTACCTCTCGAAGATCGACGACGCGGAGCTCGCCGAGCCGCTCGTACTGGGGACGATCGTCCACGAGGTGTTCGGCGACCTCCTCCGTGGCGTCGACGTCTCCACGGCTGTCGAGGATCGCATCGAGGAGTCCGGGCTCCAGATCGGGCTGCTCGACCTCGACGTCGACGCCGTGACCGACACCGTGACCCAGCACGCCGAGGCGATCCAGGGCTGGCTGGACCAGGGGACCCTGACCGAGGGCGACGACTGGCGCAGCGAGCAGCTGCTCATCTCCCGCCGGCTGGGCCTCAAGGGGCGCGCCGACGCCGTCCGCCGCGGGATGCCCGTCGAGCTGAAGACCGGGAAGAACACCCGATCCGATCCCCGCTTCCACGACAAGATCCAGGCCGCGATGTACGCGCTCGTGCTGCGCGAGCGCGGCGTTCCCGTCGACACCGGTATCTTGCTCTATACGAAGAACGCGACCCTCGACCGTGCCGAGACCGGCGGCGACCTCTCGCCGGCCAAGGAGTTCAGCCTCTCCGACGGCCTGCTGGATTTCGCGCTCCGCGCACGGAACGAGCTCGCCGCGATGGAGCACGACGTCGACGTGCCGACCGGTCACGAGGCCGACGCGAACTGCGATCGCTGCTTCGTCCAGGACACCTGCATGGTCGTCGCGGGCCGGCTCGGCCAGGAGTCGAAGGCCGGCGCGATCGGCCGACAGGTCCCCGACGCCGAGCGGGACTACTTCGACGCGTTCTACCGCGCGATCGAACTGGAACGGCGCGCAATCCACGACGAGTACCGCAAGCTCTGGGAGCAGACGCCCGCCGAGCGCGCCGAGGACGACCGCGCGCTCGTCGATCTGGAGTTCGAGGGCAAGGAGCCCCTGCCGGGCGGCCGGTGGCGCCTCACTGCCCGGCGACCGAGCGCCGCCGTCTCGAAGCTCCGCGAGGGCGACTTCGCGCTCGCGAGCGACGACGACCCGATCGAGGGCCACGCCGAGTTCTGCCGGATCCAGACGCTGGATCCCGAACTGGTCGTGGTGACGGCGGACGAGCCGGTCGAACTGACGCGGCTGGATCAGTACCCCTCCGAGATCACCGCGGATCGACTCGTCTCCGCGCTGATGGAGGGGATCCTCAAGGGCGACGAGCGCCGGAAAGACGTGCTCTTCGAGCGCGCGGAGCCCGAGTTCGACGAGGCGATCCTCGGCGACGAGTCCGACGACGCCGGCGAGACCTTCGTCCCAAACAACGACGCCCAGAACGCCGCCGTCCAGCGAGCCGTCGCCGCGGAGGACTTCTCCTTGATCCACGGGCCGCCGGGGACCGGCAAGACCTACACGATCGCCAGACTTGTCCGCGCGTTCGTCGATCGCGGCGACCGCGTCCTCCTCTCGGCGTTCACCAACCGCGCCGTCGACAACGCGCTCGAAGCCCTCCAGGACCAGGGGTTCGACGACGCGATTCGCGTCGGCTCCGCCAATGGCGTTCGCGAGGACATGCAGGACGTCAGGCTGGAACGCCGCGGTGATCCCGACGAGCTGGTCGAGGCGCTGGAATCGGCGCCGGTCGTCGCCGCCACTGCGGCCTCCTGCGGATCGACGATCATGAGCGAGCAGTCTTTCGACGTCGCCGTCGTCGACGAAGCCTCACAGCTCACGGAGCCCGGTACGCTCGCCGCGATCGAGCGGGCGGACCGGTTCGTGCTCGTCGGCGATCACGAGCAGCTCCCGCCGGTCGTCCAGGCCGAATCCGGACCACAGGAGGCCCCGAGCACGCCCTTCGAAGTCGATCTCTCGACCTCGCTCTTTCAGCGCCTCCTCGAGACCTACCCCGAGGCGGGCGTCTCTCTGGAGGAGCAGTATCGGATGGCCCAGGCGATCCAGGCCTTCTCCTCCCGGGAGTTCTACGACGGCGCGCTTCGCCCCGCGACGCCGGCGGTCGCCGGGCACGCGCTGGCCGATCTCGACGGCGTCGAGACCGACGGACTTCCCGCCGACGTCGCCGATCGCGTCAGCTTCCTCGACGTCGGCGGCGACGACGCCGGACGCACCGACGCCGTCGAGGCCGACCGTATCGCCGACCTGATCGATCGGTATCTCGACGCCGGGATGGATCCGAGTGACGTCGGCGTCATCGCGCCCTACCGAGCGCAGGTCGCGACGATCGGCGACCGACTGGAGGATCGGTTCGGCGACGACGAGCGCGTCAGCGAGAACTCCATTGCCGTCGACACCGTCGATCGCTTCCAGGGCTCCAGCAAGGAGGTGATCGTCGTCTCCTTCGTCGCGACCGGGGATCTCGACAGCCCGATCTTCGAGGACTACCGGCGCGTCAACGTCGCGCTCACGCGAGCGAAACGCCAGCTCGTCCTCGTCGGCGATGCCGAGGCACTGGCAACGGATCCGGTGTACGCCCGGATGGTCGAGTGGGCGAGCAGCTAGGGACCGTCGTCGCCCGGGCCGGCCCTGGGTGATCGGTGCGCACCGTTTTTGCCCACGCCCCGCGGAGAGCGAGCCATGCAGCTTCCGCTCGGCGAGGGGACGATCGACGTCGAGCTACCGGACTGCGACGTTACGGTCGCGGAGCCTGCTGGCGGCGAGCCGGTCGACGTCGCCGCCGCTGCCGAGCGGGCGCTCGACCGACCCCTCGGTCCACCGATCGCCGACCGCGTCGATGCCGTCGACGAGGTCGCGATCGTCGTCACCGACGTCACGCGGGCGACGCCCGACGACGTACTCCTCGACGCGCTGTTCGGTCGCCTCGATGCGGCCGGTGTCGACCGCGAGGACGTGACGATCGTCGTCGGCCTCGGCCTCCACCGGCCGCTCACGGACGCGGAGCTTGCCGACGCCTACGGCGAGTTCGCCGACCTCGCGATCAACCACGATCCCGACGCAGCGGTACAGGTGGGCGCCGTGGACGGGGTTTCGGTCGAGGTCCACCCCGCCGTGGCGTCGGCCGATCTCGTCCTCGCGACGGGGATGGTCGAGCCCCACCAGTACGCGGGCTTCTCCGGCGGCGCGAAGACCGTCGCGGTGGGAGCGGGCGGCGAGCCGCTCATTCGGCACACCCACGGCCCGGAGCTGCTGGGCCAGGACGGCGTCCGGCTCGGCCGCGTCGAGGACAATCCGTTCCGGGCGTTCGTCGACCGCGCTGGGCAGCTCGTCGGCCCCGATTTCTGTGTAAACGTCACGCACGGGCCGAGTGGAATCCTCGACGTCGCTGCGGGATCGCCACGCGCCGTCGTTCGCGAGCTGGCAGCGTCCGCGCGCGAGGCGCTCGCAGTGCCGATCGACCGGGCATACGACGCCGTCGTCGCGGGCGTCGGCGCGCCCAAGGACGCGAACCTCTACCAGGCGAGCCGGGCGGCGACCTACGTCGCGCTCGGGGATCGAAACCCCCTGCGCGATGGTGGGCGGATCGTAATCCCTGCCGCGCTCCCCGAGGGCGCAGGCGAGGGGACGGGCGAGCAGCGATTCGAACGCTGGCTCTCGAACGCCGCCGATCCCGCGAGCCTCTACGCGACGATGTCGAAGGGGTACGAGCCGGGCGCACAACGAGCATTCGTGCTCGCACGCGTCCTTCGAACGCACGACGTGTTCGTGACGAACTGCACCAGCCCCGACGCGTCAGCGACCGTCGAGGCGTGTCTCATGCAGGCGCGCGAGACCGTGGCCGACGCCGTCGAGCCGGGCAGCGACGTGCTCGTCGTACCCGACGCGATCGACACACTGCTGGTCGAGGCCGACTCCTCGCGGTGACGACTGCTGACGCGAATCCCGCAGGGCGGCGGAATCGGGCCGTACAGATTGCCCGCCCACATCAACAGATAGAAAAACCGCGCTGGAGTAGCCCAGATAAGACCATGCGCGTTCCAACCGACCTCAGCTCGTACGTTCGGGTGCTCAAGATGGCGAGCACCCCGTCCTGGGAGGAGTTCTCCCAGGTCGCCAAGATCGCAGGAGCTGGCATCTTGCTGATCGGTACGCTCGGCTTCGCAATCTACCTCCTCATGAGCGTCCTTCCCTCCTGACAATGGCAATCTTCCACGTCAAAACCACGGCCAGTCAGGAGCAGACAGTCGCCGACATGATCATCAACCGTGAGGAGGAGACGATCCACGCCGTCCTCGCGCCGGACTCCGTCACGAGCTACGTGATGGTCGAGGCCGACAGCGCGGCGGTGTTCGAGCGCATCCTCGACGAGATTCCCCACGCTCGCGGCGTCGTCCAGCGCGACGGCGAAGCGGCGGGTAGCGGGTTCTCCGAGGTCGAGCACTTCCTCTCGCCCAAGCCCGACGTCGAGGGGATCGCCGAGGGCGACATCGTCGAACTCGTCGCCGGACCGTTCAAGGGCGAGAAGGCGCAGGTCCAGCGCCTCGACGAGGGCAAGGACCAGGTCACCGTCGAGCTCTACGAGGCGACGGTTCCGATTCCGGTCACCGTCCGCGGGGACCAGATTCGCGTGCTGGACTCGGAGGAACGCTGAGGCGTTCCGCAGCCTCCAAGGTCGGTGTGGTTGCTGTGGAGTAGTTGTTTTTCCCGACACCATCAGCGCACGCTCTCACGAGCCGTGCCTCGTTGCACTCTGCACGACCACGTTTTGCGGCGAGCGGGTGCGCCAGCACCCGCGAGCAGGAAACGGTGGTTGTCACTCCTCAGGGACGGCGCCACCGCTGACTGTATCGCGATCGACGACCGAATCGCGCCAGGTGCCACGCAGGAACCACGGTACCGCGACGATCGCGCCGACGATGTCGCCGACCGACATGCCGATCCAGATCCCGAGCGCGCCCCAGTCGAGCACCATGGCGAGCCCGTAGGTCGCGGGGATGCGGGCACCCCACAGGATCAAGAGTGCGATCGCGAGGGCGTGTTTGGTGTTGCCAGCGCCGCGGAATCCGCCGAGGATGACCTGGAGAACGCCCATGAACGCGAACTCGACGGACCGGATCCGGAGGTACTGACTGCCGAGCCGGATCGACTCCTCGGTGTGCTCGGAGTCGGCGCCGAGGATCGACGCCACGATCGGCTCGGGGAACGCCGCCGCTATGACGGCGACGACGACCATCGTCCCGCCGACGACCGCCGCGCCGAGCCACACCGCCCGCTCGGCACGGTCCGGCTTCTTCGCACCGAGGTTCTGCCCCACGACGGTCTCGGTCGCCTGCCCGACGCCGATCGCCGGGAGGACCACGAGTGAGACCAGCCGGTTGACGACGCCGTAGGCCGCCGCGACAGGCGGTGCGAACAGCGCGACGAGTGCCGTAAGGAGCACCATCGCGAACGCGACCATCGACTGCTCGAGCGCGGTCGGCGTGCCGATCCGGACGATCTCCGAAACTGTCTCGCGCTCCAGCCGGAGATCCGGGAGAGCGATGTCCGGCCCGCGGTTCGTCCGGAAGAGCACGTACATCCCCGCCACCGTCGCGAGGCCCCGGGAGAACACCGACGCCATCGCGGCCCCCTCGATACCGAGTTCGGGGACGGGACCGAGCCCGAAGATCGCGATCGGATCGAGGACGACGTTGATGGCGACGCTGATCGCCATGATCCGCATCGGCGTGTAGGTGTCGCCGTACCCCCGCATGAGCGCCGTGAACACGTAGAACCCAAAGATGAAGGGTGTCCCGAGGAAGGTGATCGTCAGGTAGTCGCCCATCAGCGGGAGCACGGTCGCGCCCGTTTCGGCGTCGGCCGGGAGGAATGCGAGGAGCGGATCGGTCACCAGCACGCCCAGGAGTCCGAGCCCCAGCGAGAGGAGGCCGACGAACGCCAGCGACTGTCCGGCGATCCGCCCGGCGTCTTCCGTGCCCTCCGCACCGGTGTACTGCGCGACGAGGATCGCCGCTGCCGTCGTGAACCCGCCCGCGACGGAGAGCAACAGAAAGAGGATGGGAAACGCGAGGCTGATCGCCGCGACAGCCGTCGGGTCGTACCAGCCGAGGTAGATGGTGTCGGCGAGGTTGTAGGTCACCTGGAGGAGCTGGATCGTGACGATGGGCCAGGCGAGGTGGAACAGCGGACGAGCCAGGCTCCCCTCCGTAAGATTTCGCCGACGTTGCGATCCGGGCACTGCACCCGTCTCCGGAGCCCCACCGTATCAATCTTCCAGTCGCCGACGGTTCGGCCGGGAACTGCTCGATCTCGGTGCCAGATCGGTCGCTCCTGCGCAGTCATGGTGACCGTCGCAGATGGGCGGTGTCGTTGACGACGGCAATGCCAGCGCGGCACAGCGCCGCCGAACCGGTGGGCTGACGGTCCACGCTCACGAACCTGGTGCCGATGGTCGATCGGGTATCACTCTACCCAGCGCCGACGACGGTCGCCGACGCCGAACCGCTCGCCGAGTGGCTCGACGCGCGCGTCGATGCAGCGGTCGACGTTCGCGACCGGTTTCTCGACGAGCACCGGAGCGAGCCCCTCCCCGAGCGGTTCGCGGAAGCACGGGTCGCCGATCCCCACGATCCGTCCACCGGGAACACGATGCTCGGGATCGTTCGGTACGAGGAGCGGGCGCTCGAGGACCCCGAGCGCGAGGGCGGCGTCCTCTACGACGGCAACGCCGTCCAGTCCGCACTGAACGCCGCGATTCCAGCCGAGGAAGCGGGGCTGGACCACCTCCACGTCGCGCTGCTCGATCGCGCGATCGGCACCTGGGGCGACCACGACGGCCGGTGGCACAAGCGCGTGGCGGTCCTCGGCCAGCCCGCGGTGCTCTCCGTACCCGGGCTCTACGAGGCGCCGGCGAAACCAGAGGCGTACTACAAGGAGAAGCAACGACACGCGCTCGTCTCCGGAGATTCGCCGCCACGAGAGGTCCTCGAGAACCAGGTCGAGGGCGACTTTCTGGTCGAAGACGATCCACGGACGACGGAGGCGCTCCGTGGCTACGTGCTCGCCGCAGTGCATCTCCTCGAGACCGGCGAGGCGTTCTGTGCGAGCGAGGGCTGTCGGCTCTTCGACGCCCACTACCAGGCGGACCTGATCGAGGCCCAGCTCCGCGACCCCGAGTTCTGCGAACGCCACCGCGAGCGCTACGGCGAGTAGCCGATCGGTGGTGGGCGAAGGAGTTGTCGACGCCACCGGCGAGACGCTCGCCCACCGCCGGCTTGATGGCCCAGGCAGTCGAGGTCGACCCATGGCCGTCACAAAGGAGATCGACGTTCGGTTCCGCGACCTCGACGTCGTCGGACACGTCAACAACGCAGTGATCTCGACCTACGTCGAGGAGGCCCGATTGCAGTACCTAGAGGACGTGTTCGAGGTCGGCTTCGACGAGTACACGTTCGTGATCGCACGCATCGAGATCGACTTCGAGCGCCCGATCCAGACCGAGGGCTCTGTCGAGGTCACCGCCGAGGTCCCGGAGCTCGGGACGAGCAGCGTGCCGATGCGCTACGAGATCGTCGCCGACGGCGAGCGCGCGGCGACGGCCGAGACGACCCTGGTGTTCCTCGACCAGCAGGGGGAGAACACCGTCCCCATCCCCGACGACGTCCGAGAGCGGATCGAGACCCACGAGGGATTGTAGCCCCCAGAGCGCAGCACCTCTCCAGACACGGTAGCTCCCCGCCGCTTCAGCCCCGCCGTCCAGCGGTCAGCTCCACGAGGTCGAACAGGTGTGACTCCGTGAGCGTGGGCGCAGTCCGATCGCGAACTGCGTCGCCGGCCGCCCGCACCCGCTGGTCGAGCACTCCTGAGAGGTCTCGTTCGTAGCGGAGTTTCCCGGTGGGCGGCGTCGAGCAGATCGTGAACAGTCGCAGTGCCCGGTTCGCGATCGGCGCGATGGCGTGCTCGCTCCGCCGGAGGTGGAGGAGCGCGACGTGCCCGCCGGGCGCGAGGTGGTCGATCCAGTCCTCGACCGCGGCTGCCGGATCCTCGAGCATGCCGACGACGAACGTCGCGAGGACGCCGTCGACGCCGGTGTCCCCCGCGTCTCTCTCGCCGCTGATCGCCACGCGGTCGCTGCCGAGTGGAAGCTTCGTGCCGTCGGCACGGAGAACCTCGATCTGGGGGTAGCTGCGGGCCCTACGCCGGGCGCGTTCGAGTACGCCCCGGGAGCGATCGATCCCGATCACGGTGCCCGTGGGACCGACGACTCGGGCGAGCAGCGGCAGGTTCGCGCCGGTGCCACAGCCGACCTCGATCACGGTGTCGCCGCGTTCGAGGCGGAGCGCGTCGATCGCGCGACGGCGGAGTCGACCGACGCAGGGGGCGTGACTGGCGACCGGGTCGTAGAGCCCCGCCCAGCGGTCGTAGAACGCGGTCGCGTCGTCGCGACCGTCACGTCCGGACGCCGATCGGGTGGCCGCGGTCGCGTCCGCGGAGGGCTTCGAACCGGGGGTCGATTCCGACGGCACCGTCACGCTCCACAGAGCTCTCTGACGGTCCGGGCGAGCGATTCGGGATCCTCGCCGAGCAGGTAGACGTTCGGTTCGACGCCGAACCCGCCGGTCTGGTAGGCGACGGTGGCGTCGGGAGCGGTCTCGATGACGGTGCCGACTGCCTCGGCAGTGTCCTCCTCTGCCGGGAACTCGATCGTCTCGTGGCCGAGCGATTCGAGCGTCGCGACGATCTCGGGATCGTAGCGGACGTTGATCGCGGCGCGGGCTTCGCTCCCGGCTGCCCGCGCGGCGAGCAGGACGCCGGCGACGTGCTCGCTGACGCCGAACTCCGGATCGCCCGCGCCCGTGGCGCGCCCCTTCACGTCCACGATGCGGCCCGGCACCGCCGCGACGTCGTCGATCGTGGTCGCGCCGGGGACGCAGGCGACGAGGTTCGAGCCGACGTTCGGCAGGAGCCCGGCGAAGCCGGACGTCGATTCGAGCGTGCGCAGTCCGCGCCGGAGCGAGGCGAGCGTGCGCTCGCTCGTTCGCAGTTCGCTGTCCGGATCGTGGACGCGGAAGCCGCCGCCGTGCTCTGCGAGTTCGGGAACCGCAGCCTCGTGCATCGTGGCGAGCAGATCGCCGTCCTCCAGCTCGCGGATCAGTACCTCCAGCTCGATCAGCGCCTGGACGCGGGTGATTTCGCCGCTCGCGAGCCCCTCCGCGAGGTCGTCGACGATCTCGCGGACCCGTTCGTCGGATTCGATCCGCTCGGTACGCTCGACGCCGCCACCGGCGTACTTCGAGACGGCGCTCTGGCTGATTCCGAGCAGCTCCGCGACCTCGCGCTGGGTGCGCCCGGCCTCGAGCAGCCGTTCGGCGAGCATCGCGCGAACCGTCGGCAGGAAGGCGTCGGCGACGATCTCTTCGACGAATCGCATACTATCCGGAGCATCGTCCCCGCTGGCATTAACTCCACGGCACCGGGCGTGGGCGAACGGCATCCCTGGGGTGGTGCGCGGCCGACCGACCCCACCGCTTACGTCGGCGGCGGGCCGTAGATGCCGCTCGTGTTCGCCGGCTCGGAGGAGTACTGGCTGGTTCGCTTCGTCCTCCAGCGCGGGCTGGCGCTGCTCTACCTGCTGGCATTCCTCGTCGTCGCGAACCAGTTCCGGCCGCTCGCTGGCGAAGACGGGATCCTCCCGCTCGATCGATACGTCGAGAAGGCAGAGTTCGCGGATCGCCCAAGCCTCTTCTACTACGTTCCGAGCGACCGCGCGATCGCGATCGTCGCCTGGAGCGGCGTGGTCCTGTCGGCGATCGCGCTGCTCGCTGGGCCGTACTGGCTCGCGATCTGGCTTCCGGGCTGGGTCGCGATCGGGGCGTCGATGGCGCTCTGGCTGGCACTCTGGGGGCTCTACCTCTCCTTCGTCAACGCCGGCCAGCTGTTCTACGGCTACGGCTGGGAGTCGATGCTGCTCGAGACGGGGTTCCTCGCGGTCTTCCTGGGTGCGGGACCCGCGGGACCGCCCGTCGTCGTGATCTGGCTCGTGAAGTGGGTCTGCTTCCGCAACATGTTCGGAGCGGGGCTGATCAAGCTCCGCGGCGACGACTGCTGGCGCGATCTGACGGCGATGGATTATCATTACGAGACCCAGCCCATCCCGAACCCCGGCTCGTGGTTCGCCCATCACCTGCCGGATCGGTTCCACCGGCTGGAGGTGCTCGGCAACCACGTCGTCGAGCTCGCGATCCCGTTCCTGCTGTTCGCACCACAGCCGTGGTCCTCGGTCGGCGGCGCGGCGATCGTCGGATTCCAGGCCTGGCTCATGCTCACAGGGAACTTCTCCTGGCTGAACGCGCTGACGATCGTGCAGGCGATCGCGGCGTTCAGCGATCGGGTGCTCGCCGCTGCGTTCGTCCCGGTCGGTGCGATCACGAGCGTGCTCCCAGCCGGGCCGTCCGCCGTCGGTATCGCGCCGGCCCCACCGATCCCGCTCCAGATCGCGGCGGTCGCACTGGCGCTGGTCGTCGCTGCGCTGAGCGTCCGTCCGGTCCGGAATATGCTCTCCGAACGCCAGGTGATGAACACGGCCTACGATCCGCTCAGTCTGGTGAACACTTACGGCGCGTTCGGCTCGATCACGCGCGATCGCTACGAGCTGGTGATCCAGGGAACGACGGACGAGCAGCTCACCGAGGACACTGAATGGCGGACCTACCGGTTCAAAGGCAAACCGACCGATCCGGAGCGGCGTCCCCGCCAGATCGCCCCCTATCACCTCCGGCTGGACTGGCAGCTGTGGTTCGCCGCGATGCGACGGACCCCGCGCAGGATTCCGTGGTTCTCGCGGTTCCTCGGGAAGCTCCTCGAAGCTGACGACGCGACGCTCGCGCTGCTCGCCGAGGACCCCTTCGACGGCGAGGCGCCGACGTACGTCCGCGTCGAGCGCTATCGCTACCGGTTCACGACGCCGGCGGAGCGCGCCGAGACGGGGGGACTGGTGGGTCCGCAAACGCGAGAACACCTACGTCCCGCCGGTCTCGGCAGCGGACCTCCCGTCGAGACGGTCGGGGCGTCGGTGAGGGAAGCAGCGGGGAAGGAAGCGGAGGAGAGGAAGTGGAGGGGAGGAAGCGGGAGCGCGAGGCGGCGGCGTTGGCCCGACCGATCAGCTTCGGTCCCGCGCCGGCGGCGGCCGCGAGACGACCTTTCCGAGCAGGTCCCGGTTGTCCGCCACCCAGCGATAGGCTGCCTCGCGGAGCCGGTCGTACTCCTCGAAGCCGCGCCCGAACCGCGCGACGTCCGCGAGCGGACCGCCCATCTCCGCGCGGAGAAACGCCTCCTCCATCGCCGCGCCACAGGAGTAGATCTCTCCGTCCGCGAGGAGGTGAGCGCACTCCTCGTAGTCCTCGGGGAGCTGCTCCCGGAGCTCCCCGGAGAGTTCCGAGAACCCGACGATCGCGAGGTCGGATCGCTCGGCGACGAGCTCGACCCAGTAGGTGCAGAATCCGCAGTCGTCGTCGAAGACCAGCGTCGGCGTATCCATGATTCGTGGATTCCGCTACGTGGCCGGGCCTCAAATGCGTGTTCCGGGCCAACACCGAAGTGCGCCGGCGACCGACCGGTCGGTATGGAGCGTTCGGTCCAGCTGATCGTCGCCGGCGGGCTGGCGATCCTCGCGGGGTTGTGGCTGCTGGCTGCCGGCGATCGGATCGGCCAGTGGTACGTCGGCGGGATCCCGGTCGCGCTCGCCGGTGCTGTCCTGCTGGCGGTCGGCATCGCCCGCGATCTGACGCATGGACCGTTCGCGGAGTGAGCTGGCTACAAATGAGGGGACGGTGGGCCTCACACGTTCCCGCAACCCCGCTCCTCGCAAGCGCAACACATAGGGGTACCCTGCACGGACACACGCACAATGGAGATCAGCTCGCGCCACCACCTGCGCAGCGACGAGGTGTCGGAGGTCGAGGCGGCGATGGCCGACCAGCTCGGCGTCGACGTCGACGGCGACAGCTACGAACTCGTCGAGCTCGCCGACAGCGAGTTCGACCTCGTACTCGTCGACGGCGAGCCCGACGTACTCTACGTCGAGGACGCGGACGGCGAGCCGGAGCCGTTCCTGACCGTTCGCGGTGCGAACAACCATCCGCCGGAAACCCACGTGGTGACCGTGGACGCTGGTGCCGTGTCGTTCGTCTCCGACGGCGCCGACGTCATGCGCCCGGGGATCGTCGAGGCCGACGAGACGATCAGCGAGGGCGACCTCGTCGCGATCGCCGAGGAGTCCCACGGCAAGGTGCTGGGGATCGGGCGCGCGATGGTCGGCGGCGAGGAGATGGTCGGCGACAGCGGGAAGGTCGTGAAGTCCGTCCACCACGTCGGCGACGACCTCTACGAGTTCGTGGTGTAGGGATCGTCCTCGCTGCCGGTACTCGAATCGCTGCAGTAGGGATCAGTCCGGAACTCCACCAGCCCCTCGCAGTTGGTGCAGGCGCATCGACTGGCGGCTCACCGGGAGCACGCGGCGGCGTCGACCTCGACGAGATCGCCGATTCACGCGGTCACTCGCCGTTCGCTGCGTCCATATCGTCCTCCTCGTAGGCGTCCGCGTACCGTTCCAGGGTCGCCTCGTAGCTCTCGCGGGCCAGCTCGTAGGTCTCGCGGAGGTCTTCTATCGGGGTCTCGCTCGCGTCGACCCGGAGGTCGTCGTAGGACGGTTCGACGGCTCGGTCCTCGGTGCTGGTGACGAGCAGGGCGGCCGACTGGACGTGCAGATCCTCGCGCTTGTCGCCGCCCTCGGCGTGGCCAGCGGCGAGTGCTTCGATCAGTCGCTCGGCGAGCGGGGCGTGGTCGCCGTCGCGATCCGGGCCAGCGGGCTCGTGGTGGCGAGCGTCGGCGTACGCCTCCGCGGTCGCGTCGACGACCGCCTCGCCGGTGAGGAGGTTCCCCGCGACGGTGAAGCCGTCCTCTTCGCGGTGGCCGTACCAGGGGTTGCACTCCTCGCCGGAGAACGCGAAGGTGTCGTCCCGGTCGACGCCGTGGAGCTGCCGTTGTGGGGCACCGTCGTCCGCGGCGAGGAGGCCACCGAGCGCGTCCTCGACGCCGAGCCCGTCCGCGAGATACTCGATCCCACGTTCGCCGAGTTCGACGTTGACGAGGCTCTGCGTGGCGACCGCGCCGTGATCGTTCGCGAACGGACAGAGCGTCCCCACCGCCGCGAGGCGGGTCGTGACTGCGACGCCGAAGCGGTACTGCTCCTCGCCGTCGGGATCGGTGTAGCGCTCCCGGACGCAGATGCTGAACGTCACGACCCGGCTTCGTCGTGCAGCACCGTCAGCGCTGTGCAGCCAAACGGTACTGCCGGCTGTCGCCCGGGCCGTGGCGCCGAAGGCGTTGGCCGCGAATCTCCGATCGGGTACCGTCGCGTCGATCCGTCGGACTCCGTCTGACGTAAGACCTTTACCGGTTCCGGCGGTCCTGACGCCTATGGGATTGATGAGCAAGATCCTCGGCGGACGGGGCTCCCGGGAGCTCGACGACTACGCCGAGCTCGACGTCGGGGGCGTCGACACCACGGTCGAGGAGGCCTCCATGCAAGTCTACGTCGCGGAGATCGCCGACCAGCAAGACGCTCTGGAAATCAAGGACGCCGTCTACGACGGTCACCTCGTCGTCGCGGACATCACGCGCCTCCGGACCGAGGACCAGACCACCGAACACATCGTCGAGGACCTCCGGCAGGTCGCCGACGAGGTCAGCGGCGACATCGTCAAGAAGGGTGACGACCAGCTGATCGTTACCCCCGCGGGCGTGAAGATCAGCCGCGAGAAGCTCGGGACGCAGTAGCTTCCCGAGGGTCGTAGCGCACGGATCGACACGACGATTCGCATAGCAGATCGCAGGCCTGTTATCCAGCGATTCCTCCCGCTCTACGACCAGCGACCGCCCTTTACGTCGCCGCGGCCGCCCTCCGTCCGGTCGATGCCCATGATCGACTCCTCCTGATCGACGCCGAAGGACTCGCCGCTCTCGGGGACCCGGACGGTGATCTCGTCGATCTCCTCCCAGGTGATCAGCTCCTCCTCGATGTTCCCGGAGGTGATGTCGCCGACGTCACAGCCCGCACAGCCGCCGCCGAGTTCGATGACGACCTCGCCGGTCTCCGGATCCGCCTTGCGGACGTTGGAGGTCCCACCGTGCATCTGGATGATCGGCATCTGGCGAGCGAGCCACTCTTCGACACGCTCGGCCAGTTCCTCGTCGCGGACCTCGCTCATATCACGATGGTAGGCGTTCGCGCTCCAAAGGGGTTCTGTTTGGAGAACGGTCGCGAATGAACGGTTGGCACCTACGCTTCTGGGACTCGACCGCTTCCGCGTGTTTGGAAGCCCCCTCCCGCTCGACCGGCCGCGGCTCGCTGCGCTCCTCGCTCACTCCGTTCGCTGCGGTGCTTGCGTCGCCGGGGCCGGGTCGACCGGTCGGCCCCTTCCAGTTCCGGAAGAGCAAGCTCTTCCGACCTTCGCAGAATCGAAGATTCTTCTCAGTCCCACCCTCTCGAGGTGTCGGGGGAGCGAAAACTCTGTGGACGGCGTCGTCGAGTGTCGTTTCGGTGGTGGTCGGAGTGCTCAACAGTCCGGAAGCGACTCGCCGTCCGCGGAGGTGGCGGTCAGGTCCGGCGGATTGGACTGCTGGCCAGCTCGGTCCGGGAAGACGTAGACGCGGCCCTGGATCGAGTCGTCGAAGCCGCCGGCGTTCCCCGCGCTGCTGGCGACGAAGTGCTCCCCAGGAACGGCGCTCTGTGCCGTCCAGAATGAGGCTTCGTCGGGATCCCGCCACCACGCGAGCTCCTCGGGCGATCGCGGGTCGCTCACGTCGTGGATCTTGACGCCGCCGAAGTACCACGAGGAGTAGCACCTGCCGTTCCGGAGGTCGAAGTTGTGCGCAGTGGTGAACTGCCCCTGTCGGGAGCTGTCGCCTGGTTGGGGCGGGTCGATTGTCGCGAGGAGCGTGATGTTCGCGGGATCGCTGGCGTCGTAGAGGTCGATGCCGCCCGGACCGCCGCGTACACACGCGTCCTCGCCCCGCACGGTCCAGGCCTCCCGTCCGACCGCGAGCAGGTCACCGGACTCGTCGGGCTGGGCGAAGTGGTCGTTTCCGGGCAGCGCCAGGAGCTCTCGCTGGAAGCTCGGAACGTCACTGGCGTCGATCTCGTCCGGATCGAGGCCGCCCGTCTGTCCGATGTGAGTCGGGTCGGACGGGTCGCTCACGTCGAGGAGGTAGGTACCGGCGTCCCAGTAGGGAAGGTAGGCGACGTCGTCCTGTACGACCACGTCGTGAAGCTGCCAGAGGCCGTTGGGGACGTCAGCCCAGGCGGGCTCCACGTCGAGGAGCGACCAGCGGCCGACCTCGGTCAGTTGGTCCCCGCTCGCGTCGAGGAGCAGGAGTGGATTTCCGCCCTCGCCGTAGGACGTGAGGTACGCGGTGCCGTCCTCGAAATCGCAGTTGTGAATCTGGGACTCGGTACGGGCAGTGTCGAGAAGCCGTGGATCGGCGGGATCGGTGACGTCGTAGAGCAGGGCCGCGTGGAGTGAGGACCCGGCGACCCTGTTCGCGGGCCCGGCCGCGAGCAGCCGATCGCCGTCGACGGAGACGTCCCACAGGAATCGGAGCGGGCCGTCCGGATCGTCGGCGAGCAGCCCGCGACGTTCGGCGAGCACCGCCGGCGCCGCCGGGTCCGAGAGATCGACGGTCGCGATGCCGTCGTCCACGGCGAGGTAGCCGACGGTGCCGTCGTCGCTGGTCACGAGCTCCCGGGCGCCGTCGACGTCGACGGAGCCGGTCGGTTCGTAGGACCCGGATTCGCCGCCGAGGAGGAGTGATCCGGCTCCCAGCACTCCGATCGCCCCGACGGTTCCTGCGATCCCGGCCAGGGCGTCACGTCGTCGCATCGCGAATCCGTACCCACCGACGACGCCTAAAGCTGTCCGTCGGTGCGATGGGCTGCTGGACGACCGTCGGTCGGCGCGAACCGGCAGGCGCCCGTCCACGGCGGTCCGTTGCCGTCGACGGTCGACCGCGGATGCGTGGCCTTTTGGGCACTCGCCGGGTATCCTGGCCCATGATCTTCGAGGGGCTCCCCGGAACGCCCACTGCCGAGGAGCTCGAGGACCAGGCGTTCTCCCGGGCGGCCAGGGCCGGCCGTGCGAAATCCGGTGTGGACGCCCAGCTCTCGATGCTCCAGACTTCGGCGAACGTGATCGGGGACAACCTTCAGAACGTCGTCAAGGGCTGGCCCGACTTCGAGGAGATGGACCCCTTCTACTACGAGCTGGCCGACGCGGTCCTCGCGGGGGAAGGGATCGCTCGACGGGGGACGGACGAGGACGGCGAACCGACGGAGACGACCGGTATCGACGCGCTACGACAGGCCCTCTCCCAGGTCGGGTGGGCGAGCCGGAAGGCGACCGAGCTCCGCGACGAGTACCAGTCACGGGTCGCCAAAGGGGGCGACGCGTCGCGCAAACACCGCAAGCAGGCGTTCGCTCGGCTCGCGGACGTCGTCGAGCAGGTCGACGACGACCTCACGCTGATCCGCGACGCTCGCGAGCACCTCCGGACACTTCCCGAACTGAACCCCGAGGAGCCCGCGATCGTCGTCGCCGGCTACCCCAACGTCGGCAAGTCTTCCTTCGTCAACGCCGTCACGCGAGCGCGCAACGAGACCGCGTCATACCCGTTCACCACGACCGGGATCGGCGTCGGCCACTTCGAGCGCGACCACGCCCGCTACCAGCTCGTCGACACGCCCGGACTGCTCGATCGACCGGCAGAGGACCGCAACGAGATCGAGTCCCAGGCGGTCAGCGCACTCGAGCACCTCGCGGACTGCGTCCTCGTGTTCGTCGACGCCTCCGAGTCATGTGGCTACCCGCTCGAGGACCAGCTCGCGCTGCGGGACGACCTCGCAGAGTCCTTCGCCGTGCCGGTCCTGACGATCTGCAACAAGGCGGATCTCTCCGAGGACGTCGACGCGGACCACTACGTCAGCGTCACCGAAAACGAGGGGCTCGAGGAGCTGATCGACGACGCCGTCGAGCGGATCGGCTTCGAGCCGGAGCTTCCCTACGACGGATAGATCCGGGAACGAGCAGCTCTCGCGCTATCGTCGCGTCTCCGGCCCGCTGTCACCACCTAGCGCTCCTCGCCTGCAGTCTGGAACTCCAGATACCGTACCTCTACGGCCACGTCCTCACCGAGCCGCTCTCGGATGCGTTCCCGTAGTATCTCCGCGATGTCCGGTGGCTGTGTGTCCGCCGGTTTCCCGATCGTGACGACTGCCCGATCCGGCGTCCCGCGGAGTGGATGCTGATTCCCCTCGACCTCGACGCTCAACAGCGAGAGCTGCTCGTACTCGGCGACCGTCGAATCGGCGGTGTCGGTGATCTGCTGCTCGGCGACCGCACCCTGGTAGCCGGCGAAGGTGACGGCGCCGAGGAACACCGAAAGGACGACGATGACGCCAGCGAGCACCGCGATCCGGGTGAGCGTCATCGTGCGGACGTCGCGTGCCCGGAACCAGCGGTCGGGCCGGTAGCCCTGGTACCACAGGACCGCCAGCGCCGCGAGATTGATCGAGAGCACGTTGACGAGCACGAGCACCGCCGATCCCATCGCGAGCGTGGGCTCTCCCCAGGCGAGGCCGATGCCGACGACCGCCGCTGGCGGGATCAACGCCACGGCGATCATGACGCCGACGAGCGCCGCCGAGACGCCCGTCGAGAGCGAGAGCGCGCCCGCGACGCCGGCGCCGAGCGCGATCGCCAGTGAGAGGAAGTCCGGCGCGAGCCGCTCGCGGATCTCTTCGACCGCGAGGACGTCCAGCCCTGGCGGTACGAGGTTCGTCGCCTGGACGAAGAAGGCGAAGACTGCCGCGCTGACGACGGCAGCCAGCACGCCCGTCACCTGATAGATCACGCCGCGCGTCCGCATCTCGGGATCGTCGATCACGGTGCCGACGCTCGCCGCGAGCGCAGGCCCGACGAGCGGAGCGATCACCATCGAGCCGACGACGGTCGCTGGCGAGTCCAACAGGAGTCCCGCGGTCGCGACGATCGCGCTCACGATCGTCAACACGAGGTAGTTCCGTCTCGCCGGAATCAGGCCGTTCGCGGCGGACTGGAGCTCCTGTCTCGCGATGCGATCCTCGTCCGCGTCCTCGGCGTACTCGGCTTCGAGTTCGTCGAAGCGTCGGGAGATAACCGTGTTCGCTTCGACGACGATCGTGTAGGAATCCTCGTCCAGACCCTCCGAACGCAGCCGCTCGAGAATCGGCTCGACGGCGTTGGGTGGCAGCGGAAAGTGAGCGACGGCCGCGTACTCGCGCCCGCTGGTCTCGTCGGACAGCACGTAGTCGACGCCCTCGTCCTCGAGGGCGTCGGTGACGGCCTGTCGCTTGCCCGTCGGGATCGTGACCTGGACGAGTCGCACAGCGCTGGCATCGGACTGGGGAGCGAAAAACCCCCTGCATCGTGGCGAAGTTCCGGCTCTCTCGATGGTCCGCTGTCCCGCACCCCGCCGCTGTTCCCGGCGAGCAGGTGGCTATCCGGCGGCACGACGAGGGGGAACCGCGGAGGCTATCCGATTCGACTCCCTCTCCACGGCTATGATCGAGGAGCGGCCCGACCGATCGGCCGAAGTCGTCCTGCTCGGGCGCTCGAACGTCGGGAAATCGACGCTCATGCGCGAGCTGACCGGGCACAGCTTCGACACCGGCCGACGACCTGGCGTCACGCAGGCCGCGAACCACTACGACTGGGCCGGCCCCGACTTCGTGCTCACCGACCTCCCAGGCTTCGGGTTCATGGAGGGCGTCGAGGAGTCCCGCCGCGAGGAGATCAAGACCGCGATCGTCCAGTATCTCGAGGAATACGCCGACGAGATTCTCGTCGGTATCCTCGTGCTCGACGCCAACAGCGCCGTGGAGATCATCGACCGCCACGAGGACCGGGGTGAGATTCCCCACGACGTCGAGCTGTTCGGCTTCCTCCAGGAGCTGGGGATCCCGACCGTCGTCGCCGTCAACAAGATGGACAAGGCCGAGGACCGCGACGAGACGCTCGACGCGATCGCCGAACGGCTCGGACTCCATCCGCCCTGGAAGCAGTGGCAGGACACGATCGCACCGATCACCGCCAAACGCGGCTCGATCGATCCGCTGACCGAGGCCGTCGGCAACCACCTCCGCGAGCAAAAACGCGAGGAGCTGCTCCAGTTCTTCAGCTGAGTGGACAACGGCTGCGCCAGGCTGACTGAAAAACTGCCCGTCGAACGAAAAACAGCTTCCATGGACCGCCTAACGGAACATTAGTGAACTGTCCAGGGAAACCGGGCAGTCAGTTCGCTGGATTCTCGTCGTCGCGTTGGTCGGCCGCGTTCTCCCTTGCTTCCTCGGCTCGACCGACATCTTCCGCCTCGTCGTCTGCCGATTGCTCTTCGCCAGCGGTTTCGGGCTCCGGGATCGCCGTGTTCTCCTCGTCGGCGTCGACCGTCGACGCGTCGGGAGCCGCCGATCGCGACGTGCTCGGAGCGGTGATCGGCTCCTCACGGCCGGGGATGACCTCCTTGGGATCGGGGCCACTCGGCGTCGTGTCGGTCGTTCCGAGCCGTTCGGCCCACGAATCCGAGTACGCCGGGAGCACCGACACGAGGAGCATCGCGAGCACGGCGAGGCCCATCGCGATGCCACCGGCGATCCCCGCGTTCGCGATCAGCTCCTGTCGGCCGAACCCGAAGACGAGCGGCAGCGCGTCGATCATGCGAGAGGCTGGGGAGGCTGCACCACTAAGCGTTTCGGACCGCCCCCACGGTCGGGAGCCCGCAGTGTCGGGGGACGATCGTCGTGAACGTCGTCCGGTCGTGCACGCCGACAGTCGTTCAGCGTCAGCGTTTTTCCGTGCAGGCACGTATCCCCGATCGATGAGCAACACGGAAGACGGCGAAATCGAGTCGATCCGGGAGGAGAACCGCGAGGAACTCGTCGAATCTGGGGCCAGCGCCGACGACGCTGAGAGCGCACCCGGCGCGCCGATCCACGTCGAGGACGAGGCGCACTTCGAGGAGCTGCTGGGGAGCAACGACGTGGTCCTCGTCGACTTCTACGCCGACTGGTGTGGTCCCTGCGACATGCTCGAGCCGATCGTCGAGGACGTCGCCGCCGAGAGCGACGCCACAGTCGCGAAGCTCGACATCGATCAGCACCAGCAGATCGCGCAATCCTACGGCGTCCGGAGCGTCCCGACGCTGATCGTCTTCGCCGACGGCGAGCAGGCCGAACAGCTCGTCGGCGTCCAGGAGAAGGGCACGATCCTCGACCTGATCGGGCGCGTCTCCTGAAGCCCGGTTCGTCTCACTCCGTCCGGCGTACCGACGACCGGTCCCCGAGCGCGAACGATCGGGTCCACCAGCGTGGCCGATTTTCACGACGGAGATCCGAGTACCGCCCCCAGCGACCGTTTTCGATCGTTCAATCCGGCTAAACTGGCGTTAAGCGTCCTGAATTCGGTGCGTCGGCCGTCCCGGTTCATGTATCGCTGGTGCCTGGGACGGTGTACATGCAACAGAACGACGCGACCCCCGACTCGCTACTCGACCGGCGTGCGTACCTCCGCCTCGCTGGCACGCTCGCGGCAGGGGCGACGGCCGGGCTCGCTGGCTGCGCGGAAACGCTGCCAGGGAGCGACTCCGAGAACTCCAACGGCGACGGATCGTCGAGCACCGGGCTCCTCTCGACGGCGGTCTCGGACGATCCCGGCGACATCGGTGATTTCGAGTCCTGCATCGTGACCCTGGACGGCATCTGGGTCGGCCCGAAAACTGACGGCAGCGGCGAGAACGCTGACGAAGAAGATGAGGAGGAGGAGGAGGACGATACTGAGGATTCTGACGACGAGGAATCCGGGGTGGAGTCGGGGACGGGCGACGGCGAGGCTGGACAGGGCGACGGCGGGAACGGTTCGCCCGAGCAGGCCGGGAGCACCGGGAACAGTGCCACGGACGACACCGCGTCTGGCTCACAGGACGACGAGACGGACGGTACGAACGGAACCGATCCCGACGGCGACGTCGATGACGACGGCAGCGACTCGACGGATGACGATGGAAGCGACTCCGCGGAGGACGAAACGGAGGGGTCCGACGACGAAGGCGATGGAGACGACGCCGACGACGCGGACGACGGCTCCGGCGGTCGGACCTACTACGAGTTCGAGGAGCCCCAGAAGGCCGACCTCACGGAGCTCCAGGGCGACGCCCAGCAGCTCGTCGGCGAGCACGAACTCCCGGTCGGCACGTACCAGTTCCTCCAGCTCGACATCGGTGGGATCAGCGGCACCCTCACCGACGGCAGCGAGGCGTCGGTCGAAACGCCCGGGAACGCGCCGCTCAAATTCAACCAGTCGTTCGACGTCCGCGAGGGCTACCGCACGACGTTCCTCGCCGACTTCACGCCCGTGAAGCGGGGGAACGGCTCCTACCTGTTCAAACCCGTCGCCACCGAAACGGAGGTCAGCTACGTGAAGATCGAGTCCGACGACTCGACGAACGACGACGGCAACGTCACGGACGGGAGCGGAAACACTACCGATGGAAGCGGAAACACCACCGACGGGAGCGGGAACACGACGGACGCCGGTGACGCCACTGGGTCCGGGAACACGACAAATTCCACGAACACCACCAGCTCCGGTGGCAACGAGTCGACGAGCAGCGGCAACGATACCTCCGTCTGAGCGGGACGCGGTCGCCGTCGAACGCGCTAATCGTTCTCAGTCGGTCGGTTCCGTTTCGGTCACGGTCACGCTTTCCGTTCCGGGCCGTAGGGATCCAGTCTCGACGTAGACGCCAGTGAGCAACACGAGTCCCGCGATTGCAGGCAACAGCGCACACGCCGCGTAGATCCCGCCGAACCCGACGGCGTCGACTAGCGGCAGCGAGACGAGCGGTCCGAGTCCCCCGCCGACGTCGCCGAAGACGTTGTTCGTCCCCATCGCTCGGCCGGTCCGCTCCGCTGGCGTGAGGTCCGCGAGGAGCGCGGTCATGGGGCCGCTGACGCCGCCCTGGCCGGCTCCGACGAGCACGCACGCGACGCCGAGCGCGATCGCCGGGTGGACGAGTCCGTCCGTCGCACCGGCGTCGACCGCCGCGAGCAGGAGGAACCCGACGACGGAGACGCCGAGAAAGCCGAGCAAGATCGGCACGCGGGAGTCGAGGACGTCGCTGGCCTTGCCGCCGCCGAGCATGCACACCGCGGCGGCGAGCACGGTGATAGCCATGTAGACGCCCGAGGAGCCCTGTGCGTCGAGCCCGAGCACGCCCACGTCGATCGCGTCGAGGAAGAGCACGAGCGTCGCGAACAGGGCGCCGATGTAGGCGAAGAGGACGGCGAAGTTCACCACGCCGACGGTCAGCGTCGGGATCGCAGTGTCGACGTCCCAGGGTTTGACGGCGTCCCGTTCGGTCTCGACGTGGGTCTCGGGGACGGTGATCCAGGCGAGGACGCTCGCGAACAGCGCGAACGCCGCGGCGATCCAGAACGCTGCCTGGACGCTCGCCAGTTCGCTGACGACGCCCCCGAGAACGAGTCCAGCGGGGAAGCCGAGCAGGATGCCGCCGCGAACGATTCCCATGTCCAGCCCGCGGGAGCCGTCGGACGAGACGTCCGTCGCGATGGTGTAGGCGGTCGCGAAGACGAGCGCGCTGCCCAGGCCCCAGCAGATCCGCGCGAGGATGAACCACCACTCAGCGGCCGTGAGATCGACGCCAGCGACGAAAATTGGCCCCGCTGGATCCATCCGGAGCGCGAGGACGTAGCCTGTCGTCGCGATCCCTTCGATCGCCAGTCCGACCACGAACGGCGTTCTGGTGCCGATCCGGTCGACGACCGCGCCAGCGGGCGCGTTGGCGACGAGGCGAACGAACCGGTTGGTGCTCAGAATGATCCCGACCAGAAACGGCGAGATCCCCAGCACGGCACCGAGATTCGGCAGTATCGGAAAGACCACGCCACCGCCGAAGCCGACGAAGAAGGTGCTCGCGACCACGGCTGCGAGGACCCGCCGGTCGCTACCCACCGGCGAACACCCCAGCGCTCACTGATTGGCGTCCACTGCCGAGGGAGTGCGTCGCCGTGAACGCCGCCGGGACCATCACGATCACACGTCCGGCCAGTTCGCGAAAGTCGGTTTCGGTTCGAAGTATCGACGACCGTCTGTAGTCCTGGAACGCGAGTACGTGGGAGAACAGGCCGCCGGCTGGCGGTCAGTGGGCGCAGACGCTTCTGGAATCTGACGGTCCTGGCCGCAGCCGGTCACGGGTCGCCTCAGACGTCCCGATCGACGACGAACTCGGTGAACGACCGGAGATCCGCCTCGGGGCCGTCCGCGAGCTCCAGCCCGTCGAGCTGTTCCCGTGCGTCCGCGGCGAGTTCGAGCGCGGTTTCCCGCGCGAACGCGACGCTGCCTGCGGACTGGAGAATCTCGATCGCCTCGCGGATCTCCTCGTCGGTGTTGCTGTCGGCGGCGAGGATGGCTGCCAGCCGGTCCGCTTCGGCCGCGGGCGCGTGCTCGATGGCGTGGATCGCCATCAGCGTCTTCTTGCCCTCGCGAACGTCGTTGCCGAACTCCTTGCCGAACTCTCCGGCCTCGCCCAGGGAGTGTTCGACGTCGAGGATGTCGTCGCCGATCTGGAAGGCGACGGAAACCTGCTCGGCGTACTGGGCCACCGCTCGCTCGACCCGTTCGTCCTGGCCGGTCACGATCGCCGCGAGGCGGGCGACGATCCGACCGAGACAGCCGGTCTTGCACGCGCACATCTCGAGGTACTCCGCCTCGTCGATGCGGATCTCCTGTTCGTTGTGCCAGCAGATGTCCATCCCCTGGCCGAGATGCGTGCGGTTGAGCTCGTGCATCAGCATCTCGTAGGCCTGGAGGCGGGTGTCGCCGTCGAGATCGCCCGGATCGTGGGTGACGATCTTCAGCGGGATGAAGTACATCGCGTTGCCAGCGTTGAGCGCGACGTCCTGTCCGAACTCGTGGTGGAGTGCTGGCGCACCGCGGCGCATCGAGGCGCCGTCCTCGACGTCGTCGACGATGATCGTGCCGTTGTGGAGGATTTCCGGAATCGTCGCGTAGGGCAGGTACTCCTCGGGATCCTCCCCGAAGGCGTCGACGAACACCAGGAAGAGCACAGCACGCCAGCGCTTGCCGCCCCGATCGAGCAGTTCCCAGATCGGGTCGGCGAGCGCGGTCTGGATCGCGTGGGGGTCGTAGCTGTAGGTGGGTTCGCCGAAGTACTCCTCAAGGTATGCTTCGTCGATCTCTCGTGGGAGGACCTCCTCGATGGCCTCGTCCACGACGGGCCGCCACTCGGCGAGGGTCTCCCGCATACTCCGCAGTGGATCGGGGAGGTGCAAAAAGGTTCAGACACGCGGGCGCGAGGCTCGATCGGCCCGGATCGATGCCCTGCGCTCCCGACAGCCGGTCTCGCCCCTCTGCACGAACGAGCGTAGGAGGCGCGCGCCGCGGAGACGAGCGCCTCGACGGCCGGTCCACGTCGCATATAACCGGGGAGTGCAAAGCGAGCGCCATGACGGACGACGCTCCCGTGATCGGCGTGGTGGCGGCAGACGACGCGCCCGATCGGGAGCACCTCGCTGTCGCGATCGAGGCCGCCGGCGCGACATCGGAGGTTCTGGAACGCAGCGATCCGATGGCCGACCAGGCGGAAGCAGCCGAGTTCCTGGCGATCGTCGCGGTCGGTCCGTCGGCACTCCGTGCCGTCGTCGATCGCGGTCCGACCACACCGGTCCTTCCGGTCGACGTGGACTGTGGTCTGCCGAGCGTCTCGGCCGCCGATCTCGAGCCGGCGATCCGGCGCGTCGTCGAGGGCGGCGCGCAGCGTTGGGACGCCCCGCTGCTCGACGTCGCCGTCGACGGCGAGGTGCTCGCCACGGCGTTCCGCGAGGTGACGACGATCACTGCGGAGCCGGCGCGCATCTCCGAGTTCGCCATCGAGCACGACCGCGTCGGGACGATCGACACGGTACGGGCCGACGGCGTCGTCGTCGCGACGCCTGCCGGCAGTTACAGCTACGCTGCCGCCGGGGACGGGCCACTGCTCGAGCCCGATACCGGGCTCGCGATCGTCCCGGTCGCGCCGTTTCGCACCGACAGGGACCGCTGGGTCGTCCCCGACGGCCGGATTAGCGTCTGCGTTCAGCGCGACGAGGCCGCCGTCACCGTCGAGGCCGACGGTGCCGTCGTCGCGACGGTCGGCCGCGACGCCGAAGTGTCGCTCAGCCCGGCCGGCAAACTGGGGGTTCTCGCTGTCGAGGAGAGCGCCCGCGATCCCCGGTGACCGATCGAACCCCGCTTCGGGCCGCGTTCTGGCCCCGGAGCCGTCGACGAGGCTCCCGTTCCCACCCGAGATTGGAAAGACACTAATGGGTCGCCCGTCCTTTGCTCGAACATGGATCCGACCTCGATCTTCGGGCCGCTGGATCTCCTCTATCCGCACGTGGCGTACGTGCTCCTGGCGCTCGTGCTCCTCAACGCGATCACGCGGTGGATCGCCCACCGGCGACACGTCAGCCAGTACGAGGAGGACGGCGCGGAGGCCGTCGAGCGGTTCGCGCCCCACACTGTCTCGAACGTCCTGTTGCTCCTCGCTGCCGTCTACTACACGACGGTGAAGCTGGAGGCAGGCACCATCGTGCTCGTCCTCGTCGTCGGCATCGTCATCACCGACTACTTCGAGTTCGAGTCGCGGCTCGCGGAGGCACGAACCGATCGCTCGCTCGAGCTCCCCAAGGGCGCGCTGGCAGCGTGGGCGGTCGCCGCCATCTACATCGGCTACAAGTCCCTCCGGTTCATCGTCGAGCCGCTCTGGGGCGTCATCGGCGCCTAGTCGGTCGGTTTCACAGCAAATTCGTTCTCACTCGTCGTCGCCGCCGTCGTAGCTTCTGCTCGACCGGTCCTGTCGTCGTCATCGGCAGCACCGCCCGCTGGTCCGGCCCGACCCTGTGCATTCAAGGGCTCGCGGCACTCCCAATCAGCCAATGCGTCACGACCACGTGCTCACCGCCAGGCAGCTCTCGCGGGGGGACGTCGAGGAGGTCCTCGACCGCGCCGCGGAGATCGCCGAGGACCCTTCGGCCGTCGCGGACCGCCACGCCGGCGCACTGCTGGGCCTCTGTTTCTTCGAGCCGAGTACGCGTACGAAGATGAGCTTCGAGGCCGCGATCAAGCGCCTCGGGGGCGACGTCGTCGACATGGGCTCCGTCGAGTCCTCGAGCGTGAAGAAAGGGGAGAGCCTCGCGGACACCATCCGCGTGATCGAGGGGTACGCCGACGCGCTGGTCCTCCGGCACCCCCGGCAGGGCGCCGCGAAGATGGCGTCGGAGTTCGTCGACGTCCCGCTGCTCAACGCGGGTGACGGCGCGGGCCACCACCCGACGCAGACGCTGCTCGACCTCTTCACCATCCGGGAGGCCCACGGCCTCGACGACCTGACGATCGGCATCATGGGCGACCTGAAGTACGGCCGAACGGTCCACTCGCTGGCCCACGCGCTGACGACGTTCGACGCGCGCCAGCACTTCATCAGTCCGGAGAGCCTCCAGCTCCCTCGCGGCGTTCGGTACGACCTCCACGAGGCCGGCGCGCAGGTCCGCGAGCACACCGAACTCGAGGACGTGTTGCCGTCGCTCGACGTGCTCTACGTCACGCGGATTCAGCGCGAGCGGTTCCCCGACGAGAACGAGTACCGTCAGGTCGCGGGCGAGTACCGGATCGATTCGGAGACGCTGGATGCTGCCAGCGACGATCTCGCGGTGCTGCACCCGCTGCCCCGCGTGGACGAGATCGCCCCGGAGATCGACGACACCGAGCACGCACAGTACTTCCAGCAGGCTCACAACGGCGTGCCCGTCCGGATGGCACTGCTCGATCTGCTGCTCTCGGAGGCAGACGCAAGCGATGCCGACGACGCCGTCGCGACGGACGGCGGATTCACCGCTCCGTCCGGAGGTGATTCAGCGTGAGCGACCGCGAACTCCGCATCTCGAAGATCCAGAACGGCACCGTCATCGATCACGTCCCCGGCGGCGAGGCGTTGAACGTCCTCGCGGTGCTCGGGATCGACGGCACCGGCGGCGAGACGGTCTCGATCGGGATGAACGTCGAGAGCGACGCGCTCGGGCGCAAGGACGTCGTAAAGGTCGAGGATCGCGAACTCAGCCAGGACGAGGTCGACGTCATCAGCCTGATCGCCCCCGACGCGACGATCAACATCATCCGGGACTACGAGGTCATCGAGAAGAAGCGTCTCGACAGGCCCGAGTCCGTGACGGGCGTGCTCGCCTGTCCGAACCACGATTGTATCACGGCCGACGACGAACCGGTCGCGACGACGTTCGAGGTGCTCGACGACGGCGTCCGCTGCGTCTACTGCGAGACGATCATTCGCGAGGACATCACCGATCACATCGTGCGGTAGCCGGGACTGTCCGCTTCGCCAACGCGAGAGTGTTCTGCGGGACTCGCCGACCACGAACCTATTTCCCGCTGCCGACCGCCATACGCAGTATGTTCGTCCTCGTCAATCTCAAGGCCTACGACTGCGACCCAGTCGAGATCGCGACGGCCGCGGCGGACGTCGCCGACGACGCCGACGCTCGCATTGCCGTGGCTCCACAGGCCGCGGACCTCCGAGCAGTCGCCGAGACTGGCGTCGAGACCTGGGCCCAGCACGTCAGCCCCGTCGAGTACGGCTCGAACACCGGCTCGACGCTCGCGGAGTCGGTCGCGGCCGCCGGTGCAGCGGGAACGCTCCTCAACCACTCCGAGCGGCGACTGACGCTCGCCGACCTCGACGCCGGGATCGACGCCGCGGAGCGCGCCGACCTGGACGTCGTCGCCTGTGCGAACAACCCCGAGCAGGTCGCGGCCGTCGCGGCGCTGGGCCCCGACGCCGTCGCAGTCGAACCGCCCGCGCTCATCGGCACCGGAACCCCGGTCAATCAGGCCGACCCGGACGTCGTGGAGGGTGCGGTCGCCGCTGCTGCAGACGTCGATCCGGACGTCGAGGTGTACTGCGGCGCTGGGATCTCGACCGGCGACGACGTCGTCGCTGCGGGGGAGCTTGGTGCCGAGGGCGTGCTGCTGGCCAGCGGCGTTGCCAAGGCGGCGGACCCCGCGGCGGCGCTCCGGGATCTCGTCTCCGGGCTGTGAACTGAGCACTCTTCTGTGCGGACGGTCGGGCTTCCGGTCGGTGCAGGAACGGGATTCGGGCGCTCCTCCCTCGAACTGTGAGCAACTGCTGTCGACGGAATCGATCGATTGGCCGGGGCAGGCTCCGTCGTTACAGCCGGGCCGGTTCCGGTATCAATCCACGGTGAGCGCTCCGGTTCGAGACGTCCCCGAACCGCTCGTTCCGATTATCTTCAGCAGAAAAACGGGGGTCGACGGACCTCAGTAGCCCCGCTCGATCAGGTAGTCGGCCGTCTGCTCCAGCAGCTTTCGCGCGTCGTTGTCGGGCAGCACGTCCAGATGTGACTTCCCGGAATCGACGAGCGTTTCCGCACGATCGCGGGCGAACTCGATGCTGCCGGCGTCCTCGAGCGTCGCGACGGCCTCGTCGATCTCGGCCTCGGTCACCGCTTCGACCGAGTCCGTCTCTACGAGGTTCGCGATGTCGACGCCCTGTTCGCGGGCGTGCAGCGTGATGAGCGTCCGCTTGTTCTCGACGAGGTCCGAGCCGCGCTGTTTCCCGAGCTTTTCAGAGGGCACCGTCAGATCGAGGACGTCGTCCTGGATCTGGAACCCCCGTCCGACGTCGAGCCCGTACTGGTAGAGCGCGTCGATCGTCTCGTCGTCAGCACCCATCAGGACCGCAGGGAGACTCGCCGCCGCGCCGTAGAGCACCGCCGTCTTCTGCTCGATCATGTGGAGGTACTCCTCGATGGCGACGTCCTCGCGATCCTCGAACTCGACGTCGAGCGCCTGGCCCTCACAGATCTCGGTGCAGGTCTTGGCAAGGACGTCCAGCGCGCGGACGCTCCGGTCGTCGGCAGCACCGGTGCCGAGCATGATCTCGAAGGCCTTCGAGTAGAGCGTGTCGCCAGCGAGAATCGCGGTCTCGAGGTCGAACTCGCGGTGGACCGCCGGAACGCCACGCCGGAGGTCGTCGTCGTCCATGATGTCGTCGTGAATCAACGTGAACGACTGGATGACCTCGACGGAGACGGCCGCGGAGAGCACGTCGATCTCGGGATACTCCGCGGAGAGCGTGGGGAACTCCCGATATCCGGTCGAACCCGGTTCGACGTCGGCGAGTGACTCCGCGACGAGCAGGGAGATCGTCGGACGGAGTCGCTTGCCACCGGCGTCCAGCAGGTAGCGTGAGGCCTGGTAGAGTCGCTCGGGCGCAGCGATGGGGATCTCCTCGGGAATGGCGTCGTTGACGATCTCGCGTCGCTCGCGGATCGTCGCGAGCACGGTCGCTTCCCGGGCCTCCTGGTCGGTCATCGCTACTCGACGAGCTGGATGAGGTTTCCGTTGCGCGTGACGTGGAGGTCACGACCCATCTTGTAGCCCTGGTCCTCGGCGAGGTTGACGTAGTCCGAGTAGCCGCTCATGTCCTGGTGGGCGGGGATGACGTGCTGGGGCTGGAGCGCGTCGAGCATCTCGTAGTGGCCCTCCTTGTTCAGGTGGCCGGAGACGTGGATCTCGTCGTAGATCCGTGCGCCCTGCATGCCCAGGAGCTTCTCGGCCTGGTAGCGCTGGCCCTCGTTGGTCGGCTCGGGGATGACCCGCGCCGAGAAGACGACCTTGTCGCCAGCGTCCAGCTCGTAGGGGGTCTGGCCGCGGGCCATGCGGGTGAGCATCGCGCGGGGCTCGCCCTGGTGACCGGTGACGACGGGCAGGTAGTCTTCCTTGCCCTCGTTCATGATCCGCTTGAACGTGCGGTCGACGGACTTCCGGTGGCCGAACATCCCGAGGTCCTCGGGGAAGTCGACGAAGTCGAGTCGCTCGGCGGTGCCCGAGTACTTCTCCATCGAGCGGCCCAGCAGCACTGGCTGGCGCCCGATGTCCTTCGCGAACTCGACGAGGGAGCTAACCCGCGCGATGTGGGACGAGAAGGTCGTGGCGACGATGCCGCCGTCGTAGTCCTCCATCGAGTAGAGTGCGTCCTTGAGGTGGCGGCGAGCGACGGACTCGCTCGGGGTTCGCCCTTTCTTCCCGGCGTTCGTACAGTCCTCGATGTAACAGAGGACGCCGTTGTCCTCGCGCCCGATCTCCCGGAACCGCTTCATGTCGATCGGATCGCCGATGACCGGCGTGTGGTCCATGCGCTTGTCGAGTCCGTAGACGATCGACCCCTCCGGCGTGTGGAGGACCGGATTGATCGCGTCGATGATGGAGTGGGTGACGTTGACGAACTCGAGTTCGACACCCGAATCGCCGATGGACATCGTTCCGCCGGCCTCCATCTTCACGAGGTCGTTCTCGGAGCCGAACTTCTGCTCGCTCTCGAACTCCTGCTTGACGAGCTCGATCGTGAAGGGCGTCGCGACGACGGGTGCGTCGTAGCGATGGGCCAGCTTCGAGATAGCGCCGATGTGGTCGAGGTGGCCGTGCGTCGGTACGATGGCCTGCACGTCGCCCTCGAGCTCGCTCATGATCCGATCGTCCGGGATCGCTCCCATGTCGATCAGATCGAGGCTGTGCATCCGCTCGGTTTCGACGTTGTCGTGGATCAGGACCTTCGAGAGGTTCAGACCCATGTCGAAGACGACGACGTCGTCGCCCGCTCGCACCGCAGTCATCTGGCGGCCGACTTCCTCGTAGCCGCCGATCGTGGCAATTTCGATTTCCATAGTTGGTGTCCGAGGCGGACACCCCGTTCGCGAGGACCGGCGCCCACAGCACGGTTGGCTACGCCAACCGGCCGCAGGATCCCGACTGCGTCGAGACGTCCGCCGTCGGGCGACGTGGGCACGTGCCCAGCAGTCGCCGTCGACCGGCGAAGCGCCGGTCGCCCGCGTCGTCCCGGGGCGACCGTTTGCTCGGTTGTCTCGGACTATTCGGGCGAGCGTGATAAAGGGCGTGGGTACGGCGTCCGTCGCGGCTGTGTGCCCGAATGGGCCATACCTGACGCACGTTTGGCTAGGGGCGACCGTCGCTGACCGGTGGCCACTCTCGTCGTCGTGAGCGCCGCCGAACTACAGCTCTACGTCGGTGTCGTATTTGACGTAGTTGCCGAGCCAGCCACCGAGCGCACCGCCCCCGACGAAGTAAACGAAGCTCAGCACCACGAACAGGACCAGGAAGAGCGCACCGACGAATCCGGCGATGCCCAGGCCTGGACCGCCCGGCCCGAAGACGCCGAGCCCGAAGCCGAGTCCCAGCACGCCGAAGATACTCGAGATCACGAAGGCGAGCACCAGTAGTGGCACGAACGCGACGAACCCGGAGTACGCACCGACGCGCATCCCGTCACGGCGGCTTCCACCTTCGAGATAGCCTGCGACGGCGCCGCCGAGAACCGGCGCGAGCGGTACGAAGTTCCCGGTGAAGAACGTGATCGCGCCGCCGACCAGGGCGTTCGCCAGCGTATCGCCTTCCTCCATAGCAGCGTCGTCGTCGCGGCCACTGTTAGGTGTTTTCCTCGCGCACGTGGCCGTCCGTCTGCCCGACGGCGCCCCGGCGATCGACGAGCGGTGGGCCGGAGCCGGCGTGTCGGGCAGGATCAGGCCGATTCGCCCACGGTGGTCCCCGGCCGCTCGCCGGCGAGAAACGCCGGCAGGTCGTCGAGTCCGAAGATCGACGCCTGTCCACCGAGCGCGAGCAGCTCCCGGACCTTCGCCGCCATGCCACCGCTGACGTCCGTGGCATCGCTCGCTCCGAGCAGCGATTCCACGTCCTCGAAGACGCCGATCGAATCGACGACGTCTCCATCGTCGTCCAGCACCCCAGGAACCGTCGAGCAGACGCCGACCCGATCGGCAGCGAGCGATTCCGCCAGCGAAACGACGATCTCGTCGCCGCTGAGGACGGAGACGCCTTCGCCGGCGTGGGCGACGCCGTCGCCGTGGAGCACCGGAACGAACCCCTCCTCGAGCAGCGTCGCGACCTGTCCCGTGGGGAGCGTCAGCGCCCCGCTGGCGTCGCGGTCGGCGACCGACAGCGGATGGACCGGCACTGCCGGGACCTCGTGCTCGCGGAGACGCTGGACGACGAACCGGTTCAGCGTCGTCATCGCGCCGTGGATCGCGAGCACTGCCTCGGGATCGTGGGTGCCGTCGGTCGTCGACACGCCGTGGGCCTCCGCGTGGTGGTGACCGAAGCTGCCGCCGCCATGGACGACGACGAGGTCCGCAGGGTCGATGCCGGCTGCGCTCGCGTCGTCAGCACTGCCGGGACGGACCGACGCGGCGACCTCGCCGATCGCAGCCCCTGCCGTATCCAGCGCTGGACCGTCCAGCGTCTCCGGCCGGTCCTTCTCCGTGATGACGCTCCCGCCGAGCTTCAGGACGGTCGTCACGACGACCGCCTCCGCGGACGACGGTCATGGTCTCGAGCCCGTCGCGACCGCTGGTCGCTCGGGCTCACTCCCGACGCACCCCGTCCTCGGCGAGTTCGGCCCGGAACGCCTCCTCACAGCCCGGCGTGTACTCGAGCGCGGTCTGACTCTCGTCGGTGTCGTCGAGCGCGACGATACAGCCACCGCCGCCGGCGCCGACGAGCTTCGCGCCCTTCGCGCCGGCGTCCCGGGCCGCCCAGACCATCGCGTCGAGCGATCTGGAGGAGACGCCGAGCGCGGAGAGCAGCCCGTGGTTCACGTCCATCAGCTGACCGAGCTCGTCGAGATCGCCGTCGGCGAGGACCGTTTCACCCTCCCGGACGAGCTCGCCGATCGACTCGACGGTGTCCGCCGCGAACTCGTAGCGATCGCGGAGCTCACGGACACCCGACACGAGCTTCCCCGTGTCGCCAGCGCCCCCGTCGTAGCCGACCACCAGCGGGAGGTCCGGGGCCGGGATAGATTCGCCGCCGTCGCCCTCGACGCGGACCGCTCCACCCATCGCGGACGTGAACGTGTCCGCGCGGGAGGCCTGGCCGTCCTGCACCGTGTGCTCGACCTGGTAGGCCCGGTCGGCGATCTCCTCGCGATCGAGTTCGACGCCGAGCTCCCGGGTCGCCGCGTCGATCGCCGCCACCACGACCGCCGCCGAGGAGCCGAGTCCCGCACCCAGCGGAATGTCGCTGTGGATCGTGACTTCGAAGCCGGCGTCGGGCGCGTCCGCCGCGTCGCGGGCCTGCGCGACTGCCTCGTCGACGTAGCCCGTCGCCGCCTCCAGGAGGTGTTCGGGGACATCGACGTTCGTGTCCTCGCCAGCGGTCGCGCCGTACTCGATCGTGAAGCCGTCGAGTGTCAGGTCCTCCGAGTCCACCCGGAGGCCGCCGTCGGATCGCTCCTCGACGGTCACGCGGGCCCGTCGCTCGACCGCACAGAGGACCGCCGGCTCGCCGTAGACGACTGCGTGCTCTCCCATGACGTAGATCTTCCCGGGAGCGCTCGAGGTTGCCATGGACGCTCGTTGTGAGGGCTAGGGTATCAGGCTTTGCGAAAGGGGCTGGGGAAATTAATCGGTGGTAGAAAAGCTAGAGCTCTCCTCCACGTTATCCGGGCGCCGCAACCGCCTACGGAAGCCCCCTCCCGCTCGTCGATTCTAACTCGCTGCGCTCCTCGCTCCCTTCAATCGCTGCGGTGCTTGCTTCGTTACGATCGACGACCGGTCGGCCCCTTCCGGAGCCCTGTCCGGGGTAATTTCCTCAATATCGCGATACTCCGCTGGGGTCACTCTGGCGCGCGCTGGCGGGGCTGCGAGCCACGAAGCGGGCGAGCAGCCCTCGCAAGCCAGCGTGCGAGGGCCGAGCGATGCTGGATCGGAGATCCAGCAAGTCTGAGGCTTCGCCTCGGCAGCGCAGCGGTGAGCGAAGCGATCCCGAGCAGCGCAGAAGGCTGGGGAGGAATGAGGCGGGTGGACATCGAAAGGGGCCGATCGCTCGACGGTGCGTGGCGAAGTAAGGACCGCAGAGAGCGAAAGCGACCGAGGACCGCAGCGAGCCGCAGCCCTCGAGCGATCGGGGCTTTCGGATCGGACAGGTCGCTGTCCATCATCACGATCCGCCTCAATTGCCAATACATTATTGCCAGATTACATCCAACCATGGTTCATGGCTATTGGAGGAGTCGGACCGGATGTCCTACGCCTCGTCGAGGAATGGGTCCCCAGCGAGGTCCAAAGTCACGAACGAGAGTATCAGGCGGAACTCCAATCGTATCTCGACGAACAGTTGAACGGAAATCAATCTGGTCCGGTTGGGGGTTTCGGTGGGCCATCTGGTGGCTATGCTGTTTCGACTGAACACGGAACCAGCTATGGAGATGTTGTGGTAGACGATACTGTGGGTATCGAACTGAAGCGGAACTTCACAAACTCCCAGAAGAAGAAGCTTCGGGGCCAGTTAGAGGACTATGCAGACAACTATAGCTACGTGATCGCCTGTGCGTGTGGAATTGAGGATAGAGATGGTTGGAGAGAACTGGAGAACCGATACTCCGGGGGAGGTGGTCTCGGGATGAATCAGACCCAGTTTGCGTTCGTTATTAAGGAACGTGATCGGATGGGGTCGGGGGGAAGGCCAGGACAACAGGGAGGTTTCCTAGATGGAGTATTCGGAGGTAACGACGACAGCGGATTCTTTTGAGTACTACCGAATTCCTGCTACGGCACACATTTCATCGACCGCGCCAAAAGCACCAATATGCCACTCCCGATCGACCCCACGCAGATCGACCCCGAGGACTACGGCGAACACCAGACGACACTCGCAATGCCCCACGACGAGGCGATCGAGCACGTTCGCGAGGTCTGTCTCGACGTCGGCTTCGGCATCCCCGTCGAGTTCTCGCCGTCGGAGCTGCTCAACGAGAAGGTCGACGCCGACCGCGATCCCTACTACGTCCTCGGCGCGTGCAACCCCGCCGTCGCCGATCGGGTCCTCGACGTGACCCCGAAGCTGGGCGGCCTCTTCCCCTGTAACGTGGTGATCTGGGAGGAGGAACCGGGCGTCCAGCGAGTCTACCACGTCTCCATCATGCGGATCGCCCGACTGGTCGGGATCGCGCCCGACGACGAGGAGATGCAGGCCGTCGTCGACCAGACTGGCGACCTCGTCGCGGAGACGTTCGACCGGCTCGAGGACGCCTGAGTCGAGACTTCGCTTCGTCGACGGCCCCGTCGACTCAGAATCGGCCGTCGACGTCGATCGCGAGCCACTCCTTGAGCAGGAACTCTACCGCGTTGACGACGTAGTGGGCTATCACGACGAGCAGGAGGCTGTTCGTCAGGACGAACGCCACGCCGAGCGCCCCACCGAGCAGTCCGGTCACGGCGATCCCGCCCTTGCCCTGGAGCCCGTGGCCGAGCGCGAACGCGACCGTCGCCGGAACAACGAACAGCCAGGGCGACGCGCCGATCGCCGTCGCGGCCACGCCGATCAGTACGGCACGGAAGAGCAGCTCCTCGAACCCCGCGACGAGCGGCAGGATGACGCCCAGCAGGACGAGCCAGCCAACGGCCGACTCCGGCGCGAGCGCGCTCCGGAGGTTCTCGCTGTACTCGACGCCGATCCGATCGAGTGAGGCGGCGAGTCCGACGTTCGTCGCGGCGAGTGCCAGCCCGGATCCGAGGCCACCCAGCACGGCGAGATATCCGGTGCTCAACGTGGTCCCGGCGACGCCGAGCGCGGCGGCGGGGATTCCAGTCAGCGCAGCAGCGCCCAGCAGGAGGACGCCGAGCCCCCCGTGGGTCAGCGCGACGTTGGCGAGCAGCGCCGTCGTCGGGATGGACTCGACGCCGCCCGTAGTGCCCGTCGTGAGACGATCTGAAGCGGGATCGGTGACCGCCTCCGGGTCGCGGTCGCTCCCGAAACGCCCGTCTGGAGAATCGGCGTTGCGCTCGACAGTTCCGGAATCCGCTGGCGGTGGGGCACGCTGGGAACCGTCCCCGGATGATTCTCGGCGCCCGCCGAGCGCACCGCTCGTGATCCAGGCGAGTCCGAGAACGAGAAACAGTACGAGCCCGGCGACGGCCCCGAAGGCCGTCCAGTCGGGCACGTTACTGCGGGCTCGGCGATCCGCTGCCGATCTGTTGATCCAGCGTGCTGCCTGTGATCGACTTGAGGCGCTCGACCAGACCGTCCTTCTCGGTCTCACCGATCAGCGCCACGTCGAGAACCTCACTGATGTGCGAGACGGGAATGATCTCGATCATGTCCTCGTACTCGTCCTCGATCATCACGTCCTGCTCGTTGGCCTTCGGGATGATCACGCGATCCATGCCGGCCTTCGCGGCGGCCTCGATCTTGTGCGTGACGCCGCCGACGGGGAGCACGTCGCCCCGGACCGACAGCGAGCCGGTCATCGCGAGCGACTGGTCGATCGGGACGTTCTCCAGCGCGGAGATCACCGCCGTCGCGACGGTGATCGACGCGGAGTCGCCGTCGACGCCCTGGCGACCGGCCTGGACGAACTGGATGTGAACGTCCTTCTCCGAGAGGTCCTCGTCGGAGAACTTCTTGATGATCGCGGAGACGTTCTGGACGGCCTCCTGGGCCATCTCCTTGAGCTGGCCCGTCGCGATCGTCTCGCCCGCTCCGTGTGCGGGCGTGACCTCGGCCATGACGGGGAGGACGATCCCCGAGTCGCCGCCCATGACCGCGAGGCCGTTGACGCGGCCGACGACCGAGCCCTCGGAGACGCTGAGCTCGTAGTCCTTCCGGCGCTGGATGAACTCGTCGGCGAGCTGTTGCTCGATCGACCGAGAGCGCTTCTTGGCACGAAGCACGTGCTCGCGGCTCACCACGTCGGCGTCCTCGGCGCGGGCGATATCGCCCGCCACGCGAATGAGCCCGCCGACGTTCCGCAGCTTCAGCGTCAGGTGATCCTTCCGGCCCGACCGCCGCTTGGCCTCGAGGATGACCTCCTCGGCGGCCTCGCGAGTGTAGTGTGGAAGGCGGCCGTCCTTCTCGACCTCCTGGGCGATGAAGCGGGCGTACTTCCGGCGCATCTCGGGCGTGTCGTCGATGGTGTCCTCGAAGTACACCTCGTAGCCGTATCCCTTGATGCGGGAGCGCAGCGCGGGGTGCATGTTCTCCATCGCGTCCATGTTCCCGGCCGCGACCATGACGAAGTCCGTCGGGACGGGCTCGGTCTGGACCATCGCACCCGAGGAGCGCTCGGACTGGCCCGTGATCGCGAACTCGCCCTCCTGGATCGCCGTCATCAGCTTCTGCTGGGTCCGGATGTCGAGCGTGTTGATCTCGTCGACGAACAGGACGCCCTTGTTCGCCTTGTGGATCGACCCAGGCTCGACGCGGTCGTGGCTGGGCGTCTCCATCCCGCCGGACTGGAACGGGTCGTGGCGGACGTCGCCCAGCAGCGCGCCGGCGTGGGCGCCGGTCGCGTCCTCGAACGGCGCGACCGTCTGGTCGGCGTTGTTGACGATCATGTTCGGGATGTTCGCGTCCGACCCCCGCTGCATGTAGCGGAAGACGAAGTAGACCGCGATGGCCGCGATCAGCCCGAGGAGGATGTTCGTCGGCGTCAGGATGGTGTACCCGAGGATGATCGCGACGATGATCAGCATCAGGAACATCCGCATCTGGTTGCGCTTGTTGGCCTCCTCCTTGTGGGCCTCTATGATCTGATCGCCCTTCCCCGCCGGGACCGTCCGGACCTTCGGCTCGTTGCCGTCGTCGGGGTTGTGGTAGACGAGGACGTCCTGGAGCTCCTCCTTGGGGAGCAGCTGACTCATCGCCTTGGCCAGCATGGACTTCCCGGTACCGGGCGGCCCGATCATCATCACGTGGCGGCGCTGCTTGGCCGCCTTGATGACGATGTCGCGGGCGTCGTCCTGCCCGATCACCTGATCGACCAGGCGGTCGGGAATCGGGATATCCTCGGTCGAGTCGATGTCGAGGCCACCGAGCAGGTCGTCGTCGGTCTCCGGGTCGTAGTCCTCGTCGATGAGTTCTTCCTGAACGTCCTCGCCGAGCACGTCGCCGTCGGCTTCGGAGAGCTGTTCGGGCCCTTCCTCCTGCGGGAAGGCAGCACCTTCCCCGTGGTCGGTGCTGTCGTCGTCCCCGAACCGCTCGTCCCAGGACTGACCGTCCGAGTCTCCAGTTCCGTCGCTGGGGCCGTCGGACGCGGTCTGCTCGTCATCGTTCGTCTCCTCGTGGGGTGCTGTCGGACGGCGAGCGTCGCCGTCGCTTCCCGCGGGGCCGCCGCTCTCGCCGTCGCGGGAGCCGTCTCCTGATCGACGGGCGTCGTTCCCGTCGTCACTCGGAGCGTCGGCCTCGTCGGCGCGGTGCTCGTCACCACCTCCGTCGGGTGCGTCGGGCGGGGGTGCGTCGCCCTCGCCGCCGGCCCCGGAATCGGAGGGCTCGTCGTCGGGTTCCGTATCCTTGCTCATAGACCGTTGTCGCTAGATCGGGAGAGGGTAGCGCGACTGATATACTTTCTCCCCCGATGTACCGCTCGTGACCGAACGCTATCGACAGGAAGAGGTGCTCTACCGGCAATATCGGTGAATCGGCCCCACTCGCCATACTTATAAATGAAGCGTACAGACGGGGACACATGTCCCGGGGATTCTACGTGGGTCGGTTCCAGCCCCTCCACGAGGGCCACGAAGCCGTACTCCGCGAGATCGCCACCGAGCGCGACGAACTCGTCGTCGGGATCGGCAGCGCCGACAAGTCACACAGCGTCGACAACCCGTTCACCGCCGGCGAACGCCACGTGATGCTCACGCGAACGCTCGACGAACTCGACGTCGACGCGTACGTCGTTCCGATCGTCGACGTCGATCGGAACGCGCTCTGGACGAGTCACGTGGAGAGTCTCTGTCCGCCCTTCGACGTCGTCTACTCCAACAATCCGCTCGTGACGCGGCTGTTCGAAGAGGTGGGCGTCGAGGTCCGTGAGCTGCCGATGTTCAACCGGCAGGAGTACGAGGGCACCGGTATCCGCGAGCGGATGCTCTCCGGCGATCCCTGGGAACACCTCGTTCCCGATTCCGTCGTCGACGCGATCGAGGAGGTCGACGGCGTCGGCCGGCTGCAGGAAGTCGCCTCCGACGACGGTGCGGAGGCGTAGCTACCTGATAGCTGAACTCACTCACTGCACCGATGCTCACGCTCGCCTCCGACTTCGGCTCGCCGTATCCGGCGGCGATGCGCGCTGCGATCCGCCAGCACTGCGACGCCGAGATCCTCGACGTCGCGCACGACTTCCCGCGACAGGACGTGCGGACCGCGGCCTTCTGGCTGCGCGAGGTGTTGCCGTACGCGCCGCCCGCAGTTCACTGCGCCGTCGTCGATCCGGGCGTCGGCTCCGACCGCTCGGCGATCGCCGTTCGGGTCGGCGAGCACGCGCTGGTCGCGCCGGACAACGGGCTGGCACTCCCGGCCGCCCGGGGACTGCTGGATCCGCCACCCGTCGCCGGCAGTGGGCTGCGCGGCGTGGCTGGCCGAAATTCGGCGACAGACGCTGGCACCGTCGAACCGGGCGGGCCAGGCGAGTCGCCGGTGATCGAGGTGTTCGAGATCCTCGTCGACGACGCGGCGAGTTCGACGTTCCACGGCCGGGACGTGTTCGCGCCCGCTGCGGCGCTGATCCACGAACGCGGCGTCGACCAGATGGAGACGTGCCCGTTCCTCGAACCGACGGAGTCGTTCGTCGATCTCCGGTTTCCTGACCCAGTGATCGGCGGCGACGCTGGGGGTACCGGGAGTGAGGCGGAACGGATCGGGGGCGAGGTGCTCGTCGTCGACGGCTTCGGCAACGCCATCACGAACGTGCCGGGGGACGTGCTCGCCGGCCGCGATCGCGTCGATATCGATGGCAGGACCTGGCCCGTCGCGGACCACTACGCGGCAGAAAGCGTCGGCGACGGCCTGGTCACGGTCGGCAGTCACGGCAACGTGGAACTCGCCGTCAACCGTGGCCGTGGTGCCGATCGCTTCGGGGTCGCCGTCGGTGATTCGATTACCCTTCGCTAGGGGTGGCTGTGGCCGACGCGATCCTCCTCGTCGTCGCCGCTGGCGAGCTCCTTGCCCAGCAGCGCCAGCGCGAACAGGATCGGCACGAGGAACACGCCAGTCACCGCGGCGAAGGTGCTGGAGCCGATGGCTCCGTCGCCGCCTGCGCCACTTCCCCCGCCGCCCGCGCCGCTCCCGCTGCCCACGACGACAGCACCCTTCATGCCAGCTCCCTGGTGGGGTTCGCAGACGTAGCGGGCGACCCCTGCCTCCTCGAACGTCTGCTCGAAGGTCGTGCCCGCTTCCGGCGTGGCGTCGCCCGAGCGGAACGCGCCGTCGACTTCTGAGACGTTGTGCGGGCCGCCGTTGCCGGTCCACTCCCAGGTGACCGTCGTTCCGGGATCGACGTGGATCGCAGCGGGGCCGAAGGCCAGCCCGTTGCCGGCGCCGACGTCGACGGTTACGGCGTCCTCACCGCGGAGGTCCGCGACGCCGTCGTAGTTGTTCGCGCCCGCGAGGAACTCCTCGACCTGCGCCGCCGGATCGACGCCCCCACCGCCGCCACCGACGACGACTGCACCCTTCATGCCCGCTCCCTGGTGGGGCTCGCAGACGTACCGGAACTCTCCGGCTTCCTCGAACGTTCGCTCGTAAGTCGTGCCCGCTTCCGGCGTGGTGTCGCCCGACCTGAACGAACCGTCGACGGCGGAGACGTTGTGTGGGCCGCCGTTACCGGTCCACTCCCACGTCACCGTCGTCCCCGGGTCCACGCGGATCGCCGCCGGACCGAACGCGAGGCCGTTACCGGCGCCGACGTCGACGGTCACCTGCTCCTGGCCGGTGAAGTCCTGAATCCCGTCGTAGTTGTTCGCGCCCGAGAGCCACGACTCGAGATCGTCGGACTGGGCCGTCGCTGCACCGGGAACAGCGGCAGCGGCCGCCAGCCCCGCGCCCGCTGCAAGTACCGCACGGCGGTCCATGGAAGGATCGACCTGTGACATTACAGGTGGAGGTTCCGGCTACACCCAAGAAAGGGGGTCGTCGATCCCCATTTGCGGGGAATCGGCCCAAACATGTTCGGGTACGTGTGGAGCAATCGCTCACGATTCGGGGTCGCCGACTCGACGGTCTGGCCACGTAGACCGTCGGTTCACGTCGAATTACTGTCGCGAGAACGGAAGTATCGTCGCCGAACAGGTTCGGAACGGGAGCTGAACCGCTCCTGGCGACGGTTACTCGGCGGAGATGACGTCGTCGATGCGGACGATCATCGTCGAGGCTTCGGTCGCGCTCTCGACGGCCTCCTGCTTGACCGTCGCGGGGTCGAGGACGCCGTGCTCGACGGGATCGCCGACCTCGGCCTCGCGGTCCTCGGCGATCAGACCCGCTCGACCCTTGGACTCGTGACGTGCGCGCAGGTCGACGAGCGTGTCGATCGGGTCAGCGCCGGCGTTCTCGGCGAGCGTTCGCGGGATCGCGTCCATCGCGTCGGCGAAGGCGTCGACGGCGAGCTGCTTGCGCCCCTCGACGCTGGCGGACTCCTCGCGCACGCGGTCGGCGATCGCGATCTCGGTCGCACCGGCACCGGGAACGACCTCGCCGGTCTCGGCGGCCGCGGTGACGACGTCCAGCGCGTCCTCGATGGCACGCTCGACCTCGTCGACGACGTGCTCGGTGCCACCCCGGCAGAAGATGGTGACGGCCTTGGCTGCCGCGCCACCTTCGACGAAGGCCAGGTCGTCGTCCTCGTAGGACTCCGTGCGGACGGTTTCGACGTGACCGAGGTCGGACTCCTCGAGGTCGTCGAGGTCACCGACGCGCGTCGCGCCGGTGGCGTTGGCGACCGCGGTTGCGTCGGAGCCGCCGAGGCTCTCGAAGGCGAGGATGCCCGCGCGGCCCAGCTGGGCGGCGACGCGGTCGTCGATGTCCTCCGTCGTGAACACGACGTCCACGCCAGCGTTCTGCAGCGTCTCGACGTGTCGCTTGAGCTCGCCCTCCTCGGCCTCCATCGCCGCGGTGAGCTGATCGACGCTCTCGACGGTGTACTCCGCGTCGACGTCGCCGCTCCGGACGCCGAGCTCGACGTCGAGCACGGCGACGCTGGCGTCCTCGACGGTCTTTGGCATCTGCGGGTTGGCGGCCTCCTCGTCGAGGACGATGCCCTCGACGAGCTCCGTCGCTGCGGAGGAGGCGCCGGCCTGCGTGTGGACCGTGATGTTCTCTCGTGCGACGTCCTCGCCGTCGCGGACCTGGGTGACGGCGTCGACGACGACCTCGGCGAGGGACTCGGCGGTGACCCCGCCCGTGCCCTTGCCCGTCATGGAGGACTCCGCGACGGTGCGGAGGACCTCCTCGTCGACGGCCGCGTCGATCGCGATGTCCTCGATGGCTTCCGCGGCGATCTCGGCGGCGCGGTGGTAGCCCTCGACGATCGTCGTCGGGTGGACGTCGTCGTCGAAGAGGTCCTCGGCCTGCGCGAGCAGGCGCCCGGTCAGGATCGCGGCGGTCGTCGTACCGTCGCCGACCTCCTCCTGCTGGGTCTGGGAGACCTCGACGATCATGTCCGCCGCGGGGTGCTCGATGTCCATCTCCTCGAGGATGGTGGCCCCGTCGTTCGTGATGACGACGTCGCCGTCGCTGACGAGCATCTTGTCCATGCCGCGCGGGCCCAGTGTCGTCCGGACGGCCTCGGCGATGGCCTTCCCCGCGGAGATGTTGGCCTGGCGGGCGTCCCGGCCACTCGTTCGAGAACTGTCCTCGTTGAGCACGAACATGGGCTGTCCGCCCATGCGTCGCTGCTGTGATTCGGACATTGTAGTCGATAGGACCTACTTAGCAATTCTATATAAATCTTTCTCGTTCGGTAGACGATAGTGGGTCCCTGCCGCGATCGAGCTCCGGTCAGTGGACGCCTACAAGAGTATCGAAACGGCCGACAGCGTGACGCGGCTCACAGCAGTGGCCAATCCCACAGTGCAACGTCGATCGAGACGTTCCCGTGAGGCTTCCGTTGGCGATCGGTACGACGGCTCTCGAAGCCTCCGGAACTGTTGTATGGGGCGACGAACAACTGCCGAGCAATGCTGCTGGTCCTCTGCGTCGACCTCGACGACGACATCGGCCGGAAGACCGGCATCGAGACGCCGGTCGTCGGGCGCGATGGCGTCGAGGAGGCCGCCGTGGCGCTCGCGACGGCCGATCCCGAGGACTCCGACGTGAACGTCCTGTTCAAGGGCGTCAACGTCGCGACGGAGGTCACCGACGAGACCGTCGTCGTGGCGGCCGTCGCCGGCGAGAACGGCGACGACGTCCGGGCGAATCGCCGGGTCGGCGAGGAGGTCGACGAGATCCTCGCGGGCCTGGAGACCGGCGAGGAGGTGCGGGCGCTCGTCGTCACCGACGGCGCACAGGACGAGAGCGTCATGCCGGTGATCCGCTCGCGTATCTCCGTCGACGGCGTCCGGCGCGTCGTCGTTCGCCAGGCCCAGGACCTCGAGTCGATGTACTACACGATCAAGCAGGTGCTCGACGATCCGGAGACGCGCGGGACGCTCCTCGTTCCGCTGGGAATCCTGCTGATGATCTATCCGCTGGCAGTCATCGCGAGCTACTTCGACATGCCGGGCGTGGTTCTGGGCCTGACGTCGGGACTCATCGGCCTCTATCTCCTGGGTCGCGGACTCGGGTTGGGGTCGACGCTCGACAGGACCGTCGATCGCCTTCGCAACGGGCTCTACGACGGGCGCGTGACGATCGTGACCACGCTCGTCGCGGCGGTCATCCTCCTCGTCGGCGGGATCAACGGCCTCGACCAGCTCGAATCAGTACGTGCAGACGCGAACACGGCACTGGGCGCTATCGAGGTCGGTGCCGCGATCCTCTACGGCGCGATCGGCTGGTTCGCTGCCGCCGGACTCACCACGAGCTTCGGGCAGATCACCGACGAGTATCTCGCCGGCACCCTCGAGTGGCGCTATCTGAACGCTCCGTTCTACGTCGGTGCGATCGCACTCGTGCTCTACGCCGCCAGCGGCTACGTCCTCGGCGAGGTGGAACTCTCGGCGCTCGCGGTCGCGCTCGCTGGCGCCTTCCTCCTCGGCGTCTCGAGTACGCTCGCCTTCGCGATCGCGGAGTCCCGGTTCCCACGCGACGCCGATCCAACGTCCTGAGAGCATACAGCGTCCTGAGAGCATACAGCGTCCCGAGAGGATACAGCGTCACGATAGGATACAGCGTCACGAGGAGACCCCTCCGCGCGGCGCCGCGATCGCGACGAACCGCTATCGCTCTCTCACGACGACGAACTCCGCGAGATCCCGCAGATACCCTTCCGCGGTGTCGTTCGCGAGCTCGAGGCGGTCGAGCGCGGCGAGCGCGCGGTCGGCCTCCTCGCGTGCTCTCGCGTTCGCGGCGTCGGGGTCGAGGTCCGTGACGTGGACGACGGACGGCCGATCCATCGCGGCGTCCTGGCCGGTCGGTTTGCCCAGGTCGTCGGCCTCCGCGGTCGCGTCCAGCACGTCGTCCCGGATCTGGAACGCCACACCGACGCGCTCGGCGTACTCGCCGAAGGCGTCGATCGTCTCCTGGTCCGCTTCGGCTGCGATAGCACCCAGTTCGGCAGCCGCCCGGAACAGTGCGCCCGTCTTCCGGCGCGCGAGTTCGAGGTACTCGGCTTCTCCGTCGGGGATCGCCTGCAGCTCCGTCGCTTCGCCTTCGCCGAGTTCGACCATCGCGGCAGTGACGACCGAGGTCGCCTGTCCGTCGGCGGCGAAGAGGTGGAACGCCTCGCCGAGCAGCCCGTCGCTTGCGACGATTGCCGGGCCGTGTCCGAACGCGAGCCACGCGCTATCCGTGCCGCGGCGAACCTCCGAGCGATCGATGATGTCGTCGATGACCAGCGAGGCGTTGTGGACGAGTTCGACGCCGACGCCGAAGTCGACGGCGTCCTCTGGCTCGCCGCCGGCCGCCTCGCAGGCGAGGATCGTCACCATCGGACGGACCCGCTTTCCGCCGGCGAGGGCGACGTGTTCCATCTCGGCGGAGAGCTCCGCCGGATCCACCGATTCGACGACCTCGGTGAGGCGGTCTTCCACCAGTGATCGACGACGCTGGAGGAACTCCATCTACCGGACGTTCGGACAATTCAGCCAAGAGGGTGTCGAAAGCGGTCCGTGGGCGGTCCGGGGGCTCCGTGCTGATCCGGCGAGTTCACGCAGCACTCGGCAGTGGGGGTACCCGTCAGTCGGATCGGCCGATCGATCCTGAACGAACGACCAGGAGTCCTGGCTCGCCGATGGGCTCACCGGAGATCGTCGTATGCGGCGGGTTCGAGTTCGTCGGGATCGGTGGCTGCGGCGCGCGCTTCGGTCATCGTCATCTCGCCGAGGACTTCCTGGAAGGAGCGCTCGTCCGGAATGGCGTAGAGGTCGCAGTTGATCTCCCGGCCCGCGGCGCGAACGGTCGCGTCGAGGAGGAAGGCGTGCTCCTGGCTGGCGTCGAGACGGTCGACGAGCGAGGAGAGCGTCGCGGCGGCCGTGTCTTCGACGAGCTCCGGTGGGTCGTGCTGGATCTTCCGGTCGAGCGCGTTCGCCCAGCCGTCGATGAACCCGCTGGTCATGATATTCCCGATCTCCTCGATCGCCGATCGGTGCTGATCGGTGAGACCGTCCTCCTCGGATTCGATCGGGAGCAGTGCGTCTCCGACGGTGATCGCCGAGTGCAGATCGAAGAGGATCACGATGAATCCTCCGGGAGCTGCCTGGAGCGTCGCAACCGAGCCGATCCGCGGCTCGTCGGCAGCCTGTCGCGACACGTCGTCGATCGGGACGAACGTCGTCCGTCCGACTTCCACGTCGATCTGGATCCCCGTCATGCCGCTAATCTTGTCGGCTGCCCGGCCCGCTCCCCGTTTGGTCATCTCGGTAAACGCCGAGAGCTTCTCGATCGAGATCGGGAACTCCTGGTCGGGCACGGCTTCGCCGACGACGGCTGCGAAGGAGCTCCGCTCGGGGAACATGTAGATGTGAAAGTCGATGTCGGCGTCGGGATCTGTGTCGTCGGCTGCGGCTGGAGTACCGTCCGTTCCAGCCACCCCAGCCCCGGCTCCTGGGGCGCCCGCTCCCACTCCTGGCGTCTGAAGCTGGCTCGTGAACGTGAGCGCGGTTCGGCGTTCGTCCCAGGTCGGGACGCTGCCGGGGATGACGTCCGCAGCCGCGCCCGCGATGTACGTCGGCGGACCGAGCTGCAGGCGCGTGCCGAAGTGGTTCGCCCAGGCGTCGACGAATCCGCCGACCATGATGTTCGAGACCTCGCTGACGGTGCTCCGATCGAGCGTCGCGTCGACGTCGTCCCAGTGCTGGGGTACGATCCGTTCGAGGAGCCGTCCTGCGCTCTCCCTGTCGAACACCAGCACGATCGAGCCCTCCATGCCGCCCTCGAATCCGATCTCGACGCCGACGAACGTCGCGCCGTCGTCGAAGCGATCGGCGATGTCACCGACCGGAACGAGGTCGGCGCTCGTGGCACCGACCGTCGTCTCGGTGTCGCTGAGCTGGGCGAGCGAGCTGGCCGCGCTGCTGGCCCCGCGGTTCGCGAGCTCGTTGAACGTGCCGAGCGTCTTGAGGTCGACGCGCATGATCAGGCGTTGACGGCGTCGTCTATCGCCTCGAGGACGTTGGGTTTCTGGAAGGGCTTGGTGATGTAGCCGTCCGCGCCGGCCTTGATCGCCTCTTTCATCATCTCCTCCTGCTCGACGGACGTGCACATGATGACGCTCGTGCCTGGGGCCTCCTCCTTGATCTCGGCCGTCGCGTCGATGCCGTCACGGATCGGCATCGCGATGTCCATCATGACCACGTTCGGCTGTGACTCCTTGTAGCGCTCGACCGCCTCGACGCCGTTCTCGGCTTCGCCGACGATCTGGTGTTCTTCATCGAGAATTTCCCGCAGGAGGTTTCGCATGAAGTCCGAATCGTCGACGATCAACACGTTCTCTGCCATCGGTTACCGGTCCTTTCGCGGACCGGGTGATAAGGGTATCCGCCCCGTTATCACGCGCTAAAATCTCGGCGGGCAATCGAGACCGCTCCGCGGAGCTGGGTGAGTGTGGAGCGGGTGCGCCAGGGAGTGAGTCAGTCGTGAGGGACGACCGGACAGCTGCGTCTCAAAACGAGGAAGCCGGCCAGTGAGGCAGCGGAGCGACCCGTCAGCGCTGCAGCCAGCGGTTGTCGCCGTCGTCCCACGACGCGAGGACGTTCTCCTGGACGTCGCCGGTGATCCGGGCCACGTACCGGAGGCTCGTGGTGTGGTGGTCCATGGTCAGCGCGCCGGCGTCCTCGGCGTCGTTCCCGGCGCCGCCTTCGGGGTGGCCGTCGACGAACTCCCGGAGCTGGTCGGCGGCGCGGTGGCCGACCCAGCCGACGTTCTCGTAGTAGGTGATCGCGCGGTGGGCGCCCGACGGGCTGCTCTCGGTCACGAGGAACTCGACCCACTCCATGACGAGGAGGTCCGAGACGTACCCGGAGGGGAGCTGTCGGAGGTACGGCTTCTCGCCACCGGCCCCAGCGACGGGCTGGCGAGCACCGTCCCGTGGCGGCGTCTGCGGGCTCGGTTGGGCTGCGGGCTGTGGGGCGGGCTGCTGGGCGACGGCGTCGTCAGGGTCGGCGGCCTGCTGATCGGCCTCGTCGAAGAGCCCGTCGACGCGCCCGTCGTCGACCGTCTCCTCGTCGTCCTCGGATCCGGCCTCCGCTTCGTCGTCGAGGTCGGAGCCATCCTCCTCGAGCGTTTCGTCCTCCGTCTCGGCAGCGTCGGCGTCGTCCTCCTCGTCTTCTTCGCTCCACTCGGCGCCGTCCTCGTACTCCTCGCGGAGTTCGTCGAAGCTCTTTGCTCCGCCCTCTTCGTCAGTCGGTGCGTCGTCGCTCTGTGCCATGGGTTCCTCGGATGCTTCCGCATCGGCCTCCGCCTGGTCCTCCTCGTCAGCTTCCGCGTCGATCTCTTCCTCGTCCTCGAAGTCGTCGTCGAAGAACTCCTCGGCGTCGGCGTCGGTGACGTCCGGGTCGAGGTCCTCGGCCTCTTCTTCGTCATCGTCGTCCTGGTCGAAGAGCCCGAGCGACGATCCGTCGGCCCCAGCGAACCCGCCGCCACCGTCCTCGTCGACGAACGGGTTGACGCCCTTGGTCACCATCTTGTAGATGTCCAGCAGCTTGCGAACGTTCTCCTCGATGTCGTCGACGGACTCGCTGATCTGTTCGTTCTCGGTCCTGACCGTCGAGACGGTCGAGGAGATGCTCGAGACCTCGTCCTCCAGCTCGTCCATACGAGACTCGAGCTCTCGGACCTGCGCGCCACCACCGCCACCGCCTTCCTCGTCCATGCCCCCCACGTCGAACTCGTCGAACGCGTCGTCGCCACCGTCGTCGTCGAATGCGAACTCGTCACCGCCGTCGTCGCCCGCGATACCACCGTCGCCCGCAGTCTCGGGCTCGTCGAACATCCCGCTCCCACCGTCGCCCGGGGGCTGCTCGGTCGACTCCGGTGGCTCGTCGTCACCGAGGATCCAGTCGGTGACGCCGAGCAAACCGAGCGCCGCGAGCGAGCCGACGGCGAGCGTCGGGCTCGCAATCGCGACTTCACCGATCGGTGCGGGATCGAGCGCCAGCATTGTACTCTAAAGCGGGCCGATTATCACTTCAATATTTCGGCTGTTTTTCCGACATTCAGTTGCTCTCTCGCCGGATTCCGGAACGATATACGCGATCAGTGCCCTCCTCGATCACCAAATCGACTCCTCGCAGTCCTGCGATTTCATCCGTTCTCGCCCTCGAACTCGGCGATCGTTCCGGCAAGCGATCGCCCGGTTCGAATCGGCCGAAATTATCTGCAGAGATAATTCTGCTCGCCGACAGATCGCGATCGGGCCTCTCGGCAGTCCGAGCGACAGAAACGCCGATCCGGCATCGGGCGCCGGGCTGGCCGGGGGACGGCGCGGCGATGGTGCCGGAACTGATATGTGACGCCGTGTCGAATCCGCAACGAACGTCGATGTCCGGATCCGTGGTCGCGGACTTCGTCGCCGAGGCGCTGTACGACGGTGCCGCCGGTGACGAGCCGTTGCAAGCCAGAGTGCTCCTCTCGGAGGATCAGCTCGTGCTCGCGAGCGACAGCGGCCGGACCGTCGTCGACCTCGACGACGTGTTCGACGTCGTCGTGAGCAAGATTCCGGAGGATCTGGGCAGCTTCTTCGACCAGTCCGTACTCGTCGCGTACGCGGACGGTGCCGACCGACGGACAGCGCTGATCCGGGGCGAACACGATCGCATCGATCGGTTCGCGCTGTTCCTCTACAAGGCGATCCTCCGTGGACATCCGGGCGAGATTCGACATCCAGCTCGTGAGGGCGGGCGCGTCCTCGATACGGGGCTCGAATCGGTGGCCGTCGTTCCGAAGGACGACTCGCTTCGGTTCCGGGGCCAGGAAACCGACCTGACGATTTCGCTCGACGACGTCGTGGGGGTCGAGTATCGCCGGGACGGCGAGGACGGTGGCCGACCGCTCCTGGCGGTGACTCACCGGGACGGAGACGCCGTCGTCACGACGGAGATCTACCACGACGCGTCGAATCGACTGAACGTCCTCGCACGGATCCTCCGATCCGAGTTCTATCGAGCGGACGAGGTCCTCGAGGACGTTGAACTGGGCGAGATCGAGAAACGGGCGCTCGTCGCTCTCTACGCGGGCGTCCCGGTCGAATCGCTGCCGCGAGTGCTCGCAGAATCCGACCGCGCCGTCGGTGCCGACCGGCGAGCCAGTGAGGCGGATCCAGAGCAGTCGATCGACGCCGAGGCGATACTCGAGAAGCTCGCTGGCGAGGGGCTCGTCGCCGACGTCGATACCGGGAGTCTCTCACACGACGGTGCGCTGGTCGCAATCCACCGTATCGACGACGTGGAGTCCTGAGGTCCAGCTCCCGACGCTCGGAACGCTCCTTCGCTTACCCCTCCGACAGTCTACGCATTCCGAAGCACCACCGCGCCCGATCAACCGGGTCGCTGTCCGGCTCACTCGTCGCTCATCGCGCCGCCAGCGATCTTGCGTCCGCGTGCGGTGAGTTCGACTTCGCGCCGCATGCGGACTTCGTTGAGCGCGTCGAGGTCGACGAGGCGCTCGTAGATCTCCTCGACGCGGTCGACCTTCATGTCGACGAACTCCGGGATTTCGAACGGGGAGACGCCGGAATGCAGCGCCATCAACACCTGCTTCTCGTCGACGGTGAGATCGACGCCGATCGCAGAGCGGGCTTCGCCCTCGCGGAGCAGCGATTCGAGGAATCGGACCTGCCGTGCGGTGCCAGAGAGGTACGTCTGGACGCTCGTCCCGTCCGGTTTCGAGTGCTCGACCTTCAGCACGCGTCGCTCTTCCGCGTCGAGATTGCCGACGGAGAGCGTCTGTTCGGCGGCCGTCAGCTCGGAAATGTCGTCGAGTTCGACTTCGGCGAGCGTCCCGTTGGTCAGGGCGACGTTGAGGACGTCCGACTCGGTCTTGAGCTGGGCGGTGTGCCACTCCGTTCCCTGGAGGACGCCTCCTTCGACGGCGGGGTGACGAGCGAAGACGCGTTCGTGGTCGAGGAGTGCGCTGTAGAGCTTCTCCTCGAGTTGCTCGGGATCGGCTGCAGTGGTGACGAGGAGCACCTGATCGCCCACGCGGACGCTCGTGTAGTGTGGAACCCTGGTGATCGCCTGATTGACGTCGTGTCGGCCGCCGAACTCGTCGACGTCCTCGAGCTGGATCGTCCGCGTCCCCTCGTTGCCCGCGAGCACGAGTCGCTCGCTCGAGAGGAGGATGCGGCCCTCGATCCAGTTCGCGTCGTCGATGGTCCGGCCGTCCTTGACGACCTGGAGAAATCGGCCGGTTCCATCCAGCAAGATGCGCTCAGTTCGACTCATGCAGCCGCTCGCTCGGAAGGTTGATCCACTGCGATAATAGCGCTTGCGGCAGTGGCCGGCCACACACCCCACCACCGGCCCGCCGCGGCGGTCCGTCAGATCCCACAGTGGATCGGTGTGTCAGGATACGACAACTGCGTGCCAGCAGCTACGTCACCGACGAGCCGTCGCCGCGGCCGGTAATCCGAAGTAGCTGTTTCGCCCGATCGCGCTTCGCGAGGAGCACTTCCGTCAGCGCCGGCGGGTTCTCGATCCGCGTCTCGTCGACGACGGACTCGGGGAGCAACAGTGTGTCCCGTGGCACGCCGTCCTCGCCGTGTACGGGCACGTGTTGCTCGTGAATCTTCATGACCAGCGGCGCGTCGAGGCGTTCGAGCCCCTCGCCGGTCGCGTAGAGGTCGCGATTGACCTGCTCGTGCTGGTCACGGTCGATCACTGCTGCGCTGGCGTCGGTCGGCTGTACGTACAGCCGGCCGAGGTAGTAGCCGCTCGAGAACTCCTCGAACATGTGGTCCAACTGTGTGAAAGAATCACATACACATGAACGTGTCCGCCAAGGTTTATGTAGTATCTCAATGCCATGGACGTGGATTCGGTGCTCGCCGAGTTTCTCCCGGTCGCGTGACTCGCCTCCGTCCCCGTTCTCCTCTCTCCGCTCTCCCTTCTCCGTCTCCGTTCTCCTCCTCCGCCCCCGCTCTCCCCTTTCCGCACCAGCTCAGCGCCGCGACCTTCTCCCGCCTGCTCTGCTCGGCTTCTCTTCTCTTCGTCGAGGGCCTCACGCGAAGTCCCGGTCGTCACCTGCCGAAACCGGTGCAGATTCGTTCGTGAACGCTCTCCGGACCGTAGCGGCGCGCGTTAGTCTCTCGTGAACGATCGGAACGAACGCAGCTATTTTTCTTGGTCGGGCCACAGTATCGGATACATGCGAACTCGCGTCGCCCTCGTCCTCTGTCTCCTGGCGGTGGCCTCACTCGCGGTTGCACTGCCCGTCGTCGCCCAGGACGACGCCACGAGCGACGGAAACGACAGCGTCGAGAACGTCACCCTCGGACAGTCGATCTCCGGCTTCATGCAGTCGACCGAAGCCAACGCGGAGGGCGACGTCGAGCAAGGCGTCTACGAGGCCAAGTACGCGGCTGCGAACGAGAGCGAGCAGGCCGCGCTCGTCGAGGCACAGACGCAAGATCTCGCCGATCGGCTCGCCGCCGTCGAGGAGCGCGTCGCGGAGCTCCAGGCCCAGCGCGACGGGATGAATCCGACCGCCTACCGGGCCCAGATGAGCGCCGCTGCCGCCCGGCTCCAGGCGATCGAGACGAGTGCGAACGTGACCGAGGCAGACGCCGTCGCCTCCGGAGTGAACACGACGCAGCTGGAGAGGCTCCGGGAGAACGCCAGCGAACTCTCCGGCCAGGAAGTCGCTGCGATCGCACGCAGCCTCGCGGGCGCTTCCTCACAGAATCCTGGCAACGGACCGCCGGAGAACCCGGGCAACGGAAACGGTCAGGGACCACCCAACGGCACCCCCGGCGATTCGGGAAACGGTCCCCCTGACGGTCCTGGTGCCGGAGCGGGCAACGGAACTGCTGGCAACGGGAACGGGACGGGTCCCGGGAACGGCGCCGGTAACGCTGGCGGAGCGGGGAACGGCGCCGGTAACGGAAACGGCGCAGGCAACGGGAACGGAGCGGGAGACGGTGCGGGGAACGGCAACGGTGCAGGTAATGGAAACAGCGCTGGCAACGGGAGTGGAGCAGGGGACGGCGCTGGCAACGGGAACGGTGGAGAAAATGGCGCTGGCAACGGCAACGGCGCCCCTACGAACGGGACGGGCGGCGCATCGTCTGGCCCGGGACAGGGGCCGAACGGTGGCGGTCAAGGGCCGGGAAACGCTGAGAGCTCCGGTGGCCCCGGGAACGGCGTGGTCGGAGCGATCGTCGCCTCGGTCGCGGTCCCCGTTTGAACGTCGCACCGGACCGATCGCCTCCCGCGGTTCAGACGGCCGTTTCGACGCCCGCTCTCACTCCGTGCAGACACCCTTTTGCCGTCAGGGTCGTAAGCTACGCGTAGATGGACTCCGCCGCGCTGCTGGACCTGCTGGGCAACGAGAATCGGCGCCGGATCCTCCGCCTGCTCGCCCGCAAGCCCTGCTACGTGACGGAGATCAGCGAGTATCTCGGCGTCAGTCCGAAAGCCGTCATCGACCACCTCCGGAAGCTCGAGGACGCCGGGCTCGTCGAGAGCCGCATGGACGAGCGGCGCCGGAAGTACTTCCACATCTCGCGGAACCTTAGGCTGGAGGTCAACGTCTCTCCCTACGAGTTCGGCGCCAAGAGCGCCTATCCCGCGAGCCGTAGCTTCGACATCACGGCCTGGCGGTATCTCACAGTCGACGTCTCCCTCGACGAGGACGGCCACGCTCCAGGCGAACTCGCGACGGAACTCAGCCAGCTGCAGGCCCTCGAGAACGAACTGTCGATGGCCCAGCGCTGGGTCCAGGGCCGCATCACCGAGACCGTCGAGGAGCTGTGCGACGCGGTCGACGGCGACGCCGACGGCGACGGCCGGCTGCACGCAGATCTGCTCGTGCGACTCGCCGACGGCCCCATGGACACGACCGAGCTATCGGAGGCCGTCGACGCCCCTCCGGCCGTCGTCGAGGACGGGCTCGTCGCGCTCGCAGAGCAGGGGATCGTCGACCGCGACGAGGACGGCTGGTATCTCCGCGAGGACTGAGAATTTTCGACGGGTTCGTCTGCGCGCACGCACCTCTTGTCGGCTTCCGGTAGGAACCGTACCTCCCATAGGGACTCTACCTCGTGGAGGGAGCGCGGCGGCGCGCGATTCACGACCGTCGACACTGCTACGGCGCGTAGGTGTTCTTCAGGAGCGACGCGAACGGCGGCTCGGAGCGAACCGACGTGCGTGGTCAGGCCGTTTCGCCACCGAATTCCTCGATCAGCGCGGGGACGACCTCGAAGAGGTCGCCGACGATGCCGTAGTCCGCGATGTCGAAGATCGGCGCGTCGGGATCGGTGTTGATCGCGACGATCGTGTCCGCGCCCTTCATCCCGGCGACGTGCTGGACTGCGCCGGAGATCCCGATGGCGATGTAGACGTCCGGGGTCACGGTCTTGCCCGACTGGCCGACCTGCCGGTTCTTCGGGAGCCACTCGTTGTCGACGACTGGCCGGGAGGCCGCGAGCGTCGCGCCGGTCGCGTCCACCAGCCGTTCGATGAGTTCGAGGTTCTCCTCTTCCTCGATCCCACGGCCGATCGAGACGACGAAGTCGGCTTCGGAGATGTCGACGTCGCCGGCGCCGACCTCCTGGAAGCCGGTGACGGTGCTGTGGATCGCCGACTCGTCGATGCCGGGATCGAAGGACTCGACGGTCGCGTCGCCGACGCCATCCGCGGGCGGCCATTCGCCGTCCCGGATCGAGACGACGGCGCCGTTCTCGTCGTCGACGGCCACCGTCGTCTCGACCTTCGAGCCGTACCGCTCGCGAGTGACCTCGAGCTGCCCGTCAACCGAGCAGTCGATCGCGTCGGTGACGAGCGGGAGGTCGAGGCGCTGGGCGATCGCGGGGACGTAGTCGAGCCCGTTGACCGAGTTCGGAGCGAGCAAGTAGCTCGCGTCGATCGCCGACCAGAGCGCGTCGAGGCTCTCGACGGTGACGTCGTGGTTGAACTCCTCCCCGTCGGAGATCGTGTGGATCACGTCGACGCCCTCGCGGTCCAGCGAATCGGCGTAGGACTCGACGTCGCCGCTGATCACTGCGACGTGGAGGTCCCCGCCGGATGCGTCCGCCAGCTCTCGACCGACCGTGAGCAGTTCGTGACTGACCGGCCGGAGGTCGCCGCGTCGGTGTTCCGCGACTGCAAGTACGTCGCTCATCCCTCGATCACCCCCGAATCACGCAGGAAATCGGCGAGCTGCCCGGCGGTTGTCGCCGCGTCACCCTCCCAGATCTCCGCGTCGCTGGTCGTCTCCGGCTCGTAGAGACCGGTCGTCTCGAGGTCGCCGGTGACGGTCTCGGGCGACACCCCGAGTGCTCCGAGGTCGAGCACCTCGAGCTCTTTCGACTGCGCCTGTCGGATCCCCCGCAGGCTCGCGTAGCGCGGCTCGTTGATCCCGGTCTGGATCGTGAGGACGGCGGGCAGTGGCACGTCGGTCAGCTCCTCGAGTCCCCCCTCGAGTTCCCGGTGAACCGAGGCGGTCCCCGCGTCGGGATCGATCTCGAGGTCGTTGACGACGGCTGCCCATGCGTCGTCGATTTCCTCGGCCAGCGCGACGCCGGTCGAGGCAAAGGCCGCGTCCGCGGACTGGACGCCTGTCAGGACGAGATCCGGCTCCTCGCGATCGACGATGGCCGAGAGGAGTTCCACGCGGACTCGCGTGTCCATGAGCCCGTCTGCGGGGGTGGCGTCGGATCCCTCGGCCGCGAGTGCGTCGTCCCAGACCCGAACGGCGCGATCGGCGCCTTTGGCCAGCGCCATCCTGATGGTTTCCTCGCTGCGCTCGGGACCGATCGTCGCCGTGACGACCTCGACGTCGTCGAACGTCTCCGACAGCTGCACGGCGGATTCGAGCGCGTACTCGTCCCACTCGTTGAGGTCGTATTCGAGTGCCGACTCGGCGATTTCGCCGTCTTCGATGACGACTTCGTCGCCTAGCTGGCCGACCTCCTTGACCGTGACCAGAATCTGCATACGCGAACGGTGGGCCGGTCGGGAGATAAATCCTTGCGGAACTGGAAGCAACGCTCCCGGCGTTGCTGTCGTGGTTGGAAATCGCCGATTTCGTTCAAAACCGACCGTTATCGTCGATCGACCGACTAAGTAAACCGATCGGCGGTTCTTCCGTTCCCGGATCGATCAGACGACGTCCGGTCCGTGCGGTGCCGTCGGGCTCACTCCTGGTCCGTCACGTCGACGTCCGGGAGTGTGATGAGGTTCTCCCGACCGATTCTGAGCTTGTCGATCTGCTCGTCTTCGTCCATGCGGGAGAGCAACTGGGAGACCTTGGCGTTCGACCAGCCGGTCTCGGTCACGATGTTCGCCTGCTTCATTCGACCGCCGTTTTCATCGAGGAGCTGGAGGACCCGTTCCTCGTCGGAGAGGAGCTCAGGGTCGACCGACTCGGTTTGGGATTCAGTCTCGGGTGCGCCCTGCGTTGCCGTTCCGCCGGAATCGGCGGCAGGCGAGGGCTGGGCATCGGCGACGGCCGTGGTCCCGTCCACCGCATCCGCCGTCGTCCCGTCCGATTCGGATCCGCCGTTTGACTGCCCGCCGCGGGTCGACTCGTCCCCGACGGCGGGGAGCGTCGCAACGTACTCCCGCACTCTGTCTCCGAAATCTCCGGTGGAATCGTCGTCAGAACTGTCGTTGGCGGCTTGCCAGCCGACGATCAGCAGCGTCAGAACGACGAGCCCGCCGACGAGACCGAGCAGGAACGTCGATCCGAACGACGAGCTACCGGACGACTCCTCGAACGTCGCTCTGAGGTCGTCCTCGCCGAAGGTGACCGGCCCCTCCCAGACGAGCGCGTCGTCGTCGATCTGGGGGCCGGAGGGGCTCTCCGTGACCGAGTATCCCTCTGGGGCCTGGATTCGAAGTTGCTGGTTGCTGGAGAGTCCACCCAGCCAGTGCCCCTGGCCCGTCTGGAAGGCGTCACCAACGGTGAGATTCCCCTCGTTGACGTTCGCGAAGTTCGTCCAGGTGAACCGATACTCGAGGGTACCGACGCCCTCGCCACGGCTCGTTTCCGGTCCATTCTCTATCAGGTCCATGTCCCGTCCCGTCTCTTGGGCCACCTCGTCGACGATCGACTGGTAGGCGCCGTAGCCGAGGCGGCCGTGGTCGCCGTTCTCGTACTCGGCCGCGAGTTGCTCGAAGGCGGCACTCTGGTTGGCCGTTTCCGTCGGGAACTCCTTCGAGAGCACGAACCGGGCGTCCCCATCGGACTGGACCGCGATCTCGATCGTCTCCGGACTCGTGAGGTTGGCGTTCCCGTCCGACTGGGCAAGCGAGCCGTCTGCGGTGGCTATCACATTGGCTCCACCTGCCAGAGTGGCTCCACCGTCGCTCGTGGCTGTGGAGGCGGCGGGTGACCCGGTGACGACCGCCGCGCCAGCCAGGGCGGCGATCAGGAGGCAGCAGATCAGGGCGGCCGCGGTGGTCCGCATACCTCCGCATCCACGATCCGGGGGCAAAATGCTTTCTATGGCCGATAAAACGTCTCAGGCCGTTTGAAACCGTCTCGTGGCCTCTGCACCGTCCTCCTGGGCGGATAACCGCCGTCTAGTGCCGGCAGCATCTGCAGGATCCTCACCGATCGTCGTCGGCCGCCGTCCGTGCCGAGCGTCGCTCGTCGCGGAGCGTCTGCTGTCGTCCCCGTCGCTGGTCGTCTCCCGTCGGTTAGCTTATATGGAACGTGCGTATATCCAGTCCCATATGCAGCCCTCCACGCGGCCGCGGGTCGCAGTTGCAACCTGTCTGGTGTTGCTGCTGGCTCTCGCGGCACCCGGTGCTGCCGGTCCCCAGCTCGCGGCGGATTCGGCGTCTGTTGGGGCCACGACGGATCACACGGTACAACCCCAGCCAGCAGGGGACCTCGCGCTTCCCGAGCGAGTCGTTCTCCCGGGGGACGCGAGTCACGGGTCGGTGGTCATCGGCGCCGAGGCGGGCGCAGCGCTCGACAGCGGTGGCGCGGGCCTCGAAGGGGCCTACGAGCGAAACCTTCTGCTGGAGCGATTCGAGAGCGCGGAGAGCGACGCTGCCAAGCGTTCCGTCCTGCAGAATGCAGTGAACGCTCTCGAAACTGACGCCGATCAGCTTCGATCTCGCGAACGATCCGCCCGGATCGCCTACACGAACGGGGAGCTGAGCGAACGCGGCTTCCTGATCGAACTCGTCAGCATCCACGAGCGTGCCCAGGAACTAGAACAGACTGCCGACCTGATCGCGCCCACCGCCGAGGACGGGCTCGCCGACGAGGTGTCGGCAACCGACGTCGCTGCGCAGGTCAGGGCGCTTCAGGGGAGCCTCCTCGCCCGACAGGGACCTGTTCGCTCGCACGTGAGCGACGCGATGACTGGTGATAGTCCACCACAGCGCGTTTATCTGTCCGTCTCCACCAACGGCACCGTCCTCTCGATGATCGAGGATGGCAATTACCACCGCGAGGCCAGCAGGGACGACTTGCTCGTCGACGGGCCGGAGCAGGGAATCAGCTATTCCGAGGCGTTCGATCTCACCCAGAACGAACTCTATTCACAGTACGCCTCGAACTACGACTTCACGACGGTAGGACGGGGTTCGGACGGCGTTATCGGGCAATTCTACCTCGTCCTCGGCGAGGGTGACGCCAGCTACGAGCACGGAACGCTCCGGAGCTACATCGACGCCGTCTCGGAGAACGTGTTCTGGGAGTACCAGCGGATGGAGCTCGACGAGGACCTGCCGATCGCGGAACCGTCCGAGACGACCGCAGGGAACCTCACGCTTGCCGTCCAGCCGACGTATCCGAGCGGGCCCGCTGCCGTGACCGTGACCGAAGGCGGCGAGCCCGTGTCGAACGTCTCGGTGACGGTCGGGGGCACGCCGGTCGCACAGACCGACGAGAACGGGAAGGCCTGGGTCGTCCTGCCGTACGATTCGCCGGTGGTGTCCGTCGCGTCGAACGGGGCTGCTGTGAGTACGTCCGTCGAGTGGACTGCTCAGTACGCGACCGGAACTGACTGATCGGCACGCCCCAAGGCGATGATTCACGCTTCGAAACGATAGATCCCGCTCTAGAACGACTGATCCGCACGGCCCGAACCACCATCCGTTCGCTTCGAATCGAACGATCCTCGATACTCTGAACGGACTGACGCTCGTCGCGTCGCGCCGACTGGCAGGTGCGTTATTCGGGGACCTGGGCCATCGAAATCACCGCGACGTCCGGTTTGTGCGAGGGACCGTCAGTCCAGTGTTCGACTGCCTCGAATCCAGCTGCCTCGAACATCCTGTCGGCCTCCTCCTCGCTATAGAACAGCATGATCGCGTTCGCGAGGGCGCGCCCGACCCGAGATTTCGGCTCGTTCGGGCCGACGATCAGCACCGTTCCACCCGGTCGGCAGACGCGACGAATTTCGCGGAGCGTCTGGACCGGCTCGGGCCAGTATTCGATCGATCCGGAGGACCAGACCGCGTCGAAGCTGTCGGTCTCGTAGGGGAGTCGCTCGGCGTCGCCCATGTGGAACTCCACTCGCTCGTCGTCGCCGAGCTTGCCGAGCGCACGTTCGAGCTGGTGTGGGCTCTGGTCGAGCCCGTAGACGTCGTCGGTCTCCTCGACCAGGGCCTGCGTCGCGAAGCCGGTTCCACAGCCGACGTCGAGGACGCGATCGCCAGCGCCGACGTCGAAGCGGTCGATCGCCTCGTCGCGCATCGACTCCGTCCAGATGAACGGGTTGATCCGGTCGTAGATCCGCGAGAGGTACTTGTAGAACAGCCGGGCCCGGCCCTTGTCCTCGAGGAATCCCATCGCCCCCGGATTCGAGGAGGGGCGGCATAACGCTGGCTATGCGTTTCTCCCGATAGCGCCAGTCTCGAGTCCGTGCTGCCGGTTCCCACGCCGAGCGGATTCGCAACCGGTATAAGCTGGTCCTGACAAATCACGGCTGCGTATCGCATATGCCGAGGCCAGAAGTCCTGGAACGAGTCAAGGAGGCCGAGCGGGAGGCCGACGAGATCGTCGCAGAGGCCGAGGCTGATCGCGAGGAGCGCCTCGCGGAAGCCCGCGAGCGCGCCGAGGAGATCCGCGAGGAAGCGGAGGCGGAGGCGCGCGATCTGCGCGAGCGACGACTCGAGGCTGCCCGCGAGGAGATCGAACAGGAGCGAGACCAAATTCTCGAGGACGGCCGCGACGACCGGGAGGAGCTCGAAGCCGCTGCGGAAGAGCGCCTGGACGACGTGGTCGACGATGTCCTCGACCTTGTAGAGACGGCGGTGCATGCTCAGACCTGAGCGGATGAGCAAGGTCGCGGTGACCGGCTCCAAGTCCGTCATGGACGAGGTCATCGAGGCCATGCACGAACTCAACCGGGTCCACCTCACGGACTACGACGGGTCCTGGGAGGCCTTCGACAACGGCGACCCCATCGAGGGCGCCGACGAAGCCTCCGAACAGCTCGTCACGGTCCGCGGACTCGAGAGTACGCTCGATCTCGACGCGGACGAGGTGCGTCCCGAGCGCGGGTTCGATCCCTCGACGCTCGGCGAGCGACTCGCCTCGGTCCGGTCCGAGGTCAACGAACTCGACGACCGCCGGCAGGAGCTCCGCCAGGAGCTCCGGGAGGTCGAAGAACGGATCGGTGCACTTGAGCCGTTCGCGCGGCTCGGCATCGATCTGGATCTCCTCTCCGGCTACGACGAAATCGAAGTCGTCGTCGGTGAGGGCGACGAGACGACCGTCCACGAGGCCTATCGGGCCTCCGAGGACGTTCGAGCCGTCGACGTCTTCGGCGGCGACGGCGTCGTCGCGGCTGCCGTTGCGCCAGCGGAGGGCGTCGACCTCGAGGACGCAGCGAGCGAGCCGCTGGTCGGCGTCGACTTCACGCGGCTCGAGGTCCCCGAGACGGACGGGGCACCCGAAGACGCCGTCGAAGAGCTCCGGCACGAGAAACGACAGCTCGAGGCGGAACTCGAGAGCCTGGACGCCGACCTCGAGGAGCTAAAAATCGAGGTCGGTGGGTTCCTCCTCGCCGCGGAGAGGCACCTCTCGACTCAGGTCCAGAAGGCGGAGGCGCCGCTGCGTTTCGCGACGACGGAGAACAGCTTCGTCGCCGAGGGGTGGATCCCGACGGACGATCTCACGTCCGTCGAGGCTGCCCTGCGGGACGCAGTCGGCGATCGGATCGAGTTCGAGGAGCTCGAACGCGCCGAGTACGACCGTCACGGCGGCGTCGCCAACCACGACGACGTCTCCGGCGACGGCGACGCCAAATCGAGCGCCGGCGCGGCTGCAGGCGGTGCAGCCGGTACCGAGGCAGCCGACGACGCGTCGGAAGAGGTCGCGGCCGACGGCGGTGTCGTCACCGTTCGTGACGATCCGCCGTCGGTCCAGAACAACCCGGAGCCAACGACCTCGTTCGAGGTCCTCGTTCAGGCGGTCGGTCGCCCGAACTACTCCGAGCTCGACCCGACGATCGTCCTCTTCCTGACGTTCCCCGTCTTCTTCGGCTTCATGATCGGGGACGTCGGGTACGGCGTGATCTACGCGCTGATCGGGCTCTTCGCCATGCGCCGGTTCGACAGCGACGCCATCAAGCAGTTCGGGATGGTCGTCGTGTGGGCCGGCGTCTTCACGATCGCCTTCGGCGTGTTGTACGGCGAGATATTCGGGCTTCACATGCTCGGCGACTGGATCTGGGGCGGACATCCACCGCTCCGGAAAGGACTTAGCTACGGCGAGTGGGCAACGGGCTGGCTCGTCGTCGCGGTCCTGGCCGGGTGGATCCACCTCACGATCGGCTGGCTCTTCGACTTCGTCGACAACTACACGCTGCACGGCCTGAAAGACGCCGTGCTGGAGTCGGGTTCGTGGCTCGCGATGCTGACCGGCATCTGGGTGTGGGTGTTCAGCACCCACCTCGAGGGCACGAAGCCCGAACTCCTCTTCACGACCTTCGACGGCCACCCGTTCGCGTTCGGGTTCACCGGCTTTCCCCCCGTCGTGGGGTACGTGGGCATCGGCCTGCTCGTACTCGGGATCGGCCTGCTGATCGTGGGTCCGGTCCACGAGCTGCCGGAGGTCGCCCAACCGTTCGCGCACACGCTGTCGTACACCCGACTGACGGCAGTGTTGCTCTCGAAGGCAGGGATGGCGCTGGTCGTGAACATGCTGTACTTCGGCGCCTACCAGGACGAGAAGGGAGCGTATCACTACATGATTGACCACGGCCCTCACTACGCTGAGACCCACGAGGGCGCGGAGATCGTGTTCTCCGGGCTCTGGCACGCAGGCCCAGCCGGCCAGATCGGCGGGCTGCTGGTGTTGCTGATTGGCCACCTCGTCGTACTCGCGATCGGCGTAAGCGCCATGATTCAGGCGATTCGCCTGGAGTACGTCGAGTTCTTTGGGAAGTTTTATGAGGGCAGTGGGGAGAACTACGATCCGTTCGGTTCCGATCGAGATTCGACTGAGAGGCCTACGTAAACTCAATCCATGATCGACACAATCGACGCCGCGAGCATCGTACTGCAGCAGGAAAGCGTCCAGAAGCTGTTCCTGAACAACAAGGGTGCGGCCGCTATCGCGGTCGGACTCGCCGCGATCGGTACGGGCTACGCCCAGCGTGGGATCGGTTCGGCTGCCGTCGGCGCCGTCGCCGAGGACAGCGACAACCTGGTCCCCGGGCTGATCTTCACCGCACTCCCGGAGACGCTCATCATTATCGCGCTCGTGACCATCTTCGTCGTCCCGTAACGAGGACGGTTTTCCACAATGAGTCTTGACACGGTCGTCGAAGACATCAAGGGGCAAGCCCACGCGCGCGCCGACGAAATCGGCGAGGACGCCGAGGAGCGCGCTGAGGAGCTCCTCGAGGCGGCCCGCGAGGACGCCGAACGCATCCGCGAGGAGGCCGAGGAATCGGTCGAGCGCGAGATCGAGCAGGAGCGCGAGCAGCGCCTCTCCGCCGCCGAACTCGAGGCCAAGCAGGAGCGCCTCGAGGCCCGTCGAGAGCTTCTCGAGCGGGTACACGACCGCGTCGAGGCGGAGCTGGTTGCGCTCGAGGGCGAACGCCGCGAGGAACTGACCGCAGCGCTGCTGGAGGACGCAGCCGAGGAGTTCGACGACGGCGCCGACGTGTCGGTCTACTGCCGACCCGACGACGCCGAACTCGTCTCGTCGCTGTGTGAGGACTACGACGGCTTCGAACAGGCCGGGGAGTACGACTGCCTCGGCGGCGTAGTCGTCGAGAGCGACGCCTCCAGGGTTCGCATCAACAACACCTTCGACTCGATCCTCGAGGACGTCTGGGAGGACAACTTACAGACCGTCAGCGAGCGACTGTTCGAGCAATGACATCCACCAGCACGACTCGCGACTCGACGGGAAGTTCGAACCCCGAGTTCGTCAACGCCCGCGTCCGGTCGCGTCGTGCGGCGCTGTTCGACGACGAGGACTATCGGAAGCTCGTTCGCATGGGTCCGGGCGGCATCGCCCGGTTCATGGAGGAGTCCGAGTACGAGGCGGAGATCAACGCACTGGCGTCACGTCACGACGGCGTGGACCTGATCGAGTACGCGCTCAACAGGAATCTCGCCAAGCACTTCGACGATCTCCTTCGCTGGTCGGAGGGCGATCTCAACGAGCAGATCGCGAAGTACCTTCGACGGTACGACGCCTGGAACGTGAAGACGGCGATTCGCGGCGTCTACTCGGGCTCCTCACCCGAGGAGATCCGTGACGATCTGATCCTGGCCGGCGAACTCGACGACGCCGTTCTCGATCGGATCGTCGAAGCTGATTCGATCGAGGCGATCGTCGAGGCCCTCGAGGCCACTATGTTCGGGGAACCACTCGAGGGGTCCTACGATCAGTTCGAGAGCCAGAACGTTCTCGTGCCCCTCGAGAACGCCGTCGATCGTGCGTTCTACTCGGAGCTACTGGCCGACGTCGATACCGCAGGCCACAGCGAGGGTCCTCTCGCGCTGTACGAGGAGTTCCTCGTCGCCGAGATCGACTTCCTGAACGCGCGGAACGCACTCCGGGTTGCTCGAAGCGGTGCAGAAATCGATCCGGAGGACTACGTCATCGAGGGCGGCGAGCTGTTCAGCGCCGACGAACTGCGAGGTGTCGGGAGCGATCCGGACCAGCTCGTCGAGCTCCTTCGCGACAGCGAGTACGGCGAGGAGCTCTCTGCGCCGCTCGACCAGCTCCGCGAGGCCGACAGTCTCATCGAGTTCGAACACGCGCTCGACGCCGCGCTGCTCGAGTACACCGACCACCTCTCGAACGTCTACCCCGTCTCGATCACCGCAGTGATGTCCTACGTCCTCGCGAAGACTCGCGAGGTCGAGAACATCCGGGCGATCGCACGAGGGAAGGAGGTCGGGCTCGACCAGCAACAGATCGAAGAGGAGCTGGTGATCCTATGAGCCAGGAGATCGCAGTCATCGGCAGTCCCGAGTTCACGACCGGCTTCCGGCTCGCCGGCGTCCGACGGTTCGCGAACGTTCCCGACGACGACAAGGAGGCGGAGCTCGACGACGCGGTCGAGGACACCCTGGCCGACGACGGCGTCGGTATCGTCGTCATGCACCAGGACGACCTCGAGTATCTCTCGCGTGGGGTTCGTGAGGCCGTCGAGACGAGCGTCGAACCGGTCGTCGTCACCATCGGCGGTGACGCGGGTGGCGGCGCGCTGCGCGACCAGATCAAGCGAGCCATCGGTATCGACCTGATGGACTAACACACTATGAGCACGACAACTGACACTGACACCGTTCGCGAGGACGGGCAGATCGAGAGCGTCAGCGGACCGGTCGTCACCGCGACCGGCCTCGGGGCCCGGATGAACGACGTCGTCTACGTCGGTACCGAGGGCCTCATGGGCGAGGTCATCGAGATCGAGGGCGACGTCACGACGATCCAGGTCTACGAAGAGACCTCCGGCGTCTCCCCCGGCGAACCCGTCGAGAACACGGGTGCGCCACTCTCCGTCGACCTCGGCCCCGGCCTGCTGGACACCATCTACGACGGCGTCCAGCGACCGCTCGACGAGCTCGAGGAGCTGATGGGCTCTGCCTTCCTCGACCGCGGCGTCGACGCACCCGGGATCGATCTCGATCGAACCTGGGAGTTCACGCCGACGGTCGAGGAGGGCGATACGGTCGAGCCCGGCGACGTCCTCGGAACGGTTCCCGAAACCGAGAGCATCGAACACAAGGTACTGGTGCCGCCCCGATCGGAGGGCGGCGAGGTCGTTGCGGCCGAGTCCGGTTCCTTCGACGTCGAGGAGACGGTCGTCGAGCTGGACTCCGGCGAGGAGATCTCCATGCGTCAGGAGTGGCCGGTTCGCCGGCAGCGTCCCGCGGAGGAGAAGCGGACGCCGCGTGAACCCCTGGTCTCTGGACAGCGCATCCAGGACGGCCTGTTCCCGCTCGCGAAGGGCGGGACGGCGGCGATTCCCGGGCCCTTCGGCTCGGGGAAGACCGTCACCCAGCAGCAGCTCGCCAAGTGGGCCGACGCGGACATCGTCGTCTACATCGGCTGTGGCGAGCGCGGTAACGAGATGACCGAGGTCATCGAGGACTTCCCGGACCTGCAGGACCCGAAGACCGGCAAGCCCCTGATGGCCCGGACGTGTCTCATCGCCAACACCTCGAACATGCCCGTCGCAGCCCGTGAGTCCTGTATCTACACGGGGATCACGATCGCGGAGTACTACCGCGACATGGGCTACGACGTCGCGCTGATGGCCGACTCCACCTCTCGGTGGGCAGAGGCCATGCGCGAGATCTCCTCCCGACTGGAGGAGATGCCCGGCGAGGAGGGCTACCCGGCCTACCTCGCCGCGCGTCTCGCGGAGTTCTACGAGCGCGCCGGCAAGTTCGAGACGATCAACGGCGACGAGGGGTCGATCTCCGCGATCGGCGCCGTCTCGCCGCCGGGCGGTGACTTCTCCGAGCCGGTCACCCAGAACACGCTGCGCATCGTGAAGACGTTCTGGGCGCTCGACGCCGACCTCGCAGAGCGCCGCCACTTCCCGGCGATCAACTGGAACGAGTCCTACTCGCTCTACCGGAGCCAGCTCGACCCCTGGTTCGAGGAGAACGTCGACGAGGACTGGCCCGAGATCCGACAGTGGGCCATCGACACGCTCGACGAGGAGGACGAACTCCAGGAGATCGTTCAGCTCGTCGGACGCGACGCGCTCCCGGCCGACCAGCAGCTCACGCTCGAGGTCGCCCGGTACCTGCGCGAGGCGTTCCTCCAGCAGAACGCGCTCCACGACGTGGACACGTTCTGCCCGCCGGAGAAGTCGTTCCGCATCCTCGAGGGGATCAAGACGTTCAACGACGAGGCGTTCGAGGCACTCGACAACGGCGTCCCGATCGACGAGATCACGGACATCGACGCCGCGAACCGCCTCAACCGCATCGGTACGACCCCCGACGACGAGGCCGACGAGTTCGTCTCCGACATCGAGGACGACATCGCCGCGGAACTCCAGGAGCTGTACTAACCATGAAGGAATACCAGACGATCACCGAGGTCAGCGGACCGCTGGTGTTCGCCGAAGTCGACGAGCCGATCGGCTACGACGAGATCGTCGAGATCGAGACGCCCAACGGCGAGACAAAGCGCGGCCAGGTCCTCGAGAGTTCGAGTGGCGTCGTCGCAATCCAGGTCTTCGAGGGGACGGAAGGCATCAACCGCGAGGCCTCCGTCCGCTTCCTGGGCGAGACGATGAAGATGCCCGTCACCGAGGACCTCCTCGGGCGGGTGCTCGACGGTTCCGGCCGGCCGATCGACGGCGGTCCGGACATCGTCCCCGAGGAGCGCCGCGACATCGTCGGCGAGGCGATCAACCCCTACTCCCGGGAGTACCCCGAGGAGTTCATCCAGACCGGCGTGTCCGCCATCGACGGCATGAACACGCTGGTGCGCGGCCAGAAGCTCCCGATCTTCTCCAGCTCCGGCCAGCCTCACAGCGACCTGGCCCTCCAGATCGCACGGCAGGCGAGCGTCCCGGAGGACGCGTCCGACGAGGGCGAGGAGGACTCGGAGTTCGCGGTGATCTTCGGTGCGATGGGGATCACCCAGGAGGAGGCCAACGAGTTCATGCAGGACTTCGAGCGCACCGGCGCGCTCGAGCGCTCGGTCGTCTTCATGAACCTCGCGGACGATCCCGCAGTCGAGCGGACTGTCACGCCGCGGATGGCGCTGACGACGGCCGAGTACCTGGCCTTCGACAAGGACTACCACGTCCTGGTCATCCTCACGGACATGACCAACTACTGCGAGGCGCTGCGAGAGATCGGCGCCGCGCGGGAGGAGGTCCCCGGTCGCCGGGGCTACCCAGGGTACATGTACACCGACCTGGCACAGCTCTACGAGCGTGCCGGCCGGATCGAGGGCGAGGAGGGATCGGTGACGCAGATTCCGATCCTCACGATGCCGAGCGACGACATCACCCACCCGATCCCGGACCTGACCGGCTACATTACGGAGGGCCAGATCATCGTCGACCCCGACCTGAACTCCCAGGGCATCGAGCCCCCGATCAACGTGCTTCCCAGCCTCTCACGGCTGATGGACGACGGGATCGGCGAGGGGCTCACGCGCGAGGACCACGGCGACGTCTCCGACCAGCTCTACGCAGCGTACGCGGAGGGTGAGGACCTGCGCGACCTCGTGAACATCGTCGGTCGCGAGGCACTCAGCGAGCGGGACAACCGCTTCCTCGACTTCGCGGACCGCTTCGAGGAGGAGTTCGTCCAGCAGGGCTTTACCACCGACCGCGAGATCGAAGAGACGCTCGACGTCGGCTGGGATCTGCTCTCGATGCTCCCTCGCGACGAGCTCAACCGGATCGACGAGGAGCTCATCGACGAGCACTACGAAGACGAAGCCGCCGAAGAAGTCACCGCGGACTAGCGGTCTTCTACTTCCATCACTCGGTTTCGGTCGTTCGGTCGTTACAGCGTTCGGCGCCGATGGTATCTGAGTCGTTGCCCTGTCCCTCGTGATCGATTTCTTCACACCCTGGCTGGCGCTGTTGCAGGGGTACCAGTGAGTAAACTATTTGGTGGTCCGTGTGAATTGTACTCGTGATGCGAAGCCGACTCGACGCGTTTCGGGAGTACGCCACCTACACGCTACTCCTGTGGGTGGTGATCAACTTCGTCGTGTTCCGGTTCGTCGCTGGAACCGACCTCTTCCTCGAGTCGGTGCTGTCGCTCGCGCTCGCGGGTCCACTGGGCTATCTCGTCTTCGGGTACAGCACGTCGCGACTACCCGGGACGGAGCCGGTCGAACGTCGCTAGGCCGGGGCGGACTGCCCCCGTGACCGAGATCGCCCGTGCTCGCCGGTGGCCAATCGTAAGGACTACCCCCCTCCGTCGGCAACTCTCCGCCAATGGCCAAGGACGTCAAACCCACCCGGAAGAACCTCATGGAGATCGAGGACCGGATCGAGCTCTCCGAGCGTGGGCACGACACCCTGGAGAAGAAGCGAGACGGGCTGATCATGGAGTTCAAGGAGATTCTCGATCAGGCCCAGTCCGTTCGGGAGAACGTCGAGGCCGACTACGAGGAGGCCCAGCAGACCATCGACATGGCCCGCGCGATGGAAGGAGACGTGGCCGTCCGCGGCGCGGCGACCGCGCTCAAGGACCACCCCGAGATCTCCACCGAGGCGAAGAACATCATGGGCGTCGTGGTCCCTCAGATCGAGTCGACCAGCGTCCAGAAGAGCCTCGACCAGCGCGGCTACGGCGTCCTCGGCACCAGCGCGCGCATCGACGAGACCGCCGCAGCGTACGAGCAGCTCCTCGAATCCATCATCCTCGCCGCCGAGGTCGAGACGGCGATGAAGAAGATGCTCGACGAAATCGAGAAGACGAAGCGTCGGGTCAACGCGCTGGAGTTCAAACTCCTCCCCGAGCTCCACGACAACAAGGAGTACATCGAGCAGAAGCTCGAGGAGCAAGAGCGCGAGGAGATCTTCCGGATGAAGAAGATCAAGGACAAGAAAGAGGAGGCCGAGAAGGCCGAGCGCGAGGAAGCGGAGGCTACCGAGCACGAAGAGGCGGTTGCGGCCGGCACCTCGAAGTAAACTGCTACAGTTCGTTTTACAGTCTCGTCGAGCGTCCCGAGCCGATACTGCGTCGTCCGGGATTCCTTGCCCATTTACCGCCTCGTCCCACAGACACCGAGTATGCCATGCTCTCGATGCGAGGCGGCGACGGTCGGCTGTTCCGTGCCCGATTCGCTCCAGCTCTACGCTCCCGATGCGACGATCTCGATCTGCACGAACTGCCTGACGATCGAACCCGGTGAGGGCGATTCCACTGCCGACGATCTCGACGCAGTCAGCGAGGAACTCCCCGACGGCGACGCTGGCGTTGGTGTCGTGCTCCTCGTCGATCTCCTCGATTCCCTGGCGACCAACCGTGCAGACATCGAGGCGTTGATCGACGACCTCGAGGACGACGGAAGCGACCCGATGCTGGCGCTCGATCGACTGGCGGAGGACTCGGAACTCGATCCTGCCGTGGACATCTCTCGGCGATCGACGCAGCTGGAGCAGCTGGTGCTGTAGGGCGAAGGTTTCTGGCCCGTCCCGTGACGTTCGGTGCAGGAATCGAACCGAAACGAGACGTGCTCACTCGCTACGCTCGTTGCGCTCGACTCGTAGGGTTCGATTCTCGCCTTCCGGCTTCACCGCTCGTCACTACATTCCTCGCGGAGAAGTCCGGGTGCGAGAATCGAACCCGCGTCTCAGCCTCCACAAGGCTGAAGGATAACCACTACCCCAACCCGGACACGCATTCGATTGTACCCCGTGGCGCGGTGTTATAGGTTACGACTGGTCCCGGCGCGTGCCACGGATTCCCGCCCGTTCTCGGTCGATCGAGCTCCACCGACGTGACGTGGCGCTTTTGCCCCTCCTCTGCCTACCCGGTGCCAACGTGGCGATCACCGACAAGATCTACGTGAAGAACCACCGCCAGCTCTCGAGTCAGCTCGAGACCTCGATCCCGCGTGGTGCCTTCTCCGGTGCGACCCTCGATCTCCTCTTCCAGGGGGACGGCATGGAGAAGCTCGACGAGGCCACGCGAGAGAAGGTGCTGGACTTCGCGGAGGACTTCCTCGACTGCGACTGCGACGCGAACCCCTACTGTGGCTGTCCGGAGGAGAAGTTCCTGGTCTACCTGCTCGAACTGCGAGAGGAGGGCCACTCGCCCGAGGCCATCGTCGACGTCATGTCCGCCGAATACATGGTCTACGCGTACTCCGGCGACGTGCTGTCCTTTCTCGATCGCGCGGTTCGGACCCTCGAGGCCGTCGAAGATCTGGCCGCCGTCGAGAGCGACGACGAGGCCCGCCGTCGGGCAGCAGCCGCGATGCGTCGTCTCGAGGGGTAGTCCCGGCGGGAGTCACGCCCGCTTCAGCCGAGACGAAAGGGTTCGTCCGTCTCACCTCGGTCCTCGTCCAGCTCCTCGAGGTGGATGACGTCCTCGCCGTCCTCGGTGGATTCGAGCTCCTCACGCAGTGCCGTGACGTACTGCTTGTGCTCGTCGAGCTGCTCGCGAAGGTGCTCGGCTTCGAGTTCGAGACGCTCGTGCTCGCGGACGAAGCTCTTCGGCACGGTGACTTTCGGCGGGAACTCCGACGTCGCTTCCTCGGCGCTGTCCCGCACTTCGTGCTCGGGGACGACCTCGACCTGCCCGTCGTGAGCGACCAGCATGTCGACGTAATCCCGGAACACGGCGGAGAGGGAGATGTCCCGCTCCTCCGCGATCTCCCGGAGGGTCTCGAAGGAGTCCTCGTTGACCCGGAAAGAGATCGTCTTGTTCTTGTTGCCCATGGTGTCGTCTATATGGGATGTCCTCGTACTTAGTCGTTCGTCAGACGTGCGTCTAGCGTTTGAAAGAAAAATCTTCGATGGGTGCTGATCTTGAACAGGTACCACAGCAACTACAGCCGCCTTGGAAGCCCCCTCCCGCTCGCGTCCGCTCGCTCGTTGCGCGCTTCGGCTCTCTCACTTCGTTCGCTCGCCTGCAGTGCTTGACTTCGCGAGCGGACGCGACCGGTCGGCCCCTTCCAGTCCCACCCGATGGTGATCGTGGCCTCGAGTGTAGCGGCCTGGTGAGGTTCGCTGCGTTCGTTGGGTTGACCGTTCGCTGTCGCTGTGCGAAAGGAAGGGGAGCGTCGCCGGGATATCTCCCGGCGGAGCGTGAGAATCGCGGGGACCTAGGGCGTCGGTGCCGCTTCGCCCTCGATGGTCTCGAGCGCCTCGATGGCGGCCTCGAGGTACTCCGACGCGTCGTCGCCGTACTCCTCGCGAGCCATCGTGGCGTACTCGCTGGTCTCGTCGTCGAAGGCCTCGACGCGCTCGATGGTGCGCTCGGCGGCTTCGACGACCCAGCGGTCACGGGTGGGCTGGTCGACGACGGTGATCGACTCCGGTCGCACGGAGACGTTCACCTGGCCCTCCTCGGTCTCGTAGGTCCGTGGCTTGCCAGCGACGGCGACGTACTCGGGGGCTTCGAGCTCTCGGAGCATCGACGCGGCGTCGGGCTGGTACTGCCCGGCGTAGACGAAGAACGTGCCGGAGGGGTCGACGATGCGGCCACGCCAGTACTCGCTATCGTCGCCGACGTCCTCCTTCTCGGTGAGGGTGCCGACGAAGAACACGCGATTTGCGCGTTCTCCCGTCGGGAGCAGCGCGTAGTTGGGCGCGCGCTCGTCGTCGGACTCCTTGAACGTGTAGCTGGCGTCGTTGAACTCTCGTGCGAAGACGCGCCGCGCGACCTCGCGGGTGGGTGCACTGGACATGTCAGATCGACCTCGCCTTGATGAGGGTGTCCTCGATGGAATCCGGCGCGCCGAGGCGCTCCATCTCGTCGACGAGCAGGTAGCGCCCGAACGTCGGGCCGGAGACGCGGTAGTACCGCCCGAGCACGTCGGTCGTCATCTCTTCGGCGACGACCTCCGTGTCGAGGGCGTCCATCGCCATGTCCTTGGCCTCCTCGAGCTCGATGCCCGTGAGCGCCTCGGTGGCGTCCTGGTCGAAGATGACCTCGCGGGCCTCACGGCCGTCGTCGAGGACTGCCTTGATCCGGAGGTCGAACTCGCCCTCCACGTCGCCGTGTTCGGAGCACCGCCCGTTCTGGAGGACGCGGGTGCACTCCTCCTCGGGGCAGCGTTTGATCAGTCCGGAACCGGACTGGACGTCGATGAGCGCGCCGTCGATCTCCTCGGAATCGTCGCCGACTTCGATCTCTTCGTCCAGCTCCTCGATGGTAGTCGTGCGGTTGAGCTTCACCGAGAACTGGCCCTCGTACTCGTCGGTGACGACGTTACCGAGGCGATAGGCCTGGCCCTCCTCGAGTTCGTCGAGGTCGGAGGTCGCCCACTTGGTGAACTTCACCGTGCCAGTGGGGTCGCCCAGCAGGCCGACCTGGGCGATCGAATCGCTGCGGGGTTCCCAGAGCTCGACCACGACGGCCTCGACGGTCACCCACTCCTCGGGTGCGTCGATCGTCGTGATCTCGACGAGGTCGCTGGAGCCGCCAGCGACCTCCTCGCGCTCGATCCCTGCTTCCTCGCGGTAGCTGCTCTCGACGCTACGCCGGGCCTCCTCGACGGGGACCGTGTACTGCTCGACGAGCGTCTCGAGTTTCTCCTGTACCTCCTCGACGTCGACGTCGAGGTGATCGTCAAACCGGTCGCGGATTTCCTCCGCGTGTTCGCGTAGGTCTGCCATAGTTTGCTCTGCCTCCTCGTGTGTTTGGGTGGGAGGCAGGCAGGGCTAGGTCGCTATCGCATATAAACCAGTGGAAGCCGTGGTGAAAGTGAAAAAGTAGAGGAGAAGGCCGGTGCTCCGCGTTCGGTACGGTGAGGCGGCGAAATGCGGAAGTGACGAGCCCGATCGATAGTGCCGGGTGCAGCGAGATTAGTAGTCGCTCTCGACGGCCAGCTCGGCGTCGAGATCGTCCACGCGGAGGACGAAAGATCCGTCCTCGACGTTGTGGGGCGGTTCGGGGTCGGTGACGCCGAGCTCCTCGGCGGCGAGCTCGAGGGTGACGGTCGTCGTCTCGTCGGCGTCGACCTCGACGCGCTCGAATCCTTTGAGTTCGCGAATCGGAGTGACGCGCGTGCTCCACTCGTCGGTCACGTACAGCTGGACGACCTCGCTGCTCGTGCGGTCGCCGGTGTTCTCGACGGTGACGTCGACCTCGACGGTGCCGCCGGGACCGATCGTCGTCTCGGAGAGTTCGAGACCTGTCGTTTCGATTTCGGCGTAACCCAGCCCGTGGCCGAACTCGAACAGCGGGTCGTAGGAGTCGGTGTGCTCGTCGCCGCCGATCGGGCGCGGGTGCCGGAGGTAGTTGAAGTAGCTCGGCAGGTGGCCCGTGGACTTGGGGATCGACATCGGGAGTCGCCCCGCGGGCTCGATCTCGCCTGTGAGTGCTTCGGCGAGTACCTCGCCGCCTTCGCTGCCGGGGAAGTAGGCCATCATGAGCGCGTCGAGGTGCTCGGCCATCCAGGGCGTCGCGAGCGGGCGACCGGTGACGAGCACGCCGACGGTCGGCGTGCCGGTCTCCTGGATCGCCTTCACCAGCTCGATCTGGGGATCGGGCAGCTCGAGCTCCGTGCGCGTCGGGAACTCGCCGGTCGGGTGACCGGCGTCCTGCTGTGGCCCGAACTCGTGGATGTACCAGTCCTCACCGACGGCGACGACGGCGGCGTCAGCCTCGGCGGCCTTCTCCGCTGCGGCCTCGACGTCGTCGTACTCCGCGATACCCGCACCTCTCTCGTAGGTAACGGTCGCGTCGGAGACCGTTTCGAGTCCCTCGCGGATCGTCTTCCCGGGGACGCCGTCCTCGTCCATGACCGACCAGCCGCCGATCTGTGCGATCAGGTCGTCGGCGTTGGGACCGCCAACGAAGATCTCGTCGGGATCGTCGAGCGGCAGCACGTCGCCGTCGTTCTGGAGCAGCGTGAGCGATTTGCGGATGCTCTCGCGGGACGCTTCGACGTGCTCCTCGTCGCGGAGCGTCGATTCGGCGTGGTCGGGATCGGCCGATCCGCCCTCGAAGAGCCCGAGTTCGAACTTCGCGCGGAGCACGCGCCGGACGCTCTCGTCGATCTGGGCCTCGGAGAGCTCTTCGGACTCGACGAGCTCGACCGTGTGCTCGGCGTGCCGGCCCATCCCCACGGAGATGACGTCGAGACCGGCATTCCGTGTGAGCCGGGAGCTCGCCTCGCTGTCGGGCGTCACCTTGTGGTCGTTTTGGAGGTGGTCGACACCGCCCCAGTCAGAGACGACGTGGCCGTCGAAGCCGAGTTCCTCCCGGAGCAGCTCGGTGAGGAACCGACGCGAGCCGTGGACGGCCTCGCCGTCGATCGAGTTGTAACACGGCATGACGGAGCCGACGCCGGCGTCGACGGCGGCTTCGAAGGACGGCAGGAAGACCCGACGGAGCGTGGAGTTCGAGACCTCGACGGGCGCGGCGTCCTCGCCGCGTCGTGGCTCGCCGTAGGCCGGGAAGTGCTTCGCCGTCGCGATGACCGAGTCGTCGTCGACGTCGCCGTACTCTCCCTGGAGGCCCGTGACCTCCGCACCGACGAGCTCCTTCACGAGATAGGGGCTCTCGCCGTAGGTCTCGTGTGCCCGACCCCAGCGTGGGTCGCGACCGACGTCGCAGGTCGGGCCGTAGTTCTGGTGGATCCCGGTCGCGCGGAGTTCGCTCCCGGTGACCTGGCCGACGCGCTCGGTGAGGTCGGTGTCCCACGTCGCTGCCATCCCCAGTCCGTTCGGGAAGGTTGTAGCGCCCTTCACGTAGGCGTGGCCGTGGACGGCGTCGGCGGTGAACAACAGCGGGATCCCGAGGCGGGTGTTCTCGCGGGCGTACTCCTGGAGTTCGCGGGCGGTCTCGGCGCACTCTTCGGGCGTCCAGTAGAAGGCGCCGCCCCACCCGAACGGTGCGACCGAGCCGAGGTTGTGGTCGTCGATGAGGTCCTTGGCCTCGTCGACGTCGCGTCCCCGGTCGAAGTCGCCCAGGGGCATCCCCACGAGCTGGCCTGCTTTCTCCTCGAGCGTCATCCGGTCGAGGAGGTCGTCGATCCGCTCCTCCGTCGGCAGGGAGGGATCCTCGAAGGGCCTCCTGGCCTCGGATTCTGACATGGGTGTGAGGAGATACCACTGGGTAAAAAGGCTTTCTTGCTGTCGCGAGCGGACGTGTATTGCCGGTATTCTCCCATCCGTTGGATCGGCGGTCTATGCAGCGAATTCGCTCCCTGGAGCAGTACGTTCGTGCGTCAGACCCGCCACCATGAGGACGATTCGACCCGATCACTTCCCTGTCCCTCTCCTTTTTCACGACCGATCTGCAAGGGAGAGCAATGGCTGGGTGGTCCGCGTGAGCGAGGACGACGACACGAACCGGACCAGGGAGAGCGAGGACGATTCGAGCGGCTTCCTGGGTAACATCAAGAACGCCCGGGGCCAGCTCGGCGACGCGAAGGACGCCTTCTCGAATGCACGCGGCGCTGGCTCGCTTCCCACGGACGAAGAGGGTCGCGTTCGACTCGTCTGCAGGCGGTACGAGGAACAACGACTCGCACCCCTTGACGACAAGGGGCGACCGTCGTGCTACGAGGCAGGAAACGAGGATTGCGAGGAATGCGTCGAGGCCGTCCGCGATGGAGACGTCGAGACCTGGTGAAGGAGATCGCTGGTTTCCGGTTTCGAGCGATTCCCGACTTGCACCGCTTCAGCTCCGCGTCCGGCCGCCGTCGATCGGGATCGTCGCCCCTGTGACGAAGCTCGCCCGCTCGCTGGCGAGAAATGCGACGAAGTCCCCGAGTTCCATCGGATCGCCGATGCGATCCAGCGGGATCGGCGCCGCCCAGTCTTCGAGCCCCGCCTCGTAGCTGTCGTACTCGCCGCGCTCCATCGCCTGCTCGATGAGCTCTTCGATCCGCGGCGTTTCGTGCGCACCGGGCATCACGACGTTCGCGCGGACGCCAGGCGCCCACTCGCGCGCGATCGTGTCCATCGTCCCGACGACGGCCCGCCGGACCGCGTTCGAGAGCACGAGGCCGTCGATCGCCTCCCGGACGCTCGTCGACGTGATCGAAACGACCGATCCCGCGTCACTCTCCACGAGGTGGGGATGGGCCGCCCTGAGCGTCCAGACGTGACTCATGACGAGCATGTCGTAGGCGCGATACCAGTCGCGATCGTCGGTGTCGAGGAAGGCGCCGCTGGGCACGCCGCCGGCGGAGGTGACGACGTGGTCGATGCCGCCGTACGCCTCCGCCGTGGTGTCGACGAGATCCTCCACGTCGTCGGGGTCTGTGATGTCGGCCTGTCGGGCCATGACGTCGCCACGCGCTTCGGCTTCGATCGTCTCCTTGGCAGCTTCGAGGTCCGACTTCGTGCGTCCACAGATGGTGACGTTCACGCCTTCGCGTGCGAGTGCCCGTGCGCTTGCGAGGCCGAGGCCGCTCGTGCTCGCCGTGACCAGTGCCGCGTTGCCGTCGAGTCCAAGATCCATGCGCGAGACGACGGGTTCCTTGCGCATATCTCCCGGGGTCGAAACGGCGTCTGCACCGCGCGCCGCGGCAAGCCGACGCTGGTCCGGAACGTCAGCCTTACCGAACGGCGGTCCCGAGACGGGTGCATGCAGTCGCCTTGCGTCCGCGCTCCGCGCACCGATGGGGAGGCCGTCCGCCAGCAGCTGGAGGACGCGGAGCTCCTCGATCGGGATCGTCGGATCGCCGTCGAGGGCGAAGACATCTTCGTGCCGATCGTGGATCCCGACGCCGTCCCCGCGGATCTCGAGGTCGTCGATCACGCCACGGGCGAGCGCGAGACCCAGACGATGCCTGCGGATCTGCTCGCGTTCGAGCCGAGCTACGAACGCGTCGGCGAGGTCGTCGTGATCGACGAAGACGATCCCGAGCGGGCACGGGCGCTGGCGGACGCGATCGTCGCATCGGACGTCCCCGTCGCGTCGGTGCTCAACCGCGCCTCGAAAATCGAGGGCGAGCTCCGCGTGCGCGAGTGGGAGGTCCTCTATGGCGACTCGACGGAGACGGTCCACCGCGAGTACGGTTGTGAGTACGCGGTCGATCTCGCGCAAGTGTTCTTCTCGCCGCGGCTCGCAACGGAGCGCCACCGCGTCACCGAGCAGGTCGAGTCCGGCGAGCAGGTCTTCGACATGTTCGCAGGCGTCGGTCCGTTCGTGATCCCCGCAGCGAAGCGCGGCGCGGAGTCCGTCGGCGTCGACAAGAACCCCGTCGCGATCGAGTACCTCGACGCCAACGCCGAGCGCAACGGCGTCGCCGAGCAGGTGACTGGAATCACCGCCGACGTTCGCGAGACGACCAACGAGTACGCAGATTGGGCGGATCGGCTTGTGATGAATCTCCCCCATAGCGCGGACGAGTTCCTCGACGCGGCAATGGTGCTGGCTGGCGAGGAGTGCGTGCTCCACTACTACGACATCCAGCACGAGGACGATCCGTTCGGACCTGGAATCGAGGCGATCGAGGCTGCTGCGGACGCTGCCGGTGAGGAGGATACCCCCGGCTATGACGTCACGGTCGAGACCGAGCGCGTGGTGCGCTCCTACGCGCCTCACGAGGTGAACGTGTGTCTCGACGTCCGCCTCTCCCGTCGGTGAGCCCGCACGGACTTTCGGAACCCTTATTTCCCGAACTTGGGTACGGAGGAGTGCACGCCGGTGTAGCTCAGACTGGCTAGAGCGAATCCTTCGTAAGGATTAGGCCGAGGGTTCAAATCCCTCCACCGGCTTCTCGCTCTGAACGACAGTGAAGAGCGGAAGCCACGGGAGGGATTTGAATCAGGGAACACGCAGCGTCGAGCGATAGCGAGACGATCGTGTGACCGTGGTTCAAATCCCTCCACCCGAGAATTGCAGTTGGCTGAGGCTTTGGACAACTGAAGCAGCCGTCGCCCCGTCACTCCACAGCCTCGAGCCGCCAGACCCCACCACCGCCATCACCGGAGCCGAGCACGTACAGCTCCCCGTCCCCGTCCCGCCCAAACGCGAAGATCGACTGTAACTCGCCGCCATCGACCCCGATCGTCTCGATCGGCCAGAGTCCCTCACCGTCGCCCTCGGCGGTGACGAAGAGCCGACTCTGCGCACTCAGATCGCCGAAGACGTAGGTCCCCTCGAGTCCGGGAATCGCGTCGCCGGTGTAGACGTGGCCGCCGATGACGGAGCTGCCGGTGATTCCATCGCCTTCGTGGGGATACTCGACGATCGGATCGAGAAGCGGCTCGCCGCCGCGGACGTCTGCCGGCGTCGCGTCGGGACACTCCTCGGCCTGGAAGCAGTGCGTGCCCTCCCGCACGTTCCAGCCGTAGTTCCCGCCGGCTTCGACGAGGTTCACCTCTTCGTAGCTGTTCTGGCCGACGTCCGCGACGTAGAACTCCGTCCCGTCGCCGTGCTCGTGGAAGGAGATGCCCCACGGATTGCGCAGCCCCCACGCGTAGTGCTCGTCGAGGCCGTCGGTGCCGACGAGCGGATTGTCATCGGGGATGGCGTAGGCCTGGGTGCCGCTGGCGCCACCGTTGTCCGATCCGTCGCCGTCCGGTTCGCTATCGACGTCGATCCGAAGGATGCTCCCGAGCAGATTCTCGGTGACGTCCTGGCCGTTGCCGCCGTCGACGGCGTCGTACCAGTCCTCGACGTGCCCCGCTCCCTGGTCGTTGCCGGCGCCGCCGTCGCCCACCGGCACATAGAGGTAGCCGTCGGGACCGAACGCGATGTCGCCGGCGTTGTGGTTGGCCTGCGGTTCGGGAATTTCGAGGATCGTGCGCTCGCTGTCGGGCAGGAACTGCGTGCCGTCGTCGGTGGCTTCGAACTCCGCGAGGACGAACGTGTGGCTGTAGCCATCGGGCGTCCCCTCCCGCACTGGCGCGCTGTAGCGCAGGAAAGCGCGGCGATTGCTCGCGAACTCGGGGTGGAGCGCGATCCCGAGCAGCCCCTGTTCGTATCCGTCCGATTCGACGGAATCGCCGAGGTCGAGCACCGGCGAGTCGAGCCGGCCGTCGGCGTCGACGCCCACGACGCGTCCGGACTGGAGGACGACGTACTGTAGCGATCCCTCGGGGGCGAACGCCGTCCCGACGGGCTGGTCGACGTCCTCGAGGACCGGCTCGAGCGAGACGCTGTCGGGTACGTCGGCGAGGGCGTCGCTCTGGCCGCCGCCGGTCCCGTCGTCGGAGCCGTCGTCTGCGCCGTCGCCGTCGTCGCTACTGTCTCCGAGGCAGCCGGCAGTCCCGACGCCGATGCCGATTCCCGTCATTCGCAGTGCTCGTCTGCGCGTCACGGAGGCCGTGGAGGGCGTCATCCCGTGGTCGTAGGCCGTCCCGGTCCCTAAGGGCTCGGCCGCTGACGCCCGCTGGCGAGAAGTGTCCGGAACGACGGCTCCCCGTCGTCCGAACGGGAGGGTTCAAGAGCCGCGGGCCGGAACGCGGAGGCATGAACGCAGGCGACCGGGTCCGCGTCGATCGAGCGGACCAGACCTACGAGGGCGTCGTGTTGCCCTCTTCGACGCGCGAGCACATCGTCGTGAAGCTCGAGGGCGGCTACAACGTGGGCATCGACCGCGAGGACGCGAGCGTGGAGGTCCTCGAGTCCGGCGTCCACGAGATCGAGGACGCACAGACGGACGACGGAGCCGCGGGCCGCACCGAGGTCTCCTTCGATTCCGACCTGCCGACGATCGCGCTCATCTCGACGGGCGGGACCATCGCCTCGACGGTAGACTACCGGACGGGTGCGGTGACCGCTCGGTTCGACGCCGAGGACGTGCTCCGGGCAGTGCCGGATCTCGCGGGTCGCGCGAACTACCGCGGCCGCGTCGTGGCGAACATCCTCTCGGAGAACATGACGCCCGACGTCTGGCAGGAGCTCGCCCGTGCCGTCCACGAGGAGATCGAGGCCGGCGCCGACGGCGTCGTCGTCATGCACGGCACGGACACGATGCAGTACTCCGCCGCCGCGCTCGCCTTCATGCTCGACACGCCGGTCCCGATCGTCTTCACGGGGAGCCAGCGCTCCGCGGACCGGCCCTCCTCCGATAACGTCATGAACGCGGTCTGTGCGGTCGAGGCTGCGAAATCCGACTGTGCGGAGGTGCTCGTCTGCATGCACGCCTCCGAGTCCGACGACGTCTGTGCGCTCCATCGCGGCACGCGCGCACGGAAGAACCACACCTCCCGCCGCGACGCCTTCGAGACGATCGGCGCGAAACCGCTGGGGGAGGTCGAGTACGCCGACGCCGGAGCTGCCGATCCCGGTGGTGACGAGACGGTCGACCCGACGGGCGCGGGCGTCAACTTCCGTCGCGAGCACGCCCAGCGCGACGAGATTGAGCTCGCGCTCCACGACGAGATCGAGTCGAACGTCGACCTCGTGAAGTTCGCTCCGGGGATGAACGAGCGGATCGTCGAGACCGCCGCCGAGGACGCCAGCGGGCTCGTGATCGAGGGGACCGGCCTCGGTCACGTCAACACGGACATCGTGCCGATTCTCGAGGACGCGGTCGACGACGACACGCCCGTCGTCATGACCAGCCAGTGCATCGACGGTCGCGTCTGCGATCGGGTCTACGACACCGGGCGGGATCTCCTCGACGCCGGCGTGATCGAGGGCGAGGACCTCCTCCCCGGTACTGCGACGGTGAAGCTGATGTGGACGCTGGCGAACCGCCCCGACGCCGTCGCCGAGACGATGCGGACGCCGATCGGCGGCGAGTTGACCGAGCGATCGACGCCCTGGGAATGAGCCCGCGTTTCGAGGTACGCGACGCGAGGATCGACGACGCCGACGCAGTCGCGGCGATCGGCGCCGAGTCGTGGCCGGATCGGGAGGGCCTCGAGTATCTGCCGCAAGTATTCGAGTCCTGGCTGGAGAAGGAGCACGCCCGCACGCTCGTCGCCGAAGTCACGGACGCCGACGCGGTGCCCGACGACGCCCCAGCCGTCGCCGGGATCGCACAGGTCGTGTTGCTCTCCGAGGAAGAGGCCTGGGCACAGGGCATGCGCGTCCATCCGGCCTACCGCGGCGAAGGCGTCGGCAGCCGGATCGTCGAAACTGGCTTCGACTGGGCACGCGAGCAGGGCGCGACCGTCGCCCGGAACATGGTTTTCTCCTGGAACAGCGCCGGTCTCGGCCAGTCTCGCGCGACAGGGTTCGAGCCCGCGACGGAGCTGCGCTTCGCCAGTCCCGAGCCAGCTGCCGGCGCCGACCCGTCCGATCACGGTCCCGCCGACGCCGAGGGCGTCGTCGATCCCGCGGCCGCCTGGCGCTACTGGACCCACAGCGACGCTCGACAGCAGCTCTCGGGACTCGCCGCGGACGACGAGGAACGCTGGGCGGTTCGCGAGCTGACCCGGGAGGATCTGGACCGCGTCGCCGAGGACGACGGTGCGATCGCGATTCGGACCGGCGAGGGGATCGTCGCGATGGCCGTCCGGTCGCGAATCGACCGACGAAGCGGCGACGAGGACGATCACGAGGATCAGGAGGGCGAAGGAGACGATGCAACCGGGACCACTGCAGTCTACGGTGCCGCGGCCTGGGACGACCAGGACGCCTGCGCCGCACTGCTCTCCGCGATCGCCGCCGACGCGGCTGCGGTCGGAGCCGACGATACGAGGCTCCTGCTCCCCGAGACTGCTCGCCACGTCAGCGACGTTGCGGCCTGCCGGGCCGAGATCGGCGACGAGCCGGACTTCGTGCTCGCTGCGGATCTCACCGCCCAGTGATTCGAGCGGGGGACCGATTGTACCCGCACAATTTGCGGGCGTGACACAGCCTCGTTCGACGATTGCCGGGCGGACCAGAACCCCTACTTCCCGGATTCGAGTCGTCCCAGTCGCTGCTCGACGGAGGGGAGTAACAGTAGGTACCGCGATACGCGATCGATCTCCTCGCCCCCGGAGCGCTCGAACTGTCGCTCCATCGCCGTTCGGAGCTGTTGGCTACCGACGACGTCTGCGACGCGCTGGTCTGCCCGGTAGATCAGCCGGTGGCCGACCACGAACCCGAACGCTTCGCTGCAGAGTATCACGACCGTCAGGGCCATGACGGCCCCCGAGAGCTCGTTCGAGGTGTAGAGTGCGAGCGCATCGAAGTGAACGAACATCGTTACGAGACTGCCAACGAGCAGGGAGCGCACGACGATACGGAGCGCTCGAAAGCCCGATGGCGTCGTGAGCTGGACCAGCGTCGTTTCGAACACGTCGGGGTCCATCGTCTCGAGGCTGTCCTCGGGGACGAACACGTGCGAGCGCGACCGAAGGCCTCGGGCGAAGGGTCGCGGAAGTTCGACTTCCGGCTGGTCGGCGATCAGATGCACGCGTTCCATCGGGAATCCCGTTTGCTCGAGCGCCCGCGCGATGCGCTCTCGTTCCGCGTCCGTCGGCTCACGGATCGGCTGTCCCCACAGCACGCCGTACGCGAGCAGCTGTGCGCCGACGAACGTGGCCACGATCGGGACGAGGATCGCGACGGCTGGATGTGGCGCTGCGACCACGCCGACGAACACGAGCACGGCGAGTGCGAGGATCGCTGTGACGAAGAACGAATCCTTGACGGCGAGCGTAACGACCCTCGCGGTGGACTCCTCGTCGTCCAGGTTCACCTGTTGGAACGCCGTGATCAGGTGCGAGCAGACGATCCCCGGCACTGCGACGACGGATCCGAGCACGAAGACGCCGATCCCGGCGACGCTGGGATCGAGCGGCGGCGCGTCGTACACGATCGCCTCCAGCACCGGTTCCCAGACGCCGGTCGCGACGAGGCCCGCGATCCCGACGACGTGTGCGAGCCCGATCACGAGTCGCTTGACGATCGACCGCCGCGCGACCGAGGCGTCCGCTGGCAGCCTGTAGACCACGAGTAGCGTTGCGAACCCTGTGACGAGTCCGGTGACTGCAAGCAGTCCCGCGAGGACGAGTAGCTGACTCAACATCGATAGCGCAGCCTTCTGGGCGATCCCTTTTCGTTGTTTTCGTTACCTTCTTGAAGAAATACTGTCGGATGGCGACGAAACCAACGCGACCACGAGGACGGGTTCGCCCGGGAGGTCACGGGTCGCTGTCTGTTCGAGTGGGTCGAGTGCGTGAAACCATCACCCGCCGCTGACCGGCGGAAACAGCGCCAGTTCGTCGCCGTCGTCCAGCTCGGTAGCCAGCCCGGCCTCGGTCGCGGTCACGTCGGTTCCGTTCCGGAGGACGTTGACGTGTGCGTAGACGCTCCCGTCGTCGTCGTCGTCCCGCACCCGATCGGCGAGGGCCGGCCGATCAGCGAGCAGCGCGTCGAGTGCGTCGTCGACGGTGGCGAGCTCGCCGTCCGCCCCTGGCTCGCCGTCGATCTCGACGACGTCGCTGCCGGCGACCTCTGCGAGATCCGCGAAGAGCTTCCACTGCATGTGCCAGGATCGGCGGTGCCGGCCCAAAGGAATGTCGGGTCGAACCGATGCTCAGTCGTCCCGGTCCGGTGAGGCGGCGGTCGCCCTCGTCCCGTCCGACTGGCCAGCACCCTCCGGTCCGTCGGAGCCGCCGGACTCCCCGGTGGCCGGATCCCCGTCGCCGGCTTTGCCTCGCGTCTCCAGCCGACGGATGCCATCTGGGCGCCCGACGACGTAGACCGTCTCGCCAGCGTCGAGCACTCGGTCGCCCGGGGGGATCGCGGAGACGTCACCGTTGCTCTGGAGTGCCACGACGGTCAGGTCGATCGATTCGACGGACGAGCCGTCGAGGTCGCTCCCCGCTTCGACGGTGATCGATCCCATCGTCTCGTCGGCGCTCCGGAGCAAGGAGGCGAACTCCCGCTCGGTCTGCACGGACGCGGGGAGCGTGACGAGCCGGTATCGAACGTCGTCGTCCAGCAGGTCGGCGTCGCTCTCGTCGACGGCGATCGTCACTACTTCACCGACGGTTGCGCGGAGCTCGCCGGTGGTGACCTGCGTCGGCTCGCTGGCCGGCGCGTCGGCTCCGTTCGCTACACCCGAATCGTGGACCGATTCGTCGTCGGCCTCCTCGAGTTTTTCTTCGGGCATCTCTGCCGACACTGCCTGTGCTGACTCGGGCGGTCGCCAGATCTGCACCCGATCGCCGGGGGTCGCGGTGAACGCAGGATCGGCCCGGATCGCGACTGCGACAGTTCCCGGCGCGAGCGTCTGTCCCACGCCCGCGAGACGGCGACCCAGGGCGAGATACTCGACGCTGCCGTCCTCGGCGAGTTCGACGTCGACGTGACCGACCTCGTAGTCGCGCTTGAGGCGTTCGACGAGGCGCTCTCGTAGCTCGCCGACGGTCATGCGACGTGGGAAGAGGAACGTCGTACCCGCGAGGTCGGCCTTGACCTCCTTCGGGACGGGCTCGTACCCGTCGATGTCCTCGATCGTCTCGGGAACGCGGACGCGGATCACCCGCCCCGCAGCGCGGACGAGCGAGCCGACGTCCGATTCCATCGTCCGGACGGACTCCACGCTCGGGAGGTCGCCGGCGAGGTGCTCACCGGCCCGCCGCCCTGCGTCCGCGGCGATCGTACCGACGGCGAACGCCGCGAGCGTGTACCCCGCCGCAGAGCCACCGACGAGTTCGTCAGCGACGAGGCTCTTCTGGAGGGTCGCGGTCGTGTTGAGCGCCGTCGCGACGATCGAGACGCCGAGGAGGATCGGGACTCCCTCCGGTATCGAACCGCCGCTGTACCAGCGATAGGCCAGCGAGGCCGCCGCGGCGACGCTCGCCGATCCGATCGCCATCGCGAGAATCCGTGCGGCTGCGGGAACCACGTCGATCGACTCGTGGATCACGAGGCCTCACCCCGTATCGCGTCGATCGCGCTGCGCGAGCCGACGACGAACAGCTCGTCTCCAGCCGTCAGCAACGTCGAGCCGTCCGGGGAGAACGACCAGGATCGCTTGCCGGTGTCGGCGCGAACGCTCCGGACAGCGAGGACGGCGACGTCCTGGGTATCCCGGATCGCTGCCGCACCGATCGAGGTTCCGTCGAGCGGCCCGCCGCCCTGGACGGTGAGCTTCGCGATTCGCTTGCCGGAACGCCGGAACAGCGAGAGGAGCTCGAACTCACGTCGCGTTCCTCGCGATCGAACCACGACGCGTCCTCGATCGCAGGCCAGCAGCTCCAGCGCTCTCGCTCTGGGGAGTGCGACCGTTACGCGACCGTCGCCGCCGGTGGTCGTCGGTGCGCTGCTTGACGCCGGCACGCTGGAGGTAACGGTGGGGGTTCCGCCGTCGGTTGCGGGAGTGCTCCCGCCGTCCGTCGCGACTGGCTCACCGGATCCGAGTGGTGACGATCGTGCAGAAACGACCACGCCCTCGAACCGATCGTCGCCGGCCTCGATCCGCACCAGCTCGCCGCGGGCGATCCCGGTCGGGACGAGTGCTGCCACGGAGACTGCGCGGTGGCCGGACGGCACACGCCGAGAGAGTCCGCCCATCGGGGGTGCTGCCGCGATCGAGGCTCGCCCCCGGTCGTCCATCGAGACGGTCACGTCCGCGAGGTCGTAGTCGGTACGGAGCCGATCCTCGAGTCGCAGTTCGAGTTCGGCGATCGGGAGGTCCGCGGGGAGATCCCAGGAGCCCTCGGAGAGCTCGGCGCGGAGCTCCGGGCCGAGCGGTGGGTAGCCTTCCACGTCGTCCACCTCGCCGACGGGCGTGACCGTTACCTGGCCGATTCCACCCACGACGCTGATTACGTCCGTCGAGAGCGTCTGCTTGCGAAGCGTCCGCAACGAGAACCGTCTGGGCATCGTCGCGCCGAGCTTGTCGCCCTGGCTGTGCGCGTAGAGCGCGAGCATCATGATGACGACGAGGGCGACGAGCAGTCGCGGCGACTGGGAGACCGTCGGATCGACCAGTCCGAGCAGGCCACCGTTGACGCCAGCGATTGCGACCGCGAGCACGACGACACCGAGGCCCGGGAGCGTCACGCCGGTGAAGTACTTGAACACGAACCCCAGGACGCCGGAGACCAGCGCCGGGATGATCCCCGTCAGCAGGCCGATGTAGAGGCCGAGCACGAACTCGGCGGGGAGGCTCATGCGACCACAGACCGACGCCACGGATAAACCAGTACCGGCAGCGGCCGGCTCCTCGGGGATCCCGACGGATCCGAGCCAGTCTCGGCCCGAACGCCAGGCTCCGCTCGCTCAGGGCCGTCCGGCGTGGACGACCAGCAGGTCGGTATCGACGGTGTGGACGCGCTCGTAGGTCGGCGGAGAGAGCATCCGCGAGACCGGGCTGCGGTCCGTGCTGGCGCCGAGGACGATCAGGTCGTTCGCCGGCGCGTGGTCGCCAAGGAACGCCTCGACGTCCGCCCGCGCCACCAGCGTCTCGAATCGGCCGTCGTACGCGTCGACGACGTTGGCACACATCGCTTCGGCCTTCCGACGCTCCTTCTCCGAGTCGATGCAGTGGGCCACCGTGACCCGTCCGGCTGGGCCGGCGATCCGCCGAGCGAGATCGACCTTCCGATGGGCCAGGTCGCCAGCGGATCGGATCGGGACGAGCACCTGCAGCCAGCGCTGGCGCTCGACCCGGGCCGCCGCGACGTCGAGCTCACTGGCGAACAGCGAGGTGACGAACCCGTCTTCGTCGGGGCCGTGGAACGGAGCCAGGATCAGGTCACAACCCGTTTCCCGGGCGGTTTCTCGGGTGACCGTGGCGGGGTCGGACCCCCGGGCGACGACGACTTCGCAATTGGCGCCGGTGGCCTCCCTGAGTTCGTCAGCCTGCGCTTCGAGCCGCTCCACGATGGCGTGTTCGGCGGACGCCTGCGACGCTGCTCGGGACGGTTCGGGGTCGTCTCCCGCCCGGGACTCGTCGGCACGATCGCCGACGCCCCCGTCGGTCCCGTCTTCGGCTCCGCTGGCGTCGACGGCCGGATCGGTCTCGTCAACGGCACCGCTGACGTCGACGGCCGGATCGATTCCGTCTTCGGCTTCGCTCGCGTCGGCAGCCGACGACTGGTCCACGTCCCCGGACGTGCTTCCGCCCTTGGCGTTCGGTGACGGTACCTCGCCGCCGCCGGTGCGTTCCTCTGGTCCGTTCGCGAACCCCAGCAGTACGAGCCGCCCCTGCTCGTGCCCACTCGCGATGCGGGCGCCGAGGCGAGCGATCGAATCGGAGCCGTCGAGCATCGGCACGAGCACGTCGTCGTCGCGGCCGGTCGTCGCGTAGAGGAACTCGGCTCGGCGCTCGTAGATCGTGTCGTGCCACGTGACGTACACGACGGCGACGATGGTACTGGCGACGGCCACGCTCAGGACGTAGAGCGTCGGCGGTGCCTCCTGGACGAGCAAGAGGAGCGCCGCGGAGTAGCCGCTCGGCTCTTCGACGTCGAGCGCCCACGTGGCGGTGCCGGTCAGGAGCACCGCGAGCATCGCCGCCCAGGCGTTGACATCGCCGCTGCCGGGGCTCCCGAGGGTCACCAGCGCGATCCAGCCACAGACCGAACCGATGGTCAGCCCCGCGACGAACCGGATCGGCGAGGCGTACCGACCCTCCGGATCCGCAAAGAGCGTGTATGCGCCCGAGGCCAGCGGGGGAAAGAGCAGGAAGGATAGCGAGGGGATCGAGTTCGCGAGCGCCGTGACCCCGGCGATCGTGAGCGGCACGAAAAGGAGGACCGAGGCGTGGATCAGGTTGTCCGTGTCCTCGATCCACCGACGGAGTGCGGACTGCTCGCGCCGTTCGATCCGGCGAAGCCGTCGTCGCAGCCGTCGGAGCCGCTCGCGTGCGTCGAACATCGTTCGCTTCGTCTCCGATCCGTACCCCGTCACCTTGTCCCGTTCGGTCTGGGAGTCCTTCCGGGAGACCCGGGGTCGCTCGCCGCTACTATCGATCTGTTGCTACCGAGCAGCCGCTCGCCGATTCGACTTCGCCGCTCGCGGGGCTCGGTCTACAGCTCCGCCGTCGCTTCCAGTGCGATGTGGATCGCCCGATCGACGTTGTCGCGGGCCTTCGGCGGCAGCTCCTCGTCGTCTGTCTCGCCTTTCTGGGTCCCTTCGACGAGGTTCCCGTCGACGGTACAGATCGCGCCCGCTCGCACGTCGTGGCGCCGTGCGAGCGTGAACAGCGCAGCGGCTTCCATCTCGACGGCGAGCAGCCCCGCAGCCTCCCACGCCTCGACGTACTCCTCAGTCTCGGCGTAGAACGCGTCGTCGGTGGCAATGGGGCCAACGTGTACGTCCTCGTCGTTGGCTCGGGCCGCCGCGACGAGCTCGGTCAGGACGTCGTAGTCGGGGACGGCCGGGACGGTCTCGGACTCGTAGCGCTTCGTCGTCCCCTCGTCTTTCGCCGCGCCCGTCGCGACGACCATGTCGCCGATCTCGATGCCGGACTGCAACGCACCCGTCGTCCCGACCCGAAGGAGGGTGTCGACGCCGACTTCGGCGAGCTCTTCGGCCGCGATCGCCGCGGACGGGCTGCCGATCCCGGTCGAGCAGATCGTCAGCGGGCGGTCCTCGTAGACCGCGTTCGCGACGGTGTACTCACGGTTCGAGGCGACCCACTCGACGTCCGTGCAGTGCTCGGCGATCCGCTCGACGCGATCGGGATCCCCGGGCACCAGCGCGACGTCGGTGACGTCGCCCTCCTCGATCATGAGGTGGGGCTGCTTGGCCATGTCGCCGGCTTCGGCGGGTCGGGAGAAAAACCCCACCACTCCGTCGTGGCGGACGCAGTCGCTACACCGTCACTCCAGAAACGACGCCAGCACGTCGGGATCGAGGTCGCTCCGGGCGCCGACCTGGCGGCTCGCGATCGCGCCGCAGGCGTTCCCCACTTTGAGCGCGCGGCCGTACGCCTCGCTGTCGAGCCAGACGGAGAGGAAGCCGGCGACGAAGGCGTCGCCGGCACCGGTGGTGTCGACGACGTCGACCTCGAAGCCGGGATGGGACTGCTCGCCGCCACCGGGGACGGCACACGCCGCACCCCCGGCGCCGCTGGTCTCGACGACGAGCAGCTCGTCCATGTGGGCGTTCGCGCCAGTCCCATCGAACAGCGCAGCGATCTCCCGGTCCGTTCCGAACGCCAGGTCGACGTGCTCGAGCACGTCAGCGTAGTCCCGCTCGTCGGCACGTCGCCCAGGATCGAGGCTCACGGTGCAGCCGGCCGCCGTGGCGAGTTCCGCGAGCCGCTCGGCCGTCGCCACGCGCTGGCCGGTGAGGTGGACGTGTTCGACGTCGGCGACGTCGTCGGGTCCGACGTCGTCGGGCCGGAGCGCTTCGTTGACGCCGTCGAGGCCGAGGACGCCGACGTCCTCGCCAGCGACGAGGAGATACTTGGTGCTCGTTTCACCGCGGGTGATCCGGACGTCCTCGACGTCGACGCCGCGCTCGGCGAGCGCCTCGCGTGCGAGCCGTCCGGGCTCGTCGTCGCCGACGCTCCCCAGCAGGGAGGGCTCCACCGAGAGCGCTGTCAGTCCGGCGGCGACGTTCGCGGCGCTGCCGCCACCGCCCCGGTGGCGCTCGCGGATCGGCGACTCCTCGTCGGCTGCCGGGAGTCGATCGACGACCAGCGTCACGTCCCAGTTGACGTGGCCGGCGACGAGGACGTCGGGCATTGGCTACTCCTCAGCGTGGCCCGACAAAAAATCGGCCGGTCCGATCCGGCCCTGCAGGGGGAAGGCACTGTCGTCGGGCGACGGCTCAGCCCGAGACGGCGAACAGGATCACGTTGTTCATCCCGGGACCGAGGCCGAGCGCAGCGACGGCGGCGAGCGCGAGGCGGGCTTCCTGTGGTTCCTCCCGGAGCCACTCTCGAAAGAGGACGACGATCACCGACGCGACGAGGAGTTTCACCAGCACGAACAGCCAGCCGGCGCCGATGAACTCCGCGGTCGGGAGCGCCGAACCGGCCTCGAGGATCGCCTCGGAGGCTGGCGATCGCTCGTGCACGTCGAGCATGTCGTAGCCGACCGCCGTCGAGACGCCGTCGAGGGCGTGTGCCGCGACGACGACCATGCCGGTCCACGACGCGAGTGCGGCGGAGTCGGTGAACCGCACCCCGATGATCGCCCAGGTGATCGCGGCTGCGATCCCGGTCGCGGCGATCGTGACGGCCACTGGCAGCGCGTCGAGCGTCCCGTTCTGGAACGCCTCGATGAGGCCGAGCATCGTGAACGTCACCACGACGCCCGTCCCGATCACGCCGAGGTGCCGGTTCGGCGATCCCTGTGTCATCGCGGAGTACAGCGTCGTCATCACCCAGATAAATCCAGCGACGACGGCGACCGTCGCGTAGACCGCCGGCGTTCCGAAGAGCGGCGCTGCCCAGTCGGGAAACTCCCTGACCTGGTGGAGCGCGTGGAGCACACCGCCGGTCATCATCCACGGGGTCAGCGCGACGACGGTGGCGTTCGTTACTGGGGGCGACAGCGTCCAGAGCAGCGCCCCCACCGTGAGCAATCCGAGGAGCAGTGCCGCGACGTACGGTAGCGGCGGCAGCCCGAACCCGTCGGGGAGCACACCACCCAGCTGCAGGACCGTTCCCCCGAACGTTCCGGGCCCGACTGCTCCAACCACGACAGACGGGTTCATTCTTCTCAAGGCAACACGGGGGAGATATATAACGAACGGGGTTCGGCGACGCTATGGTGTGGCAATGCACGGTGCTGTGATCCTCGGGTTCGGAAACGCGAAACTGGGCTCCCGGTGGTCGGCTGGCGCTGCCCCCTCAACGCGTTCCAGGAAGGACTATTGGACCCGCTGCCGAGCGAACCGATATGACGGACTCCGCTTCCGATCCCACCGACGGTCGTCGGAACGACCCGGCGAGCGTCCCCGACCTTCCATCGCGGATCGACCACACGATCCTCGGGCCGACGACCACGCCTGACGACGTCGATCGCGCCGCCGGGACGGCCCGACGCCTCGGGACCAACGTCTGCGTCCCTCCCTGCTACGTCGATCGAGCCAGCGAGACGATGCACTCCGGCGGTGCCGACGCCGATGCCGGTGCGGTCGTTACCGTCGTCGGATTTCCTCACGGCCAGTACGCCACGGCGACCGTCGTCGCGGAAGCGAGAGCCGCAGCGGCCGACGGTGCGGACGAGCTCGACGCCGTCGTGAACGCGGGTCGCATCACAGCGGGCGAGTCCGCGGCCGTGCGCGAGGATATCGCGGCGATAGTGGCTGCGACTACACTGCCCGTGAAGGCGATCGTCTGCGCGCCGCTCCTCGACCGGGACGAACTGGAACTTGCCTGCGAGATCGCAGTCGACGCCGGCTGTTCGCACGTCAAGACTGCGACGGGGTTCAACGGCGGCGGGGCCACCGTCGAGGACGTCCGAGTCATGGCCGACTATCTGCCGGTCAAAGCGAGCGGCGGGATCGGTTCGTGGACGGAGGCCGCGGCGATGTTCGAGGCTGGTGCAGTCCGGATCGGCGCCTCCAGCGGCGACGCGATCGTCGCGGAGTGGCGCGAGGCGATCGAGACCTCGGACTGAGAGGAGTCACCTGTCGCGAACCGCTCCGGCCCGTCACCGATACCGGTGGTAGACGATCGCGAAGAGGAGTCCGGCGTAGGCGAGCGCACCGAGCACCGCGAGCCCGCGTCCCCCGTCGATGGCGAGGCTCGCGAGGCTCCCCGGCTGTCCGTTCCCAGCCAGCACGCCGATCAGCTCGAGTGCGAGGCCGCCGCCGAGCAACAGTAGTGACGCAGCAGCGACGTCGTCTCCGTACTCGCCAGCGACTGCCGGCGGGTAGAAGTGGTAGACGACGCCGACGATCGTCAGTCCGAGGAAGCCCAGCACGCCGAGGCGCGGGTGGACTCCGTAGAGCTCGGGATACCTGCCGAGCCCAAGCAGGCCCCCGGCGCCGACGGTCAGGACGCCGCCGATCGCTCCCGCGAGGACTCCGTACACGCCGAGTCGCGGTGCCGGTGCCCGTCGAACCAGCACACCGACGAGTGCGGCGTGTCCGAGCACTGCGATCGCGAGCAGCGCGATCGCACCGTGAAGGACGCCGTTGGCGGAGCGGCCACCGATCCCCGGATCGAACCACGCGACCAGCAGCGCTGGACCGAGCACGCCGGCTACGAGCACGACAGTCGCCAGTGCGTCCGGCGTTTCGGCACGGAGCAGTCGCGGGAGCAAGCGGGCGCCGATGGCGAAGACGAGCAGCGCAGCGGTGCCGACGGCCAGCAGGTGCGAGATCGCGATCGTGCTCTCGATCGGCGTCGGAAGCGCGCTCGCGACCGGCGCCGCGTCGACCGTCGCGAAGATCGCGTAGGTGGCGAGTGCGAGATAACCAAGCGCGAACGGCATCGCGGCGTTGGCGACGCGATCGAGCCGCGCGCGGTCGGCCTTCGCCTCGGACGTCCCCGTCTCGGCACCTGTGGGATTGTCCCGGATCGTGACCGCGATCGTCGCGAGGAACACGGTCGCACCGAGCGCCCATAGAATAGCACCGAGATCGCCTGCGGCAGCCGGGTCCACGGGGAGTCGGTCGGCCGCCGTGCTACCGGGCGTCACCGCGAGACAGAACGCTCCGACCGCCGAGAAGGGTAGCTGGAGGAGCGGCGCACGCGGAACGGCGAGATCGCGATCGAAGTAGGCAGGAAGCAAGCCGTACGCCTTTCCGAAGACGGTGTGGAGGACGAAGCCGTAGAGCCCGAACGCGACGACCGTGCTCCGGGGCTCCCCCGCGAACGCTGCGAGCGTGCAGGCGACCAGGAAGCCTCCTCCCGCGAGCACGAACCCGCGTGCACCCCGGGAGATCGTCGCTGCACTGGACACGGGTGGACATCGGACGCCGCGCACCTAATGGTCCGGGACGAATCTGTTCGGTCGGCACGTCGTGTCAGGCCCGGTCCACGTGGTAGTGGCTCGACCGATCGGTAGCGGAGAGATCACGGGGTCCACGCTCGATCCGTCGAGACGTGCTACCCGTCGATCCGGGCGACAGCGCGAGCCCCGCGGGGGATCCACGGATATATTCCAGCCCGCACCGTGGTCTCGCGCGTGCTATCACTCCAGCTCGAGGAGTTCGCGATCGAACTGAAGGAGGGCTCGATCAAGAACGTCGGCGCACCCAACAAGGCCGGTACTGCGAAGCTCTACGACGTCGAAACCGTCGAAGCGCGACCGTTCGGCGACGAGCGGATCAAACTCGCGTTTTCCGACGCGGACGGCAACGAGATCGAAGTCGCGCTCGCGCCCGACCACGCCGACGCAATCGGCGAGCAGCTCGCGTCGCTCGCGGTCGAGGACGACTCTGGTGAGTAGATCCGTCGCCGGGGAACACCGGCCGCTGCGAGCGGTCTCTCGGTCGATGCGGTCCGGAAAGGATGTGGGAGTGTCGACGCGCTCCCCTGGTGCACTCTGTAGGGGTCAGTGTCGGCGTGGCCGTTCCGGGCACCCGTCAGTACGTCGGGTGCTCAGGCGTTGTTCATCCGCTGACTGTCGCGTTCGCCACACCGCTGGCATTCGGCGACCCGATAGGGCTCTCGGGAGAACTCCACGTTCTCCGGGTTTCTACTCTCGGCGAGGATCTGCACTGACACCTGGTGGAGGGTGTCACTCTCGCACGTCTCGCAGTACTCCGTGAGCCCGTCGAACGCGCCGTCGGTCGTCGCCATGCCACCCGATCGGAAGCGAACTCGGAGTATAAGTACCCCCGGCCGTTCTGGGAGTTTTTGACCGTTCATCGCACGAGGGCGACGGTATTTTTCGAACGACGAGTCCTGACGCGCTCTAATCGTTCAGGAAGCGATCTCGTGGCTTGTTTCACCATCGCGGTCCGTCGCAGCAGAAACTTTTATAAGGGGATTGGGCCGTCGGGTGCCGGCGCCACCCCGGTCGTTACTGCGGCGCCACCAGCGCTACGCCGGTCGCCGAGACGCCGATCAACAGAGGCGGCGTTCGCCCACGTCGCCGGACGGCAAACTCCTTGGTTCCGGCTCGTGAGGTAGCGCGCATGGACCAGGTGTTCGCGCCGTGGCGCATCGAGTGGATCGAGCGCGAGGAGCCCAACGACGCGATCGACGACTGCGTCTTCTGTGAGTTGCCAGCTATGGACGATGATCGCGAGAACCTGATCGTCGCCCGGAGCGAGCACGCCTTCGTCATGCTGAACAACTATCCCTACAGCCCGGGGCACGTGATGGTCATCCCCAGCGCCCACGGCGGCGATCTTCGCGATCTCGACGACGAGACCATGCTCGACCACGCAAAGCTGCGGGCGAGCACGATCGACGCCCTCGAAACCGCGTTCGATCCCGTCGGCTTCAACGTCGGGCTCAATCTCGGCGGCGACGCGGCGGGTGGCTCGATCGACGACCACGTGCACACCCACGTCGTCCCGCGCTGGACCGGCGACACGAACTTCATGCCGGTCATCGCGGATACGACCGTGATCGTCGAGGCCCTGGATGCGACCTATGATCGACTCCACGCGGCGTTCCAGACACAGGCGGTGGCGGTCGAGGACGGCGATAGCACCGACGCCGTCCGGATCCGCTTCGAGTAACGCTGGGGATCGGTCGGTTCGTTCGGACCGGTGGTCGTCACCCAGTGAACCACGTTCGCGTCGTTTTGTGGCGCACTGCGAGCGACGTAGTTCGATCAGGAGAGCGTGATTCGGACGACGGTTCCACGCGGCTCGTTCTCGACGATCGAGATCTCGCCGTCGGCCTGCACGACGACCGACCGCGCGATCCAGAGCCCGAGCCCCTCCGAGTGGAACATCGGGCTCTCCATTCCCTCCTCGAGCACTGCTCGCTCCATCTCCGGCATCCCGGGGCCGTCGTCGGCGACGTCGAGGTGGATCGTCCCGTCCGGTTGCTGGTTCAGGTCGACGCGCACCGACGGCGAGTCGTGATCGCTGTGCTCGACTGCGTTCTCGAGGAGTTCGTCGAGGGCCTTGTGGAGTCGAGGATCGGTTTCGGCGGTGACGGAGTTGCCGATCGAGTCCGCGACGGTGACCGTGAAGGACGCCTCTGGATACCGTTCGCGGGCCACGTCGACGCGGTCGGAGACGAGCGTCGTGAGGTCGATCCGTTCCTCGTCTGGTTCCTCGAGCACGAGGTCCCGTAGCAGTCGCGTCTTCTCGGTGATCGTCACGAGCTGTTCGGTCTGCTCCCGGATGATCTCGAGATGCTCCTCGGATTCGGGATCGGGTCCACGACCGTCTTCGTCGACGTGGGAGGCGACGAGTTCGGTGTTACCGGCGATCACGTTGCAGCTGTTCCGGAGATTGTGCCGGAGAATCCGATGGAGCACGGTCGTCTGCTGGAGCGCACGATCGAGGCGCTCGTTCGTCTGTTGCCGGGATCGCTGGCCGTGTCTGACGAGCCCGAACAACAGCACGGACGAGCCAGCCACGAACAGCCATCCCTTCGCCGTCTGGACCGTGCTGGCTAGCTCGGGATCGTCGATCAGGACGGCCACGAGTTGATCCGAGAGGAGTATCCACCCGGCGCTCACCACGCCGTAGACGACGGCGATATCGAGCGCCGAACCGGAGTACGGCAGGGAATCGACCACACCAATCTCTGTTGTACCGATTCGTATCACGAGCCTAATGCCTTGTGGGCGGTTATCGCCGACGGTATTCGACAGCTGTCGGGATGGCTCGCCGTCGGCGCTGCAGGGGTCACGATCGCGTTTCGGATCGGTACTCCCTTGACGTGGGTTCACCAAGCCTGCAGCGTGTCGAGTCGTCAGGCGCTCCGGCGGGCAGGGGCCGTCGTGCTCGCCGTCAACGTCGCCCTCGTGCTCGCGAAGGGGTCTGCGTGGTATCTCTCCGGATCGCTCGCCGTCGGCTCCGAGGCGATCAACAGTCTCGCCGACGCGTCCTACAGCCTCGTCATTCTCGGCGGGCTCTACCTGACGACCCAGCCGCCGGATCTCGAACATCCCCACGGCCACGAGCGGATCGAACCGTTCGTCTCGCTGTTCGTTGCTGGAGCGATCGTGCTCGCTGGCGTGGCAATCTTCTACGGTGCTGCTACGGCCGCTCTCGCGGGCGACCTCGAACCGCCGGCGGGTGCCAGCGCGGTCGCCGTGCTCGTCGTCGCCGTGGCCGCGAAACTCTGGCTTTACCGGTACTGTAAACGCGTCGCGGAACGCGAGGGGTCTCCTGCGGTCGCTGCGACTGCCGTCGACAACCGGAACGACGTGCTCGCCTCCGGCGCCGCGCTATTCGGGGTCGCTGGCGCGCAGGCAGGCTACCCGCTCCTCGATCCGATCGCGGCCGCGGTCGTCGCCGTCTTCGTCTGCTACTCGGGGATCGACATCGTTCGGGACAACCTCAACTACCTGCTGGGCGCGGCGCCGCCGGAGCACCTGCGCGAGGAGATCGTCGATCGCGCGCTCGCCCATCCGGACGTCGAGGGCGTCCACGACGTGATCGCTCACTACGTCGGCCCCGAGATCGACGTCTCCCTGCACATCGAGGTCGAGGGCGATCGCACGCTCGCGGAAGCACACGACATCGAGTCCGCAGTCGTCGAAGCGATCCGCGACCTCGGCCCCGTCGACGACGTGTTCGTCCACGTCGATCCGAAGGAGCTGGGCGAGTGGAAGGCGGCCTCCGACGACCCTGACGAATCGGGGGAGTAGCGCCCGTCGTGGTCGGCTACGGCTCGCGAACGACGTTACGGAGCGTCCCGACGCCCTCGTAGGTGATCTCGACGTCGTCGCCCGGCTCGACGAGTCCCGGGTTCTCGGGACTGCCGAAGGCCACGACGTCGCCGGGACGGAGCGTGAACCGCTCGGAGAGATAGGCGACGATCTCCTCGACCCCGAAGAGCATCGTCTCCGTGTTCGCCGACTGGCGACGTTCGCCCGCGACGTCGGTGTGGACGTCGATCGCCGAGGGATCGAGCTCCGTTTCGATCCACGGCCCGAGCGGGGCGGAGCCGTCGAACGCCTTCCGTGCGGTCCGGCCCTGTTGATCGAGTGCGTCGACGTCGTTCATGATCGTGTAGCCGCGGACGACGGACGCGACCTCGGTTTCGTCGACGTTCCTGCAGCGTTCGCCGATCACCGCTGCGAGCTCGCCGGCGTAGGTGAGTTCGTCCGTGAACGAGGGGTAGGGAATCGGCTGTTCGTGGGCGAGCAGTGCAGCCGGGGGCTTGATGAAGAAATCCGGCTCGTCGGGCCGTTCGTAGTCCATCTGGTCGAGCGTCGCCGCGTAGTTGCGACCGACGCAGTACAGCGCTGACGGCTCGCACGGCGGGAGCAGGCGGCCGTCGCGGCCCACCTCGTAGCGACCGTCCTCGGCGTGGACGACGCCGTCGACGTACTCGCCGGCGACGGGGCCATTCGTCGTCAGCAATCGAGCGATGCGCATGCTCACTGGAGCGGACGCCGGCGAGAAAGGCCTGACGCTCGGGCCGTGGCTGGCCGGAGTCGCAGTACTGCGAGCTACTCGAGGTCCTCGACCTCGTCGACCAGCTCGTCGGCGACGCCGGTGTAGCCCGCCGGCGTCAGTGCCTTCAGCTCCTCCCGTACGTCCCCGGGCACGTCGAGGTCCTCGAACAGCTCGTGGAAGTCCTCGATCGTGACGGATTTGCCCCGAGTCAGCTCCTTGACCCGCTCGTAGGCGTCGCCGTGGCCTTCGCGGCGGAGGATCGTCTGTACTGCTTCGCCGATGACCTCCGGCGTGGCCTCCAGCTCCTCGCGCATGACCTGCTCGTTCGGGACGACCTTTCCGAGCCCGTCGAGCGTCTTGGAGTAGCCGATCAGACAGTGCGCGAAGGCGGCGCCGACGTTGCGCTTGACCGTCGAGTCCGAGAGGTCCCGCTGGAGTCGCGATGTCGTCACGTACTCCGCGAGGAACTCGAGATCGGCGTTCGCCTTCGAGAGGTTCCCCTCCGCGTTCTCGAAGTCGATCGGGTTGACCTTGTGGGGCATCGTCGAGGAGCCCGTCTCGCCGGCTGCCGCCTCCTGGCCGAGGTAGCGATCGGAGACGTAGAGCCAGGCGTCCAGCTCCAGGTCCAGCAGGCAGTTGTTGACGCGTACGAGCGCGTGGAAGGCCCGGGCGAGGTCGTCACAAGGGTTGACCTGCGTCGTGAGCGGGGTGAATTCGAGGCCGAGCCCCTCGACGAACTCGCGGGCGAAGGATCGCCAGTCGACGTCGGGGTAGGCCGCGACGTGGGCCGCGTAGGTGCCCGAGGCACCGCCGAGCTTCCCCGAGAGTTGCTGTCGGGCTTGCCGCACGTCCGCGTGGAGATCCGCGAGTCGGCCGGCGTAGACGGCCATCTCCTTGCCGAAGGTAGTAGGCGTCGCGGGCTGGCCGTGGGTCCTGGCGAGCATCGGTACTGACCGGTACTCGCGGGCGAGGTCGGCGAGCTCGTTCCGAACCTCGACGATCGTCGGCTCGACCACCTCGGCCAGCGCGTCGCGGACCAGGAGGCGGTGAGCGAGATTGTTGACGTCCTCGCTCGTCAGCCCGAAGTGGATCCAGTTCGCGGCGTCGAGATCCGCTGGCAGTCCCTCGCGGACGAAGTACTCGATGGCCTTCACGTCGTGATTGGTGGCGCTGTAGCCGCGGGCGCCTTCGGTTTCGATACGCTTGACCAGGTCAGCGTCGTCGGCGTCGAAATCTTCGTAGCACGAGCGGAGCGTCTCCCGCTGTTCGTCGTCGATCGACAGCGGCGTCGCGTCGAGGTCGGCCAGCGCGAGCAGGTACTCGACCTCGACCTGCACGCGGGCTCGCATGAGCGCGGCTTCGCTGGCGTACTCCCGCAACGGCTCGGTGCGGCCGGCGTACCGGCCGTCGAGCGGCGAGACGGCGTAGAGCGGATCTGTCATGGCCGAAGCGTCGCGTGGCCGCGTCAAAGTGCTGTCGAAGGCTGACGATCGCTGCCGCCGGGCCGAAAGCGGCGTATCCCCACCGATGGCGGGCCGTCTCCGATGGATTGATTCCAGCAGGCGAGGTACCGACCCCGTGGCCCGCAGGGACCTCCTCGCGACCGCAGTGGGACTCGCGGTAGCGGCAGCCGTGTTTGCGGTCATGTTCTGGATCGTCGACGCCGGGGCCGTCTTCGGTGAGATGCGAAACGCGGACCTCCGGCTCCTCCTCGTCGTTGCAGGGCTCATTCTGCTCTGGAACGTCTCCTGGGGGATCGCGCTCTGGAACGTCCTCCGCGGGCTCGACGTCCACGTTCCGATCCAGCTTGCGATGTTGATCCACGCGGCGGCTGCCTTCGCAAACCACGTCACGCCGTTCGGCCAGGCTGGCGGTGAACCGGTCACGGCGTTGCTCCTCACGCGCACGACAGACACGGAGTACGAGGTCAGCCTGGCGTCGATCGCCAGCCTCGACGCGATCAACGTCGTCCCGTCGCTCGTCTTCGCCGCCGTCGGTGCCCTCTACTTCCTCCTCGCGGAGGGGCAGGGCACCGAACTCGGCACGTTGCCGATCGTCGTCCTGGGTGCGGCGATTCTCCTTCCGACGATCTCGCTCGCGACCTGGCGGTACCGTCGCCGGCTCGGCGGGATCGTCCGCGGTCCCGCACGCGCCGTCGCCGAGCGACTCGTCGGTCCGGTCCCGCGCCTGACGCCGACCCACCTCGACGGCGTCGGCGAGCGCGTTACGGGATTCGTCGCCGCGATCGAACGTCTCGCCGGGAACCGAGGGCGGCTCGCGGCTGCGCTTTCCTTCTCCGCGCTCGGCTGGGCGCTGCAGTCCGTCGGCCTCTGGGTGACGTTCCTCGCGCTCGACGTGCACGTACCGCTGTACGTAGCCTTCTTCGTGATCCCGCTCGGTCGGGTCGGGAGCGCGTTCCCAACACCCGGTGGCCTCGGCGGGACCGAGGCGATCAACGTGGCGCTACTCGCAGTGTTGACCAGTGCCGGCGCCGCGACGATCACCGCAGCCGTCACCATCCACAGCGTCGGTGGCTATCTGCTCACGACGAGCGTCGGCGGTGCCGCGGCCAGCGCGTTGCTCGTCCGCGAGTAATCGCGGGCGTCGATCGGTCACACCAGGTCGATACCGAACGACCGACCGCCGCTCAAATCTGCCCTCCACAGCTTGAAGTACGATCGGGCGGCGACCCCGTGGCGTGACAGTCGTCATCGGTCGCGAAGCGCCCGCGGACGCCGGTCCGACGGGTCGCGTCGGCTCCTACAGGGCGCTCGACGGGAGTAGCGGCGCGCCGGTCGAACTCGACCTCGACGGCCCCCACGCCGCTCTGATCGTCGGGAAGCGTGGCTACGGGAAGTCCTACACGCTCGGCGTGCTCGCCGAAGAGCTGGCGCGAACGGCAGGTCTGGCGCCCGTCGTGATCGATCCGATGGGCGTCTTCGACACTCTCGCCGTGGAGCGCGAGGGCGCACCGAACGCCGAGTCGTCTGTGGAAACGCGGGTCGTCACGTCGCCTCGCGTCGCGCCCTCGGCGCTCGATCCCCGATCCTGGTGTGCGCTGCTCGGACTCTCACCGGAAAGTGGCGCTGGCGGGCTGGTCTGGCAGGCCGCCCGCCGAGCCGACTCCGTCGAGGCGATGCGTGCGGTCGTCGAGGCGGCCGACGCCCCGGGGAGCGATCGCCGGGCAGCCAGCAATCACCTCGCACTCGCAGCGGACTGGAACGTCTTCGATCCGGGAGGACTCGACGCCGCCGCGCTCGGCGGCGGCGAAGCGACCGTCGTCGACGTGTCCGGGCTCGACGACGCGCCGATGAACGCGGTCGTCCGCGGGATCGCCGAGGGGCTCTATCGTGCCCGCGTCGACGAGCGCATCCCTCGCCTGCCGTGGCTGGCGATCGACGAGGCACACACATTCTTCGACGGCGTGGCGGCGCCGGCACTCGAGACGGTGCTCACGCGCGGGCGGGCTCCCGGCGTGAGCCTCGTCATGGCGACCCAGCGGCCAGGCGTCGTCCCCGACGTCGCGATCTCACAGTCGGACCTCCTGCTGGCGCACCGGCTCACCGACGAACGCGGGATCGAGGCGCTCGAAGCCGCCCAGCCGACCTACCTCTCGGGAAGTCTCGTGGAGCGGCTCCCGAACGAGCCGGGCGAGGTGCTCGCGATCGACGACGCGACGGAGAGCGTCCACGCGCTGGGGATTCGACAGCGCCACACCGTCCACGGTGGGGACTCGCCCGCCGCCAGCGAGGTGACCGTCGACGAGCGATCCGCAGCCGGGGCGGCCGATCCGGGAACCGACTGACCGTTCCATCAGGAAACGGTACCGTTATACACCTCTGTGTGTATGATCGTACTAACAGCATGTCGGAACAGACCGACGGGAGGCGTGATTGATGTCGGCGATCGAGCAGTTCGTCGACGTCGTGACGAATCGTAGCAAGAGCGTCATCGTCGCGATTCTCCTGCTAACCGCGGTGATGGGTGGGGGAATGGCGATGGTCAGCCAGGAATCCGGGTTGAATCAGTTCGGCTTCGGCTCCGATGCCGAGAAAGCCCAAGAATACGTCACCGAGAACTTCCAGGCGACCGACGAGAACACCACGAACGCACAGATCATTTTCCGAGGCGGTGAGGACGGCAATGCCCTCTCACAGGACGCACTGATCCGGGAGATCGAACTCCAGCAGAGCTTCCGCGAAGACGAGGAGGTCAACTCGACGTTGGGCCAGAATGCGTTCAATGGCTTGTCGAACGCCGTCGCCCAGGCCGTGATCACCCAACAGCAGGGTGAGGCTGCGGCACGATCCGCGACGCTCGAAGAGCAGCGCGCGGCGCTGCAGGGGATGAACGGGACGACGTTCAACCAGACCATCGCCACCCTGCTCGCCGAGAACGGAGGTCAAACCGCGCTGTTCGCTTTCGTTCCGAACGGCTACGAACCCGGATCGACCACAGCGGAGGCCCGGATGATGCTCGTGACCCAGCAGGTCCCACCCGGTGAGAGCACCGGACAGGGCGCTGCACCGCCGAGCATCGTCGACGCGCAGCTTGCGATGGACGAGATCGTCGAACAGCGCTACGACGGTAACGCGTTCACCTTCGGCGCCGGCATCGTGAGCGACGAACTCAGTGGCTCGATGAACGACAGTTTGGCGATCGTCATGCCGCTGGCGCTGTTGTTCGTCGTGGTGGTGCTGACGATCGCGTACCGCGACCTGTTCGACATCTTGATCGGCGTGGTCGGTATCGCACTGGTCCTGATCTGGACGTTCGGCTTCATGGGCTGGTCGGGGATCGCGTTCAGTCAGCTGATGATCACCGTCCCCGTGTTGTTGATCGGGCTATCTATCGACTACGCGATCCACGTGCTGATGCGTCACCGCGAGCAGCGCGAAGAAGCCGACAACGGCGGTGCCAGGAAGGCGATGCGACCGGCGCTGCTCGGCGTCGGCGGTGCGCTCATCTGGGTGACCATCACCGCGGTGATCGGCTTCCTCTCGAACCTGACGAGTCCGCTCCCGCCGCTCCAGAACTTCGGAATCGTGAGCGCGTTCGGGATCGCATCGACGCTGTTGATCTACGGGACGTTCGTCCCGGCAGTCAAAATCGAGGTCGACGAGTTCCTCGAAGGCCGCGGCTGGGATCGAAAGAAGCGAGCCTTCGGTACGGGCGGCGGCGCCTTCTCGTCGTTCCTTTCCGGTGGCAAGACGTTCGCCCAGCGTGCACCCTGGGCCGTCGTCGCGGTTGCACTCCTGTTGACCGTCGGCGGTGCCTACGGCGCCACGCAGATCGACACGAGCTTCCAGACGGAGGACTTCATCGCGGAGGATCCGCCGGACTACCTCGACAATCTGCCAGAGCCGTTCGCGCCCGGCGACTACCAGATCAAGAGTCAGCTCGAGTACGTCGGCCAGCACTTCAGCCAGGATCAGACGTCGACGATACTGATACGGGGAGAGGTAGCCACGCCAGAGGCGTTAGCGGAGATGGATGCGGCGGAGCAACTGGCTGCTGAATCCAGCGCGTTCAACACGTTCCCGAACGGTCAGGCAGAGCTGAAGAGTCCGCTCCGTGGGATGCAGACGTACGCGGCCGAGAACCCCAACTCGTCGTTTGCCGGTGAGTTCGCAGACGCAGACACTGACGGCGACAACGTCCCCGATCAGAACGTCGAGGCGTTGTACGCTGCCTACTACGATGCCGCACCAGCCCAGGCCTCTAGCACGATCTACGTCAACGAGGACGGCGAGTACGAGGCGGTGCAGATGGTCGTCACGAAGGCTGGCCAGGCGAGCAGAGGTGAGACCACCTCTGCGACCTACGATCTCGCGGATAGCTTCGGCGAGACCGGTGCCACGGCGACGGCCACCGGCGACCTCGTCGTGTTCAGCGTCATCGAAGAGGAGCTGCTGAACACGGTGATCCAGACCCTGATCGTCACGATCGTGGCCGTGATCGCGTTCCTGATGATCGCCTACTGGTACGTCCACGACAGTGCGATCCTTGGAGCCGTCACGCTCCTCCCGATCGTGTTGAGCGTCGCCTGGATCCTCGGCACGATGTGGCTCATGGACATCGGGTTCAACATCATCACCGGGACGATCACGAGCCTGACGATCGGGCTCGGCGTGGCCTACAACATCCACATCGCCGAGCGCTACATGCTCGAACTGGGCCGTGGCAAGGGCACCTGGGACGCGATTCAGGACGCCGTCACCGGGACTGGTGGCGCGCTGCTCGGCAGCGCCGGCACCACGGTCGGTGGCTTCGGCGTGCTCGCGTTCGCGATCGTCCCGCCGATCCAGCAGTTCGGCATCATCACCGGGATTACGATCATCTACGCGTTCCTCGGGAGCGTGTTCGTGCTCCCGAGCTTCCTGGTGCTCTGGACGAAGTACCTCGGACCGTCCGAGGCTTTCGAGGAGAATACGGACGAGGTCGGGACCGGCGAGGTGGCTCCAGCAAATGAGTGAGCCGGCCGTCGCGAACGAATCGGGCCGAAACCGTGCAGGACCCGCGGTAGGGAGCACGATCAGATGACGGAGCCGACTGCGGCGCTCCAGCGGCTCGGCCTCTCGAAGTATGAAGCCGAGGTGTTCGTCGCGCTCCAGCAGATCGATAGCGGGACCGCGAGCGAGGTCGCGGATCTGGCCGACGTCCCTCGATCCCAGGTCTACGGCGCTGCGGAGGATCTGGAGGATCGCGGGCTCGTCGACGTCCAGCACGCCTCGCCCAAGCGCTACCGCGCCGTCACGCTGGAGGAGGCGCGCGAGCAGCTCCGTCGGGACTTCGAGCGCGAGCACGAGCGGGCGTTCGACGCGCTCGAATCCATCGAGGATCGGTTCGGCGACACTCAGGAGCGCCAGGAGGCAATCTGGACGCTCCGGGGCAGCGAGACCATCGACGCTCGCATCCAGACCCTGCTCGACGACGCCGAATCGTCCATCACGTTCGGCGGTGACGCGTCGCTCGCCTCGGAGTCGTTGATCGCCGCGCTGATCGAGGCTGCCGAGGACGTCGACGTGCTGGTCGTGAGTGAGGACGCCACGTTCCTCGAGTCCTTCGCGGACACCGACGTCGAGACGGCCGTTCCGCCGGACAAGATCGACTCCGACGAGACGCCGAACGGTCGGTTCGTAATCATCGACCGCCGGACGGTGCTGTTCGCGGTCGTCGGCCCAGACGACGAGGAGTCGGCGTTCTGGAGCAGCGGCACGACGTTCGCCAAGTGGCACGTCCGGATGCTGGACGGATTCTTCTCACATCACATCGACCTCTGATCCGGTCGGTGAGTGCGGGCCGTCCGGATCCTCTCCTGTCTGTGGAACCGTTCGATCGGCGTGGATCGTGCAATCGGCTGTCGCCTGTGACAGGCCAGATCGACCGACTCGCTCCGTCTACCGATCGGTCGGAGGATCGCAGTTCCTTTGTACCGACGCAGCGGTTCCACAGATATGACGCGCATCGCGGGTCTCGCGAGCAACCGGGGGCGCAATCTGATCAACGTACACGAGCGGTCACCGGGCGGCGCAGAGTTGGGTGTCGTCCTCACCAACGACGCCGACGCGCCGGTTCTCGAGAAGGCAGCCGATCGCGGGATTCCGACGGCAGTCGTCGAGCGTGAGGAAGGGGAGAGCCGCGCGAGCCACGAGCAGCGGATCAACGAGGCACTCGCCGACCACGAGTTCGACCTCGTCTGCCTCGACGGCTACATGCGGATTCTCACCGACGCGTTCCTCGACGCCCAGCCGGCGACGCTCAACGTGCACCCGTCGCTGCTCCCCTCCTTCCCGGGGATGGACGCGTGGGGCGACGCACTGGACGCCGGCGTGGATCTGACGGGCTGTACGGTCCACGTCGTCACGGACGCGACCGACGACGAGGGCAACGTCGTCGAGGACCTCGTCGACGCCGGCCCGGTGGTTACCCAGGAGCCGGTGCCGGTCTACGACGGCGACGACGCCGACGACCTCGCGGATCGCGTCCTCTACGAGGGCGAGTTCGCCGCGTACCCCCGCGCAGTCAAGTGGTTCGCCGAGGATCGCGTGGACGTCGATCGCGAGGCCGGCACCGTCTCGACGCCCGGGAACAGCGACGAGCAGCTGCCACTGCGATTCCTCGCGACCGGCGACCGCGCCGCGGACCTCCGTTACGGCGAGAACCCCCACCAGGACGCCGCACTCTATGCCGATTACACCTGCGAGGAGGCGACCGTCGTGGGAGCTCCGCAGCTCAACGAGGGTGCAAAGGCCTGTTCGTACAACAACTACAACGACGCCGACGCGGCGCTCGGCCTGGTCAAGGAGTTCGACGAGCCAGCGGCGGCGGTCATCAAACACACCAACCCTGCCGGCGCAGCCGTCGCCGACTCGCTCGCCGACGCGTACCGCGACGCGCTCTCGACGGACGCCAAGAGCGCGTTTGGGGGGATCGTCGCGTTGAATCGTGAGTGCGACGCCGAGACCGCCGCCGAGATCACGGACTCGTTCAAGGAGGTCGTCGTCGCACCGGGGTACACCGACGACGCCCTCGAGGCGCTGTTCGAGAAGGACAATCTCCGCGTGCTCGACGTCGGCTCGCTCGACTCGCCAACGGAGCAGTTCACGGAGAAGCGCCTCGCCGGCGGGCGACTGATCCAGGAGCGAGACACGCAGGCACCGACGCCGGAGGATCTCGAGGTGGTGACCGAGGCCGAGCCCACCGACGAGCAGATCGCCTCGATGCGGTTCGCCTGGCAGACGATCAAACACGTCAAATCCAACGCGATCCTCTTCGCGACAGGCACGGAGACCGTCGGCGTCGGCGCCGGCCAGGTTTCCCGCGTCGACGCCGTCGAGATCGCGAAGATGAAAGCCGAGAGCGACGCCGAGGGAAAGTCTGCCGACGGCGCCGTGATGGCCTCCGACGCGTTCTTCCCCTTCCCGGACGCCGTCGAGGCCGCCGCCGAAGCGGGCATCGAGGCGATCGTCCAGCCCGGCGGCTCGGTCAACGACGACGACGTGATCGAAGCGGCCGACGAGCACGGCATCGCGATGGTGTTTACCGGGAGCCGGGCGTTCCGTCACGACTGAGCTGGCAACCGGGTCGGCGCCGCCACCTTCGATCGATCCCGAACTGGGCGCGGCCCGGTTTCCACTTCCGGCAGCACTAACTCCCTCTGTTGCCAATTCTCCGTAGATGCGACGGCAGTTGACGATCGTGGGCGCCGCCCTCGGCGTCGCGACGGTGACGATTCTCCTGCTCGCTGCAGTCGCGCCGCCGACGCCGGCCCCGCCGGAGCCCCTCACAGAAGAACATCGAGACCGCCGGATCAGCTTCGACGGCTACGAGAGCGGCGCCTGGCCGTATCTCAGCTCCGAGCAGAGCTTCCGACGCACGAGCCCGATCAACGTCGTCGTCCGCGGCGAGACAGACGCCGTGCTTCGAATGCTCCGCGACGGTGACGGCGGCGACTTCGAGGACCTCCCGCCCGAAGAGGAGGCCGAAGGGCCGGGTCCACCCGGGACGGGCGCCAGCGGTCCGCTCAACGGAACGAGGGGAGAGAATCTCGCGATCGACTGGGAGTCCACCGAGGGCGCCACCCGGTACGCGTACGTCGACGACGGGAGCGAGGACGGTGGCCAGTGGATCGACGAGACCGCCCAGCTCCAGGACGGCACGTACTACGGCCACCGCTACCACGTTCGGATGTACGAGTCGCCCAACGACGACGAGCCCTGGGTCGCGATGCAGGCCCACAGCGAACATTTCGACTGGTTCACGCTCCGCCACGAGGTCCACGGCAGCGACTCCGCGCAGGATCGCGTCGAGAGCGTCTTCCTCGGCGACGCCCGCGTCGACGACATCTGGCGATCCTACGTCGGTAACGACGACAGCTCCGACTCCGACGGCTGGGCGTCGATAGTGGTACTGTTCCTGGGGCTCTCTGTCGCCGGCGGCCTCGCCGTCGACGTGGATCGGTTCCTCCAGCGCAGCCTGACGCCCGTCGACCGACGGCGGCTCCGTGCGGTCAGGGACAGACTCTCCACGCGCCTGGGGCTGCTCGTCGCGGTCAACGTCGCCATCGTGCTCGGCGTCCGCTTCGGGGGGATCGCACTCGAGCGACACGCCACTTTCCTCACGATGCACCAGATCGCGGGACTGCTCTACCCCGTGCTGGCACTGGGGCTGCCGATCGCGACCTACGCGCTCGCGAGCGGAATCGAACGTCGGATCGACGCGTCCGTCGCCGCCTCGGCGGGCCTCGCGATCGGCATCGTCGCCGACTACACCTACCTCGGCGTCGAGATGATCTCGATCCCGGTGTTGCTCCAGCGCCTCGCGATCATCCTCGCACTCGGACTCATCGCGGCCGGGGCCGCGCGACGGGCGGCTCGCAAGGGCCGGATCAACGGCCTCGTCACGGCCGGCCTCGTCATCTGGGTGACGCTGCTCGCGGCGACGCTCCTCGAGATCATCTGAAGCCCGATCGCTCGGCGCCACCGATCCCGGCACGTCACGGGTTCCGACAGGATAAAGCGCGACGCGAAAGTGACCGTTCGTATGGAGTATCCAGAGGCCTCGAACTTCCTCTTTGGCCTCCGGCGGTTCGGCCCCAAGACCGGGACCGAGTCGACCGCGGACCTGCTCGCCGAGCTCGACGATCCTCACGAGACCGTCGACTTCGTCCAGGTCGCTGGTTCGAACGGCAAGGGGTCGACGGCCCGCATGACCGAGCGCGTGCTGCGGGAGGCCGGCTGTTCGGTCGGCCTGTTCACGTCGCCACATCTCGAGGACTTTCGTGAGCGGATCCGCGTCGACGGGCGAACGATCCCCCAGCGGGCCGTGACGCGGTTCGTCGAACGAACGCGGGAGTACGTCGTCGACCGGGGCGTCGAGGGCGCGTCGCCGACCTTCTTCGAGACGACGACGGCGATGGCGCTGTGGCACTTCGCTCAGCAGGACGTCGACGTAGCGATTCTCGAGGTCGGCATCGGCGGGAGGCTCGACGCGACGAGCGTCGTCGATCCGATTGCGAGCGCGGTCACCAACGTCAGTCTGGAGCACACGGAGCTGCTCGGCGAGTCCGTCGAGGAGATCGCCCGGGACAAAGCCCACGTCGCACCCGCAGATCGGCCGCTCGTGACTGCTGCGGAGGGAGCCGCGCTCGAGACACTTCAGGAGGCGGCCGGCGATCTCGTGACCGTTGGACTCGAAGACGACCGGACAGACGCGAGCGACTGGACGCCCCCAGAGGCGTGGCCCGACGTCGTCGCGAGCTACGGCGGTCGCGTCAACCACACGGAGGCGGCGATCGAACTCTCCGGTGCGTTGCATCGGGATGGCCGTCGCGAGTGGCCTCTCGACGTGGAGACTCGACTGCCTGTCCTCGGCGCACACCAGGCCGAAAACGCCGGCGTCGCGGCGGTCCTGGCCGGACAGGTGCTCGCTGCCCGCGACGAGTCACTCGAGGACGCGGACCTCGCTCGCGGGCTCCGCCAGGCCCACTGGCCTGCGCGCTTCGAAGTGCTCTCGCAGGAGCCACTGGTCGTCCTCGACGGCGCGCACAACGCCAGTGCGTGCGAGCGTCTCGCGGAGGTGCTCGCGGAGTTCGAGTACGAGGAGCTTCACCTTGCGACCGGGATCATGCACGACAAGCCCCAGAGCGAGATGGCCGCGGCCCTCCCACACTGCGATCGGGTCGTGACCTGCCGGCCCGACCTGGACAGGGCCGAGGATCCGGCCGTCCTCGCAGGCGTCTTCGAGGAGGCCGGCGCCGATCGAGTCGAGGTCGGCGGCTCCGTCCAGGGTGCGGTCGACACCGTCCTCGAGGGAGCCGATTCCAAGGACTGTGTCCTCGTCACCGGCTCGCTGTTCACCGTGGCCGAGGCGCGAGCCAGGTGGACCCGGCTCCAGACGCCGAAACAGGTCGATAGCCTCGGCGAGGCTCGGACGACGCTCGAGAAAGCGGGCGTCACCGACGCCGGCGTCTGGCGCATGCGCGGCAAGGCCGTTCACCGCGTGGTCGAGACGCGCCTCCAGCGCCGACAGGCCGAGTACGTCAAGCAGGAGCTGCTCGCCCTCGGCGGCGAATGTGCGGTCTCGGACGTGACCCACGACGGCGAGTTGCTCCGGGTCGTCCTCATGGGGACGCTCTCGCAGTTCCGCCAGCTCGGCAAAGCCCTCGCCGAACAGCCATACGGTCTCCCGCAGATCGGAGAGGAACTCCACCGCCAGCTCGGCATCCAGGTCCCCGAACCGGAGCCGAACTACCCCTGGCAGGAGGGAACGGCGGTGATGGGGATCTGCAATGTCACGCCCGACAGTTTCCACGACGGCGGGGAGTACGACCGCGTCGAGGTGGCCGTCGAGCGCGCCGAGGCGATGGTCGAGGCCGGCGCCGACGTCGTCGACGTCGGCGGCGAGTCCACGCGCCCCGGCGCGGATCCGGTGTCGAACGACGAGGAGATCGACCGGGTCGTCCCGGTGATCGAGCGGATCGCCGACCTCGACGCGATGATCTCGATCGACACGCGGAAGGCCGAGGTCGCGGCTGCCGCGCTCGAGGCTGGTGCGGACATCGTCAACGACGTTTCGGGGCTGGAGGATCCGGCGATGCGCTTCGTCGCCGCCGAGCACGACGCGCCGCTGGTCCTGATGCACAGCATCGACGCACCCGTGGATCCGGACCGGGACGTCGAGTACGACGACGTCGTCCGGGACGTGATCGAGTCACTCCACGAGCGGGTGCTCCTCGCCCAGCAGGCCGGACTGGATCGCGAGCAGATTCTCGTCGATCCCGGCCTCGGCTTTGGCAAGTCAGCCGAGGAGAGCTTCGAGCTGCTCGATCGACTGCCGGAGCTACAGGCGTTGCAGTGCCCGGTTCTCGTCGGCCACTCCCACAAGTCTCTGTTCGAGACGGCGGGCTACGAGCACGGCGACCGACTGGAGCCGACGATCGCCGGCACTGCCCTGGCCGCCGAACGCGGTGCAGACGTCGTCCGCGTCCACGACGTGCCCGAGAACGTCGCTGCCGTGCGCACGGTCGAAGCAGCCCATTCTACGGGCGGTCAGTAAGGGAAATTTGGTGGTTTTGTACGTTCGAGCGTCCGTTGCGCCGGTCCAGCGCCCCGCGACGCCGGTCAATTCAGGAATCCTTATAGGGGAGAGCGGAAAACGCCAATCTGTATGGCAGATCTGATTGTCAAAGCCGCCGTGAAGGAAGCGCTCGCTGACAAGAACGTCGCCTCCGACTTCTACGACGAGCTCGACGCCGAGGTCGAGGAGCTCCTCGAGGAGGCCGCCGCACGCGCAGAGGCCAACGACCGGAAGACGGTCCAGCCCCGCGACCTGTAAACCGGGGTCTTCCTCCGATTCCTCCCCGATCGCGAGCGGCTGCACTGGCTCTCTCGTCCGCCGATCTGCTGTCCATCTCGGATAGCCCCCGGTCGGCGTCACCGGCGAATCATCGCGGTGTGCCCGTTTCACACGGTGCGGAACCCTTTTCCTCCGCGTCTCCCTACGACGGTTCAACGATGAGCATGGGCTCGGACATGTACCGTCAGCAGATCCTCGATCACTACAAGAATCCCCGCAACTACGGGGAACTCGAGGATCCCACCTACACGCACGTCGGGGAGAACCCGATGTGCGGCGACGAGATCACGGTCGACGTCGAGCTCGTCGACGGCCAGATCGAGCGGATCGCCTTCCGCGGCGACGGCTGTGCGATCAGCCAGGCGTCTGCGTCGATGCTCTCCGAGCGTCTCACGGGCGCGAGCGTCGAGGAACTCGTCGACATGGACCGCGACGACGTCATCGACATGCTCGGCGTCGACATCTCGCCGATGCGCGTGAAGTGTGCCGTACTGGCTGAGAAGGTCGCTCAGGACGGGTACGAGATCTACGAGGGGGAGAAGGACGCCGATCGCACGACGACGGAGTAGCCCTTTCGCCGTCGTTTCGCTCGTTCTCTCGCTATCGCTTTCGTCCGCTCCCGGATCAGCGCGTACCTTTTTGCGCATTCCGCCCGACAGTTCCACACATAGCCCGGAACGGCAGTGCCAGCACGCGCCGGATGCCGCCGGGAATGACTCAGCCACTATGTCCCGAACGACGCAGACCAGACGCGAACTGCTCGGACGACTCGGCACCACGGGCGCCGCTACGCTCGGCGTCGCAGTCGCCGGCTGCATGGGCGGCGGCGACGACGGCGGAGGCGGAGACGGCAACACGATCGGCATGGATTCTCGCGAGTTCCAACCAGCCAGTCTCACCGTGGCAACGGGAACGACGGTGACCTGGGAGAACGAGAGCAACATCGGCCACACTGTCACCGCCTACGGCGACGAGATTCCCGACGGAGCGGCCTACTTCGCGTCCGGAGACTTCGAGTCCGAACAAGACGCGAGGGACGGGTACACCACGGGCGGCCTGATCGAGCGGGGCGAGTCCTTCGAGCACACGTTCGAGATCGCCGGCACGTACGAGTACTTCTGCATCCCACACGAGGGACAGGGAATGACGGGGACGATCACCGTCGAGGCGGCTTCAGAGGAGTAGGAGCCAGCGGTAGATCCAGCGAGGCGGGTAGCATCGTTCCGGTCGCGGTGCCGGCGGTTGAAGTGCGGAACGGAAGCCGTTGCGGTGCGGTGGTTAGCGCGGCTTTTTCATGAACGTTTTTGCGCCGAGCGGTCGCGCGCAGCGCGACCGCGACGGCGCAAAAAGGTTCTCAGTAGAACTCCCGAACGAGATCCATCGCGCCCTCGGGCGCGCCATCGGGGATCTCGGCCATGTTCTCGTCGACGCCGTGGAGCTCGTTGAACGGAACTGAGTCCTCGTCCTGGTAGATGATGCCCATGTGCTCGGTCTCGCCGTCCATGATGACCTCCTTGGCCTGCTGTTCGTCGGTCGGGTCGTGGTCGGTCTCACCGAGGTCGACGAGCGAGTCGCGGAAGTAGTCGTACGTGTCGACGTCGTTGAACGTGACACACGGCGAGAACACGTTGACGAAGCCGAAGCCGTCGTGTTCGATGGCCTCCTGAACGATCTCGGTGTGTCGCTGTGCGTCCGAGGAGAAGGACTGTGCGATGAACGTCGCGCCCGCGGCGTGGGCGAGCGCGAGGGGGTTGACCGGGGGCTGCTTCGGTCCCTCGGGCGAGGTCGACGTCTCGAAGTCCTCGCGGGAGGTCGGTGACGCCTGGCCCTTCGTCAGGCCGTAGATCCGGTTGTCCATGACGACGTAGGTCATGTCGACGTTCCGGCGTACGGCGTGGACGAAGTGGCCCGCGCCGATGGAGTAGCCGTCGCCGTCGCCGCCGGCGACCATGACCTCGAGGTCGGGGTTGGCGATCTTGACGCCGCTCCCGACGGGCAACGCCCGGCCGTGGACGCCGTGGAGCGCGTAGCTGTGCATGTACGTCCCAATCTTGCCCGAACAGCCGATGCCGGCGACGACGAACGTGTTGTCGGGGTCGTTCCCGGTGTTCGCCAGCGCCTTCATCATGCCGTTCATCGTCCCGAAGTCGCCGCAGCCGGGACACCAGGTGGGCTGCTTGTCGGATTTGAAGTCGGTGAATCGAACGTCGGAGCTCATGCTGTCACCTCGTCGGTCTCGGCGGAACCATCGGTCGCGTCGCGGATCGCCGCCGCCAGCTCGTCGGCGTCGAACCGAACGCCGTCGAACTTCGTGACGCGCTGGACGCGCTCGAGCACGTCGTGCTCGATCAGGTCGGCGAACTGCCCCTCGGCGTTACACTCGACCACGATGGTGCGCCCGGCTGCCTCGATCTCCTCGCTGAGGTCCGGCCGCGGGAAGATGTAGGGGACGGACAGGAAGCGGACGCCGATGCCCTCGTCCTCCAGCGCATCCATCGCTTCCACGATGGCGCCCTCGTTCGAGCCCCAGGAGATGACCAGCGTATCCGCGTTGGCGTCGCCGAACTCGCGGTAGGACCAGTCCTCCTCTCGCTTCGCGGTCTCGACCTTCCGCTGGCGCTTCTCGACCTGGTCGATGCGCTCGTCGGTGTCCTCGGTTCGGCGACCGAGCTCGTCGTGTTCGAGGCCGGTGGACATGTGCGCGCCGCCGTCGGTCCCGGGGAGCGCTCGCGGGCTGACGCCGTCGGCGGCGTCGTAGTGGGGCTGGAAGCGTTCCTGCTCGTCGAGATATTCGTCGATGGAGTCCTCGTCGACGATCTTGCCGCGGTCGATCTCGACCTCGTCCATGTCGAACTCCTCGGGGGCGAACGTCTGCTCGGTGACCGCCATCGCGAGGTCGGAGACGAGGTAGACCGGCGTCTGGTACTGCTCGGCGAGGTTGAACGCCTCGATCGTCTTGTGGAAACACTCCGAGATCGTCGTCGGCGCGACGACGAACCGCGGGATTTCGCCGTGACCGCCGTACAGCAGCATGTTGAGGTCGCCCTGCTCCTGCTTCGTCGGCATCCCCGTCGAGGGGCCTGCTCGCATGACGTCGCAGATGACGAGTGGCGTCTCAGACGTCGCCACGAGACCGAACGTCTCGGTCATCAGGTCGATCCCGGGGCCGGACGTCGCGGTCATGGACCGGGCACCCGCGCGCGCCGCGCCCAGCGCCATGTTGATCGCGGAGAGCTCGTCCTCGGCCTGGACGACGTGGCCGCCGAACTGGTCGATCCGTCCGGTGAGATACTCCATCACGTCCGTCGCGGGCGTGATCGGGTAGCCGGCGTAAAACCGACAGCCTGCAGCGATGGCGCCCATGCCGATCGCCTCGTCGCCGTTCAGCAGGACGTAGTCCGAGTCGGTCGTCTCGAGAGAGTAGTCGAACCCGTCGTACTCCTCTTCGACGTAGTCCGCGCCCTTCCGGGCGGCCGTCTTGTTGTTCTCGACGATCTTCTCGCCCTTGCCGCCGAAGCGCTTCTCGAGGGCCTCGTCGAGCTTTTCGACGGGAAAGTCCACGATCGAGCAGACGGCCCCCAGCGCGACGACGTTGCGCATGATCGCGCCGCCGGCGTCCTCCGCGAGGGATTTGAGCGGCACGTCGACGCCCGTGATTTCGTCGGGGATCTCGGCTTCCCATGATCGCTCGCCGTCGTAGACCACGACGCTTCCGTCGTGGAGTTCGTCCAGGTTCTCGTCGATCGTCCGCTGTGTCAGTGCGACGAGCACGTCCAGCCGGTTCACCACGCTCTGGACTCGCTCCGTCGAGGAGCGGATCTTGTAGGCGGTGTAGCCGCCGCGGATCCGCGACGCGAAGTCCTTGGAGGTGAACACGTGCCGGCCGGCCCGCGACTGCGCCTGGGCGAAGATCTTCCCGGTGGAGTCGATGCCATCGCCGGCCTCGCCACCGATTGCCCAGTTCAGGTCCTCGGCCATTTGTGAGCGGGCGTAGCTATCGCCGGGAGAAAAGACTTCTGAACGTGGAGTGTGCAGACACAGCGTCGTCGAGAGTTACAGTTCTCGGGCGGCTGCTCGTAGTATTTGCCCCAATCGGTAGCAACGGGTTCGGCACACGGCCACTCCACCGCCGATTCGGCGGACGACCGTCCCCTTCGCTGGACTCCCCGGAGAGCCCGATTCCCGGCAGATCTGTCCGTCTTCGATCGCGCGCTGACGCTCGCCGGGGCAGCTCTGCTGCTCCTGTTCGGTCGTTCGTCCAGTTCTCGACCATCTAGTATCGCCCGTCTGGTCGGATCTCGCCAGTCTCGTTTCGGCACGCCCCCGCCGATTCCACCCGCCAGTCTCGCCAGTCGGCTGGTCCGTTTTCGATCGTCGGTCCTCGTCGTCGCTCCTCATCGGTCCCCGTCGTTGCCATCCTCGTCGCTTCTCGGAGCGGGCGAAGCCAACCCTCAAGAGTCCGCTGGGACTACCGTTCTTCATGGACGCGACGCAGGTAACGGTACGCGACGTGGCCGACGTCGGAGCGGATACGATCGCCATCACGCTCGCCACGCCATCGAAGTTCGACGCCGATCCTGGCGAGTTCGTCCTCGTCCGCGCGACGGTCGACGGCGAGGAGCTCGCCCGCCACTACACGCTCTCCTCGCCGACGGTCGGAGACACGTTCGAGATCACCGTCGGAATCGATCCCGACGGCGACCTGACGCCGTGGCTCTCCGACCTGGAGGCCGGCGACGCGATCACGATCGAGGGGCCCTTCGGCAACGTGACGTACGAGGGCGAGGGCGACGTCGTCGTGCTCGCTGGCGGTCCGGGCGTCGGCCCCGCCGTCGGGATCGCAGAGCGTGCCCACGGCGCTGGTCACGACGCCTCGCTCGTCTACCTCGACGAGACGCCCGCCCACGAGGCCCGTCTCTCCGCGCTCTCGGAGGGCGGGGCGTCCGTCGCGATCACGAGCGACGACGCAGCCTTCGTATCGGCGGTCGCCGACGTCGCGACGGCCGGGCAGGTCTACGTGTTCGGCTTCGAATCGTTCTGCGAGCTGTCGCTCGACGCGCTCGAGGACGCCGGCGTCGATTCCGACGACGCACTCGTCGAGAGCTTCGGGTAACCCTGCGGATCGCCCTGGAACGCCTGCGGTACGGACACCTCGACGGGCCGGAGGCGCTTCACTCCGAGACGAACTCGACGAGCACGCCAGCGGTATCGCTGGGATGGAGGAAAGCGACGTCGTGGCCCGCGGCGCCGGGCCGTGGCTCCTCGTCGATCGGCTCGATGCCGAGGGAGCGCGCGCGGTCGATGGCTCCGCGCAGGTCGTCCGTCGCGAAGGCGAGGTGGTGGATCCCCGGGCCGTCGTGGTCGAGGTACCGCGAAATCGGTCCGTCGTCGGTCGGTTCCAGCACCTCGAGTAGCCCACCGTCGGCGTCGAGAAAGACGACGTTGAGGTCGTCGAGGGACTCCTCGTGGACGATCTCCGTCTCGAGGAGATCGGCGAACAGCGCCGCCGTCGCAGCACCGTCCTCCGTGGCGATCCCCGCGTGGTGGAACTCCATGGGCGCACTGTGGCCCGCCGGTACCGAGTGGGTTTCGGTGATCGTTTCGATCAACAGCGCGACGATCGAGGCCATTCAGTCCGCCTCGACCTGATCGACGCGGTCACGGACATACCGAAACGCACCCGAGATGAATGCGGGTGAATATAAGGTGGATCCCGCCGACCCCTCGCGCATGGACGAACCGGTAGCCGTCATCGGCGCGTCGATGACGCAGTTCGGCGAGCGCGACGCCTGGATCCAGGAACTGCTCGCACAGGCGGGCGCGGAGTGTCTGGAGGACGCTGGCGTCGCGCCGAGCGAGGTAGAGCACGTCTACGCGGCGAACATGTCCAGCGGCGAGTTCGAGGGACAGGGCGGCGTGATGAACGCCCTCGCGCACGACCTCGACCTTATGCCAGCTTACAGTCAGCGGGTCGACCAGACCTCTTCCTCCGGCGGTGCGGGGATCTACGCCGCGTGGCAGTCCGTCGCTTCCGGCGCCAGCGAGATGACGCTGCTCGTCGGCGGCGAGAAGATGACCCACCGGACGACGGGCGAGGCGACGGACGTGATCGCCTCGATCACGCATCCGGCGGAGTACAAACACGGCGTCACGCTCCCCTCGTTCGCGGGCATGACTGCCCGGCACTACCTCGAGAAGTACGACGCACCCCGGGAGAGCCTCGCGAAGGTCGCGGTCAAGAACCACAAGAACGGCGTGGATAACCCGCACGCCCAGTTCCGGAAGGAGGTCGACCTCGAGACGGTGCTCGAGTCGCCGATCGTCGCCGACCCGCTCCGCCTCTACGACTTCTGCCCGATCACCGACGGCTCCGCGGCGCTCGTGCTCTGTCCGGAGTCCGTCGCGCAGGAGTACACCGACGAGTACGCGATCGTCTCCGGGATCGCCGGCGCGACGGACACCCACGTCGTCCACGAACGTGAGGACCCGACGACGATGGGTGGCGTCGTCGACAGCAGCGACGAGGCCTACGAGATGGCGGGGATCGGTCCGGACGACGTCGACGTCGCCGAACTCCACGACATGTTCACGATCCTCGAGTTCCTCCAGATGGAGGGCCTCGGATTCGCCGAGCCCGGGGAGGCCTGGGAGCACGTCGAGGACGGCCGCACCGAACGGGACGGCGAACTCCCGATCAACACCTCCGGCGGCCTCAAGTCCAAGGGCCATCCGCTGGGCGCCAGCGGCGTCGCGCAGGGCGTGGAGATCTACGAGCAGGTTATCGGCGAGGCCGGTCCCCGGCAGGTCGACGCCGACGTCGGGCTGGCCTGCAACGTCGGCGGCTTCGGGAACTGCGTGATTACGACGATCCTCGAGTCCGGAGGTGAGGCGGCATGAGCGACGACGCTCCCGGTCTGCTGGCCACCCGCTACGAGAGCGGCGCGATCACCTATCCCGGCCACCCGATCGGCCCGGAGGGAACCGAGCCCGTGGAGGAGGTCGACCTCTCGGAGTACACCGCGGAGGTCGTCACATGGACGACGAGCACCGCGACCCCGCCGGGCGTTCGCCAGCCGAACCACCTCGCGATCGTCGAGTTCGCGGTGCCCGACCCCGATGGCGACGGCGTGCAGACGGTCCGCGCGCTCGGCCAGCTGACGACCGACGACGTGGTCTCCGGCGACGAGGTCCGACCCGTCTACGCGGAAGAACTCCGCGAGCCAGGCGTCGGCATCAAGGACGAAGACAGCGCCCAGGACTGGGACGGCTACCGGTTCGAGCCGATCTGAACCGCTCGGTCACGCCCACTGTTTCTGCTACTGGATCGCACGTCGGGAGACTTACGACCCGGACTCGCCTGGAGCGACGCGGGGACCTCCCCGGACGATCCGGATATACCTTTCTTCGCACGAAGATACTTTGTAATGGGAGACAACCACACGCACATGTCGTTCGCCCTTTCCGACGAGCACGAAGCGATCCGCGCCGCCGTCCGCGAGTTCGGCGAGAACGAGATCGAGCCGGTCGCCGCGGAGCACGACCAGAACAAGGAGTACCCGGAGGAGATCCGGCGCAAGGCGGCGGAGTACGACTTCGTCGGCGCGAGCATTCCGACGGAGTACGGCGGTGCCGGCATGGACAAGCTGTCCTCGATCATCGTCACCGAGGAGCTCTGGCGTGCGGATCCGGGCATCGGGTCCGCCGTCGGGAGTGCCTCCTTCGGGACGAACATGATCGTCCGCTTCGGCGACGAGTGGATGAAGGAGGAGTGGCTGCCGAAAATCGCCAGCGGCGAGACGGCCTCGGCGTCGGCGATCTCCGAACCAGCGCACGGCTCCGACGTCGCCGGCATGGAGACGACCGCCGAGAAGGACGGCGACGAGTTCGTCATCGACGGCAACAAGACGTGGATCACGAACGGCACTGTCGCCGACGTCGCCGTGATCATGGCGAAGACGACCCCCGGCGCGGGCCACAAGGGGATCACTGCCTTCCTCGTGCCGACGGATATCGAGGGGTTCACCGCGGAGAAGATCGACAACAAGCTCGGGATTCGAGCCTCTGACCTCGGTGAGCTCTTCCTCGACGACGTCCGCGTCCCCGAAGAGAACGTCATCGGCGAGGTCGACCGTGGTTTCTACCAGCTCATGGAGTTCTTCGCCGTCGGGCGTACTGGCGTCGCGGCCCAGGCGGTCGGCTGCGCGCAGGGCGCGCTCGACGCGGCGATGGAGTACGCGGACGAGCGCGAGCAGTTCGGGCAGAAAATCAGGGAGTTCCAGGCGATCGAACACAAGATCGCGGACATGGCGACGAAGGTCGAGGCCGCGCGATCGCTCACCTACCGGGCAGCCAGCCAGATCGAGCAAGGCAACCAGGACGTCGCCGCGAAGTACTCCAGCATGGCGAAGCTCTTCGCCAGCGAGATCTCCGTCGAGGTCGCCGACGAGGGCGTCCAGGTCCACGGCGGTGCCGGCTTCGTCACGGACTTCCCAGCCGAGCGCTACTACCGCGACGCCCGGATCACGAAGATCTACGAGGGGACTTCCGAGATCCAGAAGAACATCATCTCGGATCAGCTCTTCTGAGCGAGCCGTCGTCGTGGTCGGGATTCCCTCGCGCCGCATCCGAATTTCACCTCGCAGACTGTGGCACTCTCGCTGCCGATTTCGAGGGCCGAGTCCTGCCGAGTCGGTCGCCAGTACGCTCTGACAGCCGGAAGGATTACCCGGGTGGACCGGGGTTTTCTACAGCATGTCTCGGGCAGTTCGGGTCCTCCACGTCGACGAGGAGGAGCCGCTGCTCGACCGGACCGCGAGGGCGCTCGAGCGCGAGCACGATCGGTTCGACGTCGTCTCCGAAACCAGTCCTCGGGACGCGCTGGACCGCATCGAGGACGAAGCGTTCGACTGCGTCGTCAGCGGCTATCAGTTGCCTGAACTCGACGGGCTGGCGTTCCTCGAACGAGTCCGAGAGTCCCATCCCGACCTGCCGTTCGTCCTCTTTACGGGCCAGGGCTCCGAGGAAATCGCGAGCGACGCGATCACCCTGGGCGCGACGGACTATCTGCGGAAGCAGCCCGAAACTGACCAGTACCAGTCGCTGGCCGACCGGATCGAGCGCGCCGTAGCGAGCAACCGTGCACGGCGGGAGCTGTCCAGATACGAGGCCCTCGTGGAGACCGTCGGCGATCCGATGTTCGTCCTCGAGGAAGACGGCGTGGTCTCGACCGCGAACGGTGCGATGGCCGGAATGCTCGGTACCGGTGACGTGGCGTCGGTCGAGGGCACCCACGCCAGCGAGTTTCTCGCAGACGGAGATTACGAGCGCGGGACCGAGATCATCGTCGAGCTGTTGGGTGATCCCGACCGCGACAGTGCCACCTACGAGGTGACCGTCCAGACGGCGGCGGGAGCGGACGTCCTCGCTGAGATCAACGTCGCTCCGCTGTGCACCGAGACCGGGGAGTACCAGGCGACCGTCGGCGTGGTCCGTGACATCTCGGAGCGGAAGCGACGCGAACGGCGGCTCCTCGAACGGAAGGAGGAGCTGGAACGCTACGAGGCGATCGTCAAGGCGTTCCCGGACGAAGTGATCACGCTCGACACGGACGGCAAGTTCACGGCGCTCGAGGCGCCAACCGGCCAGGAGCGCACGAACTCGGGCTACTACCCCGAGGAGCTCCTCGGCGAACCGGTGTCCACCGTGCTCGACGAGGACGACCTCGCGACCGGCGAAGAGCGCATCACGGAGCTACTCCAGTCGGCCGACCGCGAGACGGCATCCTTCGAGATGGACGTCGTCACGAAGAACGGGGATCGGCTCCCCCACGAGAACCACCTCGCGCTGTTGCAGGACTCCGAAGACGGCTCGATCCGCGGCACGGTCGGCGTCCTCCGGGACATCTCCCACCGGAAGCAACGCGAGAAGGAGCTCGAACGCCAGAACGAGCGCCTCGAGGAGTTCGCGCACATCGCGTCCCACGACCTGCGGAACCCGCTCAACGTCGCGTCCGGGCGGCTGGAGCTCGCCAGGGAGGACTGCGACAGCGAACACCTCGACGCCATCGACTCTGCGCTGGCGCGGATGGAGACGCTCATCGAAGACACCCTCGCGATGGCGCCAGGGCGAGCCCGTCACCGATCCCGAGCCGATCGAGCTCGCGACGGTTGCCACCCAGTGCTGGGAGGCGGTCGCGTGCAACGAGTCTCGACTCGACGTCACCGGCGACGCGACGATCGAGGCAGACCCCGATCGGTTCCGCCAGGTCCTCGAGAACCTCTTTCGAAACGCCGTCGAACACGGTTCGACGACCCCCCGTTCGCCGGTGCCTCACGAGGACGCAGTCGAGCATAGCTCGACGAGTCGTCGCTCACCAGCAACTCGCGACGACGCCGTCGAACACGGTTCGACGAGCCCTCGTTCGCCGGTGCCTCACGAGGACGCAGTCGAGCATAGCTCGACGAGTCGTCGCTCACCAGCAACTCGCGACGACGCCGTCGAACACGGTTCGACGAGCCCTCGTTCGCCGGTGCCTCACGAGGACGCAGTCGAGCATAGCTCGACGAGTCGTCGCTCACCAGCAACTCGCGACGACGCCGTCGAACACGGTTCGACGAGCCCTCGTTCGCCGGTGCCTCACGAGGACGCCGTCGAGCACGGCTCGACGGGCAGTCGTTCGCCAGAATCTCACGACGCCACAGACGGGCACGACAGCGACGGCGTCACCGTTCGGATCGGTCCCACAGGTGACGGCGGGCTCTTCGTCGAGGACGACGGTGCCGGCATCTCCGAGGAAGTGCGCGAGGACCTGTTCACGCCGGGATTCACGACGGCCGAGGACGGTACCGGATTCGGCCTGGCGATCGTCCAGCAGATCGTCGAGGCACACGGTTGGGAGATCCGGGCGATGGAGAGCGAGGCTGGCGGTGCGCGATTCGAGATCACCGGGGCGACGATCGGTACGGACAGCTAACGCCGGCACCCCCGCGCCACCTCGTCGGTCCTGTCTCGGGATCGGGATCCCCGCCCGTTTCGAGCCCCTCGTCCCAATCGAGCTTCCTCGTCAGTCCTGCAGTGGCTGGAACTTCACGCCGTACCGCGTCACGCCCTCCTGCGTGTAGATTCGCCGGATCGTCGCTTCGACGCGGTCCTCGATTTCCACGGACTCGTCACCGACGGTGACGACCTGGGCAGGCGTGGAGACGGCATCGGTCCGATCGTCGTCGGCTCCGTCAGGCCCGTCGAGCGCGACGACGGCGCTGACGTAGGATCCGCTCCGGGCCTGCTGCTCGACGAACTCCGGCGGCGCACCGCCCTGTCCGATCTCGGTCGCAGCCTCGACGGTCCCCGTGCCGGGGAGGCGGACCTCGTCGTACTCGTCGAGCGTGCCGCAGTCCGTGCAGGCTCCGGTGGGCGGGAAGACGAGTTCGCCACAGTTCCGACAGCGTCCCGCGACGAGTCGATGGCGCTGTGGAATCGTGCGTTTCCAGCTCGGAACGCTGACGTAGGCGCCGCCGCCCGCGGGCTCGCCGGACGTGAGCTCGCCGCGGATTCGGAGGTACGCGGAATACGAGAGCGACTCTTCGGCTGCCAGTGACGTCTCGACCGGAACGTCGGCCGCGTCGATACTGAGCGCGATCGCACCGCCGCCGGAGCCGTACCCGATCACTCCGATGTCGTCGTAACCGTCCGCGCGAGCACTCGCGAACCCCAGCAGCGGACTGGCGGTGCCGGTGTCTCCGAGGTCGTGGACGGTCGTTCCCGCACGGATGGCGTCGGTCTCGACGCCGAGTGGGCCAGCGGCACGGTAGGGGAGTTTTCCGTCGGGCGACTGGAGGGCGACGGTGTCGGCGCTCCCGAGATCGTCCTCGAGTCGACCGGCAGCTGTCTCGACGGTCTCGCGGAATGCCTGCCGGTCGTACCCGGTGACGCCGAGGCCGGTCGTCTCTGCGGAGCCGGCAGGCCGGAATCGGGTGCCGGGGAACGGACTGACCTGTTCGGCCCGATCGAGCACGGTCCCTGGGCCGCCAGGCCCCACCACGATCGCCGCCGAGCCCGCTCCGGCGGCGTGTTCGATCGCGTCGTCGGGTGCTCCTCGGGGCGCGTCGCTGGCGACGACGAGATAGGGCGCCTCGGAAGTCCCATCCCCTGTCTCTTCGCCGCCGGCAGTCCTGCCCTCGTCCGTCGAATCCAGGGCTGCGACGAGCGCTGCCACTCCGGCGCGCGTGCTTCCGGTTAACTGCCGCGTCTCGATGTCGTCGCCGAGTCCGAGCGTGCTCGCGAGCCGTGGAGTGAGCGCCTCCTCTTCGACGGACGGGGTCGTCGTCGCGAGATACAGTCCAGCGATTTCACTCCCGTCGCGCTCGGCTGCTGTGAGCGCGAGCGCCCCTGCCTCGTGGGCCATCGTCAGCGCGTCCTCGTCGGCGTCGGGGACAGCGGTCCGTTCGACCCCGGCGGCCTGGAACTGTCCGAGGGCTGCCTCGACGGCGTCTGCGTCGACGCGATAGGCCGGGGCGTAGGCGCCGACGCCTTCGATCCCCGTCATCGAACCACCCCTTCCTGTTCGAAGACGTGGACGACCGCTGCGCCGCCGCTTCCACCGACGTTGTGAGTCAGCCCGAGCCCGGGGATCGTCGAGCTGGCGCTCGCCGGCAGCGTCGGTCAGCTGGTCGAAGACCTCGACGACCTGTCCGGTCCCGGTTGCGCCGATCGGGTGGCCCTTGGACTTGAGCCCGCCGGAGGTGTTGACGGGGAGATCGCTGTCGGGATCGGTGACGCCCGCTCGGAGCAGCTCGGCGGCCTCGCCGCGTTCACAGAACCCGAGATCCTCGTACGCCAGCAGCTCCGCGATGGCGAAGCAGTCGTGGACTTCGGCGAAATCGAGCGCCTCGGCCGTGACGTCCGCTCGCCGGTACGCAGTCTCGGCGGCACTCGCGCTCGCCGGGATCGAGGTGTAGCTGTCGCGGTCGGCCAGCCCCACACTATCGCTCGCTGCGCCGACGCCGGCGATCCGCACACGCTCGTCGGTGTACTCGTCGACGACCTCCTCGCTGGCGAGCAGTGCGACCGCCGCGCCATCCGAGGTCGGACAGCAGTGATAGAGGTTGAGCGGCGCGGCCACCTCCGGGGCGTCGACGGCGTCCTCGAGCGAGCACGCGAAATCGAGGTGCGCTTTCGGGTTGTTCGCGCCGTTGGCGTGGTTCTTCACTGCCACCCGCGAGAGGTCCTCCGTCGTCGCGTCGTAGGCGTCGAGATACGCGTCCGCCATCTGGGCGTAGACGCCGGAGAACGTCGTGCCGGTCAGGCGCTCCCACTCCGTCTCGCCGCTGACGCCGAGCCAGTAGTTCGTCACGTCGTCGGAGAGGTCGGTCATCACCTCGAAGCCGCCCGCGAGGACGACGTCGGCGAACCCGCTCCGGATCGCCTGCACGCCCTGCCGGACGGCGGAGCCGCCGGCTGCGCAGGCGTTCTCGATCCGGGAACAGGGGACGCCGTGCAGCCCGACGTGCTCGGTCACGGCCGGTCCCGGGAGTCCCAACTGTCGCCCGCCGACGCCGAGGTTCCCGACGACCGCCTCGTCGACGTCCTCGGCGTCGACGCCGTGGTCGACCGACGCCCGTGCTGCCTCGTAGGCCTCCGCGAACAGGTCCCGGTAGCTCCGGTCCGGGAACGCACCGAACGGCGTCTGTCCCGCGCCGACGACGTAGACGTCGCGCATGTCCCTGGCGTCGTCGCGGCGGAGTATATAGATTCGGCCGGGTGACTGGTGATGACGGGACGGACTGTGAGGATACGCGGCCGGTCCGCGGACGCCGCGTGTCGGCCCCGGGTTCGCCGATCGCCGATCGACCAGCGTGGCGACGCGCCAGTTGAACCGCCGATCCCGCTCAGTGGATGCCGATGTACGCGTCGCGGACGTACTCGTTGTCCCGGAACTCGGCGGACGATCCTTCGAGTTCGATCTCTCCGTTCTCGATCAGGGAGAGCCGATCGGCGTGCCGGAGCGCGAACGTCGAGTTCTGCTCGGCGAGCAGGATCGTCAGCCCCTCGTCCTGGAGCCGTTCGATGCTGTCGCTGATGTCGTCGACGATCACCGGCGCGAGCCCGAGCGTCGGCTCGTCGAGCATGAGCAGCTCCGGATCGCCCATGAGCGCGCGTCCGATCGCCAGCATCTGCTGTTCGCCCCCGCTCATGGTCTCTGCCTCCTGCTCGCGACGCTCCTCGAGCCGCGGGAACAGGTCGTAGACCATCTCGAGGTCGTCCTCGACGTTCTCCTGGTCGTCGCGTGCCTGCGCTCCCATCTGCAGATTCTCGTGGACGCTGAAGTACGGGAAGAGGTCGCGGTCCTCGGTGCAGTAGATCAGGCCTTCGCCGACGGCGGCCTGTGTCCCGAGCGCGGCCACGTCTTTGCCGTCGAACGTGATGGTCCCGTCGTAGGCTTTGAACCCGGCGATCGCGTCCAGCAGCGTCGTCTTGCCCGCACCGTTCGGGCCAATCAGTCCCACGATCTCGCCACGGTCGACGGACAGGGAGACGTCGGATAGCGCCTGGGTCTTGCCGTAGAAGACGTCGACGTCCTCGACGGCGAGGAGGGGATCGTCTGCCATCGCTAGATCCCCCCGTGTTCGCCCGCGAGATAGGCGTCCTGGACGTCCTGGTTCTCGACGATCTCTTCGGGCGGGCCCTCGGCGAGCTTCTGTCCGCTCGAGAGCACGACGACGCGGTCGACGAGCTGCATCAGCCCGCGCATGTTGTGGTCGACGACGACCATCGAGATGCCCTCGTCGCGGAACCCCTCGATCTGCTCGGAGAGCTCGCGGATCTCCGCCTGGTTCATCCCGGCGAACGGCTCGTCGAGCAAGAGGAGGTCCGGATCGGTGGCGAGCGCCTTCGCGATCCCGAGGCGGCGCACGTCCGCGTGGGCCAGCGAGTCGGGCGTCTCTTCGATCTTGTCGCCGAGGCCGACGCGCTCGGCGTACTCGACCACGCCCGGGCCGTCGTCGGTCATCCGTGCCATGACCGTGTCCGGAAGCGCACAGAGCAGGAAGCTGTTCGGCAGCATGAACAGCTTGATGTTGCCACCGACGGGGAGGAGATCGATCGGATTCGACTCCTGTGAGACCCGGGAGAGCCCGTCGTTGACGATCTCGTGGGTCCTGTCGTGGGTGATGTCCGTTCCTTCGAAGCGGATCTCGCCGTCGCTCGCGGAGTACGTGCTCATGATGCAGTTGAACACCGTCGTCTTGCCGGAGCCGTTCGGGCCGATCAGCCCCACGATCTCGCCGTCGTCGACGTCGAAGGAGAGGTCGTCGACCGCGAGCAGGCCGCCGAAACGTTTCGTCAGACCGTCGACCTCGAGGAGCGTCACTCCGAATCACCCCGTACGGAGCCGAGCCCGTGCCAGATGGCGCGGAAGATGCCGTTCCGAGTGAACACGAGCACCGCCAATACGAACGTCCAGAGCACCAGCGCCCGGACGGACGATTCGTCGAAGAACTGTCTGAGCAGCTCCTCTTCGAGGAAGAAGAAGAGAAAGGAGCCAAACAGCGGTCCGAGGATCGACCCCATCCCGCCGATCACGGCGATGGCGATGATCTCGATGCTGTTCTGCAGGTCGACGAAGCTGGTCGGGGTGATGGCCCGGCCGTAGTAGACCAGCAGGGCCCCTCCGATCCCCATCGGCACGGAGCTGAGCACGAACGACGAAATCTTGAACTTGGTCGGGTCGAGGCCGGCGTCCGACACGGCGGGCTCGTTCTCGCGGATCGCCAGCAGCACCGTTCCCACGTTCGACCGGGCGACGTAGGTTAGCCCGATGGCGATCAGCAGCATCGGGATCGCCATGTAGTAGTACCTGATCCACGGCTCGTAAGTGAACGGCTCCACCTTGTTGATCCCGAGCTCGCCGTTGGTCCAGTCGCTGAACGCGAAGATGAGGTTCGTGAACAGGAGCACGCCCACGAGCGTGATGAGCGAGAAGTAGGGGCCCCTGAGCCTGAGCGCCGGTACCGCGATCACGAGGCCGAGCAGCAACGACGCCAGTACCGCGAGTGGGATCGCCACCGCGGGTCCCATAGAGGGATCGTAGTGCAGGATGAGCAGCCCGATCGTGTAGCCGGCCGCCCCCGAGAGCGCGGAGTGGCCGAAGCTGATGTAGCCGGTGTAGCCGCTCTGGATGTCCCAGCTCATCGCGAAGATCGCCCAGATCGAGGCCATCGCGAACGTGATGTTCAACGTCTCCGTGTACAGTGGGCTCCAGAACGGGACCGTCGCGATCAGCCCGAAGCCCAGCGAGATGACGCCGAACTGGAGCCCGGTCATCGTTCCGAAGTGATGTCCGAGCAGCCGGTTGTACGCGTTCGCGATCGGCTGCAGCCCCCGGTCGATCGGCGCGAGCAGTTTGCAAACGACGTTCCACAGCGGCAACAGCAGTGTGTGGAGCGCTGCTCTCGCGCGCTCGACCACGCGGACGAACGACGAGTCGTTACTCATGGTGGAACTCCCTCCCGAACAGTCCCTGTGGTAGCAGGAACAGGACGATCACGAGCAACACGAGCGAGAGGATCCCCCGGAAGTTCTGGCCCAGGTACTCCCCCACGCCCGTCTGCAAGAATCCGATCAGATACGCGGCGACGATGGATCCCTTGATCGAGCCGATCCCGCCGATGACGACGATGATGAACGCCAGCGACAGCGGATGAAGCCACATCTGCGGCGTCGCCTGGGAGGATGCGCCGAGGAAGACGCCGCCGATGCCGGCGAGCGCGCCGGCGATGAGCCAGGTGCGTGCGCGCACCGAGTGGATGTTCACGCCGGTGAGCTGCGCCCCGCGTTCGCTCATCGACGCCGCGCGGATCGCGCGTCCGCTGTTCGTCTTCGTGACGTAGAGCCACAGCGCAGCGATCGTGATCCAGGAGACGACGAAGCCGACGACGCTGACGGTTCGGATGCCCGTGACCGGTCCGAGGTCGATCGTCGACGGAAGGAGCCCGTCCGGGATGGGCGTGTAGGTGTGGGACGCCGATCCGGCGTAGTGCAGGGTTAGCTCCGTGGCCGCGATGGCGACGACGATCGTCGTGAGGAAAGTCGTGACCGGATTGTCCTCGACGAACTGAACGATCACGATGTACAGCAAGTAGGATAGTACTGCGACCGTCGCGACGGCCAACAGGAACGCGGGAAACGGGTGGAGCGTGACCGACTCCAGGACCGGGACGGAGATCGTGTCGCGCGCCAGGAGCAGGTATGCGTAGGCGCCTGCCATGAGCAGGGCTCCGTGGGCGAGGTTGAGTACGCCGCCGACGCCGAAGATCATCGTGAAGCCGATCGCGATCAGCGCGTAGAGCGCACTGATCAGTGCCGCGTTGACGAGTACCGTTGGAAGTCCGCTGAGCATCGATACCTACCAGACTGTCGGCATGTGGTCTGCAGTGGCGTGTTGCTCGGGGTAGACGCATTCGAGGTCCCCCTCCGGCTGCCACTGGGTGATCGGGAAGTTCGAGATGACGCCCTGGTCGTTCCGCGTCTCGACGGCGTCGTGTGGGTAGTCGGCGTCCTCCCCGTACAGCTGGATGTTCCCGGCGACGCCAGTGTGATCGGTCGCCAGCATCGCGTCAACGATGCTGTCGAGATCGCTCCCGTAGTTCCAGGTTCCGCCCCGCTCCACGGCCTCGGCGTACACGTTGACCGCGTCGTAGGTGTTGAACCCCATGTACATCGGGTGTCCGACGGGTGGATCGCTGTTCGCGAACCGTTCGCGATAGGACTCGACGAACGGAATCGTGTTCTCCGTGATGGCGGTCGTACCGCCGGCACCGGACTGCGAGGTCGTTTCGTAGGTCGCTGCACCCTCTGTCAACTGCGCGTAGGCGGGGTGCATCCCGGTGACGTGAATCCCCTCGACTCCGAAGGTGAGCTCGCGCTGCGCCCGTTCGACCAGGAACGCCGACGCGTCGATGTGGGCGAAGAATCGGAAGACGGCGTCGGCACCGGAGTCGACCACGTCGTTGATGACCGGGCTGAAGTCGTCGATGCTGATGTTGAGCCGCTCCTGGTGGACCAGATCGAATCCCTCCTCGTCGAACGCGTCGGGGAGGTAGTTTACGAACGGTTCACACCAGGCAGCGTTGTCCGCCAGGAGGGCGAAAGTGTCCCAGCCGTGGAGCTCGTTGAGGTGATTGGCGTAGTTGACCATCCCCTCGGCCTGGAAGTCCGAGTTGATCGGTCCCGTCCGGAAGAAGTTCCTGTACTGGTCGTAGTCCTGTCCGATGTATTCGGTGACGGTGCTCGGGGCAGCCGATCCGGTGACGATGAAGGGGATGTTCTCGTTCGCGACGTAGGGGAGGATCGCCTGCGTTACTTCGCTGACGAACGTCCCGATGATGACGTCGACGTTGTCCTGGGTAACCAGTCGCTGTACCTCCGTGTCGGCCGTTCCGGGGTCGCCCCTGGTGTCGGCGTGGACGATGTCGACTTCCTCGTCCATGATGCCCCCGTTCTCCGATAGCTGATCGACGGCCATGTTTGCGGTTCGGCGAGACCCGACCCCGAGCGGGTTCTCCAGCGGCGCGAGATGCCCGATCGTGATCGGCCCTCCCGAGCCACCGTCGTCACCGCCGCCCGGGACGCAGCCTGCGAGTGCCGACATGCCGGCCGTCGCCCCTGCCGCCTGCAGGAACCGCCGTCGACCGACGAAACTCGTCGACGTCGTTCCGCCGTTTTCCGCGTTCTGCGCCTTCCCGTTCGTGGCTGTGTTGTCCGTCATGGAGTCACCCGGTGGATACCGAGCTTTCCTTCATGGTCTTTCTAAATAAATATGTGGGCCTGTATACCTCGTCACACGGTAAACTATAACACACGAACTCGGCGTTTCTTCTCCGTTCGTTCGCTTCGACGTAGTTGCCCCTCACGCGGGCGAACGTCGCCACCTCGACGTGCGGGCGGTGACCTGGTCAGTATCGATCAAGCGGTCCCTGAACTGGTACCGACGACGTACTGGCGCGTTTCGCTGGCGTTACTCGCGACCGTCACACCATCGCCCGGCAACGGCTCCGTCGTCGAATCTGGCTCTATTGTCGGAGCTAGCCCTATGGCCGATGCTGGCCTCGTGATCGAAGACGACCCCGCGTCGGCGAGATCCGTGACCGTCACCGAAGCAGCGAGAGGAACTTGCAGGCGAGTACGGTCTCGTCGCGCTGATTCTGGACAGAGACCTCGTACCGGACGACACCCGTCGCGACTGGGTGGTCCCGCGGTTCCTTTTCCACGACCTCGTGTTCCACGTGGATCGTGTCCCCGATGAAACACGGTCGGACGAACCGCAGGTGATCGACGCCGTAGAAGGCGACGACGTGTTCGCGTTCCGCGTCGTCGCGCTCCTGCCACAGCAGCCCCGTTGCCACCGAGAACACGAGCGCCCCGTGAGCGATTCGTTCCCCGTACTCGGTCTCGGCCATCACCTCGGCGTCGGTGTGGAGGTGGTTGAAATCGCCGCTGACGCCCGCGAAGTTCGTCACGTCGGCCTCGGTGATCGTACGTCCACCGGTCGTCGTGCGATCGCCGACCTCGATGGCGTCGTAGCCACCACTCATTCGTCTCCACCCCTGAAGAGGCGGTAGGTTGTGCTGCCGACGGCGACGGTGTCTTCACCGTCCGGCGTGGGTGCCGTTACCTCGACGTCCGTGACGCCCATCGACCCGCCGGCCCGGACGACGTCGGCCGTCGCGCGGAGATCCCCCGTTGCCGGCCGTAGGTAGGACACGTCCAGGTTCGTGGTGGTGAGGCTGGCCGCCGTCGGGTCCTCGAACGTCGTGCGTAACGCGAACGCGCTGGCCGAGTCGATCAGCGTCGCGAGGACCCCGCCGTGGATCGGTGTTGCCTCGTTCTGGCCCACGTTCCGTAGCTTCTCGTGATCGGGGACGACCAGAACCGCCCTGTCCGTCTCGAGGTGCTCGACTCGCAGATCAAGCCACGAGAGGAAGCCGTGGTCGGCGATCTCCCCAGTGAGTGCAGCGAGCTCGGCGTCGGTCACGGGGCGTCCACCCCCCGGCGCTGGCCGCACGGCGACACCCATTGACGACTCGTCGGCCGATCCCCCGGGTGCTGCTCGTGGTCCCGAACGCCCTGGGGAACCACCTCGGTTCGTGCCATACACGTCTGGGGTGTATCCACCTCGTCTTAACTCCATGGACCACGGTACCGAGTCACAGGTGTCGATCCACGTTCTGGGCTGGTGTTCTCCCGGTTTTTCGCCTGGTTTTATGCCGCCCCACGTCGAGTACATCGGTAGCTTTTCACATGACTGATGATGCCACTGAGCGGTTCGAGATCGACGGAAAGCGTGCGATCGTGACGGGCGCGTCCAGCGGAATCGGGCGGGCGATCGCCGAGCAGTTCGCTGCCGGCGGCGCAGACGTCGCGATCTGTTCTCGGGAGCAGGAGAACGTCGATCCCGTCGCGGAGGAGATCGCCGAGAGCGACCGTCCGGGAGAGGCGCTCGCGGTCGAGTGTGACGTGACCGACCGCGACGCGGTCGACGCGCTCGTCGAGGCGACCGTCGAAACGTTCGGTGGGCTCGACGTCCTCGTCAACAACGCCGGCGCGAGTTTCATGGCCGAGTTCGACGACATCAGTCCGAACGGCTGGCAGACGATCGTCGACATCAATCTCACCGGCACGTATCACTGCACGCACGCAGCTGCGGACGCGCTCGCGGACGGCGGCGGCAGCGTCATCAACCTCGCCAGCATCGCCGGGCAGGACGGCTCGCCGCTGATGAGTCCCTACGGTGCTGCCAAGGCCGGCGTGATCAATCTCACGACGTCGCTCGCTGCGGAGTGGGCTGACAAGGGCGTGCGCGTCAACTGCATCGCGCCTGGGCTGGTCGCCACGCCCGGCGTAGCGTCACAGATGGGGATCACCGCCGACGAGGTCGACCGATCGGAGGTCGATCGGGAGATCGGCCGAAGCGAGGAGATCGCCGACCTCGCGCAGTTCCTCGCGAGCCCGGCGTCTTCGTACATGGTCGGCGAGACAATCAGCGCGGCCGGCGTTCCCAGGGTGCAGGAAGGCGTCGTCTAATCGAGCACTCGGCGACCGACGCTGCCGCTACTGCGGATCCGCGCGAATCGAGCGCTAGGCCGGATCAGTCCCCAACGCCGAGCAGCGCGGGAACGTCGTGGAGGGCCTCGACCCGGTAATCGACTGCGGGGCCGTCTTCGGCACCGTAGGCGATCGTTCCGAGACCACAGTCCGCGGCGCCTTCGACGTCGTGCTCGTAGCGATCGCCGATCATCACGGCTGCCGCCGGTTCGACGCCCGCTTTCTCCAGTGCGGTCTCGAACATCGCCGGGTCCGGCTTGGTCCGTCCGACTTCCTCCGACGTCGTCACCGAGTCGAACAGCTCGAGGACGCCGAACTGTTCGATGAGCCACCTACCCTCCTTCTCGTCGACGTCGCTGACTACCCCGACGTGGAGCGGCGACGCCGCGAGGCGCTCGATCGCGTCCACCGCGCCGGGGTTGGCCCGCGCGTGGGTCTCGAGAACAGTGCGGAACGTGGATCGCCAGCGCTCCTCCGGAACAGGTTCGTCGAGGATCTCGGCGACGGCGAGCCGGTACCCCTCCCGTGCCGACCGGAACTCCGTCCCGTCGCGTTCCCGGAAGTGGTCCCCGACCGTCGTCCGCCACGTCTCGATCGCCTGCTCGGCAGTCTGGGTCGTCTCGTGCTCGGCGACGAGTTGCTCGACGAACTCGCGATGGGCCGCTTGCACCGAGTCGAGCGAGAGAATCACGCCGCCGATGTCCCAGAAGACGGCCTCGACGGTCGGATTGCCGGTCGCGTCGTCGGTCATGGACCTGCGTTCGTCCCTCGCTTGTGTGAATCTATCGCACCGGACGGCTCGCCCAGATCGCGGTATCTCCAGCCACGTGCCGCTTTCGCGGCCGAGAACGGAGCCAACGCTTTTGGTCCGGCCCGTGGGACGTTCACACAATGTTCTCCTTCGACGACTCCGAAACGGCCGAAGAACTCGCCGATCGCGCGGAGCGCCTGATGGACGAGGTCGTCATCCCGGCCGAGCGAGAACTCGCCGGCGGGATGGGCGTCTCGGACGCGACGATCCGCGAACTCCGGGAGGCGGCCAGGGAGTACGGCGTCTACGCGCCCCAGATCGGCGAGGAGCACGGCGGGATGGGCTACGACTTCCGCGACGTGCTGCCGACCTTCGAGCAGGCAGGGCGGAGCATCCTCGGCCCGACCGCGATGCGGGTCGACGCTCCCGATGAAGGGAACATGCACCTCCTCGAGATGCAGGGAACCGAGCTCCAGCAGGAGCAGTACCTCGAGCCACTCGTCGACGGCGAGATCAGGTCCGGTTTCTCGATGACCGAACCGATGCAGGGCGCGGGATCCGATCCCAAGATGATCCGGACGACCGCGGAGAAGGACGGCGACGACTGGATCATCGACGGCCACAAGTGGTGGACGACGCAGGGGATCGAGGCCGACGTCCTTCTGGTGCTCGCCCGCACGGACCCGGACGCCCATCCCTACGAGGGCTGTTCGGTGTTCGTCGTTCCAGCGGACGCAGATGGCGTCGAGGTGGTTCGCGACATCCCCCATCTCGGCGGGAACTCGATCGGCGTCGGCCACGCCGAGATCAAGTACGACAACGTCCGCGTCCCGGAGGAGCACCTCGTCGGCCAGGAGGGCGAGGGGTTCACCCACGTTCAGGAGCGACTCGGTCCCGCGCGATTGACCCACTGTATGCGGTTCTCGGGGATGGCAGAGCGCGCGCTCTCGATCGCACGAGCCTACACGGCCGAGCGGGAGGCGTTCGGCTCGACGCTCGCCGAGAAACAGCGGGCTCGCTTCGAAATCGCCGAGCGAGAAACCCAGGTGCAGGCTGCGCGGTCGATGGTCCGCGCCGCTGCCGACGCGATCGACGCCGGGCACGAAGCCAGGACCGAAGTCTCGGCGAGCAAGGTGTTCGCAGCGCGAGCGACAGGCCAGGCCATCGACACCGCCGTCCAGTACTGCGGCGCGAACGGCATCGGTCGCGACCTGCCGCTGGCGGACTTCTACGAGAGCGTCCGCACCTTCCGCATCGTCGACGGCGCCGACGAGGTTCACCTCCGGACGATCGCCCGCGAACTCTTCGAGGACGTCGACGAGGACGAACTCGAGCCCGTCCTCCGATACGGGGAGTGAGAGGACGATATTGAGACTGAGAGCGACTCGACAGTCACGCTCCCGCCCGTTTCTATCGTCGAACCGAATGCAGGACGCTCACTCGCCGGTGAACTCGGGGTCGCGATCCTCCGCAAACGCCGCGGTTCCCTCCGTCGCGTCGTCAGTCGTCAACAGGAGCGCGAACGCCTGGCTCTCGAGGTCGAGTCCGGCGTCGAGGTCCTCGTCGCGTCCCTCGTTCATGACGCGCTTGGCTTTCCGGAGCGCGATCGGCGGCCCGGACACGAGGTCGTCGGTGAACTCCTCGGCGACGTCGTCGTAGGAGTCGGGATCGACCGCGCGGTTGATCAGCCCCCAGTTCTCGGCGCGCTCGGCGGAGATGTGTTCGCCCCGGAAGACGAGCTCCTTGGCGCGAGCGTCGCTGAGCATCCGGATCGCGCGCTGGGTGCCGCCGCCGCCCGGCAGCAGGCCGAGGTTGATCTCTGGGAAGCCGAACTCGGAGCCGGTGGTGGCGATGCGGAGGTCACAGGCCAGCGCGATCTCGAGGCCGCCGCCCAGGCAGTAGCCGTCGATCTTCGCGAGCGTCGGTCGCGGGAACGAGGCGACCACGTCGAAGACCTCCGTCGGCTCGGAAGACTTGGCCGGCTGGATGGAGGCAAAGCCCGAGACGTCTGCGCCGGCACAGAACGCCCGATCGCCAGCGCCCTCGAAGGTCACCGCGCGGACCGCCTCCTCGTCGACGCTGGTGAGGAGGTCGACGATCGCGTCGCTCATGTCGTCGTTGAGGGCGTTCAGTCGCTCGGGGCGGTCGAGTTCGATCTCGAGGAGCCCGTCGTCGTGGAGCTCCCAGTTGAGGGCTCGGTACTCGCTGGGCCCCGATCCGGTGTCGTACTCGTAGAACCCCTGGCCTGCCTCTTCGCCGGTGTGGCCCGCCTCCACGAGCTCGACGAGGTACTCTGCGGGCTCGTAGCGTGCCTCGTCGTATGTCTCGTAGAGCTCGCGGAGTTTCGAGACGATCCGGTCGAGGCCCAGCTTGTCCGCACGCCTGCAGGTGCCCTCGGGGAACCCCGCGCCGAGGCGCATGCCGGTGTCCACGGCATCCGGGGTCGCGACGTCGTTCCCGACGAGCTTGGCGGCTTCGTTGGCCATCGTCGCCTCGACGCGGAACCAGTCGAAATCGTCGACGTCGTCGGGGCCGTAGTCGGCACCGTCGCCGTCCTCGTAGTCGTAGTACCCCTTGCCGGTCTTCCGCCCGAGGTCGTTCGCGTCCACCTTCTCCTGCATCAGCGGCGGGATCGGGATGCCCGCCTCCGTCCGGACGTGGTAGCCGATGTCGATCCCGTTCATGTCGCCCAGCTCGAAGGGACCCATCGGATAACCTCGCTCGTGGACCATCGTGGCGTCCGCCTCGCGGATAGTGGCCTCGTCCCGGGAGACCATCCACGCGGGCTCGCTCGAGAACGGTCCGAGGACGGAGTTGACGACGAACCCCTGGACGTCCTTCCGCACGCGGATCGGGGTCTTGTCGATCGACTCGACGAACTCGTAGCCCGCGTCGGCGGTCTCGTCGCTGGTCTCCTCGCCGTAGATGACCTCGACGAGATCCATCTTGACCGGTGGATTGAAGAAGTGCAGCCCGAGCACCTGCTCTGGCCGGTCGGTCCCCTCGGCGATCTTCGTGATCGACAGCGATGAGGTGTTCGAGGCGAGGATCGCGTCCTCGGGCGCCGCCGCGTCGAGTTCGCCGAAGATATCGTGTTTCAGGTCGAGCCGCTCGGGCGCGGCCTCGATGACGAGGTCGGCGCCCGTGGCTGCAGCCTCGAGGTCCGTCGTGGTGTCGATGCGGTCGAGCACGTCCTCGGGCGCCTGATCGATCAGTCCCTTCTCGGAGAGCTTCTCCAGGGACCATTCGATGTTCTCGTACCCGTCCTGGACGAGCTCCGTCTCGATGTCGCGCATCACCACCTCGTACCCGGCGAGGGCGACGACCTCCGTGATGCCGTGCCCCATGTTCCCCGCACCGATCACTCCGACTCGCTCGATCGCGTCACTGTCGACGACCATGTGAACGTCTTCTAATCCACCACAATCAACCATTAAGATTGCCCCGCGATCGCGGCAACGAACGAGCGCGGCTCACTGGGGTTACTCGGCGGGGAAGCGCCGAACGAAGACGTTGGACGTCCAGGAGAGGACGAGCGTTCCGTCCGCGGTGCGCGTCTCGACCTCGGACGTGACCAGGCCGCGCTCGGGATCGCTCTCCAGGGGACGCTTGCCGATCACCTCGACCCGCACGCTGAGCACGTCGCCGGGCCGCACGGGCTCGTGCCAGCGCAGTTCGTCGAGGCCCGGTGAGCCGAGATTGTCGCCGTCTCGGAACTGGTTCTCGACGAGCATGCGCATGGTCGCCGCGCAGGTGTGCCACCCCGAGGCGATCAGCCCGCCGTAGGGGTACTCCGCGGCAGCCTCCGGATCGACGTGGAAGGGCTGGGGATCGTACTGCTCGGCGAAGTCGATCATCTCGGCTTCGGTCATCTCGTAGCTGCCGAACTCGTCGACGTCCCCGACCTCCACGGCGTCGTATCTCACCGGTCTCGCCCCCGTCGCGGTATCGAGCGGTCGGTCATAGCGGCTCCTCCCCCTCGATGATGCGGACCGCGCGATCGGCCAACGCTGGGACGCGATCCTCCATCTTCGGGTACATCGGGTTGTCGGAGTTCCCTTCGAGGTACCGTCGGTAGAACATCTCACCCAGGCCTGCCAGCTTGTAGACCGCAAGCGTGCGGTAGAACCGGTCGTGTTCCTCGGCGTACTCCAGGCCGGTCCGTTCCTCCCAGCGCTCGACCAGTTCCCGGCGCGTGGGGTAGTCCGAACGTGCCATGAAGTCGGTCACGAGCTCCTCGATCACTGGATCGGGGTCCTTCGCGTCCCGCCAGTAGGAGAGCATCCAGCCGACGTCACAGCGCGGGTCGCCCCGCGTCGCCATCTCCCAGTCGAAGACAGCCACGAGTTCGACGGGCCGCTGGGGGCCGAACATCACGTTGTCGAGTTTGTAGTCGCCGTGGACGAGCGTCTGGGGGTGGTCGGTCGGACAGTGGTCCGCGAGCCAGTCGCCGACGCGGTCCAGTTCGGGGACCTCACGCTCCTCGGCAGTGACCTCGAACGCCCAGGCGAGCTGCTTGCCCCAGCGCTCGACCTGCCGTTGCGTGTACCCCTCCGGATGCCCGTACTCGTCGAGGCCGACGGACGCCGCGTCGACGCCGTGGATCTCCGCGAGCGAGTCGACGAGCTGGGTGCCGACGCGCTCCCTCGCGTCCGCGTCAGCGAACGCCTCCGGCTCGCGCTCCCGGAGGACCGTCCCGTCGACCCGCTCCATGACGTAGAAGTCGCTGCCGATGACGGAATGATCCTCGCACGCCGTCACCGTCGGCGGCACCGGAACGTCGGTGTCCTGGAGCGCGTCGATGAAGGCGTACTCTCTGAGCACGTCGTGTGCGGTGTCAGCTGTCGAGCCGGGCGGTGGTCGCCGAAGGACGAGCTCGGCGTCGCCCCAGTCGACGAAGAGCGTCTCGTTGGAGTGGCCCTGCTCGTGACGCTCCACCTCGTAGTGGTCTACTGCGCCGAGCTCCGCTTCGAGAAACGCCTCGAGTGCGTCCAGGTCGACGAGGCGGTCGAAGTACTCTCGTTGCTGGTCGGCCATGCCAGCGGTTTCGCGGGCCCGGTAGGAAAGTGTGCGGGTCGGTACCGTAGCGTTCGTATCGTCCAGTTCGGTGCCGGGACGGCCCGTCGTCGACGACTTACCGCCCCTCGAACTCCGGATCGCGATCCTCGAGGAACGCGTTCACGCCTTCCTCGTGGTCGTGCGTGTCGAAGACGATGCCCTGCGCCGTCGCCTCGTCCTGCAGGGCCCGGGGCAGCGACTTCTCGAGCCCGTCCTGGATGAGCCGCTTGGTGTGCCGGAACGCGACGGTGGGACCGCTCGCGATCTGTTCGGTCTTCGCCGCAACCGCGTCGTCGAACTCGTCCTCGTCGTAGACGTGGTTGAAGAGCCCGAGTCGCTTTGCTCGCTCGGCGTCGCAGATCTCGCCGGTGAACACCAGCTCCTTGGCGACGTTCACGCCGACCACGCGCGGCAGGAGATACGACGTTCCGCCGTCGACGCTGAGGCCGACCTGATTGAACGTGAAGCCGATCGACGCGGACTCGCTGGCGAGGACGACGTCGCAGGCGATGGCGAGGTTGGCACCGGCACCGACGGCCGGCCCGTCGACTTTCGCCACTGTCGGGTACGAACAGCCGACGAGGTTGACCATCGTGTCGCTCAGCCCCCGTTCGAGGCTGGCGGCGGACCGATCGAGCGACAGGTCGGACTCGAGGCGGTCCTTCATGCCCTGGATGTCGCCGCCGGCCGAGAACGCCCTGCCGCTCCCCTCGAGAACCACGCAGCGAACGTCCTCGCGCTCCTCGAGGTCGTCGATCCGATCGCCGAGGGCCTCCGATATGGGCCCCGTCAGCGGGTTCATTCGCTTTGGTCGGTTCAGCGTCAGCGTGGCAATCCCGTCCTCGACCTCCAGCAGTACCGCGTCATTCATCGCCAGTCACCTGGGTGTGTGGCATGGTAGCGTGGTCGGCCGGCCCCAGAATAAAGCTTCGCCACCTGGGGGTGACACGCGTTTCCGCAACGGAGACTGGCCGCGACGGTGGACACTACCCTCATCGGCGATCGAGGGGGTCAGACGTCGAACAGTTGGGATCGGGTCGGGCGTCGCTAGACCCTCTCAGGCGGATCAACGAAACAAACATCAGATATCCGACTGAAGAGTAGATTAATCTACATTGAGGATCGTTATCAATCCGTATGCCAGGCGGAGCCAACCTCAACCTTCGATCGTTCCTGTGGCGTGGTGAGCGAATCTACCCCGACCAGGAGATCGTCTCGCGAACGCATCAGGGAATGCACCGATACACGTTCGACGAGTACGCCGACCGCTGCCGTCAGCTCGCGTCTGCGCTCGAGCAGGCGGGGATCGAGCGCGGCGACCGCGTCGCGACGTTCGCGTGGAACAACCACTGGCACCACGAGTGCTACTACGGGATCCCCTGCATGGGCGCACAGATCCACATGATCAACCTGCTATTGCCGGATTCGCACATCCAGCACATCGTGGCGGATGCCGAGGATCGAATGCTCGTCGTCGATCCCGTGATGCTCGAACGGCTCGAGGAGGCCTACGACGAGGACGCGTTCGCGTCGGTGGAGCAGTACGTCGTGATGGGCGATCAGGTGCCCGAGACGTCGCTGGAGCCGGTGGTCGACTACGAGTCGTTCATCGCCGACGGCGACCCGAACTACGAGTTCCCGGAACTGCCCGAGGACCAGCCCGCGGGCATGTGCTACACGTCGGGGACAACGGGAAAACCGAAGGGCGTCGAGTACACGCAGAAGATGTACTGGACCCAGGTGATGGCGATCATGACCGGCGAGGTGGGCATCGGTTCGGAGGACGTGGAGCTGACCTACGTCCCGATGTTCCACGTGAGCGGCTGGTCGCGACCGTTCGCGACGATCGCCGCCGGCGCGAAGACGGTCCTGCCCGGTACCGCGCCCGAGCCCGGGGACCTCGCCCGGATGATCGATGAGGAGGACGTGACTCTCTCGGCGGCGGTCCCGACGGTATTCATGGACCTCCTCGAGTACGCCCGTGAGAACGAGGTCGACTTCTCCACTATCCGCTACTTCACGAGCGGCGGCTCCTCGACGCCGGAGTCCCTCATCCGCGAGTACCGCGAGGAGTTCGACGTGGATCTCGTCTCGGGCTACGGCATGACGGAGACAACGCCTGTCACTCACGCCTACGAGCCCAAGCCAGGCCGAGACCCTTCGGGCGACGAACTCGACGAGATCCGGTCGTACTCCGCGGGCGTCTCGCTTCCCGGGGTCGAGTTCAAGGTCGTCGACGACGACGGCGAGGAGGTTCCCTGGGACGGCGAGAGTCTCGGGGAGCTCTGGATGCGCGGGCCGTGGATCAGCACCGAGTACTTCAACGCCCCGGAGGCGACCGAGGCGTCCGTCACCGAGGACGGCTACCTGAAGACGGGCGACATCGTGCGCGTCTCGGAGGAGGGCTACGTCGACGTGGTCGATCGCCTCGACGACCTCGTCAAGAGCGGCGGCGAGTGGATCGCCAGCGTCGAGGTCGAGAACCGCATCATGGGCCACGAGGACGTCGTAGAGGCAGCCGTCGTGCCCGTTCCCCACGAGCGATGGGACGAACGTCCGGCCGCCTTCGTCGTTCCGCGCGAGGGCGTTGACGAGGACGCGCTCCGCGAGGACGTCCGGGCGATCGTCGCCGAAGAGTACCCCCGCTGGTGGGCACCCGACGCAGTCCGGTTCATCGACGAGATTCCGAAGGGATCGACCGGGAAATTCTCGAAACGGACGCTGCGTGACGAGTACGTCGACGACGAACTCGCCGAAAGCGTGGCGGCAAACGCGCCATCGTCGTCCTGAGCGTACCGACCAGAATCCAATCTGGGCGACTCATTTCTGGGAACTCGACGCGACGAGTGTCGATCGTCTCGATGGGAACGGCCATCCTCCGGGTCGCATCCGCCATCGCACCGTCGGCCTCGTGCGTGCATTTTTGTCACACCTCGCCGAAGTGACGGCTACATGCGCGCAGCTGTCCTCGAGGAACACGGCGAACCGCTCTCGGTGCAGGAGGTCGACTATCCGGAGCCCGGCCCGGATCAGGTCGTCGTCGAGACCGAGGCCTGTGGCATCTGCCGGAGCGACTGGCACGCCTGGCGCGGCGACTGGGAGTGGATGGGAATATCGCCCTCTCCGGGGCAGATCCTCGGCCACGAGCCGGCAGGAGTGGTTTCCTCGGTCGGGGGCGATGTCGAGACGCTTTCCGAAGGCGATCGCGTCACCGTCCCGTTCCACCTCGGCGACGGCACCTGTCCCTACTGTCAGAACGGCCACTCGAACGTCTGCGAAACGTCGATGCCGCTCGGCTTCCTCGACGCCGCACCGGGTGCCTTCGCCGAGGCGTTCCCCGTTCGTGAGGCGGATTTCAACGCGACGAAGCTCCCCGAGGGCGTCGCGTTCGAGGAGATGGCTGCCCTGGGCTGTCGGTTCATGACTGCCTACCACGGTCTGGTGGATCGTGCCGAGATCAGGCCCGGTGATTCGGTCGCCATCCACGGCTGCGGCGGGGTGGGTCTCTCGGCGGTCCATATCGCGGACGCCCTCGGCGCCGTCCCGATCGCCGTCGACGTCCAGGACGAGAAGCTCGATCGCGCCCGCGAGCTCGGCGCCGCGGCCACCGTCAACGGCGCGGAGGTCGACAACGTCCCCGGCGAGGTCCAGATCGCCAACGACGGGCAGGGCGTCGACGTCGCCGTCGACGCGCTGGGAATCCAGGAGACCTGCAGCAACGCCGTCAAGTCACTCGGCAAGACCGGAACGCACGTCCAGATCGGACTCACGGAGGGCGACACCGGCGGCGAGCTGTCGTTGCCCGTCGATCAGATGACGCTCCAGGAGATCGACTTCCACGGCAGCTACGGCATGCCGCTCGTCCGTTACGACGAACTGTTCCGGCTCATCGAGCGCGGGACGCTCGAACCCCAGAAGATCATCGGCGAGACGCTCTCCCTCGACGAGGCGCCCCAGACGCTCGCGTCGATGGACGACTTCGAGACGATCGGGATCCCAGTCATCAACGAGTTCTAACGCCCACCTTTTTTCGTGGAGGGTTTCCTCGCTCGCTCCCCACGGTCGCTCGCTGTGGGAACCCTCCTCGAAAAAATCTGGACCAAAAAAGGCCGGACGCTCGGCTTTCAGCCTCGCGTCCGGTGAACCGCGCTCGCTCCCTTCGGTCGCTCGCCCGGATGCTAATCGACCAGGTCGTAGTCGCGCTCCTCGTGCTGGACCGAGATCCACTTCGTCTCGAGCAGTTCGTCGACGATCCACTCGCCGTTGTACCGGCCAAGACCGGACTGTTTCATCCCGCCGAAGGGCGCGTTCGGCTCGTCCTGGATCGGGTGGTCGTTGATATGGACCATCCCTGCGTCGATCTGATCTGCGAGCCTGCGAGCGCGCTCAACGTCGTCGCACTGGATCGCCGCGGAGAGACCGTATTCGGTGTCGTTGGCCAGTTCGACCGCCTCCTCGTCGTCCGAGATGGGAATCACCGGTGCGACCGGACCGAAATGCTCGTTGCACGCTGCGGCCATGTCGTTGGTCGCGTCCGAGAGCACAGTCGGCCGGAAGAACAGCTCCTCGTCGTGGCCGCCGGTCTCGAGCGTCGCGCCCTGCTCGACCGATCGCTCGACGAACTCGATCAGGTCGCCGCGCTGGCTCTCGTTGACGACGGGGCCGAAGTCGACGGACGGGTCCGCGGACGGATCGCCGATCTTCAGGGATTCGGCGTGCTCGACGAGCAGGTCGACGTACTCGTCGTAGACGTCCTCGTGGACGAGGTGGCGGTTGACCGAGATGCAGACCTGTCCCTGGTGGGTGAACGATCCGACCGCGCCGATTTTGGCGGCTCGCTCGACGTCGACGTCCTCCGTCACGACGTTCGGTGCGTTCCCGCCCAGTTCGAGCGCCGGCAGTGTGATCGAGCTGCCGGCCTGGCTGGCGACGGACCTGCCAACGTCCGTCGAGCCGGTGAAGGAGAGCACCCGCGGAATCGGGTGGCCCGCCATCTGATCCCCGATCTCCGAACCGCGGCCCGTGACGACGTTGACGACGCCGTCGGGGAACCCCGCTTCCTCAGCGATCTCGGCGAGGAGGAGGCCGCCGGTGATCGGCGTGTCCGATGCGGGCTTGAGCACCACCGTGTTCCCGAGTGCCAGCGCGGGCGCAAGTGCTCTCGTGGAGAGGTGGAGGGGGTAGTTCCAGGGCGAAATGATCCCGACCACGCCGACCGGTTCGCGGACGATGTGGTGGGTCTTGCTCTCCCCGAAGAACGCCGAATCTCGTTCCTCGTCGGCGGGCGGTTCTTCCGTAAGTGCGGTGCGGAAGTCCGATACCGATATCGCGACCTCGCCGCCAGCCTTCCCGGCAGCGCTCCCTCCCTCCTGGGCGAGGAGGCCGACGACCTCGTCGTAGCGTTCCTGCAGCGCGTCTTTGGCCGCCTCGACGTACTCGAGGCGTTCCTCCCGTTCCAGCGCCGCCCACTCTGGCTGGGCCGCAGCTGCAGCCTCGTACGCCGCGTCGACGTCCGCCTCGGTCCCCGCCGGAACGTCAGCGAATGCCTCCCGCGTGGCCGGGTTCTCGACGGGGATCGTTTCGCCGCTCGATGCCTCGCGCCACTCGCCGTCGACGTAGATCCGGTCCCACCCGGTCTCGGTCTCGTGTTCGGGTGTCGCCATCACGACTAGGGACGGTCCAATCGGTGAAAGACCTTTGGCAACCGTGAACACACTGCCAGCGGTTGACGCGTCCCGCTCACCCTTTCTTGAGCGCCGAGCCCCACTGCCGACTTGAAGATCGAACCCGAACCAGAAGACCGAACCCGGACCTGAAGACCGCGGCCTAGCGCTCCCCACGCCACTCCGCGCGGAACCGTTCTGCGAACGTCTCCAAAAATTCGATCCGGTCCGCCGCGATCTCGCGGGCGGTCTCGGTGTTGCACTCGTCCTCGAGTTTGAACAGTTTCTCGTCGAAGTGACCGAGGACGCAGGGGTCGTCTCCCTCGCCCGGCCGCCACAGCGGCAGCCCGCGATCGCCGCCGAAGGCGAAGCAGCGGCCGACGCCGACGGCGCCGAGCGCGTCGAGGTTGTCGGCGTCCTGCAACACTGCGGCTTCGACGGTCTCCGGCGTTCGTGGATCGTCACGGTACTCGTAGTCGTCGTGGACGGCGACGCAGTGCTGGACGGGCTCGATCGTCGACTCGTCGGTCACGCCGGCCGACGTCAGGATGGCCTCGACGTCCTCCAGCGTCGCCTCGGGATGGACGAACTCGTGCCCGTTCACGACCCGGTGGTGGTCGTGGACGAGCGCGGCGAGGCCGACGACGTGGGGATCGGCGTCCTCTTCGGCGGCGATGGACTGGCCGAGACTGAACACGCGCCAGGCGTGTGCGAGGTCGTGGCCGGAGGAGTCACCTGCGAGGGTCGTCTGCATCTCGGCCGCGACGGCCGGATTGGGCTGCTCCGTCGCACCGGGCACGTCCCAGTCCGGGAGCACGTCGATCGATTCGGACATGGCACATAGCGCGGCGAGATTCCACTTCAACGGTTCGGGACCGGACGGTGAATGTGAATCTGAACCCGACCCTGCACCCTGGGTCGGTCGTCAGATTCTCGGCACTGGCAGACGGAGCGACCGTTCATGGCCGCGATCGGTGACCACGTCCGATCGGATGGGACCGCAGTATCGCCTGGAGTCTACCGCGTCGTCGGGACGGGGGACGAGGTGACGCTCCTGCGAGTCGCGGACCCCGATGGGCGTCGACGGCATACTGGCGAGCTGATTCACGTGTCCGTGGCGGCGCTCGACACCGACTTTGAACCAACAGCTGACCCGGACGCCGGTATCGCCCCACGGGCACGGATCCGAAACGCAGTCCAGGGGCTCTACTGGTCGGTACGCAGATTTTTCTAGGGTGCTGGGAACATCTGGGCCACTCGATCGCCAATTTTGATCGATCTGCGGCGGCAACACGGCGGTTTTCCGGTTCCACATTTATGCCGGAGGCTGCCGAATTGCCAGGCAGGATGGCCCACACTGATCTACAGGAGGACGGCGCTGGCTCCGGCGTCGTCGCCGCGCGCAACGTCAGCCGGACGTACTTCCTCGGGGAGCCGGTCCACGCCCTTCGAGACGTGTCTCTGACGCTCGAGGAGGGATCTTTCACGGCGGTCATGGGGCCGAGCGGCTCCGGCAAGAGCACGCTGATGAATCTCCTCGGCTGTCTGGACACGCCCGACGAGGGGACAATCGAGATCGACGGCCGCTCCGTCGGCGAGCTGTCGGGTGCCGAGCGAGCGAAGCTGCGCGGCACGAAGATCGGCTTCGTCTTCCAGACGTTCAATCTGATGCCGCGGCTCTCCGCCGCCGAGAACGTCACGCTCCCGATGGTGTTCAACAACGTTGCCGACGCGGATCGCCGCCAGCGTGCAGAGACGCTCCTTGATCGCGTCGGGCTCGGCGACCGTCTCGACCACGCGCCGAACGAACTCTCCGGCGGGCAGCGCCAGCGCGTCGCCATCGCCCGCGCGCTCGCCAACGAACCGACGCTACTCCTCGCCGACGAGCCGACGGGAAACCTCGACAGCGAGACCGGCGCCGAGATCATGGACCTCTTCGACGAGCTCCACGCCGAGGGCCGGACGATTCTCATGGTGACCCACGAGCGCCACATCGCCGAGCGCGCCGAGCGCATCGTCACCCTCGTCGACGGGCGGATCGAGCGGATCGAAGACGTGTCCGACGTCGTTCCCTCGGGGCCGTCTGTGCTTCACGAACGCGACGATGCTACCGGCTCTACCGAACCGGATGGCGAGGGTGAGAGCGCGTGAACCTTCGCGAGAGCCTCAGGATCAGCTGGCGCGCGATCACCGGTCACAAGCTCCGGTCGACGCTCACGACGATCGGGATCGTGATCGGCATCGGGAGTATCATCGCGTTCATGGTGCTCGGTGGCGCGTTCGAGGAGGAGGCCCTCGGCGGGTTCGACACCGACGACCAGTCGTTCGTGCTCGTCCAGACCCAGGGGAACGTCGAGGGCGGTTTCGGCTTCCAGACGTTCCAGGACCCGATCTACACCCAGCACGACGTCGAACAGATCGAGGCGATGGACGGCGTGGAGTACGTCGACCCCGACGGAACGATACCAGCGTCGCAGGTCCGGCACGCGAACGGGAGCACGGTGTCGTTCACCGTTCGAATCTCCAGACCGGAGAGCTTCCGGAAGAACGTCACGGGGAGCTTCGTCGCCGGCGAGGCGTTCGCCGGGCCCGGCGAGGCCGTGATCGACACCGAACTCGCCGAATCGCTCGGCGGCAACGTGTCCGTCGGGGACGAAATCCAGGTGTCCTTCACCGACGGCACGCGAGAGACGTTCACGGTCTCGGGCATCTTCGCGCTCGACAACCAGGCGCCGGGCACCGATACGGCGATCTACGTACCCGCGGATCCCTACTACAACCAGACCGTCGAGACGTCGCGCGGGACCGAAGAACTCGCCTACACCTCGCTGACCATCTGGGTCGAGAGCATCGAAGACATCGAAGACGTCCGGTCGTCCGTCGACGCGTACTTCAGCTCCGGCGAGTCCGACGCCGAGCAGCTCGTCGACGACGACAAGCGCATCGCCGTCCAGACGCTGGACGACCTTCTGAGCCAGGTCGGCGAGATCTTCGATCAGGTGACGATCTTGATCGCCGGGATCGCCGGCATCGCGCTGATCGTCGGGGCGATCGGGATCGCGAACATCATGATCGTGAGCGTCACCGAGCGGACGCGAGAGATCGGGATCATGAAAGCCGTCGGCGCGCGACAGCGCGACATCGTCCAGCTGTTCCTCGTCGAGTCGCTGATACTGGGAATCTTCGGGGCGATCGGCGGGGTCGCCCTCGGCATCGGGGGCGGCTATCTCCTCGTCACGCTCGCTGGATTCCCGATGATCTACCCGCTCGACTGGGTCGTGATCGCCGTGTTCGTCGGCATCGGCGTCGGGATCGTCTCCGGTCTGTACCCGGCCTGGCGCGCGGCACGGGTGGATCCGATCGAGGCGCTCCGGCGGGAGTAGTCGCTCCCGCCTGGGGGTTCGTTCGCGGTTCGGTCGCCGAAAGATCCGGCTCCCCGCGTCTCAGAGGTCCATCCCGCCGTTGACGTCGAGCACTTCGCCGGTAATGTAGGAAGAGTCCTCGCTCGCGAGGAACTCCACGACGCAGGCGACGTCGTCGATCGTGCCGAACCGGTCCAGTGGGATGTCCTCGAGGATCACGTCCCGCACGCGATCGGGCACCGTCTCGAGCATGGAGGTCTCTGTGAAGCCCGGCGCGACGCAGTTCGCGGTCGATCCCGATTCGGCCAGTTCGAGCGCGAGCGTGCGAACGAACCCGAACAGTCCGCTCTTGGCGGCGGCGTAGTTCGCCTGCCCGAAGTTGCCCTGCTTGCCGACGATCGAGGAGATGCAGATGAGTCGGCCCTCCTCGGCCTGTTTGACGTCCTCGAAGAACGTCTGCGTGCAGTTGAACGCGCCGCCGAGGTGGACGTCGATCACCTGGTCCCACTCGTCGCGGGTCATCTCCTCGAACTTCGTGTCCTGGGTGATCCCGGCGTTGTTGACGAGCACGTCGATCGGGCCGAACGCGTCGTGGATCTCCTCCTTCATCGATTCGACCTCGCGCCGGCCGGTCACGTCGGCCCGCGTGGCGATCGCCGAGCCGCCAGCGGCCTCGATCGCGTCGACGACTGTCTCGGCTTCGTCGACGGACGAACGGTAGTTGACGGCGACGTTCGCGCCGGACTCGCCCAGGTGTTCGGCGATGCCGCGGCCGATCCCTCTCGATGCGCCGGTGACCAGACAGGTGCGTCCTTCCATGATGTAGCCTCGTTAGTGCCCGACCGGGGACTCCGGGTCCCCGCTGTCACTGGTCCAACAAAGGACGATACCGGCAATAAAAGGTGGCCTCCAGTTCGCTGCCGTCGGCGTCCACATGCCACTCTCCCCACTGCAGCTCGGTCCTGGCCCGGATCAGCTGCTGGTCAGCTGTTCGGCCTGTTCGATCCAGGAGAGGATCCGATTGGGCGCGACCTCGGTGTCGGCGGCGAGTGCGGCCGCGTCGGCCGCGGCGAGCTCGGCGAGCGTGGTGACGCCAGCGTCCTCGAGCCGGTCCTCGTAGGCTGGCCCGATGCCGTCAACGTCCTGGAGGGTCGCATCGACAGCAGCGTCGTCGGCTGCGTCGGCGTCCGACCCGCCGGCAGCGGCGGCGTCCGCGGCTGCAGTCTCGGACTCGCCGTCGTCAGCTTCGCTGCTCTCGGCGGTCTCGGAGGCTGCGTCGCTCGCAGCTGCCTGCTGTTCGGCCTCGTCCGTGGCTGCCGGTCGGGCTTCCGCGTCGTCTTCGACCTGTGAACGATCCTCGAACCACTCGCAGACGTCCGGCCAGAGCTTCGCGTGGGACCGCGAGGAGACGCTCATCCCGATGTGGCCGGTCGGGAACTCCATCGTCGTCACGTCGTCGGTGCCGACGACGTCGTTGAACGGCTTGGAGGCGCTCGGCGGGATGAGGTGGTCGTACTCGGCGACGATCTGCAGGACGGACACGTCGATATTCTCGACGTCAACGTGGCGGTCGCCGAGGTAGAGCTCGTTTTCGTAGAGCTTGTTCTCCTGGTAGATGTCCTCGATGAACTCCTCGAAGGCGTCGCCAGCGACGTCGATCCCGTCGCCGAGCCACTCCTCCATGCGCGCGAAGTTCTCCACGAACTCCTCGTCCTCCATGTTCTCGTAGAACCGGACGTACTTCGTCACGTAGTTCTCGACGGGGTCCATCAGCGCGAACCCGGTGTCGAGGAACTCCGCGGGGACGTTCCCGAACGTGTCGGTGACTGCGTCGGGATCGAAGTAGTCTTCGTCGCCCCACAGCTCGAGGATGCCGCCGCTGCCGGCGAAGCAGAGGCCGGCGGCCATGAGCCCGAGGTTGCGGACCTTCTCCGGGTAGAGCGCGGTGTACATGGAGGACATCGTCCCACCCATGCAGTAGCCCAGGACGTTGATCGAGTCCTGCCCGGATCGCTCGCGGACCTCGTCCACGCAGTTGTCGACGTACCGGACGACGTAGTCCTCGAGCGTGAGGGAGGTGTCGAGGAGCGACGGCTCGCCCCAGTCGATCATGTAGACGTCGAACCCGTTCTCCAGCAGCGTGCGGACCACGGAGCGGTCGGGCTGGAGGTCGAGAATGTACGGCCGATTGATCAGCGCGTAGACGATGAGGATCGGAACGTCGTGTTGTTCCTCGGTCTGGGACTCGTAGTGGAGGAGCTGGAGCTTGTTCTCCTCGTAGACGACCTCGCTAGGCGTCTCGCCGACGTCGACCTCGGCGATCGCCTCGTTGGCGTCGGGGGCTGCACCGAGCTTCTCGGCTGCCTCCGTTGCCTGCTCCCAGGCCGAACGCTGTGCGTCCAGGAAGCCGGCGTAGGGGTTCTGCATCGTTGTCACCTGCAATTACTCCTCGTCCTCGACGGCGTCGAGCACGCGGTCGAGTTTCTCCTCGATGGCGTGCTGGCGCCGCTCCAGTTCGACGAGCCGGTCGCCGACCTCGCGAATGTCGCGTTCGGTCGCCATGCCGAGCGCGTGGAGCGTCTCCTGGGCGTTTTCGTCGGCGGTCTGGCGGAGCTCGAGGGCGTCCTCGACCGTCTCGCCGGTCACTGCCGCGAACGCGCTCGTGGACATGACCTCCTTGAACGCTTCGTTTGCGCTGGACAGCCAGAGGTCGCGGGCGTCCTCGGGAGCGACCTGTCCGCCCTCCTCGGAGACCTGGTCGGCCATCTCCTCGGCGGCGTCCATCCAGACCTGATAGGCGCGGGCGTAGCCTTCGACGCCCTCACCGAAGCGTTCGTCGTCTGTGCCTTCTGCCAGCGTCTCTGCCCAGGTCTCGACGAACTGGGACTGGGCCTCGACGTTCGCCTCGAACGCGTCGACCATCTGCTCGTTCATGTTCTCGACGAACTCGGTCCAGTTCTCCTGTGCGGGCGGGGTGGTGGATTGTTCACTCATGGTGGGATCGGTCGCTCGTGGTGGGATAACGGGCCGCAGGTAGTTCAAAAGGGGGCTCAGTCGGCGGAGACGTCGATCTCCTCGAACTCCTCGGCGCTCTCCTCGACCTGCTCGTGGGCCGAGAGGAACGTGTCGAAGGAGCTGTCGACGAACTCGCCGTAGTTGTCGGCCGCGGTCTCGAAGCTCTCGACGCTCTCGTCGGCTGCCTCGTGGATCGCGGACCAGGACTCGGCCTGGATCTCCTCGGCGTTCTCGAAGCCGTCGTCGACGAGCGCGCGGAGGTCCTCGAGGTCGGCCTCGGGGACGGACTGCTCGATGGCGTCCAGGTAGGCGTGGGCGGCCTCCTGGCTGAGCTGTGCGCTCTGTTCGCTGACCTGCTCGAGCGTGTCGAGCCCGTCGGCGAAGGCGTTGACGGCGGTCTTCTGGGCCTCGAGCGTCTCGACGGTCAGCTGGTGGGACTGTTCGATCGCACTGCGCTGGAAGTCGAACGCGGTCGTCAGGGGGTTGGTGTCGGTCATGGTAGGGTCACTCGCTGTCTCGATCACGTTTGACGGGGACGACGATCGTCTGGACGATGTCACCCTCCTCGATGTCGAGGGCCTCGCGCTCGGCGTCCGGGATCGAGATCCGGCCGCCGCTCTGGACGCGAGATTTGAACGTCGCGGTTCCGGTGCTCAACGCGCTGAGGTCGGAGAGCCCGCCACTGGCGCCGTTGGCGCCCGCGGAGAGCCACTGCTCGTACAGCTCCTGCTGCCGTTCAACGGCGTCTTCGCTTGCTTCCTGGAACTGCTCGGCGAACATCGCCGGCGGCCAGGGGAACCCAGCGTTGTCGTCCGTCATCACTCACGTATAGACCGGCGGGATGCATAAGGCTTCCCCTCAGATGGTATTCAGTGGTATTGAGTGGTATAGCGGGGATCGGTTCGGTTCAGTACGTCGGTTTCGGCTGCTGGCACTCCCCCAGCCGCTGGCAACGCACTCGTTCGACGCAACGATTCTGCAATTTGGCAACTCGCCCGCCGGAGCCTCCGGACACTGTCGCTGAGCGACGAAAATAGCCGCGTCGTTGACACGAGCCAATGCACACAAGTACCCGGACACTCCTACGGATCGTATGTCCGACACGAGCAGGGCGAGTGGCTTTGCGGGCGTTGCCGACGCCTGGATGGACCTGACGAACACTGTCGTACGGAGTACTGCGGCCGCGAACCGTGCTGCCTTCTCTGCGTTCGTCACGGAGGACGGTGCGACCGAGGAGGAGTTCGCGGACTCCACGATCCCCTCCGTCGCTGGCGAGGAGTCCGACTGGACGTTCGAACGCTCCGTCGATCGGCGCGAGGATATCGGCGTCGGCGACACGGTCACCTTCTCGAAGCGACTTACCGACGAGGACGTTCACGCGTTCGCCCGAGCGAGCGGTGACACGAACCGGCTTCACCTCGACGACGACTTCGCCCAGCAGACCCGCTTCGGGGGCCGCATCGTCCACGGAACGCTCGCCTCCGGGCTGATCAGTGCCGCACTCGCCCGCCTCCCCGGTCTCACGATCTACCTCTCACAGGACCTCAAGTTCAGTGCACCCGTCGGCATCGGCGACCGGGTCAGTGCGAACGTCGAGGTCGTCGAGGATCTCGGCGAGAACCAGTATCGCCTCACGACGGAGATCCACGACGAGGACGAGGACACGACGATCATCGACGGCGAGGCGGTCGTCCTCATCGACGACCTTCCCGAGGAGTAGCGTCGCCGGCCGTTCCCAGGGCAACTGTTTCTCCGAGCGAGTCGATCGAGCCAGTTCGGCCAGCCTGGGGGTTTAGGAAAGCCTAAAGCCCTTCGCACGAAATCGGTGTCACAAGAGAGCTGCAACCGATCGGTTCCGGAATCGTTCCGGCCGACGCCGGTGCAGTGAGCAATGGATACACATGGCTGCCGACGATCACCCAGCAGATGGCCGGCGGATCGACGCGACGTCACGGGCCGCGACCACCGGGCTGGAGCGGCAGGCCACGACGGACGCCGACCGCGACGGCGTCGGCGCACCCGACCCGGCCGACGACCGGGAGGAGGCCGACGCCGAGGGCGAGCGAATCCTCGAAATAGAGGGGCTGCGCAAAGAGTTCGGCCCCGAGTGTGCCGTGGACGGCCTCTCCCTCTCTGTCAGGGACGGCGAGCTCGTCACGCTGCTTGGCCCCTCGGGTTGTGGTAAGACGACGACGCTGCGAACGATCGCCGGCCTCGAACGCCCGGACTCCGGCTCGATCACGATCGACGGCGACTGCGTCGCCGACGGCGACGGTGCGACGGCGCCCGAGGCTCGCGACGTCGGACTCGTGTTCCAGGACTTCGCACTCTTTCCACACCTCACCGCCGCGGAGAACGTCGCGTTCGGCATCAAGGGCTGGGCCAGCGAGGAGCGCTCCCAGCGCGTCGACGAACTCCTCGAACTGGTCGGCCTGAGCGATCAGCGCGACAGTCAGCCGGCGGAGCTCTCCGGCGGCCAGCAACAGCGGATCGCGCTCGCCCGAGCGCTCGCGCCCGAACCGGACCTCCTGTTGCTCGACGAACCATTCTCGAACCTCGACAAGGACCTCCGGGTTCGCACGCGCGAAGAAGTCCGCCGAATCCTGATCGAGGCCGGCGTTACCGCGGTGTTCGTCACGCACGACCAGGAGGAGGCGCTCTCGATCTCCGACCGCGTCGCGGTGATGCACCAGGGATCGATCGAGCAGGTTGGACACCCCGAGCAGGTGTTCCAGCATCCGACATCGCGGTTCGTCGCGGGCTTCCTCGGCCACGCCTCCTTCCTCTCCGCGTACGTCCACGACGACGTCGTCGAGACCGAAATCGGCGAGCTGTCCCGGGACCGGATCCACGGACTCGCGCCGGCCTACGACCGAACGACCGTCGACGTGCTCGTCCGTCCGGACGACGTCGTCGCCCGACCGTGTCCGGACGCGGTCGAGCCCGACGGGAGGGTCACCTACCGTCGGTATCTCGGCCCGACGGTGCTCTATCGGGTCGAACTCCACAACGGCGACACCGTCGAGTGTATGCACAACCACTCCGCGAACGTCGACCTCGAGCAGGACGTCTGCGTGGACCTCACGGCGACCCACGACCTCGCGTGGTTCCCCCGGGAAGCCCACACCGAGTGAGCGGGCGCTGCGTCGGTCGCAAGGCAGTCAGCCGAAAGCAACTGCGTTGGTCCCTCGGGATCTGGAACACGTAACTTGAAGGCGCGGGCCCCGTCACCACCAGCTATGAACCGCCGTGCAACGGCGATCCGAGCAGGGATCGTCGCGCCGCCGATCGCGCTCGTCGGCATTCTGCTCGCGACGATCGTAGATCCCTCGTTCTCGTGGCTCGACAGTGCGCTCTCACACACCGGCGAGATGCCGCCAGGCCGTACGATCTCGGTCGACCTCCTCGTCGACCGGCCGTCCTTCTTCCTGTTCAACGGGAGCCTGCTTCTCGCGGGGCTCGGCGGGCTGCCGTTCGCAGCGCTTCTCTACCGCGAGGCCGAGCATCCGCTGAAGCGGTCGGGAATCGTCACGCTCGTTGTCGCGTTGCTCTCCCTCGCCGCAGTCGGCGTCTTCCACCTTCCACACAGCTGGCACGCTCCAGCTGCGATCGTCCACTTCATCGCGACGATGGGGTTTCTGTTGATCTACGGTCTCGGGCTCGCCGAGACCGGCGAGGTGCGCCGCGGGGCGGTGACGGCCGGACTCGGCGTGCTCGTGCTCGGGACCTGGCTGCTCTGGACGCTCGTGCTGACCGACGCCGGCATCGCGATCCCGGAGATGGTCGGTGCACTGGCTCTCGGCGGCTGGGTCGTCACCGAGGCATTCAGAGCGCTGGAGGCCACCGAGCGATCCACTGTGCGCGACGGGCTCGGTTCCTGAACTGCGCCGCGGCGACTTGTGACTCCGGTCACCGGGGCACGGGACGATGCCGCCTTCGCGTCGCTGCTTCGGATACCGTTCGCTCCGCGTGCGCGTCCGTTACTTCTCGTAGGTCCAGACCTGGCCGCTGTTCACCGCGTCGACCTGTTTGAGCGACTCGCGAACGCACCGCCACCAGCCGGCGGCGCTTTCGTAGCCCGCCGGCCAGTCCTCGTACAGTTCGTCGACGAAGTCCTGCTTTCTGGCGCGACCCTCGTCGTGGAGGTACGCGAGCGCGCGGCCGACGACGACGCGACGTGCATCGACCAGCCCCTGGGTCCGTCCGGGGACGTCGATCCGGTCGAGGTCGGCGAGATCTTCACCGGGCCGGACGTCCGAGTCGTCGAGCGTCGTCGCCGAGGAGTAATCGAGTCCGGTCTCGACCTCGCGATCGAGCTGTTTCCGGGTCTCCGCGACCGCACGCCGGCTCATCTCGTCCAGGCGATCCGTCTCGACGGTTTTGAGCGACCCGGCGTCCTCGGTCACGGGATCCTCCCGGACGCGCTGGACGCGCTCGGGCTGGAGGTGCATCGACGTGATCTCCGACTCCGTGCTGACGCCGCCGTCGGAAGCGGCCCGAGGCTCGTCGGCCGTCGACTCCTCGGCTGCGGATCCGGGGCTCCCACCGGCCGAGGCGTCGGATGCCGTCCCGCCAGTATCGACGGAGGAGCCCCGATCTGCACTCGTCTGAATGGTATCGACGTTCGATCTGGATTTCGAGGTCTGGGACAGCGTCGAGGCGGCGCGTTCGGTCGAGGCCGCTCCGTCGGTGTCTTTCGCGCTCCGCGGGCTCGCACCGCTACCTGCAGTCCCGCCGTCTGCCGTCCCGCCACTGCTCGCTGTGGAATGATCCGCGGTCGCGCCGCGTGAACTGCTGGCGTCGGTTCTCCGTGAACTGCCGCCACTGGCCGAAGCTGCGTCCGCCGGCGTGGCGTTCGAAATCGGATCTGAATCTGCGTCGACGGCCGCAGGATCGACGCCTTCGGCCGCGAGTCGCTCTTCGAGGGCGACCAGCCGGTCGCGGTAGGATTCGAGGAGCTCCGCGGACTCGGTTCCCTGTTCGATCGCGGCGCGGTTGTCGACGATCCACGCGAGATAGTTCTCGGAGTCCCGAAATCCGAGGAGATCGGTCTCGGTCTGGAGGGCGTCCGCGGTCTCGTCGTCGACCGCGACGCGGAACTCGGGCATTAGAAATCACTACGGAATGGAGGTACAAAAACTATCGTCAGACGCTCCGCGGGCTGGCGGTGGCGATCCGTCGACCGCCATCGAGCGGCCCCGGCTCCAGCGGACTTCGGTGTTCGTCGAATCGAACTTCTACGGACGACGATCGGATTGCCGTTCGATCGCCATGTGGCATGCTACCGCGTATGAAACAACCCTTAACTGCCGAACCTGCATATCGGGCTTCAACATGCACAAGGACGAGCTTCTGGAGCTTCACGAACAGATGGTGACGATCATGCGCCACTTCAGAGAACGCGAGGACGTCGACCCCGAGCTGTTCGAGCCCTACGCGCAGCTCGACATCGAGCCCGACCACGTCCACAAGTCCAAGAACGAGCACAAGCACGCCGTGTTCGTCCTCGGTAACGCGCTCGCCTCGGCGATGAGTGAAGACGAGTTCTCCTCGGCTGGCCGGATCGGCAAGCGGATGGAGGAGCTCGCTGACGACGCCGAACGGAAGATCTGAGTCGGCACGCTGCGCGACGAACGCGTTCGTTTTGCATCCCTCATCTCGCATTCTCTCCACGTTTCTTCCCCCACCTGCTCTCATCTCCCCACCCGCCCACTCACCAACTCGTCCACTCACCAACTCGTCCACTCACCCACTCACCAACTCATCCACTCACCCATTCACCAACTCATCCACTCACCCATTCACCCACTCACCCACTCACCAACTCATCCACTCACCCATTCACCCACTCACCCACTCACCAACTCATCCACTCACCCATTCACCCACTCACCCACTCACCAACTCATCCACTCACCCACCCACTTCCGCCCTCGTCGTGCTTCGAGTGAACTGCTCGATTTGCCGTAGCTGAACCGCGTTGCTCGGTTCCACGAACCGGAGGGGCTTCCTGGTTGCCGGATCCCGGTTGGCGGAAAGTATTTGGGTGGACTCCGGCTTGTCGTGGGTATGGAGCGACGCATCGAATCGGACGTCGAGGGCTGGCCAACCCGGCCGTTCGAGGACGGGTACGACGGCCTCCGGCAGCTCGCGTCCGCGGACTTCTCGGGTGTCGTGCGCGCCGGCGGCACCTGGTTGTTCTTCGTCAACGGCAAGATCGTGGGCGTGTTCGAAGGCGAACTTGAGGACGTTGAGGACGCCCAGGGCACCGCGCACAAAGCACCACACCCCTCCTTACCACTCCTCTACGCGATGCAGGTGACGGGTGGCGACACCCGGGCGAAGTACTACACGAACGACACGCCGATCTCCGAGGTCCACGAGACCCTCTCTTCGGGCTCGTTCACTGGCTACGTCGAACTCAGTGAGAACGTGCTCAGCGGCGACTACTACCAGCTCTACCACGGCGGCGCCTCGATGAGCGTCGCGTTCGTCGGCAACAGCGGGAAGATGATCACCGGCGACGACGCGTTCGAACGAGCCGACGACGAGGTCGGAATCTACGAGGTCGTCGACGTCGACTTCGAGGTCACCGAGGTACCGGAGCCGGAGCCAGCCGAATCGAGCGATTCCGCCGATTCGTCCGACTCCACTGGTTCTACCGACTCCGCCGACGCAGTCGACGCCGCCGGCGCAGCCGCAGTAGGGGCCGCCGATGGAGACGCAGCTGCCGATCAGCCGGCCGCCGGCGACGCAGGCGGCGACGTTACGGACGACGCTGCTGCCACGGACGAAGCGAGCTCGACTGCAACCCGGTCGGAAGCAGCAAATTCGGAGTCAGCTCATACGGAGGCAGCTGGTTCGGACGCAGCCAGTTCGAACGCGACGCGATCCGACGCAGCCGACTCGCCGGACGACGGTGCTTCGGCAAGCCGGAGCGACGGCCCCGACGATCCCAACGGCGCCGACACTGCTGGGTCGTCTCCCGACTCCCCGCCGTCGACTTCCTCGGGGGCGACGCCGGCCCCGCCGGCCACCGACGCAGACGTCGCGGACTCGCCGGAAGCAGAGCCCACCCGCGATGCCGACGCCAGCGACGACGCGACGGAGACTCCAGACGCGGAGACACCGGGCGCCTCGAACGAGAGCGGCGACGAGACCCGAGCACGCGCTCCAGGCAGTCGAGCCGAGCGCGAGCGATCTGCTGCCACGGAAGACGACGCCTCCTCGCCCGGCGCCGAGACGACTGCGCCCCTTTCGCGAGGCTCCGCCACCGACGGTACGGGGAGTCGAACTGCCGGAACGGATTCCGGCCGAGGGTCCGACGCGGCGGGACAGTCTCCCAGTGCATCCCCAGACGCCGGCTCGCCCCGAGGTGACGATCCTCAGCGATCCGAGAGCGCGTGGCGCGAGGCGACGACGGTACCGTCGCTCGATCCCGAAAATAGCGACGAGCCGGAACCGCCGGTGGCCACCCAGAGCACCGGGTCAGAGGGGCGGACGCGTTCGGCACAGCAGTCGAAGGCTCGGTCCGATGCGAACGCGCAGTCTCGGTCCCAACGACAGTCCCGTTCGAACCAACAGCGCGGCACTGCCCAGCAATCGGGGTCGGCTCAGGAGTCCTCCGCTGCTGGACAGCGCGGGGCGACGAACGCGCAGTCCTCGACAGGCCGGTCCGGTGACGTCGACGATACGCTCGAACAGGAGGTGCTCGAGCGCGAGGACCGGATCGATCGACTCCAGCAGCGCGTCGAGAACCTCGAGGAGGATCGCGACGAGATCGCGGACGAACGCGATCGGCTCTCCGAACGCGTCGACTCGCTGACCGAGGAGAACGAGTCGCTCCGGGGGGAGATCCGATCCCTCGAGGAGGAAATCGAGGAGCTCGAGGCCGCGGCCGAGCGGGCGGAGGCGGCTGGCGGTGCAGGCGACGCTGCAAGCGGTTCCGGTGGCAGCGCCGGCGGTGCGATGACTCCGCGAGCAGCGCTCGAAGGCACCGATCTGTTCGTTCGCTACGATTCCAAGAGCGCACCGACGCTCGAAGCCGCACACGACGGGAGCGCAGACGCTGGCGAGGTCAATCAGAACCTCCGCCTCGACGTGCACACGCAGTTCGAGAACGAGGGCACGACCGTCGAGGGCGAGCCCTTCGAGGCGTTCCTCGAGGAAACGATGGCCTACCGGTTCGTCGAGTGGCTCGTGCGGACGCTTCCCTACGAGATCAGGGAGACGGACTCCGCCTCGGAGCTCCGCGACCTCTACGACGCGCTCCCCGAGGTCGACCGGGTCGAGTTCCACGGGGAGGTCGCCCGCGATACCGTCGACGACGAAGAGGGCGCCCCGAGCGAGACGTTCGATGTCGTCGTCCGGGACAAGATGGGCGAAGCGCTGTTCGTCGCGAACATGAACGACGCCCGGGATCCGGCGACGGGTCGGATGATCGTCGACCTGCAGGAGGCGGCGAGTCGCGTCAAGGAACACTCGATGGCGCTCTCGAGTGCCTTCTTCGTCACGCGAAGCTTCTTCGAGCCCGCGGCCCTGGAAACGGCCTCGGAGGCGACGAGCGGGAGTTTGCTAAGCCGCGATTCACGCAAGAGCTACGTCAAACTCTCCCGCAAGCAGGGGTACCACCTCTGCCTGGTCGAGGCTCGTGGCGACGACCTGCATCTCAACGCTCCGGAGCTGTGAGGCGGTGACGGCGGCTGGAGCGTGCCGCCGGTTCGCTCTGGATCACACGTTTTACTCACGTCACAAGTCGGTAGCAAGCGTCCTCGGATTGGCCGGCTGAGCGGTCGCAAGCTGCTGTCCTTGGACGTCGTGTGAGAATAGGTATCCGATCGTACTCCGTCGACGGAGCTCGCGGGGCAGGGCGGGTTCGAGCGACGATCGGCGACGTGAATCGCGTTCGACTCTCGGAATCCGCGTTCGATCAGGACTCGAGTTCGGCGGCGTCCTCGAGTTTCATTCCTTCGAGCGTATCGACGGTCTCGTCGATCTTGCCGTCGAGTTCGTCGATGAACTCGGCGGTTCGCTCGGTCGTGATCGCACCCTGACTCGAGGGCTCGATGAGGTTCTCCTCTTCGAGGACCCGGAGCGAGTAGCGTACCTTGTGATGCGGGTAGCCCGTCTCGTTGGACATCTTCACGATGCCGATGGGCTCGTTCTCGATGACCATCCGCAGCACCTGCAGATGGCGTTCCAGCATGTCTACCTCCTTTTCGAGCCGATCTATCATGGCACGTGTTAACTTGTCGTTGGGGGCTTTAAATGTTGTCGTCAGGAACGGGGACGCTCGGTCGACGCACCGCGGTAGTGATTCGAATCTCTCCCGTGGGAGTGGTTAACGGTTCCGATCCTGGAGGCCCGTCCCGTACCGGAACCGTGGCGTGCATCCGGTTACAGCCCCTGGAACGTGCCTGTCCGTTCGGTTACGCGAGCGCCGTTTACTGGCCTGGTCCCATGGGCGGCCCCCAGAAACGCTCCGTGCCGGGTACATCGTAATTCGTTTATCCGGCGACGCGAAATCTCGCCTCGTAATGACTGTCACCATCGTCGGCGCGCAGCTCGGCGACGAGGGGAAGGGCGGCATCGTTGACGTGTTCGGCGAGTCTGCCGACGTGGTCGCGCGGTATCAGGGCGGTGACAACGCTGGTCACACCGTCGTACACGGCGGGGAGACGTACAAGCTCTCGCTGGTTCCGAGCGGTGCGGTACGGGGCAAGGTAGGTGTGCTCGGGAACGGCTGCGTCGTCAACCCGGCAACGCTGTTCGACGAGCTCGACGATCTCCGGGAGCAGGGGCTCGATCCCGCCGTTCGCGTCGCGGAGCGGGCGCACGTGATCATGCCCTACCACCGGATCCTCGATAACCTCGAGGAGGACGTTCGCAGCGACGACGACCTGAAGGTCGGCACCACGGGCCGGGGTATCGGCCCGACGTACGAGGACAAGGCGGGTCGCCGCGGCGTCCGCGTTGGCGACCTGCTCGATCCCGAGGTCCTTCGCGACCGCCTGGAGTACGTGATTCCACAGAAGCGTCGGCTGATCGAGGACGTCTACGAGATCGACCTCGGATCCGTCGACCTCGCGTTCGACGGCTTCTCTGCAACGGACGCGTTCGACGTCGACGCCGTCTTCGAGCGATACCGGGCCTACGGCGAGCGCCTCGCGGAGGAAGGGATGCCGGTCGTCGCTGGCGAGTTCCTCTCCGATTCGATCGCGGACGGCGAGCAGGTCATGCTGGAGGGCGCACAGGGAACGCTGCTCGACGTCGATCACGGCAATTTCCCCTACGTCACGTCCTCGAACCCCACTGCGGGCTACGCTGCCACCGGCTCCGGACTGGGCGTGACGACCGTCGGCGACGGCGAAGTCGTCGGCGTCGTCAAGGGCTACCTCTCCCGCGTTGGCACCGGGCCGATGCCGACCGAACTGGGCCCGAGCGAGGGCGGGCACGGCGTGGACGCCGGTGACGAGGCGGCTGCGACCGGCGCCGACCCATCCGCCGAAGACCTGGCGTCCTACATCCGCGAGGAGGGCGGCGAGTACGGGACGGTCACTGGCCGCCCCCGCCGCGTCGGATGGATCGACCTTCCGATGCTCCGCCACGCGGCCCGCGCGAGTGGGTTCACCGGATTCGCCGTCAACCACGTCGACGTGCTCGCTGGCCTCGAGACCGTGAAGGTCGGCGATAGCTACGAACTCGACGGCGAGACGGTCGAGACGATCCCGTCGACGACCGAGCGCTGGGCGGCCTGCGAGCCGAACCTCCGCTCCTTCGACGGCTGGCCAGAGGTCGACTGGACCGACGTAGCGGCGGAGGGGTACGAGGCGCTCCCCGAGAACGCCCGGACCTATCTCGAGTACGTCGCCGACGAGATCGACACGCCGCTGTACGCCGTGGGCCTGGGTCCCGAGCGCGAACAGACCGTCGTGCTCGAGCATCCGTTCGAGTAATCGTCGCTCGTTCGGGATCTCGATTTTCCGCACGCGGTCTGGCTCCCAAGCGTTGAACACGCTGCCGCTCGAGCACCAAGTATGATCTTCGTTCCCGGCGCTTTCGTCTCGGACGTCGCCGACACCACCGTCGATCGCTTCGCGACGTGGGTCGAGACGTCGGTCCCGACGTTGCTCCGCGTGCTGCTCGTCCTGTTTCTAGCGTACCTCGGGATCAAACTCGCTTTATTCGTCCTCCGGCGGGTGCTCGGTCGGCTCTACGGCGAGCGAGAGGCGCTGGTCGTCGACCTCGCCGTGACGATCGTCGGGATCTTCCTCTGGTTCAGCGTCGCGCTCTCGATCCTGTCGATGCTGGGGATGGGCGAGATCGCGGCGAGCATGGGCACGACGACCGGGTTCGTTGCGTTGGGCGTCGCCTACGCGCTCTCGGAGATGATCGAGGACACCGTCGCAGGTGTCTACTTGTTGCGGGATCCCGACTTCGAGGTCGGGGACCGCGTCGTGACCGAGAAGGGCGAGGGCCTCGTCCGCTCCATCGAGCTCCGGAAGTGCAGGCTCGAGCAGGACGACGGATCGATGCTGGTCGTCGCGAACGGCGACGTGGAGAAGAAGTGGACGCGGAAGGAGGCCGAGGGAACGGCGGGGTCGGCCGCCGAGCCCTAATTCGCGGGAACCGTAACCTGAAAGCGGCCACGGTGCCAGCGTCGTCGTAATGAGCGATCTGGACGCGGAGGTGCAGGACCCTGCCGACGTCGGCGACGAGGGACCGCCGATCGCCGAGAAGCCCTACAAGATCATCTTCGAGGCCAACGCCTGCTTCGGCGCGGGCAAGTGCGCGGAGGTCGCGGACAACTGGGAGATGGACATTCTGAGCGGGATGGCCAAGCCGAACTCGTACTTCATTGGTGAGGACGAACTCGACGAAAACGTCAGGGCCGCCGTGGTCTGCCCTGCGAAGAAAGGCGACGGGTGCATCCACGTGGTGGACCGCCGGACCGACGAAGAGATCGCGCCGGATCCCCACGGTGACGGCACGATCAGCGTCGACTGGTAGCGCGATATCGCCGTGCCGTAGGCGAAACCGACTTGTCCGGGTGTGTGAAATGGCCGGACGCGCGAGGGTGGCCGAGCCTGGCCAAAGGCGGCGGGCTTAAGACCCGCTCTCGTAGGAGTTCGTGGGTTCGAATCCCATCCCTCGCATTCGAGCCGCGACCGAAGGGAGCGGCTCGGAGACGCGAACGGCGAACGGAGTGAGCCGTGAGGGACTGTCGCGAGCACTTTCGCGAGCGACAGCAATCGTTCAGATGGGTTCGAACCCTGGAAGTCGCAGTGCGCGCAGCGAGCTACGCGAGCGAGCACAACCGTCTTCCTCCGGTTCGAATCCCATCCCTCGCATTCGAGCCGCGACCGGCGGGAGCGGCTCGTCTAGGCGAACGGCGTCCTGCGCGAGCCCCAGCGAGCGCAGGGCTCGGGAGGCGACCGAAGGAAGCCTCCCGGCGAACGGAGTGAGCCGTGATTGCTGTGTCTGTTCTACCACCATCACCGGTTCCGCTGATCGCCCGTTCCCCCCAGCAGGCTGCATGCCAATCCCTGACAATGGGCAAGTAGATACACTACAGTGCACTAAGATACATTATCCATGTCGTCGGACGAGTTCGTCGTCGAGGAGGGCACTGCATTCTACGGGCGCACGTTCGAGGAGTACTGCGAACTGTTCGATCTCGATGGCCGCGATCTGGTCGGTCGACGGATCCTCGACTGCCCGGGTGGTCCCGGATCGTTCACGGCAGCTGCAGCACGGATCGGTTCCGATGCCGTCGCTGCCGATCCGGTGTACGGGCCACCTGTCGAGAAACTCGACCGACGGTGCTCGGGAGCGATCGACGAGATCGTCGAGCAGGTTCGCGGGAAGACCGACTTCTTCGACTGGTCGTTCTACGGGGACGTCGACACGCGAGAGCGCTACGCCCGGGCCGCTGCCACGCGCTTCCTCGCCGATTACGCCAGATCACCGGATCGATACGTGGACGCCGCGCTGCCGTCGCTCCCCTTCGAGGACGGCGCGTTCGATCTCGTCTGCTCGGCGAACCTCCTCTTCCTCTACGACGACCGGTTCGACCGCGACTTCCACCGGGATGCAGCGCTCGAGTTGGCACGCGTCACCGCTGCGGAGTGTCGAATCGCAGGGCTGCAGTCCCTCGACGCCGAGCGCTCAGTTTTCGTCGAGCCCGTGGTGGAAGCGCTCCGCGGGGCGGGCTGTTCAGTCGAGTGCCGAGATGTCGAGTACCGGTTCCAGCCCGGGCCGACGGAGGTGCTCGTCGTGACAGACGTCGAAGACGTCCGCTCCTGATCCGTTGCGGTGATCTCGCGGCGAACAGCCGAGGAATCGTGAGACTATCCGGCTCGCATGAGGTGGCTCCGGAGCACGTCCGAATCCAGCGATCCCGCGCCGGTGTTGAGCAAGACCACGGTGTCGTCGAGGTCGAACGCGCCGTCGATGCAGAGCTCCCACGCACCTGCTGCGGCGGCACCGCCCGCGACGCTCGCCTCGAGCCCCTCGGCCGCGGCGATCCGGCAGGCCGAGGCGAGGATGCCTTCGTCGTCGACGGCGATCGCGCTTCCGCCGGTGTCCCGAACCGCCTGGAGCGCTCGATCGCCGAGCGCGGGGGCGGAGACCTCCAGCGCCCCGCAGATCGTGTCCGGGGCCTCCCACGTCGCGACGGAATCTGCCCCCGTTCCTGCGGCGTCGACGATCGGTGCACAGCCCTCCGCCTGCACCGCGTGGAGTGCTGGAATCTCCTCGACGACGCCGAGATCGGCCAGTAGGCTCGCCGCAGCGTGCAGCCCCACGATCGCTTCGCCGTGGCCAGTGGGAACGACGACGTGGTCGGGCGTCGCGCCGTCCAGTGTCGCGACGATCTCGGGGTAGGCCGTCGCCACACCGGCCGTCCGGAGCGGTGCGTTGGCGGGATCGATCGCCACCCAGTCTTCCTCGGCCAGGGCCGACTGGAACGCGTCGTCTGCGTCCGGGAGCCGTCCCTCGACGACGGACATGTCGCCGCCGTGGACGTTGATCATCGCCTTGGTGGTGTGCGTGGACCGGGTCGGAACGAACGCGTGCGCGTCGAGGTCGGCACGCGCGGCGTACGCCGCTGCCGCGACGCCATCGGCACCAGTCGTCGGAAGCGCGACGTCCGCCGCACCGGTTTCGCGAGCGATCGATACCGCGACCGAGCACGCGCGGTCGGCGAGGGTGCCCGTCGGGTTGTGCCCCTCGTCCTTGATCGCCAGCGTTCCGACCTCGAGTTCGTCCGCGAGCGTCGGGCAGTCCACCAGGGGCGTCGCGCCCTCGCCGAGCGTCGCTGCCGCCACGACGTCGTCAGGGAGCAGTTCGCTGTCCCACTGGGAGTCGATCCGATCGCCCGCCCCCAGCTTCTCGGCGTCGATGGCATCGGCGTGGTACTGTGGAGCGAGCTGGCCGTCGCACTCTGGACAGCGTGAGTGCGCGATGTCGTCGCCGCGCCAGGCACAGTCTCCACAGGCGAGTGACAGTCCATCGGCAGCGTCCATGGCCGTGGCTGGGGAGGCGTCGCACAAAGCGCTGTTCTTCCCGGTCCGGAGTTGGCCGGTCGTGTACGCCGCTCGTGTACGCCGACCGAATCCCCTCGTCTACAGCGTGTAGTCGGCGTCCTCGGGATCGTCGACGACTTCGATCCCGCGATTGTTCACGGCGTCGGCGTCGAGCCCGACTTCGCCGAGGAACTGCCGGTACTCGCGCTCGCACTGTTCAGCGTCGCGTTCCTTGTCCGAGGCACGATCGCACAGCGCCACGAGGTCCTCGGGCACGTCGTTGGTGTGGACGATCCAGTGGTTGATCAGGTCCGAGAGGCGCCGGATGGGGCTCGTGAAGTGGCCGTAGATCTCGAAGTTCAACGCGTGGTGGCCGCCGAAGGGATCGTTCATGTACTTCGCCGCGGGCATGACCTTCATCACTGCCCACTGGATGTCCGAGAGCTGGCGCTCGGGTGCGGACTCGAGGGTAGCGTTGACGGCCTTTCGCGGCTCGTCCCACTTGTCGCCGGGGACCGAGACGCCGTCGAGCTCCTGGATCTCCTGGAGGGCTTCGCCCCACTCGTCGGGACTCGGCTGGGGATGCACGCGATACATCGCCTCGACGCCGCGGTCCCACATGAGTTCGTGCGTGACCGCCTTGTTGGCCTTGAGCATGCACTCTTCGACGATCGTGTGTGCGCGATCGCGCCGCGGGTTCAACACGAGCGAGCCGTCCTCCTTGCGCTGCTCGTGCATCCGGTCGGCGAGCTCGAAGGCGAGTTCGATGCGCTCCCCGAGGTCGACCTCCGGGTCCTCGAGATAGTCACCGGCGGTTTCGGGCTCGTCGAGGAGCGCCTCACACTCCGTGTACGTGAGCCGGGAGTCGCTCCGGACGACGGACTTGTAGATCTCGATGTTTTCGTAGGAGAGCGTCTCCCCGTCGAGTTCCATCTCCACGGTGTGGGCAAGTCGATCCTCGTTTGGGACGATCGAGCAGACGGTCTCGGCGAGCACCGGCGGGAGCATGTGGACGGTGTAGCCGGGGAGATAGACCGTGTTCGCGCGCTCGACGGCCGAATCCCACATCGCCGAGTCTGGGTGGACGTAGTGGGTGACGTCCGCGATGTGGACCCAGAGCCGGAAGTCGTCGCCCTCGCGCTGGATCGAGATCGCGTCGTCGAAGTCCTGGGCGTCCACGGGGTCGACGGTCCAGGTCGTGAGGTCCCGGAGATCCTGGCGCTCCTCGACCTCCGCTTCGATCTCGGAGCCGACGTCCTCCGTGCGGGCCTCCGCCTCTTCGAGGACTTCCGGCGGGAAGCCGTCGGGAATCTCGAACTTCTCCAGGAGCTCCTCGCGCTTGTTCTCGACGTGGCGCATGAACGCCTCGTCGATGCGGACGGGTCCCTGGTCGTCGGGGTCGGTCGTGGACTCGGCCTGCGCGTCTGACTCCCCGTCGCCCCCGGTCTCGGTCTCCGCGTCCGCTTCCGCGTCGGTCATGGTCCGCGATACGGCGGAGCCACCCATATGCGTGTCGGGGCGCGCCGAGCGTCGGCATCGGACCAGTATCGCCGTTGGAACCGGATCAACTAAACGCGGAGCGCTGGCATCGTGTACTGATGCCCGCGATCGAACTCGACGGCGTCTCGAAGGCGTTCGGGAACGTCGTCGCCCTCCGCGACGTCGATCTCACGGTCGAACGCGGCGAGGTGTTCGGCTTCCTCGGCCCCAACGGTGCCGGGAAGTCGACCACCATCGACCTCCTGATCGACTACGCCAGACCGACGCACGGCGAGGTGTCGGTTCTCGGCCACGACGCACAGCGCGAGCCAGTAACCGTCCGTCAGAAGACGGGGATTCTCCCGGAAGGCTACCGACCGATGCGGGAGACGACCGGCCGCGAACACGTCGAGTTCGCGATCGACGCCCGCGACGCCGACGCCGATCCAGACGAGATCCTCGAGCGAGTCGGCCTCACCGGCGAGGGCCACCGCGAGGCGACCGGCTACTCGAAGGGGATGGCCCAGCGGCTCGCCCTCGGAATGGCGCTCGTCGACGACCCCGAGCTGCTCATCCTCGACGAGCCATCGACCGGGCTCGACCCACACGGCGTCCGGCGCATGCGCGAGATCGTGCAGGACGCGGCCGACCGCGGCGCGACGGTCTTCTTCTCGAGTCACATCCTCGAGCAGGTCGAGGCCGTCGCCGACAGGGTCGGCATCCTCCGTGACGGCGAACTGATCACGGTGAACTCGATCGAGGGCCTCCGCCAGAGCGTCGGGGCACAGGCCCAGCTCTCGATCACGCTCGACCGGCCCGCCGACGGCGCGGTCGAGAGCGTCAGGGCGCTGGAGGGGATCACCGTCGTCGGCGTCACGGACGCGACCATCACCGTCTCCTGTCCGGACGCGCGGAAGGTCGAGGTGCTCGACGCAGTGCGACGGGACGGAGCCAGCGTCGTCGACTTCGAGACCAAAGAGCGCTCGCTCGAGGACCTCTTCGTCGCGACGACGGGTGAGGCCGCGTGAGCTGGCGTCTCGTCGCCCGCCAGGGAGTTCGCGAGTCCTGGCGGAACTGGGAGCTTCGCGGGACGATCACCGCGTACCTCCTCATCTTCGGCCTCGTGGGATACTGGACGGGGCCGCAAGCGCTGGACTCCGGGAGCGACGTCTCCGCCCTGTTCGGACTGCTGACCGGTCTGATGCTCGTGTTGATCCCGGCGACCGCGGTCGCGATCGCCCACGACGACGTGGCGGGGCGTCGCGAAGACGGTCGGCTTCGACTGCTCCTCGGCCAGCCGCTCTCCCGCCGATCGATCGTGATCGGCCAGTACCTCGCGACCGGCGTGACCGTCGCCTCCTCGGTGCTGGTTGGCGTCTGCACGGTCCTCCTCGTCGCCAGCGTCCGCGCTGGTACGCTCGCCCCGCCGCAGCTGGCGTCGTCGCTGCTCGGCGTCGGCCTCCTCCTCGGCGCCGCTTACCTCGGGATCGGCATCGCGATCTCGACGGCGCTGAAGACGACGAACTTCAGCGGTACGATCGCCTTCGGTGCCTTCCTCGTGTTCACCTTCGTCTGGTCGCTGGTCCCACGCTCCGTGATCTGGACGATTAACCGGGTCGTCGAGATCGACTCGAGTCCGTGGTGGCTCGTTTACGTGGACACTATCTCGCCCGTCATGGCGACCGGACGCGTGATGGCTCCGGGAACCTCCTACGAAGCACTCGCCGGGACCGATCAGGTCTCGGTGATGATCTTCGCCGGGGTCGTGCTCTGCTGGTGGATCGTCCTGCTGCCAGCGCTGGCGCTCAAGCGCTTCGAAGTGACGGATCTCTGAGCGAGTCGAAACGACTCAGGGCTCCTCCGTTGCTCGCTCTTCGAGCTGTCCGCAGAGCCGGCCCAGGAACTCCTCGTCGTCGCACTCGCCAGCGCCGCTGGCGACGAGATCCGCCTCGAGACCGCGCCGTGGTTGGTGTGAGCGGTCGCGGTCACAGGATTTGCAGAAGTACTCGAAGGTCTTTGCCTCGCGGTCCCAGCGGTCGCCCTGCTTGTCGTACTCCCGGGCGGCCGACCGGGGCAGCTCCGCCCCGCAGGCGATGCAGGTGACGGCCTCGTCGTCCCCGTCGCCAAACATACTCCTACTTGGGAGGTGTGGATACTTAGCTATTCACCCGCTCTGGAGCGGCCGATTGCGCCGATCCGGCGTGCTCGATCCGTCGGGCTTTTGCCCGCGTCCCGGCTAGACCGACCAACCTACCGATGGCCCGCTACCACATCGAAACCTACGGCTGCACCTCGAACCGCGGGGAGAGCCGCAGGATCGAGCGGGCCCTCCGCGACGGCGGACACAACCCGGCACCCGGGCCACAGGACGCTGACGTTGCGATTCTCAACACCTGCACCGTCGTCGAGAAGACCGAACGCAACATGCTCGCCAGGGCACAGGAGCTCGACGATGAGACGCCCGCGGACCTCGTGGTTACTGGCTGCATGGCGCTGGCCCAGGGCGAGGCGTTCCGCGACGCTGGCGTCGACGCCGAGGTGCTCCACTGGGACGAGGTGCCCGAGCACGTGCGCAACGGCGAGTGCCCGACGACGACGCCCGACGCCGAGCCGATCCTCGACGGCGTCGTCGGTATCCTCCCGATCGCTCGCGGCTGCATGAGCGACTGCTCGTACTGCATCACGAAGCAGGCGACGGGGAAGATCGACTCGCCGCCGATCCAGGAGAACGTCGATCACGCACGGGCGCTGGTCCACGCCGGTGCGAAGGAGCTCCGGATCACCGGCCAGGACACCGGCGTCTACGGCTGGGACAATGGCGAGCGGAGCCTCCACCGTCTCCTCGATCGCATTTGTACCGAGATCGACGGCGACTTTCGCGTCCGCGTCGGGATGGCGAACCCCAAGGGCGTCCACGGAATCCGCGAGGAGCTCGCCGACGTCTTTGCCGCGCACGACGAGCTCTACAACTTCCTGCACGCGCCGGTGCAGTCCGGTTCGGACGACGTGCTGGGGGACATGCGCCGCCAGCACCAGGTCTCGGAGTTCCTCGAGGTCGTCGAGACGTTCGACGAAACGCTCGGGGAGTGGACGCTCTCGACGGACTTCATCTGTGGCTTCCCGACGGAGACCGACGCCGATCACGAGCAGTCGATGGCGCTCCTGCGGGAGGTCCGCCCGGAGAAGGTCAACGTCACGCGCTTCTCGAAGCGTCCTGGGACCGACGCGGCCGACATGAAGGGGCTCGGCGGGACGGTGAAGAAGGAACGCTCGAAGGAGATGAGCGCGGTCAAGCGCGAGCTCGTCGGCAATGTCTACGAGGAGATGGTCGGGGAACGACGATCGGTCCTCGTCGTCGAGGAGGGAACCGCCGACTCCGTGAAGTGCCGGGACGGCGCCTACCGACAGATCATCGTCCAGAACGCGGGCGAGCGTGGCATCGAGCCCGGCGACTGGCTCACCGTCGAGGTGACCGGTCACCAGACGATGTACGCCTTCGGCGAGCCGGTCTGACGTCTGCGCGGGTGCGGACGCTGGCGGGAATCAGCTCTGGCGAACAGGCGGCGGGGCTCCAGCCGATCGGTGTGCCGCACTATCGCGTGGCCGATCGGGTCGCTCGTCAGTACACGACCCTGGTTCGTCGCGGTTCCGGCCTTGAACCTGTGGACGCCACGTCGAATCGGGGCCAGCAGCTTCACGGCGGTCAGACGGGGCTGTCGGTCGCCGGTGTTCGCCGTGGCCAGGAGTCCGCCGCAGGCCGGCTCCGTCGAAAACGTTCTTGCCTGGACCGACCGATCACTACGTCATGTACGCCGTAGTCGGTTGCACGGAATGTTCGTCGCTGTGGGTGCTCGAGGTCGGGGCGGATTCGGCCACTTGCCCGCGATGTGGGAAGCGTCACCGGACCGAGCGACTCCGACACTTCGCGGAGACGGAAGACGCCGACGACGCCCGGGACGCCCGCGCAGCGCTGGTCGCGAACCGCCGCGACGCTGGCGACGACGCTCCCGCTTTCAGCGAGCTGGAAGCGTCGATCGACGAGGATGTCGTAGACGATGCCGAACGCCTCGAAGCCGCGGGGATCGATCCGGACGCCGTCGCGGCGGCGGGCGAACGAGCCAGTGAGAGCAACCGCGACGATCGGAGTCAACGCGAGATCGTGCTCGACGCGTTCGAGGTTCACGACCAGCCCTCGGCGGACGCGATCCGGAGCTACGCCGACGACCACGGCGTTTCGCGGGACTACGTCGATCGGATGCTCCGGAAGCTCGAACGTAGTGGAGAGGTCGTGGAGACGACGAACGGCTATCGGAGAATCTGATCCGGGATCGGGGTCCGTCACGGGATCGCATCCGGACTCAGAAGCCACTTACCCGACGCCGGACAAGCGCGACCATGACCGATGATCCGGACGCGGGCGAGTCGCCCGACGCCGGGAGTCGCGCGGCCGAGCGTTCGGCAGCGGCAGCGTCACAGCCGGGAGTGCCCTCCTGGCCACCAGGTGGGCACGTCGAGTGGCGACCGTGGGGACAGGACGCCTTCGACGCGGCCGCCGACGCCGAACAGCCAGTTTTGCTCTCGCTGACTGCCACGTGGTCCGAGGAGTGCCGCAGAATGGACGCGGAGACCTACGGCGAGCCCCGGGTAGCCGCGGCGATCGACGACGGGTTCGTCCCGGTGCGTGTGGACGTCGATCGACACCCACGCGTCGCGAACCGCTACGCGATGGGCGGCGTGCCGTCGACGGCGTTCCTGACGCCCGACGGCGAGGTGCTCAACGCGGCCGGGCCGCTGACGTCCTCGGGGATGCGCGGTGCGATCGAGGGCGTGCGACGAACGTGGACGGAACAGGGAGCTGTTGCGGGGCGGATTCCCCGCGCGCTCGCCGACGAGGAGCCGCCGGGCGGCACACTCGACGCGTCGATCGAGGGGCATCTCCTCGAGACGCTCCGGGAGAACTTCGACGAGCAGGCCGGCGGCTGGGGGACGGGAGCGAAGTTCCCGATGCCACGCGCCGTGGAGTTCGCACTCAAGCGCGATCGCGAGATGGCGCTCCGGACGCTCGACGCGGTGGCTGCGAACCTCGAAGACGAACACGACGGCGGCTTCCACCGGAGCGCCGCCGAGCGCAACTGGAGCGGAGTCAGTTACGAGAAGCTCCTCGACGCCAACGCGGGGTTGATCCGAGCGTTCGCCGCGGCGTATCGCTACACCGGCGACGAGGCGTACCGTCGCTCGGCCGAGCGCGGCGTCGAGTTTCTGACGACGACGCTGTGGACCGACGCCGGGCCCGGGGATCGCGGGGCGTTCGCCGCGAGTCAGGCGGCGGGAAGCGGCGCGGACTACTACGCGCTGGAATCCGGTGAGCGCGAGCGGGCGGAGGCTCCGCACGTCGACGACACCGTCCTCGCGGACTGGAACGCACTCGCGATCGACGCGCTGCTCTCCGTCGCGGCCGTCACCGACGACGAGACGGCGAGTGCATTCGCCGAGCGTGCGCTCGCGACACTGACCGTGGAGCTTCTCGAGGACGGCGAGACGATCCACTTCCGCGATCCCGAAGGCGACGGGCCGTCGGCGTCCGTCGAGGGCGAACGCGGACTCCTCCTCGACGCCGCGCGAACGATTCGAACGCTGGTGACCGCTCGCGCGGTGCTGGGTCCCGGCGCCGACGTCGGCGAGCCAGCAGTTTCGGGAGCCGCGACGACCGGTTCCGGGCCGATCGCGCTCGCGCGGACGCTCGCCGATGCGGCCATCGAACGGCGTCGACCAGGCGAGACGTTCGTCGACGGCCCGGCGACCGGCGCTGGCCTGCTCGACCGCCCGTTGCGACCGCTCGACGCCAACGTCGAACTCGCCGGCGCCCTCCTCGACCTCGCGGAGGTCACGGGCGAGGAGCGATACCGAGCCGTGGCTCGCGAGACGACCGAGGCCTTCGCAGGCGCCCACGAGCGCTTCGGCCCGCAGGCCGCCGCCTTCGGTACGGTCGCCGGGCGGCTGTTGCGCGGCACCGTTCGGATCGACCTGACTGCTCCCGTCGGCAGCGATCTCCACCGGGCTGCGCTCCGTCTCGCCGACCACGAGGCGATCGTCGTGCCCGGGATCGGTTCGAGCGGCGAACCGGTGGAACGCGATCCGGATCTGGCGGCCGACGCCGCGTACGTCGTTACCGACGGGGAGCGGTCTGCACCTGCCTACGATCCGGAAGCGCTGAGCGATCGGGTCGCCGAGCAGCTCTGAAGGGTCGGCGTTTCGGGCGGACGCCACGGCGGTCGCCTCCGCCGTAAACAACCAACGCAGTGTTTATGTTCCACCGTCGCTCACTCCGTGATATGGCGAGTCTCAGGGATCTCGGCCTCTCCGAGTACGAAGCTCGCGCCTACCGTGCCCTCCTCAACACCGGTCCCGCAACGGCGAAGGAGTTGTCACGGGCGAGCGACGTCCCGATGGGCCGGATCTACGACGTGTTGAACAGCCTCGAACAGTACAACCTCGTCCGGAGCCAGACGGCCAGCCGACCGAAGAAGTACGTCGCGGTCGAACCCGCCACTGCGCTCGATCGGCTCCTCGAGGACAAGAAGCGGGAACTCGACGCGCAGGCCGAACAGTACGAGGAGATCGTCGATGACCTCTCCGCGGAGCTCGACGCTGCCGAACCAGTCGAAGAGCAGTTCTGGACGGCTGCAGTCGGCGCCGAGAACGCCGTCGACCTCCTCATCGAACGCCTCGCTGCGGCCGAGGAGCGGATCGTCGTCGTCGCCTCGGATCGCTCGGCGCTGTTCGACGTGTCGGAGCTGGGGATCCTCGCGGTCGACGAGCTGGAGTCGGCACTGGACCGCGGCGTCGACGTCGAAGTCCTGCTGACGCCAGGCCTCGTCGACTCCCTCCCGGAGGCCGTCGGCGAGCGACACCGGACGACGCTCTCGGAGCATCCCAGCTACGAGGTCCGGACGACGCCCGACGTGGTCGGCACGTTCAACCTGATCGACGCGGCTGAGGTGACGATCCACGTGCCCCATCCGCTGGAGCCCGACGAACCCTTCGGCGTCATCGACCTCAAGGACCCCGAGTTCGCGGCGGATGTCCAGGAGCTCTACGCCCCGCGCTGGGACTCGGCACGTCCGCTCTCCTTCTGAGGAGCTGATTCGCGGCGGTCCGGCGGCTTCCTTCGAACGCGTCAGCTGCTATCGAGCGTCTAAAAGAAGTGATCCGCCGGGGGTCGAGAAATGCGATCTACGCGCCGGCCTGCTCGAGCGCGTCCTCGAGGTCCTCGCGCTGGGTGACGCCGACGAAGCGCTCGACGACGCCCTCGTCGTTCTCCACGATCAGCGTGGGCAGCGAGCGTACCTGGTACTCGTTGGCAATCTCCTGTTCCTCGTCGACGTTGACTTTCTCGACTGCGAAGCGGTCTCCCCACTCCTCGGAGAGCTCCTCGAGGATCGGATCCTGCGTCTTACACGGCCCGCACCAGTCCGCGTAGAAGTCTTTCAGCGTGACGCTCATGATACGGAGTCGGCTTTCGGCGCAGGTCGCAAAAGGGTTTCCCACGCGGCAGTGTCGATCGGGATCGGAGTAACGTGGGCGCAGGTGCGAGTAGCCTTCCGTTACCCGGCGTCTGGCTTCGAACGCACCGATTCCGAACGGCTCAGCGGTCAGTCCCAGAAGGACTTCGTCCGGGCGTACTGGCGCTCCTCTTCGAGAATGTCGCGATAGAAGTCGGCCTCCTCTTCGCGGTGTTTGTTGATGATCCGGGCTGCGGTGTCGGGACCGACGCCGCGTGCGGCCATCGCGATCACGGCGACCTTGCCGTGGTGCTGAACGAGGCTCGCAGAGCGGTAGGCACGCTCGGTCCGCTTCTCCTGTTCGTCGTCCTTCTCGTCGGTTCGGATCGCCGCGACGGCGTCGTCGGCCCACGGGTGGAGCGCGGCGATCATCGTCGAGTCGCAGTGGGGGCAGGAGGGTTCCTCGCGGACGCGCTCGACTGGCTTCACGCGATCGTAGTCCTGGCAGTGCACACAGAAGAGCCGTACGTCGTCGCCGTGGATGCGATCCTTGACCTGCTCGACGACGCCGGCGTCGGCGTTCTCGGGAACGAGCAGCTCCATGTTCGAGCTCCGCCCGGCAGTGCCGATCGGCGTGCGCCCGCCGACGAGTTCGATCTCGATCTCGCCGGACTGGATCGATCGCAGCACGTCGGCCGCAGCTTCGACGTCGAGGTCCTCGTGGAACACCTCTCGCTTGGCCTCGTCGTAGGCGGGCGTGTCGGCGAGGTACTGTCGGAGTCTGCTCGCTGGCGGGCTCGAGTCCCCCTGCCAGGATTTGATCGCTCCGAAGTGTTCGGCGACCTGCGAGAGCCGGAACGCGAGCGCCTCCGAGCGATCGAGCGACAGTTCCAGCAACGGTTCGACGTGGTCGGGGTCGGTCTCCTCGAGGACGGCGATCACGTCACTGCCGTCGACGACGCCGGGGACCTCGAGGTCGATGCGGTAGGGATCGACGTCCAGTCCGACCGAGGAGCCGGTGCGCTGGCCCAGCAGTGCGGAGAGCATCCGCCCCAGCGTCTCGTTGGCGTCGTGCCCGAAGGGTGCGTTCAGGACGATCTTGCCACCCTCGCGCTCGATCAGGATTCGCCGATCCGTCGGGAACGGAGCCGCGCCAGCGTGACGTTCGATTGGATCGAGCGCCCGCGCGACGTGCTCGGCCTCGATCGGATAGCGACTCGCGAGGTCCCGGGCGACCGCAGCGCGATCGGCACCGCGCTCGAACTGCTCACCGTCGGACTCGCCGTGCTCGTCCGACGAGGCCAGCTTCGCTCCGCTCAGCTGACCGCCCGCGACGCCACGGAGTTCCCCCACCTCCTCGGCGACCGCTCTGGGGACCGGGATCTCCTCGCCGATCCAGGAAGGAATCTCCCCGGAGGGGTCCTCGATCGGCGAGACAGTCAGCGAGCCATCGTCGTCGTCCACGTTCGTCACGCGCCACATCTGGCCGCCCTGGATGAACGCCGCGCCGGGCTCGGCGAACGTCGCGACGAACCGTTCGTCGAGCGTGCCGATCTGGGAGCCGGAGGCGACGTCCTCGACGGCGTAGGTCTCCTCGTCGGGGATCATCGAGAGGTTCTCGTAGACGTAGCGCCAGGTCCCGGAGGACTCGATGCGGTCGGCGTCTTCGTCGAGGTAGACGATCCGGTTCTTCGACAGCTCGCGAACGACGTCCTTGAACGTCTCCTGGTCGAGGTCGCGGAACGGGTAGGCGCCGGTGACGATTTCGAAGGCCCGCCGGGCGTGGACGCCGCCCTGTCCCTCGACGATGCCGCCGATCTGGTTCGCGACGACGTCGAGACTCCCGTCGTGGATCGGCGCCGGCTCGACCTCGCCGTCGAGCGAGCGCCGCGCGATCGCCATCGCCTCCAGCGCGTCGTCCGATCTGGTCGCAACGACAGTTCCCGCGGACACCTTGTCGCTCCGGTGACCGGCCCGCCCGACCCGCTGGAGCAATCGGGTGACCTGCCGCGGGCTCTGGTACTGGACGACGTGGTCGACGTGGCCGACGTCGATCCCCAGTTCCATCGAGGAGGTACAGAGCAGCCCGTCGAGCTCGCCGTTCTTGAACGACTCCTCGATCTCGATCCGGGCGGACTTCGCGAGCGATCCGTGGTGGACGCCGACGTCGACCGTCTCACTGCCCCCGGCCGTCGGATCTGCCTCGTCGGCAGCGGCGTCGCCGTCGCTGTCCGCAGCGAGCTGCGTGAATCGCGAGCCCATCGCCTCGGCGGTCTGGCGGGTGTTCACGAAGATCAGCGTGGACTCGTTGGCAGCGACGACGTCACGAATCGCCCGGACGTGGCTCGCGAACTCCTCCTCGATCATGAGCTCGCTCGCGAGCGCCTCGTCCTCGTCACGGACCGCCGGCACTTGCACGTCGAGGGAGAGACGACTGCCCACGTCGACCTCACGGATCGCACAGCCCCGGTCGCCACTGAGAAAGGCGCCGACGGTCTCGGGATCACCGACGGTCGCGGAGAGGCCGACTCGCTGGAACGGCCCGGCAAGCGCGCGGAGCCGTTCGAGCGCAACGGCGAGCTGTGCCCCACGTTTCGAGGCCGCGAGCTCGTGGATCTCGTCGATGACGACGTGCTCGACGTCTTCGAGCGCGCGCCGGAGCTTTTTGCCCGTGAACATCGCCTGGAGGGTCTCCGGCGTCGTCACGAGCACGTCCGGCGGGTCGTCTGCCTGTTTGCTGCGCTGGTAGTCCGAGGTGTCGCCGTGACGGACGTCGATGTCGAGGTCGAGTTGGTCGCCCCACCAGTCCAGGCGGTCGCGCATGTCGCGGTTGAGTGCCCTCAGCGGGGTGACGTACAGCGCCGAGATCCCGAAGCTGTGCTCGGCCTCGGCGACGGCGTCGAATACGGGCAACATCGCGGTCTCTGTCTTGCCGGTCCCCGTCGGCGCGACGACGAGCGTGTGACGACCGTCCGCAATCGGTGGAATCGCGAGACGCTGTGGCTCGGTGGGCGTCGAGAACCCGCGCTGGGAGAGCGCAGCGCGGACTGCCGGCCCGAGCTCCGAAAATGCGTCAGCCCCCGACTCCCGACTCATCGGGCGGTCTAGCGGTGCAGCGCCGTTAAGGACAGCGGTCGCCCTCGGCGATTCCGGCCGAGACGTCTGCTACCAGTGCCCTCCCGTCGGTCTGTGCCGGGCCGTTACTCGCGCGGGACGGAGATGTTCCGGAGGGTCTTCGAGCAGTCCTCGCACTCGCCGCGGTCGCTCGATCGGCTGCCACACGACGGACATTCGAAGGTGGGATCGGTCGGCTCGTAGGGGTCGATGCCGTGCATGGACGAGAACGTTCGTCGAGGATAGATAACTTCGGCCCTAATACTGTATTCTGCTCCTCTAATCTGTCAGTATTTTGGACGAATGTGGGATACTGTCGCAGATGGCCCGCTGTCGGTCCACTTCGTGACGGGAATGGGCACTCGTCCACGGTTCAGCTCGAGGGGCGACCGAAGAATTGAGATTACATTGTTATCTCTTCTAAAGAACCACGTCTGTTTTTGTATTCTAGAATATAGTGAAGAATCTGCCGCAATAACGATTTATAGGTGACCGTCTGCCCTATCTTTATTTGTCGACGGAGTCCCGTCGACCGTGAACAGGACTGTCCAAACAACCAGCGCACCTGCCTCCTGCTTCGGGTCGGGATTTCGTGGCTGGGGTCCCGACCCCGTACTTCTGTCGCACTGCCGATCGACGCCGTGGAAGCAGCCGATCCGTTGCAATCCCCGATCCGCCCCGACTGTTCGATCGGTCCCGACCGCCCGACCACTCAGACCGATCGATAGTCTCCCAGGCGCGTGCCGTCGAGCAAGAACGCCTCCCCGCTGGCGAGTCCGGCCGGAAGAAACGGGGCGAGGAACTCCTGCCCCTCGACGTTGACCCACGTCCCGCCGGCGAGCTCGTTGAATGCCGGCAGTACGACCAGCTCCGGTGTTGACCACTCGAGATCCGGATCTCGCTCGACGAAGGGCTCCCGTGCCATCGGACCGCGAAGCCAGATCCGCTCGACCCGGCTACCGCCGACCTCGTCCGCGAGCCGGACCTGTGGATGCTCGTGGCCGACGCAGACGACGTCGGCCTCGACGACCTCGGGGGCGGGCCACGTGTGCCCGTGTGCGAAACCGAACTCGCCGAGACGAACGCCAGTACCGTCGGTCACCTCGACCCGCGGAACCCAGTCTTCGATCGCCCCGTCGTGGTTGCCCTTGACCAGCGTGATCGGAACGTCCGGGAGCGCCTCGACGAGCGCCTCGATTTCGTCGCGCTCGCGACCGCCCGGGTCGCCGATCGAGTGCATGAGATCGCCGAGGACGAGCAGCCGATCCGGCACAGTCCGTTCGACGAGCTCGACGAGCCGCTCGCGGCGCTGGTCGGCGCGAGACTCGATCTCGATCCCGCGCTCGATCGCGAGCGCAACCTCGATGCCGGCGTGGTAGTCCGCGACCACGAGAGTACGCTCGTCGCCGATTCGCGCGGTCGCAGCGGGCGCGTCGGGCACCGGCTCGAGCGTCGCCATCAGATCGGCTTGAGCGTCCCTTCGCTGGGCTCGTAACACTGTCCGCTCATCAGCAGGTCGTCGATCGCGTCGTCGATCGCGTCGGCATCGGCACCGGTCTCCTCGGCGACGGCGTCGATCAGTGCGGCGCGATCCGCGCCGTCGCCGTCGTCGAGTGCGTCCATCTCCTCGACGAGAATTGCTTCCAGATCGACGTCGCTATCGGCGTCGTCCGATTCGTCCCCTGAGCCGTCGTCGCCGTCGGCGGCTGCTTCCTCCTCGTCGCCAGCGCCGTCGGCTTCGTCGGCTCCACCTTCGGATTCGTCGCTCGCATCGGGTGACGCCTCGTCGCTATCGTCCGCTCCCGGCGGCGCGTCCTCCGTGTCGATGTCGGCTTCGCCGGCAGGGTCGACCTCGGTGCCGCTCTGGAACTCGACGCCGTGTTCTTCCTCGATCTGCTCGCGTTCCTCCTCGTCGAACTCGTAGATCTCGTCGCCGGCAGCTTGCTCTGCGTTCTCGGCGGGTTCCTCGGCCGCAGTCTCGCTGGTCTCCGGTTCCGGTTCGGACGGCGTTTCGTCCGATACAGACGCCGCTGTGTCGGATTCCTCTGCTTCGGATTCCTCCACTTCGGATTCCTTCGTATCGGCGGCCTCCTCGGCCTCGGCAGCGGTTTCAGCCACGGCGGTCTCGCTCGTCTCCGGCTCCGGATCTGCCGATTCCTCTCCGTCGTCGGCGGAGTGTGCTTCGGTACCGTCGGTACCGGATTCGGCTGCTTCGTCGGCCGGTGATGCTGTCGTCTCGCTCGAATCGACGTCGGAGTCCGCCGTCTCCTGGGTTGCCGGCTCTTCGTCCACCGACTCGGTGGCCTCGGAATCGGCGTCGGTCGATTCGGCAGCTGTCGGTTCGGGACCGTCGTCCCCCACGAGCGCGTCCACGTCGACGTCGCCGGCTGCCCGCGTGACTGCGCGGCGATCGTCGCCGAGCAGCTCCGCGAGATCGGCGGCGGTCACCGCTCCGTCGCCGGCGTCGGGCTCGTGCTCGAGGGCCTCCACCTCGGAGCGCTCCCCGGCGACGACCTCCAGCGACTGCACCGCGAGGTCGCGGAGCGCGCCGAGGTAGTCCGCCGTCGTGTCGTAGTGGTCGATCGCTCTCGCGATGCCCTCCGCGAAGCCGGGATCGACGTCGTCGCGGAGGAGGGCGACACGCAGTGCATCGCCCCGCTCGTCCTTCCCGAGCGCACCGGCTGCGGTCTGGATCCTCGCGAGCGTGTGCTCGGCGGTCGCAGTCACCCAGCGGTCGCGCGTCTCCGCGTCGACCTCGGTGACGCTCTCGGGGCGGACGGAGGTCAGCACGCGGTCGGAGCCTTCCGGCGAGAACGTGTTCGCCTTCCCGGTCACTGCGACGAATGCCGGTGCTTCGAGGGACTGCAGTGCGGCGAGTTCGTCCGGCTGGTACTGGCCGGCGTAGACGACGAACGCGCCGGTGGGGTCGGCGATCCGTGCCCGGATGGTGTCGTCGTTGACCTGTTCGACGGCAGTCAGCACACCGACGACGAACAGGCGGTTGATCCGCGTGCCGCTCGGGGTGACCACGTAGTTCGGCGCGCGCTCCTCGTCGCTCTCGGCGTACTCGAGGGTTGCGTCGTCGTACTCCGCCGCGAAGACCCGGTGGGCGACCTCGCGGCGGCCCGGTCCGGCGCTGCTCATCGGCCCACCTCCGCGAGGAGGTCGGCAGCGCGATCGGCTGGCTCGTCGTCGGACTCCTCGAACTCGGATGCGTCGAGGGTCGCGCCGTAGTCGTCGACGGAGAGGTGGCCGCGGACGCGGTACTCCCGGCCGACGATCTCCTCGGCGATCTGCTCGCCGACGACGGTCTGGTCCATCGCGTCGCGAGCGGCTTCTCTGGCCTTCTCCAGCCCGCCGCCGTAGATCTCCTCGGTCTTGTCGGGCCCGAGGACGATGGTGACGGTGTCGGTACCGTCGTCGAGGATCGCACGCACGCGCAAATCGTCTTCGCCCTCGACCTCGCCGTGGGAGCGACACTGGCCGTTCTGGATGACGCGTCCGCACTCGGGGCAGCGCTCGATCAACCCAGAGCCGTCCCGGACGTCGACGACGTTGCCGATCACCTCGACGTCGTAGATGCCGCCGGTCGCGACGGCCTCGCGGATCGATCGACGGGTGACCTCCTCGCCGACCTCGATTTCGCGATCGACGATGTCGACGGTCGCGCGCTCGGAGAGACTCACTTCGGGCACGCCGCGGAACTCCCGGACGTGGACGTTCTCCGCGCGGATCGCGACGCCAGCTTCCAGTTCGTCGCGGTTGCCCCAGTCCGTGAACGGCAGCCGTCCGGACTCGTCGCCGAACACGCCGGACTTGATCGTCGTCTCGCCGTCCCGGCCGTCGATCTCTCTGGTCTCGACCTCCTCGACGAGCACCTCGACCGTTCGGCCGGCATCGCCGACCTGCAGGTCCGTAAGCGAGCGCTCGGGCCCGATCTCGTAGGGAACCTCGAGGTCCTCCTCTTCGAAGGTGACTGTCGTCGAGGAGCCGAGATTCACCTGTGCGTTCCCGCGGAACTCCCTGATGCCGGCGTTGCCGACGGTGATCGTGTCCCCGGCCTCGAGGCCGAAGTCCTCCCAGGCGGTGTACTCGATGATCCCCGAGTCGTCGGCCAGGTCACCCTCGCGGATGACCTGCTGCTCGCCGTCGATCGAGATCTCGCGGGAGCCGACGGTGAGCACGCGGGCGGTGAGGTTGACACTGCCCGTGTCCGTGTCGATCTCCGCGATCGAATCGACGGAGGGCGTGGAGCTACCGCCGCCTCCGCCGCCACCGCCGTACTTCCGGCGGAGGCTCTCTTTGGCCTCGTCGACGGGGACGCTGTACTCTACGAGGTTCTCCAGGTCCGCTTTGACCTCCTCTTTGTCGACACCGAGGTCGGAGGCGAGCTCCTCGGCGTGATCGTCGAGCGACATGGTCGCGCTTCGGTGGGGGTGTGCAAAAAGGTGTCTTACCGACGGGCGGCCCTCCGGACCGACGTTTCCTCCACCGACGCATCGGCGATCGCACGGACGGACGACGCGTTCGTGAGGACCGCGTTGGGGCCGCGTGGGGGGAACGGCTTTCACTCGGACGTGCGTGACATCGGATAGATGGACACCGTCACCGCTGGCGACGCCGAGATCCCGGCCCTTGGTCTCGGCACGTGGCAGAACACCGGGCCTGGCTGTGCCGAAACGGTCGAAACGGCGCTCGAACTGGGCTACCGCCACGTCGACACCGCCCAGATGTACGACAACGAGGCGCAAGTCGGCGAGGGGATCGCGCGTTCGAACGTCGATCGCGACGACGTCTTCCTGACGACGAAGCTCGATCGCGGGAATCTCCGCGCGGACGACGCACGCGAATCGTTCGAGCAGAGCCTCGAGAAGCTCGACACCGACTACGTCGACCTCCTCCTGATCCACTGGCCACATCCTCGCGTGCCCTTCGAGGAGACGCTCGGCGTGATGGACGACCTGTACCAGGAGGGCAACGTCCGCCAGCTCGGCGTGAGCAACTTCACGACCGACCAGCTACGGGAGGCCCGCGAGATCGCCGACGCGCCGATCGCGACCGACCAGGTGCTCTACAATCCCTACAAGGACCAGTCGAACCTGCTCGACTACTGTCAGCGGGAGGGCGTCGCCCTGACAGCCTACAGCCCGCTGGGTCGCGGCGAGGCGATCACGGACGGTACCCTCGCCGAAATCGGCGATACGTACGACAAATCCGCTGCGCAGGTCGCGCTCCGGTGGCTCGTCCAGCAGGAGAACGTCGTTGCGATCCCGAAGGCGAGCAGTAGGGACCATCTCGAGGCGAACCTCGCAGTGTTCGACTTCGAGCTAACTGGCGCCGAGATGGAACGGATCGCCGGACTCGACGGTAGCATTCGACGACGGCTCTGGAACCGACTCCCCGGGCTGATGCGCAAGGTGCCGTTCTGAGAGTGGCGATTCGACGGATCCCTCTCCCAGGGTCGCTGGAAGCGAGCTGTTTCACGGCTCGATCCGGACGAACGACCATTGGGGCGCGGCTGGTTCGCAATAATTGCACGATCGAACGTCGATCACGCCCTCCGATTCCACGAACTCGTGGAACGACAGGGACAGGCTTATGTAGGCAGGTTCGTTCTGTAACGAACACAATGTCGCATTCCGACGACTCGTCTGGCACCAGCCAGGCGGATCGAGTTCTTCCAGGGCACACTGGATTCAACTGACGAGATCGAGACGGCGCGCGTTTTCGACACGACGCTCAGAGACGGGGAACAGTCGCCTCGCACGTCCTTCTCATACGAGGACAAACGCGAGATAGCGGCGATCCTCGACGAGATGGGCACCCACGTCATCGAGGCCGGGTTCCCGGTGAACTCCGACGCGGAGTTCGAGGCAGTCAGAGATATCGCGAAGAGCACCAGCAACGACGTCTGTGGGCTGGCGCGAGTCGTCGACAAGGACATCGAAGCCGCCCTCGATACGGGCGCGGAGATGGTCCACGTCTTCGTCTCGACCAGCGACGTCCAGATCGAGGACTCCATGCACGCGACGCGCGAGGAAGTCCGCGCGAACGCCGTCGAGGCGGTCGAACGGGTCGTCGATGCGGGCGCGACCTGCATGTTCTCCCCGATGGACGCCACGCGGACAGACGAGGAGTTCCTGCTCGACGTGATCGAAGCCGTCACCGAGGCGGGCACCGACTGGATCAACATTCCCGACACGTGCGGGGTCGCCGCGCCGCGGCGGTTCTACGACCTGATCGACACGGTCACGGACCACACCGACGCGCGGATCGACGTGCACACGCACGACGACTTCGGGATGGCGACCGCCAACGCGATCTCCGGGATCGAGGCCGGTGCCGAGCAGGCGCAGGTCTCGGTGAACTCCATCGGCGAGCGCGCCGGCAACGCCGCCTACGAGGAGTACGTCATGTCCCTGGAGTCGCTGTTCCAGGTCGACACGGGGATCGACACGACGCGGATCACCGAGCTGTCCCGCGTCGTCGAGGAGAAGTCGGACATGCCGGTCCCGGCCAACAAGCCGGTCGTCGGCGCGAACGCCTTCTCTCACGAGAGCGGCATCCACGCTGCCGGCGTGATCGAGAACTCCGACACGTTCGAGCCCGGCGTCATGACCCCCGAGATGGTGGGCGCGCAGCGCGAACTGGTGCTGGGCAAGCACACGGGGACGCACTCCGTCCGGGAGCGCCTGGAGGGCGCGGGCTTTGCCCCCTCCGAAGAGGAAGTCCGGGCGGTCACCCGACGGGTCAAGGACTACGGTGCCGAGGGCGACCGGGTCACCGAGGCGGAGCTGGAGCGCTTCGCCCGCGAGGTCGGCGTATCCCTCGAGGAAGAGGAGGTCCGGGCGTAGGTGATTCCAATGTCCCGGGCCGCACACCACACCCCCAGTAGCGAGCAGCGGAGTTCCAGCGGCCGCAGTGCTGCGGGCCGCTCCCGTTCGTTCGGATGGCAGTCTCCGAAAGGAACATATACACCGAGGTCTCATCTGGGTTCACGAAATGACGCGACGCGCTCGCTCCCGGTCCGCACTCCCGGCGAGCAGCGACGTCGTCGCGATTATTGTAGGGGCTTCCTAGCCCCTGTACTCACCCTTTCCTCCGGCTGTCGCCCAGTGTTCGACCAGCAGCGTCGTCCGTCCACGCGTCCATCCATGACCCCAACACCACGTCCACCAATCACACGCCAACGTCGACCGCATCGCCCGCCGACCAGTCGACGACAGTCCACTACCCGAGGGTGTCGTCCGCATGCGCCCACGCATTCGAGACCGACGGGCCAGCACCGATCGACAGGTGAGTACCGATGACCGGGCACGAATCGACCGACTCCACCGACGATGCCGGCGGAAGTGCCACCGACGCAGTCCCCGATGGCGGCGAGGCGACCGCCAGCCAGACCGGTACGAGCGCGCCCGGGTCCGCCGCCGAGCGCGGCGCTGGCGACGAGGGATCCGAGCCTGACCTCGGCGACGAGGAGCCACCGGCCGAGGAGCCCAACGCGGAGACGGGCCAGCGTCCCGTCACCAGTGGCGCCCAGTCGGTCGTCCGCGCGCTCGAGAACGCGGGCATCGAGTACCTCTTCGGCGTCCAGGGCGGCGCGATCATGCCGGTCTACGACGCGCTCTATGACTCCGAGCAGCTGAATCACGTCACGATGGCCCACGAGCAGGGCGCGTCCCACGCCGCGGACGCCTACGGGATCGTCTCCGGCGAGCCTGGCGTCTGTCTCGCCACTTCCGGGCCAGGCGCGACGAATCTCGTGACGGGGATCGCCGACGCGGACATGGACTCGGATCCGATGATCGCGCTGACCGGTCAGGTTTCCACGGAGATGGTCGGCAACGACGCGTTCCAGGAGACCGACACCACCGGCGTCACCGACCCGATCACGAAGCACAACAGCTTCGCGACGGACGCCGATTCCGTCGGCGACGACGTCGGCGAGGCGCTCGCGCTGGCCGGAACTGGCCGTCCCGGTCCGACGCTGGTCGACTTACCGAAGGACGTCACCAACGGCGAGACCGACCGTGAGCCCGGCGCGCCCCAGACGCCCGAGACGTACACCGTTCAGGAGTCCGCGGATCGAACGAACGTCGTCGAGGCAGCACGGGCGATCGAGGACGCCGAGCGCCCCGCGATCCTGGCCGGCGGCGGGATCATCAAGGGCGAGGCCAGCGAGGCGCTCTACGAGTTCGCGACCGAGTACGAAATTCCGGTCGTGACGACGATGCCCGCGCTGGGTTCCTTCCCGGAGGACCACGAGCTGTCGATGTCGATGGCCGGCATGCACGGCACCGGGTTCGCCAACATGGCGATCACCCACACCGACCTGCTGATCGGCATCGGCACCCGGTTCGACGACCGGCTGACCGGCGGCATCGAGACGTTTGCACCCGACGCCGAGGTCGTCCACGTGGACATCGACCCCGCGGAGATTAGCAAGAACATCCACGCGGACTATCCGCTGATCGGCGACGCTGGCACGGTGATCGAGCAGCTCCACGACCAGATCGACCGGAAACCCGACGCCGACGAGTGGCGCGAGCAATGCCGGACCTGGAAGGAGGAGTACCCGATGGACTACCCGATCCCGGAGGACCGCCCGCTCCAGCCGGAGTTCGTCGTCGAAGCGCTCGACGAAGCAACTGGCGACGACGCGATCGTCGCGACCGGCGTCGGCCAACACCAGATGTGGGCCTGCCAGTACTGGGAGTTCACCGAGCCCCGGACGTGGGTCTCCAGTCACGGACTGGGGACGATGGGCTACGGCATGCCCGCCGCGATCGGTGCGCGACTGGCAGCCGACGACGACCAGGACGTCGTCTGCTTCGAGGGCGACGGCTCCTTCCTGATGACGATGCAGGAGTTGTCCGTCGCCGTCCGCGAGGAGCTCGACGTCACCGTCGCCGTGCTCAACAACGAGTACGTCGGCATGGTCCGCCAGTGGCAGGACGCCTTCTTCGAGGGCCGCCACGCGGCTTCGGAGTACGGCTGGTGTCCCGAGTTCGACAAGCTGGCGGAGGCGTTCGGCGCGCGCGGCTGGGCGGTCGACGAGTACGACGAGGTCGCCGACGCCGTCGAGGACGCCGTCGCGTACGACGGTCCGAGCGTGATCGACTTCCGGATCGACCCACAGGCGAACGTCTACCCGATGGTCCCCAGCGGCGGAGACAACGGGAAGTTCGCACTGTCGGAGGGGCAGCTCTGAGGTGATTCGATATGAGCAACGAATCCACCACGAACGCCGACGGCGACTCGAAGGCGCTGGAGGGACCGCGACCCGAGGAACGACCCGAACCCAAGGGGAAGCGCAACCCGCAGGGGATCCGCATCGACCCCGAGGCGGAGGCCGAGCTCAAACCCGAGCACGTGACGCTCTCGGCGCTGGTGCTCCACGAGCCCGGCGTGCTCGCGCAGGTCTCCTCGCTGTTCAGCCGGCGGCAGTTCAACATCGAGAGCTTGACCGTCGGTCCGACGGAGAACCCCGACCGCGCGCGGATCACGCTGGCCATCGAGGAGACGCGACCGGGAATCGAGCAGGCCAAGAAGCAGCTCGCGAAACTCGTGCCCGTCGCAGCGGTTCGCGAGCTCGAACGCGACGCGACGCTCCGCGAGCTCGCACTCATCAAGGTGAGCGGCGAGCACCCCGACAAGGTGCAGGCGCTGGCCGAGATGTACGGCGGCCAGGCCGTCGACGCGGGCGCGGAGACCATCACGGTCGAGATCACGGGGCAGCGCCCGCAGATCGAGAACGCAGTCGAGGCGTTCCAACGCTTCGGCGTCCGGGAGGTCACACGCACCGGCACCGCGGCGCTGGCGCGGGGAACCACCGAGACCGCGGACGAGGGCCACCCGCCGAACGCGCCGATGAACGACGATTAGATCGCCCGGACGATCACATCCACACCCACAGACACCAATCCGATCACACCACGATTTCAGATCCCAACAATGGCAGACGAATTCACCACGACGGTATACTACGACGACGACGCGGACAGCTCGCACATCGACGACAAGACAGTGGCCGTGCTTGGCTTCGGGAGCCAGGGCCACGCGCACGCGCTGAACCTCCACGAGTCGGGGGTCGACGTGGTCGTCGGACTCCGTGAGGACTCCTCTTCGCGAGCCGACGCCGAGGACGCTGGCCTGACGGTCACGACGCCCGCTGACGCGGCCGCGCAGGCTGACGTCGTCTCAGTGCTCGTCCCCGACACGGTCCAGCCCGACGTCTACGAGAATGCGATCGAGCCGAACCTCGACGCCGGCGACACGCTCCAGTTCGCCCACGGGTTCAACATCCACTACAACCAGATCGAGCCTCCGGAGGACGTCGACGTGACGATGGTCGCCCCGAAGAGTCCGGGCCACCTCGTGCGCCGGAACTACGAGCGCGACCAGGGGACGCCCGCGCTGCTCGCGGTCTACCAGGACGCGACCGACGACGCCCACGACACCGGGCTGGCCTACGCCCAGGGCATCGGCTGTGCCCGCGCGGGCGTCATCGAGACCAGCTTCCAGGAGGAGGTCGAGTCCGACCTCTTCGGCGAGCAGGCCGTCCTCTGTGGCGGCGTCACCTCGCTGGTCAAGCACGGCTACGAGACGCTCGTCGACAACGGCTACTCTCCCGAGATCGCCTACTTCGAGTGCCTGAACGAGCTGAAGCTCATCGTCGACCTGATGTACGAAGGTGGGCACGCCGAGATGTGGAACTCCGTCTCGGACACCGCCGAGTACGGCGGGCTCGTCCGCGGCGACGAGATCGTCGACGACCACGTTCGCGAGAACATGGAGGAGACCCTCGAAGCCGTCCAGGACGGCACCTTCGCACGCGAGTGGATCGCGGAGAACCAGGCCGGCCGGCCCAGCTACACCCAGCTGCGCCGCGCCGAGATGAACCACGAGATCGAGGACGTCGGCGAGCGCCTCCGCGCCCTCTTCGCCTGGGCCGACGAGAACGAGCCCGAGGCCGCCGAAGCGCCCGCGGACGACTGAGCCCGACACTGTCACCCACCACTGACACCCCACCGAACCCCGACACAGACCGATGACACCCGACACACCAACCGAGAACCGACCGACCGACTCCGAGGACAGCACCGACCGCCCCAGGATGGGCGGCGTCGACCACACCCACCCCGAGCGGAACACCACGTTCGGTTCCATCTTCGGCCGCGGCCCGAGCGTCGCGGCGGATGGAGGCGAGCCTGCCCCGGCCCCAGAGGCTGGGGACGATGACGACGCCGCGATGGAGGACGTCGACCACGACGCACCCAGTGAGACCGGGCCGAACGCGACGTTCGAGCGTGGCGCAGAGCACGCGGCGGAGTCCGATCCAGCGGACGCCGCCGATCCCGCCGACGTAACCGATCCCGTAGACGAGGCTCCGACGGATGAGTGAGGGAACGCTCTACGACAAGGTCTGGGATCAGCACAAGGTCACGACGCTGCCCAACGGCCAGGACCAGCTGTTCGTCGGGCTCCACCTCATCCACGAGGTCACGAGCCCGCAGGCGTTCGGGATGCTCCAGGAGCGCGGCCTCGAGGTCGCGCGACCGGACCTGACTCACGCGACGGTCGACCACATCGTTCCGACGGCCGACCAGTCCCGTCCCTACGGCGACGACGCGGCCGAGCGCATGATGGCCGAGCTCGAGGAGAACGTCCGCGACGCGGGGATCCAGTTCTCGGACCCCACCACCGGCGATCAGGGGATCGTCCACGTCATCGGCCCGGAGCAGGGGATCACCCAGCCCGGCAAGACGATCGTCTGTGGCGACTCCCACACCTCGACCCACGGCGCCTTCGGCGCGCTGGCGTTCGGGATCGGCACGTCCCAGATCCGGGACGTGCTCGCGACCCAGACCATCGCGATGGAGAAACAGAAGGTCCGTCGTATCGAGGTCACCGGTGAACTCGAGGAGGGCGTCGAGGCCAAGGACATTATCCTCGAGATCATCCGCCGACTCGGCACCGAGGGTGGCGTCGGCTACGTCTACGAGTACGCTGGCGAGACGATCGAGAATCTCGGCATGGAGGGTCGGATGTCCATCTGCAACATGTCCATCGAGGGCGGCGCTCGTGCGGGCTACGTACAGCCCGACGAGACCACGGCGGCCTGGATGAAGGAGACCGACTACTTCCAGGAACACCCCGAGGAGTTCGAGCAGCTGAAGCCGTACTGGGAATCGATCCGTTCGGACGAAGACGCCGAGTACGATGACGTGGTCGAGATCGACGCGGGCTCGCTCGACCCCGTCGTCACCTGGGGCACCACGCCCGGCCAGGGCGTCGGCATCGACGACCCGATCCCAGCGCCGGAGGACCTGCCCGAAGCGAAGCAGGACACGGCACGTCGCGCCCAGGAACACATGCGCGTCGAGCCCGGCGAGACGATGAACGGATACGAGATCGACGTCGCGTTCCTGGGATCCTGCACGAACGCACGCTTGCCAGACCTGCGCCGCGCGGCGCGGATCGTCAAGGGCCGCGAGGTCGACGATGACGTTCGCGCGTTCGTCGTCCCCGGCAGCCAGCGCGTCCAGGAGGCCGCGAGGAAGGAAGGGCTGAAGGACGTCTTCGAGGAGGCCGGCTTCGAGTGGCGCAACGCGGGCTGCTCGATGTGTCTCGGCATGAACGAGGATCAGCTCGAGGGCGACGAGGCCTGTGCCTCCTCCTCGAACCGCAACTTCGTCGGCCGCCAGGGCTCGAAGGATGGGCGGACCGTCCTGATGAACCCGCGGATGGTCGCCGCGGCGGCGATCACCGGAGAAGTGAGTGACGTACGCGACGTGACGGAGGTGTCCCTGGCATGAGCCCCGACGAATCCAGCGGCGACGCCACCGAGGACATTCCCTCCGTCGAGCACGTTTCGGGCTCCGGCGTCCCGATCCGTGGCAACGACATCGACACCGACCAGATCATCCCGGCGCGCTTCATGAAGGTCGTCACCTTCGACGGGCTCGGTCAGTTCTCCTTCTTCGACCTACGCTTCGACGATGACGACGAGCCCAAAGAGCATCCGATGAACGAGGAGCGGTTCCAGGACGCCTCGGTCATGGTCGTCAACGACAATTTCGGCTGTGGCTCCTCGCGCGAGCACGCGCCCCAAGCCCTGATGCGCTGGGGCATCGACGCCTTCGTCGGCGAAGGGTTCGCGGAGATCTTCGCGGGCAACTGTCTCGCGTTGGGCATGCCGACCGTGACGGCCGATCACGAGTCGATCAATCACCTCCAGCAGTGGGTGGAGGACAACCCCGACGGCGACATCGACGTCGACGTCGCAGCCGAGACCGTCACCTACGGCGGCAACGAGATCAGCGTCAGCGTCGACGACGCTCAGCGACAGGCCCTCGTCGAGGGCATCTGGGACACGACGGCGCTGATGAAGGCCAACGGGAACGCGATCGAGGAGACCGCGGCGTCGCTGCCGTACCTCTGAGGTCACTGTCGACTCGTCGCGCAGTTCTCACTCGTACTCACCGACGCCCGGTGCTATCTTCGCGCAGCCTGGCCCAAACCCAGCCGATGGTACGTACCACTCGTCCTTCGCCCATGCTTGCGAGTACCATCAGTCCGATCCATAGCGAGAGAAGTCCCAGAAAGCCAGCGAATGGATTGCCGGGGCCGCCCTGGTTCGCTTCGGCGACGATCCAGAGGTACGTGGCGAGTCCCAGGACGATCGCGGGCGTGATGCGACGGCGCCTGGCGAGCAGGTAGGTCGGGACGGCTCCTGCCGCTACGAGCAACAGGATTGGATAGAGCTCCATCGGGTGATCAATGCCGAACTCCGGGTGACCCCGTCCGTTTGCGTACCAGACGGCAGCAACGCAGTACGCCGCTCCCGATAGCGCGCTCAGCACGACCGACGTGGAAGTCAGATCGGGAAGTTCGGTCGAGTTCGACACGGTTCGTCGTAGCGTCTCCATCGACGAAAAATCGGGTGTATTCGGACAGGTCGGTCGAGCCGCTGACGGCAAACCGTTTCTGGTGGAAGCATTAATTGATATACCGAGTTACCGATTAGTCATGACCGCGTCAGTCAAGGTCGACGATGAGGCGAAAGATCGCCTCGAGGAACTCCAGGCTGAGATCCGGCTCGAGACCGGGACCGACGTCACGCAACAGGAGTTGCTGAGTCGACTGATCGACGACGCCTACTCCTCGCAAGCCGAGATCGTGGATTCGTTTCGCTCGTCTGGCGTGCCGCTCTCCTCGAAGGAGAAAGAAGCGATGGCTCGCAGACGGTTCGCCTCTGGCACCGAGACCGACGAAGAGGACATCGACGAGATCCTGTACAGATGAGCGTCCTCGTCGACCGCACGGCGCCGTCCGATCGATAACCGTTAGCACGAACATAGCCAGCGGCTGTCCGATGCCGAGTTCCGGCGATATCGAGCAGTAAATCTCTGTGAGCGTGATCGGACCGATGGTCGTCGCGGACCGTCCGACGGTAGGATCTCGTTACTCGACGTGACGTGCTCCAGTTCCTGTATTGGCTACAATGGAGGGTGCGAAACGCGAGGCCAGTATGTGAATATTATTGGGAGACGAGTCGTGGGCAACTGGCGTTCACGTGGATCGGAGACGTACCCAATCTGCCGTCGAAGTTAACTCAGGTAGTCGTTGATTACGGGCAGAAATGGGAGCGTACCGGCGCCGATGGATGGTCGCTGCTGGGGTAATCGTTGCCTTACTCACTCTCCCAGTGCTCGGTGCCAGTTTCGGTGGAGTGGGTATCGGCGGCTGGCAGGACGCCGGATCAGCATCGGAATCTACAGGCCAGGCGGCCGGTTCATCGACAAGCTTTGCCACGCTGGGCCCGCCGAACTGGCCCTCCGAGCCGCTCGATCCAACGGACGTACCAGGGCGCTTCGACGTGAGCAATACGAGCGAGTATCCGTACGCTACCATCGGTACGGTCGGTAGCGCGACCGGTGTGCTCGTCTCGGAGTATCACGTTCTCACGGCGGCACACGTCGTGACTGACGACGACGGCGACCCGTACGACACCGGATCGATGACGTTCACGCCTGGCTACCGAGACGCTCCTGAGGAGCCCGCGGGGGCTCCCTTCGGTCGCGCGAACGTCACCGACGTCTACGTGCACCCCGACTGGAACGGTGACCCACCGGTGAACGACCTCGCGTTGCTGGTGCTGGATCGGCCCATCGGCGCGGAGGCCGGATCGATGGCGCTGCCCGACGGAGCACTTGGAGACCTCCACTCGCGGGACCTGAATCAGGCGGGCTACGTTCACAACGTCACCGGAACGCGCCAAATCGGCTCGACGCCGACGCCCCAGCCCTCCGCCCGCGGCACGAACGACGGCTACCTCTACTACTGCGGGCCGCTCTCCCACGGGGACAGTGGCGCACCGGTCTGGACGTACGTCGACGGGCGCGCGACGCTCGTCACGATCAACTCCGCGTGGCACTCCTCGAACGACTGCGACGACGCGGCGGTCGGGGTTCGCCTGGACGAGCAGCGACTCGATCGGATTCGGGACTGGATGGAACGGGACGAGCGACCGGCGTCGAAGGACGGCGTCGCTCCCGATAGCGGGTCGTGAGAATCGAAGCAGCGTCTCGAAGCGGGCCCCGTGGATGGAATCGCTCGGCCTGCTGTCTCTGTCAAAAGGATCTGACAGTCTCTGTCGAAGCGATCGCGGCGTGCCCTCGGCGTTGGGAGCAACCTCTCCAGACCGATGGCCCCGAACCGAACCACTTTCCCCCTCGCTTTCCGTCCGACCAGGCATGACTCACGAGATCGCCGTGATCCCTGGCGACGGGATCGGCCAGGAGGTCACGCCCGCCGCCGTCGAGGTACTGGAGGCACTGCCGGTCGACTTCGAGTTCGTCGAGGGTGAGGCGGGCGACGCCGTCGCCGAACGGACGGGCGAGGCGCTCCCACAGGAGACGCGCGCGCTCGCTGCTGACGCCGACGCGACGCTGTTCGGGGCTGCCGGCGAGACGGCAGCGGACGTCATCCTCCCGCTCCGTTCGGTCGTCGATTCGTTTGCGAACGTCCGTCCCGCGCGATCCTACCCCGGGCTGGACGCGATCCAGCCGGAGACGGACATCGTCTTCATCCGGGAGAACACCGAGGGCGTCTACACCGGCATCGAGAGCGAGATCACCGACGGCGTGCGGACGCTGACCCGCGTCGTCACGGAGGAGGCGTCCCGCGACATCGCGGAGTACGGCTTCGAGTACGCCCGCAAGAACGACTTCGAAAACGTGACGATCGCCCACAAGGCCAACGTGATGCGAGAGACGGACGGCCTGTTCCTCGAGGTCGCGAAATCGGTCGGTGACGAGTTCGACGTCGAGTACGACACCGCGCTCATGGACGCGCTCGCGATGCACCTCGTCCAGCGCCCGGAGGAGTACGGCGTCGTCATCTGCCCGAACCTCGCCGGCGACATGCTCTCGGACCTCTCGGCGGGCCTGGTCGGCGGGCTCGGTCTGCTGCCCTCCGCCAACGTCGGCGAGGAGAACGCTCTCTTCGAGCCGGTCCACGGCTCTGCACCCGACATCGCCGGTGACGGTATCGCGAACCCCGCGGCGATGATCCTCTCCGCAGCGATGCTCCTCGAACACCTCGAGTTTGGCGAGGAGGCAGCGAACGTGCGATCTGCAGTCGAGGGCGTCCTCGCCGAGGGGCCGCGGACGCCGGATCTTGGTGGCGACGCCGGCACGGAAGACGTGACGGCGGCCGTCGTCGACCGTCTCTGATTCAGCGAACGATCGGTTTCGCGGAATCGCCGACTGCAGCCGTCAGCGACGCCGATCGGCGTCGTCAGTCGTCGCCGGACGCGGCCATCGGCCGGAGCGACTCGGCAGCGGCGTCCGCCGACTCGCCCTCGTAGACGACCTGTTCCAGTGCGTCGAGCATCCGTTCGGGTCGCTCGCGCTGCCAGACGTTGCGGCCGACCGCCAGTCCAGCGACGCCAGCGTCGATCGCGCCCTCGACGGTCTCGAGGAACCCCACGTCGTCGGTCTTCGAGCCGCCGCTCATCAGCACGTTCACGTCCGCAGCTGCGTCGACCGCGCGTGAAAGCGCGTCCGCGCTGCCGGGGTACTTGACCTTCGTGAAGTCGGCTCCGAGTTCGAGTCCGATGCGGGCGGCGTAGGCCACCGTTTCGGGCGTTCGCGTCCGCTTTATCGGCTGCCCCCGAGCGTAGGACCAGAGTGCGACGGGCAGGTCGTGCTCGCGGGCGGCTTCCTGGACGGCAGTGAACTCCTCGATCATCTCACACTCTCGGTTACTGCCGGGATAGACGGTGTAACCGATCGCCGCAGCACCGAGTTCTGCCGCGTAGTCCACCGAGCAGGTCTGGGGCGAGTACGGCTCGCCGCTCCAGAGGTTGCTCGTGCCGTTGCACTTCAGGAGGACGTCGACCTCGGGGTAGGAGGGGCAGTACGTCTCGGCGAGGCCTTTCTGGACGGCCAGGCAACCGACCGCGTCGTGGGTAGCGAGCTCGAAGATCGTCTCGGGATCGAGCCGCTCGGGTACCTCCGTGAACCCCTCGGGCCCGTGCTCGAGCCCGTGGTCGTGGGCGAGGACGATCGTGCGGCCGTCGCGGGTGAGTTGGGTTGCCGTTCCGGGGCGCATGTACGCACCGATACAACTCTATTCGTTAAATGAGTTGTGTATCTCATTCTCAAATTGGGTAGTAAACGTGAGCAGGTACCAAGCAGCTGTCGGTCGAGGAGCAGTCGGTCGCCACAGCGACACCCGACGGCGATCGCCCGATCAGTGGCTCCGGACGCGAACCCTCCGACAGCTACCGGTCTTCGACGATCGAACTGCGCCAGGAAGCAACGACCTCGACCCGCTTGACAGTTACTCGTCGTTCACGTCGTCGGAGTCGGTCGTGGTCTCGGAGGGCTCCTGGTCGGCTCCCGCGCCGACGTTCTCACCGCGTTCTGCGTCGTCGATCGAGGCAGCGACCTCACACGCCCGTTCCCACTTCCCCTGCTTCTCGAGGTGGTCCTGAAACTGCTGGGCGTACTCGTCGGCGAGTGCGGCCGCAGCCTCGGCTCGGTGTTCGCTCTCGTCGTCGCCGCCCATGCCCAACGACTTCTTGATCGAACCGAACAGGCCGCTGCCACCGCGCTTCGAGTCGTCGTCTGCTCCGGCACTCCCGCCACCAGACCCGGGCGCACCGCCCATTCCCATCCCGCCCTGCATCTGCTCGATAGCAGGAAGGACCTGGTCGATCTTGCTGGTGTCGGCAACCACTCTCGCGTCCTCGGGCGAGGATGGATTCTCGACGTGGAACTCGACCGCGGTCATGATCGTTCCCCACTCCTGGCTCGAGAACTCGGACGCTGCGACGCGCTGAGAGAACTCGCGGTCGACAGCCATCCGATCGCCCACGAACTGGTCCGTCCATGCGCTCATGCGAGCAACTCCGGCTGGCAGTCGTTTTAGCGTTGCGCACCGTTCTCCGGATGCGCGGACTGAGCGGCGGCGTCGACCGGCGGCGCTCCCGTGAACTCGAATCGAGCGCCGCCCGACGCCGCGTCCGTCGCCCGCACCGACCAGCCGTGGGCCTCGGCGATGCCCTGGACGATCGAGAGCCCGAGGCCGGTGCCTTTGTTCGAGGAGGTGTGTCCCGGTTCGAAGATCTCCTCCAGCCGATCCGCGGGGATCCCGACGCCGTCGTCCTCGACGAAGAACCCCCACTCGTCTCGAGCGGGGACGTGATCGCCGTCCGGACTGATCGGACCGACCCGAACCGTCAGGTGGCTCGCGTCGGGTGCCCCGTTCCGCTGACGGTCGCCGTCGGCACGATTTCCACCATCCGCACCCGCTTCGGAGACGTCCGGCTCGGGGTGGCCAGCAGGATTCGTGGCTCCGTGTTCCACCGCGTTTCGAAAGAGGTTCTCGAGGAGTCGCTGGAGGCGTTGCACGTCCGCGCCGAACGTAACGTCCGCGTCGCACCGGAGCGTGGCGCCGTGTGTGTCGACCTGTTCCCAGGCAGTGGCGGCGACCTCTTCCAGCGACACCGGTTCCCGATGTTCGATGTGGGACCCCTCGCGAGCTAGCGTCAACACGTCCTCGATGATCGTGTTCATCCGCTCCAGCGACTCTTCGACGGCCTCGAAGTACTCTTCGTCGCCGGTATCCCGCGCCATCGGGAGGTATCCTTCCGCGACGCTCAACGGGTTCCGGAGGTCGTGCGAGACGACGCTCGCGAACTGCTCGAGCTGTTCGTTCTGGCGCTCGAGCTCCTGTCGGCTCTGTTCCCGTTCGGTCACGTCGTGGAAGACGAGGACGCGTCCGTGTTTCGTTCCCCGCTGGTCCTGGACGGGCGTCACGCGAATCTCGTAGACGCGTACGTCGTCACCGACGGGAAGCCGGACGATCCGCTTCGTCTGGATCGCGTTCCTGACGACCTCGACGACGTCGTCGTTGTCGAACGCGTCAGCGAACTCGGTTCCGATCACCCCACCTTCCGGACTCCCGAGCAAACTGGCACCGGCTTCGTTCAGGTCCGTGATCCTGTCCTCGTCGTCGAGCACGATCACGGGGTCGGGGAGCGTGTCGACGACTTGATCGCGCGCGATGGGTACGAGGTCAATCAGCCGGTTCTGCGTGATCGCCCACGCAACCGCGGCGCCGGTGATCGCGAACGCGATCGGCGTGAAGTCCCTCGCCGTCGCGCCGAGGAGCCAGAGCACTTGCGCAACGAATGGGGCCGTCACGCCCAGCAGAATGAACCCCGCCTGGCGACGGTATATCGCCTTGGTCCGGAACGTCTGCTGGACGAGGAGACCGATACCGATCAGGAGGAGACCGAACGAGTAGATGGTGTGTCCCACGAACGCTGGGCCCAACTGGCCGGCCTCTTCGACGGAGGACCACATGAGCCCGTGCCAGGGGTTCGTCGCAGTCAGCGCCACGACCAACACTGGCTCGACTGCCAACAGGGCTATCGACCGGTGGGTCAGGAGATGGCTTCGGCCGGTAAACTCGAGGACGAGGGTCAGGAAGCCGGTGACACACCCCGCGACGCCGAGATACGTCGTCACCTGTGTGGCCCACAGGAGGGTGCGATCTGTGCTGACGATCTGCAGGCCGTGGGAGGCGTTCCAGATCGCGACACCGAGCAAGAGCACCGCCAGGGACGTCGCGCCAGGAGTCCCCCGGCGCTCCCAGGCGTAGTGGCTCAACACGGCCGACCCCGCGCCGATCGCGATGATACTGGTAGCGAATGCGATCTCGATCGTCGAGGTGTGCTCCAGCGCCACCTGTATTCCCCGGCGGTTCGCGCGCCTGCCCTATATGTGCACTGGCGGTGGTATCGGGTTCGGTGGGGTGAAAGAAACGACGGGCTGCTTCGGTCGCGTGGCCGGCTCCGTTGCTCCAGCGACTACAGCTCGACCTCGGCGTAGAGCGAGGACTTCAGCGCGTCGTGGACCTTGCAGAGTTCGTTGGCGCGCTCGACGATCGCGTCTGCCGTCCCGGCGTCGAGGTCGGCGTCGGTCTCGACGTCAAACTCGATGGCGTCGAGCTTGTCGTCGTCGTTGAGCTCGCCGGTGACGTCGATGGCGACCTCGCCGAGGTCGCCTGCGTCGCGCTGTTCGGCCGCAACGCGCAGTGCGGGGACGTAGCAGGACGCATAATCCGCGATGAGCACCTCGAGCGTGTCCGGTGCGGATTCGCCGGTCGCGTCGATCGTGAGCTCGAAGTCGCGGATGTGGTTCTCGGAGCTGAACCCTTCGGTCGAGACGGTGTGAGCGGTTTTTGCCATTGCAACTGTGGAGTTGCTCCGCCCGGACCGTAAGTGTAGGCGATCCCGGAACGCTCACCGTCGGGTTCGACCGGCTCCTTTGGCGTCGAGAAACGGAGGCTACTGGATCGATCGCACGTCGGCTTCGACGTGGATCTGGTCGGGGAACTCCCGCGTCGCGATCGAACTCGCGAGTTCGTCGTGGCCGACGATCTCGACCGTGCGCGTGTAGACCGTGTAGGACCAGGATTCGTACTGACCGCCCCGCTCGAGGCTCCCGTAGAGTGGAACCGAGAGATCCTCCGGCGGGGGCGTGTGCGGTCCCTTGAACTCCGCGCCCTTGCGCTCGACGGTCTCCTTGATGTCCGCGACGACGGAGTCGAGTGCCCGCCGATCGCCGCTCTCGAGTTCGAGGGTCGTCACGAACGTCATCTGTACGTCGATGCGTCACTCGACGCTAAAAGGGCTGCTAATCTCCGATCGGTTCGGCTCCTCGGTAGACGTGGCTCTGTCACCGCGTGCTCCCCCCGCTCGCGGTTCCGGCGCCGACACCGACTTGTGAGCGTGCAGTGTACATTATTCTCATGGGGTCGCTCTCGGCGCGCACGCTCGAGCGGCAGTTGCTGGCGCTCGACGGCGACGCGTTCGTCGAGTTCGTCGCCGCGCTCTGGCGGGCGTCCGGTTGGACAGTCCGGCGTGACGGCTCGGTCCTCCACGCGTCGCGTCACGGAGCGTCCAAGCGGCTTCTCGTGCTACCGCCACAGCGGATCGCGCCCAGTCTGCGACGGGGCCCCACGACGACCGCCCCGGTCGACGTGGTGGTCGCTCCGTTCTCGGTGGCGAGTACCTCGGAACTGCCGCGGGGGACGCCCGACGCGGAGATCGTCGACGTAGCGGGACTCCGCGACCGACTCTATTACGCGCTCAACGACGAGACGCGAACACGGTTGCTCGCGTCGCACCTTGGAGTCACGTCGAACGAGGACGGCCCGTCCGGGAGGTTCGGACCGTTCCCCGTCCTCAGAGCGCCAGCGCCCGGGCGGGCGACCGTAGCGAGCGTTGGAACGATTCTTTTGCTCGCGGGTGCGCTCTTGCTGGTCGTCGCGACCGGCGTTCCCTTCGGCGGATCGAGTTCGTCGGGCATGGTCGACGCGACCGAGCCCGCGACGGCGGGAGGCTACTCGACGGCTGCTGCATCGGTGTACGATGCCCACCGAACCTGCGAACGCGGTCCCGGCGAAGTGGTCCGGATCTCGACGGAGGCGGTGCGTGGATCGAGCCTCAGCCGCGGGCTGGTCGTGATGGGTGACTTCTGGAACCCGCGACTCGTCCAGGCGATGCCGACTGGCGTCTGGTACGAACGGATGCAAAGCGAGGATCGCCAGCCCTTCTACGCCGCAAGCGAGGTCACGCTCGCGGCACCGACGATCGACGGCGACGACGCCGTCGTCAACGCGACGGCGACCGTCGACGGTCAACAGCGAGCGTACGCGTTCTCCCTCAGCAAGACCTCGACGGCGTCTGGGGAGTCCTGCTGGGTGATCGATCAGTTCGCCCCCGCGTGAGCGCGGCGTGCTCCTACTTCTCTCCGTTGCGAGCGCAGTCGGCATCTTCCCGGACACCGGGCCCACCCGGCGAAAGCGATAACCCCTGGGGCTGAGAACGCTCGGGCAGATGCTCGAGGGAGTCTCGGTCGCGCTCGGCGTCACTGGCAGCATCGCAGCGGTGCGTACCGTCGAACTCGCACACGAGCTGCGACGCCGGGGCGCCGAGGTGCGCGCAGTGTGTACCGACGCCTCCCGTGGGATCGTCCACCCGAACGCGCTGGAGTACGCGACGGGCCACGAGCCCGTCACGGAGCTGACCGGGGCGGTCGAACACGTCGAACTCTGCGGTCGCGACGGCTGGGCGGACGTCCTCCTGATCGCACCGGCGACGGCCAACACGATCGGGAAGATGGCGGCGACGATCGACGACTCGCCGGTCACGACCTGTGCGACGACGGCATTGGGCGCGGACGTACCCGTGGTGCTCGCCCCCGCGATGCACGAGCCGATGTACGACCACCCTGGCGTCCCACAGGCGATCGGGACGCTGGAATCCTGGGGCGTCGAGTTCGTCGATCCGCGGATCGAGGAAGGCAAGGCCAAGATCGCGACCGAAGACGCGATCGCGCTCGCGACGGCCCGTGCCGCCCGGGCAGCGGTGGGGGACGACGACCTCGCGGGCGAGTCCATCGTCGTGACGACAGGGGCGACCGCCGAGCCGATCGACCCGGTCCGGGTGCTGACGAATCGCTCCTCCGGGAAGATGGGCCGTGCCGTCGCACGATCCTGCTACGTCCTGGGTGCAGACGTCACCGTCATCCACGGCCCGGTCGGGCCGCGAGCGTTCTCCGACGCCGGCGCCGACCCGAAGGCCGACGACCCGGGCGTTCCCTACGCCGCCCTCGTCGAGGTCGAGGACTCCGAGGCGATGCTCGAGGCGCTCCAGGACGCGATCGTCGACGCCGACGCGCTCGTCGCCGCGGCAGCGGTCGGCGACTACACGACGCCCGAACACGCGGACAAACTCCGGTCGGGGGAGTCGCGTTCGCTCGACCTCGAGCCGACGCCGAAGCTCGTCGACGGCGCTCGCGACGCCCGGCCCGACCTGCCGATCGTCGGGTTCAAGACCGAGACCAGCGGGGACGACGACGCGATGGTCGCGGCAGCGCGGGCGATCATGGAGCGAGCCGACCTCGACCTCGTCGTGGCCAACGACGCCAGCGTCATGGGCGCGGATTCGACGCGCGCACTGTTCGTCGACGCCGTCGAAGACGCGGACGGGTCGCCGGTCGAGAGCGCCTCCGGGTCGAAGGCCGCGGTCGGCGACGTGGTCGCGGAGTGGGTCGCGCGCCTGCTGGGGTAGCAACTGCAGATCGATCGAGGTGCCGATCCGCCGGCGCCGTCGTGTTGCCTCTCGACGTTCCTGGAGACTGGCGGCGAAACGAGCGTCCAACCGCTCCGGTCCTCGCTGAACGTCCGTCGAACTGCGTCCGTCCGAATCCGGCGACGGGCGCGGGAGAACGAAACCGTTTTCGGCGGATCACATGAAGGGCGAGCAACGGAGGACTCCCAGGAGCATGCGCCAGACTATCGGCGACGACGGTCGGGGGGACACGCCAGCGGCGGAACGGTCCGTGCTGGTCCCAGTCGCCCCATCGGCGACGCTCCGAGAGACCATCGAGTACGTCGTGGAATCGACGTTCGACGACGGCGTCGAGGCCACCGATTCGACCGACGCGACGGCAGCCACGGACCAGCCAGCGGTGCAGGGAACAGACGAGTCCGGTCCAGACGTCGACGCCGGTCGTCCCACCGTCCACTTCGTCTACGTCCACGCGCCGGAGGAGTTCGATCCCGACGACGAGGCGCCCGAACTCGACGACGCCGAGGAGCTCCTCGACCGCGTCAGGGTGTGGGCAACGGAGGACGCCGGGGGCGAGGGCCGCATCGAGATCCACACTGGACACGTCGGCACCGACCGGTACCTGTTCAGTCCGGCAGACGTCGCAGCCTCACTGATCGACGCCGCGCGCGACGCCGGTGCAGACAGGATCGTCCTCGATCCCGAGTACGATCCCGGTATCGGCGCGCCGTTGCTCCGGCCACTCGCCTACGAACTCTCCCGTGACGCCACGTTGTCGATCGAGGAGGCACCGGTCCAGCAGCGGGTTCGACGCGCGCCGCTCGTCGGCCGTTCGAGTGCGCGACGCATCGGGGCGCTCGCCGGGCTATCCTTCCTGTTCTATCAGATGCTCGCGGGTGCGTTGACGCCGTTCGACGTCGTCACCGGTTCGATCACGGCGATCGTCGTCGCGGGGACGCTCTCGCGGATCTCGTTCAGTCGCGATCCGACGCCGACACAGACGCCGCTGCGGCTCGCGCGATTCGTGCTCTACGTGCCGTATCTCCTCTGGGAGATCGTCGTGGCGAATCTCGTCGTCGCGGCGGTCATCCTGGATCCGCGCAAGGAGATCGACCCGAAGATGGCACGCATCGAGCCTGCCGTCTACGGTGCGCTCCCCGTGACGTCGCTCGCGAACTCGATCACGCTCACGCCGGGAACGCTGACGGTCCGCGTCCAGGGGCGGGAGCTGTTGATTCACACCCTGCTCCCCGCCTCGCGCGAGGACCTCTTCGACGGCTCACTCGAGCGGGCGATCAGGTTCGTGTTCTACGGCCGTCGCGCGATGCGCATCGACAGCCTGCGGGAGCGTGGCGTCGCCGAAATCGTTCCCAGCAGCAACGAGGATGCGGCCGCCACCGAGGGAGGTGAGGGCTCGTGACCGTTCCGTTGCTGCTCGGGAGCGATCCCGACGCGTTCGTCGCAGACGCGTTCCTCGCCGCCGCAGCACTGTTCGTCGTCCTCGCGATCGCACTGCTCTACCGCGTGGTTCGCGGCCCGACGATGCAGGATCGCGTGCTCGCGGTGAACGTCCTCGGGACGAACACCGTCGTCGTGCTCGCCCTGCTCTCCGTCGGGCTCGGCGAGGAGTCGCTGCTCGACGTCGCGCTGATCTACGCACTGTTGAACTTCCTGATGGCGGTCGCCATCTCGAAGTTCACAGTCGATCGCGGGGGTGTCATCTGATGCACGAACTCCGCGCCGTCGCGATCCTCGTGTGCGTGGCCGTCGGCCTGTTCTTCACGCTCGTGTCGACGGTCGGCGTGCTCAGGCTCCCCGACATCTACACGCGAGCCCACACCGCGTCGCAGGCGGACACGCTCGGTGCTGGGTTCGCCCTCGCTGGCGTCGCGCTCGCGATTGGGGTGGATTCCACGGCGATCAAGACCGTCCTGCTCCTGTTTTTCATCTTCGTGACGAACCCGACCGCCGCGCACGCGATCGCGCGGGCTGCCCACGAGGAGGGATTCGTCCCCTGGACTGCCGACGACGGATCGGACGGGGCGGGCGCTGGCACCGGGGGCGGCGTTGCAGGTGCCGGCGCTGAAGGGGCCGCCGAGGCTTCTGGCGGGTCGACCGACACCGGAGGTGACCAGTAGTGACGCCGGGCGCCATCGAGCTGGCGCTGTTCGCGTTCGTCCTCCTGACCGCACTGGCGACCGCCGCGTTCCGGGACGTGCTGGCCGCGATCATCGTCTTCGCGGCCTACAGTCTCGGGATGGCGATCTACTACGCCGTGTTGCTCGCGCCCGACGTCGCGATGACCGAGGCAGCCATCGGGGCGGGCGTGACGACGCTGTTGCTCCTCTTGACGATCGCCAAGACCGTGCGTCCCGGTCGCGACGAGCTGTTCGAGTCGGTCCACTGGCCGGGGCTGCTCGTCGTCGGCGCATTCACGACCGTGATCCTCGTGACGGTGACCTCCTTCCCCGAGATCGGGGCCCCCGACGCGCCGATCGTTTCCAATCCCGAGGTCTCGCAGTACTACGTCGAGGAGGCCTACCACGACACCGGGGTCGAGAACGCCGTCACGGCCGTCCTCGCCGGCTACCGTGGGTTCGACACGTTCGGCGAGGCGGTCGTCGTGTTCGCCGCAGGCGTCGCGACGATGGTGGTGCTCCACGCGGAGGTGTTCACTCGTGAGTGACGAGACCGACGAAGCGACGGACGACGTGGAATCGAGTTCCAACGGCGGACCTGCGTCGACCACCGACGCACAGCGACCGACGGAAACGGACGCGATGGGTGAGGGTGGCACCTACGTCGAGAGCCAGGTGATCATGACCACCGTCCGCGTCGTCGCGCCGTTCGCCTTCACCTACGGACTGTTCCTCACCTTCCACGGCGGCGGTTCGCCGGGTGGCGGGTTCCAGGGCGGTGCGATCGTCGGGACGACGATCCTCATGATCGCGTTCGCGTTCGGGATCGAACCGACCCGGGACTGGCTCGCGAACCGCGTGGTCGTCGGACTGGCCAGTGGCGGCGTGCTCGCGTTCGCACTGATCGGACTGCTTCCGCTGCTCGTCGACGGTCGGTTTCTCGAACACGCCGTCTACAGCGACGAGTTCGGCCTCTACCACGGGAAGAAGTACGCGCTCGAAGGCGTCGAGATCGTCGGGATCGCACCGATCGTCTCCGCGATCGTGATCGGCCTGTTCTTCACGATCGCCGCGGGCTTCGTCGACCAGGGCGCCGCCTGGCAGAGTTCCGGCCCTGGCTCGTATCCCGAGCACGACCTCGACGGAGGTGACGAGGAGTGAGTCCGATCGTCGAAATGCTCACCAGTCGGTACGCGTACGTCCTCTTTGCCCTGCTGCTGGGCATCGGTCTCTACATGATCGTCTCCAGCCAGAACCTCGTCAAGAAAGTGATCGGACTCAACCTCTTCCAGACTGCCCTCTTCCTGTTCTTCATTGCCAGCGCGTACCTCGCCGGGGGGGAGGCGCCGATCATCAACGAGGGCAGCGAAGCGACCTACGTCAGCCCGCTCCCCCACGTGATCGTGCTGACCGCGATCGTCGTCGGGATCGCGGTGACCGCCGTCGCGCTCGCGTTGCTCGTCCGGATCTACGCGGAGTACGGCACGCTCGAAGAGGACGTCCTCCAGGAGGTGCGTTCGGATGACTGATCCGACGATCGCCCCGGTCCTGCTCATCGCGCTCCCGATCGTCGCGGCCGCGATCGTCCTGCTCGCTGGCCTGCGCTGGTCCCGTGCCGGCTGGCCGATCGCGCTCGTGGCGCTCCTCGCCGAAGCGGGGCTCGCGGCGTGGCTCGCCAGCGCTGTCTTCGGCGATACGGGTCGGCTGGTCCACGAACTCGGCGCGTACGGGCGTCCGGGTCCGAACGAGTTCGCGGTCGGTATCGAACTCGTCGCCGACGCGCTCTCTGCCACGATGGTCGCCCTCGTCGCCCTCGTCGCCGTTGCCGTGCTCGCGGTGACCCGTCGCGGTGGCCCGCGGGGCGTGCCGTTCTACGCAGCCTATCTCATGCTGATCGGTGGGCTGATGGGCGTCTCGCTGACCGGCGACGTGTTCAACCTGTTCGTGTTCCTCGAGATCACCGGGATCGCGACGTACACGCTGGTCGCGTCGAACCGGAGCGCGCCGGCGGCGGTCGCCTCGCTCAAGTACCTCATCGTCGGCACCACCGGCGCGTCGATGTATCTCCTCGGCGTCGGCTACCTGCTGATGGCCACCGGGACGCTCAACATGGCCGACCTCGCCGCGACGCTCGCCGGCGAGCCGTCGTTCGTCGACGGCCCGATGTACACCGACCCGCTCGTGCTCGCGAGCTTCGCGTTCATCGCCACTGGACTGTTCGTGAAGGCCGCGATCTTTCCGCTCCACACCTGGCAGCCGGACGCTTACGCGGAGGCGCCAGACGGCGTGACAGTGCTGATCTCCGCGCTCGTCTCGACGATCGGCGCTTACGCCTTCCTTCGGCTCTCGCTGTCGGTGTTCACGCCGGCCTTTTTCGAGGCGACCCCGATCGTCGCGACCGTCGTCGTGACGGTGGCGTCGGTGAGCGTCGTCGCGGGCAGTGCGCTCGCGGTGATGCAATCCCGGATCAAGCGGATGTTCGCGTACTCCTCGGTTTCGCAGTTCGGTCTGGTCGTGGTCGCCGTCGGGATCGCGGTCCACCCCGCCGCGGGTGCCGACGCCGCGGAGGCGGCGCTGATCGGAGCGGTGATCCACCTCGTCGGCCACGCCGTCATCAAGGGCGGGCTGTTCACGGCGGCGATGGGCCTCTCGCTCGATTCCGGCGCTCGCAGGGTCGACGAGCTCGCCGGTCTCGGCCGACGCTCCCCGGTACTGTCCGCGTCGATGGCGCTCCTGGGACTGACGCTCGTCGGCGTCCCGCCGGCGGTCGGCTTCCTGGGGAAGTGGCACATCGCAGTCGGCGCGATGGACGCCGGCGTCTGGCCGGTCGCAGTCGTCGTCCTCCTCTCTACCGTGCTCACACTCGCCTACGTCGCTCGACTCCTGGAACAGCTGTACTTCACGCCCGCGCCGAGCGGTGACGCGACGGACCTCGACGTCGGATCGCCGACCGACGCCGCCGGCGGCCACGCCGTCGCCGCGGACGGCGGCGACGGTGCGTCGGACGAATCGACCGGGGCGGACCAGTCTGGATCCGGCACCGAGTCCGACGAGTCGGGTGGCGCAGGTACGATCGAGGCACCACTCGGCGTGGTCGCTGTTGCGGTCAGCGCCGCCATCCTCGCGATCCTGCTTGGGTTCGCCGGCAGCGAGTTCGCCGAAGCGCTCGAGCCGTTCGTCACGGAGGTGCTCGGCCAGTGAGCACCGTCGAGTCGATTCGCCCGTTGCTCGCCGTGGCGATCTCGACGGTCGCGATTCCGCTGATCGTCGCGAGCTACCGCCGCCCGAACGTCCGCGACTCCATCTCCGTGCTCACGGCGCTGGGGAAGTTCGCGATCGTCGCGAGCATGCTCCCCGCCGTACTGAATGGCGACGAGTTCCGGTGGTCGCTGGGGACGTACGCACCGGGGGTCGAGTTCGCGCTGCGTGCCGATCCGCTCGGCATGCTGTTCGCGCTGCTCTCGAGTCTGCTCTGGGTGTTCACCGCCTTCTACGCGATCGGCTACATGCGCGGGCTCGACGAGCACTCACAGACGCGCTTTTTCGCCGCGTTCGCAGGAAGCCTCGCGGCGGCCGTCGGGATCGCGTTCGCGGAGAACCTCCTGACGATCTTCGTGTTCTACGAGCTGCTCTCCGTGGCGACCTACCCGCTGGTCGCCCACGACGAGACCGACGAGGCGCGGGCCGCCGGCCGGAAATATCTCCTCTACACGTTCTTCGGCGGTGGCGTGCTCGTGCTCGGTGGCGCCGCGCTCGTCTACGTGCTGGCCGGAACGACGACCTTCGGTGCGACGGCCGAGGGACTTTCGACGGCCGATCCCACGCTCGCCAAGGCAGCGTTCGCGATGCTCGCCGCCGGCTTCGGGATCAAGGCCGGGTTGATGCCCGCTCACTCGTGGCTCCCCGACGCGATGGTCGCGCCGACGCCGGTGTCGGGACTCCTCCACGCAGTGGCGGTCGTCAAGGCCGGCGCGTTCGGTGTCGCGCGGGTGATACTGGACGTCTACGGTCCCGACCTGGTCGGTGATCTGGGGGTGGGACTACCGCTCGCGGCGGTGGCGGCGTTCACCTTGCTCGCGGCGAGCGTGATCGCCCTCCGGCAGGACCACCTCAAGCGCAGACTGGCATACTCGACGATCAGTCAGCTCTCCTACATCGTGCTCGGTCTGGCACTACTTGGACCGACGGCGATCACGGGCGGGCTGCTCCACATCCCCGCTCACGCGTTCATGAAGCTCACGCTGTTCTTCTGTGCGGGGATCATCCACGTCGAGACGCACACCGACTACATCCCGGAGATGGACGGGATCGGAAAACGGATGCCGCTGACGATGACGGCGTTCGCCGTCGCGGCTGCGGGGATGGCGGGTATCCCGCTCGTCGCCGGGTTCGTCAGCAAGTGGTACATCCTGATCGGGGCGATCGAGGTGAACGAGGCGATCTTCGCCGTCGCGCTGCTCGTCTCGGGCGTTCTCAACATCGCGTACTTCTGGCCGATCGTTTACGGCGCGTTCTTCGAGTCGCCTGACGCCGCGGACGAGAAGCCACTCGTCTCCGGACCGCTCGGCGGACGCGAGGGGCCGCGATCGGTCCAGCTCCTGAAGCCCGCCGGTTCGCACGGCTCTCTCGGCGAGGGCTCCGCTAGCGGCGTGGGCGGGCCGCTCGCGGGATCGACGGACGGGCGCGACGACCCCGCACCGCTGGAAGACGGCGACTACGCCGTGGATCGCCATCCGAGCGATCACGCCGGCGACACCGAATCCCACAGCCCCGAGGATAGCGCAAGTATCGACGATCACGACGACCACGCCGATCACGGTCACCACGGTGGCCCTGGCCCCGACGGCTGGGAGCACCGCCGCTGGACTGGCGAGGAGAGCACCTGGCTGATGCTCGGGCCGATCCTCGCCGTCGCCGCCGGGGCGGTCGTGTTGGGGATCGTGCCCTACGAGGCGCAGTTCCTGGAGCTCGTCGAGGTCATCGTCGAGGGGGTGAGCGCCTGATGGTGCTCGAGAGCATCCATCCGGCGGCGCTCGTGCTGGTGGCCGCGCTGTTGACCTGGAAGCTACCGCGGACGATCGGGCACGCGCTGGGGGTCCTTGCGACGGCCAGCGCCGCAGCGATCGCGTGGTTCGCGCCGAAGGGAACGCACTACTCCGTCGAGCTGTTCGGGGCTGTCGGCGGTTCGACGGGCTTCGAGGCCGTGCTGTTCAACGTCGACCAGTTCTCGGCGCTGATGGGCCTGATCTTCGGCTTTATCGGCGCAGTGGCGGTGCTGTACTCCTGGGCCAGCGGCGCGGATCGCGTGCAGACGGCCTTCGCGCTCTCCTACGTCGGGACCAGCCTCGGCACCGTGTTCGCCGGCGACTGGCTAACCCTGATCTTCTGCTGGGAGCTGATGGCAGTCACCTCGACGCTGCTCGTCTGGCACTACGGCGGCGCGGCGGTCCGGGCCGGCTTCCGCTATGCGCTGCTCCACGGCATCGGCGGCAGCCTGCTGCTCGGCGCGATCGTCTGGCACTACGCCGAGGTCGGGAGTCTGCTGTTCTCGGCGAGTTCGGGCATGGAGGGCACCGTCGCGCAGGTTCTAGCCGCGATCGGCATCGGCGTCAACGTCGGGTTCGTCGGGCTCCACGCGTGGCTGCCGGACACCTACCCGCGCCCCCACGTCGCGGCGAGCGTGTTCCTTTGCGTCTTCACGACGAAGACCGGCGTCTACGGCATGTACCGGGCGTTCCCGGACGGCCACCTCTGGATCGCGTACATGGGCGGTGCGATGGCGGTGTTCGGCGCGTTTGCGGCGCTACTCCAGTCGGACATGCGCCGGCTCCTCTCCTACCACATCCAGTCCCAGGTAGGATACATGATCGCCGGCGTCGGGATCGGCTCGACGCTCGCGGTCGCGGGCGCGTTCGGCCACGTGTTCAACCACATTCTCTACAAGAGCCTGCTGTTCATGGCGGTCGGCGTCGTGATCTACCGGACCGGCGAGGAGTCACTCGATCACGTCGGTGGGCTCGGCCGCAAGATGCCGTTCACGGCGATCGTGTTCACCGTCGCAGCGCTGTCGATCGCCGGCTTCCCCGGGTTCAACGGGTTCGTCTCGAAGGGGATCGTGATCGCGGAGGCCCATCACTACGAGAAGTACGAGGCGCTCTGGTATCTGCTCCTCATTGGCGGCGTCGGGACCTTCCTCTCGTTCATCAAACTCGGCTATTTCGCGTTCGTCGAGGGGAGCTACGACGGCGAGGTCCGCGACGCGAACCTCGGCCAGCGCGTCGGAATGGGGCTCGTCGCCGTGCTCTGTATCGTGTTCGGGATCTACCCCGCCGCCCTCTACCGGGTCCTGCCCGGTGGGGAGATCCTGGGCTGGCAGACGTTCGAGGCCGGCCACTACCAGTTCGAGGTGTTCACCACGGGCCACCTCGTCGAAGGCTTTGGCCTGGCCCTGGCGGGGCTCGTCGGCTTCGCGATCCTGCGTGCGCCGCTCCACCGGATCGGCCAGGTTCCCGACGTCGACGCACTCTACAACCGCGTCGGGTTCTACGGCGGCCGGTGGCTCGTGATCGGCGTCACAGAACTGTACGCGCTGGTCGATCGCGGTGCCGTCCTGCTCGCCGACACCTCGATGGCGGTCGCGCGCGATCCGGAGGGCTACGTCCGCCGGGTCCCCGGCAGCGAAGCGATGCTCGGCGACCCCGGCGAACGGTACGAGCCACTGCGATCGGACATCGGCCGGAGTATTCTCCTCGTCGTCCTCGTGGTAACGGCCGTCCTCGTGGCTGTGCTGAGTGGCTGAGGACTGCGCGAGCGCCCGGGCAGGCTAGCGGCGACGTAGTTTGGGGCGGCCGTCCGCCGCCCAGCTTCACCCCTCGACGCACCGGGATGGTAAGACATTACAGTCCGTTCGAGCAAGTACAGCCATGGCCGACTCCGACGTCGCGCGCGGACTTGAGGGAATCACAGTCGCCGGGACGCGCCTGAGTGACATCGACGGCGAGCAGGGCGAGCTCGTCATCGGCGGCTTCCCGCTCGCCGAGCTGGCGGGCAACGCGACCTACGAGGAAACCGTCTTCCTGCTGTTCGAGGACAGGCTGCCGGACGCCGACGAGCTCGATGCGTTCCGATCCGACCTCGCCGGGCGCCGCGAGATCGGCGACGAGGTACGGAGCGTCCTCGAGCAGGCAGCAGCGGAGGACAAGCCCGCGATGGACGCGCTCCGGATGGGTGCCGCGGCAGCGAACCTCGGTAGCGGCGAGGAGGATCCCGAGACCGACGCACGTCGCGTGATCGCCGTCTTCCCGACGATCGTTGCGACCTACTGGCGTTATCGACAGAGTGAGGAGCCCATCGAGCCTCGCGAGGACCTCCGCCACGCCGCGAACTACCTCTGGATGCTGAACGGCGAGGAGCCCGCGGACGCCGAAGCGCGCGGGCTCGAAACGTACCTCAACACCGTCGTCGATCACGGCCTGAACGCCTCGACGTTCTCTGCGCGGGTCGTCGTCTCGACGGAGTCCGACGTCGTCTCCGCTGCTACAGCCGCCGTCGGCACGCTCAAGGGGCCGCTCCACGGCGGCGCGCCCGGACCTGTCCTGCAGGATCTCCAGGCCGTCTACGAGTCTGGCGATCCGGAGGGCTACGTGCAGGACAAACTCGACGCTGGCGAGCGCATAATGGGCTTCGGCCACCGCGTCTACCGCGTCCGGGACCCCCGCGCTGCCGTCCTCTCCGAAGCCGCCGAGCAGTTCTACCGCGAGGGTGGGGCTGGCGACCCGGCATTCTTCGACGCCGCCGAGCGCTACGAGGAGGTGGCGGTCGAGGCGCTGGAAGAACACAAGCCCGACCGCCGACTCGAGACGAACGTCGAGTTCTACACCGCCGCGCTCCTCCACGGCGTCGGCATCCCCCGCCAGCTCTTCACCGCGACCTTCGGCATCTCTCGTTCCGGCGGCTGGATGGCCCACGCTCTCGAACAGCTGGAGGACAACCGGCTGATTCGCCCGACCTCGAACTACGTCGGCGAGAACGGCCGAAGCTGGACGCCCGTCGACGAGCGATAGCTGTTTTCCTCCGTCTGTCGCTACGCTGATTGCAGTTCCTTCCGGAGCTCGCTGGCCGTTTCCTCGACGTAATCCGCGAGCCCCCGGGCTCGCCGTGCGACGTCATGTGGAAGGTCGCGGTCGCCACGCTGGAGATGCAATGCCCGGAGGTAGAACACACCGTTGACGACGCTGAGCCGCCGCAGCTTCGCGTCCAGGTCTGCCGGGACCGATCGTACCGAGGCGTAGCCGTCAAGGAACGTCGATCGACCGTCGGGATTGTGGACTGCGTTCGGCGGCCCGAACATCGGGCCGATAGTCCGCAAGAGGTCGAACACCGGCGGCCCCACGACCGAGTGTTCGAAATCGAGGACGCGGACGACCGTCGCGGGCTCGACAGATCTGTCGACTCCGACGTGCTCGGGGAGCGCGTTTCCGTGGAGCAGGGATGGGGAGCCGACGTCGTCGAACGCTTCGGGAACGGCATCGACGAGGCCGAGGACCTCAGTCGCCACGTCGCCATACCCGCGAGGTTCGAGGAAGCGGCGGCGATCCTCGAGGAGTGCGCGGAGCGTGTCGCTCCAATGGTCATCGGTTCGGACCGCCAGCGCGTCGCCCTGGACCGCAAGGCGGCCCGGCACGTCAAAGCGATCGCTGGCCGCCTCGTGAAGCCGTGCGAGGCTCGTGCCCATCGCCTGACACCTCGTCGCGTCGACGGTCGGATCCGCCGGCAGGTCCTGGCACCAACCGGCAAGGAAGTGTTCTTCGCCGACCGCTATGACAGGCGGGACGGGTACGGGGGTCTCCTCACCGACGTACTCAAGGATCCGTCCTTCGAGTTCCGGATCGCCAATGGGATGCTGGGCGATCTTGCAGACAGCCCGGCGCCCGTCGAAGGTCACTTCATAGACCTCGTGCGGGCGCACGTCGTGCAGCCGTCGATGCACCGTAGTCTCGACGGGATACGATGCGAGCGCGTCGTGGACTGATCTCGTCATAGTCGTGCCGCGTTCGTGCGGCCGTCGGCCGTATCGCTGCTGCTCCGGCCTCAAAGAAGGACAGTGGTCGATATTTTGCCAACCTACTTCCTTCTTTCCGTCGCCGACGACGGATCCGCGCTATTTTTTCCCGGTGGCGAACAAGCACCGTCGATGGACTGCCGGCGTTGTGCCGAACCCCTCGACCGACCAGGCGATTACTGCCTGGTCTGTAATACCGCCAACGCCGACGCAGTCGTGATCGATGCCGACCGAGAGCGCGCGACGTTGACGATGCTCGACGAGGACGCCGTCGTCGGATCCAGCGTCGTCCGGACGACCGAGGAGGACGGCGAGAACGCGATCAAGGAGTTACGCAACTACGCCGGCCAGATCGCCGACGAGCTCCACCGCAAGCGGCCCGAGACCGTCTACGCCGCCGGCGAGCGCGAGGTGCTCCGGGAGATCCAGGGCGAGAGCCAGTACGAGCTGCTTCGCGTCGTCGGTGACGATCCAGTCGAGACCGCGATCGGGCGGAGGGGCGACCGCAGTCTCGACGTCGTCGATCGGCCGCCGATGGAGAAGATCGGTGGCTCGCACTCGACGCTCATCGGCGACCGCGAGGGGATGCGCGCGATCCGAACCGTCGCCGGTCATCCCCACGTCAAGAAGGTCATCCCGGGCCCGATCGACGCGGGCGGAAAGGGCTCGCAGTCAGGACTGCGCGCCAAGGCCACCCGCGCGGACGCTGGCGGAAACGTTCGCATGCTGCTGCGCGACGGGTCCTCCGTCCAGGAGAACCGCGTCGTCACCACCGCTCGCGACGCCGAGGGTGGGGAGCTCGTTCGCGAGGATCTCAACGTAGCTCTCGAAGAGGCCGACCTCCAGTGAGCGATTCGCGACTCGGCCGTCCGCCGTTCGGCGTGGACGGACCCGAGCGGGAGGGCTTCCAAGGCGTTTGCCCCGCTGGACCGGCGGCTACTGACTCGAACGTTCCACAGGTGGGTTCGCAGCCTTTATCAGCGCGCCACGGATACCAGAATTCACTATGGCCAGTAATTCGAGTCGGACCGGCAGCGCCGGCCGATTCGGCGCTCGCTACGGGCGCGTCGCCCGCAAGCGCGTCGCCGAGATCGAGGCGGACACGAACGCCGATCACGAGTGTCCCGAGTGTGGAGAAGAGCGCGTCGTTCGGACCGATACCGGCATCTGGGCGTGCGAGGCGTGTGACCACACGTTCACCGGCGGTGCCTACCGCCCCCAGACTCCTGCAGGGGAGACAGTGCGACGGTCGATCCGTGCAGCGCTCGCCGAGGACGAGGAAGACGACGCTGCCGAAGCATGAGCGCGTACAAGTGCTCCCGGTGCAAGCGTGACGTCTCCCTCGACGAGTACGGTGGCGTTCGCTGCCCGTACTGTGGTCACCGCGTCCTGCTGAAGGAACGCGGCGCCGACGTCAAGGAGATCAGCGTCCAGTAACGCCGTGGCGATCGAAGCCACGCTCGAATTTTCGTATGCGGATTCCGCAGTTGCTGAGATCGTCGAGCGTGCCGTGCGTCTCGACGCCGGAGCGATCGACGGCGACCGCTCAGGGGCCGTCGTCGCACGCACCGATGCAACGGTGATCGTCGAGATCGAAGCTGCGGATCCGGCCGCGCTGCGCGCAGCAAAGCGGACCTGGTGCTCGCTGGTCGGCGCGGCGGAGGAGACGGCGGTCACAGCCCGGTAAGCCGCGCGGTTGCGGCTCCCATTCGATTCCCGAAATCGCCCTCTGTCCAGCGTTTCTGTACCGGCCTACGGGAGTCGCGCCTCCTGATCGATAATGCGGGGGTTTTTCAGTGCACGGACCGATTTCCGATCCATGCAGGGTAGTCTGCCGCCGGAGGCACAGGAGAAAGTCGAGGAACTGCAGGATCTCCAGGAGACGGCACAGGAAGTCGCCGTCCAGAAGAACGAGGCCGAGACCTCGCTCACGGAGTCCCAGTCAGCTCTCGAGGAGCTCGAGGACGTGGACCCCGATACCGTCATGTACCGGGAGGTCGGTGAGCTCCTCCTCGAGACGGACTACGAGACCGCGAAGGACGAACTCGAGGAGAAGGTCGATAGCCTCGAGATCCGCGTCGAGACGCTCCAGAAGCAGGAGGAGCGCGTCCAGGAGCAGTTCGAAGAGCTCCAGGAGGAGCTCCAGGAGATGCTCCAGGGCGGCGGTGGCCCGATGGGCGGCATGGGCGGCGGTCCCGGCGCTGGCGGCGACTAAACATGAACGCCTCGGACGGCACGGACGACGGTTCGGCGGACGGAACCGCCGAGATCTCCGACGACGAGGTCGTCCAGACGGCCGCCGAGGCAGCCGAGCGGGTCGTCTTCTCGCGGTTCAGTCGTAGCGAGGTACAGGACGTCGACATCTCCGTGAGCTTCGAGGACGGTGTGCTCGAGGTCGACGTCTACATCGAGGCCGACGGCGACGCCGATCCCGAGCAGGTCGCCGACGACGCGGCGCTGGCGGCGCAGGGCGCAGTAGACGACCTCTTCGACGAGCCCTAGCTCCCGCTGCGATCGCCGTTCGGTCAGTACGACGGATCGTAGTGGCGTCGCTCTGACGAGCGAGGACCACTGGCAGTCAGTGCGACTGCCGATTCACTCGGCCACGGGCGGCCGATTACTCACAGATCGCGACGAAGTTCTCGAACAGCGCTTGCCCCTCCTCTGTGTGCGCGACCTCGGGATGCCACTGGACGCCGTAAAGGTCCCGCTCGGGGTCGCTCATCGATTCCACGTCACAGACGTCGCTCTCGCCGGTAAGCGTGAACCCGTCGGGGAGCACTTTGACCTCGTCGGCGTGACTCGCCCAGACTCGTGTCTCGGGGTAGAGTGAACCGGTGAGCGGGTCGTCTTCCTCGAGGACGTCGACGGTGACGTCGGCGTAGCCGCCGTAGTCGCCACCACCGATCTCGCCGCCGAGTTCGAGCGCCATCGCCTGCATGCCCAGGCAGATGCCGAGCACTGGAACGTCGAGGTCGAGGTACTCGCCGCAGCGACCCCGCTCGTCCATGTCGGGGCCACCGGAGAGCACGAGTCCGTCCGCGTCGATCTCCGACGGCGGGGTGTCGTTGTCGATGATCTCACAGTCGATCCCCAGATCGCGAAGCGCTCGCTGTTCTAGGTGGGTGAACTGGCCGTGGTTGTCCACCACGTCGATCCGCGTCATTGGTGACGGGTAGACGGACGGGGGAGAAAAGGGGTCCGATAGCTGCAGCGACGTATCTCGGTGCCGGGGCAAAGCCTAATTGGGTGTCCACGGAATCCTGGGTATGGAGCTATCTGCAGTTCGCGAGCGAATCGATCATCCGGCGTTCGCGACGACTGTCGGAGCCCTTGCGGGGTACGCCTTGATCCTGCTCGTCGTGTTCGGCGTACTGTTCGTCCTGCCGTGGCTACTGCTGGCCTTCCTCTGAGTAGCACAGCCAGGCGGCGAACGGCACGAATCGAGCACGTCCGAGAGTGAGAGAAAGAGAGAGAGTGGGTGAGAGTTCAGACTCGGGAGTGCCGTTCAGGGAAACAGCCAGAAACTAAAGCCGACGGCGTAGGCGTGCGAACGATCGGGAAAACGGTTCGATCAGGCGAAGGTCTTCGAGACGTCGTCCTCGGACTCGTCGGCCTGCACTTTGTCCCAGGCGTTCCGGAAGTCGGCTTCGCGGACCTCGGTCCGGTCGTCGCGGATCGCAAACATCCCCGCTTCCGTACAGATCGCCTTGATGTCGGCACCGGAGGCGTCCTCGGTCATCGCCGCCAGCTGCTCGAAGGCGACGTCGTCGGCCACGTTCATGTCGCGGGTGTGGATCTCGAAGATCTTCCGGCGGCCCTCTTCGTTGGGTTTGGGGACTTCGATGAGCCGGTCGAAGCGGCCGGGCCGGAGGATCGCGCGATCGAGCATGTCGAAGCGGTTCGTGGCCGCGATGATCCGGATCTCGCCACGGTCTTCGAAGCCGTCCATCTCCGAGAGGAGCTGCATCATCGTCCGCTGGACCTCCGCGTCACCGGAGGTCTTCGAGTCCGTCCGCTTGGCCGCGATGGCGTCGATCTCGTCGATGAAGATGACGGCGGGCTCGTGCTCGCGGGCGACCTGGAAGAGGTCGCGGACGAGCTTGGCACCCTCGCCGATGAACTTGTGGACGAGCTCGGAGCCGGCCATCTTGATGAAGGTCGCGTCGGTCTCTTCGGCGACGGCCTTCGCGAGCATCGTCTTCCCGGTCCCGGGTGGGCCGTGGAGCAGGACGCCGCTCGGGGGCTCGATGCCGACGGTCTCGAAGTCCTGGGGTTTGATGAGCGGCATCTCGACGGTCTCGCGAACTTCGAGGAGCTGTTCTTCGAGCCCGCCGATGTCGCTGTAGGTGACGCCGGGCGACTCCTCGACCTGCATCACGCGAGCCCGGACGTCGGTCTCGTCCTCCAGCGCCTTGACGATCGACCGGGAGTTGTTGAGGGCGACGCGGCTGTCGGGATCGAGCCGGTCGCGAAGCTCCTCGGTGACCTCCGTGAGCATCTCCTGGTTGTTGCCGTGTTGTTTGACGATCACGCCCTCGTCGGTGACCTCCTGGACCGTCGCGACGAACAGTGGCGACTGCTTGAGCTTCTTGTTCTCGTGGGTCAGCCGCTCGAGTTTCTGCTGGTACTTGTTGTTCTCGGCGTTCGCGTCCAGCAGCTTGTCCCGCATCTCCTCGTTCTGAGACTCCAGCACCTCCAGACGTTCTTGCAGCGCCTCGATCTTGTCGGACAGGGAGGCCTCCTGCTCGTCGTAGGGGAACTCGACCTCCTCCGCGGTGTCACTCATTGATGGCGAAGTAGGCGGTTGGTTCATAAGAGACTTCGGGTGACGACAGTTGCAACCACCGTCCTGGCAGGAGCATCACGGGGACCTGCGCAGGAACGTCGGGCAACTCGAACTCGAATGAATGTCTGAAGGTAATATTTCGAAAGAGGAAATATTATTAGACGGCATCCAGTATTCAGGAGTACGATGAGTGCATCCGAGTCCGCGCTGGCCGACGCAGACGGGTCGACAGCGTCCTGGGACGACGTCCGCGATCTGCCCCCGAGCGCCAAACTCGTCGCCAAGGTGCTCGAGTACAACGATACGCTGACCCAGAGTCAGCTCGCCGACGAGACGCTGCTTCCCCCGCGAACGGTTCGGTACGCCCTGAACCGACTCGAGGAGGAGGGCGCCGTCGACTCGCGATTCTCCTTCTCCGACGCCCGCAAACGTCTCTACACGCTCTCGATCGAGGAGTAAGTACCTCGTTGCGGTCGTTCGTTCCCGATTTCCCCTTTCTGCTCCTTTCGCTCCGTTCATCACACAAAGGCACACGCATACGCACACACCTCTCTCCATTTCTCTATCTCTCCATCTCTCTCGGCTCTCAGCTGCCCCGTTCGATCGGCAGTGGTGTATCGGGTCGGACGGGACGGCCACTGTCCCGATCTGGCAGCGCAGGGTCGCTGCTTGATCCCTACCCCTTCGCCGCGGTTCCGACCGGCCCGGTCGCCGCTCGCTTCATCACTGCGGCCTCTGCTTTGCGGAGGTGCTCGGCTGCAGTGCTCGGTGCACACCCGAGCTGGGATGCGATCGCTTCGATCGACGCTTCGCTGGGCTCCTCGTAGTAGCCCGCGTCGACCGCCGTCGCGACCACTTCTCGCTGGCGTTCGGTCAGTTCTCCGGCGGCCCGGAACGATCGCTGGGCGTACGGCTGGAGCGCGAGCACTTCGGGATCGAACGTCGCTGGGATCGCGTCGACCGTCGCGGAGAGTGCCTCGGCGGGGCCGACCAGCGATGCTGCCATCGTCCCGTCCATGCGGTACTCGAGCGGCGGTACCAGGATGACGCCGGGGCGGTCCACGGCGCCCGCGAGTCCGCGGTCGACGTCGCGGAGTTCGGCGTGGGTGTAGAGGTAGAATCCGTCGCCAGCGGCCTCCGTGACCGAGTGCGTGGCGTCGGTGGCGTGTTCTTCGAGCGCCGCGAGGTACGGATCGACCGGCCCCTCGACGTAGAAGAGGATCGTCATCCCCTCCTCGGGTCGCCCTTGCCAGTGAAGCTGCCAGTAGGCGCCGTAGCCACCGTGCTCGATCGCGAACTGGTGCATGGGGTGTCTGTCGGCAGGTGGGACGCTGAGGGAGAGGCGCACGTGCCGCATCGCACGGTGGAACAAGTCCTGTATGTATAAATGGACCACTCTGGACCGGCAGCAGATCCAGCGCCGCGCCCACCGTGGGCACTACCGTGAGCAGACAACGCCAGCAGCGACGACCGGACCCCGGGGAGGGGCGCTCTGAGGCTACAGACTCCCGTTCCACGGGAGCCGGGAAGAGGCTCCCTTCGTGGCTCCCCGCCTCCGTGGCCGAGCGAGTCCTCGACACAGACGACCACGCGAACGCGCCGGCGATCGTCGTCCGCCCCGACGACGTAGAGTCCGTACTCACGGCGCTCCGGACCGAGGCCGGGTTCGATCACTGCGCGTGCGTCACTGCCCAGCAGTACGACGACCGGTACGAGACGATCTACCACCTCAGGCGGTACGCCGATCCCACCGACGAGCTGAGCGTGGTCGTTCCGACGACGGCCGAATCGCCGACGAGCGAGTCCGGCGCAGCCGCCTTCGACACCGTACGCTGGCACGAGCGGGAGGCCTACGACCTCCTCGGCGTCGAGTACCAGGCCCATTCGAATCTCGAGCGGATCCTGCTCCCCGAAACGTGGCAGGGCCACCCGCTTCGGGAGGACTACGACCAGGATCGACCGCAGATCGTCACGCTTCGGGAGCACGCGAACCCGCTCGCGGAGGACCACCGGCAAAGATCGGATGCGGACGGCTCGGACACGATGTTCCTCAACGTCGGCCCGCACCACCCGGCGACCCACGGCGTGCTCCACCTGGAGGTCGCACTCGACGGCGAGCAGGTCCTCGACGTCGAGCCCGACATCGGCTACATCCACCGCTGTGAGGAGCAGATGTGCCAACAGGGCACCTACCGTCACCAGATCATGCCGTACCCGGATCGCTGGGACTGGTCCGGCGCCGGGCTTTGCAACGAGTGGGCCTACGCTCGGGTTGCCGAGGACCTCGCCGACCTCGACGTGCCGGAGTACGCCCAGGTCATCCGGACGATGTCCGCGGAACTCTCCCGGATGCTCGGCCACCTCCTCGCCGCGGGCACGTACGCGCTGGACATCGTCGGCGACTTCACGGCGCTGTTCATGTGGTCGATGCGCGAGCGCGAGCGGGTCCAGTCCGTCCTCGAGGAGCTCACCGGCCAGCGACTGATGTTCAACTACTTTCGGCTCGGTGGCGTCGCCTGGGACCTCCCCGAGCCTCGCGAAGCGTTCTTCGAACGGACCCGCGAGGTGCTCGAGGGCATCCCCGACGCGATCGAGGAGTACCACTCCCTGCTGACGAACAACGAGGTGATGCAGCTCCGGACGATCGACACCGGGCGGCTGGAACCGTCGGTCGCCAAGTCCTACGGCTGCACCGGTCCCGTCGCCCGGGGATCGGGCATCGACTACGACCTCCGTCGCGACGACCCCTACGGCTACTACGACGAGCTCGACTGGGAAGTCTGCGTCGAGGAGGGGTGTGACAACTACGCCCGGGTGCTGGTCCGGCTCCGCGAACTCGAGCAGTCCGCGAGGATCGTCGAGCAGTGCATCGATCTCCTCGAGGCCTGGCCCGACGCCGATCGGGAGATCCAGTCGAACGTACCCCGGACGATCAAACCCGAACGCGACGCGGAGCTCTACCGTGCCGTCGAAGGCGCGAAAGGGGAACTCGGCATCTACCTCCGCTCCGACGGCACCGACACGCCCGCCCGCTTCAAGATTCGCGGCCCGTCTTTCTCGAACCTCCAGGCGTTGCCGGAGATGGCCGAGGGCGGCTATCTCGCAGACCTCGTCGCGACGCTCGGTAGTCTCGACCCCATCATGGGCGACGTCGATCGGTGAGCCCGCCGATCCGTTCGACGGCCGGGTCGTTCGCCAGCTCGATTCTACGGGCCCGGCGCTCCACACCCTCAAGGGGAATACCGCAGCCAACCCTGTTCAATGCCGCTGCCCTCCGTGGCGCCCGTCGCCGACCTCCAGCTGACCTGCTTCTTGCTCGCCGCGATCTCCGCGGGAACGGTGCTGGGCACACTGACCGGGCTCGTTCCGGGACTCCACGCCAACAACGTCGCGCTCGTGCTCGCGAGCGTGGCCGTGGGGCTTCCCGGGCCGCCACTCGCCATCGCAGCGGCGATGCTCGCTGCCGGCGTCGCCCACACGTTCTTGAACGCGATTCCGGCCCTGGCGATCGGCGTCCCCGACGCGGAGATGGCCGTCTCGGCGCTTCCTGGCCATCGACTCGTTCGGAACGGACGCGGGCGGGAGGCCATCCGGCTCTCCGTGCTCGGGAGCGCCCTCGCGGTCGTGGTCGCCGTTCCGCTCGCGATTCCGATCACCGGCATCATGCTTCGTGGCTACCCCCTGATCATTGCGAACCTGCAGGTCGTCCTGGCGGTCGTCGTGGTCGGAATGCTGGCGATGGAGCACTCGCGACGCTCGCGCATTGGCGGCGCGTTGACTTTCCTCGGCTCGGCAGCGCTGGGATGGGGGTTTCTCGACGCCGATCCCGCCGCGCCGCTCGCCGCGGGTGGCGTGCTCGCACCGCTGTTCGCCGGGCTGTTCGGCGCGCCGATCCTGCTGGAGGCGATGCGCGGCGGGGGTGTGCCGCCGCAAGGTGACGCGGCGATCTGCTCGTCGCCGGGTGGCGTCGGCGCGACGGCACTCGCCGGAACGCTGGCGGGCGCGATCGTCGGCTATCTCCCCGGAATCTCGGCGGCGATCGCGGCCGTCGCAGTCCTCGTCGCGATGCCCGGCGACATTTCCGACCGCGGCTACCTCGTCGCGACGAGCGGCGTGGACACTGCCAACAGCATCTTCGCGCTGTTCGCGCTCTGGGCGATCGGCAGCCCGCGGACCGGCGTTCTGGTGGGCGTCGATCGCCTCGGTGCCCCGCTCAACGTTCCGGTGCTGACCGCCAGCGTCCTGCTGGCCGGCGGGCTCTCCGCGGCAGTCACACTCACCGTTGGCGACCGGTATCTGGCCGTCGTTGGCGGGCTGGACCACCGCGTCGTCGCTGGCGGCGTACTGGCGCTGCTCGTCGGCATCTCGTTCCTGTTTGCCGGTCCGCTGGGTGTCGGCCTCTTCGTCGCTGCGACGCTCGTCGGGATGGTCCCCGTCCGCGCCAGTGCGTTTCGCGTGCACTGCATGGGCGTGCTGATCGGGCCGTTGTTGCTAGCGGCGTGAATGGAGCGGTCTCCGTGTGAGTTCGTCACAGTCCGTTCGGCCCGCTTGCGGGCGGAAAGACAACCCTTAACCCCGATGCTGTGGAATCGGTTTCTATGAGCGAGTCCCAACAGAAGCGAGCGCAGAAGTGCGTCTCGTGTGGGATCAACGTCGCTGGCACGAACGCCGCGTCGTTCGACTGCCCCGACTGTGGCACCGGGATCCACCGGTGCGCGAAGTGCCGCAAGCAGAGCAACCTCTACAAGTGCCCGTCCTGCGGGTTCACGGGGCCCTAATCATGGGGAAGGTCGCCGCGCAGATCAAGGTCATGCCCCAGAGCCCCGACGTCGACCTCGACGACCTCGAGGAACGACTGGCCGACGCTCTTCCGGAGGGCGCGGAGATCAACGGTTTCGGCCGCGACGACGTCGCCTTCGGCCTCGTCGCCCTGCTCCCGACCGTCATCGTCGCCGACGGCGCCGGTGGCACCGAGCCCGTCGAGGAGGCCTTCGCGAGCGTCGACGGCGTCGAGTCCGTCGAAGTGCAGGAGACCGGCCGGCTGTAACGCCGGCGCCCGCTCCGCGGTTTTTCGGTTCACTGCCCTCGTAGCCGAAGCTGGATCGGTCGCTGGGGAACACTACGAGCGAGCGGCTGGGAATCGTCTCTGGCGGCTGCAGGCGGAGAACCCGGACCCGCGGGCCGTCCGCTCTATTCGGACCGCGTCGTCACTTCACAGCCGTCCTCGGTGACGATGACGGTGTGTTCCTTCTGGCTGACCATCGTCCCCTCCGCTTCCTGGAGCACGGGGTAGCCGTGTACGATGTCCTGTTGCTGGAGCCGTCGGAGCGCCATCTCCGGGCGGCGGACGTCGAGCCAGCGCGTCGCGAATGGCAGGGTTCGGAACTCCTCGGTGATCTGCTCGAGAGCCTTCCGGGCGTCGCGGTTCCGGATCGACCCCTCGTGTTCCAGTGCGAAAATCTCCTCGTGGGTGCCCTCCGAAACCTTGCCGCGCCCGTCCGTCGCGAACGGTTCGATTGCGACCACGTCGCCGGCCTCGAGCGTCGTGCCCTGTGAGACCTCGCGGTTGGGAATGTTCGGGGCGGCGTGTTGCTCCCAGCGTCCCAGCCCGTGCCCGGTGAGGTTGACGACGGGATTGTAGCCGCGGTCGTCGATGGCGGCCTCGATAGCGGCGCCGATCTCGCCGGTCTCGACGCCGGCCTCGATCTCGTCGATTGCGGCGTCGAGGGCCTCCGCGCTCGCGGCGACGAGGTCATCCCACTCGCCGGTGAGATCGACCGTCACCGCGGAGTCGGCCAGCCAGCCGTCGACGTGAACGCCGATGTCGATGTTGACGAGCTCCTCGCCGATCGTCCGGTCGTCGTCGACCGTGGCGGTCGCGTGGGCCGCCTCGTGATCGATCGAGATGTTGAGCGGGAAGGCGGGCTCGCCGCCCAGCTCGCGAATCCGGTCCTCCGCGAACGCCGCGATCTCGGCGTGGGATGCACCGACCTCGAGACGATCCACGGTGTCCGCACGTGCCTCTGCGAGAATTTCTCCGGCCTCGCGGTGTTTCTCGTACTGCTCGGCGTCCAGATCCGGATCGCTGTCCGTCATTGGCCGCGTTTCGACGGACGGCTGCAAAGGCGTTCCGACTCGGGGGGTCCCGACGGTGGCCAGGGGGCGCTACGGACGGCAGTCTCACCGATCGCTGGCGAACCGGACGCCCACGAACTCGAATCGCGCGCCGCCGCGGTCGCTCCCGGTGAGAGAGACGCCCCAGCCGTGTCCGCTCGCGATCGAGCGCACGATCGCCAGTCCAAGCCCCGTCCCGCTGCTGGAGGTCGTGTACCCCGACTCGAAGACGTCGGCGGCCTCCGAGTCGGAGATCCCGACGCCGTCGTCCTCGAGGTAGAAGCCGCCCCGATCGGCGAGCCGCCCGACGGTGACGGTGAGCGCCGGCCCCGCGGCCACGTCGCTGTCGCCGTCGGTTTCGATCGTTTCAGGGCCCGTGTCGCCGTCCGTCACTCCGACCGGCTGGGTCTCCAGCTCGTCCTCGTCGGGTGCCCCGTGTTCGACCGCGTTCCGGAAGAGATTCCCGAGGAGCTCCTGGAACCGATCCGGATCGGCGTAACACTCGAAGTCGGCGTCGTCGGCGACCTCGAGGGTCGCGCCGGCAGTCGGCGCCTCGTCCCAGGCCGCCTGGACGACGTCGAGGAAGGAGACCAGCTCGACTTCGTCGACGGTCTGCCCTTCGCGAGCGAGCGTCAGGAGGTCCTCGATGAGAGCTTCCATGTCGTCCATCGCTTCGATCGACCGTTCGAGCGCGTCGAAGTCCCGTTCGTCCCGGGCGAGCTCGGCGAACCCCTGGGCGACGTTCAGCGGGTTCCGGAGGTCGTGGGAGACCACGCTCGTGAACTGCTCGAGCTGTGCGTTCTTGCGCTCGAGCTCTGCGCGGTGCTCCTCGAGCTCCGTGACGTCCCGGAGGACGAGCATCGAGCCGCGGACTCGCTCGTGTCTGTCCCGGATGACAGTGTCGGTGAGGTCGAACGTCGCCACGCCGCCGTCCGTCGAGAGCTCGACGGTTCCCCCGTCTTCCCCCATCGCACTCGCGAGTGCAGGGCTGATCTCGCGGACGTGGGCGCGGTCGTCGGCCTCGTCGAGCCCCAGCGCCGCAGCGGCCGATTCGTTGTAATCGACCAGGCGGTCCCGCTCGTCGAGCACCACGAGAGGGTCCGCCATCTGCTGGATGTAGAGCTCGGTCGCGATCGGGGAGACGCTGAGGAAGTCGTATCTGAAGAGCGCCCACCCGACGACGATCGACTGGAGGACGAAGGCGACGGGGGTGAGATCCATCGCCTGGTGTGGTGCGAACTCCGTCCAGAAGAGGACGTACGCTGCGGTCGGCAACAGCGCCCCCAGGAAGATCGTCGCGGTCTGCTTGCGGTGGACGTTGCGCGTCCGGAGGAACAGGTGGCCCAGCAACGCGAAGCTGAAGATCACGAGCAGGACGATGTAGACGAGTTCGAATTGTCCGATCGGATGGTAGGTCACCGATACCAGCGTCAAACCGCCGTAACTGACGGTCTCGGTGCTGACGATGGCGCCGTGCCAGGGGTTGGTGATGACGCCGAGACTGTAGACCGCGGGCTGGCCCCAGAGCAAGGCGTGTCCCCACCACCGTAGCCGATCCCAGTACCCGGCGTACTCGATAGTGAAGAGGACCCACGTGACGCCGACAGCCACCGCCGCCACGCTCGCGAAGAGGTAGAGCCCGGTCGCGAAGCGCGGTCCGGGACTGAGAAACACGCCGAGCGTCCCCAGCAGATAGAGGAGCTGCGCGCCGAGGAACAGGTGGAACGTCTTCGTCCCCGGGGTGTTGCGTCGGCGCCACGCGACCAGAGCGAGCCCGAACGTGGTGATGCCGCCGGCGACGAGGAGGGCGATGACCGCGACGGCGATCGACGAGCTACTTGCCACGCATGAAATGGAGGGCGATTGCTGATTGAAGGTTTCGGCCAACGGTGTCTCTCAGGCTGCCGACAGACGTGCGCTCCCCGGCAACGGACGCCGTCTCCGGCGTCGTTATCGACGCCGGGTCGATTCGATCCAGGAACAGTTCGGACAGTCCCTCAAGCCGTGGACGTAGATCGACGTGGCGCCACACCGCGGACATCGCTCCGCACTGTCGGGGTCGATCCGGCGGGATTCGCCGGCACCGGTCCCGGTGTTCTCGGGCTGGACGGGCTCGGGCATCGTACGTCGCGATGGATACGACGACAATAAAACTGTGCTACGACGATCGTCGAATCCCGGGATCTACGGTGTCGACGCGCCGGTCCTGTTCCGGCCGGATACGTACCGATCAATAGTCGTCAACACCCCTATTATAAACCCTTTCAGCGGTAGCTGGCCCTCCATCGCGTAGATGGCGACAGCGCCCCTCACGTTCGGTTCAGACGTCGATCACCGACGGTTCGACCTCGACGCGTACGAGGACTGCTACGTCGTCGGTGACGTGCACGGTTGCATCGACCGGCTCGAGGCTCTGATCGAGCGTCTCGACCCTGCTCCGGCGGACCTGCTCGTGTTCGTCGGCGATCTCGTTCGAAAGGGCCCCGACAGCGCAGCAGTCCTCGAGTGGGTTCGCGAACGTCCCAACGCGCACACGGTTCTCGGCAATAACGAGGCGAAAGTCCTGGATGGCGTGACGACCCAGCCACCGATCCCCGAGTCCGGGCGATCGTATCTCCGGGACCTCCCGGACGTGATTACGTTCGACGACGCGATCGTCGCCCACGGGGGAATCGATCCCGGGACGCCGCTCACCGAACAGGACGCGGAAACGCTCAAGGAGATTCGTTCCGTCCCCGCCGGAGCGGGGTACGACGGCCCGTTCTGGTTCGAGCAGTACGACGGTCCCTACCGGGTCTACTTCGGACACACCGTTCTCGAAGCGCCCTTCGTGACCGAGCATGCGGTCGGACTCGACACCGGTTGCGTGTACGGGGGCCGCCTCACTGCGATGCGACACGGCGACGGCCAGGTGACGAGCGTCGACGGGCAGTTCGAGGAGTGGAACCGAGCGGCCGATCAGATCGTCTCGCAACCCAGCGAGCTCGCATGACCGAGGAGGGGGAGCGGGACGACCGGGCTGCACGGACGCCGCCGCTGAAGCGAGACGTTCCGGCTGTTCGGGGGTGTGGAGAGGGTAGCTCTGCCGACGTGGCCGGGCTGGCGTCCGGCCCCGCTGGAGAGGACGGCGATTCTATCGACCTCTCGAATCCGGATTTGTACTTCAATCGCGAGCGAAGCGAGCTCGCGTTCCAGCGTCGCGTGCTTCACGAGGCCGAGGACGAGCGTACGCCGTTGCTCGATCGGGTGAAGTTCTGCTCGATACTGACCACGAACCTCGACGAGTTCGTGATGAAGCGCGTCGGCGGACTCAAACAGCAGATCGCCGCCGACGTCACGCAGCGGACGGCAGACGGCCTGACGCCACAGGAGCAGTGGGAGGCCGTTCTTCCCGAGTGTCACGAGCTGCTCGAACGGCAGTGGGAGTGTTTCCACGAGGAACTCGTTCCGCGGCTCGCCGAGGAGGGGATCCACATCGTCGGTCGCGAGGACCTCACGGAGGCGACGCGCTCGGAGCTCCGCGACCACTTCGAGGAGTCGATACTGCCGACCCTGACGCCGCTCACCTTCGACCCGGCACATCCGTTCCCATTCATCTCGAATCGGAGTCTCTCCCTGGGGGTGCTCACTCGCGAGCCGCACGACTCTGGAGGTGCCGAGGCCGACGGCTCGGCGATCGATGGGGAGGAACCGCCGACGTTCTCCAGAGTCAAGATCCCCCGAAACCGACCGCGGTTCGTCGAGGTCGGCGACGGCCGCTATCTACCGATCGAGGAGCTGATCGTAGCGAACCTCGACCTGCTCTTCCCCGACGTCGAGATCGTCGATCACACGCTCTTCCGGGTCACGCGGAACGCCGAAGTTCGTCGCAACGAGGAGGTCGCCGAGGATCTCATCGAGCGCATCGAAGCGGTCCTGCGCGAGCGCCGGTTCGCGACGGTCGTGCGCCTCGAAATCGACGCGGACGCTCCAGCGGCGGTTCGTGAACTCCTCGTCGAGCAGCTCGATCTCGACGAGCGCGAGGTCGTCGACGTCGATGGCCTCCACGACGGCAGGGACCTCATGGAGCTGGCCAACCTCGAACGGCCCGATCTCTCTCGCGAGCCGTGGACGCCAAAACCGCATCCCCGGTTCTCCGACGGCCGTCACGACGACGTCTTCGACGCCATCCGCGACGACGACGTGCTCGTCCACCATCCCTACCACTCCTTCGACGAGACCGTTCACCGGTTCCTCGACGAGGCCGCAAACGATCCGGACGTCCTCGCGATCAAGGCCGCGATATACAGGACGGCGGCGGATTCGAAGATCATCGATAGCCTGATCGAGGCTGCACACAACGGAAAACAGGTCGCGGTGATGGTCGAACTGAAGGCGCGCTTCGACGAGGCCGCGAATCTCGAGTGGGTCGAGACCCTCGAAGAGGAGGGGATCCACGTTGCCTACGGAACGGTCGACTACAAGGCGCACACGAAGACGACGCTCGTGGTGCGCGAGGAGGACGACGGCGTCCAGCTCTACTCCCACGTCGGGACCGGGAACTACCACTCCGAGACCGCCAAGACCTACACCGATCTCGGACTGCTCACTGCTGACGACGACGTCGGCCAGGATCTCGTCAAGCTGTTCAACTACTTCACCGGTCACTCGCTGCCCGACGACTACCGCGAGCTGCTGGTCGCTCCGGAGAACCTCCGCGACCGACTCGTCGAGAAGATCCGCCGGGAGACGGCGATCGCGGCGGAGGGCGGCGACGCGCGGATCGTCGCCAAGCTCAACCGCCTCGAGGATCCCGCCCTCGTCCGCGAACTGTACCGCGCGTCGATGGCAGGTGTCGACGTCGACCTGATCGTCAGGGACATCTGTCGGCTCCGTCCCGGGATCGAGGGACTCAGCGAGAACGTCTCGGTTCGCTCCATCGTCGGGCGATTCCTCGAACACTCACGCGTCTATTACTTCCGAAACGCTGGCGATCCGGAGTACTACGTCGGTTCCGCGGACTGGATGGTCCGAAATCTCGACAACCGCGTCGAGGCGGTGGCGCCGATCGAGGACGAGTCCCTCCGCGCGGAGCTCGACGAGATCCTCCGGATCAACCTCGCCGACAACAGGCTGGCCTGGGAGCTACGGCCAGACGGCACCTACGTCCAGTGCCGTCCAGGTGACGACGCCGTCCGCAACACCCACCGGCGCCTGATGGATCGAACCCGGGAACAGGCCAGGGCCGCGGCTGCGACGCGGAACCGGTCCGACGGAGACGCCGATCCCGAGACCACCGACGAGGCTGCACCGAGCACACCCGGCGACTCGAACCGCGAGACTGGTGGTGCAGTGGCCGACACGGCGGCGACAGGCGATCGCGACGACGGGGGATCGTCCGCTTTCACCGCCGATACTGCTACCGAGTCCTCGAGTTCTCGAGAGAGCGATAGCCTGTCCGATGGTGAGCCCTCCTCTGGGGACGCGTCCGAACGCTCCGAATCCGACTGACTTCGTGCGGACCGAGCCGCGCGAATCGAGCCGCTCGGCAGGCTCGCTGGCGGGCCGACGCCGGGGTGACCGTTACCGCCGTGCAGTTGCGGTCTGCATCGCCTCGCTGTCGAACGCGCTGCCGAGCCCGCCCGCCGCGTCGGCGACGATGACGCCGGCGGTGCCATTTGCGTGTTCGGCGAACGCGTCGATCGCCCGCTCGGCAGCCGCGTCCGCGTCCTCACCGTCCTCGACTGCAGTGACGGCGTCCTTCGCGACCGTCGTCCGGACGATGTCTTCGCCGGACCCGGTCGCGCTCGCACCCGCCGCGTCGGTCGCGAAGAAGCCGGAGCCGACCTGTGGCACGTCGCCAACGCGTCCTGCTAGTGCGGCCCAGCGACCGCCGGTCGACGTCGCTGCCGCGATCTCCTCGCCGTCGCGAGCGACGGCACCGACGGTGTCGAGCGGGCCAGCGGCTCCGTCACCCTCGCCGTAGTTCGCGTTCACCCAGTCGAGCTGGACTTCTGGGTGGTTCGGCGGCGCGTCGAGGTCCTCCCAGCGCTCGCGCGTGCGGTCGCTCCAGAGATCCACCTCGACCGGAACGTCGAACGCTTCCGCGAGGTCGACGGCGTGGACACCCGCCACCTGGACGTGGGGAGTCTCCTCCATGACGACGCGAGCCGCGGTGACCGCGTGTTCGACGCCAGGCATCGACGCGACTGAGCCGATGGAACGGTCGGCGGTCATCAGTCCTGCGTCGGTCCGTGGGATACCGTCGGCCTGGACGCTGGCACCGACGCCGGCGTTGAACCGCGGATCGTGTTCGAGCCCGCGGATCGCGACCTCGACGGCGTCGAGCGGCGTCGTCTCTGCGACGCCAGCCGTCGCGGCGGCTTCGAGCGACCGCTGGCGTCTGGCTGGTTCGTCGGGCGCGCTGCCTGCGCCGCCGTGGACGATCAGATCCATCCTCGCCTCCCGGTGGGAGGCACACCTCCGTGCATGATTCGATCGTCGGGGGCGACCGTGAAATACGCCGCGGCTCGGCGAGGCGAGTGTCGATCCGTTCGGTCGAATCTCAGGGCGGCTCAGAAGTCGTCGAGCGTCGCCTGGTTCCGTCGAAGCGAGCGACCGCGATACCCCCGTCCGGTGAGCGCTTCGGCGAGCTCGTCCGCGAAGCCGTGCTGGGTGTAGACGGCGTCGGGATCGACCGCTTCGACGAGTGCGAGGAGCTCCTCGAAGTCGCAGTGGTCGGAGAGCGGGAACGTCTCGTCGTAGCCGGTGCGATAGCGAAACGACGAGCCGGCCGCCCACCCGGAAAAGCCGGCGGTGAGCGCGTCGGTCTCCGCCGCGAGCTCCCGAATGCGGTCGCTCCGGGCGACGCTCGCGGGCACGACGAGGGCGTCGCCAGCTTCGAGCGTCGTTTCGAGGGACGCCCGTTGGTCCGTGGCCGTCTCGTCCAGCAGCTCGACGTCGAAGGACGCGTCGCTCGCCGATTCGATCGGTTCGTTGACTGCCGCGACGCTCTCCGAGACGAGACAGCGGGTCCGGTCGGACCGCGCGACGACGTCCTGGAGTTTCTGGGCGCGCCCGAGCGCGTAGCCGACGCAGATCACGGGCCGGTCCATCGTCTCATCCAGCCACGAGAAGATCTCCCGCTCGATCTCGTCGTGGTCCGGGAAGACGTAGCCCGGTTTGCCGTACGTCGCCTCGACGATCAGGACGTCGGCGTCGGGCGGGTCGAACCCATCGAGGTGACAGCGATCGCGCGTGCAGACGTCCCCGGTGTAGCAGTACCGGGTCTCGCCGTCGTCGATCAGCGCGGCACGGGAGCCCGCAACGTGCCCCGCGGGAAGCAGGGTGACGGCGGGGTGATCGGCGACTGAGAGCTCGCTGCTTTGCCGAACGCCAGCGAGCGTTGCGGTCAGTGCTGAGCAGACGGTCGGGCTGTCGGCGGCTGTGTGCCCACTCGGCAGGTGATCGGTGTGGGCGTGTGAACAGACGGCGACGTCGCCGTCCGGCCGCTTGCCGTCGGCGACGACCGTCCCGATCTCGGTCTCGATTCGGACGCCGTCGCCGAGTGACACGGACCCGCGCACTGGAGCGTGTTGGCGTCCAGGGCGTATGACGGTTCCGTCGGTCGCGTGGCGTTCGAGTCACACGATGCTCACGTCAGTCGAGGAATGACACACCCTGGCACGGGGCCGCCGAAACGGCATCCCTTTAGGCGCGAGTCAAGAAGCGCGCGACATGGCATACGACAAGATCGAGGTTCCCGCCGAGGGCGAGCAGATTTCGGCTGGATCCGACGGACTCGAGGTTCCCGACAACCCCATCATCCCGATCATCCACGGCGACGGCATCGGGCAGGACGTCGGCCCCGCGGCGCAGCGAGTGCTCGAGGCCGCAGCGAACGCGACTGGCCGCGAGATCAGCTGGATGCGCCTCTACGCCGGCCAGAGCGCTCGCGACAAATACGGCGAGGACGTCAACCTCCCCGACGAGACCGTCGACGCGATCCGGGAGCACCGCGTCGCCATCAAGGGTCCGCTGACGACGCCCGTCGGCGCCGGCTACCGCTCGCTGAACGTCGCGCTACGCCAGACGCTCGATCTCTTCGCGAACGTTCGCCCAACGTACTACCTCGACGGCGTCCCCTCACCGATGAAGGCGCCCGAGGAGATGGACATGGTGACGTTCCGGGAGAACACCGAGGACGTCTACGCCGGCATCGAGTGGGAGCAGGGAACCGAGGAGGTCGAGCAGGTCCGGGAGTTCGTCGAGGAGGAGATGGGCTTCGATTCGACCATGCACGAGGGGCCGATCGGGCTCGGCCTCAAGCCGATCTCGGAGAAGGGCTCCAAGCGCCTCGTCCGCGAGGCGATCGACTACGCCATCGAGAACGACCGCGACAAGGTCACCCTCGTCCACAAGGGGAACATCATGAAGTTCACCGAGGGCCAGTTCGGCACCTGGGGGATGGAAGTCGCCGAGGAGGAGTACCCCGACGAGGAGGTCTTTGCCGCACCCGACTCCCTCTGGGAAGAGCAGGACGAGGTCGACATTCCCGAGGACGCCGTCATGGTCGAGGAGCGCCTCGCCGACGCCATGCTCCAGTGGATGCAACTGCGCACCGACGAGTTCGAGGTCCTCGCGATGCCGAACCTCAACGGTGACTACCTCTCCGACGCCGCAGGCGCCCAGATCGGCGGCCTCGGCATCGCACCCGGCGGGAACTTCGGCGAACAGCGCATGCTCGCCGAGCCCGTCCACGGCTCCGCACCCAAGCGCGCTGGCCAGAACATGGCGAACCCGACCGCACTCATCCTCTCCGGCCGCCTGATGTTCGAGTACATCGGCTGGCAGGAGGCCGCGGATCTCATCCACGACGCCGTCGAGCAGACGATCTCCAACGGCAAGGTCACCTACGACCTCGAACGCCAGCTTGAGGGCGCCGAGAAGCTCGGCACCGACGAGTACGCCGACGAGATCGTGCAGACGATCGAGGAGCTCGCCTGAACGGCACGCTCCGCGCTCCGGATTCGAGTCGTTCGTTCTACGTCGAACGTCGCCGATCCGTTCGCTGCTGCGTTCGACTGCTGGAGATTACGGCGGTCAGTTGCCTGACCGAGTGGCAATCAGGTACGCACCGGAACGGTCGAGCGTCCGCCCTCGGTCGAGCCTCACGAACGACGATATCGCCGGCTCACTGGATGTAGGAGGGATCCTCCGAGTCGCAGTTTTCCTCGTGTTGCCCCGCGTCGTCCCGATCGTCGAACAGCAGTCCACACTTCTCGCACTCGTACCACGTCATGTCGTCCCGCTCCGTTTGGACTACCATGTGTGAGTATGGCACGTTGACGACCAAAGGCGTTTCTCCGGTGAGGGTCGGCCCGGAGAAATCTCGTGTCGCCCGGGAACCGTCGCCGTCGCTGCTCAGATGGACGTGTACCGGTTCCAGAAGATCTCTGTCACGCGGTGGCGGTCGTTGTAGGCTTCGACGCCCTCGCCCATGAGCCAGCGGAGGTGGAGGTCGTCGTAGAGCGTCGAGTGCGTGTAATCGACGAAGGTGGCGGGGAGCACCAGCTTGCCGTCCTCGCGGATCGCGCTCGCGAGCACGGTGTAGGAGTGTTTGTGTCGCTGGTCGTAGACGCTGCCGGCGACGACGGGCGGCGACTGCTCGACCGCTGGCACCGCGTGAAACGCCTCGATGGAACGGTTGACCAGCTCGGTGCAGAACAGCCCCGAGTTCTCGCCGTTGGCGAGGGCTTCGAAGTCCGTCGGCGATTCGAAGTACTGGCGGAGATCGTGTGCGCCGAGGATGACGTTGTCCTGGATCGAGCCAGCCAGATAGCGAGGAATGTCGTAGGAGCTGTACGTCCGAAAGCCGTGTTTCAGCCCGCCGATCAGTCCCCCGGCGTCGGCGGGGTGGACGTCCGCGAAATCGGCAACGAAGGGGGCCTCGGGGCTGTCGAACACCGGTCCGCGAAGCGCGTCGACGGTGAACGGACGGGCGTCCGCGCCTTCGATTCGATCGAGGAACCCGGCGGTCTTCGAGAACTCGAAGGTGGCATCTCCGGCCGCGAGTGCGCCCATATCTGCGTGGAGCTGTGCGAACGGTTCGCCCGCCAGCTCGTACTCCTGGTCGATCTGCTCGGCGGCCGTCGGTTCGTCGTCGATCCCGACGCCGTCGATCCGCTCCTCGCCGTCGTAAAGTCCCGCGGAGTCACCATCTGCACGAACCACGAAATCGCCGACGGCGGTGACGCCCGAGCGGACGCCGAAGTGTTCGCTTGCGAGCGCGTCGAGGTCCTGTTCGAGGACGTTCGTTCCGGCGACGATACCGTAGCCGAGCACGACGTTGTGGAGTCCTTTCCAGCCGCCCAGTCCGGCGCCCGTGCCGGCACCGTACGCCAACGCCTCGCGTCTGCTGAGTCGAATCTCGCCGTTCTCGTCGCGAAGGTCGTCCAGCGCGTCGGCCAGCCTGTCCACGGCGCCCGGAGCGGATCCCTCCTCCCGGCCCTCGACCGGACGGGCAGGCTCGGCGGCGTCGACGGGCGAATTCGAACCGGCTTCCGACCGCTCTGCCATGCTCGAACAGTCCGCGTGCGGGCCCAAATCGCTTGCGCTCGATCGGATTCATCAGGCCCCGTCGTCGGGCCGTTTCTCCGAGAGCACTGTGCGTTCGAACGAGCAGACGAGCACCTCGCCGTCCTCGGTGGTCTCTCGTCCGTCGGCGGGGTCGTCCTCCGCCGGGTCCACGACGAACGCTTCGACGCGCATCGTCACGACGCCCCGTTCCCCGTCACTGGTCTCTCGGGCGTCGGTGACGGTGGACTGAGCGCGGAGCGTGTCGCCGTGGAACACCGGCGCGGGATGCTCGACGTCGTCGTAGGACAGGTTCGCGACGATCGTCCCGTCGGTCGTCTCCGGAATCGAGAGTCCGACGGCGAGGGACTGCGTGTAGAGGCCGTTGACGAGTCGCTGGCCGAACTGCGTCTCGGCGGCGAACGCCGCGTCGAGGTGGAGGGGCTGCTGGTTCATCGTGAGATCGCAGAACTGCTGGTTGTCAGCCTCGCTGATCGTGCGGCGCTTGTCGTGGCGGATCGTCTCGCCGACCGTGAACTCCTCGTAGTAGCGCCCTGGCATGGACGGGGCGACGGACGGATGGGAGAAATCGGTTCCGGTGGGTGCAGTGAGCCGACCTCGCTCCAGCTGCGCCGGGGTCCGGAAGCGCCGAAATCAAGCCTTCGCGGCACGTACCGATCGTATGTCCAGCGAGTCAAAGCCCGTCCGCGTCACCGTTCCAGAGCTCCGCGAACTCGTTGCCGAGGAGCAGCTCGTTCTCGCCGAATTCTACTCGCGCAGCTGTCCGGCCTGCGACGCCCAGGAGCCCATCCTCGGGGGCGTCGCTCGCGAGTTCGAGGGCGTCGTCGCGATGGTCGATCCCGGCGAGGACCTGTCCGCGCTCGAGACCTTCGACGTCCGGAGCACACCGGGATTCGTCCGGTTCGAAGACGGAGCGCAGACCGCGACGCTCGCCGACGGCGTGGTCGGCGCGGATCGGCTGCTAGCGTTCGCCCGCGGCAAGCCGGCGGACGCTGCCTGAGGCTGACAGCGTACCACTGCGGACGGCCGACCTGGGACGAGTCCCGGCCGCTGGGGTGGACTTACGGTCCTTCCGTGCGACCGATCGAGTATGGCTCGTCGTAGCGTTCTCTTCACGCCAGGCGATCGCAAGGGGATGCTCGAAGGCGCGACGGAGACCGACGCCGACGTGATCGTCTTCGACCTCGAGGACGGCGTCGCACCCAGTCGCAAAGCCGAGGCTCGCGAGACGGTTCGGACCGTGCTCGCTGCGGACCCCTTCGATCCCGACGCGGAGTGTCTCGTACGCGTCAATCCGATCGCGGGGGCACCCGCCGGCGGCGAGGATGACGGTCCCGAGTACAGAGCGGACGTGCGAGCGCTGGCTCCGGTCGCCGATGCCATCGACGGGATCGTCCTCCCGAAGACCCGGTCCGGTGCGGACGTCCGGCGACTCGGCGGAGAGCTCCAGGCCCACGGGCTCCCACGGGTCGTCTTCGCGCTCGTCGAGACCGCGGCGGGCGTCCAGACAGCACCGGAGATCGCCGCCGCTGGTGCGACGGATGCGCTCGTCCTCGGCACGGAGGATCTCGCTGCAGACGTGGGGGCGTCTCCGGGCGACGATCGACGCGAGAGTTCGTACGCGCGCCAGCGCGTGGTGACTGCCGCCGCGGCCGCGAACGTGGACGCGATCGACACCCTCTGGACGGAGTTCGACGACGAGGCCGGGCTCCGAGCGGACGCGACCGACGCAGCGGCGCTGGGGTTCGATGGGAAGCTCGCCATTCATCCGGCACAGGTTCCGGTCATCAATGACGCGTTCACGCCAGACGAGTCCGAGCGAGCGTGGGCGCGTCGGGTGCTCGAAGCACGCGAAAATAGCGGCGACGGTGGCGCGTTCGCGGTCGACGGGCAGATGATCGACGCCCCGCTGGTCGCACGAGCCGAGCGGATCGCCGACAGGGCACGAGCAGCCGGAATCGAGTTTCCATACGCGACGGAGACGCACTGACCTGTGGAGGGGCGATTCCCCCGAAACTACGGGTTTTCCATCGAATCCAGACGATCGGGGATTATATTCTTATTACAGTATAAGGCCATAAACGTCCAGTCAATCTGGAGAATGTGCGGAGATTTTGGACGAAGTAGCACTGATCCGCCACACTTATCAGTGTCTTCCGAGACCCTCCGCGTATGTCGAGTGAGGTCAACCCATTCGAGAGCCTCCAGGAACAGATCGACGACGCGGCAGTGCACCTCGACGTCGAGGACGGACTGATCGAGCGCCTGAAGAACCCCGAACGAATCCTCGAGACGAACCTCACCTTCGAGCGCGACGACGGGAGTCTCGACACCGTTCGCGCGTATCGCTCGCAGTTCAACGGCGATCGAGGTCCCTACAAGGGCGGCATCCGCTACCACCCGGGCGTCACGCGGGACGAGGTCAAGGCCCTCTCCGGCTGGATGGTCTACAAGTGTGCGACCGTCGGGATCCCCTACGGCGGCGGCAAGGGTGGCATCTCGATCGATCCGGGCGAGTACAGCGAGGACGAACTCGAGCGGCTCACGCGATCCTTTGCCAAAGAGCTCCGCCCGATCATCGGCGAGGATCGAGACGTTCCCGCACCGGACGTCAACACCGGCCAGCGGGAGATGAACTGGATCAAGGACACGTACGAGACGCTCGAGAACACGACCGAACCGGGCGTCATCACGGGCAAGAACATCGACAGCGGTGGGAGCGAGGGGCGCGTCGAAGCGACGGGCCGGTCCACGGTCCTCGCGGCCCGCGAGGCCTTCGAGTATCTCGGTCGCGACATCGCCGACGCCACCGTCGCCGTCCAGGGCTACGGGAACGCCGGCTGGATCACCGCGAAACTCGCCGACGAGATGGGGGCGACGGTCGTCGCTGTCTCGGACTCCTCGGGTGGCGTGTACGACGAATCGGGACTCGATCCGGTCGCCGCGAAGGACCACAAGCGCGAGACCGGGAGCGTCGTCGGATTCGCCGGCGCCGACGAGGAGATCTCCAACGACGAACTCCTCACGCTCGACGTCGACCTGCTCGTTCCGGCGGCCCTCGAGAACGCGATCGACGAGGAGCTCGCGGCCGACGTCTCCGCCGACGTCATCTCCGAGGCCGCGAACGGCCCGCTCACTCCCGACGCGGACGACGTGCTCGCGGACGCCGACGTGCTCGTGGTCCCTGACATTCTCGCCAACGCCGGCGGCGTCACCGTCTCCTACTTCGAGTGGGTCCAGAACCGACAGCGGTTCTACTGGTCCGAGGAGCGAGTCAACGACGAGCTAGAGACGATCGTCGTCGACGCGTTCGACGACCTGATCGAGGCCTACGAGGAGAACGACCTTTCGAACCTCCGAACCGCGGCCTACGTCGTCGCAATCGGTCGCGTCGTCGACGCCTACGACCAGGCAGGCACCTGGCCCTGAAACCAGCTTTCCGCTGCCTCGCGGAGAAGCTGACTTCGGAACGAATTCTCGCTGATTCCGCGTCCGCTACAGCCCCAGCTCCCGGCCCAGCACGAGGTGCTGGATCTCACTGGTCCCTTCGCCGATCTCCATGAGCTTCGCGTCGCGGTAGAACCGCTGGGGCGCGAACTCCTCGGTGTAGCCGTAGCCGCCGAGCACCTGGACGGCGTCCTCGGCGACTTCTCTCGCGGCCTCGGAGGCGTCGAGCTTCGCGAGGGCGGACTCCTCGACGACGCGCTCGCCCTGGTCGTACCGCCACGCGGCGTCGTGGGTGAGCAAGCGAGCTCGCTGCGTTTTGCGATACATCGCGACGATCATGTCCCGGACGGCGTCGAACTTCGAGATCGGCTGACCGAACTGCTCGCGTTCGCCGGCGTACGCCTTCGCTGCGTCGAAGGCGCCCTGCGCCAGCCCGACCGAGAGCGCAGCGATCGAGATTCGGCCGCCCTGGAGCGTCTTCATCGTCTGCGTCCAGCCCTCGCCTTCCTCGCCGAGCAGGCGCTCCTCGGGGAGCCGGACGCCGTCGAGCTGTACCTCGCAGGTCGGTGAGGCGTTGAGCCCCATCTTGTCCCAGACCGTCGAGATCGAGAAGCCGTCGTCCTCGGGCGAGACGATGAACGTCGAGATGCCGTCGTAGCCGGCGTCGGGATCGGTGACCGCCTTCACGAGCACCGAGTTCGCGACGCTGGCGTTGGTGATGAACTGCTTCGTGCCGTCGAGGACGTACTCGTCGCCCTCCTTGCTGGCCGTCGTGTCCATGTCGGAGGCGTCGGAGCCGCTTCCAGGTTCGGTGAGGGCCCACGCGCCCATTTCCTCGCCCGTCGCGAGCGGTTCGAGCCACTCCTCTTTCTGGGCCGCTGTGCCGAACAGCTCGATCGGTTTCGAACCCAGCGACACGTGTGCTGCGTAGGAGAGGCCCACGGAGCCGGAGACGCGGCCCAGCTCTTCACAGACCAGCGCGTAGGTGAGCTGGTCGCCGCCGAGCCCGCCGTGCTCCTCCGCGATCGGAACGCCCATCACGTCGAGCGCTGCGAGCTCGTCGAAAATCTCCTCCGGAAACCGGTGTTCGTCCTCGATCTCCTGGGCGATCGGTTCGATCTCCGCCTTACAGAAGTCCCGGACGCTGTCGCGGATCATGCGATCCTCGTCGGAGAGGGAGAAGTTCATGAACGATCGTTATCGGGGGCGAGCAAAAAGGCAGCGACGGGGGATAGCTCGATTCGCCACATCTTTTATTATCCACCCTGGCCACTGGCAATTCGTTGTATGGTGGTTGGAACGAGAATGGTATCAAACACGAATGCGAGTGCTAGCTAGACTTTCAGCAAGGGCGGATTGCGTTTATGACAATCAATACCACACGAAACTGCGGGGTAGAATCTGGTCGGCACTAGCGGGATCAGAGTACGAAGAATCACACGACAGCAACGACCCTCCGGGATTCACATACTCCAATCCATTCCCGCCAGGCGACATGGCGGAAGGTGATGAGCGAACGCTGATCGTTGCGTCACCTCACGAGGGGTTGCTCGCGAAGTTTGCCCACGATCTGCAAGACGATCGAGAACTCAATATCGGCGAGATGCCGTTCAACGTCGACGATCTCTCGATGCTCGATCCCGACGTGGGCGAGCCTGGGACGTCCGGCACCATCGAAACTGGGACTGGCTTGCTCGTCCGAATTCCCCCGTGGCGATGCGAGGAGTACGGCATCGAACCCGAGGGCGATTCAGCGACGTTCTGGCAACCAGAACACGGCATGGCACCGCTCCGGAATCAGCTCGAATCGAATCTCGACAAAAAGCACGGAGTGTTTGCTCCCGAGTACGAGCCCGGGCCGAGTGAAACGTCTGGCGATCTGTTCGACTCCTACGAGTTGATCAAGACGTTCGCGCTCCCGCTCGAAGTGACCCAGGGCCAGGAGATGACCTACGTTTTGAGCAAGTGGCGCTTTGGCTATACGGTTCGGGATGATCTGCATCGACAGCATCTGAATCTCGCCCTCGACGTAGGACTCGGCGAGCGGAACTCGCTGGGACTCGGGTTCGTCAACGTCACTGAAAAGTCGGCGCCACAAGTGTCGGAGGTGACCGATGCTTACAGTCGATAAGTTCGAGGAGAAGTATCCGCCAGAGACGCTCGAAGCGGAGCTCCCCGACGAGCCGATCACGTCGCTTCGGGACATCCAGTACCTCTACGGGCGGCTCTACACGCTCGCGACGACGGGAAGTGGTCAGTACGCGGCGTACTTGACGCCGGACGCCGCGGGCGATCTGATCGACGAATCGGAGAGTCTGATCGTCGTTCGCATCGACGCGTCCGGTGACGAGCCACGGATCGATTCGGAGACGCCAGTCCTATTCACCCGATACGTGGATGAACTCGTCGAGTCCGTCGCTCACTGCAAGTACGACGCGGCGAGAGGAATCGACCACAGCGTCACGCACCAGTCGGGTGCAGACAGCGACCCCGAGAAGCTCGCTCGCTATGCGAAGGAGCGACTTACGAAGTGGGCGACCGACGACGTTGTACAGGAAGCTGCCGAGAATCACGAGGACGGTTGGATCGTCGACGCGCTTGCAACGCTCGGCGAGGACGACGACGTGCTCGAACGGATCGACGAATCCGCCCAGCGATCACTCGGCGGTTCGACGACCGCGCTCTTGACGGTTCAAGTCAAAACCGATCCCGGCGGAGACTACCAGTGGCCCGGCGAACTCGACGTGTTCAACGAGGCGATGCGTCAGCGGAAGCTCTCGAAGCTCGTTTCCAAGAATGACGCCGAGGAATCTGCTGGCCAAGCTGTCGACCTGATCGACGGGTCCGAGTCACGGACAGTCGGGACGGCCGAGGATCCGCTCAACTACTTCCTCGGCAAGCAGCTGGAGTCCTTCCCTGGCTTCGATGCCGACGAAGCCTGGCGGTCGCACCCGATCTCGGAGGACAACGCCGTCACGGTCATGAACGCGGGAACGTTCGTCCACGCTTGCACGTACAGGAGCTTCGGCGCGACGGTCTACTATCTCCCGTACTTCGTCGGTGACCTCTCACCGGAAGACGCATACTGGCTCTACAGCTCGCTATACGAAATTGTAAACGCCGGTGGCGACGAGACGCCGCTGAAGGAACTCTACGATGATCTCAGCCCGAACGGGATCGAAGAGTATCCAGAGAAGCTTCGATTTTACGTCGCTGCAGTGCAGAAACACCAGATGTCGCGCTACGATGTCTTCGGTGACACGCTCAACGGATCGCTGCTGTATCCATGGGAACTGAGCAAAGCACACAACGCCGTGCTCAGTAGCTGGGCGTACGACGCGTTCGACGAATCGGACGACCGCTGGAATGCGCCGGTCCCGAGCCACGAGAACTGGCCGTTGCTCCACGCGGAGGGGAGCTTCGAGGCAATCGCGTCCGGCCTCTATTTCTACGTGACGCTCCCGGAGGGCGACGACGATCAGAACGCGAGCGCTGACGACGTGCGCATCGACGCACACGTCTCGGTGCTCGCGGGAGATTCCATTCCAGTCGAGACGTTGCTTCCGGCCTATGTCGATCGATTGCTCGACGCCGAATCGGGGGACGATTCGTTCCCCACCTTCGTCGTTGCCTCGCAGTTTGCGCAGTTGCAGGCGCTTGCAGTGTCGAATCTCTTGACGACCAACGATCGCGAGGCGTACAGCTCGATTGCCGACGCAGACGGCTACGAGAACCTACTCACGATGGAATCACAGCAGACTGCGGCACGAACAGATGGGGGTATCGCACGAGCCGAACTCAGAGACCAGAAGCTTGAGAAGTTCCTCGACGAGACGGACGCACTCCAGGACAACGCCGAGCGACGGGGAGCATTCCTCCTCGGCGTGCTGATCGGACAGATCGGCGGCTACCAGCAGGGCTCGGAAGGACGTTCGACGACAGTCGTCGACCAGTACTCGATCAAGTCGATGACCCAGTCGAAGGTCAAGCGCGTCACCGGCGAGGTGCTCGATCGAGACGTCGTCTACTCGCGGGACAACGGGATGTCCTCGACGATGTACGCCGAAGTCGTCGACCGCCTCAACGAGACGCTCGCAAAACGTGATCCCGACGACTGGAATCTCAGCACCGCCGATCTCCGATTCTACTACGCGCTCGGCGTATCGTACGGCCTGAACAACTGGATCGAACCGGAGGACGACGAAGCTGTGGACACCGAGGAGGCCGCCTGATATGCCCGAATCCAACGACGATATCGACACCGTCTCGAATCGCTCGGAAATAGTCTTCGCGTACGACGCCGTGGACGCGAACCCGAACGGCAATCCACTCAGCGGGGCGAACCGACCACGAATCGATCCCCAGACCGAGCAGGCGATCGTGACGGACGTGCGGCTCAAGCGATACCTCCGCGACCAGCTTGACGATGACGGCCACGGCGTCTATGTGAGAAACGTCAAGGACGACGGGACCGCGGCCACCCGTAGTGAACTGCTCGGTGATCGGATACGGGACGTCGATGCCGACGATTATGACGACGAGGAGGAACTCGAAACCGCCGTTTTCGGCGATTTCCTCGACAACAGTTCCGACGTTCGCTACTTCGGTGCAACGATGAGCGTCGACGGAACGGAAGAAGAACTGGTCGAGAAGCTCCCCGATCACTTCACTGGTCCAGTCCAGTTCTCCCCCGGAAAGTCGCTCCATCCGGTCAACGAGAACGAGAACTACGACAGCCTCACGAGCGTCATCGCGACGCAGGAAGGGAAGGAGCAGGGCGGCTTCGACCTCGACGACCATCGCATCCAGTACGGCTTCATCGGCTTCCACGGTCTCGTGGACGAACACGGTGCGGAAGACACGCGGCTCAGGAACGCCGACGTCGAGCGTCTCGACACGCTATGCTGGCGTGCTCTCAAGAATCAGACGATCAGTCGGAGCAAGGTCGGCCAGGAGCCTCGTCTCTACATTCGCGTCGAGTACTCCGAAGAGAGCTTCCACCTCGGAGGACTCACGCACGATCTCGCTATCGACGAGGAGCGATCGGACCCCGCCGAGGAACTTCGAACGGTTCGAGACCTCTGGCTGGACGTGACCGATATCGTTGAGCGACTCAGTGGCGCCTCGGAACAGATCGAGGCGGTGCACGTCGTCGCCAGCGACGTCCTGCAGGTCACCCACGAAGACGAATCGGGCGACGCTGACCTCCTCTACAGCGCCCTCAGGGACGCCGTCGGCGAGGATGCAGTCCACGAAATCGACGTGTACGACGAGCACCTTAAGACGCTCCCAGACGACGGAGACTGACCCGTGAGCACGACATCGAGCGGTGCGGACGGAGGCAACTCGGTCCCGGAACGGTGTCTCTCGTTTACCGTCAGCGGACCGTGGGGCCACTTCCGCCGGATCGACGGCAACATCGTCAAGCAGACCTACCGGATCATCCCACGCACGACGGTCGCAGGGCTCGTCGCCGCGATACTTGGAATCGGTCGCGACGAGTACTACGACTACTTTGCGCGAGGAAGTTCCGCGATCGCGATCGAACCGACAGCGGAGCTCCGCACCATGAACGTCCCCGTGAACACGTTCTCGACGGCCGCAAGCGACATCAAAACGGTTCCGAAGGGAGCGCGCAAGCTCAAAGTCGGTCTCCCGGACCCAACCAAGCTCCGCCAGCAGCACAACTACGAGGTGCTCGTGGATCCGGCCTACCGGATCGACTGCTGGCTCGCCGACGAGGAGATCTACAATCGCCTTCACGATGCGCTTCGCGAAGGGAAGAGTCACTACGTGCCCAGCCTGGGTCTCTCGGAGTACCTCGCCAAGATCGAATTCCACGGCGAACAGTCCGTTGAACATGGCGAGTTCGACGATCCCGTCGAAGTCGACTCGGCGGTTCCGGACGCCGTCGACAATATCGTTCCGGAAACAGGTGTGAACTACGGCGTGGAACGCTCACCTGCGTTCATGACCGCAACCGACGGTGGACGGACGACCACGGGCTTCACTGCGTACGGCTACAACTTCGATGGGAAGTCATTGCGAGTCAAGGGCGTGAACCCAGCAGTCGTCGACGACCGGAACGTGCTCTTCGTCTAAACTGATGGCCGAACGCTACTCACATCCAGAAATCGACGATCACGACGCCGTTGCGCTGGTCGACCATCTGGAAGACGTTGCAAACCGGATCGGGAAGATCGTTCCACAGGACAAAGAGACGCCGTACGGAACCCCGATGACGGAGTTTGCCGAGACACTCGGCTGGGTGCACGACATCGGAAAGGCCACGACGTGGTTCCAGCAGTACATCGGCGTTAAACCGGGCGACCCAGACGGGCCAAAGCACCACGGTCCAATCGGTGCACTCGCAGCATACTACGCACTGCAGGCGTCGGGGTACGAGTCCGGAGAGTGTCTGGCCGGCTACGTCGCGGTCGCGAATCATCACGGCGATCTCCCCGACGTGCCCGAGTACGTCTTCAAACGGACGAATGTTTCCAGCGACCCCAGCCAGAACGTTCGACAGGGAGAAGTCCGACGACAGGTCGAGAATATCGATCGAAACGCTGCGGAGCTGGCCGACGAAGTGATCGAGGAAGCGACCGACGAGAGCGGTTCGTGGAGCGATTTCAGAGCGCGCATTGACAACTGCGACCTGTTCGAACAGGTAAAGGACGGTGTCACCGAAAGATACGGGAGCACGCCAAGCTCCGACGCGTTGTCGGACCAATGTTATCCGACGGTCCTGCAGTGCTGGAGCGCACTCACGCTCGCCGACAAGACGAGCGCCGCTCACGCGGACCCATCGAAATACGAGGGATCCAAACCGGAGATCAAGGATCTCTCGTCCCACATCGACGAGCTAGGTGGCGATGCACCCCAGGATACCAGGGCAGCCAGACTCGACGAACTCCGTTCCGAGGCGCGGACCGAGGTCGTCGATGCTGCAACCGAGTTTGCCGAATCAGGTGGTGGGGTCGGAACGATCACACTCCCGACCGGATTGGGTAAGACGCTGACTGGACTCGAGGCGGCACTGTCGGTTCGCGAGGAGCTCGACGGCAGTCGGGTGATCTATGCGCTGCCGTTCACTTCGATCGTCGATCAGGTGGCGGACGAGATTGAAGACGTGTTCGACGCTGATCCGTCCAAAGACCTACTCACGATTCACCACCATCTGGCTGAGACGTTGATCGAGTTAGACGGTGTTGACGACGAAGAACGGGACCAGAATGCCAGAATCGAGGAGATGCTCGGCGAGAGCTGGCGATCGGGACTCGTCGTGACGACCTTCGTCCAGCTCTTTGAGAGTCTCGTCGGCCCGAAGAACTCCCAGTCACTCAAGCTGCCTGCACTCTACGACAGCGTGATCGTTGTCGACGAGCCCCAGGGGCTTCCACACAACTGGTGGAAGCTTGTCAGGCGGCTCGGCGAGATCCTGACCGAAGAGTACGACGCGACGCTCGTTGCGATGACCGCGACGCAGCCACGCATCTTCGAGGACGATGCGACCCCCTTGGTTCGAGACCGGTCGAAGTACTATGAGGGGGTCGAACGAGTGGAGTACGAGTTTGACGAATCGGTCGCCACGCACGTCACCGACGAACCGGATCCACTCGATCACGAGGAGGCAGCGGATCGTCTCGAACGACGTGCCAAAGACGAGTCGAGCGTCCTGGCAGTGTGCAACACGATCGACAGCGCCCGGGAGATAACGAACGCACTTGAGGGTCGGCTCGACGCGCCCGATCTTGGAGCAGTGTACGCAGAGTTGCTTGAAGATCGTGACGCGCCGACGGGTACCGATCTTGCTGAGGAGATCGAAGACAGAACTGACGGGCCAGCGATTGGCCACCTCTCAACCCGACTTCGTCCGATCGACCGCCAGCGCTTGATCGAGGCGATCAAGCTGCTTCGCGAACGCGAGGTACCGCTCGTGGTTGCGTCGACACAGCTCATCGAGGCGGGAGTGGACGTGAGCTTCGACCGGGTCTACCGAGACCTCGCACCGATCGACAGCCTCGTCCAGGCAGCAGGTCGGTGCAATCGCTCGTTCGAACGCGATCGCGGGACAGTCACGATCTGGTGGCTTGAATCACCCGACGATTCCGAGACGACGCCCGCAGAAGCGGTTTACGAGATGTGGGGCGATAGTCTCATTTCGCTCACCGTGAACGTACTCGATTCGGAGGGCATTCTGACTGCTGAATCCTCGGTTCCAGAAGCGTCGGTTTCGTCGGACGCTGTAGAAGCGTACTACGAGACGCTCGCGACGGATCGCAATGCCGGGAAAGCCGAGTACGTAGAGCACCTCGACAAGGCAATGTGCGCCCAAGCGGGGCAGTTGTCACTGATCGACCAGCGAAACGCAGTGGACGTGGTCGTATGTCGAACACAGACGGAACGAGAACAGATCGAGACGATCAACCACGAATGGAACAAGAGACAGTTCAAATCCGTGCGGAATCGCCTCGACGATCTACGGGCCACGCAGGTATCTGTGCCGGTATACGAGCGTAGCTCGATCGTGGTGGATGCGCTGAATAGCCTCGAAACAGTGCACCCCGAAACCGAATTGCGCTGGATTGCACCGGGGACGCCCGGCTATGACGATTACTTCCAAGCAACCACAGGATTCGTAGTGCCCGACAGCACCGTGGAGCGGCGGTTCCTGTGAGCGAAACTGCCGATCCGGTCGAGTTGCTCCTCGAATCCGTCGGCGACGAAGCCGCCGTCGACGAGTTCCGCGTCACCGGCGTGATGATGCAGTACTATCACGTCTGCAAGCGAGAACTCTGGTTCGAGAGCCGAAACCTGGAAATCGACCGCGAGAACGCGAACGTCGTCCGTGGAGCGCGGGTCGACGACACCGCATATTCAGAGAGCCGGCGCAGTCTTTCAATCGCCGGTACGATCGCAATTGATCTACTGGATGACGGACGCGTCGTCGAGGTCAAGCCGTCGTCGACACTCGTCGAGCCCGCCAAGATGCAGCTGGCGTACTATCTTTGGTTCCTCAAGCACGTTGCAGACGTCGAGAAATCGGGCGTGCTGGCTCATCCTACCGAGCGAAATCGAGAGACGGTACAATTGACAGACGATCTCGCAGATAACGTCGAGGAATCGATTCGTGGAATACACTCGATCGTGACCGCAGACGAGCCACCGGCTGCCGAGGAGAAGCCGTTCTGTGACTCGTGTGCCTACCACGACTTCTGCTGGAGCTGTTAGCATGGACAGGAACTACCACGTCTTTTCCGACGGACGACTCGAACGACACAATGACACCCTGCGCGTCGTCACCGAGGACGGCGAGAAGAAGCACGTTCCCGTGGAGCACGCCGAGGCGATCTACCTCCACGGACAGATCGACTTCAACACGCGACTCGTCGGGTTCGTTAACGACGAAGGCATCGCCGTTCACGTATTTGGCTGGAACGACTACTACTCGGGATCGATCATGCCCGAGCGTGGCCAGACATCTGGCCGTACCCTCGTCGCACAGGTGGACGCCTATCAGGATCCGGACCACCGCGTGGATCTCGCTCGATCTTTCGTCGTCGGGAGCATCCACAACATGCGTTCGAATCTGGTCTACTACGACAGTCGTTCGGAGGATTTCGAACGCCAGATCGGCGATCTCGAACGAGCGCGGTCCAGAACGCATGACGTCAACAATGTGGAGGAACTCCTCGGCGTCGAAGCGACGGCGCGACGGGCCTATTACAGCGCGTTTGACGCAATCCTTTCAGACGAGTTCACGATGGGCAGCCGAGAGTACAATCCGCCACCGAACGAGGTCAACAGCCTGATTTCGTTCGGGAACTCGCTCGTGTACGCCAACGTCGTCTCGGCCATACGAGCGACTGCACTCGATCCCGCTATCAGCTTCCTCCACGAACCGGGGGAACGACGATATTCGCTTGCCCTCGATATCGCAGAACTGTTCAAACCGCTGTTGGCAGACCGCGTGCTCTTCCGGCTGGTGAACCGCTCACAGCTCACCCGAGACGATTTTGAAGCGGAACTCAATGCCTGCATGCTTACCGAGGACGGCAGAAAAACGTTCTCGAAGGCATTCGAGGAAACGCTCGAACAGACCGTAGAGCATCCAAATCTCAACAGACACGTCAGCTACCAGTATCTGATGCGCCTCGAAGCGTACAAGCTGAAGAAGCACCTCTTGACCGGGGAGACCTACGAACAGTTCGAGCGGTGGTGGTGAGCGATGGTGTACGTGATCGTCGTCTACGATATGGAGGCAGATCGCACTCAGAAGATGTTGAAACTCCTTCGTCGGTATCTCACTCACGTGCAGTTCTCGGTGTTCGAAGGAGAGATCACCGAAGGTACGCTCAAGGAACTCGATGGGAAAATCGATGACCTCCTCAAAGACTGCGAGTCTACAATCGTCTACGAACTTGGTACGGAATCCGTCCTCAATCGAACCGTCCACGGGGAGGATCCGACCGAGGACGATCGCTTCCTCTGAGTGGTTGGTGTCGACCCCCTGGGGGGAGCCGATTATTGACGGTCGACGGGAACAACTATGCGTGAGTAGGCAATAGCGGCCTATATGCCGACGAATTCGGCATGGTTTCAGCAGGACTCTAGTGAGGTTGAAGCGTCGCGAGGACGGCATGGGGATGGCCGACGAGGCCGTTTCAGCAGGACTCTAGTGAGGTTGAAGCAGCAACAGCCACAGCCCGGAGGAAGTCCAGAGAGGTGTTTCAGCAGGACTCTAGTGAGGTTGAAGCACTACTGAACTCCTGAGCCGAGTGTATTCGTTCCGTCGTTTCAGCAGGACTCTAGTGAGGTTGAAGCCTTTGAGCAATCCTGGAACGTCGTCGAGGCCTCCGCGTTTCAGCAGGACTCTAGTGAGGTTGAAGCGCGTCGACGTTCGCGAAACCCGCCTTTAGACCCATGGTTTCAGCAGGACTCTAGTGAGGTTGAAGCCAATTGGCGACCTGCTCTCGTCCGTCAGCGCGGCGCGTTTCAGCAGGACTCTAGTGAGGTTGAAGCTGCTTGTAGCCGTCGTCGGAAACGGGAGTGCCCGAGTTTCAGCAGGACTCTAGTGAGGTTGAAGCCACCATCTATGGTGAAAGGAGTGCCCCCAGACAGAGTTTCAGCAGGACTCTAGTGAGGTTGAAGCGACCTCTCCCGACGTTGCCGTGAACGAATCGAACGGTTTCAGCAGGACTCTAGTGAGGTTGAAGCCGTCCCTTGTCCACCGTGCCGGTGATCCGGTCGCACGTTTCAGCAGGACTCTAGTGAGGTTGAAGCGTGGGTTGATCCAGCGACGCCGTGACGTGATCGACGGTTTCAGCAGGACTCTAGTGAGGTTGAAGCCTTGGGTCCACGATTGCGGTGCTGGCGAGTTACCCAGTTTCAGCAGGACTCTAGTGAGGTTGAAGCTACCGGCGCGCGTAGCGGCGTGCATGGCCGACGCGTTTCAGCAGGACTCTAGTGAGGTTGAAGCTACTATCTACCAATAGCCACGGGCTACGGGATATTGTTTCAGCAGGACTCTAGTGAGGTTGAAGCACGACGCGCTACGGAACGATCGCGACGGCGCGCGTGTTTCAGCAGGACTCTAGTGAGGTTGAAGCGAGTTGACGACGCGCCTCACGTTCGGCCAAGCGCACGGTTTCAGCAGGACTCTAGTGAGGTTGAAGCGCGAATCACGACGGCACGAACGATACGGTGGACGTGGTTTCAGCAGGACTCTAGTGAGGTTGAAGCGGTCGGGAAGGAGGCAGGCGGACAGTTGACGCTTTGTTTCAGCAGGACTCTAGTGAGGTTGAAGCGCGTGAGTCCCACAGGACCGGCCCGAGTGTCCGGGTTTCAGCAGGACTCTAGTGAGGTTGAAGCGCATCAGCGAGGACCAGTGGCGGGAGTTGAGTGCGCGTTTCAGCAGGACTCTAGTGAGGTTGAAGCATGCCTCGCTCGCCTCCCGCCGCAGCTCGGAGTCGTTTCAGCAGGACTCTAGTGAGGTTGAAGCATCTCGATGTCGATCCCGATCTCGGCCATGAACTCGTTTCAGCAGGACTCTAGTGAGGTTGAAGCTAATGCTCGGCCGATCCAATCCCAACCAGCAGGTCGTTTCAGCAGGACTCTAGTGAGGTTGAAGCGAGGAAGCGAACGAACTCGCCCTGCGATCGAGACACGTTTCAGCAGGACTCTAGTGAGGTTGAAGCCCGTTAGGGCATGACTGTCCTCAAGTGCCATACCCTGTTTCAGCAGGACTCTAGTGAGGTTGAAGCTCCGGCAGTACGAACACGTCCTGCTGTTCGTAGAGGTTTCAGCAGGACTCTAGTGAGGTTGAAGCGTCCTCTTCGGCCTGCCCCAGCCCCGATCCAAGGAGTTTCAGCAGGACTCTAGTGAGGTTGAAGCGAGGACCCAGTAGTCGGGTGCCAGCGCGTGGATGAGTTTCAGCAGGACTCTAGTGAGGTTGAAGCAGTTTCTTGAGCTTCATCGTCCCCGTTTCGACGCTGGTTTCAGCAGGACTCTAGTGAGGTTGAAGCGCGTTCGATCCCACGCTACTCGAAGGGAGTGCCGAGTTTCAGCAGGACTCTAGTGAGGTTGAAGCGGGAACGTCACCCGATTCAAGAACCAGGCCAAGGCGTTTCAGCAGGACTCTAGTGAGGTTGAAGCAACACGGACCAGGAGAACGGGGGCCAGGACAACGCGTTTCAGCAGGACTCTAGTGAGGTTGAAGCGACGTGACGGTGAGTTACGAGGCGCAGCTGCGCGCTGTTTCAGCAGGACTCTAGTGAGGTTGAAGCCACCCGCGATGTACGGACGCCAGCGACATGACGAGTTTCAGCAGGACTCTAGTGAGGTTGAAGCGACGCCCGCCAACCTCGACCCGTTCTGGAAGAACGGTTTCAGCAGGACTCTAGTGAGGTTGAAGCGCTCGTGTGGCCCGATTTCTGCCCGCCGTCCCACGTTTCAGCAGGACTCTAGTGAGGTTGAAGCCTGGTCGCGCCGGTAGACGAAGCATACGAGACGATCGTTTCAGCAGGACTCTAGTGAGGTTGAAGCTTCCAGAGCAGCTCGCCGTCGGCCTGGACGAGGATCGTTTCAGCAGGACTCTAGTGAGGTTGAAGCCCGAAGGCCGTGCAGTGGGAGGTGCGGACCGAAACCGTTTCAGCAGGACTCTAGTGAGGTTGAAGCGAGTTTGTCGCGATCCATCACGTCGGGCCCGAAGCTGTTTCAGCAGGACTCTAGTGAGGTTGAAGCGCCCACTCGTCTTGCTTCTTGGCGGTCACTTCGAGGGTTTCAGCAGGACTCTAGTGAGGTTGAAGCGGGTAATATGACTACGAAAGTATTGAACTTGTACGCGTTTCAGCAGGACTCTAGTGAGGTTGAAGCCAGATCTTTCGCCGGATCACTTCGGACTCGACTGTCCCGGTTTCAGCAGGACTCTAGTGAGGTTGAAGCCAGTCGTACCGGTATCGGATGTCGGGATCGCTCCCGGTTTCAGCAGGACTCTAGTGAGGTTGAAGCCTCGCCGCGGAGCTACGACGCGCTAACCCTCTCCCCGTTTCAGCAGGACTCTAGTGAGGTTGAAGCACCCCCGAAACCGACCGAGAATCCCACTGCCACCGCGTTTCAGCAGGACTCTAGTGAGGTTGAAGCGCGAAGCGGGGTCGCGGTCGCGGACGGCCAAGAAGCGTTTCAGCAGGACTCTAGTGAGGTTGAAGCTTGTCACTATCCGAACTCGGCAACGGGTCGAGCAAGGTTTCAGCAGGACTCTAGTGAGGTTGAAGCACCGTGATCGACCACGACCGCGACAACGAACGCACGTTTCAGCAGGACTCTAGTGAGGTTGAAGCTAATTGTCCGCAATTGTTAAGGCAATTGCAGCCAATGTTTCAGCAGGACTCTAGTGAGGTTGAAGCCGGTTCTCGGTAGTACCCCGGCGACTGCTCGAAGTAGTTTCAGCAGGACTCTAGTGAGGTTGAAGCATGCCGCGAACCCTCCGTACACGATCGCCACGGCGAGTTTCAGCAGGACTCTAGTGAGGTTGAAGCAGATTGTACTGGGTGTCGGGAATAGTGATTTGAGAGTTTCAGCAGGACTCTAGTGAGGTTGAAGCTAACGCTATCGGGGTCTATCGCCGCTATGTTGACGCGTTTCAGCAGGACTCTAGTGAGGTTGAAGCCGTGACCCTGCGAGATCGTTCAGGGCCGCCTTGGGGTGTTTCAGCAGGACTCTAGTGAGGTTGAAGCGGGAACGGCGCGGGCATCGACACGACGTGGGTCACGGTTTCAGCAGGACTCTAGTGAGGTTGAAGCATGGAGGCCATTCCCTACGACGCTCGCGAGACGATCGTTTCAGCAGGACTCTAGTGAGGTTGAAGCGCGAACCGAGCACTCCGCCAGGTCGGCCAATCGCGTTTCAGCAGGACTCTAGTGAGGTTGAAGCTCCCCTGCATCCAGAGCGAGTTGTCTCCGATCTCGTTTCAGCAGGACTCTAGTGAGGTTGAAGCATGCGGCGCGCGGTCCGCGACGATCGCCTCCTCCTGGTTTCAGCAGGACTCTAGTGAGGTTGAAGCGTGTAGATCCCATAGGCGACTGCGACGAACAGGTAGTTTCAGCAGGACTCTAGTGAGGTTGAAGCTTCTCCGTCATGCCGCACCGACCTCCGCGACGATCGTTTCAGCAGGACTCTAGTGAGGTTGAAGCGGAGCCGTTCGAACTCCCCGCGGAGATCGCCGGTGTTTCAGCAGGACTCTAGTGAGGTTGAAGCTGTCAGCCTGGCTGTTCGCCGGGAGTGTGTTTCTGCGTTTCAGCAGGACTCTAGTGAGGTTGAAGCCTGTAGTTCGTAGCCTTCGGCGGTCTCAACGACGGTTTCAGCAGGACTCTAGTGAGGTTGAAGCCACCACTGGGTATCGGTGATATGGCCGTCGAACTCGTTTCAGCAGGACTCTAGTGAGGTTGAAGCACACATTTCCGTCACCTTCTGGCTGGAACGCGACGTGTTTCAGCAGGACTCTAGTGAGGTTGAAGCTCGGTCACGCAGCACCAGGCGACGAAGCGCCTGAAGTTTCAGCAGGACTCTAGTGAGGTTGAAGCCGCCACATGCTCCGCGAGGGAGAGATCGAGATCGAGTTTCAGCAGGACTCTAGTGAGGTTGAAGCCAGAGCAACAAGATCCGCGAGTGGGTCGAGCACCGGGTTTCAGCAGGACTCTAGTGAGGTTGAAGCGAGGATGAGGGGGCCGTCAATGTCGAACCCGACTAGTTTCAGCAGGACTCTAGTGAGGTTGAAGCGCCTACGTGACCGGTCTCTCGATGATGTCGTTCGCGTTTCAGCAGGACTCTAGTGAGGTTGAAGCGGCATCCGGTCCCGGACACCGGTCCGCGATCAGGCCGTTTCAGCAGGACTCTAGTGAGGTTGAAGCGTTGCGTTGGACGTTGAGTGTGAGCGCATCGCGGCGTTTCAGCAGGACTCTAGTGAGGTTGAAGCACGTCCTGGGGCGTCACCGCGCCGCCGGAAGATTCGTTTCAGCAGGACTCTAGTGAGGTTGAAGCGAGTCTGTCGGGCCACCACTCGGCGACGGCAAACGGGTTTCAGCAGGACTCTAGTGAGGTTGAAGCTTGTCCTCGCTCTCCTCGTCGTCAGCGTCGTCGGCGTGTTTCAGCAGGACTCTAGTGAGGTTGAAGCCTCCAGCGCCGCCTTGTCGAAGCGGTCGCCCTCGCGGTTTCAGCAGGACTCTAGTGAGGTTGAAGCCGCCGACGCCGCGCAGCACCGTCCGGGCGTCGCCGGTTTCAGCAGGACTCTAGTGAGGTTGAAGCCGGAACTGCTCGTCGTCCCAGCGATCGTCACGCGGGGTTTCAGCAGGACTCTAGTGAGGTTGAAGCGAGAAGGGGACCACCGCCCACGAGATCGAGGCCAGTTTCAGCAGGACTCTAGTGAGTCTGCAGGGAGGACAACGCGCTGCTATGCTTGATTGGTCGAGTCAACCTCTTCCTAGTAACAATTTTACAGCCACCCCCCGTTCTCCCTGTGTGAACTTCCGCCAGTTCGTCCGGGGCACCGTCGAGTGGTCGGACCTCGAGTCCATCGGCGCCGCGCTCGCCGAGCGGTCCGACGGTGACGTCGTCCGGATCGAGTTCATGGACGCCGACAACTGGCTCTCGACGCCGCTGGTGGTGGACGGGGAGTGGTTCGTGAAGGTGATCACGCCACAGAACGCCCGCGTCCACGGCGTCCTCACCGGGGCGAGGAATCTGGGGATGCTCTCGAGCGGGACGGAGGGGTTCTTCTCGCGGTTCGACGGGCCGCTCGAGATGGGCGAACACGAGATCGAGGCGACGCGAACGATGCGACGGATCGGCCTTCACGCGCCTGAGCCCGTCGAGGTGTTCGAGGAAGCGGGGCTCGGCGTGGTCGTGCTCGAGTATCTCCCCGACTACCGAACGCTCGACGAGCTGTCCGCCGACGAGCTGGATCCCGTTGCGGCTGCGACCTGCGCAGCGCTCGCGACGATGCACGACAACGGGCTCGCGCACGGCGACTTCCGAGCGGAGAACGTGCTCGTCGTTGACGGGGATCCGTACTTCATCGACGCGACCCTGGTCGACGAGGCCGGGCTGGAGGACGCGAGGGCGTACGATCTGGCCTGCCTGCTCGCCGTGCTCGCACCTCGGATCGGTGCGCCTCGCACCGTCGAGATCGCGTTGGACTGCTACGACGTCGAGACGGTCGTCGACGCGAGCCGGTATCTGGACTTCGTCAATCTCCGTCCGGACCACGAGTTTGACGCCGCGCTCTTGAAAGGAGAGATCGACAAAGTGGCCGACGCGTAAGCCGCTCGCGACCGTCGTTCACGGTCCAAACGGCAGCTGCAACCGTCGAACCTCGGCCGGAACCGTTCGGACGCCGTTGCCGGCGGGAACGTCGTTCCAGACCACCGTCGCGCCGCGCTATCCGTCGTGCTGAACGCCGCCGAGGAGCGTAAAGTAGTTCTCCCGCTCGGAATCCGCGATCTGCTGTGGGTAGGCACCGTACGCGAGGGCGTAGTCGCCGTTGGAGCCGACTGCCTCGGCGACCTGTAGCTCGATCTCGATCTCCGCTCCCGAGGCTGCGTGTTCGGCGCTGCCGGTGAACCGCGTGACGGTCGTGGACTTCCCGAGGAGCGTCGAGGACTGGCTATCCCGCTCCTGCAGGTTTCCGAACCCCTGGTAGCGATCCTGGACGGTCTGGACGAGCTCGGCCGTACTCATGTCGCCGACGGGATTGAACGTCTGGCCGAGCACCTTCGCCTTCGGGGTGGTGATCGCGCTGAACGTGGAGGCACGCTGGTCGCCGCCGAGAATGGAGAGGTCGATCGTCCGGTCGTACTCGGCGTACCAGTTCGTGACCGAAACGGTCCGGCTGCTCCCGCCGGCTTCGAACTCGCGTTCGAGCGTTTCCTCCCTGACTCGCCGCTGCTGATAGCCGCTCTCGGCGAGTGCCGACTCGGAGACGCTGGGCTGCGTCGCCGAGAAGGAGAGGTCGTCGTTCCCGAGAATGAAGTCGAGACAGCCGGCCGTCGCTACCGCTCCCGCAGACGCACCTGCGGCGAGTACAGATCGGCGTGTGGGCATTGCCTGGAGTAGTCGCCCGATGCATGAATACTCTGTGGGTGCCGGGATCGCCTGCCACGGCCTCGCAATCGCCACGCTCCGTGGCGATTTCGGGGGACGATACCGTGGAGCGAACGACGGCGGGACGCCCAGCCGCGCTCCGTGGCGCTTTTCTCCCTGTGGCGGGTATCGACTGTCGAATGATCTCCGAGGGCTGCGAGCAGTGCGCCAAAGGCGGGAAGATGGTGCTCTTCGTCTACGGCTACTGCGACGAGCGCGATTGCTTCTACTGCCCGCTCGGAGAGAACCGGAAGAACGTCACCGACGTCTACGCCAACGAGCGGAAGGTCGAGTCCGACGAGGACGTCCTCGAGGAGGCCCACCGGATGGACGCGCTGGGCTCTTCGATCACCGGGGGCGAACCCCAGGAAGCACTCGGGCGGACCTGCCACTACCTCGAACTCCTCAAGGACGAGTTCGGCGATGACCACCACACCCACCTCTACACCGGGATCACGGGCGGTCGCGAGAACATGCGCCGGCTCGCCGAGGCCGGCCTCGACGAGATCCGCTTCCACCCGCCGTTCGAGCAGTGGGGCGACCTCCACGGCACCGAGTGGGAGGAGATCCTCTACGTCGCCCGCGAGGAAGGGCTCACGCCCGCCTTCGAAATTCCTGGTATCCGCGCCGAGCAGGAGTTCCTCGACTTCCTCGACGAAGGTGCTGCGGACTTCTGCAACGTCAACGAGTTCGAACTCAGCGACGGCAACTACCGTCGGATGCAGGAGAAGGGGTTCGAGCGCAAGGAGGACCACATGAGTGCCGTCGCGGACACTCGCGACGAAATCCTCGAGGAGATGGGTGACCACGAGAAGGTGTACTTCTGCACCTCCGTCTTCAAGGACGCTGCCCAGCATCGCCGTCGGCTCAAGCGGATCGCCCGAAACGTCCGCCGTCCGTTCGACGACGTGACCGACGACGGCACACTCGTCTACGGCAAGGCGTGGGCCGAGCCGGCTCGACTCGAAGCGCTCGGCGTCCCCGAGGAGTACTACACGATCAAGTCCGACCACGTCGAGGTCGCGTGGTGGCTCCTCGAGGAGATGGTCGACGACGGCGACCTCGAGGAAGGCGAGATCGTCGAGCAGTATCCGACGGTGAAAGGGACGGTCGTGGAGCGGACGCCGGTGGCGTGATTTTCGAAGGAGTTCGCTGGGGCGAGCGGAACGAAGCGGCGTTTTTTGGTGCAGATTTTTTCGCCGAGGCGTGCGCGAAGCGCAGCCGAGGCGAAAAAAGGTGCAAATGGGACGGTCGTGGAGCGGACGCCGGTGGCGTAACGTTCCAGCCCGCCATCGAGCGCGGGGTTCGAGGTCGAACCGCTCCGGAACCACCGTCGCTGACCGCAGGCTCTTTGTCGGTGCTACTCGGATCGCTGGTATGTTCGAAGTACTCCTTCACTCCGGTACCGGCCATCCCGAACTCACCTGGATCCTGGTCGCTGGCGTCGCAGCGCTGTCGGTCGGCGTCGCAATCGGCCTGTTCTCCGATCGCGTTCGTTCCTGGTTCGTCGCCGACCGCGAGGACTCACCGAGCCGAGAGTAGCTCTTCGTAGAGCGCCACCAGCCGATCACCGACGGTCTCCAGGGCGAACTGATCGCTCGACTCCGCTGCCGCCGTGCCGATCTCCTCGCGGAGCTCCGGATCGTCACAGAGCCGTCGCAGTGGCTCCTCGAACGCCGAATCGGCTTTGAGACAGTCCTCGCCGTCTTCGAGCCACTCGTAGGTCGGAATCGAGCGGATGACCGGCGGCTTCCCGCAGTGCATCGCCTCCAGCAGCGCCATCCCCTCGTTCTCGTTCTTCGAGGGCCAGAAGAAGACGTCGCCGGCGGCAGGGGCGCCTCGGGGATCCTCGACGTAGCCGGTGAAGGTGCAGTTCTCCGGGGAGTTCGCGATCAGCTTCCGCGTCTCGCGGGGCTGGAGGTACTTGTCGAGCGTCCCGCCGGTCGGATTGACGTAGCCGAACCACACGAAGTCGAGGTCGGGCATCGCCCTGGCCGTCTCGACGAACGTTCGGAGCCCCTTGCGCTTGATCACGTGGCCAAACATGAACACGACGGGCGGCTCGAGGTCGTACCGATCCAGGTACTCCTCGCGCAGCTCGGGATCGTCCCAGCCCTCGAAGCGCTCGGCGTCGAACCCGTTCGAGATCACGGTCGAGGGCGTGTCCGTGTACTCGGCAATCACGTCCTGGTTGTGAGCCGAGGGGCAGATCAGGTGGTCGGCCTGGGAGTAACCGTAGGCGAGGTAGGGGCGGAGCGGCTTCGCGAGTGCGTTCGAGAACACGAAGCTCTCCCGGAAGTCCGCGGCCGTGTTGTGGGTGTGCGCGACGACTGGGACGCCAGCCCGTTGGGCTCGCTTGGCGTAGTAGATCGACCGCGGCCCCATATTGTTGAGGTGCAGGAGGTCCGCGTCGAGCGTCGGATCAGTGGTGTACTCGATGCCGCGACGATCGAAGATCTTCCGCTGGTTGTTGACCGACTGGGCGAACCCGCCGGTGATCGCGTTCTCCCACTCGAAGTAGTGGCTGATCTTCATGGGAACTGGACCGCAGATCGGTGCCGTCCGGCGAGTGGTCCCCCGGTGACGGACGTTCGAGGGAGCGACCGCGGCTACTTCTCGATGATCGACTCTTCGACGGCCTCGCCGAAGTGCCGGGCGGTGTCCTCGTAGTAGAGCAGGACCTCGTCGCCCTCCTCGACGTCGGTGATCGCGGTTCGGCCGTCGCTCGTCGGCACCTTGATCGTCTCGGCGTTCTGGAGCAGCGTCTCGACGCGATCGATACCGTCGTCGGTCTCGACCTCGACCTCGAGCCGGAACATCGGGCGCTGCTCGATCTTCGCGCGACCGACCACTGCCTCGCGGGTGTTGCCGTTCGTGTCGGCGATCTGGACCTCGTCGCCGCTCTCGAGTTCGGAGAGGTACTTCGTCCCGCCGTCGGGCGTCCGGACGTAGGCGTGGACGGCGCCGGCGTTGACGCGGAACGGTCGCGATGCGACGTAGGGCGACTCGGCGGTTTCTGCGTGAACGAAGAAGAGCCCGCGACTCATCGAGCCGACGAGCATCCCCTCGTCGTGTTCGAGGAGCTGGCCGGTGTCCACGCAGACCCGGTCGGCGGAGCCGGCGCGCTCGATGCCGGTGACCTCCGCCCACTGCAGGTCGAGCGTCTCGCGTTCGGCTTCGTCGCGGACGGCGACCGTCTCGCGAATCTCGTCAGGATCGGAGCTGTCCAGCAGAACGGCGTCGGCACCGATTTCGAGCGTTTCGTACGCAGTCCTGGCCTCTTCGGCTTCGGTGACGCCAGCGACCAGCGTCGTCTCGTCACCGATGCGGGCGATGAGATTTTCCAGCGGGATGATCTGCCAGTTCTCGCCGACGACGATGGTGTACTCCGCATCTTTGGCAGCCGCTTCGGCGAACGCCTCGTAATCGGAGTCGAAGATCCGGACGTAGGAGCCGGTAGCGGATTCGTCCTCGCGCCGGAGCGTCGAGAGGTCAGCGGAGCCCGAGAGGTCGTTCGGGAGGTCGACGGTGCCGTCGCCCTCGCCGTCCTTGCCGACGACGTAGGCGTCCGCGGCCACGCCGGCCTCGCCGTCGCCTTCGGCGTCGTCGATCATCGCTGCGTCGCCGCCCGTGGCGAAGGCAGCGACGTTCACGTCGCCGAGTTCTTTCACGCGACCGACGTCCTCCTCGTCGACGAGGACCCAGTCGACGCCGGACTCGAGGCCGGCCGTGATCCGTCGCTTTCGCTCGTCCCAGTCGCCGACGTCGGCGTCGGCCTTCAGCCAGACAGATCGCGTCATGTGGCCGACTCCGCAGGCGGGTGGCTTGAACGTGGCGGAACCGTCAGGCGTGGCCAGTCAGCCAGAACGTCGCGGTACACGATACCGAGAAACCGTACAGCGTGCCGTTGGAAAACCAGCGGTTACTCCTGTCGATCGACGTCGACTCGCTCGCGGATGGCCTCCAGCGTGTCGGCCTCGGCGAGTTCCTCGATGCGAGTCTGGAAGTGATCCTCGCAGAGCCCGACTTTCACCCCTTCAGACTCCGCCGCGTAGGCGGCGGTTTCCTCGCAGTAGTGGCACTGCATATCCGACCGTAAGCGACCAGGTGGTTTCAAGGCTACGTTGTCGAACGTTCGTGCACCTGCAGCGCCAATCGACTGGGATTTCGGTCCGGCACTGACGGCGCCGAAGTGTCCGTTGCTGACCGATCCGAACGGCACTCGAACGCCATTCGTCGCATGCGATGCCGCTCAGGATCGAAGTTCGGCAGCCACCCGCTCCCACGCCGTCGCGTCGAGTCCGGCGGCGCCCAGCGTCGTTTCGTGGGCGTCCGAGCCACCCGTCGGGAGGAGACCGTGGCGTTCGATCGCGCGCTCGACCAGATCGATCCCGGCGTCGTCCAGGTCGGTGGGGTCGACGGGCCGATCGTACGGATACCACAGCTCGACGGCGTCGAGCGTGCTCGTCAGCGCCAGTGCAGCCGCCGGATCGTCGTACCTGAGCGGGTGTGCGAGCCCGACGAGCCGGCAGGCGTCCGCGAGGAGTTCGCGTCCTCGCTCGAAGCTGGGGATCTGTCGCGCGACGTAGCACGGGCCGCCGTCTCCGATCAGCTCGTCGAAGACGTCCTGCACGCCGAGATCGAGATCGGGGTGGTCGGCCACGGCGCGCGCGACGTGGGGACGGCCAAATCCGGGGCCGGGATCTACGTCGAGGTCGACGCCGAGGTGGTCCTCGACTCGCTCGACGATGCGAGCTCCTCGCTCGGCACGATCGCGTTGAATCCGGTCGCACTCGGCCCGCAGGTCGGGCGTCGGTTCCAGTCCGTACCCAAGAAGATCGACGCGCTGGCCCCGGGATGCCCCGTCGATAGCTGTCGCCGTCTCGCCGACCTGCACCCGCAGTTCGATTCCGTGAACGACGGTGACTCCATTGCGGTCGGTGACTGGCTCTTCGAGGCCCGGATGGGGCCGGTCGTGATCGGTCACCGCGATCGCGTCAAGTGCTGCAGCAGTGGCTGCGGTGGGAACGTCCTCGATGGACAGTTCGCCGTCGGAGTTCGTCGTGTGTACGTGCAGATCCGCGACGACCATGCGATCGCTGGGGCCGCTCCCGGCAAGGTCGTTCCGGCTCGGCTCGGACCCTGGGCTACGAACTGCGTTTCGAGCTGGCGGAAATCCGGCTATGGCGAGGGATCATCGTGGGATAGCGCACCAAACTATAATTAAGGACCATTAAGGAATATGCACACTCGAAGGTGCCTAGCAGACAAGGTTTATCATTATCGTTCATGTTCTATTTGACGATGATCCCAACTGGCACAGATACGGCGATGGACGACGAGCAGTACCCGCTGACGACCGAGGAGTTCCTCGAACGGTTCGGCGACGTCGAACTGGAGCTCCAGAACGGCACCGAGCGCATTTCCGAGGCCCTCGAACGACTCGACGACGAAGTCTACGACTCCCCGGAGGAGGCCCGCTTCGCAGTGTACTCTGCCGTCTCTCACCGGGCCATCGGCCGCCGGTTCTACAGCGACCGCGATCCGACCCCGCCGGGCGCTCCGAACGCACCGGACCAGGTCTCCTTCTAGGATCGGCGCACCGGACGTATCCGCTTCCCCGCCCGCTTACGCAGCTTCACACTCACGAGGGAACCACTTTTGCCGCGGCCCGTCGAAGCAACCGTCGATGCACGTGCTGCTCGGTGTCGAGGGGAGCGACGAGTCGGGCCGGGCGCTGGAGGCTGTTCTCGAGCGCGCAGCGGACGCTGGCGACGAGCTCACCGTCGCGGTGTTCGCGCTGGGCGAGCAGTCGCTGGACGACGTCGAAGCGTCGGTCCGCGAGCGGCTCGCAGACGTCGCCGTGCCGTGGTCGATCGAGCGCGTCGAGGCCGATCATCCGGCGAGTGCACTCGTCGAACTCGCCGAGGAAGGGCCGTACGACCAGCTCGCGATCGGCGGCGGTCAGCAGAGTCCGATGGGGAAGATCGAACTGGGAACGACGACGGAGTTCGTCCTCCTGAACGCCCAGCTCACGGTGAGGCTCGTACGATGAGCGGACGTATCTACCCGGACGAACCCGCCGGACCGTTTCCGGGGCCGCCCCGCGAAGTCGAGGACGCAGAGGGGCGGGAGATCGTGTACGAGGTCGCTGACGACGCGGATCCGGAACCGATCGTCGAGATGTACGTCGCGTTCGATCCCGCCGACCGCGCCCAGGGGATCCCGCCGTCCCAGGAGGAGCGGATTCGCTCGTGGCTCGGCACGCTGCTCGAGGAGGGCCGCAACGTCCTCGCCTGGCACGACGACGCCGTCGTCGGCCACGCGGTCCTCATGCCCGACACGGACGGCTGGGAGCTCGCGATCTTCGTCAATCAGCCCTACCAGGGCGCTGGGATCGGGACGGAGCTGATCCAGACGTTGCTCGGCTACGGGGCCGAGGCGGGGATCGACCACGTCTGGCTGACCGTCGAGCGCTGGAACCGTCCGGCGATCGCGCTGTACAAGTCCGTCGGCTTCGAGCCCAGCGACGCCGAGAGCTTCGAGATGGAGATGTCGCTCGTGCTCGGTGACGTCGAGGCCTGAGGGACGGAGCACACTCCTCCGTTTTCGAGACGACCGTCTGCGCCGCCTTTCAGACCGATAGAACGGGCTGACTCGCGTAGAGCAGGACGTACTCCGCGGCTTTCGCCAGCGTGTCGCGTTCGTCCTCGCGCTGGGGCTCCCGTGGTATGACGAGGAAGTCAGCACCGATCTCGTCGGCTGTGTCGAGAATCACGCTCCCCGGATGCTGACTCTTCCGCGTCTGGGAGAAGCCGTACGCGACCGTCGCGTCGAGTTGCACGCCAGCGGCGCTCGCGGTCTCGGCGAGCCCGTCGACGTAGGACTGGGTTTCCTCCGCGACGGCGTCGTGGTCGACGGCGTCGCGTTCGATAGCCCGGGTGACGGCCTCGGCGAGCACGTAGACGGCTGCGACGTCTGCGTCGTACCGGTCGGCGACGGCGATCGCGTACTCCGCGGCCTCGGTGGCCTCTTCGGTCCCGTCGACCGGAACCAGAACCGTCTCGACCGACAGCGGGTCGTCCTCGGGCGCCATGTCTCCTCCCTCACTCGCGGCAGGCAAAAAACTACCCGACCGACGGTCGCGTGGTCTCGTCGGTCGGACCTGGCCACGTGGCGTCTCATCGGCCGGCCGTTCGACGACTGCGCGGCAACATTCACCGCAGTCGTCGTCCCCCGCCGTTTCCCGAGGCAGAACGACTTTGATCCCCCCTCACGAACCGTGCTTCCATGGAACGCGCACTCGTCGTGGTCGAAGCTACGGAAGCAACGAAGAACCTGGTCGCCGAGGCAGCCGAACTCGCACACGGCGTCGGTGCCGAGCTCCGTCTCCTCTACGTCACCTCCGACGAGGAGTTCGAGGAGCGCCAGGGCGAACTCCACTCGATCCCCGGCATCAACGTCGATTACGGCGTTGCGAAGGGCGTCGAGCAGGCAGAAGGGTTCGCTCGCGCCGTTGGCGAGGAGGTGCTCGGTGAGGACGGCGAGTTCACCGCCGTCGGTCGGATCGGTGACGACGAGGAGGAGATTCTCGCCGAAGCTCGCTCCAGCAACGCAGATCACATCTTCGTGCACGGCCGCCAGCGCTCGCCCGCGGGCAAGGCCGTCTTCGGCGACCTCGCTCAGGCAATCATCCTCGGCTTCGACGGCCCCGTCACCGTCACGACGAGCTGATCGGGCTCCCCGGCCCTCGAAACTCCGGTTTTGCGGACGCCAACTTCTGCTCGGTAGCCACCGTTTTCGGAGCACCGTCGTCTCGCATAGTCGGTCCGCGGCCCGACCGGTGGCTTTTCCACCACTCCCCCGCAACTGACGGCGTATGATCGAGACCGTCGCTATCGCGACCGACGGCTCCGAGAGCGTCTCCCGCTGCGTCGACGTGGCACTCGACCTCGCGGACCGCTTCGAGGCCGACGTCCACGCGCTCTCCGTCGTCGACGAGACCGAGGTCGATTCCTCGCCGGAACGGCTTCGCGACGAACTGCGCGGTGCACTGGCCTCCGACGCCGAACGCGCCGTCGACACCGTCGCTGACCGGACCGATCGGTCGATCACGACCGCGGTGATCGAGGGCCGACCGTCGGACGCGATCGCCGACTACGCCCGCGAGCACGACGTCGACGTGGTCGCGACAGGGACGCGCGGTCGCCACGGCGAGCACCGCTTCTTGATCGGTAGCGTCGCCGAGCGGGTCGTGCGGACCTGTCCGGTGCCGGTGCTCTCCGTTCGACAGCTCGGCGCTGAGGAGTAGTTGCGGATTCGTTCCGTTCGGTTCGATTTTTCCCGCCGTAGAGACGTCCAACGGGTGAGGATCGACGACGCCCGTTACCAGCGGTGGTGGACGTGCTCGGCGACGTACTCCTCGTAGACGTCCCGGATCGCGCCGTGGACCTGATTCGTGAGCTCGGACTGTCCCGAGACGGCCGCGTTGGCCTCGACGTGGGAGGGGGAGGTCGTCCCCGGAATAACCGTCGAGACCTGTCGGTGGTCGAGGATCCAGCGGAGCGTCGCTTGCGCTGTCGTCCGGTCGTCGGGAAGTGCGGGCTCCATCGCCTCGAGCGCGTCGTGGCCGACTTCGTAGGGAACGCCCGCGAACGTCTCGCCGACGTCGAAGGCCTCTCCGTCGCGGTTGAAGTTCCGGTGGTCGTTCTCGTCGAACTCCGCGTCCCGGTCGAGCGCGCCGGTCAGCAGCCCCGAGGCGTAGGGAACGCGGACGACGATACCGACGTCGTACCGGTTGGCTGCCTCGAAGAACCGCTCTCGCGGTCGCTGTCGGAACGGGTTGAAGATGATCTGGACGGTGTCGACGACCTCGTACTCGATGGCCTTCTGGGCCTCCTCGACCCGTTCGACGCTGACGCCTGCGTGCTCGATCAGCCCGTCGTCCTCGAAGCGCTCCAGCGCCTCGAAGGTGTCTGGCTGGTAGTACGCGTCCGTCGGCGGACAGTGGAGCTGCAGGAGGTCGATCGTGTCGACGCCCAGGTTCTCCAGGCTGCGCTCGACGTGGGGACGGAGCGTCTCGTAGTCGTACCGATCTGCCTCGTGTGGATCGAGCCGTCGGCCCGCTTTGGTCGCGACGAACACGTCGTCGTGCGCGTCGCGCTCCGCGAGCACGTCGCCGATGTACGACTCGCTCGCGCCGTCGCCGTAGACGTCGGCGGTGTCGAGGAAGTCGATACCGGCGTCGAGCGCCGCGCGGATCACGTCCCGTGCGGTCTCGTCGGGAACGTCGCCCCACGCGCCGCCGCCGACGTTCCACGTTCCGAGGCCGACTTCCGAGACGTCGCGATCGGTCGAACCGAGTCGTCGATGGTGCACGTCCGGCCCATCGGTGCCCCGGGTTCTCAAGGTTCCTGTCTCGGTCAGCACGTGGGTCTACTCCGGCATGTACTCCGGCATGTACTCCGGGCCTGATTTCGGGCCTGATTTCGGGGAACGGCGGTCGGCTCACTACGGGATAGGCATTATCACGAAATATGGGAATCTTATTCTGAAGTAGGAAACTATCATTCTAGTAGGATAATACCTAAATACTCCCATTATGAAGTATAGCGTGGGCATGGGAGTCGAGCGGAGCACTGACAAGCGAGGGAGAATCACGATTCCCAGCGATCTCCGCGAGCGGTTCGGCGATCGGTACCGCGTCGTGGAACTCGACGACGGGATCAAGCTCGTCCCCATCCCACGGAATCCGATCGAATCGCTACGGGAGTCGGCCAGCGACGAACTACGCGAGACCTCCGCGGCAGAGCTACGCGCAGTCGCGCGCGAGCGGGGAGACGCGGAGGCCGAAGAGCATGTACGCTGACCGCTCGATCTGGCTCGCCCTCTTCACGGAGGACGAGGCCAGCGCCGACCGGGCGGCGTCACTGCTCGCCGAGCACGAAGCCGACCTCCAGGTGTCGCTGATCACGTTCGTGGAGCTGTTTCTCATCGAGGAGTCGTATCCCTTCGACCGCGAGCGCGCAGTAACCGCAATTCTGGACCTCGCCGAGTTCGACGACGATCCGGCGATCCTCTACCGTGCCTCGCACTACCTCGAGGAGGGCCTGGAGCCCTTCGAGGCGTTCCACGCTGCGATCGCCGACGTGCGTGGCGAGCCGGCCGAGGTCGACGGCGAGGAGCGGACGTGGCTACGGCTGGATCCTGCCGACGAAGCCGAGTGAGGTCGTATCCGGCCTGAGCCGAGTAAAGGTGTATCGGCGCGAGCAATTTGCGGTGTGAGGCGCCCGAGCGGAGTGACGGGATCGACAGCTCAGAGCAGATACAGCGTCGTCCGCCAGAAGTCCTCGAACGCGTCCTCGAGCGCGGCTTCGGGTTTTCCCGAGGCGTCGACGGCTGCCGTCGCCCTCGCGTCGACCTCGTCCTCCAGCGCGTCCAGTGCGCCACGATCGCCAGTCAGGTAGAGCGTCTCGGCGTCACGGTCGTCGAGTGCCGCTTCGGCCGCCTCGAGGTGTTCGTCGATCTGTGCGTCTCGGCGGCGCTCGAAGCGCCCCTGCGAGAACCCACCCTTCGAGTGATCGCCCTTGACGTCGCTCTGGAACCCCTCGAAGGCGAGGCGTTCCTCCTCGCGGTACTCGCCGAGCGCGAACACGTCCGAGCGCACGAGTGCGAAGGCGAAGGACCCCGTCGGGAGGAACGCAGCGCGGTCGAGTTCGAATCCTTCGGCCCAGGTCACGCTCGGCTCGGGCAGGACCGGGGGTCGGAGCGCGGCGCTGACCATCCGGTCCTCGTCCGCGAGCGCGATGCACGGGGCTGCTCGCTCGATCAGGGCTGTGCGGTCCTCGAAGTGCTCGCGAACGTCCTCCGGAACGCGGTCGTGAACGACCGCGGTCAGCGCGCCGTCGGGCGGTGCCTCGATGGAACCGAGCCGGTCGAGGACGCGTTCCGTGGCCCGGCGTTCCAGCGTGCGCCGACCGCGGAAGGCCAGCTCCGCCTCGTCGTCGCGGAGTCGCTCGACGGTCCCCTCGAGCTGTGCGACCTTGTCCTCGAGGTCGTTGACTCGCTCCTCGGCCGCCTGCCGATCTGTGGCGGCGTCGGCACGGCGGCGCTGCTCGGCCTCGAGCTGTTCCTCGAGGCGGTCGCGCTCCTCGCGGACGGCCTCGAGTTCGGCCTCCAGCTCCGAGACGGTCCCGCCACGGAGCAGCCGGTCCAGCATGGCAGACTGGCGGACCGCGAGTCACTTCCCTGTTCCGGGCGCGACCGGGCCGGCCGATGTACGATTTGCCGCGTCAGTGCACACTCGTTCCCGACGCCAGCGGCCGATCGACGGGTGGATTTTTCACGGTCAGCCGAAAATATTGCCAGTATGTCGTCCCCTCAGGATTCCTTTGGACACTACGTCGACGGCGAGTGGATCGACGGTGCGGGAACGGAGACGTTCGAGAGCGAGAATCCGGCGACCGGCGACTCGCTGGCGACGTTCCAGCGCGGGACGCCCGAGGACGTCCAGCGGGCAGTCGGCGCCGCGGAGGAGGCCTTCGAGGAGTGGCGGGCGCTCTCCTACATCGACCGTGCCGAGTACCTCTGGGAGATCTACCACGAGCTCCGGGATCGCCACGAGGAGCTCGGCGAGATCGTCACCCAGGAGTGCGGCAAGGAGATTTCGGAGGGTAAAGCCGACGTCACCGAGGCCTGGCACATGGTCGAGTGGGCGGCGGGGAACGCCCGCCACCCCCACGGCGACGTCGTGCCCAGCGAGATCGCCGCGAAGGACTCCTACATGCGACGGAAGCCACGTGGCGTCGTGGGCTGCATCACGCCCTGGAACTTCCCGGTCGCGATTCCCTTCTGGCACATGGCTGTCAGTCTCGTTGAGGGCAACACCGTCGTCTGGAAGCCGGCCGAGCAGACGCCGTGGTGTGGGCAGGTCATCGCGGAGATGTTCGACGACGCGGACATCCCCAACGGCGTCTTCAACCTTGTCCAGGGCTTCGGCGACGCCGGGAACGCCATCGTCCAGGACGAGCGCGTGCCCACCGTCCTCTTCACGGGCTCCGCGGAAGTCGGCCACCAGATTGCCGACGAGATCGGTGGGCAGCCGGGCCGCGACGCCGCGCTCGAAATGGGTGGGAAGAACGCGATCGTCGTGACCGAGGAGGCGGACCTCGACATCGCCGTCCACTCCGCAGTCATGTCGTCGTTCAAGACCACGGGACAGCGCTGCGTCTCCGCCGAGCGCCTGATCGTCCACGCCGACGTCTACGACGAGTTCAAGCGGCGCTTCGTCGACCTCGCGGAGTCCGTCGCGGTCGGCAATCCCCTCGAGGAGGACACGTTCATGGGTCCCGCGATCGACGAGCGGCAGGTCGAGAAGGTCCACGAGTACAACGAACTCGCCAGGGAGGAGGGCGCCGACGTCCTCGTCGATCGCGCGGACCTCGACGCCGCGGAGATTCCCGACGGTCACGCCGACGGCAGCTGGGTCGGCCCGTTCGTCTACGAGATCGACTACGATCCGACGCTGCGATGCCTGAAGGAGGAGGTCTTCGGCCCCCACGTCGCGCTCGTCGAGTACGAGGGCGGCATCGAGCGTGCCGTCGAAATCCACAACGACGTGCCCTACGGACTCGCCGGCGCCGTGATCTCCGAGGACTACCGACAGCTGAACTACTACCGCGACCACGCGGAGGTCGGGCTCGCGTACGCGAATCTCCCCTGCATCGGCGCGGAGGTCCACCTGCCCTTCGGCGGCGTGAAAAAGTCCGGCAAGGGCGCGCCGAGCGCGCGCGAAGTCATCGAGTCCGTGACGGATCGGACGGCCTGGACGCTGAACAACGACGAGGACATCGCGATGGCGCAGGGACTCTCGGCGGAGATCACGACCGAGGACGACTAGGCGTCCCGGGCCCCCTCGTCCGTGTCCGATCGGCCGACCGTCCAGTTCACGGTCGTTGTGCTGGGGGTATGCAGTTTCCCCAACGTTTATTTTTGATCCGTTTTCGCTTAGTGATATGCCCTCCATCCGCGACTATCCGGCTACCGCGCTCGCAGCCGTGCTCTCGGTACTGTGGTTCACCTACGCGCTACTCACTCCGACCAACATCGTCCTCCTCGGTCTCGTCCCCATACTCTTGCTCTTGGGACTCGGTCTGCTCGTGGACAGACTGCTGGACGACTCCAGTGACTGAGTGCACAAGGGGCGCTTCGAACCAGTTTCGACGACCACGGTTACGTTGCGAACGAAGGGCCTCCTCCCGCCCACACCGCCATTGACACTATATTGTCATACAGCAGTGTTAACACGTTATTTCTCCATATCTGACTCATGAGCGACGACCGGACCGGTGCCGATCTGTTCGTCGACGCCCTCGAACGCTACGGCGTCACGCACGTCTTCGGAAACCCCGGAACGACGGAGCTCCCCGTGGTTCACGCGCTCGCCGACAGCGACGTCGAGTATGTCCTGGGTGCCCACGAGGACGTGGCGACGGGCATGGCTGCAGGCTACGCGAGCACGCGGCGATACCACGCTCACGACGAAATCCGGGGAAATTCCGATGAGAGCGACGGCGCGGAGAAGCCGGCGGAGGATAACGACGTCCTCCCGCTTGGCGTCGCGAACCTCCACCTCGCGCCCGGCCTCGCCCACGGCCTCGGGAACGTCTACGGCGCCGCGATCGCCGGCGCGCCAGTACTGGTGACGGCGGGGAACCACGAGCAGCGGTTCCAGCACGAGGAGCCGATCCTCTCGGGTGACCTCGTGGAGCTGGTTGATCAGTTCACGAAGTGGTCGGCGGAGGTCACGGACGTCGAGGCGCTCCCGACGATGGTCCGGCGGGCAGTCCGCGTCGCGCTGACGCCGCCGACAGGGCCGGTGTTCCTTGGCCTGCCACTCGACGTCGTGCTAGCCGAGACCGACGCCGAACCGGAACGGCTCGGTCCGATTCCCTCCGCGGGTCGGGGGGACGAGGTACAGGTGGAACGGGCCGCGGACCTGCTCGTGGAGGCCGAGGACGTGGTGCTGGTGGTCGGGGACGGCGTCGCCCGCTCGGGGCGGGACGCCGTCGGCGCGGCCGTCGATCTCGCGGAGGCCGGGGGCGCTCGCGTCCACGGCGAGATCCTCGCCTGCGAGGTCGACTTCCCCACCGATCACGAGCAGTGGGTCTCCTACGTTCCACCCGACGAGGACCTCGCCCGGAACCTCATGAGCGCGGACGTCGTCTGTTTCGTCGGCTGCTCGACCAACACCACCCTGGTCGCCCACGACGGGCCGCTCGTCCCGGAGTCGACGACCTGCATCCACGTGAGTGACGACGCCTGGCAGGTCGGCAAGAACCAGCCGGCAGACGCCGCGGTCATCGGCGACCCCGGCGAAGTGATGGACCAGCTCGCCGAGAGCGTCGGCGACAGACTCGATCGGACGACGCTGGAGGAACGGCTGGAGGACGTCGCTGCACAGCGGGAGTTCGTGGGCGCGAAGATGGCGAGCATGGGCAAGAGTGAGGCGCCCGACGATCCCCGGCCCTCGAAGGCCGAGCTCGTCGACGAGATGGAGAGCGTCGCGGGCGACGCCTACGTCGTCGACGAGGGCGTCACTGCGAAGTACGCGATGTTGACGCGCTGGGAGCTGGCGCCCGAGCAGTACGTCTCGAACAAAGGGGGTGGCCTCGGCTACGGGCTCCCCGCCGCCGTCGGTGCCGCCGTCGCGGAGAGCCAGCGCGAGGAGCCCCGCGACGTCCTCGGGTTCGTCGGCGACGGATCCTACCTCTACTACCCGCAATCGATCTACACCGCGGTCCGCCAGGGCGTAGACCTGACGGTCGTGATCCCAGACAACCGGAACTACCGGATTCTCAAGGACAACACGCTCGCGATGCTGGGCGGCGACGAGGACGACTACGACTGGGAGGACATGGAGTTCGATCCGCCGGTGGACATCCCGGCGAACGCCGAGAGCCACGGCGCCCGCGGAGAACTGATCGAGACGCCGGACGCGGTCGGGCCCGCGCTCGAGGCGGCCATCGAACGAGACGGCACCGACGTCCTCGACGTGCTGGTCCACGACTGACCCGGGTCCGATCGCGCTGTGGGGTTCGTTTGCGTTGGCTACGTTTCCTCGGAGGTCCCTGTGTCACTAAGGGCGCCCGCTCCGTCGTCGCCAGGATCGATCGCCCGAACGCGGTCGCCGTCGGCTGTCTCCGGGAAAATTTTCCCGGGATTCAGCGTGTCGGTCGGATCGAGCGCACGCTTGATCGCCCGCATCGCCTCGACCGTCGCCTCGCCGTGTTCGCGAACGAGGTACTCGCGCTTGCCCTGGGCGATCCCGTGCTCTCCCGTCGCGGTCCCACCGACGTCGATCGCGCGCTCGACGATCTCGGCGTGCAGGGCTTCGCCCCGTTCGACCTGATCCGGGTCGTCGGGATCGACGAGCACCGAGTAGTGGACGTTCCCGTCGCCGGCGTGGCCGAAGCAGGGAACCAGCAGTTCCTCCTCGGCAGCGCGTTCCTTGGCGTACCGGATCAGCGGTCCGTACTCGCTGATCGGGACCGTCACGTCGCCGGGGTGAAGCGGTTCGAGGGCAGGATCGAACGACCGGATCGCGAACGCGAGATCCTTTCGTGCGCGCCAGAGCTCCTCCATTCGTTCCTCCTCGGCGATCTCGAACGCCTCGACCCCGTGGGCTTCGAAAATCGACTCGCAGAAGGCGATCTCCTCCTCGACGCCGTGATCCGCGTGGAACTCGACGAACACCATCGGCTCGTCGGGCAGGTCGGCCCCGGTGTAGTCGTTGGACATCCGGGCGGAAGTGGCGTCGATCAGCTCGATTTTGGCGACGTCGACGCCCGACTGGACCGCGTCGGTGACTGCTGCCGTGGCATCGGCGAGCGTCGGGAAGAGCGCGCGGCCACCGCGAATCTGCTCGGGTCGCCCCGCGAGCTCGAGCGTCGCGCGGGTCACCACGGCGAGCGTCCCCTCGCTCCCAACGAGGAGGTCCCGGAGGTTGTAGCCCGAGGAGGTCTTGACGGCCTTGCTTCCCGCGGTGATTACGGAGCCGTCGGCCAGGACGGCTTCCAGTTCGAGCACCCAGTCGCTCACCTCGCCGTACTTCACCGTCTGCATCCCGCTGGCGGCGTTGGCGATCATCCCGCCGATCGTCGAGATGTCGCCCGAGGAGGGGAGCGGCGGGAAGAACAGTCCGTGTTCCGCAGCTGCCTCCTCGATCGCGGGCCCCATTACACCGGGCTGGACGTCGAGCTGGTGATCCTCGGGCCGGACGTCGAGCACCTCGCCCATCCGGGTGAGATCGAGACTGATCCCGCCGTGGGCCGGGACCGGATTCCCCTCGAGACTCGTCCCTGCGGCATAGGGCGTGACGGGGATCCCACGCTCCGTTGCGCCCGCGAGCACGGCGGCGATCTCCTCGGTCGTCGTCGGCCAGACGACGGCGTCGGGCGTCGTTCCGTCGTCCGTTCCCCAGTCCGTCGCGTGGGCGTCGCGGACGTCGTCGCTCGTCGTGACGCGATCCTCGGCGAGTGCCTCCGTGAGAAATGCGTGGTCGTCTGGCGTGCCATCGATTGTCATACGCTACCGCACGTACTCCGGGACCAAGTGCGTTCGGCGCGCGGCGGATCTGGCCCGCCGCGAGCGTATCGGACGGGGCAGTCGATTAGGCCCAGTACGCGTCGCCGGGCTCGGTCTCGAACACCGCGCGGTCGAGGACGTCGACGGCCTTCTCGAGGCCCTCCCGTCCCGAGGTGAGCGAGTCCTCGTGTTCGATCGAGAGTGCGCCCTCGTAGCCGACCATCCGGAGCGTCGAGACGACGTCCTTCCAGTGTTCCTCGCCGTGGCCGTAGCCGATCGAGCGGAACAGCCAGGAGCGGTTCGGCTCGTCGGTGTAGGCGTTCGTGTCGAGCACTCCTTTCTCCCGGGCGTTGGCGTCGTAGACCTTCGTGTCCTTGGCGTGGAAGTGGTGGATGGCGTCCTCCTCGCCGAGCAGTCGGATCGCGTCCGTCACGTCGATGCCCTGCCAGTAGAGGTGCGAGGGGTCGAAGTTCGCGCCGATCCAGTCGTTGGTGGCTTCGCGTAGCTCCAGCATGCCGTGGGGCTCGTAGACGAGCATGTTGGGGTGCATCTCGATGGCGACCTGCACGTCGTGCTCGGCGGCGTGGTCGGCGAGGTCGTCCCAGTACGGAATGGCCACCTCCTCCCACTGGTACTCGTGGGCCTCGGCGTGCTCCTCGGGCCACGGCGCGGTGATCCAGTTCGGCGTCGAGTCGCCGGGCGCGCCGGCGGGCAGCCCGGAGAAGCAAGTGACGGCGCCGACGTCGAGCTCGTCCGCGAGTTCGATCGCCTCGCGGAGCTCCCGGTCGGCCTCGTTCGCCCGCTCGTCGTCGGGGTGGAGCGGGTTGTTGTGCGTCGCGAGTGCGCTGATCGAGAGGTCGTACTCGGCGACGTCAGCCAGCAGCTCCTCGCGTTTCTCCTCGTTTTCCAGCAGCGCCGCCCGATTCAGGTGGTCCTGCCCCGGGTACCCCCCGGCACCGAGTTCCACCGCGCCGACGCCGAGGTCCGCGAGATATTCGAAGGCGTCCGTACGATCCTGGCCGCCGAGTGGGACGGTGAGTACGCCGATCTCCATGGTCTGGAGTTCACCGAGTGCTGGGTTAAAGCTCACGGGGCCGGCAGTCCCGAACCCCTTTTCTCCGGGCAGTACGATTCCGGCTCCATGCATCGGGTTCCGCGCCGTCGAACGCTGGTAGCCGGTGCGGGCGTGGCCGCCAGTCTCCTCGCGGGCTGTTCCGAGAGCGACGGCGGCAGTCCCGACGACGCCGATCCGGCCGCCCGGGGCCCTATCGCCATCGCGGAGCTTGCGTTCGCCGCCGAGCGCCCGGACGATCGCGACGATTTCCGACGGCAGCCGGAGTCGACCTACGCACCCGACCGGCCGATCTGGCTCTACGCGGACTATTCGGGACTCGCCGGCGAACAGGTCGATTCGAGTACCGGTGGCGGCGACGGGACCGACGGCACCGATGACGCCGATGGCGGCGGCAGCGACGCGGGTGGTGACGACAGCGGCGACGGCGAGTCTGGTGCTGTCGCGATCGATCTCCGCCAGACCGTCACGGTCGCGGATCCCGAAGGGAATCTGGTGGTCGAGTCCCAGCAAACGTTCCAGGAGGAACTCGCACCCGGCCAGCTCGAGGGGTACTTCACCGGCACCGAGATCCTCCTGGCTGGTCGCGCCGCCGAGGGCGAGTACGCGACGACGCTGTCGGTCACGGATCGCGTGTCGGCGACGCAAGCGAGCGAGACTGCGACGTTCCGCATCGAAGAATAGCGCTCCGTTTGCGATCGCGACGGTTCGTCGCAGGTCGCGCTACTCGTCGAGCTGTACCGCTCGACCGGCCTCGCTCGAACGGTAGACGCCGTCGATGACCTGCTGCACCGTCAGCGCCTGCTCGATCGTGTTCCGCTCGGGCTGCTCGCCGGTGCGCAGCGCTTCGAGGAACGTCCGCTGACAGGCGGCGTGTGCGTCGCGGCTCTCGGTTTCGATCTCCGTCGTCGCGACGTGGTCGACGCCGTCGACGCCGTCCTCGTAGATCGTCGTCTCGCCGGCACCGAGATCGAGCGTCGCGCCGCCGTTCTCGCCCCGGAGCGTGACTTCCTGGTTCGGCTCGCGGTTGGCCGCCCACGCGCACTCCAGGGAGAACGTCGTCCCGTCCTCGGCGCGGAAGAACGCGCTCGCGGAGTCGTCGACGTCGAAGACCCCGTCGGGATCCGGCGTCCCCCAGACGTCCATGTCCGCGGTATCGTCGCGGTCGCCGAACTCGCTGCGCGCCGAGCCAGTGACCTCGACGACGTCGGGGTGGCCCGCGAGGTGCAGGCCGAGGTCGATCGCGTGAACGCCGATGTCGATCAGCGAGCCGCCACCCGCCGTCGACTTGTCGGTGAACCACGTGCCAATCGCGGGGATCCCCCGCCTGCGGACGTACTCGATCTCGACGTGGCTGACGTCGCCGAAGCGGCCCTGCTGACGGTAGGCGTCGAGGACTTCGGCGCCGCCGGCGAAGCGGTTGTGGAGGCCGACCATCGCGATCGCGTCCGAGTCCGCGGCCGCGTTTGCGATGCGCTCTGCGCTCTCGAGGGAGTGTGCGAGCGGCTTCTCGAGGTAGAGCCCGACGTCGTTCTCGAGGATCGTCAAAGCGGCGTCCTCGTGGAAGCGGTTCGGCGTGGTGACGAACGCCGCGTCGACGACCTCGCACATCTCGCCGACGTCCTCGAACGTCTCGGCGCCGAAGTCGGCAGCGAACGACTCGCGCGCTTCCGGGACGACGTCCGCACCGGCCGCGATTTCGGCGTCTGTTTCGAGGAGGTTCTCGACGTGATGGCGTGCCATGTTGCCCAGGCCGACGAAGCCGATCCTGGGTGAATCGTTGACCATGTCCGGGCGTGAACGACCACCCGATTAACGGTTCCGACGGCGGAAGTCCGGTGGGGGAAGTTGGTGTCCGCTCTGTCTCCGACTACCACCTCGGTCTCCGCTGACCACCAAGAATTACCCCGCGGCGTCCGACGGTCCGGTATGGACAGATTCGAGACGCGAACGATCCACGCGGGCCAATCTCCCGACGCCGACACCGGCGCCGTCATGCCGTCGATCCAGCTCAGTACGACCTTCGAGCAGGACGCCCCCGGCGAGGAAAGGGGCTATGAGTACGCACGCACGGGAAATCCCACGCGCGCCGCGCTCGAACAGAACCTCGCCAGTCTCGAAGGCGGCGAGTACGGCCGCGCGTTCGCTTCCGGGATGGCCGCGATCGACGCGGTCCTGCACACGCTCGAGGCTGGCGACCGGGTCGTCGCCGGCAACGACGTCTACGGTGGCACCCACCGGCTGCTGACGCAGGTCTACGACCGCCACGATCTGGAGGTCGAGTTCGTCGACGTCACCGACATCGACGCGCTCGACGCTGCGATGTCGACTGACACCGAACTGCTCTGGCTGGAATCGCCGACGAACCCGCTGCTCTCCGTGGTGGATCTGGACGCCGCGGCCGGCGTCGCCCACGCGTACGACGCAGTCTGCGCAGTGGACAACACGTTCGCGACGCCATACCTCCAGCGCCCGCTCGAGCTCGGCGCCGACGTGGTCTGTCACTCCCTGACCAAGTATCTCGGCGGACACTCAGATGTCGTCGGTGGGGCGCTGCTCACGGACGACTCCGATCTCGACGAGGCGTTCGGCTTCGTCCAGAACGCCGCTGGGGGGACGCCGGGTCCCTTCGAGTCGTTCCTCGTCCTGCGCGGGACGAAGACGCTCCCCGTGCGGATGGACCGGCACTGCGAGAACGCACGAGCGATCGCGGAGTTGCTCGCGGAGCACGATGCCGTCGAGCGCGTCTACTATCCGGGGCTCGCGTCGCATCCCGATCACGACGTCGCCGCCGAGCAGATGGACGACTTCGGCGGCATGGTCTCCGTCGAGCTCGACGCGAGTCTCGAGGAGACGTCCGAGATGGTCGCGGCGACGGAGGTGTTCACCCTCGCCGAGTCGCTCGGCGGCGTCGAGAGTCTCATCGAACAGCCCGCGGCCATGACGCATCAGGCGATCCCACGGGAGGATCGGCTTGACGCTGGTCTCCGGGACGGCCTCGTTCGGCTTTCCGTGGGACTCGAGCACGTCGAGGACCTCGAGGCGGATCTCGAACGGGCGATCGAGGAAACGGTCGCGTAGGTACCGTCTGCGTCCGTGAACGGGGGCGCTGCCCACAGGAGTAGACTGCAGGAGGAGCCGCGATTTCGGCGCCAGCACCGAACGTGAGGAACGGGCCTGCGCCGGCAGAAACAGTTGCTTACGCGTTGTTCATCCGCTGGCTGGAGCGCTCGCCGCACTGCTGGCACTCCTTCACCCGGTAGGGCTCGCGGGAGTAGTGGGCGTTCTCGGAACTCGAGCTCTCGGTCTTGATCTGGACGTTGACCTGGTGTAGAGTGTCCATATCGCAGGCGTCACAGCGCTCGGTCATGCCATCGATTGAACTGTCGGTCGTGGCCATACCCTAACTAATTCGTACATCGCACATAAGCGTATGCTCGGGATTTCATCAGTTGAGAATCGCAGATACGAGCCGATTACCAATGGTAGCGTAGCTCTGCTACCGTGCGTCGTAGCACAGTGTCGAAGCACTCTCGAGCTCCTCAACCGACGGTTTCAGTTGGCGATAATTTGATGTTCGATGCCGGACAGACGAACGGTTCCGTGCTCTGGCTGCCGCCGGACTCTGCCTGCTACCCGACAGTGCGAGCCACCGACCGCGACCGATCTCCCGATCGCAATTACCGTACCGGCTGCAACCACCGTACTGACTGCAACTACCGTACCGACTGCACCATCGACCTGATTGCGCCCGTCGGATCGCTCGATCGGTACCAATGCGAATCGCGACGGGAACGGTGTCGACGACGAGCGTTTCGACAACCGTTTTAGGCCGGGGTGATTCTCGTACAGCAATGGGTTCTTGCATCATCTGTGGGACGGCCACCGATGGCGAGGTCTGCGACGTCCATCAGGAGGACGTCGGCTTCGTCTTCGAGGGCACTTCCCCCGACCAGCTGACCCCGAATCGATACTACAGAGGCACCGTCGACGGCTACGCTGACTTCGGCGTCTTCGTCGACATCGGCGACTCCGTCACCGGCCTCCTCCACCAGAGTGAACTCGACCAGCGACTCGAGAGTCTCACCTGGGAGCCCGGCGACGACGTCTTCGTCCAGGTCACCGGCGTGCGCGACAACGGCAACGTCGACCTCGCGTGGTCGATCCGTCAGGCCGAACGGGAGTTCCGTGGCATGCTCGTGGACAGCCCCGACGGCGAACGGGTCTACGATTCCGGTGACGACGGTGCTGCTGACGAAGGTACGACGACCGACGCCACCGCCAGCGGAGGCGAGTCGTCGGGAAATGAGCACGTCCGTCAGCGCCAGAGCGACGGCGGCGAGACGCCGGCGCCCGCTCGGGAGCACCCCAGCGGCGGTGCTGACGGAGCCAACGACGAGAGCGAGGACGGTGACGCGTCGGAGCCGACCGACGCAGACGATAGCGAATCCGTCGAAACGGCCACCGAGACGGCCACCGACCGATCGACGGACGACGAGTCTGACGACGAAGTAGCGAACGACGTAGCGGGCGACACCGAGACCGCTGCCGTCGACGCCGCCGTCTCCGGATCTGGGTCCGCGAGCGATTCCCACTCCGAGTCGCCCGACGAGCCCGAATCCGCTTCCATCGAGTCGCTCGACGACGCGGTGGGCGATCTGGTCCGGCTCGAAGCGGAAGTGACGAGCATTCACCAGACTGGCGGTCCGACGATCTTCGAACTGCGCGACGGCTCCGGTACCGTCGACTGCGCAGCGTTCGACGGCGCCGGCATCCGCGCCTACCCCGAGGTCGAGGTCGGTGACGTCCTCCGACTCGACGGAACGGTCGAGCGTCGACGCGGCGACCTCCAGGTCGAGACGGAGACGTTGACCGTGCTCGGCGCCGACGAAGCGAGCGCGATCGCGGCACGCGTCGACGAGGCGATGGCCGAGGCGGTCCGCCCCGACGCCGCACAGTTCGTCGCGGAGTCGGATCCCGCCGAACCGCTCGCCGAGGGAATCGTCGAAGCCGCGACGGCGATCCGCCGCGCGCTCGCGGAGGACCGCCCCGTCGTCCTTCGGCATCCCGCCACCGCTGACGGTTACGCTGCTGGTGCAGCGATCGAGCGCGGCGCGTTCGCCCGTGCTCGCTCGGACGCTGGCGGCGCCGAACCCGACTACCACGTCGTTCACCGCCGACCGCTCGACGATCCGCTCTACGGTATGGACGCAGCGACCTCCGACCTGACGCGGATGCTCCAGGACCGCGAGCGTCACGGGGAGCAGCTTCCCCTGATCGTGCTCGTCGGCGTCGGGAGCTCCGTCGAAGCACAGGACGCTGTCGAGCTGCTGGACGTCTACGGCGTCGATCGCGTCGTACTGGACGTCGCCCAGCCCGACGACGGCGTGGAGGTCGTCGGCGACCCCGTCGTCAACCCACATCTCGCCGGGATCGAGACCGAGCTCTCGAACGCGGTGCTCGGTAGCGCACTCGGTGCGACGATCGCGCCCGACGTCACCGACGAACTCGCGCACGTGCCCTCGATTGGCTACTGGGAGGACGTGCCCGGTGCCTATCTCGCCGCCGCGGAGGACGCTGGCGTCGACGAGGACGAGCGCCGTGCCATCCGGGAAGCGCTCGCACTCGAGGCCCACTACCAGCATTACAACGACAAACGAGAGCTCGTCGCCGACCTCCTGTTCGAGGGCGCACCCGGCCTCGCAGAGCACGTCGCCGAGCAGTTCCGCGAGAAGCTCGACACCGAGGTCGCCACCGCGCGAGACAACCTTGTGGTCCGCGAGACTGGCGGCGTCCGCTTCGCCGTCCTCGACACCGACGCGTTCACCCACCGTTTCGACTTCCCGCCGACGGCGCTCCTCATCGACGAGGTCCACCGCCGCGAGCGCGAGGAAGCAGTCGGCGCGGTCGTGACGATCGGCGCTGGCGAGGACGAGCTGCTCGTCCGCTCGACCCAGCCCGTCGACGTCCGGGAGATCGCGGCGTCGGCCGACGACACGGCCCCGGGCATCGAGGCGGTCGGCGGTGCCGACGGCCACCTCGAGTACCTCCCCGGCGACCGCGACGCCGCCATCGAGGCCGTCGTGGGCGTGCTGGCGAGTTCGATCGAGGCCTGAGTCCGTTCGCTTCCCTGCTTCCGTCTCGTTTCTTCCCTGTCCGCGTTCCGCTGCCGTCGCTCCACTTTCTCGACGGCCGTCCAGGAAACGACCCGCTCGCGCCGAGACGAGAGCGTTGCGGACTCGACGATCGGTCAGCGCCGCGAGGAGAGATGCTGGTGGAGCTTGATCGTGACCGTCAGCAGCGACGTTGCGGTCACGACGACGAAGACGCCTGCGACAGCGCTGGCGACGGTCGGGGAAGCAGTACCGAGAGCGAGCACCGGAGCGACGAGCGCGCCGCCTGCGAACACGATCACCGGGACCGTCTGGCGGAGGAGCGTGTCGATGAGCGTCCCGCGAGTGGCTGGGCGTCGACTTCTCCGAAGCTGGAAGTAGAGGCCGTAACCGACGATCGCGACGGCACCGGCGGCGGTCGGGACGGCGAACAGCTCGGCTGCCCCAAGCCGCGGGCCCACCGCGACGACGAGCACCACCGCAACGAACGCCATTTCGAGCGTGCGACGGACGCGGTACTCGCCGAGCCGATCGAGCTCGGAGTTCGCGAGCGCCGCGTTGAAATACGCCTCTCGCATCGCCAGCGCGAAGCAGAGGACGAACGCCAGCAGGAGTCCATCGACGAACGGGAGCCGGGCGTCGATCCAAAGCCCGAGGAGGACGAACGCCGCGTAGAGAGCGCCGACGACCCCGGCGATCCCGAAGTACTCCCAGAGCGCCGCCTGGGGGCGCGCGACCCTGGTTCGGGTCACCACCGCGAGATACGTGAGTCGCAGGGAGAGCAGGCCGAGCAGGGTGGCACCGACGATCGTGACCACGGCCGTGCCGACGTCGGGTGCCGGCGTCGCCTGCAGCTGCACGAACGCTGGTCCAGTCGGTAGTCGACCCAGCGGCGTGACCGTCGCCGCTCCCGCCGCCGTCATGCGCCGTCCCTGACCTCCGCGAGCGCGCTCTTGAGGTCGCGAGCGAACTCGTCGGCGCTTTCGTACCGAGCGATCTTGTGGGTCGCCATCGCCTTGGCCACGATGCGATCCGCAGCGACCGGAACGCCGTCGGTCACGCTCGATGGGGGTTCGTAGGAGAGGCCGACCGGTCCACCTCGCTGGACCAGCGATTCCTGGTACGGTGGCCGGCCGGTGAACGCGGTGTAGAGGACGGCCCCGAGGTGGTAGACGTCGGTCAGCCAGTCCACGGCGCCGTGCTCGGAATCGAACAGTTCCGGCGCGGCGTAGCGGGAGTCGAGCGGCAGCGGTCCGTCGACGGCCCGGAACGCGTCGACGATCCCGAGGTTCGCGAGCCGGCCGATCGGCCGGCCGTCCTCGCTGTCGAGTGCGATGGCTCGTGGGTCGAGCGATCGGTGGGTGACGCCACGTTCGTGGGCGTGTCCGAGCCCGGTAGCGGCGTCGAGCCCGACGGTGAGCGCTGCATCGACGGGGAGCTGGCCGATCGAGCGGAGGGTCCGCGGCGCGTACTGGGTGACGATCCAGGGATGGGGCCGTCGCCCGTAGTCGTGGACGCTCAGCACGTTCTCGTGGTCGTCGACGCCGTCCCAGTCGCTGGCGGCGGTCTCGAACGCACCGGAGAACGTGGAGAGACGCGCGCCCTGTGGCGGTCGGTAGGTCCGGACCAGCACGGCGTGGCGTGAGGCGTTCACCGTCGCGATACCGGCGTAGGTCCAGGAGCTGCGGTCCGACGCGATTCGCTCGACGATCTCGAGGGAGTCGAGCGACGTACGGTCGAGTTCGATGGTGAACTGCCCGTTCTGGACGACCTCGTCCGCCCGCTCTTGGACCGGGCTGCCGGGCCCCGCCGGTTCGTCGTCCTCGTGCGAGTCGGCTTCCGACGACTCGGTCGGATCCGACGAATCGCTTCGTGGCTCGTCGCTGGTGGACGCGTCCGCCGGACGCTGAGGGATCTGTGATTCGGTTCCACTGGCGACTGGTTCATTGGTACGGTTGCCGGTAGTTTCGTCTGCACGTTCGCCGCTGACTTCACTCTCGGCGTCAGCCGTCTTTCTGCTGCCAGCACCGGGAAGGGGTGACCGGTCGCTGGCACGATCACTGCCACCGTCCAGATCGACCTCTCGACGGATCCAGTTCGCGGCCATCGTGGCCGTGTGGCCGTGCCGCCCCTCGAGACGCCGGACGACGTCGGCGGCGTCCGCGGGGTTGGCCGACGCGACCGCGCAGATGCCCCAGGCGACGCCGACGCGAACCACCGGATCCTCGTGGTCGAGCGATCCGAAGAGCGCCGGGAGCGCCTCGCGGGCGTCCTCCGGCGCGTCGAGCGTCCGCCGGACGAGGTCCCGGACGCTCGGGTGGTTCTCGATTGCCATGGCTGGCCGTTGGACGGTGCTACGAGCCCGATCGTTAAACCGTTGGTTGCTCTCTGGGGCGTTTCTGGCACGTATCGGCCCGGCAATGAGGTTCGACAGCGGCGCGGCCGCGTGCTTTGCCGGAGCTCGTGGCTCACCGTAGCGTCACGCTTATTCCCGGACCTCCCCGAATTTGCCCCGATGAGCACCGACGACGGCTTCGAGCAGGCCTGTGAGGAGCTGGTGGACAGAGTCCTCGCCGGCGACCTCGAGCGCGAGGACGTCGAGTCCGCGAAGCTGGAGGTCTGTTCGAAGTACTCCGCGTCGAAGGTGCCAAAGCACACCGAGCTACTGGATCGCGCCCCGGACGGCCGTCGCGACGAGCTGGCGCAGGTGCTTCATCGCAAGCCAGTGCGTACGGCCTCCGGCGTCTCGCCGGTAGCAATCATGACGAGTCCGCACTCGTGCCCGCACGGGAAGTGTCTCTACTGTCCCGGCGGGCCGGATTCGGAGTTCGACTCCGCCCAGAGCTACACCGGGCTGGAACCCGCCGCAGCCCGTGGCGAGCAAAACGACTACGATCCCTACGGGCAGGTGACGCTCCGGCTCAATCAGCTCCGGGAGATCGGTCATCCGGTGGACAAGGCCGAGCTAATCTTGATGGGCGGGACGATGACCGCGCGGAGTCACGACTACCAGGAGTGGTTCGTTCGGGAGGCACTCCGGGCGATGAACGACTTCGATCCCGACGCAGAACCGAACCCTTCAGAGACGGAGAGCTTCGCGCCCGATCGGACGTTCGAGCGCAACGGATCGGGCGTGGGAGCTCCCGGCGACGCGACGGCCGCAGGTGCCCCCGGCGAGTACCACTACACGGAGGACGTGATCGCCGAGAACGAGACCGGCGACGTCCGCGCGATCGGGATCACGTTCGAGACCAAGCCCGACTGGTGTGACCCCGAGCAGGTGAACCGGATGCTCCGCCTCGGCGGCACGAAGGTCGAGGTCGGCGTCCAGACGACCTTCGAGCGGATCAACCGCGAGATGCACCGCGGCCACGGGAACGAAGCATCGATCTCCGCGAACCGTCGGCTGCGGGATTCCGGGTTCAAGGTTGGCTTCCACATGATGCCGGGCCAGCCCGGTGCGTCGAAGGAGATGGTCCTCGAGGACTTCCGCCGGCTCGTCGAGCGATCCGAGTGGCGGCCGGACTACCTCAAGATCTACCCGACGCTGATCGTCGAGGACACGGTCACCTACGACATGTATCGTCGCGGGCAGTTCGAACCGCTGGGCAACGACGAGGCCGCCGAACTGGTCGCGGAGATCATGTCGATGCTTCCCCGCTACACCCGTCTCCAGCGCGTCCAGCGGGACATCCCCGCCACCGTCATCGAGGGCGGCGTCTGGAAGTCGAACCTCCGGCAGCTCGCCTGGCAGCGGCTGGACGAGCACGGCTGGTCGTGTGAGTGTATCCGGTGTCGGGAGGTCGGGATGAACGACGCCGAGCCGGTCGATCCCGAACTTCGCGTCGACACCTACGAGGCAGCGGGCGGCACCGAACACTTCGTCTCGATCGAGGACTTCGATCAAGATCTCCTGATCGGCTTCTGTCGGCTCCGCGAACCGGGCGATCCGATCCGCAGGGAGCTCGAGGACGCCGCCGTGATCCGCGAACTCCACGTCTACGGGAGCGAGCTTGGCATCGGCGATTCCGGCGGCGACGCCGGCGGCGGTGGGACGGACAGCCACGGGAACGAGGGCGACGGGCCAGCCGAAGACGGCTTCCAGCACCAGGGCCACGGCCGGCGACTCGTCGAGCGCGCAGAGACCATCGCGCGGGATCGGGGCTACTCGAAGCTCGCAGTGATCGCCGGAATCGGGGCACGCGAGTACTACCGGGAGCAACTCGACTACCGACAGGACGGTCCGTACGTCTCGAAACAGCTCTGAGGTCTCGAACGTCCCGTCGATTTCGTTATCGCGTGGCGATCGATCCCGCTGGCGATCGATCGCGCGACCGTCGACCGGCACGACCGGACGGTTCGCGAGCGAATTCGAACGCTCCGTTCGAACGTCGCGGAGGGCACCGCTCGCTCGTTTGTTCTGTGCGATCCGAACCGGTAATTTTGGCCACAACGCTTATTGGAACTTGAACGGACAGTAACGCAAGAATGCGGTCCGAACAGGGCGGCGAGACGCCCGACGGTTCGACGTTCTCCGAGGCCCTCGCGACGCTCAAACGCACGGGCTCGAACGTGGTCGTCGTCGGTACCGCGGACCGGACTGCACACGCCGCCGTCTGTCGACGGTTGCTCGGGACCGACGCCCCTCGGGCTCGCCTCGTCGTCCGAACGGCGCCGGGTGGCACCTGCGGGTGGCTTCCCCCCGAAGACGCGGCAGGGGAGACCAATCTCATCACCTACGGCGACCCGGGAGCAGAGCGGAACGCAACGATCGTCGACAGCGACCTCCTGGGACCGCTCGGGCAGGCCGTCGCGGACAAGATCGACGGCCTCACCGCCGACGCCGGACTCGAGCCCGCGGAGTTCCGCGTCTGCGTCGACGCGCTCGGCCCGCTGTTCGCCGAGTACGACCCCGAGACGGTGTTCCGGCTGGTGCACGTCGTCACCGCCCGCGTTCGCGACGTCAACGGGATGGGCCACTTCCACCTGCGACTCGCTCCCGACGACGATCACGTCAAACTCCTCGAGCCGCTGTTCGACGCCGTCGTCGAGGTCCGTGCGACGGCGGACGGCGCCGAACATCGCTGGCGGCTCCTCGACCAGGACGTCGACAGCCAGTGGATCGAGCTGTAGCACGACCTGGGACGCGACGCGGCCCTTTTTGACGTTCCGGGGCAGATTGATCAACGTATGCGAGGAGCTTCCGGCGACGATCCGGACGGGAGGGACGGACCGGGCGGCGCCGACGAGTCTGCCGATCCGGCGACGGGGGACGGGTCCGGGGACCGGGATCCGGTGGCCGGAGACAGTACCGACGCGGCAGATGAGACCGGTGCTGACGCCCCGGCGAGCGACGGCTCCTCCGCGCCTGAACCAGCGGACCCTGCCGCGATCGATCCGTCCGAACTGACCGTCTCCGAACGGTCGCTCCATCCGCGGATTCGGATCATCTGGATCGCCCGCGCAGTGGTGTGGTCGCTCGTGCTCGGCGCGATCGGGTTCGTCGCCGTCTGGCAGTGGCTCGAGATCTCCCTGCTCGTCCCTGCGGGAATCACGCTTGCGCTACTCGTGCTGTTCGTTACCCACGCCGTGATGCGGTATCGCGCCTGGCAGTACGAGTTCCGCGAGGACGCCATCTACCTCGAGCGGGGCGTCCTGACGCGAGTCCGGACCGTCGTTCCCTTCGTCCGCATCCAGCACGTCGACACCGCCAGGGGGCCGATCGCGCGCGTGGCAGGACTCTCGTCACTGGTGGTCTACACCGCTGGATCCCGTGGCGCGGACGTCACGATCCCCGGCATCGAGGCCGACCGCGCGACCGAGCACCAGCGCCGGCTCAAACAGCTGGCGATCGCTGCCGAGGACGACACCGCAGTATGAAGCTCCACCCGCTCTCGATCCCCTATCGCGCGGCCCGAGCCGTGGGCAACGTCGTCGTGATCGTCTTCTTCGCCTTCTTCGGGATTCCGCAGTTTCTCGACGGCGCACTCGCCTACGCCGTCGCCGGTTTGGTCGTCATCGTCGGTCTGCTCGCGATCCTCGGCTGGCAGTACGCCTACTACCGACGCTACGAGTACGAGCTGACCGAGAACACGCTCGACATCGACGCCGGCGTGCTCTCCCGGCGCTCCCGCGAGATCCCCTACGGCCGCGTCCAGAACGTCTCCATCGAGCGAACGGTCGTACAGCGTGCACTGGGGCTCGCGGAGGTCCGCGTCGAGACGGCCGGCGGAAGTGGGACCGAGGCGCACCTCCAGTACGTCGGCAAAGCGGAGGCAGATCGGTTACAGAACGAGATCAGCGAGCGCAAACGGCGGAGCGTCGCTGCCGAACGGGACGGCGAAGCAATCGAGGGAGAAGCGACGGCTGGCGAGGCGACGCCGGCGGAGCGGCGCGAACTCCTCTTCGAGATGACGCCACGCGAACTGGGCGTGCTCGGGATCGTCTCGCTGGACTCCCGGATCCTGCCGCTCGTCTTCTTCGCGATCACGCCGTTCGTTCCCCAGATCAGGGATCTCGCTGGCGGCAGCGCGGGGCTCGCGGTCCTGTTCGTGCCGGCGATCGTCCTCGCGATCTACCTCGCGACGGCGGTGCTCAGTGCTGCCTACGCGGTGACGAACTACTACGGCTTCCAGCTCTTCGAGGTCGGTGACGAACTGCGCTACGAACGCGGCCTCCTCCAGAAGTTCTCGGGGACGATCCCGCTCGCGAAGGTGCAGGCGGTGACGATCACGGAGAACGTGCTCGCACGGCTCGTGGGCTACGCTTCGCTGACTGCGGAGACAGCCGGCTTCTCGCCAGGTCAGGAAGGCGGCTCCCAGGCCGCGGTGCCGATCGCACGGCGCGATCGCGTCGTGGAGCTGGCGAAAGAGATCGAGCCAGTGGACCTCCCCGCGTTCGAGCGCCCCCCGAAACGAGCGAGAACCCGCTACGTCGCTCGGTACTCGATCGTGCTTGGCGTCCTCACCGCGATCGCGTACGGCGCCGTAGCGGGCGACGTCTGGGGCGGCCCCTGGTGGATCGTTCCGCTCGCGTTTCCGCTGGTGCCCATCGCGGCCCACCTGAAGTGGCGGAACCTCGGTTACGCACTCACCGACGATCACGTCCTCACGCGCCACGGGTTCTGGAGTCGCACCACGAAGATCGTCCCCTACCACCGCGTCCAGACGGTCGCCGATTCGCAGACGGTCTTCCAGCGCCGCCGTGGCCTCGCGACGGTGCACGTCGACATCGCGGGCTCGCAGAGCCTCGTGAGCGACGACAGCAGGATGGTCGACGTCGATCGAGCGGTGGCCGACGAGCTCCGCGAGACGATCGCCGAACGACTGCTCGACGCGCTCGCCGAACAGGACGAGCGACCGGCGGACCGCTTCCGGGACGGTCCGGTCGATCCCGCCGGGATCGTACAGCAGTCGAGCGCTTCGGGCGAGGAGTCCGCGACGGGCAGCGAACGCCCGGAGTGATCGAGCGAGCAGCGGCCGGTCACCCGCCAGCGATCCGTGCTCAGAGGATCCCGAGGACGAATCCGAGCCCCATCACGATCAGCACTGCCGCCGAGAACGCAGGCAGGTACGGGGTCAGTCGCTCGACTCGCTCCTCGAAGTGCTGGTAGCCAGCGACCAGCGCCATCGTGAGCCCGACGATGCCCAGAATGACGGTGATCGCGTAGGCGAGCATGAGCTCGAGGCAGTGCGACGACCCGGTACACAGCGCGATGATCTCGAACTCCTCCTCGTGGGCGAATCCCAGTACGAAGGCGACCCACGCGATGCCGAGCAGGCCCCGATTCTCCGCGGTCGCCGTATCCATGTGTTCGTGCCCACCGACGAACGGCAGGGCCGATCGGAGACGAGCGCGCCAGCCGTCGCCGTCCGTAGCGCCGTGCCGGTGATTGGCGTCGTGTTCGTGAGGCGCATGCGAGTGTCCTTCGTCGAGACTGTGGCCGGCAACGTGCCCGTCGTCGTGCTCTCCGTGTTCGTGTTCCCGCCCGTCGCCGACGCCGTGCTCGTGCCCCTCCTCGTGGTCATGGCCGTCCTGGTCGTGCCCCTCCTCGTGCGCGTGCTCCACGTCGTGCCCTTCGTCGTGAGCGTTATCGTGCGCGTCTTCGTGAGTGTCGTCGTGCACTTCGGCGTCGTCGAGGCCGTGGCCGTGTCCGCCGTAGTACTCCCTGATGCCGAGTCCGATCAACAGCAGTCCGGCGACGACGCCGAGCGGACCGCCGATCGCGACGCCAGCGACGACGATCGGTTCGTCGAGTCCGGTGAGATCGAAGTAGGCGATGGCGTAGAAGTACGCTACGACGACCGCAATCGAGCTGATCAGGTGGCCGATCCCGATGATGAGGCTCGCCGCGAACCCCGCCGCCCAGGTGTTTCGTCGGTCCATAGCGTACGCGGCAGCGACTGGCCAGCCGTGTCCTGGTTCGACGCCGTGGACCGCTCCGAGCAAGATTGCACCCGCGAGCACGCCGGGTGCCTCCGCGTGAATCATCGTGACCGGAAATCACAACTCGATGCCGTTTAGCGATTGTTACTACGCGAATGCCCGTGCGTACATACGCCTGCGACCGAGACGGGGGACTCTTGGTCGAGGGACTCCTCGATCCACCCGTGCGTACGAGCCTGAACGTCCCCGACGAGCTGCTCGCCGAGTTCGATCGCGTCTGGCAAGAGCAGGGCATCGAGAGCCGCTCTCGTGCCGTGCGGGAAGCGATGCTGGAGTACGTCGAGGCACACACTCGCCTCGAGGAGGCCGGTGAGGACCTCGTCGCGCTGGTGGGGTTCGATTATCGCCACCACGACGTCATCCAGGAGCTCCACGGCGTCCAGCACGACTACCAGGACGTTATTCTGAACACGAGCCACTCCCATCAGGGAGATCTCTGCCTGGAGTCCCTGTTCTGTCGGGGACGCGGCGATCGCATCCACGCGCTCGTCAACGAGCTGCGGGACTTCGACGCCGTTCGCCGGGTGAAGGTGATGGTGATCCGGGACGCCGTCGACCACGATCATCCGCATCCACACGATCACGTGCACGAAGCCGGCCAGGCACACGATCACGGTGCGACGGAGCACGGCGATCACGACCACAGCCACTGACTGCCGCCCCGCTGTGCCAGCGAGACGCCGTTTCCACTGCGAGATTCGCGTCGGTTACCTGCTCTCCCGCTGTTCGACCTTGTCCGGATAGACGAAATCCGGCATACGAATCCACGAAACGAATGCGTGGGTAATAGTGGGCAAGTCTTATCCAGCAATGGGCTATAGTGGGTATCACGATGAAAGTAGACGCTCGTGACCTCCGAACAAACGAGACGGACGACAGAGGCCGAGTGTACCTTGGCACAGAGTACGCCAACAAACGCGTGACTGTCGCCGTCGTGGAGGTCGAATCCGACCGCCCTGACGAAGACGAACTCGCCACCGCGTATCGAGATGCAACCGACAGTTCCGATGCTCTCGCCGAGGAGTGGGACGACGCCTCCGACGAAGCGTGGAACGGGCTGGATGAATGAGCGAGGGTCCTGACGTCCGACGCGGCGACGTCGTAATCGTCCGGCTCGATCCGGCAGAGGGTCACGAAATGAAAAAGACACGACCCGCCGTGGTCGTACAGAACGACGTTGGGAATAGAAACGCCAGTACTACTCTCGTCGCTCCAGCGACTGGCACGCACCGTGGCTACCCGTTCGAGGTGCTGGTAAAGGCAGCGGATTCGCCATTCGAGACGGATTCGTCGGTTCGGCTCGACCAACTCCGCGTCGTCTCCATCGAGAAACGGATTCACTCGGTCGTCGGAAACCTCGACGAGACCACGATGTCGGACGTGGACGATGCCCTGGAACTGAGTCTTGGGCTCGGCTAGTTTATCGGGATTCGCGCTGTTCGACCTTGTTCAAGTCTCTGGATACTGTAACATAGTCATGGGTTGGCTCGGTTCTCGGGAGCTGCTGGAACCGACCCAGCTCCGCCCCGTTACTCGATTAGCTCGTTGGGTTCGACGGCCCCATGTTCCAGCAACTCGGTGTCGAACGTCACGAGGGTTGCGTCGATGTCCTCGGCGAGTGCGAGAAGCAGGCAATCGATCGTGTAGAGCAAATTGTCGCGCTGTCAATTGTACGCTGCAATCTGGTCACTGATTTCGGGTGCGTAAACGTCAATTTCCTCGAAGAGGTCGTCCAGGACCTCCTCTACTCGGTCCTGTTCACTTTGCTTCTTCTTGGTCATCACCGACCGCAACTCCATCAGGTTCAGTAGCGACGTGCAGTACTCGTACTCTCCATTGAGAAAATCCGTAGCGACAGTTCCACGGGACGGTTCGTCCGTGAGACTGGCAACGAGAACGTTTGTATCGACCAGAACCCTCATCGTCGCTCACGGAGCTCCCGCACGGCCTCGACGGAGTCGACATCGACGTCGGACAGGCGGCCAGCGAGCAAGTCACCGAGCTTCCGCTGCCCGTCCTCGATGTCCTCGGTTGGATTGGAGACTGGTGGGCTCCCAACTCGGTTTCCCATAGTGGATGTACGAGCACGCACGAGTAAAAGAACTTGCTACGAAGGATTTCGACCGCTCTCCGCTTTGCATCCAGGTAGATGTTATCGGTTTTCCCGCTGCTCGACCTTGTTCAGCTCGATCAGCAGCCGGAAGATCGCCTTGACGAGGTTCGCGTCGACGTCGAACTGCTCGGCGTTCGTGCCGGCCCGGTCCATCACGCGCTGCTCTTGTTGTTCGTCGGTCGTCGGCAGGTCGCGCTCGTCTTTGACCGCGGCGATCGTGTCCGCGACGTAGGTCCGGCGGGCGATCAGTTCGACGAGTTCGCGGTCGATGGACTCGATCTCCTCGCGGAGTTCGTCGAGAGACATGTCCTGCATGCCCTCGGGGTCGCCCCCGTCCGCCAGCAGTCGTGCCATCGATTCGGTCGAGCCGTCGGTGTGGGTCTCCTCGTGGTCTGTCATTGGATGGTCGCTCCGTCGGTTTGCGTCGTCGTCAATCGGATGGTTCCAGGTCGCTCCGCCCACGCCGCTCGCACGTCCGCCAGCGCCTCGCGGTCGCCGACGGCGGTGACGCTCGGTCCCGTCCCGGAGAGCGAAACGCCCGCTGCCTCGGGCAGCGCCTCGAGCAGTGGCTCCGTGGGAAACTCGAGCGCCGCGGAGAACGCGAAGCCGTTGACGGTCATCGCGCGAGCGAAGTCGCCATCGAGGGCGTGCTCGATCACGACGTCGGCCGTGGAGGCGATGCGCTCGCAGCGTTCGACGTCCGCGTCGGCGGAGAACGCCCGCTCCGGTGGCGTCCAGACGAGCACTGCCCAGTCCCGCTCCTTGCGGGCGAGCAGCTCGTCCTCGGCGTTGTCCGTGACCGTGACGCCGCCGAGCATGCTCGCCGAGGCGTCGTCGAACGCCCCCGTCACCGTCACGCCGGCGTCGCGGGCGGCTTCGACGCCGAGTCGGCAGGCGTCCTCGCGATCGATCTCGCCGGTCGCTGCGAGCGTCGGATCTCCAGCGTCTGCGACGCCGAGCGCGTCGAGCGTCGCGAGTACCGTCGCGTTCGCCGCCGCGCTGGAGGACTTCAACCCCGCGGCCATCGGCACCTCACTGTCGGTGCGGACCTCGCCGCCCTCGCCGTCGCCGAAGCGCTCGATCGTCAGCTCGACGCAGCGCTCGATCAGGGCGGTGTCCGCGTCGGGTGCGTCCGCGATTTCTCCGTCGACGTCGTCGCGCCCCGGATCGAGCGAGACGCTCGCGGTGGTGTACGCGTCGATGGCGAACGCGGATCCCTGCCCGGTCGCAAGGGCGTTGCAGATCGTGCCCGCGCCGGGTGCTCTCGCCCGACCGTCCATATCCGTCCCTCCGCACGCCGTCACATACCGTTGACGGTGTGGTCGCGGCGGCGGATCGACGGTCGGGCGGTCTCACCGGCCGTTCGGATCTGACGATCGCCACCTTATACGTCTATCAGGTGATTGCATATCGGTCGTTCGAGCAGGATTTCCGTGGATACTCGCCGATTCGGAACGAGTACGATTATGTTCGTTCAGTAGTTCTTGTGATCCATGATCGATCGTCAGGGCATGGAGGCGATTCCCGGCCGAACGGCCAGCTGTTCTGGTAACGCTTCGCTCCACGGCGGCCCCGCTCCAGCGGGGTGTCGAGCGTGACGGAGCTCGTCCCCACGACCTGCATGCGGTGTGCGGTCGGCTGTGGCCACGTGCAACGCGCCGTCGAAACAGGCTACGGGCTCGACGTCGTCCGCGGCGATCCCGCCCATCCAGTGAATCGCGGGCTCGGGTGCCAGCGAGGCGTCAGCGAAACCGCCGATCCCGAAGGCGAGTGGCTCACCCAGCCACTCGTTCGCCGCGACGGGGAACTCGTGCCCACGACCTGGGACACTGCGTTGACCCACGCGGCCGAACACATCGACCGGGCCGCGTCGGCCAATCCAGACGCTGTCGCCGTACTCGGTAGCGGCCAGCAGACGAACGAAGCGGCGTACCTGCTGGGGAAGGTCGCACGCGCGGGGATCGGGACCCGCCACTACGACGCGAACACGACGCTCTGCATGGCCAGCGCCGTCACGGCGTACTACGACGCGTTCGGGAGCGACGCGCCGCCGCCGACGTACGACGACATTCCGGAGGCCGACACGCACCTGATCTGGGGAGCGAACCCCGCGGTCGCACATCCGGTCATGTTCCGCTGGATTCGCGAGAGTGCCGCCGAGCAGGGGTCGCGGCTGATCGTGGTCGATCCGGTCGAGACGGACACCGCCGAGCTGGCCGACGAGCACGTCCAGCTCGAGCCTGGATCGGATCTCGCGCTGGCCAGGGGCGTCCTCGCTGCGATCGTCGATCGGGACGGCGTCGACGAGGAGTTCGTTGCGGCGCATACCGAGGGGTTCGACGAACTGGTGGACGAGCTGCCGTCACCCGCGGAGGCTGCCGAGACTGCGGTCGTCGGCGAGAACGTCCCCGCCTCGCTCGCGGACGCGTTGTCGGACGACACCCTGATCTACTGGGGGATGGGCGTCAACCAGAGCGTCCAGGGAACCGCCACGGCCGGCGCACTGATCGACTGCTGTCTCGCGACCGGAAATCTCGGTCCCGGCGCCGGCCCCTTCTCGCTCACCGGGCAGGCGAACTCGATGGGGACCCGCGTCTGCTCCTCGAAGGGGAGTTGGCCCGGCCACAGGGAGTTCGACGATCCGGCGGAGCGCGAGACCGTCGCCGATGCGTGGGACGTTCCGGTCGCACGGCTGGCGGACGACACCGGCCCCGGGCCCGTCGGTATCGTCGAAGCGATGGAGGAGAGTGGCCCCGTCGACGTCTGCTGGACGGTCGCGACCAACCCGGCGGCTGGCGTTCCGGACGCCAGCGCGGCACGGGAGCGCCTCGAGGACACGTTCCTGATCGTCCAGGACGCGTTCCGGACCGAGACCGTCGAACTCGCGGACGTGGTCCTTCCCGCGGCGACCTGGGGTGAGTCGGAGGGCACGGCGATCAACATGGAACGACGGATCTCGCGGGTACGTGCTGCGACCGAGACGCCGACCGGCGTCAAGACCGATCTCGAGCTGATCGCCGCCATCGGCGAGCGGGTCTGTCCGTGGCTGCTCGAGGGCCCTTCGCTGGAGCCCGCCGACGTCTTTCGCGAGTTCGCCGAGCTGACCGCCGGCACCGACGCGGACTGCTCGGGCGTCAGCTACGAGCGTCTGACCGGCGACCGGGCGGTCCGCTGGCCGGCGCCGACGCCGACCAGCGAGAGCGGCTACCGGTACTACGACCCACCATTGGAGGAAATCGATGCGTCGGCTGACGCTGACGGCGAGGAGGTGGAGGAGGACGACCGGGTGATCGGCACCGCGTACGATCTGGAGGGGACCTGGGAGTTCCCCACGCCCTCCGGCAAGGCACGTTTCTCGAGCGAGACCCATCAGGGGCTCCCGGAACCACCGGACGAGGAGTTCCCACTCACGCTGACCACGGCTCGCCAGGACGACGGCTACAACACCGGGGTTCGGACCCGAGACGACGAGCTGGCCGTGGCACGCGTGAGTCCAGCGACGGCTGCGGCACACGACGATCGACTCGCCGGCCCGGACGATCGACTCCGGATCGAGTCCCGGCGGGGATCGCTCACCGCGGTCGTGGAGGCAGACGACGCCGTCCCGGACGGGCTGGTCTGGCTCCCGATCCACCACCCCGCAGTCAACGACCTCACTCTCCCCGATCGCGATCCGCGCTCCGACGAACCGAACCTCAAACAGTGTGCCGTGCGACTCGTCGCGCCGAAGCAGCGCGACGCCGTTCCAGAACCCGCCGACTGAGGGGCGCTTCCTCCGATTGGCGAGCACGCAGACGGTCCGTTTCACGATCGGACGTGGTGCGTATCCGACGCCAACTGTCGTTCGACGGCTGCTACACACCCGGACGGTCGACGATCTGCACAGTTGCGTCGGCGCCGTCCGACGGATGCCAGATTCTCGCCAGCTGTCGTTGGGAAGGCGTGACGCTGTCGGACGACAGCGCTGCGCGCGAGTCCTCGCGGCGAATTCGTCGGCGCACCTGCCTCACGAACGGCCGCTTCCAGGGCGTGTCGCCGGGATCGCTCCGACCGCATGACGACCTTATATGCGTAATATCACGTTCCATATCGGCTGTGCGGCTACGGATGCTCCTATTTCTGGTAGAATGCAAACGCGGGTGCTTATTATAGACTATCCGCAGAGGTTGAACTGGATTCGAACAATGTTCCGCAAGGAAAATGGAGAAATTGTGCATGGTCGTTCAGACATAGGACGCCACGTGCGGGCGGGTGATCGCTCGTGATCAAGATGACCAAGTGGCGAACGCTCGTGCTGGCCACCGTCGGGTTCAACTTCTCCTTTCTCATCTGGTTCAGCTTCGCGCCCTTCACCGGCCCGATGGCCGACGAGTTCGGGCTCTCGAACGGCGAGATCGGGATTCTCGCGAGCTCCGCGATCTGGCTCGCGCCCTTCGGACGGATGCTCACGGGCTGGCTCTCGGACAAGTACGGCGCGCCAACGGTGTTCGCCATCGTGCTCGCCTACGTGGGCGTGTTCTCGATCGCGAGCGCGTTCGCCGAGAGCTACGGCGTGTTCTTCGTCACGCGACTCATCGTCGCGACGGCCGGGATCACGTTCGTCATCGGGATCCAGCACGTCGCCGAGTGGTTCGACGAGGAGAACCTCGGGATGGCCGAAGGCATCTACGCGGGCGTCGGAAACGCCGGTGCCGCCGGCGGCGCACTGATCCTTCCGCGCGTGTTCGGCACGGGCTGGAGCGGCCCGATCTTCGAGACGAACTGGCGAGCAGCCTTCTTCTACACCGGGATCGTCTCGATTCTGCTCGCCGTCGTCTACTACTCGATCGGCGAGGCCGCGAAGTCCGCCGAGAAACGCGCAGCGACGAAGGACAGCGCGTCGCTCAAGCAGTGGGTCTACACCGCGACGCGCTACGGCACGGTCGTCCTCGCGCTCGCGTACGTCATGAGCTTCGGCCTCGAGCTGTCGATGAACGGCTGGCTCTCGACGTACTACCGCGAGGGGTTCAACCAGGACAATCTCGTCGTCGCGAGCACGTTCGCCGCGACCTTCTCGGTTGCCGCCGGGCTGCTGCGGCCGATCGGCGGGTACACGAGCGACTACCTCGCGAAGAACGAGCGCAATATCCTGCCGGTGTTTACGGGCCGGTACCGCGAGCAGTGGACGTTCGTCTCGCTGTGTTTCATCGTCGTCGCGATGTTCACGATGACGCTCGCCGGGCTCTCCGGGATGGTGATGGCCGCCGTCGTTGCCGGCTTCGTCGTCGGCATGTCGTGTGCGTTCGCCGAGGGCGCGATCTTCGCGCAGGTCCCGGCGATGTTCCCGAACAGCTCCGGGCAGGTCGCTGGCGTCGTCGGTGGCGTCGGCACCGTCGGCGGCATCGTCTACCCGCTCGTCTACGGCGAGACGCTGTTCCCGCTGCCGAACATGCACGTCGGCTACGCCATCGTCGCGGCGTCGATGATCCCGATCGTGCTGTTGACGGCGTGGGTCTTCCAGCCACAGATCGCTGCAGTCGCCAACGACGAGGGCTTCCTCGACCGTGGCGAATCGACGGCGAGCGCGACGTCGGGCGACGACTGATGCCGATCGCACTCGTCGTCGCCGGGGGCTACTCGTCGCGCTTCGGGCTCGCCGAGAAGGGGCTCGTCGAGATCGGCGGGGAGCCGATGCTCGCACACGTCGTCGGGGCGCTCGAGTCCGTGGCCGAGGACGTCGTGATCGACTGCCGCGACGACCAGGCCGAGCCCTTCGAAAGCGCGCTCGCGTCGTCGGCCCACGTCGACGGTCGACCGACCTTCGTGACCGACGAAGAGCCGGACGCCGGCCCGATCGCCGGGATCGAAAACGGACTCTCCACAGTCCACACGGATCGATGCGCGCGTATCGACGACGGAGAGCAGAACGAGGAGATTCACGCCGAGGAAATTCTGCTCGTGAGCTGCGATCGGCCGGGCATCACGCCAGCAGTGCTCGGGCGTCTGCTCGATCGTCGTCGTCAGCGTGACGCCGACGTCGCGCTTCCAGCCGTCGACGGCTATCTCCAGCCGCTCTGTGGCGCTTATCGGACCGATGCGCTCGAACGGGCAGTAGCGGACGCCCGGACCAGCGGCGAGCGCCAGCTCTGCTCGGTTCCGGCGTCGCTCTCGAAGTACGTAGTGGCCGAACGGTCACTCGCAGACATCGTCTCACCCGGAGCGATCGCGAGTGTCGACACCCCGCTCGAGCTATGGGTACGGTCGCACCCAGCCCGGCCCCGCTCTACTCGGGACGATAACGCCGTGAGCGCCAGGCTCCCCGACGGTTCCGCCCTGCTCGCCGGGGACTGAGGGTCTGCCTGGTGGGTACTCCCTCTCGGTCGCTTTCCTCCGATCTCTCCCCGGGCCGTCCGCACGGGATTGCTTTCTCGTAGTTTGTTCTCACCAGCGTTGCCCTTGCCGCGTCTCGATTCCGCCACGCCATGCGACACACCGGATATCGATGCTGTCACGGATTCGGTCGTCTCGAGTCCGGGCGAACCGGTTCGCCATCGCAAAATAGTCTAGAATCTGCCATTCGCGAACGTGGGAATTCGGACCGCTGGGCACCGCGAAACCGTCCGTCCGATAGCCTAATACACATTATACACGCTACCGTTCGGGAGATCGTCCGGATAGACTCCACAATTTCAATCATTTGTAATTGATTAGTCTTAATAGCTGCAAACCTGTTTCGTTCTCCCGTGAGAACTATGGATTCGTCCGCAGTTTCCGCGCGATCGCCGTTCGATCGGTCGGCATCCGAACGCGAGGTGGTTCGCGGTGGGGCATAAAAAGGAGGACTGGAAGGCGGAGTGCTACGGCGACGAGCTTCGCGAGCACATCGAGCGCTTCGCCGAGGAGGGGTACGATTCGATCCCCGAAGACGAGCGCGACGAGTGGTTCTCGCGGTTCAAGTTCTGGGGGCTCTTCCACCATCGCGACGGCCAGGAAGGGTACTTCATGCTCCGACTGACCAACTGTGGCGGCGTCCTTGAGCCGGGCGCACTCCATGCGATCGGCGAGGTCGCCCGGGACTACGCCGACGGCCCGGTCGAGAACCCGGAGTTCGGCCGCTCCTGGATCGATCTGACGACTCGACAATCGATCCAGCTCCACTGGCTCCGGCTCGAGGACATCCCGGAGATCTGGGAGAAGCTCGAGGCCGCCGGGGTCAGCTCTCGGTCCGCGGGCGGCGACACGATGCGGAACATCTCCGGCTGCCCGCTCGCCGGGAAAGCCGAGGAATACGTCGAGTCCCGCGAACTGCTCGACGAGATTCAGGAGGGCATCCGCGGCGACGACGCCCTCTGCAACATGCCCCGTAAGTTCAACATCTCGGTAACGGGCTGTCGCCAGGGCTGCGCCCAGGACTCGATCAACGACATCGGCCTCGAGCCCGCTCACAAGTACATCTCCGGCGAAGAGGTCAAGGGATTCAACGTCCGCGTCGGCGGCGGCCTCGGCGGACGGGAACCTCGGCCCGCACGGCCGCTCGATCTCTTCGTCCGCCGGGAGCAGGCCTACGACACCGTCCGTGAGTTCGTCGAACTCTACCACGAGGAAGGCAACCGCCAGAACCGTTCGAAGAACCGTGCGCGGTTCTTCGTCGACGAGTGGGGTACGGACGAGATCCGCGAGGAGCTCGACGAGCGCCTCGACTTCGAGCTCGAACCCGCTGGAACGGACTTCCGCGGCGAGTACACCTACAACGCCGGCAAGCCGACCGAGCGCGGCTCACACGACCACGTGGGCGTCTACGACCAGGCCGACGACCTGAACTACGTCGGCCTCTCCGTCCCCGTCGGTCGGCTCCCTGCCGAGGAGGCGATCGAGCTGGCCGACCTCGCGGAGACGTACGGCTCCGGCGAGGTCCGACTCACCCGGCGGCAGAACCCCGTCATTACGGACGTCCCCGACGGCAATCTCGACGACCTTCTGGCGGAGCCGTTCCTCGAGAAGCACAAGCCGGAGCCCAACGCCTTCGAGCGAGGGACGATGGCCTGCACCGGGACCGAGTTCTGCAATCTCGCGCTGACCGAGACGAAGGCCCGAACCGCACGAATGCTTCGCTGGCTCGGCGAGAACGTCGAACTCCCCGACGACGTCCAGCGGATCAAGATCCACTATTCGGGCTGCACTGCCGACTGCGGTCAGGCGATGACTGCCGACATCGGGCTCCAGGGGATGCGTGCCCGCAAGGACGGCCAGATGGTCGAAGCGCTGGACGTCGGCGTCGGCGGGGGGATCGGCGAGGAGCCCTCCTTTATCGAGTGGGTCCGCCAGCGCGTGCCCGCCGACGAAGTGCCTGGCATGCTCGCGAACCTCGTCGAGGCGTACGCGGCGCTCCGCGAAGACGGCCAGACGTTCCGCGAGTGGGTCGACGCGACCGGTCACGAGACGATCATCGAACTGGCCGAGCCCGAGGAGGTCGAGGGATACACGGATCCCTGTCTCGCCGACGGCAAGCAGGCCTGGTACCCCTTCTCCGAGGACGCCGACGCGGAAACGATGCCGGGGGTAGCGGATGACTGACTGTACCACAGAGCGCCGGCACGTCGAGACGGCCCCGCTGGACGCCGCACCGGAGCTCGCCGACGCGGCCGAGTGTAGCGACGTGACGTCGGAATAGCTGGGGAGGGCAACGCTGTCGCGGTTCGGTAGTCCATTCGAGGGTCGCACCGACACGACTGGCGCTGACAGACCTTCACCGTTCGATCCGCGAACGGGGTTCTTTTCCGGACAACCCTCCTACCCGTGGGTATGTCCCACCGTTCCACCGTCTCGCCCTCGACCCTCCCGGTCGATCTCCGGGAGGAGGGCGTCGTCGTGGAGTATCTCGACGAGCGGGAGGCCTTCTACAACGGGGTGCCCGAGAAACGGGACGGCTCCGTCCGCACCCGCCCCGGCGTGCTCGTGCAGGTCCTCGTCACTGACCCGACCGACACCGAGGGCGTGCTCACGTACGTCAACGACCGGTCGACGCACGACGACATCCTCGAGGAAACCGGCGTCGGGCGTGTGTTCGTCGAACCCAACGAGGAGACCGAACTGTTCCCTGGCGTCACGGCCCGTGCCGACGGCCATGCCATCGTCATCGAGGGCGACCCCGAGGTCGCCCGCGGTCGGATCTTCGTCTTCGCCGAGGACGAACTCGGCGAGGCGTCCTACGAGATCGTCAGCGAGGAGACGGACGGCGATTCCACGGCCACCGATCCACGGGAGGACTGATCGATGCCGCTCCGGAAGGCCTGGGAGGAGCTCACGCGCACGACCGTGGGGAAGGCACCGGAGCGCTACGGCGTCTACGAAGTCGGCGACGGTGACGGCGAGGTCGTCGAGATCGGTGCCGGGGTCCTGAAAGACGAACTGAAGGAGGCGTTGGCTTACGGCGTCGGTGAACAGGTTCGCTGGGAGGCCACGCCATCGATCGAACGCGCAGAGGAGCTTGCGGACGAGCATCGGAACCGACGCTGACGGTTGGCTGCGGGAGGGAGGAGCGCTCCATCTCCCATCGACCGAGGTACGCGTTTCACGACGTCGATGTCTCCGGGGGAGCAGAACGTGCGGGAAAACAGCGAGAGAGAACAGAGTGTAGAGAGAGGAGACGTTTTCGCGGCCGGCGTCAGTCGGCCACTGCAGCGACCATCCCCTGCTTGTAGTACCGCTGCAACACGACGAAGAGGACGACCGGAACGATCATCGTCAGGACCGATCCAGCGGCGACGAGTCCCCAGTCGATCTGCAGCCGACCCTTCATCAGCGGGAGCACCTGCGGAGCGAGCTTGTTCTCCTGGGATCGCATGAACACCTTCGGGAAGAAGAAGGAGTTCCAGACCCAGGTGAACTGGATGACGGCGACGGAGACGAGCGCCGGCGCCGAGTACGGCAGCACGATCGACTTGAAGATCTGGTAGCGCGACGCACCGTCGACGCGAGCCGCCTCCTCCAGCTCCTTGGGCAGTCCGAGCAAGTAGTTCCGGAGGAACATGACGACCCAGCCCAGTCCCCAGCCGATGTGGACCAGGATGAGTCCCATGTAGGTGTCGAACAGCCCGGTCTCCTGCAGCGTGTTGTAGTTGCCCATCGCGACGAGCTCGGGCGGCGCTGCCATCACGATGATCAGCAGGAAGAACAGGAACGTCTTCAGCGGGAACTCAAAGCGCGCGAACGGGTAGGCGACCATCGTTCCCAGCAGCGTCACGGCGAGCACGGACGGGATCGTGACGATCGCGGTGTTCACGAGCGCCTGGCTCATCGGCCCGGACTCGTAGTTCCAGGCCTGCTCGTAGTTCTGCAACGTGAACGTGAACGGATCGATCGACCACCAGCCCTGGACGATCTCGCCGAGTGGACGGACGGACGCCATGAATAGCCCGATCAGGGGGACGAGCCAGAGCAGCGCGATCACGATCGCGATCACGTATCTGGCGGCCCGGGGCACGGTCGGTGCCGAGGCCACGAGTCTGGTCAGGAGGTCTCGATCGTCTGTTGGCGCAGTATCGGGAACCTCGTAGCGGACCTGCGTTCCGCCGTCGGTGCGTTCCGGCTGAGAAGCCGACTCGGACGACCGCTCGGAGTGTGGTGTGTCAGTCATGGTTGGTTAGTCCATTCGTGCGATGTAGTAGGCCATCGGCAGCGCGATGAACAGCTCGACGAGGGCGACCACCATCGCCTCGCCGTACTCGATCGGACTGGAGAACGCCGACTGGTAGACCTCCAATCCGAGCACGGAGTACACCCCGTTGGGTCCGCCCGACGGACCGCCGGCAGCGTACACGATGGCGAAGATGCGCAGCACCCAGATCATCCCCATGATCACCACGACCGCGGTGACGGGTTTGACCAGCGGCCAGATGATGTCCTTGAAGCGACGGTACCGGCCGGCACCGTCGATTCGCGCGGATTCGAGCAACGACGGGTCGATCCCGGCGAGCGCGGAGCTATAGAGGAGCATGCTGAAACCGGTCTGGACCCAGACGCCACCGACGACGAGCGCGTACATCGCGAGCTGGGGCTCCTGGAGCCAGTTCCGGACCTGGCCTTCGAGGCCGACGGTTCGGAGCAGCTCGTTGAAGACGCCAGCCTGCGGATCGTAGACGAACAGGAGGACGAGCCCGATGACGACGGTCGGCGTCGTGAACGCGAGAAAGACCATCGAACGGAGGATCCGCCTGCCGCGGAGATCCGCGAAGAGCAGGGCGAGCCCGAGTCCGAGGAGGGTACTCAGCGGGACGTGGAGCATCATCCAGATGAGATTCTGGGGAAGCGCCCCCATCGGATACTCCAGATCCTTGATGTTCTCCCAGTTGATGATCGCGTCGTCCTGGAACGTCTCGACCCAGGTGTCGAAGTAGATCAGCTTCTGGGCGTCGAAGGCGTCCCAGGCGAAGAAGCTCCCGCCGACGGAGTAGACCATGGGGCCTACGGAGAAGATCGCGAAGAGCGTCAGTCCGGGCACCATGAAGACGACGATCGCCTTCACCTTCTGCCAGTCGACGCCCGCGTCGGGAGCGTCCTCGAGTGAGTGGTCGGTACTCATTGTATCACGCGACGAGCATGCCGTCTCCGTCGTAGAGGTACGCGTCGTCGGGCTCGAAGGTGAGGAACACCGTCTGCCCGGCCCGGACGTCCGCCGTCGGGACCTTGACGCTCACGAGCGAGCCGGCGACGTCGACGTTGACGAGCGTGTACTCGCCGAGTGGCTCGACCGTCTCGACGGATCCGCGAACCGACCACTCCGTCCCGGGGTCGTCGAGCGACACGGTGAGGTCCTCCGGACGGATCCCGAGCGAGACGGTCTCTGAAGATGTCTCGCCTTTCATCGGGAGCGTGTTGTTCTCCCGCAGGTCGATCGTGCCGTTCTGCTGGGTCCCCTCGAAGAGGTTCATCGGCGGCGAACCGATGAAGTTCGCGATCCAGGTCGTCTGCGGGCGGCGATAGAGTTCCTGGGGTTCCGCGACCTGCCGGATCGTCCCCTCGTTCATGACGGCGATTCTGTCCGCCATGCTCATCGCCTCCTCCTGGTTGTGCGTGACGTAGACGGTCGTGATGTCGAGCTCGTTCTGGAGCCGCTTGAGCTCGGAGCGCATCTCCAGCCTGAGCTTCGCGTCGAGGTTCGAGAGCGGTTCGTCGAGCAAGAACACGGACGGTTCCCGGACGATCGCGCGTGCGAGCGAGGTACGCTGGCGTTGTCCGCCGGAAATCTCGGCGGGATCGCTCTCGAGCTGGTCCTCGATGTGGAGGAGTTCCGCGGTTTCGGCGACGCGCTCGTCGCGTTCTTCCGGTGGAATGCCACGCACTTTGAGGGGATACTCGATGTTCTCCCGCACGTTCATGTGCGGATAGAGCGCGTAGTTCTGGAACACCATCGCGACGTTGCGGTCGGCGGGCGGCATCCCGTCGACCCGGTCGTCGTCGAAGTAGATCTTGCCTTCCGATGGCGTCTCGAGTCCGGCGATCATCCGGAGTGCAGTCGTCTTGCCACAGCCAGACGGCCCGAGGAAGACGAGGAACTCCCCGTCTTCGACCTCGAGATCGAGCTTGTAGTTCGCGACTGTCTCACCCCCGTCGAAATACTTGCTGACCGACCGCATGGAGATGCGGGTCATCGGCGTACCGGCACAGTATTCGTTTACGGCACTTATAATTAATCATTGTTAAAGGACTTGTAAGACGTGGGGTACATCGCTTCAGCCACGCGATATTCGGGATTGACCCAACAATTATTTATGAATACTGGGAGAAATTACGGCCGATGACCACCCGCGGATTCGACTACAGCAGTTACCCGCAGGTCTCCGGTGAACTGTTCCGGGCCGTCCAGGGGCGCAAGCTGTTCGACGACGCGAAACAGTTCGTCGACGCCGAAACCCGCGTGCCCGCGGATCTCCTCCTCGAACGCTACTTCGCCTGCAGAGACCAGCCGGCGTTCGACCTCGAGGTGTTTGTCGAGGAGCACTTCCGATTGCCGGAACCGGTGGCAGCGAACCCCCGACTGGATCCCGCTCGGACGATGGACGAGCACGTGGCTTCCCTCTGGGAACCGCTCACTCGTTCCTTCGAGATCGATCCAGACGCCGGCACGACGCTGGTCCCACTGCCGAACGAGCACGTCGTCCCCGGCGGACGGTTTCGAGAAATGTACTACTGGGACAGCTACTTCACGGCCGAGGGGCTCGCCGGCTCGGATCGGATTCAGCTCGTCGAGGCGATGGTCGACAACGTCGCGTCACTACTGGATCGGTTCGAGTTCGTTCCACTCGGCAACCGCGTCTACTACGACAGCCGATCGCAGGTCCCGCTGTTCTACCGGATGCTCCGGATCCTCGAGCGCGAGCGCGGCGTCGAGGCTGTGTACCCGTATCTCGATGACCTTCGGACGGAGCACGCCTTCTGGATGGACGGGCGTGACAGGGTAGATGGGTCCCGCAGCCTCGAGAGCGATCGGTCCCATCGACGAGTGGTGGCGCTTCCCGACGGTACCGTCGCCAACCGGTACTGGGACGACAGGGCACGCCCTCGCCCCGAATCCCACTGGCAGGACCGCTCGCTCGCGAGCAGCGTTCCGACGGACGAGCGGCCACAACTGTTCCGAAACCTCCGGGCGGCCTGCGAGTCCGGCTGGGACTTCAGCACGCGATGGCTGACGGATCCGACCGATCTCGCGACGATACGGACGACCGAACTGCTCCCCGTCGACCTCAACGCCGTCCTCTTCGGCATGGAGTCCGCGCTCGCCGAATGGCTTCCGGCGGTCGGCGAAGCCGAGGCCGCCGATCGGTACGCCTCGGCGGCCACCCGTCGCCGCGACGTGATCGAACAGTACTGCTGGGACGAGGACGCGTCGTTTTACGTGGACTACTGCTGGACGCAGGGCGAGCCCGTCGACCGCATGACGCTCGCGGGCGTCGCACCGCTGTTCACGGGTGCGGCCCGTGAGGACCGAGCGAACGCGGTGGCCGATCGCCTCGAGGAGGAGTTCCTCCGGGACGGTGGCCTCGTCACCACGCTCGTCGACTCCGGCGAACAGTGGGACGCGCCGAACGGCTGGGCACCGCTACAGTGGATGGCGATCGTCGGGCTACGGCGATACGGCCACGACGAGCTCGCTGACGAGATCGCCGACCGGTGGCTGGCGATGAACAGTTCGGCGTTCGCGGACACGGGGCGGATGGCGGAGAAGTACGACGTCGAGGCGGCTTCGATGGCGGCGGACAGCGGAGAGTACCGACTCCAGTACGGGTTCGGCTGGACGAACGGGATCGCGGCGGCGCTAGGATCGTCGGCATCGCCGCCGACGTAATCGCCGGCGTGGCGCGGCTACACCTGGGTGGTCACTTCCGTTTCGACGACGTCGAGGTCGTGATCGATCGTCACCCGTAGCTCGTCCCCGTCGATCACTGCGGTCAGTTCGATGCGGATCGGATCCTCGCCGATCAGCTCCGTGTGCCCGTTGCCGACGCACCAGGGGAGCGTCCAGTACGGCTGCTCGTCCAGGTGGACGCCGCGTTCGCGGTGGAAACTCACCACGGCGGAGTGATCGAGCAACCGGAGCCCAGGCGCTGAGCAGAGTTCGTGCCCACACTGCTGGCACTCGTGCTCGACGCGGACGGGGACGCCCAGACAGCAGTCGCCGTCCTCCTCGATCGTGTGCTCGATCCGCCCGCTGCACTCCGGGCAGACGCCGTCGGCTGCGAGACAGTGCAGGTGGCGGACGCGCTGGTCGAACGCCTCGGCGATCTCGGCCGGCGTTCGATCGGTCAGCCCGCCGGGCGGGAAGTCGTACTCGCCGTGTTTGTGCTCGCATTCGACGCACTCGATCGCGAGGCGTTCGTCCTCGTAGACGGCCTGGAGCTCCCCGCCGCAGGTGAAACACTCGCCCTCGACGGGAAACGGCTCGACGTCTGGCTTCTCGGTGATCGAGCCGGCGACGACGGCGGTCACCACCTTCTCGCCGGCGTGCTGGAGCTCGTACCCCTCCTCGGCTTTACGAACGAAGTGGTCTGTCAGCTCGCCGAGGTGGTAGTTGAACTGGGCGCTGTCACCCATCCCGACCTCGCGGCGCAGCTCCGAGAAACTCACCGGCGTCGCGTCGGTCTGCCAGAGTGCTTCGAGGATCGACAGCCGCGTCTCGTTTCCGATGACGGAGAACGCCTCCGCAGGCGGCACGCAGTCGACGCACTGGAGCATGCTCTCCTCTGCGTCGACGGCGTCGTGCTGGCTCATGTATCGTCGTTGCACCGACGCCAGGAAAAACGTTCGCCGAAGCGAGCTTATGTATTGGAACCGATAGAATGTCCCATTCAGCAGCGGGCCGACCGGTACGCGAGCCTTGGAACGCGAGGGCTACTCGTGGGCGAAGTACGCCACCGTCTCCTCCTCGTCGTGGCGGTCGATGCGGGCGAACCCGACGCGCTCGAACTGCACCACGTCGTCGGGATCGAGATCAGCCACCCCGGGCTCCGTGCGTCCCTGTTCGTCGCCGTCGGGCGTCCGAAGTCGGCACGGGATCGATTCCTTGCCGGGTACCCAGTGAATCACGTCCACGTCACCCGATTTGACGACGTCGATCGAGTCGCCGGTGAACTGGAAGGCGTCGCGGATATTCTCGACGCAGCCCAGTCCCTTCAGCCAGACGCGCTCGCCGTGACCGGGGAGGTCGTTCGATTCGACGAGCACCGTCTCGCCGACGGGGATCGAACGCTCGCCGCGCTCGTCGTTATCGGGATGGAGCGGCGGGTTCGCCTCGTCCGGGCCGCCGGTGAGCGGGACCTCGAGACCGTCCCGGACGAGGAAGTACCGATCGGACGCGTCGTCGATCAGTTCGCGGTTGTTCGCGTAGATCGTGCTCATCGCGAGGTCGACGTTCGAGGTCGACGTGCCGAGGCCGGCCATCGCCTCGACGATGGCCTCGCCGCGGATCCCGCGACGGCGGAGGCTCTTGAGCGTCGGCGCGCGGGGGTCGTCCCAGCCGTCGAGTTCGCCGTCGTCGATCAGTTCGGCGATCGAGGAGGTGCTCATCGGCACGTCGTAGGCGTCGACCTGGACGTGGCCCCAGTGGACCACCTCGGGGTACTCCCAGCCGAAGTAGTCGTAGACGAACCCCTGGCGCTTCGCGGAGTCCTGCAGGTCAATGCCACGGATGACGTGGGTAATCCCGAGTTCGTGGTCGTCGATGCCCGACTGGAAGTCGAGCATCGGCCAGCAGCGGTACTCCGCCGCCTCCTCCCTCGGGTGCGGGGTGTCCACCATCCGGAAGGCGACGAAGTCTCGCAATGCCGGATTTTTGTGCTCGATGTCGGTGCGCACGCGGAGTACCTTCTCACCCGATTCGTACTCGCCGTCGATCATCTGCTCGAACTCCGCGAGCGTCTCCTCGGGCTCCTGCTCGCGGTGGGGACATGCCTCGCCGTCGTTTTTCAGCTCGCTGAACGTCTCGCCCGAACACGAGCAGGTGTAGGCGCCGCCGGCCTCGATCAGCTCCCGGGCGTGGCCGTAGTAGGTCTCCATCCGGTCGGAGGCGCGATAGACGGCGTCGGGCTCGAATCCGAGATACTCGACGTCTTCGAGGATCGCGTCGTAGGCCTCGAGATCCGGCCGCTTGGTCTCGGGATCGGTGTCGTCGAAGCGCACGCAGAACCAGCCGTCGTAACGCTCGGCGTACTCGCCGATGACCGCCGGCATCCGTGCGTGGCCGATGTGCCACGGCCCGTTGGGGTTGGGAGCCGCACGCATCCGGACCTGGTCGTAGTCCTCGGCGTTCGGGAGATCCGGAAGTGCGTGCTCCTCCCCCTCGTCTTCGGCTTCGATCTCGTCGAGTGCGTCGGGATCCAGTTCCGCGAGTCGATCGCGGCGCTCGTCGTGATCGAGCTGGGCGATCTCGCCGACGACCTGGCCGACGATTCCGGGCACCTCGTCGCCGTGCTCCCGGAACTCGGGATGATCGCCCATGAGGGGCCCCATGATCGGACCCACCTCGGGATCGTTCTCGTGCTTGACCGCGTTGATCAGGGCGTGCGTTTCCGCCGCCGCACGCACCCGATCGCGAAGGTCCTCGTTCATTGTGATCGAGTTCACCCGGCGGGTTCAAAACGCCGCCGGTGTCAGCCAGTCGGGCGGCCTCGACGCCGGCCCAGCCACACGTTCAAATACCAGTTCGCGGCCAGAGCCGGTATGATCGCCATCGTCGGTGGCAAAGGTGGCTGTGGCAAGACGACGACCACGCTCGCACTTGCCCGCGTACTCACGAAACGTGGGACGCGGGCTCGTGCGATCGACCTCGACGCTGGGATGCCCAACCTCCACCGCATGGCCGACGTCGATCGAGAGCCGTCGCTGACCGATCTGCCAACGGACGCCAACGACGCGGAAGCGCCGACGATCCTGCGGGACGAACGCGGCGTCGAGATCGTCCCGGCGCCACGCGCGCTCGACGACCTCGACTTGCCAGCAGCGATCGACGCCGTTCGTCCCCATAGGGGCGTCGCACTGCTGGACTGTCCGGCCGGGGCCGGCCCGGCGGCGACCGCTCCGCTCCGCGAAGCCGACGCAGCGATCGTCGTCACCACGGCCCGCACTGAAAGTCTCGAAGACGCGAGCAAGACAGTTCGCATGGCCCGGAGTCTCGGCGTGCCGATTCTCGGAGCGATCGTCACGCGGACGGAACGCGTGAGCGCGAGCGCCGAAGCGGAACTTGGCGTTGGGACCTCGATCGCGGTTCCACACAGTCGTGATCCGCTGGGGGACGATCGAGTGCTCGATCGCTACGGTCGGGTCGCCGAGTCCATCGGGTCCTGGCGGCAACACCGACGAGAGACGGCCTGTCCGACCTGCGGCGGGGTTCGTGCTTCCGATTCCCGGCCTACACGTCGACGCGATCGCCGATCTCGACGATCTCGAGATCGCGGGGATACGCGAAGCTCTTCGCGTGGTGGTGGAGCACTTTCGGATCGGACGTGAGTCCGCGCCACATGTCCCAGTGGCTCGGAAGGAGCCGGTCGAACTGGAGGTCGCTGGCAGCCTCGACGATCTCGTTCTCGGTGTTGTACCATTTCGTGCGGTTGGGTGCGCCCGTCTCCTTGTCGTCGATATTGCCGATGGTGCCGAAAGCGAGGATCCCCAGGTCGACGTCGTACGTCTCGCCGATCTCGGTGAAGCGCTCGGATGGCTTCGTGTCGCCGCCGTGGAACAACGTCGCGTCGCCGAATTCGACGACGTACGCCACCGGATGCGTCGCGTCGGCGTCGTTAGCGTGCTCGACGTGGACGGTCACGTCGCCGATCTCGAACTCGTCGCCTTCCTCGATCTCGACGAACTGCTGGTCCTCGACGTCGTAGTCTGTCTGCCAGTTCTCCTCCTCGCGGGCGACCGCGAGGCTATCGTCGGGCGCGTACATCGCTGCGTCGGTCTGTTCGAGGATCGGTGCCTGGCTCGGCCCGTGGACGTGGTCGGTGTGCTCGTGGGTCGCGAGGATCGCGTCTGCCGCCTCGACGTCCCCGGGATCGAACGGGACCGGGATCATCCGGACCGTTCGCGGCGGATCGCCGAGGCCCACGTAGGGGTCGATCCAGATCGTCGTTCCGTCGCCGGCCTTGACGACGAAGCCGTTACAGCCGAGATACCAGGCGGCGAGACCGTCGGGATCGGCGGCCTCGATTTCCCGGACGAGCCAGTCGCCCCAGTCGCTCGTTGACATACCCGTTGCTGGCGCCGGGGATCGCCTAAGCGTTCCGTTCGTGGCGATCGTCTCACTCGTCCCGAGATCAACCCGCTCGCTACGGAGGATCGATCCGCTTGCTACGAAGGGTCGACTCGCTCGTGCAGGGATCGTTGCCTGCGATCGTTCGAGAACACGTGAATCCTCCGTAGCGAATCAGATTGCCTTGCCAAGTGATTTGTACCAGCGAAGAGTAGCTCAACGTATGACACGTGAGCAGCTCCAGTCCGCCAGTGATCGCCTGCGCGACGCCGCGAACGACGCACCCGAGGAACTCGCCGCACGGATCGAGGGCCAGGCTGATCGGCTCCACGACCTCGCAGAGCGAGACCACTCCGTGGATCACGGTACGCTCGCGCGCGTCGAGACGAAGCTCGGGAATCTGAAGGAGGACGCACCGCCGTCGGTCGAGGAGGCGGTCGATGCAGCGCTCGAAGACGTTCGAGCTTTCCGAAGCACCGTCGAGGGCGTCTGAGAAAGGATAACCTCCGGCCGGGACAGATAAGTACGTTTGTGGTACTTTCACACAATAGGCCGTCGTCTGGTGATTTACTGGCCCGAAATCCCCACGATTCAAGAGGCGGGTGGGAGTCGGTTGGACCATGATTCGGCTGCAACACCGTCTCCGTCACGCTGCGGGCGGCTTCGCTGACGCGATCCTCCCCGGCCGGTGTTACGGCGTCTTCACGCTGAAGCCCAGCGAGTTCGTCGGCTCCCTCGACGTCAGTCTCGCCGAAGTCAAATCGCTTCTGGAGGCGCGTTCGTACTCCTACAGCCCGATTTCTGCGAAAAAACTCCACCCTGAACGTCGTACCTCCGACGATGGTTCGTACCGACGGCTCGATCCGCAGGACCGCTCCAAGCAATGGCACGTCCACCTCTGGGAGCGGCCCAACGGCATCGAGGTGTACAGCCACTACGAGTACCGGCCCGAACCGTGGGATCCGATCGACGTCCGTCGGCCAATCGACCACTACTGGCCGGAGTGGGGTGAGAGCTGCTTGCTCGGCCAGCACTGTCCGGCGCTCAAGTCCCTGCTCGAAACGTACGGAAACTACGAGGGCGATCGCTCGGCACTCGGGTCGGCAACGCTGCACCGACACGGCGGCGCGGAGGAGCCCACGCCAGCTGCCGAGGAAGCTCCCTCGCTGGATTGAGGCGACGTAGTTCTCGACATTGTTCGTGGTTTTTTCTCTCCCTCTCCCTCTCGCGGCGACGATTTCGTCGCTATTCCCGTGTGGGTTGGTACCGCGACTTCCGCGTCACTTTAAACGGCTCCGGGCCCTATGGACGTGCATGAGTGAGGAACAAGAAGGACGACGCAATCTTCGGATGCCGTCGGAGGACGAGGTCTTCGCGGTCGTCACAGAGCACAACGGCGGTAACCACGTTCGCGTCCAGTGCGCGGACGGAGAGGATCGAATGGGCCGGATCCCCGGCCGCATGAAGTACCGGACCTGGATCAGTGAGGGGGACGTCGTCCTCGTGGAGCCGTGGGACTGGCAGGACGAGAAGGCCAACATCGAGTGGCGCTACTCCGAGCAGGACGCGGACCAGCTTCGCGACGAAGGCCACATTCAGTAACGCTTCTGCGACGACTCGCGGATTCTACTTTCTTTAGTCAGTAGCGGTGCGTCGCGGACGAATCCTGGCGTCCATCGATCGGTTCGGGCGTATTCGCGAGCGAGTGCGGCGTACCGGCCGCCCAGTCCCGACTCGCATCGCTCGTCCGCTCGGCGTTCTCTCCACGTCGTTCGTCTAAATCCGCGTGGAACGCTCTGTGGAGGCCCACTCGTCGACCGCCCACCGACCCACCATCGACAGACATATTAAATCAGGGTTCAGAATTAATAACAAGATGGAGGTCGCTCTTTCCCGCGACGGCGCCGTTCCTGAAACGTATCTCGGCATCGTCTCGGTGGTGGTCTTTCTGGCCCTCTCCGGCGTCGTTACGACGGTCGCCCCGACGCCGAAGCTGCTCGTCATCAGCTGGTTCGCGTTCGGGGCGATGGCCGGCGGTGCAGTCCTCGGTATTCGCGCGAACACCGAGCATCCGCGTGGGATGGTCTGGAGCTACGGACTCGCCGCCGGCGCGATGGTCACCAGCGCCGCGCTGTTCCTGATTCCGCAGGCGACGAACGCCGATCCCCGGTACGGTGGCCTCGGCGTCGCTATCGGCCTGCTGGTCGGCTTCGCGGGCCACACCGTCGGCCACCGTCTCACACACCTCGAGTTGCCACTCGACCGAACTGTCGCCGAACTCACGGCCCACGCGCTCTCCGCGGGGCTCATCATCGGCGTCGTCTACGCTGCGATGCCGGATCTCGGGCCGCTGCTCGGCCTCGCGATCGTCTCTCACAAGGGCCCCGCCGGCTACGCTGCCGCGCGTCGGCTGGTCCGAAACGACCGATCCGTCGCACCAATCCTCCTGCCAGCCGCCGGCGTCGGCATCGCTGCGCTCGCCGTGAGTCTGCTCGGCGGGCCGACCAGTGGGACTGTCCAGGCGGTCGTTTTCGGGTTTGCGGCCGGCATGTTCCTCCACGTCGCGATGGACTTCTTGCCACGGTGTGAGACGGGGAGCGAGATCCACGATCAGGTCGTCCACCAGCACGAGGACGACCACGCACTCCTCGATCGGCTCCGGATCCACGCCGTCGTGAGTACGGGGATCGGCGCTCTCGTGGTCTATCTCGCCTGGGTCTCTGTCTAACGATCCGAGCGTGTCGCTCCTCCGCATGCATACTCCTCTCCATGATCGGATAGGACAGTAGTACGGTTAGATTAGGACGCCACGGCCCCGAATCAGCTGTCTTCGAAGTTCGAATTCGCGTTCTCATTCGCACCGTTCACGGATCGACAACGGTCGATCCTGGAACCGGCTACGATCGGCGTACCCGGCAGACGCGCTTCATAACAAAGGGCCGAAGGCCCACCAGAAGGAAACGCATGTCACGTACCAATACGTCGCGTCGGCGGTTCGGAGCACTCGTCGCGAGTGCGATCACAGTCGGACTGGCGGGCTGTGGCGGTGGTGGTGACGGGAACGAAACTGACGACGGAGGCGCGGGCACGGACGACGGCGGGATGACGGACGACGGTACCGGCACTGACGACGGCACTGGAACCGACGACGGGACGGACGACGGCACTGGAACTGATGACGGGACCGACGATGGAACAGGAACCGACGACGGAACGGACGACGGCACTGGAACTGATGACGGGACCGACGACGGAACCGACGGGAACACGACCGACGGCAACGCCACCGACGGTGACGACACGACTGACGGCAACACCACGGACGGCGGCAATATGACTGACGGCGGTAACGCGACCGACGGAGGCAACGCCACGGACGGCGGCAACGCGACGGATGGCGGTGGAGGCAACACGACCGACGACGCCTGATACGTGTCGGAGGTCGCTGACGAACGTCACTCGTCTCGTCCGGCCTGAAACCGGTGGGGAATCGTCCGGTTCCGCGTCGACTCCGACCTGGGCGGATTCGGACGAAGCAGATCCGCCGGTGACGCCCACGCCGACGGACCTTTCCGTGCGCGGTTGCCAGTTCCGGTGTGGATTCTCACGAGGTCCGTCGACAGTGGGCGGAACGTTCCGGTGAGTACTCGCCGGACTACTACGCGTACTACGGACCTGACGACACCAGCGAGTCCGTTCGCAGTATTCTCGATCGGACGCTCGATCGGACGCTCGATCACGACGCGAGGATCCTCGAACTGGGCTGTAGCTCCGGCCGTCACCTCGCTCACTTGCGGGAGGGTGGCTACCACGATCTCGCGGGTATCGAAGTCAACGACGACGCGTTCGACGTCATGGCGGAGACGTATCCGGAGCTCGCCGAGACGGGAACGTTCTATCACGACGCGATCGAAGCCGTGGTCGAGGGGTTCCCCGACGGCCATTTCGACGCGGTCTACTCGGTCGAAACGCTCCAGCACATTCACCCCGACGCGGAGTGGGTGTTCGACGAACTCGTCAGGATCACCGACGATCTCCTGATCACCATTGAGAACGAAGGTGAAGGGTCGGAGACCACCGTGAACTACGTCGACGACGGCGTGCCACTCTACTATCGCGACTGGAGTGCAGTGTTCGACGACGATCGACTCTCCGCGCTCGACCTGACGGAAGCAGAGCAGACGACCGTCCACGAAGGAGACACGGTCCGGGCGTTCCGGAAGAATTCGAGCGAGTAGCGCGGAGACGGGCCGATCTCAGTCGTCGTCGGCAGCGATGGGTTGCTTCTGTGCAGTGGCGTCGCCGGCGCGGGGGAAGTTGCCGATCGTCGCGTCGCGGAAGGCCTCCTCGTCGAATTCGTAGTCACCGTCGAGGAACTCGAGTACCTGGTGCGTGTCCCGCATCGCGTTCTTCAGACAGGTCGAGGCACCCGGTGAGGGCGTCACGTTGAACACGATACCGTCGCCGGTGATCTTCGCCTCACCCATGTCGAGGGATCGCTCGGAGGTGTCCACGATCTGTGGCCGAATACCACCGAAGCCGTCGGCGCGCTCGATGTCGCCGGACTCGACAGTCGGAACGACCTTCTGGACGTGCGGAAGGAAGGATCGCTCGCCAACGGCTGGCAGGTCGTAGACGAGATTCTTGACGACGTAGGGGAGCAGCACGCGGTCGGCGAGGATCGACGTGTAGCTCGCGAACGAATCGAGATTGAGCGCGAACACGTCGAAGAAATCCCGGATCGTGTCGTACTCGCCACGCTCGAGCGTCGGGACGACTTTGGCAGTCGGGCCAAAACGCGTCAGATTGCCGTCGTGAACCTCCGCGTCCCCGTGGACCGCGGCGAAGGGCAGTTTCTTCATCTGGAGGGTGTAGACCTTGCCGTTGAGGAGCCCCTCGTTCGCGACGAAGAAGCTCCCGGCGACGGGGAGCAGTGAGAGGTCCTCGCCGTAGCCCATTTCCTGGGCGAACTGGAGGCTGTGACAGCCGGCGGCGACGACCGCGGCGTCGCTCTCGAGCTTGTCTCCGTCCTCGGTGGTGACGAGGAACCCGTCGACGGTCTCGCGGACGTCCTCGACGGCGGTCCCGAGGTGAACGTCGACCCCGGTCTCGTCGGCGACCGCGTCGACGAACGACTGCGCCGTCGCGCCGTAGTCGACGGTGTAGCCGTCGGGCGTCTGCAGCGCGAGCATCTCCTCGCCGGGATCGCGCCCCTCGACGACTTTCGGTTCGAGGTCGGCGATCTCCTCGCGGCCGATCGCGTCGAGTTTGGGGTAGAGGTCGCCGAAGCCCTCGTCGTCGTATCGGGCCTCGAGCTCCTCGACTTCGTCGTCGCCGACGGCGAGCACCATCTTCGAGCGCTTGCTGTGGAGCTCCCGATCCGGATCGACGTCTTCGAGGTAGCCGGCGAGCATCTCCGCACCCTCCTTCACCTCCTCGGCCTTCTCGAGGGTGTAGTTCGTTTCGATGTCGCCGAAGTGAAGCGTCTGTGAGTTGTTCGTGTGGTGTGAGTTGATCGCCGCGATCTCGGATTCCTTCTCGATCAGTGCGACCGACTCGACGTCCGTGTACGATGCGACGGTGTAGAGCAAGGACGCACCGCTGATCCCCCCGCCGACGATGATGAGGTCGTAGGTGTCTTTCATGCGTAGATCCCAGTTGCTCGCGATAGACTGCGTCGGTGAGACGGTGGCATCGCGCGTACTAAGGTTCTGCTATCTGTTCCCGTCGATCGCCCATTTCTTCACGATTATTGGCCAAAATCGTGTGTTTCCACGACTCTACCGTTTGAAACCGTTTGGTTTGGTACGTCGTGACAACCCAAACCCAGGTGTTTCTCCTCGGCCGATTGCATTACCACTCTCTGGGGGGTCGAGGGTGAGAGAGCGGATCTTCGATTCTGATCGACGACTGCAGTCGTCCCGAACTGTGACTGTGAGTTACAGCTCGCAGGAGTTCAGCAGGAACTCCTGGAAGTTGTGTACGAAAGAACGCTTCCGTCGTCGGAGACCGACGACTGAGAACCGTTAGTTACTGCCGAACGACGTTGGTCGCGCGGGGGCCCTTGGGGGCCTGTTCGATGTCAAACTCGAGCTCGGTACCTTCAGTGAGATCCTCGCCGCCAACGTCCTCCATGTGGAAGAACACGTCGTCGTCCGCGTCGTCGGTCTCGATGAAGCCGTAGCCGCCTGTGTCGTTGAAGAAGTCAACCTTACCGTTTGCCATTGCATCCATTCAGATGGCCGAGTTACGGATAAGGGTTCCGCATCTGTCTGCTATAGTCACTGTTTCGCATACGAATTTCCGAAGAAATCTGTCTCAGATGGATATTTATCCACAGCCGTCGTGCAACGGCGGACAGTTTCCTCCGGCCCACCAGAAGCCGCGACGTCCAGCGACCAACTGCGAGGCGATCCCCCGCCCCACGGACGACGTCACCTCTGTCTCTATCGGTCGGTCGAATCGCGACCCTGCATTCGCAGGCTGCGAGCCTATTCTCGGCGGGAACCAACCGGCAGGTATGGATCGAGACGGGTCGACGGCTGGTGGCGACGAACCGGGTGCAAAGTCCACGGCGTACGGCGACGGCGATGGGGACGACGCGACGACAGGGTTCGAGGGCGACGGCGGCTACGGAAACGAAGCGACCGATTCGGGCGAGTCGTCGAGTGCCACGACCGAGCTGTCCGGTAGGAGCGAAAGCGGCCAGTCCCGGTCGATCGACGTCACCGTAGAGGACGGCGGCGAGCGGACTGGGGTGACTCCTGACGAGCGAGCCGCGCTCGAACGCGTCGACGCGTTCTCGAAACTCCTCGACGAGGCCGTCCGAGTTCCCGGAACCGACGTCCAGTTCGGGCTCGATCCGGTCCTCGGGGTCTTGCCAGGCGGCGGTGACGCGGTCGCGGCCGCGCTCTCGCTCTATCCGATCGTCGAGGCGTACCGTCTCGACGCGCCGCGAAGCACGATCGCAAAGATGCTCTCCCTCGTCGCCGTCGACGCGATCCTCGGCTCGGTGCCGGTGCTGGGCGTGCTGTTCGACGCTTACTGGAAGGCGAACGTGTGGAACGCCCGGGCGCTCGAACGGCACGTCGACGGATCCTGAACGCGAGCACGGTTCGAACACCTTCGGCCACAATCTCGCAGCCAACGAGTGCCTACCCCGGAAGTCGATTCTTGCATCGGGACCCTGTAGCAGCAGTCGTGGCGATCATCATCCGAGGAACGATCCCCGCCGAGGAGTTCGCGCTCAGTCACACCCTCGAGCAGCTACCAGACGTGGAGATCGAGTGTGAGCGCATCGTACAGAGCGGCGAGCGATCGATCCTTCCGCTGCTGTGGGTGCGCTCCGCCGACGGCGACGAGGTCGAAGCGGCCCTTCGGGCTGATCCCACGGTGGACGCCGTGAACTGCCTCTCGGCGTTCGACGAGGAGCTGCTCTACCAGATGCAGTGGGTCGATCACGTTCGCCTGCTGCTCCACATGATCACGAACGGGGAAGCGACGATCCTCGACGCGCACGGCCGCGACGGCACCTGGCAGCTACGGGCACTCTACCCGGACCGGGAGTACTTCGCACAGACTCACGAGTTCGTCGCCGACCACGGACTGACTTTCGACGTCGAATCGATCCGGGAGATGGACGGAGATCCCGCCGGTCGCTTCGGACTCACGGACGACCAGTACGAGGCGCTCGTCGAGGCTGCCAGGCGAGGCTACTACGACGTTCCACGATCGGTGACGCTGGAGGAGCTCTCCGACGAACTCTCCGTCTCCCACCAGGCGCTGTCCGAACAGCTGCGGCGCGGAACGGGATCGCTCATGGAGGATACGCTGTTGATCGGCGCCACTGAGGACGATCGAGAGTAGTCGGCAGCTGGTGTGAATGTCGAATCCAGCAAGCGAGGAAGGCGGGATCGGCAAATCTCCCGTGCGTTTTCCCGATCCCGTTTTCGTAGCCGGTGTCAGTCGCTCGCGATCTCCTGCTGGTCGAAGCTCTCACTCGACTGGGTGACCGCTTCGAGTGCCTCCTCTTCCTCCTGGAGCGTCTGCGCAAGGAGGTCGGCCGCTTCGTCGTGGCCAAGCTTCTCGGCGAGCGACGTGAGATTGCCGTAGGCTGCGATCTCGTAGTGCTCGGTCTTCTGCCCGACGGCCATGTTGTACCGGTCGAGGACCTCGCCGTCGTTCTCGCCCGAGAACTCCTCGTGTTCCTGGATCAGGGCGTCGATGACCGGCTCCGGTCGCGTCTGGGCCTCTACGTCCATGTCCTCGAAGATCCGTTCGAGTCTGTGGATCTGTCCCTTGGTCTCTTCGCGATGGTCGGCGAACGCCTGGCTCGTCTCCTCGTCGCTGGTCTGTTCGGCAAGGGTGTCGAGCGCGTCGAGGAGTCGTTTTTCGGCGTAGTACAGTTCCTGGACGCCGTCGACGAGGAGCTGCTCGGTGGAGTCTGTCGTCATTGGGATCGCCATTCGTCTCTCCAGCGGCCGGCGCATTGAGTCACCGCGCTGTGTGTGCAGGCCGTTGAAGTCTCGATCGAGCTCCCAACGCTCGGCTACCGACAGCGCGGTCGACGCCCGTCGTGAGCCGGTACGGTCGCCTTGTGGCTCAGGGGCGAAGCTTGCTCCGCTGTCGATCAGCCGAACAGGAACGGCTGGGTCCCCGTCTCGCTTCCACTTCCGGCGACGAGCCGTGCCCGAACGTACTCGCCGATTCCTTCGACCTCGCGGTACTCCAGCTGCGGCCCGTTCGCGACGACCTCCCCGCCGGACGCCCACTGGATCTCCTCCCAGCCACGAGCGTCGACGCCGATGGTACCGCGTTCGGGATCGTGTTCGATGGCCTGGACGGTTGGGGGTTCGAGTCGGCCGTCGTCGGCGTCGCCCTCGACGACGTGCTGGTAGACGAATCGGCCCTCGACGAGTGCTGCCCGGACCGCCGCCTCGGAGAGTTCCTCCAGAAACAGGACGTTCCGCGACCGATCGAAGGAGTAGCCGGCGTCCCGCCCGTGGTAGTCGTCATTCGCGAACCCCCAGACTGGGCGCTCGTTCCCCAGTAGCCCCTGGAGGGCGTCCCAGACGTCGCGGTCGGTCGGATACCGGTTCGCGGCGTTGACGACCTCGACGCCGAGGAGGTGTGGATGAGCGCGGAAGTGCTCGACGTACCAGTCGGCGGACTCGGGGTATCGGCTCGGGTGTGGAAAGCACGCCAGCCCGTTTCGATCGCCGATGGCAGCGAGGGCGTCCGCGATCGGCATCCCCGACGTGTCTGCGAGATCGGAGCAGTAGCTCAGCAGGTCGCGATCGAGCCCCTCTTCGCTCCCGCCCAGTTCGGCGGCCTGGATCGCGAGCATCCCGAGTTCGGTGGGGTCGCGATCCCACTCGCTCCAGGGCCACGTCGTCCCGTCAGTTGCGTACTCGTGGCCGGTCAGCGCGAGAACGGAGTAACCAGCCTCGGCGTAGTCGTCGATGACGGTCGCCGGCGGATCGGTCCCGCTGTGATTCTCCGTCGGTGGATGGGACGTGTGGGCGTGAAGTTGGGCTTTGTGCCCGTCGACGGACTCCCAGGAAACGTCCTCGTAGGGGTTCAGCTGGAGGGCTCGCATTCGGTCGAATCCAGGCGCTCGGGACGGGTAAGTCGTCGGGACCCGGCTGGCCAGACGGAGTGTGTCCAGTCTGCGGACCCACCGGGGAGAGACACCGCCGAGCGGCTCCGCCGCGAACGACGCATACAACCGGAACCGGTCCGGAACGGGCGCATGGAACTACCACCGCTCGGGCTGGGGACGATGGGGATCGACGATCCCAGGGCAATCGAGACGGCGATCGAGGTCGGCTACCGACATCTCGACACGGCACAGATCTACGACAACGAGGAGGTCGTCGGCGACGCGATCGCCGCGAGTGGCGTCGATCGCGAGGAGTTGCTCGTCGCCACCAAGCTCTGGATCGATCAGCTCGACCGCGTCCGGGAGAGCACGGTCGAGAGTCTCGACCGCCTCGGCCTGGAGTCTGCGGACCTGCTCTACGTGCATCGGCCGAAAGGCGACTACGACCCGGAGACGACGCTGCCAGCGATGGAGACGCTCCTGGCGGACGGACTGATCGACGGAATCGCCGTGAGCAACTTCGAGCTTCCGGACCTCCGTCGCTTCGAGGCGGTTTTGGGTCGGCCGCCTGCAGCGAACCAGGTCGAGTACCACCCGCTCTATCAGCCCGAGGATCGCCTCGAGCATGCACGGGACAACGGGTATCCGCTGGTCGCCTACTCTCCGCTGTCCGGTGGCGAAGTCCACACGGTCGACGCGGTCGTCGACGTCGCCGATCGGCACGGTATCAGCCCTGCACAGGCCAGTCTCGCGTGGCTGCTCGCAAAGGGGATTCGGCCGATCCCGAAGGCCTCGAGCCAGTCGCACCTGCAGTCGAACTGGGACGCACTCGACGTGGAGCTGACCGAGGCCGACGTCGCAGCCATCGACGGCGTGGAGCGAGAGCACGAGCTCTATCCGGAGTGACGCGTTGGCTGAAGCGACGGAGCAGCGGGCCGATCAGCGGAACGTCGGGAGTCTGGACGCGAGCGCGGTCGCATCGACTCGATAGACCCTGATGAACGAGTCGTCGACGTGGGCGTACAGGAGACCGGTCTTGGGGCCGATCTGACGGAACTCGCTGGCGAAGGTGATCGTGTGTGCGTCGGGATCTTTGATCAGGGGCTCCGCCGAAATCCACTCGACGGTGGCGTTCTCGTAGTCGTAGCACATGAGTCCGATCGTGAACGCGCCGAACCCGAGCGTATCGCCGTGCCACTGATCCGTCTCCCTGCCGTTGAGCAGGCCGATCCGGAGCCCGTCGCCGACGTCGACGAACGTCGAGGGGAGAAACGGCCCCGGCGAGGCGTGGCCGGCACACCACTCGTGCCCGTCGCGGGCGGGATGAAAGACCAGGTCGCCATACTCCCACGGCCCGCTGGGACCGCGTGCGATCGCCGATCGCAAGACGGAGTAGGTCGTGTCCTCGAGCGTATCGGTCGACTCGACGAGGTTGTACCGGCAACCGTCGCTGGCGACCGGGGCGATCGCGGGCTCCTTGGCTCCGTGGTGGACGCCGGGCTCGTGGGCGAGGACTGGCTCCTCCATCTCGAGTGAGTACAGATCTGGGCCGCTGGCGTGGCCGAGATAGAGGATCGCTCCATCCGCATCGGGATCGTAGAACGGGATCGTACAGTAGAGGTGGAGCCGTGCTTCCGCTTCGGGAAATCGGTGGAGGATCGGATCTTCGTAGCCGAGAAACTCCGTCTCCTCGAACTCGTCGAGACCGGACACGACGTCTCGGCTCCCCTCGATCTGCAGTTGCCCCTCGAGGGTTGCGGTCTGCTGTGACTCCATCTCGACGATCCGGAGCAGACTCCGATCGACGAACCCGGGAATGTGCACGCGGCCACTCCTGCTGTCGATACATCGTAGGACGCCGAGATCGTTCGACTCTCTTGGGTCGAGGTGGAGCGCCATGATGTGCGTGCAGTCGCTACCGGGGCGGAGGACGGGCTCTTGGACCATCTCGACGGCATCGTTCAGGCGAGTACGGGGGACGTTCATGGGGCAGTGGTGAATTCGGTCGAGGGGGTCAGTCGCTCGCGCCGTGAAACCGGGTACCCGCAACGCCGACGCCCGACGACCCTTCCGTTCGGTTGCCTCGGTCTGCCGGGGAGCGAGCGCTCACGGGCGGCAACGGACGGACACGGGTGCGATGGAGGGAAGGGAGACTCGACAGTGACGTGCCGGGATTCCCCGGCGAGGATCGCTCACGTCTCGCCGTCATTTTCGTCGCCGTAGTCGTCTTCGTCGTGTCGCTCGCCGTCGGCGTCAACGTCCCTGTCGGTCGCGGATCCGTCCTGAAGATCGCTGCCGGACTGCTCCTCCGCGTCCTCAGCGGCCTCCGTCTCTGTAGGCGTCGCACCGCCACGGTCCGAGTAGTTCGAGCGCCCCACGCTCTCGCGTGGCATCTGGCTCATGATCATCTGGCGGACTTCCTCGGGGGACTCGAACGTGTCGTCGCCCATGAAGTCGAAGAGCTCCTCGAGCGTGATCGGATCGGCGTTTGTCCGCTCGATCTCGGTGGCGCCGTGACGGTCGATCAGCTCCTCGGCCGTGACTGGATAGGAGACCTCCTCCAGGATGGGACCGATCTCCGCGAACTCGACGCCTTCCGCTCGTTCGTTCTCGTCTGGAACCATACGCTCCGATTCGTTCGCCAACGGGAAATCGTTTGTCCGGATCAGCGCCGACGGAACGCGCATCGCCCCTATCCGGGCGTATCAGTCACTGCTAAACACGGAGCAACCCTCGTCGGGTTGCCACCCGTGCTCCGTCGATCAGCTTTCGTCCGTGGCGGCCGCCTCGTCGTCGGCAGCCTCTTCCGATTCGGCCGCCGCTTCGCTGACTTTCTTCTCGACCTGATCGCTGACCGTCTCCTCGACGGTCTTGCTCACGTCTTCGCTGACGGTCTCGCCGACCGTCTCCGCGACGTTGTCGACTTCCTTGCTGACCGTCTCTTCGACCTCCTTGCTGACGGTGTCTTCGACCTCTTTGCTCACTGTCTCCTCGACGGTCTCCTCGACTTCTTTGCTGACCGTCTCTTCCATCTCCTTGCTGACGGTGTCCTCGACTTCCTTGCTCACCGTGTCGCTGACCGTCGCTTCGACCTCCTTGCTGACCGTCTCTGCCATCTCCTTGCTGACGGTGTCGTGAACTTCCTTGCTCACCGTGTCGCTGACCGTCGCCTCGACTTCCTCGCTGACCGTGCCGCTCACGGTCTCCTCGACCTCCTTGCTGACAGTGTCCTCGACCTCTTTGCTCACCGTCTCCTCGACGGTCTGCTCGACGCGTTCGGCGACTTCCCGCGTCATCCAGTTGGGGTCGAACCGGGCCATCTTCCAGGCGACGTGGATGACGTACGACGCTAGCACGCCGAGCCCGAACGCGACCCCGATTCCGGTCCCCACGACGACGAGCAGGACGATCGCCGTGAAGATCATCACGCCGTAGGCCAGGTCGACGACGAAGTCGACGCGCGTCGGATTCATCGATTCCAGGCCCCCGTTGCGTCGGTTGCATCCGATTTGAACGTCATTACCGGAAGGACACACTCCAGACGAAAATACCCACCTACACGGCGTTCGTCCAGACTCCCCGATCGATCCCCCGGTGACGACGCGCGGTAGTCCGGCCGCGTCGGGCAACTATGGCCGATCAGAGACAACATTCAACTGAAAATCCGGTGAATTTATATGTCGGTCACGGAACACTCACGCTGCAATGGCATCGACATCGTCGGGGAGTCCAGCACAGGGATCGAACGTCAACGACTACGCACGGCTCGGTATCGCACTGTATCTCGCACTCGCGGTCGGGAACTTCGTTTACAAGCTCCTGGAGTACATGTTCGTGGATTCGAACTCCTAGCTCTTCTTCCAGCGAGACAACGACGTCGTCTACTTCGCGCTGGAATCGTCGTTCTACCTCGTGGAGGCTGGCTCCGGCTTCCTGCTGGCGCTCGCCATCGGCGCGTACTGTTACCGGAACGCTGCGGCCGACGAGACAGCGTTCCGCACCGCCGCGATCGCCGCTGGCGCCGGTGCCTGCGTCGTCCTCACGGTGCTGTTCGTTAGCATGGTCGTCCTGGCGCCCGGGAGTGCGAACGTCGAGTTCGGCAACGAGGTCGTCGGGGTGGTCCTCGCAATTCTCGGGACGGCAATCGTGGGCGCCATCGGGGCGCTGTCGCTCGAGAAGCTCCAGACGCTCGCGTGAGGACCGGACCCTGAAACCGCCTCACACACGCCGGATGGCTTAGCAATCCGTATACGCACCGGGGCCATCTCGCCCGTCAATGAGCTATCGGATCGGCCTCGTCGGCAAGCCCTCTGTAGGGAAGTCGACGCTGTTCAACGCGGCGACGATGAACGACGTGCCCGAGGGCGCGTATCCGTTCACGACGATCGACCCCAGTATCGGCGAGGCGTACGTTCGCACCGACTGCGCCGCACCGGAGTTCGAGGAGTCCTGTGAGCCGTCCGTCGGCGCCTGCGAGGACGGCACGCGATTCGTCCCCGTAAAGCTCGTCGACGTCGCAGGGCTCGTTCCCGGCGCACACGAGGGCAAGGGGCTCGGCAATCAGTTTCTCACGGACCTGAACGAGACCGACGTACTCGTCCACGTCGTGGATTTCTCGGGAACGACCGATCTGGAGGGCGAGTCCACCGAGGGGCACGATCCCCGCAAGGACATCGACTTTCTGGAGGAGGAGCTCGACGCCTGGTATCTCGACATCCTCGAGAAGGGGATCCAGCGCTACGCGGATCGACACATGGCGGACGACGACCCCGAGAACGTGCTCGCCACACAGCTCTCCGCGTTCGGCATCTCTGCGGCCGAAGTGAAGCAGGTAATCCTCGCCCAGGGTCTCGACGTCGCTCCCCTGGAGTGGGGTCCCGAGCAGCGAGCGGCCCTCGCCAGCGCAATCCGCAAGCGAACGAAGCCCATGGTGATCGCAGCGAACAAGATGGACACGCCCGAGGCCCAGGCAAACTGGGCGGCGATCACCGACGATCCCGAGTACGACCATCTCGAATTCGTCCCGGTCTCCGCGCACGCGGAGAAGGCACTGAAGAACGCGAAGGAGCAGGGCGTACTCGAGTACACGCCCGGCGACGCCGCGTTCGAGATCACCGCTGATCTTCCCGAGGAGAAAGCCGCCGGCCTCGAGCAGATCCGCGAGTTCGTCGAGGAGTACGACGGCACCGGCGTCCAGCGCGCACTCGAAGCCGCAGCGTTCGACGTGCTCGATCTCAAGGCGGTGTTCCCGGGCTCGGATTCCGGCAACTGGACGAAGGGCCCCTTCCGGGACTGCTTCCTCCTCCCCGCCGACGCGACGGCCGAGGAGTTCGCCTACCACCTCCACTCCGACATCGGCGACGGGTTCCTCCACGCCATCGACTGCCGAAACAGCAGGCAGGTGAGCGCAGATACGGTGCTCGAACACCGGGACGTCGTCGAGGTCATCTCGACGAATCAGTAACGAGTACGTCTCGTCTCGAAACGGCCTCGGCACTCATAGGGATCGTCATCGCCGGCTGCCGAGGCCGGCTCGGAGCGGTGCCGTCGTCATCGGCCAGGCGAGGGTAGGAAACCCCGGACCATGAACGCACCGCAGATGGGCCCACTCGAATCCACGTACGCAGCCATCCACTTCCACATTCACTCCGCACGCCCGACCGACGGAAACGCCTATCAGGTGTGACAGCAGTCACCTGTGTAGATGGAAGTCGCCGAGGTCCTGCCGAACTTCGCCGACGCGTTCGCGTTCGAGGAGTTCAACGCGATGCAGCGAGCGGCGATTCCGGGCATCCTCGAAACCGACGAGAACGTCGTCGCGAGCGCGCCGACGGCCAGCGGCAAGACGGCGATCGCCGAGCTGGCGATCTGCAAGACGCTGGATTCCGGCGGCACCGCACTGTTCGTCGCGCCGATGCGCGCGCTGACCAACGAAAAGGAGCGCGACTGGGAGCGCTTCGAGGAGCTGGGCTACTCGGTCTACGTCGTCACTGGCGAGCGGGACCTGAATCCACGACGTGCCCGCCGGGCGGACATTCTCGTGATGACACCGGAGAAAGTCGACTCCGCGACGCGAAAACACGACACGCGACGCTACGACTTCGTCACGGAGGTCGAGACCGTGGTGGTCGACGAAGTACATCTGCTCGATTCCGAGCGCCGCGGGAGCGCACTCGAGGTAACGGTCTCACGGCTGCGCCGGCTCTGCGATCCCCGGATCGTCGCGCTCTCAGCGACGATGCCCAACGTCGAGGAGGTCGCGGCGTGGCTCGACGCGCCCGAAGCGACTACCTTCGACTTCGACGAGGAGCACCGTCCCGTCGAACTCAACGCCGACGTCAAGACGTACAGCCACGGCGAGAACTCCTTCGCGGACAAGTACCGGCGGCTGTATCGCGCGCTGGATCTTGCCCAGCCCCACTTCGAGGAGGACGGGCAGGCCCTCGTCTTCGTCGCGTCGCGCCAGGACACCCAGCGCGCGGCAGCCAAGGCCCGCGACGAGCTGGCCGAGCGCGACGTTCGGATCGGCGCCCGCGGCGACTACGACTTCCACACCGAAACGGAACGACTGGAGAACGACGAACTCCGACAGGGCGTCCTCGACGGCGTCGCCTTCCACCACGCCGGCCTCTCGAAGTCCGATCGCGACCTGATCGAGCAGTGGTTCCGCGAAGGACAGATCGAGTTGCTCTTCTCGACCTCGACGCTCGCCTGGGGGGTCAATCTCCCGGCACGCTGCGTGATCATCAGGGACACGAAGTACCACGATCCCCTCGAGGGCGAAGTCGAGATGAGCCCGCTGGACGTCCTCCAGATGCTCGGCCGCGCGGGCCGGCCCGGCTACGACGACGTGGGGTATGGCTGGGTCGTCACGGACCGCTCCGACGCCGACCGCTATCGGCGACTCCTCCGGGAAGGGACCGAGATCCACTCGAACCTCTCGGACGACCTTCCCGAGCACCTCCTTGCGGAGGTCTGCGTCGGAACGATCGAGTCACGCGCCGACGCGCTCGACTGGCTCGACACCACGTTCTACGCCGTCCGGGCGAACGGCGACGACACCGTCGACCTGGCGTCGGACGTCGACGACACGCTGGCATCCCTGGCCGGCGACGGCTTCCTCGATCTCGACGGCCCGGGCGGTACGGACGGCGTGGCACCCACGGCGCTGGGCCGCCTCGCCTCCCGGTACTACCTCCGGCTCGAAACCGCGCGTGGATTCCACGGATTGGCGACCAGGGATCAGGTCGACGAAGCGGGTATCCTCCGTGCGGTCGCAACCGCCGTCGAGTTCGACGACGTCGCCGCGCGGAGCGACGAGGCCGACGCCGTCGACGCCGTGCTCGGCGAACGTGGCACCGACCTCCCCGACGGCCAGCGCAAAGTGCTTGCGATCCTCCGGGCGGCCGTGTCTGGAACGACGCCCGCGTCGTTGCGCTCCGACGCGTGGATCATCCGCCAGAACGCACTCCGGATGCTCGCCGCGCTCGGCGCCGTGCTGGCCGAGTTCGCGGGGCCAGCGGCCGCAAACGAGTGCTGTCGCCTCGAGGCGCGCATCGAACACGGCGTCGGTCCCGATGCCGCTGCGATGACGGCGATCGACGGCGTCGGCGAAGGACGCGCGCGGTCACTCGCCAAGGCCGGTTTCGATTCTCCCGCGGAGGTCGCAGCCGCCTCTCCAGCGACGATCGCCGCGGCTGGCGTCGGCGACGGCGTCGCCGAGCGGATCGTCGACGCCGCAGCGGAGCTCCCCCAAATCGAGATCGAGTGGGGAGACCTTCCCGACTCGATTGCAGCCGGAGATCGGGACTTCTGCGAGGCGACGGTCCACAACCGCGGTGGCGGGGCTCAGGCCGGGATTCGCGTGACCGTCAACGGCGTCGAGATGACCGCCGACGAGACCTATCTGAACGACGCGAAAATCGTGCCGATCGCCTGCTTCGGCGCCGACGCGGACGAACTCGAGCTCTGCGTCGAGGTCGTCTTCCCGGAGCTCCCGCTCGATCCGATCACCGAGATACGAACCGTCTCGGTCGAGTGAGGCGTCGCCCTCGCTGTGGTCGGAGGTCCCAGCCCCCGGTAGCAGCCGAACCCGCCGCGGCTCGCCGCCACCCGACGCCCTTTGTGGCCGGATCACCTGTCTTCCCCAATGAGCGATCCTCACAGAGACGCCGACGTCGTCACTGCGGGCGCAAGCCTCGACGATGCTAGCGCAGCCGTCATCGCGATTCACGGTCGCGGCGCGACGGCCCGGAGCGTCGTCCAGCTCGTCGAACAGGCAGTCCAGCGTCGCTCCACGGGTGACGCAGATTCGACCGCCGCCGAGCCCGCGATCCTCGCGCCGCAGGCAACCAGAAACACCTGGTACCCGAACTCATTCCTCGCGCCGATCGACGCCAACGAACCCCACCTCTCGAGTGCGCTCGACCTCGTCGGCCGCGTCGTCGATCGCGCGGCCGACGCCGTCGGCCGCGAGAACGTCCTCCTGTTGGGATTTTCGCAGGGCGCGTGTCTCTCGAGTGAGTTCGTCGCGCGAACGCCGACGCGCTACGGTGGACTCGCCGCACTCTCTGGTGGCCGAATCGGCCCCAAGGGGATCGAGTGGGACGAGGAAGCAGCCCTGGCAGACGCAGAGGGCGATCTCGCGGGGACGCCCGCCTTCCTTGGCTGTAGCGACACCGATCCCCACATTCCCGAGGAACGCGTCCACGAGACCGCCGAGTCCCTGGCAGCGCTCGGGGCGGACGTCGACGTCGAGATCTACCCGGGCATGGCCCACACGGTGAACGAGGACGAGCTCGATCGCGTCGGCGATCTGCTGGCGGGTCTCGGCACCGAGTAAGCTGGTCGGCCTCCCCGGCGTTCCCGGCGTGGACTGCGTTCAGAGAAAGCCACGACGAGAACGTCACCCGCGATTCTGCTTGCTGTCCACGACTGCTCTACAGAGACATTCCCCGGACGGTAGCGGTGCCACTACTGCTCGCCGCCAAACTCTCGGTCGTTCTGAATTTTCGAGGCCTGGGGTCCGCTCTGGCCCTGATATTTGGAGCCGCGCTCCTCACCGTATGGCCGCTCGGCAGCAGAGCTGAGCTTGGTGAACGTGAGCTGTGAGATGCGCATGTCGGGGGTGAGCGCGACCGGTGCGGTGCCGAGATTCGAGAGCTCGAGCGTGATCTGCCCCTCGTAGCCGGGGTCGACGATGCCCGCCGTTGCGTGGACGACGATGGCGAGCCGTCCCAGCGAGGACCGTCCTTCGACGTGTGCGATGAGGTCGTCCGGAATCGCGACCCGCTCCTTCGTCGTCGCGAGGACGAAGTCGCCGGGATGGAGGATGAACTCCTCGTCGATGGTCTCGGTCTGTTCGTCGGTCTCGTCGGCGACGTCCTGGAGCGTCTTCTGCCCGGAGCCACTGGAGCCCGGAATCGTCGTCCGTTCTGTGTAGTCAGCCGCGACGGAGCCCTGATCCGGACGGATACACGGAATGTTCGACTGCCTGAACGTCAGGAACTCCCGGCCGAGACGCATGTCGACGCTCGCCGGCTGAATCTGCATCTCGGGGTCGTCGAGCGGCTCGATCAGGAGTTCGCCGTCCTGCAACCGACGGCGGATGTCCCGGTCCGAGAGGATCATATCTGTCGTCTGCGTGGCGGCCGGCGTAAATGGTCCGGTCTGGTGCAGTGGGCGGGCCGTCGAGGACCGGATCAGAGCGTCATCGCGAACGAGATCGCCCAGAACAGGCCTGCGATCACTGCGGCAGCCCCGACCTGTAGCCTGTGGCGCCCGCGGAGACCGCCGTACCAGATCGCGGCCTGCCACGTCGTTCCTATGAGCGTGAAGACGAGGAGCAGCGGTTCGACCTGTGCGATCGCCGCTTCGATCGCCTGGATCGTCGCGTCGGGATCCTCGAGCGTCAGCTCGGCGGACTCCAGGGCCCGCGAGATGACGAGGATTGCCGGCATCGACGTTACCACAGACGGAACGCCGCTCCAGGCCGCGATCGCGAACGTCTCTCCCATCGACCCTTCGCCGTCGGCCACTTTCGCGGCGACGTGCAGCAGAATCGCGCCGACCGCCCACGCGATCAGCCAGCCGATGAAGAGGTAGACGGACGCCTCGCGGAAGGCGTCCCGTACGATCGGCTCCGGGTCGCGTTCGACCTGTGCTGGCTCGTCACAGGCCTCGCCCGGCCAGGACGTCCCCGTCTCGCTCCCGGAATGCGATTCACAGAAGAGATCGCCGGGGTATGCGGGGTTGTCGACGGTCACCGTCCCGGTGAACTGTTCGGCGATCTCGAGCCCCAGTGCGTAGAACCCGACCGCAAGGACGAGCCCCGACGCGAATGCGACGCCGACCGCGACTGCGGGACTGGTCGCCCATGGCGGTGGATCAGAGAAGAATTCGACGGGTCTGTGGAGCGGGGAGGGCGGGACCATATCGATAGCAATCGTGCCCACACCGTAAGCTTTGATGCTGGCAGCAATCAGTGAAAGTAACAGACGCCGTTTCGGATCCGAACTCACTGCGAGAGCTCCCGCCTGGGGCGCGTCGTCACTCTGGTCGTCGTTCGATTACCGCGGCACGGCGAGCACTGGGACGTCGACCCGCTCGAGGACGGCGGCCGTGACACTCCCGATCACCTGCCCGGTCGCGTTTCGGGCGCCAGACGTGCTCATGACGACGAGGTCGATGCCCTCCCGATCGACGTACTCGGCGATCCCGGCGTCGGGCTCGTCCCGGAGGATCGCACGCTCGACGGACAGATCCGGGTCGGTTTCGCGGAGCGCGTCCGCGAGCCGATCGACGTGCTCGTCGCGATCTGCGGCCATCCGGTCGATCTCCGTCTCGCTGAGGCCACCGGCGCTGAAGAGCCCACCCTCTCTCGCGAGGTCGAGCACGTAGCAAGTATGCGCGGACGAGCCGTGGAGGCTCGCAAGGTGTGCGCCCCAGTGTGCAGCGCGCTCGGCGGCATCGCTCCCGTCAGTCGGCACCAGCAGGTCCCGCAGTTCGAAGGACTCGCCGACCGGCACCGTCAGTACCGGGCGGTCTGCCTTCCGGAGCACCGCGTGGACCACGCTGCCGAGCAGTCTGTCGCCGAGACCATCGAGGCCGCGACGCCCCAGAATTAGCAAGTCGGCGTCCCGCTCCGCAGCGAAGTCGGCGATCGCGTCTGCCGGCGATCCCTCGATCGCGTGGCCGCGAACGTCCAGTCCGTCGAGCGTCGACGGATCGACCGCCTCCTCGAGCTCATCGAGGACGCGGTCGCCGTTCCAGGCGTCGTCGGCGTCGGGACTTTCCGCGTCGGTCAGCACGCGAACGACGTCGACGCTCGCATCGGTTCGGTCGGCGATCGCGAGCCCGACGGCCGCGGCGTGCCACGAACACGCCGATCCGTCGACGCCGACGCAGATTCGATCGATCATTCTGTCAACGCCTCTATCTTCGCCACGTCGAGCGATAAAGCTTGGTCCGGCATCGATGAAACCGCTGTTCCCGCCGGGCGAGTAGCCAGAGGTTTAGTCAGGCGGCCCGGACCGACGACCATGAAACAGGCCATCGTCGCCCGCGCAGATCTGAACATGGGCGAGGGGAAGCTCGCTGCGCAGGTCGCTCACGCCTCGCTGTCCGCGGTCGAAGACGCCGACGGCACCGCGAAGCGCGAGTGGCAGGGCAGCGGCCAGAAGAAGATCGTCCTCCAGGCCGACGGCGAGGACCAGCTCTTCGAGCTCGCCGACCGCGCTGAACGGGCGGGGCTTCCCAACGCGATCGTCCGCGACGCGGGCCACACGCAGCTCGAACCCGGAACTGTGACCGCGCTCGCCGTGGGGCCCGGCAGCGACCGCGCCGTCGATGAAATCACCGGCGACCTCTCCCTCTACTGATGGCCGAAGACGCCGACGCGTCGGAGGGGGACCGTTCACTCCGTGCTGCTCATCCGACAGAGCAGGCCGTCGGCATCGACCACTACGTCAGCGACGTTGACGGGATCGGCGGGCGGCTTCGACGAGCGCCCGAGGACTTCCGCGTCCGGGAGATCGAGCGGATCGAGCCCGAGCCCACCAACGCCGATCCCGGTGCCTACGGCCACGTCGTGATCCGGGCCACCCTCCGTGGCTGGGACACCAACGACTTCACGAGCACGCTCTCCGACCGCATGGGCATCAGCCGGAAGCGCGTCCGCTGGGCCGGCACGAAAGACAAGCGTGCGGTGACGACACAGCTATTCTCGATCGACGGCGTCGATCCGAGCGACGTTCCCGGGGCAGGAAACGGCGGCGACGAAACCGATTCCGACGGGATCGACGAGGCCGATATCGAGGTGCTTGGCCGGCTCGGCCGCTCGATCGAGCTCGGCGATCTCGCCGGCAACGAGTTCGAGATCCGGATCGCCGACCCCGACCGTCCGGAGCAGGTCGGCCCGATCACGGAGTCCCTGGCTGCGTTCGCTACCGGCGGATCCGCGGCCGACGCCCGGGAGCACGAACCGATCACGGTCGCCGTTCCCAACTACTTCGGACAGCAGCGGTTCGGGAGCCGTCGACCGATCACCCACGCTGTCGGGCTGGCGATCGTCCGCGGCGAGTGGCGAGAGGCCGTTCGGACCTACGTCGCCGACGACTACGACTCGGAGCCCGAGTCGACGCAACGGGCCCGCCGCACTGCGGGGGAGTGCATGGCAGCCGACGACTGGGCGGGCGCGCTCGACGCTATGCCGAACCGGCTCGGGTACGAGCGGACGCTCCTACACGCGCTCCAGCGACAGGAGTCCGGTAGCGATGGCGATCTGGATTCGGCCGCGTTCCGGGAGGCGCTGGGTGACTTCCCAGAGAACCTCCAGCGCATGTTCGTCCACGCGGCCCAGTCCTACGCCTTCAACCGGATCCTCTCCGAACGGCTCGCTGCGGGGCTCCCCTTCCACGAGCCGGTCGCCGGCGACGTCGTCTGTTTCACCGACGCCGACGCACCGGATGGCGTAGCGTTGCCGGACACCGACCGCCTCCAGCGCGTGACAGCTGACCGCGTCGACACCGTCGCGCGCCACTGCGAACGTGGCCGGGCGTTCGTGACGGCTCCGCTGCTCGGAACGGCGAGCGAACTCGGCGACGGCGAGCCCGGTAAAATCGAGCGGTCGGTGTTCGACGACCTCGGTCTCGCACCCGGGGATTTCGACCTACCGGAGCCCTTCGGCTCGACGGGAACCCGACGAGCGATCACCGTCCGAACCGAGCTATCGGTCGATCCCGGAGACGAGCCCGTGTTCACGTTCTCGCTGCCCAAGGGCTCCTACGCGACGGTCCTCCTGCGCGAGTACCTGAAGGTCGATCCCGTGGTACTGGGCTGAGCGTCGTCCTGACCGAGTATCGGTCGTTCGTGAAGTGACTCGGTGGAGCTGAGTATCTCGACGACTCGTCGAACCGTTCAGAAACCGAGAGACCGGGACGTCGACACCAACGCTAGCCGTCGGCGCGAATGGGTAGAGAGCGCCACCACCAGGGCTCGAACCTGGGACAACCACGTTAACAGCGTGGTGCTCTACCAACTGAGCTATGGCGGCCCGTTGCAGTTCCAAATAACCCGGAAGCGTTTGATTAGGCTTTCGCTTTCGGGGGATTACGCCACTGGCTGACACGCCGACCGGAACCCTTTCGGCCCGGACCGTGGAAACCACGACCGAATGAGCGACGACCTCGACGCGGTCCTCGAACGGGCTCGCGAGCTGGTCACGCCCGACGACGCCGAACGAGCGGCACTCCGGGCTGCCACCGAGCGGCTGCGCGAGCGCGCCGAAGCCGCGATCGAGGAGCTGTCCGTCGACGCCGAGGTCGTCCTCGTCGGCTCGACCGCACGGAGCACCTGGCTTCCGGGCGAGCGCGACGTCGATATCTTCCTCCAGTTTCCGGCGGATCTCGACCGCGAAGCGCTCGAAACCCACGGGCTCGCCGTCGGGCACGCCGTCCTCGGCAACGGGCACGAGGAGTACGCCGAGCATCCCTACGTCACCGGGACCGTCGACGAAGGCGATCTAGAGGACGTCGACGTCGACGTCGTCCCCTGTTACGATCTCGCGGCCGCCACCGACATTCGCTCCGCCGTAGATCGCACCCCCTTCCACACCGAGTACGTTCGCGAGCACCTCGGCGACGAGCTCGCCACCGAGGTCCGCCTCGCGAAGGGGTTCGCGACCGGTATCGGCATCTACGGCAGCGACCTCCGCACCCGGGGGCTCTCGGGCTATCTCACCGAACTGCTCGTGCTCGAGTACGGCGGATTCCGCGAACTGCTGGCGGCCGCCGCGGACTGGAATCCCCCGATCAGACTCGATCCGAACGGGCACGGGACGGCGACGTTCGACGATCCGCTCGTGGTCATCGACCCGACGGACCCAGAACGCAACGTCGCAGCGGTGTGCTCGGCTGCCAACGTCACCCGGCTCCAGCACCACGCCAGGACCTTTCTGGAGGCCCCCGATGAGGGCGTCTTCGAGACCAGGGCGCGACCGGCGACGGAGGAGCCGGCGATCACGGCCGAGGAACTACGCGCCCACGTCGAACGGCGCGACACCACGCCGGTCGCCATCGTCTTTGACGCACCCGATCTCGTCGAGGACGACCTCTATCCGCAGCTCCGAGCGTCTCTCGGTGGCGTCGTGGGGCTCCTCGAACGCACGGGCTTCGACGTTCTCCGTTCGACGACCGCGGTCGCCGACGGCGACGCCATCCTGCTGGTCGAACTCGAGGTCGTCGAGCGGCCGACCGTCGAACGCCACGAGGGGCCGCCCGTCCAGGTCCGGAAGCACGCCGAGAACTTCTACGAGACCTACGCGGACGACGAGGCCGTCTACGGTCCGTTCATCGACGGCGATCGCTACGTGGTCGAGCGACCGCGGACCGCGACGCACGCCGTGGAGCTCCTCGACGGCGACGCGCTGTTCGACGTCCGCCACGGTGCGGGCGTCGAGCGGCGGCTCGAGAGTGGCTACAAACTGCGGACGGGCGAAGAACTCGCAGAGCTCCTGCCCGCCTTCGCCGACCCACTCGCAGCGTACTTCGATCCCGCGCCGTGAGCGACGGGTGGTTTCCACTTGCGCGGCCGGTCCACGTGCGAGCTGTCGAGAATACGTCCGACGCCGTGACGGTCAGTCCGCACCGATCGCCTGATGGCTCGTCGCGATCGCGTCGATCCGCGAACGCACTTGCTCGCTCGGTTCGTCGTCGGGCTCCATCGGTTCGTAGCCCGAACACACCTCGTGGACTTTGGTCACGGACTCGGCGAGCACGTCGAGGCCGTAGCCGCCCTCGAGCACGTAGCCGAGACCGGCGTCGACGTCGTCAGCGATCGATCGTGCGAGCGCGGCCAGCCACCCGTAGCCTTCCGTCGAAACGCGCATCCGTGAGATCGGATCGTGGCGGTGTGCGTCGAACCCGGCACTGATCAGCAGACAGTCCGGGTCCATTCCGCGGATCGCTGGACGGACGAGTTCTTCGACGGCGAGGGCGTACGCGGCGTCGCCGGCGCCCGGGGGCATCGGGACGTTGAGCGTCGCTCCGGCACCCGCGCCGGTTCCCGTCTCGTCGCTCTCGCCAGTCCCGGGATAGATGCCGTCCTCGTGGATCGAGACGACGAAGACGTCGCCGCGGTCGTAGAAGATGTCCTGAGTGCCGTTGCCGTGATGGACGTCCCAGTCGAGCACTGCCACGCCGTCGGCGCCCCGGTCCAGCGCCGTCTGCGCCGCGACGCCGACGTTGTTGACGAAGCAAAAGCCCATGGCGTCGTCCGCGACCGCGTGGTGGCCCGGAGGGCGACCGATCGAGAACGGCGTCTCGCGGCCCGCTGCACCGGCCATCGCCCGCTCTGCGGCCCACTGGGCGAGTCCAGCGCTCGTCAGGATCGCCTCCCAGGTACCCTCGCCGACCACGGTGTCGGGATCCCACTCGCCTCCGCCGCTGTCACAGAACTCCCGGAGTTCCTCGACGTAGTCGGGGTCGTGCACCGACCGGACGACGTCGAGATCGATCGGCTCCGCGTCGACGTATTCGACGCTGTGCTCGCGCTTTAGCCCCTCGCGGATCGCCCGAAGGCGGTCCGGCGACTCCGGGTGTCTGCGCCCTGGATCGTGCCCGAGACAGCGGTCGCTGTACCCGAAGTGCATTTCACGTGGCGTCGAACAGCGCGAAGTAGGTCTCGACGTCCTCGGCCTTCACCGTCCGGCGGTCGGCGTGCCGGGCGAGGGTCGCCGCCGCACTGGCGACGTTGTCGGCGTAGTCCTCGAGGATGTCTGCGAGTGCGATACGTGCGTCCATCGAAACGCGGTACTGTCCATCGATCTTGAGTCGTGCGATCCGGTCCACTGGGGCGACCGGGAGATCGAGTCCCTGTTTGTCGATCGACGCTTCGACGCCGAAGTCCTCTGCCATCAGCGTCTTCCGGCCGTCGGCGGTTGCCCGTTCCGCCGCGTCCACGGCGAGGTCGGCGCCGCGTTCCTCGACTCGTCTCGCGAGCTCCTCGGCGGCCTCCGCGCTGACGCGGAGGTCACCGGCGTTCCGTCGAATGATCGTATCGATCGGTGCAAAGGGGAGCTCGACGCTCATACGTTCCTTCGGGGGAGCGCTGCCGTTAACGTTTTGCTCTCCGTGCCGCTCCGCCGCGCTCGAAGCGGCAAACCGGACGAACCCGGTCGGATCGCTTCCTCGTGGAGCAGTCAGAAGACGTCATCGGCCGCGATCCGGTCGTCCTCGATTCCTTCGCCGCGGACCGTGATCTCGTCACCGAGGTGGACGTCGGTGTCGGCCTCCACGCGAACGGTGCGTTCGCCGTTGTCGAGGATGATCGGATCGCCCGCCTGGACGACCACGCCCGTGAACTCCACAGTCTCGCCGACGGCGACGACCGCGTCGTCGGTGGTCGCACTGGCCGACGCGTCCTCGGTACTCGTCTCGGTCGCCTCCTCTGTCTCCGCCGTCCCGCCCGTGGCAGTGACGGCCGCTGCTTCGGTAGCGGGTCGATCGTCGCCAGCGTCGTCGCTTCCTGAATCGTCCGGCGTCCCTGACTGATCCTGGGTCGTCGATCCATCCCGTGTCGAAGACGAATCCTGTCCGTCGTCTTCACCACCGAACGCAGAGAGATCGGCGTCGCCGTCCTCGGTGCCACCGCCACCGGTCGGGGGCCCCTCGTCGCGTTCGAGGACGGTCACCGCTGCCTGCCAGCCTGCAGAGGCCTCGAGGTCGTCTTGCCAGCCGTCCTGGATCTCGACGTCGGCCAGTGCGACCTCGTCGCCTGGTGACAGTTCGAGATCCGCCTTGTCGCCCCAGAGCGCGACGCGGATGTCGCCGGAATCGTCCTGCACGCGAATATTTCTCACCTGGCCTTCGGAACCGTCGTCGCGATCGAACGTCCGCTTGGGGTCGGCAGAGCGAACGACGCCGACGAGGTCCACCTGCTGGTCGATCTCGACCTCGTCGATCGGCGTCGAGTCGGGTTCGTACTCGACCGACGCCTCGAGTTCCTCGATCGCGCCGCGCTCGCCCACGTGGAGTTCGAGGTCGCCGTCGCGTTCGCGAACGTAGCCGTCCACGACCTCGACGGAGGTGCCGGGGTCGATCTCCTCGGCACGGTCGGCCATCCCGTCCCAGAGCGTGGCACGGATCCGCCCCGACGGATCGCCGAGCGCGAGGTTCGCGACCTTCCCCTCCGAGCCGTCGTCGCGACCGAACGTGCGGACGGACTCCGTGTCGAGCACGAGCGCCTCGACGTTGACGTCCGAGCGACCGAGCGTGAGGTCGTCGATCGCCGTGGTTCCCTCCAGATCGACCGCGACATCGACGTCGGGCGCGGGCTCGGCCTTGTCGACGTTGACCTCGAGCCCGCGGTAGCCCTCCGCGGGGCGCCCCGCGATCTTGATCACGTCTCCGGGTTCCATCCGCTCTGCGGCGTCGGCGGCGAGTGCGTCCCAGAACGCGATTCGGAGCTGGCCCGACTCGTCGGCGACCTCCGCGTTGAGGACTCGCCCTTCGTCGGGTCCGTCGGCGTCCGACTGTTCGGCCCCGGCCCGGTCGGATGGATCGACGTCCGCCTCGGCAGCGTTCGCGTTGTCGTCGCCGTCGGCTTCAGCTTCCCCGGACTCGTCGAGCGTGCCCTGGTTCTCGTCCCCGCCGCTATCGCGCTCGAACGTCTTCAGTTCGCCGAGCGAGACGACCTTCGCCGCGAACTTGACCTCCTCCATCCCCGCCTCGATCTCCGCGACTCCCTCGACTTCGCCGCCGTCCTCGTCGAGCTCGTGGGCGACGAGCATGGCCGCGGTCTCGTCGTCGGCGAGCCCGCCCATCCGCTCGACCCGCTCCTCGACGCGCTCACGGAACTCCTCGAGTTCCACGTCGGCCTCGAGGTCTTCGTGAATCTCCTCGATGACGCCCATTCTATCGCTCAGCATGGCTGGGCGCCGTTTAAGCGTTGTCGTTGGCGCGGAATCGCCGCGCTGGCTGGCGGTTTTCGACTCGCGTCGATCGACCGACGTCGGCCGTCGTGGCAGGCATCACGCACCCACTTCGCCCCGTCATGCTACAAGAAAGTGTGGCGGACGAGGGATCCTGCGTCGCCTGTAGTTCGACCGGGCTGTCCGTTGGCCGATTCAGGGAGCGCCGTCACCTGTCTCCGCCCAGTTCGTCACGTGCTCGTCGCTGCCGACGTGTTCGACGGTCGTTCCGTGGAGCTGATCGACGTTCGAGACGTAGACCGTCGCCGTGTAGTCGACGGCACCGAGACACTGCTCGCAGACGGAGCCGACCGATTCGACGTCCACTCGCAGGACGAGCTGTCGGTTCCGGATCTCGGTGCCGACGATCACTGCTTCGTGACAGGGGGTCGGCGCACCGATCGTCCCCTCGACGGTCACCGTTCCCTCGGCGCGCTTGGCCGTGGCGGTGCCGACGTCCGCGGTGCCGCAATCGGCTCCAGTCGTCTCGATAGTGCTCGCATCGACGGAAGGGGGTGCCTCACTATTGCCGTCGCTCGATCCGGGCGGCTGGTCGTCCGCTGACGACCCGTTCCCGTCGCCGCCCCCGGTTCCGCGCGCCAGACATCCCGCGAGGACGGCCGTTCCAGTCGCAAGCCCACTCAGCAGAGCGCGTCGGTTCATACCTGTGAGAACGGTCTCCGGAGACAAGGAACCCCCGTTGGCTCAAAGGGGCCTTTCACTCACCGCCCGCTCCGCATCGTAACCCCTTTAGTGCGGTCGAGTCGTATCGATGAATGAGTCCTGGTAGGGTAGTGGACTATCCTCCTGGCCTGCGGAGCCGGGGACCTGAGTTCAAATCTCAGCCAGGACGTTCACTTCACTCGCTTCGCTCGTTACGTTCACGTCCTCGTGAGCGAGTGCAGCGAGCAAACGAGGGCTCGGAAGACGAGTGGAACGAGTCTTCCGGTGTCCTGGCGAGCCCGTACTCACTTCGTTCGTGCGGACGCCACCAGAACTGCTCCAGATATTCAGAACAGGTCCAGTTTTCCGACAGCAGAGCTTCCCAGCCGTACGAATCGTAATTGCGAGAACGAATACGTTCGTTGACTACTGCGTCGCGCGATACTCGCCGAATTTGACGCCGATCGCGAGGCAGATCAGTCCGAAGATGGCCATCGACGGTGCGACCATCATCAGGGTAGTCTGGACGGCCATGAACCCCATCGCGAGGAGGCTTCCGACGCCAACGACGATCACGGCGAGGAACGCGACGACTGTCGTGACTGGGTCGAACTCGACCATGCGCGGTCGTTACCGCTCCGCCGTGAAAATACCGGACGTTTCGGTCGGGGCTGCCGGTAGCCATCGAAGCGACGAGACGCGGTCGGGAACGACGGAATCAGGCCGATTCGCCGCTCGGTCGGATGACCCCTGCGAGCGAGACGACGAGTCCGAGGAGCCAGCCCAGCGGCACGGAGATGCCGAGCCACATCAGGACGTAGGCGAACCCCTCGAGGTCGAAGGCGTCGCGGATCGACTCGTTGAGCCCGCCGACGTAGAGGACGTTGTCGAGGAGCCAGATCGCGAGGTCTTCACTGCGCGGGAAGATCGCGTCACCGACGACGCCGGAGAACAGCGCCGCGACGACTGGCGGGAGGAAGATCGCCGTCATCGCCGCCGGATAGGCGATCGCGATCGTGAGACCGCGGCCGCCGTACCGCGTGCAGAGCGCGGCGAGCCCCGCGGAGAAGGTCGCGACCGTTCCCGCGGCCGCGACGGCAAGGAACCCCTCCCAGGACAGTTGGAAGTGGGCGACGATCGTGAGCGCGCCCCACGCGACTGCGGCGACGACGACCACGCCGAGAATGCCGATGCCAGCGATCAACGTGTCGATACGACGGGTGTAGAAGCGGGTGACGACGCCGAAGAGGGCGAGCGGGTAGAGGATCCCGACCATCAGGAAACCCACCACGCTCCACGCGCGGTAGGCGATCTTTCCGGAGGTCGTGTTCGGGGTCCACCGACCGAGGACCGAGTGGGCCTGCCGCTGCCGGGGGAAGACGAGCTCCATCCACGTGTCGTGGAGTCGCCGGAGGTCGATCTTGACCCCGTCGAGGACGCCGCCGCGCGCAGAGCCGGCTGCCATACACGATCCGTGCGCGCCGCCGGGAATTGAATGTTGGGGAACGGTCGCGAAGGATAGTCGAAGGTTCGGACGAACCTTCGGACGAACGGAGGAGGTGCTCGAACGCTATCGACCGGGGCGCTCGGCTGCCATACCGGGACCTGCTCTGGAACGGTTCCTGCGCTGGGAGGGTGCCGGTGCTTCAGTTCCAGGGACCGAAGCTCGGATCGACGCAGCGCTCCCGGCGGTCGATCGCGTCGATCCGTTCGACGTCGTCATCGTCGAGTTCGAGATCGAGACTCCGCCAGTTGTCGTGCACGTGCTCGGTACTGGTCGCCTTCGGGATGGTCACGACGTCGCGCTGACGGAGCCACGCGAGCGACACCTGGGCTTCGCTAACGCCGTGCTTCTCGGCGATTTCGCCGATCGTCGGATCGTCGAGCACGCCCCCGCGCGCGAGCGGTGAATACCCGACGACGGTCACGTCGCGATCCTGGCAGTGACCGACGAGCTCGCGCTGGGACAGGAACGGATGGATCTCGAACTGGTGGAACTCGATCGGCGCCTCGGAGACCTCGATCGCCTCGTCGACCTGCTCGGGGAGGAAGTTACTGATGCCGACGTGGTCGATCAGTCCACGCTCCCGGAGTTCGGCGAACGCCGAGAACGTCTCCTCGGGCTCGTACGTGCGCGCCGGCCAGTGGACGTAGAGGAGGTCCACCCGATCGACGCCGAGTTTCTCGAGGCTCTCCTCCGTCGTGGCGATCACGTCGTCGTGGGCGAGGTTATCGATCCAGACCTTCGTCGCGAGGAAGATCTCGTCGCGGTCGACCTCGGCCGCTGCGATACCGTCGCCGACAGCCGCCTCGTTGCCGTAGATCTGCGCGGTGTCGACGTGGCGGTAGCCGGCCTCGAGCGCGGTCCGGACGCTTTCGGCACACTGCGCCGGGTCCTCGTTCTGCCAGGTGCCGACGCCGAGCGCCGGGGCGCCATCGATCGACGGGCAGTCGGCAGCCGCTGGGAGTTGTTGGCTCATACACTCGCGTTCCCGCTGTTCGATCAAAGGCGTTGGGAAGCCGGCCAGCCGAGTGAGTTTGGCGTCGGAATCGACGCGCGGGATGGAGTGCGCAGATCACCTTTCTGACCCGCGCGAGGCGGCTGAAATCCGTTGCACCGTGCGCAGTATTCAGCAATATTCATAACCGTCAGGGCGGACGTTCGCCTATGGACGACCACTACGACGTGGTAATCGCCGGTGCGGGGCCGGCAGGCGCGCAGTGTGCGCGGGACGTCGCCGCGCGAGGATACGACGTGGTCGTTCTCGAGACCGAAGGTGAAGACGAGTTCCCGGCCCAGTCGAACAAGTCGACTGGCGGGACCTTCCCCTCGATGATGGCGGCGTTCGGGATTCCCGACGACGTGGTGATGCAGTTCACCGACTCCGTCGTCCTCGAATCGCCGAACGATCACTACGTGCAGGAGCAGCCCGGTGCCGTCCTCGAGTTCGGGGATTTCAAGCGGTATCTCGTCGAAGACAGCCGGGAGGAGGGTGCGGAGTACATCTTCGACGCACGGGTGACGGCGCCAATGACGGAGGACGGCGAGCTCGTCGGCGTGACGTACAACGGTGACGAGGAGGTCCACGGCGACATCGTAATCGACGCCACTGGTCCGAGCGCTCCACTCGCCAAGAAACTCGGCGTGAGCGATCTGGAGCGACGAAACCAGGCGATCGGCATCGAGTACGAGTTCGAGGGCGTCGATCTCGACGTCGAGGGCTACGCCGATCTCACCGACGCGATGATGCTCCGGCTGGATCACGACCTCGCACCAGGGGGCTACTCCTGGATCTTCCACACCGGCGGCGACACCGCGAAGGTCGGGCTCTGCTACATCCAGAACGAGAGCTATCAACGGTACGCGCCCGCCGACCGCACGATCGACGGCTACCTCGATCACTGGCTCGAGAACGACCCACGGTTCGAGGACGCCGAACGCATCGCTGGCAAGCAACACCGTGGATCGGCCCACATCCAGCCACCCAGCTCGATGTCGACCGAGTCGTTCATGGCGATCGGTGACACCGTCCCGACGGTCGACCCGCTCTGGGGCGAAGGGATCCACAAGTGTATGAAATCCGCGCGGGCGGCCGCGATCGTCGCCGACCACGCACTCACCGGCGAGGTCAACACCTCCGCGGAGAAAATGGCGATCTACGACGATCTCTGGCACGAGGAGGTGGCACCCAACGCGGACAAACGCCTGTTGCTTACGAAGCTGCTCTACCTCGCCCCGAACGACAGGTACGACCAGCTCATGGGCGACCTGCGAAGCTCGACCAAGGACACGCTCGCGGAGGCCAACGAGGGGAACAAGCGAGCGATCGCCAAGCTGCTCCACCTGCGTGACGTGCCGACGCTCGCTCGCCTCGCCCGATTGCACTACGGCGGGTAATTCCGTACTGCGCGTCGTGGCATTCGAGCGTTGCAACTCCGCCGGCCGAGACGGGATTGTTCGGATAGCTCGGACGTCTGCTGTCTCTCGAAGCAGCCTGCCCTGCAGCAGGGCTCGGTGACCCCCGGAAGCCCTTTATCCGGTGCTGCCAATTGACGCCCCATGAAGCGGCAGGGGTTGCTCCTCCTCGCGACGCTGGCGCTAATCGTCACGGGTGGGTGCGTCGGCCTCGTCGTCGGCGACGGCGTCGAAATGGACGGCGAGCCCGCTGCAGTCGACGAGGACGCGCTGGCTGAGACCGGGTACACGTTCTCGGAGTATCGAACGATCTACCTCAACGAGTCCTTCGACGTCCTCGGGCAGGAACGCCACGTCAACACCACGAATCACGCGGTGATCTACAATCGAACGTCGACCCTCGAGCAGTTCGACCAGGACACCGGCGGGTTCGTCGTGATCTCGACGCCAGACGTCTCCATCGCCGGGAAATCCGTCAATCCCGCGGCGCGGATGTCGAACCGCGAACTCGTCGAGCAGTTCCAGGGCGAACTGGAGTCCCAGGTAGGGGAGCTCGGATCGCTACGTGCAGTTTCCGAACGGACCGAGCCGATGCTCGGATACGCCGCCACCGTCAGCGTGTTCGAGACGGAGACCACGATCGGCGATCGCAACGTCACGCTGTACGTCCACGTCACGAAGGTCAAACACCGGAACGATATCGTCGCCGCGATCGGCGTCCATCCCGAAGCGCTACAGCAGCAGGCACCCGAAATCAGCCGATTGATCCGCAACGTCGAGCATCCGGTCGCTTCGCCTGGCGCGTAATTGCTCGGGTAATCGTTGGGGCACTGTCGGCGGCGGGACGAGCCGATTTCGGCACTCGCTCGACTCCGCAAGCGAATCGCTCCGGATCTGGTGACGTACGCCGAGTGCCAGATTCAGCATCGTCGGATCGCGAGCCAGGGCACCAGCGAAGGAAAAAACCGGGCCGTTACCGCGGGCCAAACGGCATGTCGAGCGTCTGGTTCTGCTCCTCGTCGATTTCGGGCCGCTCGGTCTTGAACGAGCGGTAGTTCCTGTCCAGCCCCCAGGCGAACAGGTACGTCGCTACGATGAATACGCCACACGCCGCGAGCAGATACTCTGCTGGCGGAACGGGGTAGCCGAAGAACGGTCCTCTGACGACGTACCACCCCGACGCGGCCGTGATGACGAAGCCAAGTGCGCCCACGAGCACACCAACGATGTCAGTCATGATTTGTGGTGACCGGTGGTGGCCACTTGCCACCGACCAGTGGCCAGAAGGTATTAAAAGGATCGTAATATCTGGCCCAGTAACCAATACATATTAATAAATTCTGGAATGCATATAAAATGCCAGGCGACTGCGGATTCGAGAACGTTCGATAGAGGTGCTGTCAGCCTATTTAGTGGCTACTTGGCACCGTCACGACTGCAGGAGATCGAAAAACCGTCGAGAGACGACGGCTGTCGCTTCCCAGCCAATGAAGTCGAATCGGTCGGAAACCCCGTGTGTTCTCAGGCCTCGCCGCGGAGCGTTCGCGCGCGATCGACGTTCCACTCGAAGCTCTTCCCGTCCTCTGTCGGCGTCTCGAGAACGAACGGGAGGTCGCGAAGCTCGGGGTGGTTCAGCACTGCAGCCATCCCCTCCTCGCCGATCTCGCCCTCGCCGACGTGGGCGTGTTCGTCTTTGTTCGTGCCGCGGGCGTGTTTCGAGTCGTTGAGGTGGAACGCCTTCAGGTGCTCCAGTCCGACGACGTCGTCGAACTCGTCGACGGCCGCCTCGACGCCGGATTCGGTCGTGAGATCGTAGCCGGCGACGAAGCTGTGAGCGGTGTCGAGACAGACGCCGAGCTCCTGATCGCTGCGGTCGAGAACGCCGGCGAGATGCTCGAACTCGCCACCGAGCTTCGTCCCCGACCCTGCGTCGGACTCGACGAGAATCTGGACGCCATCGGGCACGTCGAGAGCATCGAGCGTCGCTGCAGCGTTGTCCAGTCCCTGCTCGACGCCCGCGCCCGTGTGGGCGCCGAGGTGGACGTTGACGTACTCGACGCCGAGCGTCTCGGCGGCGTCGAGCTCCGCCTGCATGCTCTCGATAGACTTCTCACGGAGATCCTCCTTGGGCGTGGCGAGATTCACGAGATAGGCGGAGTGGATGAGCCAGGGTCCTTCGAGCTGCTCGGCCGTCTGCTCGCGAAACGCCTCGGCCTCCTCGTCGTCGATGGAGGGGCCCTTCCAGACTTGCGGGGACGTCGTGAATATCTGTCCGCAGTTCCCCCCGACGTCGAGCTGGCGCTCGACGGCGTTGTCGACGCCGCCAGCGATCGAGACGTGCGCTCCGATCTTCATGCGAAACTGGAGCCATCCGACGAGCAAAGGCACTTCGATTGCAGCCAGCTGGACCGCCGATGGTGACTGCGGGACAGGAGGCGGATGACTGTAGAGGGTGGATGACTGTAGAGGAGTCTGGCGCCTGTGCGGCGGTCGAATCAGGCGTCGGTCACGGTCCGATCGTGGAGCCAGGAGTCGCTGTCGTACTTTCGGTCCGCGAGCGCTCGTGCTCTCTCGAGTTCGGCGTCCGTCCAGCTGCCGACCGCCGCGTCGGCCCAGTCGAGCAGCGCCGCCTCGAGGTGATCGACCGCGTCCGCACGGGAGATCCCCGACTGCTCGCGGATCGACGTCACCCGTTCTCGAAAGCCCGCTTCGTCGATTCCAGGGGCGCGAAACGCACCGAGGTGGTGGTCGGGAGCCAGCGAGTACGACAGCGAACCGTGCTGGATGACTGCCTCGCGCTGGCGGTACTGTGCGTTGCCGCTGAGTTTCTTCGGCGTCCCCGCGGCGTCGCCCGTGCCGTCGATACCGGCCTCGGCTGGCGAAGTCACGATATCGTGGGCGGGGTTGATCGCCCGGAGATAGCAGGTCGGCTCGTGGATCGCTGGCTGCTCGGCGTCGGCGAAGGCAGCGTCGACGCCCATCCGATCGAACGCGTCGAGGATCGGTGTACAGAGCAGCGAGTAGGTCTCCATGAGGTCTCCCGGTAGCTCCTCGGCGGGAGCGATCACGCTGTAGGAGACGTCCGCGTCGTGATCGTGGTAGATCCCGCCGCCACCGGTCTGCCGCCGGGTGACGCCGATCCCTTCGGCGTCGCAGTACTCCCAGTCGACGGTCCCCGGGTCCTGGCGATAGCCCAGCGAGAGCGTGCTCGGCTCCCAGCGGAACGCGCGGACGGTCCTTGGACCGCCGGCGACCGCCGTTTCGGCGGCGACCTCCTCCAGCGCCATGTGCATCGGGCCAGAGCGGGACGTTTCGGGAATCAGCCGCCAGTCCCGGTCGGCGAGCGGTCCAGACGAACTCGTCATAGTGGGCGTGTACTCGGAGTCGGATCAAATCGGTTGCGCTCCGCTGACAGTCGAGCGATCGTTGCCGGACTGACCGCCGATTCAGGAGCGGAGAAGTCCAGCCGAGCAGACGCGCTCCGGCACTGATATCTCGGCAAATCTATATAGCAGTATGGTTGTTTGTATATGTGAAAGGCAGCATATATACGTGAAATAGCACGGTATTAGTGTACCCTGTCGATACGTACTGCCAATGCCAGGCGGCACAGCGTCGGACCGCCGAACCGTCTCGCGTCGTCAAACACTCGCTGCGATCGCAGGGATTGGCGGCGCAGCGCTGTCGGGTTGTGTCGAGTTCCGGAGTGCTCGATCGGAGACGTCGGGCCTTTCTGGAACCATCACCGTCCGTGGGAGTTCGACCGTGTATCCGCTGATGAACCTCTTCGGTCAGCGTTTCTCGCTGGATCACGAGGACGTTGAGATCAACACGGCTCCGACCGGAACTGGTGCGGGGTTCGCCGACCACTTCTGTACTGGAAACGCCGCATTCAACAACGCCAGCCGACAGATTCGCCAACCGGAGGTCGAGCAGTGTCAGAGCAACGGCGTCGAGTTCGTCGAGCTGACGATAGCGACTGACGCGATCACCGTCATCGTCAACAAGAATGCCGACTTCGTCGACTGCCTCACCGTCGACGAACTCGCGTCGATCTGGCAGGACGGTGGTGCCAAACGCTGGAGTGACGTCCGACCGTCGTTCCCTGATCGGAAAATCGCCAGGTTCGGAGCAGCCGACACCTCGGGGACGTACGATTACTTCTCGACGCACATCCTCGGCGAAGACGTACAACACACTACCGATTACCAGGCCACGGAACAGGACAACAGCATCGTGTCGGGCGTCAACGGGAACGAGTTTGCGATCGGCTATCTGGGTTTTTCCTACTACTACAACAACTCGGACGCCGTCAAAGCCCTCGGCGTGGACAGCGGCGATGGATGCGTCGTTCCCAGTCTGGAGACGGCATCGTCAGGCGCGTACGACGTGCTCTCCCGTCGCCTCTACACGTACGCGGCGAAGTCCGCGTTACGGAACGATCACGTCGCCGAGTTCGCCAGATACGTCGTCCAGTCGAGTACGGACCGATCTCTCGTCGCGGATCGGGTTGGGTACGTACCGAACTCGCCCGAGCGGATGGGCATCGAACTCGACGAACTTAACGCGGCGATCGAGGAGGCACGTCAATGAGTACGGAACCCGACGTGCCGGATCTGACCCGTGATGATCGGCTCTCGGACCTCACGGAGTCCGGCTGGTCTTCCTTCTTCGTGGCCTGTGCAGCAGTAACGCTGCTGACGACGATCACGATCTCTGCGATGTTGCTCTATCGATCCGGGCAGTTCTTCGCCGAGTACTCGATCGTCGAGTTCTTGACGGGAACGACGTTCCGGGCGAGTGCGGAACTGTTCGGTATCGTCCCACTCGTGATCGCGACGCTGGCGGTCACGATCACGGCCGGGCTGATCGCGCTTCCCGTAGGTACGCTGACTGCGATCTATCTGAGTGAGTACGCGAGACCGCGAACGAGGGCGATTCTCAAGCCGCTCCTCGAGATACTCGCTGGCGTCCCGACCATCGTCTATGGGATTTTCGCCCTCATCTACGTCACTCCGGCGCTGCAGCTCCTGTTCCCGTCGCTTCCGACCTTCAACCTGCTATCTGCGTCGTTGATGATCGGGATCATGACGATCCCGATGGTTTCCTCGATCAGCGAGGACGCGATGAGCGCGGTTCCCGACGATCTCCGACGAGCAGGCTACGGACTCGGCGCGACGAAGTACGAGGTATCGACGGGCATCGTGCTCCCAGCGTCGTTATCCGGAATTGCCTCCTCCTACATTCTCGCGGTTTCCCGAGCGATCGGCGAGACGATGATCATCGCCGTCGCCGCCGGAACACTGGCGACGATGCCCCCGGTTCGCGAAGCAGGCGGCGTCGTTCCCTACGTGCATCCGGGCGACGTGTTGCTCGAACCTGGGATGACGATCACCAGTGCCATGGTTCATACGCGTGGCGGGGAACTCACTGGCGGTTCGCTCGCGTACGACGCACTGTTCGCTCTCGGTATCACACTGTTCGTCGTGACGCTGACGCTGAACGTCGTTAGCGACGTGATCGCTGAACGTTACAGGGAGGAGTACTGACGATGTCGAACGAGAAACCATCGGAATTCGGACACGTTAGCCGGCTCCGGGGGAACGTCTTCGAGGCAGTTGCCTTTGGCTCGTCGGTGCTGGGTATCGTGCTACTGGGCGTGCTCCTCGCGTTCGTCTCTGTCGACGCGTTCGGCCTCGATGCGGCCGATGGCGGCTGGATCGTTACGGTCGTCGGACTGGTCGTCGTCCCGCCGCTCGCGCTGACTACCTACGGTCTGGACGAACCAGGCCTCCGACGCCGGGCAGGACTGGCGTTCCTGTTCGGTATTCCACTCGCCTTCGCTACAGACCTGGGCCTCTCGACGATCGGCGTCGACATCGCACTGTTCGACTGGTTCCTTCTCTATCTGTTCGCTGTCGTGCTGCCGACCTCCGGTTACGTCCTCTCTGGAGCCTCTGGAGGTGCCGTCGGTGCAACGGCAATGGGCTTTCTCGGTCGCGTCGTTGCGGGACTCGTTCTCGGCGCCGCAATCCTCATCCTGTTCGTCGTGGTCGAACCACAGCTCTGGTTTCTGCTGTACACGTTCTCGGTGCTGCCATTCGTCGCGATCACGTGGTACACGCGACGCAACGTCGAGACACCACTCAGCGTTGCCCGGCTTCCAGTCGCGGCAGTGGGTGCACTCCTCGCCCTCGGGCTCCACCAGCTCCTGATATTTTACACCCCATACTGGGCGTTCCACGTCTGGTCACTCGCAGTTCCGACCGCAATCGGCGTCTTGCTGTTCTATCGCCGCAACCGATCCAGCGAGCAGGCACGACTCGCTGGCATCGTCACTGCACTCGCGTTGATTCTGGGGAGTCTCGCGATCGGTACGCTTGGCGTTCCTCCGAGCTACGCGCTGTTTGCCCTTCTCGGGTTGGTCCCGGCAGGACTGTTTGCCGAGCGCACGCTGGGTAAGCACCCGAGCCGACTCGGTCTGCTCGTACCGCTGCTCGCGATCGTCGGTGCGGCCGTTGCGATAGTCGTCACGGACGTTGCCGGGTTGGCCGGTCCACAACCGTGGCTCGACTGGGGATTCGTGACGAGCGTGAAGGGGAGTCCGGCAGCCGAGGCGGGGTTCTATCCCGCGATCGTCGGCTCCATCATCGTCATCGCACTCGTTGCGGTCCTTTCATTCGCCCTCGGTGTTGGCACCGCCGTATTGCTCGAGGAGTACACCGCTGACGAAGGTCGCGTCGGTACGATCACCCGACTCGTCCAGATCAACATCGCGAATCTGGCGGCCGTTCCGTCGGTCGTGTACGGGCTCCTGGGTCTCGCTGTGTTCGCCAATCTCTTCGGTCTCGGTCTGGGTACGGTCATCACTGCGAGTCTCACACTGTCGCTGTTGATCCTCCCGATTACCATCATCTCCGCACAGGAGGCGATCCGATCGGTTCCGGACGACCTCCGCCGTGGCTCCGATGCGATGGGCGCAACGCGCTGGCAGACGACGAAGAACGTCGTGATCCCGGAAGCGATCCCGGGGATTCTGACGGGGACGATTCTCGCGCTGGGCCGTGCGATCGGTGAGACTGCACCGCTGCTGCTGATCGGAGCGGCGTCGTCCCGTACCGGCGTCAATACTGGGGTCTTCCAACGCGTGATCACGATGCCGACCCAGTTGTTCGCCTGGTACAACGCCCCGAACGACTTCCAGACTGGCGTAGTTCCCGCTGGAGTCGTCACGCTGCTGGCCGTCCTCCTCATTATGAACGGGACCGCGATCGTCCTCCGGAACCGGTACGAACGGACCGATAGCTAACCCGGCAATCCCGTCGTATTCATCGCCGTTCGCCTGAGAGCATCCAGAGGACACTTTGGGCTCTACTGCGGTCGTCAACCCATGACGGAGTGGATCGGCGAGACGTTCACGAGCGACGCCGGCTGGAACCACCTGGAGACGCTGGTCGACATCGGGAACCGAATGGCCGGGAGCGAGGGCGAACGGCGGGCAGCGGAGGCTACTCGGGATGCACTGGCCGACGTCGGCGCACGCGATGCCAGGCTCGACGAGTTCGAGGTCCAGGGCTGGACGCGAGGTTCGTCCGCCATCACGGTCGACGGAACCAGCCAGGACTGCATCGCACTTCCGCGCAGTCCCGCTGACAGCGCCACGGGTGAACTGGTCGACGTCGGCTACGGTCTGCCCGAGGACTTCGATCGAGATCCCGAGGGGAAGATCGTTCTCGCAGCGAGCAACGTCCCCGACTGGTACGACCGCTTTCTCCATCGTCGCGAGAAGTACTACCACGCGGTAGAGGCTGGCGCAGCAGCGTTCGTGTTCCGGAACCACGTCGAGGGCTGTCTCGCACCGACAGGCAGCGTCGGGACCGAGGACGACCCGATCGGTGACGTTCCAGCCGTCGGCGTCTCCAAAGAAGTCGGCGCACGACTTACCCGCAGATGGGAGGGCGAGGACGTGACCGTCTCGGTCGACGCCGAGATCGAGGACGCGACGAGTCAGAACGTCCACGCAGAGCTCGGTCCGGAGACGGAGGAGTCGATCCTGGTGACGAGCCACGTCGACGCCCACGATATCGCCGAAGGTGCGAGCGACAACGGCGCCGGAACTGCTGTCGTGGTCGAGATCGCGAAAGCGCTCGCTGCCCGCGAGGCCGAGCTGGACACGCGGGTCCACCTGCTCGTCTACGGCGCCGAGGAAGTCGGCCTCTGCGGATCGGCCTACGACGCCGCACGGCGCGACCACGATACCGTCGCCGGCATCGTCAACAACGACGGCGTGCTGCGGGGACGGACCTTGCGGTTGTACAGCCACGGGTTCGACGACCTCGACGCCGCCGCGGAGACTGTCGCCGATCGGTTCGACCATCCGATCGAGGCCACGCCCCGTCTCAACCCGCACAGCGATCACTGGCCGTACGTCCAGTGGGGCGTCCCCGGTGTTCACGTGATGGCCGAGACCGACTACGAGGGTCGAGGCTGGGGCCATACCCGCGCCGACACGCTCGACAAACTCGAGGTACGAAACCTCCGGGAGCAGACCGTTCTCCTGACCGAGATCGTGGTGCAGCTCGCCGACGAAGAATCGGAGATCGATCACCGACCTCCAGAGGCAATCGCCGAACAGCTCGAGGACGAGGATCTCGCAGAGGGAATGCGGATCATCGGGGACTGGCCCTACTAGTCGCCGGCTCAGCCGGTCTCGCTCGACGGGGAGACTGGTCGTTCCTCGATCCGCTCAGACGTGCTCGTCGAGGAACGCCGCGATCCGCTCGGTGGACTCGATCCGGTTCTCGAGCTTGCTGAAGCCGTGTCCCTCGTCGTCGAAGACGAGTAACTCCACGGGAACGCCCTGTTCGCGGGCAGCCTCGGCGACCTGCTCGGCTTCTCCCAGTGGGACCCGTGGATCGTTCGCGCCGTGGGCGACGAACAGCGGCGCGTCGACGGCCTCGATCGAGTTGATCGGGCTGATCCGCTCGAGGAGCTCGCGGTCGTCATCGAGGCTGCCGTACTCGGCCTCGCGGAGTTCGCGGCGCCAGTCGCCGGTGTTCTCCAGAAACGTCACGAAGTTCGCGATGCCGACGACGTCGACGCCAGCGGCCCACAGATCAGGGTACTCCGTCATCGCAGCGAGGACCATGAAACCGCCATAGGAGCCGCCTTTGACGGCGATTCGATCGGCGTCGATCGCGGACTGGCCCCCGAGCCAGTTCCGGCCCGCAACGAGGTCCGCGACCGAGTCCATCCGCTTTTCCACGTCGTCGAGGTGCGTGTAGTCGCGGCCGTAGCCCGTCGATCCCCGGACGTTCGGCTCGAAGAGCGCGTAGCCCCGCGCGAGGAAGTACTGCTGGACAGCGCTGAAGGAGGGGCGGCGCTGGCTCTCGGGACCGCCGTGGACGTCGACGATCACGGGAATCTCGCCGCTCTGACCGGCACGCCGCTTCGCAGCGGCCTCGTCGGGCATCGTGAACAGCGCCGGAATCTCCCTGTCGTCGAACGTCTCGTACCGGATCAGCTCCGGCTCGCGGAAGGTTTCGCGGGGGATACCGGCTGTCGGCGCGTCGGTCCAGCGCTCCGCCGGGAGTTCGGGACCGCCGACGTCCCCGAAGGAGCCGCCAGCGACGGCCGTGGTTTCGCCGCTGCCCACGTCCACGACCCAGACGTTCGCGTTCTGGCTCCGCCCCGTGGTCGTGATCGAGAAGCGCTCGCCGTCAGGCCCGACGTCGACGCCCCCAGCGACGCGGCCGGGGAGGTCGGGCGTCGGGAGCGGGTCGAGCTCGGTTCCCCCGACAAGCGATCCCACGGCGAGGTCGGTCTCGCCGTCGACGTTCCGCGAGGCGACGACCAGTCCACTGTCCTCGTCGACGACCACGCCACCGACCTCCCAGTCGCCGCCGGTCCAGACCGGCTCGATCTCGCCGGTGGCAAGATCGAGGTAGGCGAGCGATCGGGTGTCGGCGTCCACGTCCGTCGCGAGATAGATTCCCTCGCCGTCGGGTGCCCACTCCGGGCTGGAGTAGCGGATCGCATCCTCGTGGTCGGTCACCTGCTGGAGATCGCCACTCGCGAGATCGAGGACGTGCAGTTCGTGGTCGAAGCTCGACCGGGCCTCGTGGACGAGCAGCCGATCGTCGCTCGGGCTCCAGCCCGCCAGCGAGAGCCAGCCGTCGCCCTCGGCGATCAGCTCTGCGTCGTCGCCGCGGGCGTCGCGGTCCTGAACGTAGACGTCGAAGACGGCCTCATTCCTGCGGTTGGAAGCGAAGGCGAACCGGTCGCCGTCGCTGTCCCAGCCGCCCCAGCGGTGTTTGGCGTCGGGATGGCGCGTGCAGTTCTCGATCGTGCCGTCCTCCAGATCGAGGCGATGGAGCTGTGCGCGCTCGTTGCCTCCCTCGTCCATGCCGAAGACGAGTTCGGCTCGCGTGGACGAGTAGTCCACGAACGTCACTCGCTCCTCGAAGGTCGTCCGCTGGACCGGCCAGGCGCCGGGTTCGTCGATCGTCCAGACCTGCGGGACGCCGGTCGTGTCGAGCAGGAAGGCCAGGGATTCGCCGTCCGGCGCCCAGGAGCCGCCGTAGGCACTGCGAACGTTGAGGTACCGTTCGAGGTCGTACGACATGGACGGAGTTTCCCTGCAGCGGGCAAAAACCCCGCGGCGGGCGAACGTGGAGACGCGTCGTTCGTGGATCCACACGACCCCGATCGCCGTCGTGGGCCGGTGGGATTTTTACCGGGGCTGTGCATCCAGCCGAGTATGCGCGTCGCCGTCGTGTCACCAGAGACGATTCACCACCGTGACGCCGACGACACGCGGCGACTCCAGCGGCTCATCCACGCCCTCACTGATCGCGGCCACGACGTAACCGTCTGCTGTGGCCGCTGGTGGGGCGGGCACGGTGCGACTACTGACGGCGCTCAGCGCTCGGCCACTGACCCCGAGTCCAGCGAGTCCGTCGAACCGACCGCTGCCGCTCCCGAGGAGCCCCAGACCGCGGATCCCGACGAGCTACCGACAGCGAACCCGGACGATCTCCCACCGGCAGGAACGCCTGCAGCCGGCGAGGCGGCCGAGCGCGCAGCCGATGAGTCCGGCGTGGCCGCGCCGAACGATGCCGCCGGCAGTACCGACGACGAAACGAAACCGTCGGGAACGGGTGCCGAAGACGAGGTCGCCTCGACGCTCACCGTCGACGGCGTCACGTATCGTGCGGTGATCGCCGACGCCAGCGAGCAGCGATCGTTCGCGACCTGGGCGCCGCTGGCAATCCGGAAGTCGAAACCGGACGTGATTCACGCGATCGCGACCCGTCCCTCCACCGTCGTCGCCGCCAGGGCCGGAGCGACGCTCGCTCGCGCCCCCGTGCTCGCGGAGTGGTACGATCCGTCGCTCGCGTCGGCGAGTGACTGGTCGACGAGACAGGCGCTCAAGCGGGCCGGCCGGATCGTCACGCCCTCGCGACTGACCCGCCGACAGCTCCTCGAGCTCGGTGCCGACGACGCGCGGCTCCAGGTGATCCCGAACGCCATCGACGTCTCCCAGATCGAGTCGATCGAGCCGGCCGACGACGGAGACGTCGTCTACGCGCGGCGACTCGACGAGGACGCGAATCTCGAGAGCCTGTTCCTCGGGCTCGCAGAGCTTCGCGACCGCGGCTGGTCGGCGACGATCGTCGGTGACGGCCCCGCCCGCGAGGAGTACGAACAGCAGGCGAAGGATCTCCGGATCGACGACCGCGTCACGTTCGCTGGCGCCTGCGACCGCGAAGAGCGCGTCGCGATCTACCGGGGCGCCCACGCGTTCGTCCAGACCGCTCGCCGGTGCGTCTTCGCCACGGAGCTCCTGTGGGCGCTCGCGTGTGGCTGCGTCGGAATCGTCGAGTACCACGCCGATTCGAGCGCCCACGAGCTCGTCGAAGGGCGGGACCGAGGGTTCCGGACGACCAACCCCCGCGAAACCGCGCAGGCGATCCGGGACGCCGGCGGGCTCGAACAGCTCGCGATCGACGACTCCTTCGCGAACTTCGACGAGTCGACGGTGTTCGAGCAGTACGAGTCGTGCTACGACGATCTACGGGAGCAGTGGGGGATCCTCTGAAGGGACGGCTCGGCCGCTCGGCGTCGTGAGGGCCGCTGAACTGGCCAGGGATCGCTACGGCTCGCGAATCCGGATCTCGCCCTCGGCGGTCACTGCGACGGTGACCGGATCGACGAGTCTGCGGCCGTCGAAGGACGCCGCGCCCCGGTCGGTGATCGCCGAGATGAGCTCGGGGGTGGAGGCCTCGACCTTCACCTCCGCCTCGTCGCAGGCTGCGTAGATGCGATCGGGAACGTCGTAGAGGTCGGTGCCGGGCTCGATCTGCAGGCTGACGGGCGCCTCGAGCGCCTCCGCCACCGCCACGGTCGCCGTCGCCTTCTCGACGTTGCTCCGTGCGCTGGATTCCACGCTGGAGACGTTCGCCCGTGACGTGCCGAGCCGATCTGCGATGTCGGTCTGCGTGAGCCCTCGCTCGCGGAGCGCCAGCACCTCGGCCTGTCGCGGCGTGAGGACGTTCTCTGCCGCTGTGTACCCTGCCCGATCGAGGATCTCGGCCGCTTCCGGATCGGCGACGCCGTTGCGCTGGCCGTCCGTCTCGTCGACGAGATGCTTCTCGGAATCGTCAGCGGCCCCGTCTTGCTCCGTCATCGGGACCCTCCGGGAGAAATCATGACTGTGCTTCGAAGCGGTCCGTTCAGCTACCCCAGAAGTCCTCGCGACTGCCGAGGTGGGGACGCCGTTCGTCGGCTTCCTCGCGATCGTCGCTCTCGGCCGAATCGTCGTCGTCCTCTCCGTCCTCGTCCTCGGGCTCCATCGGGAGCCGCTCGAGCTCGTCGGCCTTGGCGTGGTTCGAGTGGACCTTCGTGATCTCGACTTTCGCGCGAGCGTCCGGCAACACGCCGTCGACGAGGACGACGAACCCGTCGTCGGTGCGACCGACGCCCGCGCCGCTCTCGTGGATGTCCTCGACGTCGACGACGACCTCCTCGCCCTGCTTCACGGGCTGGGTCTTCAGGTCGTCGATGGGCTGGCTGTAGTGGTTGCACCACTCCTTCCCACCCCGATCCCCATAGTGCGTACATCCCATGCCCTCGATGCGTTCCGAGAAGCTGGGACAGTCGTCCGCCAGCGGACAGTTGGCCATAGCGAACCTTCGTCGGGCGGCAGTGTAAACGCTTGCGGCTTCGTCGCCACTGTCGCGTGGCGAGAATCGATCACCGGCATCCCACGGTCTGAACGTCTCGAATCGATCCCCTGATCGCCGGTACGAACGCCGGGAGTCGGCCACTGAAACGCCCTGGACTGCTCCTACGAATCGAACGACGAGGTGGGGATCCCAACGACCCCGACGAGTACCTCCGCTCGCTCTGCGAAGAGGCAGGACCGTTATGTAGGCGGGGATGGTACCACTGCTCAATGCTGGAGCTGGAGCACGGTTTCCGGGTCGTCGACGTCCACGCACGCCTCTCCGTCGACGAGGACGTCGCCGCGCGCGGACGCATGATCTCCCCGGATCGGCTCGAGCGCGAGATGCGCCAGGCCGGCGTCGTCCGTGCGGTCGTCGTTCCCGAGACCAACCCGGAGAGCCGCTATCTGCAGTACAACAACGCGGTCGCGAGGCTGAGCGTCGAGCGGCCGTTCGTCGCGTTCGCGCGACTCAGCGGCCCGCGATCGGTCTCGGACTCGGCGACGAACCGACTCCGCGACGCCGTCGCACGAGGCAACGACGAGCACACGGATCCCGGAGAGATCGAACAGTACGCGTACGACGATCGCTTCCACGGCTTCGTGCTGGATCCTGCCCGCGATGGCCTCCCGGATCGGGAGACGCTCGACGAGCTGGAGGCCGTCGATCTCCCGGTGTTGGTGCCCGGCGGCGAGGCATTCCCGCCGGAGCGCATCGCCGAAACGCTGCTCGATCGGTCGTTCCCGACGATCCTCGGCCACTTCGGCGGCCACCCGCTCCAGCGGGAGCTGATGGATCGAGCCATCGACCTGCTCGACCGGTACGACGAAACGTATCTGGACACGAGCCTCGTTCGCTACCGCGAGCCACTGGAGCGCGCCCTGCTCGAGCATCCCGATCGAGTCCTCTTCGGCAGTGGTGCGCCGGCGAGTCATCCAAACGTCGGCGTGATGGAGCTCCTGACGCTGGACGTCTCCGAGGACAAGCTCCGTCGAGCGTTCGATCGTAATCCCGGCCGCGTGATCGAGGCGCTGGCGCCACAGGAGGAGGGGACGCCAACCAGCTGAAGCCCGGTTCGGTGTGGACCGTCGCGTCTTATCGTGTCCCACGTATCCCGTCGATTGCTCCCGTTACCGTCGCATCGCTGAACGTCGTGCGTACGCTCGACACACCCGAGCAACTGCTTTGGTGTCCGTCGGGCGACGTTAAATCGTGACCGACGTGGTCGACCTCACTCCGGCGGACGCCCAGGCACTGACCGATCTCTACGAGGAGTACGACTGGTGGGCCGACCGCGAGGTCGACGGGGTCCGGCGAGCGCTGGCGTCGACGCCGGTCGCCGTCGGCGTCGTCGAGGACGATCGACTGGTCGCGGCAGCGCGAGTCGTGACCGATCACACCTACTACGCGACGGTCTACGACGTCATCGTGGCCGCCGACCGCCGCGGCGACGGCGTCGGCGAGACGCTCCTGGCAGCGGTGCTCGACCATCCCGACCTCCGAGCGCTGCCGAGGCTCTCGTTACTCAGTCGTCGGGGGCTGGTTCCCTTCTACGAGTCCGTCGGCTTCGAAGTGTTCGACGCGGAGGTCGACGTGCCGGAAGGCGGGACCGAGGAACTCGTCCGGATGACCTACGAGTTCGACGAGTGAGTCCAACGGAGGAGCGGGAGGAAGAGGAGGGGAGATTACCGCCAGTCGTAGCGCTGCACGACGCGATCGGCCCGGGCGGAGATGCCGTTGGGATTCCGGCGACGGCTCCGGTCGCGTCGGCGCGCTCGCCAGCCGTCTTTCGCACCGACGACGAGGCCGGCCGTCGCCGCGCGGCCGTGGCCGAACCAGCTGGTGAACTGTCCCTCGCCGTCCAGCACGGAGCGAGCAGCACCGACGGCGTCACTCGCCGCGTCGCCGAGGGATCGCAGCACGACGGACGGGCGAAGCCCGTAGTTCTTGACGAGCTGGTACGCCAGGGAGCGGTACCGCGTCCGGCGGTCGGTGTCGAGCTCGCCACCGTCGGCGCCGAACTGGCTGTGGACGCTCATCTCGGGAATCCACTCGACGGCGAAGTCGAGCCCGGCGAGCCGGTGTGACGCGTCGCGGGAACCACCGACCTCGAGATACTCGTCGAACCCGTCGAGTGCGTCGATCGCAGCGCGTGAGAAGACGACGTTTTCGCCGTTGCAGAAGGTGACGGAGCGGCCGGCGATCGATCGAGACGATTCTTCGACGCCCTCCAGCGTCGTCCTCGTCGGCCCGGTGACCACGTCGGCGTCACCGGCGAGCCCCGCCTGGACCGCGTCGAGCCAGCCGTCGTCGACGACGCGGTCGAATCGGAGGAGTGCGATCGTATCGCAGTCCGCTGCTTCGAACCCCGCGTTTCGTGCCGCGTTGACGTTCCGGTCGGCGATCTCGACGAGCGTGTCGACGTCGCCACGCTCGGAGACCATTCCGGTAGTGCCGTCGGCGGAGGGCCCGTTGACCACGACGACCTCCGCGTCGGGGACGTGCTCGGCGAGAGCGTCGAGGCAGCCACCGAGCTGGTCCCGCCCGTTGAGCGTTGGGACCACTACCGAGAGCTCCATATATCGCCGCAATCCGTCTCGCTGAGGCATAAGCCCTTGGGATTCCCACGAACGTGCAAAAATGAGATCTGTTCACGACGAGAACGCCTAAAGATACGAGACGCTGGCGCCGTCGGGTCCGGTGAGAAACTCGCACGCAACGAGGACACTTCTCGTTACCACGTGACAGCGTCTGACGACGCTGGCGTCGGCCGAACTGTCCGTTCTTGCTCCACTTTGGGGCTCGAATACGCCGTCCAGTCGTCCCTGGCGCGTGACACGGACGCATGCACACGTGTTCACCGACCGTCTACGCACTCACTGCTGCAACTCCGCGCACCGATTCCCCCGTCGATCTGTGGGCTTGGAACTGCTGCACGGAGCCAGCGACCGGAAGACCGTCCAAACTCCCCCGGAACCTTTGTCCTCTCACGACGAACGAGGCCGCATGATCACCAGCGACCGGATGGCCGCCGTCGACGCGAACGCCGCGGCGCTCGGCGTCCCCCGGAAGCAGCTCATGGAATCCAGCGGGAACGCCGTCGCCCACGCCGTCCGAGAGCGGACCGCGCCCGACGATCGGGTCGCGATCGTGGCTGGTCGAGGCAACAACGGCGGCGACGCCTTCGTCGCCGCGCGATTTCTCGAGGATCGCGACGTGACCACGCTCCTCCTCGGCAGGGCATCCACCATCTCGACCGAGATCGCTCGCGAGAACTGGACGGCGCTCAGTGCGGCCGAACACGACGTGCAGGAGGTCCGCGACTCCACGGCACTCTCAGGGAGGGGGACCGATCCGGGGCCAGCGACGGTCCTCGCGGAGGCAGATCTCGTCGTCGACGCCATGCTCGGCACCGGCGTCACTGGGGCGCTCCGGGAACCGGCCGCGACCGCCGCCGAGGCCATCAACGCCGCCGACGCGCCCGTCGTCGCCGTCGACGTCCCCTCCGGCATCGACGCCGATTCCGGCGACGCACCCGGGGCTGCAGTGGAGGCCGATCACGTGGTCACGTTCCACGACGAGAAGCCCGGGCTCGGGGACCTCGACGCGTCGATCGAGGTCGCCGACATCGGCATCCCCGGGGCTGCTGAACTGTTCGTCGAACGTGGCGACCTCCAGCTCCTCGACAGGGCTTCGGACAGTCACAAGGGCGATCACGGCCACGTCCTCGTGATCGGCGGCGGGCCCTACACTGGCGCGCCGGCGCTCACCGGGCAGGCAGCCCTGCGGGCCGGCGCCGACCTCGTGACGGTCGCCTGCCCGGAGTCCGTCGCCGACGAGGTGCAGAGCTACTCGGAGAGCCTCATTACGGAGCCGCTGCCGGGCGATCGAGTTCGGCCGGGCCACGTCGACGCGTTGCTCGACCTCGAAGCCGACCGCACGGCGACGGTGATCGGTCCCGGCCTGGGTCGGGATGCTGACACGCTCGATGCAGCCAGAGAGTTTCTCGCCTCCGCGACCGGGACGGTCGTCGTCGACGCCGATCCGCTCCGGGTCGTGCCCGACGTGGACCCGGCCGAACGCGACGCGACGTTACTTTGTACGCCACACCGCGGCGAACTGGCGGCGATGGGCGGCCCCGAGAACGACGAGTGGCGCGAGCGAGCCGATGCCGTCGAGGACTTTGCGGAGCGTCTCGACGCGACGCTCCTCGTCAAGGCCCCCTACGACGTGATCAGTGACGGCGACGAGACGCGCGTGAACCGAACCGGGAATCCGGGAATGACCGCCGGCGGAACGGGCGACGTGCTCGCCGGAATCTGTGGGGCGCTGTCCTCGACACAGTCTCCGGTGCAGGCAGGTGCGATCGCAGCGTTCGTCAACGGTCGCGCGGGCGATTCGGTCGTGGACGAGCGGGGGTACGGACTGCTCGCTGCGGACCTCCTTCCCGAGATCCCGCTCGCGATGTGGGGTGACCGAGATGACTGAGGATGACGAATTCTCCGACGGGGACGACTCACAGTCCGACGCGGCGCTGACCCATACCGACGACGATGGCTCCGTCGACATGGTAGACGTCGGCGACAAGCCCGACACGGCACGCCGGGCAGTCGCGCAAGGCCAGCTCCGCCTCCAGCCGTCGACGATCCGGTCCATCGACGCCAGCGGGGCCGAGACGAACGATATCGAGAAGGGCGACGTGCTCGCGACGGCGCGCGTCGGCGCGATCCAGGCGGTCAAGCACACCTGGGAGACGATCCCGCTGTGTCATCAGATCCCGATCACGAACGTCGAGACCGAGTTCGACCTCGGCGACGAGGCGGTGACGCTGTCCGTCGCCGTCGAGACGACCGGCAAGACCGGCTGCGAGATGGAGGCCCTCGAGGGCGTGACGACCGGCCTCAACGTCGTCTGGGACATGGTGAAGTCGGCGGAGAAGGACGCCGACGGAGGGTATCCGGAAACGAGTATCGAGGACGTCGGGGTCGTGGAGAAGACGAAACGTCCGATCGAGTGACGGCACGGAACCGTCCGTGCATCGCGAACGCTCTTGCACCGGTTCACGGTGAAGAAGCGCCGGTGCTGACCCCGAAGTTAGATCGGGGCAAGCCGGAAGCAGGTCGCCGTCACCCCGAACCAGACGACGATCCCCACGAGGAAGGCGAGGTCGTTGGCGATCACAGCCGTGAGGGCGACGGCACTTCCGAGTCCGACGGCGAAGCCCAGACCGATCGAGAGCACGACGCCGACCGCTTTCAGGAGGAGTTTCCCGGGCTCCAGCCGCGGCGTCCCGACCGCGCCGCCGTTCGATCGGAGCTCCGGGGGCAGGTCCCCCGGCGACGCGGTCGCTTCAGTATCGCCGCCCGGATCGTCATCGGCACCCGACGTCGCGTCTGCGATCGCTTCCTCGATGGCCGACCCGACCGACCCTCCGTCGTCTCCGTGGTCGCTGTTCCACCCCTCGTCGGCAGCCGTCGCCGAACCGGTGTCCTTCTCGGTGAGATCGGCAGAGCAGTGCATGCAGTACGCCGACGTCACGCCGATCGGTTCGCCACACTCCGGACAGACGAGGTTCTCATCGGACACGCGTAATCACCAGAAACGTGGTGCTGGATGGCATCGGTCGGACGCTATCGAACAGCGATACGCCGCGCACTTCGTTCTTTGCACCGGTCGACTGCGAAACGATCCGTCGGATTCGCCGACTCACTCCTCGGCGATCCGGCTCGTGCCCGGCGGGAGGAAATGCTGGATCAGGTCGGGGCTCGCCACCTTTCGTACGAAACTGGTGTCGGCGAAGCGGTCGCGGAACTCGCGGTAGATCCGCTTGCCGACGTCGCCCTGGGCGAACTTTCCCGGCTCGACGCGGATGGTGGTCACCGATCGGTCTGCAATCGACTCCGGTGGCCCGCCGATCACGCGGGTCTCGGGTTCGCACTGGATGCCGACCGAGCAAGCGACCTCCACGTCGTCGTAGTAGGTGCGGTCGCCGCGGATCGCGAAGCCGCCTTTCTCGAGGAACTCGCCGCTTTCCGGCGTCTTCGAGACCTGATCGTGGTCGACGGCGTAGACGTCGCCGGCGAACTTCCCCTCCTTCCAGATCGAACTGTGGGTTACGGCGAAGCGCGCCGCCTCGCGCTCGGCGGCCTCCGGAATCTCGACGTCCGCCCCGGACTCGCTGGGATCTGCGGCTTTCAGGATCGTGACTGGGCCGCCGTGGGCCTGGGCGTGCAGGAAGCGATCGCCCGGTTCGAGGTACTTCTGGACGAGTTCCTCGTTCTGGTCGGCGTCGCGGCCACCGATGACGAGGAAGCCCTGCGAGGTCCGGACCCAGCGGAAGCGGTCGTACCACCAGTCGCGGCTCCGGACCGGAATCGAGGGCATGTCGAGCCACTCCTGGTCCGAGCGACCGTCGTCTTCCTCCGCCTCCTCGTCACCCTCGTCGGATCGTTCGTCGTCCTCCGCTTCGTCACGAGCTTCCCACTCCTCGCGGCGGTCCTCGATCTCCGCGAGCCGCTCGCGGGTGTCCTCGATCGCAGACTCCGCGCCGGCCTTCTTCTCCTCGACGGCCTTCGCTTCGGTGTAGAGCCGGTCGGCGTTGTGCTCGACGCCTTCCTCGGCCTCGATCCAGGCGGTGTGTTGCTCGGTGTCGTCGCCGTCGTCCTCGCCGTCGCTGGCGTCGGTCGCGTCGGTCTCGAGCGTCACCCGGATCCGTGCGTTTTGCGGGTCGACGTCGTCGACGATTGCGGCGGCATCGAACCCTCGTTCGGCGCCCTCCGCGAGGCGTTCCTCGACCGCGTCCCAGTCGTGACCTTCTTCGCGAGCCGCGCTGACGGTCCGGAGGAGTTCGTCGACGAGGTCGTAGTTCGCGTACAGCGCCTCCGCAGCGGCCCGCAGGTCTTCGGCTTCGGCTTCGAAGCCGACGATCGCCTCCTCCTGCTGGGCGATGATCCGCTCCTGGGTCTCGATTTCGCCCTCGAAGTCCGGACGATCGGGCTTGCCTGCGCTCTCGCCGGCGTCGGATTCCGCTCGCTGGAGTTCGTGGAAGTACGCGTCGACCGCCGCGTTGAACGTGTCGTGGGGTTCGCTGGCGAGGGTCTCGTGGTCCGCGAGCGGAACCGGCGTGACGTCGACCGGTGGGCCACGTTCGGGTGCGTTCCCGTCCGAGCCGCCTCCGCCCGTTCCGTCGGCTCCCCCGTCTTCGGGCGGATCGTCGTAGTAGACGCGCGGGTCGAGGTCCGCCGTCGAGAGCGCCTCTGCAAGCCACTGGAGGGCGTCGTAGAGCGGCTCGTAGTCCTCGTCGTCGGCCTCCTCGATCGGCAGTTCCTTCTCGACGCCGGCGCGGGCGCACAGCTCCTCGGCGTACTCGCCGCCCAGATCGAGCTGTGTCGCGAGCGTCCGGACGACGTCGGTGTCCGAGTCGTTCATGTGCTGGACGAACCCGTCGTAAGACAGCGAGAGCGGATCGACGCGCGCGTCGGGATACTCGTACTGCGACCCCGGGGCGACGGTCCGGGAGTGTAGCCGAACCGTGTCGAGGCTATCCACGACGCTCCCGTTGTCGTCGAGGACGGCGATGTTGCCGTCGCCGAACAGCTCCGCGACGATCGAGGTATCCGAGTCGGTGCGTTCGAAGTCGAGTTTGACGATGCGGTCGAAGCCGTGCTGCTCGATGCCCTCGAACGTCGCGCCGGACATCCGGTTCCGGATCATCTTCGCGAAGTTCGGCGGGCGATCGGGCGCGTCGGGTACGAGGTCGGGGTCCGCGACGTGGATCCGTTTCTGCTCGCCGACCTGAATCAGCAGCTCCAGCCGACCGCGGTCGTGATCGCGTAGCCGCAAGCGGAGGAGGCCGTCGTCGTAGAGGTACGCCTTGTCGACGATCGCGCCCTCGTAGCTACCCAGCTCTCCGATCAGGGCGCGGAGGTCGACGCTGGCGAGTTCCCGCTTGGGCTCCATGTTCGATGGGTCCCCGTGGTCCCGGAAAGGCGTTCCGTTCCAGTCGGTAGCTCACCGTCGCCGATTCGAGGTGGTGCGTCTCGCCCGCGAGCTCACGTGCCCCGGTAGATCGCCCAGTAGGCCGTCCCGTTCCATCGGACTACCCACATCGTGAGCCCGTCCCCGTCCTCGGTCTTGATCGGCTCGTCGTCCAGTAGTGTGTGAACGATGGCGTCGAAGGCGTCGCGGTCGGCGTCGGCCCGTTTGCTCTTGCCGTCGATCGCCGCTTGCACGACGTCACGCTCCGAGTCCGTGAGGTTCCGGAGTGCGGTAGCACGCTCGCGGCCGAGCCACTCGCCTAGAGCTTCGGCGGAGCCCCACGAATTCTCGATCGAGTACTCCTTCCGCCTGGTTGCGACGGTCCGGTCCCGCACGTGGATTCTGTACCGCTCGCCCGCTCTCGTGAGAAATTCGCCGTCGGCGTCTCCGAGCATCGAGGACGAACCCTGGTCCGTGCGGCTCACTCGGCTCCCGACGCCCGCAATGGTGACTCCGTCACCGAAGGGGTCACTGTCGACTGATCCGTCGCCCGAGGACTCTTCGCCGGGCGATCCGTCGCCGGACGACTCGAACGCCTCCTCCAGCACGGCGCGATCGGTTGCGGGCAGCTCCGTCGCCGCTATCGTCGAACCGCCGACAGATCCGGCAACTGGTTCGAACCCGAACGCACGCCCGATCCACCGCTCCGATGCCTGTGCGACCGAGAGTTCGTGGTAGCTGTCGTCGTCGGTCGCGACGAAATCCCCATCAACGAAGGCAGAATCCGGCTCGGTCCCGGAGACGGATCCGTACGATTCCAGCGCGTCGATGAGTGGGCCGCGGTCGTGATCGGTAACCGCGGCCCTGTCCGCGAGCGCTGCCGGGTCGAGGGCCTGGAAGTCGAGATACTCGTACGCCATTCCCCAGCAGCCAGCGAGAGCGGCGACGCCGGCGGCACCCGCAACGCCCAGCAGGGATCGCCGACGTGGTCCGTCCTCGGTGTCTGCAGGCACCCGTTCAGTATCGGCAACGCTGACTGAACGTCCGTCTTCACCGTCAGTCATCGCTGCTCACTTCCGTAGTGTTCCAGCCCGTCGATGGCGGCGAAATACGTCTCACCCTCGAACTGGACGACGAGCGTGTCGCTGCGGTCGTCGAGTTGCCACTCGGCGTCCAGCCGCTGGTAGAGGGCTGCGAACCCGCTGTCGTCGGTTCCGGTCTCGTACTCGCCGTCGATCGCCGCCTCGACGACCTCGCGTTCCGCTGTCGAGAGATCGGTCAGCGGAACCGCTCGTTCCGAGCGGAGGTAGCCCCCAAAGCGCTCGGCGTCCGCCGCGACCTGCTCGGCCGCGATCGTCGCGATTCCGGGAATGACGTGGGTGCGCTCGGTGTGGACCCTGTAGATCGATCCCTGCTGCGAGATCGCCGCGTCGTCTCCGCCGACGAACGTCGACCGGGTTCGGTCCGTCTCGTCGTAGATACGTGTCGTGGAGACGGCGAATGAGCTCTCTCCGTCGGACGATTCCCCGGACGCTGCTTCGGAGTTTATGTCGAACGCGTCGTCGACGACGGCCTGGTCGATCGCCGGCAACTCCGCGATCGGCGTCGGATCGCCCACGGTCTCGCCGTCACTGCTGGGCTCGAACCCGATCGCGTACTCGATCCAGGTCGGTCCCGACGGCTGCACGTCGAGTACGTAGTACGAACCGTCGTCGTGTCGCTCGACGCTTCCTTCGGGATAGGCAGCGGGCGCAGTCGTCATTGCCCGGTCCGCGGCGAGGGCGTCGTCGAGAATCTCGCCGGGAACGTCGTAGGGGTCGTACACCGATTCGGCGAGTTCGCGGTCCGAAACCGTGCGGAGATCGAGGCTCGCGTCTCGAGGGGTGCGCCCGGTGCTGAAGGACACACAGCCCGCGAGGGAGCCGCCGACCGCCACGCTACCGGCGAGTACTGCTCTTCTGGAGGGCACGACCTCGCCTCGTCGGAGTTATGGAATAAGTTTTCTGTTTGTCAAATCGAACGAAACGTCACACCGTGCGGCCGACCATCGATCACACTGGGCAGTACGAATCCTCCAGCGAGTCACTCGTACGCTGGGATTCCGGTCAGGTCTTCGCCGAGAATCAGCGTGTGGATGTCGTCGGTCCCCTCGTAGGTGTACACCGTCTCCATGTTCGCGGCGTGGCGCATCGGCGGATAGTCCGTCGTGATCCCGTTCGCGCCGAGCATCTCGCGGGCCACCCTGGCCTGATCCCGCGCGACCCGGACGTTGTGTCGCTTCGCCATCGAAACGTGCTGGGGCCGCAGCTCGCCGCGTTCTTTGAGCTCCGCGAGTCTGAACGCCATCTGCTGGGCAGTCGTGTGCTGGGTCGCCATCTCCGCGAGCTTCGACTGCTGGAGCTGAAACCGTGCGATCGGGCCGCCGAACTGCTCGCGATCGGTGGCGTACTCCCGCGCGGTCTCGAAGCAGTCCCGCGTCGCACCGACCGCGCCCCACGCGATGCCGTAGCGGGCCTGCGTGAGACAGGAGAGCGGCCCCTTCATCCCCGAGACGCCGGGCAATACCGCGTCCTCGGGGACTCGAACGTCGGAGAGTGAAAGCTCGCCGGTACAGGAGGCACGCATCGAGAGCTTGCCCTCCTGCTCGCTCGTGTTGAGCCCGTCTCGATCGGCGTCCACGAGGAATCCGCGGACCGTCCCAGCGTCCCCGAGGTCGCAATCTTCTGCGAGTTTCGCCCAGACCAGCGCGACGTCGGCGATCGGCGCGTTCGTGATCCAGGTCTTGGTTCCCGAGAGGACGTATCCCTCTCCGTCGTCTGCTGGTTCCGCACTCGTCTCCATCGCCGAAGGGTTGGAGCCGTGTTCGGGCTCGGTCAGGCCGAAACAGCCGACGGCGTCGCCGCTGGCGAGATCCGGAAGCCACCGATCCCGCTGGGCTTCGCTTCCGTAGTTCGCGATCGGCCACATCACGAGCGCGCCCTGGACGCTCGCCATCGAACGGATGCCGGAGTCGCCGGCTTCGAGTTCCTGCATGAGGAGGCCGTACGCGCGCTCACCGACGCCGGGCAGCTCGCCGACGTCGAGGTTGGGCGCGAAGAAATCCAGCTCGCCCATCTCGGAGATCAGGTGCTCGGGAAACTCCCCGGCCTCGTACCAGTCGCCGACGTCCGGTCGGACTCTATCGTCGACGAACTCGCGGGCGGTGTCGCGGACGAGGCGCTCCTCCTCGGTCAGCTCCGCCGCCAGATCGAGGTAATCCAGCATGCTGTCCCGGTGGGCCCCCGGTACCAAAAAGTACCCGTCGCCGTTCGTGGGCAGCGACCGCCAGTATCGACCGTCGGTGGATCGCCGAAACCATCATGCCAGTGGCGGGCATCCGCGCAGTCGATGGACGTTGACCTCCACGACGAGCTGGACGCCGACGCCTACGACGAGCTGGTCGAGAGCCTCGCAACCGACGCGGCCGCGGAGCTTCCGATGCGAAACCGGTCCGACGCCGTCTGGGATACCGTCGGCGCCGTCGTCCCGCAGATGACCGACGCGGTCTGTGAGCGCGTGCTGGCGCTCGCTGACAGCGAGCCCCGGGCTGAGCTCGTCGAGCAGGTGACCGCCGAGCGTGGCTCCGACGACGCGGAGACGCTTCGCGCGGAGGCGCTGACGGCACTCGTTGCCGACGTGGAGGCCCGACTCGCCGAGATCGACGACGAGTAGCGGCCGCCGCGTCGACTCCGTCGCCTGTGTCCGCCCTGGTGACACAAGACCCTTGTACCGATCTCGTCGTTGTATTCGACAGATGGCGCTCCCGGGATCGGATCGACCGCTCGTCGCCCAGCTATATCCGGTGCCCTGGCTGCTCCTGCTCGTCCCCGTGTTCTTCGGGCTCCACGACGTTCAATCGTACTTCGGGGCGACCGTAGCACCGCCAGGGATCGATCCCGAGAGCGCCGTCGGCGTGAACTACGAAGTGTACTACTACGCCGTGGACGAGCTCTTCGCCGGCGGGAACTTCTACGACGTCTCACCGCCCGGTGAGAGCGATTTCTACGAGTACCTCTACCCGCCGATCACGATCCTCCTCTTCGTTCCTACCCAACTCGTCTCACCCACAGCGGGCTACTGGCTCTTCCTCGGCCTGAACGCACTCGCTGCCGTCGCACTGACGGTGTTCGCCGTTCGGTACGTCGAGGACCTCGGCCGGCCGCTGGGATGGATCGACGTCGCACTCGTCTTCGCTTTCTGCTATCTCGGCTCGCAGATGGTGGTGAACTTCTTCTACGGCAACGTCAATCTCCTGCTCGGTGCGGGCGTCGCCGCCGGAATCTACCTGCTCGAAGTGGGAGACGATTCGGCGCGACGGCAATCCGTCGCCGGTGGACTGTTCGCGACCGTCGCGCTGATCAAGGTCTTCCCCGCACTGCTCGGGCTCTACCTCCTGCGGATTCGAGCGTGGTGGGCCACTGCATCGGCGCTCGCCGTCGGGATCGGCGGATTGCTCGCTGGCGAGTTGCTCTTCGCACTGGGACCATTTGGCTGGGACACTGGCGATCGCGCTTTCGGATTCGGAATGACCGAACGGTGGCTCAGGGAGGCAGTGATTCCACGGAGCGACACGAAGCTGTTCATGGGCGGGTTCCCTGCAGACGAGACGTTCTACGTGACGATCCAGCGTCCGCTTTCCCACGTCCTCTGGGGCGTCGTCCCCGGTTCCCCGGAGTGGCTCACCACTGCGCTCGTCCTGGGGTCGTTCGCGATCGGGCTCCTCGTTGCGGGCCTCGCGCTCCGTCGGCTTCCCACCCGCCTGGACCGGCTGGTCGGCGCGTTCGCGGCTGCGGCGGTCGCCGTCACGGTCGTGCCCTCTCTCCAGTACTACGTCGCCCTGACCTTCCTGCCGGTGATCGTCCTCGCGTACGTTCTGGATCGACACCCCGCCCGGATCGTCTTCCTCGTCGGCGGGTTGCTCCTGGCGTACGCCGTCTGGCCACCCGGTGTGTTGGAGGATCTCTCGAGCTACCCGGCCCCGATCCAGTTCGTCCTCGATCCGATCGCTACGACCGCTACGACACAGCTCCTCGGACTGGCGGTCATGCTCCTCGCCTGTGGGATCGTGAAGCTCGGCTACTTCGACGACGATTCCCTTCCCGAGGGGGCGACCGACGCGCGGCCCGCCGGGCCGCCGCTACGCGAGTGGCTCGAAGCGCGCGGGCTGGACCTCCCGGGCACCTGGGATCCGACGGAGCGATGGACCGCCGGCACGGGAGAATCCGCCAACGAGTAGGGGCGCCCCCAAACCCACGCTCGCGGACGGAAAGACAGTTGACCCCCGGCCCGGAACGAACGATCATGCGAATCGCCGTGCCGAACAAGGGGCGCCTCCACGAGCCGACGATCGAGCTGCTCGAACGCGCGGGGCTGCACCTTCGCGACGGTGCCGATCGGAAGCTCTACGCCGACACCGTCGATCCCGACGTCTCCGTCCTGTTCGCCCGTGCGGCGGACATCCCGGAGTACGTCGCCGACGGCGCTGCAGAGGTCGGGATCACCGGCCGCGATCAGATCGCGGAGGCCGATCCCGACAACGTGGCCGAACTCCTCGATCTTGGCTTTGGCGAGTGCCGGCTCGTGCTCGCTGCGCCGGAAGAGGGCGGCATCGAGCAGCCCGAGGACGTCGCCGGCGGCAAGGTCGCGACGGAGTTCCCGACGATTACCCGGAACTACCTCGACGAGGAAGGGATCGACGCGAAGGTCGTCGAGGTCACCGGCGCGACGGAGCTGACGCCCCACGCCGGGATGGCCGACGCCATCGTCGACATCACGTCGACCGGGACGACGCTGCAGGTCAACCGTCTCGCGATCGTCGACGAGGTGCTCCAGAGCTCCGTCCGGCTGTTCGCTCGAAACGACGCCGCGGACGACGAGAAGGTCGAGCAGATCGCCACCGCGATGGAGTCCGTACTCGACGCGGAGGGCAAGCGCTACCTCATGATGAACGTCCCGCGCGACAAACTCGATGACGTTCGCGAGCAGATTCCCGGACTGGGTGGGCCGACTGTGATGGACGTCGCCGAGGGCGACGGTGCCGACGCTGGAAGCAGCGCGGGGGCCGAATCCGCCGGTGCCCAGGAGGACATGCTCGCCGTCCACGTCGTCGTCGACGAACGGAACGTCTTCGAGACGATCACGAACCTGAAGGCCGCCGGAGCGAGCGGGATCCTCGTGACCGAGATCGAACGGCTCGTCGAGTAGACCGCCAGTAGTTTCGCGAATCGTGCGTGCGTTCGGCCGTTATACCGTGAAGAGGCTGATAAGGCTCGCTGCGAGCAAGACGCTCACGACGAAATGGCCGAGCGTGACCAGCGCCGCCATGCGGCGGTCGAGTTCGTAGCTCCACCCGATGACCAGATAGTCCGCTGGGATCGCGACGAGCGGAACCGCGAGCGGAGCGAGGACCGGCATGGTCGACTCGGCGGCGAAGCCGACCACGACGCTGATCGCTGCCGGAACCGGTCCGACGAGGAGCGCCTCGAAGACCGAGGCGTCCTCGAGGACGTACGTCGCCGAGAGGTGGACGGTCAGCGTGTAGAACACGGTCGCAACCAGAAACGTTCCGACCGCCTGCGCCGCGACGTCCGCGAGTGCCATGACCGGATATGGCGCCACCGCGGCCTTGGCACTGACGATCGGCGACGGCCCGACACGACCGAGACAGCACCGGCTCGGGTTCGACACGCGAGCACGGAAAAGTTACGGCGAAAACGGGTCCAGAGCGTCGGTGCGAAGCAGACTGGACAGTTTCGGAAGCGATCGGATGCGCTGTCGGGTCGTTACTCCAGCAGGCCGAGGTCCTCGAGCCGGTTGACGATTTCGTCGACGGCGTGCTCGGCGTCTTCGGGCTGCTTGCCGCCGGTGATGACGAGTTTGCCGGAGCCGAACAGGAGCGCGACGACTTCGGGCTCGTCGAGCCGGTAGACGAGGCCGGGGAACTGCTCGGGCTCGTACTCGATGTTCTCGAGACCGAGGCCGATCGCGATCGCGTTGAGGTTGAGATTGCGACCGAGGTCGGCGCTCGTAACGATGTTCTGGACGACGATCTCGGGGTCGTCGTTGACGTCGATCTCGAGCTCGCGGAGTTTGTCGAAGACGATCCGCAGGCTCTCGTGGACGTCGTCCGTGCTCTTCGCGCCGGTGCAGACGATCTTCCCGGAGCGGAAGATCAGCGCGGCGGACTTGGGCTCCTGGGTGCGATACACGAGGCCCGGGAACTGCTCGGGATCGTAATCGGCGCCCTCGAGGTCCATTGCGACGCTCTGGAGGTCGAGCTCCTGGCCGATCCCCGTGGAGGCGACGACGTTCTCGATATTGATAGTATCCTTCGGGTCGGTCATAGCCACACTTTAAGAAGCGTATTTAAGGCTTATAAAGGTTGGTGCCACGGAGCCATCTGCCACTGGACGACCTCGTTGCTGCCGAATGCGCGGGGATCCAGAACGGGGTCGAAATCCGACGAAAGCGTCGGATTCAGCCGGCACGGTGATGCGCCGTCGCGTCTCAGTCTGCGCTCGGATTCACAGTGGCGACGGCGCGGGGCAGCCCCGGCCATCCGTCCGCCCGCCAGCGCACGAAGGCCAGACCAGCCAGCACGAACTCAGCCCAGAAGTACGGGGCGTCGAGCGAATCCTCGAACATCGCGACGATGGACGGCGGCGTGTCGTACCCCTCGACCTCTAACACTGGCCAGAGGACGTATCGCCAGGTGCCGTTGCCCCAGAGTACGGGCAGCACGTCCAGCGCGAGGTGGGAACAGAGCGCGAGGGCGACAGCAAGGCCGAGCCCGGTCCGACCCAGCCGTCGCGCGAGGAGGACGGCGAGCACGCAGAGCGGCAGGATCACGAACAGCGAGTGACCGAGCGAGCGACCGGCGGGCAGGACCGGCACGAACCACGCGAAGGGCTTGTCGACGAGATCGGGGAGCTGCGACGCGACCAGCACGACCACTACGAACACCGCGTCAGGTTGCGGGAGCCACTCGCGTTCGGCACCGATGCTGGCGAGGAGGTAGGCGCCCGCAGCGTGTCCCAGCGGCCACATACCAACACGATCGGCTGAGAACAGGAAGTACGTGACGGTCCCGTGATTGAAACGGGCGGCCGATGGCGTGGTTCCGGAGGCCGTGGACCAAATCGGATCCCGCCGAACACCGCCACGCTCAAATTCGACCCGGGCCACTCTCGGGCGTGTACTGGCTGGAGTTCGCTGGCGAGGACGACCCCTTCGCCGCGCTGGAGGCGACGGCAGCCGCCAGCGACGTGTCGATTCTCGCCCCCGGGATCGCCACGGCGAGGGCGATCGTCGCCGATCGCGCCGCAGGACTCGCAATGACGCGGGCGGTCGGGTCGGTCGTCGGCCACACCGATGCCAGCGTCGAGAGCGCACGGGCCCTGCTCGAAACCGCGGCGATCGACCGCGAGGGGACGGTCGCGGTGCGAGCACGGGACGTCCGGGGCTCCGCCTCGATCGATACCCAGCGTGCAGAGCGCGAGCTTGGCGGTGTGCTCACCGATCGCGGGTTCGCCGTCGATCTCGACGACCCGGATCACGTCCTTCGCGCGCTGTTCGCGAACGGGGAGCTAGCACGGGATCCGGCCAACAGGGACGCGGGCGAGGATCCTCTCAGCGTCGAAGCGGCGGGCCGGATCGGCCTCGCCGGTAGCGCCGACGACGCGGACGTCTGTCTGCTCGGCTGGGTCGACGTCGAGCGCGACGCGACGTTCGGCGATCGCGCGCCGACGGACCGCCCGTTCTTCCAGCCCGGCAGCATGGATCCCGCGCTGGCGAGAGCGCTGGTGAATCTCGCGGGCGCTCGGCCGGGCGCGACGATCGTCGATCCGATGTGTGGCACAGGTGGGATCGTCCTCGAGGCGTCGCTGGTCGGATCGCGGGTCGTGGGCGTCGACGCCCAGCAGAAGATGGTTCGCGGGACGCGGGAAAATCTGGGGGAACTGGCTCCGGCCGACGGGGATTGGGAAGTTGTTCGGGGTGACGCGCGGCGGCTTCCGCTCGCCGCCGACGCTGCGGACGGGCTCGTCGTCGACGTTCCGTACGAACGTCAGTCCGCTGTGGCGGCGGACGATCTGGACGATCTGGTCGAAGGTGCGCTCTCGGCTGCGAGCGGTGTCGCTCCGCGGGCGATCGTCGTCGCCGATCGATCGTGGGTCGACGCCGCGGAGTCTGCCGGCTGGACCGTCGAGTGTGTCCATCGACGGCGCGTGCATCGGTCGCTGGTTCGGTCGATTCATCTTCTGAAACGGGAAGAGCGTCTGTCGGGTCCGTAACCGGAACAGTTCACGGAAGCCCCCTCCCACTCGACCGGCCGCGGCTCGCTGTGCTCCTCGCTCGGTCGCTTCGCTCCCTCACTGTGGTGCTTACGTCGCCGGGGCCGGATCGACCGGTCGGCCCCTTCCGGAGCCCCACCCGAGTGAATCTGAACAGGTCTTAGTGCGATGGACTGTCGGTCGAACCTCGCTGTGAGCGACTTTCCATGCTACACTCTGTTGACCGTCCCACGGAGCTACACTTGGCTCGACAGTCCGCGGGTGGGACTGGAAGGGGCCGACCGCTCGGCGATACCTGACGACGTAAGCACCGCAGCCGACCGTAGGGAGGCGAGGCGCGCAGCGAGTCAGGATCGTCGAGCGGGAGGGGGCTTCCAAGGTGGTCTTTGTAATGGCGGATCATTCTCTGTTCAGCTCCACTTTCGGGACGCGCTGAACAGACTTTTCTCCCCCGGGAGCAAGTGACCGCGCATGCAGCAGTATCTCGATCTCGTCGCGGACGTCCTCGGTGAGGGTACCTACAAGCCCAACCGGACCGGGGTCGACACGATCGCCGGCTTCTCACAGCACTACGAGGTCGACCTTCAGGACGGGTATCCGCTCCTCACGACCAAGCAGATGGACGGCTTCCGCTGGAACTCGATGCTCCACGAGGTGCTCTGGTACCTCTCCGGGCAGGAGCACATCCGCGAGCTTCGCGAGGAGACCGGCATCTGGAACGACTGGGCCGACGAGGAGGGCCACCTCGATACGGCCTACGGCCGATTCTGGCGACGATACCCGATTCCGGAGGACGACCAGCAGCTCGCGGGGGAGTCATGGCCCGACGACGCCCACCGTTGGGTGACGGTGGAGGAATCCGACGGCGGTGAGGAGCGCCGCGTCTTCGACCAGATCCAGTACGTGCTGGATTCCCTCGAAGAGAAGCCCAACACCCGCCGGCTCGTCGTCAACGCCTGGCACCCCGCCAATGCGGCGGTCTCGACGCTCCCGCCGTGTCACTACACTTTCGTCTTCAACGTTCAGGGCGATCGGCTGAACTGCCACCTGACCCAGCGCTCGGGCGACGTCGCGCTCGGTATTCCGTTCAACGTCGCCGCCTACTCGTTGCTCACTGAAGCCATCGCCCAGCGCACCGGCTTCGAACCAGGCACCTTCTCGCACACGATCGTCGACGCTCACGTCTACTGCGGCAGCGGCGATCGCGGCGAGTGGTACGAGGAGAATCTCGAGGAGCTCCAAGAGCGTCTGGCCGAGGTCGGGGAGCGCGGCGATCCCGAGAGCGCCCGCGGAGAGGATCGTCTCGTCAGCGAGGGCTACCGCGAGGTCCGGGAGTGGATCGTCCGGAATGCGCCCCCGGAGGTCGAAGATGACGCCGGTTCGGACCACGTGCCCGAGCTACTGACCCAGCTGACCCGCGAGCCGCGCGAGCGGCCCGAGATCGAGATCGCGAACAAGTCCCTGGACGAGCTGGAGTTCGAGGACATCCAGCTCAAGGGCTACAGCGCTCACCCGGGCCTCTCCTTCGCGGTCGCCGAGTGAGATGGCGGACGAACCCACAGCTGACGCCGGTTCCACCGATTCGGCGGATTCCACGAGCGACGAGCTCGAGATCTATCTCATCGCCGCGGTCGCCGCAAACGGCGTGATCGGCAGCGACGGCGAGCTCCCCTGGGACATCCCCGAGGACATGGCCCACTTCAAGGCGACCACGATGGGCCACCCGGTGATCGTCGGTCGCAAGACCTTCGAGAACGTCCTCGCGGGGCTCGGCGGACCGCTCCCGGGGCGGACCAACGTCGTGCTGAGCCGGTCCGATCCAGATCTTCCCGATGACGACTCGATCGTCGTCGCGGAATCGATCGACGCCGGTCTCGATGCCGCCAGGGACGCGGCGACGGAACTGGGCGTGGATCGTGCGTACGTCATGGGTGGCGCCGCCGTCTACGACGCCCTCCTCGAACGTGCCGACGGGATGGTGCTCACCGAGATCGAAGCGCCCTACGGGGGCGAGACGACGTTTCCGGGATGGCCGCTTGACGAGGAGGAGTGGACCGAGATCGAGCGCGACGCGCGCGACGGCTTCGCGTTCGTCACCTACGAACGGATGGGCGAGTGAGCGTCGACGATCGGCGTACGAATGGGGCCGTCAGCTAACCGCTGGGCTTCTCAGTCCGCAGTCGTTTTCGATCCCTAGGGCCGGCCGAGTTCGGCGAGGAAGTGCCCCAGTTGGATCCGTTCGTTCGAGCCTTCCGTCAGGTCGAGATCCACGTCGCCGGCGAGCCGGTGGAGCTCCGCGAGTCGATCGCCGTCGTAGCGGCTCCGACCGACGTCGAGGACCTCCTCGAGGACCTCTCGACCGGATAGCCCCTCGTCGACGAGCAGATCGTCGAGTTCGCTCCGGGCGTCCGTGAACTCGCCGGCCTCGGCGGCGTCGAGCATCGTCTCGATCCGGTCTTCGAGACCGACGTCCTCCAGCGCCTCGAACACGGCGTTCATCGTGATTTCTCCCTCCGACTCCGCGGTAGTCTGGGCGATCAGGATCGCCTCGCGGAGGTCGCCGTCGGCGGTGCCGGCAACGAACTCGAGGCCGTCGCGTTCGTAGGCGGCATCCTCGGCGCTGGCGATTTCCTCGAGAATATTTGCGATCTCGTCGGTCGTCGGCGCGGGCATCGGCACCGCGAAACACCGGGAGCGTAGCGGCGGAATGAGCTTCGTCGGCTGGCGCGTCGCGATGACGAACTGCGTGTTGCGGTGATACTGTTCCATCACGCGGCGCAGCGCCTGCTGGAAGTCCTCGCGGATGCCCTCGGCGTTGTCCAGCAGCACGGTCTTGTACTCGCCGGTGACGGGCGCGTAGCTCGCGGACTCCTTGAGGACGTGGTTGATCATGTCCCGCTTCGAGAAGTCCGATTTGCCCTGAAGGAAGGATGCGAACCGGTCGTCGTTCTTGATCTCGGTCTTCGTGCGGGCGAAGAAGTCCGCTACGTTGATCTCGATCAGGTCCGAGTCGGGCTGCTCGTGGGCCTCGTCGGCCATAGCGCGGACCGCAGCGGTCTTTCCAACGCCGGGCGGGCCGTGGACGAGGAGGTTGACGGGATCCTCGACCGCGCGGTCGAACTGATCGCGCGCGAGCTCCTGTCGCAGGTCCTCGATCGCAGGGGCGTGGCGCTCCGTCCACAGCGGCGAATCCATCGCTCAGGGGTAGTCGGTGGGTGCCCAAGTATCGGTCGGTCCAGGGCGGTGTCCGTTCGGCGGTACGCCCGCAAATCGACGTGAACGCTGGATCCACTGAATCGCCCGACGGAGCCGTTTTGCGCGCGCCAAACGGCGAGGCGCCGCCGTCGTTCGGCGGTTCGCGTGCGCCAAAACTGGCTGGGGGTTTAGGAGCCTGCTCGCAGTAGGACTGCCCACGATGTCGACCCTCCAACCGTGGATCGAGGAACGGCTCGATCCGAACCTCGACCACAAGCTCACCCAACGACACGTCGTCGAGACGATGCTCGAGGCCGAGCGCCCGTTCTTCTCGGTCACGCAGCTCAAGGCGCGTTGCAAGCCCGACGTGAGCGTTGAAACCGTGCGGAACCGGCTCGACGAACTCCGCGAGATCGACGTCGTCGCCGCCGAGACGTATCCGGACTCGATCGTGCTGTACTACGTCAACCACCCCGAATCGAACTGGCCGCTCTCCCCGGAGGGGCACGCTGCGTTGACCACGACGAATCCGCTCGATCGGCTCTCACTGCGCGACTTCCTGACGCTGCGCGACCCGGCAGGAATCAGGACGCTGGTGCTCGCCGGGCTCCAGCTCAGCCTCCTCACGTTCTGTCTGGGCGTGGTGTTCAGTATCCTCGGCGTGAGCGATCTCGTCACCAGCTCGCAGTCGTTCTGGACGACGGCGGGCTCGCTGTTCCTCGTTTCGGTGGCGTTGCTCGTCGCCGAGCGCGTGGCGCGCTGGCTGCGTGGCTGGAGCGGCGGATCGGGCGGCCTGTCAGAAGACGGTCGCTCGACGATTCGATGACGGTCCGAAGGCGCATCGATTTCCAACGGAATCAGCATCGATCTAACGAATCAGCATACGACGCATCCAACTGAGATTCAATCACCATGGCAACGACGACTCACACCGAGACGCCCGGACCGGAACTCCTCGAACAGCGCTCGATCCTCGGCATCTTCGTCCACCTGTTCGCACTGATACCGTTCGGCGTCGTCTTCGTCCTCGGCACGTACGCGTTCTCGAACCACCCCTACACGACCGAAAACGCCCGGAACGCACTCAACTGGCACCTGACGATCACCGGGCTGTTCGTGGTCCTGTTCCCGCTGGCGCTGTTCGTGTGGGACGTCTTCGTGATTCCGGCAGCGCTCGTGTTCATCTTCGGGGGCATGCTGTCGTGGCTCTTCGGTCTCGTGGCACTGGGCAAGGCGATCTTCGGCACGGCCTGGAAGTATCCGATGGCACCCGAACTGCTCTGAAACCCTACAACGGAACGGGTACCGTTGGACGCTCGGTCGGGTCGTTCGATCGAGTCTACTCCCGCCGGACGCCGGTCACGATCGTCTGATCGTGATCCGGGAAGACGTCGCGGACTGCGGCGTCGCCGTCGCGCTCGGCGAGCAGCGCCCGGAGTTCGCCCTCGTAGTCCGCCCGCTGGATCTCCTCGCTCGGGCCGACGGTGACCTCGAGCGTCGCGTCGACGAGCCGATCGACAGCACTGCGACCGAACCCCGAGAGCGGGGCGACGTAGTCGATCCCGCGACGATCTTCGAGGCTCTGGGCGAACGCCCGGGAGACGGTCGGGACCCGATCGTCGCGACGAGTTCCGTCCGCGATCGCGTCGTAGTCGAGTTCGGCGACGGACTCGAGGGCGTGTTCGTGGACGGTCTGGATGGCGTTGCGGGGGAACCCGTCCTCGCGGAGCTGGTCGACGGCGTCGTCGGCGACCTCGCGGTCCATCTCGACGCGCTCGAACTCGTGGCCGATCCGATCGGCGGCCTCGGCGGCGTGCTCCCAGTCGTCCGTGACGCCGAAGTGGGCGGTGACGAGCGTGAGGTCGTAGAAGTCCTCGAGGAGCAACGCCGCGAGGGTGGAGTCCTTGCCGCCGCTGTAGAGCAGTGCCAGCGAGCCAGCCGTCATGATCCCACCCCCATCTGTTGCCAGCCTATCGGCGCTTGACGTCGAAGCTCTTCGAATCGGGCTTGAGTTCGGAGAGTAGCTCCTTCATCTGGTCCTCGTCGATGCGCCCCTGCACGCGGCCGCTCCGGGCCAGCGCGAGCACCTGCTGCTCGACCTGTTCGCCGAACTCCGGCTTGGACATCTTCACGGTGTTGAGCCGCTTGCGCGCACCGTCGGTGAGGTGCTGGCGCAACATTGCCTTCTTCTGGGCCTCGGCGGACTCCTGGCGAGCCTGCTGGGCCTCGGCCTGGTCCTCGCCCTCGGCCTGGTCTTGCAGCTCCTGAAGCTTCTTCTCTCGAAGATCGTCGATGTCCTCCTCGTTGCTCATACACGTCCGTACCCGGGGCGAGCGGAAAATCATTACGGGACGCGAACACGGTTCGCCGGCCGCGGCGGTCCCGATCGCCGCCGACTGCGACGTTACCCGGACTGCCACGCTACTCGATCCGAACGCGGACCTCGTCGCCGACGGAGAGTGACAGGTCGGGACAGATCAGTTTCGCACCGAGGGCCTCCCGGGCCGCGGCCAGCGAGAGCCCCTCGATCGGCGTTCCGTTCGCAGTCACGGTCGGATCGTGCCACTCCACCGTCCGGCCGTCGGTGAGCGCTCCAATAGGGGTGCCAAGGAGCGAAACCGTGGCACCGTCGCGAGCGCGTTCGTCGGGAGCCACACCACCGCGATCGTAGTGGGGAAGGCCGCCGTCGAGCGGAGCGAGGACCGATGAGCCGTCTGTTACCGCGACGTTCGCGCGGATCCCGGCGAAACAGTTGCCGGGATCCGGGTGTCGCGGCCGATCCAGTACTGCGTACGTGGCTCCGGTCTCGACGACGGTTCCGGTCCCGTCCCACGCGACGGACGTAACGTCGACGGCCGTCTCGACGCGGAGCGATCCAGCGGCTCGTAGCAGCCCGTCGTCCGGACGGCGAAACCCCAGGTGGAGATGCCGACCGACCCACGGTGCGAAGAATCCGGCACGGATCGGCTCGCCGAGATCGTCGCCGACGGCCACGCGATCCCCGACCGAGACCGCCGGATCGACGTGGAGAATCCGAGCGATGGGTGGCGTGCCGTCGTCACATCGGACCGTGGGCGCTGCCGTAGCGCCGGTGTCGATCCCGAGAACGTAGTCGTGTTCGGCCGCGTAGGGTTTCGACGGCGCGCGGACTCGATCGATCGCGACCACTTCTCCCGCGACCGGTGATGGAGCGCTCGTAGCAACGTCCTCCCGCTGGTCATCCCCGCGATCCGTGGCATTCGACGTCGAATCGGTCGGCGTGCGTGCCGCAGGGTAGAGATCGATCGCACGCCCATCGTCGTGGGCGCGAAACGGGGAGTTGTACAGCGAGAACGCCCGGAATCGCTCGAGGACGGACTCCGGGACGGTGAGCATCGGCGTGGCGTTGGTGGCCGTCCGCCAAAGGAATCGCGGTTGCAGAGCGTGGACGTCGCTCACGACGGAGGACTGGATCGATGCCTACCGGGTGGCTAATGGTACCGAAGCGAACGACTCTGGCAGCGAAGCGGCCTACTCGCCCGTGTCAGCCCACAACACGCTTATGCTCCGTGCGTGGCTATCTCCAGGTCCATGCGAGTCGTCCGTGGGAGAGGGGCAACGATCGAGGCCGATCGCGCGCTCACCGCGGAGCTCCGGGACCACGTAGCAGAGCACGGGGGACCAGCCGTTCGCGTCTGGCGACCACACCAACAGGTGGCCTTCGGCCGCCGTGATTCCGGTGCCCTCGGCTACGACCGTGCACGCCGTCTCGCCCGCGAACAGGGGTACACACCAGTCGGGCGGTCAGTGGGTGGTCGCGCCGTCGCCTATCAGGGAACCACGGTGGCGTTCGCTCGCGTCGAGCCGGTCGAGGATCCCCGCACAGGACTCCAGGATCGCTACGAGGCTGCGACCGACGCGCTCGATGCAGCGCTCGAGACCGTGGGCGTCGAGTCTGCCTCCGCCGGCGAGCCCGACGACGCGTTCTGTCCGGGATCGCACTCCCTGTCCGTCGGCGACGGGAAGATCGTCGGTATCGCCCAGCGGGTGACGACCGACGCCGCGCTCGTCGCGGGCGTAGCGATCCCCCGGGACCGCTGGCCGATCGCGGAAGTCCTCGATGACGTCTACGACGCCCTCGAGGTATCCTTCGACCCCTGCACGGTCGGGAGCGTACAGGCCGCTGGGGGCGACGGCGATCCGGAGGCGCTCGTGACTGCGATCGAGGATGCGCTCGTCGGCCAGCACGAGCCCGAAATCGAACGCGTGGAGGGTGCCTAACAGGGACGCCGGACCCGGATCGACTCGAATCGAGATCGCGTAGCGGTGCACTCGCCGGCAAGTGACCCGCGAGTCGGGACGTTTAGGGACTCCGACAGCCGAGAAGTGCCCATGTTGATCGTCGACGCGACGCTGCCCGACGGGCACCAGTGTGACGTTCGGATCGACGGCGAGCGGATCGCTGCCGTCGAGGAGTGCGACGACGGTGGACTCGACGCCAGTCCCGACGAGCAGGTCCTCGACGCGTCGGGCACTCACCTCTTCCCGGGCGCTATCGACGTTCACGTCCACTTCCGCGAGCCCGGCGGGAGCCACAAGGAGACCTGGACGACGGGCGCACAGAGTGCGGCTGCGGGTGGCGTCACCACCGTCGTCGACCAGCCGAATACCGACCCGCCGACGGTGACCGGTGACGCGCTCCGCGAAAAGCGGACGCTCGCTACCGAGCAGTCGATCGTCGACTTCGGCATCAACGGCGGCGTCACCGCCGACTGGGACCCCGACTCGCTGTTCGCCGCCGATCCCTTCGCCCTCGGTGAGGTGTTCCTCGCCGATTCGACGGGCGAGATGGGGATCGACGGCGATCTGTTCGCCGACGCAGTCGAGCGCGCTGCCCGGGCGGACTGCACCGTCACCGTTCACGCCGAGGATGCGACGCTGTTCGACGAGGACGCACTCGCGAACGCTGCTGACGGCGAGGGGCGCGACGCGGACGCCAACGCGTGGTCTGCGTACCGAACCGCGGAAGCCGAGGCCGCGGCCGTCGAACGCGCACTATCGGTCGCGGGCGAGTTCGACGCGGCGGTGCACGTCGCGCACACCTCGACGCCGGAGGGCATCGAGCTCGCTGCGGAGGCCGGCGCGACCTGCGAGGTCACGCCCCACCACGCGTTCCTCTCGCGGAACGATCTCGACGAACTGGGCACGTTCGGCCGGATGAATCCGCCGCTGCGGTCGGAGAAACGGCGCGAGGCCGTCTTCGAGCGGATCGTCGACGGCACCGTCGATGTGATCGCGACGGACCACGCGCCCCACACCCGAGCGGAGAAGCAGGCGACGATCACCGACGCGCCCAGCGGCGTGCCGGGGGTCGAGACCATGCTGCCGCTGTTGCTCGCCAACGCGGGGCCCCACGGACCGCTCTCGCTCGAACGCGTCCGGGATCTGACCGCTGCGAATCCTGCCGAGGTCTTCGGCGTCCCACGGAAAGGTCGGATCGAAGCCGGGCGGGACGCGGATCTGGTACTCGTCGATCTCGACCGGGTCGAACCGATCCGCGCCGAGGACCTCCACACCAACTGCGACTGGACGCCGTTCGAGGGGCTTGACGGCGTGTTCCCGTCCCTGACGATCCGCAGGGGAGCGCTCGTCTACGCCGATCAGGAGGCGACGGGAACGGCCGGTATCGAATCGGTCGCCCCCGCAGAGCAGTTCCCCGAGGAGGCAGGTGGGGAAGACGTTCGGTTGTAGTGAGCGGTGCGTAGTGGGGTGCGGGCTGTTCCAGTCGAGCTTTCCCCCCATTCCGTTTCTCGGTCATTCGACGTTTCCTTTCCGAGGGACGTAATCGAGGGGCGTGAGAGTGCCAGTCTTCCGATTCGGTTGCCGACCGCGAACTGGATTCGGCAATCAAACTTTTTGGTATTGGTTACCAAACGAAGCCCGTCATGGGTGGAAAAGTTCGGGGGGGTAGAGCGGTTATTGCGGTGGATTAGCCGTCTCGGCATGGGCTTGTTACTGGTCGGCGCAGTCGCCGTCGGCGTGGGTGGACTCAAGGCCGCTGCAGAGGCCGGCATCAGTCCCATGTCGATTCCGATCACGATAGACGAAATGTACATTGTCCTCCTCGGAGGCGGTGGGCTCGTCGTCGGCGGTGCGCTGTTGAACGTGATCAGCGGGATCCTCGCCAACGTCGTCGCGACGACCCAGGAGGACGTGGCGAGCGAGAACATGGACGACGGACGAGTGGTGACCGAGCAGGCGCCCGTCAGCGAACGTCACCGCCGGAAGCTCGGGCGGTCGTACTTCTACATCGGTGCGCTCGTGCTCCTGGTCGTCTCGGTCGCTGCCCGTGGCGACGCGATCCCGGGCCAGGCGGGGAGCGTCGCCGCGGCCGTCGCCGAGATCGCACTGATCATCCTCTTTGGCTCGGCCACGGTCGCCCTCGTCTTCGCGTTCTTTTTCTTTGGCCTGTGGTACGGAATCAAGCGCCGGTCCGCCGAGGCGCTCCTGCTCGGATCGCTGATCGCCGTGTTGCTGATTCTGTCCGCGATCCAGTACCGTGCGGCCGGGCTCGTCCTCTCGGGCCTGTGGTTCCTGTACTACTCGTTCATGTCGCGCAAGGCAGTGCGATTCCGACTCCTCGAGGTATCCTCCGTCCCTGTGCAGATTCGCCAGTACGTCGGCCAGGGCGACGAGACCGGCGGCGACTCGTCGACGAGCCGGTGACGGGGATTCGCGCCGTTCCTCGAACACGCTTAAGCCGCGAGGTCACTCAGGATCTATCATGTTCGACGAGGAGGACCTCGCCGAGATCCGCGAGGGCAAGGACGCGTGGGAAGCCGAACACGTAGAGCCCACCGTCGAACGATTCGGCGAGCGGACGGAGCAGTTCCGAACGGACACCGGCGGCCAGCCCGTCGATCGGCTGTACACCCCGGCGGACGTCGCGGACCTCGATTACCAGGACGACCTCGGATTCCCTGGCGCGGAACCCTACACCCGCGGCGTCTACTCGACGGGCTATCGCGGCCGGCTCTGGACGATGCGCCAGTACGCCGGGATGGGGACCGCCGACGAGACCAACGATCGGTTTCACTATCTACTCGACGAGGGGCAGACGGGACTCTCGCTGGCGTTCGACCTCCCGACGCAGATGGGCTACGACTCCGACGACGCGATGGCAGCGGGGGAGGTCGGCCGATCCGGCGTCGCGATCGACACGCTCCGGGACTTCGAGTCGGTGTTCGAAGGAATTCCGCTCTCGGACGTCTCGACGTCGATGACGATCAACGCGCCGGCGTCGGTGCTCCTCGCGATGTACGTCGCGCTGGGCGATCGGCAGGACGTGGCCCGATCGGAACTGCGCGGGACGATCCAGAACGACGTGCTGAAGGAGTATATCGCGCGGAACACCTACATCCACCCGCCGGAGCCGTCGATGCGGATCGTCACCGACGTCTTCGAGTTCGCCGCCGCGGAGATCCCCAACTTCAACACGATCTCGATCTCGGGCTACCACATCAGGGAGGCCGGCTCGACCGCGGCCCAGGAGATCGCGTTCACGCTCGCCAACGGTATCGAGTACGTCGAGGCGGCCATCGACGCCGGGCAGGACGTCGACGAGTTCGCGCCACAGCTGTCCTTCTTCTTCGCGTCCTACAACAACGTCCTCGAAGAAGTCGCGAAGTTCCGGGCCGCTCGGCGCCTCTGGCATTCGATCATGGACGAACGGTTCGACGCAGAAAAGCCCGCCTCGAAGCAGCTCAAATTCCACACGCAGACGGCGGGCTCGACGCTCACCGCCCAGCAGGTCGAGAACAACGTCGTGCGGGTCGCCTACCAGGCGCTGGCCGCGGTGCTCGGCGGAACGCAGAGCCTCCATACGAACGGGAAGGACGAAGCCCTGGCGCTGCCGACGGAGGAGTCCGTTCGCACCGCGTTGCGGACCCAGCAGATTCTCGCTCACGAGTCTGGCGCAGCGGACACGATCGACCCGCTCGGGGGCAGCTACTACGTCGAATCGTTGACCGACGACGTCGAGGCGGAGGCCCGGGCAATCATCGACGAGATCGACGACCGTGGCGGCATGTTACGGGCGATCGACGACGGCTACGTACAGCGTCAGATCCAGGACGTCGCCTACGATCGCCAGCAGGAGGTCGAGTCGGGCGATCGGATCGTCGTCGGGGTCAACGAGTTCACCGTCGAAGAGGGCGGCCAGGAGATGGATCTCGAGGAAGTCACCGAGGAAGACGAGCAGCGCCAGATCGAGCGGCTGGAGGGAGTCCGCGAAGAGCGCGACGCCGAGACTGTCGACGCGGCGCTGGCGGCCGTTCGCGAGACGGCGCGATCGGACGCGAACCTCATGCCGCCGCTGATCGAGGCCGTGAAAGCGGAGGCGACCGTCGGCGAGATTTGCGGCGTACTCCGCGAGGAGTTCGGGGAGTACGGCGGCGGTGGCGTCTGACCCCGTTTGATCGGCGACCTCGTCGAGCACCGATTCACGACCGCGAGTGATGGCCGGAGCGAAACGTTTAGGATGGGATGTAAAGTATACTTTACTGTAAAGCATGTTCGACATTCGTACGTCCCTCTTCGGTAGTCCCCAGCGCGTTCGACGGGTGTACACCTGGTCGGTGCAGGGGAGTTACGTCGTCGCAATCGCCGCACTGCTCGCCGGAATTGCACTCGGGCTGGAACTCGCCGGCACGGCAGTGTACGCAGCCGGCGTCTGGCTCGGACTTGGGCTCTCGGTGGTGATACCGAGGGTGAGCTCCGTCACGCTCCAGGACGAACGCGATCTCGAGCAGTTCCATCGAGCGAGTGGTCTCGTGATGTCTCTGCTCGTGTTCGTCGGACTGGCGATCGTTCCGGCAGCCTACGTCCTCGACGCCGCAGGGGAGATCACCATCGGCGCACGGGGGTGGGGTGCGATCTACCTCTATGGGGCCATAGGTCTACTCTGGGGCGCTTGCTACGTCGTCGTGCGGTACTGGGACTGAGCGACCGATGAACAACGACCTCCGCGAACGTCGGGATGCCGAGGGGCTGAGTCAGGCAGAGCTGGCGGTGGCGGTCGACGTCACCCGCCAGACGATCAACGCTATCGAGCGCGAACGATACGATCCGTCACTGGAGCTGGCCTTCGAGCTGGCCGATCACTTCGGCTGCCATATCGAGGACATCTTCGAGCCTGACGGGGAGTAGGTCGGTGCGGAGGTAGTGTTCACGACGCAGCGCACATGCCGTTGCAGTTGCGCCGTAGCGCCCGAGCCGCAGTGGCCATTCGGTGTGGCCGTGTCCGTAGTGGCTCGATCAGAGCAGTTCCTGGAGTGCACCGATCCGTGAGAGCACGTGGTCCGGGCTGGGATCGACCGCCGGATGCCCGACGGTGACGCGTTCCGGGTCAGTGACGTCCTCGGGGAGATCGTGCGCCGCCGGCGTCCAGACCGTCTGGAGTCCACTCGCGCGTGCTCCCGCGACGTCACTCGAGAGCGAATTGCCGACGTGGACCATCCGATCCGGGGCGACGTCGAGTTCCTCCAGCACCCGTTCGAACGGCGCGGTCTCGGGTTTCGGCGCGACCTCGTCGCCCGCAAACACGGTGACGTCGAACGCGTCCACGAGGCCGATCCCCTCTATCTTCTCGGACTGGTAGGCAGCCTCCCCGTTGGTGATCAACGCGATGGGATACGCCGCTCCGACGGCGCGAACCGTCTCGATCGCACCCTCCAGTGGTCGGACGTTCGACGGATCGCGGATCGATGCGTATGCCGACGCAACGTCGCGACCGAGCAAGGGATCCTTCCCCACGTCGCGTGCGATCTCGGTGAAGCAGTGCTCCCGGAGCTCGTCGACGTCCTCGAAGTCGTCGAGGAACCGGTCGAAGTAGGAACGATACCTGACGCCGTCGAAGAACGGTTCGACGTCGGCGCGCTCGAAGGAGCGGGCCAGCACCTCCTCGACCGTCTCTTCGTACGCACAGAGCGTGTCGTCGAGGTCGAAACAGACCGCATCGACGTCGAGGGGCACGCGTGGGAGTGTGACCGTTCACAGGAAAAGCGTATCGTCGTTCGTCGCCGATTCAGTACGGCAACATGTAGGTGTAGGTCGCGACGATCGCGAGCGCGATAGCCAAGAGTTGGGAGACGAAGAAGGCCCTCGAGGAGGCCCAGCCGAAGTAGAGCAACGTTCCGACCGGGACCAACGCGATCAGCGAGGCCCAGAGCCCCTTCGTGAACAAGATCGCGAGGAAGCCGGTGGTGACGAGGATGAGCACGTCCATCCCGAGTGCGACGAGATTTCGTCGCCGGAGCTCCTCCGGGTCGAACATCCCCCCGAGGAATCGGGAGGTGTCGTCCTCTGTCGCGCGGCCGGTGTTCGAAGCGGGCGTCACGAGTCGTTACTCAGGGTTTCCTGGTGTGCGTCGTCGAGCGACGACGTGATCTCGTCGACGTTAGTCCCCGGCGACGCCCAGAGGCCCTTGAGCACCGACCAGAACTCGTTCTGGAACGGGTTGCCGAGCGCGTCGTCGAGGTCCGGGACCACGGTCACTTCGTTCGCGAGCTGTGGGAGCTGCGCCATGACTTCGACCTGGTACGCGTCGCTCGGAACCTGGGTGTTGGTGGCGATGAACCCTCCCCGCTCCGCCCAGACCTGCTGGCCCTCCGCGGAGACGATCGCACTCACGGCTTCCTTCGCGTCTTCGGTGTTCTCGGAGTAGGTGGGGATCGTCAGCCAGTTGATGCTGGACGTGATGCCGTTTCCGCCGGGCATCCGGAAGACGCCGAGGTCGGAGGGGTCCTGCACCGCTTCCTGCGCGGGCGTGAACGAGCCCATGAAGTACAGCGGACAGGAGCCGTCCCAGAAGTACTCGTACTGGACGCCGAAGTCGCGGGTGGTGCTGAAATGCCCCTGGTCGTGGAGCATCTTGATCTCCTCGAAGGCGGTCGCGATGCGTTCGTCGGTGAACGACGCGTCGCCGTCGATGAGGCCCTGCTGGAGCTCCGCGCCGTTCTCCTGGCGCATGAAGAACCCTTCCGTAATGTCGCTGAGTGGCCATCCGGTACCGTTTCCCGAGGCAATGGGTGCGTCGACGCCCTCGATCTGGGAGATGTCGTCCAGCAGCGTCATGAACTCGTCCCAGTTCTCGGGTTCGGAGAGGTCGTTCTCCTCGAAGAAGGACTCCCTGTACCAGAAGCCTGGTTTGATGTCCATCTTGAACGGTGCCGCGTAGACGCCACCATCGACGCTGACGCGATCTGGTTCGACCGCGAAGTTCTCCGCGTCCCAGGTGTCGCCCACGTCTGCCAGGTGACCGTTCCCGGCGTCGGCAGTGACTCGAGCGGGTGACGGCATGACGACGACGTCCGCCGTCGCAGTCCCGTTCTCGTAGTCGACGAGGGTGTTCGAAAGGAGGGCGTCGGTCGTCCGGGAGGAGTAGCTGAGACTGAGGTCGGTCTGCTCTTCGGCGTAGTCCATGACGGCAGAGAAGTCCTCCTGCTCTGCGTCCGCCCAGACGCCGATGACCTCGACGTCCGCATCGCTTCCCCCCGAATCGTTGAAACAGCCCGCCAGGCCGGCCGTCGCTACCACTGACGCCGCACCTGTCGTCTTGAGCACGTCTCGTCGCGTTCGAAGCGATCGTGGCTGATCGTCAGGCATCTCATTAATAACCATGGCAATCCCATTACTTCAAATTTATTGATTAATTACGGACATAGTTACCGATAAGTGTCCCGGAGTCGGCGAAGGTGACCGCCGTGATCGGCCGTTAAGTGTCCGGGCGGTACCTGTTCGATTATGGAAAACGACGCTCGGGCCCGGTCGATCGACCAGCCAAACCTGGTGCTCGTCCACTGCCACGACCTCGGACAGCATCTCGGCTGCTACGGAGCATCGGTCGAGACCCCCAACCTCGATCGGCTCGCCGAAGACGGCGTTCGCATGGAGAACAGCTTCTGTACCGCCCCACAGTGTTCGCCCAGCCGGGCCAGCATGATCACCGGCGCCTACCCGCACGAGAACGGCGTCATGGGGCTCGCACACATGGGCTGGGCGCTGGACGACGACTGGATGACACTCCCGAAGTTCTTGCGGGAGGAGGGCTACTCGACACACCTCCTCGGCTTCCAGCACGAGGTCCCCGACGATCCCACACGGCTCGGGTACGACGAGGTCGACGACGACACCAAGCGCGCGCTCGACCTCGTCGACGTCGTCGACGATTTCTTCGCCTCGCGTGCGGCCGAGGGCGGTCACGCAGGTGCGGGCGAGCCGTTCTTCGTCTCGATCGGGATCGAGGAACCCCACCGGCCGTTCCGCCGCGAGTACCTCCCCGACGACGTCTACGACGACGCCGATCTCGAGCCGACCGACGCCGACTCCGGGGCGGGCGACGCTGATCCCGAGCCGAGCGACGGCGACACCGAGGCGAGCGACGGCGACTTTCCGTTTCTCCCGGACGCACCTGGCGTGCGCGAAGACGCTGCAGATCTCGGGTCGTTGATCGAAGGCACGCTGGATCCCGCGATCGGGCAGTACCGAGACGCACTTGAGGACGCCGGACTCGCCGAGGAGACGTTGTTCGTCTTCACGACCGATCACGGCCTCGCGATGCCTCGGGCGAAGGGGACCTGTTACGATGCGGGGCTCGAGACTGCTCTCCTGCTCTACCAACCGGACGTCCTCGATGGCGGTGACGTCCACGACGACCTCGTCAGCAACGTCGACGTCACGCCGACGTTGCTGGACCTCTTCGGCGTCGAACCTCCCGAGGACGTCGCGGGCCAGTCCTTCGCGCCGCTCCTCAGGGGCGAGTCCTACGAGCCGCGGGACCGGATCTTCGGCGAGATGACCTGGCACGATCGGTACAATCCGGTTCGTGCGATCCGCACCGACCGCTACAAGTACGTCCGCAACTTCTCGGTGCTTCCCCGCGTCTTCGTTCCGATGGACGTGGTGCCGACGCCCGCTGGCCGGGCGGTCCACGAGGAGTTCTACGTCGAACAGCGCCCCGTCGAGGAACTCTACGATCTCGAGGCCGATCCGCACGAGCAAACGAATCTCGCGTCGGATCGCGCACCCTTCGAGCAGCGGTCCGCTGCCTCGAATCCCGAGCCCGAGTACGTCGACGTGATCGACCGCCTCCGGGAGGAGCTCCTCGAGTGGATGGCGAGAACGGAGGATCCGCTCCTCGACGGCCCCGTCGAGTACCCGACGGTCGAGTAACAGCCGGCGGTCGAGCAACAGTCGACGGTCGAGTACCCGATTTCAACCCCCATCGATCGCTTGTGAGCGGTCGAGGGGAAATGTCCGAAGACGATCACCGAACGGCCGGACTGATTGGCCCCCAGGGAGATCGATCCGCGGGCTGAAGTTTCGCCACTCTCGATACTTTTTACCTACTGGAATGGTCAGTGATGGTAATGGATACCGAGGAACTGTCGGAGGTCCTCCAGGCAGCGGACCTCTCCTTCTACCAGGCCGACGCCTACGTCACGCTCCTCGAGCTGGGAACGGCGTCCGCGACCGAGGTCGCCAGATCGAGCGAGGTCCCCGACGCACGAATTTACGACGTCCTCCGCGATCTCGACGAGCTCGGCTACGTCGAGCTCTACGAGCAGGATACGTTCCAGGCGCGGGCGACGGACCCGGAGACGGTCGTCGAGAATCTCACTCGCCGGGCGAACCGCTTCGAGGACGCGGCCGAAGAGATCACAGACCGCTACGAGCAGCCGACGCTCGATAGCCACACCGTCAGTATCGTCAAGCGCTTCGACACCGTGCTCGAGGCCGCTCGAATGTTCGTCACGGAGGCCGAGACCCAGATTCACGCCACGCTCACGCCCGAACAGTACGACGAGCTCCGCGACGAGCTGGCCGAGGCGAAACGCCGCGGCGTGTCGGTCAATCTGACGCTCCTCTACCGGGACGACGACGAGGAGCTCGGCCAGTCGGACTTCGAAGGCGTCTGTTCCGCCGTTCACCGACGGCCGCGGCCCTCCCCGTTCATCGTCACCACTGACCTGCAGCGGACCGCGTTCGCATCGAATCCAGCCGCGATCGAGGATTACGGGATGATCCTCGAGAACCGCTCGTTCACGTACGTCTTCTTCTGGCACTTTCTCATCTTCATGTGGCTCCCCTGGCCGGTGCTTTACGCCGAGGAGCCCGACAGTACGCCGCGACGCTACGCCGACGTCCGCCAGTTCCTCCTCGAGTATATCCAGCCGATTCGAGAGGGCGCCACCGTCCACGTGGAGATCGAGGGGCGCGACACCGAGAGCGACCAGGACGTGACGATCACCGGTACCGTCGTCGACACCGAGTACGTTTCCGAGGCAGCTGCCGCGCTCGATTCGGAGCTGCTGGAGCTGGCGGGAACCGCCAGGATCGTCGTCGACGACGGCGAGGAGCGCCACACCGTCGGCGGCTGGAGCGCGACGTTCGAAGACGTCGAGGCGAAACGGATCGTCGTGACGAGCGTGGAGACCGCAGCCGACGCGCCAGCCTCCGAGTAAGCCGTCGTCGGGGTGATTCGACTGGATCGAGCAGGCGGCGGGTTGACGGGTCGCCTCGATGGATTCACAGTCGGTCCCAGTCGGCCCGTACTCACTCGTCGGACTGGTAACAACGTGGCAGCGTACTCCAGTAGAAGCATCGCCTACTCCTACCAGCCCGTAACTACACTGAAGGGCGTTTCAGATGTGGCCGCACGTATGGCGGCCAACACCACGACGGAGCAAGATCCTGGTCCCGTTCGCTGGGTCCGGGTGCTCGTTGCTCTCGGATTCCTCCTCCTGTTCTTCGGCGTTGCCGGGTACACGCTGTGGAGTGGAAATCTCGGCACAGGTCCCTCCGATAGTACCGCCGTGCCGAGTGGCGTCGATGCACCACCGGAGGCAACGAATCAAACCGGAGAAACCGACGGGGACGCTCCTGCAGCCGACGACCAGGATGGCGGGATGGCTGGTGAGGGAGAGAATAGCGCTGTGAATCGAACGACGAACGAGACGGGCACTGCCGGGGATACGGACGCCGTCGACGACGTCGGTGAGGGCGTTTTCCGAGCAGACTGATCCGGAACAGGGCGACGCAGAGCAGGACGACGCGAAACTGGACGATACAGAACAAGGCGACACCAACGACGAGAACGGGGTCGGTGTGCCGGGGGATGCTAAAGAGGAGCCAGTGAACGACGACGGCAGTTCCGAAGAAACAGATGGCAGCTCCGGAGGAGACAGCGGTGGGTACGGCGAAGCGCCCGAGGGAACTGAAAAGGATGGCGAAGAGGGGGATTCGGACGAGTCGGGGCTTACGGAAGACAGATCTGGGAACGAGGGCGGTGATGCCTCGAACGGCGAGGACGGTTCGTCAGAGTCCGGTACAGACGGCGACGGGTCCACCACCGACGGTGACGGAGACACCAGCACCGAAGCTGGAAACGGGGACGGCGGGCAGATCGACGGCGAAAACAATGACAGTGATCAGGCCGGGCAAGGCGACGATCCAGGGACGTCGAACGACGGTGACGGCGCTGGTGGTTCCGAAGAGACACCGAACGACGCCACCAACGCGATCGAGGAATGCACCGTCATCGACGAGCCTGGAACGTACCAGCTTTCACAGGACCTCGATGGGGCGTACGGGTCCCCCGTCGACCTCGGGGGCGGTCTCGTCCGATCCGTCTGCATCGCGATCCAGAGTAGCGACGTCGTGCTCGAAGGCAACGGTCACGTCGTCAGTGGATACGGGATCTCGCTGAGCGTCGGCGTGCACGTCTACGATCCCGAGGGGTCTGCAGTCGATGGCGTCACCGTGCGAAACCTGCGAGTCGAGGAGTGGTCGAACGGTGTCCAGGTCGGCGTCGACACCCTGGCCCTCAACCCGGCCGGTCCCGCTTCTGCGACCTTCGAGAACGTCGTTTCGAACGAGAACGGCCACCACGGGATATTCGTTTCCGGAGGGAGCGCCCAGCTGTCCACCGTCACCGCCAATGGGAACGGAGCGAGTGGCATCGGCGTCCTCGATTCGAGCGGCGTTTCGATCCAGGATGCGACCGCCTCCGGGAACGCGGAAGACGGACTCGCGCTGTTCGAAGGCGTGTTCGATAGCACCGTCAGCGGATTCACGTCCACCGACAACGGCGAGACCGGCGCCTCGGCCGGAATCGGCGTCGCTGGAAACGTGTTCACCGATCTCACCGTCAGTGACAACGGGGAGTCGAATTTCGAGGGGTTCGACGGGACCGACAACGAGTTCGACGATCCCAGCGTCCTCCAGCGCACCGATCAGGCACCCGACGACACTACTAAAGAGACAGACACTACTGAGCAGAATGACACTGCCGAGGAGAACGAGAGCGAAGGCGAGTCCGATACCAGCAACGCCACGGACCAGCCCCAGCAGCCGGACGACAATACAAACGATACCGAGCAGCCCGACGAAACCGACGACGGCGTCACAGCGAGCAACGGGAACGATTCCGTCGACGAAGGGGAAACCGTCGAGCAAGGGAGTCAGAACGATACCGGATCGACCGAAAGCGACGACCTCGAGGCCGGAGAGAACGGCACTGCTACCGACGGCAGTGGCGGAGCCAATGCGACCGAAGGCACTACCGACGGCGAGGAAACTGACGAGGAGGGAGATGATTCAGAGAGCGACGACGGTGACGAGGAAGAAGCGGGGGAAGGAACAGCGGAGGAAGACGATGAAACTGAGGAAGCCCAGGAGGACGAAGCGGACGCAGAAACCGGTGACGGAGAAGACGCAGCGCCTGGAGACGGCGCAGGCGAAGATTCTGAAGGCGGTGCACAAACCGAAACGGATGACGAATCGGACGCAGAAACGGACGACGAAGCGCCCGCCGAAGGCGACGAAGACCAGGACGACGAAGACGAATCTGACGAAGTTAGCGAGCAGGCAACCGAGACAGCGACCGACATTGTGACGCAGACGTCGCTACCGGGATGAAGGCGCGGATCCGTCGAGTGCCGTCGGATCCAATCTCTGTTCGAGCTTTCCGCGAACCCCGTCCAGTTTGGAGAAGGGTGGAGTAGAATCAACCGTCGTTCGAGCGGATGTATCGCCTCGCGAAGAGCACGCCACCAACCGCTCCGACGACGGCGTCAGGGACCATGAACATCGAGAACGTCTGCAACAGGATCAGGACCGACGTCGCTCCGATGAACGCGCCTTCGGACGCTGCGAAGAGATAGACTGCGGCCGCTCCGTCGATCGAAACGCGGGAGGGCTCCATGCCGCACTCGTCGCCGATCGGTCCGATAAAAAGTGCAATTCCGTGCCGGTCTCGCCCGTGTGAACCACGATCCTGGCAGCGGATATTCGAGCTATCTGTCGGGGAGTCCCACAGTCTGCAATCGTCCGCGACGCCGAGTGGGTTCGGGCGGATTTGAACCACCGATTTCGGCCTTGTAAGGGCCGCGTCATAACCAACTAGACCACGAACCCGTAGCCGAAACGTCGCCGAGCCGCGCAGATAACCCTTTCTGTCCCGGGCACGAACCCGTCGCCGTGCAGCGACGCTACGTGCTGGCGCTGGTCGTCGGGTTGGTGTTCGTCACCGGTCTGGTCGCGGCTGGCGCGACGCTCTACGAGCCGAGCGATCCAGACGGAACTGCAGTCCTCTACGACGAGGAGGAACGCGTCGCGACGATCGACCTCGAGATTGCCGACGACGGCGACGAACGGTATCTCGGATTGAGTAACCACGACTCGCTGGCCGACGACGAAGGAATGCTGTTCGTCTACGACCAGGCTACGAACCACACCTTCGTGATGCGAGGGATGGACTTCGGGATCGACATTATCTACGTCGACTCCGAGGGCTGCGTGACGTCAGTCAATCCAGCTCCGAAACCGGGGCCAAACGAGGACGGATCCGAGCAGGAGTATCCGGGGTACGGACAGTACGTGATCGAAGTCCCGATCGGCATTGCCTCCGACGCAGGTATCGAAGCAGGCGATCCCGTTCGCATCGAGTACGGCTCGACGACGGTCGATGGCACCGAGTCGACCTGTTTCGAATCGTAGGTCTAAAACGCCTCCACTGCAGAGGGGGGTTACGAATGAGCGCCGGCTCGGTACCCGCGGACGACGACCCGTTCGAGGAGCAACGCGAACGGGTCGAGAACCCGATGAAGCGCCTCTTCCGCGACTACGGGTTCCCGAATCTCCGCTATCTTCTCGCGGGCATCGTCTCCTCGATCGGCGCTCGACTCCTCGACCTCGTTCCGCCAATCCTCCTCGGATTCGCCGTCGACGCGATCTTTAGCCAGGAGAAGTCCTACGCTGCGATCTGGCTCGTGCCGGACGGCTGGATTCCTGCAACCCAGGAGGGGCAGGTCTGGTTCACGGTCGGACTGATCGCTGCGACCTTCTCCTTCGGTGCGATCTTTCACTGGACGCGGAACTGGGGGTTCAACGCGTTCTCACAGAACATCCAGCACGCGATACGGACCGACACCTACGACGCGATGCAGGGGCTGGACATGGACTTCTTCGCCGACAAGCAGACCGGCGAACTGCTCTCGATCCTCTCGAACGACGTCAATCGGCTCGAACGGTTCCTCAACGACGGACTGAACTCGCTCTTTCGCCTCTCGGTGATGGTCCTCGGGATCGCCGGCGTCCTCTTCTACTACAACTGGCAGCTCGCGCTGGTCGCACTTCTGCCTGTGCCGCTCATCGCCGGATTCACCTACCTGTTCATCCAGATCATCCAGCCAAAGTACGCCGAGGTCCGATCGACCGTCGGGAACGTCAACTCCCGACTCGAGAACAACCTGGGCGGAATCTCGGTGATCAAGGCCTCGACGACGGAGTCCTACGAATCCGATCGCGTCGACGACGTCTCCCAGGACTACTTCGACGCGAACTGGGACGCGATCGACACGCGGATCAAGTTCTTCCCCGGCCTCAGAGTCCTCGCCGGCTTTGGCTTCGTCGTCACCTTCCTCGTCGGCGGGCTGTGGGTCGTCTCCGAGCCAGGGCAGGGGCCGTGGTTCTTCACGGAGCCCATCTCGACCGGCGAGTTCGTCACGTTCATCCTGCTCACCCAGCGGTTCATCTGGCCGATGGCGCAGTTCGGGCAGATCATCAACATGTACCAGCGGGCCCGCGCCTCCAGCGCCCGCGTCTTCGGGCTGATGGACGAGCGTGGCCGCGTCGAGGAGTCTCTCGATGCAAAGGAACTCGAAGTCACCGAGGGCTCCGTCGCGTACGAAAACGTGAGTTTCAGCTACGACGATCCCAAGACGCTCGATGACGACGAGTCGGTCGACCTGATCCTCGACTCGGTCGACTTCGACGTCGAGGGCGGGGAGACCGTCGCGCTCGTCGGACCGACGGGTGCAGGGAAGTCGACGGTCCTGAAACTCCTCCTCCGTCTCTACGACGTCGACGACGGCGCCGTCCGGATCGACGGAACCGACGTCAGAGACGTCACCCTCCCGAGTCTCCGCCGACAGCTCGCCTACGTCCAGCAGGACACCTACCTCTTCTACGGCAGCGTCGAGGACAACATCCGATACGGTACGTTCGACGCCTCGCGCGAGGAGGTCGTCGAGGCCGCCAAGGCTGCGGAGGCACACGACTTCATCACGAACCTGCCGGAGGGCTACGACACGGAGGTCGGCGAACGCGGCGTCAAACTCTCCGGCGGCCAGCGCCAGCGGATCGCCATCGCACGCGCCGTGCTCAAGGATCCGAAGATCCTGGTCCTCGACGAGGCCACGAGCGACGTCGACACCGAGACGGAGATGCTGATCCAGCGGTCGCTCGACGATCTCACGGCGGAACGGACGACGTTCGCGATCGCACACCGCCTCTCGACGATCAAGGACGCAGACCAGATTCTCGTCTTCGAGGACGGCGGTATCGTCGAGCGGGGAACTCACGAGGATCTGCTCGCACGCGACGGGCTCTACGCCCACCTGTGGGCCGTGCAGGCAGGCGAGATCGACGAACTGCCGGACTCCTTCGTCCAGCGTGCTGCCGAACGACGGGCACGGACGGACGTGGAAACGGACGACGACGATTGAGGACCGACGGCGATCGAACGCCGAGTGCGCCGGTCGATTTTCTGCGAAGGACGCTCGAGCTCTGCCGGCGGGGAGTGGATACGGACGGTGACGATCGACCGACTGGATCGAACGGTCCAGAACGGATACTGCAGCTGCTGGTGCTCGAACCGAGAGAGTTAGTGAGTGAGGGGTGGGCGGTGAGTGGGTGGTGAGTGGGTGGTGAGTAGGTTAGAGTGTGGGCAGTGAGTGGGCGGTTGAGTAGGTTAGAGGCTGGGCGAGCGGTGGGTGTGGGTGCCCCGACTGGCAGCGGCCCGCTCCCCTCGTCGGTTCCTCAGTCGTCCTCGGCGGCGTCGATCGCACGATTCGCTCGCTCCGGTAGTCGGTCACGGATGACGTCGCCGATGTCCGGAACGAACTCGTCGTCGCTGGGCAGCAGCTCGTACAGCGCTCCGAGCAGGAGTCCCCACACGGTGTGGCTCAGCAGGCCGACCGCCGTGAGGTGGGGAATCGTCGCGTCGAGCCCCACCGCCATCATCCAGATCGGCATGACGATCCCCGCTGCGACGAGCCACAGCAGGAGTCCCCAGCCGAGCCCAACGAGCGTCGAGCCACGGAACGAGGCGGTCAGATCGTCCAGCGGTGCGACCGTACAGCCGGCGGCGAACAACAGCGCGAACAGGACGCTGTGGAACAGGTGGGTGACCCAGCCCACGAGCGAGTGCTCGACGCCGTAGAGCGCGCCGAGGACCGGCATGACGTCGGCAATCTGGTCCATGAACGCGCCCATCGCGAGCCCGGCGACGAGTGCCGCGACGGAGACGCGGACGAGGTCGGCGATGGGCACGCCAAGCGCGAGCGCGGGCGTCGAATGTTCGCGCGTTCGCTGGAACGAAACGGTCACCGCGGCGCCGTCCTCGTCCACAGCGTCGATCGCGCCGTCGTACTGTTCGACGAGGAGTCGCACCATCTGGAGGCCGTATCCCCGGGAGGGATCGTCGTACTCGGGGAGGGAACGTGCGGCGAGGACCGCCTCCGCGGACTCGGGCAGTCCTGGACCGTCGTCACGAACGGTGAGCTCGACCGTTCGCGCGTTCTGTGCGACGTCGAGCACGACACTCGCGTTCGGACCGGCGTGTTCGATCGCGTTCTCGAGGAGTTCAGCCACGAGCAACTCGACGCGATCGTCGGCACGAACGAGGGCGTCGTCCGGAATCGTACCGTCGACGGTCACGTCCGCATCCGCTGGCAGTTGCTCCAGTACGGCCGTTACCGCGTCGCCGAGGTCTGTCGCGATCACGTCACCGGTGGTCGCGGCGAACTCGGTGACGTGATCGACGGTGCGCTCTATCTGCTCGGTGGATTCACGGAGTGCGTCGCTGGCGCCGTCGACGTCGTCGTCCTCCAGCCCGTCGGCGTACCCCCTGACAATCGAGGCAGTGTTGAGGATCTCGTGGCGGAGCAGCCTGTTGACGAGCATCGCACGTTCGGCGTACTGGATGAGCTGTTCGTTGGTCCGTCTGTTCTTGGCGCTCCGATCGCCGACGATCGCGCCGAGGATCGCTCCGCCCAGCAGTACGTTCGCGATCACGATCCCGGACTGCTCCCAGAGCTGGTCGAGCGGTTCGCCCTGGAGCACGGTGTTCAGCGCGGTCGAGAAGAGCACGAGGACCATCGCGAACGTTCCCAGGGCCGTCCAGCGCCAGACCGTCCTGGCGTAGGCGTGCGAGACTGCACCGACGCCGATAGCGACGCCGAAGACGGTGAGGCCCAGCCCCGCGGAGAGTGGGACCAGGATGGCGAACACGAACGTGTCGACCTCGGCCTGGATTGCACCGGCGACGAGGAAGCGAGTCAGCCCGAACGCCAGCAGCGCGAGCCCGAACCCACTGAGGCGTATCCCGGGTCGGGAATCGCTCATGACAGACGGCTCGAACGAGCCACACAATAAGTGTCGGGGAACCGTCCCGCACACTGCAGTTCCGGGCGATCGCGCTATCGCGACCGTCGGGGTTGAAGGCGATCGGGATCGATCCGTCGGCCATGCACCTCGCGGAGGCAGCCTGGACAGACGTCAGGGCCCTCGAGACGGAGCTCGCCGTCCTTCCCGTCGGTAGCACCGAGCAGCACGGCCCGCACGCCCCGCTCTCGACGGACACGCTCGCCGCGGAAGCCGTCGCGGCTGCGGGCGCCGAACGCTTCGGCCAGGAGGAAAACGGTGAGGATACAGCTGGTGGAAACGAGATCGTCGTCGCTCCCGCGATACCGTTCGGTGTCGCTGAGGAGCACCGTCAGTTCGACGGGACGATGTGGGTCGGCGAAGACACCTTTCGGTCCTACGTTCGCGACGCCGCCAAGAGTCTCGCCCACCACGGCTTCGATCGGATCGTCTTCGTCAACGGCCACGGCGGGAACGTCGACGCGTTGCGGGAAGTCGCGGGGCGACTCTCTCGTGACGGCGACGCCTACGCGGTCCCGTTCACCTGGTTCGACTCCGTCGACGCGCCCGACATGGGTCACGCTGGACCGGTGGAGACGTCCATGCTCCGGCACGTCGCACCGGAGCTGGTTCGCGACGACCGCCTCGACGAAGCCGTCGCCGGCGCGAGCGACGGCTGGGGCGAGTGGGTTGCTGGCGTCAATCTCGCATTCGACAGCGCGGAGTTCTCCGAGAGTGGCGTCGTTGGCGATCCGATGGATGCCGACGCCGATCGAGGCGACGCGCTCCTTTCGGCCGCGGCCGAGGCGCTCGTGGTGCTTCTCGAAGCAGTCGGGCAGCGCGATCCGCCGGGCCAGGCCGACGACTGACCCGCAGTCACCTGACGAGACGGTTCGTCGATCGAAATCCGTTTTCCCTCTGACACCGGATGCACAGTCATGCGACCGGTTCCGGCCACTGTCTACACGCGCGAGGATTGCGAGCTGTGCGACGACGCGATCGACACGCTCCAGTCGGTGGCCGATTCGGAAGGCATCGACCTCTCGCTGTCGGTCGTGGACGTCGACGAGGATCCGGAGCTCAGGGAGGAGTACGGGGAGCGAGTCCCCTACGTGCTCCTCGACGATCGGCCCGCGTTCAAGTACGGCGTCGACGCCGTCGCAGCGCGGAGCAAGCTCCGCGCGCTCGCCGAGGAGCAGACGTAGCCAATCGTCGTCTCTCGGAGGCTCACTCGCATCGTATCAGCTGCAGCCGCCCTCCCGATCGGCCGACGTCGCTGAACGACCGAATCGGTTCGGGAGAAGTCGAAGGACGTCCGCGAACCGACGCACAATCGTATGCCACGACTGGATATCCGCGAGGTGCCACCGCCCGAACGACATCCACTGATCCACGAGGCGTTCGACGAGATGGACTCGGGTGAGACGCTGACGATCGTCAACGATCACGAGCCCAAGCCCCTCTTCTACGAGTTCCAGGCCGAGGTCGATGGGTTCGACGCGGACGAGTACGCCGTCGAGAAGACGGGGCCGAACGAGTTCGAGGCCGAACTGCCGAAGGAATGACGCCGGAGGTGGTGGCCCTCGACGAGCTCGACGCCGAGCCACACGCGGTGCTGTTCGAGGACGAACCGAAGACCATCCGCCTTTCGCTCGCGGCGGGTGACGAGATCGCGGCGCACAGTCACCCGGATCGACAGATCGTCTTCCACCTGCTCAGCGGCTCGATTGACGTTACGCTGGACGACACGACTCACGTACTGGAGCCGGGGGACGTCGCCAGGTTCGACGGGAAGCGGGATATCGCACCGCTGGCGAAGGAAGACAGCACCGCATTGCTCGTGCTCGCTCCCCGGGCGGAATCGTAGTTTCTTCCACGGAGTCGGAGTCCCCTCGGGCGGAATCGTTTCGCCGTTCGGCTGCGTTACTCGGTCGCCGTTTCGATCGCCTGATCGAGGTCGGCGATCACGTCGTCGACGTCCTCGAGTCCGACGGAGAGCCGGACGAGGTCGTCGGTGACGCCGCTCGCGAGTTGCTCTTCGTCCGTCAGCTGCTGGTGCGTCGTCGAGGCGGGGTGGATGATCAGCGTCTTCGCGTCGCCGACGTTGGCGAGGAGGCTCGCCAGCTCCGTCGACTCGACTGTCGTCCGTGCGGCGTCGTACCCGCCCTCGAGCCCGAAGCAGATCATGCCGCCGTAACCGCCGTCGAGATACTCCGAGGCCGCGTCGTGCGTCTCGTGATCCTCGAGACCGGGATAGGTGACCCACTCGACCGCGGGATGGTCGGCGAGGTGCTCGGCGACGGCCATCGCGTTCTCGCAGTGGCGTTCCATCCGGAGTGGCAGCGTCTCGAGCTTCTGTGTCGTCACCCACGCGTCGAAGGGAGCCTGCTGATTGCCGAGGTCTCGGAGCGCGCGGGCCCGGGCGGTCATGCTGAAAGCGAGTTCGCCGAATCGCTCGTTGAAGTTCACGCCGTGATAGGCCGGATTGTCGCCCGCGATCTCCGGGTAGTCCTCGGCGGTCCAGTCGAAGCTCCCGCCGTCGATCAGGACGCCGCCGATCGTCGAGCCGGCGCCGTGGATCCACTTCGTGGTCGAGTGCCAGACGAGGTCGGCGCCGTGATCGAGCGGGTTGCAGAGATAGGGCGTCGCGAACGTGTTGTCGACGAACAGCGGCGCGCCGTTCTCGTGGGCGATGTCGGCGATCCGCTCGAGGTCGGGCGTGACGAGCGCCGGATTGCCGATCGTCTCGAGGTGGACGTAGGCGGTGTCCTCGTCGATCGCCTCCTCGTAGGCGTCGTAGTCCAGGGTGTCCACGAACCGCGTCTCGATGCCGCGACGCGGTGCGGTGTGGGTGAAGTACGTGTACGTGCCGCCGTACAGCGCCGAGGCGGTGACGACGTTGTCGCCCTCGCTGGCGAGCGTGAACGTCGCGAGGTCGAGCGCCGCCATGCCACTTGACGTGGCGATCGCGCCGACACCTCCCTCGAGCGACGCGAGGCGTTGCTCGAGGACGCCGTTGGTCGGGTTCATGATCCGGCTGTAGATGTTGCCGGGCTCCTCCAGTGCGAACAGCGACGCGGCGTGTTCGGCGTCGTCGAACTCGTAGGAGGTGGTCTGGTAGATCGGCGGCGCACGGGCGCCAGTCGTCGGGTCCGCCTCCTGTCCGGCGTGCAGGCTTCGCGTGTGGAAGCCCAGATCGTCGTCTGACATACCGAGTAGTGGTTCTCGGGGGCTGTGCAAGAAGGTTGTGCGGAACGAGCCGACGAACCACCCTTTCCGGTAGCCCGGGACTCCCCGGAGTCAGTCCGTGGTCGAGGAGACGATCGTCGCGCTCTGTGCGCGTTCGACGAACAGCGAGTAGGCGAGGACGACGAATCCGAGCGCCGTGAAGGTGCTCTGGACGGCGATACTCTGGAGGAGCGACGCGGCGGTCAGCTGGTGGAGCGATCCGCCGAACAGCGTCCCCAGGGTCACGAGCCCGAGACCTGCGCTGAGCGCACGCAGCGCGCGTGAGCCGGTTCTCGTGTACGCTCGATAGGCCAGGAAAACGATGGCACTCCCGAAGACGAGCGTCACGGTGTTCGCGGCGACGACTGCGCTAGTGAGGGCGTCCATTCGTACTACCTCCTGCTGCTGGTTGCGGTGGACCGATCGTGCATGGCGACTCTACCGGAGAGACGGGGCAATCGGTAATCAATCGACCGCTCGATTCTCGGCTGGCTGGAACCGGCCGTGGAGTGAGACCGAATCATGGTCACTGCGTCTCGACCGTGGCCGGCGTCGGCGACCGCAGTTGCTCGTCGGCGAAGCGCTTGATCACTTTCTCCTCGGCGCGGTGGAGCGTCTCCGAGCAGGTGGACTTCGCGATGTCGAGCGCGTCAGCGAGCTCCGTCATGGAGGACTCTCGCGGCGTGTCGTAGTAGCCCATCTCGATCGCCGTCGTGATGAGTTCGCGCTGCCGATCTGTCAGGAGCCGCTCGGAGTCTGCTCGGGGGCTGACGTACTCGACGTCGAACTCGAGGCCGAACGCGTCGAACTGCCGTCCGAGCTCGGAGAGGCGGTCCCGGGAGGCCGTCAGCTCGAGCGTCGTGGTACCGTCGACGATCTCGATCGGGAGCTCGATCGGCATTCTGGACTCACGCGCCGAGAAGAGCAACAGCGGCTGCGTGGTCTCGAACTGGATCATCGCACGGTCCTCGCCAGCCTGGAGCAGTTCGAGGCGGCTGATCGCCTCGTGGTCCTCCATGTCGGCGAGGACCGGTCTGGGGTCGTCTGCCGTGAGTTCGACGAGACCGAACCCTGCGTCGCCTCCCGGAAGGGCAGCGAGGACCCGGAACTGGGCGTCCGGATGGGCCGTGGACACGTCCTTGATCCACGTCCCGTCCGGGAGCGTAACGGTGAGTTCTGCGTGCGTCATGGAGCGATCTCTGTGAGATAGTACGACGTACAGCCTTGTATGATCGGGTGCGATTCCCACGGCCTGAGAAATCGACTCCGTCGAACGACGGCCAGCGGACCGAGCACCACTCCGGGGATCTGGCAACGATCGGGGAATAGCAACGCCGACGGACAGAGCAACGGTCCGGGAGAGGCGAGGACGCAACTGTGAGCGATCCCCACGCTTGGGTTCCCGCATTGAACACTTCAATTTATTAGGGTGGAGTCCCGATACCACACCATGAACGGGGAGGACCCAGCGGCAGCGACCGAGTACTCCGAGCCACGGGTCCCCGCCCCACTGCGCGACCGCGTCGAACGACTGTTCGTCGCCGAGCGCGGCTACGAACCCGCGAGTTTCCAGGAAGCCCTCAGCGTGGTCCTCGACGTCGCGGACGAGGCACGAGACCCGTTGGCGGCCGCTCCCGAGCAGCGTATGGACGAGGATCCCGGCGAATCGGCCGCGTCCAGTTCGTCGGCGCCGCCAGTCACCGATACCCCAACGGATACCGACGACGAGCCGCCCGCCGATCGGTCGATCGACGTCGGCGTCGACGAGGCGTCTCTGGAGCGCTCCGGGGACGATTCCGTCAGTTTCGACGAGTACGTCGACGGCCTCGAGGAGACGCGACAGGACCCCTCGCCTGCCGTCGAGTCGATCCTCGACACCGAACACGCCGACAGCGTCGTGCGAGATCTCGCCGCGGAGGTGCTCGAGGAGATGACCCAGGACGCCTTCCAGGAACTCGAACACGGCGTGGACCACGGCGTCGCCGGGGTCACCGACGGCATGGGGTCCACTGCGACTGCCGACGGGTCCGGGACTGCACCCTCGGAGAGCACCGGCGACGGCGTCCCCGAGTCGCTCACCGCGGACCCCACGAGCGACTGCGCCGTCTGTGGCCGTTCTCATCCGGTCAGCGTTCTCCACACCACGATCCTCGAAGACGAGGGGAGCGTCGCGCTCGTGTGTCCGTCCTGCGCCGAGTGAGCCAAGCGCGGCACGTCCGTTGCCGTCGGCTTCCGTTCAACATTTCAGTAACTACTTGATCGTCAGTTCGAGTCCCGATCGTCACTGCTTTGCTGCATCGCCAGCCAGTCCCGCGCATGTCGACACTGGACTCGGTTGCGACTGTCCTGCACGTACTCTTCGGTGGGCTCTGGATCGGTAGCGTCGTCTTCGTCGCGCTCGGCGTGCTTCCACTCGGCCGCGACGCCGAGATCGATCCACAACCGCTGGCGACGATCGTCGATCGAGTGCTGACGCTTTCGCGAGTGGCAGCGCTGGTGATGCTCGCGACCGGCGGACACGTCCTCTATCACGTCACGCTGGGCGGGGAGATCAGTGCGGAACCCCTGACCAGTAGCGGTCGCGGCCACCTGCTACTCACGATGATCGTCCTCTGGCTCGGCGTGATCGCGACCGTCGAGATCGGGTCCAGCAAGCTCTCCGACGGCCTCGAGGCCGGGAAGCTCCGGGAACCGTCTCGCGATGCGCTGCCGTGGTTCCGCGTCGGGGCACTCTGTGGCGTCGCGGTCCTGACGATCGGCGGCATGCTCTCGGCTGGTATCGGCGTCTGAGTGGCTGGCGTGCTCGGCGGGGCGGGAACCTGGACATCGCCTCGAAGTCTCCACGCCCGACCTCGTCGAACACCGCGTAATCGATCCCGTCTTCGTCGAGCGCATCGAGTACGTTCGAACGCTGGCCCTCGGGAATCAGGACTTGAACGAAGCGCATTGTCTCGGATGGTCTCTGACAGCGTCGCCCGCGTATGACGCCACTTCCTGTGTCGGCCGTGGCTGGTCAGCGATTCGACGACGGACGGCACACGCGTCCGTTACTGTCCGGCGGACCGATCGCAGTCGCGAATATCCCGACGACCCGCACTGACCGACTTAGCCTGCGACCTGCTGGGCCGCGAGTGCTTCGCGGAGCTGCGTCTCGTCCTCGGGTGAGAGGTTCGTCTCGATGATCTCGAAGTCGACGTCGTCGAGCTCCTGTTCGATGCGCTCGAGTCGGACGTCACGCGCGAGCAGGAAGAGCGCGGAGGTGCCCGGCTCGACCTTCTCCTCCACTTCCTCGATGAACTCGTCGTCGATCCCGATGTCGGTGAACTTCCCAGAGAGGGCACCGGTCACTGCGCCGATCGCCATTCCCAGCCAGGGCATCCAGAAGATGATTCCGATGAGTAGTCCCCAGAAACCCCCGCCGAGTGCACCTGATCCGACGAGGCTGTGGGCCTGTTTCACGTGCGTCTTTCCGTCTTCGTTCCGAACGACCACCGCGGCGTCCTCCAGCGTGATGAGCTCGCGCTTCTGGAAGTCGAACATGCGTTCGCGCATGGCTTCGGCGCCGGTCTCGTCTTCGAACGCGAGTACTACGAGTGAACTCATGCAGGACCGTCGTTCGCGGCTTGTGGTCTTTGTTAGCCACTCTCGTGCCCCAGTAATCCGACGCACAACGCCACGGTACGCCGGACGTATCTCGCGGACCGAGCGGAACGTCGAGCGTTGGATCGCCGACGTGATCGATATGCCCGTGGTACTGAGAACGCTCCGGACCGTCACTCGAACGATCGATGGCCGAGACGTACTATCTCGTCAGCGACCTCCACATTGGCGGCGACGAGCAACTCGAAATGGTTGACTTCCTCGAGGAGTTCCTGACCTTCCTGCGCGAGCTGGAGCGGAGCGACGAAGACGCCGAGCTGATCGTCAACGGCGACGCGTTCGGGCTCTGGGAGTTCACCGAAGTCGAGGGACTCGCGAAGTTCGACGAGCTGGTCGATCGCTATCCCGAACTGTTCGAGCAGCTTCGAGCGACGGGCGAGGAGGTGCAGATCACCCTCATCCCGGGCAATCACGACTACGAACTGGCAGCGTATCCCGAGTACGTCGATCTCCTCGCCGAGTACAACGTCACCCTGGAGCAGACGACGGCGATCGAGCGCGACGTCGGCGAGTACGCGATCCACGTCGAGCACGGGATGCAGGAAGATCCAAACAACCGCATCCCCGACTTCGGGAACCCGTACGCGAACCCGCCGGGGTACTTCGTGAACCGCCAGATAACGAGCCGTGCGGGACGGATCTCCGGTCGCGGGAAGTACAACTGGCTCAAGGACATCCAGGCGGTGACACCGATGACGCAGATCCCCGACTGGATGATCTCGAACTACTTCTACCGCGAGATGAGTCCGTGGCTCCGATACGCGTCGGTGCCGTTCCTCCTGCTGTTCAACCTCGGACTGGCGTACGTAGTGGTCTACTTGCTCGACTCCCTGGGGCTCTGGTCGTTCCCACTGGATACCTTCCAGTCACTCCTCGCGGATTTCGGCCCCATCGGACGGCTGGTGGACCTCTTCTTCGCTGCGAACCTGGTCCTCGTCGGACTGTTGATCGCCGTCTCGATCCCGCTGTACTTGTTCGCTCGCGACGTTCGTACGACGCTCCGACGCTTCGGCCTGGTCCGTCCTCCGCGCGACCGCGATCCGGTGGCGAAGTATCACGACCGGGCCAGGGAAGTGTTCGCAGAGGATTCCGCGGTTGCCGTGTACGTCTACGGGCACACGCACCGCCCCGCCGTGACCGAGATCGACGATCGGCTCGTCGTCAACACGGGGACGTGGCTCAAACGCCTCCACCGGGTCGAGGTGCTCGTCGGCATCCTCCCGCCGGTCTACTACACTTCGTACCAGCTCAACTACGTCCGGGTCACGGCGGCGAACGACGGCGTTCGCGTCGAGTACGACGTGATCGACAAGCCCGATCCGGACGATGAGACGCTCCTCCAGCGTCTCATCACGCGATCCCCGAAACGCCGGTCGGCGATCCCCCGAGAAACGATCGTCAGCCCGTCCCGGGAGCAAGCCTCGGACCTGGAGGAATCCGACGCCGCGGATCGGTAGCGGATCGGAATCCAGTGAAACGGCGCCTTCCCGGAAGATCGGCGACAAGTGAACAGGGGTGATGGGATGTTGCAAGCAGCTCGGAAGCGATCCGCTCCTGCAGATCGTCTCTCGGTCGCTCGATGGACCCGATCCGCGTCCTCGCGACCGGCTATCTGTCGGGGGCGCGTTCTCGACGAACGTCGGATGCTGAGACGGCCTCCCTCACCGCTACCGAGCGGACCCCGGGCTGCGGGGAACCGGAACCACTACCTGCCGGCACGCCGCAGCCCGGGACATGCACGTAGGCGTTATCGGCCTTGGGCGAATGGGGCGGATCGTCGTCGATCGGCTGCAGGACGCCGGTCACGACGTCGTCGCGTTCGACATCGACGAGGAGGCAGTCGCCGACGCAGCCGACGCCGGGGCCACGCCCGCGGCGTCGATTCCAGACGTCGCAGAGTCACTCGGCGAGGACGCCCGAATCTGGCTGATGGTCCCCGCCGGCGACCCCGTCGACGCCGCGCTCGCCGAACTCGAGGGGCACGTCGACGGTGACGACGTGATCGTCGACGGGGGCAACTCACACTTCGAGGCCTCCGTTCGGCGGGCGGACGCCACCGAGGCAGCGTACCTCGACTGCGGAACGAGCGGCGGACCCGCGGGGGCAGAGCTCGGATTCTCGCTGATGATCGGCGGTCCGGAGTGGGCGTACGAGGCGATGGTGCCGGCGTTCGACGCCGTAGCGACCGGGCCAGACGGCCACGATCGGATGGGCCCCGTCGGATCGGGCCACTACGTGAAGATGGTACACAACGGCATCGAGTACGCGCTGATGCAGGCCTACGGAGAGGGGTTCGAACTCCTCGCGCGTGGCCGGTACGATCTGGACCTCGAGTCCGTGGCCCGCACCTGGACCAACGGCGCCGTGATCCGGTCCTGGCTCCTCGACCTCTGTGAGGAGGCGTTCCGCGAGGAAGGATCGAACCTCGGCGACGTCGCCGATCACGTCCAGGGGGGCTCTACCGGTACGTGGACTGTGCAGGAGGCCCTCGAACAGGAGGTTCCGGTCCCACTGATATACCAGGCGCTCGCGGAGCGCTTCGACAGTCGGGAGGATCGATTCGCCAGGAAGCTCACGAACCGGCTGCGCTACGGCTTCGGGCGTCACGAGGTCGTGCGAAACGACTGACGGAGCGACAGGATCACTCTCCTACTCTTTCTCTCTCCCTCTCTCCCTCTCTCGCTCTTCTCTCGTCCTTCCCTCTCTCTTTTCCACTCACATATTCCCCCTCTTTCTCTCGATCCTCCCTCACCCTCTCACCCTCTTCCTCTCACACGTTCCCCTCCTTCTCTCGATCCTCCCGCTCCCTTGCTCGCTCCATCTGTCTTCTCCCCACGTCGTCCCTTCTCCACTTCACCTCGATTCGCAGTCGTCAATCGGCGATCACGACATCGTCGGAGCGATCGAACTCCATCTCCGTCGCGATATCGTCGGCGAGTGAGGCGCCCCAGAACCGCTCGACGAGCCGGAACCCAAGATCGATGCCAGCAGTGACGCCGCCGGCGGTGAGGACGTTGCCCTCGTCGACGACCCGGGCGTCGACGGCCTCCGCGCCCGACTCGCGGAGATCCTCGATCGCTCCCTGGTGAGTCGTCGCCCGTTTTCCGTCGAGCAATCCACCGGCTTCGAGAATCATCGCACCAGTGCAGACGGCCGCCACGATCGCACCGCCCTCGTGGGCCCTGCGAACCGCCTCCGGCAGATCACCGGACTGGACTTCGGCCCACGCCCCGGCGACGGCTCGGTCGTTCCACCCACCGCCCGGGACCACCAGCACGTCCGCTCGATCGGTGAGCGCCCCCTGCGAGGCGACGCTGAGATCGTGGGCCCCTGCGATGCTTGTCGCGTCGCCGAGCGTGACCAGTTCGACGTTCGCAGCAGCACCACGCTCCACCGCATTCTCCAGCACCTCGTAGGGCCCGATCGCGTCGAGTTCGTCGAACCCATCGAACGCGACGATCTGGATGGAGCGGCGGTCGGTCGAATTCATGGCAGTCATCTCGTGCGGACGCGACAAAAGAACTGGTTTCGACGGGGCTCCGCGTCGCGCGCCGATCCAGCGTTCGATCCGAACAGCTTCGGGGCGATGCGGTCACCGGATCACAATGTAGATAAAGCACCGTTTCGAACCCCCATGCAAATGGAACTCGGTCTGCCCCTTGCGGTCGCGGTCGGTCTCACGGTGCTCACCGTCCTGGTGCACTTCTCCCGCGGGACCGGCTGGTCGCCCAACGAGGACATCTCGCAGGCGGTGCTCGAACAGCGCGCGCAGTCCGTTCCCGAGACTGACTTCCCCGAGCCGTCGAATCGAACCTTCGGTGCGGGCGGCGGTGGTGCCGTCGCAGTCGGCGAGGGTGAGGAAGGAGCAGAACTCGAAGAGGGCGGCGAGGAGGACGCGGCCGGTCCCGGCGACATCCCGGAAGACGAAGTCGAGTACTTCGACGTCGAGTTCGTCAAGGAAGGTGAGATGATCGAGGTTTCCAACGACGAACCGCTGCTCGATCAGGGCGAAGACGAGGGCTGGGACCTACCCTACGCCTGTCGTGAGGGCCAGTGCGTCTCCTGTGCCGGCCACATTCCCGACGGCGACGCGCGCGACTTCGTCGAGCACGACGATCAGGAGATGCTCGACGACCCCGAACTCGAAGACGGCTACGTCCTGACCTGCGTCGCGTATCCGCGAGCGGACTTTTCGCTCGAGACCAGCGAATCGCCCTGAACAGGTCTCCGGCAGTTCGGTTCCTTCGCGTTCGCTCAGTCCCGTCGAGCGGAGCGATTACCACGACGTCTGTGACCTGAACCCGTCGCATCGCAACACTCAACCGACCGAACCACGTCACGTCCGACGATGCCGGCAGCTCCCGGGAGCGACTCTCACGTGATTCTCTTCGACGGAGTCTGCAATCTCTGTAGCGGCTTCGTCCAGTTCGTCGTCCCGCGAGACACCGACGGGCAGTTCGCCTTTGCCTCCCTCCAGTCCGACGTCGCCGACGAGCTGCTGGCGGATCACGACGTCGATCCGGACGCACTCGAATCGATCGTGCTGCTGGAGGGTGACCGGGTGTACGTCAAGTCGGACGCGATCTTGCGGATCGGGTACCACCTCGGCCTGCCCTATCGGCTGGGCTGGCCGCTTCGGCACCTGCCGCGGCGATTCCGGAACTGGTGGTACGACTTCGTCGCCGCGCGGCGGTACCGGTGGTTCGGCAAGAAGGACCGCTGTATGGTGCCCGACGGCGACCTCGAAGCGCGGTTTCTGGAGTAACTGGGTGGAGTAATTGGAGCGTATCGGCCGCGTGAGGGGCCGAGATGGGCATTGCTATCGGTTCGATACTACGAACCGAACGACGAAGTGGGATCGATCGGACCGCCGTTCGGTCCGGAGAGAACGGATCGGCTCAGTCCGACGAATTCGAGGCGGAGCGCAGGCCGCTGACGCGGCTCGAACTCCGCTCTTTCACGTCGTCGATTCGCTCGCGTGCGGAGAGTCTCGTCTCGCCGAAGGCGGCGCCGACCATCGCACCGAGGGCCGCACCGGAACTCGCCGCGTTCCGGCTAAACAGGCCACCGAGGCCGCCACCGATCGCCGCGCCCATTGCCGCGTACCGTGCTCGACTCAACGCCCGCTTGATTCTACTCGGGGACATTACCAGATAGTTAGTGCGAGAACGGAATAAAGGTATGGTTGCGCTGTCGTCGTCCACAGCGCAGCGGGCCGTACCAGCGTCGTCGGATCTCGTACCCGATGGTCGGGCGAGGGCGGTCCTGGCTCCTCAGAGCGTTCGCTCGACGTATCGTTCGATCCGCTGCACTCGCACGGGATCGTACGTCCAGAAGCCCCGCCACGTCCGCGGCTCGACCTCGTAGGCGACGAGCGCGATCGAACCCTCGGTGCCGTTCGGCGGATCGAACACGACGAACCAGCTTCGCAGGAAGTCCTCGGTGTCGCCGGCGTGGACGATTCCCCGGAGGCTCTCGGGTGGCAGCGACTCCGCGGACCCATAGAGGTGGACGTCGACGTCCGTATCGACGAGCGTCTCGTAGACGTCGCGCGTTCCCTGCTCGTCCTGGATTCGCTCGAGTTTCTGGAACGAGGCCCGGAGCGTGCCGTCGCCTACCTCCCACGCTCGTCGTTCGATGAGTCTGGAAATAGCGATCAGGACGAGCTTCTCCCGATCGGACTCCGGATACCCTCGCAGCCGGAACGGCTGTTCGTCCATCGCGGCGAGCACGTCCGGGACGACGACCTCGTCGAGTTCCCTCGTCCCGGTTCGATAGATGTCGGAGTTGACGTAGAGGAGCTGATCGCCGAGCTCTGCCATCGGAGACCTGGCGATCACTTCGCCGTCTTCGATGAGACACACCAGGTCGTCTTCAGCGTCAGCCGCTGACCGTTCGATCGTCGGCACGTCCGCCTCGGGAAACGTCGCCTCGAGTAGCGCAGTCACTTGCTCGGGCTCCGTTCTGTTGAGAACGACGAGAGATCGGTCGGTTTCGGGGAGTTCGTCGACGAAAGACTCCAGCGGCACGACTCATCGTTGGTGATTTCACCGCCTAAACGTTCTGGCCACCGTATCGGATCTTCCGCCAGCGTCGCCGAGAAGGTCGCCGCCGGATACGAATCCCTTTAGTGACCCTGCTCCAAACCGAAGGCCAATGGTCGATACGGACGATGACCTCCCAGCACAGCGATTTCTCGAACGCGACTGGGACTACTGCATCGTCCTCGACGCGTGCCGGTTCGATCGCTTCGAAGCCCAGTACGAGGACTACTTCGAGGGGAAGCTACAGAAGTTCGTCAGCCCCGGTTCGTCGACGCCGGAGTGGGCCTACAGAACGTTCACTGACGAGCACGACATCGCGTACTTCTCGAGCAATCCGTTCATCAACGGGCTGGGGATCCCGCTCAACGAGCTGAAGTGGGGTGCGAGCTGCGATTACCCCTGGACAGCTATCGATCACATCGACACGGTCATCGACGTCTGGCAGGACGGCTGGGACGACCAGCTCGGAACGGTGCCGCCGGACGCGCTCGCCGCGTCGCTGTCCGACCACCGCGAGACGGCCGACGACGCGGATCGCGTCGTCCTCCACTACATGCAGCCACACGCGCCCTATTTGGATCGTGGCACCGGTGGCAAGCTCTCGACGATCAAGGAAGCCTTTGAGGCCCAGGGCGAGCAGTCCGAGGAGGACCCCGGGTTCGTCGAGCGTCTCGGCGATAGAGTCCGTCCCAAGGTCGAGTCCGCCCTGGATGGCAACTCCTTCGCACAAAAGGCCGGGATGTGGCTGGAGCTGGACAAGGGGAATCTCCTCCGCTCGGGCACGCGCGACGCAGCGTTCGAACACTACGACCGCAATCTCGAGATCGCACTCGATTCGGTCGTCGAGCTGATCCCCGAGCTCGACGGCGACGTCGTCGTCACCGCCGATCACGGCGAGGCGTTCGGTGAACAGGGCGTCTGGGAGCACCACATCGAGACGCACATCCCGCCGCTCGTCGAGGTTCCCTGGATCGAAGTCGAGGACGTCGTCTAATCCAGATCACCGGCCGATCCGGTATCGGTTCTCCGTCGATAGCTGTACGCGGGTTCGGCGTGGCAAACGTCTATAGGACCGGCAACCGTTTTCCGAGCCATGACGCACGTACTGGTCGTCGGCGGGGGACCCGCCGGACTCACGGCCGCACTGTTCGCGGAGAAGAACGGTCTCGACGCCACGGTCTTCGACACCGACGAGACCTGGATGCACAAGGCGCACCTGTTCAACTACCCGGGCGTCGGCTCGGTCGACGGCTCCGCCTTCCTCGAGACGCTGCGCACCCAGGTCGATAGCTTCGGCGTCGATCGCGAACAGGACACGGAGATCTCGGCCGTCAGCGAATCCGACGGCGGGTTCGTGGTCGAGACTGGCGACGGCGAGGAGAACGAGGGAGATTACGTCGTGCTCGCGACCGGTGCGAACCGCGATCTCGCCGAATCGCTCGGCTGTGCGTTCGACGGCGACGTCGTCGACGTCGACGTGACGATGGAGACGAGCGTCGAGGGGGCCTACGCGACGGGGGCGATGGTTCGCGCCGAAGAGTGGCAGGCAGTCATCTCCGCGGGGGACGGCGCCGCGGCCGCACTCAACGTCCTCTCCGAGGAGAAGGGCGAGCACTACCACGACTTCGACGTGCCGGCAGACGCCGAGGAGACGTTCGGTGCTTTCGGCGAGGAGTGACGCCGACGAGAAGCGCAACCGTAGCGGCGGCAACCGTATCGAAGCGCGTTACCGGAGCGTCGATCGATGACCTGCCCACATCTCGACTATCGGTCCGCGTCGGACGAGCGACAGTTCGACGAACCGCGGGCCTACTGTACGATCGCCGATCGGTTCGTCCAGCCGATGCGCGCCGCCGTCTGCAACGATCGGTACGCGCTCGATCACGCCAAGCACTGTGAGATCTTCATCGCCAACGCCGACGGCGACGACACCGATCCGGCGGAGTCCGACGGAGGCGACGCGTCGTGAGCTACGAGCGGTTCCTCTCCGGCGAACCGGTGATCGTCACGGCGGCACTCACCGGGGGCGTACACGGGAAGGAGGCGAACCCGAACCTGCCCGAGACGCCCGAGGAAATCGGTCGTGCGGCCGTTGCGGCCGCAGATGCCGGCGCCGCCGTCGTTCACCTCCACGCACGCGAGTCGAACGGCGAGCGGTCGTTCTCGACGGAGCGGTTCCAGGCGATCGACGACGCAATCTACGAGCAGCTCGACGCCGACGGGCGGCGACCGTCGGATCTCGTGATCCAGCACTCGACTGGCGGAACTGCAGCGCCGAACGAGGTCCGCCACCAGCCGCTTCGCACCGATCCGCCGCCGGAGATGGCCTCCCTCGACATGGGCCCGCTCAACCGCTACGACCACCTCACGAGCGAGAACACCCGCGCCATGGTCGACGCGCTCCACGAGGAGATGGTCCAGCGCGGAATCAAACCCGAGCTCGAGGTGTTCAACGACGGCCACCTGAACGAGGTCCACGGGCTCCTGGAGCGACGCGAGCTCGCCGAACCGGTGTACGCGACCTTGCTGTTCGGTGGCGGTACGCTCAGCCGCCCCAGACCGCGGAACTTCCTGAACGCGATCTCGAACCTTCCGGACGGCGCGCTGTTCAACACGATCGGGACCGGACGCCACCAGCTCGCGTTCGCGACGATGGGAATTCTCTTCGGCGGGCACGTTCGGGTCGGGCTCGAGGATTCCGTCTACTACGAAGAAGGGGCGCTCGCGGAGAGCAACGCTCAGCTGGTCCAGCGCGTCGTCGACGTCGCGGAGACGCTCGACCGCCCAGTCGCGTCGGCTGCCCAGGCACGGTCGATTCTCGGCATCGAATAGCACGTCGAACACCCGACAGCACGCCGATCACCCCGGCGGACTGCCCGGGCCGGTGTGAGCCTTGGATTGCCGTCCGTTCGGGCGCACTGATCGAAGGAAGCGGCAACGGCCACACCGTTAACGTCATCGAGTGCCTAGTCCAGGTATGCCAAGCGACGTTTCTGGAGTACACCACGTCACGGCGATCGCCGGCGACCCCGGCAGGAACCTCGAGTTCTACACGGAAACGCTGGGCCTCCGCCTCGTCAAGCGGAGCGTCAATCAAGACGACGTCGGCACGTACCACCTCTTCTACGGCGACCACGGCGGCTCGCCGGGCACGAGCATGACGTTCTTCCCGCACCCGAACGCTCGCTCCGGGCAGGTCGGGAACGGGCAGGTATCGACGACGCAGTTCCTGATCCCCGGAGAGTCCGTCGAGTTCTGGACCGACCGGCTCGAGGACGAGGGCGTCGACGTCACCGGACCGACCGACCGCTTCGGCGACACCGTCATCGCCTTCGAGGATCCGGATGGGCTCCCACTGGAGCTGGTGGCGCGCGAGGACGCGATCGCCGGCGATCCGCCGGACGGACCGGTCCCGGCCGACCACGCGATCCGAGGCTTCTTCGGCGTCACGCTCGCACTCGCGCGGGGCAAAGCGACGAAGAATCTCCTCGACGAGATGGGGTTCGACCCCACGGAGAGCGCGGGTAACCGACAGCGGTTCGAAGCCGATGGCGATCTCGGCTACGTGGTCGACGTCGTGGAGGACGAGTCGCTGCCCGCGGGGACGCAGGGGGCGGGCACCGTCCACCACGTCGCGTTCCAGGTGACCAGTGCGGAACACGAGGAGTGGCGCGAGATCCTGCAGGAACACGGCCTGCGCCCCACGGAAGTCATCGACCGCAAGTGGTTCGAATCGGTCTACGCCCGCACGGCCGGAGGCGTCCTCTTCGAGTTCGCGACGAAGGAACCCGGCTACACCGTCGACGAACCCCTCGAATCGCTGGGCGAGACGCTCGTCCTGCCCGAGTGGCTCGAGGACCGCCGCGAGGAGATCGAAGCCCAGCTCCCGCCGCTGGACGTCTCGCAGAGCGCCGACTGATCGACCGCGGTCGCTCGAACCGAACGATTCTTTCGGATCGAAGCGAATGCTGCTGTCATTCTTTGCCAATGAAGCTCCACAGCCACAGGTCTATGTGGGACGCGGCGCAAGCTGGGAGTATGCACGAACTCGACGACACCGACCTCGAGATCTTGGAGCTGCTCGGCGAAGACGCCCGCCGTCCCTACAGCGACATCGCAGAGCAGGTCGGCATGTCCGGACCCGGCGTCTCCGACCGCGTGGACCGACTCCGCGAGGCGGGCGTCATCGAGCGCTTCACCGTGGACGTCGATCGATCGCAGCTCCGGGGCGGTTCGCCGGTGCTGGTCACCGTATCGGGACTCGGTGACTCCGTAGACGCGCTGCGGGACGATCTGTCGAGTGCAGACGCCGTCGGGCACGTGTTCGTGAGCGCGGCCGGTGATCTCACGTTCCTCGCCAGGCCACCGGAAGGCTCAGTTCGGGGGTGGATCGACCAGCACGTGGACGCTCCCGCGGCGACGGTCGACGTGACGCTCCTCGACGAGGCGAGCTGGACGCCGTCGATCGGCGGGACCGCCTTCGCGCTCTCCTGTGCGGAGTGTGGTAACACCGTCGACAGCGAGGGTGAGCGTGAGAGCCTCGACGGCGAGCGCTACCACTTCTGTTGTTCGTCGTGTCGCGACCAGTTCGTCGAGCGCCACGAGACGCTCGCAGAATCGGCCTGAGTTCGCGGTCGAACGGACACTTCGAAAACGAAATACCGGACCCCTGGACGTTTGGATTTCGAGGGACAACGTGCCTAAAGGTGGAGCCCCTAGTAGCTACCAATGAGTTCCAGAACCGCCCACCTCTCGATCACCGGGATGAGCTGCGCGAACTGCTCGCAGACGATTACCGAACGGGTCGAGGCGCTCGACGGCGTCGAGCGGGCCGACGTCAACTACGCCACCGACGAGGGCTCCGTCGAGTACGACCCCGACGCGGTCTCGGTGGCTGCGATCTACGACGCGGTCGACGACGCCGGCTACGGCGCCGTCGCCGATTCGGCGACGATCGCGATCACGGACATGAGCTGTGCGAACTGCGCGGCGACGAACGAGGACGCGCTCGTGGCCGTCCCCGGCGTAATCGAGGTCGACGTCAACTACGCGACGGACGAAGCCTCGGTTCGGTACAACCCCAACGACGCCGATACCGACGACCTCTACGATGCGATCGAGAGCGCCGGCTACTCGCCGGTCAGGGAATCTGACGAAGCCGACGGCCAGAGTGACGACAGCGGGAGCGACGACGATCGGTCCAGCGCCGACGTCGCACGCGAGGCAGAGATCCGCAAACAGCTTCGCCTGACGCTCTTCGGTGCCGCGCTCTCCGCGCCCTTCCTCCTGTTCCTGTTCGATCGGTTCGTCCTCGGCGGGAGCCTGGTTCCCGAGACCGTCGTCGGTGTCCACTTCGGCTGGTTCGAGTTCGCGCTCGCGACGCCGGTGCAGCTCGTCCTCGGCCGCCCGTTCTACAGGAACTCCTACAACGCGCTGGTGAACAACCGGCGCGCCAACATGGACGTGCTGATCGCGATGGGCTCCTCGACGGCGTACCTCTACAGCGTCGTCGTCCTGCTCGACCTCGTCGCGGGCAGCCTCTACTTCGACACCGCCGCGCTCATCCTCGTGTTCATCACGCTCGGGAACTACCTCGAGGCTCGCTCGAAGGGGCAGGCCAGCGACGCCCTCCGGCAGCTCCTCGAGATGGAGGCCGACACCGCGACGCTCGTGGACGAGGACGGCAACGAGGAGGAAGTGCCCCTCGAGGACGTCGAGGTCGGCGACCGGATGAAGGTCCGCCCCGGCGAGCAGATTCCCACCGACGGCACGGTCGTCGACGGCTCCTCCGCCGTCGACCAGTCGATGGTCACCGGCGAGTCCGTACCGGTCGAGAAGTCCGAAGGTGACGAGGTGGTCGGCTCAACGATCAACGAGAACGGCGTCCTGCTCGTCGAGGCGACGAAGGTCGGCGAGGACACCGCGCTCCAGCAGATCGTCGAGACGGTCAAGGACGCCCAGTCCCGCCAGCCCGAGATCCAGAACCTCGCGGATCGCATCTCGGCGTACTTCGTCCCGATCGTCATCCTGAACGCGCTGTTCTGGGGAGTGGTCTGGTTCCTCGCGCCCGACCTGCTCGCGGGCGTGGTGGACGCCGTCCCGGTCGGCGGCCTCGTCGGTGGCGGCCCCGATTCGCTCGGGACTTTCGAGTTCGCGGTCGTGGTGTTCGCCTCCGCCGTGCTCATCGCCTGCCCCTGCGCGCTGGGTCTCGCGACGCCGGCGGCGACGATGGTCGGGAGCACGCTCGGCGCGAAGAACGGCGTCCTGTTCAAGGGCGGTGACGTGCTCGAGCGCACGAAGGACGTGGACACCGTCGTCTTCGACAAGACGGGGACGCTGACCACCGGCGAGATGCAGCTCACCGACGTGGTCGCGTTCGACGAGAACGGTACTCCCTCGGACGATGGCGGGGGCTCCGACGATGCTGCAGTCGCCGATGGCGGTGCGCTCGCCGACGAAGCCACTGACGCGAATCGATCCGGATTCGACGAAGCGACCGTCCTTCGACTCGCTGCCAGTGCCGAGCGCGGGAGCGAGCATCCACTGGGGGAGGCGATCGTCGACGGTGCACGCGAACGCGGCCTGGAGCTGACCGATCCCGACGAGTTCGAGAACGTCGCCGGCCAGGGCGTGTCGGCCACCGTGGACGGAAAGCGGGTGCTCGTCGGCAACCGACGACTGCTCGACGACGAGGACGTCGACGCCGCCGTGGCAGAAGCGACGATGGAGCGCCTCGAATCCGAGGGGAAGACGGCGATGTACGTCGCGATCGACGGCGAGATCGCTGGCGTCCTCGCCGATTCGGACACGATCAAGGACTCCGCGGCCGAAGCGGTCGCCACGCTCCAGGAGCGCGGCCTGGACGTGATGCTCATCACGGGCGACAACGAGCGGACGGCACGCGCCGTCGCGGCGGAGGTGGGAATCGACCCCGAGAACGTCCGCGCGGAAGTCCTGCCCGAGGACAAGTCCGACGCCGTCGAGGACATCCAGTCGGACGGTCGCAAGGCGATGATGGTCGGTGACGGCGTCAACGACGCACCCGCGCTCGCAGTCGCTCACGTCGGCACGGCGATCGGCTCCGGCACCGACGTCGCCATCGAGGCCGCGGACGTGACGCTCATGCGCGACGACCCGCTCGACGTCGTGAAAGCAATCCGGATCTCGGAGGCGACGCTCCAGAAGATCAAGCAGAATCTCGTCTGGGCGCTCGGCTACAACACTGCGATGATCCCCCTCGCCTCGCTCGGACTGCTCCAGCCGGTGTTTGCGGCTGCCGCGATGGCGATCTCGTCGGTGTCGGTACTGACGAACAGCCTCCTGTTCCGTCGGTACACGCCGGATCGAGACTACAGGCTACTGGACGTTCTCCGACCGTAGGTCGACCGGGGCAACCCACCCCGTTCGCGCGCGAGGAGTCGGCCGTTACTCATCGACGTCCAGAATCTCGATTTCGTCGCCGACGGCGATCGATCGACCGCGATCCGCTTCGTCCACGGCGGCGATCAGCATGACGGTGAAGTAGTGGTCGAAGGCGTCGCGATCCGCCCACTCGGGAAACGTTGCTTCACGGCGCTCGACGAATCGCGACTGGAACCCCTCGATAGCCTCGCCGGTATCGGGATCTCTGCTGGGCACGACACAGCGCCCACAGGGCGTGACGCCCTCGAACCGAACGTCCCCGATCCGGAACGCCGGCGCCCCGGCGCCCACGAACCGATCTTCCCAGAACGCCGGAACGCCGCCCACCTCGACGTTGGCGCGAAACCGCCTGCGAGCGCCGTCGAGGGTGACCGCATCGTACCAGGACGCGATCGTCTCGAGGGTCGCCGTGCTGACGATCGACGGGCCCATCTCCGGGCGATCGACGAACCCTCGCGAGGCGTTGCGCTCCAGCGTGCAGTCCACGTCGAAGTGTGCTCCAAGGTGGCTGGCCGCCCGGGCCGTTTCGTCGGGAAGATCGAACGTCGGTGGTTCCGTCCCGCCGTCACTCCCGTCGACGGTGAGCGTTCCAGATTCCGGATCGTACGTCGCGTCGACCTCGTGGACGAGCGCCGTCCGTTTGCCGTTGATTACGTCCCCGTCGGCGTCGTAGAGCGCGTACTCCCGGTCGTGTTCCAGCGTTCCACCCTCGAGGACCCGTGCGCGATCGAGTGGGCAGCGATCGAGGCCTTTCACGGGGTAGGCGTCGATCCGCTCGACGTGTGCCATCGATTCGACGCTCGCACCCGAGGCCGATTAGCGTTTGTGCCGAACCCGATTCGGTGGACGAACGTCGACCGACCGACGGTCCGGCAGAGAACGACCCGTGACTGCAGCGTGTTGGCGAGCCATCACCAGTGTAATCACGGCGCCGGTCGTTGTTCGCCACGATGACCGAGGACAGCGACGCCGTCCGCGTCTGGCTGGTCGAGCGGACGTACTCCGACGACGAGCAGAACATGGTGATCCTCACGTACGCGACGCCCGACGGCGAGCAGTATTTCCGGAAAGAGCGTGCGTTGACCTCCTTCACGGACGTCCGCGATACGTTCGCGGCCGTCGACGCGGAGCCAGCGAACCTCGGTCCCGTCGACGATCCGGACCGTCGAGCGCAGTACGCCGCGGAGGCGAAACGGATGGCCGAGCGACACGACCCCGACGACGTGATCTGACGTGGCAAGGTGAGGGGTGGTAACTCATCGTATTCCGGCAGTGTGTAGTAGTAGGAGGAGGAGGGGGAGTAGCGGTCGGCGTGCAGAATTAGGGAGGCGTCTCCTCTCGCTGGAGGACGGCCAGCAGCCGACCGCGGTAGAGATACCCGAGTGCGGACGCTCCGACGAGAACCACTGCGAGTACGGCTGCGCCACGGATATCGCCGCTTCCGAGGCGGTCGCCAAAGACGTTGATCAGGAAGAAGCCGGGGGCGCGCCCCACGAGCGCTACAGCGACGAGCTTCCGGAGCTCGATCCGCGTGATCCCGCCGACGAAACAGAGCACGTCGTCGGGCATTCCGGGCACCAGAAAGAGCACGAACAGCGTCGCGAGCACGTTGTCCTCCCCGAGCTCGTCGAAGGTCTCGATCAGCTCCGGGTGGACGATCCCCTCGACGTAGGACCGGCCGTACCGCCGCGAGAGCCAGAACGCCGCGGTGCTCCCGATCGCGATGCCGATCATGTTGTAGAAGGTTCCCCACCACGGCCCGAAGAGATAGCCCGCGACGACGGCGAGCACCTGGCCCGGGATCGGTGCGACGAGCACCTGGGCAGCCTGGAGCGCGATCAAAGCGAGCGGTGCGAACACCCCGAAATCGGAGACGAAGGCACGAGCATCTGCGGGATCGAGCAAGAACTCGAAACGATCGACCACCAGCAGGCCGGCCGCGAGGACGACGACCGCGGCGATCACGGCGTGAAAGAGAAAGCGACGCCGGGCCGTCCCGGAACGGAACACCCGGGGTGGCCGAGACAGCTCCATACACGAGGGACTCCACCCACGAGCACATGTCGGTTCTGATCGACGCCCCGATTCGCTGACAGGGGTTCGGGTCGCCTGACCGTGCTCGGCCCTACGGCTGGTACCTAATCGCTATTCCGAGTATCCTTCCTGGAGGAAGGCACCCTCCGTCTCGTAGACGGTGACGATTTCCTCGATGAACTCGGCGTGGGACTCACCTTCCTCGCGGTGATCGTCGATGCGCTCCCAGAGGTCGTCGCTGATCTCGATGGTGTGGGGCATGGTTGTTGATCGCTCCACCTCGGAGTTGGTGTTCCAGTCGTATCAATCGGTCCCCGGGAACTGCGACCGTACACGGTACGACGACGCCAGCGACGCGAGCCGTCGATCGCCGGTTGCAACGATGATGGTTTCGAACACGCCGGGGCCTATTGGATGGCGCGTCAATTGATACCATGTACGCTGTCAGGAACACGATCGGTGTAGCACTGAGGTGATCGCCTCGCGATCCTGTTGATGGTATTGCACAGTCTCGCGGTCCCGTAGGTGGCAATGTACCGTCTCGCGAATGCGGTACCCCCCGGCGGTTGGCCGTGCTTACCGGCTGGAGCCGCAGGCTACGCTACAGAGGTGGCCACAAGCTGGCAACGCCGTTATTTCACGGTTCACGTTGCAGGTGAGGCCGTGTGCAGACGAGACCGTGAACCGTTCACCGACGTAGCGGCCCACCCCTGGCGCGGCTACGAGCGTGGGAGCGGCTGCGAGCGAGGTGAACGCCCGTGACCGAGGAGCTTCCCCCGCGATCGAGTGCACGCCGCTGGCTAACCTCGACCAATCACAAAGACGTCGGCATCCTCTACCTGATCACGTCACTGTACGTGTTCGTCTTCGGCGGCGTCATGGCACTCCTCTTCCGAACGCAGCTCTGGACGTCCGGCGAGCTGTTCCTCACCGGGCTCCAGTACAACGAGGTCGTCACGGGACACGGGCTCCTGATGATCTTCTGGTTCATCACGCCCTTCGCCGCGGGGTTCGCGAACTATTTCGTCCCCCTGCAGATCGGCGCCGACGATCTCGCGTTTCCCAGGCTGAACGCGCTCTCGTTCTGGCTGTACTTCTTCTCACTGTGGCTCTATCTGAGCTCGTTCCTCGTCGGAACGACGTTTGCCACCGGCTGGACGATGTACGCGCCGCTGAACATCCCGATGTACACCCCGGCGATCGGAGGCACGATCACCGTCGCCGCGTTGGCCATGCTGATGCTCTCCTCGACGATCGCGTCGGTGAACTTCATCACCACGATCCACTACTGCCGGGCAGAGGGGCTCTCTCTGCTCAACGTCCCGCTGTTCACCTGGACGTGGCTGCTCACCGTCTGGATGATGCTGTACGCGTTCGCCACGCTGCTCGCTGCACTGATCCTCCTGGGGGCGGATCGAGTGCTCGGTACCCTCTTCTTCGTCACCGAGGGAGCGGGCGGCTCCCTGCTCTGGGGGCATCTCTTCTGGTTCTTCGGCCATCCGGAGGTCTACATCGTCTTCTTCCCGCCGCTGGGGATCATGTTCGAGCTGTTCCAGACGTTCTCCGGGCGACGGGTGGTCGGGCGCAAGTGGGTCATCCTCGCGATGATCCTCATCGCGCTGCAGAGCTTCCTCGTCTGGATGCACCACATGTTCCTGACGACGATCAACCTCGAGATGAAGACGCTGTTCATGGCGACGTCGATCGGAATCTCCCTCCCGTTCGACCTGATCGTGTTCTCTCTGATATACACGCTCGTCAAGGGGAAGATCCGCTTCTATACGCCGTTCCTGTTCGCACTCGGTGGGCTCATCCTGTTGATCCCGGGTGGGATCACGGGCGTGTTCCTCGGCGCGGTCGTCCTCGACTACGAGTTCCGGGGCACATACTGGGTCGTCGCGCACTTCCACTACATCATGCTCGGAGGCGGTGGCACGGCACTGATCGGTGGACTGTACTACTGGTTCCCGAAGATCACCGGGCGAATGTACGACGAGTTCCTCGGCAAACTCCACTTCGCGCTCTACTTCCTCGGGTTCAACCTCGCCTTCGGCGCGCAGTTCGTTGGGTGGGAGACGCCGCGTCGGGTGTACGAGTATGCCCCGTACCTGACGGAGTGGCACCAGATCATGACGATCGGTGCGTTCCTCCTCGGTGGCTCCTTCCTCCTGATGTTCTACAACTTCGCCAAAAGTCTCCGATCCGGCGATCCAGTCGAGGGAAGTCCCTGGCAGTACGTCAGGACCGCGGAGTGGGCGACGTCCTCGCCGCCGCCACTGGAGAACTGGCCCGGGCGGCCGAGCTACGCCTCTGGCCAACTCGAATTCGTCAGCCGTGCCGCTCCCGACGGCGGCACCTCGCATGCGGCTGGCGACCAGCAGAACGGCCGGGCGTCGACCGAGGAGCAGACGAACGAGTCGCAGGCGGGCGAATCGCAGGCGATCCAGCCTGGCCTCGACCATCCCGATCACAGCAGTCCCTGGCCGGTCGTCGTTGCCTTCGGCACTGGACTACTCTTTCTCGGCATTGCGCTCGCTCAGCGCACTGGCCTCGACGCAGTGGTGTTCGGGGTCACGGGCTTCGTCGTGACCGCGTATGCGGCGCTCCGGTTCGGACTCGAGGAGTTCCACGCGCCGGAGTCGCCCCACGCAGCCCGGTGGCCCTTCGACGGCGTCGGAAAGACGAAACTTGGGATGTGGGTGTTCCTCTCCTCGGACGTGATGGTCTTCGGAGCGATCGTCGGATCCTACGTGTTCGCACGTGTCAACATGGGCTGGAACGCCTGGGATACAGTCCCGCCCTCTGCGATCCCGGGGCTCGTGAACACGTTCGTCCTGCTGACGAGCAGCTTCGCCGTCGTGCTCGCCCTCGAGTACGCCAGACGCGGGAAGCAAGCCGGTGTCGTCGCCTCGCTCGGGGCCACGCTCCTCCTCGGCGTGACCTTCCTCGGCATCAAGGCCTGGGAGTACAGCGAGGAGTTCGCCCATGGCGTCTACTGGGACAGCTCGATCGAGGCCTCGACCTACTTCGTCACGACCGGACTCCACGGCGTCCACGTGATTCTCGGCATGCTCGTCGCCGGATTCCTCTTCTGGCGTGCGCGGCACGGCGCCTATCTCGACGATCCCTCCTCGCTCGAGTACTTCGGACTCTACTGGCACTTCGTCGACATCGTCTGGGTGTTCCTGTTCCCGCTGTTTTATCTGCTGTAGGGGCGGCGCAGTACCCCGAGCGTACGGATCGCACCCCACTGTTCGAGAACGGTGATCCGGTTTTATCGCGCTGGCGACCGTTCGTTCGACCATGGGGTTGTCCGCGCAGCCCCCGGAGACCAAATCATGAACGGAATCAGCGGTTCGACGGCGATCGTAACGGGCGGCGGATCAGGTATCGGCCGCGAAGCAGCGGTCCGCTTCGGCGAGGAAGGCGCGGCCGTCGTCGTCGCCGACGTCGACGTGGACGGCTCGGAACAAACCGCCGAACTGGTTCGGGACGCGGGCGGTGAGGCAACGGTGACGGAGACCGACGTCAGCGATCCCGACGACGTCCAGGCGATGGTCGATACCGCCGTCGAGACGTACGGCGGACTCGACTTCGCGTTCAACAATGCCGGGATCGAGGGCAAGTCCGACCCCGCCGGCGAACATCCGCTCGACAACTGGGAGACCGTGATCGACGTGAATCTCAAGGGCGTGTTTCTGGCGATGCGGTACGAGCTCCCGGCAATGCTCGAGTCCGGCGGCGGCTCGATCGTCAACACGTCGTCGATCGCCGGCGTCGTCGGATTCCCGAACCTGAGTCCCTACGTCGCGAGCAAGCACGGCGTCATCGGTCTGACCAAGACCGCCGCGATCGAGTACAGCGGCGAGGGCGTTCGCGTCAACGCAATCAGCCCCGGCATCATCGACACCCCGATGGTCCAGCGCTCACAGGAGGACGACCCGGAGGCGATGGAACAGACGAAGGCCGCGACCCCGATCGGTCGACTCGGCGCGCCGGACGAGATCGGCGACGCCGCCGTCTGGCTGTGCTCGGACGACGCCTCCTTCGTCACGGGCGAGACGCTCGTGATCGACGGCGGCTACACCGCGCAGTAGTCGGTCCGCTGCGCCACACTTCTCCGCCGTCCGCCGCACGCACGCCCTCAGAAATCGCCGCCGAGCGCCGAGACGGCCCGCTCGGCCGAGTCCCGGAGCAACGGCGAATCGTCACAGAACACTTCGACGGCGACCGTCCCGTCGAACCCGCCCAGCTGTTCGCCGACGATCTCGTAGTCGATCTCTCCAGCACCGATCGGAACGTGGGTGTCCCCTCGTGATCGCGCGTCGTGGACGTGGAGGTGGGAGACGAGCGCCGCGTTCCGTTCGAGGAATCGATCGATCGCGTCGTTTCCGTCTTCCATGTACGCGTGGCCGACGTCGAAACAGACCGGCACGTCGGCGTCCCGCGCGAGCTCGGCCAGCACGGAGAGCTGGACGCCCTTCTTCTGGTGGCCGACGTTCTCGACGACGACCTCGACGCCGTGCTCGGCGCCGACCGCCGCGATCCGTTCGATCTGAGTGCCGATCGTGGGGCGGAGATCCGTGTCGTAGGGGTTTCGCGCGGTCGCGTGGAGGACTGCCTTCCGCGCGTCGAGCGCCCCCGCCCAGGCGAGCAGGTTGCCGAGGTAGTCGACGATCGCGTCGTTGAGCTGGGCGACCGGCGTCGCGACGACCTGCTGGAAGGGAAGGTGCACGCAGAGGTCGCTGTCGGTCGCGGCGAGCGCCTCGCGAAGTTCCGGGGCGGCCGCGTCCCTCGGAAGTGGCTGTGCTTCGCCCACGCCAACCTCGACGAAGTCGAAGGGTTCGCCGACCCGCTCGAGCCGCTCGATCGAGTCCCCGACGGTCACGCCGACGTCCATAGTGCCGCTTCGTCCCCGGGACCCTTAACGCCCGGTTGTCGGTGTCCAGGAGCTGGCGACACGTTGAAGCCGAACTCGCGACAATCCCTGACATTGGATGGCCGACCCGACAGGAAACGAGCCCCGTGACGGGGCTGACGGTGACGGGGTCGGCCGGGCCGTCGTCGACACCGACGCTGGACGCATCGTCTTCGACCCCGACGGCAACGGATCGGTCGAACGCACGGCCCGCGAACTGAGCGAACTCAAGGCGGGGCCGCCGGCCCACTGCACGATCGAGTTCGATCCCAGCGGTGCCCGGAGCAGCGAATCCGGATCGCTGGCGCTCGAACGGCACCTCGAGCGGCAACCCGGCGTCGTCGACGCGACGGCGTCGTTCCGAACGGGCCAGGTTCGCGTGACCTACGACGGGGGCGTGACCTCGGCCACGGAGATCGAATCGGTCGTTCGCCGCCGTGGGCTCGATCGAACCGGTCGGCCGGAAGCGGCCGACGACGGACCGACTGCCACCGAAACCGAAGCGGGCCTCGACGCGGACCGGGCGAAACTCCGTCGCGAGGCGGCGTTCGTCGGGATCACGCTGCTCGGGATGGTCACCGGACTCCTCGGCAGCTGGTTCGACGCACCGGCGACCGTCGTCTGGGCCGGTTACGGCGCAGCGTACGTCTTCGGCGGCTGGTACGGGCTGCTCGGGAGTATCGACGTCCTGCGCCAGCGAGCGGTCGACATCGACCTGTTGATGATTCTCGCGGCGCTGGGCGCGCTGGCGATCGGCGCGCCGTTCGAGGGGGCGATGCTCCTCTTCCTGTTCTCGCTGTCGAACACCCTGCAGCACTACGCGACCGGCCGTTCGCGACGGGCGATTCGCTCGCTGTTGCAGATGCGTCCCGAATCCGCGGAGGTTCTCCGGGACGGCGAGGAGGTGACGGTTCCGATCGACGACGTCGCGATCGACGACACGATCGTGGTTCGGCCGGGAGATCGGATTCCGCTGGACGGGGTCGTCGAATCCGGAGAGAGCACCGTCGACCAGGCGTCGTTGACCGGGGAGTCCGTTCCGGTCCCGAAAGCGCCCGGCGACGAGGTCTTCGGCGGGACGATCACCGAGAACGGCAGCCTCGAGATCCGCGTCACGCGGCAGGCCCACGAGTCCGCGATCGCCCGACTGATCCACATGGTCGAGGAGGCCCACAGCGAGCGCGCGCCGACCCAGCGCCTCATCGATCGCCTCGAGCAACCGTACGTGCTCGCCGTGCTGGGCATGACGGTAGCCGCGATCGCCGTCCCGCTGGCCCTCGGCGCGGACCAGGGACCGACGATCTACCGGGCGATGACGCTCATGGTCGCCGCATCGCCCTGTGCCGTCGTGATTTCGACGCCTGCTGCGGTGCTCTCGGCCATCACTGCCGGTGCACGCCAGGGCGTCCTCTTCAAAGGCGGCGAGCACGTCGAGAGCGTCGCTACGGTCGACGCCGTCGCGTTCGACAAGACCGGGACGCTGACCGAGGGCGACACGAGCCTGACCGACGTCGAGGTCGCGTCGGGGGCGACACTCGACGATGCCGGGCTGACCGAGGATCGGCTCCTCGCGATCTGCGCCGCAGTCCAGAAACGTTCCGAACACCACCTCGCGGAGGCGACCGTCGAGGCTGCCGAGGAGCGGCACCTCGAGGTTCCCGACGCGAGCGGGTTCCAGGCCACCGTCGGCAAAGGCGTCAGCGCGACCGTCGACGGCCGGACGATCCACATCGGGAACCCCCGCTACTACGAGACGCTCGATGGCTCCGATCCCGAGGGGCTGGAGGCCGGGCTCGAAGCACTCGCTACGCTCCAGCAGGACGGGAAGACGAGCGTGCTCGTCACGGCCGAGGACGGAGACGAACGCGTCGTGCTCGGCTGGCTCGCCTTCAGCGACGAGATTCGCGAAGGTGCCGCCGAGATGATTCAGGACCTCCGGAACCTTGGCGTCGAGGAGATCGTCGTGCTGACTGGCGACAACCAGGCCGTGGCCGATCGCGTCGCCGAACAGCTCGGCATCGACACCGTCGGGGCAGAGCTTCTCCCCGAGCAGAAAGTCGAGCGCGTCAGTCAGCTCGTCGCCGAGCACGATACCGTCGCGATGGTCGGCGACGGCGTCAACGACGCACCCGCACTGGCGACGGCAGACGTCGGCGTCGCGATGGGCGGTGCCGGGACGGACGTCGCGCTCGAAACTGCCGACGTCGTGTTGATGTCCGACGACGTTTCGAAGCTGCCGTACGCGCTCGGGCTCGGGCGCAGGACCCAGCGCACGCTCTACGTGAACTTCGCGATCGCCTTCGGCGCGATCGCCGTGATGATCGTCGCGATCCTCACACAGGGCATCCCGTTGCCGCTCGCCGTCGTCGGTCACGAGGGATCGACGGTCCTGGTCTCGCTCAACGGCCTGCGGCTCCTCGGGTTCCGGGGCTGACTCGCGGAGCTCTTCCGAACCAGCGGCTTACTCCTCTGGAGCGTCAGCGACTGGCAAGTACGGTGTGAATGTCTTTACGCGATGACGGCGCCAAGCAGTCACATGGCCGAGACGCTGCTCCACGTGAGCGACTCGATGGCGTTCGCCAGTCGCAGTTCGAACGACGGCGCCGTGGACCTCGGTGGGCTCCCGGTCGTCGCTCGGCGGGCGATCGACCGGGACGTCGACGCCGTCGTCCACACGGGCAACCTCTTTCGCTCGCCTGCGCCCGCCGACGAGACCGTCGAGGCAGTCCACAGGACCTTCGCACAGCTCGACGACGCCGGAATCCCCGTATTCGTCCTGAGAGGCGCTCGCGAGGCGACGAGCGACGGCGATGCGATCGAGCGCCTCCGCGAGGATCCGGGCGTCCACGCGCCCGGTGCAAAGCCCACGGCGATCGGCGACGTGACGCTCTACGGCATCGACCACGTCGAGAGCGAGCAGGAACTGCGACGGGCACTGGACGCACTCGAACCGGCCGAGGGGTACACCCACAACGTCGTCGCGGTGAATCAGCGAATCTGGCCGCCGCTCGCGAACGACGACGCCGACATCTCGGCCTTCGACGCGATGGAAGCGACCGACGTGTTCGTCGACGAGATCTTCGCTGGAGGTACCGACGAGCCGGCCAGCTGGGCACACGACGACTTCGATTACCGCGTATCCTACGCCGGTTCGACGAACCCGGAACACCGGGGGGACGACGCCGTTCCGACGGCAACACTGATCACTGCCGGTACGGACGAGCACGACCACGAGCGAGTCCCGCTCACGCGGACCGCCGTGTCCGACGAAATCGAAGCGCTCCGCGCCGCACTGGATCACGAACCGTCGGATCTCGGGAACGCCGACCTCGCGACGCTCGCGGACCTCTACGGGCTCACTGCGCGAGCGAAGGAGCTGTTCGACGACCGCCGCCAGGAAATCAGGGAAGCGCTACTCGATCGCGTCCACGAAGACACCCGAATCCAGGGCGAGTACGCGACCGTGAACCGGACGACGTCACAGCGTCGCGTGACGAAGTCCGAGCGGGAAGTGTTCGACGCGCTCCGGCAGGTCGGCGTCCATCCGCTGGACGTGCTCGAGCTGGATAGCTCGGCGTTGCGGGCGCTGAGCGAGGCCGGAACGATCGAAGACGAGGCAATCTTCGATCGGGAGGAGCGCACCTACGTCCGGGTCAGCGAGACCGACGTGGAGGGTCGATAACGCGCACGCGGATTCCGCCACTCGATGCACGGTCGCGGTCCCACGATGCACGGTCACGGCTGCACCGAGCAGGCGAGCAAAGACGCAAACGGGCGTCGTTCTTACCGCAAAGATATAATGGGTCGGCGCCTCCCTTCCCGACATCACGGACTCGACGGCAGCCACCCGCGCCGAGGGGTGGAAAGCGACCGTTCTCGCTGGCGCCGACGCGGCCGGTGCCGCTCTCGAGCGACGCGTGTCGATCGATCTGCGTGCTCTCGCGGCGTTCCGCATCGGGCTCGGCTCGCTGATCGTCCTCGATCTACTGCTGCGCTCCCGGGACTTCACGGCCTTCTACACGAACGACGGGGTGCTTCCGACGAAAGCGCTCTACGCGGATTACACCGACGTCCACTCCATCCACGCGTGGTTGGGCGAGTGGTGGCTCGTCGCGCTGTTGTTCGTCGTCGCCGCGGCTTTCGGGATCGCGTTGATCCTCGGCTACAGGACGCGGACCGTCACGCTCGTCTCCTTCCTGCTCCTGTTCTCGCTCCACAACCGGAATCCGATGGTGCTCAACGGCGGTGACATTCTCCTCCGCCTCCTCGCGTTCTGGGCGATCTTCCTCCCGCTCGGCGAGCGCTGGTCGATCGACGCCCGACGGATCGATCGCGATCGGGCGAGCGTCGCGACGATGGCCACGGTCGCCGTCCTCGTCCAGATCGTGCTCATGTACGTCTCGAACTTCGTCCACAAGACCAGGGGCGAAGATTGGCTGCAGGGCGACGCCGTCGCGTACATTCTGCATCTCGGCCAGTTCAGCGTGTTCCTCGGCCCATATCTCGCGGAGTATACGAACCTGTTGACCCTGTTCACGTGGGGCTGGCTCTTCCTGATGGCACTCTCGCCGTTCCTCTTCGTGCTCACCGGCTGGCCGCGTGCAGTGATCGCGACCGGATTCGTCGGGATGCATCTTGGGATGGCCCTGACTCTGCAGATCGCGATCTTCCCGCTGGTCGTGGTCGTCGGGATCCTCCTGTTCTACCCGCCAGTCGTCTGGGACCGTGTCGAAGCGACGGCGAGGCGACTCGCCGAGCGCGACCCGATCGAGGGACTCCGTGGAAGGGTCGCTGGCGTCCGTGACAGGATCGCGAGCCAGGGGGATGCGCCCGCCGGCAACGACGACAGCGACGACGCGCCAGCCGGGATCGGCGAAAAACTCCCCGCGGTCCCGTTTCCGGGAGACATCCCCGGCGTCCGACCCATCCTCTCGACCGTGATCCCGGCCGTCTTCATCGTCCTGATCGTCATGTCGAACGCCCACGCGCTGGGCTACGCGGCGGAACCGCCCGAACGGGGACAGATCCTGCTGGACAAGACCGACACTGCCCAGAGCTGGAAACTGTTCGCACCCAATCCGCTCAAGGACACCCGGTGGTTCGTCGCCGAAGCGACCCTCGAGAACGGCGAACGCGTCGACGCGTTCACCGGCGGCAACGTAACCTGGGATCGGCCGCCGAACCCGGCCGACCGTGCGGGTACGGCGCGGTGGCGCAAGTATCTCGCCAATGTGTTCACCGCGGGGAACGACAACCACGAGTCCTACCTTTCGAACTACCTCTGCGGGAAGTGGAACCGCACCCACGACGTGCAGATGGAGAGCGTCGACCTCCACGGCCTCCACGAACAGGAGACGCCGTTCGGCCCCGATACGGAAATCCAGCGGACCCGGTTCGCGACCTACGACTGTTCGGGGCCGCTCGTCCAGGACTAGGCCTGCCGATCATCACCTGTGGCCGAGCGTTTCGAGAGTCCACTGCGGACGCCCGTCAGTCGCGATTCCCACGGCGTGGAGTTCTCCACGGCACGGACCTTACCGACTCGATCGAGATCGTACCGAACCGCTGTACGCACCTTACCGTTCAGCGGAGCGGGCGGCGGTCGATGGCCCGCACGTTACTCCGCGCTACACCGCGTATAACGAAACGGCACGACGGCGTTCGTCCACTCGATGTCCCTGGCAGAAACTGTCTCCAAGATCGACACACTGAGCGAGGAGGAACGCGAATGCATCGAGCTGTGTAACGAGGCCGTCGAGATCTGCGAGTGGTGTGCGGACGCCTGTCTCGGCGACGAGGAGATGGAGGAGTGCGCCCGGCTCTGCCGGGACGTGACGGATCTCGCGTCGCTCCACGCGCGATTCATCGCGCGGAATTCGCGGTACAGCGAACAGATCGCCGAGGCCTGCGCGGACGCCTGCGAGGCGTGTGCGGAGGAGTGCAGCAACCACGACGCCGATCACTGCCAGGCCTGTGCGGAGATCCTCCCGGAGTGCGCCGAGAGCTGTCGTTCGATGGCGTCAGCGTAGATCGTAGCACCACGACCGACGATCGTCCGTCGACCATCGCGGCGACGCTATTTTGCCCGACCGACCCCTCGAGAGAGCCGTGGCGGTCTACGAACAGGAAACGCGGGTCCGGGCACCGCTCGAGCCGGTCTGGGAGTTCCACGCGACGACCGACGGGCTCGAAGCGCTCACGCCGGAGTGGCTGGGTCTGCGGGTCGAGTCCGTCACGGGCCCCGACGGCGAGCCCGATCCGGCCGAACTCTTCGAGGGATCGACGATCGACCTCTCGGTTCGACCCTTCGGCGTCGGCCCCCGCCAGCGCGTGACGTCCGTCATCGAGCGCCGCGAGCGAAGCGACGGAGCGGGGCTCTTCTGCGATCGCATGATCGGGGGTCCATTCGCCGAGTGGAAGCACACGCACGCGTTCTACGCCGACGGCGACGGGGCAAAAGGCGGTGACGAAACGATCGTCCGGGATCACGTCGAGTACCGACTGCCGCTCGGGCCCGTCGGCAGCGTGGTGGCACGTGCGATGGTGCTCGGCTTCGCGCCCGCGTTTCGACACCGACACCGGCGAACGCGGGCGATCCTCGAGGGGTGATCGGTCGGAACGGTCACAGTTCGTCCGGCGGTGCGTACCGACCCGGCCCGGCCCACAACGTGCAAGACCTCCGGGCATCACGAACCAGACGTGTCCGCCAGCGTCACGCGTCGCTCCTGGTCGATCGCCCACCTCGCGCTCGCGGTCGCCGTGTTCGGCGTGGCCTGGAGCGCGATTCTCGTGCGCTGGAGCGACGCGCCGAGCGACGCAATCGCGTTCTATCGCGTGCTCTTTACGCTCCTCGCGGTCGGGCCGCTCGCGCTGGCGCGCCATCGGGAGGAGTTCGGTCGCATTTCTCGCCGCGATCTCGTCGTCGCGGGCGTCGCTGGCGTCGCACTCGCGGTCCACTTCGTCGCGTGGTTCGAGAGCCTCGCCTGGACGAGCGTCGCGGCCTCCGTGACGCTCGTCCAGACGCAGCCGGTGTTCGTCGCGATCGGCGCCGCGCTCGCACTCGGCGAACGCGTCGATCGACGGACGGTGCTGGGAATTCTGCTCGCGGTGTCGGGAGCAGCACTGCTGACAGTCGTCCAGAGCGGCGCCTCGGTGCCTGCGGGTGGGTCGGCCGTCGTGGGTGCCGTCCTCGCCGTCACCGGTGCGATCGCAGGCGCGGGATACGTCCTCGCGGGCCGGTCGCTCCGCCAGCGGATCTCGATTCTCCCCTACGTGAGCGTCGTCTACGCGGCCTGCGTCTGCACGCTCTGCGTCGTCGTCGCGATCGACGGCGGCGCGATGCTCGATCTGCTCGTCAATGGGCGAGCGACCGATAGTGGTACTGCGGTCGTCGACGGAGGCGCGTTCGTCGGTTACCCCGCCGAGGAGTGGCTCCTCTTCGGGGCGATGGCGCTCGGGCCCGGGCTCCTCGGTCACACCGTGGTCAACTGGACCCTCGAACACCTCCGGTCGACTGTGGTCAGCGTCGCTCTACTCGGCGAGCCAGTGGGTGCGACGCTGCTCGGCGTCGTCCTGCTGGGCGAGATCGTCGGCGTCGGCACGGTGCTCGCGATGGGGGTCGTGCTCGCTGGCATCTACGTGACGGCGACGGCTGGCCAGTCGTCCGAACGGCCTCGAGACCCGACGGGGCCGACGGAACGGTCGAAGGAGTAGTCGATCGAGAGCTCGGTCGAGCATGGGAGTGGAATGGGAGTGGAAAATGAAGCGAGAGAAAGAGAGAGTTAGTGAGTGTGGGAGAGTGAGAGAGTGAGTGTGTTCAATGCGCGCCGTTCGATCGCGTGCCGTCATCGACGTCGTCGGGCCCGTCCTCGAGGTCGAGAGTTGGTCCATCGCCGTCGAGCGAGAGGTCGACGCCGTCGATCGTCCTGCGGTAGACGCTGGTTCGCCGGCCACGGCTGGAGGTCTGCTGGCCCTCACACGTCAACAGGCCCGCCGATTCTAACTCCTCGATACGCCGGTAACAGGTCGCGATGGGGATGCCGAGGTCGTCGCTGAGCTCCTGTGCCGAGGTGGGGCGGTCGAGTGCGGCGAGGATCCGCGCGGCGTACTTGCCGCCGAGGGCAGCCAGCACTGATTCGACCACGTTCGGATCCTCGGCCGTCTCCCTCGCCATGACGGCGTTGTTCCGGGGAGGTGGGTTTGAATCTTTGGGGCGCTCGAACCGGCGGTTCGTCAGTCCGTTCCTGCGCTCTTGGGCGTCCAGACTCGAAGGAAGCCGTCGATCACGATCGGTGGATCCGGATCGGATCGATCAACACCACGTCGTCGCCGTCGATTCGGACCTTCCCGCGGACGTGGCGGATCGAACCGACGGTGGCACGGATCTCCTCGACGTTCGTTGGATCGCCGACCTCGGCGACGAGCCACCCGGGAACGTGTCCGCTGGTCCCCTTTCCGTGGAAGACGACGACGGCAGTCACTTCGCCGGATCGCTCGCCCAGTAGCGACGCCGCATCGGCGATCTCCACGGTGTGATCGGCGACGTCGATCACGGATCCGGGATCGGCGTCGTCCAGCACGCCGGTGCGGAGCACCGTGGCGACCCTGTCGAGCTTCACGGCGTAGGTCTCCTCGCCGACGAACAGGGGCAGGACGTCGATTCCACTCGTGCGATCGCCACACTGATTGCCCATTCATTTTCGATCAGAAGACCATCGTTGTAACTGCTTCTGTCAATGAATAATCTCGATCCCTCGGAAGAAACCGTCCGGCCGAGTGGTCGAGGCAGCGAGCCCGCTCGACCAGCGGGGGTCAGACTTAACAGGACGGCCGTCCTGCGGAAATGCGATGGAGCTGCCGGAGGAGCTCATCGGCATCGAAGAAGAGCTCGATATCGACGAGGAAACGGAGCCAGACGTAGCGCTGGGCGAGACCCAAGACGACGCGTCGTCGCCCGAGGAACAGGAGGAACGCGAGCAGTTCGTCCGTTTCTCGCTCGGCGACGAGGAGTATGCGCTCCACGTCAACGCCGTTCGGCGGCTCGTCGACGTCGGCGAACGAACCCGCGTACCCCGCACGTCCGAGGCGATCGACGGGATCACGGACCTCCGCGGGGAGATCACCGCGGTGATCGATCCGCGCGTCCTCTTCGACCTCCCCGAATCCGACCGCGCGATCGATCTCCAGGAACTGATCGTCTTCGCGACTGGGCCGGGTCAGGGGAACTCCGGCATTCGCGTGGACGTCGTCGAGGGCGTCGAGGCGATTCCCGTCTCCCAGGTCGTCCTGGAGCCCGACGACGTCGACGCCGACGTGGAGCACGTGACCGAACTCCTCGACGACCCACTCGTCGCTGGCGTCATTCGTGAGCAGGACGGCGACGACGGCTACACGTACGCGCCGATCGTCGACGTGAACGAGGTGCTCGACGTCGCTCGTACGGTCAGCGTCTGAGCACCGTCGCCGCTCCTTCGGTCGTCGATCCGAGTTTGCCTCGGTTGGACGTTGCTGAATCTCGGTTCGTTCTCTCTCACTCTCTCAAACTCTCACTTTCACCCATTCTCATCTACTCTCACCCATTCGCTCTTTCACAATCACTCTCTCTCTCTCTCGACAGGATGTCCCTACCACCACGATCGGCGGCCCCCGCTGGGCCGCGATCCGGGTGGCAGTTCGCGGATCCACCATCGGAGAGTAGGGCTCGGAGGCGGTCTCACGGCCGTAGCGGCCGACGTGGGACCGGTAGCGAGCGGGTACCGCGCTCCCCGACGAATGTTATCACATCCGATACTGTGGCGGTAGCATTTATGGTGCGCCTTCGCCAATCCGCTCGTGGTGTACCAAATGTCGACAGGGGTCCTCATCGTAGACGACTCTCATTTTATGCGGAACCTCCTCAGGCAGATACTCGAGGAGGAGTACCACATCGTGGGAGAGGCGTCCAACGGTGCCGAAGCGGTGAAGCTGTACAAGGAGCACGAGCCCGACATCGTGATGATGGACATCGTGATGCCGAAATGTAACGGAATCAAGGCCACGGCGGCGATCAAGAAGCTGGATTCCGACGCGCGAGTCATCATGTGCACGAGCGTCGGCCAGCGCGAGAAGATGAAACTCGCCGTCAAGGCCGGTGCCGACGGCTACGTCACGAAGCCGTTCGAAGAACCGAGCGTCAGAAAGGCTCTCAAGGACGTCGTCCCCGCATGAGTGAGGTACTCGTCGTCGACGACTCGCAGTTCATGCGTACCGTGCTCTCTGAGGTGCTGAGTGAGCACGGGTACGAGGTGGTAACCGCGAGCGACGGCGAGACAGCGATCGACGCAGTGGCCGAGCACGAACCGGACGTCGTCACGATGGACGTCGAGATGCCCGGGATGGGCGGCATCGACGCCGTCGAGGAGATCATGGCGGAGCATCCGACGCCGATCCTCATGCTCAGCGCCTACACGAAGGAGGGTGCGGACGCGACGCTCGACGCGCTCTCCCGCGGCGCGATCGACTTCCTTCCCAAACCCAGCGGCGAGATCTCGGCGGACATCGGCCAGCTCGAAGACGAGCTGATCGAGACCGTCGAAGCCGTCGAAGGCGCGGACGTTGGGACTGTGGCGACCTCGCGAGCAGCGTCGGCAGCGCGGACCGCGGCTGACGCGGAGGCGGTCGTTCGTGAAGCGAGTGCGACCGTCGAACAGGCACTCAGTAGCGGCGAATCGGCAAGCACGACTTTCGGTGGCCCGACTGCCAGCGGAGCCGGCCACGCGGACCCGTCGATCGACGGCGCAGACGAGAGCGCCGTTCCCGCGAGCTACGACGGCTCGCCGACGATCGTGATCGGCGCGTCGACGGGCGGGCCCCGAGTGCTCGAACGCATTCTCACTGAGCTCCCCGCAGAACTGAACGCTAGAGTGCTGATCGTCCAGCACATGCCGGCGAGCTTCACGGACCGACTCTCGCGCCGACTCGACGGGTTCAGCGAGTACGCGATCCGCGAGGCAGCCGACGGTGCGCGCGTGACGCCCGGTGAGGCAGTCATCGCCCGCGGCGACTACCACATGGAGGTCGCCTACTCCGGACCGGAACACTGCAAGGTACGACTCACCGAATCCGAGCGCCTCCACGGCGTTCGGCCAGCGATCGACGTGACGATGCTCTCGGCGGCGCGCGAAATCGACGGGCGGTTGATCGGCGTCGCGCTCACCGGCATGGGCCGGGACGGCGCCCAGGGCATCAGCGCGATCAAGGGCGTCGGCGGTGTGACGATCGCCCAGGACGAGGAGAGCGCGCCGGTCTACGGCATCCCGAAACAGGCGGTAGCGACCGGCGACGTCGATCGCGTCGTCGCAGACGACGACGTCGTCGAGGCGCTGGTCGAGATCGCGATCGATCAGGACGCGAGCGACCCTCCGGAGGTGAACGTGAATGGCTGATTATCTCGACGCGTTCGCACGCGAGAGCGAGGAGCAGATCACGGAGCTGAACAACGCGCTTCTCGAGTTCGAGGACGATCCGAGCGACGAGGCGGCGATGAACCAGATCTTCCGGACCGCCCACACCCTCAAGGGCAACTGCGGCGCGATGGGGTTCGAGCCCGCGGAGGACCTCGCGCACGCGATCGAGGATCTCCTCGAGGCGATCCGCTCGAACCGCGTCGCCGTTTCGCCGGAGGTCATGGACGCGATCTTCGACGGCGTCGACGAACTCGACGCGATGATCTCCGAAGCCGTCGAGCACGGCGAAGTTACCCGCTCGGCCGACGCGGAGATCGCGGCGATTCGCGAGTACGCGGACGCAGAGGGGCTCGCCGCGCCGACCGACGCCGAGGTCGAAGAGCTGCTCGAATCCACCGCGACGCCCTCGGACGACGACCACAGCGTCTACCACGTACGGCTCGACGTGGCCGGTGACCCCGCGGTACACGGCAGGGCCGTCGTCGACGCGCTCGACGACGCGTTCGAGCTGCTCGGAACGGACCCCAGCGGCGAGACGATCGACGCAGGCGACTACGACGGCACGATCGACGCGGCGTTCGCGAGCGTCGTCCAGCGCGCAGCGGTCGAAGCCGCGCTCGAACCCGTCGACGCGGTGGGCGATCAGGTCATCACCGACGTGACCGAACGGGCCGAGGCGTTCGCGGACGATTCCGCCGACGCCCACGATACTGCAGCCGCAGGCGGGACCGCGGCCGTCGATGGCGACGAAGCGGATCCCGCGGAGCTCTCAGTCGACGAACTGCTCGAGGACGAAGACGTCGACCAGTTCGACGACCTGGACGAGATGGCCGAAGACGTCGGTGACACGTCCGAGTTCGAGGACCTCGGCGACGCGGGCTCCTTCGCCGACCTCGGTATCACCGGGGACGACGTCGACATCGGGCCGGCTGCCGACGCCGGAAACGACGACGCGCCCGCAGACGACGGAGCGGCGGCCGACGCCGGCGCGACGGACGAGGGCGTCGATGCTGCCGCACCCGACGCGGGCGACGCGGCCGACGACGAGGAAGTCGAAGACGCGGCGGCGGAGTTCGCCAAGCTCAAAGAGGAGGTCGATCCCGTCGGGTTCGACGAACTCCAGGACGAGCTGGCAGACCTCGAGTTCGACGAGTACGACAGCGACGACGAGGTCGGCTTCGACGAGCTGCTGGACGACGACGAGCTCGCGGACGACGGGGCCTTCGCGGAGTCGGCCGTGACCGCTGCGGCCGCCGAGGACGCTGCGGCGGCCGTCGTCGACGATGACGACGCGACTGGCGCCGACGAACGCCTCGAGACGGAGGACGCTGGCGACGTGGCCGCGGCGGACGACGGCGGGCCGGACGCCACCGCAGAGGACCTCTTCGGTGGAGCCGACGACGCGGAATCCGCGGACGCACCGTCGCCCGAGCCGGACCCCTCGGTCGAAGCGGACGCGGCTACCGGAGCGGATTCCGATCCTACCACAGCCGAGGAGGTCGCCACGACGGAAACTGCCGTCGAGGCCGATGCAGCGGCAACCGCCGACGCCGACGAATCGGCGACTGACGACGACGTCGCTACGGAACTCGAGTCCTCTGATCCGGCTGCTGAGGAAGCGTCCGAGACAGAGACTGACGAATCCACCCCGACGGCCGACGACGAGGCCGACCCGGTGGTCGAGGACGTGACTGCCGACGACGAGACGTTCGACGCGGCAGCGATGCTCGATTCGGAGCCCCTCGACGAAAGCGCCCAGTCCTTCGGCGAAGGGGGCCTCGATCTCTCGGACGAATCCGTCGACGATCCGACGGACGAGCCCGACGAGGTGCCCGCCGGTGCCGACGAACTCGATCTCGACGACTCCTTCGGCGAGATGGAAGCCGAAGCGATCGACGAGGCTGCGACGGAATCGACTGACGATTCCACAGACGCGGAAACGACGGACGACGCGTTCGACCTCGACGAAGCGGACATCGACTTCGGAGACGGCACGATCGCCGGCGCCGAAGACGACGAGGAATCCGGCGTCGCAGCTTCTGTCGACGAGGGGCTCGACGTCGGCGAAGCCCTCGAAGACGACTCCTTTGGCGACGGATCGGCCGCTGCCGACCTCGATCCCGACGCCGGCACTGCCGCCGCGGAGACGGACGACGACGTCGAAGAAGTCGACGGATTCGGTGACGACGACAGCGTGCTCGATCTGGACGGTTCTGCCGTCGCGGGCAGCGAGGCGCCGGCCGGCGACGAGGAGACCATCGAAGCGATCGACGCCGACGAGGTCGGTTCGGGGGCACGAATCGAGAGCGAGACCGACGCAGGATTCGACGACGAATTCGACGACGAAACCGAGGCAAGCGAACGGCTCGACGCCGACGCCGCCTCGGCAGACGACCAGTCCGGCGACCACGACGCTCCGGCCGACGCGCTCGACGACCCCGGTTTCAGCGACGCAGCCGAGGCCGAAGACGACGGCCCGGACGTCGACGAGGAACGGATCGAGCGGATCCGGAGTCTCGGCGTCCCACGCCGCGAAGAAGACGCAGCGGCAGCCGCTGCGGGGACGCAGTCGATTCGCGTCGACGTCGAGGCGCTCGACAGCATGCTGAACATGGTCGAGGGGCTGGTCACCAGCCGAGCTCGACTCCGCCGCGCGCTGATCGAGAACGAGCCCCGCGAGGTGCTCGAGGACGAACTCGACGACCTGGAAGACGTGACGAGCGAGCTCCAGGACACCGTCATGGACGTCCGGCTCGTCCCGCTGCGCACGGCCGTCAACAAGCTACCGCGGATCGTCCGCGACGTCGCACGAGAGGAGGACAAGACCGTCGATCTCGAGATGATCGGCGAGGACGTCGAGCTCGACCGCTCGATCCTCGACGAGATCGGCGACCCACTCGTTCACCTGGTCCGGAACGCGGTGGACCACGGTATCGAGTCGCCCGAGGAACGCGAGGCCGCCGGCAAGCCCGCGGAAGGCTCCGTCGAACTCCGGGCCACCCGCGAGCGAGATCGCGTCACGATCACCGTCGAGGACGACGGTGCCGGCATCGACGCCGACGCCGTTCGCGACGCGGCTGTCGAGGAGGGGATCCACACCCGATCCGAGGTCGACTCGATGGACGACGACGACGTCCTCGAGTTGATCTTCCACTCGGGCTTCTCGACGGCAGCGGAGGTCACCGACGTCAGCGGGCGGGGCGTCGGGATGGACGTCGTCGCCGAGACGGTAGACCGTCTCGACGGCACCGTCTCGATCGACACCGAGCCCGGCGAGGGGACGGCGATCACGATGGAGCTTCCGGTGACGCTCGCGATCGCGGAAGTGCTGTTCGTCGACGTGGGGGGCGAGGAGTACGGTATTCCGATCAAGACCGTCGACGAGATCGGTCCGGTCGTCGACGTCGAGACCCAGGACGGGCAGGAAGTCCTGGTGAGCGACGGCGGGGAGGACCGACGCGAACTGATCCGGCTGGACGAAGCGCTGTCCACGCCGGGACGGTCCGACCCGAACGCCGGCATGCTCGTCCATCTCCGGGACGACGTTCGCGAGGCCGCGATCCACTGCGATCGCGTCCGCGAGCAACAGGAGGTCGTCGTGAAACCCTTCGAAGGGGTGCTCGGCGACGTGCCCGGACTCAGTGGTGCGAGCGTGCTCGGTGACGGGGACGTGGTAACGATCCTGGACGTTGAAACGCTATGATCGCATACGAGGTTCACAAATGACGCTAATGGTCGATATCCGGAAGTTGAGCTTCATCAACGAGATGGCAAAAGTAGGGACGAACGGCGTCGCCGAGAACATGTCCACCCTCACCGGGGAGGACGCCCAGATGGAGGTGACGACCACGAACTTCGTCGAGATCGAGGACATCAAAGCCCAGCTCGACGCCGGCAAGCGCGTGGGCGTCCGAACGCGGCTGATGGAACCCCCACACGGCCACGTCCTCATTCTCTTCCCCGAGTCGAGCGCGAAGAAGATCACCGCGCTCATGCTCTCGGACATGGTCGACGACATGTCCTCCGTCTCCGGCGAGATGGCCCGCTCCGCGGTCGAGGAGCTCGGCAACATGATGGCGTCGGGCTTCATCGACGGCTGGGCTGACGTGCTGGGCACGACGATCGACGTCGCCACGCCACAGCTCGTCTACGCACCAGCTGGCGAGATCGTTGAACGGACCGCCGGCCTCGGCGGCGACGACCTCGCGCTGTTCTTCGACTCGAGTCTCAACGTCCCCAGCTACGAGATCGAGGCGGAGATCTACGCCTTCCCCGACCTCGAGGAGTTCGTGGAAATGGTCAACAATCTCGAAACCGCCACAGCATGAGGCTCGACACGACGGCGCTGGGGACCTTCCACGAGATGGCCCGCGAGGGCGCCGGGATCGCGGCCGGCCGGCTGACAGGGATCGCCGAAGTCGAGACCCGCGTCGGCATCACGAAGCTGAACTTCGTCCGCGGGAACGAGATCCGGAAGGAACTGGCTGCCGGCGGTGAGAAGGTCGGGGTTCGCGTCGAACTCTCCGGCGCGATCGAGGGCCACTCGATGGTCGTCTTCGACGCCGACAGCGCCCGTCGCGTACTGGAGACGCTGCTCGGCGAGCAGTTCGACGACACCGCACCGGCGGTCGGTTCCGGCGGCGAAACGGCCGTCGACGCGACCGGGACCGACGCGGGTGAAACCGCCGCACCCGCCGAGTTCGACGAGCTGAGCCAGTCCGCGATGTCGGAAGTCGGCCAGATCATCAACAGCGGATTCGTCGACGGCTGGGCCGACGTCCTCGAGACGGCGATCGACATGACGACACCCACGTTCGTCCAGGGAGCCGAGCCCGACCCGTTCCTCGAGGGGCTCGAGACCTCGCCCGGCGAAGAGGACATGGCGATCATGTTCCGCAGCCAGATCGAGGCAGTCGGCGAGGCGATCGGGTTCACCCACTACCTGTTCCCCGATCACGACGACTTCGCCGACCTCCTCGACCGGCTCCGAGAGACGGAGGGCATCGAGTACGACAAGCTGGTCGGCTTTGACCGGATGGCCCAGCGCGGGGCCGAGGAGGTCGCGGACAACATCTCGACGATGACGGGCTTCGACACGGAGATCGAACTCCGTCGGCTGAACTTCGTCCCGATGTCGGCGATCCCACAGGAGCTCGGGAACCGACAGCTGATCGCCGTCGCCTTCGAGTTCGAGGGCACGCCGAGTGGCTACCTCGTCTTCTGCTTCGAGGAGAGCTCCGCGGAGACCGTCGTCGAGGGAATGCTCCCGAGTGCGCCGGACGACGCCTTCGGCGAGATGGGCCAGAGCGCGATCAAGGAGCTCTCGAACATCATGGCGAGTGGCTTCCTCGACGGCTGGGCGAACGTGCTCGACACCAACATCGACCACACGCCACCGGAGTACTCCCACGACCTCGGCGCGGCGGTCATGGACCCGATCGTCCTTCAGTTCGGTGACTCCCAGGAGTTCGCGTTCGTCTTCGACACGCACGTCCGCGCGGCCGACCGCGAGTTCGACGTCGAGATCTACGCGATTCCCGACGAAGACGATCTCGAACGCGCACTCTCACAGCTCGACGTCGATCGCATCGACGACGAACCGATCGAAGCCGAGTTCCCGATCGACGAGGCCTGACCAATGAAAACGTATGGAAGTGAACCCGGTGCACCGACCCCGCAGCAGGTCCAGGTCGGCATCTCCGAGTTCGTCGTCACCGACGCCGATACGACGCTCAAGTCATACGGGCTGGGCTCGTGTCTGGCCGTCGCGCTCTACGACGGCGAGGCCGAGGTCGGCGGGCTCGCACACGTCATGCTTCCCAGTGGCGACGAAGCCGGGTCCGAGCCGACGAACCCCGGGAAGTTTGCCGACACGGCGATCCGGGCGTTGCTCCGGCGCATGGTGGAGGAGGGTGCGACCTACACCGACGTGGAAGCCAAGATCGCCGGCGGAAGCGACATGTTCGAGTTCGAGAGCTTCGGCGAAGGCGTCGGCATCCGGAACGTCGAGGCCGCCAAAGCCGAACTCGAGAAGCTCGGCGTCCCGCTCGTCGCCGAAGACGTCGGCGGGAAGAAGGGTCGCACGGTCGAGTTCGATCCGACCACTGGCGTGCTTCGTATCACCGTTGCCGACGGCGAGGTCGACGGCGATGCGGAGCACGACGGAGTGACTGAACTGTGAGCGAGGTCGACACCGACGCCGGCTTCGAGGAGCTCGCGGCGTTCGTCGAAGACGAGATGGCGTTCGCGACGAGTCACTACAACGACAGCTACCTCAAACGTCGGTTCACGTCCCGGATTCGCCGGAAAGACGTGGATACCTTCGACGAGTACCACGACCTCCTCGTCGGGAACCCCGAGGAACAGCAGGCACTCCTCGACGCGCTCTCGATCAACGTCACCGGCTTCTTCCGCAACCCCGACGTCTGGGAGGGGACCCGCGAGCGGCTCCGCGAACTTATGGAGGACCGGACGATCGTCCGCGCGTGGAGTGCAGCGTGTGCCGACGGCCGCGAACCGTACTCGCTGTCGATGCTCGCCCACGACGACGCGCGGTGTGAAGCCGAGCGGCTCCGGATCCGCGCGACGGACATCAACGAGGCCTCCCTCGAACACGCCCGCAACGGCATCTACGAGAACACCCGCACGATCGACGTCGACGAACAGCTCCAGTTTCTCTCGAACTACCTCAGCTACGTGGAGCGCTCCGGCGACCGGTTCCGGATGCGCCAGAACGTCCGCGCACCGATTCGCTTCGAGAAACACGACCTCATCAACGACGAGTCGAAGTCGGAGTTCGACCTCGTGATGTGCCGGAACCTCTTCATCTACATCGACAACGAGTACAAGCAGCCAGTGCTCTCGACGATCGCGGAGTCGATGCGTTCGGGCAGCTACCTCGTCATCGGCAAGGCCGAGACGATTCCGCCGGCGCTCCAGTCGGCGTTCGAGGTCGTCGACAGCACGCTCCGGATCTACGAGCGCGCCTGAGCGTCGCTGCCCCCAGCGGAGCCGCCTGGACGCCGGCAGGCACGCTTCGTCGAAGCCCATACGGTGGAGCGCCGCGTTCGGTCGCCCGTGGAGCTGCACTTACTCGGCTGGGCGAGCGACTCGCCACGAGTCACGCTGGACCACGAGCGGTTCGCCTACGCGGGGAACTTCGCGACCGGCCGGACGGGGATCGCGGTCGCAGTGGATGACGAGGTCGAGGTCGTAGTTCCGGCGGACGAGGACTGGTCGCCGTCGAGCGACGACGTGCTCGCAGCGGCGTCCTTCGACGAGGACCGTGCCGCCGAGAACGCGCTCCGGATCCGGTACGTCTCCGTCCGCGAGGATCGTCGCGGCGAGGGGCTCGGACCCGCTCTGCTCGCGTACGTCACCGACCGAGCCATCGAACGGGGGTTCGACCGGGTCAGGATCGGCGTGAACAATCCGATCGCGTACCAGGCCTGCTACCGTGCGGGGTTCGCGTTCACCGGCGAGGAAAGCGGGATGGGAGAGCTCGTACTCGAAGCGCCGGCGAAGGAAGGACGATCCACGGATCGATACCGCGAGGGACTCGACCGATTCGCGGATCGGGAGTTGCCACCGGAGCAGCGAGCGGTTCTGGAACGACACAGCGGCGGAACGCCGCCACCAACAGTCGAGGCGTCGCCGCAGTCCTGAAACGGCGGGTACGTCGTGCTCGGCCCTTCTTTTCCCCGCTCCACCACCGCGACGGCCATCAGCGTTAACCTTACTTCCTGAATGTGATAGGGATGGTCGAACGCGTGATCAGTTCATATGGGAACGGAATCTTCGAACGAGTCTGACCGCGGACCTGCACCGCGGGCAACCGCCGGCCGTCGATCGCCGACGACGACCGGTTCCAACGGCGATTCCCCCAGTTCGTCGGCGACCACCTGGCCGCGGTGGTATCTCGGTGCCTGGGTCGCTGCCCTGGCGGGGCTGGTCCTCGCAGTCACCTGGGTGCAGACGTCGTTCGGTGGCGAGCGCGCGACCCAACTGTTCACGGACGGGATCGTCGCTCTCGGCGCGGTGCTGGCCGCATTCGCGCTGACGAGGCTCGCCAGGCGCGCCGACGCTGCAGAGTACCGCGGCTGGCGATTACTGGCGGCGGGACTGTGGTTGACTGCCATCGCCGAGATCGTCTGGTTCGGCTTCAACCTCCTCACTGGATCGGTGCCATATCCCGGCGTCCCCGACGTGTTTTATCTCGCTGCCTATCCCTGCATCGTGGCTGGCCTGGGTATGCTGGCTGTCGATCCCAGGGACGCACGCCCGTGGATTCGATTCACGCTCGATGGTATCGTGATCGCGGGCGGGCTGCTGCTGGTGACCTGGCATTTCGTTCTCGGTCCGCTGCTCGCCTCGAGTACGCTGGGATCGCTCGAGACGTGGTTCAATTTGGGCTACCCGATTCTCGACGTCGGCGTCGCATCGATCGCGCTGGTGCTGGCGATCAACGCCCGCGGCCCGAAGCGGCAGTCGCTCCTCCTGATCGCCGTGGGGATGTTCGCCTGGGTAGTCGGCGACATCGGGTTCGCTTCGGCCGACTTCGCCGGTGGCTACGTGTACGACGTCACCGGGCTCTTCTGGTTGCTCGGCGACCTCTCGATCGCGCTCGGAGCGCTCCACCCCGACGCCGGCACGCAGCGCACTCCCAGCCAGTCCCGTCGGTACGAGTACCACGAACTCGTCTACCCATTCGTCCCGCTCGTGGTGGCGGCCGCCGTGGCCGGCGTCCTCGGCTACCGTGGAACGCTCGACGTTGGTGACGCCGTCCTCTTCGGAGTCGTGATCGTCGCATTCGCCGTGCGGCAGGCGTACGTGTTCCGCGACGTGGTCCGCCTCCAGCGGGATCTCGAGGCGAGCGAGCGGCGTCTCGCGGACGTGAACGAGGAGCTCCTGTTGATCAATCGGATCGTCCGACACGACATCCGGAACGACATGGCCGTCGCGAACGGCTGGGCCGGCGAACTCCAGCCCCACGTCGACGAGGAGCGCCAGCCCATGCTCGAGAGCATTCAGTACAGTACGCAGCACGCGATCGATCTCACCGAGACGCTCCGGGACTTCGTGGACGCCCTGGAACCGGGCGAGGAGGCGAAGATCGGTCCGACGGAGCTCCGGCCGATCCTGCGAACTACCCTCGAGACTGCGCGCGAGACGCATCCGAGCGCGACGTTCGTGGCCGAGGATATTCCCGCCGTCACCGTCGAGGCGAATCCGTTGCTGGGCACCGTCTTCCACAATCTCCTCAACAATGCCGTCCTGCACCACGACCGCGACGAGCCGACCGTAACTGTCACGACCGTCGTTTCGGACGAGACCGTGCGGGTCCGTATCGTCGACGACGGGCCGGGAATCCCAGACGACAGCAAGGATGTCGTCTTCGGGCGAGGGTACAAGGGCCTCGACAGTCCCGGGAGCGGCATCGGGCTCTATCTCGTCGACACGCTCGTCGAGCAGTACGGCGGAACGGTTACGATCGAAGATAACGATCCCCGTGGAGCGGTGTTCGACCTCGAACTCCGTCGGGCCGACTGAGGGGACGCCAACCGGGAACACCCGGGATTCAAGCGCCCCTACGACCTACGACGACCCAATGGGGAACGCCGCACTGCGGGATCTCGCTGCGATCGAGTCGGTCCAGATCGACACGCTTGCCGGCGACGTGGTCGCTATCGACGCCCACAACTGGCTCTACCGGTATCTGACGACGGTCGTTCGGTTCACGCGCGACGACGCCTACACCACGCCCAACGGCGAGGAGGTCGCGAACCTGATCGGCATCTGCCAGGGAGTCCCGCGATTCCTCGAGAACGACGTGACGCCGGTGTTCGTCTTCGACGGCGCCGTCACGGATCTCAAAGACGACGAGGTCGAGGAGCGCCGGGAGGCGAGAGAGAAACGCGAGGAGCAACTCGAGGCGGCCAGGGAGGAGGGGGATGCCACGGAGATCGCGCGACTCGAATCCCAGACCCAGCGGCTCACCGAGACGATCCAGTCGACCTCTCGCGAGCTCCTGAAACGCCTCGATCTACCCGTGATCGAAGCGCCCGCCGAGGGAGAGGCCCAGTGTGCGCACATGGCGAACGTCGGCGACGTCGACGCCGCAGGCACGGAGGACTACGACGCACTCCTGTTCGGCTCGCCGGTCACGTACCGAGATCTGACGAGCAGCGGCGACGTCGAACGCATGGAACTGCAGGCCACGCTCGACCAGCACGAGATCACCTACGAGCAGCTCGTCGACGCTGGAATCCTCTGTGGCACGGACTTCAACGACGGCGTCCACGGCATCGGGCCGAAGACGGCGATCTCGGCGATCAAAGAGCACGGCGACCTCTACGGCGTGCTCGAGGACCGCGGGGAAGAGCTCCCACACGCCGACCGCATCCGGAGTTTGTTCTTCGATCCGCCAGTGACCGACGACTACGACCTCGACCTGACGGTGGCGCCCGACGTCGACGCCGCGCGGGAGTTCGTCGTCGACGGCTGGGGCGTCGCACCCGACGAAGTCGATCGCGGCTTCGAGCGGATTCAAGAGGCGACACAGCAGACCGGCCTCGATCGCTGGAGTTAGAGGACGCCCACGATGCGTTTCTGCCCGTTCGTCGAGCCGTTCGAGCGGCGGCCTCGCCAGGAGATCCGGTGCGTTTTACTCGCGGCCCGTGAACGCCTACCCATGACAGACGAGTACCGCACGGAGCGGGACAGTCTCGGCGAGATGCAGGTTCCGGCCGACGCCTACTGGGGCGCACAGACTCAGCGGGCAGTCGAGAACTTCCCGATCTCGGATCGGACCTTCGGCCGTCGGTTCGTCCGGGCGCTGGGCGTCGTCAAGAAGTCCGCCGCGCAGGCGAACCTCGATCTCGGCCTGATCCCGGAGGAGAAGGGCGAAGCGATCGTCGCCGCAGCGAACGAGGTCATCGTCGGTGACCACGACGACCAGTTCCCCGTCGACGTGTTCCAGACTGGCTCGGGGACCTCCTCGAACATGAACGCCAACGAGGTCATCGCGAACCGTGCGACGGAGATCGTCGGCGGCGAGATCGGCTCCCGTGAGGTCCACCCCAACGATCACGTCAACTTCGGCCAGTCCAGCAACGACGTGATCCCGACGGCGATGCACGTCGCTGCGCTCGAGGCCGTCGAGAAGGATCTGGTCCCCGCGCTCGTGATGCTCCAGGAGGAGCTGGCAGCGAAGGAAGACGAATTCGACGGCGTCGTCAAGACCGGCCGCACACATCTCCAGGACGCTACTCCGGTCCGCCTCGGCCAGGAGTTCGGCGGCTACCGCACACAGGTCGAACGCGGTCTCGAGCGCCTCGACACGGCCGGCGACCACCTCGAAGAGCTCGCCCTGGGCGGGACCGCGGTCGGAACGGGGCTCAACACGCACGAGGAGTTTGCCGAGCGCGCCGCCGAGTACATCTCCGAGGAGACGGGCCTGCCCTTCCACGAGGCGGAGAACCACTTCGAGGCACAGGCCGCCCACGACGCGATGGGTGCCGCTCATGGCGCGCTTCGTACGGTCGCCGGCTCGCTGAACAAGATGGCAAACGACCTCCGGCTCCTCGCCTCCGGCCCACGTAACGGGCTCGGCGAGATCGAACAGCCAGAGAACCAGCCCGGCTCGTCGATCATGCCGGGGAAGATCAACCCCGTCGTCGCCGAGTCGGTCAACCAGGTCCACAAGCAGGTCGTCGGCAACGACGCCGCGGTCTCCGCCGGGTCGGCCCGGGGAGAGCTCGACCTCAACCTCTACAAGCCGGTGCTCGCGAGCAACTTCCTCGAATCCACGGAGCTGCTGGCCAACGCCAGCGGCGCCTTCGCCGAGAAGTTCGTTGCGAAACTCGAGGCCAACGAGGCTCACTGCGAGGCCCAGGTCGAGCAGTCCATGGCGCTCGCGACGGCGCTGAACCCTCACATCGGCTACGACAAGGCGAGCAAGGCCGCGAAGCAGGCACTCGCGGAGGACAAGACGGTCCGGGAGGTCGTCGTCGGGGAAGGCTACCTCACCGAAGAAGAGGCCGACGAAGTCCTCGATCCCGAGTCGATGACCCGACCGGGGATCCTCGGCGAGGACTGATCGCAACTGGTCGTCGACGGTTCTGCTGTCCCGACGGTCTCACTCGAGCCGCTCTTTCCAGCCGACGTGCTCGTCGATCCGGTCGAACGCAGCAGTGCTTCGCTCGTCCCCAGCTCGTTGCACGACCTCGGCGAGCATCGAGAGCCGCTGGAGGAGGTCCCGATCGTCGTATCCCTCGATGCCCAGCCGTGAGGCGGGCACGGTGGCCTCGATGACGGCGGCTCGCCCGCGGTTCGTTGTGGGGACCGTCCGTTCACGAACGCTCGATTCGACTGGTTCGAGTGACCACTCGACGACCTCCGTGTCGTGGTCTCGGGTCGACCCAGTATCCGTCGACGACACGCGAGTCCAGGCGTCCGCGGACGAGAGGACCGGCCGGTCGGTCTCGAAGACGCCGAGTGCGGCCTCGACGAAATCCAGCGGATCCCTGGTGAACTGGACGATCGCCTCCCGTCCCGCTGCGAGGTTCCGCCGCGTTCGAGTCCGACCGTAGGTGTGTGCAGCGACGGCAACGCTCGACCCCTGCTCCACGGCGTCCTCGTCCGTCCCCGCTGGAGCGATACCAAGCGCTGCCTGGTTCCACCTGCCGTTCGGCCCCTTCGTCGCGACGATCGTCTCCGTTACGCCGGCGATGCTCGCTGGCCAGCCGTCGATTCGGTCGCCGTCGGGATCGACGCCGGCGCTCGGCTGGTGGGTCACGACGACACCTCCTCGCGAACGAGCGCGACGAACAGGCCGCCCGCGAGTAGATCCGCCGTAGTTCCGGGGTTGATCCCGCGGTCGATAAGCTCCTCGGCGAAGGTCCGAACGGCGTCAGCGTCGTCGGGAGCGATCGCAGCGGCCCGTTCTCGCACGTCCTCGGCCGTCGCAACGTCGTGTTTCGTCGCGACGAGTGTGTCCGGTTCCCGGGCGAGGAGTTCGAGGTGGACCCTCGAGGCCCGCTGCCCGATCGGTTCGTTGCCTTCCGCGAGGCGGTCGGCTGCGTCGAACGTCCGCTCGAACTCGCCGACCCACTCCGCTGCGATGCCGTCGCGATCCGCGGCGGACGCCATCACATCGGCGAGCGTAACGCCCCGGTCGCGAACCGCCGGCACGGCGTCGGCACCGCGCCGAACGTCGAGTGGCTCCATGTCCGCGGGAGGATCGTCCACGCGGACGTCCACGTACTCGAAGCACCGGTAGAAGGCAGCGGCGTCATCGACGGTCGTGGCCGCCACGACGTCGGTCGCAGTCGCAGGCGTCAGTGCGTCGTCGCTCGCCGCCGCGCGGACCAACGGGGCGAGCAACAACAGCGAGCCGAATTGCGTGTTCGTTCCGGCAGCCCTGGCCATGCCGCCGACTGCAGTCTCAAGCCCTTCGCCCAGTGGACTCCCGAGAGCGAGCTCGTCGAGCCCGGCTCGTGCACCAGAGGCACCAGCGAGAAACTGGTCGAAGTGGAGATCGGGGAGATCACGCTCCCGATCGACGTTGCCCGGCGTCGGCGTGGCTGCGACCTCGAGGAGGAGGGCGCGCTCGGCCAGGGCCGCCGACGTGTCCATACACGGCCGCAAGCCCCGGCAGACAATAAGGTCGGTGTCACCGGCGGACGTCACCGGTCGGCGCTCGCACGACGATATCTGCCGTTCATGGCGTGAGGCGTTCGGATTCGAACCACGCGTCGGTCGCACGGCGGACCCGTTCGAGAACGGCGGGCTCCGTGCTCGGCCGGCCGACGCTCACGGCGTCCGCGCCGTACTCGAGATACTCCCGAACGCTGGCGTCGTCCCGGACCTCGTTGTTCGCGATCACGAAGGCGTCCGTCGCTTCGACGACCTCCCTCACGACTGGTTCGGAGTCCATCGCGTCGACGTGGACGACGTCGGCGCCGGCCTCGACCGCTCGGCGAGCGACGCAGGGGAGGTCGACGCCCTCGACCTCGGCACGGACTTTCACCGACACCGTCGCCCTGGTGCTCGCAGCCGCATCGACGTAGGCCGCGAGCCGAGCCGGATCCTCCAGCAGCGTCTCGCCCGTCCCGGCAGCGCACAGCTCCGGCTGGCGGCAGTGTGCGTTCACCTCGAGCATCGCGTCGTGGCCAGCACAGACGGCCGCGGCGGTGGCTACCGGCTCCGGCGACGCGGCGCGGACGTTCACCGCGGGAAGCAACGGCTCGCCGTCGAGAGCGTCGAGCTGTTCGTCGATCCACTCGAACGGATCGGTGGGGAGGAACTCCTCGCGATCGCGTTCGACGAGCGCTCCTGCTGCGTCGCGGGTCGGCTCGTCGAGTGCGATGCCACCGAGGAACGCCGCGTCGACGTGGGGAAGCGCACGCCTGGCCCACTCGGCGTCGGAGTTGCCGCTCAGGCTCGCTGCTGCGACGCGGGGAACCGACGATCGGGCGTTCACAGCGCCGAAGCCTCGGTCGCTCGTCATCGCCGGTGATCAGACCTCGTCAAGGGCGCGATCGACGGCCTGGACGACGCGGGCAGCGTCCTCGCGGCCGTCGATCTCGATGTCGGTTCGGACGACCGGGCGATCGAAGCTCGCGTCGTCGTCCTCGTCGACGACGAACGCGTCCGCGAACGGGTAGGCAGTCGCCATCCCGGCCGTCGAGGGTTCGGCGCCGACGGCCTCCATCAGCTCGGCGACCGGTCCGGAGAAGGCTTCGTCCCCGCGGAACGGCGAGACGGCGACGACGGTGGATTCGGCGAGCGCGTCGCCGACCCCATCGAGTGCGAGCATCGGGCCGATGCTGGTGACCGGGTTCGACGGACCGATCACGACGTCGTCTTCGAGCGCGTCAAGGACGCCTGGAGCGGGATCCGCCGTCGAAGAGCCGCGGAACTCGACGTTCTGGACGTCCGGTTCGCCGTCGCGGGCGACCCAGTACTCCTGAAAGTGCATGACCTCCTCTGGCGTGTGGACGAGGCTCGCGACGGGATCGTCACTCATCGGGAGGAGGTCGAGCGTGACGCCGAAGGCCTCGCAGAGCCGTTCGGTGACCTCCGAGAGCGTGTGGCCCTCGTCGATGAGACTGGTCCGCGTGACGTGGACAGAGCGGTCCCGATCGCCGATTTCCATGAACTCGACGGCGCCGGAGAAGCGCCGCCAGTCCGCGATCGACCGGCCCGCGGTCTGCGCGTCGTCCTCGAGATAGCGAGGACCGGGTTCGAGCCCCATCGCTTTCCCGATGTCGTGGAGTCCGTCGTGAGTGCGGGTCGTATCACCGCCGATCCCCCACCAGCGGTCGCGGTTCAGGACGCCCCCACCCTGGTAGAGCAGCGTGTCGAGATCCGGACAGACCAGCAGCCCACCCAGCTCGATGTCGTCCCCCGTGTTCGCGATCACGGTCGTCTCCTCGGGGTCGTAAGCGACGGCAGCTCCGTCCAACAGCTTCGGCGTTCCGGTCCCGCCGGAGAGGAACGTTACCATGTCCTGATCCATCGAAGTACAGCCCTATAACGATGTTCACCGTTGCAAACACGTCGGGCAGTGGATCGAGGGAGCAGCCGGGAGCGGTGCGGATCAGCCCTCGAGCCAGTCGACGAACGACCCCTCCAGCAGCGTGTCGCGCTGTCGTTCGAAGTAAGCGTGCTGGGCGGACTCGATGGCATCCGTGAGACCGGCGCCGTCGTCGGCTGCCTCACGAGCGCGATCCCGCTTCCAGGACGCGGGCGTCACCCGCCGATCGACGCGCTCGCGAAGCGGCCGTAGATACGCCTCAACCTGCGATTCGGAGAGATCCTTCGCACGGAGTCCCTCCGCCGCCTGCCCCAGCAGATCGTCGTAGATGCCGTCGACGCGACGCGTTTCGTGTCCGTCCTCGGTGATCCAGCAGAGATCGGCGTCCAGCCCATCGCGCATCGCCGCGTAGAAGTTGTCGTAGGCCGTCTCCCACCCCAGCCGATCGGCAGGGTGATCGGAGCGCGGGAGCTGGACCATCAGGCCAGCGAACGCCGCGAGGACGGCGATCGAGTCGTGGACCGTCGGCTGGCCAGCGATCGGTCGGAACTCGATCCGGGCGTTCGCGGCGGACTTCGACGGGCCGTCGAACACCGGGCGGACCCAGCGCCAGAAACTGCCGTGTTTGTGTCGGAAGTGCGCGAACTCGTCGTCGTACCGGCCTTTCTTCTCGACGTCGACGGGAACGAGCAGCTCGTCGTCGGCGACGCGATCGACGGCCTGTTCGGCAGTCTCGATCTCACGTGGGAACCGGACCTTTCCAGCGGTGTCGGACGGCGCGTTGAGCACCGTCTCGAAGACGGCGATGCGATGGGCGTCCCAGCCGTCCTCGATCGCGTCGTCGACCGTGGTGCCCTCGGCGTAGCAATCCGGTGGGAAGAACGGACTGTTCGCACACAGTGCCAGTAGCGGCGCCGCGACCCGGAGCGCGTACGCGAAGTAGTTCGGAAGGTCCCTCGCCTGCGGAACCTGGTAGTGGGGCTGGATCGACGTGATGAGACTCTCCGGCATCACCGTGTCCGCGTCGAGGGAGACGTGGGGCGCGTCGAGCACCAGACCCACGTTCGCGGCCTCACTGTTGGCCATCGCGTGGTACCGGACGGCGTCGCTCATATTCGTCGCGATGCTCACGTTCTCTTCGGTCGCGGCGGCGGTGAGGTACTCGCGTGCACTTTCGCCGTGGGGCGGGATCGTCCAGATACCGTCGCTGACGAGGCGCATTCCCTCGGTCTGCGTGACGTCGAGCGCAGCGGCGAGCCGGCTCTGGACCTCCGCCTCCTGTGAGCCGAGTCCGTACTCGTTGAGCGGCTGCGGACTCGTGCTCATCTCCGCGTTGTGGAGGCCGAGCTCCTTCTCGAAGCCGATCATCGAGAGCAGCCGGCGTGGCACGCGCATGAGGTGGCCGGCGTCGCTCGCCGGCGTGCGTCCCGCCGCGACGTCGGGTTCTGCGACCGCGTAGAACTCGTATTCGAGCCCGATGCTCCCCTGTGGATTGTCGAAGACGCCGTCGCCGATAGCCTCCTTCAGCTGGGCGCGCTCGTCCTCGACGGCTTCGATGAACGCCTCGTGGTCGACGTCCCGGAGCGAGGCGACGTCGTCCACGAGATCCACGTCTGCCATGCCCGGCTGTGCAACGTCGACGGCCTTGAAGGTGGGGAAGTGGCCGAACGTCCGAGAGCGTCTCACAGACCGATCGGTGCCGCAGGGCTGCCCGGGTCCGGAAGGAGCGTCGGACACCGACCCGAGGCGCTTAACAGCGATCACCCGAAACCCCTCACCGATGCAGTTCGAGGCGTTCGCCGAGCGCGCCCGCGAGATCGAGGCGACCGACGCCGATCTCGACGTCATTGCGCTGACGGCGGAGCTGTTCGAGGCCGCGGAGGACGACCTCCCGATCGTGGCCAGATTCGTCCAGGGCCGAGTGTTCCCGGCCTGGCAGTCCCGAACGCACGACGTCGGTCCCAGTCGCTGCTACGCGGCGCTCGCCCGGGCCGCGACGCCCGGCGTTACCGCCGAGACGATCGAGGACAGGCTCGCGGAACTGGGCGACGTCGGCGAGGTCGCCGCGCAGCTAGAGCTCGGCGGGCAGACTGGACTCGACGCGTTCGCCGCTACGGAGAGCGACGGAGACGACGCACCGGACGCCGAGAGCGGCCGAACCGTGATCGAGGTGTTCGAGACGTTCGAGGCGATCGCCGACGCGGCTGGGAGCGGCAGCGAGGAGACGAAGGAGAACCTGCTCTTTTCGCTGTTCAGCGACAGCTCCCAGGAGGAAGCCCGCTATCTCGCGCGGATCGTCCTCGGAGAGATGCGGATCGGCGTCGGACAGGGCACCGTCCGGGACGCGATCGCGGAGGCGTTCGAGGCCCCTGTCGAGGCCGTCGCTCGCGCGCTCCAGGTCACGAACGACTACGGGCTCGTCGCCGAGCGTGCTCGCGAGCGCGGTGACGACGGGCTCGCGGAACTCGGACTCGAAGTCGGTCGTCCCGTCCAGGCGATGCTCGCCCAGGCCGGCACGGTCACGGAGGCGCTGGAGGACTGGGACGACGCACTCGTCGAGACGAAACTCGACGGCGCACGGGTCCAGGTCCACGTCGAAGCGCCCGCGGAAGCCGAAGGGAACGACACCGACACGTCGCCGGCGGATCGCGTCAGCCTCTTCTCGCGAAACATGGAGGACGTGACCGATCCGCTGCCGGAGATCGTCGAGTTCGTCGCCGAGCACTGCGAGGCACCGGCGATCCTCGACGGCGAGGTCGTCGCGATCGACGAGGACGGCGATCCGTTGCCGTTCCAAGAAGTGCTCCGACGGTTCCGGCGGAAACACGACGTCGCAGCTGCCCGCGAGAACGTCGCCACGGAGCTCCACGTCTTCGACTGTCTGCACGCGCCACGGAGCGTCCACGAGGACCTGGAGTACGAGACGGTGCCATTGGCGCCGAGCGAGGTAACAGAGGAGGAATCGGTCGCCAGCGATGAGAAGGCACCCCAGAATCGTGAGGACGGCCAGGCCGGTCTGGGCGACTGGTCCGAGGAATCCGCGGAGGCCGAGCGATCGAAGGCGAGCGATCACGCCGAAGAGACGAGCGGTCCGGGCATCGACCTTCTCGACGCACCGATCGCGGTCCGTCGGGAGTACCTCGAGGCGACCGTCGAGTCGGGCGTCGTCGAGGCCACCGTCACCGACGACGCAGCGGAGATCGAGTCGCTGGAGCGCAGCTCGCTGGAGGCCGGCCACGAGGGGATCATGCTCAAAAACCCCGAGTCGGCGTACACCCCCGGCCGCCGCGGGAAGGACTGGCGCAAACGCAAGCCCGACGTCGAGACCCTGGATCTCGTCGTCACAGGGGCGGAGTGGGGTGAGGGGCGCCGGGCGTCGCTGCTCGGAACGTTCGAACTCTCCGCTCGGACCGACGACGGGTTCGCGAGAGTCGGGAACGTCGCAACCGGGATCACCGACGAGGAGCTCGCTGACCTCCACGAACTGATCGAACCCCACGTCCGCTCTGAAGAGGGTCAGTCCGTCGACGTCGAGCCCGCGATCGTCTTCGAGGTCGGCTACGAGGAGATCCAGCGGTCGCCGACCTACGATTCGGGCTACGCGCTCCGATTCCCCCGGTTCGTCACGGTACGGGACGATCTGGACGCCGGCGGGGCGGACGCGCTGGAGCGAGTCGAACGGCTCGCTGACGCACAGTAACCATTGCCTCGGCTGTCGAAACGGGGGCTTCCTATGCAGGCTGCTCGATGCCCAGCTCGTCGAGCAGCGTTTGTGCGGCTGCCGCGGAGGAGCTCGGTCCGCGGCCGGTGATCAGGTCCCCATCCACCGTAACGGACGTGTCCTGGTCGAGTTCGGCGTCCCAGTTCCCGCCGGCGGCCTTCACCTCGTCTTCCACCCAGTAGGGGAGCTTCCGTCCATCGGGCATCAGGTCCTGGTCGTCGACGATCCCCTCCTCCCAGGCGTTCGGGAATCCAGTGACCGACCGACCGTCGACGAGGAACCCGCCGTCGGCGTCGCGCGTGAACGCGAGGAGTCCGGCGGCGTGACAGACGACGAGCGCTTTACCCTCGTCGCCGGCGACGGCTTCGCGGAGCAGCGCTCTCGCGTGCTTGTCCTGGTTGACGTCCCACGCTGTGCCGTGCCCGCCCGGGAACACGACCGCGTCGAACTCGTCGGCGGAGACCTCCGTGAGCTGGACGGGGTTCTGCAGTCGCTCGTCGGAATGAGCGACCTCGGTGACGTGCTCGGCCTGTTCCTCCCCGACGTTCTCGGGGTCGACGGAGCGTTCGTCCGGCTCCGGCACTGCGCCCGTCGGCGTCGCGATCGTGACCTCGATGCCGGCCTCGGAGAGCCGCTCGAGGGGTTCGATGCACTCCTCTGCCCAGTAGCCGTGCTCGCTGACGACGAACAGTGCGGATGTCATCGTGTACGGTAGGGCCCGGATCGGAAAAACGCTGATGCTACCCCACAGAGCGGTGGGACGATCGATCCCCAATCTGTCCGGAGCGGACGTCCGGGAACCAGACCGATCGGCAAGAGCGTGGACGTTCCGTCCCGAACGCAGGACATTTCCCCCACGGGATCGGACCGCGAGGTATGCGAATCCAGGATCGGTACCACGTCGAAGGTGGTGCCGAGCGGATCACCCTCGTGCCCGACAGCCTCGACGACCTCTGGCACCTCCAGTACGTCGTCGAGCCGGGCGATCGCGTCGCCGGCGACACGACGCGCAGGATCACGCGGGACGACGAGGAGCTCAGGGACACCGGCGGCGAACGCGAGCATCTCTGGGTCGAGATCGCCGTCGACTCCGTCGAGTTCCACAAGTTCGCGAACCGCCTGCGGATCGGCGGCGAGATCGCCGATTGCTCCCGGGAGGACCAGCTCGGGCTCCACCACACGCTCAACGTCGAGGTGCACGACGAGATCGAGATCGAGAAACACTTCGCCCCTGACCAGATCGAGCGCATCGAGGAGGCAGAGGCCGCCACGGACGAGCCCGACGTCGCGATCGCGACCGTCGAGGAGGGCGAGGCAGCAGTCTACACCGTCGAGGCCTACGGCACCGAGGAACGCGCGACGATCACCTCGACGACGGGGAAAGGGGAGTTCGCGCGGGATCGCGACGAACTGTTCGAGGAACTCGCGACGGTCCTCGGACGGATGGACGCCGACGCGATCGTCCTCGCCGGCCCGGGATTCACGAAGCAGGACGCGCTGAAGTACGTCGAGAACGACGATCCCGAACTGGCGGAACGGATCCGGACTGTAGACACGAGCTCCGGTGGCGACCGGGGCGTCCACGAAGTGCTCAAGCGCGGCGCAGTCGATGAGCTCCGCGAGGAGACTCGAATCGCGGAGGAGGCCGAGCTGATCGACGAGCTGACCGCGAGGATCGGGAGCGACGAGCCGGTCGCCTACGGTCCTGACGCGGTCGCGGAGGCGACGGAGTTCGGCGCTGTGGAGACGTTGCTCGTCCTCGACGACCGGTTGCGCGTCGAGCGCGCGGGCGAGGGCGAGTGGTCGATCGACGCGGACCACGTCGTGGAACGCGTCGAGCAACAGGGCGGGGACGTCGTCGTATTCTCCGGGGAGTTCGACCCCGGTCAGCAGCTCGCGAACCTCGGCGGAATCGCAGCACTGCTCCGGTATCGGATCGACTGAAACGCAGTCGTGTCCGTGGACGCCTGTGGCTGCGATCCCGACGTTACCGTTCGTCGATCGTCACCGAGAGCCCGTCCTCGGCCATTCGCGCGTCGACGTCGTACGCGGCGGTGAGCGAGTCGAGCATCTCCTCCTCGTGGCCGTCGGTGTGGGGGTAGCGATGCGTGAGATAGAGGCGCCCGATCTCGGCGTCGGCCGCCGCGAACGCGTTGCCGAGCTGTGACGGCGTCGGGTGGTTCGAGACGTCGATGCCGTCGGGGAACGAGCAGTCGTGCGCGACGACTGCGGTCCCATCGAGGAACGTCGCCAGCTCCTCGAACGCTTCCGAATCCCCGCTAAAGGCGAACCGATCGTCGAACCGATAGGCCAGACAGGGCATCGAGTGCTGCGTCCACGTCGCTTCGAGGTCGAAGCCGGCGACGGACGCAGACCCCGGCTCGATATCGCGGACGGTCAGCTCGGCTCCGTCCCGTAGCTGATCGTGGACGTCCAGGAGGTCGTCGACCAGGGACTCGGTTCCCTCGGGACCGACCACGGTGAGCTGTTCCTCGCCAGCGAGATAGCGTGCGTTCACCAGAGACGGGAGATCCGAAATGTGATCCAGGTGATGGTGTGTCAGTAGCACCGTATCGATCGCCTCGTAGCCGGGTCCGTGGGTCTGGAGACGGTGGAGAACCCCGCTGCCGCAGTCGACCAGGAGCCGGTTTCCAGCGTCCTCGACGAGGATGCCGGTCTGATAGCGCTCGCCGGTGGGCATCGCGCTGCCGGTTCCGAGAAACGTGACGCGCATACCCAGGCGGAGGTGGCGGAGTGGTTTAGGTCCGGCGACGGTCGGTCGACTCGCTGGAGGTCGGAGCTGTAGCGGAATCGCGTCGCGTCGGAGCCTCAGTCGTCCGCGGTGGACGATTGGGCCGACTCGACGACGGGGACGGTAACCTGGATTCGGCAAGTGGGGTCGTTCTCGACGCGGAGACGTCCGCCAGCCGCCCGGACGGCCCAGCGGGCGATCCAGGGCGAGATGCCGGTGGCGTGTCGGAGCTTCGTCTCGTCGAGCCCTTCCAGGGCAGCCCGCTCCTGTTCGGACAGGGGCCCGTTCGCGTTGACCGAAATCGTCACGCGATCGTCGGTGACGGATGGATCGACGCGGATGGTGGTCACGTCGCTGTGGTCGGCCAGCGTCCTGCAGACCTCCTCGACGGCGATCCCGGTGCGGCGATCGATCGAGACCGTGGGAACAGGCCCGTCGACGTGGAACTCGCCAGAGAAGGCGTCTGCGACGGAGCGCCTGACGTGCGTCGTCGCGTCCCGGAGCTTCGTCGGCGTGGCCGAGTCGGTGACACACTGCATCCGACCGGCGGACGTGGCGACGTTCCGGAGGTCCGACGCCGCCTCGACCATCGTCGCTGCCTGTTCCCGGGACTTCGCGTCGTCGGACGATTCCGCGATGGTCTCTGCGTAGCCGAGCAGGACGGTCAGGTCGTTCCGGAGGTCGTGTCGAAGGATCCGTCGCAACACGGCGAGTTGCTGGTTTCGAACCCGCTGTGTCGTGACGTCTCGAAACTGGAGGTAGGCGTCGACGTCGGCGCCCGGCGCGGGAATCCCGCGGACGGAGAACTGTCGTAACCCATCGGTCGTCTCTTTCGTCGCGACGGTCTCCGTGCTCGTCCCACCGATGGCGGTCCGTGCCACTTCGCGTTCGGCCTGGGACAGGGACGACCGTCGATCGAAGGACCCCCGCTCGCTCTGGCCGGCCGATCGGCCGTCGAACTGCTCGAGGAAGGCACGGTTGACGACTTCGACCCGCGGCGTCTCGGCGTTGCGAACTACCGCCAGTGGCTGCGGGGCGTGTTCGAACAGCGCAGCAAAGCTGTCGATCGACGGACCACGGGCGGACGCTCGCTGATCCTCGCTGCTCGCGTCACTCATCGGTTCTCCCTCCGTCCGCGACGGACCCCGCGAGCGTCGACTCTGGAAATCGATCGCCCGTCGATCGCTCGCGTCTCCATTCGCGTACGAAAAGCGTGACGAAGCCCGGGCTGGGTGGGACCCGGGGGCCGTCACCTGCATCGGGAACGTCAACTGTGGTTGGATCCGGCATCGTGGGGGGAGAGGGGTGGGCGCGGCCGATTCGCCGGCCCGGTCAACGGTTCGTGGTGGAGGGTAATAAGATTACCGTTGGCAATTGTCTTTGGAGTAGCCGCCGGTTACTCGAGAGGTCCCCGATACGGGAGTCTCGGCGGAGACGGGCCCGCGGCGCGAGCACCGGAGAGTAGCCACCGATGATGGTGGCTGTGGCGAAGGGGAGGATATTTACTCGCCCGACCCCTACGTCGTTGCAATTGTGCGATTGAGGCAACCAACTGACTTCCTGGTCCTGGAGGCGTTACACTCCTACGGCAGGAACGTCGCTCCGAACGTGGCAGAGATCACAGGCAAGAGCCGAAAGAACGTCAACAACCGACTCCCCGTACTCGACGACTACGGACTCGTTCGCAAGATCGGGCCCGCCGAGCGATCCGGTCTCTACGAGATCACCGAGCGTGGGCGAGTGACGCTCCAGCTTCGAGACCAGTACGACGCCGCGGAGGACTTCGACGCACTCGTCGATCGGCGGCTGGACTCACAGAGCGCGAGCGGGGCAAGCGCCGAGGCCACCGTGCGCGGTGGCGAGTCCGAAGACCCCCAGGACGAAGACTGACCGTTCCCGGGCGCCAACACCCAATTTCTCCCTTCTCTTGCGTACCAGCCCCCAGCAGTGACGTCTCGACGGCGAGCTACAACTGCGACTGATTGTCCGAAGCGTCGACTGCCTACCGTAGCGGTGGCGTCACCAGCAATCGAGACACAGCCTATGAGACAGGCAGCGGGCGGACGAACCAGAAACGAAGCGCCCGCTCACTCCTCGTCGAGACTCGAAAACAGCTCCGAAGCGGTGAGGTCCGCTGCGTCCTGGGGGACGTCGTCGCGCTCCTCGCTCGTCGGGGATCCCTCCTCGACGCCCTCGACGAGATCGGCGACGCTGGCCTCCCGTCCTGCGTCGGCGTTCTCGCCGGTCTCGGGCTCCGTGTCGGCAATGTCACGTTTGAGTTCGTCGAACAGATCGTCCATCGGATCGTCGGCGTCCGTCGCGGTTGTCGCACCGCCGTCGATCGCCAGCGTGCCGCCGCCGGAGCCGCCGGCCGGTTCGGGATCCGGATCCTCCGGGTCGAGCGACACGTCGGAGAGATCGCCGAACACGGACTGGACCTGATCGTCGCTTGCCTCGACGTCGTCGCCCGTAGCTGCCGCGGTCGTCCCGGAGCCGGCGTCGTCGCCCTCGACGGACTCGAGGATCGACTCCGGCGATTCCTCGGCGTCGAAGCCGAGCTCGGCGTCCGACGGTTCGAGGTCGTCGAGTGACTCGGTTGCGGGGACGTCCAGCGAGAGCTCCGCATCGCTCGCTGGCTCCTCGGCGTCCGTCGCGTCGTACCAGCCGGGGACCGGCGGGTGCTCGTTGGCGAACGCTGATGGCTGGTCAGCAGCGAGGAGCGGTGCGCCGAAGATCCGGAGCCGCTCCCCGTACCGGTTTTCGAGCGCCGAGAGCTGGTCGATGCTCATCATCGCGAACCGCCAGCGGCCGCGCGGCGCGACGAGTCGAACGATCCGGAGACCGGCCGGAGCGAGGAGCTGCTCCTCGACGTGATGCAGGAGCGCCGGGTAGTTGTCCGATCCCAGCTCGCTATCGGGGTAGTCGAAGCGCGTCCAGAACTCCGTCCCCTCCGCGTCCGTCAGCCGGACGACGAACTTCCCCTCCGCGAGGGTGTCGGCCAGCTTCGAGGGATGGATCTCGACCGAACAGCCATACGGTGCGAGCAGTTCGTCGAGGTGGACCTCTGGGGCGTGGTTCCAGTACTCGGCGGGTGCGTCGATACCGCGCGCAGAGTCGGCGATCGCGTCACCGAGCGCGTCGTTGAGTTCCGCGTCCTCCGTGCCCGGCAACACGTCGGCGAGATACGCATCCAGTGGACCGTCCGGTCGCTCGCGGTCCCCGTGGGCGTCGACGATTGCGGACTCCGTCAGTCCGATCCCGCGGAGAACGGCGACGTACTCCTCGATGCGTTCCGTTGACGACCGCTCGGGCATGTGCTCTACTACGTGAGCAGGTGTGCCGCACGAATATAACTTTTGACCACCCAGAGAATATTGGGGGACCCACTAGCCGGCGGGGAATCAGCGATTTCGGCGACGTGGCCGGAGCGACGATCGAACGACGCCATCGGCCAGATCCGCTCGTCGAACGATTCGCTGACCGATTCGCCGACAGACTCGCCGACGGACTCGCCTCGTACATTTGGCCACTTCACTACACTCGGCCGGTATCGGGCGCCCAACAATGCCCTCACAGGCCCAACGGAGAGCGTGCTCCCTCACCTTGCCACGGTCCTCCAGACGACCGATCCAGTCGAACTGTTCGTTGAAATCACGACGGCCGACGTGGTCGCGCTCCCATTGCTCGTCGTCGGAATCGGGCTGCTCGGCGTCACCGTCGGGTTCGTCGGCTTCCTCGCTCTCGGTGCCGTGCTGGACGCGATCGGCGATTCGATCGCGTGACCCGACCGGGACTGCTCACTCGAGCGATCGGTCCAGCGCGTCGGCCGCGAGGTCGATCGCAGTCTCCAGGTCGGGACCGAGCGGCGATCCCACGACGACGCCGTCGACCACGTCGACGATGGCCGCGAGCCGCTGTGCGACCTGTTCCGGGGTCCCGGCGACGGACAGCGCGTCGATCATCGCAGGCGAGACGGCGTCGAACGCTTCCCCGAAAGATCCCGCCTCGAGCGCTGCGCCGATCCGATCCGCCCGCGCCTCGTCGAGTCCGTGTCGCTCCAGCACCGGTGGTTCGGCCCCCGCAGCGATGAATGCCACCGGACGGCGCGCGAGCTCGCGAGCCGCCGCCCCGTCCTCGGCAATCGAGACACTTGCGTAGGCTAGTACTTCCGGATCGACGCCGTCCTCGCGCTGGGATCGTCCTTCCGCGACGCGGTCGGCCGCCCACGCCAGATCCGCAGGATGCGCGGCGTTGACCAGGAGTCCGTCGCCGTACTTCGCACCCATGCGGAGCATATCGGGCCCCTGCGCCGCGACGTAGGCTGGAACCGACTCGACGTCGTACTCCAGACCGGCGTCGGTCGCTTCGAACGTGCCGTCGATGCTCACGCGCTCGCCGTTCCAGAGGTCCCGCGACACCTGGACCGTCTCGAGGACCCGCCGGAGCGGTCGCTCGCGTTCGATCCCCAGGGAGTTCAGCGCGGATGCGTCGCCCGGGCCGACGCCGAAGACGGCCCGACCGTCGCTCGCCTCCTGCAGCGTCGCCATCCTCGACGCGAGGACGACGGGGTGGGTGTCGTAGGGGTTCGCTCCCGCGGTCCCGACGCCGACGTCCGTCGTCGCCGCTGCGACGCGTGCCAGCGCAGTGAATGGATCGCGATTGAAGTAATGATTCGCGACAAACACCGAATCGAAGCCCGCGGCTTCGGCGTGGCTCGCCAGGTCAGCGGCACGTTCCACTGGGTATTCGGGCGTCAACTCGAGACCCGCCGGCCCCACGCGATCGCGGCTCATGCCGATTCCTCCTCGAACTCCCACTGCTGGAGCGCGTCGCGAACGAGGTCGTCGGCAGCGTCCCGGAAGAGGTTCTCGCTGCCGTCGTGGTCGCCGAACTCGAAGTCGCGAACGACGACCACCGGGACGCCGTCGTCGCCCTCACCGGTGAGCAGGTTCGCGGTGCCGGCGAGCTCGTCGACGATCGACTCGTTGGTCACTTCGAGCTCGTGGCCGTCCCGATCCGTCTCGCCGCGCCAGTCTCGCGTGGCCGAAATGCCGTCGTAGCCGATGGCGACGCCGGTCTGGCCGTGTCGGAACGAGCGGCCGCAGGTGTCGGTCACGATCACGCCCACGTCGGCGTCCAGCTCCGAACGGATGCGTGCGGCACTCGCGTCGGGATCCTTCGGGAGGAGCAGGATATCCGCGGAGGGGACGTTCGAGCGGTCGATGCCTGCGTTCGGTGCGACGTGGCCGAACGTAGTCGCTGCGAGGAGGAAGGGGGCCTCGAGGACCAGCTCGTCGCTCTCCTCGAGTACGGCCTGCGCGAACCGGGGATCCTTGTCGTCGCCAGCGATCGCGCTCAGTCGCTTCGCGATCGATCGGGCTCGCTCGCTCGCGGGAAAGTCGGAGAGGTCGAACGCCCTGTCTTCCGCCTTCGAGACGATCGTGCTCGCGACGCAGACGACGTCGCCGTCGCGAAGCGTCACCCGATCGTCGATCATCGCCGCGACGTCGTCCCCCGGCCGGACTTCCGGGAGCCCCTCGATCCCGAACGCGTTCATACCAGCGCGGTCGGCGCGGGAGGTGAAAAGGTATCCGCTACCGGTGCCAGTGCCAAAGCTGGACCAGTGCCGAAGCCTGGACCAGTGCCTAGGCCGGGATCAGTGCCGACGCCGAGATCGATGCCGACGCCTGGATCAGTACAGGCGTCGGTAGATGCATGGGTTGATCGCGGTGGTCGGGTCGGTCGATGCCTCGATTCGTCGCGTCGATCGATGCTCGGGTTGGTCGCTTCGGCCGATGCACGGGTTGGTCGCGTCGATCGCTCACGCCGGTCGGCCACACCTGTCGGCAACGATCGCTATCCCGAGCGAGCCGCCGTGTCGGGAGCTTTTTGCCCCGCGGATGCACTGGTCGAAATCGATGGCAGCTGCGGCGACAGAGTGGGAGCAGGCAGTCCTCTCCCTGCTCGACGACGAGTACGCCCGGCGAATCCTCGTCGCGACCAGCGGCGAGGCCAGATCCGCTGGCGAGCTCGCGGACATTTGCAACGCCTCCGAGCCCACGATCTACCGCCGCCTCGATCGGCTTTCCGAGCACGATCTGATCGAGGACGAGCAGGCCCTGGATCCGGACGGACACCACTACAAGACCTATCTGGCGAGCGTCGAGCGAGTGACCGTCGAGATCGACGCGGACGGCGTCGTGATCGAGATCGTCGAGCGGGAGCGCGATCCAGCCGATCGCTTCACCGAACTCTACGAGGGCTTGCGATGATCGGACCAGCAATCGCGCCGGCGCTCGCCACGATCGAAGCGCGGACTGGCGCAGCTTCTACCTCGGCAACGGCCCCGGTCCAGAGCACCGGGGCGCAGACCGAGGGCGGTTCCGCCTTCGTCGTCGGCCTCGTGCTGATCACATTCGTCGTCGCGGCGGTGCTCTCGACCGCGATCGCGTACAGACTCTACGTCGGCTACCGCGGATCCGGCGACCGATCGATGCTGGCGATCGCCGTCGGGCTCCTGTTGATAACCACGGTGCCGACGGTGGTTCGCATCGTCGTTCCGACGGTGCTCGGTGGCGCCGACGAAGTTCGCATCTTCACAGCGACGGCCTCCGAGCTGGCCGGATTACTGGCGATCGTGCTGGCCGTCCGGACGCCCACGCGGACTCGCCGGCGGGTGCGGAGGGAACGGGCGACGGTCCTTCCGCTCGCACTCCTCGCGATCGCCGTGACGGTGGACCACGTCGTCTGGCTCGCCTACCGCATCACGCCCCTGGTCGGTAGCTACGTCACGTGGCTCGCCTACCGGGGCTACCGACGGAACGACAGTGCCCCGATGGCGTTCCTCGCACTCGGGATTTTCCTCCTGACGGTGGTCCCGACGGCCGCGGCCATCGGACTCGGCCCGCTCCTCGGCGTCAACGACGCTGGCTCGCTCCTCGCGGCTTCGCTCTCCCAGCTCGGCGGGCTACTCTCCGTCTACTACTCGCTCACGCGGGCGTAAGGAGGAACGTCTTGAGTGGCTACTGCGACCCTACGCTCGCCTGATGCTCGAGTGAGGCTGGAGACTCCGATTCCGGTGCGTTCATTGCGCGAATCGACGAGGAGTCACTATGAACGACGCCGATCGCGATGGCGAAGCCGCGGGTCGCGTCGACGCGGACGTCTGCATCGTCGGGGCCGGGCCGGCTGGACTGACTGCAGCGATCTACGCCGCCCGTGCGGACCTCGACACCGTCGTCGTCGACGGCGGGCCATCGATACTCGAACGCAACGCACATCTCGAGAACGTTCCGGGATTCCCGGGCGGCGTCGACGCTCGACGCTTCCTCCGAGGGACGCGAACGCAGGCCGAGGACGCAGGCGCCCGGATCGTCGACGGTCGCGTCGAGGGCGTACGACGCGAGGGCGACGACCGGCTGCTTGCGACGACTGCCGATCGGTCGATCACCGCGGGCGCCCTCCTCGCAGCGTCCTGGTCGGACTGTTCCTACCTCGACGCGCTCGAACCGGACACGATCGATCGCGGGACGAAGACGTTCCTGAAGACGGACGGGGACGGGCGGACGACGGTCGATGGCGTCTACGCCGCGGGTCGACTCGCCGGCAAGCCACACCAGACGGTCGTGGCTGCCGGTCACGCGGCGGAGGTCGCGATGACGATCGTCCACGACGCCGAGGTTCCCTTCTACCACGACTGGGTCACCCCGGACGGGTATTTCACCGATCGGGACAGGGACCTTCCGCCGGGCTGTGAGGAGATCGACGACGCGGAGCGGCGGAAACGCGAGACTGCCAGCCGCGATCGACAGCGCGAGCTGCTCGACGATCCGCCCGAGGACCCACTCACGCATCCGAGTCTCCGCGACGAGGAGTGACATACCGGAGTGCGGACCGCGTCGTTTCCCACCCGACCGTAACGGCCAAACCCCGGCCGGGCGAACCGCGAGTCGATGACCGAGGGTCTGTTCGTGGCGTTCGAGGGGCTCGACGGCGCTGGCACGACGACGCAAGCCGAACGGGCCACGGCGTACGTCGACGACGAGACTGGCCGCGACGCCGCCCTCTCTGCAGAACCAACCGACGGACCGGTCGGGACGCAGATCCGTCGGTGTCTCGAGGGCGAGCTCGATCTGGACGCCGAGACGCTCGCACTCCTGTTCGCCGCCGACAGGCTCGATCACCTCGACAGCGAGATCGAGCCACGCCTCGCCGCTGGCGACGTCGTCCTCGTCGATCGCTACTCGCTGTCGTCCTTCGCCTATCAGCACGCCGACGGCGTCGAGGCCAGCTGGCTTCGCACGATCAACGACCGGGCGCGCGCCCCAGACGTGACGATCTATCTCGACGTGCCGCCATCGGTCTGCGTCGAGCGGCTCGCCGCGGACGACAGGGGAACCGACCGCTTCGAGCGCGTGGAAACGCTCGAGCGCGTCGAAGCAGCGTACAGGGAGGCGATCGCCGCCGAGCGTGAGGCGGGGAACGACGTTCGCGTGCTCGACGGTACCCAGTCGGAAACGGCGGTCGCGGAGGAGATTGAAGCGATTCTCGACTCGTTTCTGTAGCCCCCGGTGAACTGTCGAACTCACTCCACTAGCCGCGAGCGTGCTGGCGACCATTCCTGTAGTCGCCGGAAACCACCGTGCAACGTCTTCGCCCCGACCGCCAGCCGTGACCTACCGGCTCGCAGACCTTTTTCAGTGATCCGCCCCTACACCGAGCCATGAAGGTTCTCGTCACCGGCGGCACCGGCTTCATCGGGACGGCACTCGCCGCGGAACTGGTCGATCGCGAGCACGACGTGACCGTACTCGCGAGAGACCCCGATCCGGAGGAGGTTCCCGACGGGGCCGAAAGCGCCGTCGGCGACGTGACGGCGTACGACTCCATCGAACCGGTTTTCGAGGGGATCGACGTCGTCGTCAATCTGGTCGCGCTGTCGCCGCTGTTCAAGACGCCGAAGGGACTCACGCACGAAGCGGTGCACCTCGGCGGGACGAACCACGTCGTCGACGCTGCCGAATCACACGACGTCGATCGAATCGTCCAGATGAGCGCGCTCGGCGCCGATCCCGAAGCACCGACGGAGTATCTCCGCACGAAGGGCGAGGCCGAGACCGTCGTCCGAGAGTCCGCTCTCGATTACGTGTTCGTTCGCCCGTCGATCGTCTTCGGTGAGGACGCCGAGATCGTTCCCTTCACCAAGCGAGCCAAACAGATGTTCGCTCCGCTGCTGCCCGTGGCCCCGCTCCCGGGTGGCGGAACGACGCCGTTCCAGCCGATCTTCATCGGCGACCTCGCACCGATGCTCGCAGACTGTGCGGACGAACCGGACCACGCGAATCAGACCTACGAGATCGGCGGACCGGACGTACTGACGCTCGCGGAGATCACCCGGCTGGTCTACCGTGCAGAGGGGAAGAACATGCGAGTCGTCCCGATCCCGATGCCGCTGGCGGGCCTCGGACTGACGGTACTCGGCGCGGTTCCACCGTTCCCCTTCGGACCGGAGCAGTACCGCTCGCTGAAGGTCGACAATACCGTGTCGGAGAACGACGTGAGCGCGTTCGGACGCTCGCCGGAAGAGCTGACCACGTTCGCGTCCTTCCTCGGCATCGAGGACGACGTGGACGGTTCCACGGTGTAGCGGCGGTCGCGCCGATCGTAGCGGCGGCTTTCCTGTAGTAACGCGTTGGTAGGAATTCGCCGTAGGGCACGACCCTGCGATTATGAGGTGAGCGCCGCTGGGTCCTCCTGCAGTGGGGGCGATCGGGCGCTAGAACTTAAATCGCGAACCCCCGGTGAAAAAAATCTGAGCGTCGGCGAGCACGTTCGAAAGGACGAAGCCCGCACCGTAGTGCGATTTTTTGACACGGACGGGCCGCACGTGTCATACGGACCAACACAAGGTTTATCACTCTAATCCTGCTTTCCTACCGTTACGAGGCCAATTTCAAGATGAAACTGGCGATGATCGGATTCGGCCAGGCCGGCGGGAAGATCGTCGACAAGTTCCTGGATTACGACCAGGCTACTGGGAGCGGAATCGTCCGCTCGGCGATCGCTGTGAACACGGCCAAGGCCGACCTAATGGGACTGGAGAACGTCCCGCAGGAGAATCGCGTTCTGATCGGGCAGTCCCGCGTGAAGGGGCACGGCGTAGGTGCCGACAACGAGCTCGGCGCCGAGATCGCCGAAGAGGACATCGACGAGGTCCAGGGCGCCGTCGACCAGGTGCCCGTTCACGAGATCGACGCGTTCCTGATCGTCGCCGGGATGGGCGGAGGCACCGGCTCCGGTGGTGCGCCCGTCCTCGCGAAGCATCTCAAGCGCATCTACACGGAACCCGTCTACGGCCTGGGCGTTCTCCCCGGCTCCGACGAGGGAGGCATCTACACGCTCAACGCGGCGCGGTCCTTCCAGACGTTCGTTCGCGAGGTCGACAATCTGCTCGTCTTCGACAACGACGCGTGGCGACAGGCCGGCGAGTCCGTCGAGGGCGGCTACGCGGAGATCAACGACGAGATCGTCACGCGCTTCGGAATTCTCTTCGGCGCAGGCGAGGTCGAGGCTGGCGACGAGGTCGCCGAATCCGTCGTCGACTCCAGCGAGATCATCAACACGCTCGACGGCGGCGGCGTCTCGACGGTCGGCTACGCGGCCGAGGACGTCGAGCCCCAGGGCGGCGACGGCGGACTCCTCTCGCGGTTCACCGGTGACGAGCCCACGGACAACCTCGACACCGCTCACACGACCAACCGCATCACGAGCCTGGTCCGGAAGGCCGCACTCGGTCGCCTCACGCTCCCCTGTGAGATCGAAGGCGCCGAGCGTGCGCTCCTCGTCATGAGCGGCCCGCCGATGCACCTGAACCGGAAAGGCATCGAGCGCGGTCGGAAGTGGCTCGAGGAGCAGACCGGCTCCATGGAGGTCCGCGGCGGTGACTACCCCGTACCGCACTCCGGGAAGGTCGCTGGCGTCGTTCTCCTCTCCGGCGTGAACAACGTCCCACGGATCAAGGAGCTCCAGCAAGTCGCCATCGAGGCACAGGACAACATCGAGGAGATCAAGCAAGAGAGCGAGCAGAACCTCGAAGAGCTGGTCGAAGACGACGAGGATGAACTGGAGCCACTCTTCTAGGCTCGCGCTCGTCGCTGTCGCACTCCTCGTGCTCGTCGCCACCGTTGGGGTGGCGAGTGCCGTCTCCGTGAGTCAGGAGAGTGCACCCGAGCAATCCGAGGTCGGGACGTCGGCGACGGTCACCATCGAGCTACAGGACCTGTTCGCGGACGCGAGTTCGTGGCAAGTCAACGGTATCACCGACCTCGAAGACGCACAGTGGACGATCGAGCTCTATCAGGGTGACACGCTACTCGACACCTACGAGAGCTCCGGTGAGCAGCCCGAACCGGTGGCTCTCGAAGAGAGTACGACGAACGCGGATCGGGTCGTCGTCAAAATCACCGGCACGACGCCGTCCGTCTCGTCGTACTCCTACGAAAATCCCGCGACCTTCGAGGTTGGCGAAGTCGTGCAAGTGATCGGCGGTGGCGATCAGGTGAACAAACTCTCAGAACTGCAGATCCACCACTACACGACGGGCGATCCCGGTAGTCAGGAGGCCCGAACGGCGCTCGACGACGCGAGCGCAGCCATCCAGTCCGCCGCCGACGACGGCAACGACGTCTCCGACGCCCAGTCGACCTTCGACGAGGCCGTGAGTGCCTACAACGAGGGATCGTTCGCCGACGCCGTCTCGCTGGCCGAAGAAGCCCAGTCACAGGCGTCGTCCTCCGGATCGGGCAGTGACGGCTCCGGAGACGGTGCGGGCGGCTCCGACGGCAGTGGGTCGGACGGCTCGACCGACGGTTCGGGTGACGGATCCGGTTCCGGAGATTCGAACCAGACCGATCCCGGCGGTAACACTACCCAGGACGGTGCCGACGGCGGGAACGGGAGCGACGGTTCGAGTAACTCCGACGACGGTGGCCTGCTCTGGCCGATCCTCTACGGTCTCTTCGGCCTCGTGATCCTCGGCGGTATCCTCGGTGGCGTCTACTGGTACCAGCAACAGAGCCAGGGTCCGAACCGCGACCCGCTCGGGTAGCGGACGACACGCCTTTCTCGCGGCGCTGGCAACACAGCCCCGTATGGACGTCTCCGTCCCCTTCGACGCCGCCGATCCGAAGACCCGCCTCGCCGACGCGTTCGACGACGGTGCGCGGGCGGCGTTCGCTCGGGTACTCCTCGACGACGTGCTCGACGCCATCCGCCGTGCCGGCCACGATCCGACGGTGTACGCCACTGCGTCGGTCACTGTCGACGCGACGGTCGTCGTCGACGAGCGGGGACTCGACGCCCTCTGTGACGAGCTGTTCGAATCCCCGCCGATTGCGGTCGTCATGGCGGACCTCGGCCTCGCGACGCCCGCCGCGCTGGAGCGACTGTTCGCTGCAGAGGGAGACGTCGTCGCGGCACCGGGGCTCGGTGGCGGCACGAACGCGCTCCTCGTTCGCGATGGGAACTTCTCGACGGATTACCACGGCGTATCCTTCCGGGATCATCGACGCATCGCGGACGACGCCGGACTCGACTGGACGGAGTTCGACTCGTTGCGGCTCGGCGTCGACGTCGACGAACGGGCCGACCTCGTCGAGGTGCTCCTCCACGGGGAGGGCGACGCCCCGTCGTGGCTCAGGGCGCGGGGATTCTCTGTTGCGGTCAGAGACGGGCGTGCGACGGTCGTACGCGACGACTGATCGGACAGACGACGGCGTCAATCGCCGAAACGGCGGGTCCAGTGGCGTCGTCGAGTCCGGCGACGGGTGCCCCGAACCGAACGCATTTGCCCGCGGAGCGGCGACCGGCAAGTGTGATTCCCGGGGCCGACGAGTACGGCATCGAGGTCGACGTCCAGGCGGACGACGTAGCGCGGCTGCTGGAGATCGACCCCACTGACGTCGAGGCTGCCGAGGAACTCTCGTTCGCACGGAACGTCTTCATCCCCCTGACGACCGCCTGCCGCTACACCTGCACCTACTGCACCTACTTCGATCCGCCGGGCGAGGCGACGCTCATGTCGCCGGAGGAGATCCGGGAGGTCTGTGAACGCGGCGCCGACGCCGGCTGCACGGAGGCGCTGTTCACCTTCGGCGACGACCCCGACGATCGCTACGACGCGATCTACGACCAGCTCGCGGAGTACGGCCACGAGTCGATCCACGAGTATCTGCGTGAAGCCTGCGAGATCGCGCTCGATGCGGGATTGCTACCCCACGCGAATCCGGGCGATCAGACCCGGGAGCAGATGGAGACCGTCGCCGACGTCAACGCGAGCATGGGCGTGATGCTCGAGACGACCGCGGACGTCGACGCCCACGCTGGCCCGCGGACGAAATCGCCTGGTCAGCGCCTGCACACGATTCGGACCGCTGGAGAGCTCGGCGTTCCCTTCACCACCGGCATCCTGCTGGGCATCGGGGACGACTGGGAGGATCGCGCGGAGAGCTTGCTCGCGATCCGGGAGCTCCACGAGCGGTACGACCACGTCCAGGAGATCATCGTCCAGCCGGTTCGAGAGAACGAGCGCTGGCACGGCGACTCGCCCGGTCTGGAGACCCTTCGACGAGCGACGGCGATGGCCCGGGCTGCGATGCCCGAGGAGGTCTCGATCCAGGTGCCGCCGAATCTCGCCCCGGCTGGCGAGGTCGTCGACTGCGGTATCGACGATCTCGGTGGGGTCTCACCCGTCACGGACGATCACGTGAACCCGGACTACGCGTGGCCCGCTCTGGACCACCTGCAGACGATCGCCGACGATGCCGGAGTGCCGCTGCGGGAGCGGCTGCCCGTCTACGAGCGGTTCCTTCCGCCGTCCCTGGACGACACCGGAAATCGCTGGATCTCCGATCGGATCGCCGCCGCGATCGCTGCCGATGACGCTGCTGGGCGCAGGTATCGCGAGGTCGCTGGCGTAGAGATCGCGCAGTAGGTTACATCAGGGACCCGGTCGGTCAAATCCAGAACAGGGCGTAGGCCACCATGATCGCGCCGTAGCCAAAGGCAGTGATCCGTGCTGCGCCCACCACGCTTTGGTTTTCTGTCGGCAAGAACTCCGGGAGCGCGAACGCGAGAAACATCGAACCGAGGGCAGGAATCAGAGGGCCTCCGGTAAAATCGTGCACGATGCTGTAGTAGCCGTAGATCGCGAATTGGAGAAAGGCACCCGCTAGGAATATGAGTCCCAGCGATCTGGGTTCGGGCTCGCGGAAGAGTCCACTCTTCTCCACCAGGCTCATCGATTCGATAGTGACTGCGTGAACGAAAGAAGGTTGTGCTCAACCAGACCTTTCCCGTCGACTAGACTCTTTCGTCGACGAGACGCGACCGTCGGATCGACCCCGCAAGCCTTATGGCCAGCTCCGTTCGTTAGTGTACATATATGGACGCCAGAGAGGAGGTCGCTCCCGCCGTGCAGTCCATTCTGGACGCCGCACGGCAACGGGCATCGCCGGATCGTCGGGTAACCGTCGATCCCAGATCGCTCACGGGCGCGTTCCACGCCGCGGAATCCGATGGTCGGACGCCCGTTATCGCGGAGGTCAAGCCCACGAGTCCGACCGCGGACGGCACCAGAGAGGACGATCCGGTCGAACTGGCCGAGGCGATGGTCGAGGGCGGTGCCGCCGCGCTCTCGGTGCTCACCGAGCCCGAGCACTTCGGCGGCAGTCCCGAGACGCTCGAACACGTGCGGGCGGCCATCGACGTCCCCGTTCTGCGGAAAGACTTCCTCCTCGAGGAGGACCAACTCGACGTCGTCGAGGCCGACGTCGTGTTGCTCATTGCGCGCTTCGTCGACGACCTCGAGGGGCTCCTCGCCGCTGCGCGCGACCGCGGCTTCCAGGTGCTCGTCGAGGTCCACACCGTTGCGGAGTTCGAGACGGCCGTCAACGCCGGCGCGGGCATCGTCGGGATCAACAACCGAGATCTCGCGGCGCTGGAGGTCGATCTCGGGACGACGGAGGCCGTTCTCGATGCCGTCGACGTACCCGACGACGTGACGGTGATCGCGGAGAGCGGGATCCGTTCGGGAGCGGACGCCAGACGGATGCGCGACGCGGGTGCCGACGCACTCCTGATCGGGAGCGCGATCATGGACCACGCCGCTGCCACCGACGACGAACCGGGCTCGGGAACCGCGCTGGTGCGGGAGAACACCGAGACGTTCACCACGGCGGAGCGTGAGGGCCGAGCATGAGCAGTGACGCGGACTTCGGCGCGTACGGCGGGCAGTACGTGCCCGAAGCGCTGATGCCGGCCATCGAGGAGCTGACGGACGCCTACGAGCGCTACGTGCTCGAGAACGAGGACGGATTCCTCGACGAGTTCCGGGAGCGCCTGCGCGATTTCGGTGGGCGTCCGACGCCGATCCAGCGCGCCGATCAGCTCTCCGAGCGGTACGACTGCGACGTCTATCTGAAGCGGGAAGATCTCCTCCACGGCGGCGCCCACAAGCTCAACAACGCCCTCGGGCAGGTGCTCCTCGCGAAGTACATGGGCAAGGAGCGGATCATCGCCGAGACCGGTGCCGGCCAGCACGGCACCGCGACCGCGATGGCCTGCGCACACCTCGATATGCCCTGCGAGATCTACATGGGCCGCACCGACATCAACCGCCAGCGGCCCAACGTCTTCCGGATGCGGATCAACGGCGCGGAGGTGAACCCCGTCGACGTCGGCCGGGGCACCCTCAAGGAGGCCATCACGGAGACGTTCCGCGACTGGGCGGCGACAGTCGAAGAGACCCACTACGTCGTCGGCTCGGTCGTCGGCCCGCATCCGTTCCCGAGCATGGTCCGGGACTTCCAGGCCGTTATCTCCGAAGAGGCTCGCGAGCAGTTCCAGGACCGGACGGGGACGCTTCCCGACGCAGTCGTCGCGTGTGCGGGTGGTGGTTCGAACACAATGGGTTCTTTCCACAATTTCGTCCCCGACGAGGACGTCGACCTCCACGCCGTCGAAGCCGGCGGCTCCTCGCTCGAGGTCGACGAAGCAGCCGGCGTCGCGCCGAACTCGGCCACGCTCTCGACGGGGGAAGAGGGCATTCTGCACGGCGCGCGGACCAAGCTCCTCCAGGACTCAGACGGCCAGATCATGGAGTCCCACTCCGTCTCCGCCGGGCTGGACTACGCCGGCGTCGGGCCGGAGCTCGCCCAGCTCGTCGACGACGGTCGCGTCACGCCCGCGAACGTCGACGACGACGCGGCCCTCGCTGCGTTCCACCGGCTGTCCGCCACGGAGGGGATCATCCCCGCACTGGAGAGCGCGCACGCGCTGGGGTATCTGGAGGAACGCATTCGAGAGGACGGCGAGTCGCTCGGCGACGCGATCCTGCTCACCGTTTCGGGCCGCGGCGACAAGGACCTCGAGACGGTGATCGAGGAGTCCGCGGATCGTGACCTCGCGGCGGCACCGGACATGGACGTGTTCCGGGAGGGGCAACGATGACGGGAGACGACGCCTCAGAGGGGACGGAGACGGCCACACGCGAACGGCCCACGCTGGCCGAGGCGTTCGCCGACGGCCCGGCGTTCGTCCCGTACCTCGTCGCCGGCGATCCGGATTTCGAGTCCTCGAAGGCGTATCTCGAGGCGCTCGATCGGGGCGGTGCCGACGTCATCGAACTCGGACTTCCGTTCTCCGAGCCGATGGCAGAGGGCCCGACGATCCAGACGGCGATCGCCCGCGCGCTCGAGTCCGGGATGACGCCCGACCGCTACTTCGAGCTGGCCGAATCCCTCGACGTGAACGCCTCGCTGGTCTGCATGACCTACTACAACCTCGTGTATCAGTACGGGTCCGGCGGGGACGCGAGTGATGGTCCCCGGCCCTTCGTCGAGCGGGCGGCAGCCGCCGGGATCGAGGGGTTCGTCATCCCCGACCTCCCCGCCGAGGAAGCAGACGACCTCCGCGCGGCCTGCGACGAGTTCGGACTCGATCTGATCTTCATCGTCGCGCCGACGACCGACGGCGAGCGCCTCGACCGAATGCGGGAGCTCGTCTCTGGCTACGTCTACGTCCAGGCTCGGCTCGGGACGACCGGCGCCCGCACCGAGGTGTCCGACCAGACCGCGACGATCCTCGAGCGCGTCGCCGACTGGCAGGTTCCCAAAGCCGTCGGCTTCGGGATCTCCACGGGCGAGCACGCCGAGCGGATCGTCGCCGGCGGCGCGGACGGAATCATCGTTGGGAGCGCGCTGGTGGACGTCGTCGCGGAGGGCGTCGAGACGGAGCGGCCCGTCCGCGAGACCGCGACCCGGCTCGAATCGCTGGCGAGCGAACTCGCCGAGGGAGCCACGGCCGGCGCTCGCAAGAACCGCCCCGAACCGGAAGGGCAATAACCCGGGATTGCCACAGCTTGACACACGAACCCACACGCCTTTCGAGTATGACAACTGGAACGACAGCGCGACTCTCGCGCATCGGCACGGACGGCAAGTACCTCATCGTCCCGATGGATCACGGGCTCACGATGGGGGCAGTACAGGGACTGAAAGACATCGAATCGACCATCGACGCGATCACGACCGGGGGTGCCGACGCGGTGCTCACGCAGAAGGGGATCGCGCCACGCGTTCACCCGAACAAGAATGGCGCTGGCTACATCGTTCACCTCAACGGATCCACCGAGATCGGTCCGGACGAGGCCGACAAACGCCGGACTGGCACCGTCAAAGAGGCGATTCGCGCCGGCGCCGACGCCGTCTCCTTCCACATCAACGTCGCCAGCGAGTACGAACCCGCCCAGCTCACCGAACTCGCCGAACTTACTGGAGAGGCCGCCGAGTACGGCATTCCGGTCCTCGCGATGGCCTACGCTCGCGGCCCCGGTGTCGACGAGCACGACGCCGAGGCGCTCGGTCACGCCGCCAGACTCGCGGAGGAGACCGGTGCGGACGTCGTGAAGACGGCCTACAGCGGCGATTCGGAGAGCTTCCAGCACGTCATCGACTCGACCCGGCTCCCGGTCGTCATCGCGGGCGGCTCCAGGGGAAGCGACCGCGAGACGATCGAGATGGTCCGCGGAACCGTCGAAGCTGGCGGCGCGGGCGTCTCGATGGGGCGGTCGATCTTCCAGCACGAGGACCCCGAAGCGATCACGCGCGCCGTCGCTGCCGTCCTCCACGACGACGCGTCCGTCGACGAGGCGCTCGAGCTGTCGGGACTGGCCGTCGAAGCCTGACGGCACCACGCGACCGATTTCTCGAGTCTCGATCGTCGTGAGCACGAAGGGTGCCTGTAAATCATAGGGCCGAATTCCGATCGCGCCCGTCTATTTGACCGTTTGTCAGAAACCCCTTTATCAGGCTGGATGACGGTCGTGACGATGCGACGGGTCGCAACGGTCGCGATCGCAGTGCTGGTGCTCACGACGTCGGTCGCGGTCATGGCCAGCGTCGCCGTACCGAGCAACTACGCATCCCGCTCCGTCGAACGGACCGTACAGACAGACGCGTACGCGGGGACGTACGTCAGCTTCGAGACGTCCGGGAGTACCGTGACGAACTACAGCGTCGGCGGCACCGAGCTGTTCGCCTCCGCGGCGGCCCAGTCACAGAGCGAGTACGATGCCTAGCGTGACGTCGAAGCCGGTCTCTCGCTGTCGGCCGTGACGGACGTCACTGGCGCTACGCTGTCGCTCGATGCCTCCAGCACCACGCGTGCCGAGATCACCACGGAGAGCGGGGCCACGATCACAGCCCACGACTCCGAGCGCGGGATCCTCACGGTGAACTCCCCCGGAGAAGAGCAGTACGCCGAGTTCGAGCTCGCCAGCGGCGCCGATGCGTCCGCGACGACGGCCACGTGCTACAGTTTTAGGTACGATGCCGCGACCAGACCCGTCCGTGCGAACAGCCGTCCTTTCCGTCGCACTACTGGTGGTGGTACTGCTCGCGGCAGTACCGGCTGCGCCAGTCCACGCGGCCGGCGGATCGCCTCAGGAGCCCGGTCCGCTGGACCCGCTAGCAGTCGATCCTGCCGACCCAGAACTCGGGGCCGCTACTGCGACGGCGACGGACGCGTCGAATTCGAGCGCCGCGGACGCTGCCACCCCGTCGATCGTCGGCCTCACGCCGAATCCGCTGGCAGACGAGGACGCCGGCGAGTCCGTCGTCGTGAATTTCCCAGGACCGACGAACGCGAGCGGCTGGACGGTCGTCGACGACGAGGGGGCTGTGGCCGAGTTCCCTGGCAAAACGTTACATGGACGGGTCGTGCTCTCGACGGAGCCCGCAGCAGTCAGCGCAGCGTCGACCGCATCGGTCCAACGGCTCGACGGCGAGCTACGACTGGCGAACGGCGGTGACGCGATCGAGCTTCGTCGGCCAGGTGGAACGGTCGTCTCGGAGGTCAGCTACCAGTCGGCCCCGGAGGGCGAACGCTATCGATGGCACGGCGGCGAGTGGGAGTGGAACGTTCCAGGATCGACGTCGCTCGATCCGGCCGAGACCACGCCAGCGAGCGCGACGGCGTTCGTCCTCCCAGACGCACCCCAGGTCGTCGAGACCACGCTTCGAGATGCAGAGCGTCGAATCTTCCTGGGCGGCTACACGCTGACGTCCGATCGCGTCGTCGGCGCTCTGGTGGATGCACAGCAACGGGACGTCGACGTGCGCGTGGTGCTCGAAGGCTCGCCGGTGGGAGGAATGAGCCAGCAGCAAGTCGACGCGCTCGATGCGCTCTCGAGCGCCGGCGTGTCAGTGACGGTGTTCGCCGGGGAGCGGGATCCCTTCGGCGTCCACCACGCGAAGTACGCCGTCGTCGACGACAGCGCACTCGTCCTCACGGAGAACTTCAAGCCGGCAGGAACGGGTGGTCACTCCAGTCGAGGCTGGGGCGTGGTCGTCGAAGGGCCCCAGACGGCGAGCGAGCTCGCGGCCCTGTTTCACGCGGATCGAACCGGGCCTGGCACGATCGACTGGGCAGAGTACGGTGCGACCGTCGATCCGGTCCCGGGTGGTTCCAGTACCGAGACCTATCCCACTCACTTCGCCCCGAAATCGGTCCCCGTCGACCGGACGAAGCTACTCGTCGCGCCAGACAACGCTCGAAGCGAGGTCGAGTCGCTGCTTCGCTCGGCCAACCACTCGATAGAGATCCAGCAGATGGCGATCGAGGGGATCGACGACTCGCTCTTGCAGGCGTCGATCGCCGCTGCACGCAACGGAACGGAGGTCGACGTGCTCCTGAGCAGTGCCTCTTACGCACGGGCGGAAAACAGCGCACTCGTCGAGGAGATCGATCGGCTGGCTGCCGAGGAGAACCTGCCGATCGACGCGAAACTCGTCGAACCCCGCGGGCGGTTCTCGAAAGTCCACGCCAAGGTCGCGATCGTCGACGATCGCCACGTGATCCTCGGTAGCCTGAACTGGAATCCGGCAGCGTACAACGAGAACCGGGAGGTCGTGCTCGTCCTGACGGGCGAGGAGGTCGCGGCCTACTACGCCGACGTGTTCGAGGCAGACGCGAGAGACGAGCCGCTATGGCCGATACCGACCGGACTCGTCGCCGCCGTCTGCGTGCTGTGGATCGTTCTCGCGCTACTGGCGATCGCTCGAATCAGGTGGGCTACGTGAGGATTCGACGGGCCCAGCAAGCTGCCGACGGGCGACGATCGGGGCGAAGTTACTCGATCGCCGTCGTGGTCGTACCGAGGTCCTCGTCGATCTCCGCTGCGGCCATCTTCTCGACGAGCGAATCCAGTACCTCCTCGCGACGCCCCTCGACGTACTTGATCGAACCGACGACGAGGTGGCCGCCGCCGGAGACGCCACCGCCGACGATGCCGTCGGTGAGTTCGGTGACCATCTCGGGAATGTCGAGGCGAACGCCGTCGGAACGGAGGACGGCGAAGTCCGGGCCGAAGCCGATCGTTATCGCCGGCTCGCCGTGCTCCTCGACCATGCGATCGTGGACGGCACCGGTCGTCTTGCCCGGTGCGGGGTAGGTAAATCGGTGTGCGTGGTTCTCCACGTCGATCCGGTAGAGCGTCGCACCGTTGTCGAGGTCCTCGGACTCGACGTGGGGAAGTGCTGCGTCGAGCTGGTCGTCGATCGCTTCGCGGGACCTGTCGGCGAGAAGGTCGACGAGCTCGTGGTGGCGCTCGGGATCGTCACAGCCAACGTTCAACACGTCGTCGACGAGGTGGCGGCCGTCGTCGTAGCGCAGCCAGTGGGCGGTGTAGTCCAGCGCCTCGCCGACGTCGCGGAGATCGTCCTCGTCGTAGCCTGCGTCATCGGCCAGGTCGATGTAGTCGGCCATCGCGTCGGCGTCCGAGCGATCGCAGAGGCCGGCGACCGCGGGGACGTGCCGGAGCTCCTCCGTCGTCGCCGCGGGATCGGGGTCGATCATCCGCGCGAGTTCGACGCAGAGCATCCCGGTCGTGACGGCGTAATCCTCCCCGTGGAGATACGGGTTGACGTGCTCCTCGACGAGGTGGGCGACCGCGTCGGGATCGGGATGGTGGTGGTCGACGACGACGATCGGCACGTCGTAATGTGCGAGCGTCTCGTAGGAGGGAACGTCCTCCTCGGTCGAGCCGTTGTCGAGCATGCAGACGAGCGGGAGCTTCTGCCCGTGGCGGGCACGGTCCTCGAGCGCCTGGGTGAGGTCCCGCGTTGCGTCCTCGAGCTCGTAGAACGGCGCTTTGCTGGGGAGCCGCCGGATCGCGTGGCCGGGAGCCTCGGGATCCTCGCTCACGTCGGCCACGAACCGTTCGAGGGCTCGCTGGAGGGGAACGCTCGCACACATGCCGTCGCCGTCGGCGTGGTGGCGGACGCTGACGGGACGGCCTTCGAGGATCGACCGTCGGAGCAGCGTGGCGACGCGTTCGAGCTCCGGCCACATGGCCTCGAGAGCGCCCCACTCGACGAGGGGGTCGACGTCGTTCGGCGACGCACGAGTAGCCACGGCGTCGTCGATCGTCGCCCGCGTCTCCTCGGCGTCCTCGCCCTCGAGCACCGCGAGCTCCTCGATCTCGAGCTGGAGGGACTCCTCGTGGCGCTCCACCGAACCGATCACGCGGACGACGTCGCCGACGTCGGCATCGGGGTGTGCGCGGACGCCCGCCGACTCGAAGGCGGCAGCCGGGACGATCCCGTGACCGTCGAGGAGCTGGAAGATCGTCGGTCCGCCGGTCTGGCGGATCTGGGCGATCTCGGCCTCGAGCTGGATCGTCGTGCCCATGTAGGTCTCGAGCTGATCGGTGGTCGCGACGTCGTAGTCCGGGGTAACACGTTCGAGCGTCGTCCCGACCGGATCGACGCCAGCGGGGACGAAGGCGAGGTCGCCGTTTGCCTTTCGTTCGTCGAGTTCGACAACGAGATCGTCGCCGACGTCGAACTCGTTCTCGAGGGCGGACTCGTGGACGAGGCCGGAGACGGAGTCCGTGAGGTCGACGAAGACGCCATACTTGACGACGCCGTTGACTGTCGCGAGGTAGGGGCGCCCGGACTGGACGTCCTCGACCGAACAGGCGGGATCGAGGTCGTAGACGACGGGCGCTACGTCGGAGTCACTCATGTTGAAGTTCGATTCGCTTGGCCGACGGTTAACCCCTTTGGGATCGCCCGCAGGCCCGATTCCCGCCGCGTGTTCGAACCGACCGATCGCCTCGCTACGCGGCGACGAGCGATGCTGTGATCCAGTAGACGATGCCGAGTGTCGCCAGTGCGGTCGAGACCATGCCAGCGTACCGATGCAATGCGACCTTCCAATCCGCAGGCTCGACGGAGTCCCAGGAGCGTTCACTGCCGATCGCGTCGAGCCGTTCGTCGAACCGTGCAATCGCTTCGGCGTGGTGCCAGTTCAACAGACCAACAGGGAGAACGAGGATGCCGAGAACGCCCGCGAGCGCCGGCGGTAGCATACGATCGGGATGGTCATCCGCGATGATAAAACGTCGTGACGAGGACCAGCACCGGCGAGCCCTCGATAATTGGCGAGTATCACGCCACCGTCGCCGGTCACGCGGACTCCCCGACTCTCATCGTTCCGGCTGGAGCCTCGCAGTTCCCCGACGAATGATACTACTCCGGAACGTTTAGCAGCCGCAGGCACCGATCCCGACTATGGGCCTCTTCGGCAAGCTGTTTCGTTCCAGTGAACTCCTCGGTATCGCCGAGGAGACGCTGGAGTTCGCCCTCGAGGCGAGCGAAGACGCCCACCCGGACGAGTACATGGGGTTCCTTCGGGGGACGGAGGCCCGCGATCTCGGCCTCGAGCGCGATGGGATCGTGATCACCGACGTGCTCGTCATCCCGGGAACGACGTCCAACTCAGTCAGTGCCACAGTCAAGACCAACATGATCCCGAACGACCGGTCGGCAGTCGGCTCCGTCCACTCCCATCCCAACGGCGTGCTCCAGCCGAGCGCAGCGGACCTCGCGACGTTCACGCGCGGCGAGGTCCATCTCATCATCGGTGCACCCTACCGGCGCAACGACTGGCAGGCCTTCGACGAGGAGGGACAGCACCGCTCCCTCGACGTGATCGACGTCGAACTCCCCGAGGGGGAGGACTTCTTCCACTTCGACCAGTCAGATCTCGACCGAACGGCGGGTGAGCGCAAGTGAGCGATCTGCCAGACGAAGGGGCGAACGATTCGAACACCACTGCGCCGACGACCGTCGTCGCACAGGGAACGTTCGACATCCTCCATCCCGGCCACGTCCACTACCTCGAGGACGCGGCCAGCATGGGCGAGGAACTGCACGTCATCGTGGCGCGGGACAGCAACGTCTCGCACAAACCGACGCCGGTCGTCCCGGAGGGGCAGCGCAGAGACGTGATCGCCGCGCTCGAGGCGGTCGATCACGCACGCCTCGGCGATCCCGACGACATCTTCGTTCCGATCGAGGAAATCGAGCCGGACGTGATCGTCCTCGGTCACGACCAGCACCACGACGAGAACGCGCTGGCCGACGCTCTCGACGAGCGCGGCATCGACTGCGACCTCCGGAGAGCGTCCGCACGGCCACGGACGGATGAAGACGAGCTTCTCTCGACGGGTCGGATCATCGAGAAGATTCTCCGCGAGCGGTCGTGAGCGGATCCCTCTAGCAGTCCCGAGTGGCTACCGTGGATTCCACCGACCGTGGGAACGGTGGTTTCGCCGACTTCGGTAGACGAGCCGTCCGAAGAGCCGCTTTAGAGGTCGGGCCAGGCGGCCTTCGCCCGACGCCATGAGGTCACGTCCTTGATCCACCGGGCTGCGATGGTCTTCTTCAGGACGCGAGCCGGCACCGAGCCGAAGGTGTCGAAGAACGGAACGACGTCGACGTCGTGGGCGACGGCGTCTTCGCCGACGGAGACGACCGTCCCCTTGTCGTCGTAGCGCCAGGATTTGAGCGGCCGTCCGTCGATCGCCCGTGCGAGATTCTGGCCGGCGACCTCCGCTGCCTGCCAGGCAGCCTGCGCCGTCGGCGGCGCGACGTCGTCGTCCTGTGCGACGAGCGCGGAGTCGCCGATCGCGAACACGCGATCGTCGGAGGTCTGGAAGGTGTCGTCGGCGGTGAGTCGATTGTGCTCGTTGTCGAGGCCGGCGTCCTCGAGCGCGTCGCGCCCACTGATGCCGCCGGTCCAGACCAGCACGTCGAAGTGGAGATCGTCGCCCTCCTCGAAGATCACGGCCTCCTCCGTGGCCTCGGTGATCGGGTCGCCGGTGAGGATCTCGACGCCGCGAGCTTCGAGGCGCTTCCGGAGCGCGCGCTGGATCGAGGCGTCCTGCCCGGGGAAGATCTCGTCGAGGGCCTCGACGAGCACGATGTCGATCGGCGCGTCGTGCTCGTCCCGATACTCGGCGACCTCGCCGGCGGTCTGGATGCCGGAGAGCCCGGCGCCACCGACGACGACGGTCCCAGGATCGTCCGGGGAGCCCTCGGCTGCTGCGGCTGCCACGTCGTCGTGGATCGCGAGCGCGTCGTCGAGGCTCTTGAGCGTGTGCGAGTGTTCGGCGAGTCCAGGGATTCCGTAGAAAGCCGTCGCGCTTCCGATCGCGACGAGCACGTAGTCGTACGCGACGTCGTCGGCGTCGGCAAGTTCGACGACCTGCTCGTCGGCGTCGAGGCCGGTCACTTCGCTGTGGACGAACGTCGTCGACGGCGCCTTCACCTCCTCGACGGGAATGACGATCGAGTCCTGGACGTTCGGGTCGCGAATACAGCGGTGAGACTCGTGGAGAACCAGGTGGTAGTCCGTATCCGATATCCAGACGAGATCCGCATCGTCGAGCTCCGACTCGAGACGTTGCACCGCGCCGGCACCCGCGTAGCCTGCGCCAAGCACGGCGACCGTCGCTGACATGTGCGGTCGTCAGCGGTGCCGCGATACAAACCCTGCGAATCGCACGCCTGCGTGCCATTCGTTCACGTCCATGACAGTTCGTTATAGACTCGTCGCTGCTATCCCGGAACTGCCGATCGCCCGAAGCGTCGAACCCGACCTGGCCGACTCAGTGGGCCGGCTCCTCGGCGGGCGCCTTCATATCGTCGATCCGCAGAATGAGAATGTTCGCGCTGTTGTCCTTCCCGTCGACCGTGCCGGTGACCTGGAGCTTCGAGAGCGGTGTCGGACCGACGATGACCTGATCGCCCTCGTCGATGCCGCGAATCGAACCCTGGAGGTGGATCTCGGCGCGACAGAGCTCGGGGTGGTGCACGCTGTTGAGGTCGATCTCCTCGACCGTGGCACCGTCGAGCAGCTCTCCCTCGTGGTACAGCGGGACGCTGGCGGCGTCGTCCATCTGCTGGACGTCGAGCGCCTCGTAGGCCGTCGGAGTCGGCTTGTAGCCGCCCTTGGGGCCCGGGACTCCCTCGACGAGCTGGAGTGCTTTCAGGCTCTGCATCTGATTGCGGATCGTACCCGGATTGCGATCGACTTCTTCGGCGATCTGCTCCCCCTTGACCGCGTTTTCGGATTCCTCCCCGTAGAGGTTGACCAGTGCGGTCAGAATCGTCTTCTGGCTGGGAGTCAGCTCGATCGATGACATGCACACTCTTTGCTCGTAGATTTCCTTAAAACCGTGGGTACTGGCCCCGAAGTTCTCATCGGACCGTTCGGGCATTCAGGCACGCTCCAGCTCCTCTGCAACGGCCGTTACGAGCACTTCCAGGGCGACCTCCTCTGGGAGTGCACAACTTTCCGCTTCCGAAGCAGCACGCACCGTTACCACGCCGAAAGGGGCGACGTCGGTGATCTCGAGGATCGCCCCCGGCTCGATCCCACGCTCGGCCAGATATCTGAGGATCTCCGCGTCGCCGTCCTCGATCCGCGCCACCGCGACGCGGTCCTCGGCGTCGAACTCGGTCAACGGCCGTCCCTCGTCGGCCGGCGGCGGATCGAGCTGTTCGTTGGGGATCGGGTCGCCGTGGGGATCGACCTCCGGATCGTCGAGGAGTTCGGCAAGGCGACGCTCGAACTTCTCCGAGATGTGGTGTTCGAGCCGATCGGCCTCGTCGTGGACCTCGCTCCAGTCGTAGTCCAGATGCTCCGTGAGATACGCTTCGAGGAGACGGTGGTGGCGAAGCACCTCGAGTGCGACCGTCTCGCCCTCCTCGGTGAGGCGAACGCCCTCGTACTTCTCCCGGTCGACGAGGCCGCGTTCTTCGAGCTTCTCGAGCATGCTGGTGACCGTCGGCGACGTCACGTCGAGGTGGTCGGCGATCTCGGAGGTCCGGATCCGCTCCTCCTCGTCTTCGCCCTGGAGGTAGTAGATCGCCTTGAGGTAGTCCTCCATGACGTCGCTCAGCATCATACTGGGGGTTGGAACGGCCGTCTCGTATAAGTGCCGGTCCCGAGCGTTCTGGGAGCAGGGCGCCGGTGTCGGTGTCGGGCGCCGGACCCGTCACGCTTTTTTGAGTGCCCCGTGGAGTAGTCTGTATGACACTGGGTGACCCGCGGTGAAGCAATCGACGCTCGACATCCTGCGGTGTCCGCTCGACAAGGCGGAGCTGGATCTGGACGTCGAGGAGCAGGACGGCGAAGAGATCCTCGATGGAACGCTCACCTGCACGGACTGCGGCGAGACCTACGAGATCGCGGACGGCATCGCGAACCTGCTCCCGCCGGACATGCGGGAGGAAGCTCCTTCTTGAGCAATCCCCTCGAGCAACATTTGAGCAACCATTTGAGCAATTCTCTCGAGCACCCACTTTACTGAGCCGATCGCTCAGCGCAGTCTCATCCAGAGCAACCCCTATCCAGAGCCGTTCGTTCCCCGACCACAGCTAACGGAGCAGCGCGGTCGATCTGACGGTCGAACCAGCGATGGCCGAACCACCAATCGGCACAGTTGTGCTCGCCAACGCGGCGAACCTTTTTGCCCGCTGCGCGAGCACACCACCCCGTGACCGACGCGCTCGTGGTTCACCTCAACCGCTCGGAGCACCACGCGATCGAGCCCGCGAGCGACAGCTTCGAGACTGACGGACCCTTCGTCGTGCGAATTCAGAATCACGGCGAGGGGAGCCACATGCACTGTTCGCTCTCGGGTGATCTCGCGAGCACCGCGACCGTGACCGAGGGGAACCCGTTCCTCGAGCCCGAGGACGTCGTCGAAGTCCCGGTCGACGTCCGGACCGACCTGCGGCCCGCGCGGGGGACGCTCGAACTCTCGACGGGCTACGGCAGGGAGTCCGTCGCGATCGGCGTGCTCGTGCGAGAGTCCTCGAACGTACCGACGAGTCCGATCGAGCGCGATTCGGACGGCGAGGACGCCGGAGCAACGAAGGCAGGTGGTACGGAACGTGACGCCGTCGCAGCGAGCGGCGGCGCGACCACTGGCGATACCGCCGTTGGCAACGGTGATTCGGTGCCCGTCCTCCAGCGAGCGTCGAAGGCGATCGACGACGCAGTCGACGCGGTGACGCCCCGGCGCGATGCCGGAACGGGACTCCTCGCGGGGCTCGCGCTCGTGGCGCTGCTGATCGCGGTACTCGCGTGGCAGTTCGTCGAAGGTGCGGTCGTGCGGCTGGCCGTGCTCGTCGTCCTGGCCACCGTGATCGGCGCCGCTGGCGTACTGCTTCGGCGGTAGCAGGGATCGATCGACCGATCCTGCGCTGGCACCGAATCTCCCAGAGGGCCGTACTTCGGCGGATTACTCCCCGTCTCCGCCGGTGGTCTCGACGCCACAGAGGTTGCCGTCCTCGTCGAAACGCTTGGCTCGGAGATACCGCGCCCGGTAGCGATTCGCGCCCTCGCCGACGTCTGCTTCCCGGATGTCGTCGACCCGCCCGTCCGCGACGGCGTCGATCAGTTCCTCGAGCTGGTGTTTCTCGCTCGGCGTCAGCTCGAACTCGTAGGTTCGCTCGGTCTCGCTCTCGAGGATCGTCCACTTGCGCGCGGCCGCAACCACGAGCGAACAGGGTTCGCGACAGGGGAACTCGCCGTCGCCACCGTCGACGGCCAGCTCGTCGTCCTCGTCGTACTCCCACTCGCGGCGCTTGAGACACTGTGAATCGACGCAGCAGGCCTGCGCGACCCACTCCGCGGCCTCCCGTGGAAGTTCCTCGACGACGTCGTAAATGCCGGTCTGGCGCTCCGCGGTGTCGCGCCAGTGATCGACGTCGAGGGATCCCGTCCGCTCACGGTACCAGTTCGGGATCGTCGCGGGGTAGAAACACTCCACCGCGCGAACGAGTTCGTCGGCAGCCAGCGTCGGAAATCGCCAGCCTCGCTGGAGCGTCGGCGCCGTCTTCAGCGGCCGGTAGCGATCGCCCTCGTCGAGCTTGGAGAGTTCGCGGGCGTCGAGTGGATCGTGGTGATCGACGAGATCGGCGTCCGGAGCGCCGTCAGTGTCGTCACGGTCAGTGTCGTGATCGGCTTCGCTCGCGTCGTCCACCACGTCGTCGACGTGCCGGAGCGTGTAGCGTCGACTGTAGCCCGTTCCATCACTAGCACGCTCGAGGGAAACGGAGACGTGGAGCTGTCCCCACGTCGCGTGCATCCCCGAATCGAGGCGCTCCAGTCGCTCCGCAAGTGGCGTCGATTCGGCGGCCTCGAGTCGTCGGAGAAACGCCACGCGGTCGTCGCCCGGCGGAACCTCGTGTTCCCAGAAGTACCAGTTCCCGACGAAGTTCGGATGTTCGGCCGCGACCGACCGGAACGTCGATTCGTCGAGTCCGTCACGGCGGTCGCCGTCGATCGAAACGTGGTAGCCGTCGGCGTCCTCGCTCGCGACGAGACCGTCGCAGTCCACGCCGTCCTCGGTGGCCGCGACGAGCGCGTCCAGCTGTGCGACCTTCATGGGATAGCTTGCAACCGCCGCGAGAAAAGTGGGGCGCTTCCGGCGGTCCGATCCGTCGGTGCAGGTCGATCGGGGGCGAACTGATTCGGCCGAGGTCGACGGCGCTCAGTCGTCGGCGGGGCCACCGACGCGCGTCTGCTCCCGGATCCGTCCGATCGCGTCGCCGACGTCGGCACCGGCGTCGGCCGCACGCTCGACGATCACGTCGGCCATCAGCGGCTCGGTCCCGACCGCCCCCGCGTACCAGATTCGCTGTCCATCGACGGTGGCGGGCGTCTCCCAGCCCTCCCGGTAGTCCTCGGTCAAGCCCATGTCCTCGGGGATGTCCTCCTGCGTGTGGTAGCCGTCGGCAACGAACAGCGGGACGACGACGACGTCCTCGCTCTCGAAGAAGTCGGTCACGTCGTCGACCTCCGGCTCCTCGTCCATGAACAGCGCCCGGACCTCGTCGAAGCGGCCGCGCTCCCGGATACGATCCGCGTGGTACTCGATCGCCCTGGCGGAGTGTTCGTTGCGGTTGGTTCCGTGGCCCACGACGGCCAGACCGAACCCGTCGCCGACGTCGGAATCGCCGGTCACCGACTCCGCACGGCGGACGATCACGTCGGACATCGCGTCGTGGGTACCGGCAGGGCCGGCGTAGTGAACTCGCTTCTCGACGTCGGCGGCTGTGTAGGTGGCGTGGCTCGCGCTGACGCCGTCGCCGGAGTCCCAGTCCGTGACGTCCCAGCCGTCGAGGCGGAGCTCGCGAGGGATCACTTCCTCGGTGAAGTACCCCTCACTGATGAACAGCGGAACGACGAACACCTCGTCCGCGGCGACGGTTCGAAGCGCCTCTCGGAAGTGTGGTTCCTCCTTCCAGAAGGCCTCTCGAACCTCGTCGAAGGCGCTGGTCTCGCGAATCGTGTCCGCGTGGGCGAACGTCGGCGCACTCGATTCGGGGTTGAGGTGCGAGCCGTGGGCGACGATCACGAGCGCCTGCATGGACGATTGGACGCGTTGGCGAGGTTTGAGCCCTTCGTCCGGCGACGGCCTTGTAGCGCCGACCCCGTCTCGACACCGTTCCGACCGGACGCCGTGTTGCACGCCCTGCAACAGTGTTTGCCGTTTGAAATGGGGAGCGCACGACAGTTCGACTGCTGCCCCCTGAACGATCGGCCCTCCATCACTTCCCGAACCAACCGCCAGCGAGGCGCTCCGGCGGATCGGTGCAGTTGCGCACGCGAGGTATAACCATTTATTGTCTCTCCGTCGCGGAGATACCCACAACAGTGAGAAACGCCCGGCACGTGGTCCTCGCGCTCGTCCTCCTCGCCGCGCTGGCGTTCGCGGGCTGTACGTTCACGTCACAGGACACGACCTATCCCGACGAACCGGCGGTTCGCGAGCAGCTCACAGAATTGCACACGCTCGAAGCCGACATCGTCACGGAGACGACCGTCGACGGCAACCAGACGACGATCCGCACCCACCTCGTCCGGAACTTCGACCAGCATCGCTACCGTTCGGCGGTGGTCGACGGCCCCTCCGCGGGGATAACCGTGGTGATGAACGAGTCGACGATGCAGTACTACACGCCCAGTTCCAACACTGTCCAGCGCATCGATCGCCCGTCGATCAACCAGAGCCCGATCGATCACACGGTCGAGACGGTGAGCTCGATTTTCGAACGGCTGGACGACGAGGCGAACGGGGACGCCGACGGGGCGATCGGGATCTCCCCTGCTCCGACGGTTCCGACGAAGAGCCCAGGCTCCGGCTCCGGTCAGCCCGCAGTCACGCTTCCGATCGGCGACAACGTCTCGGTGTCGAACGCCGGCACTGACACCGTGGACGGACGCGAGGTCCGCGTGGTCGAACTCCGATCGACCGACGAGAAGAGTCTGATCGAGAACGCGACCTACTACATCGATACGGAGTGGTACCTTCCCCTCAAGTCCACGGTCGCCATCCGGGTCGGCAACCAGACGACCGTCACGACAAGGACCTACACGAACGTCACGATCAACGGGGACGTCGACGCTGGAACGTTCGAGTTCGACGCTCCACCGACGGCGACCGTCGTCGAGGGACTCAACGGGAGCTTCCAACAGTTCGACAGTCGAGCGTCACTCGAGGAAGGCGTGGAACAGACGGTCCCCGACCCCTCGGTTCCGTCGGGCTACCAGTTCGAGAACGCGCAGGTCAATCCGGCCGTCGACGGCCAGTCCGTGACGATCGTCTACGCCGGGGAGTCAGATTCGATCACCGTCACCAAACGGTCGGGAACCGAGGTCAACCTGTCCGAGGAGGGAGAGCCCGTGGAGATTGGAGACGCAACTGGACGTCGGCTCGCCGTCGGGCCGAACCAGGCAATCGTCTGGATCTGCGACGACAACAGCTACTCGGTCGTGGGAGCGTCGGACGGCCCGCCGATCGAATCGGTCGCGAAATCCGTCGGCTGTGCGTGATCGGACGATTCGGGGAGAGGAGGAGTCGGTTGCCCACCAGAGCGGTCCGCGGACTCAGTCGGGGCGGTTGTAGAGCGAGTACGTGATGAGTGCCAGCCCGACGACCTGGAGCGTCCTGACGACGAGCGTGAGCGGATCCTGGAGTGACGCGTCGAGATAGCCTGCCCGGAGGAGCAGCGTTCCGACGAACGCGAGCGTGTAGGAGCCTGCCGTGAGGAGCAACAGGCCCGCCGAGAGCTGGCGCATCGACGCGCTATCGTGGCGTCGGAACCCCCTGTAGGCCTGATAGCCGACCACGAGGCCCAACGTCGTCGCGACGAGCGATGCGCCGAGGATCACCAGCTGGAGCGGCGTCATCCCGAACATTAGAGCCCCTCCCACATTCGTGTGAAGCGATCGGCGGGATCCTCCGATGCGGCCTCGCTTCGTTCGATCTCCAGTACCGGCGTCGCGTCCTCGAAGCGGACGCGGACCTCCTCCAGGCGGGAGGCGTAGACGCTCCGGTGGTGGCCCTCCGGATCGTACTCCATCTGCTCTTCGAGGAGATCGCAGTCGGTGAGTCGATCGATGCGCCTGTAGATCGTCGACCGGGACGCGTCACACCGGTCGCTGAGTTCGGTTGCTGACATGGGTTGGGCACTCGTTTCCCCCAGAATCGCCCGTGCGTACTCGTCGTCGAGGAGGGCGAGGATCTCCGACTCGTCACACTCCCCGGTCACGCTCTCCACTCGCGACCGGTGCAGTATAAAGGTCCTGTGACTGTCCCAGACTCCGCGACCGGCCGACCGTCGATTCGCTCCTCGTCCACTACCCCACCGATCGTGTCGGAAGGTTTTCGATCCGTCGCGCTCGATCGCAGTCGTATGTCGGTCGCAGCGGAGACCAGGCGTGCCGTCAGAGCGGAGCCGGCACTCTACGACGCGCTTCGTGCGGGAATCGTCAACTACAGCGCCACGGCGCGGTCGCTCGACGTCGACGGGGACGAGGAGTCGATCGCTACCGCACTCCGGCGGTTTGCCGACGAGCTCGAACCGGCCCAGACCGAGGATCGACGCGTGAGCGTCCGGCTGCACCGGAACGTGGCACTCGACGAGACTGGAGGCGGCGTCGACGTGGAGACGGGCGGAGAGACGACGGCGATCGAGGTGACCGGCGACGTGGACCAGTTCGCACTCGAAGCGATCCTCGGGCGGCTTCGAACCGCGGACATCGACGTACGCGCTGCGAGCCTGGCGAGCGAGACGCTCGTGGTCGCCGTCGAGGATCGATCCGGTGCCGACGCACTACGAGCAGCAGAGGCCACGCTGGAAACCGCCTGACGTGCCTCGCTCCACTCGGTCGCGGAGACCGGAGCGTTGAAACGCCGTCCCGCTGAACGGGCGGGTATGACCCTGCGGCTTCACGACACCCTCTCCGGGGAGACGACGGAGTTCGAGCCGGTCGGGGACACCGTCACCCTCTACCTCTGTGGCCTGACGACGTCGGACCCGGCGCACCTCGGCCACGCACGCGTCTGGCTGCACACAGACGTCCTGCACCGCTGGCTCGAGTACTCCGGCTACGACGTTCGGCACGTCGAGAACTTCACCGACGTGAACGAGAAAGTCCTCGCTCGCGTCGGCGAGGTCGGCGACAGCGAGGCGGACGTCGGTCGCCACTACGTCGGGGAGTTCCTCCGCGACATGCGCTCGCTCCGGCTCAAGCGCGCGACGGTCTATCCGCGCGTCACCGAACACGTCGACGAAGTGATCGCGATGGTCGAGACGCTGCTGGAGAAGGGGTACGCCTACGAGTCGGCGGGCTCCGTCTACTTCGACGTCACGAGCTTCGAGGACTACGGCAAGCTCTCTGGCCAGCAGATCGACGAACTGGAGGCACAGGGCCCCGAGGACGAACGAGCGGAGAAGCGTCACCCGTCAGACTTCGCGCTCTGGAAAGCAGACGGCGTGGAGCCTGGAGAGATCGTCGATCACCAGCACGAGGGCGCTGCGGATCCGGCCGAGGCCTGTGAAACGGCGGAGACCTGGGATTCGCCGTGGGGCGAGGGACGACCCGGCTGGCACATCGAGTGCTCGGCGATGTCGACGACCCACCTCGCGGACACGTTCGACGTCCACGTCGCTGGCGAGGACCTCGTCTTCCCCCACAACGAGAACGAGATCGCGCAGGCGGAGGCGGCGACCGGCCAGCGGTTCACAAACCACTGGCTGCACGTGGGGCTGCTCGAGACGGGTGAGGAGAAGATGTCCTCGAGTCTCGGTAACTTCTACACCGTCGAGGAAGCCATCGAGAAGTTCGGCGCCGACGTGGTCAGGACGTTCCTGCTCTCGGCGACGTACTCGGAGAAACAGACCTACTCCGAAGCAGCGCTCTCCGAAGCGGCCGAGCGGTTCGAGCGGATCGAACGGGGCTACGACCGGGCAGTCGACGTCGCGGACTCGCCCGACGCAGGGACCAAGGTCTGCGACGACCGCTTCCGAGACGCCGTCGAGGACGCGCGAGAAGCGTTCGAAGCCGCGATGGACGACGACCTGAACACCCGAGAGGCGCTCGCGGCGGTGCTGGAGCTGACCTCGGCGGTCCACGAGCATCTCGACGGTCACGACCAGGCGGACTTCGGTGGGCTCCGCTCCGCGATCGAGGCCTACGAAGACCTCGGTGGCGACGTGCTGGGGCTGGCCCTGGGAGACGGCCCGGGAAGCGACGTCCACCTGAGCGAAGACCTGGCCGAGCTCGTCTTGGAGCTCCGCGAGCGAGAACGCGAGGCCGGAAACTACGAACGGGCAGACGAGCTACGGGACGAACTGGAAGCGATCGGGGTCGAGGTGCAGGACACGGACGACGGGCCGACCTTCCGGTTGTAGCAGGTCGGATCGAATCGGAAGAATCGCGAAAACCGAGTGCGAAGGAGAGCTCTGTCGGTCAGACGGACACTCGGTTGATGTGCAGGTAGGTCTTCTTCGCGTTCTGCGGGCCCGTGTTGTCGTTACTGAGGTCGGTGCCGGTCAGTGCCTCGTCGAAGTAGACGTTCTGTCCGCCGTTGACGTCGCTCCCGTTCATCACGATCGCGCCGTAGACGGACGTCCCGCCACCCAGGTTCAGGTCGGATTCGGAGAAGATGACGCCGTAGAACCCACTGGAGGACCGCACCTCTGTCGTCTCGGTTTCGGAGGCAGTGTAGACGATGAGTCGATTGCCTGCACCGTTGGGGTTGGACCACTCTGGATCGCCAGTGGTTTCGAAGTTGCCGGTAACGTAGAGGTTCACCTGATTGTTGCCGATGACTTCCGCGTCGAGGTTCGGCGCTTCGACGTCGCCCTGGACGAGGAGGTTGATCTCTCCGCCGGTCGTGTCGAACGTGATCGACGGGCTGCCGCCGTAGGTGAGATCGCCCGTGACCCGGTAGTTGCCAGCGGTGACTTCGTCGTCGGCGTTGTTGCCACCGAGATCGATCGTCGGTGCCTCGGCGTACTTCGTCTGTGCGTCACTCACGCGCTCCGCGGGCTTGGGGATCGACGCGACCATGTCGTCGATCCGGTCGAGCTCGGTCAACAGCGGATCCGCGGCGTTCTCGGTGATCGACACACCACTCGCTTCGGGATTCGACCCGAGCGACACGGTTCCTCCAGCCAGGAACTCCGTCGAGCCGTCGTAACCCGCGGAGTTCCCGTTCCCGACGACGTTGCCGCCGACGTGAATCGTGCCGTCGTACTCCGCGTAGCTCTGCTGCTTGAGGTCACCGCCCGCGCGAACGACGGCGCTGTGTTCGAAGTTGACGCCGCCGTTGGCGATGATGACGTCGCCGCCGGCAACGATTCGCGAGTCGATCGGCGTCGACGTCTCGATCGTCACGTCGCCAGTGGCGTAGATGTCGCCGGAGACGTCGGTGCCACCATCAAAGGTGAAGTCGTCGTCGACGTAGAGGTTTCCGTCGACCTGCGCAGAGCCGCTCCCGTCGAACCCACCGGTCGAGACCACGTCCCCGCCAGCGAGTTCTTTGTATTGGCCGATACCGACGCTGCCCTGGTTGACTGCGGTTCTGGAATCGTAGCTGGAGACGCCGACGCCGCCACCGAGGCCGATACTACCGTCGACGGTGAAACTGTTCTCGACGGCAACCGGCTGCACGACCGGCAGCGTCGCGGTGACCGTGTTCGAGCTGGCGTCGAAGTCGACGAGGGCGTTCGTGCTCTCTTCGAAGTACGTCGCCCAGCCCTGCGCGTATTCGCTCTGAATCGTGATCCGCACCGTCTCGTTGTAGCCGCCACTGACGATGGACTCTCCGGACGAAGAGTCCTCGAACGCACTCCCGGCCACGAGATCGCCGGCGGTTCCGTCGACTGTCACCACGTCCATCGTGAGCGTCTGGTGTTGCTCCTCTGCGTCGTACTGGTAAGAAATCGGTGCTGCGAGACGATCGAGGGCTGGCCAGTGTCTTTACTGAACACTGCACCGCCTTCGAAGACGCGTTGGGAGCCGTCTTCCTGGTAGATGACCGTCCCGAGTTCCGTGTCCACGACCTCGTCGGATCCAACCTCGATCCGGATCGTCGAGTCCGACGAGACTTCGGTCGTGCCCGCGTCCGGCAGCGACAGCGACGTCGACTGGCCGTTCTGTACGGAATCGGCGTACTGTACCATCGCACTCTCTGCCTGGTCGACCTGCACGTCGCTCTGGACGGAGTCCAGCGCAACCGAGCCGACCGCAAACAGTGAAATTCCACCTGCCACCACGAGACCGATCAGTAGTACCACTCCAACAACTGGAGCAGCCCCCCTCTCTTCCATGCTACCATCTTCAGGAGTTAGAAACTAATATATTTAACCACAGATTCCAGAAGCCATACGAACTATGCTTACAACGAGCGTCATGGTATTATTGTTATAATAGGAACACCGATTAGAAATCCACCGGATACCCACAAATTACAAATTAACGGCCACCAATTTCATATATTAATTCCTGCCCGACGGCGAAGCCAGATGGTCGCCGTTCTTCCGTGCTAGAGTAAACCAATCTCCACCATATTTCGAATATAACGTTTTTTCAAAACAAATGTGTCGTTTACCCTCACGAACGAAACTCGCCGGGTTGCGAGCGAGACCACCATAGTCAATCGCCTCACGAAACATCCTCGACCTCGATCGTCGTTTCGGACAGGTGGAGGTAGTAGAACGGTGCGTCGCCGATCGTCTCGAAGAACTCGAAGTCGACCAGTTCGGGATCGATATCGAACTTGGTGTTCCCGATGTCGGCCGATTCGGCGACCAGCGCGCCGCTCGCGTTGTTGTTCCCTCTGAAGAGCAACACCTGGGAGTTCGGCGCGTACAGCAGTCCGTGGAAATCCGTATTTTGACCCTTGTGACCGACTTGGTCGACGTCCGAGTGAACGAAGACGCGAAGCTGTGAAGATTTGGCCGGGGTTCCGATGAACGCGTCACCGCCACCCTTCGAAACGAGGTTCTTCCTACTGTAGACCGTGACGTTGTTGTCGCCGGTGATCGTGACGCTGCCGTCAAAGACGGGATACTGATCGGACGCGATCTCGATGTCGCCAGCACTGGTATTGAACTCGATCGACCCACTCGAGAGGTTCCCGTCGTCGTAGTAGAGTCCGGGCTCGTCGATGACGCCGTCGTCGGGAAGGACGTTCCCACTCGATTTCGCCTCTTCCAGCTTCGCTTCGACCATCGGCGTCGCACTGGGAGCACTGTCAGAGTCGCCGAACTCGTCCGGGTCGTCGATGCCGTCGAAGTCTTCGGGGTTACCGTTCCCGTCACCGAGCATAACGCCGCCCTCGATACCGTCGAGTTCGAAGGGAACGCTGAACTGGATCTCGAGGACCCCTTTCTCGCCGTCGTCACAGTCCTCAGCCGCGGAGCCCTCCGTTCGACTCCGGAAGTACTCCTCCCAGCCCTCACAGTACTCGCTCTCGATCTGGATCAACACGCTGCCGTCCTGCAGCGGGTTGTAGTGATCGGGGCGATCGGGATAGAGGTCGTTCGAGCTGGTCTGTACCAGCGTTCCCGTGGTGTCGCCCGACGTCGAGAAATCGCTGTTTACAGTCACGATCGGGAACGTGATCGTCGGAGCCGGGGTCGCACGGTAGTGGAACTCCGGCGACCGGACGAGCGACGACGCTCCGCTCGGCCCCTTCCGCCAGACGCCACCGCCCTGATACGCGATCTCGGTGCCGTCGGATGCCTCGTAGACGATGGCACCGAGCGACCGCTCCATCGTCAGCAGTTGCTCGTCGTTCGTCCTGTTCGTCACTGTAATGCTCAACGTTCCCGTGTCACTGATCGCACGGACCGTCCCCGAGTCCGTCCCCATGATGTCGAATTCGGCGTGGTTGCTCTCGCCGGCAGCGATGACGTCACCCGATACCGCAAGCTGGGCCATCGACTGCTCGGCCTGTTCGTGCTCGGCTGAGGACTGCGTGGCGTCGGCGAGCGAGAGACCGACCAGAAACAGCGCCATCGAGGCCACGGCAGTGATCCCGACGAGCAACACGAGACCGAGTACTGGCGTCAGTCCCCGGGAGTTCATACGAATACGGATCGACCCACAGTGTCATATATCTATTATATAGTTGCAGATATATACCGAGATGGTTGATCGGAATTACCGACATAATCGCTGAAAATTACTTGATAATACATCGAATTGCGTGATAATTTCCAGCGCCGGCACCCGTTTTGGCCACAACGAATATGTAGGAAGCCTCAAATTCGCCGTTCTATCGAGGTCACAATTTTCCGCGAGGTCCGGAGTCCGTTCGCGCAGGGCGCCGATCGCGATCTCACCTGCCAACGGCGCCATCGCGTACGACAGTCGGTCTCCGGAACGCGGGGGAGGTGCGGGCAGAGGTTTTACCAGCGCCGTACCGTAGGAGCGAACTGAATGTCGGATCCACTCGCCTCGCTCGCCGAACTCGCCGACGCCGTCGAACGCAGGGTTGGCGACGGATCCCTCGACTCCGAACGCGCCGTCCAGCTCCGTGCGGTCGAACCGTTGCTCGAAATTCTCGGCTGGGACGTACGTGGCCCGGAGGTCGTCCCCGAAACGGACCTCTCCGGACAGACCGTCGAGTACCTCCTGCAGATCGAATCGCGACCGTCGGTGGCGGTACGAACTGTGTCACCGGGATCGATTCCGACGGACGACGTCCTCTCACGGTTCGAGGCAGCGCTCTCGGAGAGCCACGCTCCCAGGGGCGTGGTCACCGATGGACGAACGATCGTCCTGCTCCTCAAGGATAACGGCGAGATCCACCGCCGATCGCTCCCCTTCACGGCGCTCGCCAATCACGCCGACGCACTGGGCCGGTTCCACCGATCCGTCCTGGCGGAGACTGCTACTTCTTCTCGGGCGGATCGGCGACGGGCAGCACGACGGCTCGACGAAGAGCGTGCGGCGCTCGTCGACGCCGTGAGCGAGGAGCTCGTGTCGGTCACTGGCAAGGAGTTCGAAGCCGCGGTTCTCGAGGAGAGCACGCGAGCGATCGACGCGCTCCGCGAACGGCTCGGCCCGGACGACGAGTCGGCCGATTCCATCGAGCAGGAGCCGGCCGAGCCGAAAGAGTCGGTAGGACCGGAAGCGTCGGGTGAGCAAGTAGAGCAGTTAGAACGGGGAGAGCAGGGAGAGCAGAGAGAGCCCACTGGATCGGAAGAGCCGGAAAACGACGACGAGGATTCGACTCCGACGACCAGCGACCAGCTGGGTACATCTGCCGAACCAGACTCGACCCAGAAGTCCGTCGTCCGGGCAGACGGGAGCGAGTACGTGGTTCGGTTCTTCGGTGGCGCGAGCTCGGTTGGAGCCGTCGGCACGCAGTCACCGGGCGGCACGGTCGTCGGGGCAGTCCGGTATCTCCTCGAAAACCACGATCTCGGGGCAAGTCTCACCCTACCCTGGCAGCTCTCGAGTGGAACGACGGTGCTCGCGAAGAGCGCGGAATCCGCCGACTGGACGACGCTGGAGAACGCGGCTGGGGACGCGGTCGCAGTCCGGTCACTCGACGATCCGGCGCTCGCCAAGACGGCGATCGAGGAGCTTGCCGAGGCCACGGGGCTGCGCGTCATGTACCAGGGCGACTGGTAGCCGGCGTCGATCGTCGGTCGGCGATCGTACGGAGAGGGAGAAGAAAAGCGGGAGCGAGGAACTGTAGGAGAGACTGAAAGAGAGACGAAGCCGAAGCAGAAGACGCGAGAGAAGGAGCGGAAGAGGGATCGAAGAGGGAGCGAAGAGGGAGCGAACGAACACGCCGGGAGGAGATCGCCGAGGCTGTGGCACCCCAGCCGAGTTCAATCCGTCTCCGGAATCGCGATGGCGCCGACGACGAACGCGAGGATCGCGAAGGCCACGAGCACCCCCAGATCCAGCCACGGGTGGCCGCCGCCGTACATCGCGTCGCGTGCACCACGTGCGAAGTACGTCAGCGGCGAGAGGTTCACGACGGGCTGGAACCATCCCGGGAGCTGTGAGGGCGCGACGAAGGTGTTCGAGAGGAACAGTAGCGGCAGTCCGATGGTGTTACTCGCTGCCACTGCACCGTCCCGCGAATCGGTGACGCGGCCCAGGATCGTCCCGACGCCACAGAACGCGACGATGCCCGGAGCGACGAACAACGGGAGCGCCCAGAGCTCGCCGAGTGGCGCTCCGGTGAGCGCGACGACGAGGCCGAGGATCAGCGCCGCGGCGATCCCGACGATCGCGAGGTTGACGGCCACGTGGGCCGCGAGCCACTCCCAGCGACGGAGCGGCGTCGTCGCCAGTTTCTCGAATCGGTTGCCTTCCCGGTGCCGAGCGATCTCGCTGGACATCCGCGAGAGCGGCGTGAACAGGACGACGACCGCGACGTAGCCCGGCACGTAGTAGGCCGGCGACTCGGCGAACAGGCCGCCGCTGCCCGGATCGGTCCGGACCAGCGCGCCGAAGATCACGACGAGGATCGTCGGGAACAGGAAGGTGAAGAACACCGCCGTCCGCCGACGGAGGAAGGATCGCCAGGCGACACCGAACTCCGAGCGGAGCCGGCCGAACCGACTCACGCCTCCTCACCTCCGCTACGGAGCGCCGTTCCAGCGGATTCCCGAGAGCGTACGGCATCGACTGACACGTCGTCGCCAGCGATGGCGAGGTAGGCGTCTTCGAGCTCCGGACGGCGCCACTCCAGGCCGTCGTAAGAGACGCCCGCAGCGGACAGCGCACCGACGATCGATTCGATGGCTTCCGGACGAACGTCGGGCACGACGACGGAGCCGCCGTCCGCGGACTCGGCGTCGAAGCCGCGATCGCGGAGCACCGCCACTGCGGACTCGACGCGTTCGGATCCGTCGCCAGCCTCCGCCTCGTCGATCTCGACGATCACGCGCGGCGGGCCACCGTGCTCCTCGATCAGTTCCGAGGGCGTCCCGGTCGCTCGAATCCGTCCGTCGGCCAGCAGTGCGACGCGGTCGGCGATGCGTTCGGCCTCGTCCATGTCGTGGGTGGTGACGAGAATCGTCGCACCGCTCGCCGCGAGCGATCCGATCTGCTCGCGAACGGTCCGCCGGCCAGCGGGATCGATCCCCGTCGTCGGCTCGTCGAGGAGCAGTACTCGCGGGTCGTTCACCAGCGCGGAGCCCAGACAGACGCGACGCTGCTGGCCACCGGAGAGGTTTTCGTAGCGCGTCGCGGCGGCGTCGGCCACGCCGACCGAGTCGAGCAACGCGTCGGGATCGCGAGCGTCGTCGTAGAGCCCCGCGTAGTAGTGGAGTAGTTCCCGGGCAGTCAGTCGATCCGGCGGCGAAAACGACTGGGGAAGCACCCCGAGCTGGTCGCGGTTCACGGCTTCGGGTGCCGCGCCCAGGACCTCCACGGTTCCCGCGTCCGGCGTCACTGTGCCCGTGAGCGAGCGCACCAGCGTCGTCTTGCCCGCGCCGTTCGGACCGACGAGCGCCAGCACCTCGCCCGCTTCGACCGTCAGGGAGACGTCGTCGAGCGCGACGGTGTCGCCGTACGTCTTCCGGACGTCGTCGGCGACGAGCACCGAACTCATGGTCGTGCGTGGGCGTGGGACCGGGAAGGGCGTTCCGGGTTGGACGCGACCGAGTCGGGTGAGCCCAACCTGGCGATTCGAACCACCTCCTGCCCTCTTCCTCTCGCTGTGTAGGAGCCTGGCTCGACCAACAGCGCGGGCGGTCACTCGATCGACGATCCAGCGTCGACGGCTGGACTGCGATCGACGGCTACCCGGAGGACGACGATCCCGTCCGAACGACCGGCCGCCAGTAGAGCAACGCGACGGTCACGACGTAGAGCACCATCCCGCCCTCGTACGCGATCGGCGCGACGGCCGTCAGGAGCGTGCCGCTCGATGCCCCAACGGCACCGGTGACGACGGCCGCGACGAGCGGCATCGTACAGCTGACACAGGAGAAGAGCCCGACGAGCCCGACCGTCGCAAGGCTCGCAGCGTCGAGGAGCGTCGAGTACACGAGGTAGGTGAGCGCAGCGAAGCCGACGACGTACGGCGGCATGAGCGAGACGTGGATCAGCTCCCCGTTGTACAGAATGTGGGGCGACCAGCCCGGTGGCTGTGGGCCGTACATCACGAAGTCGAAGCCCAGCGCGGGCGTATTGCTCCCGAACGCCGCGCCCGGCGCAAACATGTTGCTCAGGAAACCAAGCGCGACGAAGTAACAGATCGCGAGGGCTCCGGCGACGTACTTGCGTCGGGTCGGCGCCGGCGGCGGATCCGTCCGAACGAGCGCCCACAGCCCAACGTTGATCCAGACGAACGGGAACAGGAGGAAGGCGAGGTCGGGCGATCTGCCGGTGATTGCCAGATAGGTGAGGACGAACAGCGCCTCGACGTTGACCAGCACGAGGCCCCAGACGACGGTGCTCCGCTGGGGGCGCGGAACGCGGAAATCGAGGTTCGAGGCGGCGTTGGACATGGGAGTGAAGCGTCGACGGTTAGAGTGCGATCGCGTCGAGCGCACCGGCGTTCAACACGACTGCGTCGACGATAATCGCGAGGAGGACCAGCCCCAGGTAGGCGTTCGAGGCGTGGAACGAACGCAGGGCGGCGGCCTCCGTCTGTTCGTGGTGGAGTCGGATCGCAGCCCAGAGGAAGGCCCCACCGGCGACGACGCTCGTCACGGCGAACACCGGCCCGAGCGAGGAGACCGTGCCCAGTACTGCCGCAGCGGCGAGGGTCGCACCGAGATACCAGAGCACGTGCCTGCGAGCGGTCGCCTCGCCACGGACGACGGGAAGCATCGGGAACCCACCGCGAGCGTAGTCCTCCTTGTAGGCAAGCGCGAGGTTGTAGAAGTGCGCCGGCGTCCAGAGGAAGATGACCCCGGCGAGCGCGAGTGCGGGGATCCCGATCTCGTTGGTGACGGCAGCCCAGCCGATGAGCGCGGGAAGCGCTCCGGCGCCACCGCCGATGACGGTGTTCTGAACCGTGTTGGGTTTGAGAACGACAGTGTAGATCACGCTGTAGTAGGCGATCGCGACCAGCCCGAGGACGGCGGCCAGTCGGTTGATCGCGAGGAACGCGGCGAGTGACGCGGCTGCCAGGGCCAGCCCGAAGAGGATCGCGTTCTCGACGGGGACGAGGTCGACGGCGAGGGGCCGATCTGCGGTTCGGTTCATGCGCCGGTCGACGTCCCGCTCGAGGACGTTGTTGAACGTGCCGCTCGCCCCGATCGCGAGCACGCCGCCGAGCATCGTCAGCCCGAACGATCGAGGCGAGACCGCGGGCCCGGCAGCGAGCGCCATGCCCGCGGCCGCGACGAGACAGAGGAGCCACATGAGGCGTGGCTTGGTCATCCTGAAGTACGCGAGCGCGACGAGCTTGGCCCGAGCGACGCCACCGTCGGGAACGTCGCGTGCGAGCGATTCGTCGGTCGCGGTAACTGGCTCGGGCGCCTCCATCGGTTCTCGATCTTCAGCACTCGCGGTCCTGGCGTCCAGCGACCACGCGAGCGCTACGAGCACGCTCGCGAAGATGGTGAGTCCGAGGCCGAGGTGGAGGGTGCCCAGCCATCCGGTCGCGCCGCCGGAGGTCGCAGCGAGCGCCCCCAGTCCGATCTGGACAGGGTACAACGCCAGCGCGACGGCGAGTGCGATGCGAACCCGGCGACGAGTCGAGCGCCGGAATGCGAAGACCGTGGCCGCGAGCACGAGGACGCCGACGACGAGTGCGGCGACGCGGTGGCCGATCGCGATCGCGAGCTGGGGCTTCTCGAGCGCGCCGAGTGCACCCTCACAGACGGGCCACGTCGTACACGTCGAGGCAGCTTCGGCGACGGCGTTGGTGGCGCCGAGAATCACGAGGAGGTAGGCACCGATCGCCGTCACGGCGAGCAGCGTCGTAAACGAGTGCGCGTCCTCGGCGTCGGGCTCGGCGGTCACGGGTACTGGTGAAACCTTCGCCTGCGCGTATTTAGTCCCCGCGCTTCGACCATACGTCGGCGGCCACCGAACCGCCACGCACCGGCGAGTGAACCCCCACAACTGCGGCGGCAGCGATCGGTCGACGGGACGAATCCTCGTCTCACATTCCCATGTCTTCAGCAGGATCCGGGACGGGCAGTTCGCGTGGCTGGACGCCGAGTAGCTCCGCCGCGTGATCGAGCGCCATGTCGAAGCCGTAGTACCGCTCGAGCTCGTCGCCGTTCGTCGTCGGTCGTACTTTGAGCATCGCGTACCCCTCCAGATTCTGCGCGATCGCGGCTGTCGTGCCGTCCCGATCGAACGAGAGGATCCGCTCGCTGTCGGTCTCCCGGTAGCTCGCCGTGATTCCCGATTCCGTCACGGAGGCATCGGTCATTGGGTCAACTCCGCGGGGCGGTCCCTCGTAGCTGTCGGTTTCGGCGGATCGGTCCGGCGTCACCGTCGATATAGTCGCAGTCACGGACCGCAAGAATCCTGTCGCCACCGCTCGGAGTACGGGCATGACCAAGTGGCTCCAGAGCGGGCTCCGCCGCGACGTCTGCATCGTGCTCGCGGGAGAGAGCGACCTTCACGGCCAGCAGCTCAAATCGCGGATCGCGGAGCATTACGACGAGCGGATCGAGCCCTCGACGTTCTACGGCGCGCTGGAATCGCTCGTCGACACCGGCCACGTCGCCGTCCACGAGGAGGGGATTCACGACGCGTACGCACTGACCGACGCTGGCCGGTCGATGGTCGAAAACCAGTTCGAGTGGATGCGCGACCACCTCGAAGCGTGATCGGTCGCTACCGGCGCCAGACGCAGGTCACTCCATCACGCGCTCGCCGATCGTGTTGCGGAGGACCTCGCTCGTCCCCTCGTAAATCTCGTTGAGCTTCGCGTCGCGGTAGAACCGCTCGGCGGGGAAGTCCTTCACGTAGCCGTAGCCGCCGTGGATCTGGATCCCCTCGTTGGCGACCTCCCGTGAGATCTCGGAGGCGTAGAGTTTGGCCTGCGCGGCCTCCTTCACGTAGCTCTCGCCGCGTATCTTCCGGTCAGCGGCCCGGTGCATCAGGAGCTTCGCGGCCTGGACCTTGGTGTCCATGTCCGCGATCTTGTGTTTGATCGCCTGGAACTCGCCGATGGGCTGATCGAACTGCTCGCGTTCGGTGGCGTACTCGCTCGCGGCGTCGAGTGCGGCACGGGCGATGCCGACTCCGCGGGCCGCAATCGTGATCCGTCCGCCGTTGAGCGTCTTGAGCGCCTGGACGAACCCCTCGCCCTCCTCGCCGAGCTGTCGGTCCTCGGGGATCCGAAGGTCGTCGAAGCGCAGCTCCGCGGTCGGACAGCCCTTGTCGCCGAGCTTGTCCTCCGTCCCCTCGACGTGGAACCCCTCGTCCTCGTCCGGGCGGACGACGAAGGAGGAAATTCCCTTATTACCAGCCTCCGGATCCGTCTTCGCGAAGACGACGACGGTGTCCGCGACGGAGCCGTTCGAAATCCAGAGCTTTCCACCGTTCAGCACGTACTCCCCGGCGTCCCCGTCGCCGGTCCCACCCGCCTCGTACTTGGCCTCCGTCTCCATCGCCGGAACGTCGCTCCCAGCACCGGGTTCGGAGAGTGCGAACGCACCGATGTCGCTTCCCTCCGCGAGCGGCGTCAGGAACTCCTGCTTCTGCTCCTCGTTGCCGAACTCGTAGAGCATGTTCCCGGCCAGCGAGACGTGTGCGGCGACGATCGTCCCCAGCCCGCCGCTGCCCCGTGAGATCTCCTCGAGCGCGATGGCGTAGGAGTGGTAGTCGAGTCCGGAGCCGCCGTACTCCTCCGGGAACGGCGCACCCATGATCCCCAGCTCACCGATCTGCTCGACGAGATCGGCGGGGAACTCGTCGGTCTCGTCGATTTCGGCGGCCTGCGGAACGACCTCCTCGTCGACGAACTCCGCGACGGCGTCCCGGATCTGACGTTGCTCCTGGCTGAGACTGAAGTCCATAGTCTCCCTTGCACGGAGGGGGCCTTCAGTGTCTGCCCCGCGGAGAGCTACTGTACCAGGAACTGGCGAAGCGCTACCGTGCCTGGAGCCGCGGAGATACCGTCAGTCCTCGCTCACGAGGCGCTCCTTCGCCCGCTTCGACAGCGATTTGATCTCGTGTTCCCGGGAGAGCGCGTCGGAGCGGGACGCACACTCCTCGACGTGAACGAGTTCGACGGGCGTGCGACTCCGCGTGTACTTCGCGCCCTCGCCGTCGTCGTGCTCGGCCACGCGTCGCTCCGGATCCGTCGTATAGCCGGTGTAGAGGCTATCGTCCGCACAGCGAAGCACGTAGACGTAGTGTCCGGCCACACCAGCAGAGAGGGGCTCTGGAGAAGGAAACTTTCGATTCGATCGCCATGCGCCGATTGCGTCCAGGTTCAGCAACGATTCGATCGGGCTCCGTCGAACGCAGAGGTCACCGTGCCGATGCGATCGCTCGCGCGATCAGTCCTGCCTGCGCGCCCGCGACGAACCCCGCGTCGACGTTCACGACCGAGAGCACGGTGCAGGACTGGAGCATCCCCACGATCGCGGCCTCTCCCTCGCCCCCGAAGCCGTACCCGCTGGAGACGGGCAGCCCGATCACCGGAACGTCGACGAGTCCCGCGACGACCGTGGGCAACGCACCCTCCCGACCCGCGGCCACGATCAGCACGTCCGCCTCGCGAAGCCGCTCGACGCGGTCGATCACGCGGGCGATCCCCGCGACGCCCACGTCCTCCACGCGATCGACGCGAGCGCCCATCTCGCCAGCGATCGTGGCGGCCTCGCCCGCTGCTTCCGCGTCCGACGTCCCGCCGGTCACGATGCCGACGGTCGCGTCGACGCGTGGCGGCTCGAAATCGGGGGCGTGCGCGACGACGGTCCGTGCTCGCTCGTCCCAGCGGATCGTCGCCTCGGGTGCGGACTCGTCGAGCGCTTTCACGACCGCGTTCGCCGCGTCAGGATCCGCCCGCGTGACGATCGCTCGCCCGGTCGTCGCCACCGCCGTTTCGGCGAGTTCGGCGATCTCGGCGATCGTCTTCCCGTCCGAGAGGATCGCCTCCGGGACGCCCCGGCGGCGCTCGCGCGCTGCGTCGAACCGCCCGGCGTCGACGGACGCGTAGCCGGCGAGCTCGGCCTCGGCTTCGGCAGGTGAGAGATCGCCCGCGGCGACCGCATCCAGAATATCGCGCATGGACGGACCGTGGTCCCCGGGGGCTAAGTGCGGTTCGCTCCCGGAGCCCCGGTACACGATACGTCGCGGCTGTCGCGACGATCCACGGGATCACAGAACTGCAGCATCACAGAGCTGCGGTATCTCGGAACTGCAGAATCTCAGAGCCGCTCGACGAGCGTGGTTGCCGTCGTCGAGCCGACTCCCTCGACGTCCTCGAGTTCGTCCCTGGAGGCCTCCCGGATGGACTCGATGCTGCCGAAGCGTGCGAGCAGCGCATCCCGCGTCGTCGGCCCCACCCCATCGATCTCGTCGAGGGCAGTAGAGATGTCGTCGCGAACCGTCTGGTGGTACTGGACCGCGAACCGGTGGGCCTCGTCCCGGACGCGCTGGCAGAGCCGGAGCGCCTCCTCGGGCACGTCGATCCGGCCGTCGGGGCCCAGGATTCGATCGCCGCTGGCGTCGCGGTCGCCGATCTCACCTTTGGCGATCGCGACGAGCGGGACGTCCCAGCCGACAGCCTCGATCGCGCTCCGGGCAGCTTCGAGCTGATCGGTCCCGCCGTCGATTAGCAAGAGGTCGGGGTCGGGGCGGTCGTCCCGTCCCTCGACCGCGCGTGCGGCGCGCCAGCGGAGCAGTTCGTGCATGCTGCCCGGATCGTCGTTGCCCTCGGGGAGCTTCTTCCGACGGTAGCCGTCGGTGCGCTCCGCGCCGTCGACGGCGAGGACGTTGCTACCGACGGTCGCCTTTCCCCCGGCGTGGCTCACGTCGAACCCCTCGACCCGCTCGGCGGAATCGAGTCCCAGCGCGTCCGCCAGCGCGAGACAGGGGTCTCGACCGGGTCCTGCGCGCCGAACGTTCTTCAGCGCGAGATCGACGAGTCGGGCTTCACGTCCTGCCCCTGGCACCCGGACGTCGACGTCGCGATCCTCAAGCCAGGCGCGGACCTCCGCGTCGGCGGGCTCTTCCGGGAGCAGGAGGACGTTCGGCAGTCTGCGGTCGGCGTAGTACTGCGGAATGAACGCGGCGAGCAGCGATGCTGGGTCCTCCCGTGCAGACTCCGGGACTGCGAGCGGCGGACGATGACGGTCGACGAGCTTGCCACCCTCGCTTTCGAGCACTGCAACGGTCGGCTCTCGACCCTCGACGGCAGCCCCGAGCACGTGCGTGCGGACGCCTCGATCACCCTCCTGGCTGCCAGCTGCCGAGACGACGTCCTCGCCGGCACCGTGGAACGCCTCGACGGTCTCGAGCCGATCACGGAACGACGCCGCGCGCTCGAACGCCTGCTCCTGTGCGGCTGCACCCATCCGCTGGCGGAGTGGATCGGCGAGCGCGCCCGTCTCGCCCTCGAAGAACCGCTTCGCTGCGAGCACGTCCTCGGCGTAGGCTTCGGGAGAAATCTCGCCGGTGCACGGCGCGGAGCAGAGGCCGATCTCGTAGTCGAGACACGGACGATCGCGACCGCTGTACTTGTGATCGGAGCAGCCGCGGAGCCCGTACAGCTCCCGGATCGCCTTGACGATCGTCTCGAGCTCGCCGCGATCTGTGAACGGCCCGTAGACGGTCGCGCCCTCGTCCGGATCGCGCGTGATCTCGATCCGCGGTACCTCGTGGTCCGTGAACTGGACCAGCGGGTAGGATTTGTCGTCGGTCAGCCGGACGTTGTACCGCGGCTGGTGGCGCTTGATCAGGTTCGCCTCGAGGAGCAGCGCCTGGGTTTCGGTGTCGGTGACCGCGACTTCGACGGTATCGGCGTTCTCGACCATGCGCGCAATCCGCGTGCCGCGAGGGTCGGCGTAGGAGCGGACGCGATCCCGGAGGTCGACGGCCTTCCCGACGTAGAGCACGCGCTCGGTCCCGGTGCGGCGAACGCCCGCATCTCCATCTGTATCTGCATCTCCATTTCCATCTGCATCGACGCCTTCTGCCGAATCCACGCCGGAAGTCCGATCGTCAGCGTCAGCGCTCGCCTCCTGCTCGGTCGCGCGGAACTGGTAGACGCCGGGCTCCCTGGGGAGATCGTTTGCCAGCTCGCGGACCGCGGTGGCGTCCATCGGAGAGCGCTACGCCGTCTGGCGTTGATGTGGGTTTCCCTGTGGATTCGGGAATCGGCGAGGGATTCGAGGAGCCAATGGAGCCAACGCGGAGACTACGAAGCGGGCGACGCCTCGTCGACAGGCACGTCGATCGCGCCGTCGAGTGCTGCGAGCGTCGCGTCGTCGATCCCGTAGGAGAGGAGCACGTCGTCCTCGCCCGCGACCTCGATCGCGAGACGATCCTGGCGAGTCGCGAGCTGCACGGCGATGAGCCCGATGCCGACGACTGCGAGGACTGCACCGAGCGCGATCAGTGCCAGATCGAGCGCGTAGAACAGGTCGAGCATCGAGTCGACGGAATCGACCACGCCCATCCCCTCCGCCCCGGACAGATCGGGTCGGGGAAACAGCGCAGCCGGGTCGACGACGAGCCCGGCGAGCACGAGCAACGCGCCACCGACGCCGAGTTTCGTCGCGGTCGGGAGGAGGTCGTACGGCGAGACGGCACGCTGCTCTACCCCCAGCACGTTCGGGCGATCGATCGCGCGGTAGCGGGGACCGTCTCCCCCGGGCGTGAAAACGAGGATCCGGTGACTGGTCACGACGATCGTGCCCGCGCCGACGTCGACGGAGGAGTCGACGGTCTCGCCGTCGAAGAGGAGTTCGTCGACGCGCTCGCTCCAGTCGGCCATCGATCCGGGTTCTCGGGCCCATCCAAATAGCGTTGTGGGCCGGGAACGCGTGGCCGGCGTATCGTCGTGACGGACCGCCCCAACAGTTAACATCGGAATTGCGTACGTGAGACTGTGCAGTACGAGAATCCGGTCCTCCCCGGAATGCACCCGGATCCCACGATCTGCCGCGTCGGGGAGACGTTCTACCTCGCGACGAGCTCGTCCGAGTACTTTCCCGGTATCCCGATCTACCGCAGCCGGAATCTCGTCGACTGGGAGCCGGTCGGCCACGCGCTGACCCGGGACAGCCAGGTAGATCTCCAGGACGCCGAGTCGTCCGGCGGCATCTTCGCACCGACGCTCAGGCACCACGACGGCACGTTCTATCTCGCGTCCACCAACGTCAGCGATCGTGGCAACTTCGTCGTCACCGCTAGTGACCCAGCTGGACCGTGGTCGGATCCGATCTGGATCGACGCACCCGGTATCGATCCTGACCTTTTCTGGGACGCCGGTGGCGGTGACGGTGGCGCTGGCACCGGCACTGGCGCGGCGGAGAGCGATGCGACGTGCTATTTCACGTACTTCACTGGCGACGCCGAACGCGGCATCGAGCAGGCCACGTTCGATCCCGAGACTGGTGATCTGGGCGATCCCCGGACGATCTGGTCCGGGCTCGAAGATCCCTACGCCGAAGCGCCGCACCTCTACGAGCGCGACGGCACGTACTACCTCGTGGTCGCCGAGGGCGGGACGCACACGGGGCATATGGTCGTCGTCGCACGCGCAGACGACCCGACTGGGCCCTTCGAGCCCTATCCCGAGAATCCCGTGCTCACCCAGCGCGACGACGCACGCAAGGAGATCAAGGCAACCGGACACGCCGATCTGGTCAGCGATCCGGCGGGAAACTGGTGGCTGGTCTGTCTCGGTATCCGACAGATCGGCGAGTTCCCGGGGGCGCATCACCTCGGTCGCGAGACGTTCCTCTATCCGGTGGAGTGGGAGGACGGATGGCCCGTCGTCGGGTGCAGCGATCCGAGTACCCCGATCGTCGACGCGCCGCTGCCTGCCGAGCGCGAGGAATTGACCACCAGTATCGCGCGGACGGAGACGGCGTTCGCTGACGAGCTCGGCGTCGAGTGGAACTTCCGAGGGAATCCCGATCGCGACCGCACCGAAACGGGCGAGGACGGACTCGTCCTTCGAGGCGGACCGGAGCGACTGACGGAGCGGGGAGCGACGTTCGTCGGTCGACGGCAGACTGCGTTCGGCTGCCGCGCGAGCGCGGCGTTGGCGTTCGACCCTGACCCCGGCGAGGAAGCGGGGCTCGTCGTCCTGCGAGACGAGGACCACTACTACCAGATCGGCGTCACGCGCGAGGACGGGATGCGCTCGGCGTTTGCCAGACTCCGCATCGGGGATGCGAAGCAAACTGTGGGCCGACGCCCGGTCGGCGAGTCCGCCACCCTCGAAATTCGGGCCGGCGAGGACTCGCGAGCAGACTACCAGCTGCTGGTCGACGGCGAGCGGCTGGGAACAGCGAGCGCGCGCTACGTCTCGACGGAAGTCGCCAGCGGATTCACCGGCGCCTATCTCGGGCTCTACGCTACGGGCGCTGGCGAGGCGAGTGAGACGCCCGCGCGCTTCGAACGCTTCGAGTACGAGTCCACGAACGGCACCTAATCTCCGCGATCGGAAGGAACGGGACGCCACATTCATTGGAAATCTCCCCCTCGATCCAGCTATGAGCGACGAGCAGGTTCGCTGTTGGCTGGTCGAACGCGATTACTGGGACGAGGACGTCGTCACGCTCGTCTACGCGACGCCCGACGGCGAGCGGTTTCACCAGCGGCAGCTCGCCGCGAACCTCGTCGTCAGCCTGGAGATCACCGCGGCGAAGACGTTCGATCGCGACGATCTGGAGCCGACGCCGGCGGCCGACCGGGAACGCTACGCGGCCGAGGCCGAACGGATCGCCGAGTCTCACGATCCCGACGACCCGATCTGATCGCGATCTCGCTGTAGCCTCCGCGGTCGAACCCCACCAAACCAGTTCGGGACGCCGCTTACCGGATCCGGCCGCGAACTGACGCCGATGGCACACGTTGACGCAGACGAACACGTGATCGACGCGGCCGGCGCCGTCGACGAACTGGTCGGGGGGACGCCGCTGCTCCGCCTGGACTCGATCGCCGCCGACGTCTTCGGCAAGGTCGAGGCCGCGAACCCCTACTCCGTCAAGGACCGGATCGCACGGGCGATCGTCGACGACGCCGAGGACGCGGGCGAGCTCCCGCCGGGCGGCACGATCGTCGAGGCCACCAGCGGGAACACCGGGATCGGCCTCGCGTCGATCGCCGCCGCACGTGGGTACGACTGCGTTCTCACGATGCCGGCCTCGATGTCGACGGAGCGACGACGGCTCCTCGCCGCGCTCGGCGCGGAGCTGGAGCTGACGCCCGCCGAGGACGGCATGGGTGGCGCGAAGGAGCGCGCTCGTGAGATCGTAGGGAACCGCGACGACGCGATCCTCGCACGGCAGTTCGAGCACCCGGCGAACCCCCGGATCCACCGCGAGACCACTGGCCCGGAAATCTGGGAAGCGACGGGTGGCGAGGTCGACGCCGTCGTCGCGGGCGTCGGCACCGGCGGGACGATCACCGGCGTGACCCGCCACCTTCGAGAGGACCGCGGCGCCGACGTCACGGCAGTCGGCGTCGAGCCCGCCGCCTCACCGACGCTCAGCGAGCAGTCCGACGCCAGTCACGACCTCCAGGGCATCGGTCCCGGCTTCGTTCCCGAGATCCTCGATCTCGATCTCCTCGACGACGTGATCGCGGTCGAGGATCGGGCCGCGAAGGAAGCGGCGCGACGCATCGGCCGGAACGAGGGGCTACTCGTCGGGGTTTCCGCGGGCGCGGCCGCCGCGGCGGCAGCCGAGTACGCGCGCGAGAATCCGACGGAGACGATCGTCGCCGTGTTGCCCGACGGTGGCGAACGGTACCTCTCGACGGATCTCTTCCCCGAACCGTAGCATCGCTGGCGGATCGCCGTCGAAATCGATGGCGAGGTGGCAAGAGCTGCCCGTCAGTCGAGGTCGTCCAGGCGATCCTCGAACGCCTCGCCGGTGAGCTCGGGAACGTCGTTCTCCTCGGCATCCTCCCGTTTCCGCGTGCCCGGATTCTCCCCGACGACGAGGAAGTCCGTGTTCGAGGAGACGCTCGACGTGACCGACCCACCCTGTCGCTCGATCCGCTCGGTCGCGTCCGAGCGGGTCAACGTCGGCAGCGAGCCCGTGAACACGATCGTCTCCCCGTCGAAGGCGTCGCCGGCGTCCTCGGTGGCCGGGGGCTGGGGATCCACGTGCTCGAGGAGATCGTCGAGTACGCGCTTGTTCGCGTCCGCGTCGAAGAAGTCCCGGATGCGCTCGGCGACGACCGGCCCGACGTCGTCGACGGCCTGGAGCTCTTCGATGCTCGCCGTGCGGAGCGATTCAACGCTCCCGAACTCGCGGGCGAGCGTCCGGGCGGTCGTTCCACCGACCTCCGGAATGCCGAGTCCCGTAACGAAATCGGCGAGCGCCGGCTCGCGGGCGTCGTCGATGGCCGCGACGAGCTTCTCGGCAGCGCGTTCGCCGAATCCCTCGAGCGAGGCGAGCTCATCGGCGTCCAGCTCGTAGAGATCCGCGAGCGTCTCGAGGAGCCCCTCGTCGACGAGCAGGTCCACGGTCTCCTCACCGAGCCCTTCGATGTCCAGTGCGCCACGGCTCGCGTAGTGTTCGATGCCGCGGCGGCGCTGGGCCGGACAGTCGAGCCCCGCCGGACAGCGGGCGATCGGCCCGTCGCGTTCGAGTGCCGTCCCGCAGACCGGACAGGTTTCGGGGTACTCGAAGTGGCCGTCGCCGTCGTCGCCGTCCAGGACTTCGACGACCTGCGGGATCACGTCGCCAGCGCGCTCGATCCGGACCCGATCGCCGACGCCGACGCCGAGGTCGGCGATCTGGTCGGGATTGTGGAGGCTCGCCCTGGAGACCGTGACGCCGCCGACGTCGACGGGATCCATGAGCGCGACCGGCGTCGCGCGGCCGGTTCTGCCGATCTGGAGGACGATGTCGCGGATCGTCGTCTTCTCGGTTCGTGGTGGGAACTTGTAGGCGAACGCCCAGCGAGGATGGCGACTCGTCGAGCCGAGCGTCCGCTGTGCCTCGCGGTCGTCGACCTTGATCACCGCGCCGTCGACCTCGAAGTCGAGGGCGTCCCGGTCGGCGACGAGTCGGTCCCGGTAGTCGATCGCCTCGCCGATGGACGCTGCGCGCTCGACGCGGTCGCTGACGGGCAGCCCGAGCTCCGGAAACGCCTCGTGCTCGGCCCAGCGCGACGGCCAGGGATCGGACGTATCGAGGACCTCGAACGCGACGAAGGCCAGCGGCCGCTCCGCGACGATCGAGGGGTCCTGCTGTCGGATCGTCCCGGCCGTAGCGTTTCGGGGGTTCGCGAAGGGCTCGTCGCCGCGCTCGACGAGCTCGCGGTTGTAGGCCTGGAACCCGTCGCGGGGCATGTACAGCTCGCCGCGGACTGCGAGCTCCGCGGGCGGATCCCCCGAGAGGCGCTGCGGGATCGTCGGAATCGTGCGAGCGTTGCTCGTGACGTCGTCGCCTTCCGTGCCGTCGCCGCGAGTGACTACCCGCTGGAGCACGCCGTCGTCGTAGACGACCTCCAGGGAGACGCCGTCGAACTTCGGCTCGCAGACGTAGTCGACGTCACCCACTTCCCGGCGGACGCGATCGTTGAAGCTCCGGACCTCGGCTTCCTCGCCGCTCTGGTCGATCGACAGCATCGGCGCGACGTGCTCGACGGTCGGAAACTCGTCGACGGGTTCGCCGCCGACGCGGTTCGTCGGGCTGTCCTCGGCGTCGAGGTCGAACGCGTCTTCGAGTGCCTCGAGTCGGTGAAAGAGCTCGTCGTAAGCGCTGTCGGCGATCAGGGGATCGTTCTCGACGTAGTAGCGCCGATCGTGCTCCCGGATCGCTTCGCGCAGGAGCGCGGCCTGCTCGCGAGCGTCCGCCGGCGAAAGGGATTCAACGGACTCGAACTCGGTCGGCGGCTCCTCGAGATACGGATTCTCCGCGTCGGCCATTGACGTGGCATTGCCGCGCGACCCCCGATAAACCCTCGCGATTCGGCACCGGACGCGTTCGATTACCGTGGTTCGTTTCTCGTGGTTCGTTTCCCGTACAATGGACGTCGGTGGCGGATCCGGGAACCGTGGCCGCTTTTTGAGCGCCGTGACCGGCATACCAAAACTCGGATATTCCCGGATTGAGTGTGTCCAGCCAACGGTGGAACACGTGACGAAAAAACAGGAGTACACGGACGACTACGAGGACAAGCGGCTCTACATTCCCGGGCCAACGGAGGTCCGGGAGGACGTGATCGAGGCGATGGCCCAGCCGATGTTCGGCCACCGCATGGACCGGATGACCGACCTCTACACGACCATCGTCGAGGACACGAAGGAGTTCCTGGGCACCGACAACGAGGTCGTCATCCTCACCGCCTCGGGAACGGAGTTCTGGGAAGCCTCGACGCTCAACCTCGTCGACGAGAACATCCTCGTGCCGACCTGTGGCAGCTTCAGCGAGCGTCACGCGAACGTCGCCGAACGGCTCGGGAAGGACGTCGACCGCCTCGAGTACGAGTGGGGCCAGGCGATCAAGCCCGAGGACATTCGCGCGGAACTCGAATCCAGCGACAAACACTACGACGTGGTCGCGACCGTGATGAACGAGTCCTCGACGGGCGTCCGCAATCCGATCGAGGAGATCGGCGACGTGGTCGCCGAGTACCCGGACACCTACTTCGTCGTCGACGCCGTCTCCGCGCTGGGTGGCGACTACGTCGACATCGACGAACACGGGATCGACGTCATCTTCGCCTCGACCCAGAAGGCGTTCGCCATGCCGCCGGGGCTCGCGGTCTGCGTCGTCAGTGACGAGGCTTACGAGCGCGAACTCGAGAAGGACTCCGCGTCCTGGTACGGCGGGTTCCAGCGCACCCTCGACTACTACGATCGCAAGGGACAGACCCACTCGACGCCGGCGATCCCGATCATGCTGGCCTACCGCGAGCAGATGAAGCACATGCTCGATGAGGGCCACCGCGCTCGCGACGAGCGCCACCGCGAGATGACCGAGTACACCCACGACTGGGCGCGGGAGCACTTCGACCTCTTCGCCGAGGAGGGCTACCGCTCCCAGACGGTCTCCTGCATCGAGAACACCCAGAACATCGACGTCGCGGCGACGATCGACGCCGTCTCCGAGGAGTACGACTTCGCCTTCTCGAACGGCTACGGCTCCACGCTCGGCGAGCAGACGTTCCGCATCGGCCACATGGGCGAGCACACGGTCGAGAGCGTCCGCGAGCTGACCGACGCGATCGAAGACGTCGCCGGACTGTAGCACAGGTCGAGGCCACCGATTTTTCTGGCGGAACCCGCTCCGTCGCGCTGCCTCCGGATTCCGTGGGGCTCCTGCGACGCCGTGGCCCCGAAACGGTAGTTCCGGCACCTGTCGTTCACGAAAAACTATGTGTATTCGTTCTGTGGGGCCGCCATGGATCTCGGGCTCGACGGGAGAACGGCACTGGTCACGGGCGGCGCGGGGCGCCTCGGAAGCGAGTTCTGCGACCACCTCGCCGCGGAGGGCGCGGACGTCGTCGTCCTGGACGTGGACTCAGAGGGCGCCGAGGCGGTCGTCGACGATATCGAGAGCGCCGACGCGCCGGGATCGGCGATGGCAGTCGACTGTGACCTTACCGACCGCGAGGCGGTGGCAGCCACGGTCGAAGCCATCGAGGAAGAAACGGACGGCGTCGACGTACTGGTGAACAACGCGGGGTTCGTGGACGCGGTCTCACAGATCGGCGAGTTCCCCGACGACCTCTGGGATCGCGACGTGGCGCTCAACCTCACGGGCGCGTACAACGTGACGAAGGAAGTATTCCCCCACATGAAGGAGCGCGGATGGGGACGCATCGTCACGATGTCCTCGATCGCCGGCCAGCACGGCAGCTTCGCACAGATCTCGTATTCGGCGACGAAGTCGGCCCTGATCGGCTTCGGCAAGGCGCTCGCGCTGGAGGGCGCCAGATACGGCATCACGTCGAACGTGCTTACGCCGAACATCGTCGTCGAAGAACTCGCGGACCTGCGTCCCGAGGAACTCGAACAGTTCAATCCCCAGTTCGAGCGCATCCGACAGGCGACGCCGATGCAGGAACTTGGCCGTGAGGAAGACGTCGCGCCGCTGGTTTGCTTTCTCGCCAGCGAACACGCCCGGTACATCACCGGCCAGGTCGTCGGCGTGACCGGCGGTGCGGACCTCTTCTCCTACTGACCGTCCCGCCGACCACCGTCACTGGACGACGGCGACGATGGCGAGACCACCGGATCACTCCGAGATACCGTATACCTCGCCCTCCCAGCCACGCACGCGGTCGTCGTAGACTGCCTGTCCTCGATCGAGCTCGTCGATCCGGGCGAGGTCGGCATCGTCGATCGACCAGTCGAACAGGTCGAGGTTCGCGCGGACGTGATCGGGGCTCGTCGACTTCGGAAGAACGGTGACGCCACGCTCGACTGCCCACTTGAGCGTCACCTGCGCCACCGACTTTTCATACGACTCCGCGATCTGCTGGAGCCTCTCGTCGGCGAAGATCTCGGTTCGACCTAGTGGCGCCGCGGCCTCGATTTCGACGTCGTGCTTTCGGCAGAACTCGACGAGGTCCGGTCGCTGGAGCCACGGGTGGAACTCGATCTGATTGACTGCGATGTCGACTGGCGAGACGTGCAGCGCCGCGGAGAGCTGGTACGTGCTGAAGTTCGAGACGCCGACGTTGCGGACGAGTCCCTCCTCCTGCAGATGGGCCATTGCGGAGAGCGTCTCCCGAACGGAGATCGCGGGGTTGGGCCAGTGGATCAGGTAGAGGTCGAGGTAGTCCGTTCCGAGCTTCTCGAGGCTCTCCTTGCAGGAGGCAATGACCGACTCGTAATCCAGGTTCTTCGGGAGGACCTTCGAAGTCAGGAAGAGGTCGTCGCGATCGACGCTCTCCTCGGCGAGCACCTCACCGATCGTCGCCTCGTTCATGTAGCCCTCGGCAGTGTCGACGTGGGTGTATCCGGCGTCGAGGCCCGAGCGGAGCGATACCCGCAGATCGTCGCCCTCGATGTTCCACGTGCCGAGGCCAACCATCGGGAGCTCGTCGCCACCTGGTAGCGTCGTCGTTGGCGTCGTCGCTGGGGTCGTCATCGTCGGGACGGTGGCCCGTCGGGCTCCTAACGCCTGCGGCCGCGGCAGTCTGTCGCGACCGCCTCACATGGCGACCGAATCGCGTCTCCCTGTCCCACACCATCCGGCCGTTTTTCCCGTGACGGATCGACGGTCCGATCGAACGGTATGCAGATTCGACCGGCGACGGTGGACGACGCGGACGCGATCGCCCGGGTCCACGACCGGTCGGTCCGCGAGATCGCGGCGGACCACTACGACGACGCGGTGATCGACGCCTGGACGAGCCTCACCGGCGACGAAGGAGCGGACGACGCAGAGGAGGACGAAGACCGTCAGTCGGCGAATGCGTCGGAGGACGCTCCCGAGGACGCCCAGCCCGAGAACGGTCGACTGTTCGTTGCGACGATCGAATGCGAGAGCGGCGACGACGGATCCCCGACGGAGCCCGTAATCGCGGGGTTCGGCGACGTCCGGTTCGATCCGCCGGAGTACCTGAAAGAGCCGGCCGACGGCGGCGTCCGCGCCGTGTACGTTCACCCCGATCACGCTGGCGAGGGGATCGGAACTGCGCTCCTCGAGCGGTTGGAATCGACGGCCCGCGAGCAGGGCGTCGAGTCCCTCGGACTGCAGTCGTCGGTGAACGCCCGAACCTTCTACGAACGGCACGGCTACGCCGTCGTCGAATCGGTGACGTTCCAGTTCGGCGACGAGGTCGAGGGACCCGCCGTCGAGATGCGGAAGGATCTCTAATCGATCATCATTGGAAACGACCGCTCGCTCAGGCGTAGGCTTCGAACTCCTCGCCGAAAACGAGGAAGTAGCCAGTACCGATCAGTCCGATCACCGCGGCGATCGTGAACGCGATTTCGGGGCTGACGAAGTCCCAGAGGGCGCCACCGATCACGGCGCTCGGAATCATGATCGTGTTCCGGAGAAGGTAGTACGCGCCGGTCACCCGGCCGCCGGCGTCGGCTTCTGCGGGGCCGACGATCAACGCCTTGTGGGAGGGCAGTCCGGCGAATCTGAGTCCGGAGAAGGCGAACAGCGCGACGAGGGCTTCGGGGTTGGCGGGAGCGTTGATCAGCAGGATCGGGAAGATCGCGTAGACGGCAAAGCCCACCGCGACGACGGGTTTGAGGCCCACGCGTTCGGCGAGCTTCGCCGCAGGCGCCATCACGAGCAAGGCGACGAGCATCTCCACGCCCAGCAGGTAGCCGAAGAAAGCTGCCGGCGAGACGCCGAGATCGATCGTGGTCCCTCCGAGTGCGACCGAGTCGAGCCCAACCGCCAGGAAGTCGGTGACGACGAGTACGAAGAACACGTAGACCATCCCGTTCGCGAAGCGAACGAGCGTGTCGCCGATCAAGAGCGGGCGAAGGGGATCCGGCATCGCCGCGAGGTCCTCGCGAAGCTGCTGGACCCCCTCGAAGGAGTCGCCGATCGTGTCTTCGCTCGCGTCGTAGAGGCGGTGCTGGGCGATCGTTCCCAGCGCGCCGAAGACGACCGCGACCGCGAGGACGTACTGGAAGCTCACCGTGAAATCCGCACTGAGCCCGATGAGGACGGCGGCGAGCACAGGGCCGATCAGGAACGCGGTCCGACGGAAGGTTTCCGTGCTCGCGAAGCCCGCCGCGAGCTTCGAGGGTTCCGTAGCCTGCTTGACGACCGCGAACGTCGCGCCCAGGCCGAAGGACTTCCAGGCCTGGGCGAAGACGAGGCCGACGAAAATCCAGATCCAGGGAGCGATCCGCAGCCCGCCGATCGCGATCGTCCCGATGCCGGGCGCGAACAGCCAGACGGCGAAGCCGGCCGTCGAGAGCAGCCCGAACAGCGTCAGCGAGTAGCGCGAGCCGAGACGGTCCGAAATCGCACCGCCCGGATAGGGATAGACCGCGGAGATGACGTTGCCGACGGTCCCGAAGAGCCCGACGACGAACCCGGTCGCACCGAGTTCGACCATGTACTCGGGGAGGAACCGGCTCGTCATCTGGAACCCCAGACTGAACGCGAACATCGCCAGCGAGAGCACGAGCACGTCGCGTTCGAGCGCGAAAAACTGCCGAAAGGCGTCGATCGGGCCCCCGACCTCGGCCTCGTCGTCGGCCATACGTCGCGGTGCTCGGGGCCACGACAAAGGTGTTTGCCAACCGGCGACGGCACCACTCGGCCGTCGCCCACCCGCGGATCGATCGCTCGTGGGACAGCTTCGCAGTCGCGACGGTCGTCCATCGCTGCGTGGACGGCCATCGGATCGACCCAGTACCCCCGGAACCGAATCGCTAAAGGGGGTAGGGGTATCCACCTTGGACAATGACGTCCCTCGGGTCGGCGGAGGCCGCTCCCGGTGAGCGAGACACCGGGCGCCTCGTCGTCGGCGAGACGCGAGACGGTAGCGAGTTTGGCCTCCCAGTTGCCGTGATCAACGGCGCCGAGGACGGCGATACGCTCTACCTGCAGGCGGCCAGCGACGGCGACGAGCTCAACGGCGTCGGCGTGCTCCAGCGCGTCGTTCCCCAGCTCGATCCCGCGGAGATCTCGGGCACGATCCTGATCGTCGGGATCGTCAACTACCACGCCTTCCAGGTCGCCGAGCACCGGAACCCCATCGACGACACGAAGATGAACCGGACCTACCCCGGCGATCCAGACGGCACCTCCAGCGAGCGGATCGCCGCGGCGACGTTCGACGTCGCGACCTCGGCCGACCTGATTCTCGACCTCCACCAGGGCTCGACGAGTCGGATGATCGACGAGGTCAGGGTGCGCTGTGGCAACCGCCACCGGCTGCACGACGACTGTCTCGAGCTCGCGAAAGCGTTCGGCTGCGGGTACGTTCTCGATCAGAAGGGCCCCGACGGGCAGCTCGCTCGCGAGGGCCCCGACGCGGGCGTTCCAACCGTCGATCCCGAGCTCGGGGGCTGCGTCGGCTGGGACGAAACGTCCATCCAGGCGGGGGTCGACGGCGTGTTCAACGTTCTCAAACACTACGAGTTCCTCGACGGAACCGTCGACGTCGAGGGGCAGATCCGAGCCAACAGCTTCGAGCAGTACGGGTCGCCGTGTGGCGGGCTGGTCACGATGCACGTCGACCTCGGTGAGCGCGTCGCGACCGGTGACGAAATCTTCACCGTAACGGACGTCTTCGGCGCGGAAAAGGAGACCGTGACCGCGAACGAGCAGGGCATCTGCTGGCGAACGCGGCGGCTCCCACAGGTCGCGACGGGGGAGTACGTCTGCTCGGTCGGCACGGAGGTCGACCAGTACTGATGGTCCCCGACGACCCGACGCCCACTGATCTGCAGTGTGCGGAGTGTGGCGAGGTCTACGATGCTGGGCCCGACGAACCGTGGCGCTGTTCCTGTGGCGGGCCGCTCGACTTCGTGGAGAATCCCATCCCGCAGGGCTCGCCGCCACCGTTCTCCCGCCTCGACACGCGGCGAGGACTCTGGGCGTTCTTCGAGTTTCTGCCGGTCAGCCAGCAGGTGAGTCTCGGCGAGGGGTTCACGCCGCTGGTCGGATCCCAGACCTGGGACGCCCAGTTCAAGCTCGAGTACGTCTTCCCGACGGGGAGTTTCAAGGATCGGGGCGCGACGACCACCCTCTCCCGCGCCGCCGAACTCGGCGTCGAGACGATCGTGGAGGACTCTTCCGGGAACGCCGGCGCGTCGATCGCGACGTACGCCGCCCGCGCCAACGTCGACGCCGAGATCTACGTCCCCGCGGAGCTGCCACAGTCCAAGCTCATGGCGATCCAGCGGGCCGGTGCCAAACCGGTTCGCATCGAGGGGAGCCGCGAGGACGTGAGCGAGGCCTGCATCGACGCCGTCGAGGACGGCGACGCGTGGTACGCCAGCCACGCCTGGAATCCAGCGTTTCTCGCCGGAACGATGACGTTCGCACTCGAGATCGCCGCCCAGCGCGACTGGGCCGTCCCCGACGCCGTCGTGCTTCCAACCGGGAACGGGACACTCACACTCGGTGCCTATCGCGGGTTCGAGGCGCTCTACGACGCCGGCATGATCGATTCGATGCCACGGATGCTGGTCGCGCAGGCGCGCGGCTACGCACCGATCGTCGACGCGCTTGACGGCATCGAGGTCGAACCGGAGGAGCGGTCCGACGAACCGGAACCTGGCGACGTGGCCGATGTGAGCGGTGAGACCGACGCGAACGAAGTGAATGGCGAGACCGACGGAACTGCCCACCAATCCGACGCTCCCAGAACGGGCGGTGGTCTGAGCGTCTCCATCGACGATGCGTCACTGCCCGACAACGAGCTCGCCGACGGCATCCAGATTCGTGATCCACCGCGGAAAGGTCAGATCGTCGACGCCGTCGAAGCGACCGACGGCGCAGCCATCGAGATCGGCGAGAACCAGCTCGAGATCGCGCTCGATCGGCTCCACCGATCGGGCTTCTACGTCGAGCCGACGTGTGCAGTCGGTCCCGCTGCGCTTCGAGCGTTCCGCGAGGAGGGGCTCGTCGGCGAGGAGGAAGACGTGGTGGTCGCGCTGACCGGGAGCGGGCTCAAGACGCTGTAAGTGAAACGGGCGAGTCGACAGCGGACGACTTACTCGACCTCGCCGGAACCGTTGGCAGCTTGGTCGCCCGCACGGGTCGCCGCGAGCGCTTCTTCGTGGAGTTCACCGCTCGTGGCGACGATGCCACGGGCGTCGTGGCGCCAGCGGTCGCCTTCGACGTCGGTGACGCGACCACCCGCCTGTCGCACGAGGTGAGCGCCGGCGATCGTGTCCCACGGATGGCCGTGGACGTTCGCGATCGTCGCGTCGAGCGCGCCGTCGGCGACGAGGGCGAGTTCGTACTGCGCCGAGCCGATTCGCCGACAGTCGGCGAATCCGTTGACCACGGCGCTGGCGATGGCAGCGAACTCGTCGCGTCGATCACGCGACCACCACAGCGTCGGGCAGACGGCGGCTGCGTCGGGATCGGTCGTCTCCGAGACGTGGATCGGCTCGCCGTTGCGCGTCGCCCCGTCCTGGCCTGCGGCGTACACGTCGTCGAGTGCGGGCGCGATGACGACCGCCGCGACCGGTTCGCCGTCGACGACCGCAGCGACGGCCGTGGTCCAGGTGTGGACGCCCCGAACGTAGTTGGCCGTGCCGTCGATCGGATCGATCACCCACGCGGGGCCGTCCTCGGGCACCGTGCTGGGCGTCTCGTCCTCCTCGCCCACGATGGGATCTTCGGGGAACGTCTCGCGGATCTTCGAGACGACGGCGCGCTGGGCAGCGCGATCGGCCTCGGTCACGAAATCCGTCGGTCCGTCCTTCGTCTCGACGGGGAGATCGGATCGAAAATCCTCGAGGGCGCGCTCGCCGCCCGCTGTCGCCGCGGCACGTGCGACTGCGAGCCGCTCGTCGGTATCGTCGGCCGCAACGTCGCCTGCATCGGTGGAGGTCACGGTGACTCATCGTGGATCCGAACCCATCCGGTTTCCGGTCCGATCGTACATAGCGGGCCGTTGGCATACGGACCGACGTCGATCGATCAGGACTCGGGATGGACGGCAGCGTCGAACCCACCGCGAACGAGTGGTTTCGCGACGTGTCGACGAGCGACGGGGGGAACTTCGTACCAGCCCTCCTCCAGTTCGCGGTCGATCCGGCGTTCGATGGGGCCAGGAGCGTCGGTCCCGCAATCGCGGCAGCGATAGCCCTGGTCGGCACCGGCACTTTCCATGGTCCGCTCGCAGTCGGGACAGACCGGCGTCGTCGCCTCGGTTCGACGGAGGTCTCGGACGGCGAACTTCTCGAGTTTCAGCGTTCCGTCGCTGACTTCGCCACAGACGGTCACCGCGTCACCGCGGCGAAGGTCCCTGACTCGATCGCGAAACTGCTTGGTCGGCTCGAAGGCGACGCACCGAAGACGGTCTGTCCGCGGCGGTTCGGCTGAGCCGTCCGACGGTTCGCCGCCGTCGACCTCCAGAAACACGTGGCCGCCGCGCTTCGTTTCGGGCGAACTCGCGACGACGCCGTCGACGCGGTAGGCGTGGGCGTCCTCCAGCGCACCGATCGCGCCGTCGCGGAGGTGCGCGTCGGTTCCCTGGTTCGTGACGAACGTCGCCACGCGATCGGTCGGCTCGCTCTCGATCGCTGTGGCCACCTCCTCGACAGCGCCTGGTTCGTCGCCCCGGATCCCAAAGAGGACTGGGCAGGGAGTCCGGGGGACGCAGACCGCAGTTCCCGTCGCGCGATCGACGGTGTCCCAGACCGCCGGCCGCTTGCCCGCTGCCGCGTCGAACACCGACCCGGCGTCCACGTCGCGTTCGGTCCCCCATCGAGGCTGTTCGCGGTAGGCGATTCGCTCGTAGGTCCAGTCGTCGAAGTCGCTCGCCCACGCACCGACTGCGGCGAGCGCGCCGATGCGGCCTCGGCCACTCCCCCAGCCCGCGTGGTCGAATCCGTGCTCCTCGGCGATCGCCACTGCGTCGCCGAGCGCGTGGTGTCCGCGGACGGCCGTCTCTGCGAACGCCGCTACGTCTGCGGGCACCGAAGCTGGATTACAATCCGCCGCGATCAGCCCCGGATTCGCGTCACCGTCCGCGGTCGCGGCGAGGTCGGCGACCGTCTCGCGTGCGATCTCGAACACGTCTCCACAGCCCTGCTTCGCGGTGGCGTCGTCAGGGCGATCGTTCGGTGCTTCGACGTGGAGGGCGAGCGCCGCGTTCCCGCGCGTCTTGTGTTCGACGGCGGGGTTGCACCGGACCAGCAGCTGTCGCTTTACCTCGTACCCCGCGTCCCGGAGCCGCTCCCCGATCCGCACGGCGACGTAGGTCGTGCACATCCCCCGCTCCCGGGAGTCCGTGTCGTCGAGACCGACGACTGCCATCGCCCTGGCGTAGCGGTCCCCCGACATAAGGCGTTGTGATGGCGCGTGCACGCCGATCTGACCGGTCGTCTCCCCGAATCAGCAGCATACGCGGGTCCACCAAGATTGGACCACGGTCGCTGGCTCACCGGGCGAGCGCTGGGCCAACCAGTACAAAAGTATTCGCCCCCTGAAACCGGGGTGATCGCCAGACGTAGCTCCGATGCATCCCCACAACACTCTTAAGCACTGAATCCCCTATATCCTCCCATGTCACGGTCCGCACTGGTCGGAAACGTGATCGCGATGCTCGAAGACGCGGGCTTCGCGGTGAGCGACCGGTGTGCGATTCGGCCGCGCAGTTTCGACCTCGCGGCTCGCCGGGGGGAGGAGCTATTGTTGCTCAAGGTCCTCAGGAACGTCGACGCGTTCGACGCCGACACCGGCGAAGAGATGCGCCGGATCGGCGCGTATCTCGACGCGACGTCCCTGGTCATCGGGCTCCGGACCCGCGACGAGCCGCTCAAGCCCGAGGTCGTTTACCTGCGCCACGGCGTGCCGGTCCTCAGCCCGGACACCGCGCTCGACCTGTTCGTTGAGGGCGTCCCGCCGCTCATCTACGCCGCACCCGGCGGTCTCTACGTCAGCATCGACAGCGACGTCCTCGCCGACGAGCGCGAGGAGCGTGGCTGGTCGCTCGGACAGCTCGCCAACGAACTCGGCGTCTCGCGGCGCACCGTCTCGAAGTACGAGGACGGCATGGACGCCTCGATCGAGGTCGCGGCCCAGCTCGAGGAGCTCTTCGGCGACGGCCTGACCAGCTCTGTGAACGTGCTCGGCGGCGCCGAAGAGATCCGCGACACTGAGCCGACCCCCGACGCCCCCGACGCCGATCCCGACGACGAGCCGATGGTCGCCGTCATGCACCGCGCCGGCTACCGCGTCCACCCGACGATCCGCGCGCCGTTCAAGGCCGTCAACGAGGACGGCGATACGGACGAGGGGATCGTGCTCACCGGCCACTCCGAGTTCACCCAGTCCGCGGAGAAACGCGCCCGCATCATGGCCTCCGTCGGCGAGGTCGCCGAGACCCAGTCCGTCTACTTCGTCGACTCGACGAACCGCGAGTCCGTCGGTGCGACCGCACTCATCGAGCGCGAGGAAGCCGAGGAGATCGACGACGCCGACAGGCTACGCGATCTGATCCGCGAGCGGTCCGACGCCGAGCCGGCCTGATCGGATCGGGTGTCGTTTCGCGGAATCGCTACCGATCGTTCCCCAGAAGCGACGTCTCAAGCCGCTTCGCCGTACGTTTCCTCGAGATAGGCCACGATGTCGTCGCTTTCGGCCATCCCTTCGACGCCGTGCTCCGGGTCGACGAGCACCGGCACACCGGTCTGGCCGCTAACCTCCTCGACCTCGGTGCGCTCGCCGTGAGATCGTGGCACCATCCGCGACTCGTAGTCCAGCCCGAGTTCGTCGAGCTTGGTGATCACTTTCGCGCAGTACGGGCATCCCTCCAGCTCGTAGAGAACGAGTCCTGAGTCTGCCATCGGGATTGGATTGGTCGAGGAGTGCCTTCAGCCCGGCGGTGGCGGGTATCGCTGTCGCACGAGCGACCCGACCGAGACCGCGAGACGCCCCGGCCGGCTACGGGGCCTGGAGTTCGACGGGAGGCATGTCGAAGAAGGCCGTTTCGTAGCCGTCGTGCCGGGAGAGCTGCGGCGGCGATCCGATCTCGATCGTCGGTGCGGAGCTCAGCTCGGTCTGTAACGGTGCGCCGTAGTGATGGTCGAGTTCGTCGTCGATCGTTTCGCGGAGGTCGATCGTCTCGCCGTCGATGCGGGCCGAGAGCGAACTGCTCGCGAGCGCGATCCGGTTGTACGGCGTTCGCATGGACACCGCCAGATACTGCCCGTCCGTCTCGATCCCGGCGGGCGGCGAGTCGAGCAGCCGACCGACGAGGACGGCGTCGCTCGATCTCCCGCTGACGAGCGGGGTTCCAGGAAGCTCCTCAGCTGGCGGGACGCGGCCTGGCGGTGGCCCCATATCGTCCATCGGTGGAACGGCCCCGCGATTGCCGCGTCGGTCCTCGGCGATCTCGTCGATCGAGAGGTCGAGCACGTCGCTGCTCTGGAAGTCGATCTCGAACGTCGCGTTCTGTGGATCACCGAATCTGCCGTCGAAAGCGCCCGTCGTCCTGACCGCGATCGGATCGAAGCTCACGCGGACCTCGTAGCGTCCCTCCCCGGGTAGGGCGACGTTGTTCCCGAAGTGAAAGCCCATCCGCTGGGCGAGCATCGACCAGAACTGGAGGCTATCGACGGGCTCGCCGTCCTCGAGCAGGGTGCCCGTCGGCTGGCGCGGAAGCACGACGCCGGACTCGGGGTCCCAGACCGAGACCATGAGATGCATCGAGTCGCCCTTCGCGACCTCGACGCGACTCGGCGTCGAACCAGTGACCGTCCAGAAGCGATGTGGGAAGGTGTAGTGAAGTGAACACCTGGCGCCGTCGGCGAGCTCCTGTACCCCGTAGCTGCCCATCGCCTCGGTAGAGGCGGGGACGTAGACGGCGTCGGGGCGGTTCTCGACCAGCGGCGCACCGCTCCAGACCGACTCCGTCTCGAAGAGGTCGGTACAGCCCGCGAGCGCAGCGCCCACCCCGAGGCCAGCTCCACGCAGCACGCTCCGGCGATTCATTGTCGACGAAAGGGCTGGCGAGGGATTATGGGTTCTGATTCCGCACCCACCCGACCCCGTATTTCACGGGCGAGTATCGGTCCGTGCGCAGGAGAGAAGGACGACGGGGAGGGGAGAGAGGAAGGGAAAGGGAGAGGGAAAGGGGAAGAGTAGCTGTAGGGGGTGCGGGTGTGGGAGTGCAGGTGTGAGGGAAGAGGTGTGATGGATGGAGGCCGTGAGCGAGATCGAGAGCGGACAGTATGGCTGCTCAGACGGGGGAAACCGTTGGCAGCGAGATGATCCAGAGGCTCGCGATCGTGAAGCACACCATCACGAGAATGAACGAATACTGGCTGCGGATCGCCTGCACCCGCCCCGGGAAGGTGTCGATCGCCGTGCCGTGAGCGAGCCAGACGGCGAGGACGTGCCCCAGCAGGATGGCGATCGCTTCGACGTGGCCGAACCAGGAGGGAAGCACGATCTGGGAGGGGTTGAGCGTCGAGAACGGCGCCTGCGCGACCGCGAGAAGCGTCGGCGACAGCGAGAGCAGGAACCCGCCGTAGTGCGCGAAGTGGTAGCCGGCGGCGATCGCGAGGAGCGGCCCGGCGAACCGGTAGCCGAGGTAGCGCGTCGAGAGGAAGGTCTGTGCGCGGATCCGGGACCGACGCGCCGCCAGGAGGTACGCGCCGAAGAACAGCCCGAAGGTGCCGAGCAAGGCGATCGCGTAGACCGCGGCAGAGGGGATTCCCAGGTCAGTGACCGCCCCGACGGCCGTCGTCCCCGGCTCCGTCGCGATCACGCCGCTGAACGTCAGCTCCGCGACGAGGAGCACGGCGAAGCCGACGCCCGATCGATCGGCGAAGACGTCGCCGTCGCGGAGTCGAGCGCCGTAGGGCCTGAGCTCGACGCCGTCGTCGGATCGCTGGATCGGTGCCACGGATCCGTAGTAGCGGTACCAGACCGAGACGGGGTCTGCCCGCTCGAACCAGACGTCCTCGCCGAAGATGACGGCCCCTGCAAGCGTATACGCAGTGTAGCCGAGGACGAGCGTCGCGAGCAGGGCAGGATCACCCGTTACCGGGAGGACGACCTCGAACCAGATCAGCACGAGCAGCGCCCCTACGGCCGGCCAGGTGCCAGCGTCGTCGGGATACGCTCTGAAGCCAGTCGGCAGCACGCTCGCGATGCGTCGCCAGGGATCGAGCAGCGGCCACGGATTGCCGACCAGGTACGCGACGATGGTGAGTGCCGCCCGGCCGCCGACGAAGACGAGCAACACGGCGAGATTGACCTGGCCGATCTGCGGTCCCTCCAGTCCGACGACGACGATCGCTACGAGCCCGACCAACCCGATCGCCCCGCCGATCAGGTTCGCGATCCGCGTCGCGGTCGCGGGAACGCCGAACCCGACGCGCTTGCCGTGCAGGGCGTCGAGGAGCTCGCGGTCGGTCACGAGCATCGACATGAGTCCGGACGCACCGATGACGCCGCCGCCGGTGATGGCGTAGAGCCAGGTGGGCACCGACACCTCTCCGCGACTCCCCAGGCCAGCGGAGACGTTGCTGGCCGCGACGACGTCGACCGAGGCGAGCACCGCGACCGCGAGCGCGCCCGACAGCAGCCCTCGTCGCACGTGCCTGTTCATCGGTGCGGGCTATCCGTGGGAGCGGCAATTAGCTGTCGTTCTCCGACGCCGTCGTCGGCCACGCGGCCCAATTTCTGGGGGAGTGACGCCTGGTCGGCGGTGCCCGCTCGGGTCCGAACACCACCGTCGAAGTAAAGGGTTAAGTGCGGGCAGAGGGGAGATCTTAGTAGATGACGAGCGTCCGCTTCTATGCCGGGGTGTACGTGCTGCTGGTCGCCCTCGTGTCGATGAAGATCGTGTTCTTCGAGACGCTTTCCTACGACGTCGCACTTGCGCTCACGATGCTCTCCGCCGTCGCGGAAGCGATCGTGATCGCCGGCTACTATCAGCACCTCCGCTTCGAGCCTCGTTCGCTGACCTACCTCATGCTGATGGGCGTTTCGGGCGTCCTGCTGGTGACGTTCGCGGCCGCGTTCTCGATCCTCTGATCGGGCCAGACGGCTCCGTTCCTGTCCCGCTATTCCTCGTGACCAGCTTCTGCTGGATCCCTGGACGGTCGAATCGACACCCGATCCGCTCGCAGGGCTCACCGACGAGCGATCTGCGGTGGTCGGCGTCGCTGCGGCGAAATCGCAAACGGGAGCGAAGGTGAGTGCGTCCGCAGCGTCGCGGAGAGTTCACAATCGGAGAAGGTCTCGGGCCTCGAGACCCACTCCCGCACGACCGCTCTGAACGAGCGGTGTCGGAGCCTCGAGTACCGAGCCGTTCGAGTACCTCCTTGAGGCGGTGCGTGTGTCTGTGCGCGAGGGAACGAAAGCGGGAGCAGAGTGAGCGAGAGCGGAAGCGGAGTGCGGTTCGAGAGCGGAGTGAGTGAGGAGTACGTACGGGGAGAGAATGGGCTGCAAACCGATCGGAGGACGGGCAGACCGGTCGAGCAGCGGGAATCAGGGGCCCGTGATGAGATTCACGGCGATGAGGAGAATGACGATGGTGCCGAGGACGAGCGCCGTGATCATCGTCGCGCCAGCGCTCCCGACGCCGGCGTTCTCGCCGAGCGAGTAGCTTCCGAGCGAGAGGCCGATCCCGGCCGCCAGGACGGACGCCAGGAGCTTTGGTTCGGTGAGTGCGCTGCCCTGCAGGTAGAAGATGACTGCGCCGAACGCACCGACTGTCAGCAGTCCGAACGCCGCGAACAGTGCATCGGTGCTCGCCGCCCAGCTCTTTGCCTGTGCCTGCTGCCGCTGGGAAACGAAGCCGCTCCCGGCGGCCTCCTGTCCGAGCAGCGTCGGGTGACGGCGACGCGTCAGCGTCAGCGCCGCGAGGATCCCCACGACGATCAGTACAGAGAGGACCGCACTTGCAGCCAGTGAAGCCTCAACCATGTTCGAGGCGAGTGGACGACCGCTATTAAACCCTGCCGGATCGCCCGCAACGGGACTCCGAATCGTCACCAGTAGCCACGCCGTCGCTACCGCTCGGCCGAACGTGTCCGGGATCGACCGCAGGACCGACAGAATGTTCCCGCTTCGGGCCATCCGTTCTGGCAATGGAAACGCAGGAATCGCAGCCCCTCGACGTCGCCGCGATCCGGGAGGATTTCCCGATCCTGCAGCGACGAGTCGGCGGAGAGGTCACGCCGGCCACCATCGGCGAGGACGCCCCCGACGGCCAGCAGGTCGTCTATCTCGACAACGCCGCGACGACGCAGACGCCCGAGCCAGTCGTCGACGCGATCAGCGAGTACTACTACGGCTACAATGCGAACGTCCACCGCGGACTCCACCACCTCAGCCAGGAGGCCTCGGTCGCGTACGAGCTCGCCCACGACCGCGTCGCGGAGTTCATCGGCGCCTCCGGCGAGCGCGAAGAGATCGTGTTCACCTCCAACACCACGGAGGCGGAGAACCTCGTCGCGTACGCCTGGGGCCTGAACGAACTCGGCCCCGGGGACGAAGTCGTTCTCTCCGAAATGGAGCACCACTCTTCGCTCGTCACGTG